>CAWBRV010000005.1:47500-148821 GCA_963791225.1 uncultured Actinomycetes bacterium
GTGTGCTTACAAGCGGTCGGAGCAGGCTTGTCCTGTGACGGCATGCCTTTTGCATAATGAGCCAGCGAGTTACTCTTCAACGGCAAGGTTAAGGAAACGGAGCCGAAGCGAAAGCGAGTCCGAATAGGGCGATTTAGTCGTTGGAGGTAGACCCGAAACTGAGTGATCTACCCATGGGCAGGTTGAAGCGGGGGTAAGACCCCGTGGAGGACCGAACCGAAGTAGGTTGAAAACTGCTCGGATGACCTGTGGGTCGGAGTGAAAGGCTAATCAAACTCAGAGATATCTGGTTCTCCCCGAAATATATTTAGGTATAGCGTCGCGCGTTCAGTACCGGCGGTAGAGCACTGTTTGGGCTAGGGGGCCTACCAGCTTACCGAACTCAGGCAAACTCCGAATACCGGTATTCCATAGCGCGGCAGTCAGAGTGCGGGGGATAAGCTTCGTACTCAAAAGGGAAACAGCCCAGACCGTCGGCTAAGGTCCCTAATTTCTGGCTAAGTGGGAAACGATGTCCAATCGCTAAGACAACCAGGATGTTGGCTCAGAAGCAGCCATCATTTAAAGAGTGCGTAACAGCTCACTGGTCAAGTGGTCGGGCGCGGAAAATGTAACGGGGCTCAAGCCAGGAACCGAAGCCACGGACTTCGTCGCAAGACGGAGTGGTAGGGGAGCGTTCCCAGGGTTGCGAAGCGTCGGCGTAAGCCGGCGTGGAACGCTGGGAAGTGAGAATGCTGGCACGAGTAACGAAAGAGAAGTGAGAAACTTCTCCGCCGAATGCCCAAGGGTTCCTGAGTAAAGCTAATCTGCTCAGGGTTAGTCGGGACCTAAGCCGAGGCCGAAAGGCGTAGGCGATGGATAACCGGTTGATATTCCGGTACCACCTTCCGTCGTTATCACCGATGGGGGGACGGGGTAGGCTAGGGAAACCCGAGCGTTGGTCGACTCGGGGTAACCGCGTAGGACGTCCGGTAGGCAAATCCGCCGGGCATTAAGTCTGAGACGGGATGCCGAGCCTGCAAAGGCGAAGTTCCTGAAGCCATGCCTCCTAGAAAATCCTCTAGGGAGACGGGTGGTGCCCGTACCTAAACCGACACAGGTGGGCAAGTAGAGAATACTAAGGCGATCGGGAGAACCCTCGAAAAGGAACTCGGCAAAATGGCCCCGTAACTTCGGGAGAAGGGGCGCCGCATTAGAGTGAAGAGGCTTTCGCCTCGGAGCTCGAGGCGGCCGCAGTGAAACGGCCCAAGCGACTGTTTACCAAAAACACAGGTCTCTGCGAAGTCGAAAGACGACGTATAGGGGCTGACGCCTGCCCGGTGCCGGAAGGTCAAGTGGAGAGGTTAGTCTTCGGACGAAGCTTTGAAACCAAGCCCCGGTAAACGGCGGCGGTAACTATAACCGTCCTAAGGTAGCGAAATTCCTTGTCGGGTAAGTTCCGACCTGCACGAATGGCGTAACGACTTGGGCGCTGTCTCTTCGAGGGACCCGGTGAAACTGTAGTCTCGGTGAAGATGCCGAGTACCCGTGGTTGGACGGAAAGACCCCGTGAACCTTTACTACAGCTTGACGTTGGAGTTTGGGATACGTTGTCCAGGATAGGTGGGAGGCTTTGAAGCGGGGGCGCCAGCTCTCGTGGAGCCAACGTTGGGATACCACCCTTCGTGTTCTGGGCTTCTAACTCGATTCCGTGATCCGGGTCGGGAACAGCGTCAGGTGGGTAGTTTGACTGGGGCGGTCGCCTCCCAAAATGTAACGGAGGCGCGCAAAGGTTCCCTCAGCACGGTTGGAAATCGTGCGTAGAGCGTAAAGGCATAAGGGAGCTTGACTGCGAGACAGACAGGTCGAGCAGGTGCGAAAGCAGGTCTTAGTGATCCGGCGGTTAAGAGTGGAATTGCCGTCGCTCAACGGATAAAAGGTACTCCGGGGATAACAGGCTTATCGGGCCCAAGAGTCCACATCGACGGCCCGGTTTGGCACCTCGATGTCGGCTCGTCGCATCCTGGGGCTGGAGTAGGTCCCAAGGGTTGGGCTGTTCGCCCATTAAAGCGGTACGCGAGCTGGGTTCAGAACGTCGTGAGACAGTTCGGTCCCTATCCACCATGGGCGTTGGGAGCTTGAGAGGAGTCGTCTCTAGTACGAGAGGACCGAGACGAACAGACCTCTGGTGTATCAGTCGTCGTGCCAACGGCGCTGCTGATTAGCCACGTCTGGATGGGATAACCGCTGAAAGCATCTAAGCGGGAAGCCCACCTCGAGATGAGGCTCCCCATCCTCTAGAAGGAGTAAGGGCCGTGGGAGACCACCACGTTGATAGGCGGGACGTGTAAGCGCAGCAATGCGTTCAGCGGACCCGTACTAATTGCCCGAGGTCTTGATTTAGAACACCTAGATGTCGCTATGGGGTTTTGAGGGTGAGCGCGGTCACGCGCCCCTTGACAGTTTCGGCGGTCATAGCGGCGGGGGTACACCTCTTCCCATTCCGAACAGAGAAGTTAAGCCCGCCAGCGCCGATGGTACTCGGGGCGCAAGCCCCCGGGAGAGTAGGTCGCCGCCGAATTCTTCGAAGGCCCCGGAAGGGGCCTTCTTCTTTTCGCGGCGTGTTCAGGCCGCGCGCAGCTTGTCGCGCCAATCGGGATCGAGGGCACGTAGCCGGCTGACGCGCTCGGCGACCGGCGGATGCGTGAGGAAGAGCGCGGCCACGCCCTCCTCGAGGAAGGGATTGATCGTGTACAGCGGCTCCGTCGCCGTCGACGCTTGGAACTCGACGAGCTCGGCGGCCTGCTCGAGCCGGATCAGCGCGTCCGCGAGGCCGTGCGGCGACTCGCAGAGCGTCGCCGCGAGCCGATCGGCCTCGAACTCCCGCTTCTGCGACAGCAGCGCGTGCACGACAGCCGAGGCGACGGGGCCGAGGACGAAGAGGAGCGATCGCTCGAGCCAGCCGCCGATGCGGCTCGTCTCGACGATCACCGCCGACAGCACGACCGCCGTTGCCTGGACGACGACGTCGCGCCGCATGACGTGCGCCAGCTCGTGCGCCAGCACGCCCTCGATCTCGGCCGAAGCCGGAAGCCGGGCGAGCGCCTCGGTCACGACCACCGCCGACGAGGCAACCCCGCGGCCGGCGGCGAGTGCGAGCGGCGGCCCCTTTTCGATCACGTACACGCGCGGCTTCGCGATCCCGGCCCGCAGCGCGAGCCGTTCGACTGCCGCGTGCAGGTCGGGCGCGTCGCGCGCCGAGAGCTCGCGGGCGCGCACCATGCCGAGGACGACCCGCTCGAGTGACACGTAGGCCGCGATTCCGAGCAGGACGCCGCAGAACACGAACGACGAGGCGATCTGCACGCCGCCGATCCCGTACCCGATCAGACCGAGGATCGCGCACAGGACGATCAGGACGAGCCATGCCTTGAGCACGTTGCGCACAGGCGCCAGCGCGCTCATGGGCTAACTCTCGTCGGTCTCGTCTTCGGCGAGGCCGCGCGGCGGCCAGTCCGGCTCGGGCGCGTCGCACCGGCTCGAGCAGTGCAGGGAGGCGACGTTCTGAAGCGGGATGAGGATGTGCCCGTTCAGCTCGACGTGGGCGACCTCGTCGATCGAGCAGTACGCGGTGAGCACGCCCTCCTGGTAGTCGCCGCCGAACAGGGCGACTTCCACCTGCTCACCCTTGTACTTGCTGGTGTAGTCGTCCACGAAGAGGTCAGTCTATCGCCCGGAATTCGCCGTCCTCGACGGCCACGGCCCAGACGCCGCAGTTTTCCAGCACGGGTGACGACTCTCCGATCGCGGCCTCCTGGACCCGCCTGAGCGTTCCTCCGTGCGAGACGACGAGCACGCGCTCGGAGGGATGCGCCGCGGCGATGCCGAAGAGGGCTGCGACCGCTCGAGCACGGTGGTCGTCGTAGCTCTCGCCATCCCAGCGGATGCCGTTGACCTCGGCGCGTGTCCGTCCCTGCCACGAGCCGACGTCGATCTCCCGCAGCCTCGGGTCGGCCGTGACCGTGAGCCCGAGCGCCGACGCGACGATCTCGGCGGTCTCCGTGGCCCGTCGCAGATCGCTGGTGTAGACAGCGGCGAGCCGTTCGTCGCGCAGGGACGCGGCCAGCCGCTCCGCCTGAGCCCGGCCGGTGTCGTTGAGCGGCTCGTCGGCATGGCCCTGGAAGCGGAGGTCGCGGTTCCAGTCGGTCTCGCCGTGACGGGCGAGGAGGATCGTGGTCACGGGCTGTACGCTAGCGCCCGCATGGATCTCGGCCTCCGCGACCGTCTCTGCCTCGTGACCGGGTCGACCGGCGGGATCGGTCGTGAGACGGCGCGGCTGCTCGCCGCCGAGGGCGCACGGGTCGCGACGTGCGCCCGGGGTGAGGCACCGGGCGTCGGCGAGGCCGTCCACGTGCGCGCCGACCTCTCGCAACCGGGCGAGCCCGAACGTGCCGTGTCCGACGCGGCCCGTGCGCTCGGTGGGCTGCACGTGCTCGTGAACAACGTCGGCATCGCGCGGCAGGCGAAGTTCGAGGAGGTGCCCGACGAGGAGTGGGACGCCTACTGGCAGCTGAACGTGATGAGCTACGTCCGGGCATCCCGGGCTGCGCTCCCGCACCTGCGTGCCGGCCGCGGCGCCATCGTCAACGTGTCGTCCACCGCCGGCAAGCGGCCGTCGACCGGGATGCCGCACTACTCGGTGACGAAGGCGGCCGTTCTCTCGCTCTCCCGTCTCCTCGCCGACCTGTATGCGAAGGACGGGATCCGCTGCAACGCCGTCACGCCTGGCCCGACCGCGACCGAGGCCTGGCTCGGCGAAGGTGGTCTTGCCGACCAGCAGGGGGGCGACCGCGAGGCGGTCCTCGAGAAGGTCGGCGCGGGACGCCCACTGGGCCGCCTCGCCACACCCGAGGAGATCGCCGCCGTCGTCGTCTTTCTGTGCTCCGAACGCGCGAGCTACGTGACCGGCTCCGCCTGGAGCGCCGACGGCGGGACGGTTCCGATCATCATCTGACGCCGCGCGCTTCTCTGCGACAATCACGTCCTGGCTCGACTCCTGGCCCTTGCCATGATCGTCGCCGTCTGTGCGGCCGCCGGCACCGCGGACGCGTCCCGTTCGCGCGATCTCGGCGCCTACGCGGGACTCGGCACGTGGCTCGACGTCTACGACCGCGCCTACTGGCTTCAGCCCGACCAGACGATGCAGACGATCGCCGGCCACGGCGTCAGGACGATCTTCCTCGAGACCGGCAACTCGCATCAGCCGACCGACGTCGTCCGGCCGGGCCAGCTCGGGCGGCTCGTCGACTCCGCTCACCGCGCCGGGTTACGTGTCGTGGCCTGGTACCTACCGACGCTGCTCTACCCGACGCGAGACCTGCGGCGCGTGCTCGCCGCGGTTCGGTTCCGGACGCAGACCGGCGGGCGCTTCGACTCCTTCGCGCTCGACGTCGAGGCGAGCGACGTGCGCTCCGTACCGCTCCGGAGCGCACGCCTCACAGCGCTCTCCGCAGGCCTCCGGAACGCCGTCGGCGCGACCTATCCGCTCGGGGCGATCGTGCCCTCGGCGGTCGGGATGGAGCACCATCCAAAGTACTGGCCCGACTTTCCCTACGCGGCGCTCGCGCAGTCGTTCGACGTCTTCCTCCCGATGGCGTACTCCACGTACCGCGTGCACGGACGCGCCGCGAGCGCCCGCTACGTGATGCGGAGCGTGGCGCTGCTTCGCGCCGCAGCCGGCGCCGACGTCCCCGTGCACGTGATCGGCGGCGTGGCGGGCGCCGCTTCGACCGCGGACGTGCTCGGGTTCATGGACGCCGTCGCCCGCTGCGAGCCCGTCGGATACAGCCTCTACGACTTCCCGATCACGTCCGCCGCTGCGTGGGCGAGGCTCGCCGCAGCGCCCGGCGCGGCGGTCGGCGCGTGCTCCGCGCCCCCGGTTCCCTGAGTACGCTGGCACGATGGCGAAGACGACGGGACGCGTGGCCGATTCGTTCGCCGAGCGCGCGCGCGATCTCGAGGAACAGGCGCTCTCACCGCTCGCCGTTCGGTCGTACGAGACCCGTGGACGGGACGGTCAGGAGGACGAGTGCGCCCTCCGCACGCCGTTCCAGCGGGACCGCGACCGCATCGTCCACTCGAAGGCATTCCGACGGCTCAAGGGCAAGACGCAGGTCTTCATCGACCCGGTCGGCGACCACTACCGCACCCGCATGACGCACACCCTCGAGACGTCCGCGATCTCGCGGGTCGTCGCGCGTGCCCTCCGGCTGAACGAGGATCTCGTCGAGGCGGTCGGGCTCGGTCACGACATGGGCCACACGCCCTTCGGGCATGCCGGCGAGGACGCGCTCGACGAGGTGCTGCGCGAGCGCTTCGACCGGCCGTTCCGGCACAACGAGCAGTCCTTCGCGATCGCCCGGCGGCTCAACCTCACCCACGAGGTCTGCGACGGGATCCTCACGCACACGGGGGAGCGAGAGCCCGCCACGCTCGAGGGGAAGATCGTGCGGATCGTCGACCGGGTCGCCTACATCAACCACGACATCGACGACGCGATCCGGTTCGGGATCCTGAGCGAGGCCGATCTGCCGCGGGCAGAGATCGAGCTGCTCGGCCCGACCGGCGGCAAGCGGATCGACCGGCTCGTCCACGACCTCGTCGAGACGTCCGCGGAGGCGGGCGACATCCGCCAGTCGAACGAGGTCGGCGAGGCCATGCTCTCCCTGCGCGCGTTCATGTTCGACCGCGTCTACCTCGGCCCGCAGGTCGAGCCCGAGCACCGCCGGGCGCGCGAGGTGATCCGCCGGATCTTCGACCACGTGATCGCGCGCGGCGATGCCGTGGACGACGCCGTCGACTACGTTGCCGGGATGACCGACCGCTTCGCGCTGACCTACGTCGAGACGCTGGGCTAGCCGGAGACCTCGTGGCGCGGATCAAGCCCGAGTCGGTCGAGGCCGTGAAGGCGGCCGGCGACATGCTGGACGTGGTCGGCGCGCGCACACAGCTCCGCAAGGCCGGCGCGCGCTACACGGGCCGGTGTCCGTTCCACGAGGAGCGGACGCCGAGCTTCTCGGTCAACGCCGTCGACAAGCTCTACTACTGCTTCGGCTGCGGCGCGGGCGGTGACCTGATCTCGTTCGTCAAGGAGACGGAGAACCTCGACTTCTCCGGGGCGGTCGAGTGGCTCGCCGACCGCTTCCGGGTCGAGCTCGAGTACGAGGAGGTGTCGCCGCGCATCGAGGCCGAGCGGCGGCGGCGCGACCGGCTCGGCGAGCTGCTCGCCGCGGCGACGGCGTTCTACGAGCGCTGCCTCTGGGAGTCGAGCGGTGCCGAAAGCGCGCGCGCGTACCTGGCCGGCCGCGGACTCGGCGAGGAGATCTGCCGTGCGTTCCGGCTCGGGTTCGCGCCGGGTGGGCAGACGCTGGCGCAGAAAGCCCGCGAGCGCGAGTTCACGGACGAGGAGCTGCTCACGGCCGGGCTCGTCAACCGCCGCGGCAACGACTACTTCACGCAGCGCATCGTCTTCCCGCTCGCCGACGCGCGCGGCCGCGTGCTCGGCTTCCAGGCGCGCAAGCTGCGCGAGGACGACCCGCTGCAGGCGAAGTACGTCAACTCGCCGGAGAGCGATCTGTTCCAGAAGGGCGCGATCCTGTACGGGCTCGACCTGGCGCGCGGGGCGATCGCGAAGCAGGACCGTGCGGTCGTCGTCGAGGGGAACACCGACGTGATCGCACTGCGCCAGGAGGGGCTCGAGCCCGTCGTCGCGTCGATGGGCACCGCGCTCACCGACCGGCACCTGCGGCAGCTCTCGCGGCTGACGCGGAACCTCTGGCTCTGCTTCGACGGCGACGCGGCCGGCGAGGCGGCGACGCTGCGCGGGATGGAGCTCGCGGCCGACCAGGGCTTCGCCATCAAGGTGGTGACGCTTCCCGTCGGCTCCGACCCGGCCGACCTCGCGGCAGGCTTCGAGCGAGCGCCTCGGCTGGGCCGCAGCCGTTCGCTCTCTACCGCGTCCAGGTCGAGATCGCGTCGCCGCTGATCCGCAGAAGAAATACGTAGCAGTCACGCGAGATCCTGGATCGCCTTCGAGACTCGCCCGACCGGCAGGAGGCCGGCGACTCGCGAACGATCGCTCGGATCCAACCGGCAGACCTCCAGACGAGGCGCGACGCGCAAGCACGACGGCGACGGGCCGGGGCGCTCTCGCCGAGACTGCTCGAAGCGGGCGACCGGCTCGAGCGGGACACGCTCGCCGGCTGCATCGCGCATCCGCAGCTCGTCCCGTCGCTCGCCGAGCTCGAGCCGGAGGCGTTCGACTCCGAGCGCCACCGCGCCCTCCGCGCCCAGCTCGTCCACGGCGGCGAGCCTGCGGAGGAGCTCGTGTCGCTGATCGCGGAGCTCGACGCGCGCGCCGTCGCCGAGAAGATCGACGAGCGCACGGCCAAGGAGCTCCTTCTGCGCCTCACCGAGCGCGACCTCCGCAGGCAGCTCGCCCGCACGAACGGCGACCTCTCACGCACGCTCGAGCTGCAGGAGAAGTTGGAGCGGGTGCGCAAGGCGCTCGAGGCCCTGTCGTAGGCTACGCTTGCGGCGCGGGAGCCCCTGACGGGGGCTGAGAGGCGGCCACGAGGCGCGCGACCGCAGAACCTGATCTGGGTCATGCCAGCGCAGGGAGGGAAGCAGTGAGCGATCCACTCGTCATCGCCGGCCGGGAATTCCGTTCGCGGCTGATCACGGGAACGGGCAAGTACCCGTCCCTCGAGGTCATGCGCGACGCCGTCGTCGCCTCCGGCTGCGAGCTGGTCACCGTCGCGGTTCGCCGCATCGACCTGGACGAGGTCGGTGAGGCGATCACCGACTGGTTGCCGGACGGCGTGGGGCTGCTCCCGAACACTGCGGGCTGCCAGACGGCCGACGAGGCCGTCCGCGTCGCGCGGCTCGCCCGCGCCGGCGGCCTGCCCGACTGGATCAAGCTCGAGGTCATCCCCGACCCGCGCTACCTGCTCCCGGACGGCGAGCAGACGCTGCAGGCGGCTGCGCAGCTCGTCGAGGAGGGGTTCACGGTCCTGCCGTACGTCCTGCCGGATCCGGTCCTGCAGCGCAAGCTGGAGGCGGCCGGCTGCGCGACCGTGATGCCGCTCGCAGCGCCTATCGGTTCGGGACGCGGGCTCAAGCTGCGCCAGACGATCGAGATCATGATCGAGCGGGCCGAGGTGCCGGTGATCGTCGACGCGGGGCTGGCGGCGCCGTCGCAGGCGGCCGAGTGCTTGGAGCTCGGCGCCGACGGCGTGCTCGTGAACACGGCGATCGGGCTCGCCGGCGATCCGGTCGCGATGGCACACGCGTTCGCGCTCGGCGTCGAGGCCGGGCGGGCCGCATACCTCGCCGGCTTGATCGACGAGTCGCGCGAGGCGCGGCCGTCCAGCCCGATCACGGGCCTCGTCACGTCGTGAATGGCGAGGTGTCTGCGTGAAGATCGTCTGCAACGGCAGGGAGCTCGACCTCGAGCCCGCGGCGACGGTGTCGCGCCTGCTCGGCGAGCTCGGCGTCGAGGGCCCGTACGCACTCGTGGAGCGGAACGGCGAGCCGGTTGAGCGCGAGCGCTACGACCGCGTCTCGCTCGAGGAGGGAGACCAGATCGTTGTCGCACGACCCGTTGCCGGCGGCTGAGCTTCAGCTCCCGCTTCTCTATCTGATCACGGCGGCCCGTCCCGACCTGGTCGCGTTTCTCGAGGCGGCCGTTCGCGGAGGCGTCGACATCGTCCAGCTTCGGGACAAGGAGCTCGGCGATCCTGAGCTCGTCCCGGTGCTGCACGAGGCGCGACAGGTGACGAGGCGGCTCGGCGTGCCGCTCGTGGTCAACGACCGCCCCGACCTGGCCGCGCTGGTCGGCGCCGACTTCGTGCACGTGGGCCAGGACGACCTACCGGTCGACGTGGCGCGGCGGTTCGGCGTGGCGGTCGGGCTCTCCACGCACGCGCCGGAGGAGATCGACACGGCCGAGGCGGACTACATCGGCGTCGGCCCGGTGTACGCGACGCCGACGAAGGAGGGGAGACCCGCTGTCGGGCTCGAGCTCGTCCGCTATGCGGCCGAGCAGGCGCGACAGCCCTGGTTCGCGATCGGTGGCATCGACGAGAGCAACGTGCACGACGTCGTCGCCGCCGGGGCGGAGCGGATCGCGGTCGTCCGCGCGATCGGCGACGCGCCCGACCCGGAGGCGGTGGCGGCCCGCCTGAGAGCTGCGCTTTCGAGCCGCTAAGATTGCCGCTGCCGCTTGACGGCCGGTCCCCGGTAGCTCAATTGGCAGAGCATCCGGCTGTTAACCGGAGGGTTGTTGGTTCGAGTCCAACCCGGGGAGTCACGAAGGAGCGCCTCAGGCTCCTGTTAGCACCGTATTAGCCCGCTCGCGAAGGCTCGGGAACCACTGTGGCAGGCTCGACGAAGGGAGCTCCGTCAATGCACGTCGGTCGTCGTCTCGTCTCGCGGCGCACGCCGCGCCGCCTGGTCGCCTCCACGCTGCTCCTGGCGGCACTGGCAGGGACGGCTCTCGCCTTCCAGGGCACCGCCTCGTCGGCCGTGTCCGCGACCGCCTCCCTCGATCACCCGCACGGTGTCGCGACCCGGCCCCGCGCCGGCGTGCGGAAGCTCGACTCCCGCCTCGCCGCTCTCGTCGATCCCAGGGTCCGTGCGTACCCGGCCCCGAGCGGCTTCCGAGCGGCCTTCTTGCCGGTGGTGAAGGACGGCAAGGTCCTGGTCGAGATCGAGGCGACCCGACCGGCGGCCGCACGCGCCGCAGTCGCGAGGCTCGGCGGCGCGGTGAAAGGATCCTTCCACGACCTGATCGAGGCGCGCGTCCCGAAGAGCGCGCTCGCGGCCCTGTCGCAGCAGGGATCGGTCAAGTTCGTGCGCCTGCCGGCACGTGGGCAGCCCGACGACGTGCCCGGCGAGGAGGTCCAGGCAAGCCTCGCCTCGGCGCTGCACGCCAAGGGTGTCACCGGCAGCGGCGCGAAGGTCGCGATCATCGACGGCAGCTTCGCCGGTCTCGCCGCCCGCCAGGCGAGCGGCGATCTGCCGACGAACGTCGTCACGCAGGACATGTGCGGCGGCGACTTCGGAGGCGGTGAGGGCCACGGCACGGCTGTCGCGGAGATCGTCCACGAGATGGCGCCCGGCGCACAGCTCTACCTGATCTGTTTCGACACCCTTTTCGACCTGGCCGCGGCCGAGGCCTACGTGAAGAGCAACGGGATCAAGATCGTGAATTTCTCGGTCGAGTTCTTCAACGTCGGCCGTGGCACGAACGACAACACCGACCCGCTGGACGCGATCGTGGCGGACGCCCGTGCGAACGGCATCCTCTGGGTCAACTCGGCCGGAAACGACGCCAACACGCACTGGACGGGCACGTTCAGCGACACGAACGGCAACGGCTACACGGAGTTCGCCTCGGGGGACGAGGGCAACACGTTCCTGTGGCCGGACGGGCTCGTCGTCTGCGGCTTCCTACGCTGGGACGAGTGGCCGACGGCCACGTCGGACTTCGACCTCGTCCTCTTCAACTCGGCGACCGGGCAGATCATCGTCTCGTCCGCCGACGTCCAGAACGGCAGCCAGCCACCGGTCGAGCAGACGTGCGCCCAGAACCTCAGCGGGAGCACCCAACAGGTCGCCTGGGGTATCCGCGGCGCACGCGTCACGTCCTCGCCCCGGCTCGACTTCGTCACCAGCCCGATCCCGCCGCCGTACCTCCAGTACCAGTCCGCCGCCGGCAGCATCGGCGACCCGGCCTCGTCGCCGTCCGCGTTCGCGGTCGGGGCGCTCTGCTGGCAGAACAACGCGCTCGAGGCCTACAGCTCCCAGGGCCCAACCGTCGACGGACGCCTGAAGCCCGACATCTCGGGCCACGACAGCGTCTCCTCGGCGACCTTCGGGCCGTTCTCCTCGGCGTGTCCGTCGGGCTTCGCGGGCACCTCGGCGTCGGCGCCCGAGGTCGCGGGCGCAGCGGCGCTCGTGAAGCAGGAGAATCCGGACTTCAGCGCGGCTCAGATCCAGTCGTTCCTGGTGAAGAACGCGACGGATATCGGCGCCGCCGGTCCCGACGCCCAGACCGGAGCCGGAGCGCTGCACCTCCCGGCTTCCCTGGCCGCGAAGGACACGACGAAGCCGCTTGCCAGGGCGCTGGCCAGCAGCGGGAAGCGCGGTCACGTCGTCAAGCTGTTGTCGCGCGTCTCGGACGACTCGGGCCAGGTGAAGATCAGCGACCAGGTCAAGCAGAACGGGCGTGTGATCAAGACCCTGACCACGAGCGGTTTCGTGGCGGCGGAGACGCCGCGGGTGGGCTTCTTCAGCTGGAAGCCGGGGCCGAAGCTGTCCGGGACGATCACGCACTGCGTCCACGCGCGGGACCGCGCCGGCAACGTCAGCGCCATCAGTTGCGCCAGGGTCACCCTCAGCGGCTGAGTTCGAAGCGCGTCCGGAAAAAACGAAGACCCGCTTGGGCAGGCGACCGGCGGGTCTTCGGTTCCGGTCGCTTCTGACTGCGACTTGCCGGAGGGATAAAGGCTCGTCACATGCGGCCGGAGAACTGAAGGCTAGGCACGGGCCTGCGGCGTCGGCATCCTCCGATCGGCTGACCGCGAGGATGACCTCGCAGACGCCCGCTCAGGGCGATTCCTGCGCTGCCCGCTCGCGTATCGTGCGCCGGATGACCGCGGGCGGGCTTTCGCGCAGGCAGTTCCTCGTTGGTGCGGCGGGCACGCTCGGCGCCCTCGGGCTCGCCCCTCGTGCCGTGGCCGCCGGCCTCCCGAGACCGGACCGCTCGGGCATCGACCACATCGTCGTCCTCGTGATGGAGAACCGCTCCTTCGATCACCTGCTCGGCTGGTTGCCCGGCGCCGACGGCAAGCAGGCCGGCCTGACCTACACCGACCGGCAGGGCGTCGCCCACGGCACGCACCCTCTGGCGCCGGACTTCCAGGGCTGCGGCTACTCCGACCCCGACCACGGCTACTTCGCGAGCCGGGTGGCCTACGACAACGGCAAGTGCGACGGCTTCCTCCGCGCGGGGAAGAACGACGCGTACGCGATCGGCTACTACACGCAGCGCGACCTCGCGTTCCTCGGCGCCGCCGCTCCCGCGTGGACGGCGTGCGACCGCTACTTCGCGCCGATCATGGGCCCGACGATGTCCAACCGCATGTACCTCCACGCGGGACGGACCGACCGCACCACCGACCTGCCCGTGCCGAGCCGCCTGCGCACGATCTGGGACGTCCTCGCCGAGCGCGGGATCCCGGCGCGCTACTACCGGCGGAACTTCTCCTTCCTCGGCCTCTGGGGGACGAGGAGGTACGCGAACATCACGCACACCTGGGCCGACTTCCAGCGCGACTGCCGCACGGGCCGTCTGCCGGCCGTGTCGTACGTCGACCCCGCGTACACGCTGCCCATCCTCGGCCTCGGAACCGACGACCACCCGCCGTCCGACATCCGGGCGGGGGAGTGGTTCATGTCGCAGGTCTACACGGCCGTGACGACGAGCCCGGCGTGGCCCCGGACGTTGCTCGTGATCACGTTCGACGAGTGGGGCGGCTTCTTCGAGCACGTCCCGCCGATGCTCGCGCCCGACGTCAACCCGCTCCACGCGCTGCGCGGTTTCCGGGTGCCCACCGTGCTCGTCTCGCCGTTCGCACGGCGAGGTCACGTCGACCACACCGTCTTCGACCACGCGTCGATCCTCAGGTTGATCCAGTGGCGCTTCGGCCTGCCTCCACTCTCGCTGCGCGACGCGAGCGCGGCGAACCTCGCCTCGGCGCTCGACTTCTCGCGCCGCGACCTCGAGGCCCCGAAGTTCTCCGTGCCGCGGGTCGTGACGAGCAAGCGCTGCTCCTAGAGCGACCCGAACGCGCTGCTAGGCTCGAAAGGCCCGCTCCAGGCGGGCTTTTCCGTATGAGAGAGCTTCGATGACGCTCCGGCGACGCCTGCCTGCAGCGCTCCAGCAGCGCGACTACGCGCTCCTCTGGGTCGCGCTCGTCGTGATGAGCTTCGCGACGCAGATGGCGGTGGTGGCCGTCGGCTGGCAGGTCTACGCGATCAACAAGAGTCCCTTCGACCTCGGGCTGATCGGCCTGGCGGAGTTCCTGCCACTGCTCCTACTGGCGCTCCCCGCCGGGCAGGTCGCCGACCGCTTCCCACGCCGGTTCGTGTTCGGGTTCTCGCTCGTGATCGAGATGTGCGTGTTCGTCGCGCTCCTCCTCGTCAGCCGCGCCGGGGCGCACGAGCTGTGGCCGTTCCTGGCGCTCGCGGTCGCGACGGGCGTCGCCAGCTCGCTCGGGGCTCCCTCCGGCCGCGCACTGCCGACCGAGGTCGTCGAGACCGAGCTGCTGGCGAGCGCCATGGCGTTACGGTCGATCGCGGGTCAGGCGGCTGTGATCGGCGGCCCCGTCGTCGGCGGCGTGCTCTTCGCGATCGACCCCGAGCTCGTCTACGGGATCGCGGCCGCGATGCTGCTCGTCGGTCTTTGCTGCGTCCTCGCACTCGGCCCGCCCCGCGTCACGCGGAGGCGCCCGGAAGAGGCGCCCGGCCTGCAGAGCCTCCTCGCCGGCATCAGCTTCATCCGCCGCACGCCCGTGATCCTGGGGGCGATCTCGCTCGACCTCTTCGCCGTGCTCTTCGGAGGCGCCGTCGCGCTGTTGCCCGTGTTTGCGCGCTCGATCCTGCACACGGGGCCGGAAGGGCTCGGCGTCCTGCGCAGCGCTCCTGCGGTCGGCGCGCTCCTCGCCGGGATCATCATCGTCCGGCGGCCGCTCGGTCACCACGCGGGGAGGACGCTACTCGTCGTGGTCGCGCTGTTCGGCGTCAGCATGGTCGTCTTCGGGCTGTCGGAATGGTTCTGGCTCTCGCTCGTCGCGCTCGCCGTCAGCGGCTTCGCCGACATGATCAGCATGAACATCCGCTCGACGACCGTCGCGCTCGCGACGCCTGACCCGCTCCGCGGCCGCGTCAACTCGGTCGAGGGCGTCTTCATCTCGGCGTCGAACGAGCTCGGCGCATTCGAGTCCGGTGTGGCGGCGGCCCTGCTCGGCGCCGGTCCGGCCGTCGTCGTCGGCGGGGCCCTGACGATCGGCATCGCCGCCGTCTGGCCCCGCTTCTTCCCGACGCTCGCCCGAGTCGACCGGCTCGAGGACGTGCAGCCCGAATGGGAACCCGCCTGAGCGGGTAGGGCAACACCGTGCGACCGATGCTGACGGTCACCGTGACGCTGGCGGTGCTCATCGTCTCGGCGTGCGGCGCGGAGAGCCGGACTGCGGCGCCGCAGCCGGCGCCACGCCTTCCACGCACGGTCGCGTTCTCCCTCGCGGCGCGCAGCGACGCACTCGCCGCTGCGCTGCGACGTGGCGACGCCTGTGGCGCGAGGATCCAGGTGCACGGGCTCGAGCGCCAGACCCGGCTCGCGATCGCGGCGAGACGCGTACCCGACGCGTATCGAGCCCGCCTCGAGCAGGTCGTGTCCCGCCTCGCTGCGAGTGTGCCCCGCTGCGCGGCGCCTCCGCCGCCTCCCCCTGTCGCCCCGGCGCCGCCGACACGCCCATCGACGCACGAGCACGATTCCAAACCGGACAGGCCGAATCCGCCGAAAAAGCACGGTCACGGTCACGGCCACGGCAAGTGACGACGAGCATGAGCGGCGGCCGTTACGAGCTCGACGGCATCGTCGGACGCGGGGGAATGGCACTCGTCTTCCTGGCCCGCGACCGTGAGACCGACGCGCGGGTGGCGGTGAAGCTGCTCGCCGACAACCTCTCCGCCGACCCGCATCTGCGCGAGCGCTTCCGGCGGGAAGCCGACCTCGGCAAGCGGCTCTCCCACCCGAACGTCGTCCGTGTCCTCGCGAGCGGTGAGACGGACGGTCGCGCGTTCATGGTCCTCGAGTACGTCGACGGCGGAAACCTGGCCGAGGAGCTCCTGCGAGCGGGACCGCTGCCCCCGGAGCGGGTCGCGGCGCTCGGGGCTCAGGCCGCGGCCGGTCTCGCCCATGCCCACGAGCGCGGGCTCGTCCATCGCGACGTCAAGCCGCAGAACCTCTTGCTTGCGGGAGACGGCACGCTCAAGGTGTCCGACTTTGGTGTCGCGCGGGCAGTCGACGGCACCCGACTGACCGAGATCGGATCGGTGCTCGGAACAGCTGCGTACCTTGCCCCGGAACAGGCGCGGGGCGAGGAGACGACGGCCGCGACGGACGTCTACGCGCTCGGCGTCGTGCTCCACGAGCTCCTGACCGGATCGCTGCCGGACTCCGATCCGCCCGCGCTCGGCCTCGGAGTTCCGGACGAGCTCGCCGGTCTTCTCATCGCATGCATTCAGGACGACCCGGGCGCCCGGCCGAGTGCCCGCGACGTCGAGCTGATCCTGCGCGGCGAGGTCGAGGCGCCGACGCGTGTCATGGCGTCGGGACCGGTCGCGCCGACGTCTGTGCTCCAGAGGACCGGCATTCGCCAAAGACGACGGGCGCTTGCAGCCGTTGCGACGGGAACCGTCGCGCTTGGTCTTGCGCTCGGCATCGGGATCGGCGTGGGCGGGGGAGGGACGCCGCCGCGACCCCCGGTGCAGGCCGCTGTCCCGCCGGTTCCGGCCGGGTCGAGCCCGGCTGCCTCCGCGGCCGTCTTCGCACGCTGGCTGCGGGCTCGCTCACGCTAGGCGGCCGCCAGCTGGGCGCAGATCGCCGTCGCGTCGAGCGGCAGGACATACAGCTCGGGCGACGGCCGGCGCAGGAACTCGTGGACGACGAGCAGGTCGTCGGCGTCCTCCGGGGCGAACGAGGGCTCGGCGGCGAGTGCGCCGAGCGCCTCCGCGACGCCGGCTTCGACCTCGAGGCGGGCACCGCCGCCGGGCGGAAGGGTGCGCACGCTGCACACCCGCCCGCCCGCGACGAAGAAGGCGCGCCGCCAGTCGGGCTCGCCGGCAGGCACGACGAGGCAGCGCCGCTCCCGGCGGAGCATCTCGAAGCGCTGGAGCTGTCCGATCACGGCCTCGAGGGCGGAGATGCGGTCGCGCAGGCGCGCGGCGTCCTCGTAGCGGAGGCACGTGGCCAGGTCGGCGAGCTTGCGCCGCAGGCGCGGTAGCGGTCCGCCGCTCAGGAGGAGCGCGAGCTCCTGGTCGGACGCGCCGTCGAGCGCCCGCGCCGCCCGCTCGGCGCGGCGGCGGCCGCGGACCGGGCCGAGCGGGCCCGGCGTGGGCGAGACAACGACGCGGTCGCCGCGCCTGCGCAGGTACACGTAGCGATCGGGCCTGACGTTGCGCGCGTTGGCCGGCGGGCGCAGCTCACGGATCAGCCGCAGCTCCTCGAGCCCCGCCTCGAGCTCGCTCCCGAGCACACGCCACTCGATCCGCTCCACGGCGCCGAGGGCCGCCTCGACCGCCGGCCGCTGTCGGTCGGAGCGGAAGTACGACCGCAGACGCGCCTGCAGGTCGCGCGCACGCCCGACGTACAGCACCTGCTCGTGCCGGTCACGGAAGAGGTAGACGCCGGGGCGGGCAGGAGCCCCGTGGGCGAGCGAGCGCTTGCCGTAGACGCGGCGTGCCCGCGGCGCCGCGAGCTCGTGGAGGTCGGATAGCGTGCGCGCGCCCCGCTCCTGCGCCTCGCCGATCAGACGCACCAGGATCTCCGCCGTCGCGAGCGCGTCCGGGAGCGCGCGATGGCACGGCTCCGCGGCGGTCCCGTAGAAGTGCGCAAGGGAGGCGAGACCGACGCGGCGTACGCGCCCGGCGAGGAGCCGGCGCGCGAGCGCCGCCGTGTCCAGTGCAGGCGCTCCGAGCCGCCGTCCCGTCAGCCGTTCGAGTTGCCGGTCGAGGAAGGAGACGTCGAAGCGCGCATTGTGCGCGACGAGCGTCGCGTCGCCCGCGAAGGCGAGGAAGGCGCGGATCGTCGCGCCGATTCCGGGCGCGCGTCGCAACTCGTCGTCGCGGATGCCCGTGATCGCATGGATGGGAGCCGGGAGGGGGATGCCGGTGCGGACGAGCGTCTGGAACGTCTCGCCGAGCTCGAGCGCACGAACCCGCACGGCGCCGATCTCGCAGATGCGCGACGAGCGCGCGGAGAGCCCGGTCGTCTCGAGGTCGAAGACGACGAGCTCCGCCTTTTCGAGCAGCACGTCGTCAGGTGCCGATGCGAGCGCGATCGACGCTCCGTGCCAACGCAGACGCCCGTCGCCCTCGACAAGGTCGCCGACGAGAGACCGCGCGAGCCCATCCGGCGGCGAGCGCAGGGCGAAGAGGTGGGCGGCCGCCTCGCCCGCCGAGACGGGCCGGCGGCGCTCCTCGAGCAGCTCGACGAGGCGGTCGACGGCATCGAACGCCAGTTGCATGGCGAGCCATGCAACCAGAACGTATGTTCGTCGTCAAGCAGCTCCAGTTCGATTCGGTCGCAGGCGTCAGGGGCCCAGACTCGCCCCATGGCGACCTGCGGTGGCTGCGGCCGCGAGAACCCGGCCGATGCCCGCTTCTGCAATTCCTGTGGCGCTCCCGTGGCCGAGCCGTCCCTGTCGCGTGAGCAGCGCAAGGTCGTGACGGTGCTGTTCTGTGACGTGACGGGTTCGACGAAGCTCGGTGAGAAGCTCGACCCGGAGGCGCTGCGGGCACTGCTGGCGCGGTACTTCGAGACGATGAGGGAGATCGTCGAGCGGCACGGTGGTTCGGTGGAGAAGTTCATCGGAGATGCGGTGATGGCGGTGTTCGGGGTGCCGCTCGTGCACGAGGACGACGCGTTGCGCGCGTGCCGGGCGGCCGTGGAGATGCGGCACGCGTTCGCGGGGTTGGGCGTCGAGGGGCGGATCGGAGTCAGGCACGGGCGAGGTGGTGACCGGGACAGAGGAGCGGCTGGCGACCGGTGATGCGCTGAACGTCGCTGCCCGCTTGCAGCAGGCGGCCGCTCCCGGCGAGGTGCTGATCGCGGAGACAACTCGTGCGCTGGTCGGCGACGCGGTCGATATCGAGCCGGTCGAGCCGCTGGTGCTGAAGGGCAAGAGCGAGCCGGTGCCCGCGTTCCGGCTGGTGGAGGCGCGCGCGGCGGCCGAACGCCGTCACGATACGGTCTTCGTCGGTCGCGACGGCGAGCTGGCCGTTGCTGGGCATGGCCTGGGGACGAGCTCTCGCCGGGCGGCGGTGTGAGCTCGTGACGGTGATCGGCGAGGCGGGCGTCGGCAAGTCCCGGCTGGCGGCGGAGGCGCTGGCGTCGATCGAGGCGCGGGTGGTTCGCGGACGCTGCCTGCCCTACGGGACGGGAATCACCTATTGGCCGCTCGTGGAAGTGGTGAAGCAGCTCGGGGTGCTGCCGGCCGATCCGGACGCCGCAGCGGCGATCCGCTCGCCGCTCGGAGAGTCGGAGGCGGGGACATCGGCGGAGGAGATCGCCTGGGCGTTCCGCAAGCTCCTGGAGGAGCAGGCGCCGCTCGTCGTCGTGTTCGACGACATCCAGTGGGGTGAGGAGACGTTCCTCGACTTGATCGAGCACGTCGCGCTGCTTTCCAGCGGCGCGGCACTCCTGCTCGTCTCGCTGGCCCGCCCCGAGCTGCTCGACAACCGCCCCTCCTGGCCGGTGTCGGTTCGTCTCCCGCCGCTGAGCAGCGAGGACGCGGCCAGCTTGATCGGGACGGAGGTGCCCGAAGAACTGCGCGTGAGAATCGCCGACGCGGCCGGTGGCAACCCGCTGTTCATCGGCGAGATGCTCGCGATGACGCAGGAGGCGGACGGCAAGGTCGAGGTGCCAGCGACGTTGAAGGCGTTGCTGGCAGCCCGTCTCGACCAGCTCGATACGGGCGAACGGCGAGTGCTCGAGCGGGGCGCGGTCGAGGGCGAGGTCTTCCACCGCGGCTCCGTGCAGGCACTCGATCCAGAGGAGACGCACGTCACCCCGCGGCTCGCTGCGCTCGTGCGCCGTGATCCGATCCGTCCCGAAGAGCCGGTGTTCGCGGGGGACCACGGGTTCCGCTTCCGGCATCTGCTGGTCCGTGACGCCGCCTACGGAGCGCTCCCGAAAGCCGCTCGGGCCGAGTTGCACGAGCGCCACGCTCGCTGGCTCGAGCAGAAGACGGGCGGCCAGATGCACGGGTACGAGGAGATCGTCGGCTACCACTTCGAACAGGCCTACCTCTACAGGGCCGAGCTCGGCCTCCTCGACGATGCGAGCAGAGCGCTGGCGCGGCAGGCGGCGGAACGCCTCGGCTCGGCCGGCCACCGGGCGTTCGTCCGCGGCGACGTGGCCGCCGCCGTCAACCTGATCTCGCGTGCCGTCCCGCTGCTGCCGGCGGACGATCCGTCGCGGGTCGGCCTCGTCCCGAACGTCAGGGTCGTGCAGGGACTGAGCGGAGACCTGAGCTGGGCCGATCGTGTCCTGACGGAAGCCGTGGCGGCGGCGGTTGCCTCGGGCGATGGACAGCTGGAGGCGCACGCGCTCGTGCAGCGCGGGTTGCTGCGCCTGTTCACGCAGCCGGACGTCGCAGCGCAGGAGCTCATCGACGTCGCCGAGCACGCGATCTCCGTCTTCGAAGAGTTCGGCGACGAGCTCGGGCTCGCCCGCGCCTGGCGCCTCGTGGCCCAGGCGCACTACCTCGCCCGCCGTGACGGGCCGAGCGCCGAGGCTTCCGAGCGCGCGCTCGAGCACGGGCGCCGCGCAGGCGATCTCCTCGAGCTGCGTGAGATCGTCGAATGGTTCTGTGTCGCCACCATGCTCGGCCCGATGCCGGCGCCGGAAGTCGCGGCCCGCAGCGAGGCGCTGCTCGCAGATGCTCGACGTGACCCGATCCTCGAGCCGACCGTCCTCGGCGTGCTGGCGAATGCGCGGGCGATGCAGGGTCGCATCGAGGAAGCGGAGGAGCTGGTGGCGTGCTGGCGTCTCGCGGTGGACGCGCTCGGTGACTCGATCTGGCTCTTTGCCATCCACCTCGGCTTCATCTGGCTCGCGGACGATCCCGTCGCCGCCGAGCGCGAGCTGCGGCCCGGATACGAGGCCCTGAAGCGAATCGGGGAGAAGAGCCACTTCTCCTCGGTCGCCGGCCTGCTGGCGCGAGCCGTGTGCGCGCAGGGCCGCTTCGACGAGCCCGACCGGATCAGCCGGGAAAGCGAGGAGGCGGCGCGACCGAACGACATCCACTCTCACATCCTCTGGCGCACCACCCGGGCGCTGGTACTCGCTCACCGTGGCGAGCTCGAGGCGGCCGAGAGGCTGGCCCGCGAAGCAGTCGCGTTCGCGGCGGAGAGCGACTTCGTCGACTCCCACGGCGACGCGTTGCTCGAGCTGGCCGCGATCATGCGTTTCTCCGGCCGCGAGCAGGAAGCCGCCGAGGCTCTGCGCGAGGCCGAGCGTCTCTACGAGCGGAAGGGAAATCTCGTCTCGGCGGCCCGGGCGCGCGCCCGGCTCGTCGACTGACGCACACGGGTACCGCTACGGCTTGGGCTTCACGTGGCCGAGAGCTTCACCGAGCATGTCGCCGAGCTCCATCGGCAGGACGATCTTGGTCGAGTCGGAGGTGCCGACCTGCTTGAGCGCGTCGAGGTACTGGAGTCGCATCGTGTTCGCGTCGAGCGTCTGGGCGACCTCGAAGATCTTCGACAGAGCCAGCGCGAAGCCCTCGGCGCGCAGGTTCGCAGCCTGCCGGTCGCCTTCCGCGGAGAGGATCGCGGCCTGCTTCTCGCCCTCGGCGACGGTGACCGCAGCCTGCTTCGTGCCCTCGGCCTCGGTCACGACCGCGCGGCGGGTCCGCTCGGCCGACATCTGCCGCGTCATCGCCTCCTGCACGCTCGGCGGAGGCGTGATCTCGCGCACCTCGACGTTCGTGATCTTCACGCCCCAGCGCTCGGTCACCTCGTCGAGCTTCGCCTGCAGCAGCGAGTTCATCCTGTCGCGCTGGGAGAGGACGTCGTCCAGCATCATGTCGCCGACGATGCTGCGCAGCGTGGTGGCGGCAATGTTCTCTGCCGCACCGGCGAAGTTCTGCACCTTGACCACCGAGTCGACGGCGTCGATGACGCGGTGGAAGACGATGAAGTCGATCGAGATCGACGCGTTGTCCTTCGTGATCGCGGTCTGGCGAGGAATCTCCAGGTATTGCTCGCGCAGGTCGACCATGACCGGCCGGTCGACGACGGGAATCAGGAAGATGATCCCGGGTCCCTTGGTGCCGATGGAGCGCCCTAAGCGGAAGATGACGTCTCGCTGGTACTCGCGGACGACGCGGATGCTCAGGTAGAGGAAACCGAGTACCAGCACCACGACGACGATCGCTCCGATGATGGCGGCAAGCACGTCGGCGCCACTCTAGTACCTGCGGGCGTGGCGTCGTCGAGTGCGACAGAATCACGCTGTGCGCCTCCTCGTCGTCGGGCTCGCGCTGGTTGCGTTCGCCACGGCTGCCGCCTCCGCGGCGGCCGGCGACTGGCTGCAGTTCGGCTTCGACTCCGTCCGGAGCAACGCGCCCTCCGCAGCGACCGGGATCACTGCCGCGAGCGTCGGCAGGCTCGTCCGCCAACAGGTGAAGCTCGACGGGATCGCCGACTCGAACGCCGTCTATCTGCGCGGAGCGACGGTCGCGGACGACGTGCGCGACGCGTTCTTCGTGACCACGAGCTACGGCCGGGCGATGGCGATCGACGCGGACACCGGGTCCGTTCTCTGGGAGTACACCCCGCCGGGCATCTCCAGCTGGGAGCACTCGGCCCAGATCACCGCCTCGGCCCCCGCCGTCGACCCGAGTCGCCGTTACCTCTACTCGGCCTCGCCGGACGGGAAGATCCACAAGCTCGCCGTCGAGGACGGGTCGGAGGTCACGAGCGCCGGCTGGCCGGTGACGATCACGCTCGACCCGAAGCACGAGAAGATCGGGCCCGGCCTCAACGTCGCCGGCAACCTCGTGCTCGCGTCGACGGGCGGATACATCGGCGACTTCCCGCCCTACCAGGGGCACGTCGTCGCGATCGACCGCGTCACCGGCCGCCTCCTGCACGTGTTCAACGCGCTCTGCTCGAACCGGCACACGCTGATCGTCCCGAGCACGTGCCAGTCGGACGGGGCGGCGATCTGGGGGAGGGGCGGCGTCGTCGTCGAGCCGGGCTCGCACAAGCTGCTCGTGGCCACGGGCAACGCGAACTGGAACGGCCGCACCGACTGGGGCGACAGCGTGCTCGAGCTGTCGCCCGATGCCGGACGCCTGCTCCAGGCGTACACACCCAGGAACGCCGCCTACCTCGAGGGAAGCGATCTCGACCTCGGCAGCGCGTCACCCGCCCTCCTCACGAAGACCCTCGTCGTCCAGCCGGGGAAGGACGGCAAGCTGCGGCTCCTGGACCTCCGCCGCCTGAACGGGCGGACGAAAGGCCCTGCCCCCGTCCAGGGTGGCGAGCTCCAGATCCTGCCCGGTCCACGGACGCACCAGATCCTCACGGCACCTGCGGTCTGGCACTCGGGGGGCCGGTCGTGGCTGTTCGTCGGCGACTTCGCTGCGACAGCCGGCTACGAGCTCGTCCCGGGCACGAAGCCGCGCCTCAGGCGCGTGTGGCAGGTCGACAACGGAGGCTCGAGCCCGGTCCTGGCGGGTGGGCTCCTGTACGTCTACGACCCCCTCGCAGGCGGCGTGCACGTGTACCGGCCGACGACGGGGAAGCTCGTCACGACGCTCCCGACCGGGCTCGGACACTGGAACTCGCCGATCGTTGCGGACGGCCGCGTCGCCGTCCCTGAAGGGAACTCGAACGACCACCGCGACGCGAGTGTCCTCGACATCTTCCGCCCGCCGGGGCGTTGACTCGTATCTGCGCGTGAGCCACGTTACGATTGCGCCGTGCGATTCCGGCGGATCAAGCTCAGGCTGCGCCCGCTGAACGAGGCCGAGGCCTACGCGCGCTGCCACGGGCCGCGCGGAGCGGACGTCCGGATCGTCCACCTGGAGCCGAAGCGGCCCCGCTACGAGATGCCGGTCAGCGGCGAGGATCTCCGCCGCTCGTTCGAGGTCAAGCTCGACGGGCGCGAGCCGCACGAGCAAGCGGGCGTTTGACGGCCGATCCGGGCACGACGCGCGTCGGCTGGATCGGCACGGGCGTCATGGGCGTCTCGATGTGCGGGCACGTGCTGGACGCCGGTTATGCGGTCACGGTCCACAACCGCACGCGCGAGCGCGCCGAGCCGCTGCTCGTGCGGGGGGCTGTCTGGGCGGACACGCCGGCAGGGGTCGCGGCCGCGTCGGACATCGTGTGCTCGATCGTGGGCTACCCCGCCGACGTGCGCGAGGCGATCCTCGGCGACGACGGCGCCCTGGCGGGCGCTGCGCCGGGGTCGGTGCTCGTCGACCTGACGACCAGCGAGCCGTCACTTGCGGTCGAGATCGCCGAAGCGGCGGCCGCGAAGGGTGTCGCCTCCGTCGACGCACCCGTGTCGGGAGGTGACGTGGGTGCCCGCAACGCCACGCTCTCGATCATGGTCGGCGGCGACGAGGAGGCGGTCGCGCGCGTCCGCCCGATCTTCGAGGCGATCGGCAAGACGATCGTCCTCCAGGGCGGTCCCGGGGCGGGCCAGCACACGAAGATGGTCAACCAGACCCTGATCGCGGGCGCGATGATCGGCGTCTGCGAGGCACTGCTCTACGCCCACGAGGCCGGGCTCGACCTCGAGACCGTGCTCAGCTCCGTCGAGCCGGGGGCCGCCGGGTCGTGGTCGCTGACGAACTACGCGCCGCGGATGCTGAAGGGCGACTTCGAGCCGGGCTTCGTCGTCGAGCACTTCGTCAAGGACATGGGCATCGCCCTCGCCGAGGCCCGGCGGATGAACATCTCGCTGCCCGGACTCGCGCTCGTCCAGCAGCTCTACGTCGCCCTCATGGCCCAGGGAAAGGGCCGCAAGGGGACGCAGTCCCTCATCCTCGCGCTCGCCAGCCTCTCCAGCGTGGAGTGGAAGACCGCGCCGCCCGCTGCCTAGGCGCGCACCGGCAGACGGAGCCGCCGAGCTCGCGCCGCTCGAACCGAAGCCCGCACCGGTTACACGTCGGCGGCAGCAGCCCGGCCCGCACGAGGAGGCCGCGGGCGAGGACGATCCAGAGCATCGCCCAGGGAACGAGGAGCCAGGTCTGGGTGATCACCCTCCCGCTATCGGCACGCCGCGGCCCGGTGTTGAGCGCCGGCGGGGGATCGGCAAGACGATCGAATCCTCTCGCTAGAATGCGCCTGTGAGCTGGGTGTTCGTCGGGTTGCTCGCCGGCGCCATTCTCGTCCTGATCGGCGCCGAATGGCCGCGGCTCAGCAGCCGCTTCGGCATCGAGGAGCGCTTCGAGGCTCGGGAGCGGCGGGACCGCGCGGAGCGGAAGGCGAAGCTGCACGTCGTACGCGACGACTCGGAGGAGTTCGAGGCCAGCGTTCGCCGCGACCTCGACCAGCTGCCGACGATCGAGAAGCCGAAGCGCGACCCGCGCCGCTAGCCGCCTGCCCGTCTACTTGACGGTGAAGCTCGTCGTGTAGACGCGCGTGTTCGGGAGGATGGCCCCGAACGACTCCATGTTCTTCGTCTCCTGGAAGTCGGACACGGTGAACTGGAGCGTGTGCTTGCCTTTCGCCAGGCCGCTCAGTTCGACGGTGGCGCGCCCCGCGGCATAGTCGAGCGGAGCCTTCGCATCGTCGACATGGGCCACGAGCGAGGTCGGGTCGACACCCGACCCGGCGTCCTTGACCGCCACTCTGAGCTCACCCGAGCCGGTGACGGAGGTCGTCAACAGCTTGGCGCTCGGGGGTGTGGTGTCGTTGATCCAGAGCCGGAACGTGAACGGGCCCGCGCTGCTGCGGCTGAGCGTGTCGAACACGACGTCGTACGTGCGCGACGCAGGCGCGATCACGGCCGAGACGGGCTCCGTGTCACCGTACGTGTCCTGGTAGGGGTTCTCGACGATCGGAAGCGCCGGGACGCCGAGGAGATGGTTCTCGTTACCCGGGAAGACGATCCGCGGCGTCACGCCGACCCCCGGCGCGCGACCGGTGACGACGACGCCGAAGTTCGCGACGCGCTTCGAGAGCACGACGCGGAACACCTGCTCGGGGCCTGGAAGCTTGGTTGCCACGCCCGAGCCGCCCGGATTCTCGGGATAGCGGTACGAGGAGACGCGCGACTGCCCCAGCTTGGTGTTGCCCTTGTACGTGCCGGCCTTCCGCAGGATCGCGGTCGGCTTCTCGAGGCGCGGCTGCTCGCTGCGCAGCCAGAACGGGATGTGGCGCGTGTCCGTGCCCCGCTGCAGGACCACGAAGCCGGTGACGTCCGCCTCCTTGGCGCTCGCCGCCACGCTCGCCTGGACGGCCACGCTTCCGGGGACGGTGACGCTCGTCGGCGCGGTCACCGAGACGCCGCCGGTCGGGTCCTGCACCGCGACGGATACCGTCCACGGCCCTGCGCCGCCGCCCGCGTCCGTGAGCTGGACCGTCCGCGTCGCCTGCGTCCCCACCTTGACCAGGCCGAACGAGATGCCGGTCGGC
Organism: uncultured Actinomycetes bacterium; assembly: GCA_963791225.1. GTDB lineage: Bacteria > Actinomycetota > Thermoleophilia > Gaiellales > Gaiellaceae > PALSA-612. The sequence goes on from CAWBRV010000005.1 coordinate 73,985, forward strand.
TCGGCGAAGATCAGCGGGGCGTTCGCGGCCGGGAGGTAGATGAGTCCGCCGCCTTCGCGCGTCGTCGGCGTCTCGACGCTCTTCGAGCCGCTGAGGACGGGCTTGCCGGTGAGCACCAGCGCGGACTTGATCTGCTCGACCGTCCAGCCGGGATGGCGCTGAAGCAAGAGCGCGGCCGCTCCGGCCACGTGGGGTGAGGCCATGCTCGTGCCGCTGAACTCCGACCAGAGCCCGACGCGTGGCGGCACCGAGGACAGGATCGCGACGCCGGGCGCGCTCACGTCGGGCTTCATCTCGAGCGTGACCGGAGTCGGCCCACCGGAGGAGAACGGCGCGATGATGTCGCTCTTCGTGACCGCGGCCGCCGTGATCGCCCCCTCCGCGCTGCCCGGCGAGGACACCGAGCCGTTGCCCGTCTCGCCGAACTCGTTGCCGGCTGCGATCGTCGGCACGACACCTGCCCGGGCCGCGCCGTTCAACGCCGCGACGACCACGTCGCGGGCCGGCTCGATCTCGGGCTCGCCGAGCGACAGGTTGATCACGTTCATACCGTCCGCGACCGCAGCCTCGATCGCCGCGGCGATCTCGGGTGCGTTGCCGTCGAGCCCGAACTGCGGCGTCGGTACCGTCAGCGCCTTGTAGTTCCCGATGTACGCGCGCGGGGCCACGCCGGAGAGGGGCCCGCGACCGGCGACCGCGTTGACGCTGAAGTCGCCCGCGGCGATACCGGCCACGTGCGTGGCGTGGTCGGAGTTGACCGGGTCGAACGGAGTATTCGCGTACTTCCACGTCTCACCGGGCGGCGGGAAAGCGCGGGCGACGATCACCTTCTGGGTCGTGAACGCGGTGTTGCCCTTCGGGAACCCTGCCGGGTAGACGTAGCCGGCCGGGTTGAAGAAGGGATGAGCCTGGTCGACTCCCTCGTCGATGATCCCGATCTTGATGCCGTTCCCCGCGGACGTGAAGTCCGGCAGGCCCCAGAGCTGGTCGGCGCCGATCAGCTCCGGGCTCTGGTCGAGCTTGTCGAGCTTCAGGTGGTACTTCGTGTCCGGGTAGACCGACGTGACCCCGGGAATGCGCGAGAGCGCGGTCAGGTCGCTCGTCGGCAGGCTCACCGCCAGACCGTCGAGCACGATGCGGTAGCGCCAGCGGACGGTCGCCGACGGGATCGTCCGCTCGATCCGTCGTGCCAGCGCGTCCTGCGTCGCCTTCAGCCCACGGAGGTACCAGGTGCTCGACGGGCTCTCGAGGTCGAGCCGCGTCGCCTTCGCCCGCGCCGTGAGCACGCGGCTCTCCTGGACGGAGTCCGCGAGCGAGGGAGCCGCGAGCGTGACGACCACCTCGGTGCGCGGCGCTCCGGAGGCATGCGCGACCGGGCTCGCGCCCAACCAGGCCGCGCCGACTGCGACCATGCCCGCAAGCGCGATCAAGACCCCCCGTCCCAGGCAGAGAATGGTACGCACCATCCCGCTCGGCGGGTTCGGCAACCGTCGGCGATGAGTTCGAGAGCCTGCGGAAGTGGGAACACGAGAGATCGAACGGAGGAGGGAGCATGAGCAAGGTGAGGTTCGGCATGGCGATGTCGCTGGACGGCTTTGTCGCCGGCCCGCATCAGAGCGTGGACGACCCGCTCGGGGTCGGAGGCATGCAGCTGCACGGCTGGGCGTTCGAGCTGGCCGTGTGGCGAGCGTCCCACGGGCTCGACGGCGGCGAAGTGAATGCCAGCACGCGGGTCGTCGAAGAGTCGATCGCGAACGTGGGCGCGTTCCTGATGGGACGGAACATGTTCGGCGGCGGGCCCGGGCCGTGGGGAGACGAGCCCTGGAACGGATGGTGGGGAGAGAACCCTCCGTACCACGCGCCGGTCTTCGTCCTCACCCACCATGCGCGCGAGCCGTTGCCGCTCCAGGGCGGAACGACCTTCACCTTCGTCACCGACGGCATCGCGTCCGCGCTCGAGCAGGCCCGTGCGGCCGCGGGGGGCAAGGACGTCGTGATCGCGGGCGGCGCCGCGGTCGTCCAGCAGTACCTCGCTACGGGGCTCGTCGACGAGCTGAACATCTCGCTCGTCCCGGTCCTGCTCGGGGCGGGCGAGCGGCTCCTCGACAACCTGGACGGCGCCGCGATCGACCTCGAGCAGGTCTCGGCGGTCGACGCGCCCGGCGTCACGCACCTCAGGTACCGCGTCGTCCGCTGAGGAAGGCCGGCGCGAGGGTCGGGGCTAGAATGTGCTCCCGCGCGGATGTGGCGGAATTGGTAGACGCGCACGGTTCAGGTCCGTGTGGGCGAAAGCCCGTGGAGGTTCAAGTCCTCTCATCCGCATACTCGGCTGCCCGTCGACGCGTTCGCGGGCAGCTCATGACGACGAGAGGACGGCGATGACGATCAAGGAGAGCTTCACGGCAGAGGAGTGGCAGCTGATCATGGAGGGGCCGACGAGCGCGGGCATGATCGTCCTGACCGCGGACAAGGGTGGGAGCTTCCGGGAGTCGTTCGCGATGGCGAAGGCGTTCACGGAAGCGCGCCAGCAGCACGGCGGCAGCGAGCTGCTCGACGCGATCGTCTCGTCCAAGCCGGGGCGCGACCACACGCGCTACCACTCGCCCGACGAGGTCAAGCAGGCTGGGCTCGGGCATCTGCGCGACGCGCTCACGCTCCTCGAGCAGAAAGCGTTGCCCCAGGAGGTCGAGGACTACCGGGCCTTCGTGCTGACGCTGGCCGAGCGGGTCGCGAACGCGCACAAGGAGCACGGCGTCGAGGTCAGCACCGCCGAGCGAGGAGCGATCGACGAGATCGCCGACGCGCTGGGAACGACGGCGCCGCCGCCCGACCCCACGAGCTGATCGGACCCCGGAACGGACGAGGGGCCTCGTCGCGGAGGCCCCTCGTTCAGTGCGATGGCTGCTCGGCTAGGTCGAGCAGTAGAGGTAGACGATCGGCTTCATTTGACCGTTACCGTCGCCTTCCGTGCCAGCGAGTTGCCGTTCACGTCGCCGATCTTCATGAACACGGTGTAGACGCCGTTCAGCTTCGCCTTGGTGATCGGCACCTTGAAGGACACGTAGCCGTCGACGCCGATCGCGGCCACGGGCTGGCTGACACCCACGTCCGCTCCGCGGTAGGTGACGGAGATCGTGGCACCCAGCTTCGCTCCCGAGCCGTCCCGCGCGTAGAGCTCCCACACGGGCACGCGAATGGTCGGGTTCGACGTGCCCGGGCGGACGTTGACGAGCGGACTGCGAACGTCGAACGGCTTCGCAGCCGTGGTGAACGCCGCGTAACCGGGCTTCCTGGCCGCGCCCTCGTCGAGGAGCCCGCTGTGCCACAGGCTCACCGGCTCGTCGCGGAAGATGAACCAGATGAACATCGCCACGCTGGGGTACTTCCGGACGATTGCGAAGGCCTGCTTCACGTAGGCGGCCTGCTGCCCCGGCGTGACGCCCTTCGGCTGGCCGGGTTTCGTCTGGAACCCGTACTCGGTGATCCAGATCGGCGTATCGCGCCGCTTGAACCACTTGCTCAGGTCGTGGTCGAAGGTCGGGATCTGGACGAGGTTCACGTTCGGGTAGCGGACCTTCTGCGTCGGCGAGGCGCCGATGTCCGAGTACGGATGGTGCGCCCAGGCGTCGAACTTCACCACCGGGCGGGCGGTCGCGAGCACCTGCGCGAAGAGGCCGGGTGCCAGCGTCTGCTGAACACCGTGCTGAGTCGTCGGCTTCGACCGGCCGCGCGGGGACGTCTCGCCGATAGCCACGAGCGCACGCGAGTTGCCGGCCTTCACCCCCGCATAGCCGGCGCGGGCGAGCCCGGCGTAGACGAGCGGTGACTTCGGCTTGCCGCGGCTGTCGTAGGTCGGGGCGAGGAACTGCTGCAGGTTGGGCTCGTTCCAGACCGAGAAGTAGCCGACGAACGGATAGCCCGGGTAGCGACCCGAGTAGCGTGCGGCGAGCGCCTTCATGAAGCCCTGGAAGTCGGAGAGCCGCGTGGGAGCGTAGTTCGGGCCCTTCCCGCCGTTGGCCCACCGCGGCGTGCTCCAGACGGACATCATCACGGTCATGCCGCGCAGCGTGGCGCTGCGCACGAGGTCGTCGAGGTCGTCGAACCGGTAGGCCAGGTCGAACGGGTCGGTTGCAACGGCCGGTCGCGTAGGCGCAATCCGGTCCCAGTACACGGTGGTGCGCACGATCGAGGCGCCGGTCTGCGCCGCGTCGGTCAGATTCGCGTCACGAGAATCGAGCCAGCGGAAGGACGGATCGTCCTGGAAGCCGACCAGCATCCGGTCGGCGCTCGACGACGCTGCCGGCACCGCCAACGCCAGCAGCCCGAGCACGATGAGCACTATGCGGAATCGGGTCATGGCGCCGACCATAGCCAGGCACCTTCCCGGGCGCCCTCATCCCAAACCGAACGCTTACTTCGCTCAACCTGGGTTTTACGAAGCGGCCAGAACTGCCAGCACGTCGTCGGCGTGGGACTTCGGGTCGACCTTTCGCATCACCTTGACGACGTTCCCGTCGGCGCCGATCACGAACGTCGAGCGCTCGACGCCCATGTACTTCTTGCCGGCAAAGCTCTTCTGCTTCCACACGTCGTACGCCTCCGAGACCGCATGGTCCGGGTCTGCGAGCAGCGCGAAGGGCAGCTGGTACTTGGCCTTGAACTTCGCGTGGGAGGCTTCCTTGTCCGGGCTGACGCCGAGCACGACCGCTCCCGCGCGCTGGAACGCGGCCCAGCCGTCGCGGATGTCGCACGCCTGCTTCGTGCACCCGGGCGTGTCGTCCTTGGGGTAGAAGTAGAGGACGACCGGCGCTCCGCGCAGCGACGAGAGAGTGACCGTCTCGCCCGCGTCGGAAGTCAACGTGAAGTCTGGAGCCGGTTCGCCTTCAGCCACCAAGGATGCGTCCTTTCGTCGTCGGGCTGCCGGATGTTGTCGCAGCCTATCCGCGAGTGCGGGCACATGGTCACCCGGGCGCGTCAGTAGCTGAGCCCCTGCCCGCGCACGACCACGACGACGGTTCGCGCGAGGATGCCGAGGTCGAGGCGCACGAGCCGGCCGGGCCTCAGCGTCCGACACGCCTCGACGTAGACGAGGTCGAGATCCACGTAGCTGACGGGATCGGCGCTTCCCTTCGTTATCTGGGCGGGCCCGGTCCAGCCGGCCTGCACAAGGTTCCGGTAATCCGCACCGGAGGCGACCTGCTCCGCGACCATGCTGAGCGGCCAGGGCCGCGGGCCGACGAGGCTCATGTCGCCGCGGAGGATGTTCACGAGCTGCGGCAACTCGTCGAGATACCAGCGCTTGAGGACACTCCCCGCCCAGGTCAGGTTCTCGGGATCGGCCTCGAGCGGCCGGGCATGGTCGTCGCCGAGTCCTGCCAGGATCTCCGCGCGAAGCGTCCGGAACTTGAGCAGGTCGAACTCGCGGCCGCGCGAGATACGGCGTTCGCGGTACAGGACGGGTCCGCGGTCGCGCGACACGATCAGCATGTCCACCGCGATTGCGGCCAGCGCTGCCAGGGCGACCGGCGAGGCGAGCACCAGCATGAGCGCGGAAAGAGCCTTGTCGGTGATGCTCTTGAGCAGCGGGTAGGGAACCGGATCGGGAGTCACCGGTGGATTCTCACGTCGCTACCCTTGCGGCGTGCGTCGCTTCGTGGCCGACATGAACCCGACGGTGCGCGGGCTGGTTCTGATCGCGATCGTGTCGGCCGCGATCGTGGCCCTGCGGGCCGAGTCGGCGCTCGTCCAGCTTTCGGTGCTGCTGCAGGTCCTGTTCGTGGTCGCGATCGGGATCTTCGTCTACACGGCCTGGCGTGAACGCCGCCACGAGATCGAGCTGTGGCCGCTGAGGGCGCGCATCTCGTTCTACGGTGCCGCGGGGCTGATCCTTGCCGACATCGCCGCGTTCTGGTACGACCGGCCGTCCGGTCCGGCCGCGCTCGCGTTCTTCCTCGTTCTCGGCGTCTCCGGGTTCGCAATGTTCCGCGTCTGGCGCGACCAGCACACCTACTCCTGACACGCGATCCCGTTCTCAGGCTTCGACGCGCGCCGAAGTGCCGTCGAGCGCGTCGAGCGCGGCGCGGACGTCGACGAGGCGGCCGACGAAGATCGGCGTGTCACGCTCCGTGTAGCGGCTCGCCTCCGTCTCTCGCAGCGTCAGCATCAGGTGCATGAAGTCGGCGGGCTCGTCGCACTCGAACGCGGTCATGAACTCCTGGTCGTCGATCCCGAACGAGTACGTCGTGTGGTTGTGGATCGACGTGAACTCGTGCCCGATGCGGATGTGCTCGTCCATCGCCCGCTGGCGGTCGTCGACCGGGAGCGCGTACCAGGGCCGGATCTTCACGAACGGGTAGACGACGAGGTACGGCGACCCGTGCGGCGTGATCTTCCGCGGCTTGCGCGCGCTCGTGTACTGCGAGGCCTTCGTGGTGGCCAGGTACGAGTACGGCGTCGAGAGCCAGCCCGCGATCGGCGTGCCGTTCAGCTCGGCGCCGAGCTCCTCGAGGTCGAGGTAGCGCTCCGTGATCTTCCAGAGGAAGAAGTCGCAGTCGGAGCGGACGCCGACAGTCGAGTACGCGCGCAGATGAGTGAACCGATCCGCCCACGAATCGACGATGTCCGCGAACGCCTCCTTGCCGGCGACGCGCTCCTCGACCGGCAGCCTCCGCCACGCGGGATCGACCTTGAAGAACGTGTAGGCGACGTACTGCCCGACCTCGGCGGCCATGGGCGTGATGCTAGCCGGAGGCGGAGGGGATGATCAGCGGGTCGCTCTGCAGCCGTGCGGGAGGCCCGGTGTTGATCGGCGCCGTCAGCCGCACCGTGAACCGGTACGGCCCGGGGGCGACCCGCCGCGCCGGGAACTTGACGAGGGTGGTCACTCCCGCCTGGAGATGAGTGCTGACCGCGAGCGTCGTCGAGACCGCCGGCAGCTTCGCCAGGCGCGCGTAGACGTTGCAGTCGATGTCGCACGTCACCCTGAGCGTCAGCGGCACGCGAGCGAGCGCCTTGCCGAACGGGTAGGCGATCCTCGCCTGCGGCGTCAGCTGCAGGCCGGGGCAGCGGGTGATCACGCCGCCGGTGACGTCGCGCATCGCCTTGCGCACGGCGGGAAGGCTCGCCTTCGCGGTCCCGTCGACGTAGTACACGCCCGACTGCCAGGTTGGCAGGGCAGGCTCGTCGAAGGCGTGGAAGAGGAAGAACGACTTGACGTTCGGCTGGCAGAACGCAAGGGCGAGGGCGTCGTGGTAGTACGCGGCCTGCGTCTGCTCGTCGACCGGCTTCGTCGTCGCCGGCTCGGTGCCGCTGTACAGGGAAGCCTTGTCCGCCGGGATCTTGCTCTCGACGCCGAATTCGCCGTACACGATCGGGAGTGTCGAGCCCGGCTGCGCCGTGCCGTCGAAGCCGGCGAGCGCGGCCGTCAGCTTGCCGTAGTCGGCGACCGCGATCGTCGACGTCTTCGGGTGCTGGAACGACGGCGGCAGGCTGGAGTTGTCCTCGTACGCGTGCATGTCGAACGAGTCCATGATCGGGAGCGCGCGACCGGTTGCCTTGTAGGCGGCGACGAGGTCGTTGACGAAGGTGGTGGGGGAGTGCGTGTCCTTGCCCGTGCCGGGCTTGTCGCCGCCGCGCGGTGCCAGCGCGCCGCCGATCACATCGGTGGCGGGCGCCACCGCTTTCACGGCGTCGTATGTCCGCGCGAGCAGCGACTCGTACGCGACCGCGGCGGCGTCGCTGCCGTCGAGCGCGAACTGCGGCAGCCAGAAACGGTTGTTGTTCGGCTCGTTGCCGACGATCACGTCCTGCACGGACGTGTAGCGACGCACGATCGCCGTCGCGAACGCGGCGAAGTTCCCCTGCTCGGCGTCGCTCAGGGGCGTCGTCCTGCTGCCCGCGTTGAGCACGGCGACGTAGACCTTGATGCCGTCGAGCTTGGCTGCGCCCGTGACGGCGGCGAGCCGCTGCTGCTCGGCGGCGGAGGGTGCACGCTGGCCGGGCGCCCAGACCTCGCTGATGCGCACGGCCCCGAATCCGGCCAGCTTGAGCAGGTCGAGCTTGGCCTTCGCGGCCGGCACGTTGTCCGCCTGCACCGCGTCCTCGGCGGCGCCGACCAGCATCGCCGGCCCGCTTGCGTGCGCCGGACCGGCCCAGGCGGCGAGCATCAGCGCGAGAACGAGGAGGCGCCGCATGGTGGCCAACGTAGCCATGGCTATGTTAGGGCGGAGTGAATTCACGGCTCGAGGCGCAGCTGAAGACGCTGCCGGCGCGACCCGGCGTCTACGTCTTTCGCGACGAGGGTGGCGCCGTCCTCTACATCGGCAAGGCGAAGTCGCTCCGCTCGCGCGTCCGCAGCTACTTCCAGAAAGGGCGCGGCGGCGACCGGCTGGGAACGGCCCAGCTCGTCGAGCGAGTCGCGGGCGTCGAGACGATCGTGACCGGTACGGAGGTCGAGGCGCTCCACCTGGAGCAGAACCTCGTCAAGCGCCACCGCCCGCCGTTCAACGTCCGGCTCCGCGACGACAAGTCGTTTCCGTACATCGCGGTAACCGTCGAGGACGAGTACCCGCGCGTCATGTTCACGCGCGAGCGGCATCGGCGTGGCGTCGTCTACTTCGGCCCGTACGCGAACGCCAAGAAGGTGCGGGAAACGCTCGACGTCCTCAACCGCGTCTTCAAGTTCCGACCATGCGAGGGGCCGAAGCCCGGCCGCCACTCGGGTATCCCGTGTCTCGACTACCACATCGACCGGTGCCTGGCACCGTGCGTCGGGTACGTGTCCGAAGCCGACTACGGCGCCGTGATCGACGGCGTGATCGGCTTCCTCGGCGGCGACACCCGGACGATCGCGCGCGAACTGGAGACGCAGATGCAGGCCGCCGCCGACGCGGAGCGCTTCGAGGACGCAGCGCGCTACCGGAACCGCCTGTTCGCGATCCGACACCTGGCCGAGCGGCAAGCCGCCGACCGGCGCACCGTCGGCTCGGTCGACGTCGTCGGGCTCGCCGCCGAGGGCAATACGGCTGCCGTTCAGGTGTTTCCGCTGCGCGACGGCAAGCTGATCGACCGGTACAGCTTCCACCTCGACAACGTGGCCGGGCAGGAGCCGTCGACGCTGATCGAGACGTTCTGCCTCGAGTACTACGGCTCGTCGCCGAGCGTCCCGCCGGAGATCCTCGTTCCCGGCTCGGCCGGGGACACGTCGGCGCTCGCCGCCTTCCTGTCCGACCGCCGTGGCGCGCGGGTCGAGGTGCGCACGCCGGCCCGCGGCGAGAAGCGGCGACTGCTCGAGCTCGCCGAGCAGAACGCCCGCCTCGCGCTCGAGTCTGCGACATTCGCCTCGGAACAGCGCCGTGCCCGGCGGGTGCAGGCGCTCGAGGAGCTCCGCGAGGCGCTCAACCTGGAGAGCCTGCCGATCCGGATCGAATGCTTCGACGTCTCGACGATCCAGGGCTCGGCCACGGTCGCCTCGATGGTCGTGTTCGAGGACGCGATGCCGAAGAAGGCGCACTACCGCAAGTTCTCGGTCCGGGACCTCGACGGGCAGGACGACTTCGCGGCCATGGCCGAGGTGATCGGGCGCCGGTTCGCGCGGGCGGGGGGCTCGCCGGCCGACGCGGACTACGACGAGGGCTTCGCCGCCGTGCCGAACCTGGTCGTCGTCGACGGCGGCCGCGGCCAGCTGTCGGCTGCGCTCGACGCGATGCACCGCTTCGATCTCGCCCGCGTGGCCGTGATCGCGCTCGCGAAGAAGGAGGAGGAGGTGTTCGTCCCCGGCAGCGCCCGGCCCGTCCGCCTCGACCGCTCGTCGGCAGGCCTCCAGCTCCTCCAGCGTCTCCGTGACGAGGCGCACAGGTTCGCGCTCGGCTACCACCGCACCCGCCGGAATGCCGAGGCGCGCGAGTCGATCTTCGACGACCTGACCGGCGTCGGGCCGGCGCGCCGGCGCGCACTGATCCGGCACTTCGGCTCCGCCGAGCGGTTCCTGGCCGCCTCGCAGGAGGAGCTCGAAGGCGTCCCCGGGATCCCGCAGAAGACGGCTCGCGCGATCTATGCCCAGCTGCACAAGGCCGGCAGAGGCTAGCCGGCCGCGCCTAGGATTGCCCGGTGCGCCGATTCTCCCCGTTGCTCGTCGTGGTTCCGCTCGTCGCCGTCGCCTGCGGTAGCGGCGGCGGCTACAAAACATCGCCGTCGACGACGACCGCGTCTGCGGATCCCGGCAAGGCGGCCGTCGCAGGACTTGTCCAGGCGGCCGTGCACGACAACCGGAAGGCGCTCTGGAACCTGCTCTCGAAACCGTCGCAGAAACGGCTCGGGCCGACGTACGCCGCCTTCGCGGCCGGCTCCGCGTTGGTGATCGAGCGCGCGCTCAAGCCGTTCGAGAACAGGGCGCTGACGCCGTTCATCTCGCAGAACGTGTCGCAGCAGTTCGGTCTCGTCGCCGTCCGCAGCGGCGCGAAGGCGCTCGCGTTCCCGCTCCGTCGTGAGGGGCGCGCCTGGAAGGTGGAGACACCTGGGCCGATCCAGTTCCAGATTCTCGGGCCACAGCCGGGCTCGAGCGGGCCGGTCGCGCAGGTCGCGGTCGAAGTGAAGTCGCCCGGGGTGATCGGGGACGCGATCCTGTTCGTGGACGGCAAGTCGCTGCAACCGAATCTGACGCCGAAGCCCGGAACCGCGACGGCGTTCGCGAACCTGAGCAAGGCGCTCCCGCCGGGCACGCACATCGCGGTCGTCTACGCGCAGGAAGGGAACAACGCGGGCGCCGAGGCGTGGTCGTTCACGGCGACGAAGCCGTAGTCGTAGCCGGGCTCATCAGACGTGCTGTGGGACGACCAGCACGATCAGTGTCAGCCAGCCGAATGCAACGACGAGGAAGCGCATGTCCTCGACGGTATCGGCACGTCCTGAACGTCTCGTGAGACCCGCGTAAGGGTTCGTTAATGGATCAACGAGCACCGCGCCTGGTTTGGCCGCGAGATGCGTCCTTACCCGATAGAGGGCTCTGGGCGCGACCTCCGATTGGCCGCAGCCGGAGGTCGCGCCGAGAGCCGAGTCCAACCTGCTCGAACCGGAAACGGTGGGCCGGGGGTTGGTTAAGCGCTGCCGCCGGGGTGCCCGGGGGCATCGTCGGGCGCGAGGAACGGGTAGCGGTAGTCGGTCGGCGGCACGAACGTCTCCTTGATCGTGCGCGGGCTGACCCAGCGGATCAGGTTCCACATCGAACCGGCCTTGTCGTTCGTGCCGGATGCCCTCGCCCCGCCGAAGGGTTGCTGGCCGACCACGGCCCCGGTCGGCTTGTCGTTGACGTAGAAGTTGCCGGCGGCGTACTGGAGCTTGTCTGCCGCCTCGTCGATGGCCCCGCGGTCGCGCGCGAAGACGGCGCCCGTGAGTCCGTAGGGCGAGGTCGAATCGACGAGCTCGAGCGTCTCGTCCCACTTCGAATCGGGATAGACGTACGCGGTCACGATCGGCCCGAACAGCTCCTCGCGGAGCAGCCGGTCACCCGGATCGGAGGTTTCGATCACGGTCGGCTGGACGAAGAAGCCCTCTGCGTCGTCGGCGGTGCCGCCGGCGACGACGCAGCGCCCGTTCGAGCGCGCCTCGTCGAGGGCCTGCTTGTGCGTCGCGAACGCCTTGGCGTCGATGACCGCGCCCATGAAGTTCTCGAAGTCGGTCACGTCGCCGACCTTCAGCTCGGCCACGCGGTCGGCGAGCTCGCCGCGCATGTCGCCCCAGAGCGACTCGGGAATGTAGATCCGCGAGGCCGCGGAGCACTTCTGACCCTGGTACTCGAAGGAGCCGCGAACGACCGCGGCCACGACCGCGGCGGCGTCCGCGGAGGGGTGCGCGACGATGAAGTCCTTGCCGCCGGTCTCGCCCACGATGCGGGGATAGCTGCGGTAGCGGTCGATGCCCGAGCCGATCGTCCCCCACATGGCGTTGAAGACGCCGGTCGAACCGGTGAAGTGGACGCCGGCGAGGTCGGGGCTGGCGAGCGCCGGGTCGCCGATCGCGGCGCCGTGGCCGTAGACGAGGTTGATCACACCGTCGGGAAGACCCGCCTCCTGCAGGATGCGCATCACGAAGTGGGCCGAGTAGGCGGCGGTCGAGGCCGGCTTCCAGACGACCGTGTTGCCCATCAGCGCCGGACTGACGGACAGGTTGCCGCCGATCGCCGTGAAGTTGAACGGCGTGACGGCGAAGACGAAGCCTTCGAGCGGCCGGTACTCCAACCGGTTCCAGACGCCCGCGGACGATGCCGGCTGCTCCTCGTAGATGCGCTTCATGTAGTGCACGTTGAAGCGCCAGAAGTCGACGAGCTCGCAGGCGGCGTCGATCTCGGCCTGGTGCGCGGTTTTCGACTGGCCGAGCATCGTCGCCGCGACGAGCGTCGAGCGCCACGGGCCGGCGAGCAGCTCAGCCGCCCGGAGGAAGATCGAGGCCCGCTCCTCCCAGGGCGTCCGCGACCAGTCGTGCCAGGCGTCGCCCGCGGCCTCGATCGCCTGCTCGACCTCGCCCGCCGCGCCTTCGTGGACGTCCGCGAGGACGTGGCTCTTCCGGTGTGGCATCACGGCCTCGAAGGTGTTGCCGGTACGCACCTCGCGGCCGCCGATGAGGCAGGGGAGGTCGAGCCGCTCGGCCTGCATCTCCGTCAGCCGCTGTCGAATCTCGGCCCGTTCGGGCGTGCCGGGGGCGTAGGAGCGGATCGGATCGTTCTCGGCCGGCGGCAGCTGGGCGATGGCGTGCGCGCTCACGCGGCCGATTCTAGTGCTGCGCGGCGCGCGACGGCCCGGGCCGCTTCGAGGGAAGACTTGGCGAAACCTGGCTGGGGCCGACGGAACGCGCTGGACGCCGAGCTGCGGCGTCCTCAGTCGCCGCATGGTTCATCACGATCGAGGCTTGCTGCGTCCTTGCATCACGACACCGGCACGCCCCGACGACGAGCAACGTTCCGCCAAACCCTCCTACTAGGATGAGCCGCGGTGCCTGTCAGCGAGGTCGCCTACGACGTCGACGGCTGGGGAACCGGCACGCTCTGGTTCGCCGACGGCGTCGTGGTCTGGCACGAGCTACCCCACCCTCGAACCGACTCCGCATCGTGCGGGGCACCCCAGCCCACCACCCACTGCGAGTCTATCGTTGAAATTCGCACAAAGGTGCGCCCGGACCGTGCCAAGAGTGTGACGATGCATCAACAGCTCGTTCGTCGGCTCGGGCGCTACTTCACGGGCGAGCCGGTCGGGTTCGTCGACGTCGAGATCGACCTCGAGTGGTGCACGCCGTTCCAGCGCTCCGTCGCGGACACGCTCCGCGCGGTGCCCTACGGCGAGGTGGTCAGCTACGGCGAGCTCGCGGCGCTCGCGGGACATCCGAACGCCCAGCGGGCGGCGGGAACGTTCTGCGCGCACAACCGCTTGCCGCTCGTCCTTCCCTGCCACCGGGTCGTCGCGGCGGGCGGGCTCGGCTCGTACGGCTCGCTGGGCGAGAGCTACAAGCGCCGGCTGCTCGCGCTCGAGGGCGTCCGGCTCTAGGCGGCAACCGTGTGGAGCTCCGAGGAGATCCGGGACGAGCTGGCGCGGGTCGCACCCGACCGCCGTTGCGACCGGCTGGCGGAGCTGTCGGCGCTCGCCCACACGGCCGGCAGCCTCCATCTGCGCGGCCACGGTGAGATCGCCCTTCATCTCGACGTCGCCGGCTCCGGCGTGGCCAGGCGCGCCTTCCGGCTCCTGCGCGAGCTCGGCGTCGAGTCGGAGATCCGCACGTACCGGCAGCGGGCGTTCGGCATGCCGACCCGCTACCAGCTGCACGTCGCCGACTCGCGGCCGGCGCGGGCGGTCCTGGCCGAGGCGGGCGTCGTCTCGCGGTCCGGCGCCCCGCTCGCGAAGCCGCCGAAGCGCGTTGTCGGACGCGAATGCTGCCGCGCCGCCTATATCCGGGGTGCGCTGCTCGGCGCAGGGTCGGTGAGCGGGCCGCGGTCGCCGCACCTCGAGGTGCGCTGCGCGTCGATCGAGGCGGCCGAGTTGCTCGTCCGCCTGGCCGCGCTCGACGAGGTCACGCTGCGCGCCCGCGACCGGGGCCGCCACGCGATCGCCTACACGAAGGGCGCGGACGCGATCGCGGAGACGCTCGCACTCGCCGGCGCGAGCGACGCGGCCCTGCTCGTGGACGAGCACGCGGTCGTGGGCGCGGCGCGTGCGCACGCGAACCGGCTGACGAACGCCGACCAGGCCAACCTCGTCCGTGCGAGCCTCGCGGCGCACGCCCAGCTCCGCGCCGTGCGACGGCTCACGGAGACCGGACGGCTGGACACGCTGCCGCCGCCGCTGCGCGAGATCGCCGACCTCCGCGTCCGCCACCCGTCGCTCTCCCTGCGCGAGCTGGCCGCGAAGTGCCGTCCGCCCGCGACCAAGGCGTCGGCCCACAGGCGGCTCGCCCGCCTGCAGCGTCTGGCCGAGATCTAGGACTAGACTCGTCCGCGGAACCGCGAACCGAGACCGGGGGAGACTGAGGGATGGCACTGCGAGTTGGCATCAACGGCTTCGGGCGCATCGGGAGGAACTTCCTGCGCGCCCACCTGGCACGGGGGGGCGACTTCGAGATCGTGGCCGTGAACGACCTCGGGGACCCGGACGTGCTCGCGCACCTGCTGCACTACGACTCGACGCACGGACGGCTCGAGGGCGTCGAGTCGGGCGGCGACCGGATCACGGCCGGCGGCACGAGCTTCCAGGTACTCGCCGAGCGCGATCCGTCGAAGCTGCCGTGGAATGATCTCGGCGTCGACGTCGTCGTCGAGTCGACCGGCCTGTTCACCGCCCGCGAAGGTGCCGAGCAGCATCTGGCCGCCGGCGCAAAGAAGGTGTTGATCTCGGCCCCCGCGACCGATCCCGACATCACGATCGTGCTGGGGGTCAACGACGACGAGTACGACGCGGAGCGGCATCACATCGTCAGCAACGCCTCCTGCACCACCAACTGCGTCGGGCCGATGGCGAAGCTCCTCCTCGACACATTCGGGATCGAGTCGGGCTTCATGACCACGATCCACGCCTACACAACCGAGCAGCAGCTCCAGGACCAGGTCGCCTTCACGCGGAAGGGCAAGCCCGACCTGCGCCGTATGCGCTCGGCCCCCGTGAACATCATCCCGGCCTCCACCGGGGCGGCCCGCGCGATCGGCGAGGTGATCCCCGAGTTGAAGGGCAAGCTGGACGGGATGGCGATGCGCGTGCCGGTCCCCGACGGGTCGGTCACCGACCTCGTCTGCGTGCTGGGGCGAGCCGCGACCGCCGAGGAGGTCAACGAGGCCTTCCGTAGTGCGGCAGCATCGGCACGCTGGCAGGGCGTGCTGAAGTACACCGAGGACCCGATCGTCTCGTCCGACATCGTCGGCGACTCGAACTCCTGCATCCTCGACGGACTCTCGACGATGGCGCAAGGGAACCTGGTCAAGGTGATCGGCTGGTACGACAACGAGTGGGGCTACAGCTGCCGTCTCGTCGACCTGGCCGGGAAGCTGCTCTGACCGGATGAAGCTGCCGAGGTCGGTTCGGGACGCCGACGTCGACGGGAAGCGCGTGCTCGTACGGGCGGACCTGAACGTGCCGCTGGAAGACGGACGAGTTGCCGACGACACGCGTATCCGCGCGTCGCTGCCGACGCTCCGGCTCCTGCTCGACGCGGGCGCCGCCGAAGTCGCCGTCTGCTCCCACCTCGGACGGCCGAAAGGGCCCGACCCCGCGTTCGCCATGGCACCGGTCGAGGCGCATCTCCGCGGGCTCCTTCCCGACGAGCGGGTCCGCGTGCTCGAGAACACCCGCTTCAACACCGGCGAGACGAAGAACGATCCGGACTACGCGCGCGAGCTCGCCGAGGGCCGCGACCTGTACGTGAACGACGCCTTCGGCTCCGCGCACCGCGCGCACTCCTCGACGGAGGGCGTTGCCCACCTCCTGCCCGCCTACGCCGGCCTCCTGCTCCTCGACGAGCTCGAGCACCTCGGCCGCCTGCTCGGCGAGGTCGAGCGGCCGTTCGTGCTCGTCGCGGGCGGCGCCAAGGTCGACGACAAGCTCGGCGTGCTCACGCATCTCGGCGGCCGGGCCGACACCGTGCTGATCGGCGGCAAGATGGCCGAGCAGCTCCGCGACGAGAACCCGCTCCCGTTCCCGGTCGAGCTGCCCGTGGACGTGGTCGCTGCGGCGGCGTTCGCCGCGGACGCAGAGACGGACGTCGTGCCGTCCGACGCCGTGCCGGACGGCTGGCTCGGCCTCGACATCGGGCCTGCGACGGCCAGCCGCTTCGGCGGCCTCGTCCGCGCCGCGAGGACGATCTTCTGGAACGGGCCGATGGGCGTCTTCGAGTGGCCCCGATTCGCCGCGGGCACGACGGCGCTCGCACAGGCCGTGGCCGAGGCGGATGCCTACTCCGTCGTCGGCGGGGGCGACTCGGTGCGCGCCGTCAACGAGGCCGGCCTCGCCGACAGCGTCTCCTGGGTCTCCACCGGCGGCGGCGCGTCGCTCGAGCTGCTCGAGGGCAAGGAGCTCCCGGGCGTGGCCGCGATTCCGTCGGCGTAGGATCGAGCCATGCTGATCGCCGCCAACTGGAAGATGTTCAAGACGCAGGCCGAGACGCGCGCCTTCTGCGCCGCGTTCACGCCTTCCGACGGCGTGGAGGCGGTGATCTGCCCGCCGTTCACGTCGCTCGCCGCGGCCGTCGAGAGCGGCTCGACCGTCTTCGCGCAGAACGTGCACTGGGCCGACGACGGGGCGTTCACGGGCGAGATCTCGATCGCGATGCTGAAGGAGCTCGGCGTCTCGGGGGCGATCGTCGGCCACTCCGAGCGGCGCCAGTACTTCGGCGAGACGGACGAGGGCACCGCCCGCCGCGCCGCCGCCGCGCTCGCAGCGGGCCTGCGCGTGATTGCATGTGTCGGCGAGCTCGAGGCCGAGCGCGAAGCGGGGGAGACGGAGGCAGTGCTCCGCCGTCAGGTGTCGGCGCTCGCGCCGCACCCGGCACTCGTCGTCGCCTACGAGCCCGTCTGGGCGATCGGGACGGGAAAGACGGCGACGCCGGCGATCGCCCAGGAGGCGCACGCCTTCATCAAGTCTCTGCTCGACGCACCCGTCCTCTACGGGGGCTCGGTCAAGCCCGACAACGCCGCCGAGCTCCTCGCCCAGCCCGACGTCGACGGAGCGCTCGTCGGCGGTGCCTCTCTCGACCCCGAGTCGTTAGCCGCGATTTGCCGGGCTGCACGCCGCTCGTAGTCCTCGTCGTGCTCGACGGCTGGGGCTGTGCGCCTCCAGGACCGGGCAACGCGGTCGAGCTCGCCGGCACGCCCGTCTTCGACCGGCTCTGGGCCGAGTACCCGCACACGACGCTCGCTGCCTCGGGCGGGGCGGTCGGCCTGCCGCCGGGCCAGATGGGGAACTCCGAGGTCGGTCACTTGACGATCGGCTCCGGCCGCGTGCTCTTCCAGGACCTGATGCGGGTGAACAAGGCGATCGAGGACGGGTCCTTCTTCGAGAACCCGGCGCTCGTCTCCGCCTTCGAGCGCGGCAACCGGGTACACCTGCTCGGCCTCGTCTCGAACGGCGGGGTCCACTCCCACATCGACCACCTGCGCGCGCTGCTCCGCTTCGCGCCCGAGAAGACGTGGATCCACGCGTTCACCGACGGCCGGGACGTGTCTCCGCACGCCGCCGTCGACGACCTGGCAACACTCCCGACCGAGCGCATTGCGACGGTCTGCGGCCGCTACTACGGCATGGATCGCGACCAGCGCTGGGACCGCACCGACCGCGCGCTGGCCGCGATCACGCGCGGTGACGGCGAGCGGGCCGACGATCCGGTCGCCGCCGTCCGGGCGAGCTACGAGCGGGGCGTCACCGACGAGTTCGTCGAGCCGGTCGTGCTCGACGGGCGCCCGCGCCTCGAGCACAGTGACACGGCGATCTTCTTCAACTTCCGCCCCGACCGGGGCCGGCAGCTCTCGCAGCGCCTGCTCGAGGGCGGCTACGACCTGACGACGATGACGCGCTATCGCGACGACCTCGACTGCCCGGTCGCGTTCGCCGAGCAGGAGGTCGCCCAGACGATGGCCCAGATGCTCGCCGCGAACGGCGTGCGGCAGCTCCACGCGGCCGAGACCGAGAAGTACGCGCACGTGACGTACTTCTTCAACGGCGGCCGCGAGCAGGAGTGGCCCGGTGAGACGAGGATCCTCGTGCCGTCACCTCGCGAGGTGGGCACCTACGACAAGAAGCCCGAGATGTCAGCGCCCGAGCTCGCAGACCGCTTCTGCGCCGAGATCGGAGCCGGCTATGCCTTCGCCGTCGTCAACTTCGCGAATCCGGACATGGTCGGCCATTCGGGCGTCATTCCCGCGGTCGTGAAGGCGGTGGAGACGACCGACACCTGTCTCGGCCAGGTCGTCGACGCGGTGCAGGCGGCGGGCGGCGTGCTGCTGATCACGGCCGACCACGGCAACGCGGAGAAGATGCTCGAGGACGACGGCGTCAGCCCCCACACGGCACACACGACGAACCCAGTCCCGCTGATCGCCACGATCCCCGGGGTCGAGTTGGCCGAGGGTGGGGAGCTGTCCGATCTCGTTCCGACGGCGCTCGACCTGCTCGGCCTCGAACAGCCGCCGGAGATGACCGGGAGGACGCTGGTCAGGACCGCACGGTAAGGCCGTCGTAATAGGGCGATTAAAACTGTCCTAAGGCTGCAATCCGACGCTGTGCATACGCTCAATTCACAGATACACAAGGCTATACTCCGCCCACCTTGTCACTCCCGCAACCTGACCTCGCAATCCTCCGCAAAGCGCAGCGTGGTGACGAGCGCGCGTTCTCCATCCTGGTTCGCGCCTACGAGACTCCGGTCTTCAACTACGTGCTCCGCCTCGTCGGCGACAGGTCGCTGGCCGAGGATCTGACGCAGGAGGTCTTCCTCCGCGTCTATCAGGGTCTGCCGAAGTTCTCGCTGCGCTGTCGGTTCACGACCTGGCTCTTCCAGGTGACGAAGAACCGGGTGCTCGACGAGCTGCGCGCACTCGAGCGCCGTCCCCGCTCGGTCGTCGCGCTCGAGGACGCGCCGCAGTTCGAGGTTCTGGATGCACCGGCGGAGCGGATCGAGGCGATGGACGCCGTCTGGCGCGGCATCAACGCGCTCAACGTCGACCTGAAGATGGCGCTGCTCCTCCGCGACGTCGTCGGGCTGTCGTACACCGAGATCGCCGACTCGCTCGAGATCACGCTCGCGACCGTGAAGTGGCGGATCTACAAGGCGCGCGAGGAAGTCCAGCTCTCGCTCGCCCGCGAGGGCATCGGCTACCCGGGCAGCGCCGAGCACTCTCACGACGACACGGGTTCGGCCGACGTCGTCGAGCTCCGCCCCGGCGCGACGCTCTAGCGTTCTAGGCGCCTGACGACAGGCGCTCGGCGAGCGGCTCCGGAAGCCCCGCTCCGCGGATTTCCCTCTGCGTCTCCGCGATCGGGTACCCGGTGCGGCGAAACGACGCGTGGCGCGCATCGAGGTCGAGCAGGAGCCAGGCGGCGCGCGCGTCTCCGTCGCGCGGCTGACCGACCGACCCGGGATTCAGAAGCCAGCGGTCGTCGTCGAGATCGACCTCCGTCCCCGCTGGGGCGTGCCCGCCGGTGAGCTCGCCTCCCTCGTTCGTCACGGCAAGCGGGACGTGGCTGTGCCCGACGAGGACGATGCCCGCCGTCGTGAGCTCGAGGGCGGCGGCGGCGGCGTGGTCGGTGAGCACGTACTCCCAGACCGGATCGCGCGGGCTGCCGTGGAACATCTGCACGCCCTCCGTCTCCGCGAGAGGTACGAGCGCCACGAGGAACGCCCGCGCGCGCTCACCGAGCACGCCTCGAGTCCACAGCGCCGCGGCGGCCGCGTCCGGCGAGAAGTCCTGGATGTCGACGTCCCCGCGGACGCCGAGGTCGTGGTTCCCGGCCAGGCAGATCGCCGCGCGCTCCTCCACGATGCCGCAGCACTCGTCCGGTTTCGGCCCGTAGCCGACGATGTCCCCCAGGCACCAGACGGCGTCGGGCGACTCGCCCCCGATCGCCTCCAGCACCGCCTCGAGGGCGTGCAGGTTCGAATGGATGTCCGAGACGACGGCGACGCGCATGGGGCGCGAGCCTATACGGGTCGAAAACTCAAGGCCCTAGCAGCGGTGCTGGATCGGCTCAACCATGCGAGTCGTCCCTGCCGTACCTGCCCCTAAATGCAGTGCCGGTGGTGTCCCGGTGGTGTCTCGGACTCGTCGCCTGCCTTGGCAACCCGTAGCCGCTCAGCTTCCCGCCCCAAGCTCAGGCGCCTTTAACGTCTCTATGGGCGAGCGTCCCGTGACAACTGACGGTGTCGCCCGGCAGCCTTGCCGGCGCGGGACGCTCGCCTCATGGAAGCGGCGGCCACGACTGGATCTCCTCGAGCGAGTACCTGGCGAGCCACCATCCGCGTGCCGCTGCGATCGCGGCCGGGCCAGGCCCGGGGTGCTTGCATGAGCGGCAGCGATGAGGCAGGCCACAGCGGCGCTGCTCGCGCGCAGCGCGGCGGCTTATCCGATAGCCATCGCCGCAGTCGGCACAGGTGACGACTTGCGAGGACATCCTGGCGCGGGTGTTCGCCGCGCGCTCCCGATCTCATGCCTTTGTCCAATTTCCACTAAGGCAACGCCGGCCAGGATCGGAGCTCGGCCAGCGATACCGCGCGAGCCACCATCCTTTCGACGCCTCGATCGCGGCCAGACCCGCGCCGGTGTCCGGGTGCCGGCACGAGTGGCAGAGATCAGGCAGGCCACGGCGGCGGTGCTCGGCCACGGTACGCCTCGTCAGCTCGAACGGGTCGCCGCAGTCGGCGCAGACGACGACCTCGACCGGCGACAGCCGGGTGCTGCTTCCCACGTCGGCAGACTAAAGCGATTCGCTTATCCACCGCCCGATCTGTTATAAGAGATATGCATGATCGCTAACGAGCGTACAGAGTTGCTAACCGTCAAGGAAGTAGCCCGCCGCGTCGACCAGCACTCGATCAGCATCTAGCGCAGGATCGCCCGCGGCGAACTGGCGGCCGTGCGGCTCGGCCCTGGCGGCCGCATCCGGATTCCGCGTCGTGCGGCAACCCACAAGACTGGGAGGACTGACGTGTTTCGAGGTGACCCTGACCCGTCTTTTTTTCAGGCTCCAAGTGCCGTCCACCCGCTAGGGCCGTTTGTAGTTACTTTTCACAAGTCCGGCGGGGAGCGGGATGATCGGGCCGGATCCTGCGTGATGCGGCGCCAGCGCAAGATTTACAGCACGGCGCGATGGAAGCGGCTTCGCCTCCAGATTCTCGAGCGTGACCGGTGGACGTGCCATTACTGTCGGCAGCCGTTGAGTCGTACTGCGCCGTGGGGTGCTCAGGTTGACCATGTGAAACCCCTGTGCCTGGGTGGCAGCGCCTTCGACCCGGCGAACCTCGTCGCGTGCTGCGTGACCTGTAACACGAGTCGGGGTGCCGCGGTGCAGCGCACGCTCGGCAAGTCGCACCCGTCGGTTCGGGTCGGCGCGATCAGGGTCTAGGGGAACCGCGTACGCCGCGAGCTCGTTGAACGCTTGGGGGGTTAGGAGATAGGGCCTCGCGAAACGCCGCACCTTCCTACGTGCTGAACGTGTGGGGGGTTCTAGGAATCGACCAAACCCGGACGCATCGCGTTGGTACCGATGATGGTGATCCGGAGCGCGATATGGGCGTTTCGCCAACGGACAGGCCGTTGGCAGGTTTATGGGGCGCG
Source organism: uncultured Actinomycetes bacterium (assembly GCA_963791225.1). Classification (GTDB taxonomy): domain Bacteria; phylum Actinomycetota; class Thermoleophilia; order Gaiellales; family Gaiellaceae; genus PALSA-612. Next base: position 95,778 of record CAWBRV010000005.1, read on the forward strand.
CGTGGGCTCGCTGTCTGAGAGTTCGTCTTGGAGTGGCTCGAGTCGTCGGCGGATCTGGGCTGCCAATGCGAAGTTCTTTTTCCTCCGGCATCGTTCTAGTGCCTGCTCGAGCGCTGACACTGCCTCGTCGGTGTGGCCCACGGTCGTGAGCACCTCCGCGAGGTCCCATAGAACCATGGACTGTTCGTTGAGCGCGTCGGTTTGCTCGACCATGGCCGCGGCCTCTCGTGCCAGCCGTTCGGCCTCTATCAGTTCGCCGCGATGGGCGTAGACGCGGGCGAGCACTTCATGCCAGCCATAGTCCGGCACCTGATGGCCGAGCGCTTCGTCGAGCGATCGAGCTCGCTCTGCGGCCCGCTCCGCTTCGTCGAAGCGGCCGATCCTGCAGAGCGAACGGCCGAGGCGGGAGAGGTAACCCTGGAGGAACGGGAGTTGCTCCGTCTCATCGAGCCAGTCGCAAACGACGCGTAGGCGCCGGGCGGCGTCTTCGTGGTCGCCGTCGAGGCTCGAGAGCTCGGCGAGCCACCAATCCGACCAGCGGTGGCCGCTCTGCTCGTGGAGCCTCGCATCAGCTTCCCGTGCGTCTTGCCATGCCTCGGTGCCGCGATCGAGCATCGCGAGGAGCCAGGCACGGCTGAGGAGGAGTCCGGAGGCTCGACTCTCCGCAAGCAGGCTGTCGATCGTCTCGAGTGCCTCGTCCGCAGGTCGAGGCCCGACGACCAGGGCGACCCCGAGGTCGGTCGTGTGCGGGGTCGAGCGACCGGCAAGCCGGCTGTGATGGCGGGCATGCTCGCCTGCTGCCGCCCACTCGTCGTAGTGGCCGCGCGGGTTTGCAACGCCGTAGCCCAGTGCCGACCAAACGTGGGCCAGCCCTGCGTGATCGTCCACCTCCTCGAGCCGCCGTCGCGCATCCACCAGGAGCGCCTCGAGTTCGCCCGGCGAGACCGGACCGAGAAATTCTCGATAGAACGCAGCCATAGCACGGCCAAGCGCTTCGCCGGTCGCGTCGCCTGCCTCACCGGCCCGGAGCGCCGCCCGATCCGCGATCCGGGCGGCTCGTTCCGGGTCGTGCCAGAGCGCCTGGGCGAGGTCGATCTCGGTGTTAGCGTCGGACCGGAGCGGCCGCGTCAGCGTGAGCGCGCGCTCGAGCAGTCCGGCGGCGGCTCGCTCGTCGCTTCTGTCAAGAGCACGCCGACCGGCCGCTACGAGGCGATCCCCTGCTCGGAGGGCCAACGCCGAGTCGGGCTGGCCAAGCTCGGCCCGGTAACCGGCGGCCTGCTCGAGGTGGTAGCCGACGATCTCGTCACGCTCGACCAACGCCTGACCATGCTCGTCGAGCCAGTCGGCGAAGCGCGCGTGCAGGTCGGCGCGGACCGCCTTGGGGAGCGCGTCATATGCCGTGTCGCGGATCAGTAGATGGCGGAAGCGGTAGCCGTCGTCGCCGGCGAGCAGGGCGCGGTCAGGCCGGACGAGCTGGTGACGCACGAGCGCGGCCAGCCGGGTCGTGACCTGCGTCTCCTCCGGGTCCAGCGCCTGGACGCTGCCGCGGTGGAAGATCTCGCCCTCGACCGAGCCGCGTTCGAGCACCCTGCGCTCGGGCTCGTCGAGCTGGTCGAGCCGGGCCGCCAGCAGCGCCTTCAAAGTCGGCGGCACCTCGACTTCAGTGTTCTCTGCGGCCATGGCGAGCATTTCGGAGATGAACAGCGGGTTGCCGCCCGCGGCGTGAGCGATCCGTGCCCGCAAATCCGCGGACACGCCGTCCCCGATCAGGGCGTCCGCATCCTGCGGCGCGAGCGGCTCCAGCCGTAGCGCCCCGGGCCAGCCTGGTCGCCTCTCCACGAGCTCCGGTCGAGCCATACACAGGAGCAGGAGCGGCGATCCGGTCGAGAGCAGTGCCGTCGACTCGACCAGATCAAGAAACGTCTCGTCGCCCCACTGAATGTCGTCGAAGACCACGACCAGCGGCGACTGCTCCTCGAGCAGCTTCCGGAACGCCCACGCGATCTCGTCCCCGCTCGTCCCCAGATCCGACTCGCCGAGCAGCGAACGGATCGCAGCCGCCGCAACCGGATCCGACGGCAGTACCGCGACCTGCTTCACCACCTCAACCACCGGCCAGTAGGTGATTCCATCGCCGTAGGGCAGACACCGGCCGCGGACGACCCGAGCCTCGACCACAGCGAGCGCCTCCGCCACCAGCCGCGACTTACCAACCCCTGCGTCGCCGACCACCGTCACCAGTTCACAACGCGCCTGGGCCTCCGCCCGGTCCCACGCCTCGACGATCCGCGCCAGCTCCGCCTCACGCCCGACGAACCGTGTGACATGACTCCGCTCCGGCGCGTCCAGCACCGAGAGGAGCCGGAACGCCCGCACCGGCTCCGACTTCCCCTTCAACGTCAGCGGCTCCACCGGCTCTACCCCCACCGCCTCGTGCGCGAGCGCATACGTCGACTCGCCGATCAGGACCTCTCCCGGCTCGGCCGCCTGCTCGAACCGTGCCGCCACGTTCACCGCATCGCCGGTCGCCAGCCGCTCCGTTGTGCCGGTAACGACCTCGCCCGTGTTCACCCCGATCCGGCCACGGATCCCCAGTTCCGGCAAGGCGTCCCGCATCTCCACCGCCGCCCGACACGCACGGAGCGCGTCATCCTCGTGCGCGACCGGCACCCCGAAGACCGCCATCACCGCGTCACCGATGAACTTCTCCACCGTGCCGCCGTGCGACTCGACGATGGCCCGCATCCGCTCGAAGTACCGAGCGAGCAGCGCCCGCAACGCCTCCGGATCCGTCGACTCACCGAGCGCTGTCGACCCGGTCACGTCGCAGAACAGCACCGTCACGACCTTGCGCTGTTCTCGGCTGTCGTCGGTCAGCGACGCGGCACAGAACCCGCAGAACTGGAAGCCCTCGGGGTTCTCCTTGCCGCAAACGGGGCAAGCCGCCACCGCGCGAGTCTACGACCGCCAACAGAGAGCCGCTGCCAATCGCTCAGCACGTTGCCCAATTGACGACTGCGCACCGGCAGGTGCTGGTTTGACACACACTCAGGGGTGGGCCAAGCTCTTCGGCAGGGTGGCTCACGTCTGAGCGTCTGAGCGGCACCGTCACCTTCCTGTTCACGGACATCGAGGGTTCGACCGGCCTGCTCAAACAGCTTGGCCGCGAGCGATACGGGGAACTGCTGGCCGACCAGCAGAGACTGCTGCGCGAGGCGTTTTCCGCAAACCGAGGCGAAGAGATCGACACCCAAGGCGATTCGTTTTTCGTCGCCTTTCGCAACGCCTCCGACGCCGTCTCGGCGGCTGTCGCGATCCAGCGCGCCCTAGCCGACCATTCCTGGCCCCAGGCCGCCAACGTGCGTGTTCGGATCGGAATCCACACCGGCGAGGCAGCCGCGGAAGGTGAGCGCTACATCGGCTTCTCGGTTCATCGAGCTGCGCGGGTCGGCGGGGCCGCGCATGGCGGGCAGGTGCTTGTCTCGGATGCGTCTCGCGTGCTCGTGGAGGACGACCTGCCCGACGGCGTTTTCCTGCGCGACCTTGGCCTCTACCGGTTGAAGGACGTCGACCGGCCGGAGCGGATCTCACAGGTGGCCGCGGAGGGCTTGGCGACGGAGTTCCCGCCGCTTCGCGGTGCTGAACGCGTGAAGACGCCGGTGTTGCGCCGGCGTTCGATGCTTGCGGCGGCGCTCTTGGGCGTGCTCGCGGCGGCGGTCGCGATTCCGGTGTTCGCGCTCTCGAGCGGTGGTTCCGGTGGCTCGCCGACGTTTGCGAAGGTCGGCTCGAACGCGGTTTCAGCCGTTGACGCGTCGAGTGGCTACTCCTCTGGCTCGGTTGCGCTCACGGCGTCGCCGAAGGCGATCGCGTATGGCGAGGGGTCGGTATGGGTGTCGAGCCCTGACCAGGACTCGGTGTCGCGGGTCGACCCGGGCACGAGCAGCGTTCAGCAGACGATCAGCGTCGGCGACGGCCCGTCGGGGATCGCCGACGGTGGCGGGTTCGTCTGGGTCGCGAACAGCCTCGCAGGAACCATCTCGCAGATCGACCCCCAGAAGAACGGCGGCCAGGAGGTTGCTCAGATCTCGGTCGGAAACGGCCCCACCGGGGTCGCCTACGGGCTAGGCGCCGTCTGGGTGGCGAACTCCGTCGACCGGACGATCAGGCGGATCGACCCGCTCACGGGTGCGAAAGGGCGGCCGATTCCCGTCGCCGCGGGCGCAGACGCGATCGCCGTCGGTGGCGGTGCCGTGTGGGTGACTGGCAAATCGGCGGGCGTGCTCTCGCGCGTCGACCCGAGGTCGGGGAACATCGTCCCGATCAACGTCGGCAATGGCCCGGATGCCGTCGCCGCCGGCCCGGGAGCGGTGTGGGTTGCGAACAGTGGCGACGCGACGGTGTGGCACATCGATCCAGCGACGAATCGGGTTGTGGCGACGGTTACCGTTGGCGAAGGCCCGAACGGCGTCGCGCTTGGAAATGCAGGGAGTGTCTGGGTGTCGAGCGAGCTCGACGGCACACTCTCGAAGATCGATTCGGCGGCCGGCAGGGTAGTCAAGAAGATTATGGTCGGCGGTCTCCCACAGGGGGTGGCCGTCGGCGCTGGCACGGCGTACGTTGCCCTCCAGGGTTCTGGGGCCGCACACCGCGGCGGCACGCTGACGCTCATCGTCCCCAACCCCTCGGGCGTCTACGACGCTGGCCTGCCGAAGTCGCTCGACCCGGCGTACGGCTACACGGCGTGGGAGCTCACGACCATGACGAACGACGGCCTCCTCGGGTACGGCCGCTCGGGCGGGGCGGAGAGCTACCGGGTCGTGCCTGATCTCGCTGCCGCGCCTCCGACGGTAAGTGACGGCGGGCAGACGTACACGTTCCAGCTGCGGCCGGACATCCATTATTCGAACGGCGCCACTGTGCAGCCTGCGGATTTCCGCCGGGCAATCGAGCGCGCTCTGCTCGCCAATGTGGATTACACGCCAGCGTCCTACTTCACAGGGATCCTCGGCGCGAGCGCCTGCGTCAAAGCCAAGCACTGCGATCTCTCGAAGGGCATCGTGGCAGATCCGGCCTCGAACACCGTCACCTTCCACCTCACGGCGCCCGACCCGGACTTCCTCTACAAACTCGCGCTCCCCACCGCCGATGCCGTGCCGGCGAGCACACCGGCCAAGGCACAGCTGCCGCTTCCGGCCACCGGCCCGTACATGGTCGCCAAGATCGACACGAAGCGACACATGGTCAGGCTCGTGCGGAACCCGCACTTCCGTGTGTGGTCAACCGCTGCTCAGCCCGACGGGTACCCCGACAAGATCGTCGAGCGGTGGGCCAGCAAAACGGCGAAGAATGCCGGCGCGGCGGCTGTGCGCGCCGTCGAGCGCGGGACTGCAGATATCACGTCGACAGGCCCCGACGAGACGTGGTCTCCCGCCCTCATGTCCGCGCTGCGGACGCGGTACTCGAGCCGGCTCTACGCGACGCCGCAGCCCTCTACGCTTGGCCTGTGGATGAACACCCGGGTCAAGCCGTTCGACGACGTTCGCGTCCGGCGAGCCGTCAACTACGCGGTCGATCGAAATCGCCTCGTCGAGATCAACGGCGGCCCCGGCAACGCCCAGGTCGGTTGTCAGATCTTGCCGCCGAACACCGACGGCTACCGGCCGTACTGCCCGTACACGCTCCATCCAAACGCAGCCGGGAAGTACACGGGACCCGACCTCGCGAAGGCGCGGCGCCTCGTAGCGGCATCCGGCACGAAAGGGCAGGCAATCACCGTGTGGTTCTACGACATCCCGATCGGACGCGCGAACGGCGGCTACATCACCTCTATCCTGCGAAGCCTCGGCTACAAGGCACGGCTCAAGACCATCCCGCACGATGGACGCGCGACATGGGCTCCCAACCGCCAGACCGGCGTCGGCGGCTGGGGCGCGGACTACCCATCGGCGAACGACGTCGTGTCGCCGACCTTCACGTGCCAGTCATACCACCCCGATCCAAATGCGAACGGCAACTTCGCGGCGTTCTGCGACAAGCATGTCGACGCCGAGATCGAACGCGCCCGCGCACTGCAGGCGACCGATCCGGCTGCCGCCTCCAGCCTCTGGAGCAAGATCGACCGCGAGATCACGAACGAGGCGCCCTGGGTGACGATACACACGGCCGTCCTTCCCGATCTCGTCTCCCGCCGGACGGGCAATTACATCAACTGCTTCCTGTCCAGCGTCACGGGCTCGACGACCGCATGCCTCGACCAACTCTGGGTGCGTTGAAGGCGGCGCCACAGCGAAACGGCTCGCCGGCACCTCGGTTCAGTGTCCGTCCGGCACGTGGGTGAGACTCGCGCCTCGATGTGCGGTCGCTTCACCTCAAGCCAGCCCCGCGCGGCGATCGGCGAGCGATTCCAGATCACCGTCCCCGACGGCTACTCGGAGCGGTACAACCTGGCGCCGTCGCAGCGTGCCCTGATCGTTCGGGAGCGCGAGGGCGAACCGGAAGCTGTCATGGCCCGCTGGGGGTTGCTCCCGCCTTGGGCGAAGGACGAGCGGATCGCGTTCAAGATGATCAACGCCCGGGCAGAGACGCTCGCCGAGAAGCCGGCGTACAGGTCGCTGCTCGGCAAGTACCGCTGCCTCGTCGTGGCGGACGGGTTCTACGAGTGGACCGTGGGGCCGGACGGGAAGAAGCAGCCGATCCACTTCCGGCTCTCGGACGGCGGCCTGTTTGCATTCGCCGGGCTGTGGACGTGCCGAACCGACGATGCGGGCGAACTGGTCGAGTCCTGCACGATCGTCACGACGCGGCCGAACGAGTTGGTGGCGCCGGTGCATGACCGGATGCCGGTGATCCTGCCGCGCGAGCTCGAGGCGGACTGGCTCGACCTCGAGGTGTCGAAGGAGCATGCGCTGTCGCTGCTCGAGCCGTATCCGGCCAAGGCGATGGTGGCGGCAGCCGCGTCACCGCTTGTGAACTTGGTTCGGAACGACGATCCGGGTCTGTTGATCGCAGATCCGATCGCCGCCTAGCCGGCTTCGCCCTCCGCAGAGAGCGACACGTCGGGTCCTGGTTTGCGTGAGTTGCGGGCCTCGACTGGAATTGCCTGGCGGATTCGCCTCGCGCGGCAGCGGGTATCGCGCGAAACTGTGCGGGTGCAGCCGGAGACGCGCTACGCGAAGAGCGGTGACGTTTCGATCGCCTACCAGGTGACGGGCGAGGGGCCATTCGACTACGTCTTCGTCCCGCCGTTCCTGACGCACGTTGAGCTGATCTGGAGGATCGCCTCGTTCGCGCCCATCCTCCGGCAATAGGCCTCGTTCTCGCGGCTGATCCGGTTCGACAAGCGGGGAACGGGGATGTCTGACCGAGTGAGCGGCGCGCCCACGCTCGAGACGCGCATGGACGACGTGCGGGCGGTCATGGACGCGGTCGGCTCGAAGCGGGCTTCGCTGTACGGTGGCTCGGAGGGTGCCGCGATGTGTCTGCTGTTCGCGGCGACGTAAAGGACGCTGTCGTGCCAGGCGTGTTTGGATCTCGATGTCGCCGCCGGCCCGGAAGCAAGGAGGACCGAGCCGATGCCCGGCCCTCGCTTGAATGTTTCTAAAGGTGTTCGTGGCGCCCTAGGCCGGCGCCACCGTCCCCGGCGGCCTCATGAACGCGCCGAAGATCCAGAGGATCGGGAAGAAGATTCCGAAGAAGAACATCCACCCGTGGCCGTTCCTGAGCGTCATGAAGCCGAGGGTGAACGCGAGAATCAGGTAGAAGAAGATGCCGAGTCCGATTCCCCACCACATGGTGACCTCCCATCGTGATTTGCCAAGGCGAATCGTTATGACCGCGGCTCGACGTTCCATCGGGGTGCCTCCCGATCCCGGTGCTGAGAACTACTGACGGGATACCGAGTTCCCGCGTGAGGCGAGGCTCGACGGAGCTTCGGAGCCGCCTCTCTCGCCGTTGCTGGGAGAAAGGCGGCTCCGACTGGCTCTCGGCTACTCCTCAGACTCGGCTTCGAGCTCGGCGACCTCGAGGTCGATTTCGAGCCCTTGGACGATGTTGCCCAACGCCGAGGCGACACGTGCCGTGCCGACGATCGGGGCAACTGCCGCGAGGACACCCTGGACCTGCTCCGGCTCGACCTCCACCTCGCCCGCGAGGGCCAGGTTGAGAGCGTACGAGACCGCTGGTGCATCGACCGCCACGAGGGCGGCGATGCGTACGAGCGCGAGCGTCTGGGGGTCGAGACTCGACGCCTGGATCGCCTGCTTGTTCATGCTCGCGAGCAGATCGAGTACCGGTGTCTCCGTTGCCTCTGGCATACGAACTCCTTTCCGACGTAACGACAGGGCCGGCAGCCACCGATGGCGGCGGCTCGGGTCGTGACTGATCAGCGGTAATCGTCCCCCGGGCTTGCAGCTAACGCCTCGTCCCGTAGGGATGAAACGCGCACCTTATGCGGCGGCTACCTACCCTCTCCGGCTCGATGGCTCGCGGACGCTCGCATATCCGCGAGTAAATGACACCCGGGTCCGCCGTGTGCGAGAGAATCAGCCGCATGAACCTGTGGCTTTCTGCCTTGATCGTGCTTGGATCGGTGGCGCTCGCCGTCGGACTGTTCCTGCTTCTTCGCCTGCACTCGCCGGAGGGTGGGCGCTTCACCGACGGCGACCGCGCCGCCGGCGTCTTCGGTGTGCTCGCAACGGGATTTGCAGTCTTGCTCGGCTTCGTCGTCTATCTCGCCTTTGTCAGTTACGACACCGCGCGGAGTGGCGCGCGCTCGGAGTCGATCGATGTGATCCAGCAGTTCGAGATCGCCCAGCTGCTGCCTCAGCCTGGCGCGAACAGGCTTTCGGGCTTGCTCGTCTGCTACGGGCGCGCCGTGATCGGCGTCGAGTGGCCGCAACTCCAGTCGGGGCAGAAGCCCCCGTTCAACCCCTGGGGGATCGCCCTCTTCAAAGCCTTCCGGGACGTCCAGCCGAAGACGCCCGCCCAGCAGAACGGCACCTACCCCAAATGGCTCGACCTGACGAACGAACGGGAGCAGGCCCGCCTCGACCGCGTTCAGGCAGGCAGCCAGATCATCCCGGCACCCCTGTGGGTACTCCTCTTCGTCACCGGCGTGCTCGTGATCGCGTTCGCATTCCTCTTTGCCGATCCCGCAGAAGGGGTGTTACCGCAGTCGGTGATCGCGGCGACGCTCGTCGCGATGCTGGTGACGAGCCTGCTTGTCATCCGCTTCCTCGACCACCCGTACTCGAAGGGCGCCGGCGGTCTCAAGCCGACGGACATGACGCGCGTGCTCGGGCAGATCAACCAGGCGGCGCGGGTTCTCGGGGTGCACATGCCGATCCCGTGCGACGCCGCTGGGCATCCGCTGTAGGCGCGTCGCAGGCACCGACGGCAGGGCGCTCGCACGCAGCATGCGCAGGTTGGAGAGGCGACGGCCCCGTTCGCGTTCACCCAAGTGACATTCGATGCTCCTTCACCGAGAGCACGTTCTGGGTCGTAGCTTGGTGGCGTTGGAAACGTCGATCGGAGAGGAGAATTGGTGACGGGCGACAAGGTTGGCGCTGCTCGGCGTCTCGGTGTTCTGGTGCGCGATCAGGTGCCGCCCTCATTCGCGGTGCGGTGTAGCACGGAGGATTGTTGGTGTTCCCGGGGTCTATCGTGGTCGCATGAGTAGGGCCGGGGAAGCGGCCTCTCGCGGTCGAGTCGGGGCGATACAGGCCTGGCTCAGCGGCCGCGGTGACTCACGCGTCGGTCGGCTGGCGATCCTGTGGTTTCGCCGCTATTTCGAGGCGAGTCGCAACTCCGGCTCGGCGGCGACGCTGTACGCCTTCCTGTCGGTGGTGCCGTTCGTCCTCGCCGTCATCGGCCTCACGCACGCAGGGGGCGGCGACACCAACAGCTTCGCACAGCGGCTGATCGACCATCTGAAGCTGACCAACCCGACCGCCGGCCTGGTCAAGGAGACGTTCGGGGCCGCCTCCTCGAACGCCCTTGCCGCGACGCTCGCCGGTGTTGTCGGCTTCCTGATCTGGGGCCTCGGCCTGGGGCAGATCTACCAGGACGTCTATGCCCGGGCCTGGGGGATCAAGAGAAGTGGATCGGCGGCCGACCAGGGACTGTTCGCCATCTTCTTCTTCGTCTACAGCGGACTCCTCGCCTTTGCGGTCGTCTCCGTGGCGCAGCTCCGTGATACGGGCTGGTACGTGCTCGTGCCGGTCTGGCTCGTCGCCTCGACGGTGTTCTGGCTCTGGACGCCCCGCTTCCTGCTGCACCGCCAGATCGGGCTTCGGGCGCTCCTGCCGGGCGCGCTGCTCGCTTCGGTCGTAATCGGCGGAGCGTGCGCGTTCGCGCCGCTGTTCCTCGGCGGCTGGCTGAACAGCGACGGGAAGTACTTCGGCTCCTTCGGCGTCACGATCGCCCTGCTCGGTTGGGGCTTCGTCCTGGTCACGATCTCGGTCGTCTGCGCGGTCTTCTCGCCCGTCTGGGCGAACTGGCGGCAGACGGAGACACAACACCCCGCCAAAGGCTCCGGCCAGCACACAGAACAATCCTCTCCAGCCTCGGACAGCAGCGATGTCGCCTCCGGATCGAACTGACGAGCCTGAGCAGATCGAGCTGCCGCCTCCCAGGCCGACGCTGCTCCAGCGCCTGGCGCACTGGGTCCAGCACGCGCACGCACTCAAGGGCTGGGTCCAGGAGGCCCGCGGTCGCTCCGCGGCGCTCGACGCCACCTTCGAGACGATCGAACGAGACTCCCACATCGGCGGCGGCATGCTGGCCGGCGCACTCGCCTACCGATTGTTCCTGTTCGCCCTGCCGCTCGCGCTCTTCGTCGTCTCCGGCCTCGGGCTGCTGGCAAGCGCGATCGGGTTCGAGCCGAAGCTGATCACGAACTCGGTCGGCCTGGCCGGGGTCGTCACCAAGCAGGTCGCGAGCACGACCAAGGGCAACTCGAACTGGTGGGTCGCCCTCGGCTCGTTCTTCCTGCTCGTCTACGTGACGAGAGTCCTGCTCAGGGCGATCGCGATCGCCCACTCTCTGGCCTGGGAGCGTTCAGCCGCATCCGTCAAGGTGCACGGCCGCTCACTCGCGGTCTTCGGCGCAGCGCTCGCAGGCCAACTCCTCCTCGTCGGCGGCGTCGGCGCCGTCAACCACCAGACCGTGATCGGCGGCATCGTCACACTCGCCCTCTTGGTCTTCGCCCTCGCAGGACTCTGGCTGATCGTCTCACTCCAGCTGCCCCACTCCGACGCCCGCTGGACAGACCTGATCCCCGGATCGCTCCTGTACGCGGTTGGCCTTGTCGGCTTGCTGCTCTTCAACGTCCTCATCCTCGGCCATCTGGTCCAGGAGAAGACCAGCACCTACGGCGCCCTGGGGACTGCAGCCACGTTCCTGCTCGGCTTCTTCCTACTCGGCCGCGTGATCGTAGGAGCCGCCGTCCTCAACTCCACTCTCTACGAACGCCACTCCCGCTCCACGCGAGCAGACGCCGCCACCCGCCCGGCAGGCTATGTAGGTGGTGGGCTGGGCTTGGTCTGGGCGCCGGGTTGCACCGTCGGGATGCCGCGGGTGAAGAGCAGGGCGGCGAGCGCGAAGAGTGCGAGGATCGAGACGGCGAGGCGCAGTCCGTCGATTCGGCTCTTTTCGTTCTCGTCCACGATCGCGTTGCTCGCCCGCGGTGGTACGTGCGCGTCCTTAAGGGCGGCCTTGAGGTCGGCGTCGGACATGAACGGGACGCCGCCGGCGAGGTTCGTCTGCGCCTTGGCGGTGACGCGATCGGGAACGGCCGGGTTGTTCGCGATGCCGGTGAGGAACGAGGCGGTCAGCGCGGAGATGAGCACGGCGCCCGCCAGCGCGGTGCCGATCGACGCGCCGAGCTGTGACCCGGTGTTCTGGATTCCGCCCACCTCGCCGCTCTGCTCGTCGGGCACCGCCGACACGGTCACGCTCCCCAGCTGGGAGGCGATCGAGCCGATCCCGGCGCCCGCGAGCAGCAGCGGCCAGGTGACGATCTCCGCGCCGGCGCCGTAGTCGAGCAGGGCGACCAGGAGCACGAGCCCGGCGAACATGGCCATGAAGCCGAGGCGGATGACCCGCCGCGGGTTCGCGTTCGGGAACAGCTTCGGGACTCCGGCGGCGAAGAGCAGCAACATCAGCGACAGCGGCAGCAGGCGGACACCGGTCGCGACCGCCGACATGCCGAGCGCGACCGACAGGAACAGCGGAACGACGAAGAAGATCCCGGCCTGCACGAGAAACAGGAACAGGAAGGAGACGACGCCGTCGCGCAGCTGGATGTTCCGCAGCATCTTCGGGTCGATCAGCGCAGCCTGGCCGTGTGCGATACGCCGGTTCTCCCACGCCACGAACAGGCCCAGCACCACACCGCCCGCGAGCATGAGCCAGATCACCGGCGAGAGCCCGAGCCACTCGGGAGCACCCGGCTTCGGCTGCACGAACCCCCACGCGCCCGACTTCAGGATGCCGATCACGACCATCCCGAGGCCGGCCGCCGACAGCGCGGTGCCGACCAGGTCGAGCTTGGCGCCCTTCTCGGGCGGTGTGTCGTTCACCCGCCGCGCCAGGACGAGGATCACGATCACGATGAACACCTCGCCGACGAACACCCACCGCCACGAGGCATAGGTCGTGAACAGGCCGCCGATCACCGGCCCGAGCGCCGCCGCCATCGCGCCGGCAGCCGCCACCAGCCCGTACGCGCGCGGCCGGTCCGGATTTTCCGAAGTTCGAGGCGACGAGCGCGACGATCGCCGGCATGATCAACACCGCGCCGAAGCCCTCCAGGAACGACCAGCCGATGATCAACACCGCCAGGCTGTGAGACAGCGCCGTCGTCAGCGACCCGCACGCGTAGACGACGGCTCCGATCGTGAACGCACGCTTCCGGCCGATGATCTCCCCGACCCTCCCGCCGGTGATCATGAAAGACGCCATCACCAGCGTGTAGAGCGTGATCGCCGTCTGGATCCCGGTCACGTCGGTCCCGACGTCCCTCGCGACAGTCGCGATCGCCGTGTTCATCACCGTCATATCCAGCGCCATCACGAACTGCCCCGCCGCCAACGTGAGCAGCACCACACCCGAAGCCTTGGCAGCAACGGAAGACGCGGTCGGCGCAGTCGTCACAACAAAAGCCCTATAAACGGCACCGCCACGACTGCGCCGCTCGCGATGCTGCGAGTTCGCGCCTGCCTGGGACGGCGCACGTAGCAGCGGCCACCGGCCTCCGCCCTTGCTTTACCCGGATCGCCCGGAACGCGCGCCAACCCTCGACGCCTTAGCGGATCCGCGACGAGTCGCGAAGCGGGCTCACGGCATCGACAGCCGTGCCGACGGTGGCGGACGCGCTCACTTACCGCTGGTCAGGGAGTTGCAGGCGCTCGAGCTCGCGAACGCGTTCTTCAGCTCGCCCTTCGCGCCGAGCCCCTGGAGATCCGTGAACGTCGTCTTGACCTGCGTCCTCATCGTCGCGAGTGTGGTCTTCACCGTTGAGACGGCACCGAGCACGCCGCTCACGCCGGAGACCCCTTTGACCGCGTTCTCGATCGTGGTCACATCCTGCTGCAAGCTCGTCGAGAGCTGGTCGAGGGAGTCCTTCGCCTGCTGCCCGGCCTGGGTGTCGGGCTTGCCCAGCCCCTTCAGGTCGGAAGTGAGCGTCTCCGTCGCCGACTTCGCGTCTCCGGCTGCCGTCTGCAGCCCGCTCTTCGTCGGATCGCTCTTCACCGAGTCGGCGGCCGACTTGATCGCCGCCTGCCAGGTCGTGATCGACGAGCAGACGCCGCTCGCCCAGGTCTCGGTGGCGGAGGCACTCGTGGTCGTCGCCGTCGAGCCGCCGCCCCCGCTCGAGCCGCAACCTGCCGCGAGGAACACCAAGACGACGCTGTGACAGCGATGAGGCTCTGTTTGCGAATGGATTTCATCGTCATGCCCTTTCGGCGGATCGGGAGGGCCGGCGTGTGTGCCGGCCCTCCTCCCGCGATCTACGAGGTGATTGCGCCCGACACCTCGTCCTGGGACTTCGCGATCGCCTTCTGCAGCTCGTCGTAGTCGCCCGAGTCGATCGCCTGGTTGATCCTCTTGTCCGAGTTGACGAGCGCGGCCTCGACCTTGTCCGCATACTGGTCGTCGACGACCGCCACCACCGCCGAGGATCCCGGCGGCAGGTACTGCTCGAGATCGACGCCCATCTTCTTCTCCTCGTGGCGCTTGCGCAGTGCGCCGATGCCGGCGCCGATCCCGGCACCGATCGCGGTCGCGGCAAGCAGCGGCGGCGCGAACAGCCCGACCACCAGCCCGGCGGTCCCGCCGAGCACCGCGCCGCCGGCGACGCGCCCATCACCATGCTCGTCCACGTCGACCTTGCCGCTGGCGTCGCGATTCATCACGACCGCCCCGACGACCGTGTACTCGCCGCCGTCCTGCCCGGCCTTCAGCGCTTTGAAGTCCTCGGCAGCCGCACCTGCCTCCGAGTATGTGCCCACCACAAGCGCGAGATTGTCACCATCCATCGCTCCTCCTCTCTAGGGTCTTTCGCCGAGCCTCGCACGCATCGCCGCGCTGTGGGACTGTTCGAGCGCCGTTCACCCAGGTGAACCGGGGCGCCTCGAACTGGCCTACGGGTTGGGCGCCTGGCGCCGCCAGCGGTTCCAGGGCCACATGCCGTCCATCTCCACCTCGAGCGAGAAGCTCAGCAGAATCCGGATCACGACGATCACGCCCAGTACGACAACGCTCTCGTAGGTCGGGTCGACGATGATCGTCCGCACGAGGTCGGCCACGATCAGCACTTCCAGGCCGAGCAGGATCGAGCGACCGAGGTTGCGGCGCAGCTCCTCGTAGGAGCCTGGCCGACGCTCGGGGTGGGACACCCGCACGAGGAAGATCAGAAACGCCCAGAATCCGCCGACGAGAATGATCCCCGCCCCAAGCGCCTCCACGACGCGAACGATGTCGGAGACCGTGCTCTTGTAGTCCATTGCGACGCAACCCTACGCAACAGATGTCGTCGCCCAGCGATGGCGCTCGTGTTTCACCCGGGTGAGCCTGAACCCGCCACGAGCTTGGCCCGCCGGCGGAGTCATGCGACGATGTGTCGCAGAATGGCGCTCGGATCGGGGCAGCGGGGGGCAGGGACAGCGGAGCGGATGGGCGCGACTGCGCTTCCCCCGCTGATCGAGGCCAAGCTGACGGCTCCGAGTCTGCGTGGAGACATGGTCGACCGTCCGCGTCTGTGGACGGGGCCGGCTGCCAGTGTCGATGCGGTGCTGACGCTCGTCGCGGCACCGGCCGGCTACGGGAAGACGACGGCGGTACGGGCGTGGTGTGCGAGCCAGGATGCGGCGCTGGCCTGGGTCACCCTCGATACCGGCGACGACGATCCGACTCGATTGTGGCGGTATGTAGCCACGGCGGTCGATCGCGTGCGACCGGGGCTCGGGCGAGCTGCGCTGCAGCGGCTCGGGATACCAGGCGGTGCAATCGAGGACGCGGTCGACGAGCTCATGAACGGCATCGCCGCGTTCGGGGAGCTGCTGCTCCTCGTGCTCGACGACCTTCACGAGGTGACCGGCGAGGGCTGCATCGCGTCGATCGACCATGCCCTGTCGCACCTCCCACTCAACGCACGTGTGATTCTCGTCACGCGGGTC
Source organism: uncultured Actinomycetes bacterium (assembly GCA_963791225.1). GTDB lineage: Bacteria > Actinomycetota > Thermoleophilia > Gaiellales > Gaiellaceae > PALSA-612. The sequence goes on from CAWBRV010000005.1 coordinate 111,452, forward strand.
GATCCTGCGCTGAGCCTCGCGCGATACCGCGCCGCCGGTGTGCTCGCCGAGCTGCGCGCGAGGGAGCTCGCGTTTACCCGCGCCGAGACGGACGAGCTGCTTGTCACCCGCGGGAAGATCGAGCTCGGACCGGACGAGATCAGACTGCTCTACGAGCGGACAGAGGGCTGGCCTGCGACGCTCGTGCTGGCCGGCCTCTGGCTGCGGACGGTCGACGACCCGGCCGCGGCCGTGCAGGCGTTCGGAGGCGATCACCACTTCGTGGCCGAGTACCTGAGCAGCGAGGTTCTCGCGGCGCTCGACGAGGACATGCGGTCGTTTCTCCACGGTGTCGCTGTCCTGTGCGAGTTCACCGCCGAGCTCTGCGACGCCGCGCTCGACCGCACCGGCTCCGCCGCTGTGCTGGCCAAGCTCGAGCGCTCCAACCTGCTTGTCTCGCGGCTCGAACGTGGAGGCTGGTTCCGCATCCACTCGCTGTTTGCCACGTACGCCCAGACCGCGCTCGCGGCATCCGAGCCGGCCTCCGCGACGACGATCCGGCGCCGAGCCGCCGCATGGCTCAGATCGCACGGACTGCCCATGGAAGCGCTCCGACACGCGGCGGCTGCCGACGACCACGAGTTCGTCGCCGAGGTGCTCGTCGACTACTACCTGCCCCTGATCAGGAGCGGCGACGGCGGGACGGTGCTTCGCTGGGTTCGCACGCTGCCGGATGACTGCGTCCTCGAGCACCCGGAGCTTGCGGCGACCGCCGCCGCGGCTGCAGCGCTCGCGGGAGAGGGCGCGATCGAGCAGCGCCGGTTCACACAGCTCGCGGACCGAGCGCAGAGTCAGCAACACGGACAGTCGGACGCATATGTCGAAATCTGGGTGAGATTGGTTCGTGCGGGGACGGTCGACGGTGGCGTCGGCCGGGCGGTGCTCGACGGCCGCCGCGCCGTCGAGCTCGCGAGGGCAAGCTCCGACGAGCTCCTCACGGGCGCTCGCGCTACGTACGCGCGCGCTCTCTTCTTCGCGGGCGACTTGCAGGATGCGTCCGTTGCCGCCTCGCAGGTTCTGGAGCATCCGGACATCGGGCATCGTCCGCCGAGCCTGATCCTCGCACACTCGACGCTCGCACTCGTCGCCGCCGAGCGCGGGCAGCGCGTCGCGGCCCGACACCATGCCGACGCGGCGAAGGCCGCCGTGGGCCGGATCGGGAGCAGCCGTAGCTGGCTCGGCGCGAACGCGGCCGCCGCACTGGGAACGGTGCTGGCCGCCGAAGGGAGCTTCGTCGAGGCAGAGCACGAGCTCGTCACCGCCGAGCGCTTCTTCGCGGACGAGCTGGCGACGGTGCAGCATGCCTGGCTCCTCGTGCTCCTCGCCCGTATCCGTCTGCGCCGCGGGCGCCTCGACGAGGCGGAGTCGGTGCTGCGCGCGGCCCGGGAGGCCCTCGACGAGCTACCGGACAGCGGGATCGTGCGGCCGCTCTGCGACGAGGTGGAACGAGAGCTCCGGATGGCAAGAGACCGGGCAGCCGGGGGAGAGCTGCTCGAGGCGCCGACCGCGGCCGAGCTCGCCGTGCTCGAGCTTCTAGCCTCCGACTTGTCGGCACGGGAGATTGGCGATCAGCTCTTCCTCTCGCCCAACACGATCCGGTCGCACACCCGCGCGATCTATCGGAAGCTCGGCGTCCACTCCCGCACGGACGCAGTCACACGCGCGATCGTCCTCGGCCTCCTCTAGCAAGCGCGATCACCCAGGTGAACGGCACACCCCACCGCGTCGACGCCGGCGATGCGTGTCACGCTCCATCACATGGCCAGTCGCGAGTACAGGCTCGTGGTCGAAGGCGAGCTGAGCGACCGCATGCAGCTCGCCTTCGAGGGCATGAACCTCACGCGCAGCGACGGCACCACGACCCTGACTGGAATCATCCGCGACCAGGCCGAGCTCCAGGGCGTCCTCCAGCGGATCACCGATCTCGGACTCACATTGCTCGATCTGACCGCATTCGACAACGTCGCCTGACGCTGAAAAGTGGTGAGCCAGTGTGGTTTCGGGAGATGATGGTCGGGTGACGCCTCCGCGGCGTCAACGGGTCGCCGATGCCGGCCGGAAGGTTCGTGCCGTGCCGCGCCCGAATCTGATCGAGCGGCGCCTATCGAAATTCCTGCGCGAGCCGCCTTCGGTTCGCCTCGCCGCGGGCGTGATCGTCGTGTCCACGACGATCGTCGTCGTCGGCGGCGGGATCCTGATCAGGCTGCTCGACCACCACGAGTACTCGAACGTCTGGGTCGGAATGTGGTGGTCGCTGCAGACGGTGACCACGGTCGGCTACGGCGACGTGACGCCCAAAGACGTCGCCGGCCGGCTCGTGGGCGCGTTCGTGATGCTCGAGGGAATCGCCTTCCTCGCGATCGTCACCGCCGCGATCACCTCGACCTTTATCGCCCGCGCCCAGAGCGAGCGTGCCGCCGCTGAGCAAGCAGACGAGGAGACGGAGGAGACACGGGTTGATGCCCGCTTCGACGATCTCGTCCAGCGCCTAGACCGCCTCGAGTCGATGGTCCGCGAGCTCGGCAAGAGCTGAGCGACCGAGCTATCCGGGCTGGGCGATCGGGCAGCCTTACGCAGACGCCGTTGTGGGTGGTGGTGTGTGGTCGCCGCGAGCTCGCACGAGGGCGACGATCGCGATCAGGAGGTAGCCGAACGCGGCCGCTTTGGGCGCGAAGATCGCGAGCACGATCACGCCGACGTAGAAGCCGAGGTTCGGCGACGTCGCGACCAGGATCGCGTTGACCTCCTTCTCGCCCACTTCCGGTCTGAGCAGGCCACGGTCGCGCGCGATCGAGCCCCAGAGAGCGCCCAGCAGAAGCTGGATGACGAGCAGCGATGCTCCGTAGAAGATGGCTGCGGCGCGCTCGGCGCTGTTGTCGTGGATCGCCTCGGCCATAAGCCTGGTCGGGAAGGGCAGGAACGCGACCGCCATCAGCAGCGCCAGGTTGATGACCATGACCTGCTGGTTCGCGTATTGCAGGCGCCGGAAGAGGGCGTGGTGGGCCATCCAGATGCCGCCGATCGTGATGAAGCTCGTCGCATACGCCAGATACGAGGGCCACTGATGGGCGATGCCGCGCCACAGGTTGTCGAACGCCGCCTCGGGGACAGCCACTTCGAGAATGAGCAACGTGATCGCGATCGCGAACACGCCGTCACTGAACGCCTCCGTCCGGCCGGTGCTCCAACGGTCGTCCACGGCGAACCTTTCACCGCTTGAACCACCGCTCCTTCCCGATCGTGTTCACCCAAGTGAAATCCGGCGCACGTCCTCGTTGGGCCGACTCTGCGTCGTAGGTTGGTGACGTTACAGACACGGCGGGCGGGCCTATTCCGGTACTGAGCGAAGGGAGCGCAGGTGCTTGCTTACACGAACAACCCGAGCTTCTGGGACGTCGTCTGGTGGATGATCATCTTCTTCGCCTGGGTGATCTGGATCTTCGTCGTCATCAACGTGTTCATCGACAACTTCCGCCGGCAGGACCACAGCGGCTGGGCGAAGGCGATGTGGACGGTCTTGATCATCTTCTTGCCGGTGCTCGGCGTGGTTTTCTACCTGATCGCACGCCCGAAGGAGGTCGCGGTCACGACCCTGTAGCCGATCTTCGACACTGACCTGCTGCGCGGCGACACCCCTCGACGCAGCCCGGCAACGCTGCCACCAAGAAGGCGCGGGAAGGAGTACAGATGATGGACGACGGCGAGAGCAACGAGTGGCCCGATCCGGGTTCACCCGCTTCCGATTCCGTAGCCGAGCGCCAGCGGGTCAGCGAGAATTGGCCCGACGAGGAACCGGCGGCAGCCGCCGGTCGCTGCCGGCGCTGCCGCGTCCGGCGGCGTTGCAGAGGAGTCTTCGCCGACTGACGGGAAGTCGCCATCGAAGCAAAAGGTCGTGCCGCACTTCACGCCGGCCGAGCGGGCCGCGAGGGGTAAGGCGGCGAGGGCGGAGATCCCGCGCTCGACGCAGGCTGACATCGCGTTTCCCAAGCGCCGCGACCCTGTCGCGTTGTTGGAGGAGCAAGCCGTGTCGCGGGTTCTGGAACTGGTGCCGATCCGCTACGGCCGGATGCTGGTGTCGCCGTTTACGTTCTACCGTGGCGGCGCGCTGATCATGGCTGCGGATCTAGCGAACACACCAAACTCGGGGCTCCGGGTCCAGCTGTGCGGGGACGCGCATCTGTCGAACTTCGGGATGTTCGGATCGCCGGAGCGAGATTTGGTCTTCGACATCAACGACTTCGACGAGACGGCGCCAGGCCCGTGGGAGTGGGACGTGAAGCGCCTGGCGGCGAGCTTCGCGATCGGCGGCCGCGAGAACGGCTTCTCCCGCAAGGAACGGCGCACGATCGTGCTCGCCACGGTGCGCGCCTACCGGGAGGCGATGGCCGCCTTCGCGGGCATGCGCAACCTCGAGGTCTGGTACACGGCTCTGCCGGTCGAACGGGCGCTTCGGGAGTTCACCACCGGCATCGACCCAAAGCGGCTGAAGAAGCAGCAAGCCGACATCGCCAAGCTGCGCACCAAGGACAGCATGGACGCCTTCGCGAAGCTGACCCACATCGTCGACGGCAAGCCCCGGATCATCAGCGACCCGCCGCTGATCGTCCCAATCGACGAGCTCATCCCCACCGAGGCAGAGCGGGACGCGTTCGAGACCGAGATCCGCGGCCTGATCCGCGGCTACCGGCGCACGCTCGAGACCGACCGTCGTCACCTGATCGAAGAGTTCCGCTACGCCGACATGGCCCGCAAAGTGGTCGGCGTCGGGAGCGTCGGCACCCGCGCCTGGATCCTGCTGTTCCTCGGCACGGACGATCAGGACCCGCTCTTCCTGCAGGTCAAGGAAGCCCAACAGTCGGTGCTGGAACAGTTCGCCGGCAAGAGCGCGTACAACAACTGCGGCCAGCGGGTCGTCGCCGGCCAGCGGCTGATGCAGGCGACCAGCGACATCTTCCTCGGCTGGCAACACGTCGCCGCCGGCCTGGACGGCCAACCGCGCGACTTCTACGTGCGCCAACTCAAAGACTGGAAAGGATCGTTCGCCTTCGAAGCAGCCATCCCACCGGGCGCAGCCGCATACGGAAAAGCGTGCGGCTGGACACTCGCACGCGCCCACGCCCGCTCAGGCGACCGCGTCGCGATCTCCAGCTACCTCGGCAAATCCGACGCCTTCGACCAGGCAATCGCAACCTTCGCCGAAACCTACGCCGACCAGAACGAACGCGACTACAAGACACTCCAAGACGCCGTCGCCTCAGGCCGTGTCAAAGCCCAAACAGGCCTCTAACAACCCGACGCAGCCATCAGCAGTGTTGCGGTCACCCCGCAACGTTCGAGGCGGTCTCACGAGAGGTGGGCGAGATTTTCCCGACCCCGTTCCAGTCGTGAGCACGTAGTCAGTTCCGTGCGCGCGACCTCGATCGCCTGCGGTTGATGCCGGTGCGTAGTTGAGACGCTCGCCGACTAGATCGGTCTCGCGGTAGTCAGTTGCTCGGCAGCGTGGCGGGCCCGCGCGTTCGGTGCTCGTGCATGGGTTTGCTCTCCATCGTGGGAGGGCGCTTGGCTGCGGCGGTTTGGTACCAGGTCGCGTAACGACTGACCAGCGGCGCTGCTGAGAGACCGTGTACCAGCACCGAGAGGCCGACGGTCAGGTAGGTAGCCGCGACGATCGTTCCGGCGTGGGCGAGATGAGCATCCTCGACGATCACCGCGAACACGATTGATGCGAGCCCGCGTGGGCCGAACCAGCCCATGAACGCCACCGTTGGACGCAGTGCATGAGTGCCCCAGAGAGAGATCGCCACCGGCAGCATCCGTACGATCGTCAAGCTCAGCACGGCATAGAGCACGATCTGCCAGCTCAGGTGCTCGAACACGGGGCCGAGAAGCACGGCACCGAAGACGAGGAACGTGACGCTGTTGAGCGCTGCCCCGGTCTCCTCGGCGAAACGCATCGTCGACGCAACGTTCTCGCGGGCGATCAGGCCGAACAGCGCTCCTGCCACGAATGCGGCGATGAAGCCCGACCCGCCGAGGTCGGCCGCGATCCCGTACGCGAGCACAGCGGCGGCCACCGGGATGATCTGCCGCCAGGCATCGTCAATCAGATCCCGTCCCCCGGCCACGTTCACGACCACCGCTGCGAGGATGCCCGCTAGGACGCCGCCGAGCAGTCCGTAGCCGATCTCCGCGGCCAGCACGTGCTGCGATTCGCCGCCAGTACCGGAGATGGTCGCAAGCGCGATCAACAACAGAGGAACGCAGATCCCGTCGTTCAGGCCGCTCTCGACGTTGAGCGACTGACGCACAACCTGCGGAAGTCTCGAATCCGTGACGACCGCACTGCCCAACCCGGCGTCGGTCGGCGCGAGGATCACCCCGAGGATCAACGCCTCGCTGAGTGAGAACGACCCGAACAGAGGCACCGCGACCAGCCATCCGAGCACGACCGTCAGTGGCAAACCCACGCCCAGCAGACGCAACGGCATCGAAGCCTCACGCCGCACCGCCCGCAGATCCACGCGCGAGGAATCCGAGAACAGCACCACCGCCAGCGTCGCCTCGGCCAACGTCCGCACAGTCGAACTCGTCGGACGCACAGAAAGGTCATCAAGCACCAGCGGCCCCACGAGCACGCCGACCGCAGTCACCACCATCGCCGGCGTGACCGGCGTGCCCGACAGACGCCGCGACACTGCCGCGACGAGCAGCAGCGTCAGACCAACAATCGCGAGCCCGGAATTCACCGCTCATTCCTGCTGGCGCACGTTCGACCGCGTGCCATGCGCCGCCGCAACGGGCCACGTGGTGCGCACGGGACTCTGTGGCAACGGAGTGGCGAGCAGGCGCTCACACGTGTCATGATGAACCGATCGACGACAAACAGTTCAACGAACTCACCGAGCAACTTCAGAAGCTGTCTGCCGATTCCGACGAACAGCGCGATCTGCTTTAAGGCGCTTGCGAAGGCGATCCAGGATCTGAGCGCGCAGCTCTCGAGCTTGTCGAAGGCCGACGAGCAAGACCAAAGCCGCGGGTCGTGGTGACGGCGTACGGTCCCGTTATCGCCCGCGGCTGACGACGTTTTTGCTGTTAGAACCTCTAACTGAATGAAGGGACCCGCGAGCGGGTGACGAAGTCCGTCGGTATCTGTGCTCAAGCTCGGGGGTGTCGATGAGCGGAGCCTGTCAAGCCGGATGAGACGGTCGTCGTTCGAAATTTAGGGAGCGACCCCGTTGGAGTTGGGCTTGTTGATCCACGCTGCCGATGGGAGCCACGCAACTCGGGCGTTGAGGGACACCAGAGGTCTCATCCACTGTCGGCCCTCCCCGAGGAAAGGCCCTTCCGAACGCCCACGAGCGGGTGTCGTAAGATGCCGCATGGCCGTGAAGCAGATCCGGGTCTTCCCGAATGTCCCGCTACTCCAACTCGACGGATTCGTTCAGCCCCTCGAGGAGCTTGGCTGGACAGCACAGGACAGCGATCGTGAGTCGATCACCTTCACACAGGCGTTCGACAGCGAAGACGACTTCGACCGAGTGCTGAAAAGGTTGACGGAGGACACGCGAATCGAACGGATCGAGCACGGCACTGTCGCACCTGGATAAACACGGGTTCTGGCCGTTCGCTCGCCACCGCGGCCCCGCGTGAATCACATCTGCCGCTTCACCCCGCCAGGATGAAGCGCACTAGCTGTCCGCGGTACGAACATCGTCACACGAATGTGTTCATCGGCAATTTCGGGGGCAGGATCGCGGTGGTTTGCTTCCTAGCGGCCCTGTCTCTGCCCCGGCAAGATGGAGTGCGACTGGGACCGCCAGAGGTGCTGCCGACGCGCCGGGCGCTGGCTCGGGCGGGTTAGAGTGCCAGCGTGAGGACAACCGAGATCGAGGCTGCCTGGGCCGCGCTGGCCGGGGCGGCGGCCTGCCTCGGCGGGCTGATCCTCGATACGTCGGGTGTGCTCGACGACACCATCGATGAACCGGACCGTGCCGCGGTGAAGACGGCACTCCTGGACGCGGGCGCGGCGCGTGACGAACTCGTGGAGCGACTGAATCGCGAGGCGCTGGCCGCCGGGGTCGCCCTCTTCGACCCCGACCCCAACCGCGACTACTCCTCTCTGACCGAGCTTCGCGAGGTGGTCAGCCAGGGCCTGGCAGGCGCCGAGGGCCTCGCCGAGGTCTTCGTTCTCGGCGATCCCGGCGGCTTCGTTCAACTTGCCAGTCGGCTGCGAGCCGGATTCGAAGCGGCCGACGGCGCGCTTCCCGCGGACTGACGAGCTGCGCCGAAAGAGCGGGAGCCGTCGCGGCCCCCCGGCCTACGCTCGGCGGCATTACGTCGGTGGGGCTGAGCGCGGTCGCATTCGTGAACCCAAGGTGGAGGTAGTCAGCGAACACAGGACGCCAGCCAGGTGGCGCGAGTCCAGGACTCAAGTGTTGGGGAAACGCGAAGTCGAAATAGCCGGGTTCCGATGTGCACGCGCGACTGGCCCACCGCTATCGAGCAACCGGTAAAGGAAGCCGCTCCGGCGAGAACGTCGGCGCGATCATGTACGGGAGGCAGTGGCAAGATCCCGAGCGACCCTTGTACAGAAGGTTCACGAGCGCGATTCGACGATGAGGAAGAGCCCCTCGGTCGCGCCTGGCTCCTTCGATGGCGTGTCCCCCGGGGGGATCAACTCGACACGGTCGAAGGTCAGCGTGCAGTCATCGTCACCGACCGGGACACAGCCGGCCACTCTCCCGATGGCCAGATGGTGCCCTCCGGACGCCCACAGCCCGTCGAAGGCTTCGCCGGCCTCCGCTCTGGCTGCTTGCTCCTTCGCGTCATCGCTTCGCGACGGGGGACTGACCTGACCGCCGACGCTGCAGATGATGACGGAGTCCCCTGGTGACGGGAGAAGGCGCCCGTTGTGAGGGATCGTCGCCCCAGGCAGCACTTCCGTCGCTACGAACGTGGCAACTGGTTGCGTGAGACCAACGGCTAGATCCAGGGTCATCGGTTCGGACAGTACGTCGGGACGAGGGAGCACGCACCCGCAATTGAATACGGCGCGAGTACGGGCTCGTCTCTGACCGGTGCGATTCGCGTCGGTTCGTTGCAAGCTAGAAATGGTGGAACTGCAGGCGCATTCCGCTTCCAACAGCTCGTGGAGCTTGTCTTGCAGGCCTCTTAAGGCCGCGGGCGCAAAACGTCCCGCTCAGGAGGTGCCGGCGAACAAGGCACGGAGGTCGAGCGACGGCGCGTGCGTGTTCGCGGCCAGCGAGACGTACTTGCGAGCGAGTGCGTCTTTGCCAGCCCCCAGAACGGTGCTGATCAGGCCGAGCGCCTCTGCGAACTCGGATGAGTCGAGACCCTGGAGCACACGCGTCCAGGTCGCCTCCTCGAGTGCGTTGAAGGCAATCTGCACTTCCGACAAGTCGTAGCCGGCCGTGAACCGCTCCTCGGCGACACGCTCCGCGTAGGTGATGATCGGTGCCAGGTCACGCGCAGCCAACCCGTCGATGAGCTGGTCGAGCAGGACGCTCAGGCGCTGCCGCACCTCTTCGGCACCCGCCGTGTCGTAGTGGTGCGCGTGCATCCGCGCCAAAGCCGCCTCGGCCGCTTCGAGGATCACGTCGCGCTCGCGAGTCAGGAACGCAGCTGTATCACTCACTGGCACTGTCCTTTGCGTCCGATCCGGCGGAGGGTTCATCGTACGTAATTGATCGACCCGGTCACGGTCACCTGCCGGGAGTGCGGTGTCGAGCTCGCCGGCGACAGCCCTAGGCTGCGGCTCGAGCTGACCTGCGACGACGAGCCGATCATCTACTGCACCGAGTGCTGGGAGCGGGGTTCGGCGGGAGCCGAGACACCTCAGTCGGCTGAGCGTTCGACGGCGGCCCGCTCCGGGGCTCTTGAGAATTCCTCCCGGCAGGAGTAGCTTGCGACACAACCCGCACGAATTCGAGGAGAAAACCCGGTGAAACGCACAGCTGTCGTCAGCCTCGCCATCACAGCCCTTGCGCTCACAGCCGGCATTGCAGTGGCGAAGCCGCCGAAAGGCGCGGTTCACGGCACGTTCTCCAAATCAGGCTCGCTTGGAGACTCGAACCTGATCAGGCTCCTATCCGCGTCAAACGTTTACTGCTTCTGGAACAACAAGGGCCATGTGATCGTCCACATCACGTTCCGTAACCATGCGGTCGAGCACGTCACGCTCCACGTCGAGCCCAAGTACACGATCCGCAACGGAGGCACGCACGGGAACGGGATCACGAACTGGCAGAGCGTTGCCATCGACGCAAAGGCGTTCCGCGCAGTGTTCCTCGACGCGAAGGCTCCGGACGGGGTGCCGAAAAACTCGCCGATCGGCTCTTGCCGCCCGGATCTCGCAGACATCGAGAGCGGCTAGCTCAGCGCCCGCCACACCGCCTGCACGCCAGCATCGTCCGGCAGCGCGCGCAGTAGCTCGACCGCCCGCCATTCGGGGCCGAGCCAGGAGCGGCGGCGTTGCTCGCGCGGCGGCCGTTTAGCTTGACTTCGTAACTGCGGAACCAGGTCCGGTGTCGGTTTCGGCGAGGCGCTCGAAGACGTAGAGGTGGTTCAGACCGAGCTGGAAACGGCGGTGGAGCACCAATCGAAACATCGGCTGCGTGAAGGTCGAGAGCGTGTCTGCCGGTGCGAAGCCGTTGTGCTCCTCGAGTCTCATCCCGTCGATCAGCCGTAACCGCTTGAGGAGGATAAGAATGTGATCGACTGCGGGCTCTGGCACCGTGATCACAAGTCGGCCGCCCGGTCGCAGGACCGCCGCAAGACGAGCGACAAGGCCAGGGTGCGCCGAGGCGGGCACGTGTTCGAGCACTGCCAGGACGGTCACGACGTCGAACGGGTCAGAGGGGGGCAGGTCGTCGGGGAAGACGCCCGGGTAGAGCGTGATCCGTCCCTGCGTGATCGGTTCTGTGAGGTCGGGGTCGAGACCGACGCCGACCTCCAGTCGGTCACCGAGCGCCGCCAACAGTTCACCTTGCGCGCACCCGACGTCGAGCAGGCGCGCGTTCAAAGGCACGTATGGCCGCGCTTTCGCAATGCGCCAGCGTTGGAGAACATGGTCGATCCTCTTCACTGGGCTCACCGTATCCGGTCGTGGCTGAAATCACTTGCGCCCTAGTTCGCGGGTTCCGGCCTCGTCTGAACAGCGACTAGCCCGCGTCGACACCGGCTAGCGTCCGTGCCCGGGGCGAGTGCGGCGGAAGCGTGAGCCGGCCTTAGCGTTCGGCCGCCCCCCGGGAGCCTTAGGCTTGCTTTCTGGCCATCCTCGGAACCGATTGGACGAAAGTCGGCGCCATTGCAGGGGTCGGCGCATTCGTATTGGCTCTGGCGGCTGTCGCGCTGGCGGCCTGGGCTGTGCGGCTTGCGAAGAAGCAGACGACGCTCGCAGAGCGACAAACGACGCTTGCAGAGAGGTTCGCCCGCCCCGACCTTTGGATCGAGCCCGAGTCGCTAACGGTCGACGGCAGGCCCAAGGGCGACAACTTGACGAACGGGCACTTCGAGTTCCGGGCGACGATCGGGAACGCGGGAGGAGTCGCAGCCGTCGAGGTATCAATAGTCGCCTTTGTCGGCGACGCTGAGGCACGCACGGTCGTGCCTGCATCGGTCATCGGGCCTGGCGCTCACGTTTCGGCCACAGTCGCGATCGATCCTTCATTCATCGTGCGGCCCGAGCCGCCAACAGCGGTGTTTACCAGCGTTCTGACTCTTGAGGCTCGAGCTCGCAATGCGACACCTGGCAAGTGGCCAGAGACTGTGCAGGCGGAGAAACCAATCGCTTGAGGATCGATCCTCTCGGGCCGGTGGCCGTTGCAGCGCCCGGCCGCGGGTGTTCGGCTCGCCCGCCGGCCCCGCGGCTCGGGCTAAGAAGGCGCCGCCGCGCGCTCTGCTGCCCTGCTTGCCGCAACGTGCGCCGCCAACTTTTGCAGATCCCTTTTCTTTGCGTTCCGGGCGTTCGTCTTGGCGCAGCGGCACGAGGGGCACAGGCGCGGCCATCGTCGGCCAGGGCCATACTCTGCGTCGGGGAAGATGCGGAGGCAGCCGACGTAGCCCGTCATCGTGATCTCACCGATCAGCGTCGTCACTGCTTCGCGCTTCCTACTTCCGACGCAGATTGTGAGAGCCTCGTTACTCGGGGCGGCGTGACGCTCGACGTCCTTTGCCAGCCGGTTGCCGCCGAGGTAGACGAGCGGGTTCATGTACGAGAGTCGTGCGTGCCACAACTCGACCGCCTGCTGCTCTGTGAGCGGCACGGCGCGGTCGTGAAACTCGCCAAGTTTCCGCTGCACAACTGTCGCGACCTCCTCGGCGGCCTCGAGCAGACCGTCAGTTGCTACGCCGATCTCCTGGCTGACGGGCTTCTGCTTCCGTCGGATCCACTCGCGATCCTCGGCGTCGAGATCGCCGAGCCATTCCCAGTGGAAGACCTCGAGACGGTGGCAGGCGTCGGGGCAGATCCCGGCGACGGCAATTTCATCACCTTTTAGCTGCGCCGCTTCCGCCGTCGGCACGCTGTTCCCATGGCTACCCATGAAGTACCCGAAGTGTCGCAGACGGCCCCGACGCTCAGAACCGTCGACGAAGCCGCTAACTACCTCCGTGTCAGCCGGCGTCAGGTCTACAAGCTCGTGAGGGAGGGAAACCTCCGCGCTGTCCGTGTAGGCGAGAGGCTGCGATTCAGACCCGGCGACGTGGAGGGCTACCTCGAGCGCGACCGGAGCGACAGCCCATGAAAACGGCGAAGGCCGCCCGGCAAGGCGGCCCGCCAACAAACTCAACCCGTCGCTCGAACAGTACCAAGGCGGCCGGGAAGATGACGTTCGACCCTGCGCTGCTTCGTCGCCGCCTGGACACGGTCGCGCTCGACGTCGGCAGGTTGCGTCGCCACCTGGTCAGCGACACCTACGCGGCGTTCCTCGTCGACCGCTGCGCCAATCACTTGGGGGCGCTCGACACCCTGCTCCAGCCGACTGCGGCCGACTATTGCCGCGGCAACATCCACTTCGGACTAAGCGACGAGGAAGCCGTCGCCGAGGCGCTCGCGACGGTCGATGCGCGCGACCGGGATCTGCGAGCCCTGCTCGGTTGCGAGGCGCCGCAGTGACGCTCGACGTCGCCCGGGCGATTGCGCTCGCCGGCGTGGTCGAAACGTTCCAGCGTTGGCTGCATTTGCCGGATCCCGGTGCTCTCTACGTCATGCTCGGCGCCGTCGCGGCGAACCAGCTCGAGGGAGACCCGGTTTGGCTGCTGCTCGTCGGGCCGCCCGGAGGCGGAAAGTCGGAGCTGCTGACCGCGCTTGGAACCTTGCCGGACGTACACCCGGCCGCGACACTGACCGAGGCCGCGCTGCTGTCCGGGACACCGAAGAAGGAGACGGCCGCCGACGCGAAGGGCGGACTGCTCAAGTCGATCGGCGAGTTCGGCATCATCGTCGCCAAAGACTTCGGAAGCGTCCTCAGCATGAACCGGGACGCACGCGCGCAACTGCTCGCCGCCCTCCGCGAGGTCTACGACGGCGCCTGGACGCGCCACGTCGGCACTGATGGCGGCCGGACGCTGCACTGGTCAGGAAAGGTCGGTCTCGTCGGCGGCTGCACCCCGACGATCGACCGTCACCACGCGGTTATGGGCGCGATGGGCGAACGGTTCCTGCTTTACCGACTGCCGGACGTCGACCCGTCGACGCAGGCGCGGGAGGCACTTCGGCACGCAGGCCGCGAACGGGCGATGCGCGCCGAACTGGCGCAGGCCGTATCCGGGCTGATGTCCGCCGCCCGGCGAACGCCGCGGGCGCTCCTCGAGGCCGAGGCTGACTCGCTCGTGACCCTGGCAACGCTCGTCGTCCGCGCCCGGAGCGCAGTCGAGCGTGACGGTTACAGCCGTGAGATCGACCTGATCCCGCCGGCGGAGGCGCCGACGAGGCTCGTCGTCATGCTCGAGCGGCTCCTCGCCGGCCTCGACGCGATCGGCCTCGACAGAGACAGCGCGTGGCGGGTCGTAGAAAGGGCCGCGCTCGACAGCGTGCCGGCGCTTCGCTTCGCGGCGCTCGCGTTTCTCGACGCCTATGGCCGCTCCGACACCAACACGGTCGCGCTCGGCGTCAACTACCCCGCATCGACGACGAGACGAGCGCTGGAGGATCTCACTGCGCACGCGCTGGTTCGCAGGACGCTGCAGGAGCAGCCGAAGCCGCATCTGTGGGAGTTGACGGGATTCGCCGCGGAGCGGCTAGCGACGCTGGGCGTCTTACCCGAAAAGTCGTCGAATACGCGGATCGGGTTAGATAAAGGTGCGGCGAGCCTCTTCGAGTCTTCTGACATTTCGGGAAAGGTCTCGTGAGAGCGTCTCTGGTGCCTACCGGGGGCACGCCGATCCAATGTGCAAGCGCGATCGCGGTCGACTCCTACACGGCCGCCTGCAGGCTCTTGAACGCCGAGGAGCGCGGTGCTGAGGAGCGTCCTCGCCTCGGCGATCGCGCGGGACAGCGCTGCCGCGATCCGTCGCCTCGACGACCACGAGGAGCGTGCCGCGTGAGCGGTTACGGCGACTTCTTCTGCAGGACGATCTCGAACGTCTCCACAGACGTCCGGCGCATGCTTGCGTCTTCGGGCGGGCTCATTGCGTCGAGTGTTTCGCTGCCTTTACGAAGATCCTCTTCGGAGCCGAAGAAGACGACGACGCGGACCTTGCCGGCGCGGTTGGTCAGGACGTTGATCGCCTTGGCTGGGACACCTTCGGGTGGACCGTCGTGGCTGTTGATCTCACTGACCAACGCGTCGAGTGCCGCCTCGTCTGCTTCGAAGTCGGTTACGCGCACGTACTCGGGCACGGTGTTCTCCTCGTTCGGGGACGCGAGCGCCGAGCCTATCCAAGGAACAGGCGCGCAGCGCGGCTACGTGGAAGCGTCGTGCCGAATGCCGGCGATCTCCGCGTCGACTCGACCGTACTGCATCCGAAACCGGATCTCCGTAACGACTTCTTTCATCTCTGCAGGCTCGAGGTTGATCTCGCCGCCCGCCTCGATCGCGTCACGGATCTTCGCCTTAGCGGACACGGCGGACTCTCTAGTGCTCATCCCGGAGAGCAGGTCCTCCAGCGCCTTGACCTGCGGCTCCCGGACGCCTCGTTTGGTCATGAAGCGCCGCGTGTCGCGCATGGCACAGGTTGTAGCCGACCGGGAGCGGGCCGCGTGAGCGACCGGCTGCCCGAACTGCTCGACGCGAAGGCCCTCCGTCTCGAACTGGGTGTCACCCGTGCCGCGGCCGAGGCGATCATGCAGAAGATCCCCACCGTTCAGATCGAGGGGCTCCGGAAGGTGTACGTCAGACGTGAGGACGTGCGCCTCTACCTCGACTCGCGCACGTTCGCGAAGGATCAGGTTCCGGCGTAGGATGGTCTGGTACACGCAAACGGGCGGGCACCGCGTGAACGGCCCCGCCCCGTCACCAGGAGGCTATTCCTGATGCGTCACAACCCTAACGGCGAAGCCCGCAGTGCCTAGCCTGATGATCGTCACCCGGCAGGCGAAGGACGGGCCGCGCTACGTCGTCCGGTACAGGTTGGGCGGTCGCTCCTACCCCCTCGTCCACGGCGGCAGCTTCCGCACGCTAAGAGGCTGTAACAGAATGAGCTTCTGGAGCGTCAGGCGGGGACAGGCGGCTGCTGGGTGTGGGCAGCTGCTGTGCAGCGCTCGAGCCAGGGTTTTGCCTGGAGCCGTTCGAAGATGTCGCTGGCTTCGGCGATTAGCGGTTCGGCAAGGCTTGGCTGACCTTGACCGACGAGGCGTTCGGCGTGCTCGAGCAGTGTGACCGCGAGCCAGAACGGGATGCCGAGTTGCCGGAACTGTTCGGCGGCGGCCTCGTAGCCTGTTCCGTCCTCTGCGAGGCGGGCGCGGAAGCGCTTGACCTGGGCGTCGAGGTAGGGCGGCCGGGAGCCGGGGGGAACGGTCTCGATCGAGGTCAGCAGCCCCTCAATCTTTGCCGACTCGCCCAATGCAAACGCGGCCTCGACGGCCTCGATGATTGCCTGCTTGACGCCCTGGAAGGGGAGGCCGAGGATGCGTGCCGTGTCGATCGTCGCCTCCCCGTCGGCGAGCGCCTCCCGCGGTCGCCCTTCCGCCCGGTGCAGGCAGGCTCGCGTTACCAGGTAGGTGGAGAGCTCCTGGACGTCGGTGGATTCCTCGAGGCGTGAGAACATCGAGAAGACGCGGTGGGCGCCGTCGAGGTCGCCGCGCTGGAGGTGGATCTCGACGCCCGACTGGAGCAGGCTCAGCACGGTCCCGCCGGCGTTGATCTGCTCCTGCGTGAACTCCTCACTCGCTGCCTGCGCCTCTTCCCAGCGGCCCAGCATGTAGAGAGGGTAGGTCCGCTCAGCCAATACAGCCCACTCCTCCGGACGGATCCCGAGCTTTCGTGCTAGGGCGAGGGCCTCGTCGAGGTATCCCAGCGCATCGGCGTACTCGTCACGTCGAAAGCACTGGTCGGAGAGGTTGAAGTAGCAGTTGCCCGCCTCGAGTCCGAGGTCGTGGTCGAGCGCTATCTCCAGGGCGCCCTTGAGGAGCGTCCCGGCCTCCTCGTGGTGTCCCCGACTCTGGGCGATGCCCGCCTTCGCGCGCAGCGCGAGCGTGAGCGGCTCAGGGTATGCATGGGCTTCGGCGATGTCCAGCGCTAGCTCGGCCCGCTCGGCTGCACGCTCGATGTCGCCGCTGAACCAGTACCCGATCGCAAGACCGGCCGCCAGGAGCGCGAGATCCTCGTCGGGTTCGTCGGCTGAGATGACGGCGAGGGCGCTCTCCATCCGTGCCATCGCCTCGTCGAGACGCCCCGTGTTGCGGTCGAGTCTCCCGAGCCTCCAGAGGACACGGGCGGCGGCATGCGTGTCGCCCTGCTGCTCGTGCAGCTCGATCGACTCCTCGAACAGCCGGCGCGCCGAGTCCGGATCACCCGCTCTGCTGGCCATCTCGCCCGCGCGGTTGAGGAGCGCCGCCCGCTCCGGCGGATCCTCCGTCAGCCCTGCCGCTTGCCCGAAATAGCGCCTCGCCTCCGCGGCCGCAGCGAGCGACGCGGCCCGCTCCCCGGCTCGTGTCGAGCATCCCCACCGCCTTCTGCTTGATCGCGGCGGCGTCGTCTGCGTCCGGGGCGGCCTCGTGGGCGGCGAGGTAATGCGAAGCGATTACCTCGACCACCTCGTCCTCATCGGCGGCGAACGCCCGGCTCAGGTGCTCGGCCGCAGCCAGGTGCCTGCCACGACGCTCTCGCTTCGAGAGAGTCTCGTAGGCGACGTGCCGGACGAGGTCCTGGAGGAAGCCGTACTGGCCGTGCTCGGGCGAGCGCGGGTCGGCTTGCACGCCGAGCACTTCCTTGCGCACCAGAGATGCGAGCAGCGGCTCGATCTCGGCCTCGGAGCCTGCGAGCGCAGCCAGGGCGTCACGTGTGAACGTCTTGCCGAGCACCGCCGCGTCCTGCAACAGCCGCCGCTCCTCCGCCGAGAGGCCGTCGAGCCGCGCCGCGATCAGAGCGTGAAGCGTCTCCGGAACCTCGAGCGCGTCCACCGGCCCCGTCAGCCGGTATGCGGGGCCTTCCTGAATAAGCAGGCCGCGGTCGATCAGCATCCGCACCGTCTCGACGGCGTACAGCGGGACGCCTTCGGCGCGCGCCAGGATACGGTCGCGTACCTCCGAGGGAAGCCCCGGCACGAGCCCGGTCAGCAACTCCTCCATCGCCTCCTGCGACAACGGCTCCAGGTACAGCGACGTGAAGCTCCGCTGCCCGGCGCCCCAGGTCGGCCGCCGCTCCAGCAGCTCCGGCCGGGCCAGCGTGATCACGAAGATCGGCGAGCTGCGCGACCAGTCGAGCAGGTACTCGACAAAGTCAAGCAACGAGGCGTCCGCCCACTGCATGTCCTCGAAACAGAGCACGGTCGGGTAGCCCTCTGCCAGCCGCTCGAAGAACAGCCGCCAAGCAGCGAACAGCTCCTGCCGGTCGCGAGCCTGGTGCTCGCCCAGCCCGAGCAGCTGCGCCAGCCGAGGCTCGAGAAAACCCCGCTCCTCTGGGTCGAGGATCTGCTCCTCCAGCGTCGCCTGCAGCTTGGCCTGCGCGGACGCCGGCTCCTCCTCCTCCGCGATCCGACAGCGCATCCGCACCATGTCCGCCAGCGCCCAGTAGGTCACGCCCTCCCCGTAGGACAGACAACGCCCCCGGTGCCAGTAGACGGTCTCCGCGATGCCATCGAAGTACTTGTAGAACTCCCAACCCAGACGCGACTTGCCGATCCCCGCGATCCCGGTCACAGACACCAGTTGCGCCTTCTTCTCGTCCGCGCTCGCGTGGAACAGATCCTTGATCTGCTGCAACTCCCGGTCCCTGCCGACGAACGGCGCCTCCAGCCCCTGCGACTTGAGCGAGCCCTGACGGCCGGAGACGACGCGCTGTGCCCGCCACAGCGTCGGTCAAGCCCTCTTTGCCCTTCAGCTCGAACGAGCCCGCCCCCACATACACGATCGTCTGCTCCGTCGCCCGCCGCGTCGAGTCGCCCACAAACACCTGGCCCGGCTCCGCCACCGACTGCACCCGCGACGCCGTGTTGACCAGATCTCCAGCAACCATCCCCTCACCTTCGGCGCCGATCGTCACAGCCGCCTCACCCGTCAGAACGCCAGCCCGTGCCCGAAGATCCTCCGCACCCACCTCCTGACCCAGCGCCGAGACCGCCGCGACGAGGTCGAGCGCTGCTCGCACGGCCCGCTCGGCGTCGTCCTCCGTCGCCACCGGCGTCCCCCACACCGCCATCACCGCATCACCAATGAACTTCTCCACCGTCCCCCCGTACAGCTCAATCAGCCGCCGGCAGATATCGAAGTAGCGGGACAGGAGCTCCCGAACCTCCTCCGCATCACGCGACTCCGACAACACCGTAAACCCGACCAGATCAGCAAACAACACGGACACGAGGCGACGCTCGGACGTGGCGGCTTCGCCGGACAACGAGCGGCGCAGCCGCCGCTGCGTCCGCGGCCAGAGGGGCACCGCACTCGCCGCAGAAGCGCTCTGCCGGGCTCGTTGGCAGCCCCGCATGCCTGGACAGGCAGCGGTGAACGCACTCCCACATTCGGCGCAGAACTTCCGGCCTTCGCGATTCGAAGCACCGCAGCTTGGGCAGAGCGTCATGTCCGTGCGGAGCCTACTGCCCACGGCCTCGCCGTCGACGAGAATCGGCGCTCCAGATGAGGAGGTTCCCCGATGGCAACAGCACTGCTAGACGACGAACTCTGGCGGCTGATCGAGCCGCTCTTGCCGGTCAGGAAGCGTCGTTTTCACCATCCAGGTCGGAAGCGGCTCGATGACCGTCGCACCCTTGCCGGCATCCTGTTCGTCCTGCGAACCGGGATCGCCTGGCAACAGCTGCCGCAACAGCTTGGCTACGGCTCCGGGATGACCTGCTGGCGTCGCCTCAGAGAATGGCAGCGGGCAGGCGTGTTCCAGGCCCTGCACGAGCGCCTCCTCGCCCAGCTCCGCGCCGCCGGACGCCTCGACCTCTCGCGGGCAGTCTGCGACTCCGCCTCGCTGCGGGCGCTTTTGGGGGCGAGAAAACCGGCCCCAGTCCGGTTGACCGAGGCAAGCTCGGCAGCAAGCACCACCTGATCACCGACGCTAACGGAATACCGCTCGCCTGCCTGCTGACCGGCGCTAACACCAACGACGTCACGCAACTGCTCCCGCTCGCGGAGGCGATCCCCCCGATCCGCGGCATCGTCGGAAGGCCAAGACGCAGGCCAAGTCTTCTGCTCGCAGACCGCGGCTACGACTCGAACACCCATCGGCAGGCACTCCGCGCCCGCGGGATCAGACCCGTAATCGCACGGCGCAAGACCACTCACGGCTCCGGCCTCGGCAGCCAACGCTGGGTCGTCGAACGAACACTCTCCTGGTTACGGCAACACCGGCGCCTGCGCATCCGTTACGAGCGGACGGCCGAAATACGCGCAGCCTTTCTCAGCCTCGCCTGCTCCCTCATCTGCCTCCGGACACTGTCAGGGCCATTTTGTTAGACGCTCTAAAAGAGGCGAAGCTGCGCCGAGATCTCGTCGCCGGCGAATTGGCCGCGGGCCGCAACCCGGCCGAGATCCTGCGGGACACCCCAATACATCGCCGCACGTTCCGCGAGTGGGCCGAGGCGTACCAGGCGAGCCGCGTCGACCTGGCGGGGAGCACGGCAACGAACGTCGCGTTCCACCTGAAGCGAATGGCTGTCTTCGATGACCGCGACCCCGCGACGATCACGCCGACCGATGTGCAGGAGTGGATCGCGGGCCTCGGGCTCAAACCGTCCACGACCCGCCTCTACCTGTGGACGCTCCGCTCCGTGCTCGACTTCGCCGAAGTCGATCCGAACCCCGCGAGGCACCGCCTCGTTCGACTACCCCGGCACGAGCGTGCCGTGGTCGAGCCGCCCTCGGCGCAGGACGTCGACACGATCATGGCCACGGTGGCGAAGCGGTGGCGGCTGCCGTTGCGCACGCTGGAGCAGACCGGCATGAGAGTGGGGGAGCTCGAGGCGCTCACCTGGGGCGACGTCGACGAGCAGGAGTCACGGTTCAGAATCAAGGCCGGGAAGTCGGCAGCGGCCCGCAGGTGGGTTGCCGTCCCCTCGTGGCTCATGGACGAGATCGCCGCCACCTGCCCGCGGGAAGACCGCACGGCCGAGCGACCCGTCTTCATGGGGTTCAGCGCCGTCGCAGTCAAGAGCGTCATGGCGAGAGCGTGCAAGACGGCCGGGATCGCCCATTACCACCCGCACGACCTACGTCACCGCTACGCCTCGGTGAAGATCGCCGAAGGGGTGCCGGTGACGACCGTCGCGGCGCAGCTCGGACACTCGAAGAACAGCCTCACGCTCGACACGTACTCGCACGTTCTGCTCGGCAACGAGGCGTAAGAGCGCCGTGCTGGTGGTGTCCCGGTGGTGTCTGCAACCGCCGGGACACCCCGCAAAACCCCTGCTAGAGCCGAACGATCCTATACGGGTCGTAGAGTGCTCGGCACATGCGCACGCGACCGCTGACGTGGCAGCTCCCGGTCGTCGCAGCGCTCGCCGGTGCCTGGGCCGTCGCGGCCTACCTCCTCTGGGAGTCGCGGGTCCCGTCCGGCCTGTCGCTCCCGAATCTCGACCCGGGAGGGTTCTTCACGCAGCACGTTCTCTCGCGGACGTCGCACTTCGAGCAGTTCCTCGAGCTCTCCTGGATCGGCAGAGAGATCCTCCTGATCGGCGTCTTCGCGGCCTACGCCGTCTGGGGCACGCGCTTCATGAAGGACTCGGCGGCGGGACGCGTCGGGACCGGGATCTTCCTGGCGATGATGGGCTTCGCGCTCACGTGGTTCGTCCAGCTGCCGTTCGAGATCCTCGACACCTGGTGGGAGCGCAAGTACGGCGTGCTCAACGAGAGCTACCTGGCCGTCGTCCTCGGCGGCTGGCTCGCGCTCGGCTTCACGTTCCTGACGCTTTCGATCGCCGTCGCGATCGTGATGGGCATCGCCAAGTGGTTCCGCCGGACCTGGTGGATCGCGGCCGTGCCCGTCTTCGTCGGAATCGCACTCTTGCAGACGTTCGTCGGGCCGTACCTGCTCGGCGGTCATTCCCTGGCCGGCGACGATCCCCGGCTCGCGGCGGCCGCGCAGCGGATCCAGCGCAAGGAGGGTCTCTCGGGGATCCCGGTCAGGGTGCTCGACGTCCACAGCTACACGCCGGAGGAGAACGCGTTCACGACCGGCCTCGGTCCGAGCCGCAAGGTCTTCGTGTTCGACACGCTGCTGACAGGCGGCCTGAACGAGCGGCAGCTCGAGGCCGTGCTGGCACACGAGTACGGCCACCAGGCCCGCGACCATCTCTGGAAGGAGCTCGGCTGGTACGCGCTCTTCGCGTTTCCGGAAGCGCTGCTGATCGCCTTCTTCTGCCGGCGACGCGGCGGCATCTACCAGCCGGAAGCGATCCCCGTGGCTCTGCTCGTGGTCGTCGTCTTCAACCTCGCCGTGCTTCCGGTCGAGAACGTGATCAGCCGCCACTACGAGGCGGAGGCCGACTGGATGTCGCTGCAGACGACACGCGACCCAAAGGCGCTCCAGGGTGTGATGACCCACTTCGGCCGCAAGGATCTCGCCGACCCGAGCCCGCCGACCTGGGCCTACGTGCTCTTCGACAACCATCCGACCCTGATGCAGCGGATTGCCATGGCCAAGGCGTGGCAGGCGCGGAACCGCTAAGAGTACGAACGTGACCACGCCGTACACGCTCAAGCATTTCAAGATCGCGCTCGGGGCGTTCTTCGTCGCCCTCGGCCTCGGGACGCTCGCGTTCTGGGCCGTCCTGCACGAGGACGCGTTCTCGTCCTTCTACCGGGCGACGGTAACGATCTCCCTCACCGGCATCGACTCGAAGCCGCGCACCCACGGCGGTCAGGTCGTCACCATCCTGGTGATCCTCGCCGGAATGGCAATCTACGGTTACCTGGCGAGCGCGATCGTCGAGCTGATCGCCCACGGCGTCCTGTCGGGCGTCCTGACCGAGAGGAGGAAGAACCGCGTGATCCGAGGGCTGCGCGACCACTACATCATCTGCGGGTACGGCCGCGTCGGCCGCCGCGTCGGCCACGAGTTCCGCGACGCCGGAGCGCAGTACATCGTCCTCGACTTCACGCCCAACTCGCGGCATTTCGCGGAGGAGGACCGCGTGCCCTACGTCGAGGGGACGGGCACCCGCGACGAGGATCTCGAAGCAGTCGGCCTCGCCCAGGCGAAAGGCCTCGTCGCCTCCAGCGACTCGGACGTCGACAACCTCTACATCGTCGTCTCGGCGCGCGCCGTACGGCCGGACCTGTTCATCGTCGCGCGCGCCTCCACCGAGGACGCGGCGCGCAAGATGTGGCGCGCCGGCGCCGACCGCGTCGTCCAGCCCTACACCTCGGCCGGACAGGAGATGGCCAAGCTCGTGCTGCGCCCGGAGGTGGCGGCGTTCCTCGACATCGTCACGAGCGCCGGCGGCCCCGACCTACGCATGGAGGAGATCGAGATCACCGAACGCTGCGACAACGCCGGAAAGTCGATCCGCGACCTCCACATCGGTCGCGACACCGGGGCGCTCGTCGTCGCGCTGCGGAAGCCGGACGGCAGCTTCGACACGACCCCGAGCGCGGATGCGACGATCGATCTCGGCGACGTGCTGATCGCGGTCGGGACCGCCTCGGAGCTGCAGGCGCTCGAGGAGCTGTTCAAGCCGCGCGAGACCGTTGCCAGCTAGGAGCCTGACGCGCCTGGAGGCCGCGCTGTCCGGTCTGGCCGGGACGCAGGTCTCGCTCGACAGGCCCACGAAGGCGGAGCACGGCGACTACGCGACGAACGCCGCGTTGCAGCTCGCGCCCGCGCAGCGGCGTCCGCCGCGCGAGCTGGCGCAGGAGCTCGCCGAGCGGGCGGCGACCCTTCCGGAGGTCGAGCGCGCCGAGGTGGCGGGACCCGGCTTCGTCAACCTCTGGCTCGGCCGCGCCTGGTACGGCGAGGCGCTCGGCGACATCCTCGCCGCGGGAAGCGACTACGGCGGCGGGCAGGCCGAGCCACGCGAGCGCGTGCAGGTCGAGATGGTCTCCGCCAACCCGACCGGGCCGATCATGGTCTCCGCCGCCCGGAACGGTGCCTACGGCGACTCGGTCGCACGCCTGCTCGCCTTCGCGGGGCACGAGGTCGAGCGCGAGTACTACTACAACGACGCCGGCCGACAGATGGAGCTCTTCCGCGCCTCGGTCGAGGCGTTGCGCCGCGGCGAGGCGCCTCCCGAGGACGGCTACCGCGGCGAGTACGTCGAGGAGCTGGCGCGGCTCGAGGGCGATCCCGTGCCGCCCGTGCTGGAGCGGATCGAGGCCACGCTCGAGCGCTTCCGCATCCA
The DNA here is from genome assembly GCA_963791225.1 of uncultured Actinomycetes bacterium. Lineage (GTDB taxonomy): Bacteria > Actinomycetota > Thermoleophilia > Gaiellales > Gaiellaceae > PALSA-612. The sequence goes on from CAWBRV010000005.1 coordinate 135,449, forward strand.
CTTCGACTCCTGGGCGCTGCAGAGCGAGCTCGAGCTGCGCGTCCCGGAGCTCCTCAAGCGCATCGACTCGTACGAGCGCGACGGAGCCGTCTGGGCGCGGTCGTCGCAGTACGGGGACGACAAGGACCAGGTCGTGATCCGCTCGAACGGCCTGCCGACCTACCGCGCCGCCGACGTCGCCTATCTCGACGACAAGCTCTCGCGCGGCTTTGACCGCGCTCTCTACGTCCTCGGCGCCGACCACCACGGCACGCGCAACTGGTACGCGGCGGTTGCACGGATGCTCGGTTACGACCCCGACCGGGTCGAGGTGCTGCTCTACCAGCTCGTCCACCTGCTCCGCGGCGGCCAGTCGGCGAAGATGTCGAAGCGCGCCGGCGACATCGTCGCGCTCGACGAGCTGCTGGACGAGGTCGGCGTGGACGCGGCCCGCTGGTACCTCGTCGCCCGCAGCCACGACCAGACGATCGAGATCGACGTCGACCTCGCGGCCGAGAAGACCCAGAAGAACCCGGTCTACTACGTCCAGTACGCGCACGCGCGGATCGCCGGGATCATGCGCAACGCCGGCTCGGCGCCCGTGGACGCGGCGCCGCCAGGCGAGCCGGCCCCGGAGGAGCGCGATCTCGTCAAGCGCCTGGTCGAATTCCCGGGAGTCGTCGAGGAGGCGACCGAGCGCCGGGGGCCGCACCAGCTGACGAACTACGCCATCTACGTCGCCGACGACTTCCACCGCTTCTACCACCACCATCGCGTGCTCGAGAGTGGGGAGGCCCAGCCCTTCCGGCTCGCGCTCTGCCGGGCCACACAGACGGTCGTGGCCCGCGCGCTCGACCTGATCGGGGTCGAGGCGCCGGAACGGATGTAGTCTCCCGCCGTGGCGGGCGCCGCACCCGATCGGAACCTCGCGCTCGAACTCGTGCGCGTGACCGAAGCGGCCGCGATGGGCGCGGGCCGCTGGGTCGGGCGTGGCGAGAAGGAGTCTGCCGACCAGGCTGCCGTCGACGCGATGCGGCACATGCTGCAGACCGTCTCGATGGACGGCGTCGTCGTCATCGGCGAGGGGGAAAAGGACGAGGCGCCGATGCTCTACAACGGCGAGCACGTCGGGAACGGGCAGGGGGTGGAGGTGGACGTCGCCGTCGACCCGCTCGAGGGCACGCGGCTGACCGCGCTCGGCATGCCGAACGCGATCGCCGTCATCGCCGTCGCCGAGCGCGGGACGATGTTCTTCCCGGGGGCCGCGGTCTACATGGACAAGATCGCCGTCGGGGCGGCCGCGGCGGACGCGATCGACATCGAGGCGTCGCCGGCCGAGAACGTCAGGCGCGTAGCCGAGGCAAAGGGCAAGAAGGTCGAGGACGTGGTGGTCGTCGTCCTCGATCGCGACCGGCACGAGGGCCTGATCGGGGAGCTGCGCGAGGTGGGGGCGAGCGTGCGCCTGATCACGGACGGCGACGTCGCACCGTCGATCGCGGCCTCTCGCGCACAGAGCACCGTCGACCTGCTGATGGGCGTCGGCGGGACGCCGGAAGGCGTGATCTCCGCGGCCGCGATCAAGTGCCTCGGCGGGGCGATCCAGGGCAAGCTCTGGCCCCGCTCGGACGAGGAGCGGCAGGAGCTGACCGACGCCGGCTTCGACCTCGACCGCGTGCTGACGACCGACGACCTCGTGTCCGGCGAGGACGTGTTCGTGGCGGCGACGGGCGTGACGGACGGCGCCCTGCTCAGCGGTGTGCGGTACACGCCGGCCGGCGCCGTTACGGAGTCGATCGTCATGCGCTCGCGCTCGGGCACGGTGCGCCGTATCGAGGCTTACCACGCGTTCGACAAGCTCCGCAGCCTGTCTGCCGAGCGGTACGGCTAGAAGACGTTAGGATCGCCGGGTGGCCGATTCGTTCATCCGCCTGACCCTGCGCGACGGCGCGAACCACACCGTCGTCCTGCCGGGGAACACGACCGCGGAGGGGCTGCTCGAACTCCTCGCGAAGGGCCAGTCGTGGCCCGCGGGCGGCGACTGGGTCGAGGTCGAGGGCGGCGGCGCCGTCACGCGCCGGCTCGTGGCGACCGAGCAGATCGTCGCTGTCGAGCTGTTCGAGCGACCCTAGCTCGCGGCCAGCTGCCAGAACTCGCCGGTCAGGCCGACCGAGTCGAGCAGCGCCTGCGACTGTTCGCGCGTGCGCGGCCGCCAGTCCGGGTCGAGGCGGTCGCCGTACCAGGCTCGCGCCAGCCGGTCGAGCTGCTCGATGGGCATGACGGCGCCCTCCGCGCAGCCCTCGTCCTCACACCAGCGCTCGAGCTCGTCTTCCGACCGGAAGAGCAGCATCGTCCGTCACGTGAACGCGATGTCGTCCCACCACAGGCGCGCCGGGACGGCGACGTGGAAAAGCACGTCGTCGACGACGCGGCCGGTCGTGACTCGCAACGAGATGCCGTTGTTCCGCACCGTGGCCGTCTCCAGGCCGAGGGCGGCGACGATGCCGAGCGCATCCCAGGCGCAGTTGCCGAACCAGGCGCGGCCGCCCGCGTCCACGAGCGCGTTGCCGGTGGGCGCCGCCGCGAACGGATGCGCCATGGAGATGCGCCCGCTCGCGGGGTCGAGCACGACGACGTGCTGCTCGGCGAGGGAGCGGAGCGTCTCGTCGTCGGTTGTGTCCGGCGGCGCACCTGTCTCGGCGAACGCCGCAAAGATCGCCTGGCGCAACTCGAGCTCAGCGCCGGTCAGGCGGCCTCTTCCATCGCCGGCGTGTACGAGCCCGATCGGGCAGCGCCGTTCAGCCTGGCCCGGTGGTAGTACGCCTGCTGCCCGGCCTCGACGTTCTCCGGCTTGCCTCCCCACGCCTTGAGCGCAGGCGCCTGCAGGGCGCGTCCGTACGAGAACGACAGCTGCCACGGGTGCGGGCCGAGCGCGTTCATGGCGCTGAGCCGCGCGGTCGCATCCTCGTCCGACTGGCCGCCGGAGAGGAAGACGATGCCCGGCACCGCCGCCGGCACGTGCCGGTAGAAGCAGCGGAGCGTCTGCTCGACCACGTCGTCGTCGGGAGCCTGGTCGGACGCCTCGTAGCCGGACAGCACCATGTTCGGCTTCAGGAGCATCTGCTCGAAGTGGACACGCTGGTCGCGGAGCTCGGTGAAGACGGCGTGCAGCGTGCGAGCGGTGACGTCGAAGCTGCGCTCGATCGAATGGTCGCCGTCCATCAGCACCTCGGGCTCGATGATCGGCACGAGTCCCGCCTCCTGCGCGAGCGCGCCGTAGCGTGCGAGGGCGTGCGCGTTCGCCCACAGGCAGTACTCGCTCGGGATGCCGGGGCCGATCGTGATCACCGCGCGCCACTTCGCGAACCGCGCTCCGAGCTCGTAGTACTCGGCAAGCCGTTCGCGGAGACCGTCGAGCCCTTCCGTGACTTTCTCGCCGGGCGCGTTGGCGAGGTCCTTCGCGCCCAGGTCGACCTTGATCCCGGGGACGACGCCCTTGCTCTCGAGCAGCTTCGGAAACGGCGTGCCGTCGGAGTCGGACTGGCGGATCGTCTCGTCGTAGAGGATCACGCCGCTGATGAAGTCCTCGGCGGCCTCGGTCGTGAACAGCAGGTCACGGTAGGCGCGGCGGGTCTCCTCGGTCGACTCGACCCCGATCGAGTCGAACCGCTTCTTGATCGTGCCGCTCGACTCGTCGGCGGCGAGAATCCCTTTGCCGGGCGCGACGAGCGCCTGCGCGATCTCCTCGAGTGACGTCGTCTGGATGGCCATCTCTCCTCCTCGGCTTGCGGTTCCTGGCTCCATTATCCCTCGGCATGGCCGTGCGTCGCCGGGCACAGGTCCTCGCGCCGGACGGCCGCCCGGCGCGAGGGGAGCGAGGCGAGGAGGGGAGGGCTGGTCGCCGTCGCTTGAGGCTCAAAGCGTGCCGGAAAGCGTGTGACCCGTCTGTGACACTTGGGTAACCTTTCTCCCCCGCGCGGACGTAGCTCAGTTGGTAGAGCGACGGCTTCCCAAGCCGTAGGTCGCGGGTTCGACCCCCGTCGTCCGCTCTCCCAGAAGGCCCGCGCCTACGTCGGGCCGATCGTCACTGAGGCGAGGCGGCCACCTCTCGCTGAGGCGTGGTGCCGATCGGTGCCGTGACGGGCCAGGCGAGGGTCATCACGCTCGGCACCTTGGCCAGCAGTGTGGCCACCGCATCGAGCATCGGATACGGGAACAGGAACAGGCTCCAGGTGAGAATCACCCAGCCCAGGCCGAGCCACCAGCCGACGAACACGAACCAGACGACACGCACCGGCATCGAGACCGGCCGGCCGCGACGTTCGAGCACCGCCGGCGGCGAGTAGCGCCAGATCCGGTGGAGCAGCGACGGCTTGTCCGGGCTCTCGCCGACCTCTGCCTCTTTCGCCTCCTTGGCCGCCTTGCGCTCGGCGAGCTTGTCCTGACCCGGCGGCTCCTGCCCGAGCGTCGCGAGCCAGATCCCGAACCGGTAGATCCGCCTCGCAATGGGCGCACCGATCAACGTCACGTTCACGATGTACCCCAGGATGAAGACGATCAGCGGGAGAATCGTGCCGAGGGACATGAACCAGCCGTAGCCCGCCCAGCTCTCCCCTTTGCGGGCGGCTCCGCGCGCCCGCTCGCGCCTCGACCCTGTCTTCTCCTCGTCGGCCATGCCAGTCCTTTCAGCCTCGAGAGCGCAGCCTTCCATACCGGCCCGGGCTTCGGCAAGGCTCGCCTTGAGTTCCCCGGCACTCGTGCCGTCGACCCTGCGCGACCGATTGGGTCGACCCATCGGCTTCGCCGAAGCCACTCCCGAGCCGGTGCCCGGCGACTCGCCTGCTCGAGTAGAGCTCGAGCCCGACCACCTCGAGGGTCAAGAGCTAGGCTCCGGGCGACGTCAACTCCAAGGAGGAACGGCATGTCCGAGTACGCACGCATGGTCACGTTCGACGCCACCGGGGACGGGATCGACGCGCTCGTGAACGAGATCAACGCAGCCGACGGGCCGCCGCCCGGGATCGAGTCCACCCGGATCATCGTCCTCGCGAATCGAGCCGCCGGGAAGTGCGCGGTCGCGGTGCGGTTCCCCTCGGAGGAGGCCATGAAGGCCGGCGGCGCCGTGCTCGGTGCCATGAATCCGCCCGAAGGCCTGACGCGTGTCTCGGTCGACGAGTGGGAGGTCGTGCTCGAGCGGTCAGCGCCGTAATCACTCGAACGGGGGACGACAGAGCGCCAAATCCGTCCCATGCTCAGAGTGTTGCGCTCCACGCACTTCCCACACTCCCTTCCCCGGGCGACGAGAGCCGTCGCGCTCACGGCGCTCTCCGCCCGGGGTAAGACTCCGCGGAGCTGACGACAAGCCGGGCTCGGCCCGGACGTGCCTCAGTCGCCCCAGTTGAACGTGGGCTCGCCGACCCAGAGGTGTTCGGGCGGATGCTCGGCCTCCGCGAACCACGTCTGCGGGAAGCTCTCGCTCGGCGAGTGGCTCTGAGGGCGGGCCAGCTCGGCGAGGAAGATCGCGACGGCACCGCCCGCCACGAACGGCAACGCGGCGCGGATCAGTGTTTGCAGCGGCATGCGAGCTGTTTCGGCGCCGACCGGCGCCGGCTTGAGCGCCGTTGCTCCCTCCAACCTAGGAGGGCGGGCGACGCTCGGGGAAGCGGGGGAGACCGTCGTCAGGAATCGGCTCCCACGGCACGGCGTAGGTCACGAACTGGCGGTACGACGGTCTGATCCCGGGGTCGGCGTCGAACGCGCCGAGGCGGACGCTGACGACGTCGGGATTCTGCGGATCCCGGCTCCAGAGCGCGGAGCCGCACGCGGAGCAGTAGTCCTTGGCGAAGCCGTCCACGGGGACGTAGGAGCGCACGAGCTCCTCGCCGGCCTCGATCCGGAGCGAGCCGGGCGCGAGGCGGGCGGAGACGGAGGCTGCGGTCCCGGTGCGGCGCTGGCAGCGGTTGCAGTGGCAGTAGCTCGCCGAGACGGGCGGCTCCGTCACTTCGAAGCGGACGCCGCCGCACAGGCAGCCACCGGTCAGCGGCAGGTCGGACACGGCGCCAGCCTATCTGTGGCTCGGGCTCGGGTCCCGTCAGGCGGCGTGCTGCTGGGACTCGTCCATGTCGTCGAGCTGGTGCCTGTAGACGGCATGGTCGAGGAAGCCGACGAAGCCCGGGTGCGCGGTCACGACGTGGTTCGCGAAGTGGTTCAGGATCCCCTGGCTCTCCTCTTCGGCCTGCGCCTCGTCGAGATCGTGGTCGAACGTCGCGCGGATCCGGGCGATCTTCGCGAGCTCGTCGGCCGAGGGGGGAGCAGCGTCCCTGTGCTGCGGGAACTCGTCCAGCTCGCCCGGGTCGAACCAGATGAACTGATCCTCTCGGCAGACGTCGAGCGTCTCCTCCGGCGAGCCGGGGCCGCCGACCGCGACGGTCACGCCGACCATCGGCTGCGAGCACATCGGACAGACGTGCGTCCCGGGAGCCGCGGACTCGGAGGCCTTCCAGATCGCGTGGATCTCGTCGTCCTCGAGCCGCTCGTACGCCTCGCTCAGCGTGAAGCCGATGCCGTGCCCGGCGGGGCACGACCAGGCGTCCAGCTTGCCGCTCGGGCCGAGCTTCAGCTCGACACCGCACTGCGGGCACTTCGGAGCAGGGAGCTCGTGGCTCACGGGAGATTCATCGGCGACGCGACGGGGGAGCTTGAGCGCGTTCCAGCTACTTCCCGGCGACGCGCGAAACCGACGCGCCCGCCGAGTTCGCCACCCACGCCGAGCCCGCTCCGAAGGCGATCCCGCGCGGTGCAACGCCCGTGAGGACCCGTCCGGTCACGCGTCCTGTCTTCGCGTCGACGCGGATGACAGCGCCGTTCAGGTTCCCGGCCACCCATACCGACCGCCCGTCGGTGGCGAGCCCCTCGGCGCCGTCCGCGAGCGCGACGCGCCTGATGACCTTGCCGGAGCGCACGCCCAGCGCCTGCAGGGACTGGCCGAGGTAGCTCCCGACCCAGACCGCGTTGCCAATGCCCACGATCCCCTGCGGGCCCGGATCGACCGCGATCTTCTCGACGACCCTGTTCGTACGCGGGTCGATACGGTCGACGGAGGCGCCGTAGTAGCTCGTTACCCAGACGGAGCCGCCGGCGACCGCGAGGTAGCGGGGCTCCGGGCCGACACGGACGAGCGCGACCTGCCGGTTGGACGCGGGATCGATGCGCGACACGCTGCCCGACTTGTTCGAGACCCACAGCTGCCCGTAGCCGAAGGCCATGCCCTCCGGGCCCGTGGCCGTGACGCGGATTCGCGCGAGCACGCGGCCGGAGGACGGATCGACCCGGGCGATGGTGTTCTCGGACCAGTTCGCGACCCAGACCGAGCCCGCCCCGTAGGCGACGCCGATCGGGCCGCGCCCGGTCTTGATCCGCGCGACGATCCTGTTCGTCCTCGGATCGATGCGGACGACGCCGTTGTATTCGAAGCTCGTGGCCCAGACGGCCCCGCCGCCGTAGGCGACACCGATCGGCTGCGTGGGCGTCGGGATGGTGGCGGCAACGCGGAGCGGAGCGGCGGCGGCGAGGCCCGCCAGCACGGCGACGAGAGCCCGCATGTCTGTTTCGACGCCTGGGGCCCGAGCCTGTTAGCCGCAAAGAAAAACACCGAGCCGGGTGCGCTTTCGTCCACCGCCCCCACAGACTTTCCGCGATGGCCCTTGCGGGTTACGCGTACGGCCCACAGGAACGGCTTCGATCTACTCGCGTCCCGTGCTCGGTGCAAGAGCGACACTACGAGAGGTGGCCCCCGGGATCAAGTGGCCCGCGAGGCCAATGTCCGCAACGAGCGGAGTTTTTCTTTTTGGCCGACCCGCGGCGGCCCAGTGAGTTAGTCGAGGAACGTCAGGTAGCTCTCGACGGGATCGCGGTCGCGGCCGTCGGGCTCCGTGAGCGGCCGGCCGAGGTGGATCAGGCCGAGCACGCGCTCGCCGTCCGAGACGCCTACGGCCGCGCGGCCGCTGCGCGTGCGCAGGACTGCCGGCGTGCGCCAGTACGAGGCGAGCCCTCGAGCGTGCGCGGCGAGCAGCACGGCGTAGATCGCCGCGGCGGTCGCGCACACGTCTTCCTCGTCCTGCTCCTGTGCACCGGTCAGGCGAACCGCCGCGACGACGAGGGTCGGCGCGCGGTCGAGCTTGGGCGCCTCGACGGGGCCGGCGGCCTCCTTCAGCCGCGCGAGAGCGGCCGAGCCGAGTACGCGGAAGCGCCACGGCTGCGTGAGCCGATGGTTGGGTGCGAACCGGGCGAGGCCGAACAGCTCCTCGAGCGTCTCGCGCGGAACGGGCTCGGCATCGAACGACTTGTGCGTCCTGCGGCCGCGGATGGCGTCGGCGACGTCCACGGGCTCATCTTGCCGGGCGGCGGCTCTGCGCGGGGCGGGGATCTGTCCTAGCTACCGGTGTAGCCGTCGTCAAGTTCTCTCCCTGCTTGGAGGGAGATCGTCACTCGTTCGGGGAAGTCTCGCCGCCGAACGAGAAGGGGCCCCTGAGAAGGGGCCCCTTCGGACTCGAAGACCGGCTCAGCTCACAGGAACAGGAAGAGCCCCGTGCTCGTGGCCGTGCCACCCGGTGTCGAAACCGACCACTTGTAGCGGCCGAAGAGGTGCATGTTCGGCGTCGTCGCCGTGATCTTCGTCGACGAGTTGACCGTGTAGCCAGCCGCAACCGTTCCGAGCTTCACCGACGTCGCGCCCGTGAAGTTCGTGCCGTTGATCGTCACGACCGTCCCCGGGAAGCCCTGTGTCGGAGTGAAGCTCGTGATCGTCGGCGCGCCACCGCCGCCGCCACCCGTCACCGTGAAGTTCGTCGAGCTCTGGCCGGTGCCGTTCACCGTGCTGACTGCGATCGGCCCCGTCGCCGCACCGTTCGGGACCGTGGCCGTGACGTTCGTGTCCGAGACGAACTGGAACGTCGTCGCGGCCACGCCTCCGAAGCTCACGCCCGTGAGCCCCGTGAAGTTCGTGCCGGTGATCGACACGCTCGTTCCGACGGGACCGCTCGTCGGGCTGAACGACGTCACCGTGGGCGGATTCCCCCCGCCACCCGTGACGGTGAAGTTCGTCGAGCTCGTACCGGTGCCGTTCCCCGTCGTGACCGCAATCGGCCCCGTCGACGCCCCGCCCGGAACCGTGGCGCTCAGGTTCGTGCTCGTGTTCGGGGTAAAGCTCGCAGACACGCCGTTGAACGTCACACCGGTGACACCCGTGAAGTTCGTCCCCGTGATCGAGACGCTCGTCCCGATAGGACCGCTCGTCGGGGTGAAGGACGTGACCGTCGGCGCCTGAGGTCCGCCCGAGCCGTACTGGAGGAGGCAGGTCGAGCCGTCGTTCGACCACTCCTGCTGCACGTAGTAGTGGTGGCCGTTGATGATCTGGTTGTAGAGGGTCCCGGAGCCGCCCCCGAGCGCGCTACCGAACATCCAGGCGCACTGGTCGGAGCCCTCTTCACCCGTTGCGCTGTTCCACCAGGCGTCGAGATGTTCGTCGTTGATCGCCTCGCGATGCTCGTGGCTCGTGACGTTGATCGTGTCGTCGGCGGCATCGCCGTTCGGACGCTGGTTGGTCCTGCAGCCCCCCGAGTACGCCGCGTACGGCTGGTTGGCATAGATCAGGTTGCCGGTGCCGTATCCGTGATACGCGCAGTAGACGGTGTAGGAGCACGAGCCCGGACCGTCGCAGCTGCCGACGTTGTTCGGGGTGAAGATGAAGAACTGGGTGGTGAGGCTCTTCGTCCAGCCTTGCTGAGCGATCACGGTTTGAATCTCGGACTGGAGCTGCTGGTCGCTCAGGCACTTCGACGGACCGCCACACGACATGTAGGCGTTTGCCGGGAACGCATTCGTCGCCGTGGTCGATCCCCCGAAGGTCGACGAGTAGGCGATCGGTCCGGTCGTGTCGTAGTACTGGGTCTCGACCGAGTACACGTTCGTGTTGGCCCCGCTTGCGGCCGCGACGTCTGTGAAGTACTGGTTGATCACCGTCTTGTAGTTGGCGCTGAACGAATAGCCCACGGGTTGCCAGTAAATCGCGTAGGTCTTGTTGACCCGCATCACGGGACCGCCGTGGTACGTGAGGTTCGATCCTCCGGCATACGGACTCGCTGAGGATCCGCGGGCCGGGACGTACCCGCCGGTGTGGCGGGCGGGAATCTTCGGGCCCCCCGAAGCCAGAGCCGTCTGCGACGCGAGGACGGCCGAAAACGCTGCGAGCAGGAGAAAGACGCCAGCGGCGCGCGGCGTCACTGAGCGTGCGAAGAGTTTCAGCATTGCCTTCCTTGGTCGTCGGTGCGGGAAACCGGACGCGCGAAGCATGCCCGAGTCGGCAGCTCTCGGCTGGAAGTTTTACGTTAGGACCGGACGGGTGCAAGCCGGACGGTTCGCGCGCAGGCTTCCGGGACGCATCCGGAAGCCCTACCAAGGAGAGGTCGAACGCTTCGCACCCACTGGGCGAAGTCGCCGGGTCCTCGGGAACGCCCTGCGGTTCCCGACGGACAGTAGTCCCGCCTTCCTGGCCCCGCAAGACCCGGCCGACTAGTCGGGCCAGGCGGCTGCGAGCTTGCGCCGCGTCTCGACGAGGTGCTCGGGAAGCACCTTGACGTCGGCGAGCACGGGCATGAAGTTCGTGTCGCCGGCCCAGCGCGGGACGACGTGCAGGTGCACGTGGTCGACGATCCCCGCTCCCGCGATGCGCCCGAGGTTCCAGCCCGCGTTGTAGCCCTGTGGGGCGAACGTCTCGTCGAGAGCGGCCATGCCCTGCGCGGCCAGGCGGTGCAGCTCGAGCGCCTCCTCGTCTTCGAGCTCGCCGAAGACGCCCACGTGCCGACGGGGCGCGACCATCAGGTGCCCCGAGGAGTACGGGAACTTGTTCAGCAGCACGAGCGCGCGCCCGCCCCGGTGCACGACGAGGCGCTCCTCGTCGTCGCCCGCATCGGCGAGGCAGAAGACGCACCCGTCATGCTCGTCGGCAGCGGCCACGTACTCGAGCCGCCACGGTGCCCACAGCTGCCTCACGCGGCGGAGCCTAACGCGCCGGTCGCGAGCGTCAGCGGTGCGCGGTGCGATAGCGCGCCGGCGTGATCCCGAACCGACCCTTGAACGCGCGCGTGAAGTGGCTCTGGTCGACGAAGCCCGCTTCGAGAGCGAGCCGCGAGAGCGGAGTGTCCGAGCTGACGAGGCGGGAAGCGGCCCACTCGACGCGGAGCCGGCGCACACACTCGCCGATGCTCTCGCGGTAATGCGCGCGGAACGAGCGCGCGAGGTGGGAGGGGTGGACGCCGACCTCGTCCGCGATCTCGCTCACGGTCGGCGTCTGCCGGAACCGCTCGTGCAGGAGGTCGTAGGCCTCCCGCGTCGGCCGGCCCGGCGCGCGGGCGACGGGGCCGCGGCCGACGAGAGCCGCAAGCTCGAGCGCCAGCCCTTCGAGCGCCAGCGGGCTGTACGCGTCGTCGAGATGCAACTCGCGCTCGATTCGCAGCGCGAGCACGAGGGCGCTCCAGTCCTGGAAGCTCGCCGGCTCGTCGAAGCCGCTGTCGCACTCGACGAGCACGAGCGCCGTCCCGTCGCGGCCGAACGTGTCCTGGTGCCACTCCTCGGCCGGTGTGACGACGACCGTGCCCTGCGCCGCCTCGGACGTCCGCGAGCGGTAGCTCTTGCGCTGGTCACCGCCGACGAGGACTGCGATCGTCGCCCGCGGATGCGCGTGCCATTCGAACTGCGTGCTCGCCTCGACGTCGGCCTCGCTCACCTCGAACGAGCCGACCCGGTGGCGCCGGTGGTTGCACGTGCAGGTGTGGATCGGAACGGCCACCCTGTCCGTTGAGACGCCCGGTCCGGCCGCGTTGTTGGTCAAACGAAGGAGGCCCGCCGAAGCGGGCCTCCTCGTCGACACGGAGACTGGTTGGCGCGGGGCTTACTTGACGACGAGTGTCAGGACGTTGTCGTCCTTCGCCTGGCCGATCATCGTGATCCGGTACGTCCCCTTCGTGAAGCGCATCGTCGCACCGACCTTCACGAGCCGCGTGCCCTTCGGGCTGACGAACTTGAGCGTTGCCTCGTCGAAGTTCTGGATCGCGACCGACCCGTGCGCGATGTACCGGACCGCCAGCTTGCCACCGACCTTGAACCAGTGGCAGCCAGGGTCCTTCATGACGATCGGGACGGCCGGCGACGCGAAGCTGGGTGCGGCGACCGCGAGAGCGGCGAGACCTGCGAGACCGGTGAGAGCGAGCTTCTTCATGGGGAACCTCCGTGTCGAATGAGCGTTCCCGGCATTGAACGGCCCGCCTAACGACGCCGCGCCCGCGAAAACCCGTCGCGAAGATCGGTGACACCGCTGAAGTCGATTCCGTAGATCTCCGCAGCGATCAGCTGCAGCGCCGCCTTAGCGCGCCACATCCGCGGGGGCTAATCCGGCCCGGTCGCTGGCCCGTACTCCCGGGTGCGATTCGATATTCCTCGAAAGAAAGGCAGGCGTAACCGGATGACGTTCAAGATCGTCGTTGCTGGTGCCGTGATCGCGCTGATTTGTGTCGCCGGCGCGAGCGGCGCGCTCCAGAAGAGCGGGAACTCGCTTCACGCCACGATGAGCGGCAAGCTGGAAGTGCCCAAGGGTGACCCGGACGGCAAGGGCACGGCCGAGGTCAAGATCAACGGCACGTCGGTGTGCTGGGAGTTCAAGGTGTCCAAGGTCGCCAAGCTGCTCGCAGCGCACATTCACAAGGGGCGCGCGGGCGTCTCGGGTCCAGTCGTCGTCCCGTTCGGGAAGGCCTACAAGTCGAAGGGCTGCGTCACGGCTCCAGCTGCTGTCGCCGCGGCGATCAAGAGCAACCCGAGCGCGTACTACGTCAACGTCCATAACGCGAAGTACCCTGCCGGCGCTCTTCGCGGCCAACTCCGAAGCGACGACTAGAGGCAAGTCACTGCTGGACCAGGCGAGGCGGCACGCGACCGTAGCCGCCTCGCCTGTCCTGCGACGACTCAGGGTGATGACGGCCCGGACTCGGCATCCGAGACGATCTCGGACGATCTCGCAAGCGCTGACCCGGCTCTAGCCGTAGTTCGGGGCGGTCAGCGGCGAGTTCGACGTCGCACTCCTCAGCCGGGAGTCTGGGCCGCCCTGCGTCGCTTGACGAAGTAGCCGATGACGCACGCGATGACAATGAGAATGAACGCGTACATCAGAAGCCAAGGCCACCAGCCGTGAGTTGCGAGTAACACATCAACCTCCGTTTTGGGTCAGGGCCCATCACGGAGCGGCCAAGTGTTTCAGTATCGACGTCAGGCGGAGAAAGAGCAAGAGCAAGAGCAAGTCCGACCGCAGTAAAGCTTCGGCCGTCCGGGCTTCCTAGAAGAACTTCTTG
>CAWBRV010000006.1:0-68219 GCA_963791225.1 uncultured Actinomycetes bacterium
GTAACGGAAGAAGCCGAGCAGGCTCACGAGCAGAACGATCATCACGCCGAGGATCACCCACCAGGCGTCGGAGGTGTCGAAGCCGGGGAAGCGCACGTTCATGCCGAAGATGCCGGTGATCAGCGTCAGCGGCAGCAGCACGACGCTGAACACGGTCAGGATCCGCAGGATGTCGTTCTGGCGGTGGGAAATCACCGACTCGTTCGTCGACTCGAGCCCCTCGACGACCTCCTTGTAGTTGTCGAGCAGGTCCCAGATCCGCTCGGCTGCGTCGACGATGTCGTCGAAGTAGACCTCGAGCTCCTCGGGCAGGAAGCGCCGCGTCTGCCGCTCGAGCACGCGCAGGGTGGCGCGCTCGGGCTTGATGATCTTGCGGTAGGAGATGATCTCCTGCTTGACGTTGGAGATGTCGCGGACGACCTCCTCGGATCGTCCTTCGAACATCTCGTCCTCGATCGTGTCGAGCTTGTGCCCGATCTTGTCGAGGATCGGGAAGCAGTAGTCGAACAGGTCGTCGAGGACGTGGTAGAGCAGGTAGCCCGAGCCTTTGCCGAAGAGGTTCTCGCGCAGCTCGCGATCGTCGTAGCACCGCTGGAAGAGGCGCGTGACCGGCAGCAGCTCGACCGCCGGGAGGGTGACGAGATAGCCGGCGCCGATGAAGACGTCGAGCTCGCCCGCGTTCAGCCGCTGCACGACCTTGTCGTAGACGGGGAAATGCAGGACGCCGAACAGGTACTCGGGGTACTCGTCGATCTTGGGTCGCTGGCGCTTGGAGAGCACGTCCTCGAGGTCGAGCGGATGCCACCCGAACCGATTCTGGAGATGCTCGGCCTCCTCCGCCGTCGGCGAGGTCAGATGGACCCAGGTGAGGCCGCCCTCGTGGAGCTCAGCGAGCCGCGGCTCGGGCGGCGAGACGACGACCTCGGGCGGGCGCGGACGGCGTGATGTCCTCTTGATCCGGGGCAGGCTCGGCATCGGGACTGAGAGGGTCGTCGGTCGGGGTCGTCATGGTCTCATCGTACCCCCGCCGAACGGCATTTGACTACTGCGCAGGCGTTCGCCGCAGCGCCGGAGGCAGGCGCTTCTCGTTTCGGAGGACGCCGAAGACGGCGAGCCCGAGCGCCGCGGCGGCAATCGGCCAGAGCGCGAGCGGCTCGGTCGCCAGCACGAGCCCGCCGACCGCAGGACCGATGACGAAGCCGATCTCCCACGACATCGAGGAGAGCGCCATGTATCGCCCCCGGAGCTGCGGCGGCGCCAGATCGGCGATCAGCGCGGCCTGTGTCGGTCCGTGGAAGCAGCTCGCGAGACCGAAGATCGTCGCCGCGAGTACGAAGACGAGCGCCGCCTCCGTGCCCTCGAGCCACGCGCCGCCGGCGAGCACGATCAGCCAGCAGAGCGCGAACGACGCCGGGACGACGGCCAGCATCCGCATCCGGCTCCGCCCCTCGACGAGACGTGCGACCGGAAGCTGCGCGACCACGAGCGCCATCGTGTCGAAGAAGAAGATCACGCCGATCCATTGCTCGGAGACGCCGTTGTGGTTCTTCGCGAACACGGGCAGGAGCTCGAGTGGCGCGTACCCGGCGGCGATGAAGACGACGTTGAGCCCGAGCATCGAGAGCAGGACGCGGTCCTTGACGACCGTCCGGTAGCCGAGGTGCCGTTCGATGTCGAGCGCCTCATCGAGCTCCGGCTCGGGCACGAGCGGGAGCACGAAGATCATGGCCACGAACGTCAGCGCGTCGACGAGGAAGAGGATCGTGAAGCTGGACGGGTCGGCGCTGGACACGATCAGCCCACCCGTCAGACCGCCGAGACCGATGCCGAGATTGAGCGCGACACGCTGGACGGCGAAGGCGCGGTGCCGCTTCTCCGGCGGTGTCAGGCTCGTGAGCAGCACGGAGACGCTCGGCCAGAACGTCCCGCTGCCGATCCCGATCACCGCGGCGAGCGCGAATGCCTGCCACGGCTCGTGGACGAGCGGCATCAGTGCGTAGCCGAGCGCCGCGATCAGGAGCGCGGCCGCGAGTGTCCGCCGGCCGCCGATCCGGTCGATCAGCGGGCCGACCGCCGGGCCTGCAACGACGCCCACAGCCCCCAGTGTCGCCACGACGAGCCCTGCAGTCCCGTAGCCGAACCCGCGCACGTTATGCAGGTAGATGAGCAGGAACGGGACAGCGAGCCCGCTGCCGAAGAAGTTGACGAACGTGCCGACCTCGAGAATCCAGATCGAGCGCGGGAGCTCTGGATCGAGGCTGCGGACGTAGGCGACGAAGCGGGTCACGCCATAGTCTTGAACGTATGGGTATCTCGCTGGAGGAGCTGCAGCTCGCGGCCCGCAACCACGGGATGCCGCTCGAGGCCCTCCGCTACGAGGTGACGCCGGTCGGGCTCCACTATCTACTCGTCCACTTCGACGTTCCCGACGTGCCGGCCGGCTGGCGGCTCGAGATCGGCGGCTGCGTCGAGCGGCCGGTCTCGCTCTCGCTCGACGACCTGCGTGCCCGGCCGGCAGTGCGGCGGATCGTGACGATGGAGTGCGCCGGCAACGGGCGCGCCCGGCTCGAGCCCCGCGTCGTCAGCCAGCCGTGGCTCGCCGAGGCAGTGGGAACGGGCGAGTGGGGAGGAGTCGAGCTCGCGCCGCTGCTCGAGGAGGCCGGCGTCCGGGACGGCTCGGTCGACGTCGTGTTCGGGGCGCTCGACCGCGGGATCGACGGCGGCGTCGAGCAGGTGTACGAGCGCAGCCTCCCGGTCGGCGAGGCGCTCGCGGGAGACGCAGTGCTCGCGTACGAGCTGAACGGCGCGCCGCTCCCGCCGCAGCACGGCTTCCCGCTCCGCCTCGTCGTGCCGGACTGGTACGGCATGACGAACGTGAAGTGGCTCGAGCAGATCACGGTCCTCGACCGCCCGTTCGCCGGCTACCAGCAGGCCCAGGCATACCGCTTCCGGCGCAACGAGGACGACGACGGCGAGCCGGTCACCCGCATGCGGCCCCGGGCGCTCATGGTCCCGCCCGGGGTGCCCGACTTCATGACGCGCCGCCGCTTCCTCGCGCCCGGGCCGTGCAGCATCGAGGGCCGCGCCTGGTCGGGGCTCGCGCCGGTCGCCGCCGTCGAGGTGAGCGCTGACGGCGGCGTGACGTGGGCAGCGGCGGAGCTAGAACCGCCTCCCGACCGCGCGGCGTGGTCAGGCTGGCACTTCGCGTGGGACGCCGGAGAGGGCGACCACGAGCTCGCCTGCCGCGCCCGCGACGCCGCCGGCAACGAGCAGCCGCTCGAGCCCGAGTGGAACGTCGGCGGCTACTCGAACAACACCGTCCAGCGGGTTCCCGTCACCGTCAGACGCTGACCGGCTCGGCCTCCCGGTCGCCGACGAGCCCCAGCTCCTCTGGCAGCGCCGCCGCCCATGCGTGGATCGCCGGCCAGTCGCGGAGGTCGGCCTGGTGCATGCGGTTGAACGGGAACCGCAACCGCTCGGGATCGATCACGCCGCCGAACACGGCCACGACGCGCGGCTCGAGGTCGTGCTCCTTCTGGAGCGCGTGGTCGAGCTGCTTGCGCGACTGGGCGAAGTCCTCGGGCGTGTCCTTTCCCGGGCCGAGGGCGAAGACGGCGAGAGGCAGGTCCGCGAAGGCGTCGTGATACCGGTGCAGAAAGGCGGTCGCCTCCTTGTGCCAGTGCCCCATGTAGATCGACCCGCCGAGCACGACGGCACGAAACCCGTCGAGCTCCTTGACCTCCTTCGCCGGCTCGACCGTCGTCGTCAGACCCTGTGCGCGCAGCACCTCGCCGATCCGCCGCGCGACCTGCTCGGTGGAGCCCCGCTTGGACGCGTACACGATGAGCACATCCGCGGCCATGACACACCTCCTGGTCGTTACCCGTATTCGAGCGGTACCGGGCGGGCGAGGCATCCGTGCCGAGACTGAGCGCGCGTCCGTGGAAATCGCGGATCGCTGCGCGTCTGCGCTTAACGGCAGATTTGCGCAACGCTCAGACCGCTCTCAGACGCGTTTGATCTGCTTCGGTCAAGTGAACGGCAGATTTCTGAGACTCACGCTCCTGGCAGCGGTCGGCTCGGCCGCCGTGGTCGTCGCCTCGGCGCTCGCCCTCGGCCATGCGAGCAGCGCTATCGCCGTGACGAGCTCGAGCCCACGGGCCGGTGTCGTCGTCGTGGAGACAAACCTGGCCTACACGGACGGCGCCGCCGCCGGCACGGGGATCGTGCTCACCTCGTCCGGAGAGATCCTGACGAACAACCACGTCATTCGCGGCGCGACGACGATCCGGGTCACGGACGTGTCCACGCACCGCAGCTACGCAGCGCACGTCGTCGGCTACAGCGTCTCGAAGGACGTCGCGGTGCTCAAGCTCGTGAACGCGCACGGCCTGAAGACCGCCTCGATCGGCAACTCGTCCACCGTCCACACCGGCCAGAACGTGACTGCGGTCGGAAACGCGGGCGGCACCGGCTCGCTGACCGTCGTCACGGGCCAGGTGACCGACCTCGGGCAGGCGATCACCGTGAGCGACGAGCAGGGCGGCTCGAACCGCCTGACGGGCATGATCCAGACGAACGCACCGCTCCAGCCCGGCGACTCCGGCGGCCCGCTGCTCGCGAACGGCCGCGTGATCGGCCTCGACGCGGCGGCCGGCAACTCCGGCTACGACGGGCGCGAGGGCTACGCGATTCCCATCAACACCGTCGTCTCGCTCGCCGGCCAGATCGAATCGGGGCACAGGTCGGCCACCGTCCACGTCGGGCCGACCGCCTTCCTCGGCGTCCTGCTGGACTCCTCCTACGGCCAGGACGTCCCGGGCGCCGTCGTCCGCGACGTCGTTTCCGGCTCCGCAGCCGACCGCGCGGGCCTCGGCGGCGGCGACACGATCACCCGTCTCGCCGGCCGCACGGTCACGTCGCCCGCCGGCCTCCAGAAGGCCGTCCTGCAGATCTCCCCCGGCAAGCCCGTCCTGCTCCGGTGGACGGACGGCTACGGCTACGGCCGCAGCGCAACGATCCGCCCGGCCGCAGGCCCACCGCAGTAGCACGAACCTTCTCCCCTCGGTCAAGCGACGAGAGGGGACGAGTCCACCTCTTCTCCTCGTCCCCTCTCACATCGGCCCGCCGGGGCGTTGTGTGACGGGCGTCACGGATGCTGTGTGACCGTGCGCACGCTTTTTCGGAGACGGTGCCTTC
This sequence comes from uncultured Actinomycetes bacterium, assembly GCA_963791225.1. Lineage (GTDB taxonomy): Bacteria > Actinomycetota > Thermoleophilia > Gaiellales > Gaiellaceae > PALSA-612. The sequence goes on from CAWBRV010000006.1 coordinate 5,200, forward strand.
CCTGCTGTCCAATGCACGAAACGACGGACAGGAGGAGTCATGCATTCGAGTTTCCACCGCGAGTTCGCGCAGGATCGTCAGTCGCAGCTGCATCGCTCGTCGGGCGGCCACAGCCGGACGGCGTCTCACACGGCTGCCATGGCGGCGGACGAGCGCGCCGAGGCCGCGTCGAAGCCGCAGAGAGCCAACGCGTTCAGCCCCTCCAGAGCACTGATGATCGCTTCGTCTGGGTGGAGCCGGACGACGCGGGCGCGCATCGGCCTGTCCGGCGCCTAGAAGACTTCGCGGATCTCGGACTGCGCTGCCGAGCGGCTGACTCGAGCCGCAGGCAGCGCGGGGCCCTCCCCGACTGCACGCGCCCGGCTCAGCCTGAGGCGACGACCCAGAACTCGCATGGGTTGGCCCTTGTGCCATGCACGTCGACGTGTGCGAACTGGCCGACCGTGCTGTCACGTGTCACGCCGTCGAAGTCGACGGTCGTCGTACCCCCGAAGTTACGGTTGGAAAAGCCTCCGACCTCGTCGACCGCCAGGACACTCGTGTCCTGGTTCGCCGTCCCCGATGCGTCGAGCCGGCCGCCGCTGATCGAGGTGGTGAGCGAGATCCCGACGACCGCCGAGTTACAGGCTCCAGCATCGTCACGCCGTCGAGGATCTCGAGCGTCTTGGCGGCGCCCTGCGCGACCGTCGTCACGAGCGTCGCAGCAGCCGGCCCTTGTGGCCCTGTCGGCCCGGTGGGGCCGGTCGCGCCGCTCGGCCCCGTGACGCCGCGCTGGTTCAAGGTCAGCGGCGCCTCCCACGACGCACAGACACCGTTCGGCCTGTCGGCGTCGATCACCCGCAACGCACCTGTCGGGCTGCCGTGCGCCAGGCTCGTGTCGTAACAGCCGTGAATTACGCCGTTCGCGTCGGGGATGCTCGCCTGCACGGCAGACGCGATCCCGAACACCGCCCCGCCGACAGCAAGCACGACGACGAGCCGGTCACCGCGTCCGAAGTCTCGTAGTCGATGCATCGGCGCTCCTCTACCCCGTTTACCCGCCGAGTAGTCGCACTGGTTGCCCGCAACCTCGACGCGACCCGATCCGCCGCGCTGCCGCAGGCTCTATCGGAAGCCGCGCGCTGCCCACGCTCGCGCTGTCAGTGTGAACGGGGCCGTCGGCAATGCTTCCCGGCAGCGTTCGCGCAGCTCGGCTCGGCGGGCCGGGTCAAGGCCGAGCACGTATGCGCCAGGCAGGCCCACGCCGAGCGTGAACGGCTCCCACCATTCCTCGAAACTCGGGTGCTCAACGCTGACCGAGAGAACCGTGCTCTCGACGTGGCGCAGTCCCGCTGCGGCGAGCAACTCCGCAAGATGCCCCTCGCGCGTCCCTGCAAGATCGGACTCGTCGTCCGCGTCCGGGTCAAGCTCGCGAGCCGCCTGAAAGAACGCGCGCAGCGGCCCGCTCCCTCCGGCGTGGTCCCACACGCAGGCTGCAACGACACCGCCCCGCCGACTAACCCGTGCCATCTCACCCAGCCCGCGCACCGGGTCCGACATGAAGTGCACGACAAGCTGCGCCAGAGCCGCATCGAACGCACCGTCTACAAACGGCAATCCCTCCGCCGCGACCCGCCGGACATCGACGCCGCGATACCGGTCGCCCACAGCAACCACGAACGACTCCGACGGGTCAACGGCCGACACAGCCTCAGCGCCTACCCGCTTGACCAACTCGCCGGTCAGCGCTCCGGGGCCGCAACCGACATCAAGCACCCGCTGCCCAGAAGCCACACCCGCAAAATCAGCAAACCCCGGGGCAAGCCTGATCGAGTACCTGCCCATGAAGCGGTCATACGCATCCGCCGCAACCTCGAAACTCACCCGCGAACCCTACGCGCAGGCGATCGGTGTGTGCCACCGCCTCCCGGTTCGTTTCGTCAATCCTCCTAGTAGTCCGCGCCGTTCAGCGCCCGTCACACTGCCTGCACGGCAGCATCGTCGGGCAGGTCGGCGAGTAGCTCGAGCGCCTGCCATTCCGGGCCAAGCCAGGACCGGCGCGGTTGCTCTCGGGGAGGTCCGAGGAGGTTCACTTCGTCCACGCCGAACTGGACACTGATGCAGTCGGCCGCGCCGGCTTTGGCGAAGCAGGCCGCCCACTCGGTCGAGCTCGGCGTAGACGGGTGAGCGGTCGGTTTGCCTCGGGTCGGCGAGTGGAGCAGCCGGGTCGGCTGGACACGGCCGAAAGAGCGACTAGGCAGGCGTCTTTACGGCCTAGGGCTAGGACGCCGTCAGCGCGGTGTAGGGGTTGATCTCGTAGGCGGCACCCGGGGTGGCGCCGATGACGAGCACCTCCAGTCCCTCCGGCCCGGAGGCGAGCTTGCGATTGGTACCCGGCCCGACCCGCACGAAGACGTTCGGCCCGAGCTCCACGCGCTCGCCCTCGATCTCGATCCACCCTGTACCCTCGAGCGCCAGGTAGATCTCCTCCTGTCCGTCCTGGGCGTGATCGTGCTCGGGATAGGTGGTGCTGTCGGGCGGCATCCTGATCACCTGCACGCCGAAGGAGCTCACGCCGAGCTCCGCGCGCACCTTGAGTCGGCCTCGAAGCCGGCCTCCATGTCGTCGAGGTGCTTGACGGTGTAGTCGGCCATGGGTCGCTCCGCTCGTAGAGTCAGCTGCTCCGCCCGCGCCGGTCGGGCGCATCCTAGCGCCCGGCTGAGGCGCGGCATCACGAACGCTACGCCGCCGCGACTGCGCTCAAACTTCGCCTGCTCCGGGAGAAGAGCTCGAGCACCTGCCATTCGAAGCGTGAACCGGCTGAGCGTTCGACCGCCGCGCCCCGGGGATGCACCGGGGTATGCACGAGACGAGCTTTCCCGGCATATCTGGCACATCTGACCCGCTCAACCATGCGGTTTCCGTTTCGCTGAGCGGGCCTGGATGCGCCTGGAAGGATTCGAACCTTCGACCTTGCGCTCCGGAGGCGCACGCTCTATCCCCTGAGCTACAGGCGCGTCCGGGCCAGTCTACCCGCGGGTCGAACTAGGTCCTGCGCGGCGTGGCGGGTCGCTGCCGGGTGTTTAGGGTATGCCGATGGACGTCTCGGCACGCATCGTCCGGCTCCCGCTCGCCGAGACGTTCCGGATCGCGCGCGAGACGTCCGAATGGGCTGAGGTCGTCCAGGTCGAGCTCCGCCACGGTGACGTGGTCGGCTACGGCGAGGCGGCGCCGATCGAGCGGTACGAGCAGACCGCCGCGTCGGCGCTCGCCTACGTGGAGGCGAACGCGGACGCGCTCGGCGACGACCCATGGGCGCTCGACGAGATCCACGGCCGGCTCCCGCACGGCGAGCCGGCCGCGCGCTCTGCGCTCGACGGAGCGCTGCACGACCTCTGCGGCAAGCTCGCCGGCGTCCCCGTCTGGAAACTGCTCGGCCTGCGTCGCGGCGGGCCGCCGACGTCGTGGACGATCGGCCTCGGCGACCCGGACGAGATGGCCCGCAAGGCCGAGCGGGACGCGCCGCGCTTCAAGCGCCTGAAGCTGAAGCTCGGCGGCGGCGACGGCCTCGACGTCGAGCGGGTGCGCGCCGTCCGCGGCGTCACCGCACTACCGCTCCAGGTGGACGTGAACGAGGGGTGGTCGCAGGCCGAGGCGCTCGACGCGCTCCCGCAACTCGCGGAGCTTGGCGTCTCCTACTGCGAGCAGCCGCTGCCCGCCGCCGACCCGGGGGGGATCGAGCTCAAGCGCTCCTCGCGGCTCCCGATCTACGTCGACGAGGACTGCCACACGCTCGACGACGTGGCCGTGTGCGCCGAGATCGCGCACGGGATCAACGTCAAGCTGGCGAAGTCGGGCGGCCCCCGCGAGGCCGTGCGAATGGCGCACGCCGCGCGCGCGCTCGGCCTCGGGCTGATGCTCGGCTGCATGGTCGAGTCCGGTCTCGGCATCGCCCCCGGTGCCCACATCGCCGTCCTGTTCGACCACGTCGACCTCGACGGGAACATCCTGATCCGCGACGACCCCTGGCCCGGGATCGAGCTCGCAGACGGCGTGCAGATGCCGAGCCCGACCGCGCCGGGCCTCGGCGTCTCTTCCGTTGCGTGAGGAGCTCGTCAGCGGCCTCGCGCGCGACTACGGCGTCCACGCGTACGGGAAGTGGCGCGGCGCCTTCTGGCGGCTGCTCTCGCTCGTCGAGCTGGGCGTCGGCAGCGACCACCCCGGCGTGCTCGCAGCCGCGGAACAGACCCTCGCCTGGCTCGCAAGTCCGCGGCGTCTCGCCGAGATCCACAAGCGAGTCATCGACGGACGCGTACGGCGCTGCGCATCGCAGGACGGGCGTGGACTGTGGGCTTGCTGTCGCCTGGGCCTCGAAGGACGAACGCATGGACACGCTCGCCGAGTCGCTGGTCGAGACGCAGTGGCCGGACGGCGGCTGGAACTGCGACCGCCACCGGGAGTGCACGCACTCGTCGTTCAACGAGACGTGGGGGCCGATCCAGGGCCTCGCCGTCTACGGCGCGACCGACGCCGCCGCCCGCGGTGCGGAGTTCCTGCTTCGGCACCGCCTCGTCTTCTCGGAGCGCACCGGCCTCCCCGCGCACCCGGTCTTCCTCGAGCTCAGCTACCCGCCCTACTGGCACTACGACGTGCTCGTCGGACTGACCACGCTCCAGCGCTCGGAAGGGCTCGACGACGATCGGGCCTCGGACGCCCTCGACCTCGTCGAGTCGAAGCGACAACCCGACGGCACCTGGCGGTGCGAGCGGCGCTGGTGGAAGCGGCCCGGCTCGAAGGGCGCAGGTGTCGAGGCCGTGGACTGGGGGCCGGCCGCGAACGAGCTGCTGACCGAGCGAGCTCGCGACCTGCTGCAGGCGGCGGGACGCGGCTAGATGGCCGAGAAGCGCTATCTCGTCCTCGCCGAGGATTTCTCGGGCGACCCGCACTACGGCAAGACGGCGCGCGGGATCGTCCACTACGGCCTGACGCCGGTCGTCGCGCTCGTCGACTCGAGCCGGGCCGGCGAAGACCAGGACGGAATCCCGATCGTCGGCTCGGTCGAGGAGGCGCTCCCGCTCGGGCCGACCACCGCCGTCGTCGGCGTCGCCACCGCCGGCGGGCGCTTCCCGCCCAAGTGGCGCGAGCTCCTGAAGCGCTGCATCGAGAACGGCCTCGACGTCGAGAACGGCCTCCACCAGTTCATCGCCGACGATCCCGAGCTCGCCGAGCTCGCGGCGCGGCACGGCGTCGAGCTCCGCGACCTGCGCCGCCCGCCCGAGGGCCTGAACGTGCCGACCGGCGAGAACCTCCGCGTGCCGGCCAGGATCGTGCTCACCGTCGGCTCCGACTGCGCGATCGGGAAGATGACCGTCGCGCTCGAGCTCGACCGGGCGGCGCGCGCCCGTGGGCTCGCCTCGGCCTTCGTCCCCACCGGCCAGACGGGCATCGCGATCGCGGGCTGGGGGCTCTGCGTCGACGCGGTCGTCTCCGACTTCATCGCCGGCGCGGCCGAGCGGCTCGTCGTCGAAGGAGCCGAGCGTGGGGGAGAGCTGCTGATCGTCGAGGGCCAGGGGTCGATCACGCATCCCGCCTATTCGGGCGTGACGCTCGGGCTGATCCACGGCTCGGCGCCGCACGTGTTCGTGCTCTGCCACCAGGCGGGGTCGACCGAGCACGAGGGCTTCCCGGGCAACCCGCTGACGCCGCTCCCGGAACTCGTCGACCTCCACGAGCGGCTGTCGCTCCGCGCTCGGCCGGCGACGGTGGCTGCGATCGCGCTCAACACGCGCCTCCTGGACGAAAACGCGGCGCGGGCAGCGATCGCCGAGGCAGCCGCCGAGACCGGGCTCCCCGCCGACGATCCGGTGCGCTTCGGGCCCGATCGGCTGCTGGACGCAGTTCTCGCAGCGCTGCCTTGACACGAACGCGTGTTCGCTCTACACTGGCGAACACATGTTCGTTCGCGTCGCACTTCTTCTCGTTGCCGCCGCCTTCGCAGTCGCCGTCGCCGCCCGCCAGTCGAGCGGTGCGGCGCCCGCGGAGCGGTACGTCGTGCACCCGGGCGACACGCTCTGGAGCATCGCGGTGTCGCACTACGCGGGCGATCCGCGCGACGGCGTCCTGAGGATCGAGCACCGCAACGGGCTGGGCGGCCCGTCGATCCGGCCGGGCCAGCGGCTCGTGCTCCCGCCCGGCTAGAGCCCGAGCAGGAGGCTAGGTGAGGCGCATCCAGACGTACTCGTCGTCCTGGTCGAGGTTCAGCGACGCCTCTTCGGCGCGGTCCATTCGCGCGAAACCGGCGCTGCGGTAGGCCGCAAAGCGGGCGCGATCACCACGGACGACCCGTGCCACGATCGACCGGAACCCCCGCCGCCGGCCCTCGACAGCCAGGAGCGCCACGAATTCGCGTCCCACGCCCTGTCCGCGCCGTTCCGGCGCCACGATCACGCGCGCGAGCTCGGCCTCGTCCTCGGCGTGGTCCTCCCAGACCTGGCCGTACGCGCACAGCTCGCCCCCGACCAGCCCCACGCAGGGAACGACGCCCGGCAGTGCGTGCCACTCGTCGATGACGGCCGGCGACAGGCGGAGAAACGGCACCGACGCCCAGGCGAGCGCCTCGCCGGCCGACTCCACCCAGCCGACGACCGTCGCCGCGTCGTCCTGCCGGTAATCCCTCAGGGCGAGATCCACCGGAGGATCTTCGCTGATGGGCCCGGTTCGGTTCGGACCGTCGCCGCAGTTCCCACAACGCCCTCCATACTTGAGGCGTGGATCTCGATCTCGTCTTCCTGGGGACGTCCGGGTCGATGCCGACCTCGTTCCGGGGCGCGCCCGCGCTGCTCGTCCGCCGCGGCGGCGAGCGGCTCCTGTTCGACTGCGGCGAGGGAACGCAGCGCCAGCTCCTCACATCTGCCGTCGGGCTCGTCGACCTGCGCGAGGTCTTCCTCACGCACTACCACGCCGACCACTACCTGGGCCTGCCGGGGATGCTGAAGACGTTCGCGATGCGCGGCCGTGAGGAGCCGGTCACGATCTACGGGCCGGTCGGCCTGGGCGCACTCTTCGCCGACCTGCGGCGCATCTTCGGCAAGCTCACCTACGAGTACACGCTCGTGGAGCTTCGACCGGGCGACCGCCTCCCGCGTGACGGGTACGTGCTCGACGTCTTCCCGGTTCTACACGGACGGAACGCGGTCGGCTACACCTTGCTCGAGGACGAACGGCCGGGGCGGTTCGACGTGTCGACCGCCGACGCGCTCGGTGTGCCGCCCGGCCCCGAACGCGGGGCGCTGCAGCGCGGCGAGGCGGTGACACTCACCGACGGGCGCGTCGTCCGTCCAGACGAGGTGCTGGGGCCCGCGCGCCAGGGTCGCAAGGTGGCGATCACGGGCGACACCGCGCCGTCCTCGGACGTGGTCGAGGCTGCCACGAACGCCGACGTCCTCGTCCACGAGGCCACGTTCCTCGAGGACGAGCAAGAGCGCGCGCGCGAGACGCTTCACTCGACGGCGCTCGACGCGGCCGCCGCGGCGCGCGAGGCAGATGTCGGCCTGCTCGCGCTCGTCCATCTCTCCAGCCGCTACCTCGGCCGCGACGCGGCACGCGAGGCACGCACGGTCTTCCCGGAGACAGTGGTGCCGAAGGACTTCGATACGATCGAGGTCGGGTTCGACGAGCGAGGCGGGCCGCGGCTCGTCAAGGGTGGCGCCGTACACCGCCGGGTGCAGCCTCCCGCCGCGGAGGAGGCGGTCCCCGTCGGGGAGGAAGGTGGTGCAGCATGAGCGTAGGCTCGACGGAGCTCAACGAGGAGCGGACGCGCCGGCTTGGCCGGCGCCGGGAGCGGGCATGAGCGGAATGGTGCAGGTCGCCTTGGCGGAGGACGTCACCGAGGCAGAGGAACTCCAGGAGATCCTGCGGCTCGCAGGCATCGAGTCGCGTCTCGAGACGGCCGTCGAGCACCATCCGACCTCGACCGAGGATGCTCCGCAGAAGGTGCTCGTCCCCGAGGCGTCGCTCGAGCAGGCGCTCCACGCCATCGAGTCGATGACCGAAACGGACGAGGTGTCCGCGGACTAGTCATCGCGCCGGTGCTCTCCGGCCGCGCGGCGAATCGGCACAGAATCGTCACACACACGTGCGGGAACAGCCGATAGCGTCGAGCACGAGGGTGGAGGGTGGTACCCCACCCTCGATTGGGTGGGGGTGCGCGGACACCCCACACGCGGACAGGGCCGGTCCGGGCGGCGGCGCGTGAGCGTCGACTTCGGGCGCCTGGCACCGCTCTACGACCGCATCCGGCCTGTCGACGACAACTGGCGGCACGTGTACGACCTCGTCGTCCGCGAGGCCGACCTTCGCGGCCGTCGCGTCCTCGATCTCGGCTGCGGGACGGGCCGGCTCTCGACGGCGCTCGCCGAGCAGGATGTCGCCCGCGTCTGGGGCGTGGACGCGTCGCCGGAGATGCTGGCCGTCGCCAGGCAGAACGTCCCGAGCAGCGTCGGTCTGAAGGAGGGGAGGGCCGAGCAGCTCCCGTTCCGCGACGGCTGGTTCGACCGGGTCGTCATGTGGCTCGTCTGCCACCTCGTCGACCGCCCCGCCGCCTTCCGCGAGGTCGCGCGCGTGCTCGCCCCGGCCGGGCGCCTGGCGATCGTCACCTTCGACACTCGCCATTTCGAGCACTACTGGCTGAACCGCTTCTTCCCGGGGATCCAGGAGATCGACCTGGCGCGCTTTCCGAGCGAGGAGCGGCTCCGCGGCGAACTCGAGGGCGCGGGCTTCGGCTCCGTGCGCTTCGAGCGACTCTCCCAGCACGCGTCGCTGCCGCGCGAGGCGGCGCTCGAGCGGATCCACGGGCGCCACATCTCCACGTTCGACCTGCTCGGCGAGGACGAGCTCCGCGACGGCACCGCACGGGCCGAGCAGGAGCTGCCGGATCCCGTCGAATACGACCAGGAGTGGCTGATCTGCATTGCGAATACCGCGGCCTGATGCGCCGTCTGCTCCTGCTGGCCCCGCTCGCGCTCCTCGTCCTCGCGGGTAGCGCGCCCGCCGCGACACGCACGTACAGCAGCCACCAGCTGCACGCGGCCGTCCCCGACGTCGGGTCGCTCATGCGGGCGATCGACGTGCCCGACGCCGGGCCCGTCTCCTTCGTGGCCGTGGGCGTGCGGATCGCGGATCCGCGTGACTCGGATCTGACGCTCAGCCTCATCAGCCCCAGCGGAACCTCGGTGCTGCTCACGCGGCGGCACGCCGTCGGCGCCAACTTCGGATCGGGGCCGAAGGGCTGCAGCGGGGCGCTCACGTGGTTCCAGTCGACAGGGCTTCCCGACCAGATCTCGACCGGTAAGCCGCCGTTCGACGACTACTACTCGCCCGAACAGTCGTTTGCCGCGCTGAACGGCCAGGAGGCGAAAGGCCGGTGGCAGCTCCGCATCGACGACCGCGCGGCCGGCGCGACGGGGACCCTGCTCTGCTGGCAGCTTGAGCTGAGCCGGAAACGTCGTCGAGCACGTGCGCGCTTCCAGGGGCGGCGTATCGGCCGACCTTTCGTTCATCGAACGGCACTCCTACAACGGCAGCCTCGCGATCACGATCCGCCGTCATGGCGTACTGACGCTCGCGGCGCCTATCTCGCGCTTCCGATGCCACGAATGCCCACCTCCGCCGTACGACACGATCGTTCGCCGATCCGCTTCATGTCGTCGACCTCGACGGTGACGGTGAGCCGGAGGTGCTGATCGACCTCTACACCGGCGGTGCCCATTGCTGCTTCTTCACCGTGATCCTCCGGTTCACCGGCCACGACTACCGCGCGACGACCGCCTTCTGGGGGGACCCGGGCTACCGCATGCAGGATCTCGACGGGGACGGGCGTCCCGAGCTCGTCACCGCCGACGACCGCTTCGCCTACCAGTTCACGGCGTACGTCTACTCGGTGCTACCTGTACGGGTCGAGCACTACGACCACGGCCGCATCGAGGACGTCACCTCGCGGCTACCCCTGGCTCGTCCGCCGCGAGGCGCGCCGGCTCTGGGCGGACTACGAGCAGAGCCGCACACGATCGGGACGTCGACGTACGCGGCGTGCTGGCCGCGTGGCTGGCCGACGAGTACCGGCTCGGGCTCGCCGGGACGGCTGGGCGAAGATCCGCGCTGCGTACGCCCGCGGCGAGCTCAGCGTCCCACGGGTCGATCCGATCTGGCCCGCTGGGCAGAAGTACCTGAACGTGCTGAGGGCCTTCCTCGCACGGAGCGGCTACTCGGGTTGAGCGAGACGAACAGTCGCCGACCTGCTCGCCGAGGCCCGGGCCGGCCTCGACCGCGTCACGCCCGCCCAGGCGTACGTGGCGATGAGCGGCGGCGCCGTGCTCATCGACGTCCGCTCGCAGGACGAGCGCGAACGGCAAGGGCTCGTGCCCGGCGCCCTCCACTACCCGCTGTCCGTCGTCCTCTGGCGGCTCGACCCGGCCGAGCAGACCGGCAACCCGGAGCTGCCGCTCGACACGCACGTGATGCTCCTCTGCCGCCAGGGCTACAGCTCGAGCCTCGCCGCCGCCCAGCTCCGGGAGATCGGCTTCCAGCGCGCTACCGACGTGATCGGCGGCGCCGAGGCCTGGATCGAGGCCGGTCTACCGATCGACCGCGCCGACGTTTGACCGTCCCGCGGGCCGGGGGATGAACATCCTCTAGGCACAGCCGCTCCGTGCCTTCGGCGGCAGGGGCGGCGCGAACATGGGAGGTAGGCAATGAAGAGACGGATGCTGGCGTTGGCGGCGCTCCTCCTGACGGTCGGCCTGACGGTCGCCGTCGCGTCCTCGTCGAGCGCGTCCACGGCCAAGAGCGTCAAGAACTTCAAGCACGTCTTCATCATCATGATGGAGAACACGGGCATCGAGGCGCTCCAGGGCAACCCGAACGCGCCCTGGATCAACCAGGCGATCCAGACCTACGGCGTTGCCGGCAACTACTTCGGAGTCACGCACCCGAGCCAGCCCAACTACATCGCCGCGACGGCCGGCACGACGGCGGGCGTTCCGAACGACAACGACGTCACGGTGAACCTGCCGAACATCGTCGACCAGCTCGAGGCGAAGAGCCACACCTGGAAGGGCTACATGCAGAGCCTGTCGCTGTGCACGACGAAGCTCGATCATGCGTGCGGGAACCAGCTCTACGAGCGCAAGCACAACCCGTTCGTGTCCTTCCAGGACGTCCAGTCGAGCCCGGCCCGCATGGCCAACATCGTCGACCTGAGCCAGCTCGACACTGACCTGGCGAACAACACGGTTCCGGACTACTCCTGGATCAGCCCCGACCAGTGCAACGACATGCACGGCCGGGCAGCCACGGCGAGCGACCCGTGCGACTTCTCCAACGTCCAGCTGCTGATCCAGGCCGGGGACCAGTTCCTGTCCACGTACGTCGCCAAGATCATGGCCTCGAAGGCGTGGAGCGGCGACTCGTCGATCGTCATCACCTGGGACGAGAGCGACTTCACCGGCTCGCTGACCGACTTCGGCTTCGGTGACACTCGAGGCTGCTGCGATGCAAACCCCGGCGGTGGCCACGTGCTGACGATCGTCATCAACCGCAACTCGAACGGTCCCTCCGGGTCGTTCCAGCTCTACAACCACTACTCGCTGCTCTCGACGATCGAGAACGCGTGGAACCTCGGCTGCCTCGCGAACACCTGCGACACCGCGAACGTCAAGCCGATGACCGACCTGACCGGCTGACGCCAGTCGACCTCCGGAGCGGGGCGGGAGCGATCCCGTCCCGCTCCGCGTACACTCAGCCGCATGACGACGGTGACGTTCCGTGGCCGTCAGGCGCGCACGCGGTGCGCAGCCGTCACGGCGTAAGCACGCACAGCACTTCCTCCGCTCGACGCGCCTCGCGGCCGAGATCGTCCGCAACGCCGGCGTCGGGCCGGACGACCTGGTCCTGGACATCGGTGCCGGCACCGGCGCTCTGACCGCCGAGCTTGCCCAGTACTGCCGGTGTGTGCGGGCGATCGAGATCGACGCCGCCCTCACCGCCCGCCTGCACGCGCGCTTCGGCGGCGCGCCGCAGGTGGAGATCGTCCACGCGGACGCGCTCACCCTGCCGCTGCCCGGCGAGCCGTTCCGCGTCGTCGCCAACATCCCGTTCGACGCGACCGCGGCGATCTGTCGGAGGCTCCTGGACGACCCGGGCGTGCCGCTCGAACGGGCTGACCTGATCGTCGAGCTCGGCGTGGCGCAGAAGCGCGCCCGTCTCTGCCCCAGCACGGCCCTGGGCGTCTACTGGGGCGCGTGGTACGAGTTCACGGTCGTCCGTCGACTCCACCCGTCGGCGTTCGCGCCGCCGCCGAGCGTGGACGCGGCGGTGCTCCGGATCGTGCGGCGGATCGAGCCGCTCGTGGACCGGACCGATGCGCCCGACTACAGGGCGCTCGTCGCCGGCAGCTTCCAGCGGCGCAGCGCCGTGCGCCGAGCGCTCCACGGCGTCGTCTCGTCGCGGCAGCTGAAGCGGCTCGCGAACGAGCACGGCTTCTCGCCCGAAGCATTCCCGTGGGAGCTCGACCAGCATCAGTGGGCAGCCGTCTTCGGGTTCGTCCGACGCCGGGCGGTACACTCCCCGGACACGAACCCCTTTAAGCCGGTCCCGAGAGGCCGGAAAGGAGTCGGATTGAGCACGCCTGCAAGCGCGCCCGCCGGAGAGCGGGTGCTCCTCGACGCAGAGGCGCTCCAGCGCACCCTGCACCGCATCGCCCACGAGATCATCGAGGGCAACGAGCGGCTCGACGAGGTCGCGCTGATCGGCATCCACACACGCGGTGTCTTCCTCGCCCAGCGGCTGCGGCGGCTGATCGACGAGTTCGCCGGCGCGGAGGTCGCGCTCGGCACGGTCGACATCACCTTCTACCGCGACGACGTCCAGGTGCGTGGCCGCGAGGCGCCGCTGCATCCGCAGCCGCTCGTCCGCGCGACGCGGATCGACTTCCCGCTCGAGGGCCGTACCTGCGTGCTCGTCGACGACGTCCTCTACACCGGCCGGACGATCAGGGCCGCGATCGACGCCCTGTTCGACTACGGCCGGCCCGCCCGCGTCCAGCTCGCCGTCATCTGCGACCGCGGCCACCGCGAGCTTCCGATCCGTCCCGACTACGTCGGCAAGAACCTGCCGACCGCCCGCGGCGAACGCGTGCAGGTGGAGCTCGTCGAGGTCGACGAGGTCGACCAGGTCCTGCTCGTTCCGTCTCCCGAGGAGGGGAGCTAGAAATGCCCGAGATCTCCGTGATGCGGGAGGAGTTGCCGCCGATGCGACCGCCGCGGCGGCACCTGCTCTCGATCGAGGATCTGACCCGTGACGACGTCGAGCGGCTGCTCGCGACCGCGCGGACGTTCGACCAGGCCTCGCAGCGCGAACTGAAGAAGCTGCCGACGCTTCGCGGCCGCACGGTCGTGAACCTGTTCTTCGAGTCCTCGACGCGCACGTCGTCGAGCTTCGAGCTGGCCGCCAAGCGCCTGTCCGCCGACGTGATGTCGATCAAGGCCGCCGGCTCCTCGGTCGACAAGGGCGAGTCCCTGAAGGACACCGCGCTGACGCTGAACGCGTACGACCCGGACGTGATCGTGATCCGGCACGCGGCGATCGGGGCGCCGCGGCTCGTCGCCGAGGTGACCGGCGCCCACGTCGTCAACGCGGGCGACGGGAAGCACCAGCACCCCACCCAGGCGCTGCTCGACCTGTACACGATCCAGCAGGAACTGGGCCGCATCGAGGGCCTGCACGTGGCGATCGTCGGCGACGTGCTGCACTCGCGCGTTGCGCGCTCGGACATCCAGGCGCTCGTGCTCTGCGGCGCACGCGTGACGCTCGTCGGCCCGCCGACGCTGATTCCGCGCGGAATCGAGGCGATGGGCTGCGAGGTGAGCTCCGACATCGACGCGATCGGTGCCGCCGACGTCGTCTACGTCCTGCGCATGCAGCGCGAGCGGATGCTCGAGGGCGCCAACTATGTGCCCAGCCTGCGCGAGTACACGGCCCGCTGGGGCGTGACGCCCGAGCGGCTGCGTCCGGGACAGAAGGTGATGCACCCGGGGCCGATGAACCGTGGCGTCGAGATCGACCCGCGCGTCGCCGACGCGGCGGATGCGTTGATCGAGGCCCAGGTCCGCGCCGGACTCGTCGTCCGCATGGCCGTTCTCTACGACCTGCTGACTCACGGGCCGGTCGGAGTTCCTGTCGAGGCTGCGATGGAGGTGGCGTGATGCTGTTCGCGAGTGAAGCGCGCGGAGAGGACGTCGTGTTCCGCGGCGCGCGGGTGCTCGACCCGTCGGAGGGCGTCGACGAGGTGGTCGACGTCCGGGTCGACGCGGGCGTGATCGCCGCGATCGGCGCCGGGCTCGACACGAACGAGCACCGGGTCTTCGACGGCGCCGGCCTCGTCCTGGCGCCGGCCTTCGTCGATCCCCACGTCCACCTGCGGACGCCCGGCCGCGAGGACGAGGAGACGATCGCCTCCGGCACGGACGCGGCTGCCGCCGGCGGCTACTGCGCGATCTTCGCGATGCCGAACACCGATCCGATCGTCGACTCCGCAGCCGTGCTCTCGTCGCTCGTCGAGAAGGCGCGCGCCGAGGCGGTGATCCCGGTCGGGTTCCTGGCCGCGATCTCGAAGGGCCAGGCCGGCACGGAGCTGACGGAGATGGGCGAGCTCGCCGATGCGGGCGCCGCCGGGTTCACCGACGACGGGCGTCCGGTCGTCTCACCGGGGCTGATGCGGCGGGCGCTCCAGTACAGCCCGATCGCCGGGCGGCGCGTCGCCGTCCACTGCGAGGAGCCGACCCTCACCCGCGGCGGCCATATGCACGAGGGTGCCGTCTCGGCCGAGCTCGGCTTCACCGGCTACCCGTCGGTCGGCGAAAGCGTCATGGTCGAGCGAGACCTGTCGCTCGCGGGCTTCGAAGACCGGCCGCTGCACCTGATGCACCTCTCGGCCCGCGAGTCGGTCGAGGCGCTCTCGCGCGCCCAGGTCGCCGGAGTCGCCGCGACCGGCGAGGTGACGCCGCACCACCTCTGCCTGACGGACGAGGCGGTGCGCTCGCTCGACCCGAACGTGAAGATGAATCCGCCGCTGCGAGGCGCCGACGACCGTGCCGCACTCGTCGCAGGACTCCGTGACGGGACGATCTCCTGCGTCGCCACCGACCACGCGCCACATGCGCGGCAGGAGAAGGACGTCCCGTTCGAGGAGGCGCCGTTCGGCGTCACCGGCCTCGAGACCGCGTTCGCCGCGCTGAACACGCATCTCGTCGGGCCGGGACTGCTGACGCTCGAGACGCTGCTCGAGCGGATGTCGGCCGGGCCGGCGCGCGCGTTCGGGCTCGAGCAGCCGCGGATCGCCGTCGGCGCGACCGCGAACCTCGTCCTGCTCGACACCGGGTCGGCCTGGCGCGTGAGCGAGGACGGCTTCCGCTCGCGCTCGGTCAACTCGTGGCTGCTCGGACAGACGCTCAAGGGCAAGGTGCGGCTGACGGTTGCCGCCGGCCGGGTGGTCTTCGACGCATGACGGGCGCGCTCGTGCTCGAGGACGGCGAGGTCTTCGCCGGCCGCTCGGTGGGCGCCGCCGGCACGGCGTTCGGCGAGGCGGTCTTCGCGACCGCGATGACGGGCTACCAGGAGCTCGTCACCGACCCGAGTTACGCCGAGCAGATCCTCTGTTTCACGGCGCCGATGATCGGCAACTACGGGGTTGCCGACGAGCGCTGCGAGTCGTCGGCCGTGCACGTGCGCGGCGTCGTCATGCGGGAGGCGCGGGGGCCTGAGTGGACGAAGTGGCTCGCCCAGAACGACGTCGTCGCGCTGACGGGCATGGACACGCGCTCGCTCGTCCTGCACCTTCGCGACGGCGGCTCGAAGCGCGCCGCAATCGCGGCCGGCGAGGTCGACGTCGAGGAGACGCTGGCAGCGGTTTGCGCCCGGCCGGGCATGGACGGATGCTCGCTCGCGGCCGGAGTCTCGACGGAGGAGCCGTACCGGTTCTGCGCAGGCGAGGGCCCGGACGTGGCCGTCGTCGACTACGGGTGCAAGCGCTCGATCCTCGGCCGACTCGCCCGGACCGGTGCGTCCGTGACCGTCTACCCGCACGACGTGGACTCGGACACGCTCGCGGGACACGACGGCGTCCTGCTCTCGAACGGGCCCGGCGACCCAGAGCCGCTGCAGGACGAGGTCGCGACTCTGTCCGGCCTGGTGGGCCGCGTGCCGGTCTTCGGGATCTGCCTCGGCCATCAGCTGCTCGCGCTCGCGACCGGCCTCGAGACGTTCAAGCTGCCGTTCGGGCACCGCGGGGCGAACCATCCAGTGGTCGACCGGCCGTCGGGCCGCGTGCTCGTGACGAGCCAGAACCATGGCTTCGCCGTCCGCCCGTCGGAGGGACGCGAGGCGACGCACGTGTCGCTCTACGACGGCACGGTCGAGGGACTCGAGTACCCGGAGCTCCGCGCCCGCTCGGTGCAGTTCCACCCCGAGGCGGGGCCCGGGCCGCACGACGCCTGGCCGCTGCTCGAGTCATGGGTGGAGGAGCTTCGTGCCGCGGCGTAACGACATCAAATCCGTCCTGATCATCGGCTCCGGGCCGATCGTGATCGGGCAGGCATGTGAGTTCGACTACGCGGGCTGCCAGGCGCTCAAGGTGCTTCGCGAGGACGGGTTCCGCACGATCGTGGTCAACTCGAACCCGGCGACGATCATGACCGACCCCGGATTCGCCGACCGCACCTACCTCGAGCCGCTCGACCTCGAGGGCGTCGGCGCCGTGATCGAGCGCGAGCAGCCGGATGCCGTGCTGCCGACGATGGGCGGGCAAACGGGGCTCAACCTGGCCCGGGACCTCGCCGAGGTGGGCCTGCTGTTCGGCGCCGAGCTGATCGGCGCTCCGCTCGACGTGATCCAGCGCGCTGAGGATCGCGAGCTCTTCCGCGACGCGGTGCGAAGCGTCGGCCTGGCCGTGCCCGAGTCGCGAATCGTCACGTCGCTCGACGAGCTGGACGGCATCAAGCTGCCCGCCGTCGTCAGGCCGGCGTTCACGCTCGGCGGCCACGGCGGCGGCTTCGTCGCGACACCGCCGGATCTCCACCGGCAGGTGGAGATCGGACTGGCGGAGAGCCCGATCGGGCAGGTCCTGGTCGAGGAGTCGGTGCGCGGGTGGGACGAGTTCGAGCTCGAGGTCGTGCGCGACGCGGCGGACAACGTCGTGATCGTCTGCTCGATCGAGAACCTCGACCCGATGGGAGTGCACACTGGCGACTCGGTGACGGTCGCGCCGCAGATGACCCTCTCGGACGATGCCTATCAGGAACTCCGCGACGCGGCGGCGGCCGTGATCCGCGCCGTCGGCGTCGAGTGCGGCGGCTCGAACATCCAGTTCGCCCGCAGCCGCGAGACCGGCGACGTGCGCGTGATCGAGATGAACCCGCGCGTCTCCCGCTCCTCGGCGCTCGCGTCGAAGGCGACCGGCTACCCGATCGCGAAGGTTGCCGCCAAGCTCGCCGTCGGCTACACGCTCGACGAGATCCCGAACGACCTGACGCGGACGACGCCCGCGAGCTTCGAGCCGACGCTCGACTACGTCGTCGTCAAGTTCCCGCGCTTCGCGTTCGAGAAGTTCCCCGGCGCCGACACGACGCTGGGCACGCAGATGAAGTCGGTCGGCGAGTCGATGGGGATTGGCCGCACCTTCGCAGAGGCGTTCTGGAAGGCGCGTCGCGGGCTCGAGATCGATCCCGAGTGGCGGCCCGAGAACCTCCATCCCTGGTTCGCACGCGAACTCGAGGCTCCCAGGCCCGAGGGGCCGGTCGTGTACCGCCGCGTCGACTCCTGCGCCGGCGAGGTCGCCGCCGACTCGAACTACTTCTACTCGACGCGCGGCGAGCGCGACGAACAGCCTCCCGAGCCCGGCAAGAGCGTCGTCATCCTCGGTTCGGGCCCGAACCGGATCGGACAGGGGATCGAGTTCGACTACTGCTGCGTCCACGCGGCGCAGGCCTTCCGCGGGCTCGGCTACGAGTCGGTGATGGTCAACTGCAATCCCGAGACCGTCTCCACCGACTACGACACGTCCGACCGGCTCTACTTCGAGCCGCTCGACGAGGAGTCCGTGCTCGCTGTGCTCGAACGGGAGCAGCCGGTCGGGGTCTGCATCCAGTTCGGCGGCCAGACGCCGCTCAAGCTCGCCCGGGCGATCGAGCGCGCCGGCCACCGCATCCTCGGGACGCCGTTCGACGCCGTCGACCTGGCCGAGGACCGCGAGCGCTTCGGCGGCTTGCTCGCCCGGCTCGGCATCCGCTGCCCGGAGTGGGGGACGGCCATGACGGCGGCCGAGGCGATCGAGGTCGCCGACCGGATCGGCTATCCCGTCCTCGTGCGGCCCTCCTACGTGCTCGGCGGCCGCGCCATGCGCGTCTGCTACCGGCCCGACCAGATTCACGCCGCCTTCGAGCACCTCACCGGGCCGGTGCTCGTCGACCGCTTCCTCGAGGCCGCGCTCGAGATCGACGTCGACGCCCTCTGCGACGGCGAGGAGACCTACGTCGCGGCGGTGATGGAGCACGTCGAGGAGGCGGGCGTGCACTCGGGCGACTCGTCGTGCGTGCTGCCGCCGCACTCGCTCGCACCCGAGCACGAGCACGAGATCCGCTCGGTCGTCGAGCGGCTCGCGCCGGCGCTCGGGGTCGTCGGGCTGATCAACGTCCAGCTCGCCGTCGCCGACGGCGACGTCTACGTGCTCGAGGCGAACCCACGCGCCTCCCGCACCGTGCCCTTCGCCAGCAAGGCGATCGGCGTCAACCTGGTCGAGGCCGCCTGCCGCCTGACGGCCGGCGCCCGCCTGGCCGAGCTCGTGCTGCCCCGCCGGCGCGCCGGGCGGCCGCACCGTGGGCCGGTCTCGGTCAAGGCGGCCGTGCTCCCCTTCGCGCGCTTCCCCGGGAGCGACCCCGTGCTCGGGCCCGAGATGCGCTCGACCGGCGAGGTGATGGCGTTCGCACTCGACTTCCCGAGCGCGTTCGCGAAGGCCGAGCGCGCCGCCGGCAGGCCGCTGCCCGTCGAGGGCACCGCGTTCCTGTCGGTCCGCGACGAGGACAAGCAGGCGCTCGTCCCCGTCGCCCGGACGCTCGCCGGCCTCGGCTTCCGGCTCGTCGCGACCGGCGGGACCGCCGCAGCGCTCGCCTCGGCGGGGATCGACGTCGAGCCGGTCGCGAAAGTCTCGGAGGCGGCCGGTGGGACGACCGTGGTCGACCTGATTCGCAAGCACCGTTGCCAGCTCGTGCTCAACACGCCGCAGGGCTCGGAGGCGCGGAGCGATGGGTACCGCATCCGCGAGGCAGCGCTGCGCGCGCGCGTTCCGTGTATCACGACGCTCGCGGGTGCTGCCGCAGCGGTGGAGGCGATCGCCGGCGCCCGCGCCGAGTCAGCGCGGAGCCTGCAGGAGAGACATGGGGCAGCGGCAACGGCTTAGCGTCACCGGAGTCGAGGCGATCGGGCCGTACACGCTGCTCCGGGTCGAACGGGGCGGGCTCGACCCCGGCCGGCCCGGACAGTTCTTCATGCTCTCGCCTCCCGGCCGGGTGCTGCCGCGGCCGATGAGCCTGTGCCTGGCACCGCCGGGCGAGCTCGCGTTCCTCGTCGATCCGATCGGCCCCGGGACCCGTGCCCTCTGCGAGCTGGAGCATGGCGACGAACTCGACGTCTTCGGTCCGCTCGGCAACGGCTTCGACCTCGACGTCGACAGGCCGCTGCTCGTCGGCGGCGGGATCGGCATCGCGCCGCTCCCGTACCTCTCGGACGAACTCGGGTCGCCTCCGGCCGTGCTCGGCTTCCGGAGCGCCGCGCACGCCGAGGCCGCTGCGCTGCTCCCGCAGGCTGAGGTCGCCGTCGAGCCGACGCTCGTCACCGAGCTGATCGAGCCGGGCCACGACGTGCTCGCGTGCGGGCCCGAGCCGATGCTCGACGCCGTCGCCCGCCTCTGCCCGGGAGCACAGCTCGCCTGGGAGGCGCCGATGGCCTGCGGCTACGGGGCCTGCTACGGCTGCGCGGTCGAGATCGACGGAGAGTGGAAGCGCCTCTGCTTAGAGGGACCTGTCCTTGCTGCTTAACGCCTCCGGCTGCCTCGACGCGCTCACCGCGCCCGAGGTGGCGCGGCAACTCGACGCGTTCGTGACCAAGACGGTCACGCCGCTCCCGCGGCCGGGCAACGCACCCGTCCGGATCGTCGAGACCGACGCGGGGATGCTCAACTCGATCGGCCTCGCCAACCCGGGACGCGAGCGGTTCCTCGCCGAAACGCTGCCCCGCCTCCGCGACCTCGGCCTACCGCTGTGGGTTTCGGTCGGCGGGTTCTCCGCACGCGAGTACGCGGAGACGTGCGAGCGACTCGACGGGGTCACGGTCGAGCTCAACCTCTCCTGCCCGAACGTGGACGAGGCGCCCGAGTCCGCCGCGGAGATCGTCGCCGCCTGCCGTGCCGCGACGACTCTGCCGCTGTACGCAAAGCTGTCGCCGGCCGCCTGGGACATCACGGAGGTCGCCCGGGCCGTGGAGGCGGCGGGCGCGGACGGCCTCTCGCTCGTCAACACGATGCGCGGCCTGGCGCTCGATCCACGGACGCTGAGACCGGTCCTCGGCACCGCGACGGGCGGCTACTCGGGACCTGCGCTGCGCCCGATCGCGCTCGCCGCCGTCTATGCGTGCCGGCGCGTGACCGGCCTGCCGATCGTCGGGATGGGCGGCATCACGACGGGCCGGGACGCGCTCGAGCTAGTGGCCGCCGGCGCCTCCGCGGTCGCGCTCGGCACCGTCCTCTTCGGGGATCCGGATGCCCCCGCGCGCATCCGGGCGGAGCTCGCTGTCGAGCTCGACCGGCTCGGGTTCGACTCGATCGACGCCGTGAGGGGCGTCGCGCACGACACCGACGCTGTCCTCCGTGGCCCCGTAGTTGCGGGTCCCGTGCCGTAAGAAGTACGCTCGCCGAGGGCTTGCAGAAATCTTCCGTCGCGGTGTTAGTATCGACGCCCCACTCATGGTCGCGTCCAAGACTCAAAGCCAGGCGCCGTCCCGTTCACTCGATCAGCGGATGGACGCACTCCGGCGAGCCAACGACATCCGGGTCAAGCGGGCGCAGCTCAAGAAGGACCTCAAGCTCGGCGAGATGCGGATCGACGAGATCCTCCGCGACCCGCCCGAGTACGTGTCGACCGCGAAGGTCCTCGACATGCTGATGGCGGTGCCGAAGTTCGGCCAGGTGAAGGCGAAGCGGTACCTGAACCAGTGCCGGATCAGCGAGTCGAAGACGGTGGGTGGGCTCTCCGACAGGCAGCGCACCGAGCTGATTGGGCTCTTCAGCCGGTAGCGGCGGACGCGCCGGTGGCCCCCTCGGCCTCATGCGGCGCGACGACAGCTCGGGAGGCGAGACGTCTCGCGTGATCGTGATCACCGGCCCCTCGGGGGCGGGGAAGGGGACGCTGATCCGCGCGCTGCTCCCGCGCGTCGCCGACCTCGAGCTCGCCGTGTCGGCGACGACCCGACTGCGCCGCGAGGGCGAGGTCGAGGGCCGCGACTACTACTACCTCTCCGAGGCCGACTTCGCCCGCCGGGTCGCGAACGGCGAGTTCCTCGAGCACATCACCTACGTCTCGGGCCAGCGCTACGGCACGCTGCGCGAGGAGGTCGAGCGGATCGGCCACGAGGGACGGATCACCGTGCTCGAGCTCGAGACGGAGGGCGCGCTCAAGGTCGCCGAGGAGCTTCCGGGCGTCGTCACGGTGTTCGTCACCGCGCCGCGCGCCGAGCTCGAGCGCCGGCTGCGCGAGCGCGCGACCGAGAGCGCGGGGGAGATCGGCGAGCGGCTCGACCTGGCCGAGAGCCAGCTGCTGCAGGCGAGCCTGTTCGATTACGTGGTCGAGAACGACGACCTCTCCCGGGCCGTCGACGACCTCGTCGCGATCGCCGCCGCCACCCGCGACGGTGCCGGCCGCTAGCATGGGCGCATGATCCAACCTCGCATCGACAAGCTGTTCGGCAACGTCGACAGCCGTTACGCGCTCGTGATCGTCGCGGCCAAGCGGGCCCGGCAGATCAACAACTACCACCACCAGCTCGGCGAAGGCACGTTCGAGGAGCTCCCGCCGCTGGTCGAGTCGCGCTCGAAGAACTACTTGACGCTGGCCCTCGAGGAGATCGCCGAGGGCAAGATCAAGTACACCTACCCTTCCTGACCTGCCTGACGAAGTCCGGCACGGCCTGCGGCCGCACCATGGTGACTTCGTCAGGAGCGGAAGAGCGAGTGCGTTTGCGGCCGACGCCGGCGAAGCCGGCATCGGCGGCGACGGTCGCCTGCCATGCACAATGAATCCATGGCACGCGTGATTCTCGGCGTCACCGGCGGGATCGCCGCCTACAAGGCGTGCGAGCTCTGCCGGCTGCTGGTCAAGGTCAGGCCACGAGGTCACGCCGGTGCTGACCAAGGACGCCGAGCGATTCGTCACGGCGCACACCTTCGAGGCCCTCGCGCGGCGCGAGAGCCCGCGCGAGCTCTACCCGCATCTGCTCGACGCCGACCTGCTCGTCGTCGCGCCGCTGTCTGCCAACACGCTCGCCAAGCTCGCGCACGGCATCGCCGACAACGTGCTCACGCAGACCGCGCTCGCATTCGGCGGCCGCGTGCTCGTCGCGCCCGCGATGAACGTCCGCATGTGGGCGCATCCTGCGACGCAGGCGAACGCGACGCTCCTCGCCGAGCGGGGCGTCGAGCTGATCGGGCCGGAGGAGGGAGAGCTCGCCGAGGGCGAGACCGGCCTCGGCCGGATGACGGAGCCGGAGGAGATCTTCGCGCGCTGCCAGGTGCTCCTCGGTGCCGGCGGGAAGCTGCAGGGCCGTCGCGTGCTCGTCTCAGCCGGCGGGACACGCGAGCCGCTCGACGCCGTCCGCTTCCTCGGCAACCGCTCCTCGGGACGGATGGGCGTCGCCCTCGCCGAGGAGGCGCGCCGCCGCGGCGCGACCGTGACGCTGCTCGCCGCCAACCTCGCCGTTCCCGTCCCACGCGGCATCGACGTCGTCCAGACGCCGACCGCGGCGGAGATGCAGATCGCCGCGGAGCAACGCCGCGATGCGCGAGGTCGTGGTCATGGCCGCCGCGGTCGCCGACTACCGCCCCGCGGAGCCGATCGACGGCAAGCGGCCGAAGGACGGGAACGGCTGGAGCGTCGAGCTCGAGCCGACCGTCGACATCCTGCGCGAGCTCGGCGCGAGCCGGGGCAACGGGCAGGTGCTCGTCGGCTTTGCGGCCGACGCGGGCGAGGCCGGCCTCGTGCGGGCGCGGGAGAAGCTGACCGCGAAGAGCGCCGACCTGATCGTCTTCAACGACGTCGCAGGGGAGGGGATCGGCTTCGACGCCGCCGACAACGAAGTCGTGCTGATCTCGCGCGCAGCCGAGCACGCAGTGCCTCGCGCCCGCAAGGAGGCGATCGCCGCCGCCGTTCTCGACGCAGTTGAGGCGCTGATCTGACCGAGGTCTACGACCTGTTCCAGGAGGGGCGCGACCGCCTTCGCCGTGGCCAGGCCGCACAGGCGACCGTGCCGCTCGAGAAGGCCAGGCGGCGCGAGCCGAACAAGGCCTCGATCAGGGAGACGCTCGGCATCGCGTACTTCCGGCTGGGGCGCTACGAGGCGGCAGCCGACGAGTTCCGGGCTGCGCTCGAGATCTCTCCCGTCGACGACTACGCCCACTACGCACTCGGGCGCTGCCTCGAAAAGCTGGGACGGCCGACCGAGGCGAACGCGCACTACAAGCTCGCCTGCTCGCTGCGCCCGAACGAGGAGACGTACGCCGCTCGCGTGCTCGATCTCGACTGATCGGAACTATCCCACGGGCCGGAACACTCGTCTGAAACTCTGGTAATACTGGTTCCGGTTTCTTCCAACAGGAGGTAGGAGAGCATGGGGCTGAAAAAGCTCGTATTACTCGCTGCCATCGCGGCTTTCAGCGTGGGCGTGGCCGCTGCCGCGAGTGCTGCGACGAGCTCGAGCACGGCAAGCAACGCGCTGGTATTCGGCGCAGCGTCCGATCCGGTCATCATCGACGGGCCGCTCGTCTCGGACGGCGAGTCGCTTCGCGTCGTCGACCAGATCTTCCAGGGCCTCGTCGGCCTGAAGCCGGGCACGACGCAGATCGTGCCGCTGCTGGCGACGAGGTACTCGCCGAGCAAGAACGGGCTCACCTGGACGTTCACGCTCCGCAAGGGCGTCAAGTTCTCGGACGGCACACCGTTCAACTCCGCGGCGGTCTGCTTCAACTTCCACCGCTGGTTCAACTTCCCGGGGCCGCTGCAGAACAGTGCCGTGACCTACTACTGGAACACGGTGTTCGGCGGCTTCGCCCATCCGGCAGCCGGGAGCCCCGGCCCGGACAAGAGCCTGTACAAGAGCTGCAAGACGAGGGGCACCAACACGGTGCAGATCCTGTTGACGCGGCGCTCGTCGTCGTTCCTCGGCGCGCTCGCGCTGACGAACTTCGGCATCGCCAGCCCGACGGCGCTCGTGAAGTACAAGGCCGATGCGGGCTCGGTCGACTCGAACGGCGTCTTCCATCCGACCGGGACGTTCGGTACGCAGAACCCGATCGGCACGGGCCCGTACATGCTGAAGACCTGGCAGGTCGGGAACAAGCTCGAGATCGACGCGAACCCGAACTACTGGGGTCCGAAGGCCAAGCTGCAGCGGATCATCTTCCGGCCGATCGCCGACAACGCGGCCCGGCTGCAGGCGCTGCAGAGCGGTGAGATCCAGGGCTACGACCTGGTCGCTCCCGAGGACATCGGGACCGTCAAGTCGAACCCGAAGCTGAAGATCCTCGACCGGCCGGCCTTCAACGTCGGCTACGTCGGGATCAACCAGGCGATCCCGCCGATGAACAACCTGAAGGTCCGCCAGGCGGTGGCCTACGGGCTCGACCGCGCCTCCGTCGTGGCCAAGTTCTATGCCGGCCGCGGACAGGTCGCGACCGAGTTCCTGCCGCCGACCCTGGTCGGCTACGCGGGCAAGGGCGTCCCGCTCTACCCGTTCAGCCCGTCGAAGTCGAAGGCGCTCCTCCAGTCGGCGGGTCTGACGCCTGCCGGTGCCGCTCGACTTCTGGTACCCGACGAGCGTCTCCCGGCCGTACATGCCCGACCCGCAGCGGAACGCCGAGGCGTTCGCCGCGAGCCTCGAGCAGTCCGGCTTCAAGGTGACGTTCCACTCTGCCCCGTGGCGCCCGGACTACCTGGCCCAGGTGCAGAGCGGGAAGGCCCAGGTCTACCTGCTCGGGTGGACGGGTGACTTCGGCGACCCGGCCAACTTCGACAACGTGCACTTCGGAGCGTTCAACCCGCAGTTCGGGTTCCACAACTCGAAGCTGTTCACGATGTTGCAGACGGCCGACTCGGAGACCAACATCGCGAAGCGGGTCAAGGACTACCAGCAGGCCGAGATCTACATCATGAAGTACCTGCCGATGGTCCCGTACGTGCACAGCAAGCCGGCGCTCGCCTTCCAGAAGAACGTGGTCGGGTACATCCCGAGCCCCGTCTCGCTGGAGTCGTTCGCCACCGTCCGCTACACGTCGTAGGGGACTAGGGAGGAGGATGCAGCCGGCGGACGGCTAGATGCTTCGCTTCACCGTCCGCCGGCTGCTCCTGCTCCTCCCGATCCTCTTCGGGGTATCGCTCCTCGTCTTCATCTGGATCCGCCTGCTGCCGGGCGGTCCCGCCCAGGGGCTGCTCGGGGAGCGGGCGACGCCGGCGTCGGTCGCGCAGATCAACCATCAGTTCGGCCTCGACAGGCCGATCTACGTGCAGTACTGGCGGTACCTCGACGAGACGGTCGTTCATCTCAACCTGGGCACGAGCATCAAGTCCTTCCGACCCGTCACGGACGAGATCAGGATCCGCTTCCCGGCCACCGTCGAGCTCGCGCTCGGCGCGATGATCTTCGCCGTCGCCTTCGGCGTCCCGCTCGGCTTCCTCGCGGCGAAGCGGTACGGCTCCGCCTTCGACCACGGCAGCCTGCTCGCATCGCTGATCGGGATCTCGATCCCGATCTTCTTCCTCGGGCTGATCCTCAAGTACATCTTCTCGGTGCGGCTCGGGTGGTTGCCCAGCATCGGTCGTGAGGACGTCCTGGCGGACTACTCGCACCCGACCGGCTTCTACATCCTCGACGCGATCATCGAACGCAATCCGGCTCAGTTCTGGGACGCGATCCAGCACCTGATCCTGCCCGCGATCGCGCTCGGATCGATCCCGCTCGCGATCATCGCGCGGATCACCCGTGCCTCGGTGCTCGACGTCCAGAACGAGGACTACGTCCGCACGGCGCGGGCCAAGGGCCTGCCGCCGCGCACCGTCGACTCGCGGCACGTGCTGCGGAACGCGATGCTGCCGATCTCGACCATCATCGGCCTCCAGACCGGCCTCTTGCTCTCGGGCGCCGTCCTGACCGAGACCGTCTTCGCCTGGCCCGGTATCGGCAGCTGGCTCGCAAGCGCGATCTTCAGCCGCGACTATCCCGTGCTGCAGGGCGGCATCCTCTTCCTCGCGGTCGTCTTCGTCGTCGTCAACCTGGTCGTGGACATCTCGTACGCGGTCCTGAACCCTCGGATCAGGCTGAGCTGACGTGACCGTCGCCCAGATCGATGCCGCGACCGTGCTTCCCGCATCGAGCGGCGGCCTGTGGCACGAGGCCTGGTCGCGCCTGCGCAAGAACCCGGGCGCGATCGTCGGGTTGCTTCATCGTCGGCACCTTCGTGGTGATCGCGATCTTCGCGCCGCTGCTCGCGCCCTACTCGCCGAAGCTGGTGAACCTGAATGCGATCGGGACGAGCTGCTGTCCCGGGCCGTCCGCGCAGCACTGGTTCGGCGTCGACCAGCTCGGCCGCGACGAGTTCAGCCGGATCCTCTACGGCGCGCGCTACTCGCTCATCATCGGCGTCGTCGCCGTTGCCGCGGGACTGACGCTCGGCCTGCTGTTCGGTGCCACGGCCGGCTACGTCGGCGGCTTCACGGACTCGCTGATCATGCGCTGCATGGACGTGATGCTCGCGATCCCGGGTCTTCTGCTCGCGATCGGCATCGTCGCCGCGCTCGGCCCGGGGTTGTGGCAGATCATGATCGCCGTCGGGATCACGAACGTGCCGGTGTTCGCGCGTCTCTTACGTGGCTCGGTGCTGGCCCAACGGGAGCAGGACTTCGTCCTCGCGGCGCGGTCGGTCGGCGTCCGCAAGCGGTCGATCCTGTTCGGGCACATCCTTCCGAACTCGATGTCGCCGCTGATCGTCGGGGCGACCCTGGCGATGGCGACCGCGATCATCGACGTCGCCGGCCTCGGCTTCCTCGGGCTCGGCCCGCAGGACCCGGGCACGCCGGAGTGGGGGACGATGCTGACGCAGGTCGACCTCTACCTCCAGAGCGCACCCTTCCTCGCGATCATCCCCGGCATCGCCATCGTCCTGCTCGTGCTCGGCTTCAACCTGATCGGCGACGGCCTCCGCGAGGCACTCGACCCGAAGCTGCGCGGCCGCACCGGCAAGTTCAAGGCTTCGAAGAGCGCCGAGGCGTCGCTCGACGAGACCCGCGCCGCGGCGTTCAACCAGGAATCGGGCGAGTTTGGCTAGCTCCGGCCCGGCGCCGCTGCTCGCGGTCGACGGGCTTCGAGTCGAGTTCTGGACGTCTCGCGGCACGATCCACGCGGTCAACGGCACCTCGTTCTCGATCGGCGCCGGCGAGACGCTTGGAATCGTCGGCGAGTCGGGCTGCGGCAAGAGCGTCACCTCGCTCGCGCTGCTCGGCATCCTGCCGCGCGCGGGCCGTGCCGTCGCCGGCACAGCGCTCTTCGAGGGCCGTGACCTGCTCCAGCTCTCGGACAGGGAGCTCCGCGACATCCGCGGCAAGGAAGTCGCGATGATCTTCCAGGACCCGATGACGAGCCTGAACCCCGTGCTGACGATCGGGCGGCAGATCCGGGAGGCGCTCGAGACGCACTTCGACATGGACCGCTCCGCTGCGAAGAAACGCGCCATCGAGCTCCTCGACCAGGTGGGGATTCCGGGCGCGCCGAGCCGCGTCGGCGACTACCCGCACCAGTTCTCGGGCGGCATGCGGCAGCGCGCGATGATCGCGATGGCGCTTGCGTGCCAGCCGAAGCTGCTGATCGCAGACGAGCCGACGACGGCGCTCGACGTCACGATCCAGGCGCAGATCCTCGACCTGCTCCGAGCACTCGTCGCCGACGTCGGGATGGCACTGATCCTGATCACGCACGACCTCGGCGTCGTCGCGGGCATGTGCGAGCGCGTCAACGTCATGTACGGGGGCATGTTCATGGAGGCCGGCGACTCGGACAAGATCTTCGCCCGGCCGCGCCATCCGTACACACTCGGCCTGCTGCAGAGCGTGCCGCGCCTCGACGCGTCGCGGCGCGGCCGGCTGACGCCGATCCACGGCGCGCCGCGCGACATGCTCACCTCGCCCCGCTCCTGCCCCTTCCAGCCGCGCTGCCGCTACGCGATCGACCAGTGCACGACCGAGGTGCCGCCGCTCACCGAGATCGAGCCCGGCCACTTCGCCGCCTGCTTCAACCCCGTTCCGGCCGGGGAGTGGGCGACGAGCCGGCAGGCAGTGGTCGGATGAGGGCAACGGCGGCGCCCGACGGCAACCTGGTCGACGTCGAGGGGCTGAAGGTCTACTTCCCGATCAAGAGTGGCCTTCTGCTCGACCGCCACGTCGGCGACGTCCGCGCCGTCGACGATGTCACCTTCTCCATCCGCCGCGGCGAGACGCTCGGCCTCGTCGGCGAGTCCGGCTGCGGCAAGTCCACGCTCGGGCGGGCCCTGCTCCTGCTCTACAAGCCGACGGCGGGACGGATCGTCTTCGACGGACAAGACCTGACCGCGCTCGACGGAGAGAACGTCCGCACGCTGCGGCGTCGCATGCAGATGGTCTTCCAGGACCCGTTTGCGTCGCTCAACCCGCGCCACAGCATCGGTCGCATCGTCGGGGAGCCGCTGAAGACGCACGGCCTCGCCGGCGGCAAGCAGGCGACCGCGCGGGTGCGGGAGCTGCTCGAGATCGTCGGTCTCCCGCCCGACGCGGTCTCGCGCTACCCGCACGAGTTCTCGGGCGGGCAGCGCCAGCGCATCGGCCTCGCACGCGCTCTCGCCCTCAACCCGGACTTCATCGTCGCCGACGAGCCCGTCTCGGCGCTGGACGTGTCGATCCAGGCGCAGATCATCAACCTGTTCGAGGAGCTGCAGCACGAGTTCAACCTGACCTACCTGTTCATCGCGCACGACCTCGCCGTGGTCAGGCACATCTCCGACCGCGTCGCCGTCATGTACCTGGGGGTCATCGTCGAGGTCTCGCCGTCGGACGAGCTCTACGACAGCCCACTCCACCCGTACACGATCTCGCTGCTCTCGGCGATCCCGATCGCGGACCCCGAGGTCGAGCGTGCCCGCAAGCCGATCCTCCTCGCCGGCGACCTGCCAAGCCCGGCCAACCCGCCCAGCGGGTGCCGCTTCCACACCCGCTGCCCGTACGTCCAGGACACGCGCTGCCGCGACGAGGCACCGCCGCTCCGCGAGCTCGACCCGGGCCACACGGTCGCGTGCCACTGGGCCGAGCAGATCAGGAGCGGCGAGCTACAGCCGAAGCAGCGCGCGGCCGAGTTCGTCCAGCCGCTCGGCGCCGGGGTGGCGGTCGAGCCTCCCTCGACGGGCTAAAGGCTCAGGACCTGGTCATGCGCGCCGCCATCTTGGCGGCGGCCGCGCGGATGTCGGCCTGCGTCCAACCCTTGCCGACCGTGAGCACGCTGAGCGTGCCGAGCGCACGTCCTTTGCGGAGTTCGAGCACGGTGGCCGTGAGCGTCGACTTTCCCTGCGCAGAGGTGATGTGAACCGTGATCTCGAAGCCGGTCGCCGACGCCGACAGACCTGTCAGCTTCAGCGCCTTCACGGTGCTCTTGCCGAACGAGCCGGGGGGCACCTCGCCGGCGAGCACCGCGCCGAGGCAGCGGGCGTAGCCGGGCTGCGAGGTGATGTGCGCGGCCGTCGCCGCCTGGGCCGGGGTCTTGAAGATGTGCACGTCCGACTCGACGAGGAAGGTGCCGGTGTTGACGTTCCGCGAGTAGGTCGTCCCGACCTCGGCGTTCGCGGTCAGTTTCGACAGGCTGTAGTGCTTGACGATGCAGAGCGGGTTGATCCGCCCGAAGTCCGTGGCTGCCCCCTTCCAGCCCGTTCCGTGCAGCGCCGTCTTTCCCAGCACGATCGTGCGGGCGTAGGCCTTGTCGGCCGGCTTGGCCACGAGCTTCGGATCGCCGGGCGCTGCCAGGGCCGTCGCGGCGAGAATCGCCGCGGCCGCGAGGGCCAGGACGACGGCAAGAGGCCGGGAGACGCCTGCCACGAAATCAAGATAGCCGAGTAGGCTCGCGAGGGTGCGAGCGGTCGTTCAGCGTGTCACGAAGGCTCGGGTTTCCGTCGGCGGCGAGCCCGTCGGCGAGATCGGCCCGGGCCTTTGTGTCCTCCTCGGCGTGGCGGACACGGACGACCACGCGGCGGCCGAGCGCCTGGCGGGGCGCGTCGCCCGCCTGCGCGTGTTCGAGAACGAGGTCGGCAGGTTCGACCGCAGCATGCTGGACACCGGCGGCGAAGCGCTCGTCGTCAGCCAGTTCACGCTCATCGCCGATACGGCGAAGGGCAACCGCCCGAGCTTCTCGCACGCGGCGCCACCCGAGCTCGCGGAGCCGCTCTACGAGCAGTTCTGCCGGGCGCTCCGCGCGCTCGGCGTCGACGTCGCCACGGGCACGTTCGGCGCACGGATGGAAGTCGAGTTGGCGAACGACGGGCCGGTGACGATCGTGCTCGACGGCTAGGTTCGCGACGGTGCCGATCGACTAGCTAGGCGCGCGCCCTCTCGACGAGCCAGTCGACGAGCTTGCGCTCGTACTCGAGCGCGATCGAGCCGTCGTGGAGCGCCATCTCGTGCGACGCCTCGGGGACGACGACGATCTGAACGGCGTCACCTCGCGCCTCGCGCCAGGCCTGGACGCTCGGCTCGACCGGCGTCCACGCGTCGTCTGCTCCGTAGAACATGAGGGCCGGCACGCGCACGGCCGCGAACACCGGACGCGGATCCCAGTCCATCTCCTCGATCCAGAGCCGGCAGCCCTCGGCGTCGAGCAGGATGGGCGGGAGGAAAGCGAGCAGCCACCACGGCTCGTCCATCGCCGCCTGCAGCTCCGCGGCGAGCTCGGCTTCGCGGCCCCCAGCGCGGCCGTGCACGTAGGCCTCGTACGCGCGGCGCAGCGCGAGCACGCGGTGCACGACGGCGCTCCCGTAGCCGGCGTGCTCGAGCTGCTGCGCGACCGCGTACATCATCTGCTCGGACGGCGTCACGCCGGTCGACGCGACCCCGACGACGAAGGCGACGCGATCCGACTCCGACGCGGCGAGCGGGGCGATCCAGCCGCCCTGGCTCAGGCCCCAGAGGCCGACCCGGCGAACTCCGACCGCGTCGAGCACGGCCAGCGCGTCCGCGGCCTGCACCTCGAAGTGGCCCCGCGAGCTGTCGCCGGTCGACTGCCCGTCGCCGCGCCGGTCGAAGGTGACGACACCGATCCCGGCCTCGGGTAGCACCTCGTGGAGATGCCGGTACAGGAAGTAGTCGCGGGTGCCCTCACCGGCCCCGTGCAGGGCGACGATCGCGGTCTCTCCGGCGGCCGAGTACGAGGCCGCGAGCAGGGCCCCGTCGTGCCTGACCACGAGCTCCCTCACCGGCGCATCCTATGGCTACAGAACGGTGCTATCCTGCAAACACCACATTTCACCGGCTTGGCGAAATGGGCGCACGGCGCCCATTTTTTTCGGGAAAGACACGAAATGGGATCGAGCTACGAGAAGGAGCGGGAGCTGACGCGAGAAGTCACAGGAACGGTCGAGACGCAGATTCCGGGGGTCGAGGTGCTCGCGGTCGAGTTGCTGTCGCCGACGCGTTTCTGTGTCTTCATCGACCACCCGCAGGGGGTCGACCACGCGCTCTGCGCGCGGGTCACCGACGTCCTGCGCAGCTATCTGACCAGCTACACGGTCGACGTCTCCTCGCCGGGGCTCGAGCGTCCCCTCCGCAAGCCGGCGCACTTCCGAAACGCGGTCGGCCGCAAGGTCGCGCTGCGGATCGACCACCAGCTGAACGGCCGCAAGCGCTTCCGCGGCACCGTCGCTGAGGCAGGCACCCGAGCCGTCGCGCTCGACGTGGACAACGCCGAGCGCGTGGAAATCCCGTACGCCGCGATCGTGCGGGGGAACCTGATCGACGAGGTGAATTGACGATGAGCCGAGAGATCATCGAAGCGGTCCGCACGATCGAGAAAGAGAAGGGGATCGAGGAGGACACGCTGATCCAGGCGCTCGAGGACGCGCTCCTCGCCGCCTACAAGAAGACGCCGGGCGCAACCCGGCACGCCACGGTCGAGCTGGACGACGAGACGGGTGACTTCCGTGTGTTCTCGATCGAGCTCCCGGCCGACCTCGAGGAGCGTCTCCTCGACGAGGCCCGCGAGCGCGCCATCGACGAGCTCGAGGCACTGGAGGTGGAGACAGGCGAGAAGTCGCACGTCCTCGTCTCCGACGACGACCTCGACCTCGACTGGTCGGACGTGCCCGACGAGCAGATCACGCGCGAGGACGTCACGCCCGAGAACTTCGGTCGCATCGCCGCGCAGACGGCCAAGCAGGTGATCCTGCAGAGGATCCGCGAGGCCGAGCGCGAGATGATGTACGAGGAGTACAAGGACCGGACGGGCGAGGTCGTCACCGGGATCGTGCAGCAGGCCGGCGACCGCAACAACGTCCTGATCGACCTCGGCAAGGTGGAGGCGCTGCTGCCGCGCTCCGAGCAGGTCGACGGTGAGCGCTACGAGCAGGGCAGCCGGATCAAGGCCGTGATCACCGAGGTGCGCTCGGGCACGAAGGGGCCGCAGGTGATCCTGTCGCGGCGCGATCCCGAGCTGATCCGAACACTCTTCGAGCTCGAAGTGCCGGAGATCGCCGACGGCCTGGTCGTGATCAAGGCCGTTGCCCGCGAGCCCGGCTACCGCGCGAAGATCGCGGTCGAGTCGCACGCCCAGGGCGTCGACCCGGTCGGCGCCTGCGTCGGCCCGCGCGGCTCGCGCGTCCGCATGGTCGTCTCCGAGCTCCGCGGCGAGAAGATCGACATCATCCCGTGGAACACGGAGCCGGCGCGCTTCGTCGCCAAGGCGTTGTCGCCCGCCCGGGTCCGCGAGGTCTACATCGACGACGAGTCGCGCGACGCGACCGTGATCGTCCCCGACGACCAGCTGGCGCTCGCGATCGGCAAGGAGGGCCTCAACGCCCGCCTGGCCGCGCGACTGACCGGCTGGAAGATCGACATCAAGTCCGACTCCGAGTTCGCGCAGGAGGAGGCCGACGCGGCCTTCGGCGGCGAGGACAGCGAGGAGTTCACGGGCCGCTGCGCTGCCATCCTCTCGAACGGCAAGCGCTGCCCGAACGCGGCATTGCCGGGATCGCGCTTCTGCGGCGTCCAGGCGCACCAGGACCTGGCCGAGCGCGAGGCGCGCGGCGAGGACATGACCGGCAGCGTCGTCCAGGCCGGGAGCGCCGACGACGAGACGGACGGCGAGGAGCTCGACGCCGAGGGCGGCGAGCAGGCCGCCGAGGCCGAGCCCGTCGCGATCGCCGAGCCCGAGGCGGACGTTGCGG
Organism: uncultured Actinomycetes bacterium; assembly: GCA_963791225.1. GTDB lineage: Bacteria > Actinomycetota > Thermoleophilia > Gaiellales > Gaiellaceae > PALSA-612. The sequence continues at coordinate 38,987 of CAWBRV010000006.1, forward strand.
CGGTCGAGGAGGAGTCCTCTTCGGCGGCGTAGCGGGCCACGTCCCGACCCGGACCTGCGCCGGCTGTGGCCGGCGGGCGCCGAAGACGGAGCTCGTCCGCTTCGTCGCTCGCGACGGGTCGCTCGCACAGGCCGGCCGGGGAGCGCCGGGCCGCGGCGTCTACACCTGCCGCCGGCTCAGCTGCTTCGAGAGGGCCGCCGCGCGACGCGCCTTCGCCCGCACGCTGAGAACCTCCGTCCGCGTCGATCCGGACCTGAAAGGCCTTTACACTCTAGGCAATGGCTGAGCGTCCCAACAGACCGATTCGCCCCCGCGGCCACGGCGCCGGCGGGCGTAAGCGACGTGTCGTCATCGACACGGGCGCCGGTCGGCCGCGTCCTGATGCGCGGGGGTCGCGCGACCGCATCCCGCGCGAGCCGAAGAGCGACCAGCCGATCGCGCCGCCCACAGGGCCTGCCGTCGTCGAATCGGGCGTCACGGTCCGCGACTTCTCGCAGGCGCTCGGCGTCTCGATGCAGGAGATCATCAAGATCCTGATGGGCCTCGGACAGATGCGGACGGCGACACAGTCGCTGACCGACGACGAGGTCGAGCTGATCGCCACGGAGCTCAAGCGCGAGGTGACCATCAAGCACCTGGGCGAGGAGGACGAGGCGCCCGAGGTCTTCGACGACGCCGAGGAGACGCTCATCGCCCGGCCGCCGGTGGTCACGATCATGGGCCACGTCGACCATGGCAAGACGACGCTCCTGGACGCGATCCGCGAGACGTCGGTCGCCGCCTCCGAGGCCGGCGGGATCACGCAGCACATCGGCGCCTATCAGGTCGACCACAGCGGCCGGAAGATCACGTTCCTCGACACGCCCGGCCATGAGGCGTTCACCGCCATGCGTGCCCGCGGCGCGAACGTGACCGACGTCGCCGTGCTCGTCGTCGCGGCCGACGACGGGGTCATGCCGCAGACGAAGGAGTCGATCTCGCACGCCCGCGCAGCCGACGTGCCGATCGTCGTCGCCATCAACAAGATCGACCTTCCGGACGCGAACACGGACCGGGTCAAGAGCGAGCTCGCCTCCGACGGGCTCCAGCCCGAGGAGTGGGGAGGGACGACGCAGTTCTCGGAGGTTTCGGCGAAGCAGAAGACGAATCTCGACGATCTCCTCGAGAAGGTGCTGCTCGTGGCCGACGTCGAGCTCGACCTGCGCGCCAACCCGGCGGCGGAGGCGTCCGGCCCGATCGTCGAGTCGCGCCTGGACGTCGGGCGTGGCACGGTCGCGACCATGCTCGTCCAGCGCGGCACGCTCCGGGTTGGAGACGCGATCGTGGCCGGCCACGCCCACGGGCGCGTCCGCGGCCTCTTCAACTACCGCGGCGAGAAGGTCAAGGAGGCAAAGCCGGGCGAGCCGGTCGAGATCCTCGGCTTCGACACGCCGCCGCTCGCCGGCGAGTTCGCGCGCGTGGTCGAGAACGAGCGCCAGGCACGCCACCTCGCACAGATGCGCGACGAACGGCTGCGCCGAGAGCAGTTTGCCGCCCGCCCGCGCAGCGTCTCGCTCGAGAGCCTGTACGAGCAGATGGAGGACGGTGACGTCCAGGAGCTCGGTCTCGTCGTCAAGGCCGACGTCCAGGGCTCCGTCGAGGCGGCCGTCAGCGAGATCGCGAAGATCCAGCACGCCGAGGTGCGCGTCCTCGTGATCCACTCCGGCGTCGGGGGCATTACCGAGAGCGACGTCAACCTCGCCGCCGCCTCGGGTGCGCTGATCGTCGGCTTCAACGTGCGCCCCAGCCCCGAGGCGCGCGCACTCGCCGAGCGCGAGGGCGTCGAGATCCGCACCTACCGCGTCATCTACCAGCTCACCGAGGACATCGAGCAGGCCCTCGTCGGCATGCTGCGGCCGGTCAGCGAAGAGGTCGCGCTCGGCGAGGCCGAGGTGCGCGCGCTGATCCGGATCTCGCGTTTCGGCACGATCGCCGGCTCGCACGTGACCCGCGGCGTCATCCGCCGCGGCGCCCGCGCCCGCATCGTCCGCGACGGCGCGCTCGTCTACGAGACGACGATCGACTCGCTGCGCCGATTCAAGGAGGACACGCGCGAGGTCACCGAAGGCTTCGAGTGCGGCATCCACCTCGAGGGCTACGACGACGTCAAAGAGGGCGACGTCATCGAGGCGTACGAGGTGCGGCAGGTCGAGCGAACCGCGCTCGACGAGTCAGCGCAGACGCCCGCCTCGTAGCCGCCTCGCCACTGATCGGTTCCGGCGAGCCGTTTCGCACCCCCGCGCCTCGCTGTTTGCACCCCCGCCCCTCTGAGGGGTGGGGCACCACCCTCCACCCTCGTGCTCGACGATATCGACGAAGGACGCCTGCGTGTGTGCCGATTTCTTGCCAATTTCGCGCGGCCGTCCGGTTGAATAGGCCGATGGGCGCGGGCTACGTGGGCATCCTCTCCGTCGAGCTGCACTTCCCGGAGGCCGGGTCGCTCAAGGGCAAGCGCAAGTACGTCAAGTCCGCCAAGGCGCAGCTGCAGCGCCGGTTCGGCGCGTCGGTCGCCGAGGTCGACCATCACGACCTCTGGCAGCGCGCCCGGCTCACCGTCGCGTGCGTCGCGCGTGGCCACACCGAGCTCCAGCAGCTGCTCGACGGAGCCGAGCGCTATCTCGGCGGCCAGGAGTGGGAGCTCGTGCGGGTGGAGAGGGAGATCGTGGATCCGGATGAGTGACCGGATGCGGCGTGTGAACGAGTCGATCCGGCAGGTGCTGTCGGAGCGGCTGCCGGAGCTCAAGGATCCCCGGATCGGCTTTGTCACGGTCACCGGCGTCGTCACGACGCCCGATCTGCGGACCGCGACCGTCTTCGTCAGCGTCCTCGGAGCCGATCGTCAGCGGGAGCGGACGCTCCGCGCGCTGCAGGCAGCGCACGGCGTCCTGCAGTCGGCGATCGCGCGCGAGCTGAAGCTGAAGCGGACTCCACAGCTTGCGTTCGAATACGATCCGTCGGTCGAGCGAGGAGTGCGCATGACGAAGCTGATCGACGACCTCGCTCCCGAGCCTGCCGAGGATGAACCCGATGCCGAACAGTGAGCTCGCCGCGGTCGCTGAGGCGATCCGCGCCCACGACCGCTTCCTGCTCGTCACGCACGAGAACCCGGACGGAGACGCGCTCGGTTCGATCCTCGGAACGAAGCTCGCGCTCGACCGGCTCGGCAAGGACAGCGTCATGTACCTCCCCGGCCAGACAGCGCCGCCGGCCGACTATGCGTTCCTGCCGCTCGACGAACTGCGCCGAGAGCTCCCGGACGACGCCGGCGAGCGGGTGCTGCTCGCGCTCGACTGCGCGAACGCGCTGCGGATGGGTGCCGCAGGGGAGCTCCTCCCGCGGGTGCCGCTCTCGATCGACGTCGACCACCATCACGACAACTCGCGCTTCGCGGCGATCAACCACGTCGTCGCGGACGCGTCGTCGACGGGCGAGATCGTGCGCGACCTGCTCGGGCTGCTCGACGTATCTCTGACGCCCGCGATCGCGGAGGCGCTGTACGTCGCGCTCGTCACCGACACGGGGCGTTTCCAGTACACGAACACGACGCCGAAGGCGCTCCGCCTCGCGGCCGAACTGGTCGAGGCGGGCGTCGACGTCCAGCGCGTCTTCCAGGGGATCTACGAGTCGGTCGAGTTCGCCAAGTTGAAGCTGCTCGCGCGCGCGCTCGAACGGGCGCAGGTGTACGACGGCGGGCGGCTCGTGATCTCGTATCTGCTGCGGAGCGACTTCCACGAGCTGGGGGTGGGGGAGGAGTACGCCGAGGGGATCATCGACTACCTGCGCTCCGTCGAGGGTGCCGAGCTGGCGGCGACGATCCGCGAGCCGCCCGAGCCCCCGGAGGCGCCGCGCCGGATCAGCCTGCGGGCCTCGAGCGACGAGATCGACGTGTCCGCGATCGCCCGGCAGCGCGGGGGTGGAGGACACCGCCAGGCGGCCGGCTTCTCGAGCCCGGACTCGATCGAGGAGATCGTGGCGTTCATCCGCTCCGCGTTCGCCGCGTCGCATGCCACCGCGAGCTCTTAGCCCTTCCGGTCTCGTCCTCGTCGACAAGCCGGCGGGGCCGTCCTCGTTCGCGATCGTGAAGCGTCTTCGCGATCGGACGGGCGCTCGTGCCGGCCACGCCGGGACGCTCGACCCGTTCGCGACCGGGCTTCTCCTCGTCCTGCTCGGGGCGTCCACGCGGCTGGCGCAGTACCTCGTCGGCCTCGACAAGCGCTATCTGACGGAGATCGACCTCTCCGCGCGCACCGCGACCGGGGACGTCGAGGGAGAGGTCGTCGAGCGGCACGAGCCGCCTTCGCCGGCGGAACTGGAGACGCGGCTCGACGCCCTGAGCGGCGAGATCGAGCTGCCGGTCCCGGCCGCATCGGCGGTCAAGATCGACGGCGAGCGCGCCTACCGCCTTGCAAGACGCGGCGTGGCGGTCGAGATGCCGCTCCGCCGCTCGATGGTCCACGCGCTCGACCTGATCGGCTACGAGGAGGGCGTCACGACACTCGATCTGCGCGTCTCCTCCGGCACGTACGTCCGCGCGATCGCCGAGGAGCTCGGCGGGCACTGCGTGACGCTGCGCCGCACGGAGGTCGGGCCGTTTCCGGTCACAGATGCGGACGAGGCTCGGATCCTGCCGCCCGGGGAGGCGCTCTCCTTCCTCCCGGCGGTCGAGGTCGACGATGCCGCTGCGGCCGCGATCCGACAGGGCCGACGGCGCATCGAGGAGCGCGTGCGCGTCTTCTGCGGCGGCGAGCTCGTCGCAGTCAACGGAACGGTGCTCCCGTGAACGTCGCCCGGTCGGCCGGCGAGCTCGACGCGCTCCCGCGCGCGGTGGCGATCGGCACCTTCGACGGCGTCCACCGCGGCCACCGGCGCGTGATCGGCGCCGCGGTCGAGACAGGTCTCGTGCCGACGGTCGTCACGTTCGACCCGCATCCGCGCATTGCGCTCGGCTACGGCGTCGAGCTCCTCTGCACGCTCGAGCGGCGGCTCGAGCTGATCGCGACCCTCGGCGTCGCCGACACGCTCGTCGTCCCGTTCGACTACGACCTGCAGCAACGCGAGCCGGAGGACTTCGCCCGAGACGTGCTCGGCGCGATCGGGACCGAGGTCGTGGTGGCAGGAGAGACGTTCCGGTTCGGACACCGCCGCCGCGGCGACCTCGAGCTCCTACGCGGACTCGGCTTCGACGCGCGGGCGGTGCCGTTCCTCGAGGGCGTCTCGTCGACGGAGATCCGGCGGCTCCTGCACGAGGGAGACCTGACCGCCGCAGCCGGGCAGCTCGGTCGCCCGCCGGAGGTCGAGGGCACCGTCGTCGTCGGCGACGAGCGCGGCGGCACGCTCGGCTTCCCGACCGCGAACCTCGCGGTCGACGCGCACCTGCTCGTTCCGGCCTACGGCATCTACGCCGGCGCGGCGCTCGGGACGCCGGCTGCGATCTCGATCGGCACGAACCCGCACTACGGAGGCCTGGAGCGGAAGATCGAGGCATTTCTGCTCGACTTCGAAGGCGACCTCTACGGGCGGCGGCTCGTGGTCGAGCTCTGGCAGCGCCTCCGTGACGAGCGGGTGTTCGAGAGCGAGCAGGCGCTGATCGACCAGATCGCCCGCGACGTCGAGCAGACCCGGGCGGCGCGCCGTCCGGGCTAGAGCTCGAGCGCGGCGCCGTCGCGGCGTGGATCCGCAGCAGGCGCCGCGGCGAGAGACGAGGCTCGTGCCGCCGAAGTAGTGGTGACGATCAGGCCAGCGGCGGACCGTCCGGCCGGCCGCCTCGAGCCGCACCAGCGCCTCCTCGTCGACACCCGGCTCGGCATTGATCGTCGATCCTGTCGGGTGGACGCGCGGCCGGTCGACCGCCTGCTGCGGCGCCAGCCCCTCGTCGAGCACCCCGGCGGCGACCGAGACGAACGCCGTTCGCAGCCGCGTGCCGCCGGCAGAGCCGATCGCCAGCACGAGCCCGTCGTCGTCGAGCGCGACCGCCGGCGACATCATGCTCTGCATCCGCGTCCCGGCCACCAGGGGCGCGTCGACGAGGTCGTGCTCGCCGAGCATGCTGTTCAGGTGCAGGTCGAGGCCCGGCAGGAAGTCGCCGGAGCCGAGTCCGAGGCTCGACGTCAGCACGACTGCGCGGCCGTCGCCGTCGGCGACACACAGGTTCGTCGTGTGCCCTTCCGGGCCGTCGTCCTCGAAGACGTCCACGAGGGCCAGCACGCGTTCGGTCGCCGAAAGTCCGCTGAGCCGCGGGATCCTCCTCAGTAGCTCCGGCACGCCCGAAAGGCCGCCCCGGGTCAGGAAGCGCGTGCCCGCATAGGGGATCTCGACCGGCTCCGCCCAGTGCGCTTCGTATGCCTCGAGGTCGCTCCGCGTCACGACCGTCCCGTCCACCGCGAGTAGCGCCTCGGCGATCGAGCCGCGGTACACGCTCGCTGCCCCTTCGGCGGCGACCGTCTCGAGCGCGGCGACGAGGCCGGGCTGCTCGAGCCGCGCGCCGGCCGCAAGCGGCGTCCCGCCCGGTGCGTACAGCGCGGCTCCGCGGTTCATGGTCATCACCGGCTCGAGCATGGCCAGACAGGCCGCGTGCCGCGGCGGCAGGTCGGTTCCGTCCCGGGCAAGTCGCAGCGCGGGCTCGACGAGCCGGGCCCAGGGAAGCCGCCCGTGCCCGCGCCAGAGCGCGTCGAGCCCGGCGGGCAGCCCGGGCACGCCGCACGACGCCGGCCCGACTGCGTAGTACACCGTCTCCTCGCCGAACGGCACCGGCACGTCCAGCATCGGCGGCCCCGAGCCGCTCGGTACGGACACGAAGCAGTCGAGGTTCCGCGCGCGCCGGCCGTCCCACACGATCGCGTGCCCGCCGCCCAAGAGCCCCGTCATCACCGTCTCGGCGACACAGGACGCGAGCGACGCCGCGACCGCCGCGTCGGCGGCGGTTCCGCCCTCCGCGAGGATCTCGAGCCCTGCCGCCGCGGTTGCCGGATGGCCCGCGGCGACCGACGCCCTCACACCGCACTGCGTTCGAACAGCCATCCGTAACGGAGCACCTCGCCGCCGCGGAGGAACTCCGCTGAGTCGCCGCGCTCTTCGCCGTCGCGCACCATGAACCAGTCGGGCGCTACGGGCCGGAGGTGGGACGCCGGGTGCTCGACCCGCTCGCCCGTGAACTGGTCGACCTGGCCCCAGGCGATGTCGAGCCCGCCCGCACCCGCGGACACGACCACGTCGGCGCCGAGCGGCTCGCGGTACGTGCCCGCCAGTCCCTCCAGGAGCTCGAACGGGAGCTCGATCTCCGGCGGCAACCGACGCCCGAGCCCGATCGCAGCCAGCACGTCCTCGCGCACGAGATGGCCGCGGCCCGAGTTCGTGAGCACGACGACGGCGGTGTCCTCCTCCGGGACGAGGATCAGGCCGGACGCGAATCCGGGGACGGAACCGCCGTGCTCGAGCACCGGCCGCTCGCGACCGCGCCAGGAGAACAGCCCGAGGCCGTAGTCCGCCTCCGGGTCCGCCTCGACCTGCGCGGTCTGCATCTCCTGGATCGATTCCGCGCCGAGCGGACCGGGGCCGCCGAGCTGATGCGCGGCGAAGGACAGCAGGTCGTCCACGCAGGAGAACAGCCCGCCCGAGGGTCGGCGCGCGCGCGGGTAGGGCAGAGGCTCGGCAACCCGATGCTCGCGCGAGCCCGGGTCGGCGTCGTGCCCTTCGGCGGACGACGGTCCGGGCGCGAAGCCGGTCCGACCCATGCCGAGAGGCTCAAGCACGCGGACGCGCATCGCCTCTTCGAACGTCCGGTCCGTCGCCCGCTCGACGAGCGCCCCGGCCAGCCAGTAGCCCGCGTTGCAGTACGCGAAGTGCTCGCCGGGCCCGACCGGCCCTGCCGGCACCTCGTCCTCGACGAGCCGCTGCAAGGCGTCGTCGTCGTCGCCGTATTCCGAGAGCTGCCGCGGCCAGTCGCCCGCGAGCCCGGCCTGGTGCGAAAGCAGGTGCCGGAGCGTGATCGCGGGCCAGGGAAGGCGCAGGCCGGCCAGCGGCTCGTCCAGCGCGATCCGCCGCTCCTCGACGAGCCCGAGCACGAGCGCGGCGACGTGCGGCTTCGTGATCGAGGCGATGCGGAAGGTCGTCTCGGGCCGCACCGGCTCCCCCGTCGCCAGGCTCGCGACACCGAACGTCCGCACGGCCCGCTCCCCGCGCGAGAGGACGCCCACCGACAGCCCGGGCACACCGTGGCGCTCGAGGCCGGCCGGTGCCTCGGCGTCGATCGTCGCGATCAGCGAAGCCGCGTCCACGGAAGCCGTACCCTACTCGGCCATGGACGACCCGCTGACCGTCGCACAGCACGCCGCGGACGAGCTTCGGAGCCGCTCGGGAATCGACTCGTTCGACATCGCCGTCGTCCTCGGCTCGGGCTGGAAGCGGGCCGCCGAGGCGCTCGGCGAGCCGGCCGCCGACCTGACCCTGACCGACCTGCCCGGCTTCGCAACGACCTCGGTCGGCGGCCACGAGGGACGCGTCCTTGCCGTCGAACGTGGCACCCGGCGCGTCCTCGTCTTCCTCGGACGTACGCACCTCTACGAAGGGCACGGCGTGGCCGCGGTCGCGCACGGCATGCGCACGGCCGTGCAGGCGGGCTGCGGTGTCGTCGTGCTCACGAACGCCTGCGGCGGGATCGACACGAGCCTCAGGCCGGGCGAGCCGGTGCTGATCTCCGACCACATCTCGATGACCGCGACCTCGCCGCTCGTCGGCGCGCAGTTCGTCGACCTCACCGACCTCTACGCAGCGCGGCTCCGCGCGATTGCCCACGAGGTCGATCCGAGTCTGCGCGAGGGCGTGTACGCGCACTGGCCCGGCCCGGCGTTCGAAACGCCGGCCGAGATCCGCATGCTGCGCACGCTCGGCGCCGACCTCGTCGGCATGTCGACGGTCCCGGAGGCGATCGCCGCACACGCGCTCGGCGCCGAGGTGCTCGCGATCTCCCTCGTGACGAACCCGGCCGCCGGTCTCGGCGACGAGAAACTGTCCCACCTGGACGTGATGGCGATGGGCGAGGCCTCCGCAGAGCGCTGTGCCGGCCTGCTCACGCGCATCCTCGACCGGCTCTGAACGCGCTTCAACGGCTGGTACCCTGTTTTCGGACCGCAGCCTCGGCCGCACGCGTGGCTTCCTACGCGACGTGCTGGGACTGCGGAGACGTCTACACGGAGGTTGCATGACTCTCACCAAGGAAGCGAAGCAGGGGATCTTCGAGAAGCACGGCCATCACGGCTCCGACACGGGTTCGACGGAGGTGCAGGTGGCGCTCCTGACGACGCGCATCACCGAGCTCACCGAGCACATGCGCGCGCACCCGAAGGACCACCATTCGCGGCGCGGCCTGCTCAAGCTCGTCGGTCGCCGGCGTCGGCTGCTCGACTATCTGCAACGCACGAACGTCGAGGGCTATCGCGCCCTCATCAAGGAGCTCGGCCTGCGCCGCTAGGCACGAGCGGAAACGGACCGGAGAGTGGAAGTTTGAGCGAGTCGCGGCCAGTCCGGGACTGACTCAAACCTCCACTCTCCACGAAGAAGTGGAGGACTACATGAGTATTGCCACCGAGCAACCAACATCGGTCTCGGTGACCGTCGGGGACGAGGAAATCGTCTTCGAGACTGGCAAGCTGGCCAAGCAGGCCGACGGCGCCGTCCTCGTCCGCTCGGGCGAGACGATGGTGCTGGCGACGGCGCAGGGGCGGATGGAGGCGCGCGAAGGCGCGGACTTCTTCCCGCTCACCGTCGACGTCGAGGAGCGCATGTACGCCGCCGGGAAGATCCCCGGCGGTTTCTTCAAGCGCGAGGGCAGGCCGACCGAGCGGGCGATCCTGACCGCGCGGATGATCGACCGCCCGATCCGGCCGTTGTGGCCGAAGGGGTTCCGGAACGAGGTGCAGGTGATCTGCACGACGCTCTCCGCCGACCTCGTGACCCCGCACGACATCCTCTGCATCAACGGCGCCTCGGCGGCGCTGATGCTCTCGCCGTTGCCCTTCATGGGGCCGGTCGGAGGCGTGCGGATCGGGATGGTCGACGGCGAGCTCGTCGTCAACCCGACCCTGCAGACGATCGAGGAGTCCACCCTTGACCTGATCGTCGTCGGCACGAAGGACGGCCTGACGATGGTCGAGGCGGGCGCCCAGGAGGTTCCCGAGGACACGCTCCTGCAGGCGTTCGAGATCGCACACCGCGAGATCGTCAAGCTCTGCGAGGCCCAGGAGGAGCTCCGCGAGAAGGCTGGCAAGCCCAAGTGGCTCGAGCCCGAGGTGACTGCCGACCTGAAGGCTCGCTACGGCGAGATGCTGAAGCAGGAGATCGCGACGCACGGCCTCCGCGAGGCGGGACCGGTCGTCGAGACGATCGAGAGCGAGCTCTGCCCCGACCTGACGATGGAGTCCACCGAGGACGACATCCTCAAGCGCGTCCAGGTTCGCTCGAGCCTCGCAGCATTGCTCGAGTCGGCCCGGATGGAAGCCGTCGAACGACCTGTGCGGGAGCAGTTCCTACCCGACCTCGAGGCGCTGACCGAGGCCGAGCAGGACTCGAAGGAGCTGAAGTCCGCCAAGCGGAGCCTGCTCTTCGACCGCATCATCGACGGCGCGCAGCTCCCGTTCCCGGTCGGCACCGCCGCCGAGGGCGAGGCGCCGGTCAAGGACACGATGACGAAGCAGTTCCTCAAGCGTGCGGCCGACGCGATCTACAAGGACCTCGTCCGCAAGAAGATCGCGGTGCACAAGCGCCGTCCCGACGGTCGTGGCAGCGAGGACATCCGCGCGATCACCTGCGAGGTCGGCGTCTCGGCGCGAACGCACGGCTCGGCGCTGTTCACGCGTGGCCAGACGCAGATCATGTCGCTGCTCACCCTCGGCACCGCCAAGGAGGGCCAGCGCATCGACGACCTGTCGCTCGAGGCCGAACGCCGCTACATGCACCACTACAACTTCCCGCCCTACTCGGTCGGGGAGACGGGCTTCATGCGGGGCCCGAAGCGGCGTGACATCGGCCACGGGGCGCTCGCACAGCGGGCCCTCGAGCCGGTGATCCCGACGGCGGAGGAGTTCCCGTACACGATCCGCATCGTCTCCGAGACGCTGGAGTCGAACGGCTCCTCGTCGATGGGCTCGGTCTGCGGCTCGACGCTCGCTCTGATGGACGCCGGCGTGCCGATCAAGCGTCCGATCGGCGGTATCGCGATGGGCCTCGTCAAGGAGGGCGACGACTACGTCATCCTCACCGACATCCAGGGGGCGGAGGACCACCTCGGCGACATGGACTTCAAGGTCGCCGGGTCACGGGACGGCATCACCGCCCTGCAGATGGACATCAAGATCACCGGCGTCACGCAGGAGATCATGCGGACGGCGCTCGACCAGGCCCGCCGGGCCCGCGAGTTCATTCTCGACAAGATGGCCGAGGCGATGCCGGAGTCGCGGGCGACGCTCCGCGACCACGCGCCGCGGATCTCGACGATCAAGATCAACCCCGAGTTCATCGGGATGGTCATCGGCAAGGGCGGCGAGACGATCCGCGGGCTCGAGGCCGACCACGACGTCCAGATCGACATCGAGGAGGACGGGACGATTCTCGTCTACGCGACCGAGGGGACCAAGTCCGAGGCCGCGATCGCGGCGATCGATGCCCTGACGAAGGAGCCCGAGGTCGGCGACGAGTACACGGGCAAGGTCGTCAAGACGACGCAGTTCGGCGCCTTCGTCGAGCTGAAGAAGGGCACCGACGGGCTGCTCCACGTCTCGAACGTCGGCCCGGGCCGCGTCGCGCACATCGAAGACGTGATGTCGCGCGGCGACGTGCTCGACGTGATCGTGCAGGAGGTCGACAAGGAGCGGGGCCGGATCGGCCTCAAGCTCGTGGCCAAGCACGAGAACGGCAGCCTCGTCCAGCCCGAGGAGCTGATCGAGCGGGCGAAGAACGCTCCGCCGCGGCCCGAAGGCGAGGATCGGCCGCGCGGCGGCGACCGTGGCCGCAGCGGCGGACGCGGCGGCGGACGCGACCGCGGCCCGCGTCGCGACTAGATAGCACGGGGGAAACCGGCGGTTTCCCCCGTGAGCTCCCTTCCCTCGCCGGAGCGCGTGCCGCGTGTCGGTGCGCCTCCGGCCGAGTGAAGCGGCTACTACCGGAGCAACCCCGCCCCTAGGTTTCGGGATCAGCCCTTGGGGAGCGTGACGATCGTCGCGACGTAGGCGAGTACGTCCGCTTCGTCCGTGCCCTTGACGATCCCGGCGGGCATCGCGCCGCCGCCCGCGTCGATCTGCGCCTTGACGCGACCGATCGAGATCGGCAGCCCCTGGAGCTTCGGGCCGACCCCGCCGCCTTTGCCGTTCGGGCCGTGGCAGCCGGCGCAGCTCGCCTGGAACACGGTCTCGCCCCGGTACTGGTCGCCGAGCACGACCGAGTTCCCCGAGATCTTCGGCAGGCCGGGCGTGGCCGGGTGCCACTTCGCGAGCGCGTAGGTCGCCCCGGAAACGGCCAGCAGAAGGACGAGCGGGAGGACCCAGAGCTTGGCGCCTCGTCCAGCAGCGCGCGGCGGCTTCCCAGCACTACTAGACGAAGCGCTAGACACGTGGCGATCGTATCGAGTAGGGTCGCTCCGCTCCAGTGCACGTGCTCGCAAGCGCCAACTCGACCTACACGGACATCGTCACGTCGGTGTTCTCGTCGACGATCGCGGCCAAGGCCTGGTTCGCGTCGGCCGCCGTCGTGCTCGCGATCATCCAGGTTTCGACCGGGGCGCGCATCTTCGGGAAGCTCGAGCACGTGATCCGGCTCTCGCCCGGCGTCGTCGCGCCGATCCACCGCTGGTCGGGGCGGCTCGCGATCCTCTGCGTCCTGCCGGTCGCGTTCCACTGCATCTTCATCCTCGGCTTCCGCACGACCGACACACGCGTGCTCGTCCACTCGATCGTCGGGTCGTTCGTGTTCGGTGTGATCGTGGTCAAGCTCCTGATGGTGCACGGCCGCAAGTACCCGGGCTGGGCGCTACCGCTGGCCGGAGGAACGCTCTTCGCCGTGCTCGTGACGCTCTGGGCGACCTCCGCGGGCTGGTACTTCACGAACGTCAGATTCGGTTTCTGACCCGGCCACACGGCTACGATCGGCCGATGCAGGAGTACGTCCTCTCGGAGCTGGACACCGGCGAGCGGCTGATCACCGAGCGCGTCTCGAGCTTCCGCTCCGTGTCGCTCGGGTTCTGGATCGGCGCCGGGTCGCGCGACGAGCCGGATACGAAGGCAGGCGTCACGCACTTCATCGAGCACCTCCTCTTCAAGGGCACGCCCTCGTACTCGGCCCAGCAGATCGCGGAGATGTTCGACGAGCTCGGGGGGGAGCTCAACGCGGCCACGTCCCGCGAGAGCACCGTCGTCTTCGCCCGTGTCCCCGACCGGCACCTCGAGACGGCGCTCGACGTGATGGCGGACATGGTCTTCTCGCCGACCTTCACCGACCTCGAGACCGAGCGCGAGGTCGTGCTCGAGGAGATCGCAATGCTCGAGGACGCTCCCCAGGACCTCGTGCACGACCTGCTGTCGGAGGCGATCTTCGCCGGCGACCCGCTCGGCCGACACATCATCGGCACCGCCGACGTGATCTCGACCGTCACCAAGCGCGCCTTGGCCGCCTATCACCGGCAGATGTACACGGCCGGGAACATCGTGCTCGCCGCGGCGGGCAACCTCGAGCACGACCATCTGCTCGAACTGCTCGAGCGCACCTCGCACCAGCGCGTGCAGCCGCCAGAGGCCCGCACGCGCGTGCGCAGGCCGCTCGTCACACCGCCGCCGCCGGGCCTACGCTTCCAGCGCAAGGACACGGAGCAGTACCACGTCTGCGTCGGCGGGATCGGCGTCTCGCGCACCGACCGGCGCCGCTTCGCCGCCTCGCTGCTCGACGCCGTCCTCGGCGGCTCGGCCTCGTCGCGGCTCTTCCAGGAGATCCGCGAGAAGCGGGGGATGGCCTACGCGGTCTACAGCTTCGCCTCGCAGTACGCGGACACGGGGCTGATCGGCGTCTACGTCGGCACGCGGGAGGAGAACCTCGACGCCTGCTTCGAGATCGTGGCCCGCGAGATCGCAGACATCGCGGCCGGCAACGTCCACGAGCGGGAGCTCCGACGCGCAAAGGAGAACCTGAAAGGCCGCATCGCGTTGGGCATGGAGTCGACGTCGAACCGGATGAGCCGGCTCGGCAAGTCGCTGATCACCGACACGGAGCTCCTGTCCCTCGACCGGATCATTGCCGAGATCGACGCGGTCGACGCGGCGGAGATCGCCGAACTGGCGGCGGTGCTACTGGCTCCGAACGGGTTGTCCGCGAGCGGGATCGGCCCTGACGAGACCCGGTTTCTGTCCGCCGTCGAGCAGGTCCATCCCGGCTTGCCCGCCCTGGCCGCGGCATGAAGGTTGCCGTCTTCGGGGCGAAGGGGAAGGTCGGTGCCGTCGTCGCAGATGCAGTTGCGGCAGCCGGACACGAGGTGGTGCCGATCGACCTCGGCGACCCGGTCGCGCTCGACGGCTGCGACACCGCGGTCGACTTCACGCAGCCGGACGCGGTCGAGGCGAACGTCGCTGCCTGCGTGCGCGTGAGGATCCCGGCGGTGATCGGCACGAGCGGTTTCGACCGCAGCGCCGTCGACAAACTCGCGCAGGAGCACAACGTGCCCGTCTTCCACGCGCCGAACTTCGCGATCGGCGCCGTGCTCATGATGCGCTTCGCCGCCGACGCCGCCAAGCACCTGCCCAGGGCCGAGATCGTCGAACTTCACCACGACACGAAGCTCGACGCTCCGTCCGGGACGGCCAAGGCGACGGCCGAGGCGATGGGCGGCAACGTTCCGATTCACTCGGTCCGGCTGCCGGGCCTCGTCGCGCACCAGGAGGTGATCCTCGGCGGCCAGGGCGAGACGCTGACGATCAGGCACGACACGACCTCGCGCGACGCGTTCGTGCCCGGCGTCCTACTCGCGCTCGAGCGTGTCGGCGACCTGCCGCCCGGACTGACCGTCGGGCTGCACACGCTGCTCTGAGCGGCATCTCACACCCGGGGCCGCTCGCGCGTTCTGGACGACGATGCTGACGCTCTTCGACTACGGCCCGTCCGCGAACTGCCTCAAGGTGCGCATCCTGCTGAGGCAGCTCGGACTCGACCACGAACGCGTTGCCGTCGACATCTTCGCCGGCCAATCGCAGAGTGCCGAATACCTGCTGCTGAACCCGGCCGGGCGGACACCGGCGCTGCTGCTCGACGACGGGAGGGCGATCGCCGAATCGAACGCGATCCTGCTCTACCTCGCCGACGGCACACCGTTGCTGCCGCGAAACCCGGTCGAACGCGCGCACGTCCACCAGTGGATGTTCTTCGAGCAGAACCTGCTCGAGCCGAACGCCGGCTCGGCGCGATTCTGGCACCTGACCGGGCGCGAGACTCAGCAGCCCGGGGCATTCGCGCAGCGCCTGCAGGCGGGAAAGGACGCGCTTTCGATTCTCGATCGCGGGCTCACCGACCGCGAGTTCCTCGTCGACGGCCGCTACACGGTCGCCGATATCGCGCTGTACGGGTACACCCACGTCGCACACGAGGCCGGAATCGACATGTCGGCGTACCCCGCGATCGCCACCTGGCTCGCGCGCGTCGCGGCGACTGACGGCTTCGTGAACGACCTCGAGCCGTACCCCGAGAACGCGCACGTCTCGGCCTGAGCCGGAGCCGC
Source organism: uncultured Actinomycetes bacterium (assembly GCA_963791225.1). GTDB lineage: Bacteria > Actinomycetota > Thermoleophilia > Gaiellales > Gaiellaceae > PALSA-612. Next base: position 54,768 of record CAWBRV010000006.1, read on the forward strand.
TTCTCAAGCATTCGGTTTCTTCCCCCGGGGCCTTCGGCCCTGCCCTCCCGGTTTGGACCGTAGCGGCGAAACCCGCACGCAGGGGAGATGCGAGCGTGCCGAACGTGTGACTTCTCGTCCACAAGCCGTGGGAGGACATCGCGCCGATCCCGGAGTACACTCAGCGAAGTGCTTGGTGAGGTCCTGACGGCGATCGTGACGCCGTTCCGGTCGGACGGCTCGGTCGACTTCCACCGCTTTGCGGCGCTCGCGCACCATCTCGTCGACCACGGCTCGGACGGGCTCGTCGTCGCGGGGACGACCGGCGAGTCGCCGACGCTCTCCGACGACGAGCGGCTCGAGCTGATCCGCGTCGCCCTCGGCGCCGTCGGCGACCGGGCAACCGTGATCGCGGGCACGGGCACGTACTCGACCGCGCATTCGATCCACCTGACGCACGAGGCCCACGCTGCCGGGGCGCACGGCTTCCTGATCGTCACGCCCTACTACAACAAGCCGCCGCAGCGCGGCATCGTCGAGCACTTCAAGGCGATCGCCGACGTCAGCGACCGGCCGGTCGTCGTCTACAACATCCCCGGCCGGGTCGCCGTCAACATCGAGCCCGAGACGATGGCCGAGCTCGCGAAGATCCCGACGGTCAAGGCGGTCAAGCAGGCGAACGACGACCTCCATCAGGCGCGGCACATCGTCGAGAACACCGGCCTCGACCTCTACGCGGGCGACGACAACCTCATCTTCCCGTTCCTCGACCTCGGCGGCGTCGGCGGCGTCTGCGTCCATACGCACGTCTGCGGGCCGCAGGTGAAGGAGATGATCCGCCTCTTCAAGCAAGGCGACCACGTCGAGGCACGGCGCATGAACGAGGCGACGGAGCCGGCCTACGAGCTGCTCAAGGTGGCATCGAACCCGATCGCGATCAAGGCAGCGCTCAACATCCTCGGACACGAGGTGGGCGGCCTGCGCCTGCCGATGGTCGAGGCGACCGAGGACGAGCAAGCGCGCGTCCGCGACTGCCTCGAGCGCCTCGGCGTGCTCGTGGCGGCCTAGTCGCGGCAGACCCCCCGGCTAGACTCACCCGGTGACGCAGGGCATACGCATCATTCCCCTCGGCGGCCTCGGCGAGGTCGGCAAGAACATGACGCTGTACGAGACAGAGGGCGGCAGCGTCCTCGTCGACGCCGGACTTGCCTTCCCGCGCGACGAGCACCTCGGTGTCGACCTCGTGCTCCCCGACTTCTCGTACCTGAAGGACCACGCGCGCGACATCAAGGCCGTCCTGCTCACGCACGCGCACGAGGACCACGTCGGATCGCTGCCGTACGTCCTGCGCGAGGTGCCTGTGCCGCGCGTGCTGGCGACGAAGCTCACACTCGGGCTCGTGCAGTCGAAGCTCGACGAGCACGGCCTCCTCGCCCGCACGCAGCTCGACGAGATCCGTCCCGAGGACGGCCCGTTCGACGTCGGGCCGTTCCGTGTCGACTCGGTCCGGATGGCGCACTCGGTGCCGGACAACGTCGCGTTCGTGCTCGAGGCGGCGGGGCTGCGCGTCCTGCACACGAGCGACTACAAGCTCGACCATACGCCGGTCGACGGGTTCAAGACCGACGTCGGCAAGCTCGCCGAGCTCGGGAATCTCGGCGTCGACCTGATGCTCGGCGACTCGACGAACGCCGAACGTCCCGGGTACACCGGCTCGGAGCGCCTCGTCGGAGAGGCGTTCCGCCAGATCATCCCGCTTCGCAAGGGCCGCATCCTCGTCGCCTCGTTCGCCTCGAACGTCCACCGGATGCAGCAGGCGATCGACGTCGCGCTCGAGGCCGACCGCAAGGTGTGCGTCGTGGGCCGGTCGATGCGCAAGAACCTGAACATCGCCCGCTCGCTCGGGTACCTCTCCGTCTCCGACGACGCGCTGATCCGGCCGAACCAGCTCGGCGACTATCCGCCGGAGAGGGTGCTCGTCCTCTGCACCGGCAGCCAGGGCGAGCCGCTCTCCGCGCTGACGCGCATCGCCTACCACGACCACGCGTCCGTGCAGGTGGAGCGGGGTGACACGGTGATCATCTCGGCGAAGCCCGTCCCCGGGAACGAACTGCGCGTGCACGACACGATCAACCAGCTCGCCCGCGCGGGCGCCGAGATCCTGCACCAGGAGATCGCGCCGGTTCACGTGTCCGGCCACGGGAACTCGGAGGAGATCCGCACCGTGATCGCGCTCGTGCGGCCCAAGGGCGTGATGCCGGTGCACGGCGAGTTCCGGATGCAGGCCGCGCAGGCGCGCATGGCCGGCGACGCGGGCGTGCCGGCGGCGTCGATCGTGCTCGCCGAGAACGGCTCCGTCGTCGAGCTCACGCGAGACGGCGTCGGGATCGTCGATCGCGTCGACTCGGGCGTCACGTTCGTCGACGGGCTCGCGGTCGGCGACCTCAGCGACGTCGCGCTGCGCGACCGCCGGCGGCTGTCCGAGGACGGCGTGCTGATCGTCGTCGCCACGCTCACGAGCTCGAACGGCTCCTACTCCGCCTCGCCGGAGCTGATCGCGCGTGGCTTCACCGATGCGGGCGGGCCGCTCCTCGACGAGATGCGCGAAGAGGCCGAGGAGATCCTCGACGCCTGCATCGCCGACGACATCCTCGAGGTCAAACTGCTCCAGGAGCACCTGCACGACGGGATCGGCCAGCTCGTCTACGACCGCACGCGGCGGCGCCCCATGATCCTGCCGATCGTGGTGGAGGTCTAGGCCCATGTCCACCGTGCGCACCCGTGACTGGGCCGACGTGCTCTACGAGCACGCTCCGCGCGAGGAGACCGCGCGCAGGCTCGTGGGGCAGCTCCGCGCGTGCGAGGCGGCGGCGCTCGCGTTCTGCCGCCTGCTCGAGCGCTGGGCGCGCGGCGACGCCGATCCGTGCACGCCCGGCCGGCGACAGGCCGCGCTGCGACGGGCCGCCGACCGCGCGGAGACGGCGCTCGCGGGACTCGACCGGCCGCTGTCGCGCTACCTGCTCGAGCTGGAGCCCGAGATGGCGGAGGGCCGGTCGTGGTACGGGGGGCCCGGTGCCGGCGAGCTGCGCGAGTGGGACGAGGTGCTCGATCGCGCCGGTGTGAAGGTCTCGGCGACGCGCGTCGCGCAGGTGTACCTCGAGCTCGCGGTGCTCGTCCGCGCGCTCGAAGGCCTCGCGGACGCGTCCCGCATGGGCTCGTCGCCCGACAGCGGCTCGCTCTGGGCCGGCCTGTTCGACCTGCGCGAGAACCTGCTCGGCCAGGCCGTGGACGATCTCCGCGCTCTTGCCGCCTGACATCGTCGTCGTCGGCTCCGTGAATCTCGACCTCGTCGCGCGCTGCGAGCGGCTGCCGCGGGTGGGGGAGACGGTCAGCGGCGCCGACTTCTCGCGCGTGCCGGGCGGCAAGGGCGCGAACCAGGCAGTCGCGGCGGCGCGGCTCGGCGCCGACGTGCGCTTCGTCGGCATGGTCGCGGTCGACGATCTCGCCGAGGATGCCCTCGCGGGGCTCGAGGAGGCGGGCGTCGACACGAGCCGCGTCGGCTGGGTCGAGGAGCCCGGCGTCCACACGGGTGTCGCACTGATCCTCGTGGACGACGACGGAGAGAACCAGATCGTGGTCGCGCCCGGCGCCAACGCCTACATGTCGGCGGCGGACGTGCAGGTCGGCGACGCGGACGCGGTGCTCTGCCAGCTCGAGATCCCGGACGATGCGGTCGCCGCGGCCGCGCACCAGGCGCGCTTCTTCTGCCTGAACGCAGCACCCGCCAGGCCGATCGACCTCGAGCCCGACCTGCTCGTCGTCAACCGGCTCGAGCACGAGGTCTCGGGCAACCGCGGCAAGCTCGTCGCCGTCACGCTCGGCGCCGAGGGGGCGTTGCTGATCGAGAACGGGGAGGAGGTCGCGCGCGCCGAGCCGCCGCAGGTCGAGGCCGTCGACGGCACCGCTGCGGGCGACGCCTTCACCGCCTGCCTCGTCGTCTCGCTCGCCGAGGGTCGCTCGCGCGAGGAGGCACTCAGGCGCGCCTGCGCCGCGGGCGCGCTCGCCGCCTCCCGCCCCGGTGCGCAGCCCTCCCTGCCGACCGCGGCGGAAATCGACAAGATCCTGGCATGACGATCGTTCTCACGTTCCTGGGGCGTCGCTGGCAAAGGAGGCAAGCGCGCGGCGCGCAGGACAGTACGTCGGGTGCGGACAAGCGCCGCGCGCTCAGCATCCTGCCGCCAGCGACGTCAGCCGCGGCGGAGGGCGGCTCCGCCGCCCTTCAGCCGCGGCGGCCAGGGACGTGAGAACCCCGATCCTGATCGACTGCGACCCGGGCCACGACGACGCGATCGCGTTGCTGCTCGCGCTCGCGAGCCCCGAGGTCGAGCTCCTGGGCATCACGACCGTCGCCGGCAACCAGACGCTCGAGAAGACGACGGCGAACGCGCTCAAGATCCTCGAGTTCGTCGGCCGGACAGAGGTCACGGTGGCCGCCGGTTCCGCGCGGCCGCTCGTGCGCGAGCCCTATGTCGCCGCCTACGTCCACGGCGAGAGCGGCATGGACGGCCCCGAGCTGCCGACGCCGCACACCCGGCCGGTGACCGAGCACGCGGTGGACTTCCTCGCCAACCGGCTCACGGAATCCGACCGCCCGGTGACGCTCATACCGGTCGGGCCGCTGACGAACGTCGGGCTCCTCCTCGCGCGCTACCCGGAGGTCGCGGACCGGATCGAGCGGATCGTGCTGATGGGAGGAGCGATCGCCGAGGGCAACGTCACGCCGGCGGCCGAGTTCAACATCTGGGCCGACCCGGAGGCGGCGTCACGCGTGTTCACGAGCGGGATCGACGTGACGATGATCGGCCTCGACGTCACGCACAAGGCGCTGTTCCGTCCCGCCGACTCGGAACGCCTCGCCGCGACGGGCCGCGTGGGCAAGCTCGTTGCCGAGCTGTTCGGCTTCTACCAGCGGTTCCACTCGGAGCAGTACGGCTGGGACGGCTCGCCCGTCCACGACGCCGTCGCCGTCGCGCACGTCGTCCGTCCGGGGCTCGTCGAGACCGCCGACCGCGGCGTCGTCGTCGACTGCGGCGGCGAGCTGTCGCGGGGCCGCACGTACGTCGACCTCTGGGGCCGCGCGCACTGGGAGCCGAACGCCCACGTGGCCGTCGACATCGACGCGCAGGGATTCGTCGACTTCCTCGTCGAGCGGATCGCATCGCTGGGCTGAGCCGTGAGATTCGGCGTCATCACGCTCCAGGACGCGCCGTGGGCCGAGCTGGTCGATCGCTGGCGGACGCTCGATGACCTCGGTATCGACACGATCTGGGTCGCAGATCATCTCGGGAGCGACAGGCTCGCGCCTGAACAGCCCTGGTTCGAAGCCTGGAGCTGCCTGACTGCTCTCGCGCACGTGACGTCGCGCCCCCGGATCGGGCCGCTCGTCAGCCCGATGACATTTCGCAATCCCGCCGTCCTCGCCCGCACCGCACTGACGGTGGCAGACATCTCCGGCGGCCGGCTCGAGCTCGGAATCGGCTCCGGTGCCTCGGAGTTCGACCACAGGGCCGCGGGCGTGCCGGTGTGGAGCCCCAAGGAGCGCGCGGCCGCGTTCACCGTCTGGATCGAGCGGTTGCGCGAGATGCTCGCCTACGAACGCTTCCACCCGAAGCGGGAGATCCCGCTGACGATCGCGGGCCGCGGCAAGACCATTCTCGGGCTCGCTGCCCGTTACGCCGACCGCTGGAACACCTACGGCGGCTTCGGCATCGGCCCGGAGGAAGCCGTCCGCGGCGGCCGTGAGGACAACGCCCGTCTGGACGAGCTCTGCGCCGAGACGGGGCGGACCGTGGTGCGCTCCGCGCTGATCGGCTACCCGTTCAACGGCGAGACCCCGTGGCGATCGGACGGAGCGTTCGCGGACGTCGTCGGCCGCTGGGAGGAGGCCGGTTTCGAGGAGCTCGTCTTCTTCTATCCGGCGGCCTGGGAGATGCCCGAGGGATCGGTCGAACCGGGCCTGTTCGAGCGGATGCTCGGAAAGGGCTAGCGCCGCACGCGTCGAAGTCCGCGCCATGGCGCGCAAGAAGCGGCGGACCAAGCTGCGCCCGCGGACGCCCGCACGGATCCGCAAGAAGCGCGCGCCGTCCCGCCGGAGCCAGGTCGCGAGCCATCACCGCGCCGAACTCGTCGCACTCGCCCTCGTCGCCTTCGGCGTCTTCTTCGGCGCCGTCCTCTACGGGAGCTGGAACGGCGGCTCGGCGGGCGCCTGGCTCGCGAACGGCCTCCGCGACCTCGTCGGTGCGGCGGCCTACGTCGTTCCGGTCGCGCTCGTCGCCCTCGGATCGCTCATGCTCGCCCGCAGCAAGCTCGTCGACTTCCGTCCCTTTCGGCTCGGCCTGATTGCGACCGCGCTCGGGCTCGGCCTCGTCCTCGGTCGTGCGCACGGTGGGTACTTCGGGAAGGGCCTCGACGACTCGCTCGGCCACGCGATCGGCTCGACCGGCCTCGCCGTGCTCGGCGCCTTCACGCTCCTCGCCGGCGTCCTGCTCCTGACCGGCGCCTCCGTCGGCGCCATCCTGCGCCGCTCCCACCACGCCGTGCGGGTCGCGGGCCGGTCGGCTCACCGCACCGCCCGCCGTCACCTCGAGCGCCCGTCCCCGGAACCAAGTGACACTGTGTTGCAAGGAGTGGAGGAGCCCGCCGCGGGGCCTGCGCCGCCGCTCGTGGACGTCGTCGAGGACTATCCCGACCTCGTCTCGTCGGAGGAAAACGCCTACGAGCCGGCGCCGCTGCTCGTCGCCCTCTCCGAGCCGGACGTCGCCGAGGACACCCAGGGATCGCTGTTCGACGCCGCCGACGCGCCGCCGCCCGAGTACCGACTGCCGGACCGGGCGATCCTGCGGCGGTCGAAGCCCGTGGACGGCTCCTCGGCCGAGCAGAACGCCCGCACCTCGGAGTTGCTCGTGCGCACGCTCGCGAACTTCGGCGTCCAGGCGACCGTCGTCGGCGAGATCTCGGGGCCGCGCGTGACGCGCTACGAACTCCAGCTCGCGGCCGGGACGAAGGTCTCGAAGGTCGCCAGCCTCAAGGACGACCTCTCGTACGCCCTCGCGACGACCGAGATCCGCATCCTCGCGCCGATTCCCGGCAAGCAGGCGGTCGGCGTCGAGGTTCCCAACACATCGCCCAACCTGGTCACCCTCGGCGACGTCTTCGACGACCTGCCCACCGCAGCCAGCCCGCTGTCGGTCTGGCTCGGCAAGGACATCTCCGGGAACGCGATCTGGACCGACCTCGCACGGATGCCGCACCTGCTGATCGCCGGCACGACGGGCTCGGGCAAGTCGGGCTGCCTGAACACGATGCTGACGTCGATCCTGCTCCGTTCCACGCCCGACGAGGTACGGATGATCATGATCGATCCGAAGCGCATCGAGCTCGGGTTCTACGAGTCGATCCCTCACCTGCTCACCTCGGTCGTGTCCAGCCCGAAGCAGGCTGCGGCGGCGCTGATCAACGTCGTCGGGGAGATGGAGCGCCGCTACGAGCGCATGAGCCTGATGCGGGCCCGCAGCCTGCCCGAGCTCAACCGCTCGCTCCGTGCCCGGGGCATCGAGACGCTGCCGTACCTGCTCGTCGTCATCGACGAGCTCGCCGACCTGATGATGATCTCGCCGCAGGAGGTCGAGGATGCCGTGATCCGGCTCGCGCAGAAGTCCCGCGCGGTCGGCATCCACCTCGTGCTCGCGACGCAGCGCCCTTCGGTCGACGTGATCACCGGGATGATCAAGGCCAACGTGCCGAGCCGGATCGCGTTCGCCGTCTCCAGCCAGACGGACTCTCGGGTGATCCTCGACCAGTCGGGGGCCGAATCGCTGCTCGGCCAGGGCGACATGCTGTTCAAGCCGCTCGGGACCTCGCGCCTGCAGCGCCTCCAGGGCGCGTACGTGAGCGAGGAGGAGATCGCGCTCGTGGTCGAGCAGTGCCGGGCCCAGCGCCCGCAGGAGCTCGACGAGTCGCTGCTCGTTCCGCCGGAGCCCGAGCCCTCCGAGGACGACGTGGACGACGGCGAGTTCGACCCGGACGAGGACCCGCTGCTCGAGAAGGCGATCGAGATCGTCATCCAGACCCAAACGGCGTCCGTCTCGCTGATCCAGCGTCGTCTGCGGGTCGGCTACACCCGGGCCGGGCGCCTGATCGACATGCTCGAGCGGCGCGGCATCATCTCGGGCTACGAGGGCTCCAAACCGCGCCGCGTGCTGGTCGGCGAGGGGGACCTCGACCGCGTGCCTGCCGCCGACCGCTAAACGCCGTCCGGCGCGAGTAAATCAGGATTTATCCGCTGGTCGCAGGCCTAACTTCGGAGTAAAATCGCCGTCGGACCTATGGGCAAGCACCATCTTTCTAGGGAGGGCATATGCAACTAGGCAAAAAGCTGCTGTTCCTGCTGGCTGCCGTCATCGTCGCCTCGGCGGCGATCGCGGGCAGCCTCTCCACGAGCGGCGGCAAGGCTGCCACGAAGGCAACCAAGGTGGCTCTCGTCACCGACACCGGCAGCCTCAACGACAAGGGATTCAACGCGCTGTCCGCCGTGGGCCTGAAGCGTGCGGAGAACAAGTTGGGCGTCGAAGGCCGCATCTACATCACGCAGACCGCGGCCGACCGGCAGCCGAACCTCGCCTCGGCCGCCCAGGCGGGCTATCCGCTCGTGTTCGGCGTCGGCGTCCTGTTCGCCTTCGGCCCGCTGCCGACCGTCGCGCAGGCGTTCCCGGGCACCATGTTCGCGGGCATCGACGTGGCACAGGGTGACATGTGCGGCGGGGCGACTCCGCCGCCCGCTTGCGTGAACGGCGCGATCAAGAACATCCGCGGCATCCAGTTCGCCGAGCAGGAGGCGGGCTGCCTCGTCGGCAACGTGGCCGCACTCGAGATGCTTCGCGAGAAGCGCACCACGATCGCGGCCGTCGGCGCTCTCAAGGTGCCGGCGATCATCCGCTACATCGCCGGGTACAAGTTCTGCGCCCAGCGCGTGAGCAAGAAGATCCGGGTGCTCGTCAACTACGCGAACGACTCGACCTTCGCCGACGTGACGAAGTGCAAGGCGACGGCGCTCGCGCAGATCGCCCGCGGGGCGCGCGTGATCTTCCAGGTCGCCGGCCAGTGCGGCCTCGGCGCCCTCGACGCCGCGAAGACCAAGGGCGTCTGGGGGATCGGCGTCGACGCCGACCAGTACTTCATCGGCAAGTTCATGCTGACCAGCGCGCTGAAGAAGGTCGACAACGGCGTGTACGACACGATCAAGGAGTACAACGCGAACCCGTCGGCCTTCAAGGGCGGGATCGACAAGCTGTACAGCCTCAAGAACAACGGGGTCGGCTACGGCCGGCTGAGCCCGCTCCTTCCCGCGGCCACTCGTGCAGCGATCACGAAGAGCACGAACGACCTCGCGAAGAAGATCATCAAGGGCACGATCACGCCTCCGAAGCAGTAGTACGCACCTGGGGGGGCGGAAATCGCTCCGCCCCCCTAGGATTCCCCCGTGCCTGACGACGTCCCCGTCCTCGAGCTCAGGTCGATCACGAAACTGTTTCCTGGCGTCGTCGCGAACGACAAGGTCGACTTCGACCTGAAGCGCGGCGAGGTGCACGCCCTCCTGGGTGAGAACGGAGCCGGCAAGTCGACGCTGATGAACGTCCTCTACGGCCTGTACCGGCACGACGGGGGCGACATCCTCCTGAACGGGAAGCCGGTCGAGTTCGCCTCGGCCAAGGACGCGATCCGGGCCGGCATCGGCATGGTGCACCAGCACTTCATGCTCATCCCGGTCATGACCGCCGCGGAGAACATCGTCCTCGGCGCCGAGCCGACGGAAGGCCACGTCCTGCTCGACTACGGCGAGGCGCGCAGGCGGGTCGAGGAGATCGCAGCCACGTTCGGGTTCCATATCGAGCCGGACGTGCTGATCGAGGACATGAGCGTGGGGCAGCAGCAGAGGGTGGAGATCCTGAAAGCGCTCTACCGGCATGCGGACATCCTCATCCTCGACGAGCCGACGGCCGTGCTCACGCCGCAGGAGGCGAAGGAGCTGTTCGCGATCCTGCGGTCGCTGACGAACGGAGGGCATGTCGATCATCTTCATCAGCCACAAGCTGAACGAGGTGCTCGAGATCGCCGACCGGATCACGGTGCTCCGGCGCGGCAGAAGATCGGCACCGTCGCCCGCGAGGGCGCCACCGAGCCCGAGCTCGCCCGGATGATGGTCGGGCGCGACGTCGTCCTGCGAGTCGAGAAGGGACCGGCGAAGCCGGCCGACCCGCTGCTCGTGGTGTCGGAACTCCACGCCTCGGACGACCGCGGGATCGCGAAGGTGCGCGGCGTGTCGTTCAACGTCCGGGCCGGCGAGATCGTCGGCATCGCCGGCGTCGACGGCAACGGCCAGACCGAGCTGATCGAGTGCCTCACCGGCCTCCGACATCCCTCCGGCGGCACGGTCACCCTGGCAGGGGCCCAGCTGTCGAACCACGCATCGCCCCGCGATGCCCTCGACGCCGGGCTCGGCCACATTCCCGAGGACCGTCACCGGCGCGGTCTCGTCCTCGACTTCACGCTGGCGGAGAACCTCGTGCTCCACGACTACGAGAAGGAGCCGAACGCGCACTACGGTTGGCTGTTCCCGCAGCGGATCGTCCGGCGGGCCCGGGAGCTCCTGCAGCAGTTCGACGTCCGCGGCGGCGGCCCCTCGACCCGCGCCGCGGCACTCTCCGGAGGCAACCAGCAGAAGGTCGTGCTCGCGCGGGAGATCGGACGCGACCCACTGGCCCTGATCGCAGCCCAGCCGACGCGCGGGCTGGACGTCGGCGCAATCGAGTTCGTGCACCGGCGCCTGGTCGAGGAGCGGGACGAGGGACGGGCGATCCTCCTCGTCTCCCTCGAGCTGGACGAGATCCTCTCGCTTTCGGACCGGATCCTCGTGATGTACGAGGGCGAGATCGTCGGCGAGTACCCCCCGACGGTCGGCGAGGAGACGCTCGGGGTCGCGATGACGGGCGGCAAGGTGGCCGGGGAGGCGGCCGCATGACCGAGGCGCCGACGCCCCCGCCGTCCGCCGAGCCCGGGCAGACCCCGGAGGAGGCGCCGCTCGGCCTGGCGGCCAGGCTCGACGTGTGGCACCGCGCAGGAGGCATCGCGGTACCGCTCCTGACGACGATCCTCGCGTTCTTCATCGGCGGACTCGTGGTGCTCGCGATCAGCCACAAGGACCCGCTCAACACGTACCGGGAGATCTTCAACGGCGCGGGCCTGAACTGGTTCGTGTCCTTCTGCTCCTCGAGCGGCACCGCAACCGCGACTGCGTGCACCGCCAGCGGAAACCTCCAGCAGACGCTGATCCAGTTCACGGTGCTCGTGCTCACCGGCCTCGCAGTCGCCTTCGCGTTCCGCTGCGGCATGTTCAACATCGGCGGCCAGGGCCAGTACATCGTGGGGACGGTCGCCGCCGTTCAGGTCGGCACGTCGCTGTCCGGGCTCCCGGCGCCGGTTCACGTGTTCCTCTGTATCGTCGCGGCGACGGCGGCCGGCGCGATCTGGGGCGGCATCGCAGGCATCCTCAAGGCCACCGTGGGCGCCCATGAGGTGATCACGACGATCATGCTGAACTGGATCGCGCTCTGGGTGGCGACCTACCTGATCGGCTTCGGTGGGCCAATGCAGGACCCGTGCCGGAGGAGCGGCTCCGGTGACCAAGCCGATCCTCGCCGGCGCGCAGCTACCCGTCATCTGGGACGTCGACCTGCACGGCGGGATCCACCTTCCCCAGGGACTCCACATGGGCGTGTTCATCGCGCTCGGCGCCCTCGTCGTCTACTGGCTCGTGCTCGGGTCGGACCACGCTCGGCTACGAGGTGCGGGCGGTGGGCTTCAACTCCGAGGCGGCGCGCTACGGCGGCATCAACGTCTCGAGGAGCTTCTTCCTCGCCATGGCCATCTCGGGCGCGTTCGCAGGTCTCGCCGGCTCGATGGACATCCTCGGCTGGCAGTACCGGCTCGACATCACGTCGGTGCAGGGGTACTCGCAGATCGCGTTCATCGGCATCGCCGTCGCGCTGCTCGGGCGAAACACCGCCGTCGGGATCTTTCTCGCGGCGTTGCTGTTCGCGGCGCTGAAGACCGGAACCTCGACGCGGAACCTCGACCCGAGCGTCTTCAGGCCCGAGCTGGCCAACAACCTGACGCAGCTGATCCAGGGGCTCGTCGTGCTGTTCGTCGGCGCCGACGTCCTCATCCTCTACCTGTGGACGAAGGGCAAGAAGCTGCGGCTGCAGTCTCGACCGGAGAGTCCGCTGTGAGCTCGTACGCCGAGGCCCTCCCGAAGCGGCTGGTGAGTCCGGCGAGGCACGTCGCCAACATCGGAATCGGGCTGGGCGATCCTCGCCTTCTGGCTCACGCTGCCGCCGGTCACGTCCCGGTCGATCGCCGTCCCGCTCGTCGTCGGCGGCTGCGGGGTCGCGGCCGGCGCCTGGGCGGTGCACGAGGGGACACGCCGGCCCGGCTGGCTCGCGATCACGAGCGGCCTGATCGGGATGATCGGCGGCGTCGCGTCACCCGCGCGAGCGCGGGGCATCTCTCGGACGTCATCACGTGGTCGACGCTCGTCTCGCTGACGCTGGTCTTCACGACGCCGCTCCTCTTCGCCGCGCTCGGCGGGATGTTCTCCGAGCGGAGCGGTGTCGTGAACATCGGCCTCGAGGGCATGATGCTCATGGGCGCATTCTTCGGCGCCTGGGGCGCCGACAAGACGGACAGCTGGATCGGCGGCCTCTTCATCGGGATCGTCGCAGGCGCCGCACTGGCACTCGTCCATGCCTATTTCTCCATCCACCTGCGCACCGACCAGATCATCAGCGGCACCGCCATCAACTTCCTCGCACTCGGCATCACGGGCTACGTCTACAACGACATCTACGGGGGGAGAGGCACCGGGAACCTGCCCTCCATCCCGAATGTCAACCTCGACTTCCTCGGCAGCATCCCGCCACACCAGGTCGGCACCTTCCTGAAGGACGGCTTCAGCGGAACCAGTCTGATGACCCTCGTCGCGTTTGCTCTGGTGCCGGTGTGTTACGTGTTCATGTTCAGGACGGCAATCGGGCTGCGGATCCGCTCGTGCGGAGAGCATCCGCGCGCCGCGGACACCGTCGGCATCAACGTGTACGCCGTTCGCTACGCGTCCGTCGTCACCTCCGGGGCGCTCGCGGCCTGCGGCGGCGCCTTCCTGTCGATCGGGTATGTCAGCTCGTTCACCGAGAACATGACCGCCGGGCGCGGCTTCATCGCGCTGGCGGCACTCATCTTCGGCAACTGGCGGCCGTTCGGCATTCTCGGCGCCACGCTGCTGTTCGGCTTCTCGAGCGCGCTGGCGCCGCAGCTCGCAGAACGTGGACGCCTGGGCCAACTACAGCACGCTCTTCGCCGCGC
>CAWBRV010000007.1:0-386593 GCA_963791225.1 uncultured Actinomycetes bacterium
CGGGAACCGCTCCCTCCGCTTGCCGTGCCGCGTGGTGAGACCTGGCTGGGACGCCTCGGGGCGCGCACCGGCGTCGTTGGCGAAGACTGGCCGTGTGTTCGGCGGCCCGAACTGGGCCGCGTCAGTTGCCGGGCGATCCGGTGAACGGTGTGGGCTTGAAGAGACTCGCCGCGGCGAGGGAGCGGAACGCCGACAGGGAACTGGCAGACGAGCGTACTGACCAGTCCGGAGGACTCTCAAACCACACCACCGCCTTGACCCGCGGGTACTGCGTCCTGAGAGCCGGGATGACAGCGCGGATCCAACGGGACTGGTTGCCACCGATCGTTGTGCTGGCAGTCTCTGCCACCATGATCGGCTTCCGGGCAGCGTAGGCGTTATAGACGGGGCGGACGATCTCGGCGAACGACAACCAGTGCGACCACGCGCGGGTTGTCCCGAAGTTGTAGACGCTCATACCGACCCAGTCGACGTACCGGTCACCGGGGTAGTAGGCGCTGATCCGGTTCCAGTAGACGTCAGGAACGCTCTGCCCGCTGGGTGCCCACACCCACGAGACGTTGGTCGCACCCTCACGCTGGAAGATGTCGTGAATGCGTCGCCAGGCGCGAATGTACTTGGCCGGCCCGTCGTGCTTGCCGTAGGCGTTGTTGGCGCTGCCGGACCATGCGTACCAGTTGCCGTTCATTTCCCAGGCCCAGCGGATGAACACCGGTGTGGCGAAATCGCGTACGGCGTCAGCGCGTGCAGTGATTAGCGCATCCTGGCTACCAGAGTTGATCTCGTCGAGGGGCGCTGGTTTCCAGGTGATCATCGAGATCCGTCCCTGCTGCCGGTCGATCTGTTGGAGCGGCGTGGGAACCCCCTCCGTCCAGTTGTAGAACTGGTTATCGATTGCGAGCCGTCGTCCGATCGCTGTCTCGAAGCCGGAGAAGCGCTGCGCCGTCTCGGTCCACCGGGCCGACTGCACGTAGGCGCCCAGGTATGCCCCGTGAGGGGGCACGGCGACGGCGCTCTTAGTGGCGGTACCTGTGGACTTGGCTCCGGCTGCGCCGGCGACACACAGGAGAGTCACGAGTGCGACGGCCAAAGAGGGCAGGCGGGCAGGTCTCTTCATACGCGAAGGCTACGATGGTAAACGAGTGTGCAGATGAAGCGAGTCCGGGTGAACCAGGCGGGTTGACGGGGCAACGGCGTCGAATGTCTGCGCGGTGGTTCGCCGTTGCGGTTGCGGTCGTCGGGATCGGACTCGGGATCGTCGCAGGCGTCGAGTACACCGGATCGGGTTCGGGGCCGTCCGAGACCAGGAATGGCGGCACCGGGGTCTCCACCGTCCCAGTTCGCCCAACCCCGCCGTCCGTGCCGCTCGCGGGGCGCGTGACGATACCCACCGGAAAGGGTGTGCTGTGGGGGGTCTACGTCCAGGGCGCTCCGTACAGCCACGCCAAGCTCGACTCGCTCGAGTATGCGGTCGGGCGCAAGCCGGCGATCGTGATGTGGTATCAGGAATGGGCTGGCGACCAGCCGTTCCCAAGCCGGGACGCGCACTGGCTGGCCTCGCACGGGATCGTCCCGATGATCACCTGGGAGCCGTGGCGGCCACCCAAGATCGCGAATGAGCGGATCGTGGATCAACCGCGATACCGGCTGGCAAGGATTGCAGACGGCGCGTTCGATTCGTACATCCGTTCGTACGCAGAGCAGGTCAAGAAGTTCGGCGGGCCGGTCATGCTGAGGCCGTTCCACGAGATGGACGGCGACTGGTATCCGTGGGGGGGAACGGTGAACGGGAACTCAGTGCGGTCCTTCATCGCGGCTTGGAGACACGTCCACGACATCTTCGACGAGGTCGGTGCGACCAATGTCACCTGGGTCTGGAGTGTCAACAATGGTTCCGTCCCGGACACTCCCGAAAACAGCGCCGGTCGGTACTGGCCCGGCAGTCGATACGTCGACTGGATCGGGATCAGTGGCTTCAACTGGGGCACGTCGAGTTCCTTTGGTACCTGGTACACGTTCGACCAGGTGTACAGGAAGCGGATCGACCTGCTAATGCAGTTCCGCAAGCCGATCGTCCTAACGGAGATCGGCGCCCCGGAGGTCGGTGGCAACAAGGCGGATTGGATTCGGCAGGCTTTCTCCACGATGGTTCAGCGCTATCCACGGGTTCGCGCGTTTGTCTGGTACGACCAGCGAGACACGGCGCTTCAGGACTGGAGGATCACGTCGTCGCTGTCCTCACTCGCGGCGTTTCGGGGCACATTGCAGAACGAGCTGTTTCTCTCCGCACCGGCAGCCGAGCGAAAGTCGACGCAGCGCAGAGCCGCACTCTCGCGATGACGTGCGTCCTGTCGGATCCTCGCCATGGCCGGTTCGTCTGACTCGGTGCCGCGGCGCAAGTTCCGCGTTCAGTTGGCTAGCACGGTTGTTAGCCATCCGGGGTCAGAGCCGAGCAGTTGCCGGTAGCGCTGGGCTGCCTGAGGGAAGCTGCTGAGTCGGTAGTCCTTGCCCCCGCTGCCGCGGTTGTCGTAGTCGAAGTAGATCTGCGCCTTGACGGAAGAGTGCGAGCGGATCCAGGTAACGAATGTGGAGAGCCACCAGGGCGAGTCGCCGGTGGCAGGCGAGCTCAATCCCCACTCCGCGATCATTAGCGGCTTGTGGTGAAGCCTCGCGAAGCTGTCGAAGGCTTTTAGCGCCTGAGTGCCGTTCTGCATCCAATCCCAGCTCGCGGAGCCGGGGTATGCGTCGACGCCGATCCAGCCAACGTAGTCGTCACCTGGCCACCAATCCCAGTTGCTAAGTCCGCTTCCGACAGGCACGGGTTGGAAGAGTGTCGGGCACCATACGAACGTGACGTTGGTTACCTGACTGAACAGCCGAACGACGTGTCGCCAGGCGGCGATGTAGTCGGCGGGCGAGTTGCCCGTGCGACTCGTACCTGCTGCGGTCCGAGCAGACCAGGCTTCCCAGAACCCGTTGAACTCCCAGTTCAGGCGAATGAACAGCGGCTTTCCGTATGCTTGCGCCTCGGCGGCGCGTGCGCGGATGTTCGCGTCCCAGGCGCCGCTTGCGATCGAAGCCTGTGTTCCGTCGCCGGGCAGGTTCCAGGTGATCATCCCCGTGACGGGTCGACGCGCAAACTCATTCAGGACCCAATCGAATGAGCCGTTCGGAGTCGTCCATCGGTTGTAGATGGCGACGCGGCCGAGTCCGGACGCTTGCAGGAAGCCGTCGTAGGCCGACCCTGTCCCCGCGGTCGAGACGCCGACGTACGTGGTTCCGTCCGGAGGGACGAAGCGGGTGGGCGCCAGAGCTCTTGCGGTCGGCTGGATCCTTGCCTCGATCGGAGCACCCATCGCCGCCGCGACCATGACCAGGAGGGCAGCGGTGACGGCGCCGAGCCGGCCTCCGCGACGCATTGCGGGGAACATGCAATTGGGGTCGGCGCGCGCCCGCGCCGACTTGACCCCTCATCCAGGTTAGACGCGTCGCCAGACGAACCAATCGCTCAGCCCGGGGCCGAGCGGCACTCTCGCGATCAGGCGATAGAGACGGGGGTTGTGGAGCTCCGGGGAGAGCTGCCAGTCGAGCGTGGCGGTAGGCCCGTACCGTAATGCCACAAGAGCGAAATACCGGTCGCGGAGCGCTTGGCGGTATGCGGCTGGTCCGGTCAAGTACTGTCCGGATCGGGTCTTGTACCCGAAGAAGTAGGTGCCGGTCCACTGCCATGGGCTGATGGTGTCGCGCAAGTAGTACCGCGGCACTTCTGACTCTTCAACGAGGTAGTGCCCGCTCCCAGGCCGGACCTGGGTGCGGAGCACGTCGACAAAGCGCGAGCTATTCGACCAATCGCCGTAGAGCGCTTTGGCGGTGCTCACTCCAACGCCTGCGAAAACAAGAGCGGCAAGCGCCACGGCGACGAAGGTCGTTCCGACCGCACCTCGTCGGCGGCCCGCCTCGAGGGCGGCCGAGACTGCAAGCCCGCCGAGCGGTGCAAGGAAGAAGATGCCGAACGCGATGTGCTTGTTGAGCGAGGTGAGCTCGTGGCTGAATGTCTGGGAGGCGACAGGGAGCATGCCGGTCGCGAGCAGGAGCGCGGCAACGGGCCGCCCTCGAGCAAGAGCGACGATCGTGCCGGCAGTAGCGATGGCAAGCGTGGGCAGTTGCCAGCCCGCCGCATGCTCGAGGATCTGAGCCGCAGATGAGGGCGTGACGTGGCGTGCCAGCGTGGAGAAGACGAATCCCTTGATGAAGTGCCCGCTCGTCGCCGCGACGGCGGCGACGAGCGGGATCGCCGCGCCGGCGACGATTCCGACGATGGCGGCTAGGCGTCGTCGCAACCGCCAGCCGTCGCCGGGGACGCGCAGCAGGGCGAGGGCGATGATCGATGGGGCGAAGAGCAGCGCGACATACTTGGCGAGAAAGGCAAGTGCGATCAGACCGCCGATCGAAACGGCGGGAAGGAACCATCTGCGACGGGGGGAAACGGCGACCACGGTGGCGCCTGCCAGGAGGGCAAGGCTGAGAGCGTCGAACGTGGCGAAGTGGCTGAGGAAGAGCACTGGCCCGGCGAGGGCGAAGATGAGCGCCGACGGGAGAGTCGCGCTGCGCCCGAACAGGTGGCGTGCCACCTGCGCGGCGGCAAGCGTCGTTGCGAGGATACAAGCCAGCGAGAAGAGCCTCACGAGCTCGAGGCCCCCGACGGTGTCGAGGAACCCGGCGATTGACGGATAGAACCACGGAGCACCGGAGAAGTACGCGTCGTAGTTGTCGTAGAGAGTGGCCCCGTGCAGGACGTGGTCGATTTGCTGGTGGCCCGCGTAGATGTAGAGGGCTTCGTCCTGAAAGGCGGTGTTGTGGAGTCGTATGGAGAGCGCTGCCTCAAGGGCGAGGATGAGCGCGAGCCCCGACCGGTCGCCACGGGTCAGGCGCTCAAGGACTGCCACGAGGTTTCGGCCCGGGCGATCGCGTACGGCGAGCACGCTCACCGTGTGCCAACCCATCTACATGCCGATCGGCGTCCGTCGGCGGCACGTGCGATCGAGCGGACCTCGGCACGGGTCAACGTCGTCAACGACCAATCGCTCTGTGCGCGCGCAGCTGGTGTCAGAAGTGGACCGCCTCCCTGATACACGACGGCTGCGCCCCGACGCGCGGCGGCGTGAACGACGTTGATAAGCCAGGCTTGTTTGCGCTTCGCCGGGCCTGCTGCCGAGACGTCGATCAGGATCGGCTTGCCGGGGTGCCGACGCGCTATCGCTTGGAGCGTGCGTTTGGGATCAAGCCAGCCAGTGCGGGGATAACGGAGCCACGTCGCTTGCACGACGTCGATCTCGTCTGCGGGAGGAACGAACGCTTGATCGCGAGTTGGGTCGGCCGGCGCCCATACGAATGCGACGTTGGCGGCGTGGGTGAAGAGCATGCGAATGCGAGACCACGCGGGGGCAACATCCTGCGGAATGCCACCAAAGGCTACGGCCGAGGTCCCCGACCAGTTCCGGTCGACGGCGGGGAGCACGGTCAGCAGGATCGGCCGCTCGAAGTTTGCCGCGTCGCGCGCCCACTGGGTGAGTGCGCCGTCATGCAACCCATTGGCGATCGAGCGCAGCGAAGAGTCGAGCGTTCGCTGACCGTGTCGGGTAAGTGTCAGAGTTAGCCAGGGTGTGGCGCCCATCGACCTCACCTGATCCGCCCAAACGCGCGGGAAGCCGCTTCCGATCTCAACTGTCTTGCCCACGATGTCTACTCGGCCCAGAAGCGCCTGTGTCCGCTGGAACTCGGCGCCGTCGGCGTTGACGCCGAGCGGAACAGCCCGCGTCGCGCAGAGCCCGCCGCTAAACGGAGCAGCCGAAGACGATCCAGCATGGATTACCGGGAACGCGGCGGCGACAGCGACCACGGGAATCAGCAGGCAGAGCGCAGCCGGCCGGATCAGTGCTCGTGCAAACCCCGGAGCAAACAGGTCCGCCACGCGATTCGCTATCCGCTCGAAGGCCCGGCTGGCATCACGAACAGCCAGCGTTAGGAATGCCACCAGCATCGCGAACATGTAGAGCAGCCATACGACACTGATCAGGGTGCGGCTCTCCCCGAAACGCAATGCGCCAACCGAGACGGCGACGAGCATGACGGCGGCTGCGACGAGGTGTGGGACCGCCGGGAGAATCGACGAAGCCCGTCGCCGCTTGGATGTGAGCACAAACCCGCGACGGCGACCAAACGCAACCGAGATCAGCGCCGAGAGGAGTGTCGGAAACGACGCGAACCCGATCACGACACCGCGCCAGGTGGTTTTCCCGGCCGCCCGATGCCAGAACGCGATCTGGGACAGGACGAAGTAGGGGACGAAGTGACGAAGGAAGCCGCCGAGCGTTGCTCCCGTGATGGCGGGAATGCCAAAAAGCAAGAAGATCGTGGGCGCGAGCAGGTAGGTCAGATCGCGGACCCCTGAGAGATAGTGCGTGCACGAGAGTGCGTACTGGATCCACTGGCCGAACGTGAGCCGCCCACGACCGATCACGACTCGCCAGTCCGAGAGCACGCTCAGCGTTCCGCGCGCCCACCGGTTCTGTTGCCCGAAGTAGCTGCCAAGATCCACCGGCCCCAGGCCTTTCGCGAGAACTCCCTCGAGGTAAACGCTGCGCCACCGGCCGTGAAGCCTGATCGAGGCAGCAAAGTCTTCGGTCACGCTGTCTTGCGGGAATCCCCCGATCTCGTCGAGGGCTTTCGCGCGAACAACGACGTTCGTGCCGCAGATGAAGACGCTGTTCTGCGCTGACTTCCCCGGACAGACCAGACGGTAGAAGAGAGCCTGCTGGTCGTTCGCCCACCGTGCGACCGGATCCTCGAGGTTGCGGTAGTACTGCCCCGTCTGCACCCAGCCAACCGTCGGGTCAGCGAAGGGCGGGATCGTTCTTAGGAAGAACTCCGGCTCGGGCACCTGATCTGCGTCAAAGATCGCGAACAAGGCATCGCCATGGATGCCGAAGGCGTCACGCGCGTGCTCGAGGTTGCCGGCCTTCGCCCCGCCCCCGATCGAGCGTGTGACGCACTCGACGCCGAGTCGCTCGCAGAGATCCTCAACGGCACCGGTCGTCGTCGCGCCGGCGACGAGTCCATCGTTGCAGACGACGATAGTGACTCGTGCGTCCGGGTACACGGACCGGTAGCGCCCTACGGCTGCGATGACGCCCGTGAGCGTCGGCTCCAGAATCCCGACGCCTTCATCGACCGTCGGCACGAGGACGTAGGTCGGAAGCGAGCTTGGATTGCGCTTCCATTTGATCGGCGCCTCTCGTCTCGGCCAGATCGTGTACTGGAGGCCAAGCACATGGACAGCGCCGAAGATCTCCGCGACAAGGAGTGGAACCGCAATCCACCAGGCCAACCAGTTGACGACGCCGATACGCCACGTGAAGTAGTCGACAGCCGCGACGAGCACGCCGAGCGCCAGCGCCACGGTGCGACGCTCGACCCACCCCAGCGTCCTTGTCCCGAGCGCTGCCGCGACGGCGACAACGAGCACAATCCCCCAGGGGCCGGGCTTCTGCCAGACCAACCAGCCGACGCTTGCAGCGATCGCAAGCAGGGGGATTGCCGAACGCCTGCCAATGTTGCGTAGGCCGCCGTGGGAGCTCGAGCCGTCCTGTTCGGGTGCGCCGTCTCCCGTCTCGAGCGAGGCGGCGGCGTCGACATCGGGGTCGTCAATGGTTCGCTCTTCGCGCGCGGAGCGGTCTTTCGGCTCGAGACGCTCGGCGGTGTCGGGGGAGCGCCGCATCAAGGCAACACCACATGCCCTTCACGTGTCTCTCGGCCGCTTGTCCTAACGTGGACCGCAGTTGTGGGCAGGGGCATCAGCCTCAAGGTGTGTTCATCAACACTTCCGCGATTCGGACGTGGGCCAACGCGCCGCAACCACTCTCCCCAAGCTCGATCCCCCTCCCACACACCGTAAGTGAGAACCGGCCGGATGTAAACAAACGCTGGGAAGGGGAGCTGGATGGCCCAGTGCGCTCGTCCGGGACACAGACGTCCGGCCAGCTGATTGCCGTCGACCGCGCTAGCGGCGTTTTCGGCTCGACGCATGCCTTGACTGCCGTGCCGGCGAGCTTCGTCTCACCCTAAGCTGCACAAACACGCGCACGAGCCCTACCCTGATGGTGCCGCCTCACGCCCGCTCCCAAGCGCAGAAACGATTCAGATGACGAAGAAGAAGCCGCTACTTGTGGCTGTGCCGCTCGGGGTAGTGACCTGCCATTTGCGAGAGCCGGGAGGGATGTTGGGCACACTCGCGGTGATCGTGGTCGATGAGACGACCGTGTAGGCGGCCGACGCTGTCCCGAGTTTGACGGACGGTTTGCTTGCCCTCGGTTCGGGCGAAGGTGAGGGAGGCTGCTCGTGTCGCGCGGCTCGTTGAGGAGTCTTTTCCGGCCTCGCCGTCGGTTGACGGCCGTCTTGGGCGTGAGCCAAGTCCACAGGCACCGCCGGGCATGCCCCTAGAGCGGGCACGGCGAGGATGCAGTACCCGCGGATCAGGGCGGTGATGTGTGGTTTGAGAGTCCTCCGGACTGGTCAGTACGCTCGTCCGCCAGTTCCCTGTCGGCGTTCCGCTCCCTCGCCGCGGCGAGTCTCTTCAAGCCCACGCCGTTCACCGGATCGCCCGGCAACTGACGCGGCCCAGTTAGGCCGCCGAACACACGGCCAGTCTTCGCCAACGACGCCGGTGCGCGCTCCGAGGCGTCCAAGCCAGGTCTCACCAAGCGGCCCAGGAAGCGGAGGGAGCGGTTCCCGCGGGCATGGGACAAGTGCTTTGGCATTTACATCGAGCGGATGCGCCGGCGTGAGTGTCGAGCCCGGCAGAGCTTACAACCGCGCGACCGCTCGCCGTACGCGACTCCGCACCCGGCGCAATGGCCGATCCGCGCCCGACCGGCAGCCGCGACATCGCGGACGCGGTAAAGGCGCTTGCGGAACTGGCGCCTGAGACCTGCGCGAGCAGAGGCCTGCGAGGCATATCCCCATACCTGCCAGCCTCTGTGCGCGAGGTCGTGCAGCGAGTGTCCGGCCTGGTAGAGACGCCAGGCGGCGACCACCTGTGCCTCTGTGAGCTTGGCCGGCTTAGGTTGGTGTCTCACAGGCGAACCGCGTCTTCTTCTTCTAGATCTGCGCAGAGACCCCGGTTGACGTGCCGACCCGAGGAGAACGTTCGAGTGAGTTCTAGGGTCGCTCGTCGAAGGTCACGATGAGCCAGCAGAGCCGCAGTGAACAGATGAGAGTTCCGAGAAGGAGGAGGGCGGCCATTGTTGTGTCTTTCGGCAGGTGCTAGCGCTGGCTTGAACTGTGCCAGCCGCACCTGACGGCCAGCCCCAACTTCAGAACCAGCGAGGGGGCGCTTGACGGCCGGTCTCCTGACCGAAACGCTGTATGGGGTTGCAAGTAGGGGCATATAGGGCGAAGATAGGAAAGCAAATTCGGTCTTCAGAGTACGAGGGGAGAAATTGGAGCAGATGCACGGTCCGTTGCGGTCGGTAGGCGTCTGCATCCGGCGGTTTCTAGCCGGCGATCCTGTGCTGCCTTTGTATCGTTTTGAGGCGCAAGGAGACGTGTGTCGCGCCCGCTGAGCGCTGCTGGTCGGTCGGCGCGTCGATGGATTGCGGGCGGGGCGATCGTCGCCTTGTCGCTTGCGATCCTGGCGCTGTTGCCAGCTTCTGGGGCGAGTCGAACATTGGATAGTGAGGACGGGATAAGCCTCTCGCCCCAGGATGCGACGGTGTCGCTGGGCACGCAGTACACAGTCACCGCAACCGCCGCTGAACTCGGCGGCAACGTCGACACGGTCGGCCATACGGTCACGATCACGGTCACGAGCGGACCCGACAGCGGCAAGCAGATCGTGGGACAGGTGGGGCCGGATGGCGGCCAGGTTTCGCTGACCTATACGAACGCGACGACACCGGGGACGGATCAGATCTCGGCCTCTGTTGTCGACAACGACGGAGGATCCCCGACGACGACGACCACCACAGTGACGTGGGTCGACACGACGGCGCCAACCGTGCACGTGCCCGGTGACCTGACCGTCGAGGCGACCGGCCCCTCAGGCGCAGTTGCCACGTTCGCCGTCGCCGCGACCGATCCTGACGACACGCCCGGCCCCGTCTCCTGCAACCACAGCTCGGGCGTTGTGTTCCCGGTCGGCACGACGAACGTCACCTGCTCATCGACCGATACGCACGGAAATACTGGCAGCGCGTCGTTCAACGTCACCGTGCAGGACACGACGCCTCCCACGATTTCGGGTGTCCCAGCGGGCTTTTCCGTTGAGGCGACCGGCCCCTCGGGCGCCGTCGCCGCCTACACGAGCCCGACCGCATCAGATCTGGTCGACGGCAGCGACCCCGTCAACTGCGCGCCCGCGTCAGGATCGACCTTCCCGGTCGGGACGACCAACGTCAACTGCACCTCAGCTGACGCCCACGGCAACACCGCGACCGCGTCGTTCCAGATCAGCGTCGTGGACACGACAGCGCCGACAATCACCGTTCCCGCGAACGTCACCGCCGACGCGACAGGCCCGTCAGGGGCCTCAGTCACGTACGCGGTCTCTGCGACCGATCTTGTCGACGGCACCGACCCCGTCGCCTGCGCGCCCGCGTCGGGATCGACGTTCCCGCTCGGGACGACGACCGTCAACTGCTCCTCGAGCGACGCCCACGGAAACACTGCGAACGCGAGCTTCACGGTCACTGTGCAGGACACGACACCGCCTCAGCTGACCCTTCCTTCCGACATCAGCGCCGAAGCGACGAGCCCGAGCGGGGCGCGAGTCACCTACACGGTGACGGCAACGGACGCCGTCGATCCGAACCCGGCAGTCGTCTGCAACCCGCCGTCCGGGTCCGAGTTCCCAATCAGGACGAGCGTGGTGGCCTGCACGGCGACGGACTCTTCCGGCAACAGTGGCAGCGGCAGCTTCAACGTCCGCGTCGTCGACACGATCCCCCCGACGCTCACCGTCCCTGCCGACATCTCGGTTCAGGCGCTGAACCCGGTGGGTGTGGTGGTCAGGTTCAAGCCGCGGGCGACGGACATCGCCGACCCGGACCCTTCGATCGTGTGCAAGCCAGCATCGGGCGCGGTGTTCCCGGTCGGGCAGACAACCGTCTCGTGCACGGCGACGGACTGGCGCGGAAACGCCTCGCCGTCGAAGAGTTTCAAGGTGACGGTCGCCAGCGTGCCCACAGGCGGCGCCGCCCCGCCGCCACCCGCTCCACAGCCGCCACCGCCTCCGCCATCGACGCCGTCCGCTCCCCCAGGCAGCGTCATTGGGCAGCCGGTGCCCGGCAAGACCGAGCCTCAGGTCAAGGTTCCTGGTGCGGCCGCATACGTACCGCTCAGTCAGGTGACGGCGCTACCGCCAGGCACCTCGGTCAACGTCAGCGGAAACAGCGCCGTGAAGCTCACCGGCGCAAGCAACAAGCAGATGATCTTCTTCGGTGTTCCGGATTCGGTTCCAAGCGTGTTCACGCTCAAAGGCAGCGTGAACGGCGTCGTTCAGCTCGCGCTCGCCGGCGGCAATTTCAATTCGTGCGGGAAGAAGGCCAACCGCAAGTTCAGCGTTGCCGGCGCCAAGAGTAAGAAGCCTGTCCGTCGGCTGTGGGGAACGGGCAAGGGGCGGTTCACAACAAAGGGAAAGTACGCCTCGGCGACCGTCCGGGGCACCGAGTACCTGGTCGCGGACTACTGCACCGGAACGCTGGTCAACGTTCGGCGAGGGCTCGTCGCCGTGCGTGATTTGGTCCTGAACAAGACGAAGATGGTTGCAGCCGGCCACAGCTACGTCGCGCCGTCGAAGGCGCCACCGAAGAAGAAGAAGTAAGACTTCCGTCCGAGCACTGCACGGTGTGAGCCGGGCGCCATTGCATCGACGGCTCGCGCCTCGAGACTGCCCCTCGCTTGCTTGCCGGTCAGTGCGAGCTCGAACGGCACGCGACCGAGGGCGGCGGCGGCGGCGGCGGCGGCGTGGCGCGTCTGCGATCAGCGGGAACCGATAAGGGCGACGGCCGCGACGATGGCGGCAAGCGCGAGGATCAGGATGCTCCCCTGCACGGCAACCACCGCGCATTGACGGGCTGCGTAGACGAGCAGCGGCAGGATGCGAGATTCGCTGCCCGGCGGCGACGCTTCGGGGGGAGCCGGCCGCGGCCGGCGGATTGGGGCTTGGCCCGAGCGTGACATGCGCATCCTGTCCAAGTCATCGTCTCGCCGGCCGGGGTGCTTGACCGGCCGGCGATCCCTCGTGCAGGTGACCGGCGTGCGGGGACTTGCCCTTCGTTTGGAGGGCGCCACTCGGTTCCGACACTATGCATCCGGCGAGCCTGCTATGAATGCCAGGGCTTGGTGCGTGGAAACTCGACCCGGGGGGCCGTTGCACGAGCGGCAGGCCTTCGCTCGGAGTCGGCTGTCTGTCTCAGCCGTCAGAACTTAGGACCCCAGCAACTCTCCATAAGTCTAGGACTCGGGCTAGACGGAAGGTTAGAGTTCCCGAGCTTTCGACATCTGGGTCGGGAAGCCGGTTTCTGAGGTGACCGGGTCGCAAGACAATGAGCCTCGCCGCGCGGACGCCGGCACTGAGCCGGTTCGGCACGGGTTGGTCGTGAACCATCTCGATCTCGTCGAGCTCGCGACCTCTCAGGTCGCCCGGATGGCCGGCTTGGGTTCGCTCGATCGAGATGACCTGGTCGGTGAGGGTCAGATCGCGCTTGTCCAGGCTGCGTGTCGTTACGACCCCAAGAGGGGAGCCTTTCGCAGCTTCGCGTTTCGCCGGATCAAGGGGGCGATGCTCGACGCTCTTCGCCGGGATAGCTTTCTGCCGAGGTACGCGAGAGAGCGCGGCCATCGCGTGGTTGTTCTGTCGATGGAGAAGCCGGTCGGCGAGGGCGGCTTGACGATCGCCGACACGCTCGTTGACCCTCGGGCGTCTGTTGAGACGATCGTCGAGCAGCGGGAGCTGCTCGAGAGCGCGCTGGAAGGCGACCACGCTCAGGCGTCCGATCTCAACCCGCTCACGCGGTCAGAGCTCGAGGTGCTCCGCGGAGCGGCAATCGGAGAGACAGCCGAGCAGACTGCCGATCGTCTCAAGAAGTCGATCGACACTGTAAGAACACAGCGTCGAGCAGCGTTGAGGCGGCTGGGGGCGAAGTCGATCGCCCAGGCCGTCTTCTTGGCTCGGGACGAGATCGCCGCCTAGACCTGGGCGCCGCCGCCGGCGGGGGCTGCAGGTCATTCTGGGGGCTCGCCCAGCAAGGCGCCGATTACGCCCGCCCAACGTTGGATTTCTCGGTCTGTCGCGCCTTCCTGTCGCAGGCAGGCGAGCTGTTCTCTGTGAAACGCTCGGAAAGGTTCGTCATGTCGGCGGGAGGGCCTGATCCGCTGCTTCAGGTGCCACCAGACGTGCGAGTAGAGTCGTACCCGAAGCGCGTGTCGGTACTCGGTCGGCGTCAAGACATCCGGCCCGAAGCGAAGCAGCAACCGGATGTTCTCGGGGGCGTAGGTTCCGAGCGCGGCCGACTTCGGTGTCTCGCCCACGGGCGGCCGTCTGCTGAACGTAAGCGCCCGATGGACAAGAGCGAAGTCCGAATGGGCGAGCAGCCAGTAGGCAGCTTCGGTGTCGGCATGGCGAAAGTCGCTGTCGTAGAAGGGCTGACGTTCGCGGACGAAGTCAGAGCGAATGAGTAGCGACGTCGGTGAACCGGTCACGTACGGGCCGCCGAGGAGGCACTGGCGAAGCATCTCGCGACCGGGTGCGACCGATCGGTGAAGCGGAAGCCCGACCAGATCGAGTTTCAGGTCGTCGACTCGATAGCTACTGACGATCCCGACAGAAGGGTTCGCTTGTGCAAGCGTCACCATGTCGGTCAGGCAGTCCCTGAACAGCACGTCGTCGGCGCCGACGACTTTCGTGTAAGTGCTGCCCTCGCCTACAGACCCGAACGCCCTGTTGAAGCTCGCAATGACGTCAACGAACTGTTCGTACCTGACGAGACGGATCCGGGACTCCTTGCGCGCAGCGGTCTCGACGATGTCGGGTGATCCGTCGGTGCTCGCATTGTCGACGACGAAGTACTCCCAGTTCGGATAGCTCTGGTTACAGACGCTCTCGATGCACTCAGCGAGATGAGCGATCCCGTTGTGGACCGGTGTAATGACGGTCACGAGCGGCGACGTCACTGACGCACTTCCGTGGGGGGTGACGAAGCTGCCAAGGCGCTAGGCGGCACGACCCGGCGTGTCGTCCATCCGGCCGGGCGGCTGTCCGCCACGACTCCAGTCGTTCGGGGGATCTGCACCCCCTCCTTTCGCACGTTGTTCGCGGCCTTGCAGTTGGCTGAGAATGGCTGATCCCCTCAATGTCATGACGTTCGAGTTACTCGTTGCCGCCGATCGAGCACACCAGCCCAGGGACAGGCGACCCTAGAGCGCCAGCCGAGCTGCGCCCATCGGGCGAGCTCGTAGTCACACCGATCAGACTCGTCACGATCGGCCGTCGTGCCAGCGTGAGCCTCTCCGGGACCCATCCCCTGGTTGACGTCGTGGGATCTCTCGAGGCGCTTGACGATGTGGCAGACGATGTTGCCACGCTTGAGCCGGATGTCATTTTGTTGGACAGTGAAGTGTCGTTCTTGGCCGCGAAGCTCAGGCCTTTCGGCCTGGTCATCCTGGCGCCGCGAGCGACCGGCGTACCGCACGGCTCGCTCCCGGCGCAAGCCGACTGGATCGCCCTGTTGACGGCATTGGCTGCCACAACTCCGGTTGCCGCTCTCGGCTAGCGGTCGGCCGCCCGGCCCGTGCTCGGTTTGACTGTCGTTTCATCCTGCTCGCGCATGCCTGTGCGCAAGAGCCCGTGCTCATGAGCCCAGCGGCTGGCTTGCGTCCGGTTGGAGACGTTCAGCTTCGTGTAGACGTTCGAGAGGTGGTACTTGATTGTTTGCTCCGTCACGAAAAGAGCCTTAGCGGCCTCGGCGTTCGTCCGGCCTTCGAACACGACCTGCAAGACCTCGCGCTCACGCGGTGTAAGCGGTGTCTCCCGGGCAATGCGGTCGGGTTGCGAGATGTCTGCGCGCCTGAAGTGAACGTTCTGCCCGAACGACTGGCGGAGCGCGGCGGCGACGTCTTCTGCGCCGGCCCGTTGGGTCACGTACGCAGCCGCACCTGAGGCAAACGCCTCCTGGATCTTCGCCTCGGTGTCGTCACCAAACACGATCGCGCGTAGTTCGGGGAACCGAGTGCGAGCTGTCGTGAGTGCTTCAAGCGCAACTCGTCCACCGCTCTGGCTGTCGGGGAAACGGATCGCCAGCAGCTCTGGCGACAACTGCTCACTCCACCAAGCAACCCGCGTGGGGTCGGTTTCGGTTGCGACAACGGTCAACCCGAGTCCGACCAGAAGGGACGCGGTTGCCTCGACCCACTCCCGCACGTCGGCGACGACAGCGGCCCGACGTGGGACGCCGTGGAAATCAAACGCGAGGCTCACCGCCAGCCGCTTAGGTCGATCGGAAGCGCACGCGCCATCCCTCTCATCGTGAGCAGAGCAACGACGGCCAGGAATGCCTCGATCGAGGGATCCGGCTGGACGACGCCACGCCGGCGTTCGTGCCCCGTGCCCGCGTTCAGCCTTCGGGGAGGGATCCGAATCGTCGCACAATCGGGTTATCCACACGGCCGACAAGAAGGCACGATGCGGAAACGAACGAGTTTCCACACCTTTACACACATGCCGTTCTGTCGTACATTGCGTAG
Organism: uncultured Actinomycetes bacterium; assembly: GCA_963791225.1. Taxonomy (GTDB): domain Bacteria; phylum Actinomycetota; class Thermoleophilia; order Gaiellales; family Gaiellaceae; genus PALSA-612. The sequence continues at coordinate 15,799 of CAWBRV010000007.1, forward strand.
GGGTGAGTAGCATCGAGGAACAGTCAGGATCGGCGTTGCGGACAGCTGTACTGGTCGATCCTCATCCGTTGTGGCTCGAAGCCGTCGAGCAGGTGCTGGCGCGGATCAAGGTGCGCGTGAGCGGTAAGGCGACCACCTTCGAGGAAGGCACTCTGCTGATCGAGCAGTTCAAGCCGGACATCGTCATCGCGGAGATTTCGGACGCTGCTGGCGATCGCGACGGGCGGGCTTGGCTCGACAATCTGCACCATCAGCTGCCCGACACGAAGCTGATCGTCCTGTCGGTTTCAGACGATGTCGCAGACATCAACGCCGCCCTGTCGGCCGGGGCGGCTGCGTTCGTCGTCAAGAAGGCACATCCGGACGATCTTGCGGTCGCCGTCCGGCAAGCGTACGACCACTCGATCTATCTCCCGGGGATCTTGCCGCAAACCAGCGCTCTGTTCGTCGACGCCCGCAGTTACGGCGACTTGACCAAGCGGGAGCTTGAGATCCTGAGACTCACCGCCGACGGTCATCCTAACGCCGAGCTGGCGCGCATGCTGTGGGTGACCGAGCAAACGGTGAAGTTCCACCTGTCGAACATCTACCGGAAGCTTGGTGTCTCGAATCGCACCGAAGCCGCCCGGTGGGCGCAAGTCCACGGCCTGCTTTCGAGCCAGCCCGTTAGCTCAAGCGCCGCCTGAGAACGCCATCGTCGGCGTAGCCGCGACAACCGTTTCGAGGACGTCTTGGTACCGACTCGCGAGCGTGCGGCGCTCGAACCGATGAAGAACCTCTCGGTTAACTGTCGGCGGGAGTTGCGGAGACCCGCGGCGCCGATCGAGTTCGGCTCGAAGTATGCGCTCGATCGCAACGGCGTCGCTCGGCTCACAGATATAGGAGTTGCCCGCCTCGACGAGGATGTCCCGAGCGTCACCCTCGGGGATCGCGGCCAGAATCGGAGGACCGGCGGCGATGTATTCGTAGGTCTTTCCCGGAACGATCCCCGATCTCATCCCTGAGGGCATCTGATGCATTGGAAGGAAGAGGAGGTCAGCGGTCTGCATCAGGCGGACGGCGTCTGAGTGACGAAGGTAGCCGTGGGTTACGACGCCGGTGATCCGTTGCGTCGTCTCCCGGTCGGCCTCGGACATCACGCCAGCCAGGTGAAGCTCGACGTGCAGCCCCGGGTCGCGTTGGATCCGTTCGATCGCATCGACGAGGTAGACATGCGACCGGCCGAGGAGATTCGTCCCTGCGACACCGCCTCCGAACAGCCTCCGCGGCCACGCGGTTGCGCGCCGGCCGAGTTCGGTGTGGAGGTAACCGGTGTGCACGATCCGCAACGTGCCGTCGGGAGCCCTCGGCGCGAACGGGGCAAAGTCCGACTCGTCGTATCCGTTCGGGATCGAGACGATCGGACGGTCGCAAAGCTCGGGGAAGGCCGAGGAGATTCGCCTCGCCGCCTCCGGAGTCGTAGTCACGATCGCCGCCGCAGTTCGCAGCATGACGCGCATGTTGCGCTGTTCTAGGATGCGATGAACTCGGGTGCCGTAGATCGTCATCTCGTCGAGCGCCCACGGATCGCGAAGATCGGCAACCCACGGCACGCCGAGATCTCGCGCAAGGGCGGCGCCGACGGGAGCGGATTGGTACGGAGGCATCGACACCACGATCACGTCCGCGCTCCCGGCCACGGTCAGAGCTGTCGCGTATGCGCCCTGCTGCCACCAGCGAGTCCAGGCGGACGTGAGTCGAAGCCATCTCTCTGCACGACGGAGCCAGCGGCTTTCGGCGACGATCTCCGGCCCTTCTACCCTATGCACGTTTGTGTTTGCGGAAACGTCGGAGAGGAGCGTCTCGTCGATCGGCGACCAGCGGTCGACCGAGCGGCCAGGGCCGGTGACGACGTCAACGACCCATTCGGACTCACTGACCTCTGGCAGGTAGCGGGCGAATTTGACCGGACGCTGCGCCCCCGAGCCGCCGATCGGCGGGAAGTGATACGCGAGCATGACTGCCTTCTTCATTCGACGCCTAGCATTCCGAAGCTGACGCAGTGCTCGCCGGCCCGCTCCCGGTTCGGAGCGAGTTCCGTGCTTCGCTCCCGCCTATCTTGACAGGACGTTCCCTCCGGTAGGGACACGCGCACCTGCCTGATTGAGCGACCGGTCGACCGCTTCGATCATCCGGACGACGTCGATGCCCACCTCGGGAGATGACCGCGGCGTTGTGCCGTTCAGGATCGCAGAGCAGAAGTCTTCCATCTCCAGATACAAGGGCTCGGCGGCGTCCACGCGTGGAGACACGATGTCGCCTGTTCGGTATGTGAGCCTGTACTCGCCAAACGTCTCTGGATCGCGGAGCGATACGCCCGAGTCGAACACGCGCACCGGCTCGACGTTCGTGTCGTCATAGACGACCATCTTCCTCGACCCGATGACGGTTGTCCGGCGCAGCTTGCTTGGCGCGAGCCAAGAGAGCTCGACATTCGCGATCGTCTCGGAGGGGAACTCGAGGCTGATGAAGGCGACGTCGGGGACGGATGGGATGATGCAGCCGCGGCTCAGCGCCGACACGAAAACGGGCAACTCGCCAAGCCACCAGCGCAAGATCGAGAAGTCGTGTGGTGCGAGGTCCCAGACGACGCTGACGTCGGGTTGGTGCAGCCCGAGGTTCACCCGGCTCGTCGAGATCGAAAAGATTTCGCCCAGTTCGCCCGATGCGATCAGTTGAGCGACCTTGCACACCGGAGGGCTATAGAGGAACGTGTGGCCGGGCATCAGGACGAGACCCCGGTCGGCCGCGAGGTGTGCCAGGCAGACGGCCTCGACGGCGGAGCCGGCCAGTGGCTTCTCGACAAAGACGTGCTTGTTGGCTTCCAGAGCCTGCATCGAAAGGTCGAAGTGCGTGCTGACAGGGGTGGCGATCGCTACCGCGTCGACGGTCGGGTCGGCTAGGACCTGGTCGAACGACGTCGTCAGTCGAACAGCTGGGTACCGGCGCGAGATCCGCTCGAACGTCTCCGGCCGCTCGTCGCAGACGTACGCCACTTCCGCGAGAGAAAGGTCGTGTAAGCACCGAACCAGGTTCGGCCCCCAATACCCGAGTCCCACCACCGCGATCCTGATCGGGGGGTTCATGCCGTCGACCTGGAAGTCAATTGCCGGTAGAGCGCGACCGGCGTGCGGCAGAGGAGCGACAGGTCGAGACCCAACGACCAGCTGCGTGCATAGGAGACGTCCATGTCCAGGGCTTCGCCGAACGTCGACCTCGCCCGCGCTGTCACCTGCCACAGGCCGGTCAGACCCGGCAAGACGAGGAAGCGCTCGAAGTGGTGGGGAGCGAAGTTCTCCGTCTCATATGGAATGCAAGGTCGGGGTCCGACAAGCGACATCTCGCCCCGGATCACGTTGATGAGTTGCGGGAGTTCATCGAGGCTGGTCTTCCGCAGCCACCGACCGACGCCGGTCACCTCGGACTTCTGATCGAGCTTGTACAGGCCGTTGGCCGTTGGGCCAGCGCCAGAGTTCATCGTCGACTTGATGTAGTCGCGGTGCGCATCCTCGCTGACGCCATCGTTCATCGTCCTGAACTTGAGCGCGGTGAACTCCTTCATGTTCTGACCCAGACGCGTCTGCCGGAACAGCACCGGACCGGGTGAATCTCGCTTGATCCGCCAGGCGATATAGGCGAACAGCGGTGCCGTAACGATGATCAGACTCACTGAGACCAGAAGGTCAAGCGACCTCTTCGCGAAGCAGTCGAAGGGCCGCAGCCGAGCCGGCGGGAGCCCGATCAGCGGAAGCGCCTCGACCATATGCATCTCCACGCGCGGGCCGAACGCGTTGAACAATCTGGGCACGAGGTCGATGTGGATCGAGGTCGCCTTTAGACGATGGATGAGCCCAAGCAGTTCGTCATGGGTGTCCTTTGAGTAGGCGATGATGACCCGGTCGACTCGGTGCCGGCGTGCGATGTCAACCAGGTCCTCCTGGCGGCCGAGGAGGACCAGGTCGTGCAGATCTGCTCGGCGTTCCCTCGGCTCCGGGTCCACGAAGCCGACCAACTCGATCCCGTACTCCGGGTGATGCTGCAGTTTTCTGGCGATCAGCTGCCCGACGTTTCCGGCGCCGACGATGATTGCGCGCTGCGTGTAGGCGGCCGTCCGCCGGGCGATGACACGAGCCAACGCTCGCCCCGACACGACCAATCCGATCGCCAGCAGCCAGAAGGTGACCATTCGGTGAGGATCGGGGTCGAAGGCTCCTGTCAGCCAGCCGATCGCCGAGAACATCCATGCTCCGATCGTCACGACAACGAAGACGCCCAAAAAGTCGTCGACGGTGGAGTGGTCGGTCCGCATATGGTCCCTGTCGTAGAGGCCGCCAAACATCGCCGCGGAAATCCAGATCGGGAGGCTAAGGATGAAGACGAGCGACTCCTGCGCTGGCGGAACGACGTCATGCACGTTGGCGCCCGGTCTGTTGATGACCTGCGCGACGACGAACGCGATGCTGAGCCCGAGTACGTCGGCGATCAGAAGCAGGCGATGAACGATCCAGTCGCGACTTCGACCGCGAGGCGGTGCCTGGTCGACGTCCGAGCTGTACCGGGAAAGCGGGACGCTCGCGACGTCGGGCCCCGTTGCCAACGCGCCCGCTGGCGCAGGGTTGATAACTTGACCTCGCGGCCCCACGCCTTTGACGCTTCGCATGGCCCCTCTCCCCAGATGGACTCGTGCTTCGATCGGATGTTGAGGACAGTTCGCACAATAGGTACCGTCACCAGAAGTGGCCAGGTCCGTCGGCGAAGACCATTCGGGTGTGGAGCAGGCCCGTGAGCAAAACCTGTCCTTTCGGCTAATAGCGGCGCACGGCCCTCTCGGCGGCGCCTGCATCCAGTCGCGCTGAGCGATGCGGCTCGGCCCAGGCGACCTCGCGCGTGTTGCAGTCGATCGGCTCGTGCTCGCGGCGACAGGCGCGGGTCGAGAGATCGTTCGAGCAGGGACTGCCTCTGTCCGGGCGGTCGCACTCTCGTTCGACGATGGACCGTCGCCGGCGAATACGCCCGCGGTGTTGGACTTGCTGGAGTCGTATGGCGCGCGTGCAACGTTCTTCGTGGTTGGCGAGCTGGTTGATGGCTCCGAGCCGATCCTCGCGCGCGCGATCAAGCTCGGTCACGAGCTCGGCAATCACACGTTTACGCATCCGAAGAGCGTCCTTCTCGGGCGACGCGAGCTCGTCGAGGAGGTGACACGCACGAACGCGGCGATCGAGAGCGTCGGCGCTCGGCCGACGCTCGTCAGGCCGCCGTTCGGCAAGGACCGCCGACGGTTTGTCCAGATCGCGCGAGAGCTCGGGATGAAGGTCGCTCTCTGGTCTCTGGACTCGGCCGACACGCGGGGAGCAGCAGGGGCCGACATCGCAGCGGTGCTCGTCCGCCGCACGACGCCGGGAACCGTTGTCCTGATGCACGACGGGGGCGCGCGGCGCCCCGAGACGCTGGCCGCGTGTGCGGACTACCTTCCTGCCATGATCGATCAGGGTTACCGATTCGTCACCATGAGCGAGTTGCTCACGCTGCGGCGGCTAGAAGGCTCAGCGAAGTGAGCTCGGCGGTTTCGTCCACAGCACTGACACCTTGGTGGTAAGGAGTTCCTCGAGCGAGTACTCGTTCAGCTCTCCGGACGAGCGACTCGCAACCGCCTCGGCTCGGAGCTTGTCGGCGTCAGGCTGGTCGAGCAGCACGTCCGCGCCGGGGATGGAAGCGTCGAATAGCCGACGCCACTCGGGCAGCCTCAGCCTGTTCAGGTACGCATTGGGCCGAACAGAACCTCGCGTCGCGGGCCGGAGGTGGACCCACGGTGGAAGCGCCTCCCGGTTGCCGCCGAGCACCCGCACGTCGTGGCTGCCGGCTGGACTCGTATAGAGGATGAAGTCGAGGTAGAGAAGGCCCGCCGGCCTCAGCACTCTGGCCATCTCGTCCAGGACGGCTGCCGGATCCGGGAGGTGCTGGAAGACTGCGAAGGCGTAGACGACGTCGAACGTTGAAGCCGGGAAGCTCATCTGGGCCGCGTCCATCTGCAGGACGCGCGGGGAAGGGAGGCTGCGCCGACCGAGTGCCCGCGCCAGTTCGCGCCGATAGCGCATATCGACCAGCAGCCCCTTCCTCGCCACCGTCTTCACGAGTCGGTAACCCCCGTTCGTTTGCGCAACCTGGACGTACGCCCGAGCGTCGAATCCGCGCGGAATGACGTCGAGGTCGATACCCACGACGTCGTTTCGAGCGCTGAAGTACGTGAGTTGCGCGAGTTGCTGCCCCGGCCCGACGTCGAGCATTCGTTGACCCTCGAACTCCACGCCGAAGCGCTCCAGAGCGAGTCGCTCCACGCGGTGCACGTCGGACAACATCTGCGCCACGCGCGCCTGAATGTCGCCGTTCGCCGCTCGGAGCAGGTGAACGGCGTCCCGCACTTTGTGCGCGAGACCCCCTTGATCAGAGGAATACGACTTGAGCGTTGTCATCGGCGTCGTTGTAGCCTGCCTAGGCCTGTTGTAGCGGAGAGTTCAGGACCCGGCAACCCGGCTGTCCTCGACATTCGCCATCAGGGGTGTACGCTGAATCCATGGAGACGTCGACGATCTCGCAGGCCCCGGGCTCGGTCCCGTTCTACGATCTCGAGCCCAGTCATGGCACTCTTCGCCGAGAGGTTCTCGAGGACATTGCGAGGACGATCGACAGCGGCCGCTTCGTGAACGGGCCGGAGGTCGGCAGGTTCGAGGATGCGTTCGCAGCATATTGTGAGACAGATGCCTGCGTTGGTGTCGCGAGCGGGCTGGATGCGCTGAGGATCGCGCTTCTGGCCGCAGGCATCGAGCGCGGTGACGAGGTGATCGTGCCTGCGATGACGTTCGTCGCCACCTTCGAAGCCGTGTCGCAGGCCGGCGGCCGGCCCATCGTCGCGGAGATCTCAGACAAGGACTACTGCTTGGACGTCGACGCCGTCACGGCCGTGATCAGCGAGCGCACCCGTTTCCTGCTGCCGGTTCACCTGTACGGGCAGATGGCGGACATCCAGTCCCTCGCTCAGGTCGCGTCTAAGCACGATCTCGTCATGATCGAAGATGCCTGCCAGGCACACGGCGCGCAGCGCGACGGCACGCGACCGGGAGCACGATCGGCGGCCGCCGCCTACAGTTTCTACCCGGCCAAGAACCTCGGGGCCTTCGGGGACGCCGGAGCCCTGACCACGAACGACCACGAACTGGCGGAGCGTGTCCGGGCGCTTCGCGAGCATGGGCAAAGCGCGAAGTATCGTCACGAATACGAGGGTTTCACCTCCCGGTTGGATTCGATCCAGGCGGCCGTGCTCATCCGAAAGCTCAGGCGACTTGACGATTGGAACGCGGAGCGGTGTGTAGTCGCAGCCGGTTACTCCGAGAGGCTCGAAGGCGTGGGTGATCTGCGGTTGCCCGGTGTACCCGTCGACAGCATGCCCGTCTGGCACCTCTACGTGATCCGGACAGCCAGTCCCCTGGACATGGCCGACTACCTCTTGGATCGGGGGATCCAGACTGGGCGCCATTATCCGGAGCCGGTGCACCTGTCGCCGGCCTACGCGCGGCTCGGGCGCAGGCGAGGCGATTTTCCCGTCGCGGAAGCGCTCGCGGACGAGTGTCTGTCGCTGCCGCTCTTTCCGGGTATCACGGAGGAGCAGGTGGAACGCGTGACGGCCACGATCGGCGATTACTTCCAGGGTGCCTGACAGGCCGGCGAACGATGCGCCCTACAGGCTGATCTCGGACGTCGAGTTCGGCGAAGGCGTCGTCGTCCACGCGTTCGCCAATCTCTACGGTTGTCGGATCGGGAAAGAGACGACGGTCGGGCCGTTCGTCGAGATCCAGCGAGGAGCGATCATCGGTGAACGGTGCAAGCTGCAGAGCCACTCGTTCATCTGTGACGGCGTAGTGATCGAGGACGAGGTCTTCGTCGGTCACGGTGTCATGTTCATCAACGACCGCTTCCCACGTGCGACCACGGATGCAGGTCTCTTAAAGAGCACCGCGGACTGGATGTTGGTTCCCACGATCGTGGAGCAGCGCGCCGCGATCGGATCCGGCGCCGTCATCCTCTGCGGCGTCCGGATCGGCTCGCGCGCCCTGGTGGGAGCCGGCGCTGTCGTCACCCGCGACGTCCCGGCCGGCGCCGTCGTTGTCGGCAATCCTGCGCGCGAGCTGCTACGGGAGGCCGGCGGAGCCGCCTAGCACTGCTCGTACGCGCCGGCGTCCAGAGCCTTGCCCTTCGGACGCGAGTTGCCGGCGTAATCCGAGCCCGGGTAGCCGCCGGCGACGCTCGTCGGGACGAAGTCGGCCGCGGCCACGCTGCAGCTGAGCAGGTGGAAGTCGTAGGCGGGGTTGCCGGGAGCGGCGAGGAGTGGAAGGGTCGCGATCACCGAACCGCTGCCACAGGCGACGCCGTTCGAGTGCGGGCCGAACACGTCGTCGTAGTACGTCACTCCTCGACCCGAGTAGGTGGCGCACTGGTAGTCGTCGATCCCGCCCGTCTGCACGTTTCCGTAGAAGACGGTGTTCGTGAACTTGTACGAGTCAGACCCTGTGTCGATTCGAGACGTGCCGTCGATCGTGTTGAAGCGAATAGTGTTCGAGTCGCACGACGTGTCGGGCTTGCCCGAACAGTCGAATTCGAGTTCCTCGATCGGGTTGCAGAGCCCTCCGCTGCCCCAGAAGGGCGGGCCTTGACCGGAGCAGGCAGCCGCGAAGAAGTTGTTCTCGATCAGGTAGTGACTCACGTCGTCGGAGTCGTCCTCATAGGAGATGCGGATGTCGTAACCGGCGCAGTTCGTGAATCGGGAGTTCGTCAGCGTCACGTAGTCGGCCGGGTCGAGATGGATGCACTCGATGTGCTCGTTGCCCGAGTGGTCGATGGCGTCGTGGTACCAGCCGTGGTCGAGCCGGATGTGGTTCGGCTCGTAGCCCTTGCCCGCCGTGCAGCGATGGATGATGACGGAGCCGCCGTCGGCGCTCCAGTTGCCGTTCAGGTCCGCGACGTAGCTGGCTGCGTCGATCGCGAGCGGATAGCTCCCGGTGCTGCCGACGCCCGTCATCCCGTCGAGGATCACGTACTGCGTCGGCGGCGAGTGACAGACGTTGCCCGGGTTGATTCCGACACTGTTCGTCCCGATGTTGAACCCGACGAGCCTCACGTCGTTCCCGACCACGATGATGTCGCCTGAGAACGTCACCTTCGTGCCGCTGGCCGCCTGGAAGGTGATGCATCCCGATGTGACCGCGGGTACGTCGTAGCCGTCACAGGCCGTGGACGTCTTCGACGAGTCCCAGTCGATCTGCTGGGCCGGGTAGTTCCCGCCCGCGACGACGACGTTGTCGCCGGGCTTCGCGAGGCTATACGCGCGGTTGAAGGTCTGGCACGGCGAGCTCTGCGAGCACTGGCCGCTGTCGGAACCGGAGGGCGAGACGTACCACGCCCCACCGCCGCCGGAGGGAGGTGGAGGGGCGCTCGAGACGGCGGAGGTCTGGAGCGATTCTGCGGTTGCAGATCCGGCGCTGTTCGTCGCCGTCACGTCGACCCGAACCGTCGACGAGACGTCCGCTGCGGTAAGGACGTAGCTCGAGGAGGTCGCGCCGGAGATCGACGAGCACTTCTGCCCGGAGCCGTCGCAGCGGCGCCACTGGTAGGCGAACGTGATCGGCTGCGTCCCGCTCCACGATCCGGTTGTTGCCGTGAGCGTCTGGCCCTGCTTCGCCGAGCCGGAGACCGTAGGCAAGCTCGTGTTCGACGGCGGCGTCGCACCTCCGCCTCCCCCGCCGCCGCCTCCTCCTCCACCATCGTTCGGCGTGTACGTGGCGTAGATCGAGTAGTGCATGCTGTCGGTCCTCTGCGACCCGAACGGCGAGGTCGGGCCGGCGCCATACCCACCCTGGTTCTGGTTGAAGTGCAGCTCGTTCGCGGACGAGTCGTACCGCATCGCGATCAGGTTGCTGGAGTTGCCCGCGATGTACCCGATCCAGACACGGCCGGTTTGCACCTGAAGGGGCTGCGAGAAGGGGAAGTCGACCCACGCCCACGCCTGGGCGCCGGCAACGGAGACCTGCTGAGAAACGCCGAGCAGCTGGCCGGGCGTCCCGGAGGAATCAGCGTAGATGACCGCTTCGACGACCTGCGACCCGTTCGGGGAGCCGGCCCCGGAGATGTAGCCCGTGACTTTCGTGACGAGCCCGGGTTGCGGAGCCGTGAACAGCGAGACTTCCTTGTAGTTGACCGTTGCGTGGTCGATCAGCGGCCCAGGATTCCGTGTCCCAAAGACGTTCGAGCCGTCCACGACGACGGCGGTCTGCGCGGACTGCACCGTTGCGGAGCCGGCGGAGTTCGACGCCTTGATTTTCAGGCGGATCGTCGATCCGGTGTCGTTCGAGCTCAGGACGTAGTTCGCCCCGGTGCCGCCGGAGATCGCCTGGCAGCCGCTTCCGCTCGAGTCGCATCGCAGCCACTGGTACCCGTAGGAGATGGGCTGCGTCCCCGTCCACGTGCCGGGGGAGCCGCTCAGCGTCTGGCCGACCTGTGCCGTGCCCGAGATCGTCGGGGGCACGGTGTTCACCGGAGGGCCGGCGCTCCCGCACGACTGGGTCGAGCCGGTGATGGATGCCTGTGCCGAACGCGTGACGCCACGCAACGTCTCGACCGCGAGGACGTAGCTGGTGTTGCAGGTGAGACCACCGAACGTCCACGTCGTACCCTGGGTGAAGCCCTTGCGGTTGGAGTTGATGTAGACGCCGTAGCCGGTGGCGCGGTCCACCGACTGCCACGACAATGTGAGGCTCGTGCTTGTGCTCGTGACACTCAACCCCGTCGGCGCCGGAACCTGCCCGTTGCCGCCGAAATCGGCGACCGCCAGCCCCGTACCAAGCAGGGCCGCCGCCACCACGAGGAACGTCAACCGCATGAAGTCCCGCCGAGTACCCATGCACCTGGGCTTATCGGCTGCCCCACGACTCAGCCTTCACCCATTTGGAGAAAAAAGTTGCAGGCTTCGCCTGAACTTAACATACCGTTAACGTGCTGAAGACGGCCGCTATCGACGTCGTCGTCGTCTCCTACAACAGCGAATCGACGCTCAGAGCGTGCGTCGAACCGCTACTCGCTGCGGAGGACGTGCGGGTCGTCGTCGTCGACAACGACTCAAGCGACGGCAGCGTCGCGAGCGTTAGTGACCTGCCGCTCGTCGTGCGGCGGGAGGTCAACGGGGGCTTCGCGTACGGGTGCAACCGCGGTTGGCGAGATGGCTCTGCGCCGCTCGTGCTCTTCCTCAACCCCGACGCACGGATCAGTCCCGAGTCGCTCCGTCGTCTCGCGGAGCGACTCGGATCGTCGGGGAGGATCGGCCTCGCCGCGCCGAGGATCGTCGACAGCGACGGCGAGCTGGAGCTCTCACTCCGGCGTTTCCCCCGCGTCCGCTCGACGCTCTCGCGGGCGCTGTTCCTCCACCGCGTCTTCCCCCGCGCCGAGTGGAGCGACGAGGACGTACGCGATCCGGAGGCGTACAGCACGGCGCACGCCGCCGACTGGGTCTCTGGCGCCTGCGTGCTCGTCAGGAGGGCTGCACTCGAGCAGATCGGCGGCTGGGACGAGGGGTTCTTTCTCTACGGAGAGGACATCGATCTCTGCCGCCGTCTGTGGTCAGCTGGCTACGAGGTGTGGTACGAGCCGGCGGCGCTGGCGACGCACATCGGTGGCGCGTCTGCACCGAAGGCCGACCTGCGGCCGGTGCTCGTGAGCAGTCGGATCCGCTACGCGCGCAAGCATCGAAGGCGCGCGGGAGCTCTGCTCGAGCGCACGGCGATCGGATTTGAGGAGCTCACGCATGCCGCGCTGACAATGAAGGGGGCGAAGGTACGGGCCGGCCACGTCCGCGCGCTCGGAACCGTCTTCGGTTCGGAACCGCCGCGGCCGCCCTCCAGGTCGACAACTGGCCCTTCGGCCGTCGAGGCGACCAGGCCGAGCGACTAGGCTCAGAGCACGATGTGTGGAATCTGCGGAGTTGTTCAGGTCGTCGGTCGACCGCGGCCGGTGACGGACGAAGACACGCTCGCGAGGATGACCGACGTCATGACCCACCGCGGGCCAAACGATCGTGGCCTCCACCTCGACGACGGAATCGCGCTGGGAGTGCGTCGCCTCAGCATCGTCGACGTCGAAGGCGGCCACCAGCCGGTTTCGAACGAATCCGGGACGATCGTCGCGATCCAGAACGGCGAGCTCTACAACCACCCGGATCTGCGGGCCGAGTTGAGCCGGGCGTCCCACACGTTTCGCAGCCGGTGCGACACCGAGATCCTCCCTCACCTCTTCGAGCAGTTCGGCTCGACCTTTCCCAGCCGCCTCCGCGGCATGTTCGCAGTCGCTGTCTGGGATGCGAACCGACGCTGCCTGACGCTTGCCCGCGACCGTCTCGGGATCAAGCCGCTCTACTACGCACGGAGCGGCGACGTCCTCGTCTTCGCGTCGGAGCTGAAGAGTCTGCTCGCCAGCGGCCTGGTCGAGCCCGAACTCGACTACGAGGCGATCGATGCCTACCTCGCGTTCGGCTTCGTCCCGGGGCCGATGACGCCGCTCGCCGGCGTCTCGAAGCTCGAGCCGGGCCATGCGCTCGTCGTCGCCGACGGCGTCGTCAGGAACGAGGCGTACTGGTCGTTCCCCGAGCCTCGTCAGTCGTTCCCGGTCCGATCGGCCGCGGAGAACACCCGGCGGCTGCTGGAAAAACTCGACGAATCGGTCCGGCTGCGCCTGATGAGCGACGTCCCGCTCGGCGCGATGCTCAGCGGAGGTCTGGACTCGAGTGTCGTGACGGCTCTGATGGCCCGTCACATGTCGGAGCCCGTGAAGACGTTCGCCGTCGGCTTCGCGGGGGCCGGAGCGACGAACGAGCTCGCCGACGCTCGACGTGTCGCCGAGTACCTGGGCACCGATCACCACGAACTCGAGCTATCGTTCCACGACGATTCGGTCGATCTGGAGGACCTCGTCTGGCATTTGGACGAGCCACTCGCGGATCTCTCGTCGCTGGGCTTCCTGGCGCTGAGCCGGCTCGCGACGACCGAGGTCACCGTCGCGCTGTCGGGGCAGGGCGCCGACGAGCTGCTGGGCGGCTACTCCAAGCATCGCGCGGCTGCCGCCGCGGGGCTCTGGCGGCGGATCCCCGAGCCGCTGCAGGCCGCCGGCGTGCGCCTGGCTCCGATCTTCCCCGCCCGCGTCAGACGCGGGCTGCCCACGGTCGCGGCGGACGGCACCGTCGAGCGGTTCCTGCGGATGGCGAACGGCAACCGGGTCGACCCCGACCTGAGGCGGAGGCTACGGCTCGGCCCGCTGGCGACGCTCGACGGGCAGGCCGCCCGGAGGACGCTCCTGGCACGGATGAACGGCGTGCCCGACGATCCTCTGCCGGCGACGCTCTACGTCGACGCGCGGCTGGGTCTGGTCGACGACATGCTGCACTACTTCGACCGCATGTCGATGGCCCACTCCCTCGAGGTGCGCGTGCCGTTCCTCGACCACGAGCTCGTCGAGCTCATCGCCGATATTCCGCCCGAGCTGAAGGTGCATCGCTTCCAGACCAAACACGTCCTGAGGCTCGCCGCACGTGGACTCGTACCGGACTGGGTGATCGACAAGAAGAAGATCGGCTTCTTCCACGGCAGCGTGGCCGCCTGGCTGCAGGGGCACGCGCAGCGGTCGATCGAGACGTATCTCCTGCGTGACGACGCGAAGTGCTCCGAGTTCCTCGATCGGGCGGCGGTCGGCGAGCTCGTGCGGCGAGTTCGCTCGGGCAGTTCCGACGATGGCCAGGCGCTGCTCGCGATCCTCATGCTCGAGGTCTGGCTCTCGAGCTACTTGCCGCGTGCCAGTGCGGCGGCCCGAGGCGTCCAGGCGGTTCGCTGAGCCGCAGGTTGCAAGGCCTCCCACTCCTCCGGGCTCGACCGTAGCGTGGCCATCCCGATTCCGAGCACGAGAAAGAACAGGAACGTGGCCTGGATGAACGAGAACGCGTCGTACGTGAACATGCTGACGCCGTAGCCCGCGACGCTGGCCGTGGTGGCGACCAGGAGCCAGCCGCGGGCGGAGTGGTCGCCTCTGGCGGCCGCGCCCATCCGCCGGATACCGCGGACGAAGATCCACACCAGGGCGCCTGCTCCGACAACGCCCGTTTCCAGCAGCAGCCCGAGCCACTGGTCGTCGGTGATCGGGGCGTTCGGCACCTTGAGCACCGAGTCAGGCTCGGGGACGCGGGTCGCAAAGCCCTCGCCCAGGATCGGGTTCGGGAGCCACTCCTTGCGGAGCACCGGCCCGAGTGTCGCGATCCGGCCGCTTCCGACGCGCGCGTCCGACTGCTCGGCGACGATTCCGCCCGGCGGGAAGAACGCCCCTTTGACCGTGCCCAGCGCTCCGGGCAGGACGACGTGAATCGCCACCAGCACGGGGATCAACGCCGGCCACAGGCGCTTGACCGACGACGCCCTCAGAATCAGGTAGACGACAAGCACCGTGACTGCGACGAGGATGCCCGTCCGGGATCCCGTCGACAAGACGCCGAAGAGCATCAATAACGCCGCAATCCACCAGCGGCGCTGCTTGAAGCTCACCGCGCGGTAGATCGCGAACGGCATCAGCGCCGCGAGCGCCGCACCGAGCGCGATCGGGTGCTGCGCGGAGGCGTAGACGCGCAACCGGCCGCCGCGCTCGAGCGCTGGCCCGAGGCTCGACTCGTACTGGAGGAAGGGGAGGATCGACCGGAGGTGGTTGAACGCGTTGTAGCCCGTCCTCGACTCGATGATCGCGAGCAGGCCCAGGACGGCGCCCCCTCCCGCGAGCAGGCGCACGAGAAAGTCGATGTCCCGCGCCGCGCGCGCGGTGCTCACGAACAGGCAGAGGACGAGCAGGAAGCTGATGAAGAACGTCAGCGTCTTCATCACGTCTGGCCCGACCTCGTTCACGCGCGAAGGGTTCGCGATCAGGGAGAGCATGATCGCGAGGACGAAAACGAACATCGGGATCTCCAGGCCGCTGGCGCGCAACCTGACTCGCGGGTCGATGAGGAGTGACGTGAGCCAGACGAGGAAGATCAGCGCGACGACAAGGCGGTAGATCTCGAGGTTGAACGGCAGCGAGGAGGCCAGCGTGTAGCGCTTGATCGGGATGAACAGGATCACGAGGATCGTCAGGCCGAGCAGCGACCGCCAGGCGAGGAGGCGTCGGTGCGCGGCGGCCAGGAGCACGATCAGCGCCAGCGGGAAGGCGGCGAGGCGGATGCCGGAGCCGGCGGCCACGGCGACCGTCACCAGGACGAGCGACGCGCCGACGAGCGCCGAGACGGCGACGATCGGACCTCGCCTGTATCCCAGCGCGGCCTCGTGACCGCCTTCCGAGGTCGCGCTCACGCGCGGGTCTTGCGCGTTTCGCCTCGACGCGGCACGGCGATCGCGGACTGCTGCTGCTCGTCGGCTGATCCGTCGCCGTTGGCCTGCGACTCGACCTCGTGCACGGGGGCTCGACCTCGCGCACCGGAGGCTCGGAGGGCCCGAGGTCGCGAGCCCGGGCGCCTGAGGTGGCTGGCTTCATGTTGTCGAGGACGAAGGCGAGACCGAAAGTGAGGATCAGCAGGCTGAGCAGGACGACGATCGGAACGGTGAGCTTGCGGCCCTTAACTACGAACGGCCGGCTGGGCTGCGTGATCGCCGTGAGGTTGATGCGCTGGTCGGCGCGAACGCCCTCAGCGATCTGCTTCGTGGTCAGGTACTCCTGGAACGCCCGCGACGCCCGCTGTGCGATCTGCGTCGCGCCGTGGGACGACGTGTCCAGCCCGTTGATGGCCACGATGGGCAGCGGGTTGGAGGTGTTCGGATCCTGGACCGCGTTCGCGGTGTAGGTCGCGGATGCGGGCCGGCCGAGCTGGAGCACCCGGCCGCGGACGATGTCGCTGTTGGCCAGCTGCGCGTAGAGGATCGCGAGCTGAGAAAGGTCTGTCCCGGGCGCGCTCGACGAGTTGCTGCAGTAGTACGAGCAGCCGTGTTCGCTGAGCAGGAGCTGCTCGGTTGCCTGGAACGTCTCGTTTTGTCGGTACGTGACGTGTGGGCTCGAGGCGTTGACGCGCGCGACCGTCAGGAACGTGAGCAGGAGCGCCAGCGAACAGCCGCCGATGACGACCCACTTGAAGCGCTTGATCACGCGCCAGTACTGGCGAAGGTCCATTGCTAGGCGCCGTCGCCTTCGTTCGAGTAGACCGGGATCGTCGCGGCGGTAAGGAAGGTTGCGGCGGCCTCGGTGCGGTTCGTGACGCCCAGCTTCCGATAGACGGAGGCAAGGTGGAACTTCACCGCGTGCACCGACAGTCCAAGCTGCTCGCCGATTTTGTTGTTGGTCTGCCCGTGCGCGGCGAGCTCCAGCACTTCGCGCTCACGGCGCGTCAGTGATTCGAGGCCGGCGGCATGCGTCGCCAGCTTGGATCCGGCTGCGTCGAGCATCTTCTTCGATGCTAGTCGCGGTTTGGCGATCCACCCACGCAACGAACGACGAGGGTTCGGACACGCCACTAGCCGAACGGCTAGTCAAGGCTGTCGGTTCGGGCGTGGCCTGCAGTCGACAACGACCCTACAGTCATGAACGTGGGTGTAAACGCGTGGCCTCGGTGGGTCCCCGACAGTGTCCGGAAGGTCGATGTCCTCCTCGTCTGCTCAGGCGGCGGCCACTTGCTGCAGCTCTACATGCTGAGGTCGGCCTGGGCTGGCTTCTCGACCGCCTGGGTCGCGACCGAGCGTGAGGACTCCCGCTCGCTGCTCGCCGATGAGCTCGTCGTCTTCGGTTACGGCCCGACGACTCGGAACGTCGGAAATTTCGTGCGGAACGCGTGGCTGGCGTGGCAGCTCGTCCGTCGGCTCCGGCCTGAGGTGCTGGTGACGACGGGGGCGGGGATCGCGGTGCCGTTTGCATGGGTCGCGCGCCTCGTCGGCACCCGTGTGGTCTTCGTCGAGAGCCTGACCCGGATCAGCAGTCCGTCGCTGACCTGCCGGCTCGTGAGCCCGATCGCCAGTCGCACCTACGTCCAGTGGCCCGAGCTCGCTTCGTCTCTCCCGGGGGCGCACCACCTCGGAACGGTCATCGGCCAGCCGTGATCTTCGTCACGACGGGGTCAAGCGAAGAGCCGTTCGACAGGCTTGTGGCGGCGGCTGATGGCCTCCGAAGCACCGAGGAGGTCGTCGTGCAGCACGGGCCGTCGAAGGTGAGGCCTCGCAACGCGTCCTGTATCGGCTACGTCCCGTTCGCAGAGCTCGGCGAGCTTGTGGAGCGGGCCCGCCTGGTGGTCACCCATGCCGGCGTCGGCTCGATACTCGTTGCCCTCATGCACGAGAAGCGGCCGTTCGTCGTGCCGCGACTCGCGCGTTTCAGCGAGGCGATCGACGACCACCAGCTCGAGCTCGCCCGGAAGCTTGACGGTGCGGGACTGGTGACGCTGGTGGAGGACGCATCTGTACTGGGCGAGATTCTCTCCGTTCCGCGGCCCGAAGTCGGTCGACGCGACGGTGCTCCGTCCGCGGCGCTGATCGGCGATCTCGAGCGCTTCCTCGTCGCAGAGATCGGCCGTCGGCCGCCGCAGTTGCGCCCCCAGGCGGCGCTGCGTCCGTGAGTGACGACGCCCGCGCTCTCGAGTCGGCTGCGCCAGATCACCGAGCCGGCGCCGTCCATCGGGATGATCTCAAGGAAGCCACGCTCTCCGGCGTCCGCTGGGTCGCCGGTGCGCGCGTGGGTCTGCAGGTCGTCGGCTTCGCTTCCCAGATCGTCCTGGCGCGTTTGATCGGGCCGGCTGAGTACGGTCGCGCCGCGATCGCGATGATCATCGTGGCGCTCTCCGTGCCGCTTGGCTTTCAGGCGTTCGGCTCGGCGCTTGTCCGGTTCCACGACCTGCAGCGAGGCCATCTCGAAAGCGCGGCATTTCTGAGCTTCATCACGGGCACGGTGCTAATGGTCGCCACGCTCGCGCTCGCTCCGGTGGCGATCGAGCCGGTTCTCGGTCACCGCGTCGCGTTCTTCATGCAGATCGTCTCTCCCGTCTGGCTGCTCAGCGCGATCAGTGCGGTGCCGTTGGCGCTTCTGCAGCGGCGTATGGATTTCCGACGGATCAGCACCGGCGAGGTCGTCTCGAGCCTGGCCGGAACTGGGGCGACGATCGGTCTCGCCCTCAGTGGTCTCCGTGGCGAGGCGATCGTGATTGGCGCGCTCCTGATGACGGCAGTCTCGACCGCGTATTACATGCGTGTGACCCATTTCGTGCCGCCGCGGTGGACTCGACGGCAAGGGCGGGAGGTCGCCGGATTCGGCCTTCCAATCGCGCTCTCCTCGCTCGCGTACATCGGCTTCCTGAACGTCGACTACGCCTTGATCGGAGCGCGCCTCGGGCCTGCCCAGACGGGCCTCTACTGGCGCGGCTATCAGCTCGCCTACGACTACCAGGGCAAGGTGAGCGGGATCCTTCAGCGCATCGCGTTCCCGCTCTATTCGCGAACCGGTGACATCGGCGACATGAAACGTCTGCGGACGCGGATCTCCCGGCTCCACGCGACGGTGCTCTTCGGGCCTGTCCTGCTGCTGATCCCCGTCGCTCCGGCGCTCGTCCCGCTCCTGTTCGGAGACAAGTGGCAGGGTGCGATCCGCACGACGCAGCTCCTCGTGCCGGTGGGGCTGGTCGGGGCGCTCACCGCCGGCATCGGACCGGTCCTGACGGCCGCGGGTAAGGCGAGGCCGTTGCTCGTGATCAACGTGATCAACCTCATCCTCTACGCGACGATGGTCTACTTCGTCGCGCCCCACGGGTTGACGGTTACCTGTATTGCCGTCTCGTGCTACGGGGTGTTCACTGTCGCCGCCTTCTACATGGTCATGCAGCGTCTCGTCGAGATCCCGATGTTCGGCTTCCTGACGGATGCACTCCCGGGCCTCGCCTCGGGGGCTGTGCTCGTTGCCGCCGCCTACCCCGTCACTCGCGGCTTGATGGCGGTGGGAGCGTCGAACCTCGTCGTTGTGGTCGCCGCCACCGCGGCCGGCTTCGCGGCCTACGGATTGGCGCTTAGGCTGTTCTTCCCGTCGACCTGGGCCGACGTACGGCTGCTGGCCCGGCGGGTCTTCCCCAAGGCAAGGAACCGCGAGCAGGTCGTGCCGCCCGCGACCGACTCGTTGACCGCGCCACGCTAGCCGGGCGTACCCAGCGATGCCACGCGCTGCTGGAGGACGGTGCGTGCCCCGGCCGGCAGGATCTTCGCCAGCGCGTCGCACACGCTCGCGACGTCGGCCTGGCTCAGATTCGGCGCGAGCGGCAGGCTGAGGGTGCGATTCGAGATGTCCGTGGCGACCGGAAGGCTCTCCGGCCTGATGCGGTAGCGGTCCCGGTAGTACGGATGGAGGTGCACGGCCCGATAGTGGACGCCGACGCCGATCCGGTGCCGGGTCAGCTCGCGGATGAGCTCGTCGCGCTCGACGGCTGCGTCCGCCGCGACGAGGACGGTGTAGAGGTGGCGGGCGTGCCGCGTCGAGGGCGCCGGGTCGGCGGGAGGCTCGAGAGGAAGGGTCGACAGTTGGTCGTTGTAGGCGTTCCAGACTCCGGCCCGCGCGTCGATCCAGTCGTCCAACTGTGGAAGCTGATGAATGCCGATAGCCGCCTGTAGGTCGGTGAGGTTGTACTTGAAGCCCGGCTCTTCGACCTCGTAGTGGCGGAAGCCCGAGTCGGAGAAGCGCTGCCAGGCGCCGAGGTTCAGGCCGTGGAGGGCGAGCCGCTCGACCCGGTTTGCGATCTCGGCGTCTTCGGTTGCCAGCGCGCCGCCCTCGCCGGTCGTGATGTTCTTGGTCGCGTAGAAGGAGTAGGCGGTCAGGTTCCCGTGGCCGCCGATGCGAGTTCCGCGCCACTCGGCCCCGATCGCGTGCGCCGCGTCCTCGATCACGAGCAGCCCGTGGCGGTCGCGAATCGCGTTGAGTCGATCCATGTCCAGCGGCCGGCCCGCAAGGTGAACGCCCATGATCGCGGCCGTTCGCCGCGTGATCGCCGCCTCGACCGCGTCCAGGTCCATCAGGCCCGTGGCGGGATCGCTGTCGACGAGGACGACCGTGGCGCCCGCGTGCTCGACGGCGTTCGCCGAGGCGATGAAGGTCAGCGAGGGGATGATCACCTCGTCGCCGCGGCCGATCGCGAGTGCACGAATCGCCAGCATCAGCGCCGCCGTACAGGATGCGAGGCAGCGGACGTTCTCGACCCGGAGGTACTCCTCCAGCATCCGCTCGAACCGTTGCACCTTCGGCCCGGTACCGATCCAGCCGGACTCCAGCGAGTCCACGACCTCGTCGATCTCGTCGCGGCCGATTACCGGCTTCCCGAACACGAGGAAGTCGTCGCGCATCAGACGGAATCGCCTGCCTGCATGTGGATCATCGCTTTCTCAGCATAGAACGGCTTTGCCCGCTCGAATAGAGGGGGCGAAAAGAAGCTCTCGTTACGCAATCCGCGTTCGAGCCTTCGCCAGTGGGAAGCTGGCCGGCGGACCTTCGTGGCGCAAAGCCGCCGACCTCGCGGTAGACCGCCGCCAACCGGTCGCCGGCCGCGTCCCAGGTCCACTCCACGGAGGCCCTGAGCGCGTTCTCGCGCAATTCCTCGCGGAGGGATGGTTGCTCGTAGAGCTGCGTCAGGTGGTCGGACAGGGTCTCGACGTCGCCCACGTCGTGGACGAGTGCGGTTTCCCCGTGTCGGCATGGCCCCTCGCACACGGTGGAGACGACAGGCACGCAACCGCAGCCAATTGCCTCGAGCGAGGCCAGCGGCGAGCCTTCCTCGATGCTGGGCAGGACGAAGACGTCGCTCTGTCGCAACAGGTCCGCGACGTCACGACGAGCTCCGAGCACGCTTACGCTCGGGTGCGCCAGCATGCTGCCGAGCTTGCGCTCGTACGCCGGAAGTAGCTCACCGGCGATCAGCAGCTTCCCGTCCCTCGCTGCCCTCGAGCGAAGCCACGCCTCCAGTGCGAAGTGGAGGCCCTTCCTGACCGCGGCGACGCCGACGAAGATCGCTGTGAACGGCCGGGCAGGATCGCGCGGCCGGGAGCTCGGGTGGAACACGGCCTGGTCGAACCCGTAGGCGTGCCGGACGAGCTTGTCCGGCGGGAACCCTGCATCGAGGAACGTCTGCTCGACGAAGTCGGACGGGCAGAGCAGCCTGTCCGCGAGCAGGAACTCTTCCTCCTCACGCTCGAGCACGGCCGGGTTGAACGCGTGCTCGTGGCTTGGAGGCAGTGACACGCCGACCCGGTCGCATTCGCGTTGCACGACCTCGTAGGCGAAGCGCGTGTGCGCGTTCGGCCGCTCGAGGACGGTCGGGAGCCCGAGTTCCTTCGCGGCTCGCAGCGTCTCGACCGCCGCGCTCGGCCACGCGTGGACGACGTCGACCCGCTCTGCGACGAGGGGGAGGCGCCGCGCGACGATCCGATCGTGCAGCGTGAGGGCCCGCATCCGCCCGAGCGCCCGGTAAGGGAGCCGCACCTTGCCTCGCGCAAGCGTCGGCCTGACGTCGACCGTATCCGGCAGCGGCCTCGCCACCGCGCCGGGATGGACGACCAGGTCGGCCCCGGCGGCCGTGCTGCCGCGAACCTGCTCCCAGGCCGTCGTGCAGATCCGTCCGGCGCCGATCCGATGCGGGAAGCTGTACAGGACCCGCACGCGGCGCAGAGAACGATCCGAGCTCACGACTGGAGTATCGAGGCGGCGCCGACCTCGGTGGGAGCTTCGACGCGGGTCCCGTCCACGACCCGCCCGTAAATCCGGGCGAGCCGTCGGCCGGCTGCGGCCCACGTAAATTCCGGAGCGGAGCGCAACGCGCCCTCGCGCAGGCTCGAGAGCAAGTCCCGATCGTCGTCGAGCAAGGTGATGTAGTCGGACAGCGTGTCGACATCGCGCACCGGGTGAACGAGCGCGTTGTCCCTGTGTCGGCAGACCCCGTTGCACACCGTCGACACGACCGGCACACACCCGCACCCGATCGCCTCCATGCAGACCAGCGGCGAGCCTTCCTCGATCGTCGGCAGCACGAGGATGTCCGCCTGCCGATACAGGTCGGGCAGATCGCTGCGGCGTCCCAGCACCTCGACGCTCGGGTGAGCCAGCATGCTGGCGAACCGTTCGCGGTAGGCCGGAAACAGGCCGCCGACGACCAGGAAGCGCCCGGTTCGGGAGGCCGGGGAGCGCACCCAGGCCTCGAGCGCATAGTGCAAGCCCTTGCGCAGTGGGTTGTCGCCGACGAAAAGCATCGTCAACGGCTTCGAGGTGCTGCGCGGTAGCGGGTCCGGGTAGTGGGTCGTGTCGTCGAAGCCGTACGTGTGGCGCATCAGCCTCGACGGCGGAAAGCCCGCTGCGGTGAACGACGTGAGGACAAACTCGGACGGGCAAAGCAGCACGTCGGCGAGCTCGTACTCCCGCTCCTCCCGCTCGAGTGCCTGCTCGTCGAACGCATGCTCGTGACCCGGCGGGAGCGGAAGGCCGAGCCGCTCCTCCTCCTCACGAACGACCTCGAACGCGAATCGCGTGTGCGCGTTTGGCCGCTCGAGCACCGTCCGTATGCCCAGTTCGCTTGCAACCCGGAGAGTCTCGAGCGCGCCGCTCGGCCAAGTGTGGACGAGGTCGACGTCTCGAGCACGCTTCGGCAACCGGGCGGCGACGACCCGGTCGTGCCAGTCGAGCGCGCGGCGTCGGCCGAGCAGTCGGTACGGGATACGGATGCCGCCCCTTGCAAGTGTGGGGACGACCTCGATCGGCTCCGGAAGCGGTCGGGCGACAGCACCGGGGTGGACGGTCATGTCTGTCCCGGCCTCCGTGGCCTCGACGACGTGGTTCCACGCGGCCGTGCAGATCCGCCCCGCGCCAATCTTGTGCGGGAAGCTGTAGAGGACGGTTACGCGCCGCTCGTCGGCGTGCACGCGTCAGCCCACCTTCCACCAGGTCCACGCCATTCTCTGAGTGTCGCACCGTGGCGCCGTCGGCCCACTGGCCGATCGTTCAGTTGATTGCCGGGACGATGAGACTTGTCGCTCCGTCGGTCATACTGCGTCAGGAGCGCCCCGCTCCGCTTCGAGCCGATAAGTCCATGCTGAAGCGTCGAGAAATCAGTGCGTACTGGCGTGAGGCGAGGAACCTCGCGTCGTTCCTCCGGCTGCTGCGCGTTCGTCTGAGCCAGAGCAAGGTCGGGCCGGTCGTCTGTCGCAAGCCGATCACCGTCGACGTCGACCTGCGCAGCCTAGGACCGGGCGTCAGGTTGAGGAGCCACACGACGGACGTCTCCGTCCTCGGTGAAATCGTGGTGGGTCGCTCGTACGACCAGCTCGCAGCCGCCGTCGAGGAAGAGCCCAGGATGATCGTCGACCTCGGCGCGAACACTGGGCTCGTTGCCCGCTGGTTCCTTGAGCGCTTCCCATACGCCCGGTTGATCAGTCTCGAGCCTGAGGCGGGCAACTTCGCGGTGCTGGAACACAATCTCGCAAGCAGCGGTGGCCGCGCGAGGGCGTTGGAGGCTGCCGTCGGAGGTCACGCCCGTCGCTCTACCCTCGTTCCCGGAGGCGGCGAGTTCGGGTTCAGAGTCGACGACGAGGGCTCGTCATCCACTCCAGTGGACGTGATCACGATGGCGCAGGTGCTGGCCGCCGTCGACGGCCCTGTCGATGTGTGCAAGGTCGACATCGAAGGTGCCGAGCGAGAGCTGTTCGAAACCGCAGGAACCTGGCTGCCTCGAGTCAGACTCGTCTCGGTCGAATGCCACCACCCGTTTGGCGCTGCCCACCTGCTCGATCTTGTGCGCGCCTGCGGGGTTCGCGCCGAGGTGCTCTCGCTCGATTCGACGCCCCAGTTCGGCTGCGACACGATTGTTTTTCGGGTCATGCCTGGAGTCGCCGGCGCGGCCCCGAAGCCTCGTCGGGCTTCGGCCCCCGTCCGCTGACGATCTGCGCCCGAGAGGTCAGCCGGCCGCCGGGCACGTGCCGAAGCCGACGTCGTGCCGAATCATCGTGAGGCTCCCGATCGTCTTGCCCCGCTTGCCCCCGGCCGGGAAGGCGAGCAGGTCGACGCCCCCGAGCCTGCGCAGGAAGGCGCTCCTGCACTCGTTCCATGCGGTCGCCGGCCAGTGCTCGACGAGCGCCGTCTCGGCTCCCGCTCCGACGCCCGCCGTCGTCGCGTAGTACGGGCTTGACGTACCGACTCCGACGACGTGTCCGGCCCGGGCGTAGATCCAGAGCCGTCCCCGCCGGAGGCGGAAGTCGATGCGCTCGACGCCCTTGGCCCCGGCCACGAGCGTGCGCCGTCGTACCGGACCGTAGGCCGCCGCCGCCGTCGTCGGCTGCCCGAGCGAGACGCTCCCGAGGGAACGGCCGAGAACGACGAGCGAGCTGTCCCACTGGTACGCGCCGGCGTCCAACGGTGCGCGCCGGGGGCGGCGCGCACCTGCGTAGTCGAGCGCCGGATAGCCTCCTGCAACCGTCTGAGGGACGCGCCCGACTGCCTTGACCGAGGGCGACAGGAGTCGGAAGTCGTATCTCGCGCCGAGCGACGAGCGGAGCTGGTTCGAGGCTGTCACCGATCCCGGGCCGCAGGCGACGCCCTCGGGCACGGCACCGAGGACGTTGTCGTGGTACGCGACGCCCGCGTCGCCGCGGTAGAGCCCGCAGTGGTATTCGTCGACCGCTCCGGTCTGGAGGTTGCCGTAGTAGGTCGAGTTGGTGAACTTACCTTCGTCCGTGCCGAAGCGGACCGCCCCGTCGATCGTGTTGAAGCGAACGGTGTTCGCGTCGCACGACACGCTGGACTGGGCGGAGCAGTCGAACTCGAGCTCCTCGATCGGATTGCAGAGCCCGCCTTGGCCCCAGAACGGCGGCCCCTGCTGCGAGCACGCGGCCGCGAGCAGGTTGTTCTCGATCAGGTAGTGGCTGACGCTGTCGCTCTCGCCGTCCTCGTAGGAGATCCTGACGTCGTAGCCCGCGCAGTTGGTGAACTTCGAGTTCGTGATCGTCACGTAGTCGGCCGGATCGAGATGCATGCATTCGATGTGCTCGTTCCCGGTGAGATCGACGACGTCGTGATACCAGCCGTGGTCAAAGCGGATGTGATTCGGCTCGTACCCCTCGCCTGCGCGGCACCGGTGGACGATCACGGCCCCGTCGGTCTGGCTCCAGTTGCCGTTCAGATCGGCGACGTAGCTGGCGGCGTCGATCGTGAGCGGATACCCGCTGCTCCCGCCGGTGCTCGTGAGCCCGTCGAGGATCACGTTCGTCGTCGGCGGATCGTGGCAGACGTTCCCCGGGTTGACGCTTACCCCATGGCCGCCGAGGTCGAACCCGACCAGGCGCACCGCGTCACCGACGACCACGATGTCCCCCGAGAAGGCCGGTTTCGCATTCGGGGCAGCCTGGAAGGTGATGCACCCCGATCGGTCACCGCCGGGCGTGTAGCCGTCGCAGTGCGCTCCCTCCTTCGCCGCGTCGTACTCGATCGTCTGGCCGGGATAGGTCCCTGACCCGACGAGCACGACGTCGCCCGGCTTCGAGACCTCGTAGGCGCGATCGAGGCTTGCGCAGGGCTTGGCGGAGGTGCACGTCCCCGAGTCGCTGCCGCCGGGCGACAGGTAGCGGGTGACGCTCGCCTGCAGGCCCATGGCGGCGCCGGTCGCGAATGTCGTCGCGGCGACGGCTCCGGCGACGATGGCGGAGGAGACGGACGCGATAGCGATCAGGCGAATCCGGCTCATGAGCGACGCGGCTCGCGAATTGCCCGCGAGCCTAACACCGCGTCCGCCCGCCTCGTCGCCGACTCGTCACTCGCTCAGCTCAGGATGACTGGAGGCGCTGGGGCTCCGGCCCACGGCCTCGCGCATCCGCGTCGGGAAGCGGCGGACGCTCTGCCGGCTTCTCAGCTGCTCGATCACCGCAGGGTCGGCACAGCGCGGGTCGCGCCGGGCCCAGGCTCGCGCGTAACCGTTGATCATCGCCAGCGCGGCCGGATCGCGAATGGCGTTGATGCTGGCTCGCGCGAACAGGTACCACGGTCGGTAGCCGAGATAGTGGCAGGCTCGTCCCTTCGTCTTCCACCTCGCGGTCGCGCCACCGTCTCGTTCACCGACCGAGCGATGGTGGTTGAAGCGAAGGCCGGGAACGATGCCGGTGCGCCAGCCGGCGGCGTTGGCCTTGAGCTCGTCGACGACGTCCATGACGCAAGGGACGTCGTCCAGAGGCAGCACGGCCTGCAGGCACTCCCACCGCCACGCCCGTGTCGCTCCGCGGACGTGCCCGCCGGTGACATGCGTCGGCCGCCATTCGCCGTCCTCGAGCTCGAAGCATTGCCCGCTCGCGATTCCGAGGTCGGGATCGCCGGCAAAGGCGGCGACGAGCGTGGAGAAGTACTCGCGATCCATCGAGACGTCCGCATCGAGCTTCACGACCACGTCCACCGGCGTCAGCTCGGCGAGCCCCGTGTGGATCGCCTTGACGATCGGTGTCCCGGGCTGGGCGACGGCGCTCGGCGGGCTGGAGACGACGCGGATCCACGGGTGCGCCACGGCGAATTCCTGCATCACCTCGGCCGTCCCGTCCGTCGAGCCGTTGTCGACGACGATCCACGCGGCCGGCCTCTCGACCTGGGCGATCACGCAGGGCGCGAGTCGTCGCAGGTTCTCCGCCTCGTCGCGCGCCGGCGTGATCAGCGCATACGTCAGTCGGCGGCTCGACTCCATGCGTCGCACGGTAGCTGCGGCGCCGCCTCGCCTCGCCGTGGATCCTGCCAGTTCGATGCTGGCCGAATGGCTAGGGCGGCCGCGCGGCCCCTGATGTATGAAGAACGTAGCTCCCTCGAACGGACCGGCTGCGGCCGAGGCGGGATGAAAGCCAGGGAGCTCGACCTCCGACCGGACGAAGGATCGAATCTGACCGCATTCCAGGCCTCGGGCGCGTTCCCCTTCTTCGACTACTTCCGCGTTCCATACGAGCGCTTCGATCCGGACCCGCGAGACGCCTCGCCCAGCCCGTTCGAAGCGGTCCGGCCGGTGTCGGAGGGCGAGAGGGTGCTCTATTGGTGTCCCGCTGCCTCCGTCCGTCGAGCGCAGCGGCGTCCGTGCTTCGAGATCGCGTCGATCCCGATCGTCGGCACCGTTCTCGACGAAGCGGAAACGGAAAGCGCCCTGGATCGAATCGGGGGGACGTGGGAACCAACCGCGTCGATCCTCGGCGAGGGCGGCACCCGGATCGGGTCGGTCTGGACGGAGGCGGAAGGAAGTGTCCTCCTACCGTTCGACCCGGCCGAGGTCATGCGCCTCTGCTGGACCGAGGAGTACCTCGATCTGCTCGGCTCCCGCGTCGTCCGCCGGGTCCGTCGCTCGGCGCGGGCGGGCTACTACTCCGTGCGGCCACTTCTGCCGCGGAGCCTCCAGATCGCCCTGCGGCGCCGCTTCAGTGAGATGCAGGCGCGCACGACGATTCCGCGCTGGCCGATCGAGACCGCCCTACACGACTTCTACGAGCTCCTCTTCGACCTGCTGTGCGACGTCACCGCCGGGCCTGTTCCCGCGATTGCGTCCTGGCCGGACGAGCACGACTGGGCGTTCGTCCTCACGCACGACGTCGAGAAACCGAGCGGTGTCGGGCGTATCCACCTACTCAAAGACGTCGAGCGGCGGCACTCGTACCGGTCGTCCTGGAACTTCGTACCGAGTCAGCACGGCGCCGGTCACGACGAGGCGTTTGCCGCGCTCCGCGCCGAGGGGTGCGAGATCGGCGTCCACGGGTGGCTCCACGACGGTCGAGACATCGCAAGGCTGCGCCGGCGACTTCCGGGCATTCGCGACTACGGCGAGACGTGGCACGCTGTCGGCTTCCGCTCCCCGGCGACCCTGCGTGACTGGCAGGCAATGACGACGCTCGGCTTCGAGTACGACTCGTCCTACTCAGACACCGCTCCGTACGAGCCGCAGCCGGGCGGCTCCTGGTCGTGGCTCCCGTACTTCGTCGGCGACCTCGTCGAGTTGCCGATCACGCTCACCCAGGATCACACGATTTTCGAGATTCTCGACCAGGAGGACGGTACGCTCTGGAACGAGAAGGCCGATCTGCTCCGCGAGCGCGGTGGGATGGCGCTCGTGATCACGCACCCCGACTACGCGGACGACCCACGGCTGGTCGATGCCTACGAGGTGCTGCTCGAGCGCTTCTCCGACGACGCGACCGCATGGAAAGCGCTGCCGCGGGAAGTGGCTGAGTGGTGGCGCGCACGCGCCGCGTCGACGATCCGGCTCGAGGACGGAGAGTGGCGGGTGAGAGGGCCGGCGGAGCAGCGCGCGCGGGTCGAACTGCGCGGGGCGAGGGAGCCCGCGCCGGTATGAGCGTCGCCCGGTTGCCGGAAACGCCGGCGGAGCCGATACGCCGGTTGCCGTCGGCGACGGCCGGTGGGCTCGTTCTTGGCGGAGACCACCAGGGTCTCGGCATCGTCCGAAGCCTCGGTCGGCACGGGATTCCTGTCTGCGTCATCGACGACGAGCCGTCGATCTCGCGCTTCTCTCGTTACACGACCCGCGCGCTGACGGTTCCAGCGCTGCGCGAGCCGGAACGCATTGCAGAGCTCGTCCTCGACGTCGCGCAGAAGGAGAGGCTGGAAGGCTGGGTCGTCTATCCAACCCGGGATGAGATGGTCGTGGCGCTGTCCATGTACCGGGACGAGCTGGCCGACATCCTGCGTGTGCCGACTCCCGCCTGGGAGACCGTCCGCCATGCCTCCGACAAGCGGCGCACGG
Source organism: uncultured Actinomycetes bacterium (assembly GCA_963791225.1). Classification (GTDB taxonomy): domain Bacteria; phylum Actinomycetota; class Thermoleophilia; order Gaiellales; family Gaiellaceae; genus PALSA-612. Next base: position 44,660 of record CAWBRV010000007.1, read on the forward strand.
CCGAGCTGGCGCAGCGTCTCGGGATTCCGACGCCGAGAACCTGGTCCGCTCGAACGGCCGAGGAGCTCGGCAGCCTCGACATCGTCTTTCCCGTGGCGCTCAAGCCGGCCATCAAGGAGCACTTCATCTACGAGACGAACGTCAAGGCAATCCGTGCCGACACGGCGCACGAGCTCGCGACCCTGTTCAGCAAGGTCTGCACGGTGATTCCGCCGGAGGAGGTCCTGATCCAGGAGCTCATCCCCGGGGGAGGGGAGTGTCAGTTCAGCTACTGCACGCTGTTTAAGGACGGGCCGATCGCGACGATGCTCGTCCGTCGAACCCGCCAGCGACCGCCCGACTTCGGCCGCTCCAGCACCTTCGTCGAGACGATCGACTTGCCCGAGATCGAGGAGCCCTCGGAGAGGCTGCTCAAGGCGATCGGGTACCACGGTCTCGCGGAGGTCGAGTACAAGCTCGACCGCCGAACGGGTGAGTACAAGCTGCTCGACATCAACCTACGCACGTGGGGCTACCACACGGTCGGTCCCCGCGCCGGGACCGATTTTCCCTACCTGCTCTTTCGTGACCAGCTCGAGCAGCCGGTCACGCCCTGCCGCGCCGCCCCGGGCGTTTCCTGGATCCGGTTGTCGGGCGACCTGCCGACCTCGCTGCGCGAGGCCATGTCCGGTCGGCTGGCGTGGCGGTCACTCGCGCGGAGCCTGCTCTCCTTCGACTGCGAGTCCGTCTTCGCAAAGGACGACGTTCGCCCGGCTCTGGCCGAGCTCAGCCTGCTGCCTCATCTTTACCGCACCCGTGCCGACCACGGTTGGCAGGCGGGCGGTTGACGTCGGCGATTCGTACGATCGATCCCGCCGGCAGCCGGCCCGCGGGCGACCCTGACCGCGGAGCCACCGTACGCCGTCGACTCGCGGTTCTCTGTCTCGGAACGGCGGCAGCGTTCGCCGCGTTGGCGATCCTGGTGGCCGCGGGGGCGCTGGACTGGCTGGACAGTTTCGGCGCGCAACACCTGATGCCGTTCCTCTCGACGGGCCACCACAGCTCCTCGTACCTCGGCCATGCCCTCGGCTTCAGCGGCAACGACGTCGGGGTGGGGCCGATTCTGCGGCTTCCAGCTGGCGCACTCCTCTCATCAGTGATGGTCGTACTCCTGGCAGCCGTGCTCTTCGTGCGGGGAGATCGCTCCTGGATCCTCTGGCTCGCCGCCTTCTGCGTCGGCAACGTCATCGAGGTTGGGTGCAAACTCGTAATCGCAAAGCCGACGCTGTACACGGTGTCCGGCGCCACGCTCGCGAGCGTTCCGCTTCAGTCGTCGTTCCCGAGCGGACATGCGCTCCGAGCAACGCTGCTGGGTGCGGTCGCGGTCGCCGTCTTCCCGAGACTGCTCTGGCCCGTGGTCGCGTGGGTCGCCGCCGTCCTGGCGACCGCCGAGCTGGACGGGATCCACACGGTCTCCGACCTGACGGGCGGCGTCCTGCTTGCGGTCTTCCTCGTGCTCGCCGTGCTCTGGTCGGATCGAACGCTGCCGGACGGCCTGTGGAGCCCCTCCTGGCTCCGCCGAGCGTTCGCCGGCCGCGTCTCCTAGCTGGCGGCCTTGCCTGGCCGCTCTTTGACAGCGCCGGCGCCGTTGTGTCCGTTCGCGCTCGTGCGCTCCTCGACTTGAGGCGGTCGGGCCACGTCGTCGACGCGCTCGAGCCAGGTCTGCCGCCACCAGGGGTAGATGGCCCGCGGGCAGAACCAGCGGCCGTAGCTGCAGTAGCTCGTGCAGACGACGTTCTCGAGAACAAAGCAGTCGCTCTTAAGCGTGACCAGGCGACCTGTACGATCGTCCACGAATCTCTCGACCTTCCGCGAGACCGAGTGAACCTCGTCGCAGTACGGAACCATTTCGTGGTCGAACCAGAGGCCTCGGTTCTTCGAAGCGGCATCGAGCGTCTCGGCGATCTCCTCCTTGGAGCGGATGCGCACGAGGTCTCCCGGCGCGATCTGTGCAGACGGCGGTAGGCCGCGGCTGCCCTCGCTGTGCGGCAGCGGCATCGGATTCCAGAGGCCGAGCCTGCGGCGCACCTCCTCGACGACGATCCGCGACATGACGCGGACGAAGCGGACGATGCCCACGTTTCCGCAGGTGACTTCTCGGACGAACGAGCGGACGTTCCACCAGCCGATCGGCTCCGTCGCTTTGAAGAATTCGGTCGCCTGGCACCGGTAGAGCTTCTCGCCGTCCATGAGCACCTGTGTCCCTGCACGTGTAAGCGCCTCGAGGTGTGCCCGTGCGCCGCCGGCCGTCGGGTCGGCGCTGCTCGCTGGTTCCGTCCTGCTCGTTACTCGCTCCAGCCACGCCTCTTTCCAGTAGAGACGGCAGCCCGCCTGGCAACCGCTGTGGGCGAGGCCGTTGCACCTCAGATCGTCGAGTAGCACCGTCGCCGGCATCTGGCGGACGCCGGTCTTGTGGATCGTGTCGCACGCCCGCTCGACGCGGGCGACGACCGTGTAGCGCCGGCCGACGTGCTTCAGCATCTCTGGCATGAACGGGACGCCTTCGAGCGAGCCGTCGGCATCCAGCGTGACGAGAATCTCCGCCGTCGATCGGACCTGGACGACGTCGCCGCGGCGCAGCGGCCGACCCGATCGGAATCGAATCCGAGAACCCATGCTCGCATCGTGGGACGATCGGCACGAGCGGTCAATTCGACTAACGATCAGGATTCGAAACCCGTCCCTTTGGCTCAGCAACAGCGCCTAAAGGGGGGTTTGCCCAGCAAACGAAGCCGCGAGAGGCTGAGAAAGCCTAGGGGAGGAGCCCGTAAACCGCCAGCGTGCTCGTGGTGGCGACGAAGACCTTGCCGTCGGCGACGACGGGGAGACTGAACTTCGACCAGGATTCGAGGACGTCGCGGGAGCCCGCTTGGTTGCTGTTGTACAGCTGGTTGACCAGGTTCGTCGCGTCGTACGCGTGGAGGACGCCCGGTGCGGTCCCGTTGGACTGCAACGTCCACACGATGCCGTTCGTCGCACCGTTTGCCGAGATCGACATCGTCCCGCCGCGTCCCGTGTAGACCTCGGACGTCTCGGATGTCGGCGTCGTCGTCAACAGCCCGTTGCTGAGGTGGAAGGCCTGGACATGGTCAGAAACTGGCGCGAAATAGACGTTGCCGTTGAAGTACGCCGGTGAGCTGAAGTTTCCGCCGTCCTCACCCCCCTGGGCGGTGAAGATATTGACGATCGACTGCACGATGTGATCCGTGTTCGGGTCGTAGTGGCCCATGTTGTCGCGGTCGACGAGATAGATCGTTCCATTCTTGCCGGCGCTGACCATCTCGTGCGGGTGCGCTCCCGGCTGATCCGGCAGCAGGAGCACGCCGCCCGAACCGAGGTCCAGGTTGTCGGCGTCCAGTTGCGTCTGGACGCTCGGCGAAAACCAGTCGGTCACGGAACCGGCCGGCGTCATCCGGACAAACGCGTCGCCGTAATCCGACCCGCCGCTGGTCGCCGAGAGGCCGCCGTCGCCGGTGATGAAGTAGAGGCTGCCCGTTTGATCCGTGGCGAGCCCGTTCCCGTCCATCCAGATGCCGGCGTGCTCGTCGTTGGGAGTGCTGCAGAAGACGAGGGTCTGCTGCTGGACGTTCGACGCGTTGTATCCCAGCACCCAGCCGTGGAAGGGGTCGTGGTCGCCGTGGCTCGAGAAAGCCATGTAGACCTTGCCGTTCGCAAACAGCAGGCCAGCACGCTGGTTTTCCCGCAGCGGATCGAACGCGAGCTGGCCGTTCACCGACCCGATCCCCGTGCCGGGCACGCTCGCCTGGATCACGACCGGACCGCCGAACTTCTCGGTGCCGGTGCCGATGTCGAGCGCGTGCAGCCGCTGCACGTAGTTGGTCTGCCCGCCGAGGACCTCCTTGGTCTTGACGACCACGTAGATCGTTCCCGTCGACGGGTCGACCACGGGGGTGCTCGTAATGCCGATCTCGTTCGGGATGTCGACCGTCTCGCCCGTGTCGGCGGCCGGCACCGTCGTCACACCGGCGGCCGGGTTGATGAAGCTGTCCTGCCAGAGCGGGGGACTACCCGGGTTGTCTGCGTCCAACGCGTACAGGCTGTCGTGCTCGGTGGCGACAAAGACGACGTCATGGACGCCCTTGCCTGGGATGTTAACGCCCGGAACGTAAACCGGGGATGCGTACGTGAGACCGTCGAGCGCGAACGTGCCCACCTTCCCGAAGCTCTGCTGGTTGACGTTCGACGGGCTGAGCGCGGTCTCCGTCAGGTTCTGTCCGGTTCGCATCGCGTCGTCGTGGAACGTGAACACGCCGGGGTCGTGGGTGACGTAGACGGTGGCACTCGCGGTCTGCGACTGGCCGTTGATCTTGGCCGTCACCGTGTGTGTGCCCACCGCGGCGGGCGGCGTGTAGAGGCCGCCGGCTGTGATCGTTCCCACGCTCGCGTTGCCGCCCGCCACGCCGTCGACGGACCAGGTGACGCTCCCGCTACCCGGCCCCTGCGCCGTGAACTGCTGCGTGCTCGTGAAGGTCACCGCCACCGCGCGCGGCGTCACGCTCAGCCCCGTGAACGCGCTCGCGACATTCGAGTAACCACCGGGCGAGGCGCCGTAGAGAGCGCGCACTCGATAGCTGTAGCTCGTCTGAGCCGTCAGATTCGTGTTGCTGAACGTCGTCGCCGCCGTCGTCCCGATCTGGACGAAGTTCGAGCACGTGGCGCCGACGCACCGCTCGATCGCATAGCTCGTGACCCCCGGCGTGGTCGGTGCCTGCCAGCTGAGGTTGACCTGAGTGCCGGACACGGCGCTGGCCGAGAGGTTGTTCGGCGCCGTCGCCGAGTTCACCTCGGCGAGCATGTCCGAATAGACCTGCGTCTGGCTGAGCGCAGCGTTGTAGACACGGGCCTCGTCGATCGTGCCCTGGAAGTACTGGCCGTAGAGGTTGTCGCCGCCGATCTGCAACGGGTTGGTCGAGGTCGTGATGTTGCCGGTGGCCGCCTGGGTCGCCACGCGCGAGCCATTGATGTAGAGGCGGACGTTCGAACCGTCGTACGTGACCGCTAGGAACGTCCACGCGCCGGCGGCCAGCGCCCCGGGTGCGGATGCCACCGAATTCGTACCACCGATCGTGCCGCCCCCGGCGGGCACGCTCGCGTTGCTCGACGTGGCCTCGAGGTAGTAATTGTCTTGGCCCTTGTAGATCACGTCGCGCCAGGCGCTCGAGACCGTGGACGGGTTGACCCAGGCCTCGAGCGTCATGCGGCTCGTCAGATCCAGAGACGGAGCGTCCGGCACGGTGATCCGCGCGCTGCCGTTGAAGACGAGCGCGTTGCCGTACTTGCCGGAGCTCGTCCAGGTGGCGCCGCTGATGGTGCCGTTGTTGTTGCCGGAGGAATCGGCCACGGTCGTTCCCGACCCCTCGTCGAACCCGTAGGCGGCGACGAGGCCAGCGGTTCCGGCTTGGGTGCTGGTGGTGGCGGTGTTGGAGTAGGGGCTGAGGTTGCCGGCGGCGTCGGTGGCGCGGACGCGGTAGCTGTAGCTGGTGTTGGGGGCGAGGCCGGTGTCGTTGTAGGTGGTTTGGGTGCTGGTGCCGATCTGGCTGAAGTTGCTGCAGCCGGCGCCTTGGCAGCGTTCGACGAGGTAGTTGGTGACGCCGACGTTGTCTTGTGAGGCTTGCCAGCCGAGGTTGATCTGGGTGCTGCCGGCGGCGGTGGCGGTCAGGGTGCTGGGCGCGGTCGGCGGTTGCGAGTCGGGGGCGAGCGTGCTGGTGGTGGCGGTGTTGGAGTAGGGGCTGAGGTTGCCGGCGGCGTCGGTGGCGCGGACGCGGTAGCTGTAGCTGGTGTTGGCGGTCAGGCCGGTGTCGCTGTAGGTGGTCTGGGTGCCGGGCACGGTCGTCAGCGGCGCGAAGTTGCTGCAGCCGGCGGCCTGGCAGCGCTCGATCTGGTAGCCGGTGACGCCGACGTTGTCCTGCGAGGCCGTCCAGCCGAGGTTGATCTGCGAGGGGCTGAACGCGGTCGCGCCGAGACCGCTCGGCGCTGTCGGCGGCTGCGTGTCTGGCGCGATCGGCGTGTTCATGTCCGTCTGCACCTGCGTCTGTGTTAGCGCCGTCGAGTAGACGCGGACTTCGTCGATCGTGCCCTGGAAGTACTGGCCGTAGAGGTTGTCGCCGCCGATCTGCAACGGGTTCGTCGAGGTGGCGATTGTGCCCGTGTGCGCCGTGCTCGCGACCTGCGTGCCGTTCACGTACAAGCGCACCGTCGCACCGTCATAGCTGACCGCCAGATACGAGAACGTGTTCGCCGTCAACGCCGACGTCCCGAACGCCTCCGCGTACGACCCACCCGCGATCGCCCCACCCGCCGGCTTACCGGAACTACTCGAGGTGCCTTCCAAGTAGTAGTTGTCGTTGCCCTTGTAGATCACGTCGCGCCACGCACTCGACGTCGTCGATGGGTTCACCCACGCCTCCAACGTCATCCCCGCTGTCAAATGCAACGAGGCCGAGTCCGGCACCGTCACCTTCGCATTCGACCCGCTAAACAACAACCCACTTCCGTACTTGCCCGAACCCGTCCACGTCGCCCCACTGATCGTCCCCGCGTTGTTGTTCCCCGACGAATCCGCCACCGTCGTTCCCGACCCCTCACTAAACCCGTAGGCGGCGACGAGGCCAGCGGTTCCGGCTTGGGTGCTGGTGGTGGCGGTGTTGGAGTAGGGGCTGAGGTTGCCGGCGGCGTCGGTGGCGCGGACGCGGTAGCTGTAGCTGGTGTTGGGGGCGAGGCCGGTGTCGTTGTAGGTGGTTTGGGTGCTGGTGCCGATCTGGCTGAAGTTGCTGCAGCCGGCGCCTTGGCAGCGTTCGACGAGGTAGTTGGTGACGCCGACGTTGTCTTGTGAGGCTTGCCAGCCGAGGTTGATCTGGGTGCTGCCGGCGGCGGTGGCGGTCAGGGTGCTGGGCGCGGTCGGCGGTTGCGAGTCGGGGGCGAGCGTGCTGGTGGTGGCGGTGTTGGAGTAGGGGCTGAGGTTGCCGGCGGCGTCGGTGGCGCGGACGCGGTAGCTGTAGCTGGTGTTGGCGGTCAGGCCGGTGTCGCTGTAGGTGGTCTGGGTGCCGGGCACGGTCGTCAGCGGCGCGAAGTTGCTGCAGCCGGCGGCCTGGCAGCGCTCGATCTGGTAGCCGGTGACGCCGACGTTGTCCTGCGAGGCCGTCCAGCCGAGGTTGATCTGCGAGGGGCTGAACGCGGTCGCGCCGAGACCGCTCGGCGCTGTCGGCGGCTGCGTGTCTGGCGCGATCGGCGTGTTCATGTCCGTCTGCACCTGCGTCTGTGTTAGCGCCGTCGAGTAGACGCGGACTTCGTCGATCGTGCCCTGGAAGTACTGGCCGTAGAGGTTGTCGCCGCCGATCTGCAACGGGTTCGTCGAGGTGGCGATTGTGCCCGTGTGCGCCGTGCTCGCGACCTGCGTGCCGTTCACGTACAAGCGCACCGTCGCACCGTCATAGCTGACCGCCAGATACGAGAACGTGTTCGCCGTCAACGCCGACGTCCCGAACGCCTCCGCGTACGACCCACCCGCGATCGCCCCACCCGCCGGCTTACCGGAACTACTCGAGGTGCCTTCCAAGTAGTAGTTGTCGTTGCCCTTGTAGATCACGTCGCGCCACGCACTCGACGTCGTCGATGGGTTCACCCACGCCTCCAACGTCATCCCCGCTGTCAAATGCAACGAGGCCGAGTCCGGCACCGTCACCTTCGCATTCGACCCGCTAAACAACAACCCACTTCCGTACTTGCCCGAACCCGTCCACGTCGCCCCACTGATCGTCCCCGCGTTGTTGTTCCCCGACGAATCCGCCACCGTCGTTCCCGACCCCTCACTAAACCCGTAGGCGGCCACAAGGCCAGCAGCGGCAGCCGCGCCGCGCGCCGGCGCCGCATCGTCGATCAAGGCAGCGGGAATCGTCGCGAGGAGCGACAGCAGCAGCAACGGCACAAGCAGGCTCCACGTCCCCGTGGAGAGTCGACTCCGTCGCCTGCGACCGCGGAGTGACAGAGGGGCGCTCACCGACGAACCATGTCAAACCGGGAGCCGAGTGCCCGCTGGACGTTCGAGTGGGTTTGCTTAGACGATCGTATGGCTATCAGGCGGCCCTCAGCACTCGAAGGAGCCGGAGAACGCACCGGCAGAAGCCGTCGATCCCGAGCGCGAAAGCATTCCGACGATCGATCCTGATCTCGGCCCGCCCACGACGGCCAGCTTCCCGCTGCGCCACCGATAGGCTACGCGATCGATCTGCACTTCCAGGGTCGCCGACTGAGGCGTGTAGATCGTGGCCGCCCGCCGGGGCAGGTGGAGAAAGAGGAGGTGGTCGGAGATGGCTCCGGTCACCCGGGTTCCGAGGACGAGCGTGAAGCTCGGCCCGTTGACGTCGCAGGTCCCCCCGCGAAAGCGGACCGTCTTCCCTCGAAAGCGGATCCGTGCCGTTGCCGGGCCGCACTGAATAACCGCCTTGTGTCCTCGGACGACCGTCTGCGTCGGTTTGCAATCGGCTCTCGCGTGAGCGGCAGTGCCGGCGGCACAGAGAGCGAGGGCCACGGTCACTGCGGCGGTTGCGAGCAGCCGCGTGAAGGGTGGCCCTCGGCGGTTGCGAGTCGATGTCGTCGCTCCAGCGGTCAAGGTGCCGCCACGGTCGACCCGCTCGAAATGGGTTGAGCCCAGCGAAACGAGCCGTCGATCTGTCTCGTATTCAGGAGGTACTCGATCTGGGCCAGTCGCGTGTAGTGGCGTGAACGGAACTCGCTTTCCTGGAGGTCGATGGAGGTAAAGACGTCGAGGAGCTCCCTGGCGCCCCCGGCTGGGTCCCACCGGCAGTGGAAGTCGGGGAGCGTCTCGTGAATCTTGTCGAACGACACGCGATAGCTCCGCGCGTCGGCACCGCGATCGCCGACGCTCACGGTGCAATCCGGAAACACGTCGCCGACGATCGACGCGATCTCCCGGATCTGGTAGTTCGCGTTCGTGTCTCCGACGTTGAGGATCGCGCCGTGGACTCGATCGCGAGGGGTTTCGAGAACCAGCGCGATCGCCTGGCAGATGTCCAGGACATGGACAAGCGGCCGCCACGGAGTCCCGTCGCTTTCCATGCGGATCTCCCGGGTCGTCCAGGCAAGAGCGGAGAGGTTGTTGAGGACAATGTCGAACCGCATCCTCGGAGATGCGCCGTAGGCGGTCGCGTTGCGCAGGAACGTGGGCGAGAACTCGTCCGATGCCATCGCCCCGACCGCGCGCTCGACGCTCGCCTTGCATTCCGCGTAGGCGGTCTGCGGGTGTAGCGGCGACTGCTCGTCGACGATGTCTTCCTCGGCCGCTCCATACACGCTGCACGACGACGTGTAGACGAAGCGAGGTATCCCCGCGGCTTTCGAGATCGTGGCGACATGGACAGAGCCGTTGTGATTGATCTCATGTGTGATACCAGGGAGGAGTTGGGCCAACGGGTCGTTCGAGAGTTCGGCCATGTGCACAACGGCATCTGATCCCTCGACGTCCTCTGGGGTCAGCTCGCGGATGTCCTTCACGCAGGTTTTCACGCTGAGCGAGACGCCGTTGTAGAGCCAGCCGCTACGGTAGAAGCCCGTGTCGACGCCGATTACTTCGTGTCCGCGCTCGACGAGGTACGCGGCGAGTACGGTCCCGATGTAACCGTCGGTGCCGGTGACGAGAATCTTCACGCGACCGGCCTCAGCAACTCGTGGTCACGGAGCGCCTCCGCTGCGCGGTGCACGGCCCGGAAGGGGATGCCTGAGCGCTCTGCCATGTCCAGCAGGGAGTGGCGTCCGTCGGCGAGGTTCAATACCCACGACAGGGCGAGCTCGTCGAGGCTTTCGTTCTTTCGCCCACCGGCCGTCCGGAACAGGCCGCGCCTGCCGAGCTGCGGCTCGCACTCAGGGTTGGTGCTCAGGTAGGTCTCGTTCTCGTCCAGAAGTGTCAGCACGGCATAGATCTTCTCGAACGAGTCCCCGAGATGCTCAGGCGTGATGAAGTCGAGATCGTCTGCCGATGTGTGGTACTCCGGGAAGCGATGGTGCGGCGTTCGCATGAAGCAGCCAACCGGCAGGTCGAAGGCAGGCGAGCAGAACTGCCGCTCGTCGTAGCCGTCCGGAGAGAAATCGATCACCTCGCTACCGGCGGCACTGTGCGTCAGGAGGTGCTCGACGGCGCGGTCGACGGTCGCGTTGCCTTGCCGTGATCGCTTGTACGTGACGTGGCCTGGATCGCCGAGGCAGGTGAGGACTAGTCCGTGCCTCACGTTCCCGACTCTCTCGCGATTCGCATGGAGCCAGGCGATCGCGCCAATCGTCCCGGGGATGAAGAGGAAGCGGTACGTGAGCTTGCGCGGAGTCTGCGACATGGTTTGGGCGAGGAGCGTGGCGACGACGACGCCGGACAGGTTGTCGTTCGCGAGCGAGGGGTGGCACACGTGCGCAGAGATCAGAACCTCCTCCGCCGATCGGCCGGGCACGAGTAGTTCGCCGTACGTCAAGCTGCCGGGTTCGAGGCTGCTGTCGATTCGTACCGCGTACATGCCGTCCGGGAGGCCGAGCCGCGTCTGGTGGCTGAGGCAGAAGCCCCAGTCCTCGCGGTAGTAGGACGTTCGATACGGAACCCACTCTGGGCGCTCGGGGATGGAGTGGAGGTGCGGTTGTAGCTCTTCGAGTGACATGGTCTCGTCGACGGGAACGCTGTAGTTCACGACGTGAAGGTTCGAAGCCTGGAAGTCGACGACCCGCTTGCCGCCGGCGTCTTTGACGTAGGCGTCCCGAATATTCCACTCCCGCGGGATCGTCCAGTCGAAGACCTTCGTCCCGCACGGGACCTCGTGGACGGTGAGCGGAACCCGCTCGGAAATGCGGCGCAGCGTCTCGCGAAGCCCCTCACCAGTGATGCTGCGGCAAATCGGAAAGAGTTCCGCTGCGAACCGATGGAGCTCTTTGCCCCGGTCCTCGCCGTCCGGCGAGGTTCTCTTCAGTGTTGACGGATTGACCAATCGTATGGAATGTCGTTCTCGAACGGGTCGAGGCGACTCGTCAGGGATGGATCGTGCGGATGTGTGCAACAATTGGCCACGATCGCGAGCGGATCTGTCATGCCTTTGAAGCCTGTCCAGATGCCGGGAGGGATGACGACGAGCATGTGATTGTCCGGTCCGAGAAAGAGTTCCATGATGGAACCCTGGGTCGCCGAGGACGGACGGTCGTCGTAGAGAACGAGTTTGATCCGACCGTGGACGCAACAGTAGTTGAGCGTCATGTCGCGATGCTTGTGCCAACCCTTGACGACGCTCGCGTAGACGCTCGTGAAGTAGATCTCTCCGAACTCGAGGAAGTGGGGGTCGTCGCGCCGCAGCATGTGATAGATCGTCCCCCGTTCATCCGGGATGCGTCGCTTCGGAATGGCGTGCACACCGTCAATGCTGTTGCTCGCGAAGTCCGTCATCTAGATCGCCAGCTTTCGGCAGTAGTACGCCTCGGCGCGTCCGCTCGGCGCGTTGGACTCCATGCCGCGCAGGCGGAGCAGCGACTGGAAGACGTCGGCCGTGAACCAGTGCCGGTTCTGCTGCGTCCCGAAGTGCTCCATGAGGAGTTCGACCTTCCTGTCGGCGACCTCGGCGGGTAGATGGGCGAAGACGTTGGGCGCTCCAAGGTCGCCGTCGTACTTGGGAATCTCGTATTCGAGTATGAGGTGGTTCCGGAACGTGTTCCAGGTGAGCTCGCCCGTCACTCGGTGGTCTTGATGGAGATCGTCCCGTCTGTGGGTGAAGACCACGTCCGGCTGCACTGAAGCCTTGAGATGTTCGAAGTACTCCTTGACGTCGGCGCCTGAGTACGGGAAGAAGCCGTCGCGGTGGTCCTTGATCTCGAGCACGAGTTCTGCAAAGCCGGTGCCGAAGTCATGGGCGCTGCGCTCGGCCTCGGCTGCCCGCTCGCCTTGGGCGCTGAGCACCACCCAGTGAAGACGCGCCTGAGGATGCGTCAACGCGAGCCGGAGCAAGGTACCACCGCAGCCGATCTCGATGTCATCTGCGTGAGCCCCGACGGCGAGGATGGTGCGCAGCCGCTCGGGACCGTCGAGAGAAAGCGACCTCACGGTCTAATCGGTGCCGGGGCTGCCGGCGAGCGTGACCAGCCCGCGTGGGCTACGCCATGGTGCCTGCGCTGTCTCATACATGCTCTCCAGCACGTGCTTGTCTTTGAGGGTGTCCATCGGCGCCCAGAAGCCGTCATACGGATATGCGCGGAGTTTGCCTTCTGAGACCAGGCGCCTGAATGGCTCTTCGACGAGGTCCTCTCCGGGCTGAATGTAATCGAGGAGTTCTCGACGGAAGACGAAATAGCCAGCATTGATCCACATCCCCATCTTGGTCACATCCTCGATCGACTCGACCTGGCTCTGTGCGTCAAACGAAACAACGTGAAAGTTGACCGTGGGGTGAGCCGCGAGAAAAAGACCGATGTTGTTGCTCTGCACGAGCGTTTCGATGAGGTCGTTGAGCGGGGCGTCGGTGAGTCCGTCCCCGTACGTCGCAAGAAAGAACTCGTCGTCTTCGAGGTACGGTTCAATCTTCTTTAATCTCTGACCAATTGGATCGTGAAGACCCGTGCTGACGAACGTCACCGACCAGTTGTGAATATCTCGCTGGAGCAGCTCGATTTGCCGGCCACCGTCACGCAGCACAAAATCGTTTCCTAGCGCCTCGTTGTAGTTGAGGAAGTATTCTTTGATGACTTCGGCCTTGTAGCCAAGACAGAGGATGAAGTCAGTAAAGCCAAAGCTTGAGTAGTAGCTCATGATGTGCCACAGGATCGGCTTGTCACCGATCGGGATCATGGGCTTGGGGAGACGCGCAGAGGTCTCACCCATGCGCAACCCCATACCGCCGCAGAAGATCACGACCTTCACGTCACGCCACCGCTTTGTCCGCAGCCACCAGCCGCGGAGATGGGATCGGGACAAAGAGCTCGCATCCCCAGGCCATCGTGTAGGCGAGTTGTCGCGCGATTTCGCGTTCGAGATTCCAGGGCAGAATCAGGATGGCGTCAGGGCGGGTCTCGGAAATCCGCTCCGGAGGATAGATGGGGATGCCGGTTCCGGGGAGATATCTACCGTGCTTGTACGGGTTGCGGTCGACCGTGTACTCGATCAGGTCGGTGCGGATACCGCAGTAATTGAGGAGTGTGTTGCCCTTCCCTGGAGCGCCGTATCCGACTACCGACTTTCCCTCACGGCGAAGGCCGATGAGCAGTTCGAGGAGATTCCACTTGACCTCGACAACCCTGTCGCTGAACGACGAGTAGCCGTCGAGTCGGTCGAAGCCGGCGACGCGCTCGGTGCTGAGGACGCGCTCGACCGACGGCTGAACCGGATGATGTTCGTCTCCCGCGCGCTTTGCATACACGCGAAGGGAGCCGCCGTGGGACGGGAGCTCTTCGATGTCGAAGACGACGAGGCCGTGACGGGCGAGGAGCGTGAGCATCGTCGTCGCGGAGAAATAGGAGTAGTGCTCGTGGTAGATCGTGTCGAACTGGAGTTGCTCGACAAGCTTCATGAGATGTGGCACTTCGATCGTCACGACTCCGTGAGCCGCGAGGAGTATCTCGATACCGGCGACGAAGTCGTTGAGCTCTGGCACCTGCGCGAGCACGTTGCTTGCGACGACGAGGTCGGCTCGATGGCCGTCTGCGACCAGCTCTTGGGCGAGACGAGAATCGAAAAAGGCGATCATCGTCTCCACTCCGCGCTCGCGAGCTGCCTCGGCGAGGTTGGCGGCGGGGTCGATGCCGAGGCAGGGGATGCCGTCGGCGACGAAGTGTTGGAGCAGGTAGCCGTCGTTCGAGGCTAGCTCGACGACCAAGCTGTTGCGATCGAGGCCAAAACGATCGACCACGACTTGCTTGTAGCGACGCGCATGCTCTACCCAGGAGTCGGAGAACGCGGAGAAATATGCGTATTCCGTGAAGATTGCTTCGGCTGGAACGTATGCCTCGAGCTGAACGAGCAAGCAGTCCGCGCAGATTCGCACGTGCAGCGGGTAGAAGTGCTCGACCTGGTCGAGTTGCGCCTCGGTGAGGAAGCTTTCGCACAGCGGGGACTTTCCGAGATCGACGAATGTGTGCCTCAGCGCAAGGCCGCATAAACGGCATTGCGGCGCACGAGGTGAGGCGAGATCGGTCGCAGGGTTGGTCACGGGCTCAAGTTCAGATTAGGCGCGATGACGGAGAACTTCAATCCCCGACCACTTGGCGCCGGAAGGCGCGCGCGCCGCCGCCTTCGGCAGCCTCTACGCCGTTCAGTTCGTCGGCGCGATGGGAGTTGCAGGCCGGAACCACTAGAATGCTCTGACATTGGCTGCTCGGGCAAGGTGAGTGTGGCGACGTGGCGGTACAGCGCGAGCCTAAGCTCGTAGACGTTTCAGTCGAATCGCTCCCCCAGGTATTCCGCGGCTACGACCGAGCCGCTACCCGGAAGCTGCTCGAAGAACTGCGGGAGATCAACTGGAACCTGCTCCGGGAACGTGCGGACCTCGAGCAACGCCTCCACTCCGTGGAGGAGGCCTGCTCGACTCTGAGCGACACCGAGCGCCACCTCAACGACGAGCTCACCCGCATGAAGGTGGCCCACGACGCCCTCGGTCTTCGCGAACATGCGCTTCGATCAGAGCTGGAGGCGGCGCAGCGGGAGGTCGCCCGCTTCGAGAACCGCGAGTTGCTGCTGACGAACATGCTCGAATCGGCGAAACGAACGAGCGAGCGGCTCAAGTCCGACGCGAGAGCGGAGGCCTCGAAAGCGCTCAAGAAGGCCAGGGAACGCGAGGAGCAGATGCTCCGTCGGGCAAACAGCGAACGCGAGCGTGCCGAGCGAGAGCGGAAGCGCCTGCTTCGGCTATCGGAAGATCTTCGTGACGACCTGTCGGTGGTCGTGACCGACGTGCTCGGCCGATTCCTGGAAGAGATCGCCGGCCCGACAACGGACGGGGCTACCGTCGAGCGGAGCCTCGATCGAGTCGAGAATCGACGGCCCCGCAGGAAACCAGGGTTTGCTCCCGCTGACCCGCGGCCTGAGCAAGAGAAGACATCCGAGCAGGATGTGGCTGCACCGGCCCGCCCGCGGCCAGACGCAGGAGAGGCGCCGACCGAGGCTGCGGGATCCAATCAAGGGCTGGTTGCGCTCACGGACGACCTCGCAGAGGCCGGCGAGGTTCCTACCGGCTCGTCTTCCCTCCTCCGGCCCGCGGAGCTGTCGCCGGAATCGGCTCGCTCCGAGGCTCACGACGTGAACGTGACCGGGTCGAACAGTCACGGTCGCCTCACCGCGGTACTCGCCTACACCGCCCGACAGATCGCAATCGTGGCGTTCGAGGGATTCATCCTCGTCGCCGCGCTCATCCTCGTACTCGTCCTGACAAGCGCCATCCGCTTCTAGAGCAGAAGATGTGAAACGAGGGGACGGCCGCGCCTATCGAGCGGTTAGCCCGAGCTCGTACGTGTCCGTTTGACGCGGCCCGGAAGCGCGGACGTGGTCACCGGCTGTTGTTCGTTCGGCTTTGTCGACGACGAGCGCCTCTTTCTGACCGTTCGAGTGCCACCGTCGATCGGCTTGACGTCGGGTTGCGAGCTCTCGGCACCGAGTCGGTTGTTGAGCTGCTGAAGGGTTGTCACGAGGACCGAGGACAGGTCCTCTCTGAGGCTGTCGGCCATCGTTGCGATCCGGGACCGCTCGGCCTCGATCAGCTTCAGCTGCGACTCCGCTTGCTCAATGATCTGCCGTTCGCGTTCTCGTGTCTTCTTGAGCGTTAGCGCGGCCTCTACCCTGGCGTCGGCGCGGATCGTGTCGGCTCGGCCTTTCGCGGTCTCGATCATCCGTGCCAGAACATCTTCGCGCCGGCGGCTGGAGGCGAGCTCCCGCTCGTTGGCATCGATGCACTGCTCCGCGTTTCGAAGCGCCTCCGCCGTCTCCGAGATCTTGAGGCGTGCCGCCTCCAACTGCTCTACAAGTTTCGCCTCTCGCGCAGCTGCGTCCTTAGCCGCTGCATCGTAAGCCTGTATGAGCTCGTGATGTTCCTGCTGGAGCGCGTCCATCAACTCGAAGTGGTGCTCCAGTTGCTTCTGTAGCTCCGCCAGCTTTTGTCCACGTCCCCGCTCGACCTCGAGCTCGGCTCTTATCTGCTCGGCATCCAGTCGGAGCCGCTCGAGCGTCTGCTGGGCAAGGCTCATCTCCTTTTCCGCGTTCTCCCACAGGGCACGGAGGGTGGTCTCCGACGACGCCAACCGCGCGATCTCCCGCTTCAGCTTGCGCGCCTCGATCGCGGTCGTCTCCTTATCTGTTCCGTGCGAGCGGGCGAGCTCGTCGCGCTCGGCTAGCAGGCCCGAGTTAAGCTCGTTCAGTTTCTCCAGCTCATTCGCGACCGCGTCTCGCTCGGCGGCGAGCTCGAGGTATGCAGTCTCGGCGTTTGCGAGGATCCTGCGCGTCGCCGGAATGTCGTATCCGCCGATGTAGCTACGGGGGATCGACTCGGCGGCGCCCTGCTCGCCTGCGGGAAGCCAGGGGATGTGGGGCCGCGCCACGCTCGTAGTCTATTCACGTTAGAGCGCACTCCCGCAGCCGGCCGAGGGGACAGTCTCCAGGACTGCAGAGGGTGACGGCTACAGCCAGCAGCGCCCAAGCCGGCTAGCACCACTGTTGCAGCCAGTACACAGAGGGCCCGCCGCCGGGGAGCGCTCCGGCGGCCGTCGGTCGTCGAGCGCGCCCCTTGACACTCGTGCTTCGTCGGGAGCAGGCGCGATCTCACGCGACACCCCCGCGATGCGTCGCTGCGGCGTTCTCAATCGGCGTAGATCGCGCCCTGACCCGCGCGCCGACGCAGTCCGACATCCGCGGGGTTTACACGGGCGCCGTCTTGGCCTACGGTGTGAGGACGGTCGAAGGTTTACGGGGCTGGCAACGGCAGCTGAGCTCGGTAATGACCACTTCGGCCCCTGTTTCCCGCTCTAACGGCCAGGGCGGCCTGGACGCAAAAGTGCCTAAATGCTGGTAGATTGCCCATCCCCGGAGAGCTTTGAACGGCAGCTTGGCGACCGGGTTACCAAACGCCTAAAGAGCCCGTGGGCCGTCCGGTTCCCGTGCCTTTAGGGGAGCAGAGGCCGATGAGCGTCGAGGACAGGCTGAGGGATCTTCTGGAGCGGCGGGTGGCGGTGCTCGACGGCTCCTGGGGTGTGCTGATCCAGCGCAGCGTGCGTGGTGAGGAGGCGTATCGCGGCGAGCGGTTCCGTGATCATCCGCGTGATGTCGCGGGCGATCCCGACCTGCTCAACCTGACGCGTCCGGAGGTGGTGCTCGGCATCCACCGTGACTATTTCGCGGCGGGAGCGGACATTGCGACTACGAACACGTTCACGGCGACCTCGATTGGTCAGGCGGACTACGCGCTCCAGGAGCAGGTGTACGAGCTGAACGTAGCCGGGGCGAGGCTCGCGCGGCAGGCGGCGGACGAAGCGGGCCCGGACAGGTTCGTGGCGGGCTCGCTCGGGCCGCTGAACGTGTCCCTGTCTTTGTCGCCGCGCGTGGACGACGCGTCCCATCGCGCCGTGACGTTCGACCAGGTCCGGGAGGCGTACGCGGAGCAGGTGGCGGCGCTGGTCGAGGGCGGCGTCGACCTGCTTCTGGTCGAGACGATCTTCGACACGTTGAACGCGAAGGCCGCGATCGCGGCAGCGATGGAGGTCGCGCCCGACGTTCCGCGCTGGCTCTCGTTCACAGCCATCGACCTGTCGGGCCGCAACCTGTCCGGGCAGACGGTGGAGGCGTTCTGGGTGTCGGTCGAGCACGCCGAGCCGCTGATCGTCGGCGTCAACTGCTCGCTCGGCGCCGCGCAGATGCGGCCGTACGTGGAGAGCCTGTCGCGGGTGGCGACGACGTACACGGCCTGCCATCCGAACGCCGGGCTGCCGAACGAGCTCGGGCTTCACGACGAGCTACCGGTCGACACGAGCCGGCACCTGGGGGGGTTCGTCCGGAGCGGGCTGGTCAACGTCGTCGGCGGCTGCTGCGGGACGACGCCCGAGCACGTCGAGGCGATCCGGGCCACGGTCGACCGGGCCGCGGCCGAGGGACTGTCCCCCCGACGTGTCCCCGAGAGGCGGCCGGCGCCGAGGTTCAGCGGCCTGGAGCCGTTCGAGATCGGGCCGGACACGGGCTTCGTGATGATCGGCGAGCGGACGAACGTGACCGGGTCGGCCCGCTTCCGGCGGTTGATCGAGGCCGAGGATTACCAGCAGGCGGTCGAGGTCGCGCTCGAGCAGGTGCAGGGTGGCGCCAACATCCTGGACGTGAACATGGACGCCGACCTGCTCGACTCGGAGCGGGTGATGACGATCTTTCTGAACCTGATCGGGACCGAGCCGGAGATCGCCCGGGTGCCGATCATGGTCGACAGCTCGCGCTGGTCGGTATTGGAGGCTGGTCTCAAGTTGCTGCAGGGCAAGGGGATCGTGAACTCGCTCAGCCTCAAGGAAGGCGAGCAGGCGCTGCTCGACCAGGCGCGGCGCGCCCGCCGCTACGGCGCCGGCGTCGTCGTCATGGCCTTCGACGAGCAGGGGCAGGCCGACACGGTCGAGCGCAAGGTGGCGATCTGCGAGCGCGCCTACCTGCTGCTGACCGAGCAAGCCGGGTTCGCCGCCGAGGACCTGATCTTCGACCCGAACATCCTCGCGGTCGGTACCGGCCTGGAGGAGCACGCCGACTACGCGCGCGCGTTCATCGAGGCGATCGGGCAGATCAAGGAGCGCTGCCCGGGCTCGCGCGTCTCTGGAGGCATCTCGAACCTCTCCTTTGCCTTCCGCGGATCCGACCACGTCCGCGAGGCGATCCACTCGGCCTTCCTCTTCCACGCGATCCGGGCCGGGCTGGACATGGGGATCGTGAACGCCGGGCAGCTCATGGTCTACGAGGACATCGAGCCGGAGCTGCTCGAGCTGGTCGAGGACCTGATCTGGAACCGGCGCGAGGACGCTACCGAGCGACTCGTCGAGTACGCGAAGGGCTCGACCGGCGAGGCGACGAAGCGAGAGGTCGACCTGTCGTGGCGCGAGCGGCCCGTCGCGCAGCGACTCGAGCACGCCCTCGTCCACGGCGTCGTCGAGTACATCGAGGCTGACGTGGAGGAGGCCCGGGCGCGGTACGACCGGCCGCTCGACGTGATCGAGGGGCCGCTGATGGCCGGGATGGCGGTCGTTGGCGACCTGTTTGGGTCGGGGCGGATGTTTCTGCCGCAGGTCGTCAAGAGCGCGCGGGTGATGAAGCGCGCCGTCGCCTATCTGGAGCCGTTCATGGAGGCCGAGCGCGAGGCGGCCGGACAGGTCGTGTCAACGCGGGGCACGATCGTGCTGGCCACAGTCAAAGGCGACGTGCACGACATCGGCAAGAACATCGTCGGAGTCGTCCTCGGCTGCAACAACTACGAGGTGATCGACCTGGGCGTGATGGCGCCGGCGGAGCGGATCCTCGACACGGCGTCGGAGGCCGGCGCCGACATCGTCGGGCTTTCGGGGCTGATCACGCCGTCGCTCGACGAGATGGTCAACGTCGCCGCCGAGATGGAGCGGCGCGGCCTCGAGCTCCCCTTGTTGATCGGCGGCGCGACCACGTCGAAGCAGCACACGGCGGTGCGGATCGCGCCCGCTTACGGCTCGCCGACGGTTCACGTCCTCGACGCCTCCCGGGTCGTCGCCGTCGTTTCCGACCTGCTTGACCCGGCCCGCCGCCTTCGGCTCGACGACGAGAACCGCGAGCTGCAGGAGCGCCTGCGCGCGCAGCACGCCGAGCGCGGCCGCAAGCCGCTGCTGACGATCGCGGAGGCCCGCGCGAACCGCGAGCGCGTCGATTTCGACGATCTCACGGCGCCGCCGTTCACAGGCCCGCGATCGGTCGCGCCGGGGCCTGCGGAGCTTGTCCCCTACGTCGACTGGACGTTCTTCTTCCACGTCTGGGACCTGAAGGGGCGTTTCCCGGCGATCCTCGACAACCCGGCCGCGCGCGAGGTATACGACGACGCCCGCGAGCTCCTCGACGAACTCGTCCGCGACGACCTGCTGCAAGGCCGGGGTGTGTACGGGTACTGGCCGGCGCGGGCGGACGGCGAGGACGTCGAGCTCGCCGACGGCACCCGTCTCTGCTTCCTCCGCCAGCAGGCGGCGACTGACGGCTCGCGCCCGAACCGGTGCCTCGCCGACTACGTCGCCCCGGCCTGCGACCACGTCGGCGCCTTCGCCGTCTCGATCCACGGCGCAGACGAGCTCGCCGACCATTACCAGGCAGAACACGACGACTACCGGGCAATCATGACCAAGGCGCTCGCCGACCGACTCGCCGAGGCGTTCGCCGAATGGCTCCACGAACGGGTACGCAGGGAGTGGTACGCCCCCGACGAGCGGCTCGCCGTCGACGACCTGATCGTCGCCCGCTACCGCGGCATCCGGCCCGCCTTCGGCTACCCCGCCTGCCCCGACCACTCGGAAAAGCACAAGCTCCACGCGCTGCTCGACGCCGACAGCCACGGCTTCGAGCTGACCGAAACGTGCGCCACGCTGCCCGCCGCCAGCGTCACCGGCTTCTACCTCCATCACCCGCAGGCACGCTACTTTGCCGTCGGCCGCATCGGTCGCGACCAGGTCGCCGACTACGCCGCCCGCAAGCACGTGCCGGTCGAAGAGGCCGAGCGCTGGCTACGGCAGAACCTCGCATACGAGCAGCGCGCGGCGGCTCCCGCGTGAACCGGTTCCTGGAGCGTCTCGCGAGCGGACCACCGATCGTGGCCGACGGGGGCACGGGCGCGCAGCTCGCAAACGCGGTCCCGCGCCTTCGGACGCCGGAGGAGGCGAACCTGGCTGCGCGGGAGACCGTGCTCGCGCTGCACCTCTCGTTCATCCGCGCGGGCGCCGAGCTGATCGAGACCAACACCTTCGGCGCGAACCGCCGAAAGCTCCGGAAGCTGTTCCTCGAAGGCGAGTTCGAAGCGATCAACAACGAAGGCGTCCGGATCGCCCGCGAGGCACGCGAAGTCTCGGGAGCGGACGTCTTCATCGCGGGTTCGATCGGACCGCTCGCCGAGCTCGGCGAGTACGAGTACGGGGATCTCGGCGCCGATTTCGCGGAGCAAGCCGCGCTGCTTGAGGGGCGTGGCATCGACCTCTTCGTTCTCGAGACCTTCTTCGACCTCGACGAGCTCGCGACGGCGACCGAGGCCGTCCGCTCATGCTCCTCGCTGCCGATCGTGGCCATGCTCGCGTTCGACGAGGACCAGGAGACACTGGCCGGCGCTCCGGCACGGGCTGCCGCCGAGCGGCTCGCCGATTTCGATCTCGCTGCGGTCGGGGCGAACTGCGGCGTCGGCCCCCAGGCAGCGCTCGACGCCCTCTCCGAGATGCGCGGAGGCGACGTCCCCCTTGCCGCTAAGCCGAACATCGGCCGTGCCGCCCGGATGGGTGGGCGGATCGTCTACCCGCACGGCACGCCCGACTACTTCGGTGACTTCGCGGCACACGCGGTCGAGCTGGGCGCGCGCGTCATCGGCGGGTGCTGCGGCACGACCGTCGCGCAGATCGCTGCCATCCGCGATGCGCTCGCGGAGGATCGCCGCCCCGCGGAGCCGCTCGTCACGATCCCGCACGAATTCCGCCCACCAGCGCCGGCGGTGCTGCGGCAGACGCGGCTCGAGATGGCCTTTCAGAACCGAGAGTGGGTTGTCTCGGTCGAGCTCGACCCCCCCCGTGGTGCTAACCCGGAAGCGATGCTCGCGGCGTCGAGGAAGTTGGCGGAGGCCGGCGTCCGCTGGGTCGACATCAACGACAACCCGATGGCCCGCGCACGAATGAACGCGCTGATGGCCTCGATCCGGATCGAACGCGAGACGGGGCTCGAAACGATTCCCCACCTGACGCCGCGAGACACGTCGATCATGGGTCTCCAGTCGTCGCTGCTGGGCGCGCACGCCGAGGGACTCCGTACGGTGCTCGCAGTCACAGGAGACCCACCCACGATCGGTGATCACACCGAGTCCGCCGGGGTCTACGAGGTCGACTCGATCGGCCTCTGCAGGCTGCTCGCGCGTATGAACCAAGGCGAGGACTGGAACGGGCGCGTCATCGATGCCCCGACGTCCTTCTACGTCGGAGTCGCCGTCAACCCGACCGCCGACGACCTCGACGAAGAGCTTCGCCGCTTCGAGCAGAAGCTCGAGGCGGGAGCGCAGTTCGCGATGACGCAATGTCTCTTCGACCTAGACTACCTCGACCGTTTCGCCGGACGGCTCGGGGGCAGCTGGCCGATCCCCGTCCTGCTCGGCGTCTTCTACGTCACGAGCCATCGGCTCGCGGTTCATCTCCACAACGAGGTGCCGGGCATCGTCGTCCCCGAACGGATACAGCAGAGGTTCCGCTCGGCCGGCTCCAAGGCGGCCGAGGAGGGTCGAGTCATCGCCCGCGAGTTGATCGAGGAGGCGCGTGCCCGCGTCGACGGCATGTACGTGGTTCCGCCCTTCAAACAGCCCCAGGCGGCCTTGGATCTCCTCTAGGGACGACAGGCGAAGTACCGGCTCAAGCTTCGCGTACTGGTCGAGATTCACGAATAGCGAGCTCACAGAATGGCGGCGTACGCCGATCGAGGCTTAGTTGCCTTTTTGTTGCCCCAGGCTCGTGCGGATCCGGGACGGCCGAGCCAGCCGGCCGCTCGAGAGCGGCCGTGCCTGCAGGGGTTCCTCTTGAGTCCGACACAGATTCGAACCGCTGATTTCTAGACCGACGACTCGGAACCACTAATAGGAACTCCGCGGTTTCGTTACAGGTGACGCCGGTTCGGTGTCAAGGAGGCAAAGGGTGCTCGTGACCCTTCCGAAGGCTGGACCGGCTTCAGGTCGCGGCACGGGACGCAAGTGACTTGGGCAGGAGAGTCATCGCGAGAGCGTGGCTCTGCGCTGCGTCGACTTTCGCTCGGCTGCGAAGTCGGTGGCAACAAGGCGGTTTGGATTCGGCAGGCTTTCTCGACGATGGTTCAGCGCTATCCACGGGTTCGCGCGTGCGTCGTGGTACGACCAGCGAGACACGGCTTCAGGACTGGAGGATCATGTCGGCGCCGTCCTCGCGCCGCGTTTCGGGGCACATTGCAGGAACGAGCTTTTTCTCTCAGCACCGCCCGGTCGACTCACGCCTAGTTCTCAGGCAGTTCATCTCAGCTGGGTCTGAGTCGCACCCGACGTCATGGCATTGACCCGGGCGGCTACGGCGCTGGCGAGTGCTGCCTCTAACTCCTCAACATCGAGTTCGTCCGTGTACTCCTTGGTCGTCTCAGGTCGCGCATGACCCAGCAGTGCCTGAAGGGACACCAAGTCGCGGCCACTCTCTCGAAGAAACCGGTTCGCGAACCCGTGACGCAGACCGTGCGGAGAAGTCGGCGCGATCGTGGCTCTCCTGCACACCCGCTTGACCATCCGGCCCAGCGCCTGGGAAGAGGCGGGATGCTTCGGATCAAGGCGATACCGGATGCGCTCAACGTTGGACACCCAGCGTTCGACCTCGACTGTGAACACGTGGTCGGCAGGCTCCGGATGGAGTTGCTCGGCGCACCGGCGGAGCTCCGCCAGCACATCCGGGGCGATCGGCAGCCACTGCCAGTGCTGGCCCTTCCGAAGCACGTGAACCCTGCCGCTGACTAGGTCGATGTGCTCCCATCGGCAGGCGCGAACCTCCGAGTTCCGAAGGCCGGCGCCTTCGAGGAGAAGAATCGTTGGCAGTTCATGGGGCTCGGCTGCCGTCCGCAGCCTTGCGAGGTGTTCGGGCGATGGCCTCGTGATCTGTGGCTTGCGTTTCGGGGGACGGCGAATACGCCTGCTTGGATCGGTGTCGATCAACTCCTCGGCGGCTGCCCACGCAAAGAAGGAGTGGATTACGGAGATGACGTTGCAGCGTGTCGATGGGCTGTGGTCGGCCCAGCGCTCCAGGAAGAGGCGGAGACGTCGTGTCCCTTCAGCGTCATCGAAACTCGCGAGTGAGGCGCCCCGATGCTGAGCAGCGAGCTTGTCGAGGATTCGCCGGTAGGACTCCAGTGAGCGTGGCGTCGCGCCGCGCTCGACGTGCCTCCACTGGAGAAACGTCTCGATTGCCTGCGAGAGATGCAGGGAGACTGGTTTGGCTGTGCCGCGGCCGGGAGCGTTAGGCTCGGGTTGCATCGGGAGCGTGCCTCCTGGTGCCGGGCCCGGGGCGTTTACGGCGCCGCCGGGCCATTTGTCTGTACTTGGGCTTCTGTAGTTTAATGACTTCTCTGGGAGCTAGTCCTTCTGTGTCCTTCGGCGTCGTTCGTGTTGGAGTTCTTGGAGTTGTTTCAGTGCCCGCTCGAGTGTTCGGACTAGGTGTGTTTCGTAGCGGGCGAGTTTAGAGAAGGCGTTGCCAGTTGCGGCGTCGTGGGCGAATGCGTCGCCGAGTTGATGACGAGGGGTTGCGGCCCGAGCTGCCGCTGCTTTTTCGAGGTGTTGGACTTCGACCGCGAGAAGTGCTTCTTTGATCTGTTTGTTCATGCTGTGTTCGCGGGTTGAGGATTGATCATCTCCGCGCCAGACGGCATCGAGAGCCGCCCGTTCGCTGGCGTCGGCTTCTCGTATGAATAAACCCGTCTCGACGTGGCTGAATCGTCGTAAGCGCCATTCGATGTTGATTATGCGGTCAACGAGAATGGACTCCATCTCTCCGACCGGACGCAGATCGTTCCGTATCCTGGTCGAGAGGGCGTTGAACGCGGCTTCATCTTCGTCGGGTAGGAGTGTCGCCTTTACTAACAATCCGTGCGTGACCGCGTTGTAGCGGACTTTTTCTTTGCCAGCGGCTGTCTTCGGCCCGGTCGAGCGCCGGGCGTTCTTGCGGTTGGCCGCTGCTTGTTTTTCTGTTCCCATATTCTTAAGCGGTCGTAAAGGAGCTGTTTCTAGTGATCTCCACCTAGGTTGCATGCCATAAATGTTGTCTATTTAGACAACATTCCGAAAAGAACGGTTTTTTGCGAAACAAAGCCATTTGCTATCACCGGATGCCCTCTTGAACCTTGGGGTCCGGAGTCGTTGCCGGACGGCCCGGTGAGCTTGGCCGGTACACTGTGCTGGTACGGAACATACGGGGGCGACCAGGTTTCGACGTGGTCGGTTCTCCGGCTGAGTTGCAAGCCGAGGTCCCCGGTTGGCCTCGTTAATCCACCGGGAACAATGCAAGTGCGGATCATCAACTCGCACTCGCCGCCTAAGTAATTAGGTGACGCGTCGCTCCGGATTTGCCCGTGGTTCGGGTAGCGGCGTCAGATAACGGGCTGGCCCCGAAGGAGCGCTGATCGCCGGAGGGGCGAGACCACAGGATCGGCTGGCCCGTCGGTAGGTCGTCTGCGAACCGGCCGCCGGGCGAGATCAAACCGCAGACTACGCTTGTAGACGCTCAGTACGGTGCGACCGCGGACGGGGGTTCGATTCCCCCCGCCTCCATCCGTTGTCCTAGTACATCGTTGTCGCTGCTGAGCGGCAGTTTCTTGTGTCTGGTCGCTCACGGAACAGAACGCTCTTATTCAAACCATGTCTGCTCGGGCAAGCCTGTCCGAGCACTTTCAAGCCTTGTGCTTGGGCAGTTGGCGGTCGCAGTCGCAGCGGGTGTCGGGATCGAGATTTCGGGGGATGGCGGCGGCAGGCCTCGCCGGGCAGTCCTCTATCCGGCGATTGTGGTGACGAGGTGTCCGATTGCGTATCCGACGCCGGCGCTGACCGAGCCGACGATCATCACTTGAACGCCTGAGCGCAAGAGGGAGAGGCGGGTCACGCGGCCCTTGGCGACTCCGACGGCGAACAGGGCGAGGAGGGTGCAGGCGAGGCTGATCGCGAGCGCGATGTTGAGGGGGAAGAAGAAGTAGGGCCAGAGGGGCACGATGGCGGCGCCCAGGTAGGTGGCGCCGACGACGACTGCGTCGCCGAGTGCGGCGCCGCCTGCGTCGGGGGAGAGTCCGAGTTCCTTCTGGACTTTGGTGCGGAGGAACACGTTCGGGTTCGATGCGAGTCCGAGCGCGACGGTCTCGGCTTGCCGGCGGGTGAGGCCTTCGCGCTCGAGGACGATGGCGAGTTCGGCTGTCTCGCGTTCGGGGAAGTCGGCGATCTCCTTTCCCTCGGAGGCGATTTCGGTGGCGTACAGTTGCTCTTCGGCTTGGCTGGCGAGGTAGGAGCCGCCGCCCATCGAGATCGCGCCCGCGACCGCCTCGGCGAGGCCGGCGACGATGATCAGCGAACGGGCGGGATGCGCGGCTGCCATGCCGGTGACGACACCGAGTGGGACGAGCAGACCGTCCTGGGCGCCGAGCACGAACTCGCGGATCCGCGAAAGCCTGCCGATCCGCGCCGCCTCACCGAGGGAATGCTCCTGGAAGTGGCGAGCCGCTCCGTCACGGTCCGCCGTGTGGTTGGCGGTTTCGGCATCGTGCTGTGTCAACGGGGGCGCTTTCGAATGTGCGCGTCGTGCTGTTGCTTACGAGGCGCGGCGGACGGGGTCGATGGCGCCGAGCCGGACGTGCTCGACGTGGTAGATCGCTTCTTCGAGCAGGACGCTGACGTGGCTGTCGTGGAGGGCGTAGACGATGCGTTGGCCTTGCCGTTCGCCGAGGACGAGGCCGAGGTGGCGGAGAATCCGGAGCTGGTGGGAGACCGCGGACTGCTCCATCGTCACCGCGTCGGCGAGTTCGCCGACAGAGCAGGGCGACTCGCGGAGCCGTGCGAGTATGCGGACACGGCTCGGCGTGGAGAGCGCGTGCATCGTCTGCGCGACCTCGCGCGCGGTCGCAGCGTCGAGCGCTGCGGGCGTAGGGTGCATGCCCTTCACGCCGTGACCCATCGCCGCAAGTGTACATGAGCGACTGTTCATGTATTCGTGCTATGGTCGCGGCATGGTGCTGCTTGCGGGAGGTGAGTCGACGGTGAGGCCCGATGAGCCTCCGAGTCCCTGCCCGCGGACTGTCAGGCTCGCCCGCCGCGTCCTGGTCTAGCGGTCGGCGTTCGCTCGCGCCTGTTCTGACGGGTGGCGGATGAACCGCCTGGCTGTCGCACTCCGTCGGCGTCGGCTGCGCGCACGCCGCGGCCTGGCCCCGCCCGGGTTCGGGCGTGCAGCAGCGATCCAGCTTCCGAAGCTTGCATTCCTCGCCGTCCTCGGGCCGGGGATGGTGAGCGGCTTCGCCGACAACGACGCGGGTGGGATCACGACGTACTCGGTCGTCGGCGCCCAGTTCGGCTACGCGCTGCTGTGGATCGTGCTCGCGAGCATGCTCGCCCTCTTCGTCACGCAGGAGGCCGGCGCTCGGCTGGGGCTGGCGACGGGCCGCGGACTCCTCGACCTGATCCGAGAGAGCTTCGGGATCCGCTGGGCCGCGCTCGCGATCGGGACGATGCTGATTGCGAATCTCGGCACAACGATCTCGGAGTTCGCCGGGATCGGCGCGGCGCTGTCACTGTTCGGCGTCCCGGTGCCCGTCTCGGATGCGGTGGCGGTGGTCGTCGTCGGTTCGCTGCTCGCGCGCAGCGGGTTCCTTCGCATCCAGTACGTGTTCCTCGCGATCGGGGCCGGAGTCTCTGTCGCCTACGCGGTTTCGGCGATTCTCGCCCATCCGGACTGGTCGAAGAGCGCCGAGTATCTCGTCTACCCGCACGGGGATCTGACGGCCGCCTACCTGCTCGCGGTCGTCGGGACAGTCGGGACGACGATCACTCCCTGGGGACAGGCGTTCATCCAGTCCTACTGCGCCGACAAGCGGCTCGGGCCGGAGCATCTCCGCACCTCGCGCTTCGACGTCGCCTTCGGCGCGTTCCTGACGAACAGCATCGCCGCCTTCATCATGATCGCGGCCGCCGCCACGCTCTGGGCACACGGGTACACGAGCATTCCCGACGCGGCTGCGGCGGCGAAGGCTCTCGGCCCGCTGGCCGGTCATTCGGCCGAGATCGTGTTTGCGCTCGGACTCGTCGGCGCGGCGTTCCTCGGGCTCGGGGTCGTGCCGCTGACGAGCGCCTACGCGACCACCGAGGCACTCGGCCTGGAGCGCGGGCTCGACTTTCGCCTCCGTCAGGCGCCGGCCTTCTACGGTCTGCTCGCGTTCTTCCTCGGCGGCGCCGCGCTGTTCGTGCTGATTCCGGGCCTGCCGCTGATCCGCGTCATGTTCCTGGCGCAGGTCGTCAACGGGCTGTTGCTGCCTGTGATCCTGGTGTTCGTGATGCTGCTCAGCCACCGGCGCGGCCTGCTCGGCGAGCTGACCAGCAGCCGGCTCTTGCTGTGGCTCGGTTGGGCCATCACCATCGTGACCAGCGCCATGTCGATCGCCCTCGTCGTCACCTACGCGTCGTCATGAGCACGACTCCCGCCATCCTGCACCTGTCGCTAGTCGTCGGCGGCGATCTCTGCGATGCCACCGGTGCGAGGCTCGGCCGCGTCGACGATCTAGTCGTCCGCCTCGGGGTTGACGACTACCCGCCTGTGAGCGGCGTGGTCGCCCGGGTCGCCGGCCGGGAGGTGTACGTACCCGCGGAGCGGATCACGGAGATCGAGCAAGGCCGCGTCGTAGTCGGCATCCCTCGGCTCGACCTGCAGCCCTTTCATCGTCGCGAGGGCGAGGTGCTGCTCAAGAACGACCTCCTCGACCGGCAGCTGATCAACGTCGATGGCGCACGACTGGTGCGTGCCAACGAGATCGAGATCGCCCGCGTCGAGGGCTGGTGGCGAGTTGTCGGGATCGACGTCGGCCCCCGCAGCCTGCTCAGGAGACTGCTCCCCGGCAAGCTCGCTCGAAGGATCAGCGTCTCCAGCTTTCTGGACTGGGCGAGCGTGGAGCCCTTCACCGGGCACATCCCCACTATCCGGCTGCGCGTGCCCCACCCGAAGCTGGCGCGACTGCACGCCGCCGAACTCGCCGACCTCGTCGAGGCATCACCACGCAGCCAAGGCGAGGAGATCATCGCCGCCGTCCACCACGACCCCGAGCTCGAAGCCGACGTATTCGAGGAGCTCGCCGACGACCAGCAGCTCGAGTTCATCGAGGAGCGCAGCGACACGGACATCGCCGAGCTGATCGCCCGCATGGAGACCGACGACGCCGCCGACCTGATTGCCCAACTCGACGAGGAACGGCGCGGCCGCGTCCTCGACCTGCTCCCTGTCGTCCAGCAGCGCCGCCTGCGCACGCTGCTCGGCTACGAGCCAATGACCGCCGGCGGGCTGATGATCCCCGAACTCGTCGCCGTCTACTCACAAGCAACCCAGGCAGAGACACTCGACCGCGTCCGCCGAGCAGCCGCGCCCACCGAAGCCCTCGCCTGGATCTTCGTCACCAACTTCCACCGCAGATACCGTGGCGCGGTCTCGCTGGTCGACCTTGTACGCGCCGAGCCAGACACCGCGATCGCCGACCTCCTCACCCACAGTCGCAGCGTGAGGGCCAACTCGGGACTCGAGGAGGTCGCCCGCACCATGACCGACTACGACCTGACCGTCGTCCCCGTACTCGACGACCAAGAGCGCCCGATCGGCGTCGTCACCGTCGACGACATCCTCGAACTGCTCCTACCGCCACCCGGCCGCCGATTCGGAATCTTCGGCGGCTCCTAGCGCGTCGGGTCATCGTGAGTCGCGGGCGTCGTCACTCGCGCCTGGGAGTGTTGACGCCTCACCGCCGCAGAAGTCGGTAATGCCCGTGCCGGGTGCGCTCGAAGAGCGGTCTTGAACCTTTGGAGCGGACAAGTAGGTAGTCCGAGACAGAGAAGCGGCATACCGGCCGAAGGTGCGTCGCCCATCACTCCAGCCGGCCGTCTGCGCGGCTTGTTCTGGAGCTTTGTGCTCTTCGAGACCTGTGAGAGAATGGGACAAGAGGTGCGAGAGGAGTCGGAGAAGGCTTGAAACCTGTCCTCTCAGGCCACTCATCGGATTTCCGACTCTCGGATCATGCGGGCGGCAAACTCGATCCCGCGAACCTCAGCCTGGATTTCGCGCCGCTTGGATAGCGTCGTGATGCGCATGGTCATTTCAGCCCTCTCAGCTGCCCGCTCCATGAGCCAGCTAGCCAGATCATCCTTCGTCGCGAACACTTGCGTCATTCTTGTCGCCATTGATGTTCTCTTCCTTATGGTGTTCGCTTGAACACCCGCCCTCACCCACCGCAGAAGGTGAGAACGGCTGTTCAGATCCTGGGACAATCAACTTCCAGATGTATCCCAGGAAGCATGTATTTCTCCCACCTCGCCCGCTAGGACCCAAATGGGTCAATTCCTCGGGCGCGTGGATCAGCCACACTTCCGTGAGGGCGACTGGCCTGGCAGTCGAGGCAACGTCGAGCAGGCTCTGAGCCAACCTACGATGCGCATGGGAGTCACACCTCCTGTGCCACGACCCCGGCGGTTCCCCATCTTCTTCGTTGCGCGTGCCTGACCTATGTGACGGTGGAGCGCGAGAAGGGGCGCGGTCAGAGCCGCGCCCCTTGTTGCGTGGGGGTTGCGCCCTAGAGCGAGAGCGGGGGGCCGACGATCTCGCAGCCGTGGTCTGCGAACAGGCGCATCAGTTCGTCCATCGGCGGCATGACCGCGTCGGTCGGGGGCTCGGAGCCGGTGACGGGAACACCCAGGCTGACGAGAACCTGCTCGACCCCGGCGGGACTGGCCGTGACGAGCATGCGTGCGCGCTCGGAGCGGACGACATAGGCGTGGGGGACGTCGCGTGGGCCGAAGAGGAAGTCGCCTGCGTTGAGGTCGATGCGCTCGTCGCCGACCTGGACGGTGACCTCGCCCTCGAGGACGTAGAACGTCTCGTCCTCGTTGTGGTGAACGTGTAGGGGAGGCCCGGTCCCTTGCGGGTCGTCGGTCTCGATCTGGGAAAACGCATTGGCGGTCTCGGCGCCGGCCGTCTTGACGGTGATGCGGCCGCTCTTCCACCAGACGTTGGCGAGGCCCTCGCCGGACGCGACGCGGTAGGGCTCGGTGATGGTCTCGGTCATCTCTTCGTCCTCCTTCGGATTGGTCGTACCGGTCGGAGGAGAGTCTCGCTTGCTCCTTCTATGATTGCAAGGAAGAGTTGCGATCGATAGCATTCCGTAAAGGAATGGAGCTGAAGCAGCTTCGAGTCTTGCAGGCGGTGGGCGACTCCGGGTCGTTCTCCGTTGCCGCCGAGCGGCTCGACTACACGCAGCCGGCGGTGTCGAAGATCGTCGCGGCGCTGGAGCGTCAGCTCGGGACGACCCTGGTCGACCGCGGCATTCGTCCGCTGCGACTGACGGAGGCCGGGAGCGCGCTCGTCCGCCGCGCCGGTGCGGCCTTCGAGCAGATCGCGGCCGGCGAGCTCGAGGTGGAAGCGATCGCCAACCTCACCGCCGGCAGCCTCCGGGTCGGGACATTCTCGAGCGCAGGCGCCGCGATGGTCGTCGACGTGCTACGCGCGTTCCGTACGAGCCACCCCGACGTCGACGTCTCGATCACCGAGATCGGAATGCCCTCTGCGCTTGCGCGCGCGCTCCGGCGCGGCGACCTCGATCTCGGCGTCTCCTTCGACTATCCGGAGACCGGCGACGTGCTCGACGACGACCTCGCCCTGGAGCTTCTCCTCGATGACCCGTTCGATGTCGTCGTGCCGCGCGGCCACAGACTCGAACACAAGCGGACGATCCGCTTCGCCGAGCTGAGCGGAGAGAACTGGCTGCTACCGGACTTCGGACCAGACAGCCCCAGCTTCCGCATGATCGACCGCCGCTGCCGCGACGCCGGCTTCAACCCGACCGTCGCCTACCGCGTCAACGACTGCCAGATGACGCAGGCGCTCGTCGCAGCCGAAGAAGGGATCGCCCTCCTGCCTCGCCTCATGCTCCGCGCCGCACACCCGGGCGTCGCGATCAGGCCACTCGCCACCGACCCGCCCATGCGCCGCGTGCTCGCGGCCCGTCTGTCGACCAGATACCTGACCCCCGCCACCGAGCGCTTCCTCGCAATGCTCGTCACGGCCAGCGCCGACTACGCCCGCACACCTCCGGACGTGAAGTGAGGCCGCGCTACGGCGCAACCGGGTCGGAGCTCCCGCCTACCCGGCGAGAAACTGATTCTCGTTCCGCACGAACCGTGCGAGCCGGTCGCGGGCGCGGTCGATCTCGGCGCTGTACATGCCGAGCTCCTTCGAGTCGGCGCCGCTGCGTCGCCTCAGGTTGCGGACGAGCACGAGGCCCTTCAGGTGCAGGACGAGATCGTCGAGGTCGCTGAAACGGTGGTCCGTTGCCGTGGACGTCATGCTGCCTCCTCGAGGACGATCGTGGGTCCCTCGACGGGCTCGACGCGCGCGGCCGGCACGGGCACTGCCGCCGGGCGCACGAGCGTCGCGGCGATCACAGCGCCGGCGACGAGGAGAGCGGCGAGCACGTAGAGGGCGGTCTGGAGCCCGTGGTCGAGCGCGACGCCGCTCGTCGCAACGGCTCCCGGGTGCGAGGCGAGGTAGTTGCTCGTCGACGTCGCGGCGATTGCGCTGGCCGCCGCGATGCCGATGGCGCCGCCGATCTGGCGGCTCGTGTTGACCAGGCCGGACGCGACGCCTGCGTCGGCACGCTCGACGCCGGTCAAGCTCGCGATCGTCACCGGCACGAAGGAGAGGCTCATACCGGCGCCGCCGAGCACGAAGGCGGGAAAGAGATCCGTGAGGTAGTCGGCGTTCACCGGCAGTCGCGTGAGCATCGCGACGGACACCGCCGAGATGATCAGCCCGGCCGTGAGCGTCGCTCGCACGCCGAAACGCCCCACGATCGGCTGGGCGAGGTTCGAGACGATCACGACCGTCACGGCGAAGGCGGCGAAGGCGGCGCCGGCGCGGACGGGGGAGTAGTGCAGGACGTCCTGGAGATACAGCGTCAGCAGGAAGAACTCCGAGAACGCGACTGCGCCGACGATGGCCATGGTCGCGTTCGCCGCCGACAGGGTTCGCGACCTGAAGATGCGCAGGGGCAGGAGCGGCGAGCGGGAGCGCGCCTCGATCGCGACGAACGCGAGCACGAGCGCGACGGAGCCGGCAAGCAGCAGGAGCGTCGTCGGGGAGCCCCAGCCGTCGCTGGTCGCCCGCGTCATCGCATAGACGAGCAGCATCAGCCCGGACGTGATCGACGCTGCTCCGAGGAAGTCGAAGTGGCGATGGGCAAGCCCGGCCCGGCTCTCGCGCAGGAGCAGCGGCGTGAGCACGATTGCGGCCGCACCGACGGGCACGTTGATGAAGAAGATCCACGACCAGCTCAGGTAGGAGGTGAGCACGCCTCCAAGCAGCACGCCCGCGGCCGCGCCGCTGCCGGAGGCGGCGCCGTAGACACCGAGGGCGACGTTGCGATCGCGGCCCTCCGCGAACGTCGTCATCAGCAGCGACAGCGCGGCGGGGACGAGCAGAGCTCCGCCGAGCCCCTGGAGCGCGCGGAAGCCGATCAGCGAGGCCTCTGACCAGGCCAGCCCGCACAGCAGCGAGCTCACGGCGAAGAGGGTCAGCCCGGCGATGAACATGCGCCTGCGCCCGAGCAGGTCGGCGAGCCGGCCACCGAGCAGCAGCGTGCCGCCGAAGACCAGCGCGTAGGCCGAGATCACCCACTGCAAGCTCGTCTGCGAGAAGCCGAGATCGCCCTTGATCGAAGGAAGGGCGACGTTGACGATCGCCACGTCGAGGATGACCATGAACTGCGCCGTGACGATCAACGCGAGCGCGCTCCAGCGGCCACTGCTGAGGATGGTTCTCATCTATTGACCCCCTGAATCGTTGAGCATATCAACGTTATAGCAGCTCAACGCTTGTCTGCGCTACTCTTATTCCCGTGACTGTCGACACACCCTCCGCACCGACCGGTCCGCGTCTGCCGGAAGAGCTGGCCGACTCGACCACCTTCCTGCTCAAGCGGCTCGGATTCGCCGCCAAGGAGCAGGCGATGGAGGCCTACGAACAGACGGGTCTCCACCCGTACCACCATGCTGTGCTCGCCGTCCTCGACGAGGGTTCCCGCGAGACGCAGGGGGCAATCGCAGACGCGCTCGGGTACGACCGGGGCCAGCTCGTCGGGCTACTCGACGAGCTGGAGGAGCGCGGCCTGATCGAGCGTCGCCGCGACCAGGACGACCGACGTCGGCAGTCCGTCCGGATGACACCAGAGGGCAAACGCGCGCTGGGGAAGCTCCGCGCCCTGGGCCGCAGGCTCGAGAACGACTTCCTCGCCAACCTCGACGAGACACAGCGCGCCGACCTCCACGCGCTGCTGCGCCTGCTTGCCCAGCAGCATCTGCCGCACTGCGCATTCAAGGCTCCGCCGGCGCAGCCTGCCGGCGACTGATCCTCCCGGGCCGACTCAGTCCGGCAGCAGCGGCACGGCCAGGTCAGCCCGGCGTCCGAGCAGGACTGCGCGGGTGACGGCTGTCGTGCCGTAGCGGTCGCGGATCTCGTCCAGGGCCGCGTCGAGAAGCCCGCTGTCGGCTGCGTCCAGAGGCAGGCAGAGCTGCATCGGGAGATCGTCGTCGAGGTTCGCGACCGCGATGCCGATGAGCGTGAGCCCGCGGTCCTCGATCAGCGGACGCGCGATCGCGAGCAGGCTGCGGGCGGCCGCGAGGATCGTCTGCGTCCGCGCGGTCGAGTGCGGCAGCGTGGTCGAGCGGGTCGCCCGCGAGTAGTCGCCGAAGCGCAGCCGCAGGACGACCGTCCGGCCGACCCGACCTGCTGCGCGCAGGCGGCGCGTTACGGGGTCGACGATCGCGACGAGCTCGGTGTCGAGCTCCTCCGGCGTCCTGCGCGACCGGCCGAGCGCATGCTGCGAGCCGATCGACCGGCGACGGCGGCGCGGCCGCACGCGACGAGGATCGCGGTTGTTGGCGAGTGCGTGCAGCTGGCGCCCGGCCGCACGACCGAGCATCACGGTCAGCGTTGCCTCCGGAATCCGCGCCAGGTCGCCCACGGTGGCGATCCCGCGTGAGTGGAGCTTCGCGGCCGTCACCGGCCCGATCCCCCAGACCCGCTCGAGGGGCAGCGGATGGAGAAAGGCCAGCTCGCGCTCGGGAGGCACGACGAGCAGTCCGTCGGGCTTCGCGACGCCACTTGCCACCTTGGCGAGGAACTTCGTGCGGGCGATGCCGACCGTGAGCGGCAGCCCGACTTGCTCGCGTGCCCGCCGACGCAGGCGGACAGCGATCTCCGTGGGCGTGCCGGCGATCCGCTCCATGCCCCGGACTTCGAGGAACGCCTCGTCGATCGAGAGCCCCTCGACGAGCGGCGTCGTGTCCTCGAACAGGGCGTAGAGCGCCCTGCTCGCCTCGGTGTAGGCGGCCATGCGGGGCGGGACGACGATCGCCTCGGGACAGAGCCGGCGTGCCTGCCGGCCGCCCATCGCCGTGCGCACGCCGCACGCCTTCGCCTCGTAGCTGGCCGCGAGCACGACTCCGCCGCCGACGATCACGGGCCGTCCGCGCAGGCGTGGATCGTCGCGCTGCTCGACGGACGCGAAGAAGGCGTCCGCATCGGCGTGCAGAATGGTTGCCACGGACACGAACATATGTTCTCATATGGTGACCGATGACTTCTCGGAGCCGTTGCAGTCTGATGGGATACCGGAGAGATCTCGACACGGAGGTGCAGCTCGATGTCACGGACGTTGGTACTGGTCGGAACCCGCAAAGGGTGCTTCCTGCTGGAGAGCGACGAGGCTCGGCGCGACTGGGAGCTGCGCGGGCCGTTCTGCGAGGCATGGCCCGTGTACCACGCGGTCCACGACCCCTCGACGGGCACGATATTCGCCGCCGCCGCGAGCGAGTGGCACGGGTCGACCGTCTGGCGAAGCCCCGACCTCGGCGAGACGTGGACGCAGTCGAGCGAGGGCCTCGCCTACGAGGCCGACGGCGATCGGAAGCTGTCGAAGGTCTCGACGCTCGCCGTGAAGGACGGGCGCGTGCTCGTCGGAGTGGAAGCGCCCGGGATTTTCGAGAGCCGCGACGGCGGCGAGAACTGGTCGGCGCTCTCGACGCTCGCGGGAGAGCCGGGCAGCGACCTCTGGGACGATCCCGCCAACCAGCCGCCCGGCCACCTCGGCATCTCGGCGCTCATGTTCGACACCGAGGAGTCGTCGCGCTTCTGGGCGATCGTCCAGGGCATGGGGCTGTTCGAGACCGAGGACGACGGCAAGTCCTGGACCCCCCGCAACCGGGGTCTGCGCGCGGACTGGCCCCGGCCGCACGACGAGGTCGGCTTCTGCGTCCACAAGCTCGTCCGCTCGCCGGTCGACGGCGACCGCATGTACCAGCAGAACCACGTCGGCATGCACCGCAGCGACGACGCCGGCGAGAGCTGGACAGAGATCACGGAGGGGCTGCCGACCGAGTTCGGCTTCGCCGCGGCGACCCATCCTCACGACCGCGACACGTTCTACGTCGTCCCGCTCGACCCCGGGCACGGGCGCTGCATGCCGGACGGGCACGCGGCTGTCTGGCGGACCCGCGACGCCGGAGGGAGTTGGCGGCGGCTCGACCGCGGCCTGCCCAAGGAGGGCGCGTACGTCGGCGTGCTGCGCGAGGGGATGGCGATCGACGGGTACGACGAGCCCGGCCTCTACTTCGGCACGAGCACGGGCCAGGTCTTCGCGAGCAACGACGAGGGCGAGAACTGGAGCGAGATCGCGAGCTACCTGCCGGCGATCTCCTCCGTCGAAGTCGCCGTCCTGGAGTAGCCATGGCCGACGTCTACCTGCCATCGACGCTGCCGCCGCTGTTCCCGGGGCTTCCCCGCCGTGTCGAGGTCGACGCCCCGACCGTCGACGAGGCGATCGGCCGTCTCGACGAGTCGTGGCCGGGCTTGCGTGACCGTCTGTGCGAGCCCGGCCCCGCTCTGCGCCCGCACATCCACGTCTACGTCGACCAGGAGCGGGCTGCGCTCGACACGCCGATCGAGCCGCGATCCCGCCTCGACGTGATCACCGCGATCAGCGGAGGCTGAGCCGGAAGCGACCGCGGTTACTCGTGACCCGAGACCGCGTGCGGGACGTACGGCTCCTCGAGCAGTGCGATCTCGTCCGCGTCGAGTGCGAGCTGTTCGGCCGCGTGCGCGTCCTCGACGTGTCCCGGCCGTGTCGCGCCGACGATCGGCGCCGTGACTCCCGGCCTGTGCAGGAGCCAGGCGAGCGCGACCTGTGCGGGCGCGACGCCGCGCGTGGATGCGACCTCGGCGACGCGGTCGACGACGGCGAAGTCGACCTCCGGCGTGTACAGGGAGTCGCCGAACGGATCGGTGCCCGCCCGCGCCGTCAGCCGCTCGCCCTCCCGCGTCCGGTTCCCGGCCAGGAGGCCGCGCGCCAGCGGGCTCCAGGGCAGCACCGCGATCCCCTGGTCGACGCAGTAGGGGATCATCTCGCGCTCCTCCTCGCGGTAGACGAGGTTGTAGTGGTTCTGCATCGAGACGAAACGGATCGGCGCGACCGACTGCGCCTTGGCGAACTGCCACGCGTACATGCTGCTCGCACCGATGTAGCGGGTCTTTCCGGACCTCACGACGTCGTCGAGCACCTCCATCGTCTCCTCGATCGGCGTCAGCGGGTCCCAACGATGGATCTGATAGACGTCGACGTAGTCGAGCCCGAGTCGCCCGAGCGAAGCGTCGATCGACGCCAGGACGTGCTTGCGGGAGAGGCCGCGACCGTTCTCGCCCGGCATGGTCTCCATGCACACCTTGGTCGCGACCACGTACTCCTCGCGCGTGCCGAATAGCTTCGGGAGCAGGCGCCCGGTCAGCACCTCGCTCTGGCCGCCGTTGTAGACGTCCGCCGTATCGAAGAAGGTGACGCCTCCCTCGACGGCCGCGCGGACGATCGGCTCCGCCTCGTCCTCCCCGAGGGCCCAGGGTCGCCCCTCGAAGCGGCCGAAGCTCATCATCCCCAGGCAGATGCGCGAGACGCGCAGGCCCGTCCTCCCGAGATTGACGTAGTCCATGCCGGCAGCCTAGTCAGCCGGCCGGGCCAGGCGCCGGCGCCGCGGCCTTCTCCCGGGACAGTCGCTCGAAGAACACCCACGCGAGCACGACGCCGATCGCATAGCCGATCGTGCTCGCCAGCGCTGCGCCCGAGGCGCCGTAGGTCGGGATCAGCAGGAGCGCGGCGATCAGCGTCGCGATCATGCCCAGCACCGAGACGGCGAGGCTGAGGTGAGGCCGGCCGTGGCGCACCGACAGGTAGACGACGAGGATCGTCACCGGGGCGTACAGCGTGACGCCGGGCAGGAGCAGCGCGAGCGGCTTCGAGGCGCCCGAGAACGAGTCGCCGAGCAGGGCCGGGATCAGGAACGGTGAGACCGCTCCGACCACGACGGCGGCGAGCGCCGTGTAGACGAACGTCTTCGCCGAGGAGCGCCGCACGAGCGACGCGGCCTGGTCCTCGGGCTCGTGGAGGCAGGGCGCGGTCATGGCCGTGGCCAGCGCGCCGGCGACGAGCCACAGCATCTCCGCGGTCTGGACGGCGATCGAGTAGACGCCGACCTGGTTGATGCCGCGGTAATGGTCGAGGACGAGCAACTCGACGCGGTAACTGATCAGGTTCACGACCTGGACGGCCCCCATCGTCAGCGCCAGCTCGGCGAGCGGGAAGCTGAAGAGGTCGAGCAGCTTCCGCCAGGGCATCGGCACCCACACGGAGCGGGTCGCGACGAGGGCGTAGGCGGCCGTCAGGAAGTGGGCGATCGTCCAGGCGAGGACAGCGCCGGTCACGCCTTCGCCGAGCCCGACGACGAGCACGAGCACGCCCACGAGCGTCAGCACGGGCGGGAGCGTCTGGATCACGTTCCACTGGCGCACGCGGTTGAGGCCGAGCAGCACTCCGCAGATCCCCTGCCAGGCGACCTGGGGGACGAGCGATGCCGCCGCGATCGCCGCGACCGTCAGACCGATGCCGGCGGTGGCGGCGCCCCAGGCGACGATCGCGGCGGTGCCGAGCACGCCGAGTGCGAGGCCGATCGCGAACGACGCCTGGACGAGCGGCCGGAGCGTCGCGTCCTGTTTCTGGGCCCGGTTCGTGACGGCGTAGCCGAGTTGGCCGAGGAGCCGCGTGAGGATGGTCACGCTCAGGACGACGAGCACGAACGACCCTCGGCCCGACGTGTGCAGGTAGCGGCCCTGGACGACGACGAGCACGAGCGCGATCGGCGACGCCAGGCCCTTGAAGACGAGCGTCTCGAGGAAGTTCGAGTGGATCTGCTGCACCTCCGGCGCGCGCGCCATGTTCGGCGAGACCGGAGGCGCCAAGTCCATCGCAGGCGACCGCGGCACAGCGTCGAGCGCGTGCACGCGGTGCAGGCGGCGGGGACGGCTCACGGCGCCAGCGTAAACCGCTCTCCGGCGGTGATCCGCCTCAGTCGTCGCCGAGCGCGAGGGCAGGCTCGAGTTCGCGCGGTGCGGCGCTCGGGCGGCGCCCCGGAATCAGCAATCCGGTGAGGGCGCAGACGGCGAGGAAGGCGGTCGCCATCACGAAGGTCTCCACGAAGCCGGTGACGGCGGGGAGGCCGTCGGCGCCGGTGTGGTCGGCGATCAGCGTGGCGGCGAGTTGGCCGCCGAGGGCACCGCCGATCGTGCGCATGACCGTGTTCATGCCTCCTGCGGCGCCGGTCTGGTACGCGGGAACGGCTTGGACGACGAGGTTCCCGAGCGCCGCGAACGCGAGCCCGATTCCGATCCCGAGCAAGGCGGCGCTCAGGAGCATGTCGTAGGGGTGGTCGTGAGCCGCGGCGATCAGGCCGAAGGCGCCGGCCGCGAAGATCGAGCCGACGATCGCGGCGCGTTTCGACCCGAAGCGGGCAGCAATCGGACCGGCGGCCATGCCGACGAGCATCATCGCGATCGTGGACGGCAGGAGGTAGAGCCCCGAGGCGACGACGGAGGCGCCGAAGCCGAAGCCCGTACTCGTCGGCAGTTGGGCG
Source organism: uncultured Actinomycetes bacterium (assembly GCA_963791225.1). GTDB lineage: Bacteria > Actinomycetota > Thermoleophilia > Gaiellales > Gaiellaceae > PALSA-612. Next base: position 84,679 of record CAWBRV010000007.1, read on the forward strand.
AACTGCGGGAAGACGATGAACGCCGAGTACATCCCGGCGCCGAGCAGAAACGCGGTCAGGTTCGCGCTCCAGACGCCGCGGATCCGCATCATCGTCATGTCGATCAGCGGCTCGCTCGACCTGATCTCGACCAGGATCCACGCGCCGCAGACGGCGAGGCCCCCCAGGATCAGCCCGGTGGTCCTCGTCGAGCCCCAACCCCAGGTCGCCGTCTGGCTGATCCCGATCAGGACCGTGCTGATCCCGATGGTCATCAGGGCGGCGGCGAGCCAGTTGATGCGGCCCGGGACACGCACGGGCGACTCGGGGATGAACCGCCAGGTGCAGACCGCCGACACGAGGATCACGCCCAGCGGCACCCAGAACAGCCAGTTCCAGCTCAGGTGCTCGACGATGACGGCGCCGGAGATGATCCCGATTCCGGCTCCGATGCCGAGGATCGCCGAGATGAGCCCGATGCTCCCGGCCACCCGCTCGGGGGGAAACTCGTCGCGGATGATCCCGAATGCCAGCGGGTAGATACCGCCTGCCACGCCCTGGATCACGCGGGCCGCGATGAGCAGCGCCAGCGTGTGCGACACCGCCGCGAGCAGCGTCCCGGCGGCGAGGATCACGAGCGTCCAGAGCAGGATGTGCTCCTTGCCGTACATGTCCCCGAGGCGCCCGATGATCGCCGTTCCAACTGAGGCGGACAGCAGATACCCGGTCAATAGCCAGGTGACGCCCGTCTCGGAAGCGTGCAGGTCGTGCTGGATCGTCGGCAGCGCAGGCACGACCGAGGAGCTGAGGACTGCGTAGGCGAGTCCGGCCACGGACAGCACGGCCAGCGTGAGCCTCGGATTGCCGCGGACGGCGACGGCCTCGCTCATCGAGTCGCGAGCAACGCCGAGGACAGAGGAGGTCGCTTGCTCCCGGTCGCGCGCAGTTCGTCGTTGAGGGTCGCGATCAGCCGCTGCACGCTGGCCCGGTCGCTCACGGAGAACCTCCCGAGCGCCTCGGCCAGCGCCGCTTCGACCTCCTTCCGGCGTCGCTCGACCCACTCCCGGCCCTTCGTGGTCGCGACGTGGAGCACGGCCCGCCGGTCGTCCGGATCGACGCTGCGCTCGACGATGCCGGCCGCGACCATCCCGTCGACGGCGCGGCTCACGGTCGGGTCGCTCGCTCCGATCCTCGTGGCCAGCGCGCCCAGACGCAGCGGGCCGGCCGACACGAGCTCGATCAAGACGACCCGCTGGGTCGAGGTCATCGCCGGGCCGTCGTCCGCGCCGCTCCCCGTGCGAGCCAGCAACGAGAACAGCGCCTCGAGCTCGCCGACGAGCGTCCGGGCATCGCTTCCTTGCATCGCGCAAAGATTACACGAGGCAAGAAACGCTGCGCGGGCAGCTCAGATCAGGCCGACGCGAGTCGCGTGCGCCGTCGCTGCGGCGCGGGACGACTGCGCGAGCTTGCGCAGGATGTTCGCCACGTGCCGGTGCACCGTGTGCTCGCTGAGGACGAGCGAGCTCGCGATCTCGCGGTTCGAGAGGCCGGACGCGACGAGGCGCAGCACCTCGGTCTCGCGCGCGGTGAGCGGCGAGTCGCCGTCGACGGGAGCCGGCCCCGTCTCCTCGAGGAAGCCGGCGAGCGCGCGGTTGAGCTCGCGCTGGTCGTCGAGCCACGGGAAGTGGGCGTCCCCGCTCAGCGGCACGAAGCGCGCGTTCGGGAGCAGCGCGGCCAGTTCGCGGCCGTGCGCGATCGGGACGGCCCGGTCACCCCGGCGGTGCAGGACGAGCGAGGGCGTCGTCACCTCCGTCAGGAGCTCGCGCTGGTTCGCGGTCAGGTCGAGCTCGAGGAACGCGGCCGCCACGTCGGCCTTGGCCGCGCGGCGCTTGTGGGCGCTGAGCGCGGCGATCTCGTCGCCGCTCGCGTGCGGAGCGAAGAGGCCGGCGAGCATCTGTGACGCGAGCAGCCAGTTCGTCCGGACGAAGTCGATCAGCGAGTCGCGGGTCGCGTCGGGGATGTCGTCGCGCGCCGCATAGCCGCCGAAGTAGACGATCTTGCGAATCCGCTCGGGGTGATCCCGCGCGAACCGCGAGGTGGCGAGACCGGCGCACGAGCACGCGAAGACGATCGGCGGCTCGTCGCCGCACTCGTCGAGGACGGCGCCGAGCGCTCGGGCCTCAGACCCGATCGACGGCGGCGGGGCGTCGCGGTCCGAGAGCCCGACGCCGATGCGGTCGTACCGAACGACGCGGTGCGTACGCGCGAGCGCCTCGAAGAAACGGCGCACCTCCGGCAGCTCCCACTCGTCCTCCAGATGCGTGATCCAGCGCGCGCCGAAGACGAGCAGCGGGCCCTCGCCGACGGTCGCGTACGCGAGCCGCCGCCCGTCGAGCTCGCAGAAGCGGATCTCCTGCTCCATCACCCGCACCGTAGCCGCATGACCCGAACGCTAGATGGCCCGATCGGGCCATGTCAAGAAGATGGCCCGCGACGGGGAAGCGGTGGAGCATGGCCGGCGTTGACCATGGTGTCGTGCATTCGCGTTCCGTGAACGGCGTCACAATCCGGCCGCTTCGTAGCGGCGACACCGCGACCGTGTGCGCGCTCTTCGGCCGGCTGGGCGACGAGTCGCGGCGCAGGCGCTTCGGAGGGGCCAAGCCGCGCCTGTCGGACGACGAGCTCACGCAGTTGGCCCGCGTCGACTCGAAGCACCACGTCCTGGTGGCCTACGTTCCCGGCGACGGCAGGCCGGCCGGGATCGCGCGCCTCGTCCGACAGGGGCGGGTCGCAGAGGTCGCCTTTGCGGTAGCCGACGAGCATCAGGGACGCGGGATCGGATCCGCGCTCGCGCAGGTGCTCGCGGAGGACGCCCGGGCGGCCGGCATCGTCGAACTCCACGCCACGGTCACGGGTAACAGCAGGCGGGTGGCGTCGCTTCTCGCCCGCTCGGGGACGACGCTGCGTGCGACGTGGCTCGGCGGCGAGCGCGCCCTCGTCGCCGCACTCGACTAGCCCCACCGACTACGCTGCGCCGATGGACGGCGACCACTCGATCGTCCGTGCCGACGACGTCGACGACTTCTACGCCGGCACCGACGTGCCCGGCGAGTTCCGCCCGCTCACCGATGCTCTCGGCAGCGAGGAGCTCGCCGTGACGCTGATCCGCGTGCCGCCGCACTCGGACTTCGAACAGGGAACGGGTCACACTCACGACGAGATCGAAGAGATCTACCTGATCACGCGCGGGACGCTGACCATGCGCTTCGGCGACGAGGTGGCGGCCGTCGAGGCCGGCTCGGTCGTGAGGGTCCCGCCGGAGACGCGTAGGTCACACCGCAACGAAGGCGACGAGCCGGTCGAGATGTGGGCCGTGTCGCGCCGGAACGACACGGACCGCGGGAACAAGATCGACGAGTTCTGGGAAGCGTCACCCGAGGCGCAGCAGCACCGCGATCCGGGCTAGCCCGCCGCCCCATCTCGGCGGAGAGGGCTTTCGCTAGGTTCCAGTCGACGTCGCCGGGCGGTGACGACGGACGAAAGGAGCCCTCATGGGGATCACCGAGCACGAGACCGAGCAGGTCGACCGCGCGAACGCGTCCGGGCTCACACCCGTCGCGTTCGTCCACGGGCTGTGGCTCCTGCCGAGTAGCTGGGACCGCTGGGTGGAGCTGTTCGAGGAGGCCGGCTACACGACGCTCACGCCGGGCTGGCCGGACGACCCACAGACGGTCGAGGAGGCGAAGGCGCACCCGGAGGTGTTCGCAGGCAAGAGCGTCGGCGACGTCGCCGATCACATCCAAGGCGTCCTGCGCAAGCTCGACAGGAAGCCGGCGGTGATCGGCCATTCGTTCGGTGGCCTACTCACCGAGGTCCTGGCCGGGCGCGGACGCGCCAAGGTGTCGGTCGCGATCAGCCCGGCGCCCTTCCGGGGCGTCCTGCCGCTCCCGATCTCGGCACTCCGCTCGGCGGGCCCGGTGCTCAAGAACCCGAAGAACCGCCACCGCGCGATCCCGCTCACTTTCGAGCAGTTCCGCTACGGCTTCGCGAACGCGGTCGACGAGGACGAGGCCAAGAAGCTGTACGAGACCTACTCCGTGCCGGGCTCGGGCGAGCCGATCTTCCAGGCCGCGAACGCGAACCTCAATCCCTGGACGGAGGCGAAGGTCAATACGAAGAACCCGAAGCGCGGCCCGATGCTGATCATCTCCGGCGAGAAGGACCACACCGTGCCGCCGGCGATCGCAAAGGCGTCCTACAAGAAAGAGCGGAAGAACGATGCCGTCACGGAGTTCCTGACGCTGCCCGGCCGGGGGCACGCGCTGACGATCGACAGCGGATGGCGCGACGTCGCCGACAAGGCGCTCGAGTTCGTCCGTCGCTTCACCTAGCGGCGCGAGCTGCCTAGCCTCGTGCGCGCTCCTCGTCGGCCGTCAGCTCGGCCGTCGGGAGTGCCTCGAGACGCTCGTCCGGGATCGGCTGTCCGCTGTCCACCGACAGGCCGTACGTGCCGGCGGCGAGGCGGGCCTCGGCGCGCTCGACGGCGGCGAGCTGCTCGCGGAGATCGTCGGCGAGAGCGTCGTCGAGTTCGTCCTGGTACAGCTCGGTCGCCTGGTCTCCGGGGTCCGACTCGGACTCGCCCTCTGCGTTCTCGTCGCGCGCGTGACTCGCGAGCGCGTGCTCGATGCGCTTGCGCTCGGCCGCCAGCAACTCGCGTGCCCGTTCGGGGTCCACGCGGGCACGTTACCGCGCGCGCGGAAGCTAAGCCGGCCCGATGAGTCGCCTGCGCCCGAAAATTGCTCGACGCGGGCTCGCCGGAGGACCTCGCGCACCGGTGTCTGACCTCGGTCGCGGTTAGTCTCTCGGAACCGTCAGGAGGGACGCGGAGATCGTGCGTTGAACCCGGGAAGAGGCCTTGTCGGCGGGACGGGCCGGCCGGTTCCGGCCCGGGCACGCCGCGACGACCTCCAGGGCATGCGCGCGGTCGCCGTCCTGCTCGTCGTGCTCAACCATGCCGGGGTGCCGTTCCTCCGGGGCGGCTACGTGGGCGTCGACGTCTTCTTCGTCCTCTCGGGGTTCCTGATCACCGGATTGCTTCTCGCCGGGACCGGCGAGCACGGGCGCATCTCGCTGCCCGACTTCTATGCGCGCCGGGCGCTCCGGATCCTGCCCGCGGCCGCGCTGACGCTCGTCGTCACGGACGTCGTCGCCCACCAGCTCCTCAACTTCGTGCGGGCGCGCGACGCCGTGTCGGACAGCATCTGGGCGTCCGTCTTCGCCGCCAACGTCCACTTCGCGAACACCGCCGGCAGCTACTTCGCGCAGGGGCAGCCGCCGTCGCCCGTGCAGCACTTCTGGACGCTCGCCGTCGAGGAGCAGTTCTACCTCGTCTGGCCGCTGGTCCTGACCGCCGCCGTCGCGGGCACGCAGCTCGCGCGGCGCCGCGAGCGCCGGGCCCTCGCCGTGATCGCCGTCGCCGGCCTCGCGTCGCTCGCCTGGTCGATCCACTCGACGCCGACATCCCCGAGCACCGCCTACTTCTCGACGCTGACGAGGGTGTGGGAGCTCTCGCTCGGAGCCGCCCTCGCGATCGCGGCGCCGCACGTGATCCGGCTTCCCGGCCGCGCGCTGGCCGCCTCGGGCTGGCTCGGTCTCGCCTGCATCTCGCTCGCCGCCGTGGGCTTCTCGGCGGGCACCGCGTATCCGGGCTACGCCGCGCTCCTCCCGACGATCGGCGCGGCGCTCGTGATCGCCGCCGGAATCCGCCGGCAGGAGTCGCGCGGGGCCGCAGGCCGGGCGCTCTCGATCGCGCCGCTCCGCTACGTCGGCGACCGCTCCTACGCGCTCTACCTGTGGCACTGGCCGGTGCTCGTGATCGCGGCCGACTATGCTGGTCACGATCTTTCGACGGGTGTGAGGCTTGGTCTGCTCTGCGGCGCCTTCATCCTCTCGGCCATCAGCTATGCGACCTTCGAGAACCCGATCAGGCACATGAGGTGGCGTCCCCCGAGAGGGCTGTTGCTCTGGCCGGCGTCGGGAGTCGCCGTGCTCGCGCTCGCGGTGCCGATCCTCCTCTCGGTCGACCGGACGGCGGCCCGGGTCGAAGCCGCCTCCGCCGCGGTCCGGCCGGCGATGCTGAAGGATCCGGCGGCGCCCCAGGTCGTGGCGCTGACGACGACCGCCCCGCTGCCGGCCGTGGTCGCTGCGGTCTCGGCGGCGAGCCGAGGAGCGCCGCTGCCCTCGCCGCTCACGCCTGCCGTCGACAGCCTCCGTGGGGACTTCTACACCTTCCCTGAGGGCTGCTCTCCCGGGCGCGGCCAGACGTCGAGCAACGTCTGCCGGCTCGGTGACACGACTGCGGCGAAGACGATCGCTGTCTTCGGCGACTCGCACGCGCAGATGTGGATGCCCGCCGTTCTGAGCATGGCCGTCCGCGACAGCTGGGTCGTCGTTCCGTTCGTGAAGGACGGCTGCATCGCCCGCACGTGGGGCGCGTCGGGCGACTGCGGCACCTGGTACCGCTGGGCGACGGGACGCGTCGCGTCGCTGCACCCGGACGTGACGCTGATCATCGGCAGCTGGGCGGGGACAGGCGCTCCCGGCCGCGCCGTCGCGCCGATCGGAGCGCTGAGCGTCGCGATGCGGAAGGTCTCGGCGAGCGTGATCGTCGTCGGCGACGCGCCGAACCAGACCCGCGATCCGGTCGACTGCCTGCTCGCCGCCGGCTCGACGATGGCGACGTGCACGGCCAGGGCAAGGACCGTCCAACTCGCGACGAGCAGCGCGATCTCCTCCGCCGCCCGCGCGCACCGCGTCGGCTACATGGACACGCTCGGCTGGTTCTGCGCGCGGCCTTCCGGGTCGACCGACCAGCTCTGCCCGCTCGTCGTCAACACCACGATCACGGCCGTCGACCGCGGTCACATCTCGCAGACGTACGCACTCGAGCTCGCGGCGTCCTTCAGGGCGTCGTTCCGGCGGCAGCTCTTTCGCTAGCCTGCTTGCTCTGAGCGCCCCGATCTGCAGCCACCTCGACCGGATCGCGGTCGTCGAGCTACCCGAGTCGATCGCGGGCTGCGAAGAGTGCCTGAAGACCGGAGACCGCTGGCTGCACCTCCGCATGTGCCAGACCTGCGGGAAGATCGGCTGCTGCGACTCGTCGCCGAATCGCCACGCGAGCCGGCATGCGCGCGAGGACGAACACCCGATCGCGCGTTCGGCAGAGCCCGGCGAGGAGTGGAGCTGGTGCTACGTCGACGAGGTCGCGTTCGTCGTCGGGCCTGAAGGCTCGTGAGCCTCCCCGAGCTTCCGCTCGCCGAGTGGGAGGCGACGAAGGACACGCTCCATCTCTGGGCACAGATCGTCGGCAAGATCCGCCTGGCCTCGACCGCGCCGCGCAACCACTGGTGGCACGTGCCGCTGTACGTCGATGTGCGCGGACTGACCACGCGCCGCATGCACGGCGGCGACGGTGTCAGCTTCGAGATCGATTTCGACTTCGTCGACCACCGGCTCGTCGTGAGGACGAATCGAGGCGAGGTCGCGTCGTTCCCGCTCGTCGACGGCCTCTCCGTCTCCGAGTTCGACCGGCAACTGCACGCAACGCTGGCCGGGCTCGGGATCGACGTCGCGATCCGCGAGATCCCGTTCGGAGTGCCGATGACGACGCCGTTTCCCGACGACACCGAACACGCCTCCTACGACCCGGACGCGGTCGAGCGCTTCTGGCGCATCCTCGACTGGACGGACGGCGTGTTCGAGGAGTTCGCCGGCTGGTACTGCGGCAAGACGAGCCCGGTGCACCTGTTCTGGCACTCGTTCGACCTTGCGGTCACCCGCTTCGGCGGCAAGCGCGCGCCGCCGATCCCGGACGTGGACGCAGTCACGCGGGAGGCGTACTCGCACGAGGTCGTCTCGTTCGGATTCTGGGCCGGGGACGCGAATCTCCGCGAGCCGTCGTACTACTCGTACACGGCGCCCGAGCCGCCGGGTCTCCGCGAGCGTCCGCTCCAGCCGGACGGTGCCGCCTGGATCGAGCAGGGAGCAGGCTCGATGGCGCTCCTGCCCTACGAGGCCGTGCGGACGTCGCCCGACCCGCGCGCCGCGCTGCTCGTGTTCCTCGAGAGCACGTACGACGCGGGCGCCGACGCCGCGGGCTGGGACCGCGCGGAGCTCGAGTCGTCGTGGTGCCCCGACCCCGCGTGAGGGTCCCCGCACCGGTCTCGGCCCGACCCGGTCGCTAACGCACCGGTGCGTGCTCGTCGACCCAGTCGTCGATCCGCTTCCACCACTCGAACAGCCATGCGATCAAGCGCTCGCGCTCGTGAGGCACGTCGGCGGCGGGAATGCGCCAGTACCGGGCCTTGATCGGCCGTTGCAGCGGCACTCGGCCGGGCAGCTCCTTGAACGAGCCGAGCTCCTCGAGCGCGGTGTGGGCGACGAGGACGACGTCGGCGCCGGGGGCGGCGAGGATCGCGGCGAGCGGCCCCTTGTGGCGCGGCGGAAGCACGTACTCCATCGCCTCGGCGCGGTCGGCGGCGCGGTGGTGGCCGAGGCGGCGCAGGTGCGCGATCGCCCGCTCGCGCAGCCGCTCCGAGAAGTCGTGGCCCTCGGGGTAGAGGACGAACGCGTCGGCGTCCCCGAGTCCCGAGGCGAGCCTCCCGATCGCCTCCACGAAATGGTCGCTCTTCTCCGGGTCGTGCTCGATGAACAGGGTCGGAAGGCGATGGCAGATGACGTCGATGACGGGGTCCCACTGGAGGAAGGCGAGCATCACGACCCTGGGCCGGCGCCGGTAGCGCAGCATCAGCATCCGGATCATCATCAGCGAGTTGCCCGCGCCCGCGTGGCGGCCGAAGACGAGCAGCGGCCCCGGCCGTGGCTCGGGCGGATCGACGACCTCGATCCGCAGTCCGAGCAGCACCATCGCTGCCGTCGACAGGCAGTGGAGCCAGCCGCGCAGCGTCGCGTAGTGCGCCGACTGGAGCGCGCTCGTGCGCATGAACGCGCCGAAGCCAGACGCGACCCAGAGCACGAGCAGCGCCAGGATCATCACCGCCTCGGAGGCGACGAAGACGACGCCGAACGCCACGAGCCGCGTCGTCCCGAGGCCCCGGTGCCGCACCGCGTCCGCGACGAGTGCCGCCAGGAGCAGGAGCGGCGCCAGGATCGTCAACGCGAGGCAGAGGAGGACGACGAGAGGGGCGACGACGAGCCGCCTGACGATCAGCGGCGGCAGGTCGATCACGCGCGCGCGTCCAGGTACTCGGAGGTCGCCGCGTAGGCGAACGCGATACGTCGGTCGATCCGCCGGAAGTCGCGGAAGCGGAGCTGGGACAGGTCGTTGAAGCGGGGCGGTGCCGGGTCCCCGGTGGGGAGGACGTGCACGGTGACGCCGTCCGGCACCGCGGCCAGGTCGCGTACGAAGCGGTGCCGGCGCGCGATCTCGAAGGCGACGAACCCGACGTCGCGCATGCTCCGCGGCGGCGTCAGCGGCTGTTCGATCCGGCCCGCGTGCAGGACGTAGATCTCGCCCGCTCCGAGCAGGGCGGCGCGGTCGACGGGGATGCTGTTGACGATGCCGCCGTCGATGTAGTGCTCGCCGCCGATTTCGACGGGCGGGAGGATCCCCGGCACCGCGGAGGAGGCGAGGATCGCGTCGACGAGCGGCCCCGACTCGAACCACTGCTCTGCGAATCGCTCGATGCAGGCCGCGACGCACTGGAACGGGACCGCCAGCTCCTCGAACGTCTCGACGCCGATGAGCCGCTCGGCGAGCCGGCGCATCGGCACGTTCGAGCGGACGTGCGTGCGCGAGCGGACGAGGCTGACGGCGTCCGTGAGCCAGGACTGGCCGAGGACGCCGAGCCCGGCGACCTCCTTCCACGCCGCCTCGAGCTTCTCCACCGAGGCGAGCGTCGGGTCGGCGGCGACCATCGCCCCGTGCAGTGCGCCGACGGAGGTACCGACGATCAGATCGGGCTGCACGCCCCGCTCGAGCAGCGCGTGCAGCATGCCGACCTCGGCGGCGCCCGCATGGCCGCCGCCGCCGAGCACGAACGCGATTCTCGGCTTCACCGCGCGAGTCTAGGCCGTTCGCGATGCCCCTCACAAGCGGGCTCAAGCCGGTGCTGCGGATTGCCGATGCGTCACTCGAATCGGCACCTGCCGTAGTCGAATCCAGGAGGAAGAGAGAATGACCGAAGCACAGTTCGAGCTCCTCGACGAGGAACAGGCGTCAGCCCTCTTGCAGTGGCGATTCAAGAAGCTGACCGACGCAGGCCACGAGCTGATCGGAGCTCTACTGCTTGCAGTCCGGCCGGAGATCGAGATCGGCCTCGCCTCTGACCTGCTCAGCGTCGCTCGCGAGACGCGCCCGGTCGGTTAGTCGCGGCCGGCGAACATGGCTTGAACCGCCGCGACCGCCTCGTCACTCGACCCGGTGACCTCGAGCACGGCTCGCTCGCCGTCCGTGCTCACCGTCCAGTCGGCGAACGTGCAGCACTCCCACTCGAGTTCCGTGAGCTCGCGTAGCTCGACCTCCACCTCGACCTCGTCGCCGCGTCGGAACACGAGCCGCAGGCCGCGCTCCGTCGCCACGCGCTCGACGAATGCCTGCTCGGCGAGCTCGTCCCAGCGCTGCCCGCGCTCGGCCAGCTCGCCCCGGTTCAGCGAACACGCCACCACCACGTCGTCTGCCATTTCGGTCTCCTCTCGCTCGTCGTTGTGCCGGCATGATGCGAGTTCAAGTCGACTTGATGTCAAGTGCCCGACGAGCTGCTGACCATCGGAGAGCTGGCGCGCCGCACCGCGAGGCGCCCGTCGTCGATCCGCTACTACGAGGAGATCGGCGTGCTTCCCGAGCCTGTGCGCGTCGGCGGACGGCGGCGCTATCCCGAGGAGACCGTCCGCACGCTCAGGGTCGTCGACACCGCGCAACGCGCCGGCTTGACGCTCGAGGAGATCCGTGCGCTGCTGACCGCGGCGCCGGACGATGGAGAGGCGACGGAGGAGCTGCGCAGGATCGCGGAGCGGAAGCTCCCGGAGCTCGAGGCGACGATCGAGCGAGCCGTGCTCGTCCGGCGCTGGCTCGAGGCCGCGGCCCGCTGTGAGTGCCCGAGCCTCGACGACTGCTGTCTGTTCGAGCCCGAGGCCGAGCTGCCGGGCGCGTCAGGCGATGTCGGCTAACCCGCGGAGATGCTGTCCAACGGCCAGTAGGTGAGCAGGACCCTCCCGACGATTGCGCTCTTCGGGACGGAGCCGAACACGCGCGAGTCGCACGACCTCGCGCGGTTGTCGCCCATCAGGAAGTAGGAGTCCGGCGGGACATGCCAGGCGGCCGTTTGCGTGTCGCGGTTCGCCGGCTTCACGTACGGCTCCTCGAGCGGCTTGCCGTCGATCAGTACGTGGCCCGTCTGCTCGGAGACGGTCTCGCCGGGCAGGCCGATCACGCGCTCGACCTGGCTACCGCTCACGCGGCACTGCTTCGCGGCGGAAGGCGGCGGTGTGAACACGACGACGTTCTTGCGCTCGGGGCTCGAGAACGTGCTCCAGAACCGGAACACGGCGACGTGGTCGCCCTTCGCGACTGTCGGCTCCATCGCCCGCGTCGGAACGGTGTAGCGCTTCGTGAGCCCGTAGAACGCCCCCGCGAGGATGGCCACCGTGACGAGGACGACGAGGAGGATCCGCCCGAGCATGCGAGAAGTCTAGGAGCGGGGCTAGACGGCGCTCGACGCTGCCCAGATGTTGATGCCGCTGTCGGTCGCGTGCCGGTCGATCTCCGCCAGCTCCTCCGGGCTGAAGTCGAGCCGGTCGAGTGCGGCGACGTTCTCCTCCACCTGCTCGACGCTCGACGCGCCCGGCAGCGCCGACGTGACGCGCGGGTCGCGAAGCGTCCAGGCGATCGCCATCTGCGCGAGCGTCTGGCCGCGCGCCGAGGCGATCTCGTTCAGCGAGCGGATCTTCGCCCGCGCCTCGTCCGTGATCATGCTCGGCGAGAGCGGCCCTGGGCGGCTGGCACGCGAGCCCTCGGGGATGCCGTCGAGGTACTTCGTGCTCAGCATCCCCTGCGCGAGCGGGGAGAAGACGATGCACCCGGCGCCGATGTCGTCCAATGCGTCGAGGAGGCCGCCCTCGATCCAGCGGTTCAGCATCGAGTAGGACGGCTGGTGGATGAGGAGCGGCGTGCCGAGGTCGCGCAGGATCGCCGCGGCCTCGCGCGTCTTCTCGGCCGAGTAGGAGGAGATGCCGACGTAGAGCGCCTTGCCCTGCCGAACGGCAGTGTCCAGGGCACCCATCGTCTCCTCGAGCGGCGTCTCCGGGTCGGTGCGATGCGAGTAGAAGATGTCGACGTAGTCGAGCCCCATCCGCCGCAGGCTCTGGTCCAGGCTCGCGAGCAGGTACTTGCGCGAGCCCCACTCCCCGTACGGCCCCGGCCACATGTCGTAGCCGGCCTTGGTCGAGACGATCAGCTCGTCGCGGTAGGGCCGGAAGTCCTGTTCCAGGAGCCGGCCGAAGTTCTCCTCGGCGGAGCCGTACGGCGGCCCGTAGTTGTTCGCGAGGTCGAAGTGCGTGATCCCGAGGTCGAAGGCGCGGCGGAGGATGGCGCGGCTCGACTCGAGCGGGCGGTCGCCGCCGAAGTTGTTCCAGAGCCCGAGCGAGAGCGCGGGAAGCAGCAGGCCACTCCGCCCGCAGCGGCGGTAGGGCATGCGCTCGTAGCGGTCGTCTGCCGGAACGTAGGCCATGCGCGCCGTAGCGTATCGCCGCTGCAATCCCGTCCGACCCGTTCAGGTGAGCCGGCGGCGCCGCGTCGTGCGACGCCGCCGGCGCGGTCTCTCAGCGGAGCGCCGCACGGGAGAAGACGCGAATCGACACGGCGGCGAGAGCAGCGGCGAACACCGCCACGACCGCGAGGCTGAGTGCGGCCATCGCTGTCGGGTCGGACATGTGCCAGATCGCATGCAAGCCGCCCGCGTCGCCGAGAAGGCCGTAGCGCATCAGGGCCAGGCCGTGGGTCAGCGGCAGGAACCGCGCGATCCACTCCAGGAACCCCGGTAGCGCGCCGATCGGGAACAGCGCGCCGGCGAGGAACCAGGGCAGGATCGCAATCGCGGGCACACGGGCGATGTACTCCTCCTGCTTCGGAACCCGGCTCGCGAGGGTCTCGGCCGTCCCGTACATGCCGATCGTGAGCAGAGTTGCTGCGGCCAGGAACCAGGCCACACCCGTGGCGGAGGCGTCGAACTCGATGCCGCGGGCTCGTGCGACCGCGAGCAGCACCGCGACCTGCAACGCAGTCGCGCCGAGCGCCACGACCAGGTTCCCGAGCACGAGCAACGCCCGCGGGACAGGTGCGGCGAGCAACTCGCGCTGGGCACCGTTCTCGCGGTCGACGATCACGCCGAGCCCGGCGAACATCGTGTTCAGCGGGATCAGCAGCCCGATCGTCCCGATCGCGACGTACGACTCGTAGGCGCTGCCCGCGTGGAGCGCCTGCTCGAGGGCGGGAGCGATCACGAGCGCGAACATGATCGGCGTCAGGAGCGGCACGACGAGCTCGCGCGGCGTGCGCGCCGTGAGCTGGAAGCGCCGTCGTGCGAGCGTCGCGAGCGGGGCGAGCGCGTCGCGCGGCGACCGGCGCCGGGGGAGGGACAGGCTGGGGGCGATGGCAGTCATTCGTTCTCCTCTCGTTCGGTCACGCGGCCTCGGCGAGCCGGTCGCCGGTCAGCCGCAGGTACACGTCGTCGAGCGTCGGACGTCTGGTCGCGAGCACGTGCCCGAGCCGAAGCCCGTCGATCACCGCGAGCGCCTCCGCGGCGGTGTGCTCCCGGAGCGGCACGGTCACCGTCGAGCCGACGGCAAACGCGTCGGGGCCGGCGATCCGGTGCTCGCGAAGCGCGGCGATCGCGGGCTCCGCAGCGCCGTCCACGCGGAGCTCGACGAGCTCCGGTCCAAGCCCGTCGAGCAGCGCCGCGGGCGTGTCGAGGGCGACGATCCGGCCCGAGTGGATGATGGCGACGCGGTCGCACAGCCGCTCGGCCTCGTCGAGGTAGTGCGTTGTGAGCAGGATCGTCACCTCGCTGCGGCCGCGCAGGCCCGCGATCACGTCGAGCAGCTCGTAACGGACACGCGGGTCGAGCCCGACCGTCGGCTCGTCCAGAAACAGGACACGCGGCTCGGAGACAAGCGCGCGGGCGATCTCGAGGCGCCGCCGCTCGCCGCCGCTGTAAGTGGAGACGGGCCGATCGACGAGCTCGCCGAGCCCGAAAGCCTCGACGAGCTGCTCGATCCGCGCGGACGTGAGCGCCGGCTCGACGCCCCAGAGCCGCCCGTGCAGCTCGACGTTGTTTCGTCCGCTCAAGGCCCGGTCGACGACCGGCTCCTGGAAGACGACGCTCGAGATCCGGCGGGCGGCGAGGGGCTGCCGTGCGACGTCGAGGCCGCCGAGCCTGGCGATGCCGCCCGTCGGGGCGATGGTCGTGGTCAGCATCCCGATCGTCGTCGATTTCCCGGCGCCGTTCGGGCCGAGCAGTCCGAACACCTCGCCGGGCTTCACGTCGAAGTCGATTCCCTTCACGGCCTCGACGCCGCCGGGGTAGGTCTTGCGAAGTCCGATCACCTCGATCGCGTGCACGAGTCCTCCTCCGTCACATCGTTGGCTTCCGGTTCGTCACTGCTATGACGGAGCCCGACGGAAGGATGTGACCGTGAACGAACGCGACCTGCTCGCCCGCCAGTTCGAAGACAGTCGTCCGCACCTGCGGGCGGTCGCGTACAGGATGCTCGGCTCGGTGGCCGAGGCTGACGACGCCGTCCAGGAGGCATGGCTGAAGCTCGGCCGCTCGGACGTGGGAGCGATCGACAACCTGCGGGCGTGGCTGACGACCGTCGTCGCTCGCGTCTGCCTCGACCTGCTGCGCTCGCGCCGCGCCCGGCGGGAGGACTACGTCGGGAGCTGGCTGCCGGAGCCGATCGTCAGCGAGGACGCGGAAGCGGACCCCGAGCAGGAGACGCTCCTGGCGGACTCGGTCGGCCTCGCGCTCCTCGTCGTGCTCGAGACGCTGACGCCCCCGGAGCGCCTCGCGTTCGTGCTCCACGACATGTTCGGCGTGCCGTTCGAGGAGATCGGCGAGATCGTCGACCGGTCACCTGCAGCGACCCGGCAGCTGGCGAGCCGGGCACGCCGACGCGTCCGGGGCGCGGCGCCCCGGGCGGACTCCGACCTCCGGCGCCAGCGCGAGGTCGTCGACGCGTTCCTCGCCGCATCGCGCGCGGGCGACTTCGAGGCGCTGCTCGCCGTGCTCGACCCGGACGTCGTGTTCAGGATCGACACGGGCGGCGTCGCGCCCGCCGCGCGCCCGCCGCTCGTCGGCGCCCTCGCCGTCGCGAATCAGATCCTCGAGCGCGGCACGCCGCTCGCGCCGCTCGCACGACCGGCGCTCGTCAACGGCGCCGCCGGCGCGGTCGTGCACATCGGCGGCCGTCCATTCGCGGTCATCAGCTTCACCGTCAGGCTGGGACGGATCGCGGCGATCGACGTGGTCACCGACCCGGGCAAGCTCGCGGGCCTCGCTCCGGAGGCCTGAGCCCGGCGCGGTAAGCCGGGGTGGCGCTATCGTCACCGTCGAGAGCGGCAGGCGCTCACGGAAGGAGGCGATATGGGCACGGTGTCCGAGATCCTCGGTGAGAAGCGCGGCGAGGTCCTCCGGATCGAGACAGGCGCATCGGTGTTCGAGGCGGTGCAGCGGATGGTGGAAGCGAACGTCGGCTCGCTCCTCGTGACGGACGGCGGCGACGTCGCCGGCATCGTCACGGAGCGCGACTACCTGCGGCGGGTGACGCTGGAGGGCCGCACCGACCACGACACCCCGGTCGGCGAGATCATGTCCTCGCCGCTCGTCGTGGTCACGCCCGAGACCCCGGTCGACGAGTGCATGGCGGTGATGACCGACCGCCGGATTCGCCACCTGCCGGTGGTCGAAGGCGGCGAGGTCGTCGGCATCGTCTCGATCGGCGACATCGTCAAGTTCAAGTCGAAGCAGCAGAGCTTCGAGATCCAGTACCTGACCGACTACATCACGGCCGGCTGAGCGATGACCGCACCGGGGGAAACGGCCTATCCCACCCTCTTTTCCCCGTGGCAGATCCGCGGCCAGACGGTCGCGAACCGGATCGTCTTTGCGCCGACCTGCCCGACGTGGGTCGCCGACCCGTACGAGGGCGTCTTCACGGACCAGGCCGTCGCGTACTACGAGGAGCGGGCCAAGGGCGGCTGCGGGCTGATCATCATCGGCGGCACGATCATCCACAAGGAGGCGCTCTACTCGGAGTTCAACTTCCCCGGCCTCTGGGACGACGTGCAGGTCGACGGCCTCGCGAAGGTCGCCGACGCCGTCCACAAACACGGCTGTAAGCTCGCCTGCCAGCTCCTCCACGTCGGTCTCCGGGCGACGCCGGTGCTGAAAAAGGACCCGGCGTACGACTTCGACGCCGAGTGGTACATGGTGGCGCCGAGCCAGATCCCGCCGGGCGAGTACCCGAACGCGCCGATGCCGAAAGAGCTCGAGGAGCACGAGATCGAGGAGATCCTCGACGCGTACGAGTCGTCGGCGAGGCGTGCGATCGCGGCCGGTCTCGACGGTGTCGAGTTCCACATGTCCCACGGGTACCTGCCCTGGCAGTTCCTGTCGCCGCTGTACAACCACCGCACCGACCGCTGGGGCGGCTCGTACGAGAATCGGCTGAGCTTCCCGCTCGAGGCGATGGCGAGGATCCGCTGGGCGATCGGCGACGACGCGTTCCTCGGCTACCGCATCAACTCGACCTCGTTCTGGCCCGGCGACCTCGAGCTCGAGGACGTGAAGCAGATCGTGTCCGACTTCGAGGCCAGGTCCGACGTCGACTACGTCAACCTCTCGGCCGGCGTCCACCACTCCTACATCCACACGCCGATGACCTACGAGCCGGGGTGGGAGCGCAGCTACACGAAGGCGGTGAAGGATGTCTCGTCGAAGCCCGTGCTGCTCGTCGGCCGGATCACGCACCCGAAGGTGGCCGAGGACATCCTGGCCGCCGACGATGCGGATGCGATTCTCCTCGCCCGTCAGCTGTTCGCCGACGCGGAGTGGGGGGTGAAGGCGCGCGAGGGCCGGGCCGACGACATCCGCCGCTGCGTGGCAGCCAACTACTGCTGGCGGAGCGTCATACGGGGCGGCCGCGTGCAGTGCGTCTACAACCCGGAGGTGGGGCGCGAGGCCCGCTGGGGCTCGGGAACGCTCCTGCCGGCGGCCGACCGGAAGCGTGCGCTCGTGATCGGCGCCGGCCCGGCCGGGCTCGAGTACGCGCGCGTCGCCGCCGCGCGTGGGCACGAGGTGGTCGTCGTCGAGCGCGAGGACGAGGTGGGGGGCCACGTGCGCTGGCAGTCGCTCCTGCCCGGACGCAAGGAGTACGGGCAGATCGCGCGCTGGCTCCGGGCGCAGGCGGAGGGAAACGGCGCGACGATCCGTACCGGCCAGGAGATCTCAGCGGACGCCGTCGACGCGCTTCTCGACGCCGAACGGCCCGACCACGTCGTCGTCGCCACCGGCTCGAGCTACCGCCGGGACGGCTGGCAGGGGCAGACCGCCGCTCCGCTGCCGGGCTGGGAGACCGCGCAGTGCGCGACCTGGGACGAGGTCGTCACCGGCAAGGTCGCGCCGACAGGGTCGGTGCTCGTCCTCGACGACCTGCAGGATGCGGCCGCGCCGCTGACGGCGGTCAAGCTTCAGCAGGACGGCGCCTCGGTCCGCCTCGTGACGCGCTGGCCGATGATCGGGATGGAGACGATCCCCGAGGTCTACTACCTCTGGGTGCGCACGCAGCTCTACGAAGCGGGCGTCGCGGTCGAGCCCGATCTCTTCGTGACCGGCATCGACGGCCGGCATGTGACGCTGATCAACGTCTACGTGCCGGACCGCGTGACGACGATCGAGGCGGACTGGATCGTCATGGCCACCGGACGGCGGTCCGAGAACGCGCTCTACCACCTGCTCCGCGAGCGGGAAACGAGCGTCGAGATGATCGGCGACGCGGTCGCGCCGCGCACGACGTACGAGGCCGTGTTCGAAGGCCATCGCGCTGCGCGCAAGCTCTGACGATCTGCCCGGTTCCCTCCCGCTCACGCTAGCTCCAGAAGGCGTCCTGCTCGTCGACGTCGTCCGGGATGTCGGTCAGCTCGGTGACCACGCTTCCCGAGATCGCGAACACGAGCGCGTTCCGCATGTCGAGCCGCTTCTCGTCGCGCTCGGCAGTCGCGCGGTAGATCGCGATCGCCGTGTCGTCGTTTGCCCACACGTGCTCGAGGTCGGCGCGGAACGTGCCGCCCGAGACCTCGCCGAGCCTGCCGTACATCGCGAACAGGTTGTCGCGGCCGACATGGTCGCCGGAGAAGACCTGGTTGCCGCCGGCCATGTGCTGGACGGCGTTCTCGCTCAGCAGCTCGCTGAGCGCCGCCATGTCCGCGGCGTTGAAGGCGTCGAAGCCACGCGTGATCAGGTCGACGTTCGGATGTGCTGCCATCGGTCGCTCCTCCCGGCTCGGGGTCGGCGGGAGCCTACGCCTGTCGCAGTAGACCTGCATCCCGCAACACGTTAGGGTCAGCCGGTGAAAGGGCCGGCCTCCCGTTCGCGCGCCGTTCGCATGCTCGTGGTCGCGACCGTTGTCGCGGCCGCGGCCACTGCGACGCTCGGCGCCGCGCCGCACGCCGCGCGGCCGATGCTCGTCGGCTTCCAGGACGATCCTGGCTTCCGCTGGAGCTCTCACCGCCAGGCGACGCTCGAGAGCGCCGCCCGCGCGCACGCGACGATCATCCGCGCGACGGCCAACTGGTGGCAGATCGCCCCCGTTCGCCCGGCGAACGCGGCCGACGCGTTCGATCCCGCCTACGAGTTCAGCGACCTGGACGACCTGATCCGCAGCGCGTCCATGCACGGGATCACGGTGATGCTGACGATCTGGGGCACGCCCATCTGGGCCAACGGCGACAGGCCGCCGAACGTCGCCCCCGATCACATGCGCGACCTGGAGGACTTCGCCCGCGCGATCGCCGACCGCTACTCCGGCCGCCATCCCGGCTTCCCATTCGTCGGCTACTACACGGTCTGGAACGAGCCCAACTCGACTCGCTTCCTCGCACCCGCCTTCGACGAGGCCGGCAACCCCGTGTCGCCGTACGTGTACGCCGGCATCTGCCGCGCGGCCTACGCGGGGCTCAAGGAAAGGAACCCGCTCGCGACGGTCGCGATCGGCCAGACCGCGTCGCGGGGAAGCCCAGACGGCCTGCACGGGGCCTCGTCGATCGCGCCCGGCACGTTCGCGAGGCTGCTCGCGCGCGTGACGCCTGCCGTGCCCTTCGACGCCTGGGCGCATCATCCGTACTCGGATCTCGGCTTCGGGCCGCTACAGCGCTACCGGTTCCCGAACGTGAACATGGCAACGCTGCACACGTTCGAGCAGAAGCTCGACGTCTGGTTCCACCGCGCCGACATCCCGATCTGGATCAGCGAGTACGGCTTCGAGACACGGCCGTGGCGGACCGGCGGCGTGACGGTGTCGCAACAGGCCGCGTACGTGAAGCAGTCGCTCGAGCTCGCGGCGGCGGACCCGCGCGTCCAGATGTTCATCTGGTTCGTGCTCCGCGACGATCCGTCCATGTCCACCTGGGACAGCGGCCTGATCGCGGACACGGGGACACGCAAGCCCGGCTTCGCCGCCTTCGCCGATGCGGCGGCTCCTCTCGACGCTCGCGACCCGGTGGTGGACGTGCGCGCGGACACTGTCTGGCCGCTGCTCAGGATCCCGGTCTGGGAGCTCGCGATCCGCGACGGCGCGGGCGCCAGGATCGGCTCGGTCGTCTCCGTCTACTCGCGCGGCCGCCGGATCGGGGTCGCGACGCCCGAGGCGCGCATCACGATCGACGGCTACGCGGTCTTCCGGTTGCCGATCCGGCGCGTGCGGCCCGGCGTCCGCTATCGCGTCTACATGAGCGACATCAACGACGTCCACGGCAACCGCATCTCGCGGACCGCGCTCGTCGTCGGCCTGCCGCGCTTCGACCACACGGGCTGATCGGACCCCGAGCCTGCCTGCGCGCCGGCGCCGGTCGGAAACGAATCATCCGTACACGCTCAGGAGACCGGAGTCACGTGCCAGCTCACCTTGCCGCTCGTGCAGGTGAACTTCTCGCCGCCTTCGCGGAGCGTGTCGTCGTACGAGAGCGTGCCTGACGCGCCGGCAGGACCGATCCGCCCCGAGATCGAGAAGTACGTGCCGCCGTCCTTCTCCGTGTAGGCGAACGCTCCTAATGCGTTCACGGGCATGTAGGTCGCGTCTTCGTCGAACTCGACCGTCGACCCGGACGTCGCGCTGACGCACTCCGCGGTGACGGCGACGCGGAGGACCGTGATCGTGAGACCGCTCGTCGTCAGGCTGAAGCGAAGCGGCCGGCGCTGGGCCGTCCTCCCCGAGTACCGGTGCACCCGGATTGCGCAGTTCACGGGCCCGAGCGGTCGGACAGCGCCCCCGTAGAGGTGCACGGCGCCCTCGACGTCGTCGCGCTCGAGCAGGCGGCAGCGCCACTTGCCTGCCGGCGGGTCGGGGCAGGTCCAGTCGGCGCTCATCGCCGCGCACCGGAGCTGCGTGTGCTCGAGACCGAGGACGTGGCCGAGCTCGTGGACGATCACCTGTGCCGCCGAGAACTCGTCGAGGTGCGGGTCGATCCAGGCGTCGTCCTGCGAGCCGAAGTAGCCGACGTAGGCGCAGCCGACGGCGTCCTTGCAGCTCGGGCCGTGCGTCGTGATGACGATCCCGGCACGCGAGCGCGGGACGTAGACGAAGCGGACGTGCGCGCCACTCAGGTTCCATGCGCGGACCGCCCGGAAGAGTGCACCGCCGTACTGCGGGGCGGCGTTCGCGATCGGGATGACACCGTGCGGCCACGGCTTGCCTCCGGTCACGTAGGCGTCCCCGCCGGGCGCGGTCGCTGCGACGGTTAGTGCGGCCGCGGTCGCTGCGGCCGCGATCATCCCGCCGAGCCTGAGCATGGGGCGAGTCTATGCCGCCTGACACAGACCTCACGCAGCCGATGCCGGCTTCGCCGGCGTCGGCCGCTACGGCGCTCTCGTCACCGTCTTCAGGGGAAGGGGGGACATGGGGGAAACCGGCCGTTTCCCCCATGAGAGCGAGCCGGCGGCGCAGCCGCGCGAGTGGCTTCAGCGGTAGCGGTAGACGATGCGGCCGCGGTTCAGGTCGTACGGCGACAGCTCGACCCTGATCCGGTCGCCCGGGAAGATCCTGATCCGGTAGCGGCGCATCTTCCCGGCCGTGTACCCCAGGGTCTCGTGGCCGTTGTCGAGCGCGATCCGGAACATGCCGTTGCGAAGCGCCTCGACGACCTCGCCCTCGAGCTCGACCTTCTCTTCCTTGCCGGCGATGGCTACGAGCCCCCGACGGCGACCACGTCGGTCGCTTCAGGGCCCTTGGCGCCTTCGCGAACCTCGAATTCGACGCGTTGACCCTCGTTCAGGGACTTGTATCCGTCACCGGCGATCTGAGAGAAGTGGACGAAGACGTCCTTCGAGTCCCCGTCGGGCGTGATGAAGCCGTAGCCCTTTGCGTTGTTGAACCACTTGACGACGCCGGTAGCCATTTCGGTCGCCAGGGTAGCACCACGCGTGGCAGTTCAGACGCCCGGCGGGGCCGGAAACCAGGCGTGATCGGGCTCGCCGTACGGCTCGCGCAGGGAGGCGATCGTCTGCTCGAGCCGCGCCGTGAGCGCGACCGCGGCCTTTCGCGTCGGCTCCATGCCGGCGACCGGGAGCGGCTCGCCGACGACGATCGTCACCTGCGGGAAGCCGATCCGGTGCGTACGGGGCTGGATCGAGCGTTCCGTGCCGACGAGCAGGACAGGGACGAGCGGGGCGCCGGCGGCGAGCGCGAGCCGCGCCGCACCACGCCGGAACGGGCGCTCGCGATAGGGCAGGCAGGTCCCCTGGGGGAAGAGGCCGACGACCTCGCCGCGCTCGAGCACGCCGTTGGCGGCGTGGGCGGCACGCCCGAGATCGCCCTGCCGCCGGACGGGGATGCAGCCGAGGCCGTCCAGGATCTGCTTCACCACCGGGTAACCGAACAGCTCGGCCTTGGCCAGGTAGTGCACAGGGCGGGGCGTGGCGGTTCCGAGGAACCAGGGGTCGAGAGTCGACTCGTGGTTGGCGGCCAGCACCACCGGCCCCGTCGCCGGGATGCGCTCGGCGCCGACGAGCCGGATCTTGTAGGCGCGCATCATCAGCGGCCGCGTCAGCCGGTCCACAGCGGGATAGAGATTCACCGCTCGAGCACGATCTGGGCGTCTCGCAGCGCCCGCGTGCGGAAGCCGGCCTCACAGCACGCGAGGTAGAAGTCCCACGTCCGCACGAAGTGGTCGTCGTAGCCGATGTCGTGCACCTCGTCGAGGCGCTCGAGGAAGGCCGCCCGCCAGCGCCGCAGCGTCTCCGCGTAGTGGACGCCGATCTCCTCGACGCCCGTGAACGTGAGCCGGGAGGCCGCGGCGGCGGCGCTTCCGAGCGAGGCGAGCGAGGGGATCAGACAGCCGGGGAAGACGTAGCGCTCGATCCAGTCGGGCGATCGTCGGTAGCGGTTCCAGCGGTGGTCGGGGATCAGGATCGTCTGGACACACGCCCGGCCCCCGGGCGCGAGCAGCCGGTCGCAGGCGGCGAAGAAGACCGGGAATTGCTTCTCGCCGATCGCTTCGATCATCTCGATCGACGCGAGCTTCGTGTAGGAGCCCTGATGGATCCGGTAGTCCTCTTCGACGATGCGCACGCGGTCGTCGAGGCCGGCTTCGTGCACCCGGCCGCGGGCGATCTCGGCCTGGGCGGGGGAGAGCGTCAGGCCCGTGACGCGGGCACCGTACTCGCCTGCGGCCGTGAGGGCGAACGAGCCCCAGCCGCAGCCGATCTCGAGCACATGGTCGGCGGGGGTGAGCGCGAGCTTGTCGCAGACGAGCCGGAGCTTGCGGCGCTGGGCGTCGGCGAGCGGCTCGTCGGGCCGCGCGAAGATCGCGCACGAGTAGGTCATCGTCTCGTCCAGCATCAGCCGGAAGAGGTCGTTGCCGAGGTCGTAGTGGTACTCGATGTTGCGTCGGGCGCGGAGGAGGCCCTGGCGCCGGTTCGGTCGCGGCCGCGCCTTCATCACGCGGGCGAGACGCGGGTGGCGCCGTACGGCCGCCTCGGCGTTCCGGTACAGGAGCTCGAGGAAGCCGACGAGGTCGGGGCTCGTCCATTCGCCGGCCTGGTACGACTCGCCGAGCCCGATCGTCCCCCGCGTCGCGAGCCGCCGGATCAGCCGGCTCGTGTCGGCGATCTCCATCGTCTCCGCCGGCCCGCTTCCGAACGTGCGCTCGCTTCCGTCCGGCAGTCGCGCGACGAGCGTGCCCTCGTGGAGCCCGGCGAGCGCGCCCGTGAGCACGCGGACCGCGACGCGCTCGAGCACCCCGCCGCGCGCGGGCGGGATCGGCCGGACGGTGCGTTCGAGGGTGCTCACAGCCTCACGGACCCCTTGCCGGGCACGAAAGGCGGCTTGTGGTGGAACGGCACGCGCTTCGCCCAGAGCTTCACGGCCTGCCAGTGGATCAGGGCCGTGACCTGCATGGGCATGAGCGGGTAGCGGACGAGGGCGCGCGCGAGGCTCGCGTTCGTCAGCTCCTCCCGGCGGCCGTGCAGCACGGCGCTCAACGGCACGCGACCGTCCTCGCGCACGTGCACGCGTGCCCAGACTTCGTCCTCCGGCTCCGAGAACGCATACTCGTACGCCTGGTCGAGTCCGAAGAAGGGCGACACGTGCAGGCGCTTCTCGTGCTCGTAGGCGAGGTCGGGGCCGTGGAGGAGCTCGGGAAGACGCTCGCCGAACGTGTTGCTCAGCTCGGCGATCATCGCGGCCAGCTTCCCGTCCGGCCCGTAGCACCAGTGGAAGCTGACCGGGTTGAAGACGTAGCCCAGCACGCGGAGCTGCGCAAGCATCAGCACGCGCTCGACCTCGACGCCGCGCTCGGCGCAGAAGCTGACGGCCGCCTCGCGCACCGGCAGCGAGCCGTCGAAATGGTCTTGGTCGCGCAGCGTGACCAGGTTCGGCCGGTTGATCGAGAACAGGGCGAGCCGCCGCTCGAGCTCGGGCAGCTCGTCGAGATCGAGCACGAAGAACGAGATCGGGTAGCGGAACGTGTTCCGCGCCGGCTCACGGCGCGAGTGGATCAGCGTCCCGGTGTAGATGGCCGATCTCACCACTCCACCCCCAGGAGCGACGCGGCGCTGACGGCCGAGGCGAGCCCGGCCTCGTGGAAGCCGTTGCCGAGGTGCGCCCCGGCGAAGAGCGTGTGCCTGGCACCCGCGAGCGCGGCGACCTCGCGCTGGCCGCGCAGCGTGTCGAGCGTGTACAACGGGTGGTCGTAGACGGTGCGCATGATCACGCGCTCCGGGTCGATCTCGCCCGTGCGGTTGAGCGTGACGCAGTAGTGCTCGTCCGTCTCCAGCCGTTGCAGCCGGTTCAGGTAGTACGTGACGGTCGGCTTCAGCGCGCCGTTCACCTGGTAGTTCCAGGAGGCGCGGGCCGCGCGAGTGTGAGGGAGGAAGCGCTCGTCCGTATGCAGGACGGTCTCGTTGGCCGTGTAGCTGAACGCGCCGAGGGCACTCCGCTCCTCCGGCGAAGGGTCATCGAGGAGCGCGAGCGCCTGGTCGGCGTGTGTCGCGACGACCGCCTTGTCGAAGCGGCGCGCCTCGCCGTCGTCCGTCGTCAGCTCGACGCCGACGGCGTCGCGGCGGATCGCGCGGACGCCGAGCCCTACGTGTGCCGTCCCGCGGAGCCGCTCGAGCAGCGTGTCGACATAGCGGCGGCTGCCGCCGGTCACGGTCCGCCAGGGGATGCGTCCGAAGCCGAGCATGCCGTGGTGGTCGAAGAAGCGAATGGCGTAGGCGGCCGGGAACTCGAGCGCCCGCTCGGGCGCGGTCGACCAGAGCGCCGAGGTGAGCGGCATCAGGAAGTGCGAGCGGAACCGCTCCGAATAGCCGTGTCTTTCGACGTACTGTCCGAGGGACAGTCCCTCGGCCGTGTCCAGTGTGGACACGGCCGTTCGGAGCCAGCGCGTCACCTCGAGGAGGAAGCGGTGGAAGCGCGGGCTGACCGCATTGCGCGCCTGGGCGTACGGGCGGCGGCCGGACCACTCGAGCCCGCAGTCCCCGCAGGCGACGGAGAACGACATCTCCGAGTCCTGCACGTCGATCCCGAGTTCGCGGAAGAGGCGGCTCAGGTGCGGGTAGTTGGGCCCGTTGTGGACGATGAAGCCCGTGTCGAGCCCGAGGCCCCGGTGCTGGACGGTGTTGACGTGCCCGCCGGGCCGCGTGTCGCGCTCGAAGAGCTCGACGTCGTGCGCCCGCGACAGCAGGTACGCCGCGCCCAGCCCCGCGACTCCCGATCCGACCACAGCGATCTTCATGCCGAACCGGTATTCGATCAGGGTCGAAGAACGGTTGTCGAGAGCTGAACGATCATGCGACATCCGTAGACTGATCCGCAGTGGCAATCGCAGAGCAAACGCCGGCACGCGTCGGCACCGTCCGCCCGGCGACGAGCCGCATCAGCCAGGTCGTGACCCTCGTCGCGGTGACGGTCCCGCCGCTCGGGATCCTCGTGGCGATGGGCCTGCTCTGGGGTGTCGCGTTCCACTGGGTGGACGTCGTCGTCCTCGTCGTCACGTACGTGATCTGCGCGTTCGGGACGACGATCGGGTTCCACCGCTACTTCTCCCACAAGAGCTTCGAGTCCGGGCCTGGCGTCAAGGCGACGCTCGCGGTCCTCGGCTGCATGACCGTCCAGGGGCCGCTGACCCAGTGGGTCACGGATCACCGCAAGCACCACGCGTTCTCCGACAAGGAGGGTGACCCGCACTCGCCGCACGCGGGGCACCCCGAGGGGCCGTGGGGCGCGTTCACCGGCTTCGTGCACGCGCACGTCGGCTGGATGTTCTCGAACATGGGCATGGAGCAGGGGCGCGAATACGGGAAGGACCTGTACGAGGATCGGTTGATCCGGACGATCGACCGCTTCTACCTGCTCTGGGTCGCGCTCACGCTCGGGATCCCGTTCGCCGTCGGCTACGCAATCGGCGGCACCGCCCTCGGCGTCGAGGCGCTCGTGTGGGGCGGCCTGATCCGCATCTTCCTGTACCAGCACGCCACCTTCGCGGTGAACTCGATCTGCCACATGTACGGCAGCCGCGACTACCGGGCACGCGACGAGTCGCGAAACAACTGGCTCGTCGCCTTCCTCGTCTTCGGCGAGGGCTGGCATAACAACCACCACGCGTTCCCGTCCTCGGCACGGCACGGCCTCGCCTGGTGGCAGTACGACCTCTCCTGGTGGATCATCCGCGGCCTCGAGAAGGTCGGTCTCGCCTGGGACGTGAAGCTCCCGACGGCCGACCAAATGCAGCGCCGCGCCGCTTAGCACGGAGGGGGAAACGGTCCTCAGGCTGGTCTGGCTGCCGAAAGCAGGGCGTGTCCCATGCGCCAGACGCCCTGGCCGCGTTCCACGAGTGGGCGAAGGTGCGTTGTCAGGCGGTCGCGCTCCTCGGCGCTCAAGACTTGCTCCATCGCCTCCGCGAGAGTTGGAATCCTGGGGTTCCCTGCCAGATCGAGAAATGTCTGCCATGGTCGAGGCTCGAGCGGTGTGACTTCGGCGTGGAGGAGGAGATCCACAGGGAAGAATCCAGCGCCCTCGCACAGACGGATCAAGTCCCGCTCGTCGAAGTTCAGCATCGGATCGCTGTCGGGCGGCTGGATCGCCTCGTAGACGGCACGCAACTTGGCCGCGATTTCCGCAACGGGCGCTACGTCATAGCCAACAAAGCGCTTGTCATCGTCACAGCGGGCAAAGCTGTTGATCGGCTCGTAAAACGAGATGCGGCCACCAGGTCGCAAGACCCGGAAGAACTCCGCGAACGCCGCCTGCTTGTTCGCAACGTAGATGAGCACCGAACGAGTCGTGACGACATCGACCGACTCGCTCTCGACCGCAGAGAGGTCATCCGCCGAAGCAAGCACGAACCGACACCGTCCCAGCACGCCGAGGGATCCCGCGGCTTCGCGGCACGACGAGAGCAGCTGATCGGAGACGTCGCTGAAGGTCACGGAGCCCGCACCGCGCTCCAGCGCTCCGAAGCCGATCAGCCCTTCCCCACAGCCGACATCGAGCAGCGACTCGCCTGCCGCCAGTCCCGACCGATCGAGTACGTCGTCCCGAATCTGCCCGAGCCTCTCCATCGCCGCTCGCTTGACATCGGCATCGCCGCCGAACCGACGTTGCGCGAGCCACTCTGACCAGGAGTCCGTCTTCGCTGCCATCAGGAGTCGGGGGTTTCGAAACGGCGCAACACTTCCCCGGCGAGCTCGGCCCAGCGGTGCGCACGCGGGAGCCGGACCAGCGAGCCGCCCGGCGAGCGCAGGGCGAGCCCGTGCACCGCACCCGGAATCGTCGTGTACGAGCCCTCCGCGCCGGCCTCGAGAGCGCGCTCGAAACCTCGGCGCGAGCTCGTCGGGCTCACACCCGGGATGCCCGGGAGCCACCGGTCGAGGGCGCCGTGGATCACGTCGAGTCGCTTGCCGCGCAGGGCGGAGACGTCGAGCCGGTCCGGGATCCACGGCCCGAGGCCGAGCACGCCTTCGACGCCGGGCTCGTCGGCCGCCGCGATCGAGACCGCACCGCCCATCGAGAACCCGAGCATGAGCGTCTGCTCGCCGGCGAGTCGCTCGATCGCCGCCCGCGCGTCGTCGACGCACAGGTCGAGCCGCTTCCACGACTTGATCCGGTAGCGAACCTCGCCGAAACGAAGCCCCGGGAGGCCGGCCGCGAGCCGTCCCACGAGCCATTCGAGCGTCGCGCTCCACGTTCCCGGCACCTCGTGCCCCTGGCCGCCGTTCACGCACACGACGGCTCGCGGGCCCGTGCCCGTCACGCGCATGGCCGCGCTCGTCGAAAGCTGTTCGATCCCCACCTTCCTATCTTCGCCGGAGCGCCTGAACGGTGCGGTTACACTCGTTGCGTGGCGATCGAGACAGAGCGGATCTGCTGGCTCCACGTCCCGGCCGAGGACGAGGTGGGGGAAGAGGTCAGCGAGCTGTGGGCGACGCCGCTCGAGAAGCTCGGGTTCGTCCCGAACGTCCTTCGTGTGTACGCGATCCGCCCGCGCCACCTGCAGCTCTGGAACGCGTTCTACGACGACCTGATGCGCGGCGAGTCGGGCCTGACGAAGGCGCAACGCGAGATGATCGCCGTCGTCGTCTCGACGGCGAACCGCTGCCACTACTGCATCGTCTCGCACTCCGCCGCGCTCCGGAAGCTGACCGGCGATCCGCTGCTCGTCGAGCAGCTCGCGACGAACCACGCCTACGCACGCGTCGAGCCGAAGGAGCGCGCGATGCTCGATTTCGTCCTCAAGCTCACCGAGCGCTCGTCGACGTGCACCGAGGCGGACGTCGACGCGCTGCGCGAGGCCGGCTGGACGGACGAGGACGTGATGGACATCGCCGAGGTGACGGCGATGTTCAACTTCACGAACCGGCTCGCGAGCGGTCTGGGCTGGCGGCCGAACGACGAGTACGTCTCGCTCGGCCGCTAGCGCGAATCGCGCCAGGCGACGAGCTTCCGCAGCGGCTCCAGGTCGAAGTCCGGGCCGCCGGCGCCGACGACGAGGTGGGTGACGCCGATGTCGACGTACTCGTCCAGCCGATCGAGCGCATCGTGGACGAACGTGGAGCGCTCGATCTCCTTCGGGTCGCGGCCGACCTTCGCGCACCACTCGTCGAGCACGCCGCTCTTGTGTCGCATCGTGTCCAGATCGCCGATCCCGTGCCAGATGTCTGCGTGCTCCGCGACGATCCGCAGCGTCACCTTCTCGCCGACGCCGGCGACGAGGATCGGCATCCGGCCCACCGGCGGCGGGTTCAGCTTCCCGAGGCGCTCCTTGATCACCGGCAGCGCCGCGTCGAGCGCCCTCAGGCGGCTGCCGACCGTGCCGAAGTCGTAGCCGTACTCGTCGAAGTCGCGCTGGAACCAGCCGGAGCCGATGCCGAGGAAATGCCGGCCGCCGGAGATGTGGTCGATCGTGCGCGTCATGTCGGCGAGCAGGTTCGGGTTGCGGTACGCGTTGCAGATCACGAGCGCGCCGAACTCGACCCGCTCGGTCGCCTCCGCCATCGCCGCGAGCAGTGTCAGGCACTCGAAGTGCTTGCCATCCGCGCCGCCGAAGAGCGGGAAGAAGTGGTCCCAGGCAAACAGCGTGTCGGCGCCCATGTCCTCGGCGCGCAGCCACGCCTCCCGCATGGGCGCGAAGTCGCCGTGCTGCGGCCGCACCGATACCCCGACCCGGATCACGGCCGGGAACGCTACCTACGGAGGTGAGCCTCACGGCTCGGTCGGCGGCTCGAAACGCCCCATCGTTCGGGGCACCCCAGCCCACCATCCACGTTTCATCGTAACGCGAAAGATGTGACGTGTCTTCAACGCAGGCGTGACGAAAGCGTGGCGTTTCGTCACCAGGTCTACGCGAAGTACGTGTCCTCGTGCCGGTAGGGCGGTGAACAGCAGCAGAGGAAGCGCAGCCCAGAGCCGCCCCTGGCCGTGATCTGGTGCCAGGCACCTGCAGGAATCACGATTGCGTCGCCCGGGCCGACCCCTGCGCTCTCGCCGTCGATCTCCATGTCGCCCTCGCCCTCGAGCACGTAGTAGAACTCTTCGCTCGCGGCGTGATAGTGGCGCTCGGTCTGCTGACCCGGACTCAGGGTCGCCTCGGCGAGGCTCTGCGAGCGGACGGGTGCCGTCGTCAGCCCGAGCAGCTCGCGGATCGTGCTCCCGTCCTTCGTCGTGAACGGCTCGGCGCGGTCGCGGGATCGGATCTCCACGGCACGGACGCTAGCCGACCGGTCAGAATCGGGGGATGAGCACGACTGCGCGCAACGGCCCCGGCCTGACGATCCCGTGGGAGTGGTACGTGTCGCCCGACGTGCTGGGGCGCGAGCAGGAGCTCGTCTTCCGCGACGCCTGGCATTACGCGGGCCCGCTCGAGTGGGTGGCCGAGCCGGGCGAGCGCTTCCCGGCCCAGGCGGGCACGGCGCCGGTGATCGTCGTGCGCGACCGGGACGGGACGTTGCGCGCCTTCCTGAACGTGTGCCGCCATCGCGGCTCGGTGATCGTGAAGGAGCGCGGGCGCCGTGAGACACTCCAGTGTCCGTATCACGCCTGGACGTACGGGCTCGACGGCTCGCTGCGCTCGGCGCCGCGTTCGGAACGCGAGGAGGAGTTCGACCCCTGCGAGCTCGCGCTCCGGCCCATGCTCGTCGAGACCTGGGGGCCGTTCGTGTTCGTGAACACGGATCTCGGCGCAGCGCCGCTCGCAGGCAGCCTCGGGGCGCTTCCCGAGCTGATCGACCCGGGAGACCTCGTGTTCCGGGAGCGCGTCGGCGTCGAGCTTGCTGCCAACTGGAAGGTGGCGGTCGAGAACTACCTCGAGTGCTACCACTGCCCGATCGCGCACAAGGCGTTCAGCGCGCTCGTCGACGTCGACCCCGACTCCTATCGCCTCGAGGCTGCGAACGGCCTACTGAGCCAGTACGGCCAACGGCGGGCGGGCACGGGGAACGGCGGCGACACCACCTGCCAGTTCCACCTCGTCTGGCCTGCGCTCAAGGTGATCGTCTACCCCGGCGCGGCGAACCTCTCGCTCGGACCCGTCTGGCCCGAGGGCGTCGATCGCTCCGCCGGCTTCCTCGACTATTTCTTCGGCCCCGATGTGCCCGAGACGACGCAGCGCGAGTTGATCGAGTTCGACGACCAGGTCGGTCTCGAGGACCGTGAGCTCGTCGAATCGGTGCAAAGAGGGCTCCGCTCGGGCCTGCTCGACCGGGGGTGGCTGCTGCTCGACAGCGAGGCGCTCATAAGCGCCTTCCAGGAGCGAGTCACCGCTGCTCTGGGCCAGACTTCGTAACAGAACGCATACCTGAAGCAACGCTCCCTTAATCTGGATCGATCCCGCCATTTCCAGGGATTTCTCGCCTTGTTCGACGGTGACCTCAGACTCCGCTGCTAACTTGCCGACGAGTATGTGACAACAACTAGCGGCGGCCGCTCGGCCTGGTGGGCTGGAGCAGGGTCGTCGCGAAGGTGTGTTCAGAGGAGGCAGTGTGCACGTGAGCAGATCACGGGTGCTGCTGCTTGTCGCCGTCGCGGGGCTGGCAGGAGCTCTCTCATTGGGCGCAGTACTGGCGCCGCAACAAGCCGAAGCGACCCGGTCGATCGTCAAGCAGCACGCGGGCAAAGCGCGTCGGCTCATGGTCGTAGCTCAGCTTCGCTCGACCCTTGCCGGCATCCACTCGGCCAGGGACCAGGCGTGGAGATGGCAGGACGTCATGTCGGCTCCGAGGTCGCGCTACGCCGCCTCGGCCGAGCACTCGCCGAGCCTCGCCTATCGCAAGATGGTTCTCGGGCTCTGGGCGACGCGGGCGCAGCAGGAGCACCGCGCGGCCCAGACTCCGCCGCGGCTCAAGGACTGGCTGTGCATCCACCGCTACGAAGGCGCCTGGAACGACCCGAACGCCCCGTATTACGGCGGGCTGCAGATGGACATGTCGTTCATGCAGGCGTACGGCGGCGACCTCCTTCGCCACAAGGGCACGGCCGACCACTGGACGCCGCTCGAGCAGATCTGGGTGGCCGAGCGTGCGTACGAGTCAGGACGCGGGTTCTACCCGTGGCCGAACACGGCCAGGTGGTGCGGGCTGATCTAGCCCCCGGAGCGTGGGCCCGTCCCTTCCCGGGGCCGCACAACCTCCCCCGCAGCCGCGGGGCCGGGTCGGTCAGTGCCCGACGACCTGGACGATCCAGCGCCGGTCGCGCTCGCGGTCGAGCTCGATGAAGAGCACGCGCTGCCAGTGGCCGAGCTGCAACTCGCCGTTCCGGATCGGCACCGACTCGCCGGCCCCGCCGAGCAGCATCGCCATGCAGTGCGAGTGGCCGTTCCCCTTGTCCATGTCCTCGGGGCAGATGTTCTCGGTCCGGCGGTCCCAGTCGTCGTGGGCGTAGTAGCTGTCGGGAGGACAGAGCCGGCGCAGCAACTCGCTGAAGTCCTCGAGGAACCCCTGCTCGAACTCGTTCACGCGAACGCAGCAGGTCGTGTGCGGTGAGTAGATGCAGACGATGCCGTCCTGGACGGCGCTCTCCCTGACTACCTCGATGACCTCGTCGGTGATGTCCCGGACGGCGAGCCAGCCCACCGTCCGCAGATGCGTCTCGCGCTGAAAGACCTTCACTCGCCTCCTCCTCGGTCGCTGTCGGCCGACATTGTGACGGCTCGGGGCGCGCTTGTCACGTGCGCGCTAGCCTCTGCCCGTCCGGGTCCGTAGCTCGGCTGGTCAGAGCAGCGGGCTCTGCGAGCCGCTTGCAAGCCGTCCGGCCGCGCCGCCCTGGGATGCCGGCGTTTGTGCGCCGCGCGCGCCGTGTCGGTCGCGGCGGCGATAGCCTCTGCCCGTCCGGGCCCGTAGCTCAGCTGGTCAGAGCAGCGGACTCATAATCCGCCGGTCCTAGGTTCGAGTCCTAGCGGGCCCTAGCTGGGAAGCCCTGCAAACGCGGGGCTTCTCGCTTTCTTACGATCTGCGGGCGTAGCTGGGGGGCAACAGACGGGGCAACAACGCGAGAGCCCGGTCCCTCTTCCTACTTGTTCAAGTTCCGCGGGTGCGCGGGGAATGACGTGCATGCGCCTCGATAGCCACGTCGAGCCGAGCCTCTTGCAGCTCGTTCTCCCTCCCTCCGGGCCAGGTCCGTTCGTGCGTGCGCGGGCGGGGGTGCGCGAGGGGTGTGTGCTCGCATGCCTCACGGCGAGTCGTGACCTCCGAGCCTCGTTCGCCCTCCCCGAACGACTGTCCATGCCCGATCTTCCGGCTGCCGCCTCAAGTTGACTGATCGATCGTCTCGAGCCGGCAAGCTCGAACAGGATCTTGGAGAATCGATGCCATGGAGCGTCCGCCGGTCAGGTTCGCCCAGAGCGGCGATATTCAGATCGCGTATCAGGTCACAGGCGAGGGCCCGGTCGACATCGTGCTTGCGCCTGGGACCGTTTCCCACCTCGACCTTTGGTGGGACTTCCCTGCGTTTCGGCGTGAGATCGAAGCCTGGAGCTCGTTCGCACGACTTGTCCGCTTCGACAAGCGCGGGACCGGGCTCTCAGATCGGCCGACCGATGCTGCAACGCTCGAGGAGCGAACAGACGACATCCGAGCCGTCATGGACGCAGCTGGACTCGATCGCGCCGTCATCTACGGTCGATCGGAAGGTGGGCAGATGGCATGCATGTTCGCCGCGATGTATCCGGAGCGCACGACGGCTCTCATCACGTGGGGAACGATGGCCCGTTGGATTCAGGCTGAAGGTCATCCCTGGGGATCGACTCGGGCCGAGTACGACGAGCTGTTGGTCGAGCTCGAGACCAACTGGCCCTCGGAGTACTACGTTCGCGGACCGGGCGGCTCGTTTGGTGATAGCGACCCCGAAACGATCGCGTTCATGCTGCGTCTCTTTCAGGCAGCCGCGAGCCCTGCCGCAGCCGTCGCCTTGGAGCGCATGAACGCCGAGGTCGATATTCGGGACATCCTCCCCTCCATTCGCGTTCCGACGCTTCTCATGTGCCACACGCACGATCCCGAGGCGCCCGCAGAGGCTGTGCGGTGGATGGCGGAGCAGATTCCGGGAGCGCGTTTTGCCGCATTTCCGGGAAGGTCGCATTTCGTCGGCGAGGGCGAGAATCTCGATCGTGTCGTCGCGACGATTCAGGAGTTCCTCACCGGACGTTCGACGGCACTTCCCACTCACCGCCGCTTGCTCACGATCCTCTTCCTCGATGTTGCCGGGTCCACTGAGCGGGCCGTGGAGCTCGGCGATGCTCGATGGCGCGACCTACTGACGACGCTGTTTGACGAAATCGAAAAGGAGCTGTCAGCCTTTGAGGGGCAGGAGATCGACCGAGCAGGCGACGGGCTGCTGGCCGTCTTCGAGGGTCCGAGCAGAGCGATCGGGTGCGCGCAGGAGGTGGGGGCACGGGCTGCCACGCTCGGGCTCGAGCTCCGAGGCGGCATTCATATCGGTGAGGTCGAGGTCGATGGATCGCGAGTCAGGGGAGTCGCTGTTCACGCTGCTGCACGCATCTGCGCACTGGCACAGCCAAGAGAGGTGCTTGTGTCCAGCACGGTTCGAGATCTCGCGGCCGGCGCCGGGTTCTCATTCGACGATCGCGGAGTACACGAACTGCGCGGCGTACCAGAGCCGCGGCAGCTCTACGCCGTTCGCTAACTGAGTCTGCCATCGTCACGGGAGCAATCCCGAACGGGTGGGCCACCCGGGCTTACCTCCTTACTCGAGTCGGCACCGGCGAGTCGAACACCGGACCACCGAGGACACCGGACACCCCTACAGCGAGCAGAGACGCCTGCGGCTCGTTCTCCCTCCATGCCCGCCGACCCCTCTGGGCGGTTCCTGGCTATGAGGAGGGCTTGGCGAAAAGCGCGGTGTCGGGCCTAATGCTTAGGTCGGCCTTCGTCGTAGTCCTGGACGTAACCGCTGGGAGCCGCGCCGGGGACAGAGTTGTCAAAACCCTGTTCTTTGACGCCCATGGCTGCCCCGGCCCCGAGGTGGTCGGAGGACGGGTCCCGGTCATCACGGCCGTCCGTCTTGTAGCTCGGAAATATGCGGCGGAACGTCCTACGGAAGGAGTTCAACACATTGGTAAGTGTGCCGCTCTACGCGGCGCAGGGCAAAGGCTCGCGCTCGGGCCTGCCGCATCGTCATCCCGACTGGCACCTCAGAAGATGCGGTCAGGCGAGTGCCGCAGGATCAACCCGCTCGGGTAACCAGATGTTGATGAGGGGATAACGGCCTTCTTACCGCTGCGGGCTAGGGTCGTTGTAGTGAGGCGGCTGGTGATCTTGGGGGTGTTGATCTCGGTCGGGTGGTTTGCAGGATCGCTCGGTTCGAGGGCGGGCCTGTTCTCGTCGAAGCTGGTGTTTGCGACGGATCGGGCGGACAATCTGTATCGGTTTGTCGTGTACTCGGTTTCCGATCAGGGCCGAGGCGAGCGGCGGGTGACGGATCTTCCGTTTTCGCCGCTTGTGCGCTCTCCGGATGAGAAGCTGGTGTTGCTTGAGGGTGGGCCGGACTCGGCGTTGTATGTGGCGTCGGTGAACGGGACCGGTCGGCGGCGGTTGTCGCCGACACCGGCGTCGGGGTTGGGCACGGCGGTGTTCTCACCAGACGGCAGGTGGGTCGCGTTCGAGGAACGTGGCTGTGACATCTCTGCGCAGTGCCCGTCGAGCGTGTACGTGGTGCGGGTCGATGGATCGGGGTTGCGGAAGCTCGCTTTAGCCGCGGTCGCCCCGAGCTGGTCACCCGACAGCCGCTGGGTGACCTACACGTCTTTCCCTGCGAGCGGCTTGTATTTCATCCGCCGAAGTGGCAGCGACAGGCGCCTTGTTACGCACGATGCTGCTCCGCAAGCTGCGGCTGTCTCACCGAACGGTCGTCTGATCGCCTACTTCTGCAAGAACGGAGGCATGTGCCTGATTCGGCCGGACGGAACAGGCAGGCACCGCCTCCCGGCCGGGACGGCAAGCGCCATTGCATCAGTCCCGCATGGTTACCGCCTGCTCTGGTCGCCCAACGGCCGCTGGCTCGCACCGCAATGGGACGGACAACTGGCGATGGTCGGCCTGGACGGCACCGTGCTGGCGCCGACGACGCCCGCAGGCAACGGAACCATCGCCGCAGCCTGGTCGCCCGACAGCCGCAACATCGCCTTCATCAACCTCGCCGACGACTCGGTGCCGTGTTCGCAGAACAGCCTTTGGCGCCTCTCGCTCGCGGATCAAGCCACACCGAAGCTGCTATCTGCAAACGCGCTCAGCCTCAGTGTCGATGTCCGCTGGCACAGCCACAGCCTCAACTACATCACCTACCGCTTCTGCAACCACCTCCACATCGCGATCGCCAACCCGGACGGCAGCGACATCCGCGTTCTCACCAGCGGCACCACGGACGACACCAGGCCATCGCTCTCACCCGACGGCACACACATCGCCTACATCCACGGCGACGACATCCATGGCGACGAGCTTTGGGTCATGAACACCGACGGCACCGGCAAGCGAGCGCTCTGGACATCAAGCCCACTCACCGACGTGCAGCCAGTCTGGTCACCCGATAACACCGAGGTCGCGTTCGTCAGCAACAGCGGTCTCGCGATTGCCGAGCTCAACCCCGGCATCGACACTCCTCGCATTCGCGGTCTTGGGGGCGGCGCGAACATCACCCGTCTCAACTGGTCGTCCGACGGCTGCAGCCTCGCCTTCACCACCTACGTTTCCGAGTCTTCTAAGGCCTTTACCGGCTACCGGGCACTCAACTGCGTCGGACTGCAAACGGGCCCAACCCAACTCGGGTTCACAGACACCCTCGCTGCCTCCTGGTCACCCGACAACAAACGGCTCGTCTTCACCGGCTGTACCGTCAAGCCGGAAAGCCCCAACTACTCCTCCTGCGCGATCTACACGGTCGCCTCAGACATGACCGACCTCAAACAACTCACCCCAATCCAAGTCGCCAGCACAGGCCAAACCTGGATCAACTGCTTCAACAACAGCTACAGCCCAGACGGCACCTGGATCGCCTTCAACTGGTGCGACCAAAACGGCCAACCCACCGTCCACCTCATACACCCAGACGGCACCAACCCGACCATTGCCCTCCCAAACATCCCCATCGGAGAACACGCCACCTGGTCACCCGACAACCAACACATCGCCGCCGAAACCATCATCAACCGACTCGCCGGACGAACCATCTCCGAGATCCACTCCTACAACCTCACCACCCACACCACCAGCACCAACATCAACGGAGCCTCCCACAACACACAACCCAACTGGGGCACCGGCTAGAGCCAGACGAGCCGCGGAACCTGGCACCGCGCCGACTAGCGAGGCAAGACGCCTCGCGCTCGGGCGAGTGCCGAGGACACCTGACACCCCTAGAGCGATCCGGGATGCCTGCGCCCGACATCGACTCCGACGCTAAGACGCTCCGCTGCGCGAGCGTGCTCTTCCTCGGCTCCGAGGACATCTGGCACCCCTGCCCCGACCCGAGACGCCTGAAGCTCGTTCTCAACGGCGTGCGCGCTCCTGGATAGCTCGGAGTGGCGGTCACGGCGCGGTATGAATGGGACGAACTACCGCCTCGGGCGCTGTGGCCGGCAAATCGGGAACGCAGCCTACTTCTCGGACATCACCCACACACCATCCCATTCGGTCGGTGGCGGGCTCTCGAGCAGCAGTCGGCATCGTTCGAGGTAGAGCGAGGAGACGTCGTCGCCGGGATTCGCGTCCAGAGCCTTCTGGAACCAGTCGGCCGCCCGCTCGAAGTCAGCCTCCCTGTATCGCGCCAACCCCTCGGTGAACGTGCCGATCGTCTCCATGAGGTTCGGGAACGAGTCGTCGTCGTGATAGTCGAGGCACTCGAAGATCGCCACAGGTGTCGTCTTGCCTTTGACGATCACCCTGTCCACCTCACGCAGACGGTAGATGCCGTTCAGCTTGGCCTTTGTCAGCTCGGAGAGCAGGATCCGTGCGCCGTACTGCTTGCAGGCGCTCTCGAGCCGGGCGGCGAGGTTGACGCCATCGCCGATGATCGTGTAGTCCATCCGCTTCAAGCTGCCGATGTTGCCGGCCACGACAGAGTCCGTGTTGATGCCTACCCCCATGTCGATCAGCGGTTCCCTTCGCTCCTCGCGCTCCCGGTTCCAGGCGCGGAGGCTGGAGATCATCGCGACCGCTGCGCGCAGTGCCCGGTCCTCGTCATCCTCGGCGGCAACCGGCAGGCCGAAAACGGCCATGATCGCATCGCCGATGAACTTGTCGAGCATGCCGGACTGGGCCGATATGCAGGCGACCATGCGCTCGAAGTAGTCGTTCAGCATCGCCACCGTGCCGTGCGGCCCGAGCTGCTCGGCGATCGTGGTAAAGCTGCGTACGTCCGAGAAGAGCACCGTCGCGACCGATTCGGTGCCGCCGAGGATCTCCTCGCGGGCATCGGCCGACAGCAGTCGGTCGGCGAGGTCGGTGTCCATGTAGCGGGAGAGCGTCGACCTGACGCGTTTCTCGTTGGAGATGTCCTCGATCATCACCATCGTTCCCAGGTGCGCGCCGTCTGCAGCCAGCAGCGGGAGGACACTGACGTTCGCCGACACGGTTTCGTCGTCGACGCGGAGTTCTGCGTCCATCATCAGCTCGGACGCGAGCGTGTGGGCGACCCGCTTCATCCGGTCTCGTAGCCAGAGGTTCGCGTCCCCCAGCAGGTCGTGTGAGGATGTGCCGATCACGTCTGCTTCCTCGCGCCGCAGAATGCGCGCGGCGGCGGCGTTGCAGGTCTGCGAGATGCCTTCCTCGTCGAACGTGATCACGCCGTTCGACATGCTCTCGAGCATCGACTCGTTGTAGTTCTTCATCGCCTGCACATCGGCGAACAGCTTCGCGTTCTCGAGGCCGACGGCGATCTGCGCCGTGAAGGCCCGCAGCCGGCTCTCGTCCTCGACGGTGAACGGGCCACCGCGCTTGTTCAGCGCCTGCGTGACGCCGATCGCCCTGCCCTCCTTGTTGAAGACGGGGACACACAGGATCGAGCGCGTGAAGAAGCCGGTTTGCCGGTCGAAGGAGGGATTGAAGCGCAGGTCGGCGTAGGCGTAAGGGATTCGGATCGACTCGCCGGTGGTGAAGACCGACCCGGCGATGCCGACGTGGCTAGGGAACCGGATCTCGGTTTCGAGCTTGTCGCCCATGTAGCTGAAGAGGTCGCCCGTCTTCTCGTCGTTGAGGAACAGCGTCGTGCGCTCGGCATCCAGCATGCGTGTGGCCTCGCCCATCACGCGACCAAGCAGCCGGCCGAGTTCGAGCTCGGACGTAAGCTCCGACACAAGGTTCAGGAACTCGACCTCACGCCGCTGCGACCGGGTCATCCGGTCGAGTAACTGCATCGACTGCAGCGTCACCGCGCACTGCGACGTCATGTCCTCGAGCAGCGCACGGTCGCGCTCGTCGAATTCGCCGACCAGCTTGTTCAGAAGCTCGACTGCGCCGATCGTCTCCCCCCGGGTGTTCCTCACCGGCACGCAGAGGATCGACCTCGTCGTGAAGCCCGTCTGCCGGTCGACCTCGCGGGCGAACCGCGGGTCGGCGTAGACGTCCAGGACGATCTCGGCGACACCGCTCTGATAGACGGCGCCCACGATGCCGCGATCATCCATGACCCGTATCTCCCGTTTCCCGAGGTCGCTCGACCTCTGCGTATAGAGCTCGCCGCTGTCGTCGTCGTGGACGAACAGCGAACCGGCCTCCGCGCCGATCTCCTGGCTCGCCGCGGCCACGAGCGCCTCGAGGACAGCATCGAGGGAGTCGAGTGCGGACACGTGCCGTGAGAGCTGGAGCAACATCTCCAGCTGGCGAACCTGCTCGAGCCGTTCCGCACTCGTCTCAAGCACGTCTTTCCTCCAACTGCGCCCGCAGCGCCTGAATGGTCTCCTGTAGCTCGCGAAGCTCGTCGCGGCGCAGGCGCTCCGACTCCTGCACAGCCGACGCATGGGCAGTCTCCCGACTCTCCAACTCGTCGCGGAGGGCAATGATCGTGGCCTTCAGCTGATCGATCTCGGCCGCAGAGTCGGCGAGCGCCCGCTGCACCCGCTCCGCGCCCTCCTGAGCGTTTCGTTCGAGCGCCTCACGCATCGCAGCCACGGTCTGCTCGAGCTCACGATCCCGTACTTCCGTGTCGAACTCCTCCACCGTTAGGAACATAACGCTCTGTAAGCGCAGGTACACGGCCTATAGCATCTTGATCTCGTCGAGCAGCGTCTAACGTCGCGCTCTTGAGAAGTCCGCCCAGGAGATGCCTAGGACGCCCAAGCTGGTCTCGGACAGCGGAATCGGCGTCATCCCGATGGGATGGCGCACGTTCCCCGCAAATCGACTTAACTGAGAGGTTTGCAGGCAACAGTTGTCGCGAACGGAGGAGAACGATGAGCATCAAGGAGACGGACACAGCGACCGAGCCGAACGCGGCACCCGCGCCGGCTCCGAAGGTCGAGCACTTCACTCCTGCCGAGCGCGCCGCGCGCGGCAAGGCCGCGCGGGCGGAGGTTCCGCGTCGCGTCCACGGCGAGTGGGAGCCGACGCCGCACCGGCCCGATCCGGTCGTCCTGCTCGAGGAGCAGGCGCAGTCGCGGGTGCCCGAACTCGTCCCGATCCGCTACGGGCGCATGCTCGTCTCGCCGTTCACGTTCTACCGGGGCGCGGCAGCGCTGATGGCTTCCGACCTCGCGGACGGTCCGCGCACCGGGCTCCATGCACAGCTCTGCGGCGACGCGCACCTCTCCAACTTCGGCGCGTTCGCGGCACCCGACCGCCGGATGATCTTCGGTGTCAACGACCTGGACGAGACGTTGCCCGGCCCGTTCGAGTGGGACGTGAAGCGCCTCGTCGCGAGCTTCGCCGTCGCCGGCCGCGACCGTGGGTTCTCGACGAAGGTGCGCGCCGCCGTCAACACCGCAGTCGGCCGCTCCTACCGGGAGGCGATGCACCAGTTCGCGGCGATGGGCAATCTCGAGCTCTGGTACGCGCGCCTCGACGTCGAGGACGTCTTCGCCCGGTTCCGCTCGCAGGCGAGCGCCGAGCAGCGCAAGCGGGCCGAGAAGAACCTGGCCCACGCGCGCACGAAGGACAGCATGAAGGCGTTCGGGAAGCTGACCGAGGTCGTCGACGGCGAGCCGCAGATCATCAGCGATCCGCCGCTGATCGTCCGGCTCGCCGATCTCGTCGACGCCGAGCAGGCCGAGGCGATGCAAGACTCCCTCGCCGGCATGATCCGGTCCTACCGGCGCACGCTCGCGGGTGACCGACGCCGGTTGCTCGAGCGCTACCGGTTCGTCGACGCGGCGCGCAAGGTGGTCGGCGTCGGCAGCGTCGGCACGCGCGCCTGGATCCTGCTCATGCTCGGCCGCGACGGCCAGGACCCCCTTTTCCTGCAGGCGAAGGAGGCTCAGGCGTCGGTGCTGGAGCCGTACCTCGGCAAGAGCAGCTACTCGAACCACGGCCAGCGCGTCGTCGAGGGGCAACGGCTGATGCAGGCCGCGAGCGACATCATGCTCGGCTGGATCCACGTCAGCAAAGGGCTCGACGGCCAGGAGCGGGACTTCTACATCCGCCAGCTCTGGGACGGGAAGGGCTCGGCGCTCGTCGATCTGATGGAACCGAACCTCCTGGAGCGTTACGCGGAGCTGTGCGGCTGGACGCTCGCGAAGGGGCACGCCCGCTCGGGCGACGCGATCGCGATGGCGAGCTACCTCGGCACGAGCGACGTCTTCGACAAGGCGATGGCCGTGTTCGCGGAGACGTACGCCGACCAGAACGAGCGCGACTACGACGCGCTCAAACAGGCCGTCGACTCGGGCCGGG
Source organism: uncultured Actinomycetes bacterium (assembly GCA_963791225.1). Lineage (GTDB taxonomy): Bacteria > Actinomycetota > Thermoleophilia > Gaiellales > Gaiellaceae > PALSA-612. The sequence continues at coordinate 126,273 of CAWBRV010000007.1, forward strand.
TCAAGGCGGAATCGGGTCTGTAGCTCTGTCTGGAACGCGCGAGGATCAGGGCGCTGTCGCGGGGCTCTGATCTTCGGCGTGATACGCGGCGAGGAGCTGCTTCTCCCGCTCCATCTTCGGGAACTTGAAGTAGACGAGCACGGCACCGAGCAGGACGGCGATGATCCGCCGCCGACGGGGTGCCGCCGACGAATAGACGGCATTCACGCCCGGAAAGGAGCGTTAAGGCATGGTCTCGCGCCTCTTCTTGCGCGCCGCAGCCGGGCCTATGACTGGGCTGCGGAGCCGGGTGCACGAGGGAGCCGGGCTGAGATGACGTAGGAGACGACGACGGCGACGATCACGAGTGGCATCAGGGTCAGTCCGTCGGCCTGGAGGAACACACTCACGATGAGAACGGACGTGAGCGGCAGTCCCAGCATTGCGACCATCGTCGCGCCGATACCCATTGCGGCACCCGCGATCATCGGCAGGCCGGGAAGGTGGGAAAGCGCGATGCCGCCGGCAGCGCCGATGAACATGCTCGGGAAGATGGGGCCGCCTCGGAAGCTGCTCAGCGAGAGGCTGTAGGCGAGGCCCTTGCAGAGGACAACCATCAGGAGCGCGCCCACGGTCCAGCCGGCGGCGCCTTCGATCAGGGCCGGGAGCTGATCCTGCCCCGAGAAGAGCACCTCGGCCGAGCTTCTCCCAGTCACCTCGACGAAGATCAGCACGACAACACCGATCGCGACGCCGACGACGGGTGTCAGCAGCACCATTCGGCGTTCGACGACCGGCTGGAGCAGCAGCGCCAGCCGCTTGATGCCGGCGCCGAGGATCGCTGCGATGACGCCGATCACGATCGCCCACAGAAACTCGGCCACACGGGGGCTGCCGGCCGGAGGGATGTCCGGGACCGCGAGCGAGAAGGTGCCGAAGCCGGTCCAGTTGTCGAGCCCGATGAAGATCAGCGAGCCGACACCGGCAGCGAGCAACCCGGGCGCGAGCACCACTCCGAGCATCGGGCCGCCGATCCCGGCCACCTCCATCATCAGGAACGCGGCCGGAAGAGGCGAGCCGAGGAGCGTGCTGATCGCGGCGAAGCTCCCGGCGGCACCGATCACGACACTGGCCATCTCAGGCGCGTCGCGCTTGACCAGGTGGATGGCGAGGACTCCGAGGCCGCTGCCGATCGCGATCAGAGGCGCCTCCGGGCCGAGGACGACCCCGAGGCTCAGCGTGGCGAACGAGGCGATGACGATCCCCGGGAGCTCGATCGTCGGCACGGGTCCGGATGACTTGAACCCCTCCGCCGGCTTGTGCCCGGCCGTTCCCGGCAGGTGCCGGATTGTGAGCGCCACCAGCAGGCCGCTCAGCGCAAGAAGCGGAACCGGCCACCAGACAGGCTGGCTTTCGAAGCCGAGGTCGCCGGGCAGGGTGCCGAACAGATAGTGCTGTAGCTTGGTGAAACCCTCGAGAAAGAAGTACGCGGCCGCCGCCACCGGCACACCGATGATCGCGCCGAACAGGAGCAGCACAACGTACGAGCGGCTCCGGAGAAGCTCGGCGGGACTCGGCGTAGCCCCTGTCGACGGCGCCGTATGCGCGTCCGGCTGACCCTTTTCTTCCACGCTATTCTCGCTTCCGGCAGTGGTCAGAATCGTCGAGGCGGCGACGGGATCAGATCCCGAAGACGCATGAGCGTACCTCCACCACGACGCAAACCACCACGACCCAGCCTCCCACGGCGACTCGTTCAGGGCTTCACCCCGAGCGGGTGATGCTCAGAAAGCGGGGCGGTCCTGTACCCTCGCGTTCTGGTCAGAGGGGGAGGCGAAGTCATGAGAGGAGTGGTGGCGTGAGCGAAGACCTCAAACGAGCCGAGGCCGGTGTCCTCGGGTGGATCGACCGGGACATCACGGGGCCGATGGCGGACTTCCAGGACCCCAAGCAGGAGTGGCGTCGCCTGTTCTCGGAGTTGTACGGCACGTTCTTCCTCGTGCTGGTCGCTGCGGGCGGCGGGATGATGGGCCAGGCTTTCCCGGGCACGATCAGCCGGACGGCAGCCGTCGTTGCGCCGGGGCTGATGGTGATGGGGATCATCATGTTCATGGGCAAGGTGTCGGGCGCGCACCTGAACCCGGCGGTCAGCTTTGCCTTCTGGCTGCGCGGTGACTTCCCGGGGCGGCGGGTGCCGGGTTACGTCGTCGTGCAGTTGATCGGCGCGAGCCTCGCCGCCCTGTTCCTCCACGAAGTGATCAAGGTCTCGGCCAAGTACGGGTCGAACTACCCCGCCCATGGCTATTCGGGCTGGCAGGCGGTCCTGATGGAGGGGGTGCTCACGCTCGGGCTCGTCAGCGTGATCCTGGGCACGGCCTCGGGTGCGCAGAACATCGGGATCTTCGGGGCGATCGGCGTCGGCGCCTATATCGCGCTCGCCGGTCTCTGGGGCAGCCCGATCTCGGGCACGTCGATGAATCCGGCCCGCACCTTCGGCCCGGACCTCGTCGGTCGCACCTGGACTGACTACTGGGTCTACGTCGTCGGCCCGCTTGCGGGTGCTGCCATCGCGGTCAGCTTTGCGTACGTCCTGCGCGGTGCCGGCGGGGGCAAGTCCGGGTCCGCTGCAGCCCAGGGTGACCTCGAAACGGAGGTTGCGAAGCCCGACAAGGCTTGAACGGAAGCGCGGGGGGCCTACGGCCCGTAGGCCCCCCCGACGCGCTCCTCCGCGGAGCACCCGCAGGAAACGGGCAAGCTTTCGTGACCGTGGTCGGCGAGTTGCTCGCAGGGCGATACGAGCTCGAGGAGCTGAGTGGCTCGGGCGGCATGTCGCGCGTCTACCGGGCGCGCGACCGCCAGCTCGGCCGGCTCGTCGCGATCAAGATCCTGCACGAGCGCTTCTCGGACGACCCCGAGTACGTCGAGCGCTTCCGTCGCGAGGCGCGCGCGGCGGCCCGGCTCAGCCACCCGAACATCGTCACCGTCATCGACCGCGGCGAGGCCGACGGGAGCCAGTACATCGTCTTCGAGCACGTCGAGGGCGAAGACCTGAAGCAGCTCGTCGCCCGGACCGGGCCGCTGCCGGCGCGGCGCGTGCTCGACCTCGGGATCGACGTCGCCCGGGCGCTCGCCTTCGCGCACGCGCACGGCGTCGTCCACCGGGACGTCAAGCCCCAGAACGTGCTCGTGCGCGACGACGGCGCCAAGGTGACCGACTTCGGGATCGCCCGCGCCGACGACCTCGCGTTCGACGGCGAGACCACGGCCACGGGAACGGTGCTCGGGACGGGCGACTACATCTCGCCTGAGCAGGCGCACGGCGAGCGCGCGACCGAGCGGAGCGACGTCTACTCCCTCGGCGTGCTCCTCTACGAGCTGCTCACGGGTTGCGTGCCCTACCCGGCCGACAGCGCCGTCGCTGCCGCGACGCGTCAGGTGACCGATCCCGTCCCCGACGTGCTAGCGGCTCGCCCCGACGCCCCCGTGCGACTCGCGGCGGGGGTCGAGCGCGCGATGGCGAAGGACCCCGCCGACCGGTTCGCCTCGATGGGCGCGTTCCTGGCGGAGCTCGTCGCCTGTCGCAACGAACTGCCCGCGCCCGACACCGCGCAGACGATGATCCTCACGCACGCGCCGTCGCCGGCGGAGCATGTGCCTGGGAGGCGCCGTCCTCGAACGCTGGTCGTGGTCCTGGCGACTCTGCTGCTCCTCGCGGCAATCGGTGCAGGTGCCTACTACGCCGTCGGGCGCGGCCATGGCGGCGGCGCCGCGGCCACGCCGCCCACAGCTGGGCGCGCCGTACCGCTGCACGGGTACTCGACGTACGACCCGCCGCCGGGCGACGGGCAGGAGCGCAACGACCTGGTCGGGCTGTCGACCGACGGCGCGACGGCCACGTCCTGGCAGACGGAGCACTACACGACGGCCGAGTTCGGCAACCTGAAGAAGGGGGTCGGACTCGTCCTGTTCACCGGTCCGACGCCTGCCCGCCTCGGGTCGCTGACGATCCAGACGCCGACGCCCGGGTTCACGGCCGTGATCGAGGCGGCGCCGCTCGACGGGTCGTTCGCGATCGTCTCGTCCCCGCAGACCGTCGGCGACCGGACGACGTTCACGCTGCACGCGTCGGGTCCGCGCCGTCTCTACATGATCTGGATCACGAAGCTGACCCGGTTCGACACCGGCGATCCGTCGAAGCCGTTCGGCGCCCGGATCAGCGAGGTCGTCGGCTCCTCCTGACCAGATAAGCTCGGCGTCGCCGACGCGTGGATGCGCTGACGACAGCCGACGGGCGCCGACTGGCCTACCGACTCGTCGGGTCTGGGCCGACGCTCGTCTGCCACCCCGGCGGCCCGGGCTTCTCCTCGCGGTACTTCGGCGACTTCGCCGGTCTCGGCGAGCGCTTCACGCTCGTGCTGCTGAACCCGCGCGGCACCGAGGGCTCCGAGCGGCCCGACGACCCTCGCGCGTACACGACCGAGGACTACGTCGCCGACCTGGACGAGCTCCGCGCGCACCTCGGGCTCGAGCGCATGCTCCTTCTCGGCCACTCGCACGGCGGCGTCGTCGCGCAGGCGTACGCTGCCCGCCACCCCGACCGGGTCGAACGCCTCATCTTCGCGAGCACGCTCGCCCGCTTCCAGTCCGAGCAGGAGGCCGCCATGGAGGCGGCGATGCAGGCCCGGGCCGGCGAGCCCTGGTACGAGGACGCGATGGAGGCCCTTCGCGCCGAGCAGGCCGGCGACTGGGGATCCGACGAGGAACTCGGCGCGATCGCGCTCCGCGAAATGCCGTTCTACTTCGCCCGCTTCGGCGAGGTCGAGCGGCGCTACCTTGAGCTGCTCGAGGGCGAGGTCCCCTGCGGCGACGCGCTCAAGCTGTTCAACAACGAGATCGTCGCGACGTTCGACCTGCGCCCGGAGCTGCCCCGGATCACGGCGCCGACGCTCGTGATCACCGGCGAGGACGACTTCATCACGGGGCCGGTCTGCGCCCGTGAGCTCGCCGAGGGCATCGCCGACGCGCAACTCGTGCTGCTCGGGCAATGCGGGCACTTCATCTTCGTCGAGCAGCCCGGTCAGTTCGCCGCCGCCGTCGGCGACTTCCTCGCCTGATCGCCTGCAAATCGGTACAGAATTGGCACTGACACGGCACCACTCGGCCGGTATCGTCTTCGGCGAGGGCGGAGGGACGACGCCCCGCCCATTGGGTGGGGGCCGAAACGGCCTCGACCCACTGGACCATGCCCTACCGGTCCACTGCGGGGGGATTGGCCCCGGCCCGGACCGGGCTCGCGCCGTACAATCCCACTGATGACCGACGTCGCCACGCTCAGGGTCAAGACCGGTCTCGCCGAGATGCTGAAGGGCGGCGTGATCATGGACGTCACGAACGCCGAGCAGGCGAAGATCGCCGAGGACGCCGGCGCCGTGTCCGTGATGGCGCTCGAACGCGTGCCGGCCGACATCCGCGTCGAGGGCGGCGTCGCGCGCATGGCCGACCCGCAGCGGATCAAGGAGATCCAGGAGACGGTCACGATCCCGGTGATGGCCAAGTGCCGGATCGGGCACTTCGTCGAGGCGCAGATCCTCGAGGCCCTCGAGGTCGACTACATCGACGAGTCGGAGGTGCTGACGCCGGCCGACATCGACCACCACGTCGACAAGTGGCAGTTCAAGGTGCCGTTCGTCTGCGGCGCGACCAACCTCGGCGAGGCGCTCCGCCGGATCGCCGAGGGCGCGGCCATGATCCGGACGAAGGGCGAGGCGGGCACGGGGGACATCGTCAACGCGGTCACGCACATGCGGGCCGTGTTCGGCGGCATCCGCAGGCTGCAGTCGCTTCGCCACGAGGAGCTGTACGCGGAGGCCAAGGAGCTGCGCGCGCCGTACGAGCTCGTCCGCTGGGTGGCCGAGAACGGGCGGTTGCCGGTCGTCACCTTCACCGCCGGTGGAATCGCGACTCCGGCCGACGCCGCTCTCTGCATGCAGCTCGGCGCGGACGGCGTGTTCGTCGGCTCGGGCATCTTCAAGTCCGGCGACCCGGACCTGCGGGCGAAGGCGATCGTCGAGGCGACGACGCACTATCAGGACGCCGATGTTCTCGCGCGCGTCTCCGCCGGCCTCGGCGAGCCGATGGTCGGAATCTCGGCCTCGACGCTCCGACCGGAAGAGCTGCTCGAGACCCGCGGCTGGTAACGCCTCGGGCGGCCATGCGCCTGGCGCCGCCTAAGATTTCGTCATGAAGATCGGGGTTCTGGCCGTCCAGGGTGACTTCCGCGAGCACGCGCAGGTGCTCCGGCGGCTTGGTGCGGAGGTCGTCGAGGTGCGCTCGCCGGCCGAGCTCGACGACGTCGACGGCGTCGTCATCCCGGGCGGAGAGTCGACCGCGATCATGCGCCTCATCCGGCTGTACGGGCTCGACACGGCGCTCCGGCGCTTCCGGGGCGCGCTGTTCGGGACGTGTGCGGGAATGATCGTGCTCGACCGCGAACACCTCGGGCTCGCCGACATCCTCGTCGACCGCAACGCCTACGGTCGGCAGGTTGCGAGCTTCGAGGCCGAGCTCGACCTGGCGGGAGAGCCGGAGCCGTTGCGCGGCGTCTTCATCCGGGCGCCGCGCGTCCGCGAGCGCGGTCCGGGCGTCGAGGTTCTCGCCGAACTGGACGGCGAGCCGGTGCTCCTGCGTGACGGGCGCGTCCTCGTCGCGGCGTTCCATCCCGAGCTCACGGACGACACGCGCGTCCACGAGCTGTTCCTGCAGACGGTCGAGGAGGGTGTGGGTGTCCGGGCATAGCAAGTGGTCGTCGATCAAGCACAAGAAGGGCGCGGCCGACGCCAAGCGAGGAAAGCTGTTCTCGAAGCTCACGCGGGCGATCATCGTCGCCGCGCGGGAGGGAGGCGGTGATCCGGCGGCAAACCTCGCGCTCCAGAACGCGATCGAGAAGGCCCGCTCGTACTCGATGCCGAAGGACAACATCGAGCGCGCGATCGCGCGTGGAGCGGGGAGCGAAGGTGACGGCGACACGTACGAGCCGATCGTGTACGAGGGCTACGGGCCGGCCGGCGTGGCGCTGATCGTCGAGGCGCTGACCGACAACAAGAACCGCACCGCCGCCGAGGTGCGCCACATCTTCGACAAGAACGACGGCAACCTGGGCGGTTCGGGCTCGGTCGCGTGGCTCTTCGAGCGGCGCGGCATCGTGCTCGTGGCCGCCGAGGGCGTGGACGAGGACGAGCTGACGCTGGCCGCGGCCGACGGCGGCGCCGACGACGTCGAGCGCGACGGCTCGAGCTTCGAGATCAGCTCGGCGCCGGAAGCGCTGTCCGGTGTGCGCGAGACGATCGAAGGCGCGGGCTTCCCCGTCGAGTCCGTCGAGGTCGCCCTCGTCCCGAAGACCAACGTCACGGTCGAGGACGAGGCCGACGCGCGAAAGATCCTCCGCCTCATGGACGCCCTGGAGGAGAACGACGACGTCCAGGACGTGTACGCGAACTTCGACATCCCCGAAGCCGTCCTCGAAACGGTCGCGTCCTAGTCACGCCACGCGACTCGAGCTGCGGCGAAGCCGGGGCCTTGCCCCGGCGTAGCTCGGGCCGCTCGAGATGCGCGGCGGAGAAGAAGGGGGCTCATGGGGGAAACATGGTTTCCCCCATTACTATGAGTACGGCTTTGGCCGGCCCCCGCAGCCGAGCGTGCCGTCGCCCGGCGCGTTTCCATGCGAAGGCGCTCGTTTTCGCGAGCGCCGCGGTGGTGCTCGTCCTCGCCGCCGGCGCTGCGTTCGCGGCGGCGCCCGTCCCGCCCAAGCTGCTGGCGCCTCGCGACCTGTCCTCTGTCGGTGCGGACGCCGTCATCCCGGACGTCGCCGCCGACGCGAACGGCAACACGATCGTCGTCTGGGCGCAGGCCAAGGGGTCCAGCTGGACGGTCCAGAGTGTCTACCGGCCCGCGGCGGGAACATGGGCGTCGCCACGCGTGCTGTCCGTGCCCGCGAACCACGTCGCCTCGCCCCAGGTCGCGATCGCGGGCTCGAACGTCGCCGCTGTCTGGGAGCGCTTCGACGGCAAGAACCTGATCACCCAGACGGCCGACCGCGACTCGAGAACGGGAACATGGGGGATTCCGACCGCCCTCTCGTCGTCGGGCCGCGATGCCCAGGCGCCGCGAATCGCGGTCGACGCACGCGGTGACGCTGTCGCCGTGTGGGCGAGCGTCGGCCTCTCGGGCTGGACCGTCCAGGCCTCGTACCGCCCCGCCGGAGGGTCGTGGCAGCCGGCAACCGTGCTCGACTCGCCGCAGGCCGGCACGGCGGCGCCGGACGTCGTGATCGACCGCACGGGCGTCGCGACCGCGGTCTGGACGGCGACGACGGGCGTCGGGTGGCGCGTGAACGCCGCCACGCGGCAGACGGGCGGAACATGGACGAAGGAGGTGACCATCTCGGAAGAGGACCCGAGCGGCTCGCTCGCTCCGCAGCTCGCCCTCGAAGGCACGGGCGACGTGACGGCCGTATGGTCCAGAGCCCAGGGCTCGAACACACTCCTCGAGCTGTCGACGCGAAGCGCTGCCTCCGGCACCTGGAGCGCGGCCGAGGAGCTGTTCCCGACCGCGCCCGACGCGATCGCGCCACAGATCGCGACCAACCGTCGCGGCGACGGCGTGATCGTGTGGACGAGCTCGAGCAAGTCCGGCCTTTCCGTGATGGCGTCGGTCAGGCGCCCCCGGAAGGCGTGGGGGGCACCGGTGGCACTCGTCAGCTCGGGCACCGGGCCGGTCGCTCCAGAGGTCGCCCTCGACGCGCAGGGCGCCGCGCTCGTGGTCTGGGCGCATTCGATGGGCGGCCCTTCACGCGTCCAGGCGGCAGGCCTGCCGACGAGTGGCTTCGTGTGGTCGAAGCCGAGGACGCTCTCCAGGGCGGGCTCCGACGCGTTGACACCCCAGGTTGCGCTCGACCCCGACGGCGACGGCGCCGTCGCCTGGGCGCACTACAACGGCCGATCGTTCGTGATCCAGGCCGCCGGCTATGACGGAGCGGGCCCGGTACTGGCCAAGCTGTCCGTGCCCGCGAGCGGGGTCGTCGGCACGCGGCTGACCTTCTCGGTCGCGCCCAGAGACGTCTGGTCCGCCGTCAGCTCGATCCACTGGAGCTTCGGTGACGGCACCGTCGGCAGCGGCAAGCTGACCTCCCACGTCTACAAGCGGCCGGGCCGCTATGCAGCGAAGGTGACCGCCGGCGACCTGGCCGGGCGGATGCGGACGCTTCGCCGTACGATCACGATCTCCGCCGGCTGATCCACCTTCCGCGGGCGGAAGGAACGTCCGCCGTCCCGCCTAACCTCTGCACGTGAAAGTCCTCGGCATCGACCCGGGAACTGCCGCATGCGGATACGGAATCGTCCACGACGACCACGGGCGCCTCAGGGCCGTGGACTTCGGGTGGTGGCGAACGTCCGCCCGAGAGCGGCCGGAGCAGCGCCTGAGGACGCTCTTCGAGGGCGTGCGCGACCTCATCGACCGGCACGCCCCGGATGCCGTCGCGCTCGAGGAGTCGTTCGTCGGCGCAGACGCCCGCATCGCACTCTCGGTCGGGCAGGCCCGCGGCGCCGTGCTCGTCGCGTGCGCGCTCGTCGACGTTGACTGCCGCGAGTACGCGCCCAGCACCGTCAAGCAGGCGGTCTGCGGCTACGGCCGCGCCGAGAAGGATCAGGTCCAGCGGATGGTGAAGTCGATCCTCGCCCTGAGCGACCTCCCGAAGCCGCACCACGCGGCCGACGCACTCGCCGTCGCCATCTGCCATGCGCTTGCATCGCCGCTGCAGCGGGTGGCATCGTGATCTCCCGGCTGCGCGGTCTCCCGGTCGGCCGGCGCGGCGACAGCCTCGTGCTCGACGTCGGCGGCGTCGGCTACCTCGTGCAGGCGACGCCGACGGCGCTCCGGGCGGCGGCCGGCGGCGACGAGGTCACGGTCGAGACCTACCTGCACGTCCGCGAGGACGCGCTGCAGCTGTACGGCTTCGCCGACGGCGAGGAGCGCGAGCTCTTCGAGCACCTGCTCTCGGTCTCCGGCGTCGGTCCGAAGGTGGCGCTCGCGATCGTGTCCGGGTCGCGGCCCGCGGAGCTCCGCCGCGCGATTGCGCTCGACGACACCGCCCGCTTCGAGGCGATCCCCGGCATCGGCCGCAAGACCGCGCAACGGGTGGTGCTCGAGCTGAAGGAGAAGCTCGCGTCGTCCGCCCTGGAGCCGGCCGCCGCGGGCTCGCCCGACCTCGTCGCGCGCGACGCGCTCGTCGAGCTCGGCTACTCGCTCGTGGACGCCGAACGCGCGCTCGCCGACGTCGATCCCGAACTGCCCGCGGAGCAGCGCGTCCGGCTCGCCCTTAGGAGAGCCGCATGAGCGTAGGCTCGACGGAGCTCACCAATGAGCGGAGGCGCCGGCTTTGCCGGCGCCGGGAGCGGGCATGAGCTCCCAGTTCCTCGCGCCGGCGGTGCAGGTCGACGAGGAGGACCTAGACCGCTCGCTGCGGCCGAGGAAGCTCGACGACTTCGTCGGCCAGGAACGGATCAAGGAGCAGCTCTCGATCGCCCTCGAGGCCGCGCGCTCTCGCCACGAGGCGCTCGATCACGTGCTGCTCGCAGGCCCGCCCGGGCTCGGCAAGACGAGCCTCGCCTACGTTGTTCGCGAGGAGCTCGGCGTCGGCCTGCGCACCGTGGCCGGCCCGGCGCTCGAGCGGAAGGACGTCGCTGCGATCCTGACCTCGCTCGAGGAGCGCGACGTACTCTTCATCGACGAGATCCACCGCCTCACCCGCGCCGCCGAGGAGATGCTCTATCCGGCGCTCGAGGACTTCCGCATCGACATCGTCATGGGCCAGGGCCCCGCGGCGCGAACGCTCGCGCTCGACCTGCCTCCGTTCACGCTCGTCGGCGCGACGACCAGGACGGGGCTGCTGACGACGCCCCTCCGCGACCGCTTCGGGATGACGTTCCGGCTCGACTACTACACGCCCGAGGAGCTCGCCCGCATCGTGCGGCGCTCCGCGCGGATCCTCGCCGTCGAGATCGCCGACGAGGCCGCGGAGGAGATCTCGCGCCGCTCGCGTGGCACGCCGCGCGTCGCCAACCGCATCCTGCGGCGCGTCCGCGACGTCGCCGAGGTCCGCCACGAGGGTGCGGTCACGGCCGGGATCGCGCACGAGGCGCTCGACCTCCTGGAGGTGGACGAGCACGGGCTCGAGCGGGCCGACCGCGCGCTCCTCGAGGCGATCGTCGAGAAGTTCGGCGGCGGTCCGGTCGGGCTGTCGACGCTCGCGGTCGCGCTCGGCGAGGAGCCCGACACGATCGAGGACGTCTACGAGCCGTACCTGCTCCAGCTCGGTTTCATCCAGCGCACGCCGCGCGGCCGCATCGTCACCGAGCTCGGCCGCACCCACGTCGGCCCGGCGGCCGCCGCGCGCGAGCACGGCTCGCTGTTCTAGTGCCCGAGCTGTGGATCCCCGGGTCGGCCGAGCCGTCGATCGCGGACTTCGTCGAGCGTGTCCTGGCCCAGATCGCGCGGTTCGCGAAGGAGCAGCCGGGCGGCGAGGTACAGGTCGAGGTCGAGCTCCGCGACGGCTCGATGATCCCGCTCGAGTCGATCCTCCCCGAGCCGGGCTTCGGCTTCGTCACGCTCAGGCCCCACACCACGCCCAGGGAGGAGATCGTCGTCCCCGTCGGCGCGATCGCCCGCCTCAGCCTCGCCCCGCCGGAGCGGCACCCGCCGTTCGGTTTCTCGAAGCCGCCTGCGGAGTAGCCGGCGGCTCCGCTCGCGCGGCAGTCAGCGGCGGAACTGCAACTCGTGCCAGGACGGTACGGGGGCGAGCTCGAGCAGGGCACGGTCGCCGCGCGGGTCGCGATAGGCGAAGTCCGACGCGCCGTCGTCCCAGGCGACTTCGAGCCGGCCCTCCTTCACCCGGTGGTCGAGCCACGCGCCGCGGAAGACGAGCTTGCGCAGCCAGTAGACGAGCGACTCGCCCTCCACGAGCGACACGCGCTCCCAGTGGCGGACGACGTACCAGCCGAGGCGGCTGCGCGGCGCTTCGATCCGTCCGTCGGCGGCGAGCTCGACGAGATCCGACGTCTCGTCCTCGTCCAGGTCGTTGCCGTCGAGGAGCCCGAGCTTGACCGCTGCCGCGACGACCCGCTCCTCGAAATCGTCGCGATTGAACTGGAACCGGTAGGAGAGAAACTCGACCTCGTAGTCCTCGCCGGAGCAGTAGTTGGTCTCTGTCACCGCCGGCCAGGATAGCCGCGTCCCCCCGGCTGGTTCCGTCCGGCGCGCGCCGTAGCGTGGCTCTCGATGCAGTGGACCGTCGCCACCGGCTCCCCGGGTGAAGCTCGGCACCTCGCCGAGTCGCTCGGCGTCAGCGAGACGACCGCGCGCGTGCTGCTCCGCCGTGGATATGCGGACGCCGACGTGGCCCAGCGCTTCCTCGACGGATCGCTCCCGGGTCACGATCCGCGCCTCCTCGGTGACGTCGACGCGGCCTGCGGCGCGATCCGGGCGGCGATCGAGGCCGGGACGAGGATCTGCGTCCACGGCGACTACGACGTCGACGGCATCTGTGCCACGGCGCTCGCGGTCAGCTCGCTCCGCAATCTGGGCGCCTCCGTGGGGTGGCACCTGCCGAGCCGGTTCGAGGAGGGCTACGGCCTGTCCGGCCAGACGATGTCCCGCCTGGCCGAGGAGGGCTACGGGCTGATCCTGACCGTCGACTGCGGCATCACCGCGGTCGAGGAGGTGGCCGAGGCGAAGCGGCTCGGCCTCGCCGTCGTCGTGACCGACCACCACCGTCCGGGCGACGAGCTCCCGGACTGCCCGATCGTCGCCACGCGCCCATCGCAGTACCCGTTCCCGGAGCTCTGCGGCACCGGCGTCGCCTACAAGCTCGCGCTGGCGCTCGGCGCACCCGGCCTCGACGACCAGCTCGACCTCGTCGCGCTGGCGACGATCGCCGACGTCGTCCCGCTCGTCGACGAGAACCGTGGGCTCGCGATCGCCGGGCTCAAGGAGCTGAAGCTGGCGCGCCGGCCCGGAATCGCGGCGCTCATGCGGACGGCCCGGGTCGACCCCGCCGCAGTCGACGAGGGCGCGGTCGCGTTTCGGCTCGCCCCGCGCATCAACGCCGCCGGCCGTCTCTGCCGCCCGGAGGCGGCGCTCGAGCTCCTGCTCACCGACGACCCGGACGAGGCGGCGCGGCTCGCACAACGGCTCGAGGAGCTGAACCGCGACCGGCAGATGGTCGAGGACCGGATCCTTCGCGCGGCCGTCGATCAGGTCGAGGCGTGGCCGCCTGCCCGTCAGGCACAGCGCGGCTACGTGCTCGCCGACGAGAGTTGGCACGAAGGGGTGATCGGCATCGTCGCGTCACGGCTCGTCGAGCGCTACCGGCGCCCGATCGTGTTGATCGCCGGCACGGATGGGGACTGGAAAGGGTCGGGCCGCTCGATCGCGAGCTTCGACCTGCACGGCGCGCTCGGCGCCTGCGCCGCGCACCTGGAGCGCTTCGGCGGTCACCGCGCGGCCGCGGGGCTCTCGATCAAACCCGAGAACGTCGAGGCGTTCGCCGCCGCGTTCGCGGCCCATGCCGATGCCGCGCTGACCGACGACGACCTCGCGGCGCCGCTCGTCGTCGATGCCGTCGTCCCCGGGCGCGCGTGCACGCTCGCGCTCGCCGACGAGCTTCGCCGGCTGGCGCCGTTCGGGCTTGGCAACCCCGGTGTGACGCTGCTAGTCGCGGACTGCGAACTCAGCGACCTCCAGACGGTCGGCGACGGCAAGCACCTACGCTTCCGCGCCGCCGACGAGGGCGGGCCGGCGGGAGGTGCGATCGCGTTCGGCTTCGGCACGCAGCTCGACCGCTGGCGCCGGCCCGGCACCTACGACGTCGCTTTCCGGCTCGAGGCGAACACCTGGAACGGGACGACCGCGCCGCAGCTCGTCGTCCGGCGGATCTTCGAGTCGCCCGAGCGCTACCGCGTGCTGCGCGAGCAGCTCGCCGCCGAGTGGCGCGCCGGGCCCGAACACTGGAGCGACGCGGGGCGGGCCGTGTTCGAGGAGCTCGGGCTGATCGAGCCCGGGCTCGATGACGCCGGCTGGCGCAGCCTGCTCGAGTCGGAGACGTTCCGCGCCCTCCTCGAGCCCCAACCGCTACTGGCCGAAGCGGCCTAGCCTCTAGTCGGTCCGGATCGAGGCGCGGAGCACGGGGCGCGGGTTGCGCGAGCGCAGGCCTGCGGCGTCGAGCTCGACGAGGAGCCGCGCAACGCGGCGAAGTTGGCGCCGACGGCGCCGTTCTGCGAGACGTGTGAGCAAGACGGCCATGTTCGTGCCCTACCCGCGACTTCCTTCGGCAATCCGCGCGCGCGGCTCGATCCTCCGTTTGGGGGCGGAAGTACACTTTGGGTATGGCAGCCGTCCAGTCTGCCGAGCACCAGGATCTCCTCGACCAGCTGATCGCCGACGTCGAGGCGTACAAGCCCGACGTCGACCGGCCGCTGCTGGAGAGGGCGTTCGTGTTCGCCGCGCGGGCGCACGAGGGGCAGACCCGGCGCTCGGGCGAACCGTTCATCGAGCACCCGTTCGCGGTCGCGACCATCCTCGCCGAGCTCCACCTCGACGAGGAGACGCTCACGGCTGCGCTGCTCCACGACGTCGTCGAGGACACGGGCGTCGAGACCGAGACGCTGCGCGCCGAGTTCGGCGACGACGTGGCGAAGCTCGTCGACGGGGTCACCAAGCTGACGCGGATCCAGTTCCAGAGCCGCGAGCAGGCCGAGGCCGAGAACTACCGGAAGATGATCGTGGCGATGGCGCAGGACCCGCGCGTCATCCTGATCAAGCTCGCCGACCGGCTGCACAACATGCGCACGATCGAGTACCTCGGCAAGCAGAAGCAGATCCAGAAGGCGAAGGAGGCACTCGAGGTCTACGCGCCGATCGCGCACCGGCTCGGCATCCACGCGCTGAAGTGGGAGCTCGAGGACCTCGCGTTCGAGACGCTCCATCCGCGGAAGTACGCCGAGATCAGCGCCATGGTCGCCGAGCGCAGGGGCGACCGCGAGGAGCACGTCAAGAAGGCATCGCGGGTTCTCACGCTCGAGCTGGAGAAGGCCGACATCCCCGCCGACATCGCCGGCCGGCCGAAGCACTTCTACTCCATCTACGACAAGATGGTCCGCAAGGGTCGCGAGTTCAACGAGATTTACGACCTGACGGCGATGCGCGTGATCGTCGAGCGTGACGGCGAGGAAGGGACGCGCGACTGCTACGGCGCGCTCGGCCTGATCCACTCGCTCTGGAAGCCGATGCCCGGCCGCTTCAAGGATTACGTGGCGATGCCGAAGCTGAACCGCTACCGCGCGCTGCACACGACCGTCGTCGGGCCGGAGGGGAAGCCGCTCGAGATCCAGATCCGCACGCGCGAGATGCACCGCGAGGCGGAATTCGGCATCGCCGCCCACTGGATCTACAAACGCGGTCGGAAGGGCAAGGCAGACGAGGAGTGGACGAAGTGGGTCCAGCAGGTGATGGACTGGCAGGCCGACGAGGCCGACCCACGCGAGTTCATCAAGACCTTCCGCACCGACCTGTTCGACGACGAGGTCTACGTGTTCACGCCCAAGGGCGAGGTGAAGACACTGCCGTCGGGTTCGACGCCCGTCGACTTCGCCTACGCGGTGCACACCGACGTCGGCCACCGCATGGCCGGCGCGAAGGTGAACAGTCGCATCGTCCCGCTCCACTACCGGCTCCAATCGGGCGACTTCGTCGAGATCCTGACCTCGAAGCAGGGCCGCGGGCCGTCGCGCGACTGGCTGTCGCTGGCCCAGTCGTCCCGGGCGCGCAACAAGATCCGCCAGTGGTTCTCGCGTGAGACGCGCGAGGAGACCGAGCACAAGGGCCGCGAGGCGCTCGAGGAGGCGCTCAAGCGCCAGAACCTGCCGATCAAGAAGCTCCAGGGCTCGGCCGTGCTCGCGCAGGTGATCCGCGAGACGGGCTTCAAGAAGGCCGACGAGTTCTACATCGCCCTCGGCTCGGGGAAGCTGCAGCCGTCGCAGATCGTCCGCAAGGTCATCCAGCGGCTGAAGACGGCCGAGGTCGCCGAAGAGGAGGCGCTGCCGCTCAAGCCGACGCGCGCGCAGCCGGCGACGAACCAGGCGTTCGGCGTCAAGGTCTCGGGGGTCGAGGACGTGCTCGTGCGGCTTGCCAAGTGCTGCACGCCGGTGCCGGGCGACCCGATTCTCGGCTACATCTCGCTCGGCAAGGGCATCACGATCCACCGCGAGGACTGCCCGAACGTGAAGGCACTCCGGCGCAATGCCGAGCGGATCACGCCGGTGTCGTGGGACGGCGACGCCGCTCAGAGCTTCCGCGTCCAGATTGCCGTCTCGTCCTGGGACCGGCCTCGCCTGCTCGAGGATGTCGCCCGTACCTTCGCCGAGCACGGCGCCAACATCGTCGCCTACGGCGGCATGGTCGAGGATCAGCTGGCCAAGAACTGGTACACGGCCGAGATCGGCGACGTGAAGTCGCTGCGACCCCTCCTGAACGCGCTCCGCAACATCGACTCCGTCTTCGACGCCTACCGCGTGACACCGTCGTGAGCGTCGCCCGCCTCCGATGAGCGACATCCACCCGGCAGCGGCGGCCGGATTCGCAGCGTCCGCGGACGCGTACGAGCGGGGCCGTCCGAGCTATCCGCAGGAGGCGATCGCGTGGATGGTCGAGCGGCTTCGGCTCGAGGAGGGCCGCGACGTGCTTGATCTCGCCGCCGGGACGGGGAAGCTGACCCGCGCGCTCGTTCCTTCGGGTGCGCGCGTGGTCGCGGTCGAGCCGATCGACGAGATGCGCGAGCAGCTGTTCTCGGCGCTCCCCGACGTCGACGCCTTCGACGGCACGGCCGAAGCGATTCCGCTCCCGGACGGAAGCGTCGACGCGGTGACGTGCGGCCAGGCGTTCCACTGGTTCCAGGTCGAGCCGGCGTTGCGGGAGATCCACCGTGTGCTCCGGCCGGGCGGCTCGCTGGCGCTGATCTGGAACATGCGCGACCTCGCCGATCCCCTCCAGGCGCGTATCCAGGAGATCCTCGCCCCGCACGGCGGCGACGTCCGCTCCCACCGGACCTTCGACCCCACCGAACTGCTCGTCGAGAGCCTGTTCGGCCCGGTCGAGCACCGTTCCTGGCCCTACGTCCAGCGGCTCTCGCGCGCGCACCTCGTCGACCGGATCGCGTCCACGAGCTACATCGCGATCCTCGACCCCGACACGCGTGCCGACGTCCTCAGCCAGGTGCTGGAGGCCGCAGACGGTCTACCGGAGCCGATCTCGATCCCGTACACGACCGACGTGTACGTGGCAGATCGCGTCGGCTAGCTGGGTTAGAAGCCGCCCGAATCGGGGTATACCGCGCTCGAACCGGCGGCGGATCCCCTTTGACACAGCTCCTGCACGACACCTCTGCGAGTCGTCATGTATCCGATCAGGAGGCGGCGCGCCTCTATGCCGAGTACGGCGACCGGATCCTCCGGTACTGCCGGGGACAGCTGCGCTCGGTCGAAGAGGCCGAGGACGCGGTGCAGAACACGTTCCTCAGGGTCACGACCGCGATGCGCAAAGGCGTCGTGCCCGAGTTCGAGGGGCCCTGGCTGTACAAGATCGCGCACAACGTTTGCCTGTCCCGCCGGCTCGGGTCGTCACGCCGCGCGCGGGTCGAGACGCCGGCGGACATTGACGCCCTCGCCGACTGCACGGCCGCCTACACGCCCGACGCCGACGAGTTGTTCGGCCTCGACGACGCGCTTGCCGACATGCCGCCGAACCTGCGCCGGCCGCTGCTCCTGCGCGAGTGGCAGGGGATGAGCTACCTGGAGATCGCCGAGGCGCTCGAAGTCTCCCATTCGGCCGTCGAGAGCCTGATCTTCCGCGCGCGCCGGCATCTCGCGCAGGCGTTGACCGACTCGGTGAAGAAGACCGGCCGTGCGATCGCCTCCGTGCTCCCGTTCAGGTGGCTCGTCGAGGCGCTGCGCGGGCTCGGCGGCGGGGTGAGCGGCGGAGGTTTGGCCGCGGGAGCGGCGGCTCTCGTCGTTGCGATCGGCGGCGGCGTCGCGATCGATCTCACCACGCAGGGCGCGCACGCGTCGCACGCGCGCGGCGCGGAGGCTGCGGTGCACGGGGAGCCTGCGGCCGCAACGCCGGTTCGAGCCGGCGCCGACGCGAGCGCCGCGGCGCGTGTCCAGGGCGCCACTCTGACTGCCGGCGCTGCCTCGCATGCCGTCGGCGTGGGTCGCCACGCGGCCGCGGGCGGTGGCTTCGACGTCGCTCCCGGCGGCGGCGCGGCTCGAGGTGCCGGTCCGGGCGGCGCCGAGACGCCTGCCGGCACAGATGCGAGCTCGCCGTCCGGCGCCGCTGCCAGGTCGGCCGGGAACTCGCCGTCGAAGGCCGCCTCGCCGTCGAAGGCGGGCGGCGGCTCGACCTCGCGTCGCGCGGTCCCGGGCAAGGACAAGGCGTCGCCTCGGCTGCCAATCCCGTCGGCGCCGTCCCTTCCTCCGGCCCCGTCGCTTCCCGACCCGGGCAGCTTGCTTCCGCCCGTAAGCGTGCCTCCGCTCCCGGCCGTACCCGCGGTGCCTGCCCTCCCGGATCCGCCGATCATCGACCCGCCGGCGCTGCCGCCTGTTCCCCCGGCGTCGGTCCCACCTGTCCCGCCGGTGCCCGTGCCGCCTGTGCCTCCGCTGCCCCCCGTGGCTCCTCTGCCGCCCGCACCGCCGTTGCCTCCGCTACCGCCGCCGCTCGCGCCGGTGGCGCCCGCCGCCGCACACGGGGCAGTCTCCTAGCTTTCCGCCCTCCAGCGGGTCGTGCCCCTCGGCGAGAAGCGGCGCGACGCCGGCCAGTCCCTCGTAGTCGGAGCGGCGCACCGGGACCCGACGGTCGCACAGGCTCGCACCGCACTCGCACATGAACGCTCCCTTCGCCTCGCTCCCCCATCGTTCGGCCACGTCTTCCCCCGTCGGACGTTCGTCTGGTCTTCCGAGACTGAGACTCCGTGGGGCCGAGAAGCTTGCACGCCTCCCCCGTTCGGGTGATTCGCGGCCAGATCCCTCGAACGAGGCTTGAGCGGCGCGCGACCGGGGTCACCCGTTCGAGGGATCGGCGAAGCAAACCCGCATTCCCACAGGCGCGTCGTCACCTGAACGGGGGAACCCGTTCGAGGGATCAGTCGCCGAGGTCGTCGCCCTCGAAGGCGGCGATGCGCTCCCGGAGCCAGCCGGGGATCTCCTGGGCGCGGCGCTCGTCGAGATCGACGAGCACCAGCGTCTGCGTCGCCGTGACCATGAGCACGTCGTCGGGCTCACGGTAGGCGGCGAACTCGTAGGTCAGGCTCGTCCGCCCGATCCTGGCCACGCGGCAGAAGACCTCGATCTGGTCGTCGAAGACCGCCGGCGCGAAGTACTCGACCGTGTTCGCGCGCATCACGAAGGCCATGTCCGTCTGCGCGTGCAGGAGCTCGAGCTGCCGGAGATACTCGACGCGCGCGAGATCGAAGTAGGGGTTGTAACGGCCGTAGTAGACGATGCCCTGCGCGTCCGTGTCCGAGAAGCCGACGCGGGTGCGCGCGGAGAGTTTGAACGGCGGCTTGACGCGCGCGTCGGACACGCCGGGGATCGTAGACTGCGCCGCATGAAGGTCGGGGTCATGCTTCCGGTAGGCGGTCACGACGGCGCGACCTGGGCGTTGACCCGGGACCTGGCGCTGGCGGCCGAGGCGGAGGGGCTCGACTCGGTATGGCTGGCAGACCACCTTCTCTACAAGCCCCCCGAAGGCGAACTCGTCGGGATGACCGAGGCGTGGACGCTCCTCAGCGCTCTGGCGGCCGTCACGAGGCGCGTCGAGATCGCGCCGCTCGTCCTCTGCGCGTCGTTCCGCAGCCCGGGAATGGTCGCGAAGATGGCGGCTGCACTCGACGAGGTCTCGGGTGGTCGGCTGATCCTCGGCGTGGGGGCGGGCTGGCATGACCCCGAGTACGAGGCATTCGGGTTTCCGACCGACCACAAGGTCAGCCGCTTCGAGGAGTGGCTCGAGATTGTCGCGCGCCTCGTCCGCGGCGAGCGGGTGACGTTCAAGGGCAGCTACCACTCGGTCGAAGACTGCGTGCTCGTGCCGCCTCCGGGTCGCCGGATTCCGGTCCTCGTCGCGTCGCACAAGCCGCGGATGCACGGGTTGACAGCGAAGTGGGCGGATGCCTGGAACACGGCCTGGTACGGCCTGCCGGACGACCGCTTCCGGGAGCGCATGGCCGCGCTCGACGAGGCGCTCGCTGCAGCCGGCCGCGACCCGGCCGATCTCGAACGGACCGTGGGCATCGTCGTCCGCGACCCGGCGCAGGAGCCGGAGGCCGAGGACGACGACTCGCTCGCGGGCTCCGTCGAGGACGTCGCCGCCGCTCTCGCCGGGTATGCGCAGTTGGGCTTCGCGCACGCGATCGTGCTGCCTCAGCCCATGACCGTGGACATGGTCGAGCGCGTGGCCGAGGCGGTGCGGCTCAGCCGCGGATGACGGCGAGCACCTCGTCGCGCTTCCGCTCCATCAGCTCCTGAGAGCGCGCTTCGAGGTTCAGCCGAAGCAAGGGCTCCGTGTTCGACGGCCGCACGTTGAAGTGCCAGCCCTCATCGTCGACGGATACGCCGTCGAGGTGCGAAACCGTGCCCTCCTGCCCGAAACGCTCCTCGAGCTCGCGCAGCTTGAGCTGGACGTCCGGCACGGGCGTGTTCAGCTCGCCGGTGATGAAGTAGCGCTCGCGGAACGGCTCCAGGATCTCCGAGAGCTTTCGGCCCTTCTTCGAGACGAGCGCAAGCATGAGCAGGAAAGGGACCACGCCCGAGTCGGCCTGGCAGAAGTCCCGGAAGTAGTAGTGGCCCGACACCTCCCCGCCGAACGCCGCGTCTTCGGCGCGCATGCGGTGCTTGATGAACGCGTGGCCGACCTTGTTGACGAGCGGCACGCCGCCGAGCGACTCGATCGTCTCGGGGACCGCCCAGCTCGCGCGGACGTCGTAGATGATCCTCGCGCCCGGCTCACGGGCCAACACGGCCTCGGCGAAGAGCGCGGTCACGAAGTCGCCGGGAACGAACTCGCCCGCGTCGTCGACGAAGAAGCACCGATCGGCGTCACCGTCGAACGCGACGCCGAAGTCGGCGGCCTCGGCGAGCGTCTTCGCGACGATGAACTCGCGGTTCTCCGGCAGCAGCGGGTTCGGCTCGTGGTTCGGGAAGCTCCCGTCGGGTTCGAAATAGCAGCGGACCGTCTCGATCGGGAGGCGCTCGAGCACGGGCGGCAGCATCGCGCCCGCCATCCCGTTCGCCGCGTCGGCGACGATCCGGAGCGGGGCGATCGCGGACACGTCCACGAACGACAGCACCCGATCGACGTACTCGGGGGAGATGTCCCGTTCGGTGAGCTCGCCTCGCCGGGCCACGTCTCCGAAACCGCGAAGCGCCCGATCGCGGACGTCGAGCAGGCCCGAGTCTCCCCCCACAGGCAGCGCACCGCGGCGCACGATCTTCATGCCGGTGTACTCCTTCGGATTGTGCGACGCAGTGACCGCGACTCCGCCGTCCAGGTCGAGCGAGCCGACGGCGAAGTAGACCATCTCGGTCCCCGCGAGTCCGATGTCGACGACGTCGGCGCCGCCGTCCCGCGCGCCGTCGATCACCGCAGCCGCCATTGCGGGCGAGGACAGTCGCATGTCGCGGCCGACTGCGATCCGGCGCGGCTCGAACTGCTCGGCGTACGCCCGTCCGATCGCGTAGGCACCCTTCTCGTCGATCTGGCTGCCGTAGAGGCCGCGCACGTCGTAGGCCTTGAAGACGGTCGGATCGAGCACCGGGCTGCATCGTACGGAAAGGTGCCGCACGCGGGACGTCCGGGCCCTCCACGGTCGTTTCTACACTTAGGGTCATGGAGCGCAAGCTCGCAACCGTCCTATTCGCGGACCTCGTCGGATCGACTGCGCTCGTATCGAGCGTCGACCCGGAGGTCGTGCGCCGCCGCGTGACGCGGTATTTCGCCGAGGTCTCCCACGCCGTCGAGGCGCACGGCGGCGTGGTCGAGAAGTTCGCCGGCGACGCGGTGCTGGCTGCGTTCGGCGTGCCGCAGGCGCACGAGGACGACGCCGAGCGCGCGATCAAGGCGGCGTTCGCGATCCTCGACCAGGTGCGCGAACTCGGACTCGAGGCCCGGATCGGGATCGAGTCGGGCGAGGTCGTCGTGGACGACGCCGAGTCGACGTTCGTCACCGGCGAGGCGGTCAACGTCGCCGCCCGGCTGCAGCAACACGCGCAACCCGGCGAGGTGTTGATCGGCCCGGTGGCCCGCGGGCTCTCCTTCCAGGCCGTCGATGCCGAGGAGGTCGGAACGCACGAGCTCAAGGGCCTGCGTGACGCGATCCCCGTCTGGCGGGCCACCTGTGCCGGCGACGGCTCTCGCCGCACGTCGTCCTCGAGCATCCGCGCGCCGCTGATCGGGCGCGAGTCGGAGCTCGAGCTGCTCACGAACACCTTCGACCGGACGGTCCGCGACCGGCGCGCGAACCTGTTCACGATCTACGGCGAGGCCGGTGTCGGCAAGAGTCGCCTGGCCCGGGAGTTCGTCGACGGCCTCGAGGGCGCAACCGTGCTCGCCGGCCGATGCCTGCCCTACGGAGAGGGCATCACCTATTGGCCGCTGGCCGAGATGGTCAAGACCGTCGCCGGGATCTCCGACGACGATCCGATCGAGGAGGCGTTCGAGAAGCTCAAGGCCTGTTGCGAGGACGAGGCCGTCGCAGACCTGCTCGGGCTCGCGTCAGGGGTGCTCGAGGCGCTCGAGGGCGACCGCTCGCCCCAGGAGATCGCATGGGCGGCGCGCGCGTTCGTCGAGAAGCTGGCCGAGACGCAGCCTGTCGTCCTCGTCTTCGAGGACATCCACTGGGCCGAGGAGCCGCTGCTCGAGCTGGTCGAGCACCTCGCCGACTGGGTGCGGGCGCCGCTGCTCCAGCTCTGCCTCGCGCGCGCCGAGCTCCTCGACAACCACGCCGGCTGGGGCGGCGGCCGCGTCCGCGCGACCGCGATCGAGCTGGAGGCCCTCGGCCGCCTGGAGAGCGAGCGGCTCGTCGAGGCGCTGCTGGCCGAGGAGGTCGGCGGCTTCGAGCCCGACGTGCGCCGGGCGCTGCTCGAGAAGACCGAGGGGAACCCGCTCTTCGTTGAGGAGACGATCAGGATGGTGCTGGAACGCGGCGGCCACGGGACCGTCGAGCGGATCCCCGACTCGCTGCAGGCGCTGATCGGCGCCCGCATCGATCGGCTGCCACCGCCGCACCGATCCGTGCTCCGACGAGCAGCCGTCGTCGGCCGCGTCTTCTGGGCGGGCGCGATCCAGTACCTGTCGCCGGACATCGAGGACGTCGGCGAGGCAATCGACGACCTGCTGCTCCGCGACTTCCTGCTTCCCGAGTCGCGCTCCTCCATCAGCGGCGAGGACGCGTTCCGCTTCAAGCACGTGCTCATCCGGGAGGTGGCCTACGCAGGTTTGTCCAAGTCGGCCCGCGCCGACCACCACGCGCGCTTCGCCTCCTGGCTCAAGGAGCACGCCGGCGAGGAGCTCGTCGAGATCCGCGCCTACCACCTCGACCACGCGGTGACCCTGCTCGCGGAGCTCGACGGCGAACCGCCGGCCGAGCTCGCGACTGAGGCGGCGGCGGCTCTGACCAAGGCCGGTCTCCGCGCCCTCTCCAGGGAGGGCAACCGCGTCGCGCGCAAGCTGCTCCTGCGGGCCGTCGAGATCGAGCCCACGCTCGAGCGCCGCTACGACGCCGCACGCGCGGCCTGGCGGCTCCAGGACCTGCCGACTGTCTCCGCCGAGATGGAGCGGGTCGCCGCCGAGGCGGTGGAGCAGGGCGACCAGGCGACGGAGGGGAAGGCCCTGACGGCGCTCGCCGAGGTGGCGCTGTACCGGGATGCCGACCTGCCGCGGGCGAAGGAGCTCGCCGGTCGCGCGCTGTCCGTGCTCGACGAGCCGCTCCAGTTCCGGGCGCTGATGGTCTCCTCGATGATCGCTCGGTGGCAGGGTGAGTTCGACGAGCAGCAGCTGTACGTCCGGAAGGCGCTCGAGCTGGCCCAGGAGATCGGGAGAGTCGACTTCGAGGCCCAGGCGACCCGTGAGCTCGCCGATGCGGAGCTGGCCTCGGGGAACTTCGCCGAGGCAAGCCGGTTGGGGGAGCGGGCGCTCGAGCTGGCCGAGGAGAGCGGCAGCATCGTCGCGCGCGCCTACGCGCTCGCCGCATCGGGAAACATCCGCCTGCAGCAGGGCGACCTCGACGAGGCCGAAGCCTGTCTCGAGCGTGCGCGGGGCCTCTTCGCCGAGGCGGGGGCGACGCTGCCGCTCGGGCGCACGCTCATGCGGCTGGCGGAGCTCGCGTCGCAGCGGGGCGAGCAGCGGCCGGCGGAGAAGCTCTTGCGCGAGTCGATCCGGACGCTGAAGACGATCGAGGATCGCGGCACGCTCTGCGAGAGCCAGCGCGCGCTCGCGGATGTCCTCACTGCCCAGGGCAAGCTGGACGAGGCCGAGCGCGTCGCCCTCGAGGCGATGGAGACGGTCGGCGTGCACGACGTTTCGTCGCAGGCGTCGACTCGTATCTCGCTCGCGGCGATCCGGGCGGCGCAGCATCGCGACGCCGAGGCGGAGCGGCTGCTTCGGGAGGCGTGGGATGCGGTGCAGGAGACGGGCTGGCGGTCGCTCGAGATCTTTGTCCTCGAGCGGCTCGACCAGTTCCTGCGGGAGCGCGACCGGCCCGATCCCGCGGTCGCCGGGCGTCTCGCCGAGCTTGCTCCCGCGGCCGCGATGAGCTCGGCGTTCGCGCACAACGCCGAGCGGATCGCCTGACGCTCAGCCGCGCAGAATCGCCCGGATCGCCTGGCTCGAGTCCTCGTCGGGCGACTCGCTGATCACGGTCACCGGCCGCTCGAACCGGTCGAGCGCCTCGCGGAGCGGCTCTGCGCGCAGCGTCCCCTCGCCGTACGGCAGGTGCTTCGTCTCGTTCCGGTTCGCGTAGGCGATGTCCGAGAAGTGGACGTGGAACGGCGTCCCGGGCTCCTGGATGCGGTCGGCGGCGGCCAGCATGTCGGCGAACGCGTCGGCCGTCGTATAGGCGCCGTCCGAGGTCGCGTGCAGATGCGCGAAGTCGATCACCGGCCTGACCCAGCCGAGCTGTGCCGCGATCCCGAGCACGTCCTCGGCCGTGCCGAAGTCGCGCACTCGGCCCATGATCTCGACCCCGAACGGGACGGCCCGGTCCTTGCCCTCGAGCCGTTCTCGCAGGTCGGCCAGCTGTTCGACGACGGCCGCGAGCGCCTCCTCCCGCGGCCGCTCGAGCAGGAAGCCGGGGTGGAAGACGACGAGCTCGGCGCCGGCGGCGACGGCGATCCCGGCCGAATGGTCGAGCATCCCGATCGCCATGCGGTATTTCTTCTCGCGCTCCCGATGGCCGAGGAAGGCCGCGATAGGCGCGTGGACCGACAGCACGATGCCCGCCGCGCGCGCGAGCTCCCCGAATCGCCCGGCGAACGGGTAGTCCATCCAGAACCCGCCCTCGCAGTCGATCTCGCAAGCGTCGTAGCCGCGCTCCTGGAGGAGCCGGACGGCCTCTTCGGGACTGTCCTTCGAAGGCACCCGCGCCGGGCCGATGCGGATCTCAGCCATCGAGCGGCACGCTAGCGGAGTGGGGCGGTGCGGCCAGGAAGACTCCGTCCGACCCCGGTTCTACGCTGAATCCATGCCCAAGCGACCGTCCCGCATCGAGCTCCTCGAGCTCGACATCGACCTCCGGCTCGCCGACCTCTGGCGCGAGGCGGACGACATCACCGAGTGGAACATCGAGATCGTCGCCGCGTTCATGCGCGCGGCCTACGGCAAGGGCTATTGCGACGCCCTGACCGAGGAGTCCCCCGGCGAGCTCTGCCACGAGCACGGCTACCGCGTGCCTCCCAGGCGCGAAGAAACCCCGCAGACCTAGCTGCTCAAGGTCGCTGCGACGATCCGATCGGAGGCGAAGCCGGGCTTTGCCCGAGCGAAGCCATTCGGTGCTGGTCGAAGCGAGCTGTGAAGGAGGGGGCTCACGGGGGAACCATGGGTTCACCCGTGATCGTGCCGCGGGGATAAAATCGCGGCGTGCGTGTTTCGCGCAGCCCTGCGCGTCTGATCGTGGCGCTGTCGATCGCCGGCGCCCTCGCGATCTTCCTCCTCTACACCGCCATCGCGGGGCAGGGGACGGCCACGATCAAGCCGAGCCAACTGACGAACCACGTTGGTCGCGTCCAGATCGTCGGCACGGTGGTCGGGCCGAGACACGGCGACTCGTACGCGCCCGCGGGGCTGCGCTTCAAGATGCGCGACATCGGCGGCAAGGCGAGCGTGCCGGTCGTCTACACGGGTGACGTCGGCGCGCTCTTCAAGGTGGGACAGAACATCCTCGTCACGGGCAGGCTCCAAAACGGCGTGTTCGTCGCCGACCGCAACTCGATGCTGACCAAGTGCCCGTCGAAGTACCTGCCGAAGAAGAGCTCCTGACGCTCGATGCCTGAGCTCGGCCGCGCCGCGCTCGTTCTCTGCCTCGGCCTCGCGTTGTACGCGACGGTGGCCGGCGCGCTTGCCGCCCACGAGCGGCGGCGCCGCCTCGCCGTTTCGGCCCAGAACGCCCTGATCGCAGCGTTCGGCGCCGCCGTCGTCGCCTCCGCCGTCCTGCTGATCGCCCTCGCGCGGCACGACTTCTCCTTCACCTACGTCGCCGACCACACGAGCCGCAAGCTGCCCACGCTCTACGCGCTGTCGGCGTTCTGGGGCGGCCAGGAAGGGTCGCTCCTCCTCTGGCTGCTCGTGCTGCTCGGCTACTCCACGGCAGCCGTCTACTTCAACCGGGTCGCCGCCCGCGAGGTGATCGCCTGGGTCGTGCCGACGCTCGGCCTCGTGGCGTCGTTCTTCGCGCTTCTCGTCGTCGCCGTCGCAAGCCCGTTCCAGACCCAGGCCGCGCCGGGCGACGGCCTCGGGCTGAACCCGAGCCTGCAGAACCCGTACTTCGCCATCCACCCGCCGATGCTCTACCTCGGCTACGTCGGCCTCACCGTCCCGTTCGCGTTC
This sequence comes from uncultured Actinomycetes bacterium, assembly GCA_963791225.1. Taxonomy (GTDB): domain Bacteria; phylum Actinomycetota; class Thermoleophilia; order Gaiellales; family Gaiellaceae; genus PALSA-612. The sequence continues at coordinate 153,447 of CAWBRV010000007.1, forward strand.
GCGATGGGCGCGCTCCTCTCCGGGCGGACGGACGAACGCTGGATCGTCGCCACACGCCGCTGGACGCTCGCCGCCTGGACGTTCCTCGGCGTCGGCCAGCTTCTCGGCGCCCACTGGGCGTACGTCGAGGTCGGCTGGGGCGGCTACTACGCCTGGGATCCGGTCGAGAACGCCGCGCTGATGCCGTGGCTCGCCGCGACGGCGTTCCTGCACTCGGTGATGGTGCAGGAGAAGAAGGGGATGATGAAGGTCTGGAACATGCTCCTCGTCGTCCTCGCGTTCTGCCTGTCGCTCTTCGGCACGTTCCTGACCCGCTCCGGGATCATTAACTCGATCCATTCGTTCACCGAGAGCTCGATCGGGCCGTGGTTCCTCGGGTTCATCTGCCTGATCACAGCCGCCAGCCTGCTGCTCGTCTACTACCGCCTGCCGCTCCTGCGGGCCAAGACGAAGCTCGAGTCGGTCATATCGCGAGAGGCGACCTTCCTCTACAACAACCTGCTGCTCGTCGCGCTCTGCCTGACGATTCTCTGGGGCGTCTGCTATCCGCTGCTGACGCAGGCCGTGCGCGGCGAGTCGGTGACCGTCGGCAGGCCTTACTACGACTTCTTCCTGCGCGTGTTCGGCCTACCGCTGCTCCTGCTGATGGGGATCGGGCCGCTGATCGCCTGGCGCCGCGCGTCGTGGAGCTCGATCCGGCGGGTGCTCGCGATTCCGGCGCTCGTCGCGGTCGTCGTCGGCGGGATCCTGATCGTCCTCGGCGCGGGCTCGTCGCTGCCCGGCCTCTTCGCGTACTCGTTCGCGGCCTTCGTGCTGGCGTCGATCACGCTCGAGTTCGTGCGCGGCACGGCGGCGCGGCGGGCGGTCGCAGGCGGTGGGTATGCGTCCGCCTTCTTCGAGCTGGTGGCGCGGAACCGCCGCCGTTACGGCGGCTACGTCGTCCACGCCGCGATCGTCTTCCTCGCGATCGGGGTCGCGGGCTCGAGCGCCTACCAGTCGACGTACGAGACCGGCACGAAGGCGCTCATGCCCGGTGACACCGTGAAGGTCGCGGGGTACACGTACGTCTATCGCCGGCTCGTGAGCCGTCCCAACGTCGGCAATCACAGCGAGCTTCGCGCCTGCTTCGACGTCTACCGTGGCTCGAGCACGCTCGGCACGCAGTGCCCGGGCCAGAACTTCTACTTCCGCGAGCAGCAGACGTCGAGCGAGATGTCGATCGCGTCGAGCTGGCTGACGGGCGAGGACCGGGATCTGATCCTCGGCGGGACGACGAAGAGCGGCGGCGTCTTCGTGAAGATCCTCGTCAAGCCGCTGATCAACCTGATCTGGCTGGCCGGGTTCGTGTTCGTCGCCGGCTGTCTGATCACACTCTGGCCCGACGCGCGGGAAGAGCGGCGGCTGGCCGAGCGCTACGGCGAAGCGGGGGCGATGGTGCGGGCATGACGACGTTCGCGCTCGTCCTCGGTGCCGTGCTCGCGGTCGCCTGCGTCGTCTACGTGTCGCGTCCGTTCCTGCGGGAGCCCGCGCTCGCGGCCGACGCCGACCGCCTCTACGAGCCCGATGCGGCGGAGCGCCGCCGGCTGTCGCTCGCTGAGGAGCGCGACCGCTCGCTCGCGGCACTCAAGGAGCTCGAGTTCGACCACCGCACCGGCAAGGTCTCGGACGAGGACTACCGCTCGCTCGTCGGCCCGCTCCGCCGCCAGGCCGCCGACGCGCTCAAGGCTCTCGACTCCCGAACGTAGGGAGGGGCCAACGGGGGAAACCGGCTGTTTCCCCCGTTACGAGAAGACCTGTATGAGCAGGAAGACGTTCAGCGAGATGATCACTGCGGCGACGGTCGCTGCGGCGACATTCGTCGTGCGGCTGTTGGCGAGCCCGCCCATCAGCCGCTTGCGACTCGTGAACATGACGAGTGGGATCAACGCGAACGGGATGCCGAACGAGAGCACGACCTGGCTGAGCACGAGTGTCCGCGTGGGGCTGAACCCCAGGGCGATGACCACGAACGCGGGGATCATCGTGACGACGCGTCTAACCCAGACGGGAATCTGCCGCCGGATGAACCCCTGCATCACGACCTGTCCGGACAGGGTGCCGACGGCGGAGCTCGACAGGCCCGATCCCACCAGGGCCAGCGCGAACAGCGTCCCCGAGGCGCCGCCCAGGATCGGCTGGAGCGTCCGATGCGCCGTCTCGAGCGAGTCGATGTGGAGGAGACCGCTCTTGTAGAAGACGCTCGCGGCCATGATCAGCATGGCCATGTTGATCAGCCCGGCGATCGTCATCGCGACGATGACGTCGATTCGCGTGTACCGCATGAGCCGCTTAGCCTCCTCGTCCGAGTCGGGGACGATTCGGTTCTGCATCAGCGCCGAGTGCAGGTAGATGACGTGCGGCATCACGGTCGCGCCGATGATGCCGACCGCGAGCAGCAGCGCCTCGCTGTTCGCGAACTCGGGTGTGACGGCGTGGCGGGCAGCGAGCCCGAACGGCGGATGCGCGTAATAGAGCTCGGCCAGGTAGCAGACGCCGATCAGAACCACCAGCACCGCGATCACCGCCTCGAGCGGGCGGAACCCGAACCGCTGCAGTCCGAGGATCAGGAAGGCGGCGATGCCGGTGAGCACGGCGGCCGGGAACAGGCCGATGCCGAACAACAGGTGAAAGCCGATCGCTGCGCCGAGGAACTCTGCCAGGTCGGTCGCCATCGCGATCGCCTCCGCCTGCAGCCAGAGGCCGATCGTGGCGCGGTGGGAGAACTCCTCGCGGCAGACCTCGGGCAAGTTGCGGCCGGTCGCGATCCCGAGCTTGGCCGAGAGCAGTTGGATCAGCATCGCCATCAGGTTGGCGGCGACGATCACCCAGAGCAGCGTGTAGCCAAACTGCGAACCGGCGGCGATGTTCGTCGCGAAGTTGCCGGGGTCGATATACGCGACGCAGGCGATGAAGGCAGGCCCGAGGAACGGCCAGAGACGGAGCCGGTGGCTGTGCCCGCGGAGGACACGCTCGCCCGCCCCGCCCGGGCGCGGCAAAGCCTCAGACCGGGTCGCCATCACGCGACGAAGTCTAGCTGAATTTAGACGCGTCTAAATCTGAGTCGCGCCGGTCCACACCCCCACCCTGGGAGGGGAGTCGTCCACCCGCCACCCGGCGTTCACGCTATCGCGGAAGTACGCACGAAGCTGTGACCGAAGTGCAACAGGAGCGCAACTCTTTGTCCACAGCCGCCCGCGAGCGGCTAGCTGCCGTTGCCGATCGTGGCCAGGTGGAGGTCGGGCAGGCTGCGATAGCGCTCGTCCAGATCGAAGCCGTAGCCCACGAAGAACTCGTCCGGCACCGTGAAGCCGACGTAGCGCACCGGGAGCTCCTCGACGAGCCGCCGGTAGGGGCGGTCGAGGAATGTCACGGCGGCCAGCGAGCGGGGATTCCGCAGGTTGAGCGTCCTCGTCAGCGTGTGCAGGGTCAGGCCCGTGTCGACCACGTCCTCGACGAGCAGGATGTCCTGACCGACGACGTCGAGGTCGAGATCCTTGAGCAGGCGGATCGCGCGAGAGCCGCCGGTGCCGCGGCCTCCGTAGCCGGCAAGCTCGACGAAGTCGACGCGATGCACGACCGGTAGCGCCCGCGACAGGTCGGCGAGGAAGATGAAGCTCGACTTGAGGCAGCCGATCAGGATCGGCTCACGCCCGGCGTAGTCCTCTCCGATCTGCGCCCCGAGCTGGGACACCCGCGCGCGGATCTCGTCGGCGGAGAGATAGACCTCGCCGATCCGAGGGTCGAGGGCGGGCGGGGAGGGATCGACGGCGTCTGCGGCCAGCGCGCGTGCCCCGTCAAGCACCGGCGCATCTGCCTTTCGCTCGCCGAGGCGTCGGCGGCAAGTGGAATCGCACTAGGAGGCGAGGTCGAGTCTGTATCGCTGAGCCAAACGCTCGATGTCGCGTTTGTAGAACAGCTTCACGTTGACGTCGGGGTAGCGCTCGCGGAGCTTGCGCAGCTTGCGGTTCTTCCTGGTGACGAGCGACTGCTTCATCACCGTCACCTCGAGATAGAGATCCTGCTCGGGCAGAAAGAAGTCGGGTGAGAACGCCTCCGTGATGCGACCGTCCTCGTCCTGCTCGAGCACGAAGGTCCGCGGCTCGTAGTCCCACGGAACCTCGTAGTAGTCGAGGATCTTGGCGCACTCCAACTCCGCCTCGTTCTGGAACTGAGGCGGAGCGCACCCGCAATACGCCTGGAAATCCGGGATTTCCAACGGCACCGAGTCAAGGCTAGCAACGGGCTCGGACGCGGCCGAGGACTCCTCGACGCTGCCGCTCGGCGCCAAGCGGCACACGATGGGCGGCCGCCGGCGTCCCGTGAGTAGGATCACGCGCGATGGAAGAGGCTTACAGCAGGCTCGTCGAGCGGCTCGGCGAGGTGCAGGACATCGCCGGCGCCGCGGGTGTGCTCGCGTGGGACCAGCGGACGAAGATGCCCTCCGCGGGCTCGCAGGCACGTGCCGATCAGCTCGCGACCCTTACACGGCTCGCGTTCGAGCGCTTCACCGCCGACGAGATCGGCGGCCTCCTCGAGGAGCTCGCTCCCTGGGGCGAGTCGCTCGAGTACGGCTCGGTCGAGGCCGGCCTGATCCGCGTCACGCGCAGAGACTACGAGAAGGCGCGGCGGGTGCCGCTCGAGCTGCGCGCCGAGATGGCGCGCGCCGGAGCACTCGGCGAGCCGGTCTGGCGGGAGGCGCGGCAGACGTCCGACTTCGCGCTCTTCCTGCCGCATTTCGAGCACGCCGTCGAGCTCAAGAAGCGCTATATCGAGTGCTTCCAGCCGGTCGACGAGCCCTATGACGCCCTCCTCGACGACTTCGAGCCCGGCGTCAAGACCGCCGAGGTGCGAGCAGTCTTCGACGAGCTCAAGGAAGGGCTCGTCCCGCTCGTCGCCGCCATTGCAGAGCGGGTCGACGCCGTCGACGACTCGGCGCTGACCGGCGACTTCCCGCTGGCGCAGCAGGAGCAGGTCGAGGGCGCGATCCTGCGCGCATTCGGGTTCCTCGACGAGGAATGGCGCGTCGACGAGACCGCCCACCCCTTCGCCTCCAAGGGCGGTCCGCATGACGTCCGCCTCACGACGCACCACCAGCACGACAACCTGACCTCGCTGTTTGCCTGCATGCACGAGTTCGGGCATGGGCTCTACGAGTACCAGGTCGACGGCGACCTGTACCGAACCCCGCTCGGCCGCGGCGCGTCGCTCGGAGTGCACGAGTCGCAGAGCCGGATGTGGGAGAACATGATCGGTCGCAGCCTGCCGTTCTGGGAGCACTTCTTCCCGCTGGTCCGCGACGCGTTCCCCGCCCAGCTCGGGAGCCTCGACGCCGAGACGTTCTACCGCGCCGTCAACCGCGTGCAGCCGTCGCTGATCCGCATCCACGCCGACGAGATCACGTACAACCTGCACATCATCATGCGCTTCGAGCTCGAGCAGGAGCTCGTCGGCGGCACGCTCGCCCCGGCCGACGCGAGCGAGGCCTGGGACGCACGCATCCGGCAGTACCTCGGGATCGAGGTGCCCGACGTTGCCGACGGGGTGCTCCAGGACATGCACTGGTCGGGCGGCGCGATCGGCTACTTCCCCACCTACGCCCTCGGCAACGTGATCTCGGGGCAGCTCTGGGAGCGGATGCAACGGGAGCTTCCCGACCTGTCGGAGCAGGTGCGGAACGGCGACTTCGGTGAGTTGCGCGCCTGGCTCCGCGAGCACGTCCATCGCTATGGCCGCACGTACATGCCGCGTGAGCTGCTCGAACGCGAGGTCGGCGGCGGCCTCGACCCACAGCCGCTGCTCGGGTATCTGCGCGAGAAGTTCGGCGCGATCTACGGCCTGAACGGCGCCTAGAGCCATCCGCAGAAGCCCGTCCGTACACTTCCGGCCATGCCGGGCGCAGCGGACGGCTCGTTCAGGATCGCCCACATCTCCGACCTGCACTGCGGGGGGCCGCACTTCGTGCCCACGCTGCTCGAGCGGGCGATCAGCGAGATCAACGACATGCGGCCGAACCTCGTCGTCTGCTCGGGCGACCTGACCACCTTCGGCTTCAAGCCCGAGTACGTCCAGGCCAAGTCCTACCTGGACAAGATCGAATGCGAGTCGATGGTGATCGTGCCGGGCAACCACGACTCGCGCAACGTCGGCTACGTCCACTTCGAGGAGATGTTCGGCGACCGCAGCTCCGTGCTCCACGTCGGGAACGTCTCCGTCGTAGCGTGCGACTCGACCGAGCCCGACCTCGACCACGGCGAGATCGGCCGCGGGCGCTACCCATGGATCGAGGAGCAGTTCTCGCCGCCGGCCTCGCTGCGGATCTTCGTCCTCCACCACCACCTGCTGCCGGTACCGGGTACAGGGCGCGAGCGGAACGTCGTCTACGACGCCGGCGACGCGATCGAGTGCCTGCTGCGCGCGGGCGTCGACCTCGTCCTCTGCGGCCACAAGCACGTCCCGTACGCGTGGCGGCTCGAGGACATGTTCATCGTCAACACGGGCACGGTCTCGTCGCTGCGCCTGCGCGGGAACACGCGGCCCTGCTACAACGTCGTGCTCGTCGACGGCCCGGAGGTGGAGGTGTGGCGCCAGTACCCCTACCACGGGCGCGACCTGATCATCCGCTTCTCGACCGAGACGCTGGTCTACGAGAAGCACGTCGCCACGATCGACTCGGAGATCACGCCGCAGACATGAGGGCGATCGCCGTTATCGACGGGGAGCACTACGCGGACGTCGTGCGGCAGGCGCTCGCCGAGCTTCCGTACGAGTTCGTCGCGGCGGTGCTCATCGGCGGCAAGGAGAAGCTGCGCGGGGGCGAGAGCTACGGCGTTCCGCTCGCGCCCGGGCTCGAGGAGGCGGTCGCAGAGCACGTGCCCGAGATCGTCGTCGACCTCTCCGACGAGCCGGTGCTCGGCCCCGTCGAGCGGTTCCGGCTCGCGAGCCGGGTGCTCGCGCTCGGCCTGCCCTACGTCGGCGCCGACTTCCGGCTCGACCCGCCGGTCTCCGCGCCCGTCGGGGTGCCGTCGATCGCGGTCGCCGGAACGGGCAAGCGGGTCGGCAAGACGGCGGTCACGGGCAAGCTCGCCCGGCTTGCCGCCGCGACGCACGACGTGGTGGTCGTCTCGATGGGACGCGGCGGGCCACCCGAGCCGGAGGTCGTCGAGTCGCCGCCGTCCGTGGACGAGCTCGTCGAGAAGGCCCGGGCGGGCGCACACGCCGCCTCCGACTACCTGGAGACGGCGGTCGTGGCCGGCGTCGTCACGGTCGGCTGCCGGCGCTGCGGCGGCGGCCTCGCGGGCGAGACCTGGGTGTCGAACGTGCTCGAGGGCCTCGCACTTGCTGCGGCGCGGCGGCCGGAGCTCCTGATCTGCGACGGCAGCGGCGCCGCACTCCCGCCGGTCGACGCCGATGCGCGCGTCCTCGTCGCCTCGGCGCTGCAGGGCGCCGACGTGATCGCCGGCTACCTGAACGCGTACCGGATCCTCATCTCCGATCTGGTCGTCCTGACGATGGCCGGCGCGGACAGCGTCGAGCTCCGCCGTCGTATCCAGGACGTGAAGTCCGTGCCCGTGGTCGCCTGCGAGCTGCGCCTGAAGCCACTCGAGCCGCTGGCGGGCCGCCGGACGGCGGTATTCACGGCCGGGCCGGCGTCGACCACCCACCTCGACGCCGAGGTGGTCCACGCCTCGGCGAGCCTCGCCGACCGTGTCGTGCTCCGTGAGGAGCTCGCCGGCGTCGACGCAGACGTCTACCTGGTCGAGATCAAGGCCGCCGGTATCGATGTCGTCGCCGACACCGCCCGCACGCGAGGCGCCGAGGTGGTCTTCGCCGACAACGAGCCCGTGCCGCTCGGGGGCGAGCCCGACCTCGACTCGGAGCTTCAGGCCCTCGTCGAGACGGCGTTGAAGGAGCCGGCGATCGCATGAGTGACATCCATCCCGTGGAGCCGCCGTACTCGAAGACGATGCTGACGCGAGCGCTGACGGCAGTCGGCTTGCCGACGACGCGCGCGTACGAGCTCGCGCTCCGCGTCGAGCAGGACCTCGCGCTCTACGGTGACGCGGCGCTCGAGCTCGAGCATCTGGAGGAGCTCGCCCGCTCCGTCGTCGGCGAGGAGGAGGGCGCGGCGGCAGTGCGCAAGCTCAGGCTCTACAGGGAGTTCAGGCGGCTCGACCTGCCGATCGTCGTCATGATCGGCGGCGGCACCGGGAGCGGCAAGTCGAGCGTCGCCACCGAGGTCGCCCACCGGCTCGGCATCACCCGTGTGACGTCGACGGACGTGATCCGGCACACCATGCGTGCCTTCTTCTCCGAGCAGTTCATGCCGACGATCCACTACTCGAGCTTCGAGGCGGGTCGTGCGCACCGGGCCGACGAGGACGGCAACCAGGTGCTGGCCGGCTTCCTCGACCAGACGCGGAACGTCCTCGTCGGCATGGGTGCCGTCATCGAGCGGGCGCTCGCCGAGCGCTGGTCGATCGTGCTCGAGGGCGTCCACCTCGTCCCCGGCCTCCTGCCCCCGATCGACGGTGCGCTGACCATCCACTGCGTGCTGCAGATCGAGGATCCGGACGCTCACGCCGCGCACTTCTGGATCCGCGACGCGACCTCCGAGGGCCTGCGGCCCGTGCAGCGGTACATCGACGCGCTCGACGACATCCGCCTGATCCAGTCCGCGATCGTCGAGCGTGCCCGCCGCCACGACGTGCCGGTGCTCGAGAATCGCAACATCGAGTGGACGATCACGGCCGTGATGGACCTGGTGCTCTCGAGCGTCGAGACGCGCCAGGGCATTGCCGGTAGCGCCGGCCGCTGAGCTCATGCGCGCGGGCCGGGCAGCTGGCGCCGCCTGCCTCGCCGCGGGCGTCGTCCTGCTCGCAGCGTGTGGCAGCAGTTCGTCGAGCGATCCGCTCGCGCCGGCGCACGCGTTCACCGAGGCCGACGGAAAGGTCGCCCGGCGCGTCGACGTCCATCAGGGCGACGTTCCACCCGGCTACCGCCCGCACGGGTCGCTGGCGAGCGGCCCCCAGAAGTGCGCCGCGGATCTGAGCGGCCTGACGCAGACGGCCGTCGACCGCTCCAGGCCCTTCGTCGCCAGGGGCGCCGCAGGCTACGTGCTCGGCGAGGTCGACCTCTACGAGACGGCGGACCAGGCGCTGGCGGCGTTCCGGCGCGTGACGGGAGCGGCGCGCCTTCGTTGCCTCCTGCAGATCGCGCACTCGGCGCTCTCTCATTACGACCACGGCCGGGTCGCGGTCGAGACCGTCCCCGTTCCGGGAGCACTCATCGGCAGCAGGCAGGTTGCGCGCCGGTTCGCCGAGAGCTGGCGTCAGACGGACGGGACGCACGCGGAGACGACTGACGACGTCTATCTGCTCGTCGGGCGCACGTTCGTCGTCCTCTCCTTCTTCCGCGACGGCGGCGTCTTCCCCGCGGCGGCGGAGGCGAGGGTGATCGAGCACGTCGTCACCCGCGCGCTCGGGGCGAAGCCCGGGAGGTTGCGCACCCGACCGGGCGGAAACGGCATCAAGGGGGAGTAGAACTGCTCTCCGAGGCTAGACTCAGGACATGCCGACTCGCGACGAGGTCTTCGAGGCGCTGCACCAGGTGGAGGACCCGGAGCTCGGGATGGACATCGTCGAGCTCGGCCTCGTCTACGACGTCGAGATCGAGGGGCCGAAGGTCAAGGTGATCCACAGCCTGACGTCCATGGGCTGCCCGGCCGGCCCGATGATCCAGGAGGACATCGCGGCGACCACGCGCGCGAACTTCCCTGACGTCGAGGACGTCGAGCTCGAGTTGACCTGGGACCCGCCGTGGACGCCCGAGCGCATGTCCGACGACGCCAAGTTCATCCTCGGCTTCGGTTAGTCGCTCACTCCGGGATGCGCAGCACGATCTTGCCGAGCTGAGCGCCGGCCTCGAGCCGCTCGTGCGCGGCACGGGCCTCTGAGAGCGGAAGAACCTCGTCGATCACCGGCCGGGCGCGCCCGCTTGTGACGAGGTCGAGGCCGGCTTCGAAGTCCTCGGCCGAGCCCATCGTCGAGCCGAGCACGTCGAGCTCTTTCCACCAGATCCGGTGCAGGCCGGCGGGCGGATTCGGGCCGGTCGTGGCGCCGCAGAGAACGATGCGTCCGCGCGTTGCCGCGACCTCGAGCGTCGTCTTCCAGGTCGCGGCGCCCACCGTCTCCAGGACGACGTCGGCGCCGCGTCCCCCGGTCAGCTCCTTGACCCGCGCCCGCACGTCCTCGGTCGCGTGGTCGATCGTCTCGTCGGCGCCGAGCTCACGGGCGCGCGCCAGCTTCTCTTCGCTCGACGACGTGACGATCACGCGTGCACCGTGCGCCTTCGCGATCGCGAGCGCCGCCGTCGCGACGCCGCCGCCGATCCCCCAGACGAAGACCGTCTCGCCTTCCTGTAGGTGCGCCCTGGTGACCAGCATCCGGTAGGCGGTCTCGAAGACGAGCGGGAAGGCCGCGGCGTCCTCGAACGAGAGCTCGTCGGGGATCGCGTAGACGTTGCGAGCAGGGATGGCGACGAGCTCCGCGTGAGTGCCGTCCATCGCCTCGCCGACGACGTGCATGCGGCCGTTCGAGATCACGCCGGGGTTGATCACGACCCGCTGCCCGGGCTCGAAACCCGACACCTCGCCGCCCAGCGCCTCGACGACGCCGGCGCCGTCCGCGCCGAGGATCCGAGGCTTCGGCACGGAGGGCAGCCCTTTCCGCACCCAGACGTCGAGGTGGTTGAGCGAGGCGGCGGCGAGGCGGATCAGCACCTCGTTTGCGGCCGGCTCGGGGTCCGGGGCATCCTCGTAGCGAAGCACCTCGGGGCCGCCGTCCTCGTGGATCCGGATCGCCTTCACGCCGGCGATCGTACAGCGCAGCAGAACGCGGGCCCGCCCACGCGGAGTCGGACGCGGGCGGACCCTTGGTCGGAGACGGCTCAGGATGGGCGGATGCGAACGACCTGCGTGCCGAGGTTGTCGGGGACCCAGATGTCGCCGAACGCCTCGGCGGCGGGGAAGGGGCCCGGGCCGCCGGGGAGCTTGCCGCCGACCGTGTTGGTCGCGGGGTCGATCCAGGCGACCTTGTTCTCGCCCTTGAGCGGGACGAAGACGAACCCGTTCGGGGCGATCGCAGGGTTGGCCGGGTGCTGGCCGACCGGGACCGTGGCGACGACGGAGTTCGTCGCCGGATCGATCCGAGACACCGAGTTGTCGAGTCGGTTCGCGACCCAGACGGCATCGTTCGAGACGGCAGGCGAGTCAGGGCTCTGGTGGCCGACGTCGATCGTCGTCACCGAGTTCGTGGCCGGGTCGATCCGGAAGATCGACGTGCCGACCTGGGAGCCGACCCAGAGCGAGCCGGCGCCGAAGCGCAGGTTGGACGGCGCGCCGCCGACCTTGATCCGCTTGACGACGCGCATCGTCCGCGGGTCGATCCGGATCACGACGCCGCCCGTGTAGTCCGTGCCCCAGACGGCGCCGCCGCCGAACGTGACGTCCCAGAGCGTGTTGCCGGCGGCGACGCGGACACGCTTCGTCACCTTCGACCTGCGCGGGTCGATGCGCTCGACGTAGCCGGTCCCCCAGCCGTCGACCCAGACCGCTCCGGCGCCGACGCCGATCCCGCAGGGGCTCGTCCCGACCGGGATCCGCTTCGTCACCCTGTTCGTCTTCGGATCGACTCGCGCGACGTCGCTCGAGCCGTAGTTGCCGACCCAGAGCGCGCCGTAGCCGCCCGCCTCGGAGCAGGGGGCCTGCCCGGTCGCGATCCTGGCCACGACGCGTGGGGCAGCGCGCGTGGCGCCGAGCGCCGCGGCAGCAGTGAGGGCAAGCAGGGGGACGAGCAGAGCGACGGTGGCGCGCATGTCACCTCCTGGAGAAGAAGTCCGAACTCGGACTAAAATACTACAGCTTCGGACTACTTCGCGTCGACCGCGGCGCTGCGGCGGGCGATTACCGCCCGCATCGCCCGGTCGAGCTCCCGAATCGCCTCGGCGATCTGCGCCGACGGCATCGAGAGCTCCTCCTCGAGCGCGACGATCGCCTCCCGCCAGGCCGGGAACGTGCTCTCGAACGCCGCCTGCCCCGCCGCCGTCAGCGAGACGAGGTGCGAGCGCCCGTCGGCCGGGTTCGGGCGGCGCTCCGCGAGCCCGCGCTCCTCGAGGCGCCGGATCCGATCCGACGCGGTCGTCACGGCGGTGCCGAGGCGCGCCGCGACGTCCGTCGGCGTGATCGACCGTGCGGCGCCGATCAGACTCAGGAGGCCGTAGCTGTCGGCAAGCTTCGGATCGCCGAGGAAGCCCTCCACGTATGGATCGGAGACGTTGTAGGCCGCCATCAGGTCGAAGAGGACGTGCATGCGCGGAGGTTCGGAGACGGCGTCCTGGGGGGGAATCGCGACCGGTCGCCGGCGGGGCACGGGCACAATCCTCGCATGACCCCCACCCGGGCCAGCAGAGAAGAGCTCGAGCGGCTGGCCGAAGAGCTCGCCATCGACGCGATCGGCGCGGCGCCTGCGGAGCCCTACGTCGAGACCGAGCGGCACATCCGCGAGCGCCACGCTCGCGGCCTGTTCGCGGACATGCGCTTCACCATGGCCCGGCCCGAGGTCTCGTGCCACCCGGAGCTGCTCGTTCCCGGCGCGCGCTCGGTCGTCTCCGCGGCACTCTGCTACTGGGAGCCCGGCCCTGAGCCCGGTCCGGGCCAGGGGCGCCTCCCGCGCTACACCTGGCACGACGCCTACACGGAGCTGCGCGAGAAGCTCGAGCGGCTCGGCGAGCGGCTCGGCGGGACGTACCGGGTTCTCGTCGACGAGAACCAGCACGTCGACCGCGAGGCGGCTGCCCGGGCCGGCGTCGGCTTCTACGGCAAGAACACGATGATCATCACGCGCCGCCACGGCTCCTGGGTCGTGCTCGGCACGCTCGTCACCGACGTCGAGGTCGAGTGGGCGCCGCCGCTCGCGCTCGACTGCGGCGAGTGCCGCCTCTGCATCGACGCGTGCCCGACCCGTGCACTCGACGAGCCCGGTGTCCTCGACTCGACGCGCTGCCTCTCCTACTGGACGCAGTCGCGTGAGGAGATCCCGGAGGCGTATCGCGCCGAGCTCGGCGACCAGGTCTACGGCTGCGACATCTGCCAGGACGTGTGCCCGTGGAACCGGGGGGTGGAGAAGCGCCGCGCCGGACGGTCGCTCAGTGAAGGCGCCGAGCCCGTCGTGTCGCTCCGCGACTGGCTGGAGACGGACTCCCGGGAGCTCTCACGCCGCTATGACCGCCTCTATGTGCCGCGAAACGACGGCCGCTACCTGCAGCGGAACGCCCGCATCGCGCTTGCCAACGAGCAGGTCAGGCAGGAACGCGCAGGCGCGACAAACCGAGCGAGCTGAGGAGCGTCTTCGCGCGCGACGCGACGAGCTTGCGCAGGTCCTCCGGCTCGACGACCACGGCTTCGCCGAGGAAGCGCAGGATCTCGCTGACGAGCCACTCGGGGCTCCCGACCTTCTCCTCCATCAGCGCCGTGCCGTCGACGAGTTCCTGGGCGCCCCGCTCGACCTCCCAGCGCGCGACGGCCTTCGTGTAGAGGATCCGTGCCACGCGCGCGTCGCGCAGGCGCACGGGCTCGAAGTCCTCGCGCGGCTCGAAGGTCTCGCCGGTCGGCCTCGCCTCACGCATCCGGTCGAGGCGGAAGCTCCGCTGGCCGTCCCGGGTGCGGTCCCACGTGTGCACGTACCAGTACGGCAGCTCGCGCTGGAGGACGTGCGGCTCGACGAGGTGGAGCACGGCCTGGTCCTCTCCGACCTTCCAGTACTCGATCTCGACCAGCTCGTTGCCCTTGATCGCGTCGCTCAGGGTCGCGATCAGCGTCTCTTCGGCCTTGTCCGGCTTCGTCGGCGCCGTCTGCTGCAGCTCGAACTCGCCGAACGTCTCCTCGAGCTTCTTGCGGACGCGGTCGAGAGGCCGGTGCGCCTCGGCGGCGATCATCGGCCCGACGAACTCGAGCGCGAGCCGGATCGCGCGCGCCTCGAGCGGCGTCAGGCGCGGCGGCGAGCGGAACGTGTCGCCGAAGAGCTCCTTGTCGACGTGGATCTCGGCTCCGCGGAGCTCCGCGTAGACGGCGTAGCAGCCGCCGCCGAAATTGACGAGATTGAGCAGGGCGAGATGCTCCTCGACCGCCTCCTCGGGAATCTGTGGGAAGCGCGCGACGAGATCGCGGGTCGGGATAACGGCGCTCGAGTCCTCGCCGCAGGCGGCGAGGAGGTAGGCGAGCAGCGCCTGGAGGATGCCGAAGCGCTCCGGGTTGACCGGGCCCGTCGGCCGTTCCGTGACCTCCTCGACTTCGACCGGCCGCACCTTCGCAGGCACGGGGGCGGGGGAGGTATGAGCTGCCGCGACGCGGCGCAGGCCGGTGGCGACCTCACGGCGCAGCGCGTCGGGTTCGAGCGGCACCGCGCGGCCGTCGAGGCGGAGGATCCAGGCGGCGAGGTGGGAGAGGCTGGCGTACGGCGTGACGAAGACGTCGTCCTCCATGTGCCCGTACGGAGGCCTGTAGGTGCGCTCGACCCACCAGGCGGTATCGCCCGAGAGCTCGATCCGCGCCTCGCCGAGCGTCTCGCCCATCTGCCAGGGCGGCGGCGGCCGGTGCTTGGCGGCGTCGAACTCCTTCGGCAGCCGGAAGTCGCGCTCGCGGCGGGTCGCGAACTTGATGTCGCGCCGGATCCGAAGCACCTTGAACGTTCGGATCGCGTCGCTACCGTGGTCGCGGCCGACGACGTACCAGCTGCCCTCGTGCGGCAGGAGCGCGTAGGGGTCGATCGTGCGCTCGCGCTGGATACCGCGGGCGATCGACCAGTACTCGAACTTGATCGTGCGCTGCTTGGAGATCGCCGTCTCGAGCTTGCTCAGCCGTCCCGCGAGCTCGGGCGAGTAGTCGGGATCGCGAACTTCGACGCGCTCGGCGATCTCGGTCGGCGCGTCGAGAAAGCCCGGCCGGCCAAGTGTGAGGTTCTGCAACGCGAGGCGGAACGGCTCCGCATACGCGAACTGGCCCTCGAGCAGGTAGAGGCACGTCTGCAGCGCGGCCAACTCGTCGTCGGTGAGCCGGAGCGGCGGCAGGAAGTAGTGTTCTGAGCGGAGCGTGTACAGCTCCTCGCCCGTGAACTCGTCGCGCTGCGACTGCAGCGGCACGCCGAGCGAGAGCAGCTCCGCGCGGTCGGAGTAGAAGCGGCGCGCGAACGCCTCGTCCGACATCTCCGAGTAGCCCTCGACGTTCTGCTTGACATCGCGGGCGGTCAATGCGCGACGGTCCGCCATCAGAAAGGCGACCAGCGAGAGCTGACGAATCAGCTTGTCGGTGTCGTGCGACATCGAGGCCCGAGCTTACAGCCTCGGGCCCGGGCTGCTTCCGGCCGTCCGGCCGGTGCTAGGCCGCGACTTTCGAGCGCTGCTCGAGGTGCTGGTGCGACGGGCAGTACTCGCGGTCCGGCAGCGGCGTGCGCTGGCACGGCTTGCCCTTCCGCGTCGTCGCGCGGCAGCGGGCAACGCCGCCGTCGAACGCCCCGGCCTCGATCTGCTCCTGGATGAAGTCGCACGCGGCGCCCACGACCTGGTTCACGGCCCAGGCGACGTGTGCCTGGTTCGTGATCGGGAAGTAGCGCCGGATGTCCTGGAACAGCGTCCGGTCCGGAGTCGCGAAGTAGTGCGGGTCGGTGGCCAGCCGCTCCATCGTCTGCTCGCACGCGTCGAGGACGGCGCGGCGGTACTCGAGCTGGGTGGCCGGATCGACGTACGGGTCGGTCAGGTCCTTAATCGATCGGTAGATGGCTCTCGAATACTGATACATACCGGCCTGGATCTCGGCTACCCGATCGTCCATCATCTCAGTATCTCGGTTCCCTGTTAACTGCTCGAAAAGCCTAGTTAAGCGAAGGTTAATCGTCGTCGAGGTGCCTTCGAGGCGGAGTCTACTCCTTTTCGAGGGCTGTTACAAAGTCCGGACGAGCGTTTGCCGCCGAGAGAACGTCTCGGGCTGCCTCAGCGGACGATCGGGCGGGCGTACGCGGACGGGAACGAGGCCTTCGCGGCGTCGAGCGAGGACTGCGCCTCCTCGAGCGAGACGAAGATCCCGCTGAACACGATGTAGTAGCCGGGCTGGAGGCTCGGGTAGCTCGACGAGACGAGTACGCCGACCTGCGGCAGATGCCGACGGAGCGCGAGCTGAGCCTTCGCCCGAGCCGCCGCGGCTCCCTGCGCGAGCGGCAGCGTCGCGAGAACGATCGTGTACCCGTTGCCCGCCGGCCAGGAGATCAGATGACGGCCCTTCGGAGTGGCGGACGGCTTCGTGGGTCGTGGCTTGGGCGCCGCCGGAGCGGGCCGGAGCGGGGAGACTGCGACGAGCGCAGGCGTTCCGCTCTCCGTCGAGCCGCCCGTGGCCGCGATCGCCGCGGCCGCGCCGACGGTGGCGACGAGCAGGGCGATGACCGAGGGAACGACCCAGGCCGCCACCGCGGGCGCCCTCCGCGCCGCCACGAGCCGGTTGCCGCACTCGAGGCAGTACTCCTGGTCCTGCTCGGCCGGAGCGCCGCACGTGCGGCACACGGAAACGGGAGGAAGCGCCACTAGCTCTCGGCGGCCTCGGCCGCGGGCTCCTGCTCGGGCTCGGCCCCGGGCTCGGGAGCGCCGGCCTCGATCTCGGGGGCGGGCCCCGTCTGGCGCACCGCACGGGCATCCGTCCGTAGGCCGCAGCGGGTGCAGAAGGCGGCGTCCTCGGTCAGTCCGTTCCCGCAGGCGGCGCACTGGCGTGCGGCCGGCCCGACCGACCGGCCGCAGGCCGCACAGAAGAGGGCCTCCTCGCCGAGTGGCGCCCCGCACGTACAGCGGGCCGGCTCGGGGAGCGCCCACGATAGCCCGAGCAGCGAGTCGAGCGCCGCCAGGTGGTCGTCGACCTCGAGCAGTTCCTGGCAGCGCTCGCGGACCAGGTCCTCGCGGAACCGGTCGCGGCGGAACATCTCGAGCAGGAGGCCGCCCAGGTCGCGGAGGCGCTCCTCGCGGAACTTCAGGAGCGCGCGCCGCTCGCGGCGCAGCACGCCGGCAGGCGGGATCGTGCTCCTCGCCCGGTGTCCGTGACGTCGAAAGATCGGGCTCACGCGGTTTCCGGAGTGTAGGTAACCGCTACCGCGGAAGGCTGCTACGACCCTCGTCCGAGCCTTCAGTGCCTTGCCCTTGCTGCCGATGAGGAGGGCATGACGACGTTCGTGCTCAGCTTCTTCCGGCGCAGGCACCGCCGCCGCATCGCCGTCCTGCACGGCCCGCGGCACGCGTAACCGCCGTTCCCTCGCTGATCGGGCAACGTCCGGGTTCCGCGGCGTTGCGAGGAGCGGGTAGGCCGCCGGATAGGATCGCGCCGATGGAGATCAAGACCGTCGGCGTGGTCGGGCTCGGCACGATGGGGGCGGGCATCGCCCAGGTCTGCGTCCAGGCGGGCGTCGAGACCGTCGGGCGCGAGGTGACGCCTGAACTCGCCGAGCGGGGCCGCGGCACGGTCGAGCGCTACCTCGCACGCGGTGTCGAGAAAGGGCGGCTCACGCAGGACGAAATGGACGCGGCCCTCGCCCGGCTGCGGCTCGCGACCGACCTCGAAGAGCTCGCCGGCTGCGACCTCGTGATCGAGGCGATCGTCGAGCAGGTCGAGGCCAAGAAGGAGCTGTTCGCCGCACTCGAGCGCGTCGTTCGACCCGAGGCGATCCTGGCGACGAATACGTCGGCCCTGTCCGTCACCGAGATCGCGGCGGCGATCGAACGGCCGGAGCGCGTCGTGGGCATGCACTTCTTCAACCCGGCTCCAGTGATGCCGCTCGTCGAGGTCGTGCGCACGCAGCTGACCGACCCGGCCGTCCACGATGCGGCGTACGCGTTCGCCGAGCGGATCGGGAAGGAGCCGATCCGTTGCTCCGACACGCCGGGCTTCGTCGTCAACCGCGTGCTGATCCCGCTCCTGAACGACTGCGTCCGCGTGCTCGACGAGGCGGGGGTGACGCCGGAGGATCTCGACAAGGCGATGCTCCACGGGACCCGCTGGCCGATCGGGCCCTGCGCGCTCGTCGACCTGATCGGCATCGACGTGCACGTCCACGCCTCCGAGGCGCTGTGGGAGAGCCTGCGCGAGCCTCGCATGGCCCCGCCGCCACGGCTCGTGGCGATGGCGAAGGCGGGCCTGCTCGGCCGCAAGACCGGCCGCGGCTTCTACACCTACGAGCGGTAGCGCCCGCCCGCGCGGGTGTCGACCGGGCTCGCCATCCCCGTCTTCTGGGTCAGCCTCGCGCTGACGCTGATTGCCACCGTCGCCTTCGCCCGGCAGATCGACCGCGCCAGCGAGCGGCTCGGTGTGTCGGAGGGCCTGCACGGCATCCTCACGGCGCTCGGCGCGGACGCTCCCGAAATCGCGACGGCGGTCGCCGCACTCGTGGCCAGCGAATCGAAGATCGGAGTCGGAGTCGTGATCGGCTCGAACGTCTTCAACCTCGCGGCGCTGCTGGGGCTGAGCGCGCTCGTCGCCGGCTACGTCCGTATCCACCGGCACGGCCTGCTCCTGAACGGCGGGATAGCGCTCGCGGTCACTGCCCTCGGGGCGGCGCTCGTGCTGGGCGCGATCGGGCCGGTCGTCACGACGATCCTGCTCCTGGTCGTGCTCGGGCCCTACGTCTTCCTACTCTCGATCCGGCCGGGGCGGATACGGAGGCTCGTGCCCGTGGCGCCGATTCGCGCCTTCCTCGTCATGGCAGTGCGGGAGGAGGTGAGCGACCTCCGAACCGGGGAGGCGCCGCGGAAGGCGACGCGTCGGGACATCGTGGATTTCGCCGTCTCGCTCGCCGGGATCGTGCTCGGTAGCGTGGGCATGGTGCGCGCTGCGACCGACCTCGGGCACCGCTGGGGCATCTCCGACGTCGTCATCGGGACGCTCGTGCTCGCGGCGCTGACCAGCCTGCCCAATCTGCTGACGGCCGTACGGCTCGCACTGCACGGCCGCGGGTCGGCCACGGTCAGCGAGGCGTTCAACTCGAACAGCCTCAACATCCTCGCCGGCGTCGCGATCCCGGCGCTCTTCCTCGCCATCGGGACCGCGACCGGCGTCGAGGTGTTCGCGGTCTGGTGGCTCGTCGGCATGACGCTCGTCGCCGTCGTGCTCAGCTACGCGGGACACGGAGTTCGTCGCTCCGAGGGCGCCGTGATCGTGGCGATGTACGTAGCGTTCGCGGTGGTGATTGCGACCAGGTGAGCACCTACGACCTTCTAGGCGGGCTGCAGCTCGAGGTCGACGGCTACTCGCTCGACGGGCTCGAGCGCGACGTCTCGAGCGACTTCACGCGGCGAACGACGGTCGTCTCGCTCCACGGGCGTGGCGAAACGGGAGTGGGCGAGGACGTCACGTACGACGCCGGCGAGCAGGAGCGCCTGCAGCACGCCGGCCCGGTACACGACCTCGCGGGCACGCACACGATCGACACGTTCTCGGAGCTCGTCGGCTCGCTCGACCTCTTCCCCGAGGCGGCACCGAGCGTCGACGGATGGCGCCACTACCGGCGCTGGGCCTTCGAGAGCGCGGCGCTCGACCTCGCGCTCAGGCAGGCCGGCGGCTCGCTTGCCGATGCGCTCGGAGTCGAGCCGCAGCCGGTCACGTTCGTCGTCTCGATGCGGCTCGGCGACCCACCGGCGACCGGGCGCGTGCTCGACCTGCTCGCCGCGTACCCGGGGAGCCGCTTCAAGCTCGACCCGACGAGCGACTGGGACGAAGCGCTCGTGCGCGAGCTCGCGGCCCTCGATGCCGTCGAGACCGTCGACCTGAAGGGCGCCTACCGCGGCACGATCGTCGACCAACCGGCCGACACGGAGCTCTACCGGCTCGTCGCAGAAGGCTTCCCGAGCGCGTGGATCGAGGACCCCGACCTGTCTGACCCGAAAGCGGACGCGGCGCTCGAGCCGTACCGTGACCGGATCACCTGGGACGCGATCATCCATTCGGTCGCCGATGTCGAGGCGCTGCCGTTCCCGCCCCGCGGGCTGAACGTGAAGCCGTCCCGATTCGGCAGCCTGCGCGCGCTGCTCGACACCTACGACTACTGCCGCGAGCGCTCGGTCACGGTCTACGGTGGCGGCCAGTTCGAGCTCGGCCCCGGACGCGGACAGATCCAGTACCTGGCTTCGCTGTTCAGCTCCGACGCTCCGAACGACGTGGCACCCGGCGGGTTCAACGATCCCGTGCCGGCGCCGGGGCTGCCGACGACGCCGCTCGCCCCGGCCCCCTCGACGACCGGCTTCAACTGGGACCCGGACCGGGTTGCCAGTCGCACCGCGAGGACATAGCGTTCAGGGTCGCCTCCGGATGTTTCTCCACGACCGAATCGACCCGAACGACCGCTTTCGCGAGCGGCGGGACGCGTCGCGCCGACGTCGCCGGCAGAGGAGGGCGGTCGCCTTTCTCCTGATCGCCGCGGTGGTGGCGGCGGTCGCGGGTGGAGCGACGTACTTCTCCTCGCGCGGCCACGGTGCCGCAAAGGCGCAAGCGACGCCGAAGACGCCACGCAGGCCCACGCGACGAGCGCGTTCAAGGCGCGGCTGCCGGCCGAGATCCGCGGCGTTCACATCACCGAGGGGCTTGCCTCCATCCCCGGGAAGATCGAGACCTACTTCGCCCTCGCGCCACACGGCCTGAACACGGTCGAGCTCGACGTCAAGGACGAGAACGGCTACGTCGGCTTCGTCGACGCGGATACCCCGGCACTGGCGAAGAAGGTCGGCGCCGCGCGTCCGTACTACGACGCGAAGAAGATCGTCAGGGAGGCGCATCGCGCTGGCATCTACCTGATCGGCCGGGTCGTCGTGTTCCAGGATCCGACGCTCACGACCGGTGAGCCCGCGCTCGGCCTGCAGAGCAAGAACGGCGGCGTCTGGAAGACGTCGAGCGGCTGGGGCTGGGCGAACGAGTACGACCCGCGCGTCTGGAAGTACGACACCGACATCGCCGTCGCGGCGGCGAAGGCGGGGTTCGACGAGATCCAGTTCGACTATGTCCGCTTCCCGACCGACGGCGACGTCGCGGCGATCGTCTACCCGCACAAGCGCGCCGAGCCGCGGTCGACGACGATCGACAGGTTCTTCAAGTACGCCGTCGGGCGCCTCCATCCGCTTCGCGTGCGCGTGTCGGCGGACGTGTTCGGCCTCTCCGCCTCGCGCGACCTCGGGATCGGACAGGCCCCGCACCGGATCGGCCGGGTACTGGATGCGATCTACCCGATGGTCTACCCGTCGCACTACAACCCGGGCGAGTTCGACCTGATCGACCCGGAGGCGTTCCCGTACGCCACCGTCGTCCACTCGCTCCGCGACTTCAACCGCCAGACGCGCGGTGAGAAGGTCAGGATCGTGCCCTGGCTGCAGGACTTCACGATCAAGGTCGACTACGGGCTCGACCAGGTCGGAGAGCAGATCGACGCCGCCCGCGTGATGCACGCAAAGGGCTTCCTGCTCTGGAATCCCACCGGCATCTACACGTACGGAGCGCTCGCCCACGCGTCGCCGTGACGGGCTCAGCTCCTGCCTCGACCACACTTTCTTTACATTCCGCTCAAGGTCGGCACACCGCGCGGCGATAGCCTGAGTTCGTGCGCCCTTTGCTTCTGGTAGCTGCGATCGCCGTCTCCGGCCTCGTCGCCGGTGTTGCCGCGACGAGCGGTGACGCCCGCTCGAGCACGCCGGGGGATGGTTGCCTCGTCGTCTCCCAGGGCTTCGGGAAGATCACGGTCACGCTCACGCGGGGTGTGATCTTCGGGCGGTTCCAGTCCGGGTCGCTGTCCTACAACGACCAGGGCGGCACACCCAGCCTCCCGAGGGTGTGGCAGGTCATTCCCGTCAAGCTCGGTGACAACGTCTGGAAGTACGGACCTGCGGACAACCTCCGCTTCCGTGCGACCGGGCCGACCCGGCTGACCGTCAACGCGACGTTCATCGATCTGAGCGTGGCCGGCCGGGGCTCGGCCGTTCTCTCTGCCGCGAACTTCGACCAGACCATCGCGGGATCGTTTTCCGTCGACGCCTCGAGCTTCTGCGGGGACAACTTCCAGCAGATGCCGCTGACGCCCGCCCGCTTCTCGATCTCGAGTCCGGTCGCGGGGTAGTCCCCGTCTTCTGGCATCCTCGCTGGGATGGCACAGACCTCTGAATCAATCCTGATCGTCGAGGACGAGAGCTCGATCGCGTCCTTCGTCGCTCTCTACCTCAAGAACGCGGGGTACTCCGTGCGCACGGTCGGCAAAGGAGCCGAGGCGCTCGACCAGGTCTCGTCCGACCCGCCGTCGCTCACGATCCTCGACCTGATGCTGCCGGACATCGACGGCATCGAGGTCTGTCGCCGCATCCGCAAGACCTCCGACGTGCCGATCCTGATGCTGACCGCGCGGGACGAGGACGTCGACAAGATCATCGGCCTCGAGGTCGGCGCCGACGACTACATGACGAAGCCGTTCAATCCGCGCGAGCTGGTCGCGCGCGTGAAGTCGATCCTGCGCCGCTCCGCGCCCGAGCGGCGCCAGGCCGAGAGCGCGGTCATCCGCCACGGCGACCTCACGGTCGACGCGGGCCGCCGCGAGGTGCGCGTCAGCGAGGAGGAGATCCAGCTCGCCCCGAAGGAGTTCGACCTGCTCTGGGAGCTCCTCGATCACCGCGGCCTCGTGCTGACGCGCGACCAGCTGCTCGAGCGCGTCTGGGGCTACACCTTCGCCGGCGACACCCGTACGGTCGACGTGCACGTCCGCCAACTACGGCGCAAGCTCGGCGACGCGTCACCGATCGTCACCGTGTGGGGCGTGGGCTACAAGGTCTCGCCCGCGAAGAACCCCACTCCCTCCTAGGCTTACCGTCATGCTGCGCTCGCTGCGCTTCCGGCTGCCGGCGCTCTTCCTGGCAGGCATCGCCGCGGCCGGCATCGTTTCCGTCGCGATCGCGTTCCAGCTGCTCTCGAACTACTCGCGGTCGCAATCGCTGAAGGAGCTGCGGCGCGAGGCGGCAGGTCTCAACCAGCTGCTCTCGGAGCAGGCGATCCAGGTGATCGAGAAGGGCGCGTCCGCGCCGGCGATCGAGCCGCCGCAGCTCGAGAAGGCGACCGGCGACCGGATCTACTACTTCGGCGTGCCGCCGTTCCCGGGCGAGGGAAACGGTCTGTCCGGGCTTCGCCCGTTCCCGCGCAAGGCGCGCGCCAAGATCGACGTCGCGCGCATCCGGGCGGGCCAGACGCAGTCGTTCGACTTCACGCCGCCGGACGATCGTGCCTTCACCGGCGTCGCAGGCCCGTTCACGGTCGGGAAGACGACGCTGGGCGTGCTCGTAGTCGCGAAGCCGCAGACGGAGCTTCGCGACACGTGGGTGACGCTGATGAAGTTCTTCGGCGTCTCGATCCTCGGCGGACTCCTCGTCGCCGGACTGCTCGGCTGGTACGCGTCGAGGCGGATCACGAAGCCGGTGCTCGGCCTCTCGAAAGCGGCCGACGAGATCGCGCGCGGCCGCTACGACGTGCCCGTGCCGGAGGTGCGCGGTGGGGGCGAGATCAGCGACCTCGCCGATCGCTTCCGCGACATGGCTGCGCGGCTCGGGGAGGCAGAGGAGCGTGAGCGGAACTTCCTGATGAGCGTCTCGCACGAGCTGCGCACGCCGCTGACGGCGATCCGCGGGCACGTCGAGGCGATGCGCGAGGGCCTCACGTCCGAGCCCGAGGCCGAACGCGCGTCGCTCGACGTCGTCGCTGCCGCGGCGGCCAGGCTCGAGCGGCTCGTCGGCGACGTCCTCGACCTCGCGAAGCTCGACGCCCACCGGTTCACGGTGCTGCGGGAGGAGGTCGACATGGCGCGGCTCCTCGACCAGGCCTACGCGTCGTTCGGTGAGGAGGCCCGCCGCCGCTCGATCGACTACCGCTGCGAGGTCGGCGACTGCCCCGTGATCCTGACCGACGGCGACCGTGTGCTCCAGATCATCTCCAACCTGCTCACGAACGCGTTTCGGTGGACTCCCGACGGGGGTCGTGTCGATCTCGGACTCTCCTCGGCCAACGGCTCGGTGTCGGTCGTCGTCGTCGACACGGGGCCCGGGATCCGGCCGGAGGAGCGCGAGCGGATCTTTCGCCCGTTCTTCTCCGGCGACCAGTCCGGCGACGGGAGCGGGACCGGCCTCGGGCTCGCCATCGCGCGGGAGCTCGCGCAGGCGCTCGGAGGCCGGATCCAGCTCGATACGAAGCCGGGCGAGGGCAGCCGGTTCGAGCTCGTTCTGCCCGCTACGCCCGCGGTGTAGACGCTCTCGCTTTAGCATCCGTCGGCGATGGCGGTCGCCCGTGCCCTGGAGCTCCCGCTCGCCCGCGGCAAGGTGCGGGCGTCGTTCGCGGCGATGCGCCCGCGGCAGTGGACGAAGAACTTGCTCGTCTTCGCGGGCATCGTCTTCGCGGCGCAGGTCGGCGACGGGAGCAAGTGGGTGGAGGCGGTCGTCGCCTTCGTCGCCTACTGTGCGGCGTCGAGCGCGGCCTACCTCGCGAACGACGTTCGCGACGTCGAGCTCGACCGGGTGCACCCGATCAAGCGCCTGCGGCCGATTGCGCGCGGAGAGCTGTCCGAGCGCGGCGCCCTGTCGCTGGCACTCGCTCTCGTCGCGACGGCCGTCGTGCTGTCGGCGCTGCTCGGTGTCTGGTCGTTCGTCCTCCTGCTCGCGTTCCTCGGGCTGCAGGCGGCGTACTCGCTCGGCCTCAAGCACGTCGTGCTGCTCGACGTCGCGACGATCGGGGGCCTGTTCGTGATCCGTGCAGCGGCGGGTGCGGTCGCGGTGCACGTGCACATCTCACCCTGGCTTCTCGTCTGCACCGCGCTGCTTGCGGTCTTCCTCGCCCTCGCGAAGCGGCGCGCCGAGATCTCCCTCGTCGAGACGCGCGCGACCCCGGGCCGCCCGGTGCTCGACGGCTACTCGCAGGAGCTCGTCGACCGGCTCGTCGCTGTCCTCGCGGTCGCGACGGTGCTCGTCTACGCGGCGTACACGCTGTCCGCCGGCAACTCGCGCTGGATGGCGGCGACGATCCCGTTCGTCGCCTTCGGGATCGGGCGCTACGTGTGGCTCGTGCGCGGCCGCGGCGCCGGCGAGGAGCCGGAAGAGGTCCTGTTGCGCGACCTGCCGCTGCTCGCGACGATCGTCGCCTGGACGGCGACCTGCGCGGCGATCCTGCTCGTCACCTGATCGGCTTGGATCGTCCGCTCGCGCAAAGGCCTGCACAGCGCGGCGATCCTGGAGGTCGAGCTACGCCGCGTCGGCGTGGGGATGCTGCACTTCAACCGACAGGGCATCCTGCTCCGAACCTCTCAGGCCGATCACGTCGAGACGCTCGTCGCCGCCGAGCAGTTCCTCGATTCTCGCGAGGCGCTCGTCCACCGTTCGCCAGCCGGCGGAGATCAGGTCGACGAGGACGGCGAGGTCGTCGACGCGCGAAGAGCGCTCGGCACCGAGGTTCGCCTCGATCCGCTCGAGTTGGCGGATCGCACGGACGCTCATGCCGCGCACCTCGGCGAGGTGGCGACCGACGGGAGCGGCCTCGGCGCGGACGCCGTCGCGAACCGCGGCGGCGATCTGCTCGTCGATGGGCCTGACAGAGCCTTCGCTCACGGGCGCGACGATAGCTTCCCGATCGGATGGACTCTTCGGCTCTCGACTACGACCTTCCGCCCGAGCTGATCGCCCAGCAACCGGCCGATCCGCGGGACTCGTCGCGCCTGCTCGTGTACGACCGCGCGACCGGAAGCGTGCGCCACCGGCGCTTCCACGAGCTGCCGGATGAGCTGACGCGCGGTGAACTCGTGGTCGTCAACGACTCGCGGGTGATCCCGGCGCGGCTCCGGCTGCAGCGGCCGGGCGGCGGGGCGGCGGAGGTGCTCCTGCTCGAGCCGATCGGCGACGGAGCTTGGGAGGCACTCGCGCGGCCATCGGCCAAGTTGCGGGCCGGAATGCGGCTCGACGCCGTCGAGTTCGTCGAGCCGCTCGGTGGCGGCCGCTGGATCGTTCGGCTCGACGGCGAGCCGGACGGCGAGACGCCGCTCCCGCCGTACATCACCGAGCCGCTCGCGGACCCCGGTCGTTACCAGACGGTCTATGCGCGCGATCCCGGTTCGGCCGCGGCGCCGACCGCGGGGCTCCACTTCACGCCCGAGGTGCTGACGCGGCTCGACGTGGAACGGGTCACGCTCCACGTCGGTCTCGACACCTTCCGGCCGCTCACCGGGCCGACGCTCGAGGAGCACCGGCTCCACGGTGAGCGGTACGCGGTCCGACCCGCCGCGTGGGAGCGAATGCGTGTCGCCGGGCGCGTGCTCGCCGCCGGGACGACGTCCGTGCGGGTGCTCGAGTCGCTCGCCCGTGGCGCACCGCTCGAAGGCCGCACTGACCTCTTCGTCATGCCCGGGTTCGAGTTCCGTCGGGTCGACGCGCTGCTGACGAACTTCCACCTCCCGCGCACGACCCTGCTCGCGCTCGTGATGGCCTTCGCCGGTGTCGAGGAGACGCGCGAGCTCTACCGGCTCGCGATCGAGGAGCGCTACCGCTTCTATTCGTTCGGAGACGCGCTGCTCGTTCTCTGAGTCCCCGGTGTCTGGTACCGAGGACCGCGTCGCTCCGGCATGCTGGGTCTCGTGAGACCTCGGAGCGCGAGCGAGTGGCGGAGCTTCTGGCACCGGGGAGGCGAGGAGGAGCTCGGAAGGGCGCTGCGCAGCTCCTGGCCGCCGATGGCGTCGGCTGAGGACGAGGCGGCCCAGGCGGCAGTCGAGCGGATCGCGCTCCTGCTCGGGAGCGCCGCGCCGCCGCGCGCGCTCGCGTCGGAGCTCGGGCGGATCCGCGGCGAGCTCGGGCTCGAGGGCGACGCCGAGACCGACACGGCAGCCGCGGACGCCGTCCATGGGTGGTTCGAGGCGCAGCGCCCTGCCGGCGGGGTATCGTGCGGTTCGTGACTACCGACGCCGAATACCTTCAGGCAGCACACGCCCGGGCGTCCCGCCTCGGCCACCGGGAGCACGTCAGGCTCGCCTGGCTCGTCATCCGCGAGGAGGGCCCGGAGAGCGGTGGCGACCGGGTCGCGCGGATCCTCCGGCACCTCGCAGAGCTCCACGGCGAGGGCGAGCGCTACCACGAGACGCTGACCCGGTTCTGGATCCGTCTCGTCGCCCACGCGACCCGAGTCGAGCCGACGATCGACGACTTCGACGTGTTCGTCGAGCGCTTCCCGCTGCTTCTCGACGGCGCGATCGTGAGGCGTCACTGGAGCGTCGAGGCGCTCGCGTCCGCGCGGGCCGCGTGGGTCGAGCCCGACGTCCTCGCGCTGCCCTGAGCCGGCCGTTCCCGCTCACGCGATGAACTGCTTCGAGGTCACGGCTACCGACGGCGCCGCGCGCGCCGGGATCCTGCGTACCGCGCACGGCGACGTGCCGACGCCCGTGTTCATGCCGGTCGGGACGAAGGCGACGGTGAAGGCAGTCGACCCGGAGGAGCTGCGGACGCTCGGCGCGACGATCGTCCTCGGCAACACGTACCACCTCAACTTCCGTCCCGGGGCGGAGGCGATCGCTGAGCTGGGCGGCCTGCATCGCTTCATGGGCTGGGACGGCCCGATCCTGACCGACTCGGGCGGGTTCCAGGTCTTCTCGCTCCGCGACACGCTGCTCGCCTGCGACGAGGAGGGGGCCACGTTCCGTTCGGTCTACGACGGCGACGTGGCCCGGTTCACGCCCGAGTCCGTCGCCGACGTCCAGGCGCTGCTCGGCTCGGACATCGCCATGTGCCTGGACGTGTGCCCGCCGGCCGGCGCGTCCGTCGCCGAGGCCGAGCGCGCCGTCGAGCTGACGACCGCGTGGGCGCGCCGGCAGGCGCTCGCTCCGCGCGCGTCGGGCCAGCTCCTCTTCGGCATCGCGCAGGGCGGCGTCGACCCGGCGCTCCGCCGGCGGTCGGTGGAGGAGATCGTCGAGGTCGGCTTCGACGGCCATGCCCTCGGTGGGCTGAGCGTGGGGGAGGGCCGCGACTCGATGCTGGACACGGTTGCCGCCGCGGCGCCGCTCCTGCCGGCCGAGCGGCCGCGGTACTTCATGGGCATCGGCGACCCGCTCGGGATCCTGGACGTGGTCGAGCGCGGGATCGACATGTTCGACTGCGTGCTCCCGACGCGCACCGGCAGGACCGGCTCTGCGCTGACGTGGGAGGGTCGGCTCAACCTGCGGAATGCCCGCTTCGCGCGCGACCAGGCTCCGCTCGAGGAGGGCTGCGACTGCCCGGCCTGCACGCGCTTCTCGCGCGCCTACGTTCGCCACCTCGTGACGCAACAGGAGATCCTCGGGCTCCGGCTCCTGACCCTCCACAACCTGCGCTTCCTGTTGCGGCTGACAGCCGCGGCTCGCGAGGCGATCGAAGGCGGGCGACTGGCAGACTTCAAGCGCGAGGCCGAGGAGCGCCTGACCCCCGCCCGCGAGGAGACCCCGTGTCCATAATCGCCGTCCTCGTCCTGATTGCGCTGCTCACCCTGTTCTGGTTCGTCTGGGTGGTGCCGCAGCGACGGCGTCAGCGCCGCCAGGTCGAGGATCTTCACCGCCTGATCGAGGTGCTCCAGCCGGGGGACGAGATCATCACCGCGGGCGGCATGCACGCCACGGTCCGGGCAGTCGAAGGCGAGGAGCTCATGATCCAGATCGCGCCCGGTGTCGAGGTTCGTCTCGACCGTCGCGCCGTCGCCGCAGTGACCACGATCGACGAGTCGGCGGACGATCCAGAAGACGCGGCCGCAGGGTAATCTGGCCGGAAGCCTGCTCGTGCGCGACCGCCGCAAACACCTCACGCTGCTGCTCGTCATCGTCGCCGCCCTCGTCGGCGCGCTGATGCTCGAGGTGCCGGGCACGCCTGCGCACCGGAGCCCGACCCTCGGCCTCGACCTGAAGGGCGGCCTCGAGGTCGTCCTGCAGGCGCAGAAGATCCCGGGTCATCCGCTGACCACGGCGGATCTCGACACGGCAGTCTCGATCATGCAGCAGCGCATCAACGGCCTCGGCGTGAACGAGCCCGAGATCCGCAAGCAGGAGCCGAACCAGATCGTGATCCAGCTCGCGGGCGTGCACGACCCGAACAAGGCCGCGAAGCTGATCGGCCAGACGGCCGTGCTGGAGCTCTACGACCTCGAGGGCGACCTGCACAGCCCGTCGATCGACACCCAGGGGAACCCGGTCTCCTTCCCCACGCGGTACGGGGTGCTCGCGCCGGTGCAGTCGCTCGCGAAGACCGGCAAGCCGGCCGAGTACTACCTCTTCGGCCCGAAGAAGAACCTGATCGCGGGGCCGTCGTCGACGAAGGCCGGGCTCTTCGACATCTCGCGCCCGAAGCTCCGCAAGGGTGAGAAGATCTTCGCGGTCCCCGAGGGCCTCGTCGTCATCACCTGCGGCGGGACGACGCCGCCTCCAGCGGTCTGCCCGGGGACGAACGCCGACCCGACCCAGGTCAACTACTACCTCTTCAACCACCGGCCGGCGATCACCGGGAAGGATCTGAACGCGGGCGGCGTCACCCAGGACTTCGACTCGACCGGGCAGCCGATCGTCCGGCTCTCCTTCCACAGCCACGGCGACCACGTGTTCGAGAACGTGACGCGGACGCTGTACGAGCGCGGCAAACTCCGGAATGCCAACCAGCACTTCGCGATCGTGCTCGACGGCGACCTGAAGGCATTCCCGTACATCGACCACAACGACTCGACGCTCTCCAACGGCATCGCAGGCGGCGGCCAGATTCAGTTCGGCTCCGGACCGGGAGTGCTCGGCGAGGCGCAGAACATCGCGCTCGTCCTCAAGTACGGCGCCCTGCCGATCCCGTTCAAGCGGGTCGAGCAGACGAACGTCTCCGCCACGCTGGGCAAGGACTCGCTCGACCAGGCGAAGAAGGCCGCGCTGATCGCGCTGCTGCTGGTCGCGATCTTCCTGCTCGTCCTCTACCGTTTCCTCGGCCTCGTCGCCGTCCTCGGACTCGCGATCTACGTGGCCTTCCTGTACGCGGCGGTGCTGCTGCTGAACGTGACCGTGACGCTGCCGGGCTTCGCCGGCCTGATCCTGACGATCGGAGTCGCGGCCGACGCGAACGTCGTCATCTTCGAACGGATCAAGGAAGAGGTGCGCGCCGGGAAGACGGTCCGGTCGGCGGTGGCCACGGGCTACTCGAAGGGCTTCCACACGATCATCGACGCGAACGTCGTCACGGTGATCACCGCGCTCGTCCTGTTCGCGGTCGCGACCGCTCAGGTCAAGGGCTTCGCGCTGATGCTGCTGATCGGAACCGTGATCTCGCTGGTCACGGCCGTGTTCGCGACGCGCGCGATGCTCGGCCTGCTGGCGGGCTTCCGCTGGTTCGCCAACCCGCGCTTCATCGGCGCCGCGCACGAGCAGCACGGCAAGTTCCTGCAGATCGACTTCATGGGCAAGCGCAGGACGTGGTTTGCGATCTCGGGCGGGATCATCCTCGCCGGCGTCATCTCGATCGCCATCCAGGGGCTGAACTTCGGCATCGACTTCAAGGGCGGCAGCCAGATCAGCTTCGTGACGCCGAAGCCCAAGTCGACGTCGCAGGTGGCCGCGATCGCGAGTGCCATCGGCCGGCCCGGAGCCGAGGTCCAGGGCCGCGGCTCGACGATCCCGAAGGGCAGCAACACCTTCAAGTCGTTCCAGGTGAGGATGAAGACGATCACGCCGGAGGAGCAGTCGAAGTTCACCGATCTCCTGCAGTCCAAGCTCGGTGTCACGCGCCAGCCGGACTCGCGCGTCGTCTCGTCGAGCTTCTCGAGCCAGGTCGCGCGGACGGCGATCCTCGCAGTCATCGTCTCGCTGCTGCTGATCGCCGGCTACATCGCGCTCCGGTTCGACTGGAAGTACGCGGTGCCCGTGCTGGTCGCGCTCGCCCACGACATCCTGATCACGATCGGCGTCTACTCGATCTCGCAGCGGGAGGTGACGACGGCCACGGTGGCCGCCGTGTTAACCGTCCTCGGGTACTCGATCTACGACACGATCATCATCTTCGACCGCATCCGGGAGAACGTCCCGATCATGCGGCGTGCCTCGTTCTCGAACATCGCGAACGTCTCGCTCTGGGAGACGATCAGGCGGTCGTTGGCGACGACGTTCATTACGCTGCTTCCGATCGGCTCGCTGCTCATCTTCGGCGGGGCCACGCTCAAGGACTTCGCGTTCGCGCTGATGATCGGCATCCTCGCGGGCGCCTACTCGTCGATCTTCATCGCCGCGCCGCTCCTGACGATCTTCAAGGAGCGCGAGCCGGAGTTCCGGCGGCGGATCGGCGTCGACGTGATCGAGAAGGGCGTCGGCGGCCGGGGCGCTTTGCCGGCGGCGGCTGCCGCGGTGGCCGTGTCGGACACGGTCGTCCCCGACGCGGACGCGGCCGAGACGGACGAGCCGGAGCCCGCCGTGGCCGGAGCTGGCGCGGCGCCCGCCGACGGCGCGTCCTCGCGCTCGCAGGCCAAGCGCGAGCGGAGGCGCCAGCGGCGCAGCACGCGCCCGCATGGCCGCGCGCGCTGATGGCCGACGACGTCGACCACGACGACGAAGCCTCCGTCCGCGAGTTGATGGAGCGCCTCGCGCTCGCCGGCGTCGGCGCGGTCGCGCTCAGCGCCGACCGGGCCGACCAGCTCGCGCGCGACTTCGCCGACCGAGGAGACCTGCGGCGCGACGAGGTGCGTCAGGCGATCGAGGATGCGATGCTCCGTTGGCGCGGCGACGCGACCCGGCTCACCGAACGCGCGGGCGCGAGCATGCAGTCGATCTTCGACCAGCTCGGGCTCGTCTCCCGTGAGGCGTACGACGAGCTGGAGCTGCGCGTCGCCCAGCTCGAGCACCGGCTGCGCCTCGCCGAGCGGCAGCTGGAGCAGCCGCCGGACCCGGCCGCGAAGCCCTCCTAGATATCCCTGCGAGCAGGAACTTCCTGCATGTGCGTGCAACACTGAGCCCATGGCCACGCGCACGAACGGGAAGACGACGCGCAACCTGGGCCGGATCTCGGAGATCACCCAGGTCGCCGTCAAGCACGGCTTCGGTTACTTCTTCGCGCGCCACCGCCTGACCGATCTCCTGCCCTGGGGCACGAAGGTGATCGCGGAGGACGCCGACCGCTCGCACCGTGGCCAGCACCTGCGCGAGATGTTCGACGAGCTCGGCCCGACCTTCGTCAAGTTCGGCCAGCTCCTGTCGACGCGGCCGGACGTCGTCCCGCCCGACATCGTCGTCGAGCTGCGGAAGCTGCAGGACGACGTCACGCCGTTCCCGTACGAGCAGGTCGAGCAGGTCGTCCAGGGCGAGCTCGGCCTGCCGATCGAGAAGCTCTTCGTCGAGTTCTCCGAGCGGCCCGTCGCAGCGGCGTCGATCGGACAGGTCCACGAGGCCGTGCTCCCGAACGGCCGCCGTGTCGCCGTCAAGGTGCAGCGGCCGAATGCGCCGGGCCAGATCGACGCGGACCTCTCGCTCCTCTACCAGGCGGCCAAGATCACGAAGGAGCGTGTCCGCGCCCTCGACTTCGTCGACGCGCGGGCTCTCGTGGACGAGTTCGCCCGCTCGATCCGTCAGGAGCTCGACTACCGCAACGAGGCGCGGAACGCGCAGACGTTCCACCGCAACTTCGCCGGTCACCCACACGTGCGCGTCCCGAAGGTGATCTGGAGCTACACCCGCGCCCGCGTGCTCACGCTCGAGTACCTCGAGGGCATCCAGGTGCAGGACGTGAACGAGGAGGAGTACACGGTCGAGGAGCGCCGCCGACTCGCGTACCTGATGACCGAGGCCTGGATGACGATGATCTTCCGCCACGGCTTCTTCCACGGCGACCCGCACCCGGCGAACGTGCTCGTGCTCGGCAGCCCGGAGCGGATCGGTCTCGTCGACTTCGGCCTCTCGGGAAAGCTGTCCGACGACGACATGTCGAAGCTGACGCGGCTCTTCATCGACGCCGCGAACGAGAACGTGGAGGCGATCCCGAGGCGTCTCGCCGACCTCGGCGTCCGCTACGACAAGTCCCGCGAGGACGAGTTCGTCGCCCACATCCGTGAGCTGTACGACCGCTACTACGGCTCGCGCCTGGCGGAGATCGATCCGATGCAGCTCATCCGCGAGGGCTTCCAGCTCATCTACGCGATGAACCTGCAGCTGCCGACGCGCTTCCTGATGCTCGACAAGGCGATCGCGACGCTCGGCGCCGTCGGGGTCGAGCTCTATCCCGACTTCAACGTCTTCGAGATCGCCAAGCCGTACGCTCGCGATCTCGTCCTGCAGCGGTTGACCCCGCGCCGGCTGTTGAGCGACGCACGCAAGGAGGCGATGTCGCTTGGGGCCGTGCTGCGCGAGGCGCCGTACCAGTGGCACGACCTCCTCGAGCAGGTGCGCGACGGGCAGATCGAGGTCGGGTTCGTCCACAAGGGTCTGGACGAGTTCATGCCGCGCATCGAGCAGGGCTTCAACCGGCTCGTGATCGCGCTCATCGCCGCGGGCGGGCTGATCGGCTCCGCGCTGATCGGCGTGTTCGCCAAGGGCGGCCCACACGTGCTCGGTCTGCACGTCGTCTCGGTGATCGGGTTCGTACTCTCCGGAGTGCTCGGCGTGTGGCTCCTCTGGGGCGTTGTCCGCTCCGGCCGGCTGTAGACAGCGCTGTTCACAGATCGTCACAAAGCTGCGCGAAAGGACATCTGGACGGCCCACCGGAGCGGCGCTACCGTCGCCTCATGTCCTGTGCGCTGCTGATCGCCGACTCCGAGCCGTCGACCGGCGGCTTCCTCGAGCGGCATCTCGCCGAGGACGGCTTCGACGTGCTGCGCGCCGAGGACGGTGAGGCAGCGCTGTCCCTGGCCGAGCAGGCTCGGCCGGATCTGGTGCTCCTCGGCGGCGAACTCGACGTCTGCCGGCGGCTGCGCGAAGGCGAGCCGGGCCGCTCGTGGGACCGCGACGTGCCGGTGATCGTCCTCGGCCCGGAGGAGGCGGACGCCGTCGACCGCGTTCGCGCATTCGACCGCGGCGCCGACGACTTCGTCGCGCGGCCGTTCCTCTACGACGAGCTGCTGGCCCGGATCCGAGCCGTCCTGCGGCGCGTCGCCCCGCCGCCGGGCATGGTGATCGAGGCCGGCGAGCTGGTGGTCGACCGCTCGACGCGCTGCGTCACCGTCGCCGGCCGGCTGCTGCCCTTGCCCGTGAAGCAGTTCGACCTCCTGGCGAAGCTGGCGTCCGATCCGACGCGGGTGTTCTCGAAGGACGAGCTGCTGAAGGACGTCTGGGGCTACCGCTCGATCGGCCGCACCCGAACGCTCGACTCCCACGCGA
Source organism: uncultured Actinomycetes bacterium (assembly GCA_963791225.1). Lineage (GTDB taxonomy): Bacteria > Actinomycetota > Thermoleophilia > Gaiellales > Gaiellaceae > PALSA-612. The sequence goes on from CAWBRV010000007.1 coordinate 187,895, forward strand.
GCCGCCTGCGCCGCCGCCTCGCCGAGGCGACGGAGACGCCGTACGTGATCAATGCGTGGGGCCTCGGCTACCGGCTGATGCTGCCGCGCTGACGCCGCGGCTCAGTACAGGCCATCGCGGCGGGCGTAGCGCTCGGCCCGGGCGCGGTCGTACTCGTCCGCGTCGAAGGTTTCTTCCTCGCGCACCGCGCGCATGATCTCGCCCGAGCTCGGGAGCTCCGAGCGCTCGATCTGCTGCTCCGGATTCCAGAGATCGGACCGGATCAGTGCCTTCGAGCACTGCGTGTACGCCTCGTCGATCTCGACCAGGATGCCGAGCTTCGGCGGCTTGCCCTCGACAGCGCTGTCCGCCAGCAGTTCCTCGTCGGTCACGAGCGTTGCGCGGCCGTTGATCCTGAACGAGTCGCCGATGCCGGGGATCAGGAACAGAAGCCCGACCTGCGGGTTGGCGAGGATGTTGCGCAGCGAGTCGGCGATGCGGTTTCCCGGCCGATCGGGGATCAGCAGCGTCCGCTCGTCCAGGATCCGCACGAACCCGGCCGGATCGCCGCGTGGGCTCACGTCGCAGCTCCCGTCCGGAGCCGACGTGGCAAGGCACATGAACGGCGAGCGCTCGACGAACTGGCGGGTCAGATCGTTGAGACGGTTCGAGATCTTCGAGACGACGATCTGCTGCGGACTGCCGATCAGCTCGCGCAGCTCCGACTCGCTGGTGATCCCGGAGAGCACCTCCACGCGGGGGATGCTACTCAAGCTCTGTCACGGAGCCGCGATACTTCACGCGTGGAGCCGACGCCGTCCAAGCCGCTCGGCCAGTTCGTTCTCGAGAGCGGGATGCTCACCGAGGCCCAGCTCGAGACTGCGCTGGCCGAGCACCTCGCGACCGGCGTGCCGCTCGGCACGGTACTGGTCGCGCACGGCTGGCTGACGGAGGCGCAGCTCGAGGAGCTGCTCGACGACCAGCGGAGGCTCGCGGCCGGCGAGGACGGGACCCGGGGCATCGAGCTCCTCCGGACGAGTGTCGCCGAGGCCGAGGCCGAGCTCGGGCCCGCACCCGACGAGGCCGAGCCGGACGACTCCGGGCCTGGCCACGTCCTCTTCGTGTGGAGCCCGTCCGGCTATGCGCTCCTCGTTCGTGCCGGCGAGCCCCCCACGGTCGGCAGCGAGGTCGGCATCAGCGGCGGGCGCCGCGTCGTCACGAAGATCGGCCCCTCTCCGCTTCCGGGCGACCCGCGCCCCTGCGCGTACCTCGACTCGCCTTAGGCGAGAATCGCCCCTTCCAGCTCGAGCAGGGCGCGCTTGACGTCGAGCCCACCGCCGTACCCCGTGAGGCTGCCGTTCGCGCCGATCACGCGGTGGCAGGGCAGGACGATCGGGATCGGGTTCCGGTTCATGACGACCCCGACGGCGCGCGCGGCGCGCGGGTGTCCGACCTTCGCTGCGAGCGTCCCGTAGGTCGTGACGTGGCCGTACGGGACGAGCGCCAGCTCGTCGAGCACGACACGGTTGAACTCCGCGACGCCCCCGATGTCGAGCGGCAGGTCGAACTCGGTCCGGCGTCCCTCGAAGTACTCGTCGAGCTCGCGTCGTGTCGCGTCGAGCTTCCTCGGCACGCGCAGCACGCGCCTTCCCACATGGCGCGAGAGCTCGTCGACGCCGCGGTCCGGGTCGAACGAGATCTGGCAGAGCCCGCGGTCGGTCGTCGCGAGGAGCAGCGTGCCGATCGGGGTGTCGGCGAGGTCGAACGCCGCGTCGATCAGCCCTGCTGCGGCGGCCGCCTCGCGGAAGCGGCGGTCGAGATCCTCCGAGACGTTCATCCGAGCTCCTTTCGTCGCAGCCGGCGCACGCCGGAGGACGCGGCCTGGCGCGCCGCGTCGGTGCTCGATCCCAGCACCGCGCCGATGCGGTCGTAGTCGAGGTCGTAGCCGTAACGGAGGACGACGGCCGCCCGCTCGGTCGGCGGGAGCCCGCCGACGAGGTGCTCGATCTCGGCCACCGGCGGCAGGCTGTCCCAGCTCTCCTGCTCTGGCATCTCGCCGCGCGGCTTCGTGCGCCGGTGCTCGTCGGTCGCAACGTTCTCAGCGATCGTCAGCACCCACGCACGCAGGTTGCGGCCGTCGTGCAGCTTCGGGTAGGCCCGCAGCGCGCGGAAGAACGTCTCCTGGAACGCGTCCTCGGCACGCTCGCGGCCGAGACGCTTCGAGAGCATCCCGAGCACGATGCCGCGGTGCTCCTCGTAGAAGCGATCGAACGGTGGAACCGTCATGCCCCCCATCATGAGTCCAGAACGCCGAGACGCGCCGGAATGTGAGACTGCCGCGGTGAGGCTCGCGGTCGTCGGACACGTCGAATGGGTCGAGTTCCTGCGCGTACCGCATGTGCCCGCGCCGGGCGAGATCGTGCACGCGACGGAGTCGTGGAGCGAGCCTGCGGGCGGCGGCTCGGTCGCGGCCGTCCAGCTCGCGAAGCTCGCCGGAGGAGCCGACTTCTTCACGGCGCTCGGCGACGACGAGCTCGGGCACCGTGCGTTCGCGGAGCTGACGGCCCTCGGCCTGCGCCTTCACGTCGCCTGGCGCGACGAGCCGCAGCGCCGCGCGGAGACGTTCGTGGACGACCATGGCGAGCGGACGATCACCGTCGTCGGCCAACGGCTCGTGCCGCGCGGCGCCGATCCGCTCCCGTGGGCCGAGCTGGCGACGATGGACGGCGTCTACTTCACGGGCGGCGACGTCGACGCGCTCCGCGCCGCGCGGGCGGCGAAGGTGCTGACGGCGACGCCGCGCACGATGGAGACGCTGCGCGCCGCCAACGTGGAGCTCGACGCGCTCGTCGGCAGCGGCCGCGACGCGGGGGAGACCTACGAGCCGGGCGGACTCGACCCCCCGCCGAGGCTCCGCGTGGCCACGTTCGGCGCCGACGGCGGCGTGATGGAGCCGGGTGGGCCGTTCGCCGCGGCACCGCTCCCCGGCCCCGTCGTCGATGCCTACGGCGCGGGCGACTCGTTCGCCGCCGGGCTCACGTACGGGCTCGCCGCCGGGATGTCCTCCGCCGACGCGGTCGCCATCGCAGCGCGCTGCGGCGCGGCCGCACTCACGGGCCGGGGAGCGTTTGCCGGTCAGCTCGAGCTGGGCCGCTAGCGGGCGAAGCCTCCCCAGGGCGCGAGGTACTTGCCTCCGAACGGGGCGAGCAGCTCCCTCGCGGCCTCGCTCGGGTCGCCGTACACCGTGAAGCGTGTCGGAGTCACGCACTCCATGAACCGTCCGGCCCACTTCGCCATGAAGCCGTTGACGTGGGTGATCATCTCCTCCGAGTCCGCGTACTTCTCGAAGATGTGGACGGTCCCGTCGTCGTCCGAGATGTACCACTCGTAGTTGAGCGTCCCTGTCTCGGTGCTCGTGCCCGCGACCATCTCGTCCATCAATGCCTTGAAGGAGTCGAGCCGGCCGTCCTTCACCGCCAGTTCGATCACCCAGGAGACGTGCTCCTCCATCGCTTCCTCCATTCGTCGTTCGGTCGCGGCGGATCCTACGGCGTCTGCTCGAACCTAGGCTGCAAGACGCCGTTCGAGCAACGCCGCGAGATCGCGCACGACGAGGTCCGCGCCGCGGCCGCGGAGATCGCCGGCCTGGCCGGTGTGGTCGACCGCGACGACGAATCCGAAGTGCCCGGCCTGTGCGGCCGCGACGCCGTTCGCGCTCGTCTCGAACACGGCTGTCTGGTCGGGGTCGACCCCGACCCCCCGGCACGCGGCGAGCAGCCGGTCGGGCGCAGGGCTCTCGCGCAGGTGCTCGGCGACGATGATGTTTCCGTCGATGCATCCTTCGACGACCGCCGCCAGGCCGGCACGCTGGAGAATCGTGCGCGTGTTGGCGCTCGCCGACACGACCGCCGTGTGCACCCCGGTCTCGAGCGCCGTCTCGAGATACTGCCACGAGCCCTCGTACGCGCTGACGCCCAGCTCGTCGATGCGCCGCCGGAGCAGCTCGTTCTTGCGGTTGGCGATCCCGTACGCGGTTTCGGCACCGGGCGGGTCTTCGGGATCGCCCTCCGGGAGCCTGATCCCGTGGCTGACCAGGAAGGAGTGAACTCCTTCCAGGCGCGGCTTGCCGTGAATGTGCTCGATGTAGTCGGTGCGCGGGTCGAACGGTGGAAGTGAGCCGCCGGGAGACTCCGCCCGCCTGTAGACGAACTCGTCGAATGCCTGCGTCCAGGCGGCAACGTGGAGGGCCACGCTTGCGACCAGGATCCCCTCGATGTTGAACACGCAGGCGCGTACGCCGGGCGGGAGGCCGAGCAGGCGTTTCTCGTCGCGGCGAGGGGTCAGGTGGAGGAAGCGCCCGCTTTCGCCCTCGTCGCGGGCAAGCGACTTCAGCAGGCGCAGGGCTTCGGTGCGTTCTGTCCCCAGGCGGGCTCTGCGCAGCGCCAACTCTTGCGCCGGGAGCGCTGCGGCCGCTGCTCGAAGCGCCTCCTCCTCTGCGTCGAGCGCCGCCCGCCACCGGGCACACAGCACGTCGACGGAGGGAGTTGCTTCCAAGGGCGCTTTCATGCCCCAAGCCTGCTCGTCGAGGGTGCTCGGCACATCCGAGATCGGCCGGTCGGGCTTGCGGAAAAGTACGTCACGAACAAAGCGGAGCGGTAGCTCCGCTTTATGGCATACTGGCGTGATGCCCGCCTCGCCCGTGACCGAAAAGGGACTGCGCCGTGACGCGCAGCGCAACCGCGAGCGAATACTCGTGGCCGCCCGCGCGCTGCTCGCGCGTGACGGCGTCGAGGCATCCGTGGAGGACATCACCCGGGAGGCGGGCGTCGGCATGGGGACGCTCTACCGACACTTCGCGACCAAGGACGAGCTCGTCGACGCCGTGCTCGAGGACGCCTTCGAGGAGATCGTCAGCGTGGCCGAGCAGGCGGCTGCCGACGAGGACGCCTGGGCCGGCTTCACGAGCTTCCTCGAACAAGCCCTCGAGCTCCACGCTGCCAACCGGGGGCTCAAGGACGTGCTCGCGACCAGCGAGCACGGCCGCAGGCGGGCGGAGGCGATGCGCGCTCGCATGCGGCCGTTGCTGCGGCAGATGATCGAGCGCGCGCAGGCGCAAGGGGCGCTGCGGCTCGACTTCACGGCAGAGGACGTGCCGCTCGTCTTCTGGACGAGCGGCCGTGTGATCGAGGCGACAGAGGCCGTTGCGCCGGAGTACTGGCGCCGCTACCTCGGCCTCCTGCTCGACGGACTTCGCGCCGGAGCGGCGACGCCGCTGGCGCGGCCACCGTTGACCCGGGCGCAGCTCGACCGGGCAGCGAAGCGGAGGGAGGCGTGAGCGTGGCGCAGGACGAGCGGCTGACCGGCCGCGCGCTCCGGACGATCTTCGCAGCGCTGATGCTCGGGATGTTCCTGGCGGCGCTCGACCAGACGATCGTCTCGACCGCGCTGCCGACGATCGTCGGCGACCTCGGCGGCCTCAACCATCTCTCCTGGGTCGTGACCTCGTACCTGCTCGCCGCGACGGTCTCGACGCCCCTCTACGGGAAGCTCGGAGACATGGTCGGGCGCAAGCCGCTGTTCATGGCCGCGATCCTGATCTTCCTCGCGGGCTCGATGCTCGCCGGGCTCAGCCAGTCGATGGGTGAGCTGATCGGCTTCCGCGCCCTGCAGGGCATCGGCGCCGGAGGGCTGATGGTCGGGGCCCAGGCGATCATCGGCGACATCGTCCCGCCCCGGGAGCGCGGCCGCTACATGGGCCTGATCGGCTCGGTGTTCGCAGTTGCCTCCGTCGCCGGCCCACTTCTCGGCGGCTTCTTCGTCGACAACCTCTCGTGGCGCTGGGTCTTCTACGTGAACATCCCAATCGGCGCGCTCGCCATCGTGATCGTCGCCACCAAGCTCCACCTGCACACGCCGCTTCGCCGCCACCGGGTCGACTACCTCGGTGCCGCCCTGCTCAGCGGCGCCGTCGGCGCGCTGATCATGCTCACGACGTGGGGCGGCAGCGAGTACGCCTGGGGCTCGAGGACGATCATCGGGCTCGGAGTCGTCGGCGTGGCGCTCCTCGCCGTCTTCCTCTGGTGGGAGACCCGGGCCGCGGAGCCGATCCTGCCGCTGACGCTCTTTCGCTCCAGCGTGTTCGCCGTCGCCAACGCGATGGGCTTCGTCATCGGCATGGCCATGTTCGGCGCGATCATCTTCATTCCGCTCTACCTCCAGATCGTCGACGGCGCCAGTCCGACCAGTTCCGGCCTGAGGCTGCTGCCGCTGATGGCCGGCCTGCTCGTGGCCGCGATCTGGTCCGGCCGGCTGATCAGTCGCATCGGCCGCTACAAGATCTTCCCGATCGCGGGGACGGCGATCCTCGTCGGCGGCATGTACCTGCTCTCGCGGCTCGGCGTCGGCACCGCTCCGTGGCTCGCCTCCCTCTACATGCTCGTCGTCGGGATCGGCATCGGGCTGGTCATGCAGGTGCTCGTCCTGGTCGTCCAGAACGACGTCGCGCCCGAGGACATCGGCGTCGCCACCTCGACCGCGACCTTCTCCCGTTCCGTCGGGGGCGCCTTCGGCGTCGCGATCTTCGGCACCATCTTCGCGAACGGGCTCGCCGACCAGTTGGCGCGACTCCCGCACAAGGTGACCGCCGCCCTCGGGAGCGGTGTCCACCTGAACCCCGAGCAGGCCAGGAACCTGCCTCCCGCGGTGCACGCCGACTTCCTCGACGCGTTCTCGCACGCGCTGCACGGAGCCTTCCTGTGGGGAATGCTGATCTCGATCATCCCCTTCGCCCTCTCCTGGCTGCTCAAGGAAGTACCGCTCCGCACCACGCTCGGCCGCACGACCGAACCCGATGCGGAACAGGCCGCCGCGACCGCGCCGGCACTGGGAACGAAGGAACCGGCGCCCCTGGCCTGATCGCGAGCTCGCGCCTGATCGATCGCCAGGTGGGGCGCCCGCCTTGCCAAGTGGGGCGAAGTGGGTTAAAGTGGGCTGCAGTGGTGGTCATGCCAGCACGGCGGCGACGATGTTCCTGGGCGAGTTCGAACACACACTCGACGAGAAGAACCGGCTCACCCTTCCGGCCAGGTTCCGGGATTCCTTCCCGGACGGCCTCGTCGTCACCCGCGGCATGGACGGCTGCCTCTACGCCTACGCCCGCTCTGACTGGGAGCGACTGGTCGACTCCCGGCTCGCCGACCTCGATCTGCTCAGCCGCGACGACCGCATGATCCAGCGCTACTTCTTCTCCGCCGCGGTCGAGGCCACACCCGACAAGCAGGGCCGGATCATGCTGCCGGCCGCGCTCGTCGAGCACGGGAAGCTCGGTCGGGAGGTCGTGGTCGCCGGAGTCCACGATCACCTCGAGATCTGGGACCGGGCCGCCTGGCGCACGCTGGTCGAGGAAGTCGAAGGGAGGGCCGAGCATGTTGCCGAACGCCTTGCAGCCAAGCGCGACTGACCACATTCCCGTCCTCGCGGAGGAGGTGCGCGACCTGCTCCGGGTCGAGCGCGGCAACACGATCGTCGACGCGACCTTCGGCGCCGGCGGCCACGCCGAACTGCTCGCCGCCGACCTGCGCGGCGACGGCAAGCTGATTGCGATCGACCGCGACCCGTCGGCGCGGACGTACTTCGAGCGGTTCCGTCGTCGCACGGGCATCCAGGCGCGGTTCTTGCGCGGCGAGTTCGCGACCGTCCTCGGCCAGTTGGCCGGGAACGGCATGCGTGCGGACGCGATCCTGCTCGACCTCGGTGTCTCCAGCATGCAGATCGACCAGCCGGAGCGCGGCTTCTCCTACGCCGTCGACGCACCGCTCGACATGCGCATGGACCCGACTGCGGACATGACCGCCGCCGACTACGTCAACGAGTTGGACGAGCGCGAGCTCGAGATCGTGTTCCGCCGCTACGGCGAGGAACGCTTCTCGCGAGCGATCGCGCGGGAGATCGGCCGCCGCCGGCGGCAGGAGCCGTTCGAGCGGACGGGCCAGCTCGTCGACGCGATCAAGGCGGCGATCCCTGCACCGGCACGCTTCGGCGACGGCCATCCGGCCAGGCGCGTCTTCCAGGCGCTGCGCATCGCCGTCAACGATGAGCTCGGCCAGCTCGACGACGCGCTGCCCGCAGCGGTGGAGATGCTCCGTCCCGGCGGGCGAGTCGCCGTGATCAGCTTCCACTCGCTCGAGGATCGGATCGTCAAGCGCTATTTCCGTGACCAGCAGCGCGGTTGCGACTGCCCGCCCGACTTTCCGATCTGCGTGTGCGGACGAGAGCCGGCCCTCCGCGTCGTGACGCCGCGGGCTGTGCGGCCGAGCGCGCGCGAGACCGCGCTCAACCCGCGCGCGGCCTCCGCCCGGCTGCGCGTCGCGGAGAAGACGGCGTGAGCAGCGTCGTCGCCCGCGCGAGCTCGCGCCGCAGGAGTCACGCCCGGAAGCATCGCGCCGGCAAGCGGTTGCTTGCCGGCGGCGTCGCCTGGATCGTCGTCGTCGCCGTCCTCCTCGCCGGGGTCGTCGCGCTCAACGTCGCCGTCCTGCAGCGAAACCTGAATCTCGACAGCGTCAATCGGCAGCGGGGGCAGCTGAAGGCCGACATCGCGGCCGACCAGGCGAAGCTCGCGAGCGCGAAGCGGACCGGCAACATCGTCAAGGGCGTGTCGGGCCTCGTCCAGGCCGATCCGGCCGCGACCACCCTCATCGATCTCCCGCGCTGACATGCGCCGGCGCCGTCCGAGCACGAAGCTCGCCGATCGCCGGATCCGGGCGCTGGTCGCCGTCTTCGCCGTCGTCTTCGCCGTCATGCTCGCGCGCGCAGCGTGGCTGCAGACGGTGCAGGCGAGCAGTCTGGCGACGAAGGGTGCGAGCCAGCAGCGCGAGACGCTCACGGTGCCCGCCGGCCGGGGCACGATCTTCGACCGCTCGGGCGTGCAACTCGCGATCGGAGAGCAGGCGACGACGGTCTACGCGAACCCGCGTGAGATATCCAACCCGCGGCTGGTCGCGAATACCGCCGCTCAGACGCTCGGGGTCGACGCGGGCACGCTCTACAAGCAGCTCACCGACCGGACGAAATGGTTCGTCTACGTCGACCGCGAGGCCGATCCACAGAAGGCGGCGGTCCTGCGGCAACGACACCTGGCGGGGCTCGGCTTCTATCCCGAGCAACGCCGCTACTACCCGCTCGGCCCGGTCGGCTCGCAGCTGATCGGATTCGCGGGCATCGACAGCCGCGGCCTCGCGGGGATGGAGCTCGAGCGCGACGGCACCCTCACGGGTCGCACCGGCCGCGAGACGGTGATCAAGGATCCGCTCGGACGCGTCGTCGACGTGCTCGACTCGGTGCCCGAGCGCGACGGCCACGACGTGTTCCTGACGATCGACCACACGATCCAGGCGCAGGCCGAGGATGCGCTGCGCTCCGCTGTACTCAAGTGGCACGCAAAGCGTGCGACCGCGGTCGTCCTCGACCCGCACACGGGTGCCGTGCTGGCGATGGCGACCGCACCCGGCTTCGACGCGAACTCCTTCGGGAACGTGCCGGCCGAGTACCAGCGGAATTCGCCCGTCACCGACGTCTACGAGCCCGGTTCGACGTTCAAGCTCGTCACGGTCGCGGCGGCGCTCTCCGAGCATCTCGTCACGCCGCTGACCTCGTTTACGCTGCCGTACTCGATCCAGGTCTCGGACAAGGTCATCCACGACGCGGAGCCGCGCGGTACGGAGACGATGACCGTCGGCCAGATCCTCGCGCGGTCGTCGAACGTCGGGGCGGTCACCCTCGCGGGCCTCGTCGGCGCGACGCCGCTGTCGGGCTGGATCTCGCGCTTCGGCTTCGGCCACGAGACGGGCATCGACTTTCCCGGCGAGAGCCCCGGGATTGTCCTGCCGAGGAACAAGTGGTACGGATCGGCGGTCGGCACGATTCCGATCGGGCAGGGCATCGCCGTCACGCCCGTCCAGGTCGCCGCCGCCTACGCCGCCGTCGCGAACGGCGGTGTCTGGATGACTCCCCATCTCGTCGACCGCGTGATCGGCGGGTCGCACACGAAGGTCGTGCACCGCCGCATCGTGTCGTCCGCGATCGCCAAGCAGCTCATGGCCATGCTCGTCGACGTCGTGGCCGAGGGAACCGGGACGAACGCGCACGTGCCCGGCTATGTCGTGGCCGGCAAGACGGGTACCGCGAGCAAGCCCGATCCGCAGACCGGCGGCTACTCGACGTCGAAGTACGTGGCCTCGTTCGTCGGAATCGTGCCCGCGACGTCGCCTCGGCTCGTGATCCTCGTGACCGTGGACGAGCCGCAGGGCGCGATCTTCGGCGGCACGGTCGCGGCGCCGGTCTTCCAGCAGATCGCGCGCTTCGCGCTCCAGTACCTCGAGGTGCCCCCGGACAACCCGACCGACCTCTCCGGGAACACGACGAGCGGCGTGACGGCGACGGTCACGCGCCCTGCGTCCGGCGGCTAGGCGAATCTGCTCGCCGCCGCACAAAAGTCCCCGCATTTGAGGGGCTTTTGTGACGGTTCGGCTCGGCTCGTCGGCCCGTGTCGCTGGTAGACTCGCCCGCCGTGGACCTGGAGCGGCTCATCGCCACGCTCGCTCCGGAGGAGGTCCTGCACGGCGCGCCGGTCGAGGTGCTCGACCTGGCCTACGACACGCGGGCGGTCACGCCGGGGGCGCTCTTCTTCTGCGTCCGCGGCGAGCGCGTCGACAGGCACGAGCTCGCGGGCCGGGCGGTCGAGGCCGGCGCCGTCGCGCTCGTCGTCGAACGTCCGCTCGACGTCGACGTCCCGCAGTTTGTCGTTCCCGACGCGCGGGTCGCCATGGCCGTTGTGGCGGCGGAGTTCTTCGGCCGGCCGTCACGCGAGCTGAAGGTCGCGGGCGTGACGGGGACGAACGGGAAGACGACCACGACCTTTCTGCTCTTCGCGATCCTCGCCGCGGCCGGGCTCAGGCCGGGTCTTCTCGGCACGGTCGAGACGCGCATCGGCGGCGAGCGGCGTCCGGCGATACGGACGACACCCGAGGCGATCGACCTCCAGCGGACGCTGCGCGAGATGCTCGACGCCGGCGACCGGAGCTGCGCGCTCGAGGCAACCTCGCACGGCTCCGAGCTCCGTCGGCTCGACGGCATGCGCTTTGCCGTGCTCGTGTTCACGAACCTGAGCCAGGATCACCTCGACCTTCACGGGACCATGGAGCGCTACTTCGACGCCAAGCGCCGCCTGTTCGTGGAAGGCGACTCGTCCCCAGCGGCCGTCAACGTCGGCGATCCCTACGGCCGGCGGCTTGCGGCTGAGCTACGCGAAGCAGACCGCGCCCCGCTCGTGACGTTCGCGCTCGACGGCGAGGCGGACGTGACGCCGGAGGGGCTAGAGGTCACGGCGCGTGGCGCGCGGATGAGCGCGGGCGGGATCGCGCTCGAGACGCCGCTCCTCGGCCGGTTCAACGTCGAGAACGTGCTGGGTGCGGTCGCAGCGGCGCGCCTGCTCGGCCTCCCCGACGAGGCCGTCGCCCAGGGCATCGCGAGCGTGCGCGGCGTGCCCGGCCGCTTCGAGCCGGTCGACGAGGGGCAGAGCTTCCTCGTCGTCGTCGACTACTCGCACACGCCCGACTCGCTGGAGAGCGCGCTCCGCACCGCGCGCGATCTCGCCGGCGGCCGCGTCATCTGCGTCTTCGGCTGCGGCGGCGATCGCGACCGGGGCAAGCGCCCGCTCATGGGCCGGGCCGCGTCCGTGGGCAGCGACGTCGCCATCGTCACTTCCGACAATCCGCGCAGCGAGGATCCGGGCGCGATCATCCGAGACGTGCTCGCGGGAGTGGTCGGAGAGGTCGAGGTCGAGCCGGACCGGGGGCTCGCGATCGCGCGGGCCGTGGAGGCTGCCCAACCGGGCGATGTGGTCATGATCGCGGGCAAGGGCCACGAACAGGGCCAGGAATCGGGCGGCAAGACCGTGCCGTTCGACGACCGCGACGTCGCCCGTGACGCGCTGCGTCGGCTCGGGGCGCGGGCGTGATCCCGCTTTCGCTCGACGAGGTCGCCGACCTCCGTCTCGGCCGGCTCGTCTTCGGCGAGGGCGCCGAGCGAGTGGCCGGTGTTCAGGTCGATTCGCGCCGAATCGCGCCAGGCGAGCTGTTCGTCGCCGTCAACGCGGCCGGCGCGGAGTTCGTCGAGGACGCGCTCGGGCGGGGCGCCGCCGCCGCGCTCCTCCCGACCGACGGCTTCGGCGCGCTGGCCACGCTCGGAGGAGCCGTCCGTAATCGCAGCGAGGCCCGTGTCGTCGGCATCACCGGCTCGGCGGGCAAGACGTCGACGAAGGACATCCTTGCGGCGATCTGCGCGCCGCGGACGCGCACCGTCGCGGCCGAGGCGAGCTTCAACAACGAGATCGGCGTGCCGCTCACGCTCTGCCGGCTCGAGCCGGACACCGAAGTCTGCATCCTCGAGCTGGCGATGCGCGGCCTCGGACAGATCGCCGAACTGTGCGCGTTCGCCCGACCGCACGTGGGCGTGATCACGACGATCGGCCCGGCCCACGTCGAGCTCCTCGGCTCACTCGAGGCGATCGCCGAGGCGAAGTCGGAGCTCGTCGCGGCGCTCCCGACTGGCGGGACGGCGATCGTTCCCGCCGGCCTGCCGGTCGCGCGCGACGACGTCACGGTCGTCCGCCTTGGCGATCCCGAGGCGCGCGTCGTCGACGACCGCACGCTGATCCGCTGGGACGATCGCGAGATCGCGTTCGGCTTCACGGCGAGGCATCAGGCCCGCAACGCGCTCGCCGCCCTCCACGCCGCCCGGGCCCTCGGCGTCGAGCCCGGGGACACGGTCGACGTCGCGTTCTCGAGGTGGCGCGGCGACGAGGTGCCGCTCCCCGGCGGCGGGCTCCTGATCAACGACGCGTACAACGCCAACCCGCTCTCGGTGCAGGCGGCGCTCGAGGACCTGGTCGAGCGCGCGGCCGGCCGGCGGACGGTCGCGGTGCTCGGCGAGATGGCCGAGCTCGGCGACGACGCTCCGCGCTACCACGAGGAGATCGGGCTGGTGACGAAGAACCTCGGCGTCGACGTGGTGATCGGGGTGGGCGAGCTGGCGCGCTCGTACGCGCCGGACGCCTGGTACCCCGACGCCACGGCTGCGACCGACATGGCCAGAAAGCTCATCCACCCCGGCGACTGCGTCCTCGTGAAGGGCTCGCGCGCAGCCGGCCTCGAGATCGTCGCGGAAGCGCTCGCCGCGGTGAACGCCTAGGTAATGGTCCGCGTCCTCGTCGCAGGCATCCTCGCCCTCCTGATCTCGATCGCGCTCGGGCCGCGCTTCATTCGCTTCCTCCGCGAGCGCGAGTACGGCCAGCAGATCCGCGAGGAAGGCCCGAGCCACCATGCCGCGAAGCAGGGCACTCCGACGATGGGCGGTGTCCTGATCGTGGTCGCGATGACGATCCCGTTCCTGGCGCTCGGCAACTACACGACGAACTCGCTGCTCGTCTTCTTCGTGACGCTGAGCTGCGCCGCGATCGGGTTCTTCGACGACTTCACCAAGCTGACGCACAAGCGCTCGCTCGGTCTGCGCGGCCGCTGGAAGCTCTTGCTGCTCGCCGCCATCACGGCAGTCGCGGGCTACGTCCTCCACCGGCGCGACTTCGAGACGAGCGTCTACATCCCGGTGATCAACGGCAAGCTGCCGCTCTCCTGGGCCTGGTACGTGCTGCTCTTCTTCATCATCGCCGGCGCCGCCAACGGTGTGAACCTCACGGACGGCCTCGACGGCCTCGCGGCGGGCACGGGGATCATCGCCGTCTTCACCTTCACGGCCATGGCCGTGATCGCCTGGATCCGCTCGAGCCGCGTCCCGGCGAACCGCGACGAGATCTACCTCGACCTCGCGATCTTCGGCGCGGCGTTGATCGGGGCGATCATCGGGTTCCTCTGGTACAACGCCTGGCCCGCCGAGGTGTTCATGGGGGATACGGGCTCGATGGCGATCGGCGGCGCGCTGGCCGCATTCGCGATTGTGATGAAGACCGAGTTCCTGCTGCTCCTGATCGGCGGCATCTTCCTGATCGAGGCGCTGTCCGTGATCATCCAGGTGTTCAGCTTCAAGCGCTGGGGGCGACGTGTCTTCCTGATGGCGCCGATCCACCACCACTTCGAGATGAAGGCGTGGTCGGAGACGAAGATCATGGTCCGCTTCTGGATCCTGTGCGCGATCCTCTGCGCCTGCGGGTTCGCGCTCTACTACCGCTACTACTTCCAGTTCTTCCGGGGCCACTGAATGGTCCTTGTCGTCGGGGCGGACGCGGGCGTGGTCTCGGGCGTGCTCGAGCGCGTCGGCGACGACGACGTGGTCGTGCTCGACGCGTCCGCGGGCAGGCTCTACGCCCTGCTCGGGGAGCTGACCGACCCGCGCGTGTGGTTCATGATCGGCGACGCGGAGGTGATCCCGCTGCCCGACGGCTCGGCCGACGAGGTGCTCGGCGCGCCGGCCTCGCCCGAGGTCGCACGTGTTTCGAGATGACTGGGCTTTCGAGATGACCGAGCTTCCACGGTGAGCGTCGCGCTGCCGAGCCGCGTCCTCGTCGTCGGGATGGGGCGCTCGGGCGAGGCAGCTCGGAGCGCGCTCGAACGGCGCGGGGTCGAGGTCGTCACGGCCGATCGCAAGGAAGGCACCGACGACGATCTCGCCCGGCTCGATGGAGTCGGTCTCCTCGTCAAGAGCCCCGGCGTGCCCGGCGAGAATCCGATCGTGCTGGCCGCCCGGGGGCGGGGTATTCCCGTCTGGAGCGAGAGCGAGCTCGGCTACCGGCTCCTGCCGCCGGTCCACCTCGTCGGCATCACCGGCACGAAGGGGAAGACGACGACGGTCAGGCTGCTCGGGGCGATGTTCGCCGAGGCGGGGCGGGACGTGACCCTGGCCGGGAACGAGCACCCGCCGATCAGCGAGGTCGCCGACGGCGTCGAGGAGGGCGCCTGGCTCGTCTGCGAGCTGACGAGCTTCCAGCTCGAGGACGTCCACGAGCTCGCCTGCGAGATCGCCGTCCTGCTCAACCTCGAGCCCGACCACCTCGACCGGCACGACTCGTTCGAGGCGTACAGCGCCGCCAAGCTGCGCATCTTCGAGCGCGCCGCGACGGCGATCGTCCCGCGCGGCAGCGGCCTGCCGGGGATCGAGTTCGCCGCCGACGACGCGCTTCCGGCCGAGCCGCGCATCCTCGGCGGGCACAACCGCGCGAACGCCGCCGCCGCCACCCGCGTGGCGCGGGAGATCGGCATCGACGACGACGCGATCGCCCGCGCGCTCGTTTCGTTCCCGGGCGTCGAGCACCGCCTCGAGCCCGTGGCGGAGATCGACGGCGTCACGTACGTGAACGACTCGAAGGCGACCAACGTCGCGGCCGTGCTCGGTGCCCTCGCCGCTTATGCCGGCGAGCCCGTGCGGCTGATCGCGGGCGGCCGGGGCAAGGGCCAGGACTTCGGTCCGCTCGCGGCCGGCCTCGGCCCGAATGTCCGCGCCGTATACCTGATCGGTGAGGCGGCCGACGAACTCGCGGCGGTGATCGGCGAGCGCGCAGTGCTCGTCGGAGACCTGCCCACGGCCGTCGCCCGTGCCGCCACGGATGCCGCGCCCGGCGATGTCGTCCTGCTCTCGCCCGCCTGCGCGAGCTTCGACCAGTTCGACGACTTCGTGCATCGCGGCGAGGAGTTCCGGCGCCTGGTGCAGAAACAGGAGGCGTGAAGCGAGCGCAGCTCGAGTCGAACGTCCTGGTCCTGGTCACGCTCGCGCTGACCGCGTTCGGGCTCGTGATGGTCTACAGCGCGACCTCGGCCCGCGCGGTCGACGGCGGCAACGGACGGCCGATGCAGTACCTGACCCGGCAGGCCCTGTTCGCCGGCCTCGGTGTCGTTGCGCTGATCCTGGCCTACCGCACGCCGTACGCGTTCTGGCGGCGGCTCGCCCCGAGCCTCGTCCTCGTCAGCCTGGTCATGCTCGCCGGCGTCCTGCTCGTCGGGCAGAGCGTCAACGGCGCCCGCCGCTGGGTCTCCCTCGGGTCGTTCGCGTTCCAGCCGTCGGAGATCGCGAAGCTCGCGGTCGCCGCCTGGGTGGCCGCCTACCTCTCGCGCGGGCGGACGATGCCCACGTCGCTGAAGGAGCTCGGCAAGCCGCTCGGGCTCGTCGCCGGCCTCGCCTGCGTGCTGATCCTGGTCGAGCCCGACCTCGGCACCGCGATCGCCCTCGTCGTGATGCTGGCCGGGATCATGGTCGTCGCCGGGCTCCCCGGCGGCCTGCTTCTTCGCGCGTTCACGATCGTCACGGTCGCCGGCATGCTCGCCATCTGGTTCGAGCCGTACCGCCGCGCGCGCGTCTTCAGCTTCCTGAATCCCTGGCACGACCCGCAGGGTGCCGGCTTCCAGGTCGTCCAGGCGATGATCGGGCTCGGCTCGGGTGGGATCTTCGGAGTCGGGATCGGCCACGGCGTCGTGAAGATCTTCGACCTGCCCGAAGCGCATACGGACATGATCTTCGCGACCGTCGGCGAGGAGCTCGGCCTCGTCGGCACAGGCGCCGTGATCCTCGCCTACGCGGCGTTCGGCTGGGCAGGGTTCCGGATCGCACTCGCGTGCAAGGACCCGTTCGGGAAGCTGCTCGCCGCCGGACTGACAGTGCTGATCTGCGGGCAGGCCGCGATCAACCTCGCCGCCGTGCTCGCGATCGCCCCGCTGACCGGGATCACACTCCCGTTCGTCTCCTACGGCGGGTCGAGCCTGATCGCCGCGCTCGCCGCGACGGGGATTCTCCTTAACATCGGGAGCGCGGATGCAGTCGAACGCCAAGCTCGCGTGCGTGATCGCGGCCGGGGGAACGGGCGGACACGTGGCGCCGTCGATCGCCGTCGCCGAAGCCTTGAGCCGCCGCGGCGTGCGGGTGACCTTCGCCGGGTCGCCGGATCGGCTCGAAGCGCAGCTCGTCCCTGAGGCAGGCTTCGAGTTCGATCCCTTCCGCGTGTCGGGCTTCCCGCGCGAGGCGAGCCTGGCGCTCCTCCGGTCGCTCGCGCTCGCCGGGCGCGCGCCGTTCGCGTGCCGCGAGATCCTCGCCCGTCGCCGGCCGGACGTGGTGCTCGGCGGCGGCGGCTACGTCGGCGGGCCGATGGTTCTCGCCGCGTGGACGCGCCGGATCCCGGCGGCGCTGACCGAGGCCGACTCGCACCTCGGTGTCGCCAACCGGCTCGCTGCGCCGTTCGCGCACCGTGTCTTCCTTGCGTTTCCGATCGACGGACGGCAGCCCCCGAAGTTCCGCGTCACGGGGCGTCCGGTCCCGTCGCGGTCGCACGCGACCTCGCGCGAGGAAGGTCGGCGCAGGTTCGAGCTGCCGCCCGAGGGGCCGGTGCTGCTCGTCTTCGGAGGAAGTCAGGGCGCCCGCAGCCTGAACGAGCTGGTCGTCCGTGAGCTCGGCGCGGACGGTCCGGCCGTGCTCCACCTGGCCGGCGAGCGCGACTTCGCGGCGCTGCACGGCCGGGTCTCGCGGGCCGACTACCGGCTGATCCCGTACACCCACGAGTTCGGCGCCGCGCTCGGTGCGTGCGACCTCGTCCTCTCCCGCGCGGGCGGGTCGGTCTACGATCTCGCGCTCGCGGGCAAGCCGGCCGTGCTCGTTCCCTACCCGCACGCGACCGCCGACCATCAGGCGAAGAACGCGCGCTACTTCGAGCAGGCGGGAGCGGCGGTCGTCGTCGCCGATTCCGAGCTGGAGCGCGTGCCGGGGCTCCTCCGTGAGCTGCTCGGCGATCCCGCCCGGCTCGCGGAGATGTCCGAGCGGATGCGGTCGGTCGCGCGGCCCGGTGCGGCCGACGAGATCGCCGAGGAGCTGATCGCACTTGCCGGGCGCTGAGCTCGCGGGCCGGCGGCTCTGGTTCGTCGGCATCTGCGGCGACGGGATGAGCGCGCTCGCGCTGCTCGCGGCGGGGCTGGGGGCAGAGGTCGGCGGCTCGGACATCGGCGAGTCGCGCTTCACTCCGCTGCTCGCGGAGGCAGGGATCGCCGTCGTTATCGGGCCCCAGCGGGCCGAGCAAGTGCCTACCGGCGCCGAGGCGGTCTACTCGACCGCGGTGCCGCTCGACAACGTCGAGCTCGCCGCGGCCGAGCGTGTGCTCCACCGCGGCGATCTCCTGGCGGAGATCGTTGCGGCGCGGCCGTCGATCGTCGTCGGCGGCACGCACGGGAAGACGACCACGGCTGCGATGATCGCCTACTGCCTCCAGGAGCTCGGTCGCGACCCGGCCTTCGTGCTCGGCACGGAGGTGTCACAGCTCGGCGGCAATGCCCGTGCGGGCAAGGGGTGGCTCGTGACGGAGGGGGACGAAGCCGACCGCTCGATCGAACGGCTCGAGCCGACGATCGCCGTGCTCACGAACGTCGACTTCGACCACCATGCGACCTTCGCCTCGCGCGCCGAGGTCGAGCGCCTGTTCGAGGACTGGGTCTCGCAGGCAGGCCAGGTCGTGCGTGGAGACGAGCTCGAGCCGGTCGCCATCGCCCTTGCCGTGCCCGGGCCGCACAACCGGCGCAACGCGGCGACGGCGCTGGCGGCGCTGGAGCTCGCCGGGGTCGCGCCGGACGAGGCGCTGCCGATTCTCGCCGCGTACGGCGGAGCCGGCCACCGGTTCGAGCTCCACGGCGAGGCGGCCGGTGTCGAGGTGATCAGCGACTACGGGCACCACCCGGCGGAGATCGCGGTGACGATCGCGACAGCCCGCGAGCGCGCCGGCGAGGGGCGCGTGCTCGTCGTCTTCCGTCCCCTCCGCTACTCGCGCACGCGGCACCTGGCGCGTGAGCTGGCCGCCGCACTCGCGGCCGCGGACGCCGTGGCCGTCGCGGAGGTGTCCGGCGCGAGCGAGCCCCGTCCCGACGGCATCTCCGGCAAGCGGGTCGTCGAGGCCCTGGCCGAGCTCCGCCCGGGCATGCCGCTCGCCTGGATGCCGGAGCTCGGCGACGCGGCCAGGTACACGGCCCGCCGCGCGCGTGCCGGCGACATTGTCCTGGCCCAGGGAGCCGATGACGTCGTGAGCGCCGCGAGGGCCGTCCTGGAGGCTCTGCGATGACGACAACGCGGGCGACCCAGGCCGCCGCACAGTTTGGTTTCCCCCGGGGGCGCTTTCGCGCCCTGCCCCCGATGTTGAGGGTAGCGCGAAAATCGTCACGCGTCTGGAACGCAGGTGTGACAAGACCGTGACCACGAGCGCTGAGCTGGGTGCCGCTGCGATCGAGGAACGAGTTCCGCTCGCGCGGCTGACCACGGTCGGGATCGGCGGGCCGGCGCGGGCGTTCGCGCAGCCTCGCGCGCTCGCCGAGCTGGAGCGCGTAGTCGCCTGGGCATCTGAGCAAGGGTTGCCCATCGTCCCGATTGGGCTCGGCTCGAACCTGCTCGCGGCCGACGACGGCGTCGAGGCGCTCGTCGTCCGGCTCACCGGCGAGCTCGCCGCCGTCGAGATTCGCAGCGAGCTGCTCGTCGCCGCTGGCGGAGCTGCGAACGCGGTCTGCCTCCATCGTGCCCGGCGGGCGGGGCTCGGCGGCTTCGAGTTCGCCTGCGCCATTCCGGGCACGGCTGGAGGAGGCGTGCGAATGAACGCCGGCGCGTACGGGAGCGACTGGTCGTACGTGCTCGAGCGGGCGCTGGTCGTGGATCCGGGTGGTGCAGGCTGGCTCACGCGTGTCGAACTCGAGCTCGGTTACCGCCACTCGGCACTCCGCCCGGGCCAGATCGTCGCCTGCGTCGAGTTCCGCCTGCGGCCGCGCCCGGCCGAGGAGGTGAAGCGGACGGTCGCCGAGATGAACGCGCGCCGGAAAGCGACCCAGCCGACGAACAAGAGGACGTTCGGGAGCGTGTTCAAGAACCCGGACCACGAGCTCGGCGCAGGGCGGATGCTCGAGGCGTGCGGCCTCAAGGGCCACCGGATCGGCGGTGCGCGCATCTCGCCCGTCCACGCGAACTTCATCGAGAACACCGGCGACGCGACGGCGACGGATGCGCTCGCGTTGATGGCCGAGGCGAGGCGGCGGGCGCTCGACGAGTTCGGCGTCGTCCTCGAACGCGAGGTGGAGCTCGTCGGGCGCTTCGATCTGCCTTCCATCGGCGAAGGAAGCGGCGCCGGGCCGGGGTAGGAAGCGCGGCTGCGAAGGCGAAGTCAGCCGCGTGGCCGGAAAGCGACGACGGCAAGCGCCTGCGCGGGAGCAGACGGTGACGCTCCCGCGCCGCGCGCCGCGGTTTGCGTCGCGGATCGCGCGCTGGCTGCCGAGCGGCCGGTCGCTGGCGATCGGGTTCGGCCTGGTCGCCGCCGCGGCGGGCGCGTACGCGATCGCGCGCGAGACGTCGGTCTTCGCCGTGCGCCGGATCGACGTCGAAGGTGCCACGCCGGCGCTGGCGACGCGTATCCGCTCGGCGCTCGAGCCGCTCGAAGGGGGGAGTCTCGTCTCGTTCAGCCGTTCCGCCGCCGACCACCGGCTGGTCGGATTCCCGCAGATCGCCCGTGTCAGCTACGACCGCGATTTCCCGCACACGCTCAAGGTCACGGTCAGCGTCGAGCGGCCGGTCGCCGTGCTCCGGAGGGCGACCGACGCGTGGCTCGTCTCGGCGAGTGGCCGCGTCCTGGCGACGCTCCAGCCGGGTCACTACCCGCCGCTTCCGCGGATCTGGCTGGCCGGCGAGACGGACGTCACGGTCGGTGCGCAGGTCGAGACCGGTGATGCGGTTCGCGTTGCCGCTGCTCTCCGCGGGTCCCGCTTCCCGGGCCATGTCGTCGCGGTTCGCGACGACGGCAGCGGCCAGCTCGTGCTCCAACTCGAGTCCGGGCGCGAGGTGCGGCTCGGCGACCTCGGCGATCTCGCCGTCAAGCTCGCCGTAGCCGCCGCGATCCTGCCGCGCTCGGAGGGCGCCCTCTATGTGGACGTCAGCGTCCCCACGCGAGCGGTTGCAGGCTACGCGACGACCGGAAACGAGGCTCAAGTCTCAGCTGGAGGTTGAGACTTATCATCCTCCGCAAGCAGGAGTTTCCGATTGACACGCCAATCAGAAGAGCCTACCCTGGCATTGGAGAGCCCCTGGTGAGCCAATAACGCTCCAGTAAAGGTTCAGCTTCGCTCGGTCGATACCCCGCGTGAGAGGCAGAAAGCGATGAGAGGTCAATCCGGAAACTACGTTGCCGTCATCAAGGTCGTCGGAGTCGGCGGCGGCGGCACGAACGCCGTCAACCGGATGGTCGACGCGGGCCTCGCCGGCGTCGAGTTCATCGGGGTCAACACGGACGCTCAGGCGCTGCAGATGAGCGACGCGGACGTGAAGATCCACATCGGCGAGGCAGCCACCCGCGGGCTCGGCGCAGGCGCGAACCCCGAGGTCGGCCGCGCGGCCGCCCAGGAGACGCGCGACGAGCTGAAGGAGGCGCTGAAGGGCTCCGACATGGTCTTCGTCACGGCCGGCGAGGGCGGCGGCACCGGGACCGGCGCAGCACCGATCGTCGCCGACCTGGCGCTCGAGGTCGGTGCGCTGACCGTCGGTGTCGTCACGCGACCGTTCTCGTTCGAGGGTCGCCGGCGGGCCGAGATCGCGCAGCAGGGTATCGCTGCGCTTCAGCAGCGCGTCGACACCGTGATCGTGATCGAGAACGACCGGCTGCTGCAGGTCATCGACAAGGACACGTCGGTCGTGGACGCGTTCCGCCTGGCGGACGACGTCCTCAGGCAGGGCGTGCAGGGGATCACCGACCTGATCACGATCCCCGGCCTGATCAACCTCGACTTCGCCGACGTGCGCACGATCATGCGCGAGGCCGGCAGCGCGCTGATGGGCATCGGGATCGCGCACGGGGAGAATCGTGCGAGCGAGGCGGCGCAGAAGGCCGTGTCCTCGCCGCTCCTCGACTCGTCGATCGACGGCGCGACCGGCATCCTCCTGAACGTCACCGGCCCTGCCGACATGGGCCTGTTCGAGGTCAACGAGGCGGCCGAGGTCGTGACCGCCGCCGCATCCGGCGACGCGAACATCATCTTCGGAGCGGTCATCGACGAGGCGATGGGCGACGACCTGCGCGTCACGGTGATCGCAACCGGCTTCGGCGAGCAGCATCGCCGCCGGCGCCGGGCGACGCCGACGGGCGAGGAGCGCCCGCACCGCGAGCCCGTCGCGACGCCTGCCGCGGCGCCGCGCGAGTCGAGGCCGTCCGAGAGCTTCGACATCCCGGACGAGGTGCTCGACGTGCCCTCGTTCCTCCGCGACTCTTAGCCTCGTCGCGCCGTTAGCATCCGGGCCGTGCCCACCCAGGCCGGTCTCCGCCGCACGCCGCTCTACGAGCACCACGTCGCACTCGGCGCGCGCATGGTGCCGTTCGCCGGCTGGGAGATGCCCGTCCAGTACCAGGGCGTCATTCCCGAGCACCTCGCCGTGCGCCAGGATGCCGGCGCCTTCGACGTCTCGCACATGGGCGAGATCGACGTCGAGGGACCGCGGGCGGAGGAGCTGCTCGGCTCGCTCCTGTCCAACGACGTCGGGCGGATCGCGACCGGCGAGGCGCAGTACACGCTGTTGACGAACGAGGGCGGCGGCATCGTGGACGACCTGATCGTCTACCGGCTCGACCGCTGCCGGTTCCTGCTGATCGTGAACGCGTCCAACGCCGGTACCGTCTTCGAGTGGCTGCGCGAGCGGGAGATCGCGGGCTCCGACGTTCGCGACATCTCCGACGAGTACGGGCTGATCGCCGTCCAGGGCCCGCGATCGCTCGAGCGGCTCGGCCTCGACGAGGCGCCCGCGTTCACCTTCGCCGAGGGAGAGATCGACGGGATCGCCTGCATGATCAACCGCACCGGTTACACGGGTGAGAAGGGCGTCGAGCTGATGGTGATGGCCGACGAGGCGGGGCACCTGTGGGAGCGGCTGCTCGCGCGCGGCGTCAAGCCCTGCGGGCTCGGGGCGCGCGACACGCTGCGGCTCGAGGTTTGCTACCCGCTGCACGGGAACGACATCTCGCCGGAGACAGATGCGATCTCGGCCGGGCTCGGCTGGGTGTGCGCGCTCGACCGCGACTTCACCGGGGCGGACGAGCTACGGCGGATCAAGGGCGAAGGCCCCGAGCGGCGCCTCGTCGCATTCGTGATGCAGGAGCGCGCGGTCCCGCGCCAGGGCATGGCGATCGCCGAGGGCGGCGAGGTCACGTCCGGCACCCACTCGCCGATGCTCGACCGTGGCATCGGCATGGGGTATGTGCCCGCTGCGACAGCCGAGCCTGAGCAGGAGATCACCATCGACGTGCGCGGCAAGCCACGACGCGCGAAGATCGTCCCGAAACCGATCTACAAGCGAGAGGAGCACTGAGGAATGGCCGCGTCCGAGAGCTATCCCGACGACCTGCGGTACCACCACGAGCACGACTGGGCCCGCATCGAGGGCGACGAGGCAACGCTGGGCATCACCTGGTACGCGCAGGACTCGCTCGGCGAGCTCGTGCACTACGAGCCGCCCGATGTCGGCGCGACCATCGGCAAGGACAGCGCCTACGGCGAGGTCGAGTCGGTCAAGGCCGTGTCCGACCTGATCGCCCCGCTCTCGGGCGAGGTCGTGGCCGTCAACCAGAAGGTGATCGACGAGCCCGAGACCGTGAACGACGACCCGTACGGCGAGGGCTGGCTCATCCGCGTGCGCATGACCGACCAGAGCGAGCTCGACGGCCTCCTCGACGCGGCGGCGTACAGGAAGCTGCTCGAAGACCTCGCGTGAGATACATCGCGCTGACGGACGCCGACCGCGAGGAGATGCTCGCGACCGTCGGCGTCGAGTCCGTCGAGGAGCTGTTCCGAGACATCCCGGCCGGCGTGCGGCTCGGCCGGCCGCTCGACCTCGAGCCGGCCCTCGCGGAGCAGGAGATCGCAGCGCATCTGGACGAACTGGCGCGACGCAACGCGCACAACGGCGTCGAGCTTTCCTTCCTCGGCGCGGGCGTGTACGACCACTACGTCCCGGCGGTCGTCAACACGGTCCTCTCGCGCGGCGAGTTCTTGACCGCATACACGCCGTACCAGCCGGAGATGAGCCAGGGCGTCCTGCAGGCGATCTTCGAGTATCAGACCGCGATCTGCGAGTTGACCGGGATGGACGTGTCCAACGCGTCCGGCTACGACGGGACGACGGTCGCCGCCGACGCGTGCTTCCTCGCGCGGCACGTGACGGGCCGGTCGAAGGTCGTCGTCACCGAGGCAACCAGCCCGCAGGTGCGGCAGGTGGTGAAGACGTACGCGCCCGGCTTCGGGCTCGAGGTCGTCGAGGTGCCCCATGCCGGCGGCACGACCGACCCCGGGCGCGTCGCCGAGGCTGCGAAGGATGCCGCCGCGGTCATCTTCCAGCAGCCCAACTTCTTCGGTTGTCTCGAGCCCGCGCCCGACCTCGCGGCCGCGGCCGCCGAGGCAGGAGCCCTGCCGGTGGCACACGTCGACCCGGTCTCGCTCGGCGTGCTCGAAGCGCCCGCGCGCTACGGCTGCGCACTTGCGATCGGCGAGGGGCAAGGCGCTGGGAACGCGCTGTCGTTCGGCGGCCCGCACTACGGGTTCGTCGCGGCCCGTCTCGAGCACATCCGCCGCATGCCCGGCCGGATCGTCGGCGAGACCACCGACCTCGCCGGCGAGCGCGGCTACGTGCTCACGCTCTCGACGCGAGAGCAGCACATCCGGCGCGAGAAGGCGACCTCCAACATCACCACCAACCAGACGCTGCTCGCCCTCGGGGGCCTCGTCTACCTGTCCTGGCTCGGCCCGCAGGGGTTGCGTGAGTTGGGGGAGACGTGCATGGCGCTCGCGGGGTATGCGAGGCGGGAGTTGGCGGCGGCCGGGTTCGAGGCGGTGTTCTCGGACAAGACAACGTTCAAGGAGTTTGCCGTGCGTGTCGGACGGCCCGCCGGCGAGGTGATCCGGGCCGCCCGCGAGCGCGGCGTCCACCCCGGCTACCGGCTCGGCCGCGACTACGCCGGCCTCGACGACGTGCTCCTCGTCGCCGTGACCGAGAAGCGCACGACCGCGGACATCGACCGGCTCGTGTCCGTCCTGAGCGAGGTGGCGGGCGGATGAAGCTGATCTACGAGAAGTCGCGCCCGGGGCGCATCGCGTACTCGCTGCCGCGGAACGCCCTGCCGGTGCCGGATCTCCCCGAGGAGCTTCGGCGCAGCGAGCCGCCCCGTCTCCCCGAGATCGCCGAGCCCGATCTCGTCCGCCACTTCACCGAGCTGACGACGCGGAACTTCGGTGTCGACACGGGCTTCTACCCGCTCGGCTCCTGCACGATGAAGCACAACCCGCGGATCAACGAACGCATGGCGCTGCTCCAGGGCTTCCGCGACCTCCACCCGCTCCAAGAGCCGGAGGGAGCGCAGGGCGCGCTCGAGCTCATGTGGCGGCTGCAGGAGATCCTGGCCGAGGTGGCCGGGCTCGACGCGGTCTCGCTCCAGCCCGCGGCGGGCTCGCAGGGCGAGATCACAGGGCTGATGCTGATCCGCGCCTACTTCGCCGATCGCGGCGAGGGCGAGCAGCGCCGCAAGGTGATCATCCCGGACACGGCGCACGGCACGAACCCGGCCAGCGTCACGATGACGGGGTACGAGCTCGTCGGAGTCGGGACGGACGCGCGCGGGAACATCGACCTCGAGGACCTGCGCGCGAAGGTCGACGGCGAGACGGCGGCGCTGATGCTGACGAACCCGTCGACGCTCGGGCTCTTCGACGAGGGGATCGAGGAGATCGAGCGGATCTTCCACGAGGCGGGCGCGCTCATGTACTACGACGGCGCCAACCTCAACGCCGTGTGCGGGATCACGAGGCCCGGCGACATGGGCTTCGACGTCGTGCACATCAATCTGCACAAGACGTTCTCGCAGCCGCACGGCGGTGGCGGACCGGGCGGCGGACCGATCGCGGTGCGCGACATCCTGGAGCCGTTCCTGCCCTCGCCGCAGGTCGTCCGCCTCGAGGACGGGAGCTTCGGGCTCGACGACGACCGGCCGAAGACGATCGGGCGCGTCCGCGGCTTCACGGGGCCGTTCGGCGTCTTCGTGCGCTCGTACGCCTACATCCGCGCGTACGGGCCGGAGCTCAAGGGCATGTCCGAGACGGCCGTGCTCAACGCCAACTACCTGCTCGCGTTGCTGAAGGACGCGTACGAGCTCCCGCACGACCGGCTGTGCATGCACGAGTTCGTGCTCTCGGCGCGCAGGCTGAAGCGCGACCACGGCGTCCTGGCGCTCGACGTCGCGAAGCGGCTCATGGACTACGGCTTCCATCCGCCGACGATCTACTTCCCGCTCGTCGTCCCCGAGGCGCTGATGATCGAGCCGACGGAGACCGAGGCGAAGGAGACGCTCGACGCGTTCGCGGACGCGATGCTCGCCATCGCGCGGGAGGCCGTCGACGACCCGGCCGTCGTCAAGGACGCCCCGCACACGCGCCCGGTGCGTCGGCTCGACGAGGTGAAGGCGGTCAAGCAGCTCGTCGTCAAGTACGGCTTCGGCGAGCAACCGGTGCCGGCCGGGACATGATCTCGGACACGGCGAACGCGATGTCCCGGCGGGCCATCCTTGCCCTCGCCGACAGCTCTCGCCTCGACCATCTCGTCCGCCGTCACGGCATGCGCGTCGGGGCGGGGCGCTTCGTCGCCGGCGAGACGCTCGACCAGCTCGTGCCCGTGCTCAGACGGCTCGACGGCCAGGGCCTGCTCACGAACACGACGCTGCTCGGAGAGGGTGTCCGCTCACCGGAGGAGGCCGGCGCGGTCGTCGTCGCCTACCGCGAGATCCTCGATCGCGTCCACGCCGAGGGACTGCGCACGAACGTCGCGCTCAAGCTGACGCACCTCGGGCTCTCGATCGACGAGCAGCTCGCGTACGAGAACGCCGCCGCGCTGAGCGAGCACGCGGCCGGGTTGGGCAACTTCCTGCGGATGGACATGGAGGAGTCGGCGTTCGTCGACGCGACGCTGCGGATCTACCGCCGGCTGCGCGAGGCGGGCCACGAGAACACGGGCACCGTGCTCCAGTCGTACCTCTATCGCACCGACGACGATCTCGCGTCGCTGCTCGACCTGCGACCGAACCTGCGGCTCGTCAAGGGCGCCTACCTCGAGCCGCCGGATGTGGCCTATCCGGACAAGGCGGACGTGGACGCAGCCTACGAACGGCTCGTCGAGCGGTCGCTGCGGGACGGAGGCTTCACGGCGATCGCGACCCACGACGAGGCGCTGATCGAGCGCTCGATCGCGTTCGCGGAGCGTGAGGGCATGCCGCGCGAGCAGTTCCAGTTCCAGATGCTCTACGGCGTGCGGCCGCAGCTCCAGCTCGACCTGCTCCGCCGCGGATACGCCGTGCTGGTCGCGACGCCGTTCGGCCCCGACTGGTACCGCTACCTGATGCGCCGCCTCGCCGAGCGTCCGGCGAACACGCTGTTCGTGCTCAAGAACCTCGTCCGCGGCTAGCGCGGTAGGCGGCCCAGCCGCCGTGCACGGAGACGTCGACGCCGCGGGCGCGGAGCTCGGGGGCGCCCAGGAACGCGTCGACGCGGCGCCCGTCGGCGAGCTCGACCGGCGCGCGCTCCCAGCCGGGCGGTTCGAGCCCGGCGAGGCGGGCGACGTGCTCGAGCTCGATCTCGTAGAGCTCCGCGGCGATTGCGACACCGCCGTCGTCCTCGACGAGCGCCGGCCAGCGGCCGTCGACCTCGAAGAGGCGGTAGCGCGGCGCCGTCTCGACGGGCTCGACGAAGCGGGCGCCGTCGAGGTTCCCGTGCCCGGGCTGGCCGCGCATGAACGTTCCGTAGATCAGGAAGGGCGGCACTAGTACCGGTCCATCTCGATCAGCCGCTCGTCCGAGATGCCGAAGTGGTGGGCGATCTCGTGGACGACCACGTGGTGGATCTCCTCCCGAAGCCGCTCCGGATTGCGGCCCGCGACCCGCTCGATCGGGCGGCGGAAGATCGTGATCTTGTCGGGGAGCACGCCGCCGTAGCTCGTCGTGCGCCGGGTGAGCGGGACCCCCTCGTAGAGGCCGAGCACGTTCTGCTCGGGCGGCGCGTCCTCGTCGATCACGATGTCCACGTTCGACATCGCGTCCCGCAGTTCGGGCGGCAGCGTGTCGAGCGCATCGCGGACCGCCTGCTCGAAGTCGAATCCGTCCAGGCTCACGCGCGTTCACCGGCCTCGACCGGCACCGGGAGCCGGTTGGCCGCCGGTGCGAGCGGGCAGACCCAGCGCGGGTCGTATGCGCACGATGGGTTGTAGGCGAAGTTGAAGTCGAGGACGAGGCCGCCGTTCTCGACGCCGAGGTCGGCTCCCTTGATCGTGTCCAGCAGGTAGCGGCCGCCGCCGTACGTGCTCGTCCCGTTGGTCGGGTCGCTGAAGGGGAGGAAGAGCCCGCCGCCGTAGCCCTGCAGCCAGAAGCAGTCGAGCGTGAGACGCCGGCCGTGGAGCTCGAGCCGGACGCTCGCGAACCGTGTGAAGCGGTAGGTCGACCAGCGGCTCGTCGCGATGTCGAGGTCGACCGGCTCCGCGTCGGCGATCTCACCCGTCACGCGGTAGCGCGGGTCGTAGTCGTAGTAGCGCGCGCC
Organism: uncultured Actinomycetes bacterium; assembly: GCA_963791225.1. Lineage (GTDB taxonomy): Bacteria > Actinomycetota > Thermoleophilia > Gaiellales > Gaiellaceae > PALSA-612. The sequence goes on from CAWBRV010000007.1 coordinate 216,487, forward strand.
CGGATAGCCGGCGCGGCCGTCCGGTGCGACCGGCGACTGCGGGTGCGACGCGAAGAGCTCATCGCGCGTCGCCCGCCAGTGCTCCCACGCCAGCGAGGGCTCAGGGTTCGTGCGCACGTCGTGGTACAGCTCGAACACGCGCCGCCGCCAGTCGACGAGCGTCGCCACGTCACGGAGCGCGTCCTGCTGGGCGGCGGCCTGTGCCTCATCGAGCGTCACGGCCGGGAACGCTAGCGGGACGGCCGGGGCGGACAGGTGTCTCCCGTTGCCTGACACTGACCTGGTGCTGCACCAAGGCGTATTCGCGGCGCTCCAAGAGGCACGGGGGTTGCGCCTGGTCGTTGTAGCCTTGTCTCTGGCTTGTTCCGCGCGCTCGTGAAGGCGGTTGCCAGTCTCAGTCGGACGCGGCGTCGGGCCTCCGTCCTGTTCGGCGTCGTCCTGGTTGCCGCGACATCGGGCTATCTGGGCGTCTCGGCGGTGGCGTCAACCCGATCCCTGGGCAATCGGGGCCTGATCGCGTTCGACTTCGCCGGGAGCCAGAAGAGCAGGAGCCTGCTGTTCAAGCCTGGCAACTTCGACGTTGTGAAGGTGGACGGCTCCGGTCTGCGGACGATCTCGAATGCGCGTCAGCCGACGTGGTCGCCCAGTGGAAAGCGGCTGGCGTTCGTTTGCGGAAACGACATCTGTTCGTCCAACGCAGATGGTTCCCGGCGGCGCCAACTCACGCAGGCCGGCAGCCGAGACATTGCCTACGGTCCTGCGTGGTCTCCGGACGGGAGGTTGATCGCCTACTCGTGCCTTTCGCGTTCGGGCCGCACCGGCGTGTGTGCGGTCAACGCCGTCGGCGGCGGCACGAAAACGCTCTCTCTCGCCCCTGGGAGCTCGGTTGGGACGCCGCTGATGTGGTCGCCGGACTCGAAGCGACTGCTCGTGAGCGCCGGCCGGGATTCCTACGTCATCACGGTCGCAACCGGGAGCGCGAAGCAGACCACATTCCTCTCGGAGAGATTCGCCGGCGACGACCTCCGAGTCGAGGGCTGGACTCCCGACAACAGAATCGTGTTCTCGATCCGCACCCCTACTCACGATCCGGCGTTCCGGGGCACCGCCGTTGTACGGCTCTACAGCGTGCTCCCGAACGGGAGCGGCCAACGGCCCCTTCCGGCCAACGTGCCGGTACGTTCACCGCAGTGGTCTCCGGACGGCCAGGAGTTCCTGGGCCGCACGGCCCGTCCACCCAACTTGCGGGGAGTCCCACAACTGTGGACGGTGGCGAGAAACGGCAGGTACCTCCGAAAGGTGGTCGAGCTGCCACGCGGTTACGACTTCGTCGTGTTCGCCTGGCAGCCTTGAGCCGCACGCAGGAGGCTCGCGCTAGGCAGCCTGCTCGGCCGCAAGCTGTCCGCAGGCGGCCTGGATGTCTCGACCACGCGTCAGGCGCACGGTTGCAGGCAACCCGGCCCGGTCGAGCACGTTCTTGAACGCGGCGATCGCGTCGCGGGTGGAGCCGGCGTAGGCACCGGTCGGGTTGTACGGGATCAGGTTCACCTTGTAGATCTTCCGGTCGAGGAGCCGGGCGAGTTGCGCCGCCTGCTCGACGCGGTCGTTGATCCCGGCGAGCATCACGTACTCGACGAAGACCTTGTGCCGGCGGAGCTCGAACCAGCGCTCGCACTCGGCCAGAACGTCGCCGAGCGGGTAGCGCAGGTTCACGGGCATGAGCGTCGAGCGGAGTGCGTCGTCCGCCGCGTGCAGCGAGAGCGCGAGCCGGATCGGCGCCTCCACCTCGGAGACGAACCGCGTCAGGCCGGGCAGCCAGCCGACGGTGGAGATCGTCGTCCGCCTGGGCGTGATCCCGAGGTCGGGGAGGCGTCGCGCCGCTTCGAGGACCTCGTCGAGGTTCATCATCGGCTCGCCCATCCCCATGAAGACGGCGTGCGTGATCGGCCCCACGCGCCGGAAGTGGAGCGCCTGGTCGAGGATCTCGGACGCCGTCAGGTTACGCCGGAAACGCATCTGCCCGGTCGCGCAGAACGTGCACGTGAGCGGGCAGCCGGACTGCGACGAGAGGCAGAGCGAGCGGCGGCCGTCGCGGTACTTCATCAGCACCGCCTCGAGCGGATGGCCGTCGTGCGTGTGGAAGAGGGTCTTGACCGTGCCGTCGCGCGAGCGCGCCTCCGCCTCGACCGAGAGGGTCGAGAACGGCACCTCGCGTGCGAGCTCGGCCCGGAGCGTGGCCGGCAGGTTCGTCATCTCGTCGAAGCCCGCGGCGCCGCGAGCGGCCCACTCCCACACCTGTCCGGTGCGGTACGCGGGCTGGCCGCGGGCGGCGAGTGTCTCCTCGAGAACGGCGAGATCCATCCTTCGGCGAGAATAGCCGCGTGCGGTTCATCGACCTCCGCTCGGACACGGCGACGCGGCCCACGCCCGGGATGCGCGAGGCGATCGCGCGCGCCGAGGTGGGGGATGAGCAGAAGCGCGAGGATCCGACCGTCAACGAGCTCGAGCGGCGGGTCGCCGAGCTCGTCGGGCAGGAGGAGGCCGTCTTCCTCCCGACCGCGACGATGGCGAACCAGATCGCGCTCCGGATCCTCTCGGAACCCGGCGACGAGCTGCTCGCCGACGCCTGGTCACACCTCTTCATCAACGAGCTGGGCGGGCCGGCCGTGCACTCGGGCCTCGTGATGCGGCCGCTGGAGGCGACGGGCGGGCGGTTCTCGGCCGAGCAGGTGCGAGAGGCGGTCTGGGACCGGCGAGACACGCACCGGCCGATCACCCGGCTCGTCTCGATCGAGAACACGAACAACTCCGGGGGAGGGCGCATCTGGCCGCTCGACGAGATCGCCGCAGTCGCAGACGCGTGCCGCGAGCTCGACCTCCGGCTGCAGCTCGACGGCGCGCGGCTGATGAACGCGTCGGTGGGGAGCGGGGTGCCGGCGGCCGAGATCGGGCGGCACTTCGACGCCGTGACGCTGTGCCTGTCGAAAGGCTTGGGCTGCCCCTTGGGCGCGCTCGTCTCCGGCTCGGAGGAGCGCATGGCGAAGGCGCGGCGCCTCAAGCACCTGTTCGGCGGCGCCATGCGCCAGGCGGGCATCGTGGCCGCGGCGGGCGTGTATGCGCTCGACCACCACGTCGCGCTCCTCGCCGACGACCATGCCCGCGCGCGACGGCTCGCCGAGGGCTGGCACGCGGCCGAGCTCCCGGTCGACCTCGAGCAGGTGGAGACGAACTTCGTGCTGCTCGACGTCGAGTCGCTCGGCCTCTCGAAGTGGGACGTGATCGCGGCGTTGAAGGAGGCCGGGGTCGGCGTCTCGAACACGGTGCACCCGACCCGGCTCCGCGCCTTGACGCACCTCGACGTGACCGACGAGGACATCGATGCGGCGATCGAGCTGGCGCCGGAAGCGCTCGCCGCACGTGTCTGAGCTCGAGCGTCTGGTCCGCCAGGCGCAATCCGAGCACCGCCTGCCGAGCGTCAACGCCCGCGTCGTCGTGCGCGGCGAGACCGTGCTCGAGCTCGCGATCGGCGTCGCGGACGACGGCGAGGGTGGCGAGTCGACACCGGACACCCAGTACCGAGTCGGCTCGATCACCAAGACGTTCACGGCCGGCGCCGTCATGGCGCTCGTGGACGAGGGCGAGGTCGGGCTCGACGATCCGCTCGGCAAGCACGTGCCCGCCGCCGGCGACCGGCCGCTGACGATCCGGCGGCTGCTGTCGCACGCCTCGGGCCTCCAGCGCGAGCCGGTCGGAGCCGTCTGGGAGACGTTCGAGTTCCCGACGACCGCCGAGCTGCTCGCGAGCCTCGACCGGGCCGAGCAGGTCGTCGAGCCCGGGGCGTGGTGGCACTACTCGAACCTCGCCTATGCGCTGCTCGGCGAGGTCGTGGCGCAGGCGTCGGGCACGCCGTACGAGCAGTTCGTCGAGGAACGGCTGCTCGGGCCGCTCGGCCTCGGGCGGACGAGCTGGGAGCGGACCGAGCCGGCGGCGCGCGGCTACCTCGTCGATCCGTACTCGAGCGTCCTCAGGCCGGAAGTCGAGCTGCGGCAGATCGACGGCGTCGCGGCGGCCGCCGCACTCTGGTCGACGACCGCCGATCTCTGCGCCTGGGGCGCCTGGCTTCGCGACCGCGAGCCGATGCACGCCGTTCAGGCCATCGCCGACCAGGAGCACTGGCTCGTCGGCTGGGGACTGGGGCTGATGCTCCACCGGCGCGGCGAGCGCATCCTCTACGGGCACGACGGAGCGATGCCGGGCTACCTCTCCGTGCTCCTCTGCTCGCGGGAGGAGGACGTGCAGGCATGCGTGCTGACCAACTCGTCGTCCGGCTACGCCGGGCTCTTCGAGCTCGTAATGGCGCTCACCGAGCGCGCGATCGACGACAACCCGCGCGAGCCGGAGGTCTGGCGCGGCCCCGAGCCCCCACCCCCAGACATCGAGGAGCTCCTCGGCATCTGGTGGTCCGAGGGCGACCAGGTCGTCTTCACCTGGCACGACGGCCGCCTCGAGGCCCGGCTCGCGGGCGCGCCGCCGCGGATCAAGCCGTCGGTCTTCGAGCAGGACGGGCCTGGGCGGTTCCACGTCGCGTCGGGGCGTGAGCGGGGCGAGCGCCTCGAGGTCGTGCGCGACGAGGCGGGTGCGGTCGTCAAGCTCTACTGGGCCACGTATCCGTTCACCCGCGAGCCGCAGCTCTTCGGCCCGACCGCGGACTAGCGGTTCCCGGAGGCGTAGAAGGCGACGACGCAGACGACGTAGCCGCCGAGCAGGAGCAGGCCCTCCCGGCGAGTCCCCTTGCGGTCCCAAACGACCACGACCACGAACAGCGCCGCGCCGGCGATCGTCGCGAGCTCGACCGGTCGGAAGGCAAGCGGGAGCGGTGGGCGGACGAGGAACGAGAGCAGCGCGGCGAGCGGGGCCACGAAGAGCGCCACCTGCGCGGCCGACGAGACGGCGATCTCGCTGGCGAGCCGGATCTTGCCGCGCCGCGCGATCACGATCGCGCCGCCGTGCTCGGCCGAGTTTCCGACGATGGCCACGATCACCGCGCTGACGAAGAACTGCGACAGGCCGACGGAGCTCGCGAAGCCCTCGAGCGTATGGACGAGGATCTCGCTCACAAGGGCCGTCAGGCCGGTGGCGAGGGCGAGGGTCACGATCGCATTCCTCAGGCTCCAAGCCTGCGCCGAAGGCGCGTGCTGCGCAGCTTCGTGGCGGCGGCGATGCTCTCCGAGGTTCCTCCGGGTCTGGACGAAGTAGAAGAGGAGAAGCAGCGCCGCGATCGGGATGCTCGCAATCGCGAGCGAGTGCCGATCGGGGTTGCCATGCCATCCGGGCACCGAGGCAACCATGAAGAGCAGCGTCGCCAAGACGACCAGACCGAGGTTCGACGCGAGTGAGCGCTTGTTCAGGTCCTCCTCGTCCGTCGCCACGAGCGCGAGGCCGAGCACGAGCAGGAGGTTGGAGACGATGCTGCCGGTGATCGAGCCGCGGACGACGTCGGGCAGCCCGTCGCCGACCGCGAACAGGACGATGATCAGCTCGGGCGCGTTGCCGAAGCTCGCGTTCAGGAAGCCGCCCACTCCCGAGCCGGTGTGCTCCGCCGCCTGCTCGGTCGCCTCCCCGATCAGCCACGCGAGCGGCACGAGGGCGAGCGCCGAGACGCAGAAGAGGGTGACGTCCCCGGCGCCGACGACCCAATCGAGGAAGGCCGCGAGCGGAGCAAGCGCAAGCCCCGGCAGCAGGATCTTGCGCGCCATGCGAGCACCCTATCGAGGCGTCCGGGCGGGTTAGCAGGCGGGCCGGAAATCGGCTCCGCGAGGGCGCATACCCCCAGCAAGGGGCGCTTGTCAAGTCTTGCGGAGGCCGGTGGTCTGTGCCCACAATTCCGTCGTGGAGCACGCAACGGCGAACGTCGAGAGCCTCCCGCTGCACCCGCAGGACGAGACGGAGTGCAGGCGCTGCGACGCCCATTGCGACAAGGTCGTCTACCCCGCTGCGTGTCTCGACCGGTCCTGTCCGTTCGTGTACGCGTTCGAGGAGTTCGGGCACACGTACATCGGCTGCATGCAGAAGGTGTACGAGGTCGAGATCGACATCCGGCTGCTGGGCTTGGCCGAGCGGTCGCGCTACGGGTTCGGCGCGGTGAAGGCAGTGCGCGGGCCGTTGCCGATGTGCCGGGCCGAGGTGTCGACGACCTACGAGCGCCGCGTCGGCGAGCTCGGCTGTGTCAACCCGGAGTTCTCCGAGCTCCCTGTCGGCCAGCCGACTTTTCGCGTCTTCGCCCAGGTCACGCAGGACGCGTAACTACGCCCAGCGCGAGTGCAGCTCGCGCAACTTCTTCACGTCGTCGGCGCCCGGGCCGTGGCCGTCCGCGCCCGGGACCTCGAGCACGGCCGGCAGTCCCTGGAAGGCCGGGTGCGAGAGGAAGACGCCGAGTCGTTCGCCCATCACGCCCTCGAGGATGTTGTCGTGCCGGTCGCGGTTCGAGCCGAGCGGCGTCTTCGAGTCGTTCACGTGCAGGGCGCGGATCCGGTCGAGCCCGAACGTCGAGTCGATCTCCGCGAGCAGCCGGTCGAGCTCGTCCCGGTCGGTGACGTCGCAGCCGGATGCGTAGAGGTGGCACGAGTCGAGGCAGATGCCGAGCCGGGGATGGCGGTCGAGCCGCTCGAAGATCGCCTCCAGCTCGTCGATCGAGCGACCGATCGTCCCGCCGGCGCCGGCGGTGTTCTCCATCAGCAGCCAGGTCGTGTCGGAGGAGCGTTCGAGCACCTGCTCGAGCGCGGGCGCCACGCGCTCCATGCCCGCCTCGAAGCCGGCGCCCTGGTGGGAGCCGACGTGCAGCACGACGCCGTCCGCCTCGATCGCGGACGACGCTTCCATCGTCCGCTGCATCGTCTCGACGCTCTTCGAGTAGAAGTCGTCGTTCGGGCTGGCCAGGTTGACGAGGTAGAGCGAGTGGACGAGCACGGCGCCGAGCCCCGCCTCCGCGCGCCGCTCACGAAATGCGGCCAGGTCGGCCGGGTCGTGGTCGGGGAAGCGCCAGGCCCGCGGGCTCTGGACGAAGAGCTGCACGGCGTCGGCGTCGATCTCGACGGCGCGGTCGATCGCCTTCTTGATTCCTCCTCCGCAGTGGGCCCCGAACAGCACGGCGATAACCTAGCTCGGTGACCGTCCGCGTCCGCATGGCTCCGAGCCCGACCGGGTTCCTCCACATCGGCAACGTGCACACGGCGCTCTTCAACTGGCTGTTCGCGCGCCACGAGGGCGGCGAGTTCCGCCTCCGCATCGAGAACACCGACACGGGACGCGAGGTGGCGGAGTCGACGGAGCAGATCCAGGAGTCGCTGCGCTGGCTCGGTCTCGACTGGGACGGGCCGGTGACGTTCCAGCTCGACCGCCTCGAGCGGTGCCAGCAAGAGGCGCGCCGGCTCGTCGAGGAGGGCGCGGCCTACGAGAACGAAGGGGCGATCCGCTTCCGCATGCCGGACGAGGGGGTCACGGCGTGGGACGACCTGATCCTCGACCGCGTCGAGTACAGGAACGAGGGGCTCGAGGACGTCGTCATCCTCCGCTCCGACGGCCGGCCGACGTACAACTTCGCCTCGCCGATCGAGGACTGGCTGGACGGGATCACCCATGTCATCCGCGGGAACGACCACGTCTCGAATACGCCCAAGCAGCTGCTGATCCTCGCCGCGCTCGGTGCGCCGATCCCCGACTACGGGCATCTTCCATTCGTCCACGGGCCGGGGGGAGCGAAGCTCTCCAAGCGGCACGGCTCGGTCACGGTGGACGAGTTCCGGGCCGAGGGCTACGTCCCCGACGCGCTCGTCAACTACCTCGCGCTCCTCGGGTGGAGCTACGACGACAAGACGACGATCATGTCCCGACAGGAGCTGATCGAGCGGTTCTCGCTCGAGCGCGTGGGCAAGAGCGCGGGCGTCTTCGACTACGCGAAGCTCGACTGGCTGAACGGCGAGTACCTGCGGGCCATGTCACCGGAGGACTATGCCCAAGCGCTCGTCGGCTATCTCCGCGAGCAGGGATACGACTGGGACGACGATCGGATCCGCCGCGCGGTGCCGCTCGTACACGAGAAGATCGAGCGGCTCGGGCAGTTCCCGGAGTACGCCGGCTTCCTGTTCCGGCCGATCGAGCCTGATCCGGCTGAGGTGGACGGCTCGGCGCCGCTCCTGCGCGCCGCCGCGGAGGAGCTCGCCGCGACCGAGCCGTTCGACGCCGAACACGTCGAGGCGGCGCTCCGGGCACTCGCCGAACGGCTCGGGCTCGAGCCGCGCGAAGCGTTCCAGCCGATCCGGATCGCCGTCGCGGGCTCCAAGGTCTCCCCGGGGCTCTTCGAGAGCATCGAGCTCCTCGGCCGCGACGAAACGCTGGCGCGGCTCGCCGTAGCGACCCCTCCGGCGTAGTCCGCGACTCTGTCACGCCGGGACTTGTCGAGCCGAAACAGCCAGGCACGCCCGGCTGTCCGGGGCATGGCGGAGACGGGAGCGAGCCCGGCCTAGGGTTCGTACACGAGGAAGCTGGCGGCGACGAGGCCGAGGCCGAGTGCCCACACCGGCCACAGGGTTGCGATCGCGCCCGCTGTGAACGCCGCCGTCCCGGCAAGGACGAGCACGGCCGAGAGCGCGGCAGCCCAGTTGAACCGCTCGGGCGGGTCGACCGGCTGCACCGGGAGCTCCGCGCCGAGCTCGAGGCGGTGGCGCGCCAGCCGGACAGCGAAGAGCGCCCCGCGCCACTCGTGAACGAGACGCCATGCCGCGCCGGTGCCCTCCGCGTCGAGCGTCTCGCGCACCTCGCCGGTCGCGTCGCGCGCGCGCTCGAGCGCTCCGGCCAGCTCCGCGTGCGAGCGTTCGGCGCCCGGAGGCGGCTCGATCCCGGCCACGAGCTCGCCGGCCCAGTGCAGGCGATTCTGGAGCACGGGCAGCTTCTCGGAGGCGGCGTCGAGCGAGCGCACGTCGGCCGCGACGGCGTCGAGCCGCGAAAGCGTCGACGCCAGGCTCTCCCAGAGTCCGGCCAGCGCCGTCGCGTAGCGGTCACGTTCAGTCGTTCCCGGCCCGTACCCCACCTTCCGCGATCATACAAACGCTCGGCCAGGTAGATTTGCGCGCGATGACGACGGCGGTCGTCCGCACGCCGAACGAGTTCGAGTCACGGCTCCAGGCGTACATCTTCGAGCGGTCGGAGGAAGGCCGCGCGGTCCGCGTGGGGGAGAAGGAGACCTCCGACCAGGCGGCCATCGTCGCGCGCTACGTCGACCTGTTCTCGCGGGAGCAGATGGATGCACTGCAGGAGGCCGAGGACGCGGCCGGCGACCCGGACGAGCGCGAGCGGATCTACCGCCTGCGCAAGACCTGCGAGGAAGGCGTGATCTCGGCGCAGCTCGTCGAGCGGGAGGACGCGCTCGAGAACGCGGAGCTGGCGTCCGAGGTCGTGTTCCGCGGCGAGACGATGCCGCTCCGCGCCGCCCAGGCAAAGCTGGCCGTGCTGATCGCGTACGCCGACCGCGAGGAGCTCGGCGAGCTCGCCGTCGAGTCCTCGGCGAAGCTGAACGAGGAGCGGCGTGACCTGTTGCAGGCGACGGAGTCGCTCTCCGCCGAACTCTCGGGGGAGCCGGATCCGGTGGCGCGCAGCGAGGACGAGAAGCGCATCTCGCTCCGCCAGCTCGCAGACGTGCTCGCCGACGCGAGCGCGCTGATCGACGAGGTCTACGCCACGCAGCGCGAGCGCTGGTTCGAGCGCCTGCTCGGCCCGGAGCGCACGCATCTGCCGTCGTCGTCGCACGCCGCCTACATGCGCCGCCTCTCGCCGCTCGACGGCATCTACACGAAGGAGCGCGCGACCGAGATCTGCCTCGACACGCTGAAGGCGCTCGGGTTCGACCTCGCGGCAGACCCGAACATCCGGCCGGACCTCGAGGACCGGCCGCAGAAGACCCCGCGTGCCTGCGTGATCGCGTCCGACCCGCCCACCGTCGTGCACCTGATCACACGTGCCCAGGGCGGGCTCGCCGACTATCAGGCCTTTCTCCACGAGGCCGGGCACGCGCTCCACTACGCGGGGTGCGACGCGTCGCTGCCCTACACGTTCCGCCGCATCTCGCGCGATCACGCGCTGACCGAGATCTACTCCTACATCGTCGAGGAGATCTCCTACAAGCCCGGCTGGCACGCGCTGCACTTCGGCCTTTCGGACGCGGAAGCGCACGAGAACGCGCAGGCGACGACCTTCATGAACGCCCTGCTCTTCCGCCGCTATACGGCGAAGCTCCACTACGAGATCGACTTCTGGTCGCGGTTCGCCTCCGACGGCGGTACGTCCGACGGCTACTCGGACCGCCTGACGCAGGCGACGTCGCTCCGCTACCCGTCCGCAAACTATCTGGCGGATATGGACGCCGGCTTCTACTCGGCGGACTATCTCCGCGCCTGGATCCGCAACGCCCAGCTCCAGGAGCACCTGACGAAGGAGATCGGCGAGGACTGGTGGCGCAGCCACGAGACGGGTGACCTCCTCCGCGAGTTGTTCCGCGAGGGCGCGAAGCCGACGAGCGAGGAGATCGCCGAACGGCTCGGCTACAACCCGCTCGACGTGCGGCCGCTCGTGGCGCGGTTCAAGACCGCCGCGTCCTGGACGTGAAGTTCTTCACATTCTCTTAACGAGAGGCAACCCGCACTCAGCATGGTCCGAGTTAGCGTGCGGTCGTGCGCTGGGTAGGCGGAGACAAGCTGCAAACCGATCTGCGTCTAGCCGTGCGCACTCCGATCCTCTCTCTCATCCTCGCGCCTGAGGCCGGCTCGCCTGCTGCTGCCCTGCCTGCCACGCTCGGCAGCGGATCCCTCTTGTAGGGACCCGGGTTTTGTGCGCACCCGGAGGGCGCCGAGAGGCGCCCTCCGTCTTTGCTCGGGTCGTGACGGGCTAGCGAACGCCTGGGACAATCCGCCGGCCATCAGGAGACGGTCGGTTCGGTGACGTCTCCACGAACGAGGAGGGGATCATGCAGCGACGAGCGATCGTGGGTGCACTCCTGCTGATCGGTCTGGGAGTCGTCCTGGGAGCGACCGTGTTCCGGACGGACATCGCACGAGCCGCCGGACTGGCAAAGCCTGCGCAGGCCGTGGAGGAGCAGAACGTCGACGGCGCAGGAAACATTCGTGTCCACGAACAGGGCACCGTCTCCGCCGCGCCCGCGGCTCCAGCGGCTCCGTGGAGCAGCTATTCGGGGCTTTCCGTCGGCGGGAACTTCGACCCCGTGCTCGCCGGGCCGAAGGCGCAGATCGACCTGACGAGCCTTGCAGCGTCGGTGACGCCGGGAGACCTCGCGTACATCAGCCTGATCGTCGAGTACGTGCCCGACACCGCTACGAGTTGTGCCGGAGCCGGCGGCGGAGCGATCGTCTATGCCTTGAACAGCGTGTCCGGACCGGTCACGGCGTCGTTCTCGACGCCTCTCGTGATGACCGCGCCGGCCGGCCAGAAGGCCTGCCTGCTCGGGGCGGCCGGCGGGACCGGTGGGAGCTCGGGCGGGATCGCCGATCTGAACGCGAGCGGCTTCTACGGCTAGCCGGGGCATCGGGACGGCCTGGTGTGTTCGGGGGAGGGCGCCGCCACGGGTCGCCGTCCCTCCCGCAGAAGCGACAACGTACGCGCGCAGCCGAGGCCGTGAGTTCATCGCTGCAATCGTCTAGCCTGGCTCGATGCGCCGCGCGAGCCTGCTCGCCGTTTTCGCGTGCCTCGCGCTCGCCGGCTGCGGGGGTAGCCCGACGTCCAACGGGACGACGACGAAGCCGCCCGCGACGACGAAGCCGCCCGCGACGACGAAGCCGCCCGCGACGACCGCTCGCCCGAGCCCGGCTCCGGCTCGACGCGGCGGGTTCGTCACGGTCCGCGCGATCGACGGCGACACGGGCACGACGCTGACCCGGGCCGCGATCACCGTTCGCGGCGCCGAGCGGCGCTCGCGTGTCGGCTTCTTGCTCCAGCCACGGCGGCTGGCGACCGTCCACCTGTGGGCTTCCGGCTACGAGCCGCGCGAGATCGCCGTGCCGTTCGGCCTCCGCCGCCACGTCGTCCTGCGCCTTTACCGGCGCGACGCGCAGTGGCCGATCTACGGCGCCGACGCGGCGCGGACGCAGGCGGCGCCGGGAATCCATCTGCGGCCGCCGTTCCGCATCGTCTGGGGACGGCGGCTCGGCGGCCTCGTCGAGTTCCCGGCCGTCGTCTCGGACGGAGTCGCCTACGTCGCGAACTTCTACGGCACGCTGTTCGCCCTCTCGATGGGGACCGGCAAGACGCTGTGGCACGCCGAGCTCGGCTCGATCCGCGAGGCGTCGTCGCCCGCGGTCGACGGCGACACCGTCGTCGCCCACTCGCGCGGGGGCCGCGTGTTCGTGTTCGACCGTGTCACCGGGCGGCGGCTCTGGTCCTGGCAGGCCGCGGGTGAGATCGAGTCGTCGCCCGTCGTCGTGGACGGCGTCGACTACCTCGGCGACTCGGCCGGTGACGTCTACGCGCTCGACCTGCGCGGGCACCGGCTCCGCTGGGTCTACCGCGACGGCTGCAAGATCACGGCGAGCGCTGCTGTCGTCGGCGGGACGGTCTACCTCGGCGACTACTGCGGACGTCTCGTCGCGCTCGGCGCCGCAGGCGGCGAGCTGCGCTTCGCGGTCTCGGCCGGCAGCCCGGTCTACGGAACATCGGCCGTCGCGGGCGGCCGTGTCTTCGTCCCCTCGCGCGACTCGGGCGCGCTCGTCGCGTTCACGACCTCCGGGACGCGCCTGTGGAGCGTGTCGACCGGCGCCTACGTCTACGGTGCGCCGGCCGTCTCGGGCGGCCGCGTCTTCTTCGGGTCGTACAACGGCCTTCTCTACTGCGTGTCCGCGGCGAGCGGCCGTGTGCTGTGGACGGTTGGCGCGGGCGGCTCGATCTCGGGCTCGCCTGCCGTCGTGGACGGGATCGTCTACGCGGGCAGCTTCGCGCACCGGATCATCGGCGTCGACGCGCGGTCGGGCCGCATCGTCTTCACCTTCCCGCACGGCGAGTACGTCCCGGTCTCGGGGAACGGCGGCCGTCTGCTGCTCCACGGGTACGCATCCCTGTGGGCCGTCGAGCCACGGCGCTGACGATCAGGCCGGCTCGGGCACGGGCGGCGCCTTGTCGCGCATGAGCGCTGTACCCGCGACGGTGGCTGCCAGGCTCGCGAGCGCCGCGATGACGATCGCGCCGCCGACGCCCGGGCCGATCACGTTCTCCTGCAGGCCCAGCGTGACGACCGCGGCGGGTACTCCGAGTTGCGCCGTCGCGGCGAGCCCGGCGCCGGTCGGCTGCCGCGTGAGGGCGGCGGCGGCCAGGTGGATACCGACGTTCAGCCCGATGATCGCGGCGGAGAGCGCGACCAGCGACGGCTGACTCGCAATCGCCCGCAGGTCGAGGCGCGCGCCGAGAACGACGAAGAAGAGCGGCACGAACAATCCTTGCGCGACGCCCGTCACCTGCCGCGAGAAGCGCTTCGGTCCGCCGAGCCAGGCGGCGACCAGCCCGACGGCGAAGCCGGCGATCAGGATGCTCGTGCCGATCAGCGTCGCCAGCCATGCGAGCGCGAAGAGGACGAGCAACGACAGGCGAAGATCGAGCGCCCAGACGTTTGCCTTCGACAGGCGTCGCAAGCGGTGCACGAGTCCGTGCTTGCGCGCGAACTGGGCCGCCATGAGGACGACGAGCGCACCGGCAACGACCGCGAGCGTGCCGAGGACCGAACGGACGGCACGGCTCGGTTGCAGTACGAGCGGCAGCACGACGATGCTGACCACGTCGGCGACGGTCACCTGTGCGAGCACCGTCAGGGCCGGCGGCCTGTCGAGCAGTCCGGCCTCGTCGAAGATCGGCAGCAGTACGGCGGCCGAGCCCGTCGCCAGGAGGAGCGCAAAGACCGCGGGATGGCCGGCACCCTGGAACCGGCTGAGCAGAAGACCGCCCGGGATCGCGAGCGCTGCCACGACACCCGCGGCGATCGAGCCGCGCCGGATGCTCCCGACGAGCGCGCGGTCGCGGACCGGTACGTGCATGCCGGCAGAGAACATCAGCATCGCGAAGCCCACGTCGGCGAGGAACACGACCGTCTCGTTGCTCGTGTCCAGCCAGTCGAAGCCCGTGCGACCGATGATGACGCCGGCGACGATCTCGCCGACGACGACCGGCAACAGCTGCGGCCGGGCCGCCGAGAGCAACGGGCCGAGCAGCCCGACGCACACGATCAGGGCGAGGATCCCGAAGCTCACCGGAGGAGCCTAAACGGCCTCGAGATCGTGGACGGTCCACGGGCGGGTGGGCATTCCACTGATCGCGGGTCGGGGTTTGCCCTGATGGCCCCGCCGCTCGTGCCCGCGAAGATGAACGATTCGAAAGGAGGAGCGATGAGCTTCTGGGCCATCGTCGCCACCGTGTTTGTGCTTGGTGTCCTCGCCTTCATCGCGTATGGGGTGTTCGAGGTGACCCCGTTCGCGCGCAACTCGAATCGCTTCCGCGACTCGACCGGGCGGCGGAGCGGAGAGAGCCCGCACTTGGAGACGCGCGACGAGTACGAGCACACGCATCCCACGTAGTCGCAACCGGAATCGTTCTGGTCTTCTGAAAACCCCGCGATCTGCGGGGTTTTCTTCCGCGACGACTGGGTCACCAGCGCACGGCGTCGGTTCTCCGCTAACCGGTTCGCTCCGGCGCCGTCTCACTCGAAGGACAAGAGGGAACCGCAGGCCGCCCACTGTGGCTCCCTCCGAACCTCGCGAGCGGACGTACCCAGGCCAAGGGTCTTCGGGAGGGCTGCCCCTGGCCGGGTGCGCCGCTCGGCGAAACGCCGAGCCCGGGCGGGCGGCGGGGGCCTGCACCCTATGATCGCCCCGGTGAAGACCCGTGTCGTCGTCCTCGGAGCGGGGTTCGGAGGTCTCGAGCTCGCGACCACGTTGTCCGAGGCGCTCGGCGACGAGGTCGACGTCACGCTGATCGACAAGAACGACGCGTTCGTCTTCGGCTACTCCAAGCTCGACGTGATGTTCGGGCGGACGACGCCGGACGCGGTTCGGCTCCCGTACGCCGATATCTCCAAGCCGGGCGTGCGGTTCCTGCGCGAGAAGATCACGGCGATCGATCCCGAAGGGCGGCTCGTGACGACGGACGCCGGCGCCCACGAGGCCGACGTCCTCGTCGTCGCGCTCGGCGCCGACTACGACCTGGACGCCACCCCGGGGCTCGCCGAAGGCGGCAACGAGTTCTACTCCGTGGCCGGCGCCGAGCGGCTCGGGGACCTGCTGCCCGGGTTCTCGCAGGGCCGCGCGATCGTCGGCGTCTGCGGGGCGCCGTTCAAGTGCCCACCTGCTCCGAGCGAATGCGCATTGCTGCTGCACGACTACCTTTCGGCGCGCGGCGTCCGCGGCGACTGCCAGATCTCGTTCGTGATCCCGTTCGGGAGCCCGGTGCCTCCGTCGCCGGACACGTCGCGTGCGCTCGTGGACGCGTTTGCCGAGCGCGACATCGAATTCGTTCCCGAACGCCGCGTGAGCTCGATCGATTCGGCGCGCCGCGTCGCCGTGCTCGACGACGGCACCGAGATGTCTTTCGACCTCTTCCTCGGCGTCCCCAAGCACTGCGCCCCGGATGTCGTCCTGGCGAGCGGGATGTCCGAGGACGGCTACGTGCCCGTGAACCCGCAGACGCTCGAGACGCGTTTCCCGGGCGTGTACGCGGTCGGAGACGTGGCCACGATCGGCGTGCCGAAGGCGGGGGTGTTCGCGGAGCGCGCCGCGGGCGTCGTCGCGCAGGCGCTGATCGCGGGACTGCGGGGCGGCGACCGACCCGGTCCGTACGACGGGCGCGGCTCCTGCTACATCGAGTTCGGCGGTGGCCGCGTCGGTCGCGTCGACGTCGACTTCTTCTCGGGACCGAAGCCGACGGGCACGTTCCAGGAGCCGTCGGCCGCTCTCGTGGCCGAGAAGGAGCACTTCGGCTCCAGCCGCCGTTCCCGCTGGCTTGGCGGCTGAGCTCAGCCTCGGCAGCCGACTGATCCGGTCATACGAAGACCCCCGGATGGTCTGGGAGACGGCCGAGGGTCTTCGATCTTCAGGGCGGGGTTGTTCGCGGGCGACCCCCTCGCAGAAGGAGTGCCGCTATGTGCTCGGCACCGTCGCATGCGGAGACGGGAGGCGCGTCCGCGATGACACGGAGGCGCGCGTCAGTAAAAACCCGTACCGGTAGCGCAAAGCCGGCGTAGCTGATCGTTCGAGCGCCGCGCCTCCGAGCGTCGCGCCCCCGAGAGGTTGAATCGTTGAGTCGGCCCCGGTGACTCGGGTGCGCTGTGTCCGGTTATTGGATGAGCTGGGTTCCGGCGGTGCCTGTTGATGGGCCGGTGCCGGTGAGGCTCCAGTTGTTGCCGCTCATGACGGCGTTGTTGCCTTCGAGGAAGACGTTGAAGAGGTCGCTCGAGGCGCCGGTGACGTTGAATTGGGCGTTGGGGACGAAGATGGTGCCGGTGATGTTGTCGCTGTTGCCGCTGAGTTTCCAGGTGCTGGTGCCGAAGGCGTCGATGAGGAGGTCTTCGTAATTGGGGCGGAGTGTTTCGCCGGTGCCGGTGATCGTGACGGTGGGTGCGATGAAGGTGCAGGTGCAGGTGTAGTTGCTGCCTTTGATCGAGATCGAGGTGGTGGCGCAGTAGGTGTGGCCGTTCTGGGGGCCGCTGCTGCCGGTCCAGGTGAAGGTGGCGGCGTTGTCGGTGCAGGTGATGCCGTAGCCGGCGATCTGGGCGGCAGAGGTTGGCCAGGGTTCGGGCCACGGGTAGTTGGTGGCGTCGAAGCTTGGTGACGACGATCCGCCGTACGTGTTGTTGTGGATCGTGTCTGTCCAGTTGCAGTCGTTGGGGCCCCCGTAGCTGGTGGGGCCGAACGTGTTCGGGCCGCCCGAGACGGTGAGGCCGCTGTTCGAGTGGACGGCGCCGTTGATCGTGGCGCCGCTGCCGGTCCAGTTGATCCCGGGTGAGCAACCTGTATTGGCGGTGAAGATCGCGTACTTGGAACCACCGTTGGTGCTTTTCGCGACCGCGCTCGCCGTTGCCGTCATCGTCGGGATGCCGACAACACCTGCGAACGCGGTTGGTGTCGACGCCGTCACTTGCACCTCGATCTCGTTCGCCTGACCGTTGGGAGGCGTGGTGACCACGATCGCCGCACCGGAAATGTTCTTGTTCGCGTACGCCTTCGCGTCAATGACCGCCTGGCTCGGGTTGCCCGGCAGGTCGATCGCCCCGGCCGTCGCGCCCGCATCCGCCGCCGCCTGCGCCGAACGATCGAGCCGATAGCCGGCACCGACATCGACCACGAACCCGGCCGTCCCGATCACTGCGGGCATCGCAAGCGCCATGAACACGAGGACCTGACCACACTCGGCGCCGAACCCCAGACGACGCCTGCCTGAACCCGCACGCCTCCGCACAGATACACACCCCCTGCGGCCACAGGCTCGATTGGCAACCCACCTATCGGCACCACCACCGACACACAAGACCCCCAAACGAGGGCAGCAGCGCGACTTCGGTGATCAGCCGGGGACTCGAGCAAGACGATCCTCAACTCGACGGCACGTTCCTTCGCCTGTCCCGCCCGGCGTTTCTGTCATCTCGGGCTTGATATATGTCGATATAGGAATATATTGAGGCCGTGGCCCGCTCTTCCACGACGTCGGACGTCTTCAATGCAATCGCCGAGACGCACCGTCGCGACATCCTCGACACGCTGATCGCAGGCGAGAAGGCGGTCGGGACGATCGTGAACGACCTCTCGATGACCCAGCCTCAGGTCTCAAAACATCTACGGGTGCTCAGCGAGGTCGGACTCGTCAGCTGCCGGGCGGAGGGGCGTCGCCGGCTGTACCGCCTGGAACCCGAGCACCTTCGACCGATGCACGAGTGGGTGGCCAAGTACGAGCAGGCGTGGAACGACCGACTGGATCGGATGGACGACTACCTCCGAGAACTACAACAACGAGGAGAGCCGCAATGACACCTAATCGGCATGGATCGGCAGTGATCGAATTTCCGACCGAGCTCGAGATCGTCACCACTCGAGAGTTCGACGCCCCGATCGAACTCGTCTTCGACGTCTTCACGAAGCCCGAGCATGTGAGCAAATGGTTCGCTCCATTTACGTCTGAGGTGACAGAGTGCTCGATCGACCTGCGAGTCGGAGGCAACTACCACATCGTCTTCGTGAACGACGACGGAAGCGAGTGCTCGTTCCGTGGAACCTACTTGGAGGTCGAGCCGCCCACCCGGACCGTCGCAACGTGGCTGTTCGAAGGGTGGCCAGATGCGGACGCCGTCGAGTCCGTGCGTCTGCACGAAACTGACGGAGTGACGAAGTTGACGATGACGCTGGCGTTCGGCGACAAGGCCGGCCGTGACCACATGACCATGCACGACGGCCAGGAAGACAGCTTCGACAAACTGGAGGATTACTTGAGGTCACTGCTCGATCAAAAGACAACTGCCTCCGGTAGATGAGGTTCGATGGTTGGGGACTTCCCGGGACGCTGAGGCAATGGAGTCTGGCGAGAGCGAGGAAGCGCCAACCGGCTGAGATCGCAGGGCTAGACGCCCTCCTCAGCCGCGGCTGCAGGCTGTTCCTTCGCCGTCGTTGCCGGGTCGGCCTTTCTGTCGGTGGTCGAGGGGGTCTTGTTTGGCCGGACGAGTGCGAGTAAGCGTGGCGCCAGGAGGAGTGCCATGACGTCGAACCACACATATCCGGACGCGACGCCGCTCGGCGGATTGCCGTCCGGGATGCCCAGTCCTGGCAGTTCCTTCGCCCATTTCCAGGTGCCGATTGAGGTCCCGTACAGCTCGAGGGCGGCCACGACGAGAAAGACGCTTGCGTAGACGGCACGGGAGCGGGAGCGCCAGAGGAAGGCGACGAGCAACAGCACGCCGGCAGCGCCCGCGACGTCTTTGCGCGGCAGGACGGTCAGACCGGCCAGCGCCCAGGTGATCGCGATCGAGGCTGCGCCGCCGACGAGCAAGGTTGGGTGGCGGCGGGCGGGCGCCGTGCGGCTCAACGCGACCCCGGTCAGGAAGACGAGCCCGTGGGCCGGCGGGATGAACAGGGGCAAGTTGTGGAGGCGGTAGGAGTAGACACCCCAGACGATCGTGCCGGTGACCTCGCCGCACGTGGCAGCGACGACAACAGCCAGCGCCTGCGCACGCCGCTCGAGCTCGAACAGCGGCAGCGCGGCAAGTAGCACCGTCCAGGTGAGGACCCCGAGCAGCAGTTGCTCGTGGAAGGTTGCGAAGTGGTCGACCGCAAGAAGCACGGCGAGATACACCACCCCCGCCGTAGCCAATCTCCCAGGTGTCACGGAAGGCCCTTCAATGCCCTTCTCGGAGTTTGCAGCGTTGTCGTATCTCCAGGCAGCCTGAAGAGGCGCATACGGGATTCGAACCCGTGCCGCCGCCGTGAGAGGGCGGTGTCCTAGGCCACTAGACGAATGCGCCCGGCGCGGGCCAGTTTAGCGACGGAACTGCTAGTCGAGGACGATGCCGACGACGACGCGGTTGACCTTGCCGCCCTTGACGAAGAAGTCGGTGACCTTCCTCCCGGGGAGCAGGGCGCCCACGTGGCAGTCGCCGAGCACCGGGAGTCCCTCGCAGCGGACGTTCGGCACCTTCGTGCGCACCTGTGACCAGAGCGACCCTACGCCGACGCCGGCCGGGGTCTTCTCGCGCGTGAGGCTCGTCACGATCGACGTCACCGCATCGTTGTTCTGGAAGTCGACGACATAGCCGCGGTAGCGGAACTCGGTGTACGGCCCGAACTCGTTCTTGCTGTGGACGATCTTCTGGGGCGAGCCGAGCTTCCCGCGCACCGCGGCCTGGCTCATGCCGAGGTTGACGCCGGCGATCCCACGGTTGATCACGATCGTCGCCGAGGCCTGCGACGCCAGCGCGAGCGCACAGGCGGCGACGAGCCCAAGGACGCTTGCGAGCCTCATGCGTGTCGAACCACGGCGAGCGGGCTCGAGTGCGGGTAGCGATCGGTGAGCAGGAACAGGTAGGCGTTCACCTGCGCGCTGTAGCCGATCACGTACACCCCCGTGCTCTGCAGGCCGGACGGCGCGTGGCCGCGCACGAGCGACGAGAACCAGATCAGCATGGCGGCAATGGCGATCACCCAGCTGAGTGCCGAGCTGAGGAGGAGCGCGGGAAAGACGAGCACGAGCTTGAAACCGGTGATCCAGCGGTTCTGGCGGCCCGGCGGGTCGATCCGCACGTCGACGGGATAGCTCCCGGGAGCGCCGACGAAGCCGGGAAACGGATTCCCGATCACGTACAGGAACGCGGTCACGTGGGCGCTGTAGCGGATGTATGCGCACAGGAAACGCGCGAGATGCCGAGCCGGGCGGCCCCTGACGAGAGTGACGAACCAGTTCGCGAACGCGGCGAGGAGTGCGAGCACGGTCCAGAGCAGGAGCCAGACGATGTGGGGGAACGCGAGCAGCAGCCGGAAGAAGACCGACAGGCGCGAGCGGCGCAGGTCGTCGGTGCTCACGACCTGCGGACGGCCCTCCGGGTTCAGGGGCTCGACCTGGCCGCCGAGAAAGACGAGCGGGTCCGAGTTCGGGTAGCGGTCGGTGATGAGGAAGAGGTACGCATAGAACTGCGCCGTGTAGCCGAGCGCCCAGGCGCTGAAGTCGCGGAGCCCGCGCGGCGAGCGGCCTCGTACCATCGCCGAGAACCAGCTCAGGATTGCTGCGACGCCGGTCACCCCACCGGTCGAAAAGCCGCGGCCGCCGCTCGAGACCGAGCCGCCACCGGAGAGCGCGCCCGACATGATGATCGCGGGGAAGGCGAGGAAGAAGCGGAACCCCGTCACCCAGCGGTTCTGCCGCTCCGGCGGGTCGATCTGGACGTCGATCGGATACGACGACTGGTCGCTGCCGAGGTAGAAGGGCGGGTACGGATTCGCCGCCAGGAACACGTACGCGAAGAGCTGCGTCGCGTAGCGGATGTAGCCCGCGAGGAAGTCGTGCAGGCCCTTCGGCGAGCGGCCCGTGAACAGCGTCGCCCACCAGTTGATGAACGCGATGAACAGGGCGCCGATCGTGAACAGCCCCAACCAGAGGAAGTGCGGGATCGCGAGCAGCAGGCGGAAGAAGACGGTCAGTCGCGAGCGGTGGAGGTCGTCGGTGACGACGAGTCGAACCGGATGAGCCTGCACGTCGGTCGCCACTGGGTCCGAGCCTATCCGCTCGGCTCGACGTGCTCAACTTCCGGGTTCTCGACCTCGGCGCGGGCGGGCGCGACCAGCCGCTTCCACCGGAGCGTCCCCGCCATCGCCAGCAGCGCGATCAGCCCGAGGAGGACGTTGAACGCGGTCAGCGCGATCTGCATGCCGACGCTGAAGCTGACCAGCCTCGTCCTCGCCACCGCCTGGTTCCGGAAGACGTAAACGATCAGGCCCTGCTGCGTCCCGACGCCGCCGGGTGTGAACGGGAGCAGCGTCGACAGGCTCTGGACGGCGAGCACGAGGGCCGTCGTGTACGCCGTCGCCGGCAAATGGAACGCGCGCAGGAACGCGAACACGGTGGCGGCGCGGAAGACCCACGAGAGCGCCTGCCAGGAGACGACGCCGGTGACGAAACGCCTCGGGTCGCGCAGGATCGCGAAGCCCGCCGCGACCCGCTGCTTGAAGGCCGGGACGCGCTTCGCGTAGATCACGACCAGCAGGACGATGACGACGATCCAGACGACGCCGATCGCGATCGCCGGCTGCGGGTGTTGCAACGGCCAGTGCCAGTCGATCCCAGACAGCTTCTTGGTGTGCAGCACGTCGAGCGCGGGGAGGACGTTCTGCTCGAGTGCCCAGATCAGCACGCCGGCGGCGACGACGATGTCGAAGAGCGTTTCGACGATCAGGGTCGGCGTCAGCGTCGCGTACGTCGAGCCTTCGATCCGGGAGTGCGCGAGGACGAGCTTGAGCACGTCGCCCGCACGGGCTGGGGCGACGGAGTTCAGGCCGACACCGGCGACGTAGGCGCCGAAGATCGGGAGGCGCGGAACCTCGACCTTCGGGAACGACGCGGCGAGGATGTTCCGCCACGCGAGTGCGCGACACCAGAGCCGGGCGAGGTGGAAGCCGAGGCCGATCGCGAGCATCGTCCAGCCGACCGCGGCGAGCTGGTCGAAAAAGGTGCGCGTCGCGTCGACGACCTGCGACATGTCTCAACGATAGGCCCGGTCGCCCGCTTGCGGCGGTTCCATTCGGCTAAACTTTCTGTGTCATCGAGAACGAGTAACAGGTTGCGCGGCATCGCCTTCCGTACGCGTTCGTGATTCGTTTGAGGAGGTGTCATGGCAACCGGAACCGTCAAGTGGTTCAGCGACTCCAAGGGGTTCGGCTTCATCACGCCCGCCGACGGAGGCGCTGACTTGTTCGTCCACTTCTCGGGCATCGCAGGCAACGGCTTCAAGACGCTCGCCGAAGGTGCAAAAGTCGAGTTCGAGCCGACGCAAGGCCCGAAGGGCATGCAGGCGACGAACGTCGTCCCGATCGAAGGTTGACGTAGCGCGGGGGACAGGCTTCCGGTCTGTCCCCCGTTCCTTTCTGGAGGTCTCAGCCCAGCTCTCTGAACCGTGGCAACGCCTGGGCCACGAGCCCGCCGTGCTCCTCGGCGTGCCCGGGCATCAGCATCACGATCACGTCGCCGACGCCGACCGCGACGTACTCCTCGACCGCGACTAGCAGTGCGTCTGTGTCGCCTTCGAAGCGGATCTGAACCGACCGGCGGATCTCGGCCGGGTCGCGGCCGACGTCCGCGCAGTGGCCGTCGAGCACGCTTGACAGCCGCGCGACCTCCGCAGCGTCGCCGCCCGCCGCGTTCCAGACGTCCGCGTGCTCGGCGACGACGCGCAGCGTCTTGCGCTCGCCGGAGCCCCCGATCCAGATCGGCGGGTGCGGCGTCTGGAGCGGCGTCGGGTTCGCGATCGCGCCGTCCAGCCGGTAGTAGCGTCCCTCGAAGTCGCTCCGTTCCTCGCTCCAGAGGAGCTTGATCACGCGGCAGGCCTCGTCGAGGCGTGCGATCCGCCCGCCGACCGTTCCGAACTCGAGGTCGAGCATGGTGTGCTCGAGCTCGGCCCAGGCGGCGCCTATGCCGAACTCGAGCCGGCCGCCCGAGAGGTGGTCGACGGCGACCGCCGTCTTCGCCAGCACGCCGGGTGCCGGCACGTGTTGCCGGTGACCATGCAGCCGATGCGGACGCGCGACGTCGCCTCCGCCATCGCGGCCAGCAGCGTCCACGCTTCGAAGACGTCCAGTTCGGGGTCGCCGCCGAGGGAGGCGAAGTGGTCGAAGTCCCACAAGTGGTCGAAGCCCGCCTCGTCGGCGATCTGCCAGACCGCCCGCTCCTCGACGGTCGTCGCCTGGCCCGAGAGCTTCAACCCGAAACGGAGGGGTCCGGCGGTCATGTCCCCAGCTACTACCCGCGCTGCGGGGTGAAACGCGCCTTCTTGCGCACGATCGGCAGCTCCAGCAGGTAGTAGGACGCGACCGCGACAGCGAAGGCGAGACCGAGCTCGAGCGGTACCCGGTCCCGCTGGCTCCAGCCGTCCGTGTGGTCGCGCACGATCCAGAAGACGATGTAGTGCCAGAGGTAGAGGCCGTACGAGATCTTGCCGACGAAGACGAGCACCGGGTGCGAGAGCGTCCGGCCGATGATCGGTGGTCGGCCCGTGACGACGTTGGCGATCACGATGCCCGAGGCGAGCGAGCAGCCGAAAAGACCGATCACGTACAGGCTCCGGTCGGGTACTTCCTCGAACCACATCAGCACGGCGAGGCCCGCGGCGGCCGGCAGCGCGAGCCACGCGAGGAGCCCTCCGGCCCCCTGTGGCAGTCCACGCGCCCAGAGCAGCGCGAGCATGCAGCCGATCAGCAGCGCGTCCGCGCGCGTGTCCGTTCCGAAGTAGAGCCGGTTGTTCACGTGGCTCGCCGAGAGGTCGACGATCGCGCGGCCGAGCGCGGACGCGACCGCGGCGGCGAGTGGAAGGAGCCAGAGGCGGCTGCGCACGGCGGCGAGGCCGAGCGTGAGCACGAGCACGATCGGCCAGACGACGTAGAACTGCTCCTCGATCGAGAGCGACCAGGTGTGCAGGAGGATGGTCGGGTCCCCGACGTTGAGCGCGTGGAACCAATTGTCCCAGTAGAAGACCGACGCGAGCGCCTCCTTCGCCGTCGGGTCGAACTGGCTCCCGGGCGCGAACGACGCGTAGACGACCGCGACGCCGACGGCGGCGAACAGGGCCGGGAAGAGCCGGAGCGCGCGGCGGGCGTAGAAGAAGCGCAGGCTGATGCGGCCGTTGCGGTCCCATTCCTCGACGAGCAGCGCGGTGATCAGGAAGCCGGAGATGACGAAGAAGATCTGGACGCCGAGGAAGCCGCCGCGAAGGGTCGTCTGCTTCGCGAAGGCGCCGACGTGGAAGGCGAGCACGGTCAGGATCGCGATCGCACGTAGCCCGTCGAGGCCGGGCAGATAGCCGAGCCTTCCCGCGTGGGCCGGCCGTGTCGTGTCCACGCGACCGGCCATCGGCGGCACTCTACTTCGCTCCGACTCGCTCAAGTTCTCGGGGGGTGCGCCCGATATCCCTCGTATGAGGTACCCCATTCGAGTCACGATGACCGTTGTCGCCGTCGCCGCCTCGGCTCTGACCGTAGGAGCCGTCGCTGCGTCGGCGAACCCGCAACTCGCCGGCTTGCAGGTCGCGCTGGCGCGGAAAGGACTCTACGGCGGGCCAGTGGACGCCGTCCCCGGGCCGCTCACAGAGGCAGCCGTTCTGCGCCTCCAGGAGCACGCGGGCCTCGTGCCCGACGGGGTCGTCGGCCCGAAGACACGCCGCGCGCTCGGTCGCTTCGGGCGCCCGCTCTACGGGACGCGCGTGATCAAGCCCGGGATGATGGGCTGGGACGTCGGCGTCCTCCAGTACCTGCTTGCCCGGCACCGCCTGCTCCGCACGCCGCCGGACGGGGAGTTCGGGGCCCGGACCGAGGCGGCGGTGATCCGCTTCCAGCGCGCGCATGGCCTCGTCCCGGACGGGGTCGTCGGCCCGGCGACCGCGCACACGCTCTGCAGTCTGGCAGTCTGCGCCTGGTCGCAGCCGAAGGCTGTTTCAGCCGCGCCCGTGGCTTCGACCGCTCCGGTCACGAGGGCTCAGGTTCGGTCCCTGCTCGATCGCTGGGCCGCCTACTACGGCGTCGACCTCCATCTCGTTCGCGGACTCGCGTGGCAGGAGTCCGGCTTTCAGCAGTCCGTCGTCTCGAGGGTAGGCGCGGTCGGCGTGATGCAGATCACGCCCGAGACCTGGTCGTACGTCGAAGCCTTCCTGATCGGCCATCCCGTCGCGTCCACCGTCGACGGAAACGTCCAGGTCGGCGTCGTCTACCTTCGCTACCTGCTGCGCATGTTCGGCGGCAGCACCGTCAGGGCGCTGGCCGCATACAACCAGGGGCCGGCATCGGTGTCCCGGTACGGCATTACGCCGGACACGCAGGTGTACGTCGACGACGTGCTCGCACTCGCGCGGCGCCTCTAACCGAGAGGCGGTCGCGACCGTCCTACTACATGGCTGCTTGGGGGCTGAGTGCGCATCGCCCCCAGCCCCCGAGCGCCGGACAGCGCGCATTTCGAGGTGTGTTCAGGGAGGGCTGCCTCGGGTGCGCGCTGCCTCCATCTTCGCGGAAGAACCCCGATTCGCCGCGGCAGAACAAAAAACCCCGCCTGAGCGGGGCTTTTCCGGAGGCTGCGGGGCAAGGATTCGAACCTTGACTACCTGGTCCAGAGCCAGGCGTCCTACCATTAGACGACCCCGCAACGGCTGTTCATTCTAGCCGCGGGCAACGCTATGTATTAGGCTCGCGGCATGCGTAGGTGGTTTCCGGCCAAGCTCGTGAGCGTCGTGCTCGCCTTGGCGATCGGCCTGCTCGTCGCGGGCGCACTCGCGGGCGGCGCCGCGGCGGACACGCGCTGCTGCAAGCCGGTGACCCCGCCGAAGACGGGCAGCGGTGCACCGCTGCCGCTTACCGGGCTGCCGCTCTACCTGCCCGTGCTCGCGAGCATCGGGCTCATCGGCGCGGGCGTCGTCCTTCGACGCCGCACCCGCGAGAGCTCCCTCTAGGTCTCCAGCCGGTAGAGCGGCACGAGGCTCTTCTCGGCCTCCGTGTCGATGTGGGCGACGACCTCGACGTACGGCTCGAGGCCCGAGCCGCGCAGCTTCTCCTTGAGCAGTCCGTCGACCTGGAAGATCCCGGAGGAGTTCGTCATCAGGATCTCGATCAGGATCGGGCGCGTCTCGCCGTCCGTGATCTGAACCTTGTCGATCGCCGCCGCCGACAGCGCGTGGATCGAGACGCTGCCGCGCTCGAACGGAATGCGCGAGCGACCCTTCGCCATGTCGAGCGCGTCGGCGACGCGGAGGACACCCGCCTCGAGCGTCAGCGGCTTGCCGTCGGCTCGGTGGCTCGTGATCTCGTGCAGCACCTCTGAGACGACGACCGCGAGCTCGGGCAGCTCGTAGATCCCCGCGAGCAGCTCGCGCGCCTTGCGCTCGGCGAGAAAGAGGCTGAAGTCCTCGTGCCCGTCGCGGTGGACCGACATGCCGACGTCGTGGAGGAGCCCTCCGAGCGCGACGGCGACCTCCGAGTCGTCCGTCGTGAAGCCGTAGTCGCGGACGAGGCTCGGCTCGACGCCGTGCTTCGTGAGCTGGCGCAGAAGCTTGAGCGCGATGTTCGTGACGATTTGGATGTGCACCCAGGAGTGGTCGTTGATGCTCAGCCTTCCGATCGCGTTCACGTTCGAGACGTGCCACCAGGCCTTGAGCTCGTCGTCGGCGTTGACGTGCTCGATGACGGTGCGGAGCTTGCGGTTGCCTCGCGTCGGCACGCGGATGCGCATGCGGGCCGTCGCCTCGGCCGGGGTCATGCGCGCCTCTTCCTCGACCTCGACCTCCGCGGCCGGTTGCTCGATCAGCTCCTCCGAGGTCGGCTCGTCAGGCACGGCCGAAGCGTACTGGGAGCCGGGCTGGCTAGCCTGGGCGCGTGAAGCGGCTGGGACTCGTTGCGCTGATGGCGCTCGCTCTCGCGTTCCCGGCGCTGGCGGCCGGGCCTGCACCGCGTGAGTCGATCAGCACGACGATCGCCCGCATCCACGCCGCGCTGCACACGACGGGATGCAGCGCTCCGCTTCGCGCCCTCTTCCACTCGGCCTACGGGAAGGTGTCGAAGAACGGCTGCGCCTACCTGCGCAAGGGTCTCGGCACGTTCACGTCCCCGCACGGCATCGCGTACGGCACGGCGGCCGAGATCGATGCCGGCACGGGCCTCTCCCAGCCGGCGACGACGGTGCTCGCACTCGACTCGGACCGGCGCTTCCATGTCGTCTTCGCACAGTTCGAGTACGGCTCGATCGGGTCGAAGCCGAACCCGATCTTCGACCGGAACGCGCGGCTCGCGATCGCGGCGATCAGGCGGGCCGACTGCGCGGCGTTCGTCAAGGTCGCGTTCCGGAGCTTCGGCCTCGGCGGCGGGCCGGAATCGGCGGTCTGCGCGCGGCTCCCCCACAACACGCTGCACAAGGTGCTGGCCGCCGCCCCGCACGCGGGCCCCGTCCGCCTGGGCGGCAACGCGCTGTACGCGTTCTACGGCCTGTCGGCCGCGGGGCGCTACTACACAGTGGTGATGGCCCAGCAGGCGCCGTCGACGAAGATCCCGCTCGGCTCGGCGCAGTACGCGTACGTGGACGCGTATCCGGGCTGACTACGCCGCGGTTTCTGCCCAGTCGCCGTACAGCGAGGTGTAGAGGCCGTCGCGGGCGAGCAGGTCTGCGTGCGAGCCCTGTTCCACGATGCGGCCGTGCTCGAGCACGACGATCAGGTCGGCGCTGCGGATCGTCGAGAGCCGGTGGGCGATGATGAACGCCGTCCGGGCGAACAGCAGCCGGCCGAGCGCCGCCTCGATCTTCCGCTCGGTGCCGATGTCGACTGAACTCGTCGCCTCGTCCAGGATCAGGATCCGCGGGTCGGCGAGGAGCGCCCGCGCGAAGGCGACGAGCTGGCGCTGGCCGAGCGAGAGCCTCGTGCCGCGCTCGCCGAGCTGCGTGTCGTAGCCGTCCTCGAGCTCGGCGACGAACTCGTGCGCCCCGACCGTCCGGGCTGCGGTCATGACGTCCTCGAGCGATGCATCCGGCCGGCCGAAGGCGATGTTGTCCCGCACCGTGCCGGCGAACAGGAAGCCCTCCTGCGGCACGATCCCGAGCTGGTTGCGCAGGGACGCCTGCGTGACGTCACGCAGGTCGACGCCGTCGATCGTCAGCCGGCCCCCGGTCGGATCGTAGAAACGGGCGATCAGCTTGGCGATCGTCGACTTCCCCGCACCCGTGTGGCCGACGAGCGCCACGGTGGTTCCGGCCGGAACGTCGAGGTCGATCCCATGCAGCACCTCGTCGCCGCGTCCGTACCGGAAGCGCACGTCCTCGAAGCGAACGCGGCCCTCGATGCGAGGCAGCTCGCCGGCGTCGACCTCGTCGCCGACCTCGGGCTTCTCGTCAAGGACGCCCATGATCTTGTCGAGCGCGGCCGTCGCGGACAGGAACGTGTTGTAGAGCTGCGACAGCTGCTGGACAGGATCGAAGAAGTTCTGCACGTAGAGCATGAAGGCGAACAGCGTCCCGATCGTGATCGATCCGTCGAAGTAGAGGTAGCCCCCGTAGCCGAGGACGATCGCGAGCGCCATCGAGGAAAGGAAGTCGACGGCCGGGAAGTAGAGCCCGTTCAGGATGACGGTCTGCATGTTCGAGTCGCGATAGCGCCCGGCCACGTCCCGGAAGTTGGCATAGGCAGCGTGCTCGCGTGTGAAGGCCTGGACGATCCGCATGCCGGCGATGTCCTCGGCCAACGTGGCCGTGACCAGGCCCAGGCGCTCGCGCACCGCGGCGTACGCCCGCGCGGAGCGGGACCGGAACATTCCCGTCGCGATCGCCATCAGCGGCAGCACGGAGCAGGTCGCGAGCGCGAGCTGCCAGTCGAGGATGAACAGGATCACGGCCGTGCCGATCAGCGTCAGCGTGCTCTGGACGAGCGTCGCCACGCCGTCGGTGACGAGCTGGTCGATCGCCTCGACGTCGTTCGTCAGCCGGCTGATGATCACGCCTGCGCGGTTGCGCTCGTAGAAGCCGAGCGACAGGCGCTGCAGGTGGCCGAACAGCGTCGTGCGCAGGTCGGCGAGGACGCGCTCGCCGACCCAGCCGGTCATGTACGTCTCGACGTAGAACATGGCCCAGTTCAGAAGGCCGGCGACGACGAAGACGGCGACGACGAGGTAGAGCTGGCCGTTGTCGTGGATCTGGACGGCGTCGTCGAGCGCCACCTTGGCCAGCAGCGGCGGGATGAGCGCCGTCGCGGTCGCGGCCAGCAGCGAGAACACCGAGAAGGCCGCCCGGCGGCGGTACGGCGTCATCAGCCGCCAGAGCAGTGCGCCCCGGCGCCGCGTCTTGCTCCAGGACCAGTCGTCCACGCGCGCCCCGTGCTGCGCCGTCAGATGGCTCCCCGCCTGGTGGACCTTCACGCCACTTCCTCCATCTCGCCGCGCGCCTCGACGGCATCCACGAACTGCTGCTCCAGCAGCCCGTGCTCGTAGATCTCCCGGTAGACGGGGCTCGATTCGATCAGGTGCTCATGTGTCCCGCGGGCTGCGATCCGGCCTTGGTCGAGCACGACGATCTCGTCCGCGAGCGCGATCGTCGAGAGGCGGTGGGCGATGATCAGCGTCGTCCGGCCGCGCATCGCCTCTCGCAGGCCGACGCGGATGCGCGCCTCGGTGGTGGCGTCGACAGAGGCCGTGGCGTCGTCGAGGATGAGGATGCGCGGGTCGACGGCGAGGGCGCGTGCGATCGCGATCCGTTGCCGCTGGCCGCCGGAGAGCGTGATCCCGCGCTCGCCGATGACGGTCTCGTACCCGTCGGGCAGCCGTTCGATGAACTCGTGCGCCTGCGCGGCACGCGCGAGCCGCTCGACCTCTTCGGCGGGCAGGTCGCCGCAGCCGAAGGCGATGTTCTCGCGCACGGTCGCGGAGAACAGGAACGGGTCCTGCGAGATCACGCCGATTCCCGTGCGGAGCGACGCGAGCGTGACGTCGCGAACGTCGACGCCGTCGATGGTGACGCGCCCGGCCGTCGCGTCGTAGAACCGGGGCACCAGCGATGTGAGCGTGGTCTTGCCCGAGCCCGTGTGGCCGATCAGCGCGACCGTGCGGCCGGCGGGGATGTCGAGGTCGAGGTCGTGGAGCACAGGCCGCCCGGCCAGGTACTCGAAGTCGACGTGCTCGAACCGGATCTCACCCTCGCCGGGCGGCAGGCTGGTCGCGCCGGGCCGGTCCGTCACCTCCTCGGGCTCGTCCAGCACCTGGAAGATCCGCTCGCCGGCCGCGGTCGCCCGCTGCGCCTGACCGATCCACATGCCGAGCGAGCGGAGGGGGGTGACGAGCAGCGCGAGGTAGAGGTTGAAGGCGACGAACCCGCCGGGCGTGAGC
This sequence comes from uncultured Actinomycetes bacterium, assembly GCA_963791225.1. Taxonomy (GTDB): domain Bacteria; phylum Actinomycetota; class Thermoleophilia; order Gaiellales; family Gaiellaceae; genus PALSA-612. The sequence continues at coordinate 247,107 of CAWBRV010000007.1, forward strand.
GAGCCCGAGGCGACCATCTTCGCGCCGACGAGCAGCACCGCCGCCTGCGCCAGCAGCGGGACGAGCGAGATCAGCGGCACGTACTTCGCGCGCTGCCGGTTCGCCTTCACCGTCTGCTCGAAGACGAGCTCGGAGCGCTGCTTGAACTTCTCCTCCTCGGCGGGCTCCTGCGCGAACGCCTTGACCACGTGGACGCCGACGACGTTCTCCTCGACGACCGTGGCGACGTCGGCCAGCTTCTGCTGGACGTCGCGGAGCGTCGGGTGCGCCACGTGGCTGTAGCGGTAGGCGAGCGCGACCAGCACCGGCGTGGTCGCGAACACGATCAGGGCCAGCTGCCACTGGAAGAAGAACAGCACCCCACTGACCAGCAGGACCGTGAGCACGTTCTGGAAGAAGAAGATCAACCCGTAGCCGAGGAAGAAGCGGACGCCCTGCAGGTCGACCGTGGCGCGGGACATGAGCTGCCCGGTCTGGTGGCGGTCGTAGAAGCCGAACGAGAGCCGGATCAGGTGCGCGTAGATGCGGCTGCGCATGTCCATCTCGACGTCGAGTGCCTGACGGCCGGAAATGATCCGGCGACCCAGCATCAGCAACGCCCGGACCAGGCCGAGGAGGAGGACGGCGATGATCGCCAGCCACAGCGTGTGCGTGTCGTGATGCTCGAGCGCCCTGTCGATCACGGTGCGCCCGGTCACGTAGATGAGCGCGATCGCCGCCGCCTGCGAACCGAGAGCGAGCAGGCACGAGACGGCGAGCCCGGCCCGGTACGGCTTCAGGAAGCCGAGCAGGCGGAAGAAGATCGTTCGGTGTCGCTCCGGCTCGACCACCTTCGAAATCTAGCCGTGGCGCGCGACACGGCCGAATGTGCCGAGATCGAGGAAACTTCCCGCGTGAGCATGCCCGAGACGCGATATGCGAAGAGCGACGGTGTCAACGTCGCCTATCAGGTCGTCGGCGAGGGGCCGTTCGACCTCGTTCTCGCTCCGGGCTCCGTGTCGCACGTGGAGGTTGGCTGGAACGTTCCAAGCCACGCCCGACTCCTGCGCGGTCTGGCCGAGTTCTCGCGCCTCATCATCTTCGACAAGCGAGGCACCGGCATGTCGGATCGGCTGTCGGAGTCCATGACGTTCGAACAGCGCATGGACGACATCAGGGCCGTGATGGACGCGGCGGGATCGGAGCGGGCGGCTCTGATCGGAGCATCCGAAGGCGCGCCGATGGCGGTCCTCTTCGCCGCGACCTATCCCGAACGCGCCACCGCGCTCGTCCTCTACGGAGGGCTCGCCAAAGGCGTTCGGACGCCCGACTACCCGCTGGGCTCGTCGGTCGAGGATCACGAGCGCGAGATCCAGGAGGACGAGGCCAACTGGGGAAAGCCCGGCTGGCTCGAGGCGCTCGCCCGGGACGCGCTCGTCGAGGCCGACCAGGATGAGGCCCGGGCCTGGGCGGACGTCTTCAGGTACTCGGCGAGCCCGGGCGCGGCCGCGGAGCTCGGCAGGTTGAACGCGGCGATAGACGTGCGGCCGGCCTTGCCGACAATCCGGATTCCGACGCTCGTCGTTCACCAGGTCGGCGATCCTTGGGTCGACATCGATCACGGGCGTTACCTCGCGGAGCACATCGCGGGCGCCCGGCTCTTGGAGCTACCGGGCGCGGCTCACGCGCTTGCATCGACGAACGTCGACGTCTTCCTGCGCGACGCGAGAGCTTTTCTCGAGAGCGCATGGGATGGGGGCTGGACCGAGCCGGAGCCCGACCGGGTGCTCGCGACCGTGCTCTTCACGGACATCGTCGGCTCGACGGCGCGAGCGGCCGAGCTCGGCGATCGGGCATGGCGAATGCTGCTCGAGCAGCACCACGAGAGAGTTCGGAGACAGCTGGTCCAGTACCGCGGTCGCGAGCACGACACTGCCGGCGACGGCTTCTTCGCGAGCTTCGACGGCCCGGCCCGGGCGATCCGTTGTGCGTGTGCCATACGCGACTCCCTCGGTGAGCTCGATCTCGATGTGCGCGCCGGGCTTCACACGGGCGAGTGCGAGCTGCTGGAGGGGAAGGTGGCCGGAATCGCCGTTGCGATCGGCGCGCGCGTCGCCGCTCAGGCCTCGCCGGGCGAGGTTCTGGTGTCCAGCACCGTCAAGGATCTCGTTGCCGGGTCGGGGCTCGAGTTCACGGATCGAGGCTCTGCCGAGCTCAAGGGGGTGCCCGGCGACTGGCGGCTCTACGCGGTCGCGGGAGCCTGAGCCAGCCCGAACGGGCTCCCTTCCGAGTCGCGGCACACCGCCCAGCGCTCGCCGGGGTGGATCACCTCGCCGCCGAGTTCGACGACCCGCTCGAGCGCCGCAGCCAGGTCGGATACTGCGAAGTAGGGGAGCGAGACACGGTCGCCGGGCCCAGTGCCGCGGGAGTGGACACCGAGCTCGGTCGCGCCCGAATGCGTCTGCACGCCCGTGCCCTCGCCTTCGCGCCTGGCCTCGAGCTCGACGCCGAGCAGACCGTCCCAGAAGCGTCGGGCACGGTCGAGATCGTCCGCGGGAAACTCGACGAGGTCGATCACTTCTCGCACACTAGAGCTTCGCCAGCTCGTCGCGGACGAGCTCCGTGGCGCGGGCGAGGAGTTCGCGGTTCGCGGGTGCGTTCAGCCAGCCGCTCGCGCCCGACGGGTGCGGGAGCGGGATCGCCGGTACGCCGTCGAGCTCGCGCCGCGTGCCGATGCAGGCCGTCAGGTTCGTCTCGCCGAGCAGGCCCCGCGCGGCGAGGCCGCCGACCGTGACGACGAGCGCGGGGCGGAGGAGGCGGAGCTCGTGCTCGCGCCACACCGCGCAGAGCGCGCGCTCCTTCGGCGTCGGCGTCCGGTCGCCGCGACCGGACGCCGCCCGACCCGGGTAGCAACGCGTGACGGCGGCGCAGTAGAAGGTCTCGTAGAACGCGTCCTCGTCGAGCCCGAGCCAGCCCCGGAGCGTCTTGCCGGCGCGCCCGCGCCAGGGTCGGCCCTCGTCGGCCTCGACGATGCCGGGCGCCTGGCCGAAGAGGTACGCGCGCTGCCCCGCCCGGCCCTGGACGACCGGCGCCGACTCGAGGTGGAAGCCGGCCTCCGCGCACGCGCGGCAGCGGCGGTTGTCACGCTGGAGCGAGGCGAGCGAGCGGTAGCGCGCCGTCACGAGCGGACGGCGACGAACCAGATGCCCGCGAACAGCACCTCGCCGCCGCCGAGCTCGTCGACGAGCTGCTCGGGGAGGAAGAACCGCTTGAACACCGGCCACGTCGTGCCGTCGCTGACCGCCCGCTGCTGCCATTCGTCCGGCTCGTGATCAGGTCTTCGGGCTGCGTCCGCGACGACGAGCTCGCGCGCGACGCGGCGGGTCTCGGCCAGGAACGCCACCCGGTCCGACGGCTCGAGGTGGCCGTAGAAGTGGCCCGTGAACACGCGCTCGAAGGATTGGTCTGGAAACGGCAGTGCGTAGGCGTCCCCCGTGACGTAGCTCGCGTTTGGTGCCTGCTCTCGCGCGATCTCGAGCATCGCGCTGCTCTGGTCGATGGCGACGATCTCGCCGGGAAGATGTCGCGTCAGGAAACCGGTTCCGCAGGCGACGTCGAGCGTCCGTGCGGGCGTGAGATCGCGAAGCGTCGCCTCGAGGCGCTCCCGTTCCGCGAGGAAGCTCGCACGCTGGTCCGGGTCGGCGTACGGCTTGCCCGCGTACCAGTCGTCGTATTCGGGCGCGCGCCGGTGGTAGTACTCGCGCAAGGCGGACCTAGACTACGCGCGTGGCCTTTCCGCTCGAAGCCGTGCCGAACTTCTCCGAAGGCCGGGACCGGGCGACGATCGAGGCGATCGGGCTCGCGCTCTCCAGGTACGCGCGGCTGCTCGACGTCCACGTCGACCCCGACCACAACCGGTCGGTGTTCACGCTCGCCGGGCAGGAGGACGACGTCGTCGAGGCGCTGCTGGCGGGCATCGCCTGCGCGCGCGAGCGGATCGACCTGCGGGCTCACGCGGGCGCGCATCCGCGGATCGGGGTCGCGGACATCGTCCCGGTCGTCGGCGTACGGCCGAAGGACATGGACCGGGCCCGGGCAGCGGCGCTGACACTTGCGCGGCGCGTCGGCGAGGATCTCGAGACTGCCCGTCTTCCTGTACGGCGAGCTCGGCGCGGCCCGAGGCCCGGCGTTCTTCCGCACGGGCGGAACTGCCGAGCTGCAGCGACGTCTGGACGGCGGCGAGTTGACGCCGGACCGGGGGCCGGCCCGGCTCGACCCGACCGCGGGCGCAGTCCTCGTCGGGGCGCGCCGGCCGCTCGTCGCGTTCAACGTGAACCTCCGGACCGACGACCTCGACGTGGCACGGGCGATCGCGGCGATCGTGCGGGAGAAGGGCGGAGGGTTTCCCGGCGTCCGCGCGCTCGGGTTCGCGCTGCCGAGCCGCGGCCTCGTGCAGGTGAGCATGAACATCGAGGATCCCGAGCGCGTCGCGCTGAATGAGATCGTCGCGCGTGTGCGGGCGGAGGCGGCCGCGCGCGGTGTCGAGACAGCGGGCTCGGAGCTGGTTGGACTCCTGCCGGCCGGCGCGGCGGCCGGGGCGGCCCGCGAAAGCCTCGGTCTGGACGACCTCGACGAGACGCGTCTCCTCGAGGTGCGCCTGCTCGACGCCTGACAATCGTCACGAAACCGGCACACCCCTGCGCTCTTTCGCCCGGCACCATCGAGGTGGTTCCCCGGGTGGGCGGGGGTTAGGGATGGGACCAGAACTGCCCGTGCCCGAGCAGCGTTCCCTCGTGGCGCCTGCCTGAGCCGCGGACACGACTAGACTCGGACGCCGTGACCCCGCGCGAGCTGACAGGTGAGGACCTGTCGATCGAGGACGTATGGGCCGTCGCGGTCGAGAGTGACGAGGCCGGGCTCGCGGATTCGGCCCGCGAGCGGATGCGCGCCGCACGGAAGCTCGTCGACCGGGCCGCACACGGCGCGAGCGAGCACACCTACGGGATCAACACCGGCTTCGGCCGCTTCGTCTCGGAGGCGATCCCGGAGGAGCTGACCCGCGAACTCCAGCTCCGCCTGCTCCGCAGCCACGCTTGTGGCGTCGGCGAACCGTACCCGGACGAGATCGTGCGTGCAGCCATGCTTCTGCGGGCGAACGCGCTCGCGAAGGGCTACTCCGGCGCGCGCGTCGAGACGGTCGAGTTGCTGCTCGCGTGCCTGAACGGCGGGCTCGTCCCGCACGTGCCGAGCCGCGGCTCGGTCGGGGCGAGCGGTGACCTCGCGCCGCTCGCGCACCTGGCGCTGCCGCTCGTCGGCGAAGGAGAGTGCTGGGTCGACGGAGAGCGGCTCGGCGGTCGTGAGGCGCTCGCCCGGGTCGGCCTCGAGCCGATCGAGCTCGAGGCGAAGGAGGGGCTCTCGCTGGTCAACGGCACGCAGTTCATGGCTGCGTTCGGCGCACTCGGGCTCGCCCGGGCACGCCGACTGGCCGACGCAGCCGACATCGCCTGCGCGCTCTCGCTCGAGGCGCTGCAGGGCTCGCGCACGAGCTTCCTCCCACAGGTGCACGCGCTCCGCCCGTTGCGCGGCCAGCAAGCGTCGGCGGCGAACGTCCTCCGCCTCCTCGACGGCTCCGCGATCATCGAGGCGCATCGCTGGTGCAGCAAGGTGCAGGACGCCTACTCGTTGCGCTGCGCGCCGCAGGTCCACGGCGCCGTGCGCGACCTTCTCGACTACGTCGACTACACCGTCTCGACGGAGCTGAACTCGGCCACCGACAACCCGCTCGTGCTCGTCGACGACGACATGCTCGTCTCGAACGGCAACTTCCACGGCCAACCGCTCGCATTCGCTCTCGACGCGCTGGCGATGGGGGTTGCGGAGCTCGCGAGCATCGCCGAGCGCCGTGTCGAGCGGCTCGTCAACCCGAATCTGTCCGACGGTTTGCCGGCCTTCCTTACCGCCGACGGAGGCCTCAACTCGGGGTTCATGATTCCCCAGTATGTGGCCGCCTCGCTCGTCAGCGAGAACAAGGTGCTTGCCCACCCGGCGAGCGTCGATTCGATCCCGACCAGCGCCGGTCAGGAGGATCACGTGTCGATGGGCAACACGTCCGGTCTGAAGGCGTGGCAGGTCCTCGCGAACTCGGAGCGTGCGCTCGCGATCGAGCTGCTCGCCGGGGCGCAGGCCGTCGAGTTCCTCGCGCCGCTCGAGCCGGGGCCGGGCGTCGCGGCCGCCAGGTCGTTCGTCCGCACACTGTCGCCGCGCCTTCTCGAGGATCGCTCGTTGTCCCGGGAGATCGAGCTGGTGGCGTCCGCGATTCGCGACGGCTCGCTCGTCGGGGCGGTCGAGGCCGAGATCGGGGCGCTGCGATGAAGGCGCCGCTCGCGCCGAAATGGAAGCGACGGGTGCCGGAGCACCCGTACCGCGACACGATCGTCCTCTACGGTTCGATGGCGCTGATCGTGCTCGTGATCGCGGCCGCGACGGGCCGCTACTGGGCCATGGTCTTCGTCGGCGTAGCGTTCGTCGGCGCCACGATCTACAGCTGCTGGTACTGGCGCGACCGGCTGCGCGAGCAGAAAGAGGAGGAGGGGGCATGACCGTGGCGGCCTCGCGCGACGCGCTCGTCGAGTCGCTCTGCGGCGACCTGTCGGCGATCCGCGCGCCGCGCGGCACGGAGCTGAACGCCCGCTCCTGGCAGACGGAGGCGCCGCTTCGCATGCTGCTCAACAACCTCGACCGCGAAGTCGCCGAGAGGCCGGAGGAGCTCGTCGTCTACGGCGGCTCGGGCAAAGCGGCGCGAAACCACGAATGCCTGCGCGCGCTCGTCCGCTCGCTGCTCGACCTCGGTGCCGACGAGACGCTGCTCGTCCAGAGCGGCAAGCCGGTCGGCGTCTTCCGGACGCATCCGGGCGCGCCGCGCGTGCTGATCGCGAACGCGATGCTCGTGCCGCGCTGGGCGACGTGGGACGAGTTCCGCCGCCTGGAGGCGCTCGGGCTGACGATGTTCGGTCAGATGACGGCGGGCAGCTGGATCTACATCGGCACCCAGGGGATCCTGCAGGGCACCTACCAGACGTTCGCCGCCGCGGCCGAGAAGCACTTCGGCGCCGGCGACCTCGCCGGCCGGACGGTGCTGACCGCGGGCCTCGGTGGGATGGGCGGGGCGCAGCCGCTCGCAGCGGCCATGCTCGACGCGGCCATCCTCTGCGTCGAGGTCGACCCAGCGCGCCTGGAGCGGCGGCTCGAGACGCGCTACCTCGACGAGGCGACCGAGTCACTCGACGAGGCGCTCGCGCGCGTGCGCGCCGCGGCGGCGGCCGGGCACGGCCTCTCGGTCGGGCTGCTCGGCAACGCCGCGGACGTCGTCCCCGAGCTGGCACGCCGCGGCGAGCACTTCGACCTCGTCACCGACCAGACGGCGGCCCACGATCCTCTCACCGGGTACATCCCGCAGGGCCTGTCCGTCGAGGAAGCCGCCCGCCTGCGGGAGGCCGATCCGGACGAGTACATGCGGCGCGCCGGCGAGTCGATCGCCGTCCACGTGCGCGGGATGCTCGACCACCTGCGCGTGGGCAGCCACGTCTTCGACTACGGGAACAACCTGCGCGGCGAGGCCCAGGCGGCGGGCGTGGAGGACGCGTTCGCCTATCCGGGGTTCGTGCCCGCCTACATCCGGCCGCTCTTCTGCCGTGGCAACGGGCCGTTCCGGTGGGCAGTCCTGTCGGGCGATCCCGAGGACATCGCGACGATCGACGACGAGCTGCGGGGCCTGTTCCCGGACGACGCCATCCTCCAGCGCTGGCTCGGACTCGCACCTGAGCGCGTCGCCTTCCAGGGTCTGCCGGCGAGGATCTGCTGGCTCGGCTACGGAGACCGTGCCCGCGCCGGCCTCGCGATCAACGAGCTGGTCCGCTCCGGGCGCGTCCGCGCGCCGGTCGTGATCGGCCGCGACCATCTCGACTCCGGCTCGGTCGCCTCGCCCTACCGCGAGACCGAGTCGATGCGTGACGGTTCGGATGCGATCGCCGACTGGCCGATCCTGAACGCCTTGCTCAACACGGCAGCGGGCGCGACCTGGGTCAGCGTCCACCACGGCGGCGGTGTCGGGATCGGCAACTCGATCCACGCGGGGATGGTGGTCGTCGCGGACGGGACCGACGACGCGGCGGAGCGCCTCGAGCGGGTGTTGACGACGGACCCCGGCACTGGCATCCTCCGGCACGCCGACGCCGGCTACGAGGACGCGCTCGACGCCGCCCGTGAGCACGGCCTGCCGCTTCCGGGTCCGCAGAACCCGTAGCCGACGCGTCTGAATCGTCACTGAAGATTCACGGTCCAGGCTCACCTGGGCGCGGCATTCCTCGATACGCTCGCAGTGGGTGGCGGGTGGACGGCTCCCCTCCCTAGGGAGAGGGTGGGTGTGTCCAGCCGCCGGTCCCGACGCGAGCGAACGAGGAGGGGCGAGATGGTCGAGGAAGCCAAGCTGGTCGAAACCGAGAGCGGGCTCGAGGCGCAGGGTCAGGGCTGGTTCGTCGTCAACGCACGCGAAGCTGCGTGGTGGAGCCACCGTGACGTCTTCGGATACGGCTGCCCCTTCGGGAGCCGCGACGTCGAGCTCTTTCCCGAGCTCGGCATCACGCTGCGCGTGCTGCAGCCGGGCGAGGCGAACTGCCGCTACCACGCGGAGTCGCAGCAGGAGGACTTCCTCGTCCTCTCCGGCGAGTGCCTGGCGCTGATCGAGGGCGAGGAGCGGCAGCTGAAGGCCTGGGACTTCGTGCACTGTCCTGGCGGGGCGAAGCATGTCTTCGTCGGCGCCGGCGAGGGGCCGTGCGTGATCCTGATGACGGGTGCCCGCCGCGAGGAGGGCGACATCGTCTACCCGGTCTCGGAGCTCGCACTCCGGCACGGAGCGGGCGTCGAGACGGAGGCACACGACCCCGCGGATGCCTACGCCGACCTGCCCCCGCCGCGGCACGCGCCGCTGCCGGAGCAGGGGCTCCCCTGGCAGCAGCCGTCTACGGCCTGACGACGACCGTCAGGGCCAGCGTGTTCGTCGCGCCGAGCGTGGTCAGCCCACGCTCCTCCGGCGTCTGGACGTTCGTCGCGGTCAGCCGGTACAGACCGGCCTTGCGGAAGACGATCGTGCGGCTGCTGCCCGCATAGGTGCGCGGGTCGCCGAGCGCCAGGCGCGGCCCCTTCGTCTGCTTGAAGTCGAAGTCCATGGGGCAGTCCGACCGGATGATCACCTTGGTGCCGGGCGCGACCACGATCTTCGTCGACGGGCCGAGCGTCTTCACGGCGCCGAGCGTCTTCGTCGCCATCGACCAGACATGGCAGTGCTCGAACACGTGCGAGATCACGAGCCGAACCGTCGCCGTACCGACGGCTGTGCCGCCGGGTGCCGCGGCGAACAGGGCGACGGTCACCATCGGGACGAGGAGCCATTTACGTTTCATCGAGGGCCTCCTGGAGGCGGGACGGGACCGGCGGTGACGCGTGGGTGAGGCGTGACGGCAGCCACCAGTTCCAGCGGCCGACGATCGCCATGAACGACGGCACGAGCAGCGCCCGCACGAGCGTGGCGTCGATGAGGACGGCGAACGCGAGGCCGAGGCCGAACTGCTGTAGCCCGGGCACGCTGCCGGCCACGAAGCCGCCGAACGAGACCGCCATGACGAGCGCGGCGGCCGTGATCAGGCGACCGGTGCGCTCGAGTCCGAATGCGACCGCCGCCGTGTTGTCGCGGCGCGCGTCCCACTCCTCGCGCATCCTCGACACGAGGAAGACCTCGTAGTCGATCGAGAGGCCGAACAGCGCCGCGAACAGAAAGACCGGGATCCAGCCCTCGATCTCCGCCGAGCGGTGGACGCCGAGCACGCCTGCCCCGATGCCGTCGTGGAAGACCGCGACCAGTAAGCCGTAGCTCGCAGCGACGGTGAGCACGTTGAGCACCACGGCCTTCAGCGGCAGCAGCAGCGAGCGGAACGCGCGCGCCAGAACGAGATACGTCGCGGCCAGGGCGAGCAGCAGGAGCCAGGGCAGGGAGCCGTACGTGCGGGCGAGGAAGTCGACGCCCTGCGGCGCGGCGCCGCCCGCGGACACCTGCGTGTCGGACGGGAAGCGCGAGGCGGGCACGAGACGGTCGCGGATGCGGGCGACGAGCCGCCGGGAGGCGGCCTCGCCGTACTCGTGTCGGCCGATCACGACGACGCGGGCGTAGCGTCCGTTCGCCGACACGTACGGCGCCTTGCTCCCCAACGCGACGACGTACACCTCCGGGTCGTGGAACAGCCTGTTGCCGAGGCGTTCGACCGCCGCGTGCACCTGGGTTTGCCGCGCCCCGCCCGGCCGGCCCGCATTGACGGTGATCTCCGTCGGCGTCAGCGCGCCCGGCCCGAAGCCGCCCCTGAGCAGGACCAGTGCCCGTGTCGCTTCCATGGAGGGCGGAAGGCTCGACAAAGAGCCCGGGGTCAGCCGCAGGAAGAGAGCGGGCGCCGCTGCCGCCAGCAGGATGACGACGGTCGACAGGAGTACGACAACCGGGCGACGCATGACGGCCCGGGCGAGCGCCGCCCACGGCTCACGACGGCGCCTGGTCGCACGCCACAGCCGCACGCGGGCGAAGGCGCCGCGCCCGCAGAACGAGAGGAGCGCCGGCAGGAATGTCAACGCGGCGACGATCGAGACGAGCGGGACCAGCAGGCCGGCCAGCCCCATCGTCCGGACGAACGGGACCGGGACGAACAGCAGGAGGGCGAGCCCGATCGTGACGGCGAGGCCCGAGAAGACCACGGCCCGGCCGGCGCCGGCCATCGTGCGCACGATCGCGATCTCTCGCGGCACGCCTGTCTCGAGCTCCTCGCGGTACCGACAGACGACGAGCAGCGAGTAGTCGACGGCGAGCCCGAGCCCGATCAGCCCGACGATGTTCGGCGCGTACGAGTTGACGGAGACGACCTGTGCGGTGGCGAAGAGCACCGCCATGGTGCCGGCGATCGAGCAGGCCGCGAAGACGAACGGGATCGCGAGCGCCAGAGAGAGACCGAGCACGAAGGCGAGCACGATCAGCGCGAGCGGCAGCGCCAGCGTCTCGCCGCGGCGCAGGTCCGCGGCCAGCTGTGGGTCGAGATCGTGCTGGATCGCCGGCTGTCCGGTCACGAGCGCCTCAGGGCCGTCCGAAGAGCGGAGCGCGCGACGCAGCGCGGAGGTGTAGGCCTTTGCGCGCTGAAGGCTCAGTGTGGTGACGAGCTCTCCGTAGACGACGCCGGCCCCGGCGCGGAATGTTTCGAGCCGACCGCCGGGAAGCGTCCCCGCGGCGGCGTCGAGCCGCGCGCGGAGGCGTCGTCGCACTGTCGCGTCGGACGCGTGGCGCACACGAAAGACGACGGTGAACGTCCCCTCGGGCCGCTCGCCGAAGCCGCGGGCGAGCGCCGAGTCCGCCCGATCGGAGTCCGTTCCCGGCACCGCGAAGGATGTGGCGAGATGCGCCGGCAGCAGCAGTGAGAGCGTGACGCCGGCGACGAGCAGAACGAGCCAGGCGGCGAGCACCGGACGGCGGAAGCGCACCACGAGGAGCGTCCAGCGGGCGAGTGGAAGAGAAGGCGAGCGGGCCACGGAATCCCCTGGCCCGTGGCCCGCTCGGCGCCGTGTGGAGAAGTCGAAGAGCACCGTTTCGCCTCTCGCGCGGCGTCCCGATCGGGAGGGGCCGTCGCCCCTCCCGACGGAGAGCTGCCTACTTGACGACCTCGATCGCCATGCGGATGGCCGGCAGCTGGTACCCGAGCGCGAGACCGGGGATGTCCCGGGCGTACGTCAGGACGGGCACCATGCCGTACGGCGTGTTCTGATACGACGGCTGCTGCGTGTACAGCAGCGGGTACATGTCGATCAGGTGCGTTCCCGGCGTACCCGAGGCGACCAGGTTCAGCACCACGTCGCCGTTCGAGTTGAACCCGCAGCCGTAGCCGACGTAGCTGTTGTCGTAGTCGACGGCGATCGTGTTGTCGAGCTGCGTCCAGCCGAGCGCCCTTGAGGTGGATCGTGAACGGCTGGCCCGCCTTGACCTTGAGGGTCGAGATGCCGGCGACGCTTCGCTTGACGAAGTACGGCACCTGCGCCTTCACGTCACCGCCCTGCAGGAGCTGGATCACGTGCCAGCCGCCGAGGCCGTCGGGAATCTGCACCTTGCTCGTCAGCGTCCCGTCGGAAGCGGCCGTGCCGGTGCCGAGCGGCACCGAGACGAAGCTCCAGCAGGTGCCCGTGCAGTTGACGCGGTTGCCGACGACGGTCGACCAGACGAGGGTGACCGGCTGGCTCGGGGCGAGCCCCTTCGCCGAGACGTCCACCTTCGACAGGATCGGGCCGGTGCTCGAGTTCACGGTCGCAGACGCCTGGCCGGCGGTGAGGCCGAGAGTCGCCAGGGTCGTCTTCGCGTCGAGGGTCGGTGCGACGGAGGCGGGCCAGTCGATCTGCTGCTTCGGCAGTCCCGCGTCCTTCGTGACCGTGAACGTGAACGTCTTCCCGGTCGCCCACGGGATCGGGGCCTGCGGGATGTTGAGGTACTCGTAGCTGATCGCGTCGGCGATCCTGACGACGTGCCGGCCGACCGGGCCCGCGGCACGGAACTGGAAGCTCGCCGCGCCGCGTGTCCAGTTGGCCATCACCGCGCCGACGTAGTGGTTGTCGTACAGGAGCGACGCGCCGCCCTCGTAGAGCGACGAGCCGAGGCCGGCGTAGGTGAGGGTGATCATCGTGCCGATCGGCCCCTGCTTCGGGGTCATCGTCGCCGTGCGGGCGACGAGGTAGCCGCCCTTGGCCACCTGGATGCCGCCGACCACTGCGTAGATGTCGTGGATGCCCCCGAAGTCCTTCGGGGCTCGCAGTGAAACGGAGAACGCCCCCTGCGCATTGGTCTTCGTCGCCGCGAGGACGACGCTGAACTTGTCCGCTTTCCGTCCGAGGTAGTCCACGCTGTCGGGCCGTGCGTCGACGACCCAGGTGACGTTCGCGGTGCTCCAGACGATGCTGACGTCCTTGTTGGCGGCCAGGCCGGAGCCCGCGATCGTGAACGCGGAGCCCGGGAGGCCGATGTCGGGTGTCGTCTTCAGCACGCCCATGTTGGTCGCCGGCGTCGCTGGCGCCGCGATCGGTCCGGGCAGCGCTGCCACGCCGGGAATCGCGGGCGCCTTGAGCGCCACGGTGGTCGAGGCTGCCGGCGCTGACAGGACGGCCGATGCCGACAGGAGCAGCGCTCCCGCCAGCATCGAGCCGACCAGTACGAGCCTCTTTGTGATCTTGGTGCTCATGGTTTCTCTCTCGCTCTCGCTGTTGGGGTCAGTGAGGAATCAGGGGATGATCGTGATCGGATAGTCGAGGGTTGCCGCCTTGCCGCTCGTCAGCGTGTAGACGATGTGGATGGTCGAGCTGCCGAGCGCGTAGTCGGCCGGGATGTTCCATGCGTTGGCCCAGAAGAAGACCTTCAGCGGGCCGTGCGAGCCCCAGTTCAGGGTCACGTTGGGCTGACCGGTCGCCGCGAAATGCGCCTCGGTGACGTTGTCGATCGAGAGCACTTCCCGCGAGGTCATGTCGAAGCCCCAGGCGCGGACGACGACCTGTTCGCCGCGCTTGAAGACGTTGGTCTGGGTGCAGCCGATCGGCCGCGGCGCCGCGCCCGCCGGGCGCGTCCCGTTGACCGTGTCGGCGTAGACCACCGTGGTTACCTTGCCGCCCCCCGGCACACCCGGTTGCGTCGGGCCGGGGCCGTCCGGGATGTTGGGCGTCGCCGAGATCGTCAGCTGCGACGTCACGACCGGCATCTGCACGAACGAGCCGAGTCGCTTCGCCTTCGTCTTGACGAGCATCTTGAACGCGACGGTGCCGGTCGGGTAGGTGGCCGGCACGTTCCACGTGCCCGTCCAGTTGTACTGGCCGCTGGCGCAGGCCGCCTTGGGCGTGTAGCTCAGCTTGACGTTGGGCTGGCTGTTCGGGAGCTTGACGTAGAAGTACTTCACGTCCTTCGCGGTGAGGACCTTCCGCGTCTTGCCGTCCACCGCGTACGCGCGGAAGACGACGCTGCTGCCGGGCGCGAAGTAGTCGCTCATCACGCAGTTCTTCGTGGTGGTGTGCGCGATCACGAACACGTCGCCGGCATGCACCGACGGGAACGGAGTCGTGTCCGCGAAGGCGCCGCTTCCGAACGCGACGGCTCCGAGAGCCACCAGCGCCAGGATCAGGATTCTCTTCATCTGGTCGACACCTCTCTTTTGTGCCGTTTCGTGGGGTCAGGACCTAGTAGGTGAACTTGCCGGTGAGCTTCACGCTGAAGGCGCCGCTCGATCGGTCGTAGGTGCCGCTGAAGTGGAGCGAGCCCTTGGCCTTGCGGAACTTGAGCGTCCCGCCGGTCACCTTCGCCGTGCCGGAGACCAGAATGTTGTTCTGGTCGTCCTGGGATGCGGCGCATCCCTTCGACGTCGCCGGCACCAGCGTGACCTTCAGCTTCCCTTTCGGACCGGTGATCGCGCCGGTTCCGTTGAGGGGCGAGCACGGCGGGTTGGCCGTCGTCGCCGCGACGGCACCGGTCAGCTTGCCCTTGCCGACGGTGGTGCCCGCGCCGACGCCGAGACTGAGAGCGGTGACGTTCTGACCGTCGACCTTCTCCGTCACCTTGCCGGCATACGCGCCCTTGAACGCCACGGTCTTCGGCTTCGGTGCCGCGGCGACTGCGGTGCCGACTACCACGAGTCCGATCGCCACGGCGGGAAGGATTCGTGCCCGGAAATGCCTCATCGGTGCTCCTCTCGCTTCTGGGGATGCATATCCGGGCATGGTCGGCGCCCGCGCCGGGCGCGGCATCGTGGCAACCCCCTCCATCCGCTACGGGAAAGCCACAGCGCAGGCGTGTGACAATCACCGACGCGGTTCGACGCGACGGTCTACGGAACGGGAGGGATCGATGGCCGAGGAGACGAAGCTGGTCGAGACGGACGGTGGTCTCGAGCCGGAGGCGCCGCTGCCGGTGGACGCCGGGCTGCCCTGGCAGTGACGCGGCTCCTCGTCCGCGACCTCGCGCAGCTCGCGACGCCCGCGGGCGGGGAGGCGCCGCTCCGCGGGGCGGCGCTCGGCGAGGTCGAGGTGATCGAGCACGCGTTCCTGCTCTGCGAGGACGGGCGGATTGCGGCCGCCGGGCGCATGGCGGCGCTGTCGCCGCTCGACGGGGAGGTCGAGGAGGTCGACGGCCGCGGCCGCTGCGCCGTCCCCGGGCTCGTCGACTGCCACACGCACGCGTGCTTCGCGGGCGACAGGGTGGAGGAGTTCTCGCTCCGGGCCGGCGGCGCGAGCTACGAGGAGCTGCACGCGGCGGGCGGCGGCATCCTCTCGACGGTGCGCGCGACTCGGGCCGCCGGCGAGGCCGGCCTCCGCGATGCGCTCGAACACCACCGCGGTTGGATGCTCGCCGCCGGGACCACGACCTTCGAGGCCAAGTCGGGCTACGGCCTCGACCACGACACGGAGCTCGCTCAGCTGCGTACGATCCGGGATGCGGGCGGCGTCCCTACGTGGCTCGGCGCCCACGCCGTCCCGCCGGAGTTCGGCTCGGCCGACGACTACCTCGATTTCGCGCTCGCCGAGGTCCTGCCGGAAGCGGCGACTCTGGCCGAGTCGGCCGACGTCTTCCTCGAGCGAGGCGCCTTCGACCTCGGGCAGGCCCGTCGCTATCTCGAGGCCTGCGCGAACGCAGGCCTTGTCCTCCGGCTCCACGGCGACCAGTTCACGGAGGCGGGCGCGATCCCGCTCGCCGTCGAGCTCGGCGCGCGGTCCGTCGACCACCTCGAGGCGACCGGCCCGGCCGGCGTTGCCGCACTTGCGGCGAGCGACGTCACCGGCGTCCTGCTGCCCGCGAGCGCGCTCTTCCTCTGCCGGCCCATGCCGCCCGCGCGCGCGCTGGTCGAGGCCGGCGCCTCCGTTGCGCTCGCCACCGACCTCAACCCCGGCAGCGCGTTCTGCGAGAGCCTCCCGCTCGTCTGCTCGCTCGCGTGCACGCAGCTCGGCATGTCGCCGGCGCAGGCGCTCGCCGCCTGCACAGTCAACGCGGCGCACGTCCTCGGCCGCGCCACGTCGAAAGGGCGCCTCGCACCCGGGTACGACGCCGATGTCGTCCTGCTCGAGGCGCCCGACTGGCGGCACCTCGCCTACCACCTCGGCGGGCCTGTCGTGTCCGAGGTGATCGTCGGCGGCGAGAGGCCGCGCTAAATTAGGAGCGATGGCGACGAAGAAGCAGCGGCGGCGCCGGGAGAAAGGGCGCCGCCACGAGTACGAGTACGTCTACGTCGACGACGACGGCCAGGAGGTCGAGGTCGACGAGCCGGAGCCGAAGCCGAAGGTCGAGAAGGCCGGGTCGGGTCAGAAGCCGACGCCGGGCGCGAAGGGCAAGCCTGCGCCCGCCGGAGAGCGCGTCGTCCAGCCTCCGACCTGGGAACGTGTCGGCAAGCGGGCGGCGATCTTCGCCCCGTTCATCCTCATCTTCTTCTACATCACCAAGGCGAAGGGCGACTCGACGACGGTCGTGCTGCTCCGGGCGCTCCCGCTCATCGCCCTGCTCGTCCCGTTCATGTACCTGGTCGACTCGTTCGCGTACCGCTCGTACCAGAAGCGCCTCGCGAAGCGGGCCGACAGCTCCTCCAAGAAGACCAAGTAACAGGGCCATAGACTGAGTCGCGGGATGCCTCTTGTCGTGGACCGATATGAGCTGGGGCCGATCGGCACGAATTGCTATGTCGTGCGGTCGGCGCGCGGCGCCGCCGAGGCGGCGGTCGTCGACCCGAGTGGCGATGCGGCCACGATGCGGCTCGAGCTGGCCGGCATGGGCGCGACCTGCGCGGGGATCCTGATCACGCACTCGCACTGGGATCACATCCTCGGGCTCGCCGAGCTCGCGGAGGGGACGGGCGTGAAGGTCTACGGACCAGAGGTCGAGGTCGACGTGCTCGAGAACCCCGGGACCTACTACTCGGGGCTCGGCGTCACCTTGCGCGGCTGGACGCCCGACGTACTGCTCGCAGGCGGCGAGACGATCGAGGTCGCCGGCATCTCCTTCGAGGTCGTCGCCGTCCCGGGCCACTCGCCGGGCCACCTCGCCTACTATGCCGACGGCGCGCTCCTCTCCGGCGACGTGCTGTTCGCGGGCTCGGTCGGGCGCACCGACCTGCCGCGCGGCGACTGGGACCTCCTGCTCGCGTCGATCAGGACGCTCGCCGACCGGTATCCGCCCGACACGATCGTCTACTCCGGCCACGGCCCGCCGACGACGCTCGGCGACGAGCTGCAGCGCAACCCGTTCCTGGCCGACCTGCGCGCATCGTGAAGTTCGAGGCTCCGCGCGGCACGCAGGACGTTCTCGAGTCCGAGCAGCCGAAATGGCAATGGGTCGTGTCGGAGTTCGAGAGCCTCTGCAAGCTCTACGGCTACGAGCGGATCGAGACGCCGGTGTTCGAGGACACCGAGCTCTTCGTCCGCACCTCGGGCATGGGCTCCGACGTCGTCTCGAAGGAGATGTACACGTTCGAGGATCGCAGTGGGCGTTCGCTCACCTTGCGACCGGAGGCGACGGCGCCGATCGTCCGCGCCTACTTCGATCACGGGCTCCATCGGGAGCCCCAGCCGGTGAAGCTGTACGCGATCGAGACGATCTATCGCTACGGCCGCCCGCAGAAGGGGCGGTTTCGAGAGCACCGGCAGCTCGACCTCGAGGCGATCGGCTCGGACGATCCCGCTATCGACGCCGAGATCATCCAGCTCTACGAGGCGTTGCTTGGACGGCTCGGAGTGACCAAGTACGAGCTGCAGCTGAACTCGATCGGTCACCGAGACTGTCGCGCGGCGTACCTCGAGCAGCACCTCGTGCCCTGGCTCACGGAACACGCTGCGGAACTGGACGAGGAAACGCGCGAGCAAGCCTCCCGCAACCCGCTGCGCGTCCTCGACAACATCACCGCCAAGCACCCCGTCGTGCGGGAAGTCCTGCTACAGGCTCCGGCAATCGGCGAATTTCCTCTGCGAGGCGTGTAAGAAGCACTTCGAGGAGGTGCAACAGTTCCTCGACGCCTACGGTGTGCACTACGAGATCGTGCCCACGCTCGTGCGCGGCCTGGACTACTACACGCGTACGACCTGGGAGTTCGTCGGCCCGGAGGGGGGCTCGCAGAGCACGCTCTCGGGAGGGGGCCGCTACGACGGACTCGCTGAGGAGCTGGGATTCCCGCCGACGCCTGGGATTGGCTTCGGCGCCGGCATCGAGCGCCTTCTCATCGCGCTGGGGCCTCTTGCGCAAGAGTACGACAAGCCCGAAATCGACGTCTTCTTCGTCTGCGAGGAAGGCGCCGACCGGCCGACGGTGGCCGAGGCGTTGAAGAAGCTTCGGGCGGTGGGGAAACGCGCCGACATGGACTACGCCGGTCGCTCGGTGAAGGGCCAGCTCACGCAGGCCGGGCGGCTGGGGGCGAAGCACGTGATCAGGGTCGGGCCGGACACGGACCTCGATGCCGAGGTGGCGAAGCTGTGAGCTGGCGTGACCTGATGTGCGGCGACGTCCGGCCCGAGCACATCGGCCGGCGCATCGCGCTCGCGGGCTGGGCGAACACGCGCCGCGACCACGGCGGGCTCGTGTTCATCGACCTCCGCGACCGCGCCGGGATCTGCCAGCTCGTCGTCAACCCGGAGCAGGCGCCCGAGGCCGCGGCGGCCGCACACGAGGTGCGGAACGAGTTCGTGCTCCGCGCCGAGGGCGACGTCGTCGCGCGCGCCCCCGAGGCGGTGAACCCGAACCTGCCGACGGGCGACGTCGAGGTGCAGGTCGAGCGGCTCGAGATCGTCTCGCGCTCGACGCCGCTCCCGTTCCAGCTCGACGAGGAGAACGTCGACGAGACCTTGCGGCTGCGCTACCGCTGGCTCGACCTCCGCCGCGACAAGCTCCAACGCAACATCGGTCTGCGCGCCCAGATGGTCGGGATCATCCGGCGGACGATGGAGGAGGCGGGCTTCCTCGACATCCAGACGCCGATCCTCTTCAAGCCGACGCCCGAGGGCGCCCGCGACTTCGTCGTCCCGAGCCGCCTGCAGAAGGGCCGGTTCTTCGCGCTGCCGCAGAGCCCGCAGATCCTCAAGCAGCTGACGATGGTGGCCGGGTTCGACCGCTACTACCAGATCGCGATCTGCTTCCGCGACGAGGACCTTCGCGCCGACCGTGTGCAGGAGATCACACAGCTCGACGTCGAGATGTCCTTCCCCGACCAGGAGTTCCTGTTCGAGCTGATGGAGGAGATGTTCGGCCGGATCTGGAGCGACTGCCTCGGCATCGACGTTCCACGCCCGTGGCCGCGGATGACGTTCGCCGAGTCCGATCGCCGCTTCGGCACCGACAAGCCCGACACGCGGTTCGCGCTCGAGATCGAGGACGCGACCGGGGCGACGCGCGGCTCGGAGTTCGGCGTCTTCGCCGGCGCGGAGGCGGTGCGCTTCCTGCGGGTGCCGCGGGCGTTCTCGCGAGCCGAGCTGGCCCGGTTGGAAGAGGTCGCCAAGGAGTGGGGCGCCAAGGGGCTCGCGTACATCGTCCGCGACGAGGCGGGGGAGGTGCGCTCGCCGATCGTCAAGTTCCTGTCCGAGGCCGAGCTCGGCGCGCTCGCCGTGCAGCCCGGCGAGACGCTGCTCTTCGCCGCCGACGAGTGGGCGGCGACGTCACGTGTCCTCTCGGCGCTCCGCCTCCAGCTCGGCCGCGAGCTCGGTCTCGTCGACGAGTCGGCTTTCGAGTTCCTCTGGGTCACGGACTTCCCGATGTTCGAGTGGGACGAGGACGAGCAGCGCTTCGGCGCCGTCCACCATCCGTTCACGCGGCCGACTGCGGAGTGGGAGGAGCGGTTCGCCGACGATCCCCGGGAGGCGCTCGCGCACGCGTACGACATCATCGTGAACGGCAACGAGCTCGGCGGCGGCTCGTTCCGGATCCACGAGCCCGAGATCCAGACCAGGGTGTTCGACCTGCTGCGGCTGAGCCCCGAGGAGCAGCGCGCCAAGTTCGGCTTCCTGCTCGACGCGCTCGCAATGGGCGCGCCGCCGCACGGCGGGATCGCGCTCGGCATCGACCGGATGACGATGGTGCTCGCCGGCGAGCCGAACCTCCGCGACGTGATCGCGTTCCCGAAGAATCAGGCGGGCGTCGATCCGATGAGCGGTGCGCCGTCCGACGTGACGCCGGAGCAGCTCGCCGAACTCGGCCTGCGGATCGTCGCGCCTCCGCAGGCGCAGGGCTAACCTTTCGACCATGGGCGGGTTCACGCCCCGGTTCGCGTTCGAGATCGTCTTCCTCGTCCTGCTCGCGATCGCGTGCGGGCTGGCCGACCTGCGGCCGCTCGTGATCGGGCTCGTGATGGGCGGCGCCTGGCTCCTGATGACGGGGATCGAGTGGCTCGCCTGGCGCTCGGAGACGACGGTCGACGCGCCGCCGGCGTGGCCGCCGGAGGACACGGGCGCAGCCCTCGACAGCTGGGACATGGACGAGATCCTGGCCCCGCTTCCCGAGGACGACGACTTCGGCGGCTCGACGTCCGTGCTGCCGCCCGGCGGCGACCACGACGAGTCCGGCGCGCCGTGACGTCGACGTTCGGCCAGCGCACGCTCGCGCTCGCGGCGGCGGCGATGCTCGCCGGCGTCCTCGCCCTCGCCGTGGCACATCAGAACGGCACCGAGGCGAAGGCGGCCGGCGCAGAGCCAGCGGTCGGGGCGGGAACCGGCTGGTACCACGCGGTCGCCGGCGTCAAGGTCATCCGCAGCCGGCACTCGAACTGCGGCTGGCTGCTCGAACCGCGGACGCTCGGCGTCGTCCACCCCGTGCTCCCTTGCGGCGCGAAGCTGTTTGTCGAGTTCGAGGGGAAGCGCGTCTACACGCAGGTCGTCGACCGCGGCCCGGTCCCGGCGGCTGTCGACTTCGACCTCACCGCCGCGCTCGCCGAGCGCATGGGCCTCGCAGGCACACGCGACGTGCGCTGGGCCTTTGCCCGTTAGGAGAAGCGTGCTCCACCCTGCCGATGACCTGCGACCTAGTGAACCTGGCGAACCAGGTGGGATCCCTGCGAGCCTTCGGCAACGCCTAGAGCCCGACGCGGGTTCCCTTTCACGTCGTGTTGGTTCAACTGTGCGGCCGCCGATCACGCACAGGGTCGAGCACGTGGGCTCACTGTAACCGCTTGGCCGCGTACTCTGGCCGGATGGTGGACGTCTTCGGCGATGCGACGCGGCGCGGCGACTGGGCGTCGGTTCGGCTGCGGATCGACGGTGAGCGGATCGTCGACGCCGATGCGGGCGGGCTGTCCGAGGATCTGCGCGGGCTGTCGTTGCTCGAGGCGGCGGCCGTGCCGGGGGACGACCTCGCGACCGACGCGCTCGCGGCGGCGATCGGGCCGGTCTTCCGGACCGGGGCGTCGTCCACCCGTACGGCGGTCGCGATGAGCGGCGGAGTCGACAGCGCTGTGGCGCTCCTCCGCGCCGGGCCCGACGCGCTCGGCGTCACGCTCCGGCTCTGGGTGGACCCCGAGGCGCCCGACACCGAGCGCGCGTGCTGCTCGTCCACCTCGGTGCTCGCGGCGCGCCGGCTCTGCCACGAGCGTGGCCTCCCGCACGTCACGCTCGACCTGCGCGAGGAGTTCCGGCGCGCGGTCGTCGAGCCGTTCGTCCGCGGCTACGCGCGCGGCGAGACGCCCAACCCCTGCACGCGCTGCAACGGCGGCTTCCGGTTCGCCGAGCTTCTCGCCTTCGCCCACCGCGCCGGCGCCGCACGCCTCGCGACCGGGCATTACGCGCGCATCGTCGAGCGCGGCGGCCGGCTCCTGCTCGCGCGGGCCGCCGACCCGGAGAAGGACCAGTCCTACATGCTCGCGGGTCTCGCGCCTCGCCTGCTCGAGCGGGTCGTGTTCCCGCTCGGCGGGCAGACGAAGGCCGAGACGCGGGCAGAGGCCGAGCGGGCCGGGCTTGCCGCAGCGTCGCGCGCCGAGAGCCAGGAGGCGTGCTTCCTCGGCGGCGACGACTATCGCGCCTTCCTCGAGCGCCGCGGCCTGCGCCGCGAGCCGGGCGCGGTCGTCGACGCGACCGGCAGCCGACTCGGATCGCACGACGGGTACTGGCGGTTCACACCGGGCCAGCGGAAGGGGATCGGCGTCGTAGCCGACGAGCCGCTCTACGCGCTGCGGACAAGCGCGGCCACGAACACGGTCGTCGTCGGTCCACGCGGCGCCCTCGCGCGCGAACGCGTCACCGTGCGCGGGCGCCTCCACGCGCCCGTCGCCCGGGTCGAGGCGAAGCTCCGTTACCGCTCGCCGGCCGTGCCTGCGACCGTCGAGCCCACCGCACGCGGCTTCCGGCTCTCCCTCGACGAGCCCGCCTACGGCGTCGCTCCCGGCCAGGCGGCCGTGCTCTACGAGGACGACGCCGTCGTCGGCTCCGGAACAGTCCTCGCGGCGGCATAGAATCGGCCCATGACGCTCGCGGTGACCACGAGTCAGGCGCTCGACATCGTGCTCGCGATCTTCCTCATCGTCGTCGGGCTCGCGATCGGGTACGCGTTCTGGCGGCTCGGTCTCCTCTTCTCGCAGCTCCGGACGACGGTGCAGCACACGGAGGAGGAGGTACTGCCGGTGATCAACAAGACCGGTGGCACGCTCGACCGCGTCAACACCGAACTCGACAAACTCGACGTCATGACGGACAGCGCCGTCGAGGCCGTGACCGCGATGGACCGGGCCATCCGGGCCGTCTCGGCCGTCGTCACGGCGCCGATCGAGGCGCTTGCCGGCCTCGCGACCGCCTTCCGCCACGGCGTTTCCTCGCTGATCGCGCACCGTGACGTCGACGAGGCCGTTCGGACGGCGAAGGAAGCCGGAACACGCCGCATGACCGATCTCGCCGACGAGCTCGACGACGCCGGTCGCCGCCCCGGCGACAGCGCGCGCTGAGCTCCGGCCTAGAATCGAAGCCGTGCGCACGACCGTCGAGCTCCGTCAGGGCTACCGCGCCTTCTTCGAGTCGAAGGGCCACACGTTCGTCCCCTCGGCCTCGCTGATCCCGCGCGCAGACGACCGCTCGACCCTGCTGATCTCGGCCGGGATGCAGCCGCTGATGCCGTATTTCCTCGGCCGTGAGCAGCCGCCGGCGCCGCTCCTGACGACGGTGCAGAAGGTGTTTCGCACTCCGGACATCGACGAGGTCGGGCTCGACGGCTACCACCTGACCTTCTTCGAGATGCTCGGCAACTTCTCGTTCGGCCAGTACTTCAAGGACGGCGCGATCGAGTTCGCCTGGGAGTTCATGTTCGAGCACATGAAGCTCGACCTCGACAGGATCTGGGTGAGCGTGTTCGCGGGCGACCCGGAGCTCGGCCTCGACGAGGACGAGGTCGCCGTGGCGGCCTGGGAGCGGATCGGCATGCCGCCCGAGCGGATCGTCCGTCTGCCCCGCGCGGACAACTTCTGGTCGGTCGGCGGCCCCGGACCGTGCGGTCCCGACTCCGAGATGTTCTTCGACTGGGGCCCGGAGACCGGTTGCGGCCGCCCCGAATGTCAGCCCGGCTGCGAGTGCGAGCGGTTCCTCGAGTTCTGGAACCTCGTCTTCATGGAGTTCGAGCTGCACGCCGACGGCTCGCTGACGCCCCTTCCGAAGCAGAACATCGACACCGGCCTCGGGCTCGAGCGCGGGGCGCGTGTCCTGCAGCAGGTCGACTCCGTGTACGACACCGACGGCTACCAGGCGATCATGGCCTGGATCGCCGCCGAGTCGGGGGTCGCGTACGGCGACACGCCGGAGGCGACGAAGGCGCACCGCATCCTCGCCGACCACGGCCGCGGGCTGACCTTCCTCGCCTCGGAGGGCGTTGTCCCGTCCAACGAGGGACGCGGCTACGTCATGCGCCGGATCGCGCGGCGTGCCGTCCAGCAGGCGGGCCGCATCGGGCTCGACCCGCCCTTCCTGTCGGGTCTCGCCGACGTCGTCGTCGAGCAGATGGGCGAGGCGTATCCCGAGCTGCCCGAGCACCGCGCCGAGATCCACCGGATCCTGACCGCCGAGGAGGAGAGCTTCTCGCGGACGCTCTCGCGTGGCACGCGCCTCTTCGAGGAGGTCGCGACCGGGGGCGAGGACATCTCGGGTGCGGACGCGTTCCTGCTCCACGACACCTACGGGTTCCCGTTCGAGCTGACGCAGGAGCTCGCCCGCGAGCGCGGCCTGGCCGTCGACGAGGACGAGTTCCGGCGCCTGATGGAGGAGCAGCGGGAGCGGTCACGCTCGGCGGGCGGCTTCGAGGTCGGCCTCGCCGGCGAGCGCCCGACCGAGTTCGTCGGCTACGAGAAGACCGACGTGCTGACGGCGATCTCGGCGCTCGAGCCGCGCGAGGACGGGCTTTTCGACGCCAAGCTCCACGAGTCTCCCTTCTATCCCGAGGGGGGCGGCCAGGTCTCCGACACCGGCTGGATCGAGCACGAGGAGACCGGCGCGCGCGCCGAGCTCGTGCGCGCGACACGGGTCGGCGACGACCAGGTGCTCACCTTCCGTGGCGAGGGGTTCGCGGTCGGCGACCGTGTGCGCGCCGTCGTCCCCTGGTCGCACCGCTTCCCGACGATGGCGAACCACACGGCGACGCACCTTCTCCATCAGGCGCTCCGAGACGTCCTCGGCACGCACGTGAAGCAGGCGGGCTCGGCGGTGCGGCCGGACAAGCTCCGCTTCGACTTCACGCACCAGGAGGCGCTGACCTCGGAGGAGCGCCACCGCGTCGAGGAGATCGTCAACCGGAAGGTCTTCGAGAACCTGCCCGTCCGTTGGTTCGTGACCACGCAGGACGAGGCGAAGAAGCTCGGCGCGATGATGCTGTTCGGCGAGAAGTACGGCGACGAGGTGCGCGTGATCGAGATCCCCGGCTTCTCGACCGAGCTGTGCGGCGGCACGCACGTCCGCTGGACGGCCGAGATCGGCCCGTTCGCGATCCTGTCGGAGAGCTCCGTCGGCGCCGGCGCCCGGCGCATCGAGGCGGTCACGTCCGGCGAGGCCTACGCGCTCCTCCACGGCCGCTCGCACGAGGCGGACGAGTTGCGCGTCGAGCTCGAGCGCGTGCGCCGCGAGCAGAAGAAGCAACCGGCGGCGGCCTCGGCGGCCGAGGACGAGCTCGACGTCCGCTACGAGGACGGGAGCGTCGCGGTGATCGAGGTCAAGCAGTCGACGACGCCGCTCCGGGATCTCTCCGACCGGATCAAGCAGCAGCGCAAGGTCGGCGCCGTCCTCCTCGGCGCGCGGGTCGACGGCCGCGTGCAGCTCGTGCTCAACATCGACAAGGGGCTCGTCGAGCGCGGCCTCGACGCGGCGCAGGTGATCCGTGAGATCGCCGGACTCGTGAGCGGCGGCGGGGGAGGCCGCGCCGACTTCGCCGAGGCGGGGGGCAGGGAGCCCGAGAAGCTCGGCGACGCGCTCGACGCCGGGCAACAGCTGCTCGTCGCCGCGCTTTCGTGAAGGTGCTCGCGCTCGACTACGGCTCGGCGCGCACGGGCGTGGCAGTCTCGGATCCGACCGGGACGATCGCCAGGCCGCTCGGTGTCGTCGAGCAGGTCGGAACTGACGCCGGCCTCGCGCGGCTCCGCACGCTAATCGCCGAGGAGGAGCCCGATCGGGTCGTCGTCGGCCTGCCGCTGACGCTGAAGGGCGCGCACGGCAATCAGGCGCAGGAGACGGAGCGCTTCGCCGACACGCTGCGCGCCGCGGTCGAGTGCCCGGTCGAGCTCTTCGACGAGCGGTTCACGTCCGTGCTCGCGGACGGCGACGACGCGCGCGCCGCGGCCCATCTCCTGACGACCTATCTCGAATGGTTGCGCGCCGGCTAGCGCTCGCCGCGGCTGCGAGCGCGGTGGTGGTGATCGCGGGTTGCGGCAGTTCGGCGAAGCCGAAGCCGACCGTCCCGGCCGGCCCGAAGGTCCTGCACATCGTCTTCCCGGAAGGCTTCACGCGGGCGGAGATGGCGCAGCGGATCGACGCGGTGAAGAAGATCGCGACGCAGAAGCGCCACGTGACGCCGCGGATCACGTCTTCCGGCTACCTGGCCGCGACCGCGTCGTCTGAGCTCCCCGGCCTGTACGCCGGTGACGGCAAGCGCCGGTCGCTCGAGGGCTTCCTGTTCCCGGCCAAGTACGCGTTCTTCTCGAACGAGACCGCGCGGCACTTCGTTGACCGGCAGACCGGAGCGCTGAAGCTCGCGTTCCGCCACGTGAACATGAGCTACGCGAAGTCGAAGAACCTGACGCGCTACGACGTCCTGATCATCGCCTCGATGATCGAGCGCGAAGTCGTCGTGCCGTCCGAGCGGCGCCTCGTCGCGGCCGTGATCTACAACCGGCTGCACCAGCACGTCCCGATCGGGATCGACGCTGCCCTTCGCTACGGCCTGAACATTCCCCCGACCCAGTCGATCACGCAGTCGGAGCTCGCCTCGAACTCGCCGTACAACGTCCGCAAGTTCCGCGGGCTGCCGCCGACGCCGATCGGCAACCCCGGCCTCGCGTCGATCCAGGCCGCCGCGCACCCCGCGCACGTCGACTACCTCTACTACGCACGGAAGAAGGACAAGCGGCACCACTTCTTCACTTCGAGCTACTCGGCCTTCCAGCAGTTCCTCGCGGCCAACGGCTACGGCTGATCCGGAGGCGGCGACCCGAACTCGAGGGTCCCGAGCCGATACCCCGGCCCCAGTGATGCCCCGCGCTTCACGACCTCCCGGTTGATCGCCGCCTGCTCTCGGCTGACCGTCGTCTTCGCGAGGTGGTTCGTCCACTGGCGGCTGATGCCGAGCGCTTCCGCCATCTCCGCCACCGACACACTGATCGCGCGGCCCCGTTCGAGCAGCGCCTGGACGTCCGCGCGCCAGCGGCGCTGCTCCTCCGCCGCTCGCTCGGCCGCGGCGCGCTCGTCCGCGAGGCCGGCGAGCACGGCCTCGCGCTCGGTTTCCAACACGTGTTTCGCCTGCTCGATCTCACCCATGTCAACAGACGTTACACGCGGTCAACCCTCTTTGCGGTGCCTGGCACCTGCTGGCACGACGTCAGTTCGGGCGGTCGGATCCCGGTGCTGGTGGCGGAGCGGCGGAGCGGGCAGCCGTGAAGGCGTGGACTTCTGTCAGTTCGAGAATCTGGTGCGAGAGAGCGAGCAACTCCTCGTTCTGCGTGTCCTCGACCTGGACGACCTTCCATTGCTGGTCAGCGACGAGTTGACGCTTGGCGTCCGTGCGGTTCTGGCTGATCATGACGAACGTCGTGAGGAAGGTCGCCTCGAGCGAGACGATCATCGTCAGCAGGCCGTACGGGTACTTCTCGACGCCGAACCCGATCCAGCAGCCGAACCAGAGAATGGAGAGGTAGACGAAGGCCATCGAGCCGGCGAACGCCGTGATCCGGTCCGCGATTCGGTTCTGCACGCTCTCGGCCCGCTCGCGCGTGTGCTCCACGAGCACCGGATTCGGGTCGGGCGCGAACCGCCTCGGCGGCGCCCTGCTGAGTTTGGCGACTGGTCACTGCCATCGGCTTGGCTCCTGACGGTGTACGCGAGCCCGACCGGACCTCCTTCGTCCCGAGCCTGTCGATACCTTCTCCTCGGCCGGGAGCTTCCGGCGCGATACTGCCCGGCATGGTCGAGATCGCAGGGACGACGCGCCTTGTCGGACTGATCGGAGACCCCGTGTCGGGGTCGCTCTCTCCGCGGATGCAGAACGCAGCCTTCACCGAATGCGGGCTCGACTGGGCCTACGTGCCGCTGCGAGTGACGCACGGCTCGCTCGACACCGCGGTCGCCGGCCTCGTCGCGCTCGGCTTCGCGGGCGCCAACGTCACGACGCCCCACAAGACAACCGTGATCCCGTTCTGCGCCGAGCTCGACGAGTCAGCCGAGCGGGCCGCGTCGGTGAACACGCTCGTGATCGAGCACGGCCGCATCCTGGGGGCGAGCACCGACGCCGAGGCGCTCGACGACGTCGACGCCGGGAGCGCTGCCGTCGTCGGCGCGGGCGGCGCGGCGGCGGCGTGGATCGCAGCGCTCGAGGCGCGTGACATCCCCGTGCAGGTATACGCGCGCCGCGAGACCTGGCCACCCGTGACCGCCGGCGTGCAGCTCGTCGTCCAGGCGACGCCGGTGAAGGACGAGCTCCTGTTCGAGCTCGACTCGGGCCACACGCTGATCGACCTCGCCTACTTCCCGGACGGCCGCGACACGGCGCACGTCGCGGCCGCGCGAGCCGCCGGGTGCCGCGTGATCGACGGGCTCGAGGTGCTCGCCCGCCAGGGCGCCGCCTCGTTCGAGCGCTGGACGGGCGTGGAGGCGCCACTCGACGTCATGCGCGCCGCGATTCGCCCATAACCTTCGCGGCATGACCCTTGGCCTCACCACCGCGGGCGAGTCGCACGGGCCGGCGCTCGTCGCCATCGTCACCGGCCTGCCGGCCGGGCTCGTGCTCGACCGCGAGGCGATCGACCGCGACCTGCACCGCCGTCAGCAGGGCTACGGTCGCAGCCCCCGCCAGCAGATCGAGACCGACCGGGTCGAGGTGCTCGCCGGCCTACGGCACGGGCGCACGCTCGGGACGCCGCTCGCCCTGCTCGTGCCCAACCGTGACCACAAGAACTGGACGTGGGGGATGAGCCCCTGGCCGCCCGAGGGCGAGCCGGAGGGCAAGGGCACGAAGCCGGTCACCGTCCCGCGGCCGGGTCATGCCGACCTCGCCGGGGCGATGAAGTACGGGCTCACCGACGTTCGCGACGCGCTCGAGCGGGCCAGTGCAAGGCACACGGCCGTGTTCGTCGCCGCCGGCGCGGTCGCCAAGGCGCTGTTGTGCGAGATCGGCGTGGACGTGGAGGGCTCGGTCGTCGGGCTCGAGGAGATCGAGCAGCGCGTTGACGACGCGCGGCGCGACCGTGACACGGTCGGCGGCGTCGTCGAGGTGCGTGCGCGCGGTGTGCCGCCCGGGCTCGGCACCTACGCGACGAAAGACGATCGCCTCGATGCGCGTCTCGCTGCCGCGCTGATGGGCATCCAGGCGGTGAAGGGCGTCGAGATCGGCGACGGCTTCGCGCTCGCCGGGCTCCGCGGGTCGCAGGCGCACGACGAGATCGTCCCGGGCCTACACCGGGAGACGAACCGCGCGGGTGGGATCGAAGCCGGCGTGTCGAACGGCGAGGACGTCGTCGTCCGCGCGGCGATGAAGCCTCTGCCGACGCTGATGCGCCCGCTGCAGACCGTCGACCTGGCGACGGGCGCGCCGGCGGAGGCGCTCGTCGAGCGCTCGGACACGGCGGCCGTCGAGGCACTGGCTGTCGTCGCCGAGGCTGCGGTCGCCTTCGAGCTCGCCCGCGCTGCGCGCGACAAGTTCGGAGGCGACGCGATCGGCGACTTCGTCGCGGCTCACAAGGCATATCTCGGGCGGATCGACTGGTCTCCCCGCTAGACAGGCACGTCGCCCTGATCGGCTTCATGGGGGCCGGCAAGTCGACGCTCGGAGCGGAGACGGCCGAGCGCATCGGCCGCAGATTCGTGGACCTCGACCACGAGATCGAGGCGCGTGCGGGCGACTCGATCGCCGAGGTCTTCCGCTCGTGGGGCGAGTCGGCCTTCCGCGAGATCGAGGAGGAGGCCGCCGTCGAGGCCCTGTCCGCCCACGAGCCGAAGGTGGTCGCGCTCGGCGGCGGCGCGCTCGGGTCGGACGCGACCAGACGCCTGCTCCGTGAGCGCGCGACGACCGTTCTCGTCCCGGTCGAAGCGGACTCGGCCTGGGAGCGGGCGAGCGGAAGCGACCGCCCGCTCGCGCAGGACGAGGAGATCTTCCGTCGTCTCCACGACGAGCGGCGGCCCGTCTACGAGGGGGCCGCCGACGTGGTCGCTCGGAACGCGGACGACGTCGTCCTCGCAGCCGGCGGTGTCCACGTCCACGTTGGCTCGCTCGAGCTCCTCGGCGAGCTCGTGCCCGGCGACGGGCCGGCGGCGCTCGTCGCGGACGCACACGTGGCCGGGATCTACGGCGCGGACGCGCAGCTCGCGCTCGGCGGACGGCTGGCGACGACGCACACCGTCCCGAGGGGCGAGGAGGCGAAGACCGTGGCCGTCTGTGAGCGCCTCTGGCAGGAGCTTCGGCTCGACCGCGGCGGCGCCGTTGTCGCACTCGGCGGCGGCTGCACGAGCGACGTCGCCGGGTTCGTCGCGGCGACCTACCTCCGCGGCGTCGCCTGGGCCGCGGTCCCGACGACGCTCGTCGGGCAGGTCGACGCCGCGCTCGGCGGCAAGACGGCGATTGACCTCCGCCAGGGCAAGAACCTCGTCGGTGCCTTCCACTGGCCGCTGCGGACGGTGATCGACCCGGCGTTGCTCGAGACGCTCCCCGACGGCGAGCGCCGGGCCGGCCTGGCCGAGGTTGTGAAGACGGGCCTGCTCGCCGGCGAGCGCGTCTGGGAGCTGCCCGACGCCGAGCTCGTCCGCCGCTGCGCGCTCTACAAGACCGCCGTCTGCCTGCGCGACCCGCACGATTGCGGCGAGCGGGCCGTGCTCAATCTCGGACACACGTTCGCCCACGCGCTCGAGGCGGCAGCCGGGTACGACACGCTCTCGCACGGGCACGCGGTCGCGCTCGGCCTGCGCGCGGCGCTCCGCCTCTCCGTCGAGCACGCCGGTCTGGACGCGGCTGTCGCCGAGGACGCCGACACCGTGCTGGCGCCCGAGCCTGTCGACGTCGACCTCGAGCGAGCCTGGGCCGCGCTCGGCCGGGACAAGAAGGTCGAGGCGGGTCGCATCAAGCTCGTCCTGCTCGAGGCGCCCGGCAAGCCGGTCCGCGGAGTCGAGCTTCCGGACGCGGACGTCCTGCGGGCGCTCGAGTCGCTCGTTGCCTAGTAAGAGGGCTTGGCGAAACATGGCCGGGGCCGCCGGACCGCGCTGGACGCCGAGCTGCGGCGTCCTCAGTCGCCCCGATAGTTGACCACTATCGAGGCTCCCTGCGTCCTTGCATCACGACGACCATCGCGCCCCGACGACGGGCAACGTTCCGCCAAGCCCTCCCGGTGAGCCTCTAGCATCCGCGCAATGCGCGTGGACGTCCTCAACGGCGTCAACCTGGATCAGCTCGGCCGGCGCGATCCGGCCGTCTACGGGACGCTCACGCTTCGCGAGCTCGAGTCGCGGCTCTACGCCTGGGGCAAGGAGCTGGGCCTGACCGTCCGCTGCCGCCAGACGAACCACGAGGGCGCCTACGTCGACTGGATCCACGAGGCCCTCGACGTGGCCGACGGCGTCGTCCTCAACCCGGCGGCCTGGACGCACTACAGCTGGGCGATCCACGACGCGGTCGAGCTGCTCACGCAGCCTGTCGTCGAGGTGCACCTGTCCAACGTGGACGAGCGCGAGAAGTGGCGGCGGATGTCCGTGATCTCCGACCTCGCCGCGAAGCGCATCACCGGGAAGGGCGCGGAGGGCTACCGCGAGGCGCTCGTGTTCCTGGCGGAAAGCGCATGACCAGGCTCGCGCGACTCCAGGAGACGATCGAGGCGCCGATCCTCGTCTCGAACCTCGTCAACGTGCGCTACCTGACCGGCCTCGCGAGCTCGAATGCGGCGCTGCTCGTCGAGCCCGGGCGCGTGCGCCTGTTCACCGACTTCCGCTACGCGGAGCGCGCCCGCGAGGTGCCGGACGTCGAGCTCGTGGTGACGAGGCGGGACATCTACGCCGAGCTGCCGTCGCTGATCGACGTGCCGGTCGAGTTCGAACCGACGGCGCTCACGTATGCCCGCTACGAGCTGCTCACGGCGGGCGGACTCGAGCTCGTCCCGCACGCGGGCCTCGTCGAGGCGATGCGCGCCGTCAAGGAGGAGGCCGAGCTCGACGCCGTCCGCCGTGCTGCCGCGGCCGCGAACGAGGCGTACGCGCGCTTCGCCGGGGAGCCGTTCGTCGGCCGGACCGAGCGCGAGCTCGCCTGGCGGATGGAGTCGCTCCTGCACGAGGCGGGCGGCGAGGAGCTCTCGTTCCCGCCGATCGTCGCCTCCGGCCCGACCGGAGGATCGCCGCACGCGGTGCCGGGCGACCGGAGGGTCGGCGTGGGGGAGACGATCGTGGTCGACGCGGGCTGCCGTATCGGCGGCTACTGCTCTGACTGCACCCGCACGTTCGTCACCGGCGAGCTGCCGGACGATCTCGGCCGCGCCTACGACGTTGTCGAGCAAGCGCAGGAGGCGGGCCTCGCCGCGGTTCGCGCGGGGGCAGACAGCGCCGCCGTCGACCGCACCGCCCGCGACGTGATCGAGGCCGAGGGGCTCGGCGACGCGTTCGGGCACGGCCTCGGCCACGGCGTCGGCCTCGACGTCCACGAGCCGCCGTGGCTGAACGCCGAGTGGCCGAGCACACTCGCCGCAGGCAACGTCGTCACCGTCGAGCCGGGCGTCTACCTCCCGGGACGCGGCGGCGTGCGGATCGAGGACCTGGTGATCGTCACCGACGACGGCGCCGAGGTGCTCACCTCCTTCCCCAAGGAGCTGGTGACGGTCGGCTAGATTGGGCTCGTGGCCGAGGCTGTCAACACCAACCAGTTCAAGAACGGCATGCACATCGAGATCGACGGCGACGTCTGGCGGATCGTCGAGTTCCAGCACGTCAAGCCGGGCAAGGGCGGCGCGTTCGTCCGCACGAAGCTCAAGAACCTCGGGAGCGGCGCCGTCGTCGACCGCACCTTCCGGGCCGGCGAGAGGTTCCCGCGTGTCCACACCGAGGTCAAGAACGTGCAGTACCTGTACGACGCGGGCGACGAGGTCGTGTTCATGGACGAGGAGACCTACGAGCAGATCCAGCTCACGCGCCTGAGCGTCGAGGACGACCTGCAGTTCCTGCTCCCGTCGAGTTCGGTGCCGATGCTGACCGTCGACGGCAAGCCCGCCGGGCTGCAGCTGCCGGCGTCGGTCGAGCTGACCGTCACCGAGACCGAGCCGGGCATCCGCGGCGACACGGTCTCGAACGTGACGAAGCCGGCGACGCTCGAGACGGGCGCCGTCCTCCAGGTGCCTCTGTTCGTGAACGTCGGCGACCGCCTCAAGGTCGACACGCGCGAGAAGCGGTACATCTCCAGGGCGTGATCTTCTAGCCCGGCGGCCGCTTCCGGGAATGCGCGGCCGGCGAGGTGGAGATTCCGGCTAGTGGTGGCGAACGAGCGGTCGCGGGCTCGCCATGACACGAGTTCGGACGCGCCCTGTGTGAGTGCCAGGTTGTGAGCGCGCGTGGCCGCGTTGGCCACTACAAGTCGCTTGTTGTGATTACAGCGAATGGGTGTTCAGCCGCGCAGAGAAGTTGGCGATGGAGCTTTAGAGCCATGGGTAACTCCCATCGAGAAACCGACCTGGCCTCCGTGGCTGCCGAGCTTGATCGCTACTGGCTGGAGCAGTTGCGCCGCGCCAGGGAGATCTGCGATCTCCTCGAGCGACAGTTCTCGGCAGTGAGCCGGCCGCATTTGCGCCTCATCAGTTCCGTACCGCCTGGTGCCGAGTCGACGCATACCGAGAGGCCGCCGCCGTCGTGAAGCTCAGACGGGGAGATGAGCGCCTCCTCCGGGACTGTGCGACGGTCACCCGCCTCTTGGCCTCCGACCGTTCGCCTGCCGAGACGCGTCTTTATGCGGAGGTCGGCGAGGATCTCGCTCTGTTTCTGCTCGCCACGCTTTGTGAGAGCGAGTCATCCATCCCGCCCGGACGGGCTCGAGGGCGATCGACGCGCGTGAGGCTCCCGTCAGGGCTCGGTCTCCAGGAGGGCATCTACGACGTCGTCGGTGAAGCCGTCGACGGGCAGTGCATCGGCATTGAGGGCGCCGGCCTCCGCGAGACAGTGGACTGGAACGAGCTACGCGGGGTCCTCGGAGTCGAGATCGAGTGCGCTCGGCATCCCGGCCAATGGTGGCCGACCCGGGGCAGGGAGATACCAGTGGACGACGTTCAGTACTGGCGCTGTCCGAACTGTGCATGGTCGTTCAGGCAGGCCCTGCGCAACAGCGGAAACCGGCCTCCTTTCTAGCTCGCCCGCAACGCCCGGCGGTACTCGTGGCCTCTTTCGCCGGCTCTGAACAGCGGCTCGAGCTCACTTGCGACGACGAGCCGATCGTCTCTATTGCGTGACGTGCTGGCGGTGGGAGTTCGGCGAGTCGGCCGGATGATCGAGTCAGAAGGTTCTGGCGAGTGCCACCACCGCGAGGGCGGTTGCTGCGATCAGCAGATCGAGGAGCAGGAGTCTGAGCGTCAGTCGCGTGAGGCGGCGTTCGCCGGGCCGGGGCATGCGGTGTACATCGGCAAGCAGTAGCCAGCCGGTTAGTCTCGCGTCCCCTAAACCGAGTACCCCGTCGAGCTCGGCGAGTTGCGGCGGGAAGGTGAGCCGGCCGAGCGTTCGACCGCCCCGCCCCCGGGTTGGTCCTGACTGCGGACGAGCAAAACGACTGCTCCGAACTGGTCCCGGGGACGATTCGGAGCAGTCGTCTTCCGGGATTCTCAGTGTCGAATCGGACGCCAGAGCAGGCGGCTCGGGTTTCGAGATGTTTCCGGGTGTTGATCGGCGGCAATGATGGTGTCGCAGGGTCTAGAGGCCGTCGTACAGCCAGGAGGAGCGAGCATGCCGCAGGTCGAGGTGGACCGGCTCACGATCAACTACGAGGTGCAGGGGGAGGGCGAGCCGCTCCTGCTGATCCCGTATACGTCTGCGGACCACGCCTGTTATGCGTTCCAGTTGCCGGCGTACACCGAGCATTTCAGTTGCATCGCGATCGACCTTCCCGGCTCGGGCGAGAGTGACAAGCCGGCCGGGCCGTACTCGACCGACGGGTACGCCGATCAGGTTGCCGCCTTTCTGGGCGCAATCGGGGTCGAGCGGGCGCATGTGGCGGGCGTGTCGCTCGGCGGAGCGGTGGGCATCCACCTGGCCGCCCGCCATCCCGGCCGCGTGCGCTCGCTCTCGTTGCACAGCTGCTGGGACCGGAGCGATGAGTACCTGAAGGTCGTGGTCGAGCAGTGGCGCGTGCTCGCGTCGTCGCTGCCGACCGTCGCCGACGTGGTGGTCCAGGCGATCTTCCCGTGGTGCTTCACACCTGAGATGTACGTCGAACGCCCGGAGTTCGTCGACACGCTGGCGGACTTCGTACGCAGCCGACCCGCCCAGCCCGTGGACGCGTTCCTGGCCCAGACCGACGCCGCGATCGCCCACGACGCGAGCGCAATACTGGGCGAGATCGACACTCCGACCCTGATCACCTTCGGAGCTCACGACGTCGTCTGCTCGACGCGCTTCGCCGAGGCGCTCAAGAACGGGATCGCCGGGAGCGAACTGACGGTCTTCGAGCATCTCTCGCACGCTGGACTGCACGAGGACCCCGAGACGTTCAACCGTGCGACGCTCGACTTCCTGCTGCGCCAGCGCTCGTGACGGCCACGCGGGACGAGAAGCGCTACATCTCAGGGCCTGAGCGAGCTCCACGGCCTGTCTCCGGTCTGCGCCGGGGCGCGTAGGATCACCGCCCGACCCCTTACGAAAGCGAGGTTCTCGTGCCCGTTGCCATCGAGATGGACTTCCCCGGGGCGACGCTCGCCCAGTACGACCAGATCATCGAGAAGATGGGCACGACGCCGGGCGGTCCGGTTCCCCCGGGCGCGATCTTCCATTGGGTGTCCCAGACAGACGAGGGTCTGCGAGTGGTCGACGTCTGGGAGACGCAGGAGGCGTTCGACCGCTTCGCCGAGGAGCAGATCGGTCCGTACAGCCGGGAGGTCGGCATTACCGAGCCGCCCCAGATGCGCGTCCACGACGTCCACAACCACCTGGGCGGCTAGTCCGCGAGCAGCGGTCATATCGCGGGCTGACCTCGGCGTTCTCGGCGAGGCGGGAATGCTCTTCCCGTCTCGCCTTAGACGCCGAGGTATTGCGACCAGGCGATGGTGATCGCGCAGGAGGTCACCCCTGGGCGAAGGTCATGCGGTGGATCGCGGTGCGGCCGCGACCCCGGCCGGCGTCAACGTCATCGAAGATGGGCGATTCGCCGGTGGGCTCGAGGGTCGATGCCGATGCCGCGATCATGTGTCTATGCGTGCCCGCGTCGTCGCACCGGTCCTCGTCGCCGTGCTCGCCGGTTGCGGCTCGGGAGGGTCGAGCCTCGCGAAGAGCGGCCTGGTCGACATCGGCGTCGGGCTCCGTGGCCCGGACGGGTTGAAGGCGACCGTGTACGCGCGCGGGCTCGCGCTCGCGTCGGCGTTCGCGTTCGACGCGCAGGGGCGGCTCTGGGTCGCCACGTCCGGGGCGCAGACGCACGGGACGGACGGCATCTACGTCGTCCCGCACCCGGGCGCGCACCCGGTGAAGGTCGTCTCGCACGTGCGCGGTCCGCTCGGACTGCTCTGGCTGCAGGGCGCCCTCTTCGTAGCCTCGCTCGGCCGGGTCGAGGCGTTCAGCGGGCTCCGCGGTACGCGCTTCGCCGAGCGCCGGACCGTGCTACGTGGGCCACCCGGAAGCGGCGAGAACAACAACCTCGCCCTCGCGCCCGACGGGCGGATCGTCATGGGCGTCTCCGCGTCGTGCGACCACTGCACGCCTCCGTCACGGTTCTCGGGCGCGATCGTGTCCTTCCGCCCCGACGGCACGGGGCTGCAGACGTATGCGACGCGCATCCGGGCGCCCTTCGGGCTCGCGTTCGTGCCCGGGACCGGCCGGCTGCTCGCGACGATGAATCAGCGCGACGACCTCGGCACGAAGACGCCGGGCGACTGGCTCGCGTTCGTCCGCCCGGGCCAGGACTGGGGCTTCCCCGGCTGCTACGGCCAGAGGGGCGCGGCCTGCCGGGACGTGCCGGAGCCGCTCGCCGTCCTCGACCCACACGCAGCCGCCGGCGGCGTCGCGGTCGTCACGGGTGGGCTCGGCTCCGCGTTCGGCAGGTCGGCGATCGTCGCCGAGTGGCAGCGCTCGAAGGTGGTGCGGGTCGCGCTGCCCTCGGGGGCGGTCTCGACGTTCCTGACCGGCCTCCAGAACCCGCTGCCGGTCACGGTGACGAGGAGCGGCGGCGTGCTCGTCGGCGACTGGGGCACCGGCGTCGTCTACGAGATCACGAAGCGGTGAGGGAGGGAGCCCGCCGTCGGCAGTTGCCGGACGGCGGGCTCGGGTTCAGGTCAGACGTTGGGAGGCGCGTACATCGTGTTCGACGACGTGCCTGACGAGGAGCCCATGTTCGGGCAATTGCCCTGATGCGCCGAATGGCTCTTCGGCGTCGAGCTCTTCGGTGCCGTCTGGCTCTTCGGTGTCGTGGTACTCGGCGACGAGGCCGCCATGGCAACCGCGCCCCAGGTCCCCGCGGCCGCGACGGCGACGGTGGCCGACACGACGAGGAGCATCCGTTTGGACTTGAGCAACCGGTCTCCTTTCTCGGGAGTTCTCGACGCTTCGAATCGTGACATGCCGACCTGAGGAAGAGCTGAGAACGTCATAAGAGATCGGCTCACCCGGCGCGGTCGCCGCGGCACCTGGCACCATGGAGATCGTGCGCGCGCAGGAACAGACGAGGCCGTTCTCCGCTTCGTGGCTCCTCTGGCTCGTGGCCGTGTTCATCGGCTCGCTCGAGCTCGCCTGGTGGTTCCTCTGGCACGTGTTGAACGCCTGACGCCGGGCGTCCGCCTCGTCGCCGCCGCGACGACAGGGGAGGGCTGGCTCGCTGTTTCGCGCGCCGTGCTCGAGGAAGGCGGACCGGCCCTCTACAACGGTCAACCGACGCGCGAGCTCGCGCTCGTGACCTTCGTCGTCGAGGAGCCGGCATCCGACGACCCGATCGTCGCCGAGCTCGGCGACCCGGACTGGCTCGCCTGGATGCACGAGAACTTCTTCGTCGAGAAGGAGTGCCCGAGCTCGGTGATGCCGACAGCTATGCGGTCAGGCTCTTCGACTACGGCCGCGCGGGCCGTGACCAGATCGCCTGGGTCGTCGACCGGCTCCGCGCCGACCCCGAGTGCCGTTCGGCGGCGGTGACGACATTGCAGCCGCTGACCGACACGGCCTACATCCCCTGCATCAGCATGCTCGACTTCTGGCTCCCCGCCGGCCGGCTCGAGCTCGTCGTCTACGCGCACAGTCTCGACTTCGGCAAGAAGGCGTACGGGAACCTCGTCGAGCTTGCCCGCCTCCAGGAGCACGTGGCCGGTGAGCTCGGCACCACCGTCGGAAGGCTCGTGATCCACGCCAAGTCGGCGCACGTGTACGAGCCGGAGTTGAAGCTTATGACCCGCCTCGCGGGCAGTGCCAGCGCCTGAGCTTGCTGCAACGGCTACGCGATCCGAGTCTCCGCGGAGCCGTGGCTCAGCCGCGGCGCAGCTCGAGCGGCGCGGGCGTCGACCACGCGGGGAAGGGGGCCCGTGGGGGAAACCGGCCGTTTCCCCCACGTCAACGGTAGGCTCAAACCCGCATGCCAAGGCTCGTCGACACGACGCTGCGCCTGCTCGGGCAGGAGCCGCTCGCCGGTACCGTGCCGACGGCCGAGCAGCTGCGCATTGCCGAGATCCTGGACGGGGCCGGGTTCGCGTACCTCGAGGTCTCTGGGGGTGGCTGCTTCGACAGCGCGGTCAAGCGCGGCGTCGAGAGCCCGTGGGAGCGGATCCGCGCGATCAAGGCGCGAACTACGACACCGCTCGCCCTCGCCGTTCGCGGCCGCTTCCTGGTCGGCTCGCGGCCGGTCGCCGTCGACCTCGTCCGTCGCTTCGTCGCCTGTGCCGCCGACAGCGGCATCGACGTCTTCCGGCTCCACGACCCGCTCAACGACATCTCCAACCTCCGCGAAGCGGCGGAGGCGATCACGGCCGCGGATCACGAGTTCGACGCCGGCCTCGTCTATAGCCCCGGTCGCACCGGCGAGACGGAGACCGTCGCCGAACGCGCCAGCCGGCTGCCCGAGCTAGGTGCTGCGCGCGTCCTGATCCACGACCCGTCCGGGTCGTTGCATCCCCGCAAGGCCGCGGAGCTGGTCGAGGCGGTGCGCGACGCGAGCGGACTCCCGGTCGGCCTCTACTGCCAGGGCTCGGGGGGCACTGCGCTCGCGGCTGCGCTCGAGGCGTCCAGGGTCGGCGCCGACCTGATCGCGACCGCCCTCTATCCGCTTGCCCTCACGCTGCACCGTGTCTCGGGCGAATCCGTCGCGCGCGCGCTCGCCTCGCTCGACCTCGACACGGGCGTGGACATCGCCGCGCTCTGGCGCGCCTCCGACATCGTCGACGAGCACATCGGCGACGAGCCCGTCTCGCCGATCCCGCCTCGCGTGGCGACACGTGCCGCCCAGCACCGTCTCCCTCCCGGCCTTGTCGCCTCGCTCGACCTGAACCTGCGCGCGAACGGGGCCGGCGACCGGATCGACGAGGTGCTCGACGAGCTGCTGCGGATCCGGGCCGAGGCCGGCTGGCCGCCGCTCGCCGCGCCGATCGGGCAGATCCTTGCCTCGCAGGCGCTGATCAACGTGCTGTCGGCCAGCCGCTACCAGACCGTCGTCGACGAGCTGCAAGGACTGCTCGCAGGCCGTTTCGGCTCGCCGCCGGCCGCCATCGACGAGACCGTGCTTCGCGCAGTCAGGCTCGTGAGCGGCGACGAGCCTCCGACCGAGGACGAGGTCGAACTCGCCGACGTGCGCGAGTCGGCAGAGGGCCTCGCGGCCAGCGAGGAGGAGCTGCTGCTGCTGGCGCTCTTCGGCGAGTCGGCGGAGCCGCTTCTCCGCGCGATCCGTGGCCGGGGCCGCCGCGCCGAGAGCGACCTCTCCGGCCTCGAACCGATCCGGGCGGAGCGAATCCGCGAGGTCGTGCGGATCGTCCAGGAGTCGGGCGTCAACGAGGTGACGATCGAGGACGGCGGCATGCGCGTGACCGTCCGCCGCGGCGACACGCAGGCCCCGGTGCCGGCGGGCACGGAACCGGACCCGTCCGCGGACGGTGTGCCCGTCGCGAGCAGCCCGCCGTCGAGACCGGCACTGATCCGCGTCGAGGCACCGATGGTCGGCACCTTCTACCGCGCGCCCGACCCGACCGCCGCACCCTTCGTCAGCGAGGGAGACGTCGTCGTCGCCGGGCAGACCCTTTGCATCCTCGAGGCGATGAAGCTGATGAACGAGATCAAGGCCGAGGCCGAGGGGCAGGTGAAGTCGATCCTGGTCGAGAACGCGCAGCCGGTCGAGTACGGCCAGGTCCTCTTCGAGCTCGAGCCCGTCGACGGCCGACCGCCGGCGTTCTAGCCGTGTTCGAGCGGGTCCTCGTCGCCAACCGAGGCGAGATCGCGGTTCGCGTCATCCGCGCCGCGCACGAGCTCGGCCTCGAGGCGGTGGCCGTGTACTCGACGGCCGATGAGGACGCGATGCACGTGCGGATTGCCGACCGCGCCGTCCGGATCGGCCCGCCGCCGGCGGCGCAGAGCTACCTGAGCATCCCCTCGGTCATCGGCGCCGCGACGACGACCGGCTGCGACGCCGTCCATCCCGGCTACGGCTTCCTCGCCGAGAACCCCGCCTTCGTCCTCGCCTGCGAGGAGAGCGACCTCGTCTTCGTCGGGCCGGGCGTCGACACGATGGAGCGCATGGGCGACAAGGTGCGCGCGAAGGCCGAGCTGGCGGCGGCGCAGGTGCCCGTCGTCCCTGGGACGAGCGGCGAGACCACGGTCGGTGAGGCCGCTTCGGTCGCCGGCGAGCTCGGCTACCCGATCCTGCTCAAGGCGAGCGCCGGCGGCGGCGGCAAGGGGATGCGGCTCGTCGACGGGCCTACGGAGCTCGAGGGCGCCTTTCAGACGGCCGCCGCCGAGGCGCTCGCGGCATTCGGGGACGGCAGCCTCTACGTCGAGAAGGCGCTCGTGCCGGCCCGACACGTCGAGGTGCAGGTGCTGGCCGACGGGCAGGGAGGCGTCCTGACGCTCGGCGAGCGCGAGTGCTCGATCCAACGTCGCCACCAGAAGCTCGTCGAGGAGTCGCCTTCGGCGGCCCTCACGCCGGAGACGCGTGAGGCGATGGAGGCCGCTGCGGAGCGCGCGTGCCACGCCATCGGCTACGCGAACGCCGGCACGTTCGAGTTCCTGCTCGGCCCGGACGGCGACTTCTACTTCATCGAGCTGAACGCACGGCTCCAGGTCGAACATCCGGTGAGCGAGCTCGTCACCGGCGTCGACATCGTCCAGTCTCAGCTCCGCATCGCCGCCGGGGAGCCGCTGCCGGTCACCGGCCGGGCGCCGAGGCGCGGCCACGCGATCGAGTTCCGGATCAACGCCGAGGATCCCAGCCGCGACTTCGCGCCGTCCCCCGGAACCGTCGAGCGCTTCCGTTCGCCGCTCGGCCCGGGCGTGCGCGTCGACACGGCCGTCTCGGACGGCACCATCGTGCCGCCGTACTACGACTCGCTGGTCGCCAAGCTCGTCGTCTGGGCCGACGATCGGGGCGCCGCGATCGCGCGTGGACGGCGCGCGCTCACCGAGCTCGAGGTGTCGGGTGTGCCGACGACGCGGGACCTCGCGCTCGACATCCTCGGCAGCGAGGCGTTCGTCTCCGGTCGCTACTCGACGAGCTTCGTCGAGGAGAGCGCGAACCTGCTCCCGTCGCTGCAGGCCCGCTGATGGCGCCCGCGCGCAAGCCGCCGGGTCGCCGCGCCGCACGCCGCGAGGCGCTGTTCGTGCTCTACCAGTGGGACCTGACCGGCCGGTCGATCAAGTCGCAGCCGGAGGAGATAGACCCGTTCGCCCGCGAGCTCGCGGAGGCCGTGATCGGGCGCGAGGCGGAGCTCGACCGGCGG
Organism: uncultured Actinomycetes bacterium; assembly: GCA_963791225.1. Taxonomy (GTDB): domain Bacteria; phylum Actinomycetota; class Thermoleophilia; order Gaiellales; family Gaiellaceae; genus PALSA-612. The sequence continues at coordinate 288,932 of CAWBRV010000007.1, forward strand.
ATCGACGAGGTGTCGGAAGGCTGGCCGGCCGACCGCCTCGGCGTGCTCGAGCGCAACATCCTGCGGATCGGCATCGCCGAGCTCGAAGGCGATACGGTGCCTCCTCAAGTGGCGATCGCAGAGGCAGTCGGACTGGCGAAGCGGTACGCGTCGCCCGAGGCGGCACGGCTCGTGAACGGGATCCTGGGACGGATTGCCGAGGAGTGCGCGGCGTGAGCACGCAGGCCGACCCGTTGGATCGCGCAGCCGAGCTGCTCGACCAGCTCGAGGCGGCGCGCGCGAAGCTCGAGCAGACCGAGGATCCGGACGCGGCGGTCGACCTGCTCGCCGAGATCACGGAGCTGGCGAAGGAGGCGCATGCCGAGATCGAGCGCGCGCGGCGGGAGGCCGATGCACAACCCTGACGAGCTGAAGGAGCTGACCGAGGAGGCGATCGAGCGGTTTGCCTTCTGGCCCCAGCTGAACGGCCAGTCGGAGTCGATGCGCTACGCGCTCGAGATGGGCGGCAAGCGTGTGCGCCCGGTGATCTGCCTCGCCACCGGCGAGGCGTGCGGCGCCTCCGTCGAGCGGGCGATGCCTGCTGCGCTCGCGGTCGAGCTCGTCCACAACTTCTCGCTCGTCCACGACGACCTGCCCTCGCTCGACGACGATGCAGAGCGCCGCGGCAAGCCGAGTGTGTGGGCGGCCTACGGCGAGGGGACGGCGGTGCTCGCGGGCGACGGCCTGCTCGCGGAGGCGTTCCGGCTCGCGAGCTCGTACCCGTCGCCAAACGTCGCGCGCGAGCTCGCCGAGATGACCCTGGGAATGATCGGCGGCCAGTACCTCGACACGATGGTCGACGGCGCCGACCTGCGCTCCGTGCACCGGCTGAAGACGGGCTGCCTGTTCGCCGCCTCGGTGTCGCTCGCGCTCTGGGCTGCGGATGTCGCGGAGGCAGAGCAGGGGCCGTGGCGGGCTTTCGGCGACGAGCTCGGGCTGCTCTTCCAGGTCGTCGACGACATCCTCGACGAGGACGGCTTCTACGTCTCGGACGGGCCCGAGGGGGCACGCCGCCTCGCCGACGATGCCGCGGCCCGCGCGCACGAGCGCCTCGGCGAGATCGCCGCGGACACGTCGGTGCTCGACGGCATCGTGTCGGCGCTCGCGGCCCGCACCGTCTGACGTGGACGGCGAGCGGGCCGCCCCGGTCAGAGCAGCAGAGCTCGAGGCAGCCGACCCGGTCCCGTCGCTCCGGGACGAGTTCTGCATTCCGCCCTGGCCCGGTGGCGCCGTGCCCGACTGGGCGTACATGGCCGGCAACTCGCTCGGACTGCAGCCGCGGGCGGCGCGGTCGGCCGTCGGGGACGAGCTCGACGAGTGGGCGCGGCTCGGGGTCGAGGGCTGGTTCGAGAGCCGCGAGCCCTGGCTCGAGTACGCCGGCTCGTTGCGGGCGTCGATCGGGCGGCTCGTCGGCGCGTCGCCGGAGGAGGTCGCCGCGATGAACACGCTCACGATCAACCTGCACCTCCTGATGGCGACCTTCTACCGGCCGACGGTGGAGCGGTTCCGGATCCTGATCGAGGACACTGCCTTTCCGTCCGACCTGTACGCGGTGCAGAGCCAGGCGGCCTGGCACGGGCTCGACCCGTCGAGCGCCGTCGTCCGCGTGCCGATCGACGGGATGGAGGCCGCAATTGAGCGCGAGGGCAGCTCGCTCGCGCTCGCGCTGCTCCCCGGCGTCAACTACCTCGACGGCCGGGTGCTGGACGTGCCGGCGCTGACCGGGGCCGTCCACGCGACCGGCGCCGTCGCCGGGTGGGACCTCGCTCATGCGATCGGCAACGTGCCCCTCTCGCTGCACGCGAGTGGCGCCGACTTCGCCGTCTGGTGCCACTACAAGTACGTCAACGCCGGGCCGGGCGGGCCGGGCGGCGCATTCGTCCACGAGCGGCACGGCTCCCGGCTCGACCTGCCGCGCCTGGCCGGCTGGTGGGGAAACGATCCAGCCGTCAGGTTCCGGATGGAACCGGACTTCGAGCCGCGTCCGGGTGCCGAGGGGTGGGCCGTCTCCACGCCGCCCGTGCTCGCGTTCGCCCCGCTCCGGGCGTCGCTCGAGCAGTTCGACCGCGTCGGGATCGAGGCCCTGCGCGCCCGCTCCGCGCGGATGACCGGCTACCTCGAAGAGTTGCTGGACGAGGTGGCCCAGTCGCGGCGGATGGCCGTGATCACGCCCCGTGACCCGGGCGCGCGCGGCTGCCAGCTCTCCGTCTCCTGCGACGGGGCGCTGGCACTGGCCGCGCGGCTCCGCTCGGAGCACGGCGTCGTCTGCGACTTCCGCGAGCCCGACGTGCTCCGGTTCGCCCCGGTACCCCTCTACAGCACGTACGAGGACTGCCGCCGCGTCGCCCTCGCGCTCCTCGACGTGCTCGAGCCGCGGTGAAGAAGCGTCTCGACGTGCTGCTGGTCGAGCGCGGGCTCGCCGAGTCGCGTGCCCAGGCGCAGGCGCTGGTCCTCGCCGGCCTCGTCCCGGGACATGCCAAGGCGGGCGAGCAGGTCGACGAGAACGCCGAGCTCGCCGTCGAGCGGCCGCCGCCCTTCGTCTCTCGCGGGGGCGAGAAGCTCCGGAATGCGCTCGACGCCTTCGGGCTCGACGTGACCGGCGCCGACTGCCTCGACGTCGGCGCCTCGACCGGCGGCTTCACGGACTGCCTGCTCCAGCGCGGCGCCGCGCGTGTCGTCGCCCTCGACGTCGGCCACGGTCAGCTCCACCCGAAGCTGCGCGGGGATTCGCGCGTGACCGTGCTCGAGCGGACGAACGCGCGCGCGCTCGACTCGCTCCCGTTCGCGCCGAGCGTCATCACCTGCGATGTCTCCTTCATCTCGCTTCGCGTCGTCCTGCCGCCCGTGGTCGCGCTCGCCGCGCCCGGCTGGTGCGCGGTCGTCCTCGTCAAGCCTCAGTTCGAAGCCGGCCGCGCCGAGGTGCCGAAGGGCGTCGTCCGCGACCCGGAGGTGCAGCGGCGCGTCCTACACGAGCTCGCCGCGGCGGCTCCGGGCCTCGGGGCGGACGTTGCCGGGGTCGTAGACTCCGGGTTGCCAGGCCCGAAGGGCAACCGCGAGTTCTTCCTCCACCTCGTCCAGGCAGACGACCCCACCATTCCCGATGAGCTCGATGACTGGATCGACGCAGCGGTCGGGTGAGCCCGTGCGCCGCGCCGCGGTCCTGACGCACGGCCGGGCGGAGGCGATCGGCCCCGCGCTTCGACGCGTCGAAGCGGTCGCGGCGGCCGCAGGCGTCGAGCTCGTCTTTCCGCAGGACGAGGTCTCGAAGCACGACATGGCCGGGGCGCCGCACGATCTGGCCGACGCCGACCTCGTCGTCGTCCTCGGCGGCGACGGGACGATGCTGCGCGCGTTGCGGCGGCTCCTCGGCACGGGCATCCCTGCGATCGGCGTCAACTTCGGGCGGGTCGGCTTCCTGACGGCGATCTCCGAGGACGGGCTCGAGCCGGCGCTCGCCCGCGTCTTCGCCGGCGACCACGACGTGATCGCGCTGCCGATGCTCGAAGTCGAGCTGGACGGCGAGCGTCGCGCCGCCGTCAACGACGTCGTCGCGGCCAGCTCCGACGTCGGCCGCATGGTCGAGCTGTCGTGGTCGGTCGGGGGCGAGCCACTCGGGCGGCAGGCGTGCGACGGCATCATCTGCGCTACCCCCGCCGGCTCGACGGCCTACAACCTCTCGAACGGCGGCCCGGTTCTCGTCTGGGGCCTCGACGCGCTCGCCGTCACGTTCATCGCACCGCACTCGCTCCACGCGCGGTCGATGGTCGTTCCGCGCGGCCTCGACGTCGTCGTGACGAACGAGACGCTGGACGGCGCCGCGACGGTGCTCTTCGACGGTCAGCCGATCGGCGAGATGCTGCCCGCGGGCCGGGTCGTCGTCCGGCTCGGAGAGCGGCACAGCCTGCTCGCGACGCTCCCGGACGTGACCTTCTTCCACCGCTACCGCAACACGTTCACGTCCTAACCGGCCGTCCTGCGGCTGTGGACGGATCGTCACGCTTTCGGCGCGGACCGGTCTCACCTGCGTGCGTGCTTCCTCGTTATGCTCGCGGTGGGGAGGAGGTTGGGCTGCCTGGCGCCGGGCGGTGAGGGCATGGCCGGACTGGACAGGGTGCGACTGGAGGATGGCCGAAGCCCGACGCTGGTCGTACGATCACGAGGATGCTCTCGCGGCTGCGCATCGAGAACCTCGTCCTCATCCGCGACGCCGAGCTCGCGTTCGCGCCCGGCCTGAACGTGATCACGGGCGAGACCGGGGCCGGCAAGACGATCCTGGCCCAGGCGTTCGGCCTGCTCCTGGGGACGAAGGGCGATGCGGGCTACGTCGGCGCGGCGGGCGACGACGCGTACGTGGAGGCCGAGCTCGACGTGCCAGACGAGCTCCTCGCCGACGACAGCCTGGAGGCGCTCGTGGAGCTTCGCCCCGCGGACGAGGACGGGCTCGTGCTCGCGCGGCGCGTGTTCGGGGACGGGCGGACGCGCGCATACGCGTGGGGTCGCTCGGCGGCCCGGGAGGACGTGGCCGGGGCCGCCGAACGCCTGCTCGCCATGTCCGGACAGTTCGAGCAGCGCCGCCTCGCGCGCCCGGCGTACCAGGTCGACGTCCTCGACGCTTTTGCCGGCTCCGAGCAGCTGCGGCGCCGCGGCGAGCTGCGCGTGGCCTGGCGCGAGCTCGTCGCCGCGCGGCGACGTCACGACGAGCTGACGCGTGACGCGGCGGCCGCGGATGCGAGGCTCGCCGAGCTGAAGGCGCTCGTCGAGGACGCTGGCGGCTACGAGCCGGGCCTCGAGGAAGCACTGCGGACCGAACGGGAGCGGTTCCGGCACACGGGCGACCTCGTCGAGGCCACGTCCGCCGCCGTCGCCGCGCTCGACCCTGAAGACGGTCAGGGCGCCGCCGACCTGATCGCCTCCGCGGAGCGGGCGGTCGCCGGCGTCGAGCGGCTTGCGCCCGAGCTCGGCTGGGCCGGCGACGAGCTGCGCGACGTCGAGCTCCGGCTGCGCGAGGCGGCGAGCGCGTTGCGCACGTTCCTCGCCTCCGTCGACGCCGACCCGGGCCGCGTCGAGGAGGTCGAGTCGCGGCTCGAAGCGATCGCGGACTCGAAGCGCCGGTTCCGGTGCGCGAGCTACGACGAGCTGCTGGCGCGCGTGGTGGATGCGAAAGCCGAGCTCGAGGCGATCGGGGAAGGAGGCGACCCGGCGGCTGCAGCAGCCGAGGCGCTGGTCGCCGCCGAGGCACGCGCGGCCGCGCTCGCATCGTCGCTGGCGGAGTCGCGACGCGAGGCTGCGAGACCGTTCGCCGACGCCGTCGCGGCAGAGCTGGCCGGCATCGGCATGGGGGAGGGCGAGTTCCACGTCGAGCTCCGCGAGCGGCCGGACGGTCCCGGGCCGGCCGGCGCGGACGAGATCGTGTTCCTGATCAGGCCGAACCGCGGGCTGCCGCTCGCGCCCGTTGCCGAGACGGCTTCGGGCGGCGAGCTGTCGCGCATCGCACTCGCGATCGCCGCGGTCGGAGGCGGCGTCACCATGGTCTTCGACGAGATCGACGCCGGCATCGGGGGCCGGACGGCGCACGCCGTCGCAGAGACGCTCGTGCGCCTGGCGGGTCGTGCGCAGGTGATCACGATCACGCATCTGCCGCAGATCGCGAGCCGCGCCGACCGGCACTTCCGGGTCGAGAAGGTGCCCGGCGACCCGACGCACACCCGCATCGGCGAGTTGACGGACGACGAGCGGCGCGAAGAGATCGAGCGCATGCTCGGCGGCCGGGAGTTCCTGGCGACCCTCGGTGAGGCCGAGCGGCGCTGAACCGGTAGATGAGAGCCGAGGCGACGCGTGACCTCGACGCCTCCCGGACCGAGGTCTGGGGGTTCCTGACCCAGCCGTACCACCTCTCGGACTGGTGGCCGGGCATCTCCTCAGTCCGTCCCGACCGGCGCGGTCTCGCGCCCGGGGCGCGCTGGGAAGTGGTCGGCCCGCGGCAGCCGACCCTGTTCCGCAAGGCGTACTCGTCGGGCCTCCTGCTCGTGCGCGACGTGCACCCGTACGAGCGCGCATCCTGGTATCTGACCGGCGAGCGGCTCCTGGTCGAGATCGTTCTCGAGGCGATCGACGAGGCACATACGCGGGCAACGCTGACGGTCGAGGGATCGTGGCGGCCCGAGGTGCTCGGCCGGCCACGGGCACTTCCGCGCCAGGCGCTCGCGCGCCTGCACGCGCTCTGCCAGACGGCCGCGACGCTCTGAGGCGCACCGTCCTGCAGCGTCCCTAGGATCGGTTGCGTGATCGTCCGTCGCTCGAGAACGGCTGGCGACCGCGCCGTGGTACCCTGGAGTTCCGTGGGCATCGGCCGGGCGCCAGCGGAGTTTTTCTCGAGAGCAGCCCAGCCGACCTTTCTTCTCTACGACGCAGGTGAAGGCCGATGAGCGAGCGCCCGGTCAAGTACGTGTTCGTCACCGGCGGCGTCGTCTCGTCGCTCGGCAAGGGCATCACCGCGGCATCGCTCGGGGCAATGTTGAAGGCGCGCGGCCTCAAGGTCGGCGTCCTGAAGTTCGACCCGTACATCAATGTCGATCCGGGCACGATGAGCCCGTTCCAGCACGGCGAGGTGTTCGTCACCGAGGACGGCGCCGAGACCGATCTCGACATCGGCCACTACGAGCGCTTCCTCGACCAGAACCTGAGTGCCACGGCGAATCACACCGCCGGCGCCGTCTGGTATTCGGTCATCCGCAAGGAGCGTCGCGGCGAGTACCTCGGCTCGACCGTGCAGGTGATCCCGCACATCACGAACGAGATCAAGGACAGGATGCGGCGAGCCGGCGAGGCGACGGACTGCGACGTCCTCATCTCCGAGATCGGCGGCACGGTCGGCGACATCGAGTCGCTGCCCTTCCTCGAAGCGATCCGCCAGATCCGCCGGGAGGCCGGGCCCGAGAACGTCCTCTACCTCCACGTCACACTCGTGCCGTTCGTGGAGTCGGCCGGCGAGCTGAAGACGAAGCCGACGCAGCACTCGGTGAACGAGCTGCGCCGCATCGGTGTGCATCCGGACATCGTCGTCTGCCGCTCGCGCGACCCGCTGTCCACGGACATCCGCGACAAGATCGCGCTCTTCGCCGACGTCGACATCAACGCGGTGATCTCGAACGAGGACGTCGCGGACGTCTACCTCGTGCCGGAGGCACTGAAGGCGCAGGGGCTCGACGAGCTCGTCTGCCGCAAGCTCGGCCTCGGCGACGGCGAGGCCGACCTCGCCGAGTGGACGGAGCTGACGCAACGCATCGCCGAGCGGGAGGACACCGTCGAGATCGCGCTCGTCGGCAAGTACGTGAAGCTCCACGACGCCTATCTGTCCGTGCACGAGGCGCTCAAGCACGCGGGGATCCACCACGGCTGCTTCGTCAAGGTGCGCTGGGTGGACGCCGAGGGCATGTCGATCGAGGAGGCGAGCCGCGAGCTCGAGCAAGTCGACGGCGTGCTCGTCCCGGGCGGCTTCGGATCGCGCGGGTGGGAGGGGAAGATCCTCGCCTGCCGCGTCGCCCGCGAGCGGCTGATCCCGTACCTCGGCATCTGCCTGGGCATGCACGTGGCCGTGTCCGAGTTCGCGCGCCATGTCGTCGGCCTGGAGGGAGCGAACTCGACCGAGATGGATCCCGAGACGCCGTTCGCCGTGATCGACCTGCTCCCCGAGCAGAAGGAGGTCGAGGACCTCGGTGGCACGATGCGACTCGGCGCGCAGGCGGTCGAGCTCGCCGAGGGCACGCGGGCACGGGAGACCTACGAGGATCCGGTCGTGCACGAGCGCCACCGGCACCGCTACGAGGTCAACAACCACTTCCGGCAACGCCTCGTCGACGCCGGCCTCGTAGTCTCGGGCACGTATCAGGAAGGGCGCCTCGTCGAGATCGTCGAACTGCCCGACCACCCGTGGTTCGTCGCCAGTCAGTTCCACCCCGAGTTCAAGTCGCGCCCGATGCGTCCGGCACCGCTCTTCCGCGACTTCGTCGGCGCTGCGCTCGAGCGCTCCCGCTCGCGCGACCGCGCCGCCGTCGCCAGCCGCTAGCCTCTCGGCGTGCCGGTCGGCGCGCACCCCGTTCTCGACCTCTTCGTCGAGCTCGCCTCGATCTCGAGCCCGCCCGGCGAGGAGCGCCCGGTCGCCGACCGCGTGCTCGCCTATCTCCACGGGCTCGGGCTGACGGTCGACGAGGACGACGTCGCACCTGGCATCGGCGGCAACGCGGGCAACCTGCTCTGCCGTCTCGAGCCGACGGACGGTGCTGGGGGCGGCACGCCGATCTTCCTCTGCGCCCATCTGGACACGGTGCCGCCCACGGCTCCGATCGAGCCGGTCGTCGAGGACGGCGTCGTCCGGAACGGCGCCGGGACGATTCTCGGCGCCGACGACAAGTCGGCCGTCGCGGCCATGCTCGAGGCGACACGCCGCCTCGTCGAGGAGAGTCGGCCGCATGCGGGGCTCGAGCTCCTGTTCACGCCGAAGGAGGAGGTCGGCCTCGTCGGCGCGTACGCCTTCGATCACACGCGGCTCCGCGCGACGACCGGCTACGTGTACGACCAGGCGGCGGCGGTGGGCGAGATCGTCCTCGGCGCGCCGTCGGCGGTCGGCATCGAGGCGGCCTTCCACGGTCGCGCGGCCCATGCGGGCATGTACCCGGAGGAGGGTCGCTCGGCGATCGCCGCCGCCGCCCGCGCCATCGCCGACATGCGGCTCGGCCGGATCGACGAGGAGACGTCCGCGAACGTCGGCGTGATCACGGGCGGGACCGCCCGCAACATCGTCCCGGAGCACTGCTCGTTCCGCGCCGAGGCGCGAAGCCACGACGAGCAGAAGCTCGCCGAGCTCGTCCGCGAGATGACAGAGACGATGAGCTTCGCCGCCACACTCGAAGAGTGCGAGGTCGAGACGACGATCAACCGCAGCTACCGCGGATACCGGTTCCGGCAGAGCGATCCCGTGGTGCGCCTGGCGGCGACGGCGCTCGAACGGTCGGGCCACACGCCGACGTACTCGCTGAGCGGCGGCGGCGCGGACGCCAACGTGTTCAACGAGCGTGGCCTCGCGTGCGTCAACCTCGCGAACGGCATGACCGAAATCCACACGCCGGACGAGCACATCGCCGTCGCCGACCTCGACGCGATGGTCGACGTGACCCTGGCCCTGCTGGACACGGCCCGCGAGCCGCTGTCCTGACCGGTGCCCCTTCGCTCGGGACACCCCAGCCCACCACCCACGTTCGATCGTGATTGGAAAAGTGTCACATGTCACGAAAATCTTCGTAACAAGAGCGTGACGATGTGTCCACAGCGCAGGTCGGCGGACGCGCCGGGCGGGGGTAAGCTCCCGCCGCCATGAAGATCGGCGTCGCGAAGGAGATCAAGCCCGACGAGTACCGGGTCGCCCTGACGCCCGCGGGCGCACTCGAGCTGACGCAGCGCGGACACGAGGTGCTCGTCGAGCAGGGCGCAGGAGAGGGCAGCGCCTTCCCGGACGATGCCTATCTGACGGCCGGCGCCCGGATCGCCTCCGTCGACGAGGTCTGGGAAGCGGCCGACCTCCTGCTGAAGGTCAAGGAACCGATCGCAGTCGAATACCCACGACTGCGTGCCGATCTCGTCCTCTTCACCTATCTCCACCTGGCGGCCGACGAGCCGCTCACGCGGGCGCTGGCAGACAGCGGCGTCGCGGCGGTCGCGTACGAGACCGTCGAGCTCGACAACGGCCGCCTGCCGCTGCTCGCGCCGATGAGCGAGGTCGCCGGCCGGCTCGCGACGCAGATGGGAGCGTGGACGCTCGAGAAGTCCCAGGGCGGGCGCGGCATCCTGCTCGGCGGGGTTCCCGGGCGTCGCGCCGGCGAGGGTCGTCGTCCTCGGCGGCGGCATCGTCGGCTACAACGCGGCGCTCGTGGCGGTGGGGATGAAGGCGGACGTGTGGGTGCTTGACCGGTCCGTCGAGCGCATGCGCGAGCTGGAGTCGATGCTCGCGGGCCGCATCACGCTCGCGATGTCGACGAAGCTCGAGGTCGCGCAGGCGATCGCGGACGCCGACCTCGTGGTCGGTGCGGTGCTGATTCCAGGCGCGAGAGCTCCGAAGCTGATCACCCGCGAGATGCTCGGTCTGATGAAGCATGGCTCGGTGATCGTGGACGTCGCGATCGACCAGGGTGGCTGCACGGAGACCTCGCGGCCGACGACGCACAGCGATCCCGTCTACGTCGTCGACGGCGTCGTGCACTACTGCGTCGCGAACATGCCCGGCGCGGTTCCGATCACGTCGACGAAGGCGCTCACGAACGTGACGCTTCCCTACGTCGAGGCGATCGCCGACCGTGGCCTGGCCGGCGCGGTCGCAGCCGATCCGGCCCTCGGTCGGGGCGTGAACGTGCTCGCGGGCGGCGTCACGTACGCGGCGGTCGCGGAGGCACACGGGCTCGAGCACCGGCCGCTCGCCGAGGTCCTGCCGGCGGCTGCCGGTTGAGCCGGATCCCCGGGGTCAGGCGGGGGCGCGCGGCTTGGCGGCCGTCTCGCCCTTGTCCGACGGCGAGATCTTCACGACCGCCCACGTGATCCCGGCAGCGAGGCTGATGATGATGACGATGAAGGCGGCGACGCCGATGAGGCCGAGGACCGTGGTCACGACCCTCGTAGAATAGCCTCATGCCTCGCGCGTGCGTCATCGTGCTGGACGCCGTCGGGGCAGGGGCGCTGCCCGACGCGGCCGAATTCGGAGACGAAGGCTCCGATACGCTCGGCAACGTCGCCAAGGCGGTCGGCGGGCTCGACCTCCCCAACCTCGAGGCGCTCGGGCTCGGGAACGTCGAGCCGCTCGATGGCTGTCCGCCGATGCCCGGAGCGCCGGCGGTCGCCGGGCGACTCATCGAGCGCTCCAAGGGCAAGGACACGACGCTCGGGCACTGGGAGCTGATGGGAATCGTCACGCCGCAGGCGTTGCCGACCTACCCGCACGGCTTCCCGTTCGAGGTCATCGACCCGTTCATGCACCGCACGGGCCGCGGCGTCCTCGGCAACAAGCCCGCGTCCGGGACGGAGATCATCCAGGAGCTCGGCGAGCAACACCAGGAGACGGGCAAGTGGATCGTCTACACGTCGGCGGACTCCGTCTTCCAGATCGCCGCGCACGAGCAGACGATCGCGCTCGAGGAGCTCTACGACGCGTGCCGTATCGCGCGGGAGATCCTGACGGGCAACCACGCCGTCGGGCGGGTGATCGCGCGGCCCTTCGTCGGCGAGCCCGGGAACTACGAGCGGACGCCGAACCGACACGACTTCTCGCTCGAGCCCCGTCGGCCGAACTACCTCACGCTCGTTCGGGAGGCCGGCATCCAGGTGCACGGCGTCGGGAAGATCCCGGACATCTTCGCCCACCTCGACATCGACGAAGAGCATCCGACGAAGTCGAACGTCGAGGGGATCACGCAGACCGAGAGGCTCTTGCGCGAGCTCGACGACGGCTTCGTGTTCACGAACCTCGTCGAGACCGACATGCTCTGGGGGCATCGCAACGACCCGGTCAACTTCCACCGATGCCTCCAGGATTTCGACCGTCGGCTGCCGGATCTGCTCGAGGCCCTTCGGCCCGGCGATCTGCTGATCGTGACGTCGGATCACGGCTGCGACCCGACGACGCCGTCGACCGACCACTCGCGCGAGCACGCGCTGCTGCTCGCCTACGTGCAGGGCAAGAACGCCGCCGGGCGGATCCACGAGGGGGAGTTCGCGGACGTGGGCGCGACCGTGAACGCGTGGCTCGGCGGCAAGGCGCCTCCGAAGCGGCTGCCCGGCCAGCTGATCGTCGAGCCGTGAGGCGGCAGCTCAACGACCCGGAGCTCGTCCGCAAGCAGTACGCGAAGGAGGACAACCTCCGCGCCCGGCAGGCGCTCTGGCGTGAACTGAACGGCCCGGACCCCAAGGTGATTCTCTGGGAGACGCTCGTCGCAGTGAAGCCCCGGCGCGTGCTCGAGGTCGGTGGCGGCGACGGTTGGCTTGCCGCGCGCCTGCGCGATGGGCTTGGCTGCGACGTCACGCTCGTCGACCAGTCCGAGCGGATGGTGGAGCTTGCCGCTGCGCGCGGTCTCGACGCACGCGTCGGAGACGTGGAGGCCTTGCCTTTCCCCGACGACTCCTTCGACACCGTGGTCGCCGCGTGGATGCTCTACCACGTACACGACATCGACCGCGGGCTCGGCGAGCTCGCTCGCGTTCTCGAGCCGGGAGGCCACCTCGTCGCCACCACGAACTCGCGGCGCCATTGCGAGGAGTTGTTCGACCTCATCGCCTACCCGCGGGACTTCCGCGAGTGGGTCTTCAACGCCGAGAACGGCGAGGAGTCGCTCCGCCGTCATTTCGTCACGCGTCACACGTCGCGACGTCGTCGCGGTCGCAACCGTGCGCGATCGGAGGACTCTCGTCGAGTATCAGCAGTCGATGATGGCCGAGACGCAGCCCGTGCCCGACGAGGTGCAGTGCCCCTTCCTCGTCCAGTCGCGCGGCGTTGTCTTCGACGCCTCCACATGACCCGTCCGGCCGAGCTGATCCAGCGCAAGCGCGACGGCGAGCGAGCTCGTCGGCGGCGAGCTCTCCGAGCTCGTCCTCGGCTACACGCGCGGCGAGGTGCCCGACTACCAGATGGCCGCCTTCCTGATGGCCGTGTACTTCCGGGGCTCTCGACGCGCGCGAGACCTTCGCGCTCACGGACGCGATGATCAGGAGCGGCGAGACGCTCGACCTCGGCGCAGCGCTCGGCCGCAAGGTCGTCGACAAGCACTCGACCGGCGGCGTCGGCGACAAGACCTCGATCGCCGTCGGCCCGATCGTCGCCGCCTGCGGGGTGCCGTTCGGGAAGATGAGCGGGCGCGGACTCGGCCACACGGGCGGGACGCTCGACAAGCTCGAGTCGATTCCCGGCTACCGCGTCGAGCTGTCGACCGACGAGTTCGTCTCCCAGGTGCGCGACGTCGGGATGGCGATCGTCGGGCAGACCGCCGACCTCGTCCCGGCGGACAAGCTGCTCTACGCGCTCCGCGACGTGACCGCGACGGTCGACAACGTGTCCCTGATCGCGGCGAGCATCATGTCCAAGAAGATCGCCGGCGGCGCCGACGCGATCGTGCTCGACGTGAAGGTCGGCGACGGCGCCTTCATGAAGACGCTCGAGGACGCTCGCGAGCTCGGCCAGCACCATGATCGAGCTCGGCCGGCAGCGCAGGCCGCGAGACGATCTGCGTGCTGACGGACATGGACCAGCCGCTCGGCTCCGCCGTCGGCAACGCGCTCGAGGTGCGCGAAGCGGCGGAGACCGTGCGGGGCGACGGCCCGGCGGACTTCTCCGAGCTCGTCCTCGACTCGGTCGCGCACCTGCTCGCGCTCTCCGACCTCGGCGTCGACGAGGAGGAGGGACGCCGCCGGGCGGAGCAGGCTGTGGCAGAGCGGTGCCGCCTTCGACGCCTACGAGCGCTGGATCCACGCTCAGCACGGCGACCCGGATCTCGAGCGGCTCCCCGTCGCGCCGGTCGTCCAGGCGGTACCCGCTCCGCGTGACGGAGCCGTGGCGTCGCTCGGCGCGATCCGCGTCGGGCTGGCGGCGCTCCACCTCGGTGCAGGCCGCCGCACGAAGGAGGACGCGATCGACCATGCGGTCGGCATCGTGTGCCTCAAGAAGCGCGGTGATGCCGTCCAGGCGGGCGAGCTGCTCGCCGAGGTGCACGCGCGTGACGAGCGGGCGGCCGACGAAGCCGCTGCGGCCGTGCTCGCCGCCTACGAGCTGGCGGACACTGCTCCTCCCGCGCGACCGATCGTGCTCGAGGTTCTCACCTAGCGTGCCGGAGCTCCCCGAGGTCGAGACCGTCAGGGCCCAGCTGGCGCCTGTCCTCGCCGGCCGGACGTTCGCATCGGTCGAGATCCTCGACGAGCGGCTGACGCGTCCAGTCGATCCTCGGATCGTGGAGGCCCAGCTCGACGGTGAGCGCGTCGCGTCGGTCGATCGACGTGGCAAGTATGTGGTTGTCCGGTTCGACTCCGATCTCGGCCTGCTGGTTCACCTCCGGATGACGGGGAGCTTTCTGGTCGCGCGATCCGGGGCGCTGCCGCTCGACCCGCATCGCCGTGCAGTTGTCAGGTTAGACGACGGATCGGATGTCGCATATCGTGATGTCCGCCGCTTCGGCACCTGGCTCGTGCTCGAGGCAGACGAGCTGACCGGCTACCTCGCAGAGCGGCTCGGGGAGGAGCCGCTTTCGCCGCGCTTCACGGCCCGGCATCTCTCGCGCCGGCTTGCGGGTCGTCGAGCGCCCGTCAAGGCGGCCCTGCTCGACCAGCGTGCGGTCGCCGGGATCGGAAACATCTACGCGGACGAGGCGCTCTGGTACGCGCAGGTCGATCCCTTGCGTCCGGCGGGAGAGCTCGACGGGGAGGAGGTGGCCTCCGTCCGTCGCGGCATCAGGCGCGCTCTTCGCGTCGGGATCCGTCGCCAGGGGGCGACGCTCAGCGACTACCGCACCCCGAACGGCGGCCGTGGTGGCATGCAGGACGAGTTCAAGGTCTACGGCCGAGAAGGCGAACCCTGCCCGCGGTGCGGCGCTGCGATCGCGAAGACGCGCGTCGCGGGCCGTGGCACGTCGTACTGCCCGGTGTGCCAGCGATGAGCCCGTGGCTACCCGAGGGAGTCCGTGTCGGGCACTGGACGGACCGGGAGGGTTGGACGGGCTGCAGCGTGTGCCTCCTCCCGGAGGGCAGCGTCGCCTCGTGCGAGGTGCGAGGCGGCGCTCCGGGCACGCTCGGCACCGATCTCTTGCAGCCTGCCGGCGCCGGTCCGGGCGCCAACGCGATCCTGCTCACGGGTGGCAGCGCGTTCGGGCTCGCCGCCGCTGGACGGTGTCGTACGGTGGCTCGCCGAGCGCGGAATCGGTTTCGAGACGCCGGTCGCGCTCGTGCCGCTCGTGGGGGCAGCCGTCGTCTACGACCTCGGGCTCGGCGATGCCGGCGGGCGCCCGGGGCCGGAGGCCGGCTATGCAGCGTGCAACGCTGCGTCCGAGCAGGTCGAGCGTGGCAGCATCGGCGCTGGGACGGGTTGCACCGTCGGGAAGCTGCTCGGGTCCCGAGTACTGGACGAAGGGCGGCTTCGGCCTCGCGTCTGCGGAGCTGCCAGGGGGCGGGATTGTCGCGGCGGTGGCCGTGGTGAACGCGGTCGGCGACGTGCTCGCTGCCGATGGATCCGTTCTTGCGGGAATCCGTCGGGAGGGCGGCTACGTGCCGTCCGAGGACGTGATCGCTGAGGGCGCGACGATCAGGCGCCCGTGGCGCGAGGCGACGACGCTCGTCTGCCTCCTCACCGACGTCGTGCTGACGAAGACCGAGGCGTGGATGTGCGCGCGGGCGGCGAACGCAGGCGTTGCTCGAGCAGTTTCGCCCGTCTGGACGCCGTTCGACGGCGACACGGTCTTCTGCGCGTCGACCTGTCGCGCCGGGGGCGACGCGCTGACCGTGTCGCTGCTGGCAGCTTCGGTCGTCGCGGAAGCGATCCGAGACGGAGTGCGCGAGGCGTCGGGAGCCCCGGGATGTCCGGCCGTTTCGGGCCGCTGACCGAGGCCCGGTGCTGTGGACGAATAGGCACAGAATCGTCACATTCCGGTTTCACCTGCATGCGAATTTCGCGAGTACGATCGAAAGTGGGTGGTGGGCTGGGGTGCCCCGAGCGAGAGAGCCCAGCGGGTGCCGGTTCTAGACTGGTCTGGGTGGCCGGCCGGACTCTGAAGACCGAGGCGATCGTCCTGCGCTCGCTTCGGTTTGGCGAGGCGGACAGGATCCTCCACGTGTACACGCTCGTGCACGGACGCATGGGCGTGATCGCGAAGGGGGCCCGGAAGACGAAATCGCGCTTCGGCGGTCGCCTCGAGCCGCTCTCCCATGTCGAGCTCCTGCTCCACGTCGGCTCAGGCGAGCTGGCGACGCTGACCGGCGCGGATCTCGTCCGCTCGCATGCGTCGGCGCGAGAGGAGCCGTACCGGCTCGCGGTAGGCCTGATCGGAGCGGAGGCGATGCTGCGCCTGTTCCCGGAGCAGGAGCGCTCCGACCAGGCGTTCACGGCTCTCACCCGCTTCCTTGACCTGCTCGACGACCTGCCGGTGCGCGAAGGCGTCCGGCCGGAGCTCGCTGCGCTCGGCCTCGCGTTCCAGCTCAAGCTCCTCTGGGTGGCGGGCTACCTTCCGCACCTCGGGAGCTGCGCCGAGTGCGGCTCGGTTGGCCCGTTCGCCGGGTTCTCGGCGCGGGCCGGCGGCGTTGTCTGCCGCAACTGCGCGGCGTCGTCGGCCGCGATCGTGCTGACGCCGGACGGTGCGGCCGGTCTCGAGGGGCTGCTGAGGCATCCGCTCGCGGAAGCGGAGCAGGTGCCGTTGAGCGCCCGCGGTGCTCGCGACATCCTCGCGGCGGTCGCCGCGTCCTACGAGTACCACGGCGGCTTCCGGCTCAGGACGCTCTCGGCGTGAACGAGGCGCAGAGCATCCCGAAGTAGGTCGGAGCCTCGTACGAGAGCAGCTCCGCGTCGAAGCCGTCTCCGACAGCGCCGTGGAGGACGAGCATCTGCCACCAGCTGTCGGCCTGCGCGGTGCCCACGAAGTCGGGATCGATGTCGAGCAGACCCTCGAGCCGGTCGTCCCGCACGAGCTCGACGATCTGCGCGTCGTAGGCGGCCGACGCGGGGTCGAACCCGTACGGGCCGTCAGGGTCGTGCGCATGGCCATGATCGGCGCTCGCAATCAGCGCGACTCGCTTGCCGGATGCCGCCGCCGTCTCGGCGACGATCTGACCAGCCTCGACGTGGACATGTCCAGGAAGATCGCGAGCCGGCGAGACCAGCACGACGCCGGGTGGCTGCTCCGCCCGACCGCCCATGTACCAGAGCGGGATCAAGGCGCCCCAGTCCATCGGCATGGACGCCTCGGTCGGCCTGTTGCCGCCGTAGCTGACCGCCGTCGCCGGGATGCCGGCTCCGGCGAGGCCGCCGAGCAGCGCGACCGCGAGATCGAGGTCGACGGGAGACTCGAGCGTGATCTCGCGCGTGCCCTCTCCGACCGCTCCCTCGAGCCTGCCGGCGACGATCACGGCGAGGGAGCCGTCGACATGGACGTTGTGCGGTGTCAGCACGACCACTGTGTCCGGTCTCGCGGTGTCGAAGCGGCGGCCGAGCTCCTCGAGTCCGGCCCGCGTTACGGCCGCCACGCCGAGCTCGGACTCGTCGCAGAGCTCCGCGACTGCAATGCCGCCGTGCGGCGCGATGGCGGCGACCACGATCCCGCTCACGCGCTGCAGTATCACGGGTGGACGTGTCGCTCCGGCACCCCTGTGGACGAGTTGTTCCACTATTGGCACGAAGGCGTCACTGACACGTGCCTATTTCGCCGGTACCGTCCTCGGCGTGGGCGGAGGGACGACGCCCCACCCTTGGGTGGGGGGCGGTCCGCGGGTGCCTCGCCCCCGCTCGCGCAGCTGCGAGACTGGCGGCCGTGAGACGGGCGCTTCCAGGCGGGTTCGAGCTCGACGACGATGCGGGGCGGATCGACGTCGTGGCGGTGCATCGGTACCTGTCGGAGGAGTCGTACTGGGCGAGCGGGCGTTCGTTCGAGACCGTCGAGCGACTCGTCCGCGAGGCTGCGCGGGTCGTCGGGCTCTACCACGGCGGCGCGCAAGTCGGCTTCGCGCGGGTGGTATCCGACGGGGTCGCGGTCGCGTATCTCGCCGACGTCTACGTGCTGCCCGAGCATCGCGGACAGGGGCTCGGCGAGGAGCTCGTGCGCGAGGTGGTCGAGCTCGGGCCACTCGCGAGCGTGCGCTGGCTCCTGCATACGCGGGACGCGCACTCGCTCTACGCGAGGTTCGGCTTCGACCCGCCAGGCGAGCGGCTCATGGAGCGCCAGACCGGAGGCTCACAGGTTGGCGGCTGACCGTTCCGGGCGGCTGCTGACCGCAGTGGTCGCGGCATCGGTGGCCGTGGCCTTTGCGGACTCGTCGATCGTCGTCCTGGCGCTACCCGCGCTCTACACGGACTTCCACACATCCCTTACGGGCGTGTCCTTCGTGATCACGTCGTACAATTTCGTCGTCTTCGTGGGGGCGTTCGCCCTCGTTCCGTTCACGCGGCGCCTGCACGTGCGGGAGGTGACCCGCGTGGGTCTGGCGCTGTTCACCGCGGGCTCGGTCGGCTGCGCCGCGGCCTGGGGGCTCACGCCGCTGATCGTGTCCCGCTGCGTCCAGGGGGCGGGCGGCGCGCTGCTCCTCGCCGGCTCGCTGCCCCTGCTGGGTGCGATCGCCGGCGGGCCGCAGCGAGGGGCCCGGATCTGGACGGCGGCGGGGACCTTCGGCGCTGCGCTCGGGCCGGCCCTCGGCGGTGTGCTCACGCAGCTCGCAGACTGGCGGGCGATCTTCGTCTTCCAGGCCCCGATCGCGGCCGTGGCGCTCGTCGCCACCTTCGACCGACGGGTGCACGAGTTGCCCGTGGAGGAGCAGGCGCCGAGGCGCCGCGGGGCCACCGTGGCGAACACCGGGCTCGCGCTCGTGTTCGCCGGGCTCGTGGGCGCGCTGTTCCTCTCCGTGCTGCTCGTGATCACCGTGTGGGAGCGCCGCCCGATCGCCGGTGCGCTGATCGTGAGTGCTCTGCCGGCGGCGGCGTTCCTCGTGCGGCCGCTAGCCGCCCGCCTTCCCCGCGGGGAGGCGGCCACCGGCGGCGCGCTGCTGCTTGCCGCGGGTCTCGTCGCCCTCGCGCTGCTGCCCGCGATCAGCGACGTGCTGCTCGCGATCTCGCTCGGTTTCTGCGGCGTCGGCCTTGGCCTCGCCGTCCCGGTCCTCACCGTCGACTCGATCGACCCCGAGCACGCGCCGCTCCGGAGCGGGACGATCACGGTCGGCGCGCGCCATCTCGGGCTCGTCGCCTCCGTCGCGCTGATCGCGCCGTTGCTCACCCATTCCCTCGACTCGGTGCAGACGAGGGCCACGCTGGCCGGTACGCGCGTGATCATGGACGGGAACATCGATCTGACCAAGAAGGTGCCGATCGCGCTCGACATGCGCGACGCGTTCCAGCGCGCACAGAGCGGCGAGATCCCCGACCTGGCCAAGCCGTTCGACGACCGTGGGGCGAAGACGGACTCGAGCCTGCGCACGCTTCGCGACACGCTCCTCGACACGCTCCGCGGCCCCGTCTCGCGGGCCTTCCGCTCGTCGTTCTTCCTGTCCGCGCTCTTCGCGCTGCTCGCGCTGATCCCGGCCCGCATGCTGCGCGAGAAGGACTCGGAGGCATGAGGCGCCTGTCCGGATCGAGGATCGTGCTGCTCGTCCTCGGAGCAGCGGCAGTGACTCTGATCGCCGTCGAGCTCGGAATGGGCGCGATCGGCTTCGGAGAGGCGCACCTCGCGAACCCCTGCACGACGAAGCCGCATGTGAGCGAGGGCGGGTTCTTCGGCTCGATCGACGCGGCCGTGCAGCGCTTCGCACTCTCGGGGCTGAACGGGGCGGCCTGCTCGCTTCACACCTCGCGCGAGGAGCTCGTGCTCTCGTTCGCGCCGTCGCTGGGCACGAAGAAGGTGCGCTGGGACAAGGCGACGATCCGGAAGGCGCTGCGCGCGGGCTTCGAGCGGGCGGCGCACGACACGGCCGGGGGCGGCATCTTCGGTAACGCGCTCGCCTTCGTCATGCGCGAGGCGATCGCCGACCCGCTCGCCTTCCTGCTCGGCGAGAAGTTCGGGTAGTCAGTCGCCCTTGGGCGTCGCCCAGGGCCGGGCCAGCGCGTCGTCGAGGTACGCGGCGGCGCCGCCGATCGGCAGCCGCTCCTGGGCCAGGGAGTCGCGTTCGCGGATAGTGATCGTGTCGTCCTCGAGCGTCTGGTCGTCGATCGTGAACGCGAACGGCGTGCCGATCTCGTCCTGCCGGCGGTAGCGCCGGCCGATCGCGCCGCTGTCGTCGTACTCGACGAAATGGCGCCGCCGCAGCTCCTCGTACAGCGCCCGTGCCTTCGAGACCATGCCCTCGCTCTTGCCGACCAGCGGCAGGATCGCCGCCTTGATCGGGGCGATCTGCGGGTGCAATCGGAGCACGGTGCGTTCCCGGTCGGCGACGACCTCCTCGTCGTACGCGTCCACGAGCATCGCGACGAGGATCCGCTCGATGCTGACGGCCGGCTCGATCACGTGAGGCGTGTAGCGCTCGCCGTCCTGCCCGACGTACTCGAGCTTCGTCGTCGAGAACTCCGTGTGCCGCGTGAGGTCGTAGTCGCCCCGGTTCGCGACGCCCTCGAGCTCCGACCAGCCGATCGGGTACAGGTACTCGATGTCGCTCGTTCCCTGCGAGTAGTGTGAGCGCTCCTCGGCGTCGTGCTCGCGGACGCGCAGGCGGCTCCGGCGCAGGCCGTGCGCGAGGTACCACGAGACGCGCTCGTCGACCCAGTAGCGGTACCACTGCTCGGCCTCGGGGGGCGGCACGAAGAACTCCATCTCCATCTGCTCGAACTCGCGGACGCGGAAGAGGAAGTTGCCGGGCGTGATCTCGTTCCGGAACGACTTGCCGACCTGCGCGATGCCGAACGGCGGCTTGCGGCGCGCGATCTGCAGGACGTTCTTGAAGTTGACGAAGATCCCCTGCGCGGTCTCGGGTCGCAGGAACGCGCGCGAGCCGGCCTCCTGCACCGGACCGACCGTGGTCTCGAACATCAGGTTGAACTGCCGCGCCTCGGTCAGGTCGCAGTCGGGCGTCTCGCCCGGGCGCTTCGAGGGCTTGCGCCCGCACTGGGAGTCTTCGATGTGGTCGGCGCGGAACCGGAGCTTGCAGGTGCGACAGTCGACGAGCGGGTCCGTGAAGCCCTCGATGTGCCCCGACGCCTCCCACACGCGCGGGTGGAGGATGATCGCCGAGTCGAGCGCGACGATGTCGTCCCGCTCCTGCACCATCGCCCGCAGCCAGCGCTCGCGGATGTTGTTCTTCGCGAGCACGCCGTAGTGGCCGTAGTCGAAGGTCGAGCCGAGCCCGCCGTAGATCTCGGACGACGGGAAGACGAAGCCGCGCCGTCGGCACAGCGAGACGATCTTGTCCATCGTCACGAGGTCGGTCGGCGGTTGCTCGGTCATCGCGTGCGACACGTTAGTCAGAATCCCCCGTGTGAGCACACTGGTCTCGTCCGAGCTCGAGCAGCAGGCGATCGTCTGGCGGCGGCATCTCCACGCGCATCCAGAGCTGTCGTTCGAGGAGTACGAGACCTCGCAGTTCGTCGAGGAGACGCTGCGCTCGTTCGACGGGCTCGAGCTCGAACGTCCCACGCCGACGTCGGTCGTCGCGACGCTCCGGGGCACGCGGCCGGGTCGCGTGCTCGCTTTGCGGGCCGACCTCGACGCGCTACCGATCCAGGAGGAGAGCGGCCTCGAGTTCGCGTCCACGCGGCCGGGTGTCATGCACGCCTGCGGACACGACGGGCACACGGCCATGCTGCTCGGGACGGCGAAAGCGCTCTGCGGCCGGCGTGACGAGCTGGCGGGCGAGATTCGCTTCCTGTTCCAGCACGCCGAGGAGAAGCTGCCGGGCGGTGCGCGCCAGCTCGTCGATGCGGGCGTGATGGACGGCGTCGACCTCGTCGTAGGCGCCCATCTCGCGTCGATGAAGGACGTCGGCATGATCGGGTGCCCGGCCGGGCCGATGGCCGCCGCCGCCGACGTCTTCTCGGCCGAGATCCGCGGCCGGGGCGGCCACGCGGCTGCGCCGCACAAGGCGCTCGACCCGATCGCCGTCGCGGCGCAGGTGATCACGAACACCCAGCACCTCGTCTCGCGGACCGTCGACCCGATCGCGAGCGCCGTCGTCTCGATCACCCGCATCCATGCCGGGACGGCAGACAACATCATCCCGGAGTCGGTCGCGCTCGGCGGCACCGTGCGGACGTTCGACCAGGCCGTGCGCGCGGAGGTGCGGGAGAGGCTCGAGCGCATCTTCCGCGGCGTCACGGAGGCGCACGGCGCGGCCTACACGTTCGCGTACGAGGAGGGCTATGCGGCGGTGATCAACGACGAGCAGGCGGCGGCTACCGTCCTCGCCGCCGCCCGGGCCGAGCTCGGCGACGACGCGATCATGGACACGGAGCCGATCATGGGAGGCGAGGACTTCTCCGCCTATCTCGAGAAGGCTCCGGGCGCGTTCTTCTGGGTCGGCGCCGGCAGCGAGGACGCTGTCTCGCACCACCACCCGCGCTTCACGATCGACGAGGCCGCCCTCCGCTCCGGCATGGCCGTCTTCGTCCGTACGGCGCTCGACTACCTGGCCTGACGGCATCCCTGGCCGGCGAGGCCACGGCCTGACGGGCGAGCGCCCATTCGCAACCCCACCCAGGGAGGGGAAGAAAACCGCCCGCCACCCGCGGTGAGCGTATCGCGCGAATGCGCTCGAGACTGTGCCGTGGGTGTGACGAAAGTGAAACTCTTTCTCCACAGCGGTCAGAATGGGCCCATGCCCGGGAAGACGCCGGTCGAGCTGCACATCATCTCGGACGCCACCGGCGAGACCGCGACCCGGCTCGTCGCTGCGCTCGAGGCGCAGTTCCCCGACCAGCCGTTCGAGGAGGTGCGCCACCCGATGGTCGAGACGGTCGACGACCTGATGCTCGCGGTCAACCGCGCCAAGGGCCGGCCGGCGGTTCTCGTGTACACGATCGTCAAGACCGAGCTCCGCGACGCGATGCGGGCGCTCTGCCGGCAGGCGAAGCTCCACTACTGCGACATCCTCGGGCCGCCGCTCGCCTCGATCGCGAAGGTCTCGGGGATGGCTGCACAGATGAAGCCGGGCGCGCGGCCGCCGCTCGACTCCGCCTACTTCCGGCGCATGGCGGCGATCGAGTTCGCGGTCAAGTTCGACGACGGTGTCGGCAGCGGCCTGCGCGAGTCGGACATCGTTCTCGTCGGCGTGTCCCGGACGTCGAAGACGCCGCTATCGATGTACCTCGGCTACCTCGGATACAAGACGGCGAACGTGCCGATCGTCAAGGGCATCGAGCCGCCGCCGGACCTGTTCTCGATCGACGCGTCCAAGGTGGTCGGGCTGACGATCGGGCCGGACCGGCTCGCCGAGATCCGCCGTGAGCGCGCCCGGTTGATGCGGGGCGCGCGTCAGTCGTACGCGAACATCGTCGAGATCTACGAGGAGCTCGACCAGGCGGCGGCCGTCCACCGTCGCCTCGGCTGTCCCGTCATCGACGTGACCGAGCTGTCCGTCGAGGAGACGGCGCAGCGGGTGATCCGCCTCGTCCAGAACCGCCAGGCCGGGCGGCAGGCGATATGACCGATCGCACCGACGAGCTGCCGGGGTTCAACCCGGACGCGCGCAGAGCGCGAGCGAAGCGGATCCCGATCTGGCGCTGGATCCTGTGGCAGATCGCGCTGATGCTCGGGATGCTCATCTTCTACGTCGGGCTGACGCCGGTCTGGATCGGCCTCCGCGGCGCCGCGTGGGTGGCGGAGGTCAGGTCTCGCCGGCGCCGCGCACGAAACGGTCCACCTCCGCCTGTGTCCGCAGGCGGATGACCGGGTAGGCGGCCAGCTCCCGCGGGTAGCGCCGCCGCCGGCTGAAGTGCATCCGCAGGGCGTAGCCGAGGAGAGAGTCGCGCCCCCAGAAGGCCGTGCGCCAGTGCTCCTTGTTGCCGTTCCAGAGCGTCTCGTCCTCGCGGATCCGCCGCACCGTCCGGCGGACGAGCCGCGGCATCCACACCCGTACGGGCAGGTCGATCCAGACCACCGTGTCCGCCCGCTCGAGGACGAGGTCGCCGACCTTCCTCCGGTAGCCGCCGTCGATCACCCATGCCTCGCCGGCGACGATCGGCTCGAGGGTCCGCCGCAGCTCGTCGTCCGAGATCTCCGACCAGTTCGGGCCGTGGACGATCGCGTCGAGCTCGACGAACGGCACGCCGAGACGTTCTGCGAGCGTCCGGCCGACGGTCGTCTTGCCGCTGCCGCTCGCGCTGGCGGTGACTGCGACGCGCCTCATGGGCGCGCCGCGGCCGCTAGAAGGACTCCGGGACCCGCGGGCCGGTGACGCCGATGACGCTGAGGCCGGCCAGAGAGCCGACGACGATGGCGAGGACGATTGGAATCAGTAACTGCACGTGATTCTCCCTTCGTTGTCACGAACTGGGCAGTAATCACGGTAGCAAGAGTGTTTGACGCCGCACAAAGTCCGAACATCTCCGACTCCGGACCTTTACCGGACCGACATCCGGGAGCACGCCGATGAGTATGCCCAGCCGCTGTGGGAAACTCTGCCGCATGCACTACGTCTACGACTTCGACGAGCCCTCCGACGGCGGGCGGGCGCTCCTCGGCGGGAAGGGGCTCGGGCTGGCGGAGATGACGCAGCTCGGGGTGCCCGTCCCGGCCGGGTTCACGATCACGACCGAGGCGTGCCGCGACACGATGGCGCGGGGCGGCGCGTTCCCGGACGGCCTGATGGACGAGGTGCTCGTACACGTCGAGCGGCTCGAGCTGCGCACCGGCAAGCGCTTCGGCGATCCGCAGGATCCGCTGCTCGTCTCCGTCCGGTCGGGAGGCGCGATTTCCATGCCGGGGATGATGGACACGATCCTGAACGTCGGCCTCTCGGACGTGGCCGTCCAGGGCCTGGCCGCATCGACCGGCAATGCTCGCTTTGCGTTCGACTCCTACCGCCGGCTGATCCAGATGTACGGCGACACGGTCGACGGGGTCGACCCGCACCGGTTCGAGAGCGAGCTGCAGAAGCTGAAGGAGGCGCGGGGGGTCTCGCACGACGTCGAGCTCGACGCCGACGATCTCGCCGCCCTCGTCGACACGTTCAAGTCGATCTACGAGCACCACCTCGGGCAGCCGTTCCCTCAGGATGCGCGCGAGCAGCTGCGACGCGCGATCGACGCCGTCTTCGCATCCTGGAACACGCCGCGGGCGCAGGTGTACCGGCGCGCGCACGACATCTCCGACGACCTGGGGACGGCCGTGAACGTCGTCCAGATGGTGTTCGGGAACAAGGGCGAGCGCTCGGGGACCGGCGTCGCGTTCACGCGCGACCCGTCGACCGGCGCGCCCGGTGTCTTCGGCGAGTTCCTGCTCGATGCGCAGGGCGAGGACGTGGTCGCGGGCATCCGCACTCCCGAGCCCATCGCCCGCATGCGCGACCGGTTGCCGGACGCGTACGAGCAGTTCGTCGAGACGGCGAGGAGGCTCGAGGAGCACTACCGCGACGTGCAGGACCTCGAGTTCACCGTCGAGGACGACCGGCTCTACCTGCTGCAGACGCGGACGGCCAAGCGGACGGCGGCTGCGGCGCTCAAGGCCGCGGTGGACATGGTCGGGGAGGACCTGATCAGCCGCGAGGAGGCCGTGGCGCGCATCGACCCGGCCCAGCTCGACCAGCTCTTGCATCCGATGATCGACCCGAAGGCCGAGGTCGAGGTCGTCGCCACCGGGCTGAACGCCTCGCCCGGAGCTGCCTGCGGCAAGGTCGTCTTCACGGCGAATCGGGCAGAGGAGGCCGGCCGCGCCGGTGAGGCGGTCGTGCTCGTCCGCTGGGAGACGACGCCCGACGACATCCACGGCCTGATCCACGCGCAGGGCGTCCTGACGGCGCACGGCGGGATGACGTCGCACGCTGCCGTCGTGGCGCGTGGCATGGGCAAGCCGTGCGTGGCGGGTTGCGAGGCGCTGACGCTCGACGCGGACGCCGGCACGGCCACGCTCGCCGGGCACGTGCTGCGCGAGGGCGACCTGATCACGATCGACGGAGGCACCGGCCGCGTCATGCTCGGCGAGGTCCCGCTCGTGCCGCCGCAGATCAACGACGACTTCCAGACGATCCTGCAATGGGCCGACGACCTCCGCCGCCTGCGCGTGCATGCGAACGCGGACACGCCCGAGGATGCCGCCAAGGCGCGCGAGCTCGGCGCCGAGGGCATCGGCCTCTGCCGCACCGAGCACATGTTCATGGCCGACGACCGGCTGCCGGTGATGCGCGAGATGATCCTGGCCGACTCCGAAGGCGACCGGCGCACGGCGCTCGAGCGGATCCTCCCCATGCAACAGCACGACTTCGAGGGCATCTTCGAGGCGATGGCGGGCCTCCCGGTCACGATCCGGCTCCTCGACCCGCCGCTGCACGAGTTCCTGCCCCCGCTCGAGGAGGCGACGGACGATCGCATGCGCGACCGGATCCGCGTCCTGCACGAGACGAACCCCATGCTCGGCTTCCGCGGCTGCCGCATCGGCCTGATCTTCCCGGAGATCTACGAGATGCAGGTGCGGGCGATCGTCCGCGCCTCGAAGGCCGTGCACGAGCGGACGGGCGAGGCGCCGATCGTCGAGATCATGCACCCGCTCGTCGGGTTCGGCGAGGAGCTGCGCCGGCTGCGGAAGCTGACCGTCGAGACCGTCGAGGAGGAGGGCGAGATCGAGTACCTCGTCGGCACGATGATCGAACTGCCACGCGCGTGCATTCGCGCGGACGAGATCGCGCCCTTCGCAGACTTCTTCTCCTTCGGGACGAACGACCTCACGCAGACGACGCTCGGCTACTCGCGCGACGACGCCGAGAACAAGTTCCTCGCGCGCTATCTCGAGGACGACGTGCTCGAGCGGAACCCGTTCGAGGTGCTGGACGAGGCCGGCGTCGGGGACCTGATGCGGATCGCGGTCGAGCGGGGGAGAGGCGCGAAGGAGGACCTGAAACTCGGGATCTGCGGCGAGCACGGCGGCGAGCCGCACTCGGTCGCGTTCTGCCACCGGATCGGGCTCGACTACGTCTCGTGCTCGCCGTTCCGCGTGCCGCTCGCCCGCCTCGCCGCCGCGCAGGCGGCGCTGAAGGACGCGGGCGTCGAGGCCGCCGTCGCCGGCGGCTGAAAAGAACGACGCAGGGCGGCCGAAGCCGCCCTGGTCGCTGGTGCTCTGTCGCTGTCGATCAGTTGCCGGCGCCCCGGCCGATCAGGGTCTTGTTCACGTCGATGTTGTCGAGGACGGCGAGCCCGAAGTTGTCGGGACCCGTGTCCTGGCCCTCCTGGAACACGATGTACGCGTTCTTGATCGTGCCCGTGATCGTCTGCAGCGTCACGCCGTTCAGGTAGCCCTGAAGCGGCGACGAGCCGCCCCAGCGGAGCCGGAGCCAGCCGTTGCCGACCGTCTGCGCGTCCGGCGCGGGCGAGTTGCAGCCGACGTAGTAGACGGCGCCGTCGTGCATCTCGAGTTGGAACATCGGCGAGCCGGCGGTGCAGTGCGCGCCGCGCGTGTCGTTGACGTTCGTGCCGGGCTTGCGCAGGTCGTAACCGAGTTCTGTCGGGGTCACGCCCTTGAGATCCTTCAGCTCCACGAACGACTCGGCGTTGTTGGACGTCGGGCCGGTCTTCGCGAGCACCAGGCCCTCGTTCTTCGTGTCCATCGCGTCGCCCGTCGTGCATGCGGGGTCCGTGTAGACGCCGTTTGCAGTTGTGCTCGGATAGGTGGCGATCTTCGCGTGGGTCGGACAGCCGATGCCCGAGTTCCAGGCTGCCCCGACCAGGAACGTCTTGGCTGGATCGTACGTGCCCGCGAGGGCTACGTGGAGCTTCGTCACGACCCCATAGGCTGTGCCGGCGAGAACCAGCGTGCCCAGGGCCACGCCGGCGAGGAGCTTCTTTTTCACACTTACTCCTTTTCTTCAAGTTGACCGAAGCGCATCGCTTCGCGATATAGCGGCAACCGTAGTTGCGTACGCCGAGGCCCGAAAGGACACGTTTGGGTCAACTTCGAGAGAACTCCCGGCCCGAGTGCGCCCGGCGATTCGGGTTCGCGGGCCATGTCCGGTTTGGACACTGTTGCCGGGCTGCCTGCGGCGATAGAGTCGGCGGCATGAAGCGATGGGTCGTCCTCGGCGCGGCACTCGTCGCCGCCGCGGCCTTCTGCGGCTGGGCGATCGCGTCGTTGCCGCTCTTCTCCCCGCCGAAGCAGATCACGCAGTACGGGTACGTCGCGTCGGTGACCCAGAAGGGCAGGGAGTACGTCCTGCGCTTCGACCCGGCACTCTGGCTCGAGGGCCAGACGGCGAACGTCGCCGCCGCAGAGGACGGCGCGGTCAAGCCCGGTGAGGCCGTCCCGAACGACTACTGGATCCGGAACGCGGACCACAAGCTGCTCACGTACGAGCTCCCGGCCGGCACCCACGTGACCATCCTCGTGAACCTCCAGACGACCAGGGTCACCGTCGCGAAGCTCGCCCAGCTCCTGACGAGCAAGGCGGCCAAGGGCTGCTCGCCCTACGCGCTTCGACTTCCCTGCCTCCTCGGCTTCTGGCTGCGCTACTCGATCGACACGGTCAAGGCGCTGGACCAGCAGTACCAGCCCTGAGAGACCAGCGGTCCTGGGCGTAGCTCGATCCGCGGGAAACCCGACGGCGAGGGGGATGGGCTACGGGGGAAACCGGCTGTTTCCCCGGTGCCTGGCCGGTCTATCCTGTCGCCTCCGGCCCGCAGCCGGTAGGACACAGACGCACCCGTGATCTTCCCGACGACGACCTTCGCAGTCTTCTTCTCGATCGTGTTGATCGCGAGCTGGCTCCTGATGCCGCGTCCGCGGGCCTGGCGCGTGTTCATGATCGCGGCCAGCTTCGTCTTCTACGCGGACTGGGACTGGAAGTTCGTCTTCCTGCTCGCGTTCTCGATTCTCTGGAACCAGGCGATCGGGGTCGCCATCTTCCGAGCCGGGCCGCAATCGACGCGGAAGGGGCTCGTGACGCTCGGCGTCGTCGTCGACCTCGGGCTGCTCGGGTACTTCAAGTACTACGACTTCTTCGTCAGCTCGGGGCACAACCTCCTCGACTCGGTCGGCCTCGGCTTCCCGCTCGGCATCCGCTCGATCGTCCTCCCGGTCGGGATCTCCTTCTTCACGTTCATGGCGATCAGCTACATCGTGGACATCTACCGGCGCCAGCTCGAGCCCGCCTCGCTCATGAAGTTCGGCGCCTACCTGTCCTTCTTCCCGCACCTCGTCGCCGGCCCGATCGTGCGCGGCTCCGAGCTCCTGCCGCAGCTCGAGACGCCGCGGGACCCCCGCCGCGTCGACACGAGCCGCGCCTTCTACCTGATCGGAACCGGCCTCTTCAAGAAGGTCGTGATCGCCAACTACCTGGCGGTGCACATCGTCGACCCCGTCTTCGGGGCGCCGGTGCAGCACTCGTCGCTCGAGACCTGGGTCGCCGTCTACGGGTACGCCGTCCAGATCTACGCCGACTTCTCGGGCTACACCGACATGGCGATCGGCCTCGCGCTCCTGCTCGGCTTCAAGTTCCCGCAGAACTTCGACAGCCCGTACACCGCCGTCTCGATCCAGGACTTCTGGCGCCGCTGGCACATGACGCTGTCGCGCTGGCTCCGCGACTACGTCTACATCCCTCTCGGCGGCAACCGTAAGGGCGAGCCGAGGACGTACCTGAACCTGATGGCGACGATGCTGATCGGCGGGCTCTGGCACGGCGCCGCCTGGTCGTTCGTGATCTGGGGCGGCCTGCAGGGCTCGTGGCTCGCGATCGGACGTTTCCGCCGCGAGCACGGGCTCGCCCAGGAGGCGACGCACGGCTGGGCGGTCTGGCGGCAGCGGATCATCACCTTCCAGCTCGTCTGCTTCGCGTGGATCTTCTTCCGCTCCGGCTCGGAGAACGGCCTCACGACGGCGTGGGAGATCATCAAGCGCCTGTTCGACAACTGGGGCACGGCGTCGCCGCTCGTGACCTCGGGCGTCGTGCTCGCGATCGTCGTCGGGATCGGGACGCAGTACCTCCCGGCGCGGATCCCGCAGACGATCATGGCCCGCTTCTCGCAGGCGCGGGTGGCCGTCCAGATCGTCGCCCTCGCCCTCGTGCTCATGGTCTCGCATGCCATGGGCCCGCAGGGCGTCGCCCCCTTCATCTACTTCAGGTTCTAGACCTCCATGGACATGCCGACCCGCACCCGCTCCTCACGCCGCCGCCGATCCGGTGACGACAACGTGCCGCGCGGCCCGCTTGCCGGCGACAACGGCTCCGGGCGAGGGCCGCGTCGGCGGCTGCACCCGGCGGGCCAGGCGATCGTGGTCGGGATCGGCGCCCTCGTCCTCGCCTCCCTCCTGAACGCGCCCGGGCTCCACAAGACGGCCGAGTCGCTCGACCCGGGCTGGAAGCGGTCGGTGGCGCTTCCGATCACCGCCCGGCTCGACACCGTCAGCCACTACACCGGGCTCGATCTCCCGCGCCGCGGCTTGAAGGCGGCGCTCGGCCGCTCGGGCGACGACGACATCGTCTCGGCGATCGTGCTTCCGCCTCCGCCCCCACCCGTGGCTCCGCAGCCTCAGCCGCCGCCCCCGAGCAAGCACCACGTCACGCCGCCGCCGCCGCACCACGTGACACCGCCTCCGCCGCCCCCGCCGAAGAAGGCGGCGTTCTCGCCGTCGCATCCGCTGAAGGTCTACATCGGCGGCGACTCGCTCGTGGTCGTGCCCGGCAACTCCCTGCTCCGCGCCATGGGGAGCAAGGTCTACAAGCCGATCGACTCGGTCGACGGGCACATCGCGACCGGGCTCGAGCGGCCGGACGTCTACAACTGGTTCGACCGCGTCAAGCAGGTGATGAAGAAGGACAAGCCGAACGTCGTCGTGGTCGCATTCGGCGCGAACGACAACCACAGCTACATGACCGGCCTGCCGAAGGGCGTCAGCATCGGCGACTTCGGCAGCAGCGAGTGGATCAAGGAGTACCGCCGCCGCGTGGCCGGGTTCATGGACACGGTCATCCGCGCCCACGGCTTCATCGTCTACATCGGCATGCCGATCGTGTCGAGCGTGTCCGAGTCACGGGACTTCGACCTGATCAACCGGATCATCTACCAGGAGGCGAAGAAGCGGCCGACCGGCGCGCTCTACGTCGACACCTATCTCCGCTTCGCCGACCCGAAGACGGGCGGCTACGCCGAGTACCTGCCGAACAGGGACGGCGATCTGGTCAAGGTGCGCGCGGGCGACGGCGTCCACTTCGAGCCGGCGGGCGGCGACATCATTGCCCGGCTCGTGCTGAAGGCGCTGAACGACCGCTTCGACCTGACGTCATGGAAGAAGCGCGGCTGAGCACGGGCTCCCCGCGCGTCAACGACGCGTCGGCTCAGCAGCTCTTGATCACGCGCGCGAGGCCGGCTGCGCGGGCCCTGTAGCCCGGCGTGTTCGGGTGCACGCCGTCGGGTCCGAACCACTCCGGATGCGAGGCCGCCAGGCCTGCCCAGTCGAACACGTGGAGGTTCCGGTAGCGGACGTCGAGCGACTTCAGCGTGCCGTTGTAGCCGCTGTAGGAGATGCCCCCGTACGGCGGGCGGTTGATCGTCGACCAGATCACGCAGCGAGAGGGACCGGCGGCGCGGACGACTTCCCTGACGTAGCCCGCGAACCGGCTGACCGCGCCCGGGTCGTCGTTCGTCCCCAGGTCGACGACGACGACGCGCTCGAGCAGGCCCTCCCGGGCGCGTTCGTCGATCGACCACGCCCCCTGGGCCGCATGGCGGCTGACGGCGACCGTGCCGCGTAGCGTCCAGCCCGGCAGGTAGGTCGAGAGGTACCAGCCGGTGCCGACCGCGAGCGAATCGCCATCGACGTAGAGCGTGCGCGACGCCGAGCGCCCGGGCAGCGCGAGCGCGCTTCCCGCCGAGCAAGCGGCGATGAGAACGAGCGCGAGAAGAAACCTGCCGCGAGTGGCCATCGCGCCAGGGTACCCACCGCGTCGGCCAAATCCTCCCTCTAGCTGAGGTTTTTCACGCGCGCGTAGGCAATAGCAACCGCGATCACGCCGATCAGGACGACGAACGCGCCGCGCACGAGCGCCGGTCGGCCGACCGCGGGGTAGTACTGGCGGAACGACACGAACGCAACCGTGCCGAGCGCACCGGCGGCAAGCCCGCCGAGGTGGCCGCCGATCGAGATGTTGGGCACGGCGAAGCTGAACGCGATGTTGATCACGATCAGCGTCATCGCCTGTCCCATCAATCGTCCCGTCGCGTGGTACTCGAGCACGAACAGCGCTCCGAGGATTCCGAAGATCGCGCCCGAGGCGCCCACGGTGACGCTGTTCGGGCTCAGGATCAGCGCGCCGGTCGAGCCCGCGAGGCCCGCGACGAGGTAGAGGAGTGCGAAGCGGGCGCGGCCGAGCGCCGCCTCGACGGGCTGTCCGAGCCACCAGAGCGCGAGCATGTTCATCCCGAGGTGGATCGGGCCGTAGTGGAGGAACGCGGCCGTGATCAGCCTGTACCACTGACCGTGCTCGAGGCCGATCAGCGGGACGCCCTGCAGCTGCGTACCTGCGAGCGCTGCCTGCCCTATTCCCGCGTGTATGGGAACCAGCTGGTGCCCGGCATAGAAGCCGTTGATGACGAGTGCGCCGTGCTGGAAGATCCAGCCGGAGTCGCCGTTGATGCCGGATCCCGTCGCCAGCTCGGCCAGGTAGACGAGCACGTTCGCGATCACGAGCGCCCGGGTGACGCTGAACTCGGGGATCACGTAGCCGTGACGCGCCGCCGTCCGCCGCACGCGCTTGCCGGCGACCGAGGCGGGCTTCGTCGCCGCCGCCACCGCCCGCGGCTTCGCACCCGCGTGCTCCGGACAGCGGATGCCGACAGGCGCGACGGTCATGCAGTCGACGCAGATCGGCCGGCCGCATTCGGAGCACGAGAGCCCCGTCTCGCGGTCCGGATGGCGGTAGCAGTACCTCGGCTCGGCCATGGAGTTAGCGTACGCGGCCGTGCGAGTCCACGTCGCGTTCACCCCGGCTGAGGAGGTGACGGCCCCCGTCGGAATCGTCGTCGACGTCCTGAGGGCCACCTCGACGATCACGCAGGCGCTCGCGGCGGGTTACCGGCGCGTCCTCTGCTGCGCCGAGGTCGACGAGGCGCGTGCGGTCGCGAAAGCCGAGGGCGGTGCCGTCCTCGGCGGCGAGCGAAAGACCGTGCGGATCGAGGGCTTCGACTTCGGCAACTCACCGCGGGAGTTCGTCGAGCCGGCCGCGGAGACGCTCGTCCTCACGACGACGAACGGCACGAGGCTCCTGCTCGCCGCCGCCGAGCGCTGCGATCTCGTCCTCGTCGGCTCGCTACTCAACCTGGAGGCCGTGGCCCGGGCGGCCAGGGAGCAGGCCGTGGACGACGTCGCCGTCCTGTGCGCAGGCGTGAAGGGAGAGCTGGCGATCGACGACGCGTACTGCGCCGGCCGGATCGCGCTCGAGCTCGGCGGCGACCAGGCCGACTCTGCGGCAGCCGCGATCCGCCTCGCCGGCAGCTTCGCGAGCGCCGAGGAGGGGCTCTCGGCCTCGCAGAGCGCGCGCAATCTCCATGCGAGCGGGCTCGAGGACGACATCGCCTACTGCGCGCGGCTGAGCGTCCTGTCGGTCGTCCCGCGGTTCACGCGCATGCTCGGCCCGGCGGCAGAGGTCGCGCTCCTCTGATGAGCTACCGGTTCGCCTTCGGCCGACCGCCCGCCGTTGCCGCGCGGGGCATGGTGGCGACGAGCCAGCCGCTCGCGACACGTGCCGGGCTGCGGATCCTCGAGCAGGGCGGCAACGCGGCCGACGCGGCGCTCGCGGCGGCGGCCGTCCTCTGTGTCACCGAGCCGATGTCGACGGGCATCGGTGGGGACTGCTTCGCGCTCGTCTGGCGCGACGGGCGGCTCGACGCGCTCGACGCCGCCGGTCCCGCGCCGCGCTCGGCGGAGCCGCTCGCCCCGGTCGCCGCCGACGGGCCGCGCTCGGTCACCGTGCCGGGCGCCGTCGCGGGCTGGGCCGAGCTCGCGGCCCGGCACGGCCGGCTCGGCCTCGACGTCTGCCTCGCCGCCGCGATCGACGCGGCGGAGCAGGGATTCGCGGTCGCACCGCGCACGGCGGAGATCTGGCAGCGCGTGGGCGGCCCGCCCGAGCTCGGCCCGGCGCCGCGGGTCGGCGACGTCGTGCGTCTACCCGAGCTCGGCGCCACGCTCCGGCGTATCGCCGACGACGGTGCCGACGGCTTCTACCGCGGGCCGGTCGCGTCGGCGATCGTGGCGGCGAGCTGGCTCGAGGAGGAGGATCTGGCCGGGTTCGCTCCGCAATGGGTCGAGCCGCTCCGTCTCACCTATCGCGGCACCGAGGTCGTCGAGCTGCCCCCGCCGACGCAGGGCGTCGTCGCGCTCGAGGCGCTCGGCCTCCTCGAGCGCTCGTCGCCGAGCCTCGCGAGCCGAGTCCGCTGCGTCAAGCTCGCCCTCGAGGACGGTCTCGCCCGCGTCCGCGACGGCGCGGACGTGTCCGAGCTGATCGACCCGGCCTACCTCGACCGCCGCCGGACCGGGGAGGAGGCGCCTGTGACCGAGCCGCCGGGCGGGACCGTCTATCTCTGCGTCGTCGACGAGGACCGGATGGCCGTCTCCTTCATCCAGAGCCTGTTCGAGGCGTTCGGCTCCGGCGTCGTCGCGCCCGGCACGGGCGTTGCCTTGCAGAACCGGGGCGCCTGCTTCGCCGTCTCGGGCGCCGTCGAGCCGGGCCGCCGCCCGTACCACACGATCATCCCAGGCATGCTCTTCCGGGATGGCGCGCTGCTCGGGCCGTTCGGCGTGATGGGCGGCTTCATCCAGGCACAGGCGCACGCGCAGCTCGTCTCGGCGATCGTCGACGACGGCCTCGATCCGCAGGCGGCGCTCGACCGGCCCCGCTTCCGAGTCGACGGGGATCTCGTGCGCCTCGAGGAGGGCCTCTGGGAGCGCGACGCCGACCTCGAGCCGCTCGGCTACCGCACGGTGCGCGAGACGAACTCCTTCGGCTTCGGCGGCGGTCAGGCGATCCTCGTCCAAGGCGACGCGCTCGTCGGCGGCTCCGACCCGCGGAAAGACGGCTACGCCGCGGGGCTCTAGCGCATACGATGCGGCTATGGGACTAAAAGAGTGGTGGGAGGGTCGCCAGCAGAAGAAGCTCGAGCATCAGAACGAGGAGCTTCTGAAGGTGGCGGAGCATCCCCAACAAGGCGTCACGGACAGCGGCACCGAGGATCTCGACGAGATCCGGACCGATCTGGGCACGTCGAAGATGGGCGAGATGTCCATGGACGACTCGAAGCGGATCGAGTGATCCGCTCGCAGCGCTCGCTGCCGTGATCGACAAGGTCAGCCTCGCGGCGAAGCTCGCGAGCTTCGACGAGCCGTGGCAGCCGAAGATCGTCGCCGAGCTGAACGACTCGTACGTGAAGGTCGTCAAGTTCGAGGGCGAGTTCGTGTGGCACCACCACGACGACGAGGACGAGCTCTTCCTCGTCGTCGTCGGCCGCATGCGCATGGAGTTCCGCGACGGTGACGTCGTCGTCGAGCCCGGCGAGCTGATCGTCGTCCCTCGCGGCGTCGAGCACCGCCCTGTCGCCGAGGGCGACTGCCAGGTCGTCCTGATCGAGCCGAAGACGACGCTGAACACCGGCAACGTCCGCAACGAGCGCACGGTCGACGAGCCAGAGCGAATCTAGCGCCCCGGCCTGCTACCCTCGCGCAGTCATGGATCGCTGGCTCGCGAGGATCTTCGGCCAGAACGGCTAGTCCGCCGCTTCCCACCTAGGCGTCGAGGGAAGCGGCGGGAACGAGGACGCGAACTCGCGGCTGCGCTGCAGCCTGGGCTCGCGGCCCCTTCCCGCCTCGATCGGAAGGAGTGCCGCAGTGCCCATGCCTCATCGAACCCAGATGCAGCTCATCAAACGCCGGCTCGTCGGCAAGGAGGGCTCGGAGCGCAACCGCGAGTTGCACGCGATCCTCGCCGAGCTGCCGAACTACAAGAACGGCCCGTTCGCGGACATCCGCAAGTGGGTGAATGCGCAGATCGTCGAGAACCGCGCCCGCGGCCGCGTCCTCAACCGCGATTCGATCGCCGTGCGCCGGGAGGGCGCCGCGCAGATCGCGCTCGTCGGCCCGCCGAACGCGGGCAAGTCGTCGCTCCTGCAGGCGCTCTCTTCGATCCAGATCAAGACGGGCGACTACGCGTTCACGACGACACGGCCGGTGCCGGCGCTGACGCGCATCGGTGGCGTCCTCGTCCAGCTCGTCGAGATCCCGGGGTTGATCGAGGGCGCGCACGAGGACCGCGGCGGCGGCCGGGCGCTCCTCGGCGTCCTCCGCGGCGCGGATGCGATCGTCTACTGCCACGCGTGCGGCTCGCCGCCCGGCGAGCTCGAGACCGTGCGGGCCGAGGTGGCGGCTGCGGGCATCGAGCTGCCGTCGATCGTCGCTGCGACGAAGGCCGACGATGCGCCGACGCCCCGACACCCCGACCTCGACGTCGTTCCCGTGTCGGTGCTCGACGACGCGAGCCTGGATCGCTTCCGCGATGCGGTGTGGCGGTTGACCGGGCTCGTCCGCGTGCACCTGCGGGACGGAGGCGACCCGGTCGCGCTCCACCCGCCGGTGACGGTCGAGGACGTGGCGCACACGATCCACCACTCCCTCGGCGAGCGTTGCACGGGTGCGCGGGTATGGGGCGAGTCGGCGCGGTTCGCGGGCCAGCGGGTGGGGAGGACGCACGAGCTCGCAGACGGCGACTCGGTCGAGATCCTCGACCGCTGACGATCGAGGACCCGCGCGATGGCTTCGTAAAACATGGTTGACAGGAGAACGTGTGTTCGTATAGAACATACGTTCCTGTGATCGCCTGCATCCTCATCCCGGGATTCGAGCTGCGGGCGGCGCTTCGGGAGCGGCCGCGCCTTGCGACCCGGGCGGCGGCGCTGGCTCCGCTCCCGGGGTCAGACCCCTTCGTCGGCGCGGTGACCGCGGCCGCCGAGGCAGCGGGCGTGCGGCCGGGCATGCGGCTCGGCGAGGCGCTCGGCATGTGCCCGTCGCTCGAGCTCGTCGAGCAGGATCTCGCCGAGGCCGGACTGGCCTGGGAGGCGGTCGTCCGCCGGCTCGAGGACGAGGGCTTCGCGATCGAGCCGGCCGGGCCGGGCTGCCTCTACTTCGACACGCGCTGCGTCGAGCGCCTCTACGGCGGCGTCACCGGCGCGCTCCAGCGTGCGCTCTCCGCCCTCGGCTCCTCGTGGGATGCGCGGGCGGGTGCCGCGGAGCGGAAGTTCACCGCGCTCGCCGCCGCGTCGGTGGCGCGGGCCGGCCAGGCGCTCGTCGTCGAGGGCGAGCAGCCGTCGGAGTTCCTCGCGCCGCTGCCGCTCTCGCTGCTCCCACTCGACGAGAAGCGGTACGCCGAGCTCGAGGGCCTGGGGATGAAGACGGTGGGACAGCTTGCGTCGCTTCCGGGCTCCGCGGTCGCGGAGCGTCTGGGACAGGACGGACGGCGAGCGTGGAGCCTGGCGCGGGGAGGGGACAGACGTCGCGTCAGGCCCCGCCGCCCTCCGGCCGAGATCGTCGAGCGGCTCGAGTTCGGCGAGGCGGTCGGCAACGAGCTCACGCTGCGGCGGGCGCTCGCCACGCTCGTCGAGCGGACGCTCGGGCGGCCGGAGCGCGCCGATCGCGCCGTGCGCAAGCTCGCGCTCTCGGCGCGGCTCGTCGGCGGCGGCTCCTGGCGACGGTCGCTGACGCTGCGCGAGCCGACGGCGGACCGGGAGCGGCTGCGGATCGCGCTGGGCCCGAAGCTGGCCGAGCTGCCGGCGCCCGCGACGTCGATCGGGCTCGAGCTCGTCGAGCTCGCCGAGTGGACGGGCCAGCAGCTCGAGCTCGTCCGGCCGGAAGGCGCGCGGTCGGGCAGCCGGTTGAAAGAAGGCCTTCGCCAGGTGCGTGCAAGCGCAGGCGCGGGTGCGGTGTGCACTGTCGTCGAGGTCGCCCCGTGGTCGCGGATTCCCGAGCGCCGAGCGCTGCTCGTCCCACGCGACTGAACGAGCCGAGGCCGGCGCTCGTCCAGATCGGTTTCGACGGGACGCCGCGCGACGTCAACCGCCACCCGGTGATGCTCGTGCGCGAGGAATGGCGTGTCGTCGACCGCTGGTGGACTGACGACCCCGTCGGCCGCCGCTACTTCGACCTCGTCCTCGAAGGCGGCGAGCGCTGCGTCGTCTACCGCGACGTGGAACGAGGGGAATGGTTCACGCAAAGGGCCTGAAGCAGCCACGTCCCCACACGGCATGGCTCGTCCCATATCCCCACCCAGGGTGGGGAGAAGACCACCCGCCACCCGCGGTGAGCGTACCGGGGAAAGACGCACGCGGCTGTGCCGAAAATGCAACAAAAGCGTGCACTTCCGTCCACAGCCGCTGGAGCGGACGTGTCCCAGGCTCAGGCGGGGCGGAAGTCGTAGCGCGAGGCGATCGCTGCCATCGTCGTCTGGTCGGGCAGTTCGCCGGCCGCGGCTGCGGCGGCGACCTCCTTCAGGTACTGCTCGAAGCCGCCCGGGGCCATCAGGTTCAGCATGCGGACCGGCGCCTCTGTCCGGTTCGCGAACGTGTGGACGTTGCCCGGCGGCGCGATGGCATAGGAGCCGGGACCTGCCTCGACCTCCCGGTCGCCGAGGCTGACCGTCAGCGTCCCGTCGAGGACGTAGAACGAGTCGAGCATTCGCTCGTGCACGTGCGGGACCGGGCCCGGGAAGCCGGGTGGGAGCGTCGTGTCGGTGAGCGAGAACGTCCCCTCGCCGTCGCCGGACTGCGCTTTGAAGACGGCGGCGCCGCCCATGATCGACTCGCCCTGGCCCGGCTCACGCACGACGACGTCGGCAGCCGCGCGCCCGCCCTCGGCCGGAGGATCGAACGAGTCCCAGCCGAAGCCGGTCCCGGCGCGCCGGAGCGACTCCGCGAAGCCCATGCTCGGCGCGTGGACGTTCAGGAAGCGGGCCGTGTCGGGCCCCTCGTTCCGGAACGTGTGGATGACGCCGGCCGGGACGAGCACGAACCCGCCCGCCGGCACGCGCCGCAGCTCCTCGCCGCCGGGGCCGAGCCCGAACGTGAGCTCGCCCTCGAGCACGTACCAGGCGTCCGCATGCTGCCTGTGGACGTGCGGGTCGGGGCCGACCTCGCCCGCCTCGTAGCGCGTCCAGGTGACGTCGACGAGCGCGTGGTCGCAGAGGATGCGGACGTTCCGCTCGGCGCGGTCGGAGATCGTCTCGCCCTCGCCCGGCCCGAGCACGATCGGGTCGGTCGTCACGGCTCAGCGCGCTCCGACGGTCTCGATGTCGTAGCGAGCGGCAATCCCGGCGATGACGGCGGGATCGGGCGGGCCGTCCCCGAGTGCGTCGCGGAGGTCTCGGAAGTACTGCTCGAAGCCGCCGGGGGACACCAGGCCGAGGAAACGCACCGGCTCGCTGCCGGGGTTCGAGAAGGTGTGGACGGTCCCCGGTGCCACGAGCGCGAACCCGCCGGGGGCGAGCGCGATCGTCTCGTCCTCGAGCAGCATCGTCAGCTCCCCTTCCAGCACGAAGAACATGTCGACGGTCTCGCGGTGGAGGTGCGGCGGCGGCCCCGCAAAGCCGGGGCCGGCGGTGTAGTCGACGACGCCGAGCGCGCCGCCGGTCGCTGCCGCGTCGGCCGTGATCGTGAGCGTGTTGCCGAGGATCGCCATCGTCTCCCCGCTTCCCGGAGCGAGCACCTGCGAATCCGGTCCGTCGGGGGTCTCGCCCGTCACGGCCTCGGAGTCGAACTCGCGAAGCAGCTCCCCGAGCGCCTGGAAGTCCGGGGGGCCGGGCTGTCCGAGGATCCTGCCGAGCCCCTCCAGGAACCGGTCGATGCCGCCCGGCGCGGCGAAGCCGAGGAACCGTGTCTCGCCGGGGCCGGGGTTCGAGAAGGTGTGCGGCGAGCCCGGAGGGCAGAGCACGAACGACCCGGCCGTCGCCTCGACCGTCTCGCGCCTGGACTGGATGGCGAGCACGCCCTCGAGCACGTAGAACGCCTCCAGGTGCCGGCGGTGGAGGTGCATCGGCGGGCCTTCACCGGAGCCGATCACCGACTCCAGCACGCAGAAGCGCTCGTCGCAGTCCTCGCTCGACGCCTTCACGCTCGCCGGATGGCCCGCGAGCGCGCGGCTCTCGCCGGGCCCGAGCACGAGCGACTTCATCCTCGATGACCTACGTCGAGCTGCACTGCCATTCAGCCTATTCGTTTCTCGACGGAGCCTCGCAGCCCGAGGAACTGGCCGTCCGCGCCGCCGAGCTCGGCTACGAGGCGCTCGCGCTGACCGACCACGACGGGCTCTGCGGCTCGCTCGAGTTCGCGCACGCGGCGAAGGCGCTCGGCGTCCGTGCCATCACCGGCGCCGAGCTGACCCTTGCCGGCGGCGTAGGCTCGACGGAGCCGCACAGGAGCGGAGATACCGGCCTTGCCGCCACTGGAGCGGGAAACTCGCACGTGACCGTGCTCGTCGAGAGCGCGCGCGGTTATGCAAACCTCTGCCGGCTGATCACCGCGGCGCACGCGGGGACGCGTCCGAAGGAGACGGAGCTGCTCCCGCCCGCGCTCGACCCGGAGCTCCTCGCCGAGCTGAACGAGGGCCTCGTCTGCCTCTCCGGCTGCGCGCGACACGGCCTCGCCGTCCACGACCCGAACGGCGCCGCCCGGCTCGCGGCGGCCTTCGCCCCCGACCGCTTCCTGGTCGAGCTGCAGCGACCGTACGAACGGGGCGACGCGAGGCGGAACGCCGCGCTCCGGGACCTCGCCGGGACGCTCGGGGTCGAGACGGTCGTGACCGGCGACGTGCACGCGCACCGGCACTCTCGCGCCGTGCTCCAGGACGCGCTCGTCGCGATTCGCAACCGCACCTCGCTCGAGGGCTGCGAACCGGAGCGGCGCGGCAACTGGGAGAGCGTTCTCCGCCCCGCGGCCGAGGTCTACGAGCGCTTCCCCGACGACGCCGAGGCGGTCGCGCGCACCCGCCGGCTCGCCGAGCGGCTCGAGTTCGACCTGACAGAGGAGCTCGGCTACCGCTACCCGGACTTCTCCGACCGCGAGGATCCCGCCGACGTCCAGCTCCGCCGCGTCTGCGACCACGCCTTCGCCGAGCGTTACGCGGGGGCGAACGGCCACAAGCGACGCGCGCGCGAGCGGCTCGAGGAGGAGCTCGCGCTGATCGCCGACCTCGGCCTCTCCGGCTTCTTCCTGCTCCACCACGAGGTGCTGGAGATGGCGGCAGAGATCGCTGTCCGGCTCCGCGGGCCGGGATCGCCGCGTCACGCCCTGCCGCCCGGGCGGGGACGCGGCAGCTCGGTCGGCTCGATCGTCTGCTACCTGACCGGCCTCTCGCACGTCGACCCGGTCGCGGCCGGCCTCTCGCTCGGGCGCTTCCTGAACCGGGAGATGGCCGGTGTGCCCGACATCGACCTCGACTTCCCGCGCGACATCCGGGAGAAGCTGATCGTCGCGGTCATCGAGCGCTACGGCCCCGAGCATTCGGCGCTCGTGGCCAGCTTTTCGACCTACCACTCGCGCGGCGCGATCCGCGACCTCGGCAAGGCGCTCGGCCTGCCGTTCGCCGAGCTCGAGCGCCTCGCGCGGCTGACCGAGGGCAATCCGCACCGGGTCGAGGACGAGCTGCGCGCCCTCCCGGACGCGAAGACGAAGCTCGCCTCCAGGCGCTGGCGGGCGCTCGGCTGGCTCTGCAAGGAGATCGCCGGCCTCCCGCGCCACATCTCGCAGCACCCGGGCGGGATGGTGATCTCGACGCGGCCGCTCGTCGAGCTCGTGCCCGTCCAGCCGGCGGCGATGACCGGACGACAGATCAGCCAGTGGGACAAGGACTCCTGCTCCGATGCGGGCTTCATGAAGATCGACCTGCTGGGGCTCGGGATGCTCTCCGCGGTCGAGGACTGCGTCGACCGAATCGCCCGCGCGCGGGGGGAGACGATCGACCTGTCGCGGATCCCGCTCGACGACCAGGGCGTCTACGCCGAAATTCAGGCCGCTGACACCGTCGGCGACTTCCAGATCGAGAGCCGTGCGCAGATGCAGAGCCTGCTGCGGACGCGGCCCGAGAACCTCGACGACCTGACCGTGCAGGTGGCGCTCGTCCGGCCTGGGCCGATTCAGGGCGGCGCCGTCCACCCGTACATCGAGCGGCGGCAGAAGCTCCGCGAGGACCCGTCGTTCGAGCCGCCCGCCGACCACCCGTTGCTCGCCGGGCCGCTGCGCGAGACGCTCGGGGTCGTCGTCTTCCAGGACCAGGTGCTCGAGGTGGCGATGGCGCTCGCCGGCTTCTCGGTCGGGGAGGCGGAGGGACTGCGGCGCGCGATGAGTCGCAAGCGGAGCCTGGAGGCACTCGAAGCGCATCGTGCGCGGTTCGTCGAGGGCGCGCTCGCGAAGGGCGTCGACGCCGAGACGGCCGATCGCGTCTACGACAAGCTCGTCGGCTTCTCGGGCTTCGGCTTCCCCAAGTCGCACGCGGCCGCCTTCGCCCTCCTCGCCTACCAGTCGGCCTGGCTGCGCCGCTACTACCCGGCCGAGTTCCTCTGCGCGCTCCTGAACGCGCAGCCGATGGGCTTCTACCCGCCGGCCAGCCTCGTCCGTGACGGCGAGCGGCGCGGCGTGCGCGTTCTGCCGCCGGACGTGAACGCGAGCGA
Source organism: uncultured Actinomycetes bacterium (assembly GCA_963791225.1). Lineage (GTDB taxonomy): Bacteria > Actinomycetota > Thermoleophilia > Gaiellales > Gaiellaceae > PALSA-612. The sequence goes on from CAWBRV010000007.1 coordinate 331,502, forward strand.
GGCACAGTGCGGGATCGAGGACGGGGCCGTGCGCGTCGGGGTCGGCTATGTCAGCGGCGTGGGGGAGAAGGAGGCGGAGGGTGTCGCCGCCGGCCGTCCGTACGCGAGCATCCTGGATCTCGCCCAGCGAGCCCCTGCCGAGCAGGCCTGGCCTGATTTGGCCGGCCTGGAGGCGCTCGTCGAGTCGGGCGCCTGCGACTGCTTCGGCGAGCCCCGGCGGACGATGCTCTGGCAGCTCGGTCTTGCCCCCCGCCCGCAGAGCGTGCCCGGCACCCGCGGCGAGGCCAAGCAACTCGCGCTGCCGCTCGAGCCGACCGCCGCCGTGCCGGAACTCCCCGAGCACACGCCGTGGGAGCGGATGCTGGCCGACTACCGGACGACGAACCTCTCCGTCGGCCCGCACCCGCTCGAGCTCCTGCGACCGCTGCTCCCGGCGGAGGTGATCACGACGGCGGAGCTGGCTGGAAAGCGCGACGGAGAGCGGATCGCGATCGCGGGCCTGGCGATCGCGCGGCAGCGTCCGTCGACTGCGAAGGGCGTCGTCTTCATGCTGCTCGAGGACGAGATCGGTCTCGTCAACCTCGTCGTCCAGCCGAAGGTCTACGAGCGCTTTCGCGCGCTCGTCCGCGGCGAGCCGCTGCTGCTCGCGCGTGGGAAGCTCGAGCGCGTCGGCCGCAACCTGAACGTCGTCGTCGACCGGCTCGAGTCGCTCGGACCGCTTGCCCGTGAGGCGGCCGGGCTGGCCGAGGTGCGGGCCTCGCTGCCCCGCGCGCACCACTTCGGTCACCGTTGAGTCACCGCTTCTTCGCCAATTCTTAATGCCCTTTGCAGCACTTTTACGTTTGGCTCCGGCGTCTGCGGGCAATGTCGAAGAGGTGCGCCCAACCCCCTTCGCTCTCGGGGCGCTCCTCGCGGTCGTGCTTGCTTTCACCTCGACCGCCGGGACGCCGTCCGCATCTGCCGCCACTCCGTGCTGGCGGGCGGTGATCGCCGACTGGTCCCGCGACGGCTCGATCGACCGGGCGTATCCGGCCGCCTGCTACCGCCATGCGATGCAGAACGCGCCGACGGACCTCAAGGTCTACTCGACGCTCGACGACGATCTCCAGAGCGCGCTGAGCCGGCGCACGGCCCGCCGCCTCGCGGGCGCGCACGTGACGCCGGTGCGTCTCGACGCGGCCGGCGGGTCGTCGTTCCAGCTCCTCGTCGCGCTCGTCGCCGGGCTGGGCGGGCTCCTCGCCCTGTGCTCGGCCGGTGCCGCACTCGTGCGTCGCCGCGTTCGCCAGCCCGCGCGCTAGCGCAGGTCGATCTCGTTGCCGAAGCGGGGCAATTGCTTCTTCACGGCCCGGTTGAATGCCGCCTGGTACTCCTCGGCGGCGTCCTCGTCGAGCGTCGCCGCGTAAGTCCAGCGCAGGTCGGCGAGCGCCTCGGTGCCGGCCTCGACGAGATCGACGTAGTCGCCGTAGCGCTCCTCGGCCTCGTCGCGGTCGGCCCGGTCGTACGCGCGCTCGGCCTCGACGCATTGCGCGATCAGGTCGGCCTCGTCGCGCTCGAAGAGGTCGAGCTGGCGCGAGATCACGTCGGCGAAGCGGCTGCGGCGGAACACGACCGCATCTTGCCCGTGCGCCATCATCCGCGCGGATGAGCGAGATCCCGTACGACCCCGGATACATCGCCGGGTTCTACGACGAGTACGGCGAGCGCGAATGGGAGCGTAGCTAGAGCAGCTCGCGGTAGAGCTCGAGGTGGGCCGCTGCGGCGCGGTCCCAGGTCAGCTCGGCTCGCGCGCGCCTTGCGCCCTCGCGGGCGGCCTCCAGCGCGGCCGGGTCGTCGAGGAGCTCGCAGGCCGCGTCGGTGAGAGCGGCGACGTTGCCGGCCGGGACGACGCGCCCCGCGCCGAACGCCCGGACGGGCTCGGCGAGGCCGCCCACGTCGTAGACGACCGCCGGCACGCCCGCCCCGAGCGCCCGCAACAGCGCGCCCGACTGGTCGATCTCCGCGCGGTAGGGGAAGAGCGCGACCGTCGTCTCGCCGAGGGCGCGGTCGAGCTCCGTGTCCGGGAGATAGCCGAGCCGCCACTCGGCACGGTCGCCCGCGGCGGCCCGGTAGGCGTCGACCGGCTCCATCGGGTCCCCGACCACGAGGAGGCGCGCGGCCTCGATCCGCTTCGTCGCCTCGATCGCATCCGAGAGCCCCTTGTACGGCCGGATGACGCCGAGGGCGAGCAGCGTGCGCCCGTCGTCCGCGCGCGGCGGGTCGCTCGGGAAGACGGGGTGTGGCACGACGCGAAGCCGCTCCTCCGGCACTCCCAGCTCGTCGAGCACGTCGCGGCCACGCTCGCTGTGGACGACGATCCGGCGGAAGCGTCCGAACAGGTCGAGCCAGAGCGCGCGGTCCTGCGCCGAGCGGCGCGGGAGGAGGTCGTGGGCGGTGAACACGGCGGGCGCGCGGAGCCGCAGGAGCGTCCGGTCGAGCTTCGGCCAGGCGAGCCACTGCATGTGGACGACGTCCGCGTGCGCCCGCGCGAGTCGCGCCATCCCGAGCGGGTGCTCCGTCGCCTTCAGGGGGAGCCGGAGCGCCGACCGGCGGAACGCGCGCGAGCTCCACGGGTAGAAGAGCTCCCGGCGCTCGTACCCGTCGGGCGTGGGCGCCTCGCCGAAGCGGAACCTGGACGTCACGAGCTCGACGTCGGCGCCGGCCCGGGCGAGCGCCGCGGCCAGCTCGTGGTCGTACTGCGGGGTGAAGGCCGGGGGATCGCCGAGAAGCACACGCACGGTCCTAGAGTAGAACTGCAGGCGTGCTGATCCGGAGCTGGAACGTCTACCACGGCCGTTCGCACCCGCCCGGGCGGCGCGGGTTCGTCGAGGCGATCGTCCGGCTCGCCTCCGCCGACGGCCCCGACGTGCTCTGTTTGCAGGAGTTGCCGCTCTGGTCGCTCCCCCGGCTCGAGGGTTGGAGCGGCATGCGCTCGTTCCCGGTGCGTACGCGGCGGGCGCCCTTCGGCGCCAGGGCGGGCGGGACGCTGACCGCCGCGCACTACGGGGCTCTGCGCTCCGCGTTCACGGGGCAGGCGAACGCGATCCTCGTCGGGCCGGGCCACGCCGCGGAGGATCTCGGCTCGCTCGTGATCAGCGAGCCGCGCGAGCATCCGCGCGCCTGCCAGGCCGTCCGCGTCGCCGACCGGCTCGTCGTCGCCAACATCCACGCGTCGACGCATGCGGCCGGGGAGCAGGTCGACCGCGCGCTCGCCTGGCTCGACGAGCGGCTCCGCGAGGAAGAGCCGCTCGTCCTCGCGGGTGACTTCAACGCCTCGCTCCGTCTGCCCGGGTTCTCGGCGCCGCACGGGGAGATCGACGACATCCTCGTCCGCGGGGCGGAGGCGACGCCGCTTGCCGTCTGGCCCGTGGAGCGCCGGCGTCAGAATGGCGTCGTGCTCTCCGACCATGCGCCTGTCGAGCTGACCGTCTCGTGACGTTCGAGGAAGCCCGAGCGGCGTTTCCGGTCCTCGAGCGCGTCGCCTATCTCAACGCCGGCACGAACGGCCCGCTCGCGCGGGAGACCGCGGAGGCGATGGTGGCGCAGACGCTCGTCGACCTCGCGGAGGGGCGCGCAGGTGCCGGCTACCACGCGCAGACGCGGGCGCTGCGCGAGCGCGTGCGCGGCAAGCTGGCGGCGCTGATCGGCGTGCCCGCCGACAACGTCGCGTTGACGACGTCGACCACGAACGGCTGCAACATCGTCCTCGCCGGGCTCGGGCTCGGCCCGGACGACGAGGTCGTGACCACGGACGAGGAGCACTTCGGGCTGCTCGGGCCGCTGCACACGTCGGGGGCGCGTGTCCGGGTCGCGGCGACGCGGGGCCTCGAGCCCGCGCAGGCGCTCGAGCGGCTCCTCGCCGAGGTCGGGCCGCGCACGCGCCTGCTCGCGCTGTCGCACGTCTCGTGGGTGACCGGCAACCTGCTTCCAGTCGCGGAGCTGCGGGAGGAAACCGGCCTGCCGATCCTGGTCGACGGCGCCCAGTCGGGAGGCGCGGTCGAGGTCGACGCGACCCCGTTCGACTACTACACGGTCTCCGGCCAGAAGTGGCCGTGCGGGCCCGACTCGACCGGCGCGCTCTACGTCCGCGATCCCGAGTCGCTGCGCGTGTCGACGCCGACGTACTTCTCCCAGGCGCGCTACGAGGCAGACGGTGCGTTCGAGCCGAAGCCGGGGGCGGCGCGGTTCGACCACGGCTACCTCGGCGCGACGCTGCTCGCCGGGCTCGAGGCGGCGCTCGACGGCGCGCCGGAGTGGCGCTTCGAGCGGGCGCGCGAGGCGGCGGCGCCGCTGTCGGGCGCTGCTCGAGGAGCGCTACGACGTCGTGACGCCGCCCGGGCACTCGACGCTCGTCTCGTTCGTCCCGATCGGCGATCCGGCCGAAGCTGTCGAGCGACTCGCCAGGCGCGACGTCGTCGTGCGCGAGATCCCTGCCAGCGGCCTGGTCCGCGTCTCGTGCGGGTACTGGACGTCGGACGACGACCTCGACCGGCTCCTCGCCGGGCTGGCGGACTAGGCGGCGAGCGGAGCGAACAGGGCGACGTCGTTGCCGTCGGGATCCTTCACGATCGCATAGCGCTGGCCCCAGAACGCGTCCCATGGCTCGAGGTGCCCCTCGTAGCCCGCTTCCATCAGTTCTGCGTAGAGGCTGTCGACCTCGATTGCCGAGTCGACGAGGAAGCAGAGCGTGAAGGCGGTCCCGGTGGTCGGCGGTGCCCAGCCAGGGTCGAAGCTCTTCATCACCTCGGCCGTGTCCCACCCGAGGCGAAGCCCCCCGGGAAGCGTGGTCTCGACGTGTCCCTCGCTCTCGGCGCCCTCCGGGATCTCGAGGCCGAGGCGCCGGTAGAACGCGAGCGACGCAGCCATGTCCTGGACGTGGAGGCCGATCATGTCGAGCCGCGGCGTCATGCGGAGCGCTCCAGCCCGAGCTCGGCCGCTGAGCCGCGCATCGCCTCGATCACGTTCGCAATGTGCTGGTCGAGGTCGAGGCCGAGCAGCTCCGCGCCCGCATAGACCTCGTCGCGGTGGACGCCCGCCGCGAAGGACGGCTGCTTCAGCTTCTTCTTCACGGACCGCGGCTCGAGCGTCGCGATCCCGTCCGGCCGCACGAAGCAGCAGGCCGTCACGAAGCCGGACAGCTCGTCGCAGGCGAACAATGTCTTCTTGAGCGGCGTGTCGCGCGGCATCGACAGGTGCTCCGCGTGCGAGAGCACGGCCTCGACGACGACCTCGGGATAGCCCAGCTCGCGCAGGATCGGCGCCCCGTCCTGGGGATGCTTGTCGAGCGTCGGGTGGATCTCGTAGTCGAAGTCGTGGAGCAGGCCGACGACCCGCCACAGCTCCTCGTCCTCGTCGAAGCTTCCGGCGTACCAGCCCATGCACGCTTCGACGCCGAGCGCGTGCCGGATCAGCGGCTCGCTCTTCGTGTACTGGGTCAGCGTCTCCCAGGCCTGCTCGCGTGTCGGCTCCACGGGCTGCGTAGGGTACTTTGCGGCCGTGCAGATCGTCGTGGCAGACGCGCTCAAGCAGTCGTTCGTGATCGAGGGTGGCGCGCGCCTCTCGGGGAGCGTGCGCGCCGCAGGGAACAAGAACGCGGCGCTGCCGATCCTCGCCGCCTGCCTGCTCACCGACCAGCCCGTCACGCTCGAGAACGTCCCCAGGATCAGCGACGTCGACACGATGATGGCGCTGCTCCGCCACGTCGGCGCCGACGCCGAGTGGGTCGGGCCGAGCGAGGTGCGCGTCCATGCTGCGGAGATCGCGACGACGGAGCTCGACGAGGACCTGTGCCGGGAGATCCGCGCCTCGATCCTGCTCGCAGGCCCGTTGCTCGCGCGCTGCGGCCGCGCGACGGTGCCGCCGCCCGGAGGCGACGTGATCGGCCGGCGGCGGATCGACACGCACATGCACGCCCTCGGCGCGCTGGGCGCCGAGTACAGCGTCGGCCGCTGCTACGAGCTGTCCGGCCCGGCGCTGCGCGGCACCTCGATGTTCCTCGACGAGGCAAGCGTCACCGGCACGGAGAACGCGATCATGGCCGCCTCGCTCGCGACCGGCTCGACGCTGATCGGGAACGCCGCCTGCGAGCCACACGTCCAGGATCTCTGCCGGTTCCTCGTGGCGCTCGGCGCGGAGATCGACGGTATCGGGTCGAACCTGCTGCGCATCGAGGGCACCGACCGGCTCGGCGGCGGGTCGTTCCGGATCTGCCCGGAGCACATCGAGGTCGCCAGCTTCATCGGCCTCGCCGCGGTGACGGGCAGCGAGATCACGATCGAGGACACCGTGCCCGAGGATCTCGACCCGATCCTCCCCGTGCTCGGCAAGCTCGGCGTGCACGTCGACATCGAGGACAGCGAGCGTGCACGTGCCGGCCGACCAGCAGCTGGCCGTGCTCGACGACCTCGGCGGCCAGATCCCGAAGATCGAGGACGGCCCCTGGCCGGCCTTTCCTGCCGACCTGACCTCGATCGCGGTGGTGCTCGCGACGCAGGCCCAGGGCACGGTGCTCGTGTTCGAGAAGATGTTCGAGAGCCGCCTGTTCTTCGTCGACAAGCTGGTCGGGATGGGGGCGCGCATCATCGTCTGCGACCCGCATCGCGTGGTCGTTTCTGGCCCGGCGAAGCTCTATGGCCAGCGGATGGAGAGCCCGGACATCCGCGCCGGAATGGCGATGTTGATCGCGAGCCTGTGCGCCGAGGGCACGTCCACGATCGGCAACATCGGGCAGATCGACCGCGGGTACGAGCGCATCGACGAGCGCCTACGCGGGCTCGGGGCCCGGATTGAGCGCGTCGACGGCTGACGGGCCCGACGCTCCTCGCCTGCGGGTTCGCGCTGCGGTCTCGGGGCAGCCGCAGTCGTCGATCTCGACCGGCCTTCCCGTCCTCGACCACCTGATCTCGCTGCTCGCCGAGTACGCCGCCCTCGACCTGTCCCTGGAGGTGCAGCCCGGCGCGACCGCCGACGAGGTCGCGGCAGCGGGGCGTGCGCTCGGAGAGGCGCTCGGGAGCGAGTTGCGCGACCCGGGCGTGCGCGGACACGGCTCCTCGGCCGTGCCGGCGGACGAAGCGCTCGCCCACGTCGCCCTCGAGGCGTCCGGCCGGCCGCTCGTCGTCTCGAACGTCGACCTGTCGGAGGCCCGTGTCGGCGGGCTCGAGACCGACGTCGTCGCCGAGTTCCTGCGTCAGCTCGCCGAGGGAGCGGGATTGACGCTCCACGTCCGGCTGATCGAGGGCCGCGACACCGAGCACGTGCTTGAGGCGATCTTCAAGGCCCTCGGCGTCGCACTCGCCCAGGCAGGCCGCCCGCGCGGCACGCCACCACCGAGAAAGGAGTAGCAGTGGAGGACAAAATCGTCGTCACGACCGACCAGGCGGCCGGCCCGTTCGGGGGCGCGCCCTACTCGCAGGGAATCATTTCGAACGGCTTCGTCTTCACCGCCGGCCAGATCGGGGCGGCGGCCGATGGGTCGGGCCTCGTCGGCGACACCGTCGAGGCGCAGACGGAGCAGGTGATGGCGAACCTGAAGGCGATCCTCGAAGCTGCCGGCTCGAGCATGGAGGCGGTCGTCAAGACGACGTGCTTCCTGAGCGACCTCGCGAGTTTCGGCGCCTTCAACGAGGTGTACCGAAGCCACTTGGGCGCCGCCTTCCCGGCCCGGTCGACGTTCGGCGTCACGCTGCCGGCCGGCGTCCTGGTCGAAGTCGAGGCAATCGCCAGGGTTCACTGACCCGACGGTTCGGGCTCGCGCAGACGGCGTCGACAGGGTCTGATCCGAGGGAGACGCGCGACCATGGGCCGCGAAGTCCGGGCTTTGCCCGGGCGTAGCTCGCTGCGCCAGAAAGGCGATCACATGGGGACGGGGGCACATGGGGGAAACCGGCCGTTTCCCCCATGCAAGTCACAATGGGTAGGTGATAAGGGCCGAAGAGGTCATCGCCACGCACGTCAACACCGACTTCGACGCGTTCGGGTCGCTGCTCGCCGCGCGCTGCCTGTATCCGGGCTCGACGGCGGCGCTCCCGAGCGTCCTCAACCGCAACGTGCGCGAGTTCACGCGCCTCCACGCCGACGAGCTCCGCTGTGTCGAGGCGGCACGGCTCGAGCTCGACGCAATCCGTCGGCTCGTCGTCGTCGAGACGCTGAACGAGGCCAGGCTCGGCGAACTCGAGCCTGTCGCGCTCGACCCCGCCGTGGAGACGGCCGTCTTCGACCATCACGCGGGAGAGCTCCCCGGCTGGGTGCGGCCCGAGAACGCTGTTCTCTCGACCGACGGCGCGCTGACGACCACGCTCGTCGGCATCCTCGCCGAGCGCGACCTGCCCGTTACCCCGCTCGAGGCGACCGTGTTTGCACTCGGGATCCACGAGGACACGGGCTCGCTCACGTACGCCTCCGCCACTCGCCGCGACGCGGACGCGCTCGCCTGGTGCCTGCGCCACGGCGCGCGGCAGGAGGTGCTCGCGACCTTCCTGCGCACACCGCTCTCCGAGGAGGAGCGCGCGCTCATGAACGCCCTGCTCGAGGCGGTCGAGACCCATCGCGAGGCGGGCATCGACGTCCTCGTCGGCGCCGTCTCCTGGCCGCGGTACGTCGAAGGGGTCTCGCACCTCGCGCACAAGATCACGGACGTCACCGACGCCCGCGCGCTCGCGCTGCTCGTGGAGATGGACCGGCGCGTCTTCGCCGTCGTCCGCAGTCGCACGGACGACTTCGACGCGAGTGCCGCCGCCGCGGCGCTCGGCGGGGCAGGGCATCCACAGGCCGCGTCGGCGATCTTCAGGGGGACGCTGGAGGAGGCGCGGACGCGCTTCCTCGACGGCCTCGACGCGGCAGTGCGCAAGCCGGTGCGGGCCCGAGACGTCATGGCTCGGCCGCCCCGGTCCGTGACACCCGACGAGACGGTTGCGGCGGCCATGATCGCCTGCCAGCGCTACGGCCAGAGCGGCATTCTCGTCACCGCGGACGGCCGCCTCGTCGGCTCCGTGCGCCGCGAGGATCTCGACAAGGCGATCGGACACGGCCTTTCGCACGCGCCCGTAAAGGGGATCATGTCCGGACGCGTCCCGGTCGTCGACGAGGAGACGAGCCTCGGCGAGCTCCAGCGGCTGCTCGCCGGCTCGGCCGAGGGGCGGCTCGCCGTCGTCCATGGCGAGCGTGTCGTCGGCGTGGTGACGAGGAGCGACGTCCTCCAGGCGCTCGGCGAGGCGGTCGAGGTGCCGTCCGAGCCGCCGGAGTCGATCGCCGAGGAGCTTCGGCGCCTCGGACGCCTCGCGCCCGTCTTCGACGCGGTCGCCGCCGCGAGCGAGACGGTGGACGGCGTCTACCTCGTCGGAGGCACCGTCCGCGACATCCTGCTCGGCGAGCCGGGCTTCGACGTCGACATCGCCGTCGAGGGCGACGCGATCGCGCTCGCACGGACGCTCGCGGGCCAGTTGGGCGGCCGCGTGCGCGCGCACGAGAAGTTCGGCACGGCCGTCGTTCTCTACGGCGACGAGCAGCGCGTGGACGTCGTCACGGCGCGGACGGAGTTCTACGACGCCCCGGCGGCCCTGCCGACGGTCGAGCACGCGGCGATCCGCGACGACCTCCACCGCCGGGACTTCACGATCAACGCGATGGCCGCCTCGCTCCGGGGCGACGACTTCGGACGGCTCGTCGATCCGTTCGGCGGGCGCCGCGATCTCGTCGCGGGCCGGATCCGCGTTCTCCACAACCTGTCCTTCATCGACGACCCGACCCGGATCTTCCGCGCCGTGCGCTACGAGAACCGGTACGGGTTCCGGATGGACGAGCACACCGCGCGGCTCGCGCGCGGCTGCATCGAGATGGGTCTCGTCGGCGACCTGTCGTCGACGCGCCTCCTGGACGAGCTCGAGGCGCTGCTGTCCGAGGGCGAGGTCGAGCACTCGGTGCCCCGGCTCGCGGAGCTGGGCGCGGCGGCGGCGATCCACCCGCATCTGGCGGCCGACGACGAGGCCGTGCGCCTCATCCGGCGCGGCCGCGAGCTCGTGGCCCAGTACGGACTCGACGTCCCCGCGTGGCGGATCGGCATCGCTGCTCTCGCGCGGCGACTCCCACCCGACGAGGTGTACAGCTGGCTCGAGAGCCTGAGGATGCGCCGCCGGGACGTCGAGCAGATCGCGCACGCGGTCACGGTCGGGCCGCGTCTGGTCGAGCGGCTCCGCGGTGAGTCGCCGACGGCGTCGGAGGTCGTCGCGCTCGCCGAGCCCTATGCGCCCGACACGCCGCTCTTCGCGCTCGAGCTCGAGGACTTGCCCGCGCTCCATCGCTACTTCGCCGACCTCCGCGGCATCCGCCTCGAGGTGACGGGCGCCGACCTCGCCGGGCTCGGCCTCGGCGAGTCGCCGCGCGTGGGGGAGGTGCTCGCCGAGCTCCGGCGCCGCAAGCTGAACGGGGAGCTCGACGGACGCGAGTCCGAGCTCACCGCCGCCCGGGAGCTGATCGCCGTGAACGCTGAGGATGCGTCCCTCGATGAACGCTGAGCACATCAGGGCGAACTACGAGCGGGTTCGGGCCGAGGTCGGGTCCGCCGTCACGATCGTCGCGGCCACGAAGTACGTGTCGGTCGACGACATGGCCGTGCTCGCCGAGGCGGGGATCGAAGTCGTCGGAGAGAACCGCCTGCAGGATCTGCTGGCAAAGCACGCACGCTACGGCGCTGCCTTCCGCTGGCACTTCATCGGCCACCTCCAGAGCCGCAAGGCGAAGGAGGTGAGCGCGGTCTGCGAGCTCGTGCACTCGCTCGACTCCGACTCGGCTGCGCAACGGCTGACCGTGCCGTCGCTCGTCCAGGTCAACCTCGCCGGCGAGGAGTCGAAGTCGGGCGTCGCGCCCGAGGATCTCCGGACGTTCGTCGAGCGCGCGCCGGTCGAGATCCGGGGCCTTTCGACGATGCCGCCGCTCGCCGACGACCCGGAGGAGTCACGGCCGTACTTCCGTCGCCTGCACGACCTGGCCCGCGAGCTCGGGCTCACCGAGCTCTCGATGGGCACGAGCCAGGACTACCGCGTCGGCGCCGAAGAAGGAGCCACGTTCGTTCGCGTTGGCTCCGTGTTGTGGCACCACTAACATTTCGAGCGGCATGGGCCTCGGCGACCTCTGGAACCGGACGCTCGTCTACTTCGGCATCGCCGAGGAATACGACGAGGCGTGGGACGACGACGGCTACTCGACGGAGGAAGAGCTGGAGCAGAGCTATGCCGAGCGGCCGGGCAACGTCCGGCGCCTGACTCCGCGGGGCAGCCGGCGGGACGAGTACGACGACTGGACGGTCTCCGAGTCGAACGTCCTGCCCGAGCCAGCGGCGGAGACGATGGTCGCGACACCGAGCCAGGAGGTGGCGACGACCCGGCGCGACTCGAGCCGCCGCTCCGGCTCGCGCCGCGACTCGGGCGCGCGTACGAAGCCGCGTCCGATCGAGGCGGTGCCCTCGCCGCCGGCGGCACAGGTCCACCTCGTCCTGCCCAGGAGCTTCAACGACGCGCAGCAGATTGCGGACAAGTTCAAGCAGGGCGTGCCCGTGATCGTCAACCTGCAGAACGCCGACCAGGAGCTCTCGAAGCGGCTCGTCGACTTCGCGAGCGGCCTCACCTACGCGCTGAACGGGAGCATGCAGCGCGTCGCCGACCGCGTCTTCTTGCTCACGCCGCACAACGTCCAGGTGTCGGCCGAGGAACGCGCCCGCGTGCTCGAGAGCGGCGGCTTCTTCAACCAGGCTTGACACGGGGGAACGGCCGGTTTACCCGGTGAACCCTCTCCCCTAACCGTCTTGGACCGAGCCGCGGGAGACCTCTAGTCGCTCGGGTCACAAGGAGCCTGGGGTTACAAGACGAACCTGTGTTCCATGGGCGTCCCAGGCGCCAATCTTGCGCTGATCGCCGACGCGGCCACGACTGCGGCGAGCTTCGTGGCCGTGTTCGTCTACGTCTACTCGGCGGTGATCTTCGCCTACGTGATCCTGTCCTGGATCCGCGTCCCGTACGCGCTCAGCTGGCTCCAGCGCTTCCTGTACGACGTCTGCGAGCCGTACATCCGGATCTTCCGCCGCCTGCTGCCGCCGGTGGGGCCACTCGACCTGTCACCGCTGATCGCGATCCTCGTCCTTTACCTGCTGCGGCTGCTGATCAACCGGGTCGTCATCGACCACCTGCACTGAGGAGGTACCCATGAGCTACTCACCCGTCGAGATACGCCACGTCCGGTTCCGGCGCAGCCTGCTGGGCTACCGCCGGGCCGTCGTCGACCGCACGCTCGGCGAGATCGCGGACAGCTACGAAGCGGTCTGGCAGGAGCGGATGGACCTGACCGACCGCGTCCACGATCTCTCACACGAGGTCGCGCGCCACCGCGAGGTCGAGGAGCTGCTGCGCACGACCCTGATGACCGCGGAGCGGGCCTCGCAGGACGTCCGTGAGGACGCGAAGCGTCAGGCGGCCGCGATCCTGGACGAGGCCCATCGCGAGGCACGGACGATCACCGACGAGGCGCGTCGGGAGCGCGAGCATCTGCTCGTCTCCGCCCGGCGTGTGCGCACGTTCCTCGCCGCCGCGCTCGACGCCGTCGGCGACGCCGACGCCGACGCCGTCCAGGAGCCGGCTCCGGAGGGCCGCCAGGCCGCGTAGAACCCCTGCCTATACTTGGTCGCGGGATGGTCCAGCCGACTACGCGCCTCCGGATCCGTGTGTCGCCCGGGGCCCGCACGACCGAGCTCGTCGGCCGCCACGGAGACGCGTGGAAGGTGCGCGTCGCGGCGCCCCCCGAGCGTGGCCGCGCCAACGACGCCCTGCTCGACCTCCTCGCAGAGCGGCTGCGGGTCGCGCCCGCCGAGCTGACGCTCGTCGCCGGACGCAGGGGGCGCGACAAGGTCGTCGAGCTCCGCGGCCTCGGCGCCGAGGAGGCCGACCGGCGCCTCGGAGGCACGGCGTGACCGTCGAGCTCGAGCGCATTCGCGTCCGCCTCGAGGAGGAGCGCGTGCGCGTCCGGACGGCGATCGACAACCTCCACAGCGTCCATCCCGGCTCGATGGGAGGCGAGGTGAGCGAGTCGTCGCTCGACAACCATCTGGCGGAGACGGCGTCGGTGACGATCGATCGCGAGATCGACTACTCGCTCGAGGAGAACGAGGAGCGCGTGCTGGCCGCGATCGACGCGGCGCTCGCCCGGATCGCCGCCGGCACCTACGGGCGCTGCGAGCGCTGCGGGCAGGAGATCGAGGCGCGAACGCCTGGAGGCGCTTCCCTACGCGACGCTCTGCATCGAGGACAAGCGACGGGAAGAGCGGGGCTGAGCCGGATGGACCGGAGAGTCGCGGTTCGCCCCGGCGAGCGGACGGACGCGTTCGCGGCGATCTCTGTCGCCGAGCGCTCGCTCTCGGCGGAGCGGCGGCAGTGGATCGGCCTCGCGGTCGTGGCGATCGCCGCCGTCGTCGCCGACCAGCTCACGAAGCACGTCGTCGCGAGCCATATCCGGCTCGACACGGCCGTGAAGCTGATCGGGCCGGTCTCGATCCGGCACGTCCAGAACTCCGGCATCGCGTTCGGGCTCTTCTCGAGCGCGACCGCAATCGTGATCGTGCTCACCACCGTCGCCGTCGGCTGGATGCTGATCTTCTTCGCGCGCTCCGGCGCCAGGCATCCCGCGCTGCCGGTGGCACTCGGCCTGCTGATCGGCGGCAGCGTGTCGAACCTCGTCGACCGCGTTCGGCTCGGCTACGTGACCGACTTCCTCGACCTGCGCTGGTGGCCCGCGTTCAACCTCGCCGACGCCTCGATCGTGATCGGCGTCTTCGTGCTGCTCGGGTCGCTGCTGCTCGCCGACGGGAATCCACGCCGGCGCGCGGACACGTCGGCGGCCCGCCCCTGATCCGCGTCCGCGTCGCCGACGACGCGGCCGGGCTCCGGCTCGACCGTTTCCTCGCCGGCCTGGAGGAGGTCGGCTCGCGGGCCTCGGCAGAGCGGCTGTTCGACGCCGGTGAGGTGCGGGTCGACGGGGTCGCGCGCACCAAGTCGTACCGCCTCGAGGCGGGCCAGGAGGTCGAGCTCGAGCCCCCGGCGCCGGTCGAGCTCGTCGCCGCGCCGCTCGACCTCCGCCTCGCGTACGAGGACGAGCACCTGATCGTCGTCGACAAGCCCGCCGGCGTCGCCGTCCATCCCGGCCCCGGCCACTCGACCGGAACGCTCGTCCACGCGCTGCTCGGCCGCACGGCCGGCGGCGACGAGCCGCAGCGGCCGGGGATCGTCCACCGCCTCGACCGCGACACGTCCGGGCTGATGGTCGTCGCGAGGACGGAGGAGGCGTACCGCCGGCTGAAGTCGCTCGTCCGCCGCCACCGCCTCGAGCGGGAGTACCTCGCGCTCGTGCGCGGGCGGCCGCGCTCGCGAAGCGGGAGGATCGAGGCCGCGATCGGCCGCGATCGCTCCGAGCCGACCCGGCAGTCGCTCGACACCGACACGCCGCGCGACGCCGTCACGCATTTCGAGGTGGTCGAGCTGTTCCCGCAGCACGCGCTCCTGCGGGTGCGACTCGAGACGGGGCGCACGCACCAGATCCGCGTCCATCTCGCCGCGATCGAGCTGCCTGTCGTCGGCGACCGCGTCTACGGCGTCCGCGACCTCGAGCTCGAGCGCCAGTTCCTGCACGCCGCCCGGCTCGCGTTTCCGCACCCGATCACCGGCGAGCCCGTCGACACCGAGTCTCCGCTCCCGTCCGACCTCGCCGCCGCCGTCGAGCGCGCCCGCCTCACCTAGCGCCGGAGCGACGTTGCTACCCTTGTGTGGCTTCTGCCACCCGACCCGGCGGCAGACGCTCGAGAGGCGGTGCCGGCTCTGAGCCGGTTCCTCTCGGCGCCGCCGGCTGTAGCAACCAAACCGTTGAAGGGAGCTGGACCCGTGTCCGTCGTATCCATGAAGGACCTGCTGGAGGCTGGAGTCCACTTCGGCCACCAGACTCGTCGCTGGAATCCGAAGATGAAGCGATTCATCTTCGCCGAGCGCGGCGGGATCTACATCATCGACCTCCAGAAGACGCTCGAGCTGCTCGAGGAGTCGCACGCCTTCGTCCGCAACATCGCCGAGCGCGGCGGCAGCGTCCTCTTCGTCGGCACGAAGAAGCAGGCGCAGGACGCCGTCGAGGAGCAGGCGCTCCGCGTCGGCATGCCGTACGTCAACCATCGCTGGCTCGGCGGCCTGCTGACGAACTGGCGCACGATCTCCGAGCGCATCGAGCGGCTCCACGAGCTCCGCCGCCTGAAGGACGAGGGACAGCTCGAGCTGCTGCCGCCCAAGGAGCGGATCACGCTCGGCGGCGAGCTCGAGAAGCTGAACGCGAACCTCGGCGGCGTCGCCGACATGCGCCGGCAGCCGGACGCCATCTTCATCGTCGACCTCCGCAAGGAGCAGCTCGCCGTCCGCGAGGCGTTCCGGCTCGGGGTGCCCGTCGTGGGCCTCGTCGACACGAACTGCGATCCGGACGAGGCCACCTACGTCATTCCCGGAAACGACGACGCGATCCGCTCGTGCTCGCTCGTCACGCGCGTGATCGCCGACGGGATCGCCGCCGGCAAGCAGAAGGTGACCGCCGAGGAGCTGCAGGCCCCGGCGGCGCCCGAGCCCGAAGCGGCGCTCGAGCCCGAAGCGGCTCCCGCCGCCGAGGCGGAGGCCCCGGCCGAGGCACCTGAGCCCGCGGCCGCCGCGGCACCCGAGGCCGAGCCACAGGCCGCTCCTGCGACGGAGGAGGTGCCCTCGTGACCGAGATCCCGGCGAGCCTCGTCAAGGAGCTCCGCGAGCGCACCGGCGCGGGGATGATGGACTGCAAGCGCGCTCTGGTCGAGACCGAGGGCGACATGGACGCCGCCGTCAAGGCGATTCGCGAGAAAGGGCTCGCGCAGGCTGCGAAGAAGGCGGGCCGCGAGACGACGGAGGGCAAGGTCGTCTTCGATCTGTCCACGGAGGACGTCGGCGCGATGGTCGCCGTCGGCTGCGAGACCGAGCCCGTCTCGAACACCGCCGACTTCATGGTCTTCGCGCAACGCGTCCTCTCGGCCGTCGAGAAGCACGGGCCGAACGCCGTCGAGGAGCTCGACGGCGAGCGGGCCGAGCTGATCGCCAAGCTGGGCGAGAACGTCGTCGTGCGCGAGGCCGTCCGCTACGAGGCCGGGGGCAGCGACGACGTACTGAGCGCCTACGTCCACCCGCCGGCGAACAAGCTCGGCGTGCTCCTGCACGCCCGCGGCGACGGCGACCAGGCGTACCGGCTCGCGATGCACATCGCCGCGTCGGCGCCGCTCTACGTCAGCCGCGGCGACGTGCCCGAGGCGGAGATCACGGCGGAGAAGGAGATCCTGGCCAAGCAGCCCGACGTGCTGGACAAGCCCGACGAGGTGCGCGAGAAGATCGTCGAGGGTCGGATCCGCAAGTGGCTCGAGGACATCGTGCTCGAGGACCAGACCTGGATCCACGACCCGAATCGTCGGGTCAGCGACGTGCTCGCCGAGTCGCAGCTCGAGGTGCTCGAGTTCCGACGCCTCTCCGTGGCAGAGTAAGCGCGTGACGGCGAGCCCGACGCCCGCCCCGGTGCCGGCCGCGAGCTTCAAGCGCATCCTGCTGAAGCTCTCCGGCGAGGCGCTCTCCGGCGACCGCGACTTCGGCATCGACCAGGAGCGTGTCGAGTCGATGGCGGACGAGATCGTCGGCGTCCACCGCCAGGGCGTGGAGCTTGCGATCGTCGTCGGCGGCGGGAACATCATCCGCGGCATGGACCGCGCGGCGGCCGGGATGGACCGCTCGACGGCGGACTACGCCGGCATGCTCGGGAGCGTCCTCAACGCTCTCGCGGTGCAGGACGCGCTCGAGCGGCGCGACGCGCAGACGCGCGTGCTGTCGGCGATCACCGTCGCCGAGGTGGCCGAGCCGTACATCCGCCGCCGGGCCGTGCGTCATCTCGAGAAGGGACGCATCGTCATCTTCGCCGCCGGCACCGGGAACCCGTTCTTCACGACCGACACGGCCGCGGCGCTGCGCGCGCTCGAGGTCGGCGCGGAGGCGATCCTGATGGCGAAGAACGAGGTCGAAGGCGTCTACGACGGCGACCCGCGGCTCGACCCGAACGTGAAGCTCCTGCCCAGCCTGACCCACCTCGAGGCGATCGAGCGCGGCCTCAAGGTGATGGACACGACCGCGCTCTCCCTCTGCATGGACAACAGGCTGCCGATCTACGTCTTCGGCCTCACGGACGGGAACATCCGCCGTGTCGTCTCCGGAGAGCGGATCGGCACGATCATCTCGACCCCCGGAGGCGAGTGAGAGTGGCTGCCACGATCGACGAGTTCATTTCAGACGCGACCCGGCGGATGGACAAGTCCGTCGAGTCCACGCACGAGCACTTCAACTCGGTGCGCACGGGCCGCGCGTCGGCCGCGCTTCTCGACCGCATCTCGGTCGAGTACTACGGCACGCCGACCCCGCTCAAGCAGATGGCGACGATCAACGTCCCCGAGCCGCGGATGCTGACGATCCAGGCGTTCGACCCCTCCCAGATCAAGGCGATCGAGAAGGCGATCATGGAGTCCGACCTCGGCCTCCAGCCCTCGAACGACGGCAAGCTGATCCGGCTCCCGATCCCCCAGCTGACCGAGGAGCGGCGCAAGGAGCTCGTCAAGGTCACGCGGCACTACGCCGAGGAGGGGCGCGTGGCCGTCCGCAACGTGCGGCGTGACGTCATGCGGCACCTCGAGGAGCTCGTGCGGTCGGGCCAGGTCGGCGACGACGAGGAGCGGCGCGCCGAAGGCGCCGTCCAGAAGCTGACCGACGACCATGTCCACAAGATCGACGAGCTGCTGAAGCGCAAGGAAGCGGAGATCATGGAGGTCTGAGCCCGTCCTGCGGCCCTCACCCTCCCGCCCGCACGTGAACTTCCTGACGCGCATCCGGTCGCTCCGTCGGCTCCGGCCGCTCCCGGAGCGGGAGTCGCCGGACGTCGCGCAGTCGGTCGCAATCATCATGGACGGCAACGGTCGCTGGGCCAAGCGGCGCCGCCTGCCGACCGCCGCCGGTCACCGGGCGGGCGCGCGCACCGTGCGCCGCATCGTCGAGGCGTCGATCGACCTCGGCATCCACGACCTGTCGATCTTCGCGTTCTCGACGGAGAACTGGTCGCGCCCGCGAGAGGAGGTCGACGCGCTGATGGAGATCTTCGCCGAGACGATCGAGCGCGAGCTGCCAGACCTGGCGGAGCAGGGCGTCCGCGTGCGGTTCATCGGCCGCCGCGACCGCGCGCCGGACGAGCTCCGCCGCCGCATGGCGGCGATGGAGGACCGCACCGAGCTGAACTCCCGGCTGAACCTATGGGTCGCGTTCGACTACGGCGGCCGTGCCGAGCTCGTCGAGGCCGCCCGCCGGATCGTCGAGAGCGGGGTGGAGGCCGACGAGATCGACGAGAACGTGTTCGCCGCCAACCTCGACGCCCCGGAGCTGCCCGACCCGGATCTGCTCATCCGCACATCCGGCGAGCTCCGCATCTCGAACTTCCTCCTCTGGCAGCTCGCGTATGCGGAGCTCGCCTTCGTCGACAAGCTCTGGCCCGACTTCGGCCCTGCCGACCTGCAGCGTGCGCTCGGCGAGTACGCGAGCCGGCGCCGGCGCTTCGGAGGCCGATGACCGACCACCCGCATCCCGTCCGGGCCGCGCCGCGTCCTGCACCGCGCGGCGGGTCGTCGATGACGAATCTGGCCTCGCGGCTGCTCGTCGCCGCGATCGGGCTGCCGCTCGTCATCGGCCTGGTCTGGCTCGGGCACTGGTGGTTGTTCGCACTCGTGCTCGTCGCCGGTGTGGTCGCGCTCCACGAGCTGTACACGATGACGAAACCGTTGCGGCCGATCGGAATCGCCGGCCACGCGGGCCTCGTCGGCGTCCTGATCGCGATCCAGGTGAGCACGACGACGTGGGCGCTCGGCGCGCTTCTCGGCTCGCTCGGGCTCGCGTTCCTGCTCAAGGGCCTGGCCGGCACCAGCGGCTCGGCGACCGTGAGCGTGGCGACGACGCTGCTCGGGCCGGCGTGGATCGGCTTCGGCCTCGGGTTTGTCCTGCTCCTGCGGGCGATCCCCGACCACGGGCGGCTCGCCTCGCTGACGCTGCTGCTCGCCGTCTTCGCCGACGACACGTTCGCCTACCTCGGCGGCCGCGCGCTCGGCCGGCACAAGCTCGCACCGGCGCTCTCGCCCGGCAAGACGCTCGAGGGCTTCGTCGTCGGGAGCATCGCCTGCATCTTCGTCACGTTCGTCGCCCTCTACCACGACAAGAACACGTATCTCTCGATCGGCCAGGCGCTGCTCCTCGGCCTCGTGATCGCCGTCGCCGCCCCGGCCGGCGACCTGTTCGAGTCGA
Organism: uncultured Actinomycetes bacterium; assembly: GCA_963791225.1. Taxonomy (GTDB): domain Bacteria; phylum Actinomycetota; class Thermoleophilia; order Gaiellales; family Gaiellaceae; genus PALSA-612. Next base: position 350,941 of record CAWBRV010000007.1, read on the forward strand.
TGCTCAAGCGGGACATGGGAGCGAAGGACACCGGCAGCCTGCTCGGCGGCCACGGCGGGATGCTCGACCGCATCGACTCGATCCTGTTCGCCTCGGTCGCGGCCTTCTACACGATCCTCGCCTACACGACATGACGGTCGTACACTGAGCTGCAGATGAAGCGGATCGCCCTCCTGGGCGCCACCGGTTCGATCGGGAGGCAGGCGCTCGAGATCATCGACGCGCACCCCGACCTCGAGCTCGTCGCGGCGGCATCCGGATCGCAGCCGATCGACGGGCTCGCACCGCTCACGCAGGTCGGAGGCGACCTCGTCGAGCTGCTCGAGCGAGCAGAGCCGGACGTCGTGCTGAATGCGGTCGTCGGCTTCGCGGGCCTGCCGGCGACGCTGTGGACGCTCGAGCGCGGCGCGGATCTCGCGCTCGCGAACAAGGAGAGCCTGGTCGCCGCGGGTGCGCTCGCCCTCCGTGCCCGGGAGCGGGGGGGAGGAAATCTGCTGCCGGTCGACAGCGAGCACTCGGCGCTCTTCCAGTGCCTGGAGAACCGATCGGCGGCCGAAATCGAATCCCTGGTGCTGACCGCATCCGGTGGTCCGTTCCGGGGGCGCGTCCGCGAGGAGCTCACCGGCGTCACGCCCGAGGAGGCACTTGCCCACCCGACCTGGAGCATGGGACCGAAGATCACGATCGACTCGGCGACGCTCGCCAACAAAGGACTCGAGCTGATCGAGGCGCATTTCCTCTTCGGCGTGCCGTACGAGCGGATCGAGATCGTCGTCCACCCGGCCTCGGTCGTGCACTCGATCGTCCGCTTCCGCGACGGCGCCGCCCTCGCGCACATCGGCTATCCGGACATGCGCGTGCCGATCTCGTATGCGCTCACCTATCCCGAGCGCGCCTCGACGCCCGTGCCTCCGCTCGACTTCGCATCCGGCCTCACGCTCGAGTTTCACGCGCCGGACGCCGACACGTTCCCCATGCTCACCCTGGCCCGTGAGTCCGGCCTGCGTGGGGGCACGTTCCCGTGCGCCTTCAACGCTGCCAACGAGGTGGCGGTGGCCGCCTTCCTCGCCGGACGCATCGGCTTCCTCGAGATCGCCGAGACAGTCGAGCGGACGCTCGACACCGTCTCCGGCGAGCCGGCGGCCGACCTCGACGAGCTGACCCGGGCCGACGCCGAGGCGCGCCGCGTGGCCGAGACCGCACTGCAGCCCGCATGAGCGTCGCTCGGCTTCGACTCGCTCCCGTGGGGGAAACCATGTTTCCCCCACGGACCCCCTTCTTCCAGGGGCCGGTCTTGCCGGGGAACCGCCCGGTTCCCCTGGGACCCCTCCCTGCTCACAGGCCAAGGGGCGGCCTGTGAGCTTCGTGATCGCCATCCTGGGGCTCGCGTTCCTGATCCTGATCCACGAGGCGGGCCACTTCTTCGCGTCGCTCGCCGTCGGGATGCGACCCAGGAAGTTCTACATCGGCTTCCCGCCCGCACTCGTCAAGGTGAGGCGGAGAGGCATCGAGTACGGCATCGGCGCGATCCCGCTCGGCGGCTACGTCCGCATCCCCGGCATGCACCGCCCGGCTGCGAAGGACGTCGACCACGTCTTCGCCCGCGCGCTCCACGCGGCGCCGGAGCTCGTCGGGCCGGCCGAGCGGCTGAAGCGCTCGCTCGCCGCCGAGGACTTCGAGTCGGCGAAGCTCAGGCTGGCCGAGTTCCACCAGCGGGCGCTCGAGCTCGAGGTGCCGCCCGTCGAGAAGCAGGTGCAGGATCTCGAGGACGCGCTGTCGCCACAGGCGTACTGGCGTGCGCCGACCTGGAAGCGCGTGACAGCGATCGCGGCCGGGCCGTTCACGAACCTCGTCTTCGCGGTCGTCCTCTTCGCAGTCGTGTTCATGGTCGCAGGCTGGAACGCCACGAACAAGGTGGCCCTCGTGCTCAAGGACAGCCGCGCCCAGGCGGCCGGGCTCGTCGCCGGCGACCAGGTCGTCGGGATCGGCGGCCGTCCCGTCACGGCCGGTCAGATTTCGGACCGGATCTCGGCGTCGCACGGCCGCCCCGTGACGCTGACCGTCCTCCGTAAGGGCAACCTGATCACGCTGCACCCGCAGCGTCCGCAGCTGGACACAACCGACAACCGCTACCGGCTCGGCTTCGCTCTCTCGGGCCAGCCGCTCGGGTTCGGCGCCGCGGTCTGGCAGTCGTTCAAGACCACGGGCACCGTGTCGCGGGAGACGGTGAGCGCGCTCGGCGGGCTCTTCCACTCGAAGGACCGGAAGCAGTTCTCGAGCAGCGTCGGCATCGTCAAGAACAGCGCCGACGCGGTCCACTACGGCTGGGCGTCGTACCTGTCGATCCTCGCCTTCATCAGCCTGTCGCTCGCCCTGTTCAACCTCCTCCCGCTGCTGCCGCTCGACGGCGGCCACATCGCCTTCTCGCTGCTCGAGGGCATTCGCGGCCGCGCGATCGCCCGGGAGGTCTACGAGCGCGTCTCGGCCGTCGGGATCACCGTGTTCCTCCTGCTCTTCATCATCGGCCTCTCGAACGACGTGGGCCGCCTCGGCGGCGGCTAGCCCCACCATCATCAAGACCTAGCAAGGGTGGTTTCGGCGCGGCGGTTAAGCTAGAAGGAGTGGCGAGCAAGCGATCGATCACCGTCGGCGGCGTCAAGATCGGCGGCGGCGCTCCTGTCGTCGTCCAGTCGATGACGCTGACGAAGACGCACGACGTCGAGGCGACGACCGCGCAGATCGCCGCGCTCGCGTCCGCCGGCTGCGAGATCGTCCGCGTGGCCGTGCCGAAGAGCGAGGACGCCGACGCACTGCCGTTGATCGTCAGGCTGTCGCCGCTCCCGGTGATCGCGGACATCCACTTCAACGCGTCGCTGGCCCTGCGGGCGATCGAGGGCGGCGTGGCAGCCGTCCGCATCAACCCGGGGAACATCGGCGGACCCGACAAGGTCGAGCTGGTCGTGAAGGCCGCGAAGCAGGCGGGCATCCCGATGCGGATCGGCGCCAACTCGGGCTCGCTCCCGAAGCACCTCGCGGGGCTTGCGCAGAAGGATCAGGCCGAGGCGCTCGTGGCTGCCGCGATCGAAGAGGTCGAGCTCCTCGAGAAGCTCGGCTTCCACGACTTCAAGATCTCCGTCAAGTCGAGCCACGTGCCGACGATGATCCGCGCCTACCGGATGCTCTCCGAGAAGGTGCCCTACCCGCTCCACCTCGGCGTCACCGAGGCGGGCACGCCGTTCGCAGGTTCGATCAAGAGCGCCGTCGGCATGGGCGCGCTCCTCGTCGACGGCATCGGCGACACGATGCGCGTCTCGCTCACCGCCGATCCGGTCAGGGAGGTCGAGACCGCCTGGGAGATCCTGAAGGCGCTCGGCCTGCGCGAGCGCGGCCCGATCATGATCGCCTGCCCGTCGTGCGGCCGCGACAACGTCGGCGTCGAGAATCTCGCCGTCGTCGTCGAGGAGCGGCTCAAGGCCTATCCGCAGCACATCGAGGTCGCCGTGCTCGGCTGCGCGGTCAACGGCCCCGGCGAGGCCGGCGACGCGGACTTCGGCATCGCCGGCGGCCGCGACGTCGGGTTCGTCTACGCGCATGGCCGGGTGCTGAAGAAGGTCTCCTCGGACATCCTGATCGACGAGCTCTTCCACGAGATCGACAAGTGGATCGCGGACGGCATGCACCGGCCCAAGCGCCTGAAGATGGCCAAGCCGGCCGCACTGGCCATGGCCGAGATGTCCGAGATCCCGCTCGAGTCTCCGGCTCCGGCGCCGGTCGAAGCCTAGTAGCCTGCGGCGACAACGATGATCGTCCGGGCATCACAGCTCTTCCTCCCGACCCTGCGCGACGCGCCGGCCGACGCCGAGGCGATCAGCCACAAGCTGCTCGTGCGCGGCGGCTTCATCCGCCAGGTCGCCGCAGGCCTGTGGACGTTCCTCCCGCTCGGCTGGCGGGTGCATCGGAAGATCGAGCAGGTCATCCGCGAGGAGATGGACGCGATCGGGGGCCAGGAGTTCCTCTGCCCGGTGCTGACGCCGCTCGAGCTCTGGCAGGCGACCGGCCGCGACAAGATCCCGGAGCTCTTCCACCTGCTCGACCGCAACAGCCGCCCGTACATCCTGCCGATCACGCACGAGGAGACGTTCACCTTCCACGCGCGCGAGATCCGCTCGTACAAGGAGCTGCCGCAGCTCTGGTACCACTTCCAGGTCAAGGACCGAGACGAGCCGCGGCCGCGCGGCGGCCTGCTCCGCCTGCGCGAGTTCATCATGAAGGACGCCTACTCGTTCGATCGAGACGAGGAGGGTGCGCTCGCCTCGTTCGAGAAGAATCTCGCGGCCTACCACCGGATCTTCGAGCAATGCGGCGTCGAGGCGCACGCCGTGCTGGCGGAGAGCGGGATCATGGGCGGGAAGCTGACGATGGACTTCCTCGCGCCCTCCGGCTCGGGCGAGAACACGCTCGTCCGCTGCGAGCGCGGCGACTACGCTGCCGACGCCGAGATCGCCCGCGGTATTCCGCGTACGCCGGACTTCCCGCCGCGGCTCGACGGGCCGGAGGAGGTCGAGACGCCGGGCGTGGTCACCTGCGAGGCGCTCGCCGAGTTCCTCGGTGTCGATCTCGCCGCCACCTCGAAGGCGATGCCGGTGACGAAGGAGGACGGCTCGGTCGTGCTCGCACTCCTCCGCGGCGACGACCGGCTCGCCGAGTCGAAGCTGCTGTCCGCACTCGCCTCCGACTCCCGGCCTTCGACCGACGAGGAGATCCGCGCCGTCTTCGGCGCCGGCGGCGGCTCGCTCGGCCCGGTCGGGTTCGCGGGCGAGGTGCTCGCCGACGAGACGCTCCGCGAAGGCCAGTTCGTCGCAGGCGCGAACCGCGACGGCTACCACCTGCGCGGCGTCGAGGCCGGGCGCGACTACCAGCCGCGTTTCGCCGACATCCGCGAGCCGCGCGAGGGGGACCACTGTCCCGAATGCGGCGGCCGGCTCGTGTTCCAGACCGCGATCGAGGTCGGTCACATCTTCAACTTCGGCGACAAGTACAGCTCCGGGCTCGACGCGACGTTCCTCGACGAGGACGGTGTCGAGAAGCCTCTGCTCGGGGGGAGCTACGGCATCGGCCCGGCCCGCGTGATGGCGGCGGTCGTCGAGCAGCGCGGCTCCGAGGACGGACTCGTGTGGCCTGCGTCGATTTCGCCGTACGATGCGCACGTGATCGCGTTGGCAGGTGGCGAGGAGATCGCGGCCCGCTCGGCCGAGGTGCTCTCCGCCGCGGGCCGCTCGGTCCTGCTGGACGACCGCGACGCCCGCGCCGGCGAGAAGTTCGCCGACGCCGACCTGATCGGGATACCGCTCCGCGTCACCGCGGGGAAGAAGAGCCTCGAGGACGGGCGTGTCGACGTCCGCGACCGGCAGTCGGGCGAGGAGCGGCGCGTGACGCCCGAGGAGCTGGCGTAGTGGCCAAGCGGCGCCGCTTCAGCGAGGAGCCCTTCGGCGCCACGGTCGAACGGCTCATGGAGGACACCGGCACGACCTATCGCGGCCTCGCCGCGAAGACGGGTCTCTCCGCCGGCTACCTCAACCACATCGTCCACGGGAGCCGCCCGGTCCCCTCGAACGACGTCATCGCCAAGCTGGCCAAGGGGCTCGCCGTCGAGCCCGAGCACTTCCTCGAGTTTCGGATCCGCGTGATCACGGACGGGCTCGAGCGCATGCCGGATCTCGTCGACCGGCTCTACCGTCGCCTGCGGGGGGAATAGGAACCAACGCGTCACCGCGCCGTGCGGACGACCGTCCCCGGCGGCGAGTCGATCTAGCCGAAGGCCGGGAGCGGGTCGACGGCGGCGCCGCGCACCCGTACCTCGAAGTGGAGGTGCGGGCCGGTGGTCTCGCCGGTCGCACCGACGAGGCCGACGAGCGTGCCGACGGTCACGGCCTCGCCGCGGTACGCGACGATCCGCGAGAGGTGGGCGTACATCGTCTCGACGCCCTCCGCGTGCGTCACGACGACGAGGTTGCCGTAGCCGCCCGTCGTCGGCCCGGCGAAGGTGACGCGCCCGACCGCGGCGGCGTGCACCGGCGTTCCCGTCGCGGCGGGGAGGTCGAGTCCGGGGTGGAAGGCTGCGTCCCGTGGGCCGAAGCGGTCACCCACCGCGGCGCGAAGCGGCCATGCGAGCCGCAGCGGGCAGGCCGGGACGGGCTCGCGGAGCGCCGCGACGGTGGCCGGCCCCACGACGCCTACGGCGGGCAAGCCTGCCCAGCGCTGGAAGCGGAGGAGCGCCGCCTGGGTGTGGGATCCAAAGCCGCCGTCGAACATCCCCGAGGGGAAGCCGTGCCATGCGAGCAGGAACTGGAGCTCGACGACGTCGCCACCGACGGCGCCGGGGGCGAGGGTGCGCGTCCCGAGCGTGGGCCCTGCGAGCGGGCCGAGCACAGCCAGCGTCTGCGGGCCGACGGCGCCGTCCGGCACGAGGCCGGCCCGGCGCTGGGCCACGAGGATCGCCGACCTCGTCGCGGGGCCGACGACGCCGTCCACCGTTCCTGCGTAGAGATGCCGCGCCCGCAGCGCCACCTGGACGGCCGCTACCTGCGGGCTGCCGACGGCGAGAGAGGACGCGGGCAGCAGGAGCGACAATCCGAGGAACGCCGAGACGGCCGCGAGGCGCGCGGTTCGCGTCATCCCAGAGTCTTCGGCACTCGCCCCGGACGTCTTGAGACCGACACCGGAGCGGTACCACGCACCCGAAGGCCCCTCTGGTGGCGAGGCCTTCGGTGACAGGAGAGGCACAAAGCGAGCACCACAGCGGGCTCGCATTCACTCTCGGACGTTCCCGTCTGCTCTCAATCCAAACCTCGGGGCGCGGCAGTCGAGCGCTGAGCCGGCTGGTGCAGTCCTGCCTGTCGCCTCAAAGGGAAAGGCGGGCCGCGTCGATCGTCCAGTCAAGGAGGAGTGGTTGATGGGCTTTGGCGCGGCCCGCCTACCGTGCAGCATCCGCCCAGGTCAGCCCGCTCGCCATCAGGGAAATCACGGACCGCTCTCACCGAGCTCCCGCTTCGGCACGCGTCGCCGCAACGATTGGCTCATCGTCACAGGTCACCTCGAGCCACGACTCGGGGCTGGTGCCGCCGAGTTCGATGCCGCACTGCCGGCACCCTCACCGTGCTCGAGAGAGTCGCCAGTAGGCGCGGGAGACCCGCGGCAGGCGAGCCTTGGCTACTTGGCTAGACTCCGAGCGCCGGGGCGTGGCGCAGCCTGGTTAGCGCGCTAGTCTGGGGGACTAGAGGTCCCGAGTTCGAATCTCGGCGCCCCGACTGGGATCGAAGGGCATCGGCCTGTCCGGCCGATGCCCAGTAGGCGCCTTGACCTCTTCATCGGCCACGCGGGCGAAGTGCTCGTCTCCGGTGCGGGCGGCTCGTCACCGAACCGCCCGCTTCTGGCGCGGTAGGCCTCAGGGCGCCTGAGACGTGATCACTCTTCGGCTCAACCGTGGATCTGGCCGCGGATTTCGCCGGCCGGGTTTTTCACCGTGTGCACGTTCACGTAGAGGTCGCCCTTCTTCATCGCATCGACCTCCTTGGAAGTGAGTACCGCCGTCCCGCTCACACCTGACTTGCACGGCCCGCAGAGCGGAACCAGCACGATGCCGGCCTTACCCCGTTTCCCCGAGTGGATGTGTGCTGCCGTTGCTTTCCCGGTCAGATGCTTGAAGGTCAGCGTCCACTTGAGCTTCGAGCCGGTCAGGGTCGCACTGAACCGCCCGCTCACCCCTAGAGAGACGCCCTTCGGCTTGGGCACTTCCTGGCCCCGGTTGAGCGAGGCGGTAAAACGGTCATTGCGCGAACTGCTGGCGCCTGCCCAGGTTGCGTACGCTCCGACTGCGACGCAGACGACTAGTCCGAGCGCCAGTGTCCTCCTCAGCACAACAGCCTCCCTTGGTTGCTTGTCTCGGCGCCACCTTTCTGCGCAGATGCAACCGAAAGTACACGGCCGGGCGATTTGCGGATGTCGCGTGAGGCGAGATGCCGGCGGCTCGAGCGACTCCCGGGTGTCGCGCGGATCGGGTCGCGTGACCGGTTTGGGAGCCGAGAGCAGGAAATGCTTACGAGCTCCAGTAGATTCCGGCGGCCGCGGGTGTCATGATCCGCGGTCAGGCCGTCCGGCCTCTGCGGAATGACACGCCTCGCTCTCGCCTTCGGGTTGCTCGCCCTCCTCGTGCCGGCCGGCGCGCCTGGGGGCGCGAGCATGGCCTCCCCCCGGCAGACGTCGATCTTCTACTACCCCTGGTACGGAAACCCGCAGGTCGACGGCAGCTACATCCACTGGAACCAGAACGGCCACATCCCGCCGCTCGACCTGGCGACGAGCTACTACCCGGCCCGCGGCCCCTATTCCAGCGCCGATTCCGGGGTCGTCGCGGCCCAGATGAAGGAGATCGCCGCCGCCGGCATCCAGGAGGTCGTGAGCTCCTGGTGGGGCTGGGGCTCGATTGAAGACCTCCGGCTGCCGATGATAGTCCGTATGGCCACGAACCAGGGCCTCAAGGTCGCCGCCCAGATCGAGCCGTACTCGACCCGGACGGCCGCGAGCATCGCCTCGGACATCGCCCATCTGCGCGGGCTCGGGGTCGCGCGCTTCTACGTCTACCACCCCTTCGAGATCGACGACGCGAGCTGGGCCACGCTGCTCGGCTCCCTGCCCGGCGTGCAGGTGCTCGCCCAGACGACGAACGTCGCCCGCGCGGCGGCCGACCGGTTCGCCGGCGTCTACACCTACGACGTCTTCTCCTTCGGCTCCGCGACGTTCGGGCCGCTCTGCGCGCGCGCCCACCGTGCCGGCCTCCTCTGCGCCCCGTCCGTCGGGCCCGGCTACGACGCGCTGCGGGCGACCGGCGACACCCACATCCGCCAGCGGGACGGCGGGGCCACGTACGACGCCATGTGGAAGTCCGCGATCCAGGCCGGAGCCGACCGGGTGACGATCACGAGCTACAACGAGTGGCATGAAGGCACGCAGATCGAGCCGGCGCTCACGCCGCTCCCGCGCAAACTCGCGTTCGCCCGCGGCCCCGCCAGCTCGCCCGTCGCGCAGGCCTACGCGAGCTATGACGGCACCTACGGGATGCACGGGAGACCGGCGGCGCGGGCCTATCTCGTGCGGACGGCGTACTGGACCGGGCTCTACCGGGCCGGAAGCGCGGCGTCGCACGCGTCAAACGCAGGTCGGAAAGCCGCTGCACAGGGGAGGAAACGGCCGTTTCGGCCCGAACGTGACCCTGTGGCGACGACGACGGCCGCTGCTCCCTGTACCGCCTCGGACGGCCCGAAAGGCGGCTTCAATGCAGCCTTTCGCGGGTCTCCGTTCAACTTGCTTTTGGGCGCTCTGCCGTCTAGGCTCATGCCTGCAGTGCGTGTGACGGGCAGTGACACGGTTGTGAGACCGCTGGGGCGTGCCGCGCCCCGGGCAACTCGCGGAGTTCGCGAATGGTCGTGCTACGGTGCTCACCGTCCGCTTCCACTGCTAGGAATGTCCGTCATCACCAGGTGCGCACGCTCCTCGGGAAGAGCGTCAGGGAGTATCTGCACCAGACTTACTGCCAGCAGGGCAGGTTCGTATTGGGGGAAAGCTAGACGTTCGAAAGGGGGGTGATGGCCTCGAAGGCAGGGATGTTTGTTGCAGTGCAATTTGAGGAGGAGAGAAGAAGTTGGAATCGAGAGGAGAGGAATCTGTGAAACGACGCAATTTTGCAACAGCAGCGGTCTTCTTTGCCGCGCTGCTGGTGGCTGCGCTTGCAGCTGCGTCGGTGAGCGCAGCGACCTCGTCGCAGAAGGCGCTGCCCACCAAGGGCAAGGGCTATCAGAAGGGGGCCGGGCACACCAGCGGGCGTGGCAACCTGCCGAACGGTGCGAAGACGCCGCAGGCAATCGGAACGGCGAAGTTCGCGCCGGCTTCGTCGAAGGGCACGTTCGCTCCGGTCAAGGCAGCACCGGCCAACGCGCAGGCTGTCAAGCAGCATGACCGGGCGATCCCGGGCAAGCACGGCTCGAAGTCGGCAGCTGCAGCTGCTGCCGCCGGCGCTGCCGCGCCCAACGCCGCGATCATCCCGCATGCTCATAGCCTGCCGATCACTTCCGCGAGCTACGCGGGGTCGGCCAAGGGTCTGAACGCCTTCGACCAGAGGTCGGCCGGTGGCTACATCGACACGCCGCCGGACCAGGCGCTCGCCGAGGGCAACGGCTTCGTGTTCGAGGCCGTGAACAACGTGTTCGAGATCATGGGCACGAACTTCGGCCACGTGACCAACGCGGAGCCGATGGAGCAGTTCTGGGCTCCCGCGCTCCTCGCCACGGGCTACCAGAACGTGTCCGACCCGAAGGCGCACTACGACAACGTCACGCGCAAGTGGTACGTGACGGAGCTGGCCTACACCGGGCCTCCGGTTCCGGGCTCTGCGGTCTTCATCGCCGTGAGCACGACGTCGGATCCGCTGTCGACCTACAACATCTACGTCCTCGACGTCAGCTTCGACGGCGTCGACTGTTCCGGTGACCCGTTCGGATGCCTCGGTGACCAGCCGCTGCTCGGCATGAACCGCAACGCGCTGTTCATCTCGACGAACTCGTTCGACTGGACGGATCCGGGCTTCAACGGGACGCAGCTGTACATCATCGACTCGACCGCTCTGGCGGCCGGGTTCCTGTTCCCGAATATCGTCTACTTCGACCTCGGCGGGACCATCCCGGTCCCCGAGACCGACCCGGTAGACACGTGCGGCTCGTTCGTGTACCCGTTCTCGGCGTTCTGCTGGTACTCGGTTCAGCCGGCGACGACGCCGAACCAGTCGTTCGTGACCGCTCGAGGCGGGACGGAGTTCTTTATGTCCGCGCTCGACTTCCTGGGCTCGAACGACAACCGGATCGCCCTCTGGGCGCTCACGAACACGTCGTCGATCAACAGCGTCTCGCCGTCGATGTTCATCAACTACGCAATCGCGAGCACGGAGAGCTACGGGTTCCCGTTCACGGACACCCCGGGCTTCTCGCCGTACGCGGAGCAGCCGTCAGGCGGCAACACGCCGTTCTGCGACTTCTTCGCAGGCCCGTTCTGCGAGCCCGCACCGATCGCCAACAACGATGACCGGATGAACGAGGTCAAGTCGGTCGTGGCCGGCGGCAACCCGGCTCACAACTGGGGCGGTGTGAACACCGACGCCCTGGTGCCCGATCCGATTGGCCACCTGCACCGCCGGTCGGCGATCGCGTACTTCGACATCAGCGCAACCGCCTGGGCCGGCCCGTTCGTGGTCGGCGCCGGCGTCAACGCACAGGGCTATGTCGCCAACTGGAACAACGACGTGATCTTCCCTGCGATCGGCGTCTCCACTGACGGCATCAACGGTGCGATGGTCTTCACCCTCACGGGCAACACGAACTTCCCGAGTGTGGCCGTGGCGAAGGTCGGAGATCACAACCCGATCACGAAGATCCCTGTCGTGCTTGCCGGTCAGGATGTTCTGGACGACTTCGGCTGGATCATCTTCGGCACTCCGCGCTGGGGTGACTACTCCGCTGCTGTGGGCGATGGCAGGACGATCTACCTCGCGACGGAGTACATCCAGTACCCGAGTTGCAGTGACATCGACTTCTTCTTCGACGACACGTGCGGAGGAACTCGTGACTTCTTCACCAACTGGGGAACTGGGCTCGTGAAGGTGAACGTCTAGCTCGATATCACCCCCAAGTCGTCTCGCGAGAGGCGACACCGAGAGGCGGCGGGGAAACCCGCCGCCTCTCTTTTTGGTCCCGTTCGGGCCGGCTAGCCGTCGAACACGTCGGCGCCACAGCCGAAGACGAGCGCCGCGCGCACGTCCTCCGGCTCGACTCCGTCGAGCGCCGGATGGTCGAGATCCACGGTGACACCTGGCCATGCGTCGAGGCCGAGCGCTGCCGCGCCGTTCCCGGCGCCGATCGCGAGCAGCTGCGAGACCGGCACCACCTCGCGCCGGCCCAGCCGGCGCCGCGCGATTCCCTCGAGCTCCCGCAGCTCTTCCAGCGGGTCGATCCGCACGTTCGAGTCGGATCCGATCGCAAGCCGAATCCTCCGCTCGAGCAAGCCCTCGAGCGGCGGGAAGCCGTCACCGAGGTTCGCCTCGGTCGTCGGACACAGGCAGACCGTCGCGCCCGCGTCGGCGAGCAGGTCGAGCTCCGAGGAGTCGGCGTGCGTTGCGTGGACGACGGTGGTCGACGGGCCCAGGCAGCCGCACCGGGCGAGCAGCTCGATCGGTCTGACGCCGTGCTCGGCGAGGCACTCCTCGATCTCGCGCGGCTGCTCGCAGGCGTGCACGTGGAGGACGAGCCCCTCGCGCGCCGCATACCGGCCGATCTCGGCCAGCCAGGCGGCCGAGCAGGCGCGCACGGAGTGGGGGGCGAGGCCGACGCGGCCACCGCTCTCCCGGAGCCGCTCGAGCTGGCCGAGGTAGTCGGCGACCGACTCCTGTCGGAATCGCTTCAGCCCGCCCCGCTCGTAGGCGGCGAGGAGGAGGACGATGTCGACGCCTGCGGCTGCGGCCGCCTCGAGCGCGGCGAGCGCCTCGGGGAGGCCCAGATAGTGGAACTCGCCGACGGCCGTGTAGCCGGCGGTCCGCATCTCGCGGTACGTCCGCTCGTACGCCGCGCGCACCGTCTCCGGTGTCTGGCGCTCGGCCTCCGCGAGCATCGACTCGCGCCACGCCCAGAAGTCACCCCCGGCACCGCGCCCGCGCAGCGCGCGCTGAAACGCGTGTGAGTGGGCCGTCACGAACCCTGGGAGCGAGATCCGGCTGTTCGTCACTGGGGGCGAATTGTCGCGCTTCCGGCACGGCTGCGTCGGAAGGCGGACATCCGTGACACGATGGGCGATCTCCGTGTCGCGCCTCCACCGGTACCTCCCGAACGCCCTCACGGTGCTCCGGTTCGCGCTCGTGCCCATCTTCATCGTGCTGATGGTGCAGGCGAGCGATGGGCACAGCTGGGCGGCCGGCGTCGTGTTCGCCATCGCCGGCATCACCGACCAGATCGACGGCGCCCTGGCACGGCGCTGGCACGTCGAGTCCGAGTTCGGCAAGTACGCCGACCCGCTCGCCGATCGGCTGATGATCGACTCGGCCGTGCTGCTCCTCTACCTCGACGGCCGCCTGCCGTGGGTGGCGCTCGTGATCGTGTTCGGCCGCGACATCCTGCTGATCGCCGGCGCGCGCTACTTCAAGCCGCGCGGCTACGAGTTCTCCGTGAACTTCCTCGGCAAGACTGCGACGTGGGTGCTCTATCTGGCCGTCGGGTGCGTGATCGTCACGACCGACGCCGAGCGCTGGCCGCTCGTCCTCTTCTGGGTGGGCGTCGGCCTGGCGATCGCGGCGGCCGTAGCCTATGCCGTCGGCGCCTGGCGGAGCCTGGGGAGGAGTTCCGGCCCGGGCCGCAAATCTCAAGTAAAGGTTGACCCTTGAGCGGCCCGCTGCTTCAATGAGCCGGCCGGGCGAATCCGACGAAAGGGCCATGTGGAAGCGCTTCCCGATCTCACCAAGCTGGGCGACGACGACCTCGAGCGTCTGATCGACGACCTCGAGCGGAGGGAGAGCGAGGTCTCCTACGAGCGGCGCCTGCTGCAGGGGAAGATCGACATCCTCCGTGCCGAGCGAGTGGCGCGCAAGCGTGGGCAGTCGGAGGACGAGCTCGCGCACGTCGACGTCGACCGTCTCAGCGAGATCCTCGCCCGCAAGGCCTCCCCCGAGACTGAGTGAGCCACATCTACTGCTCCGAGTGCGGCTTCCAGAACTCGGAAGCCGCGAACTTCTGCGCCCGCTGTGGCGCGATGCTCGAGCACGAGGGCAACGAGGCGGAGACGACGCTCAGCTACACGCCCGACCAGATCACCGAGGAGCCCTCGGCCGGCGTCGAGGGGATCGAGGGGCCTGCGCTCGTCGTCCGCTCAGGGGGTGGGCGCTCGGGCGAGGCGTTCATCCTGCAGGGTGAGCGCACGACGATCGGCCGCTCGCCCGACTGCGACGTCTTCCTCGACGATGTCACCGTGTCGCGAAAGCACGCGGTCGTCGCGGAGGTCGACGGACGCTTCGTGATCGAGGACCTCGGCAGCCTGAACGGCACCTTCCTGAACCGGCGGCGAATCGAGCAGGCGCCGCTCACCGACGACGACGAGGTGCAGATCGGCAAGTACCGCCTCGTCTTCCTGGCTCGATGAGCGTCGCGACCACATACGAGCAGCCCGCCCAGGCGCCGCGCCTGCAGACGATCGGCGCCGTGTGCCGCCGCCTGAAGGCGGAGTTTCCCGACATCTCGATCTCGAAGATCCGCTACCTCGAGGAGCAGGGCCTGCTTGCGCCCCGGCGCACGCGCGGCGGGTACCGGATGTTCAGCGAGGACGACGTCGATCGCCTCGAGACGATCCTGCGCCTCCAGCGCGACGAGTTCCTGCCCTTGCGCGTCATCCGGCAGGAGCTGGCCACGACCGTGCAGAAGGGCAGGCGTCGGCAGCGGCCCGCGCTGGCGACGGAGGAGCAGGAGCTGACCCTCGACGAGCTCTGCACGCGCGCCCAGATCGCCCCGGCTCTCGTCCGCGACCTCGAGGGGTTCGGGCTCCTCCAGCCGACGACCGTGCGCGGAGGGCACCGGTACCGCGAGTCTGACGTCGAGGTTGCCGCGCTCTGCGGGCAGCTCGCAGGCTACGGCATGAGCGCCAGGCACCTGCGGACATTCCAGACGTCGGCCGAGCGGAACGCCGGCCTGCTCGGCCAGATCACGGCGCCTGCCTTGCACGCACGGAGCCTCGAGCGCCGTCAGCAAGGGCTCGAGGATCTTCGGGCGCTCGGCGAGCTCGTCCAGGATCTCTCACAGCTCCTGCTCTGGCAAAGCCTGCGCCGCCACGCAACGGGCTGACGGACGGATAGGCTCCGCGCGTGCCCGTCGACCTCAAGGCGAAGATCCGCGACGTTCCGGACTTCCCGAAGCCGGGCGTCGTCTTCAAGGACATCATGCCCCTGCTGAGCGATCCGGAGGCTCTGCGCGAGACCGTCGACCGGATCGCGGAGTGGGCGGCGCCACGGAAGCCGGACGTCGTGCTGGGCGCCGAGGCACGCGGCTACATCACCGGCGGCGCGCTCGCCTGCCGGCTCGGCTGCGGCTTCGTCCCGGCGCGGAAGCCCGGGAAGCTGCCCTGGCGGACCGTGGCGGTCAAGTATGCGCTCGAGTACGGCTTCGACCAGCTCGAGGTGCACGCCGACTCGATCCGGGCCGGGCAGCGCGTCCTCGTGCACGACGACGTGCTCGCGACCGGCGGCACGGCGAAGGCGACGGTCGAGCTCGTCGAGCAGCTGGGCGGTATCGTCGTCGGATTGCCGTTCATCATCGAGCTCGGCTTCCTCAACGGTCGCGAGCGGCTCCAGGGCCACGACGTCTACTCGCTGATCGAGTACTAGCAGTGTCGTTCAGCGGCACGTCCGGCGTGTCGACTAGAACACCGATATGTACGACTCGCTGAGCACGCGCTACACGTTCCCGTGCCCGGCGCGCGGGGAGGCCCGGGTGCTGCTCCACGACTTCCGCGAGCTCGACCGGCTACCGGGCGCGACCCATCCGGCTGTGTTCCGCGTCCGCTACGCGTGCGCGTGCGGCGACGAGCACGTCGGGCTCGTGGCGCACGACGAGCTCGACTGGGCGCCTCTCGGGCTCGACTCGCGTGTCTTCCTCAACCTCATGACCGACCGGCTCGAGCCGGTCAAGGACGAGTTCGGCGACCTCGCCGCGCGGCGGATCGGCGCGGGGGAGTGGCCGTGGAGCTTCTTCTGCTATCCGGAGGAGCGGCCCCGGCCCGTCTTCCCGTCGATGTTCTGGCTGCTGGCACCGGGGCACGCGGAAGGCTCCGTCGGGCTCGCCGTCCGTTGCCCGGCCTGTCTGCGCGTCTCGATCAACATCGTCTCCGCAGCGCACGTCGACGTTCCGTTCCACAACGACGCCGCGGTGGGTGTCGTCGAGCACGTCTTCCGCGACGACGCGCTGCGAACGGTGGAGGAGTTTCGCGCCGAGCTCGACTCGTCGGCGTTCGACGCGAGACGCCTCCAGCTCCACTAGCGGTCCACTCGCGTCAGGGATTGGCGGCAGTCGTGACCGTGCCGATCACGGGAGCGAGGACGACGATGAGCTCCTACGCGATCGAGAATCCGCATGGCCGGCGCCGGCTTCTGAGCCACTGTGCGCTCCTGGGTCGCGCGCTGAAGCGTCGTGTACCCGCCCGCCGCAGGCTCGAGGCGGCTCTCGGCCGCGACCAGGCGCGCGACCTCGTGCAGGCGCTAGCCGGCGGTCACGACCCGGCGCGACGCGTGCGCCGGCGGCGCGTCAGATCCTCGCCGTAGAGACGGACGACGAGAAACACGCCTCCGCCCACGAGAGCGCCGAGGAGGCCCGCGACGGCCTCGGAGACCCCGACGGCGAGCGCGAACAGCCAGACGTAGACGGCGAACACGAGGCACCAGAGGAACGCCGAGACACCTGGTGCAACGCTGGGAGCGCGAAGGTGCATGTTGTGGGAGATCCTAACCGCGGGACCGGAGCGTCGACAAAGAAAATGCGTCGAGTCGGTGGCGCTTTCGTCCTCCGGGCCCGCCGACGCTCGGCTTTCGCCTGACGCCGCCTGGCTCGGATTCGTCCTACCGGCGCTCCGTGCTCGACGCAAATGCGACTCTACGACCTCGGGCCGCGGGGCGCAAGACCCGGCGCCTCGGGAAAGTCCGCAATTTGCACCCAAGCTTCTCGCCGCCGAATTTTCGAAGCACGCGTCGCCGCGTGGCGAACTTCGCCGACCGGTCGGAGGGAGGGGTCATACGACGGCAGCCGACCCTCGGAATCGGCCAACTTGACATAACACGCGTTATCGTGCAGACCGAATTCAGACGGGCCCTTTCGCCCGGGTCTGGTCGATGGCTATGCTTAGCCGCGCGGTGGGCGCCTGCGGGAGGACGGTGCGTCGACCGGACGGGCGGCGCATACGAGCGGAAGCGAGGCGTGGATGACGACCACTGAGCGGCCCGAAGAGCCGACAGTCGATTTCGAGACTCTCTTCCAGAGCGAGGATTTCCTGCAGCTCCTGGAAACCGCGGACGCGCAGGGCTCGATCAAGATCGCCGAGCTCGGCGAGCTCCTGGACCTGCACGGCTTCGACCCCGTCGAATCCGATCTCGTCTTCCGCGAGCTCGAGGCGCGCGGCTACGAGCTGATCGAGGAGGAACGCGAGACCGCGGCCGCCGTGCTGACCGCGCCCGTCGAGACGACCACCGATGCGCTGCAGCTCTTCCTGCGCGAAGCCGGCCGCCATCCGCTGCTCACCGCCGCCCAGGAAGTCGAGCTGGCCAAGCGGATCGAGCGCGGCGACGAAAATGCGAAACAGCACATGATCCAGGCGAATCTCCGCCTCGTCGTCTCGATCGCGAAGAACTACCGGAACCAGGGCCTCCCCTTCCTCGACCTGATCCAGGAAGGCACGCTCGGCCTGATCCGCGCGGTCGAGAAGTTCGACTGGCGTCGCGGCTACAAGTTCTCGACCTACGCCACGTGGTGGATCCGCCAGGCGGTCGCCCGCGCGCTGGCCGACAAGGCGCGCACGATCCGCATGCCCGTCCACATCGTCGAGCGGCTGCAGAAGATGAACCGGGCCGAGCGGAACCTGTGGACGCAGCTCGGACGGGAGCCAACGCTGGACGAGATCGCCGAGGAGGCGAGCCTCCCGATCCAGCAGGCGCGCGAGGTGCGCGCCGCCGCCCGCGCCGCCACGAGCCTCGACCAGCCCGTCGGCGACCAGGAGGAGGCGGTCCTCGGGGACTTCGTCGCCGGCGAGGGTTTGCTCCCCGACGAGCAGGTCGAGCTGTCGCTCCGCAGCCAGGCGCTGCAGCAGGCGCTCCGCGCGCTCACGGAACGCGAGCGCGAGGTGCTGGCCCTCCGCTACGGCCTCGACGACCAGGAGCCGAAGACGCTCGAGGAGATCGGCCGGCGGCTCGGGCTCACGCGAGAGCGGGTTCGGCAGATCGAGGTCGAGGCGCTGCGCCGGCTCGCGAGCCTGCGCGAGATCCAGGCTGTTCCGTACTAGCGAATCGGGCCAGACTGAAGTCTGGCTCTAGCTGATCAGGTAGTACGAGAGCTCGGGCGCGGTCGTCCGGAGCTCTTTCAGGGCCCGTGTCTCGAGCTGACGCACGCGCTCACGGGTGATCCCGAGCTCCTTGCCGATGTGCTCGAGCGTCTGCGGGTTCGAGCCGGCAAGGCCGAAGCGGCGCTCGAGAACGTCGCGCAACCGGGGCTCGAGCCGGTCGAGCGCCTCCCTGAGCTCGACGGACTGCAGGGTCTCGGCGGTCGCGGCCTCGGGCTGCGGCATCGAATCGTCCTCGATCATGTCGGAGTAGAGGCTGTCGCCGTCGCCGACGGGCGTCTCGAGGCTGACCGGATCCTCGACCAGCTCGAGGAGCTCCTTCACCCGCTTCTCCGGGAAGCCGCTCTCCTTCGCCATCTCGGGGATCGTCGGGTCGCGGTTCAGCTTCTGCGCGAGAATCCGGCGTGATCGGACGACCCGGCGTACCTGGTCGGCCACGTGCACCGGCAGCCGGATCAACCGGCCCTGGTCGGCCAGGGCCCGCGTGATCGACTGGCGGATCCACCACGTCGCGTACGTCGAAAGCTTGTAGCCCATGCGGTAGTCGAACTTCTCGACGGCGCGGATCAGTCCGAGATTGCCCTCCTGGATCAGATCGAGGAGCGGGACGCCGGCCTTCGTGTAGTTCCTCGTGATCGACATGACGAGGCGGAGATTCCCTTCGATCAGGCGGCGCTTCGCCTCCTCGTCGCCCGCGTCCTTGCGGCGCGCAAGCTCGCGCTCCTCCTCCCGCGTGAGCAGCCGGCCGTCGCCGATCTGCCGCACGTAGAGCTTCAGCGGGTCGCGGAGCTGCGGCTCGCTCTCCTCGTCCTCGGGCTCGTCGACCCGCTCGGGATCCGAGAGCAGAGTCGGCTCGCCCTGTTCCTCGGGCTCGATCTTGCGTAGCGCTCGTGCCATCCCTGCACCTATCGGCAGCGCGGGCCGTGACCGTGAGCGCGATCAGCTACGGAGCGTGCCGTCCGATCCGACCTGGATCCCCCGTTCGAGGAGCCGGTCGCGGACGAGGAACTGAAACGTCGACCAGGCGCCTCGGCGGGCGTCGAACATGCGATAGACCTGCCACTCGCTGAGCAGCCGTGGATCGGCCCGCCGCGCGTCCGACCAGTCGGCGAATCGGGGCAGCCGACCGAGCTCCTGGGCGAGCTGCTCGCCCTGCTCGATCGCCCGTTCGAGCCGTTCCTCCCCGACCGGCACGTCGAAGCCGGCTTCGCGCAACGCGTTTGTCAGAGAGCCGAACGTGTGCCAGTACAGGGACTTGGACGGGACGAGCCCGCGGTGCGCGTCCACGTCCTTCGCCGTCGGCGTGCGGCCGATCCTCTCCCCCAGCTCGCGCAGGCAGCGCAGCAACTCCTCCTTCGTCGCGAACCGACGCGGGACGAGCCCGGCCGCGCGCTTGGCCCGGTTCCAGCTGCCGAACCGCTCGATCACCGTCTGCGGGTGGATGGTCGTCTCCGCGTCATCCGAGAACTCGCGCATCGTCGGCGACCGGCCGAGCCGAACGGCGGACGACTTCAGCTGGCCGAGAATGTCCTCGTCGGAGTAGCGCTTGCGGATCCCGGCCTGGAATTCCGCGAGCGCCTTCGGATCGACCTGCGAGATCGCCCGGTACGCGCGCCGGCGGCCCATGGCAATCAGAATAGAGCATAAACGCCCATATGCAAAGAGACTCTGCGCTCGCTGATCCGCCGCTCTCCATAGACTTGAGCGGGTGCGTCTCGAGCTCGAAGTGGCTCTCGCCCGCGGTGTCGGACGGCTGTCGAGGCTGGCCGGCGCCGGGGGCGGCACGACGCTCCCCGGCAAGCTGCTGGCGACGCTCGACCGCGACGCCGTCGACGCCCTGGCTGCGCGGCTCGAGCGCGGTTCGGCGCTCGTCTCGGCGACGAACGGCAAGACGACCACGTGCGCGCTGGCTGCTGCCGTGCTCGGCCCCCACGCTCAACTGGCGCGGAATGCCGCCGGCGCGAACCTGATGTCCGGCGTCGCGTCGACGCTCGTGGCCGCCCGCGGCGCGGATCTGGGGCTGTTCGAGGTCGACGAGGCGGCGCTGCCCGAGGTCGCACGGCGCGTTCACCCGCGCGTCGTCTCGCTCGGAAACCTGTTCCGCGACCAGCTGGACCGCTACGGCGAGCTCGAGATCGTGGCCGAGCGGTGGCGGCGGATGATCCCCGAGCTCCCTGCCGACGCCGTGCTGGCCGTGAACGCGGACGATCCGCTCGTCGGCGACCTCGCATCCGAGCACGCGCACAGCGTCACGTTCGGTGTCGACGACCCGGCGCACGCCCGCTCCGACCTCCAGCACGCGGCGGACTCGAAGTACTGCCTGCGTTGCGGGACGCCCTACGACTATGCGGCGGCCTACGTCGGCCACCTCGGCGACTACCGGTGCCCGGCGTGCGGGCACGCGCGACCGGCGCTCGACGTCGCAGCGCGCCGGATCGACCTCCGCGGCACCGAGGGTGCGGCCTTCGACCTGGTGACCCCCGAGGGCACGCGCCGCGTCGAGCTGGCGCTCCCGGGCCTCTACAACGTCTACAACGCGCTCGCCGCGGCGACGTTGACCCGCGCGCTGGGCGTCGACCTGGACGCGATCGCCGACGGGCTCGCGCGGGCCGTGCCGGCATTCGGCCGCTTCGAGCGGATCGATCTTGGCGGCCGGACGCTGCTCGTGCTGCTGATCAAGAACCCGGCCGGGGCGAACGAGGCGCTGCGAACGGTGGTCTCCGCCGGCGCGCCCAGGCTGGCGCTCGTGGCGCTCAACGACGCGATCGCGGACGGTCGCGACGTCTCCTGGATCTGGGACGTAGACTTCGAGCTCCTCGGCTCGGGCTTGGAGCGGCTGATCGTCTCCGGCGATCGGGCGGCCGAGCTGGCGCTTCGCTTCAAGTACGGCGGGCTGGCCGCGTCGGCGATCGAGGTCGTCCCCGACCTCGAGGCGGCGCTCGACCGCGGGCTCGAGCTGACGGAACAGAGGCAGGAGCTCGTCTGCCTCCCGACCTACACGGCCATGCTGGCGCTGCAGGCGATCGTCACACGGCGGGGGCACGCGCGGCCGTACTGGGAGCGCGCGGCATGAGCGTAGACTCGACGGAGCTCACCAACGAGCGGAGGCGCCGGCTTTGCCGGTGCCGGGAGCGGGCATGAGTGCGGCGGAGCGCATCGTCATCGGCCACCTCTATCCGGGCTACCTGAACATCTACGCCGATCGGGGGAACATCGCCGTGCTGGCCGCGCGGGCCGCCTGGCGCGATGTCGAGCTCGACGTGCGGACGATCGGTCTCGGCGACACGCTGCCTTCCGGCGTTGATCTCTTCTACGTGGGCGGTGGGCAGGATCGGGAGCAGGCGCTGATCGCGCCTGACCTGGCTGCGCGCGGAGCCGCGCTCGCCGAGGCGGTTGCCAGCGGGGCTGCGGCGCTCGCCGTCTGCGGCGGCTATCAGCTCCTCGGCCGCTTCTACCGCGACCGCGGTGGGGACGAGCTCGCCGGCGCAGGCGTGTTCCCGCTCTACACCGTGGCCGGAGAACGGCGCATGATCGGCGACGTGCTGCTCGAGTGCGAGCTCGAGCCGGGCGTGGTCAGGACGGTCGCGGGCTTCGAGAACCATGCGGGCCGGACGATCCTGGATGCGGGTGCGGAGCCGCTCGGTCGCGTCGTCGCCGGCTTCGGGAACGACGGAGAGTCCGGCTACGAGGGCTGCAGGCTCGGCCGCGCCGTCGGGACGTATCTCCACGGGCCGCTCCTGCCGCGGAACCCCTGGCTCGCGGATTGGCTGCTTGCGCAGGCCATTGCCCATCGCACGGGCGAGGCGCCGGTCCTCGCGCCGCTCGAGGACGAACTGGAGTTGGAGGCTCATGCGGTCTCGTCGGCACGGGCCCGCTCCCGTGGCGGCAAGTTCTAACGTCAGCGTGACGGCTCAGGGCGCCCACAGGGCGCCGAGATACACGCTCGGGTCGCCCGGCTGCCAGCGGGCGAGGAACCGCTGGATCGGCGGGTGGAGCACGGTCTCGTCGAGCTCCGTCAGCGCGAACAGCCGATGGCCGCGGACGGCGGCGTCCTGCGACGTCGCCCGCTCGAGCGACCGGCCGGAGAGGTCCCCGGCGAAGATGATGTGGACGACGTGCTTGCGCGCGAACGACCGCGCCGGCGCGATCGAGTCCACGAGCGCGACGGGCCCCTCGAAGGGGATCTGCTCGTCGATCCCGACCTCCTCCTGGAGCTCCCTGCGCAGCGCCTGCACCAGGCTCTCGCCGGCGTGCACGCCGCCGCCCGGCAGCAGCCAGTAGGCCTTGTCGCCCTTCTCGTGGCGGCACAGGAGCACGCGGTCGCGCCAGCGCAGCACGGCCGAGACGCGGATGCGCGGCTCGCCCGTCACGCGCCGGTCGAGCCGAAGCCGGCCACGCCCCGCTCCGTCTCGGGGAGCTCCTCGACGCCGACTGGCTCGGGCAGCGCGACCGGCACGATGACGAGCTGCGCGATTCGCATCCCCGGCTCCACCGTGAAGCTTTCCGCCCGGTCGGTGTTGACGAGCACGACCCGCAGCTCGCCGCGATAGCCGGCGTCGACGAGCCCCGGCGCGTTGACGATGCCGATGCCGTGTCGCGCGGCGAGCCCGGAGCGCGGGACGACCAGGCCCGCGTGACCGTCCGGGATCGCCACGGCGATGCCGGTGCCGACGACTGCCCTCGCGCCCGGTTCGATCGTCACGTGCTCGCAGGACACGAGATCGAGTCCGGCGTCGCCCGGATAGGCGCGCTCGGGCAGCGTCGCGTCGTCGCGCAGCCTTCGGACAGTGAGCTCGGTCACCGGATGGCTGAGGTCGCGCTGCCACGGCGAGCTTCGGCGATCAGGAACGGGGCGAAGCGGCGCAGGTCGTGCTCGGGGAGGCGGGCGCGAATGAAGACCCCTTCCGGCCGGTCTTCGCGCAGCTCGATCGGTGGGCCGAGCGCGTAGAGCTCGGCGAGCCGGGCGCCCTCCTCGTAGGGGACGAGCAGCTCGACGACCTCGAAACGGCCGGCGAACCGGTCGGCGATCCGTGCGCGCAGGGCGTCGAGACCGGCTCCGGTCGCAGCCGAGATCTGCAACGCACCGGGATAGCGGTTCGCGAGCCGCCGGCGCCCGAGCGAGTCGACGCGGTCGATCTTGTTCAAGACGAGCTCCACCGGAAGCTCGTCGGCGCCGATTTCAGCGAGCACGTCGTCGACGGACGCGATCATCTCGCCCAGGCGCTCTTCGGACACGGACGCGTCGGCGACGTGCAGCACGAGATCGGCGACGAGCGTCTCCTCGAGCGTGGCCGCGAACCCCTCGACGAGCTGGTGCGGCAAACGGCGGATGAACCCGACCGTGTCGGTGACGAGATAGCGGCGCCCGTCGTGGGCGAACGCCCGCGTCGTCGGGTCGAGCGTCTCGAACAGGCGGTTCTCGACCGAAACCTCGGCACCCGTGAGCGCGTTCAGGAGCGTCGACTTGCCGACGTTCGTGTACCCGGCGAGGGCGACGGTGGGCGTCTGCGAGCGGCGGCGCGACTTCCGGCGCGTGTCGCGTTGGCGGCTCAGCTCGGTGAGGCGCCGCTTGAGGACCGCGACGCGGTTGCGGGCAATCCGACGATCCGTCTCGAGCTGCGTCTCACCCGGGCCTCGGGTGCCGACGCCGCCGCCCAGGCGCTCCAGATGCTTCCACAGGCCACGCATCCGCGGCAGGTTGTACTCGAGCTGGGCGAGCTCGACCTGGAGCTTCCCCTCGGCGCTGACAGCGTGCTGGGCGAAGATGTCGAGGATCAGCTGCGTCCGGTCGACGACGCGAGCCTGCAGCGCGTCCTCGAGCAGCCGCTGCTGGGAGGGCTGGAGCTCGTCGTCGACGATCAGGACGTCCGCGTCCGCCTCGCCGAACGCGCGTTTCAGCTCGTCGAGCTTGCCCTTGCCGACGTACGACCGGGGATCGGGCCGGGAGCGGTGCTGGACGACCTCGTCCACCGTCTGGACGCCCGCCGTTCGCGCCAGCTCACGCAGCTCGGCCAGCTCCTCGGCCTCACGGCCGGGCTGGAGCACGGCAACGGCGAGCCCGCGCTCGGGCTCCGCGCCGGGCGCAGGATCGGGTTGCCGGGGCGTCACAGCTGGATTATGCCCCCCGCTGGCCGAACGGCTAGCGTTCGGCCCATGCGTCCCTCCCCCGTTCTGGCTGCGCAAGCCACCTATCCGTTCGTGCGCATCGAGCAGGCGAAACGCCAGACGGCGGCGGCCGGGGTCGAGATCTTCGACTTCGGACAGGGTGACCCGCGCGAGCCCACGGACCCGATGATCCGCGCGGCGCTCGTCGATGCCCTCCCCGAGACGCGTGGATACCCGAAGGCGGAGGGCTTGCCGGAGCTGCGGGAGGCGATCGCAGGCTGGCTGGCACGGCGCTTCGGCGTCGACGTCGACCCGGCCACCGAGATCGTGCCGACGCTCGGGAGCAAGGAGGCGATCTTCAGCTTCGCCCAGGTCGTCCTCGACCCGTCGGCCGGGAAGGACGCCGTGCTCGTCACCGAGCCCGGCTACCCCGTGCCCGAGCGCGGAGCGTTGTTCGCCGGAGCCCAGGTCGTGCAGGTGCCGCTGCGCGAGGAGGACGGGTTTCTCCCCGACCTCGAGGCGATCGATCCGGCGACGCTCGCCCGGACGGCGGTCCTTTGGCTCAACTATCCGAACAACCCGACCGCCGCCGTTGCGCCGCTCGCGCTCTACGAGCGGGCCGCCGAGCTGGCGGCCGAGCACGACTTCCTCCTCGCCTCCGACGAGGCCTACAGCGAGCTCTGGTTCGCCGAGCCGCCCCCGTCGGCGCTCCAGGCGGCCGGGCGGGCAAACGTCGTCGTCTTCAACACACTGAGCAAGCGCTCGTCGATGACCGGTTACCGGTCGGGCTTTGTCGCCGGTCCGCCCTGGGTAATGGACGCCCTGCGCGCCTACCGGCCGACGGTCGGGACAGCACCGCAGGAGTTCGTCCAACGTGCGTCGATCGCCGCCTGGAGCGACGAGGATCACGTGGCGCGCGCACGGGACGTGTACCGGCGCAAGCGCGAGGTGCTGCTGGGAGCGCTCGCAGCGCTCGGATGGCGCGTCGCGGGGAGTGAGGCGACCATGTACCTCTGGGTCGAGGTGCCCGCCGGAGAGAGCTCCGAAGGGCTTGCCGAGCGGCTGCTCGAGCACGGCATCGTCGTCGCACCAGGCGCGTATCTCGGCCCGAGCGGCAAGGGTTACGTCCGCTTCGCGCTCGTCCCCACCGTCGAGGACTGCGAGCGCGCCGCCGCGATCCTGCGGAGCCTGGCGTGACCGAGATCGACGCGGCACGGGTCGAGGCGATCATCGAGCAGCTCGATCGGGGCGAGACGCGGGTCGCCGAGCGCGTCGACGGCGAGTGGGTCGTGAACGAGGACGCGAAGCAGGCGATCCTCGACTACTTCCGTCTGCGGCAGGTCGAGCCGATGGAGGTCGGCCCGTTCGAGTACCTGGACAAGATCCCCCTCAAGCGCGACTACGCGCGGCTCGGTGTCCGCGTCGTGCCGCCGGCCGTGGCGCGGTACGGGTCGTTCCTCTCCCGCGACGTCGTGATGATGCCGAGCTTCGTGAACATCGGCGCCTGGGTCGGGCCGCGGACGATGATCGACACGTGGGCAACCGTCGGCTCCTGCGCACAGGTAGGCGCGGACGTCCACCTCGCCGGCGGCGCCGGAATCGGCGGTGTGCTCGAGCCCGTCAACGCGCGCCCGGTGATCATCGAGGACGGCGCATTCATCGGGTCGCGGGCGGCGGTGACGGAAGGGGTGATCGTCGGCGAGCGCGCTGTGCTCGGGCCGCACGTGTCGCTCACCGCCTCGGTCCCGATCATCGACGTAACCGGACCCGAGCCAGTCGAGCACCGCGGCTCCGTCCCGCCCGGCGCCGTCGTCGTGCCCGGTACGCGCCCGCGGGAGTTTCCGGCCGGGACGTTCCAGCTCGGCTGCGCCCTGATCATCGGCTGGCGGAGCGAGTCGACCGACCTGAAGCTGAGCCTGAACGAAACCCTGCGCGAGTACGGCATCGGCAGCAGCTGATCACACCTCGTCGACGCGTTCGGCGGGCCCGATCAGGGTCGCGTTGCCGTTCTCGAGGCGGACGGTGAGATCTCCGCCAGGAAAGTTGACGACGACGGTGCCGTCCCCATGCGTTGCAGCAGCGACCGCGACGGCACTCGTCCCCGACGACGCGGTCTCCCCCACGCCGCGCTCCCACACGCGCGCCGTCACCCGGCCTGGACCATCGACCCGCGCCACCTGCACGTTCGTACGCTCCGGGAACCTGCGGTGCGTCTCGAGGAGCGGGCCGATCCGCGCGATGTCGGCCGGATCGCCGGAGACGACCGCGTGCGGATTGCCGACCGACACCGGCACGAGTTCGATCGCGTCGACGATCTCGGCCGGCCCGACCTCGACCGGGCCCAGGTCTTGCTCGACCTGGCCGTCCGCGCGGATGCGTGAGGTGATCTCGCGGGCACCGACACGCACCGTGACGTCGTCCAGGTGCGTGCGTTCAGCCAGCCAGCGGGCCGCGATCCGCGTGCCGTTGCCCGACATCTCGGCCTGTGAGCCGTCCGGGTTCCAGATCACGATCTCGACCGTTCCGCCCGCGACGGAGACGACCTCGAGGATGCCGTCCGCGTCGCGGCTTGCCTCCCGTACCGAGGCCGCGGTCAGCGGCCCGTCGAGCTCCGCGCGCTCGACGAGGAGGTAGCGGTTACCGGCGGCCTGCCAGGTCGAGAACTTCGCGGGCGGTCTCACGGGGCGGGCGATCGCCGGGGACGGTAACAAGGCCCGGGATCCTGCGCATCCACTTGCGTTGGTACGCGGCGTACTGCCGCGTTCGGAGCGCGATCACCTCGATCGCCTCCGGCTCCGGGAGCTCGGCTGCCTCGTGGAGGCCGAGCATCTTCCCGGCCGTCGACGAGAGCTGACCGGCCAGCGCCGCTCGCGCCTCGTCCGCGACACCGTGCCGGAACATCTCGTGCGTGCGTTCGGTGATCCGGCGGGCGAGCTCATCGCGAGGGACGTCGAGGCCGACGACGAGCGTGGGCCGACGGGTCTCGAGTGCCCACAGACGGTCCCGGCGCGGCCGAAGCGACGAGCCCGCCTCGGCGAGCTCGAACGCCCGGACGATCCGCCGTCGGTCGTTCGGATGGATGCTCGCGGCCGCCGGAGGATCCCTCTCCGCGAGGACGGCGTGCGCGGCGTCCGGCCCGAGGCGGTCGTAGACCCGGCTCCAGTGCTCGCGGGCGCCGGGCGCCGGAGCCGGCGGCATGGCGAGATCGGCGAGCGCGGCACGGAAGTAGAGCCCGGTGCCGCCGACGACGACCGGAAGCCGGCCGCGACCCAGGATCTCGTCCACGGCAATGTGCGCAAGTCGGGTGTACTCGGCGACCGACGCCTCGTGATCGAGCTCCCACACGGCGACGAGGTGCGCCGGCCGGGCCGGCTGGTTCGTCAGGATCGGCAGGCCGCGGTAGACCTGCATCGAGTCGGCCGAGACGACCTCGGCCGGAACCAGCTCCGCGATCGCTTCCGCGACGGCGGTCTTCCCTGACGCAGTGGGGCCGAAGAGCGCGAGGACGAGCGGCGCTTCAGGCGGCGACGAGCGCATCCATCGTGCCGCGGAGCGTCGTCGAGGACGCGCTCGTGACGCGAACCGGCACGAGCGCACCGGCCTCGCCCGGGCCGTCGAAGTTGACCGTCGTGTTACGGCGCGTGCGCCCGCGAAGGAGCGCGGCGTCGGTGCGACTCGGTCCCTCGACGAGAACCTCCTCGACACGGCCGACGCGCCGGGCGTTTCGCTCGGACGCGAGACTCTGGACGACCTCGACGAGCCGCTCGATGCGGGCCCGCTTGACTTCGTCCGGCACCTGATCCGGCATCGTCGCTGCCTCCGTGCCGCTGCGCGGCGAGTAGACGAAGGTGAAGGCGCCGTCGAAGCCGACCTCCTCGACGACCTCGAGCGTGGCGGCGAAGTCGTCGTCCGTCTCGCCCGGGAAAGCCGACGATGATGTCGGTGGTGAGAGCCAGGTCGGGGATCGCGGCGCGGAGTTCGCCGACGAGTCGGAGGTACCGCTCACGCGAATAGGTCCGCCGCATGCGCTTCAACAGGGCAGTGGAACCCGACTGCAGCGGCAGGTGAGCGTGCTCGCATACTGCAGCACACTCCGCCATTGCCGCGATCACATCGGGGCGGAAGTCCTTCGGATGAGGGCTCGTGAACCGGATCCGCTCGATCCCGTCGACGGCGTCGACGGCGCGCAGCAACTCGGCGAAGCCCGTGTCGATCGCGGGAGCGAGGTCACGGCCGTACGAGTTGACGTTCTGGCCGAGGAGCGTGACCTCGCGAACTCCCTCCGCGGCGAGGGCCGTCGACCTCTGCGACGACGTCTCCGGGGCGGCGGCTCAACTCGCGCCCGCGGACGCGCGGGACGATGCAGTACGAGCAGACGGAGTTGCAGCCCATCGACACCTGAACCCACGCTTGCACGGGACGCTCGCGTTGCGTCGGGAGCTCGGCCGAAAAGCGCCGCTCGGCGGCGACGCCGAACGCGGATCGTTCGATCCCGACTCCGCCGGCGCCGAGCCAGTCGCCGAGATGCCGAATCGTGCCCGGGCCGAACGCGACGTCCACGAACGGATACCGCTCGAAGATCTGCTCTCGTTGTGCCTCTGCGTAGCAGCCTCCGACGGCCACGACCGTGCCGGGTCGGCGCCGCTTCAGCGCGGCGGCGTTGCCGAGGTGTGCCGCGAGTCGCTGGTCGGGCTTCTCACGGATCGTGCAGGTGTTGAAGACGAGCACGTCGGCCTCGTCCTGGCTCCGTGCCTCGCCGAGGCCGATGTCCTCGAGCAGCCCCCGGATGCGCTCGGAGTCGTGAGCGTTCATCTGGCAGCCGAACGTGGTCACGAAGTAGCGGCGCATCCGGGCAGTCTACGGTCGGCCGCCCTGGGGACGAATCGTCACACAATCGGCACAAAGCGGATTCACACGCGTCACAGGTTGCTCGTTACGATTGAAATCGGGTGGTGGGCTGGGGTGCCCCGAGCGCACTGTCCGCGCGGGCCACGGTCTAGCGGGCGAACTCGATGGCTCTCGACTCGCGGATCACCGTCACCTTGATCTGGCCGGGGTAGTCCAGGTGCTGCTCGATTTCACGTGCGATCTCGTGTGAGAGGAGCACGGCCGCGTCGTCGCCGATCTCCTCCGGCTTCACGATCACCCTGATCTCGCGCCCGGCCTGGAGCGCATAGACACGCTCGACGCCTGCCTTCTGACCGGCCAGCTCCTCGAGCGACTCGAGGCGCTTGATGTACGACTCGAGACTCTCTCCGCGCGCGCCGGGTCTCGAGGCCGAGATGGCGTCCGCCGTGATCACGAGCACGGCCTCGACCGTCTGCGGCTGGACCTCGTAGTGATGCGCCTCGATCGCGTGGACGACGCCGTCCGATTCGCCGTATCGCTTCGCGTAGCGGGCAGAGATCAGCGCGTGCGAGCCCTCCTCCTCGTGGCTGAGCGCCTTGCCGAGGTCGTGGAGGAGCGCGGCCCGCTTCGCGGTCTTCACGCTCGCGCCGAGCTCGCTGGCCATGATCCCGGCCAGGTGGACGACTTCGAGCGTGTGCTTGAGCACGTTCTGCCCGTAGCTCGTGCGGAACTTCAGGCGGCCGAGAATCTTGACCAGCTCCTCGTTGAAGTCGCCGCAATGCGCCTCGAAGACGGCCTGCTCGCCCGCCTGCCGGACGAGGTCGTCGACCTCCGCCTTCGACTGGTAGTACGTCTCCTCGATCCGGGCCGGGTGGATCCGTCCGTCCTCGAGGAGCTTCTGCAAGGTGAGCTTCGCAACCTCGCGGCGCATCCCGTCGAACGAGGACAGGACGACGGCCTGCGGCGTGTCGTCGATGATGAAGTCGACCCCGGTCAGGTGCTCGAGCGCACGGATGTTCCGCCCTTCCCGCCCGATGATCCGGCCTTTCATGTCGTCCGAGGGAAGCTCGACGATGGAGACCGTCGTCTCTGCGGCGTGGCTGGCGGCGACACGCTGCAGCGAGTCGGCGACGAGGTTCCGGGCGCGTCTCCGGGCCTCGGCCTGCGCCTCCTCCTCGAGCCGGCGGACGCGTCGCGCGAGCTCGTGCCGAACGAGCTCCTCCGAGCGGACGAGAATCTCGGACTTCGCCTCTCCGATCGTGAGGCTCGAAATCCGCTCGAGCTCGGCAACCTCACGGTCCTTCGCGTCCTTGAACTCCTCCTGCAGCTGCTTCACGTGCGTTTCACGGTCGGTGATCCCCTGCTCCCGGCGTTCGAGCTCGACAAAGCGTCGGTTGAGCTCGTCCTCTCTCGTGTGGAGGCGCTCTCGTTCCCGGAGGGCGTCCGTACGCTGGGTCTGGAGCTCCCGCTCGACCTCGGCGCGGTACGTGACCGCAGACTCCTTGGCCTCGAGCTCAGCCTCGCGCCGGAGGGCATCGGCCTCGTTGCGCGCCTCCGTCAACATCAGCTGACGCGTGCGTCGCGCTGCCGCCAGCTTGCTGCCGGTGAAGGAGACCAGAACGAGCCAGACGGCCGCCGCGCCGACGGCGAGGCCGATCAGGATTCCCACAACGTACGCCACAGGAGCTCCTCCGGTCGGCTGTCCGTGCCGGATTCGGCACGGGCTCGACCCGGCAACAAGCCCGCACGGGCTCTCGCGAATCGGTGGGAACGGCGGCGTCGGACCGCCTGCGGAGGCCTACCTCAAGCCTGACGCTTTGCCTCCTGAAGCCTGCTTAGATCCCCTTTCTCATTCGACGTGATCTGGGTTTCGGGTTCGTGTCAGGGTTTCCGATTCGAGCGTTTCCGTGTGTGCTGACAAGTTGTCGAGTCGTGCGTTGAGAATCCTACCCCTGCTTCCGGTTACTCCGCAATGTGCAGGCGAATTGTCCGTTCGACGACATCCTCCGGATAGCCCTTGCGTCCAAGCGTGCGGGCTGCGCGGGCACCGCCGCCGAGGCGCGCCGCGAGCCGGTCGGCGCGCTCGGACTCGGGCTCGACCCCCGCGAGCGCGAGCTCGACCTCCTCGTCGGAGACTCCTCGCCGGCCGAGCTCCACACGGATGGCCGCGTCGGACGCGCCCCGCTCGGCGAGGCGGCGCGCCCGCTCGGTCGCGACGCGCGCGTCGTCCAGGTACCCGGCCTCCGAGGCGCGAGCGAGTGCATCCGAGCAGGCCGCAGCGTCGAAACCCGCGCGGAGCAGTCGTTGCTCGAGCTCGGTCGAGGTCAGGTCGCGGCGTGACAGCGCGTCGACCAGCGCTCCGAACGCGTCCTGCGACATCGACGCGGCTAGGCCGCTGCCGGCTCCCCGGTCTTGGCGGTCTTCGCGTCCGGCTCGACGTCCGCTTCGTCCGGCTCGATGATCGGCTCGACCTCTGACGCCGGAGCGGTAGACGGGAGCAGGCGGGCGGACACGATCTGGCCCTCGTCCGCCTCGGCCTGAATGCGCGCGAGGATCTGCTGGCAGACGTCCGGGTGCTCGCGTAGGAAGGCGGTCGCGTTCTGCCGGCCCTGGCCGAGCCGCTCGTCCTCGAAGCTGAAGTACGAGCCCGACTTCTGGACGATCTTCCGCTCCAGCCCGACGTCGAGGACGGTGCCCTCCCAGGAGATGCCGGAGCCGTAGATGATGTCGAACTCGGCCTGCTTGAAGGGCGGCGCCACCTTGTTCTTGACCACCTTGACGCGCACGCGGTTGCCGATGGCCTCGACGCCCTCCTTGAGCGTCTCGATCCGGCGGATGTCGAGCCGCACGGAGGAGTAGAACTTGAGCGCCCGGCCGCCCGGGGTCGTCTCCGGGTTGCCGAACATGACACCGATCTTCTCGCGGAGCTGGTTCGTGAAGATGCAGATCGTGTCGGTGCGGTTGAGCGTGCCGGCGAGCTTGCGGAGCGCCTGGCTCATCAGCCGCGCCTGAAGGCCGACGTGGCTGTCGCCCATCTCGCCCTCGATCTCGGCCTTGGGCACGAGCGCGGCGACCGAGTCGATCGCGACGACGTCGAGTGCGCCCGAGCGGATCAGGAGTTCTGTGATCTCGAGCGCCTGCTCACCCGTATCGGGCTGCGAGACGAGGAGGTCGTCGATGCTGACGCCGATGCGACGCGCGTACTGCGGGTCCATCGCATGCTCCGCGTCGATGAAGGCGCAGATGCCGCCGCGGCGCTGGGCCTCGGCGATCACGTGGTAGACGAGGGTGGTCTTGCCCGACGATTCGGGGCCGAATATCTCGACGACCCTGCCGCGCGGCAACCCGCCGATGCCGAGGGCGAGGTCGAGCGCGAGCGAGCCGGTCGACACCGCTCCGACCGACACCTGTCCACGGTCGCTCATCTTCATGACCGACCCTTTGCCGAACTGGCGCTCGATCTGACCGAGCGCGGTGTCGAGAGCTTCAGCGCGATCCAACGTGATCAGCCTCCTAGGGCAAACGATTCGACAATCTCGTACTGCGCCCCACCGGGGCGAAGCAGGAAATGGTAGACAGCGGCTCCGGACGGACTGAAGGTGCCGAGGTCGGGAAACGGGGGTTGAAGCCGCGGCGCCTGTCGGAAGCGGAGCACCGTGACGTGCGGGAGCCAGCGTCGTCGCTCCGGCTCGTACACGCCGATCCGCTCGAGCCGCGCGAAGACGTCGGCGGCGAAGCGGCCCGCGTGGTCGCCGTCGTCGTCGAGCACGACCATGCCGACGCTCCTCGTCTCGCGGTAGCCGCGGACGGTGAGGCGCATCGGCTCCGCCGCGGTCGCTGCGCCTTCGAGTTCGGCTGAAACGAGCGGGACGTCCGAGACAGGGCGGGAGCCGAGGAATGCGATCGTGACGTGCAGATTGGCCCGCGGAACGAGTCGCTCGTGCCGTGCGAGCTCGGCTCGCTGCCACTCCACCAGGCGGTCGAGCACGGAGTCGGGAAGCGTGAGGGCGCAGAACAGGCGTCGACGGTCACTGTCCTCGACGGTAGCCGAGGAACTCACGCAGAACTGTTGCGAGAGGGTGACAAAACCCGCCACGTGAGGTGAAGCGCGGCGACCGTCGCGCGCCTGCGGATGCCGTCGCGGTCGGCGCCGTAGCTGAAGTCGATGCCTCGGCTCGCCGCAGGGGTCTCCACGTGGACGTACACGAGTCCGACCGGTTTCTCCTCGGTCCCACCCCCCGGTCCCGCGACTCCGGTGACGCCGATCCCCACGTCGGCACCGAGGCGCGCCCGCGCTCCCGTGGCCATGGCGGCGGCGGTCTCGGCCGAGACCGCCCCGTGCTCGCGCAGGACCTCGGCGGGGACGCCCAGCTCGGCCTCCTTCACCTCGTTCGCGTACGCGACGATCGCGCCCAGGAACGCGTCGCTCGACCCCGGAATCGAGGTCAGCCGCGCCGCCACGAGCCCGCCCGTGCACGATTCGGCGGTCGCGAGGGTCAGGCTCTGCTCACGGCAGAGGTCGAGCACGAGCTCCTCGATCGATCGTTCGTCCTCCGTGAACACGTACTTCTCGAGTGGCTCACGGAACGCGGCCGCGAGCGCCTCGGCGCGGGCTTCGGCGCCCGGCTCGACGACGAGGTCGACGTGGATCTCGAAGTCGCGAGCGCAGATCGTCGCTTCGACCCCGTCCCCGTCTCCTCCCGCGTCGGCAAGCGCCTTCGCGACCGCCGACTCGCTCGCGCCGTAGAAGCGGAGCACGCGGCGCGAGGGCCGTTGCGCGCGAGCGAGCAGCGCCTGCACGGGCTCGGTCTCGAGCGCCCGGGGCCAGAGCTCGCGGAGCTCCCACGGCGGGCCGGGGAGCACGATCGCGACGCGGCCTGCGACCGGGACGACGAGGCCCGGAGCGGTGCCGACGAGGCCGATAGAGATCGCCGGCTCGGGCCGGGTCGCCTGCTTGCGGACGCCGTCGGCGAAATCTCCGTACGGTCGACCGAGCCGCTCCGCGACGGCGCGCGAGCGCGCCTCGATCTCCTGCTCGAGCGCCCGGTCGACGACGAGGTCGAGCCCCGCCGCGGCCGCGAGCAGCTCGACCGTCCGGTCGTCGTGCGTCGGCCCGAGCCCGCCAGAGACGATGCAGAGGTCGGCCTGCAGGCCCTCGCCGAGCGCGGCCGCGAGCTCGCCCGGCGTGTCGCCGACGATCGAGATCCGTGCCGGGTCGAGGCCGAGGGAGAGCAGCTCCCGGGCCAGGAACGGCCCGTTCAGGTCGGTGCGCTCGCCGCGGACGAGCTCGCTGCCGGTGACGACGATCGCGGCCCGGGGCCGTCCGGCGGACGGAGTTAGTGGCAGGAGACCGTCTGCGTGATCTGACGCGGCGTCACGGCGATCGTGCGCGGGCAGACGCCGGCGAGCGCAAGCGCGGCCCCGCCGTTCAGGGACAGCACGACGTGTCGCGGGGAGCTGACGCTGAGCCAGATCCGGCGTTCGGCGAAGGTCTGCGACTCGCCTCGCTCGAGGGTCCCGTGGTAAAGCAGCCGGCCGAGCCGCCCTGGCTTCGTGAGGACGCGGACGTCGATCACGGAGCTGCCCTTGACCGCCTTGACCTTCAGGCGGGCGAGCTCGGGAGTCTTGGAGTGCGACACGGCCGCGGGCGGAGGCACCGGCGGCGTCGCCGTCGAGCTGGCGCCGCCGAACTTCCACGCGGCGATCACGAGAGAGGTCACGCCGATGATGGCGACGAGCGTGAGCACGATCATGTTCATCTCGATCCGCCCGTGGTGCTTCCTGCGCACGCGCACCTTGCGGCGCGTGGCGGGCGTGCCGTCCTCGTTGACCCAGAACCGGGAGCTGTACTCGTCGACGTAGAGCTGGCCGTCCAGGCCGAGGAAGTCCGCATACGTCTTCAGAAAGCCGCGGACATAGGTCTGCCCCGGCAGGATGTCGAACTGCTCGTCCTCGAGCGCCTGCAGGTGGCGGGAGCGGATCTTCGTCGCCTCGGCGGCCGCGGGCAGGTCGAGCCCGTTGCGGAGTCGCGCTTCCTTGAGGCTGCTGCCGATCGCGAACATCGCGGCGATTCTAAGTGAGCGGTCCGCGGGCGGCGGTTACGACGCGGCAAACACGGTTAGCAGGCCGTAGAAGCTGACCGCGAGGGCGGCGCTGAGACCCATGCAGAGGCCGAGCGCTCCGAGCAGCCGGCCCGCACGCGCCGTACGCAGGCCACCCGAGCGGCCGATCGTGCGGGCGTATGTCTCGCGGCCGCGCCGCGCGAGCACGATCGCGTAGACGCCGAAGACGATGGCGAGCCCGGCCGAGCTCGACGACTGGACGAGCGTGACGGTCACCGAGTAGTAGGAGAGGACGACGCCGGCCGGGATCGCGAGCACCGCGGCGAGGCCGAAGACGACCGAGGCCACGGCCCGCGGGTTGCCCGCGGGACGGCTACTGCTTCTTGTAAGGGCGGCCAACGGCTGCAGGCGGTGTCGAGCTGCCGATCACTCCGGCGACGGCGATCAGGGTGAGCAGATAC
>CAWBRV010000008.1:0-1485589 GCA_963791225.1 uncultured Actinomycetes bacterium
GTAGGCAACGGACTCCGTCATCAGCACGCCGGTGAGCACCATCCACGGCACCGTCACCGACAAGACCGAGACGGCAAGCGACCAGGCGCGGGAGACGACCTGCCGGGCGAGCAGGTAGGCGGGTATTGCCGCGCTCGCCATCAGAGGTGCGTTGAAGACATGCGCCGCGTGGAAGGCAGTCAGCGCACCGCGAAGCCGCCGAAGAACAGGCGCCGGTCGTAGCGGGTAGAACTGGTTGAGGACGCCGACGAGGACGTCGTGCACTCTCGGGAGCGGTGAGCCGGTGTCGGCGATCGAGATCGCCAGTTTCGTGTAGAGCATCTCGTCCGTCATCACGGCCCAGTCGCGGATTCGGCCGCTGAAGTCGGCGGCGAGCCATGCTGCGACTCCGCCCCAGATGGCGAGGACACCAACCGCGGCTGTTATCTTCGGCCGCGCCCGAAGGAGCGCGAGTGTGCGCGCAGACACGCCCGGCCTCGATTCATCGACCCTGAACACGGTGCTCCCAAGCAGGCCGTCGGTCTCCACGTCCAGCGTGCAGACGCTTGCGCGTGCGGGCTGCCCCCGGTCGCGGCCGCGTCGGGATCGCTCCGCTCCAGGGCTGGTTGGGGGCAGGAGACCGGAACGCCAGCCGCTTGTAGGCAGCGCCGTTCCGGCGGATCGTCACCGTCTGCGGCTGCTTGACGAGCAGGGTGACACGGAAGACTCGGTGGCTGCAGCCGTACGCGATGAGGCGGGCGGTTTCGCCCGGGTAGATGTCACCGTTAGGCCGGATCCCGGTCGCGCGGAAGGAGAGACGAGGAGCGGTTCCTCGATCCGCCAGAGGGCGAGGCCCCCCGCCTGGCTTCCGGGCTGGATCGTCGAAGCGATCGGCTCGCCGGCGAACTCGAACGACGGCTCACTCCCGACGACCCCGGTTGTGGTCACGACGTACGGTGCCGAGACGGGGCGGCCGCTACGCGCGACGAGTCGACCGTCTGCCCGGATCCGGATCTGCTGCTGGGGGATCGGTCCAACCAGTCTCGCGTTGCCGAGGTCGTAGACCCGGTCGATGCGCTGGTTCCAGAAGACGTTCTCCCAGACCCCGGTCCAGTCGGCTCCGGACTGGTAGAGGTAAGCGACGGGTCAGTGGGCAGCACGTCGAGATCCATGTCGGCGTTGATCCGAGGAACATCCGCTGGCGCTGACGGCCTTGATCGGCTGCGTAGCGGCTCGCAGCAACCGAGCCGCCTGTCAGCGCGACTAGGAGGAGGAGCGGGAGCACCACGACGAGAGCACGGCGCGGCAGCAGGGCCAGGAGGAGGAGCGCCGCGCCCACCGTCCCGTAGAAGGCAAGCTCGAGCGTTGACAGCGATCTCGCGGTCCGCAGGTTGTAGAGCGCGACGAGACTCGGTGCGTCGGGGAGCGCGGAGGCGGTAACGAGCTTCCCGAGCGGCAGGAGGACGAGCGGCACGGCGACGAGCAGGCAGGCGATCGAAGCCGGCCAGTAGCCGCGGGGGGCGCCGCGCGCGAGCCATGCTGTGAAGCCGAGGAAGTAGAGCGGCGCGAGACCGATCAGATCCCGCTCGGCGAGCTGTCCGACGTATTGGGAGGCGAAGACGCCGACCTCGACGACGAGCCACACCGACAGCGAGCAGGTGACGGCGAGGAAGGCGCGAATCCGGCCGTCGGAATCACGTCGCCGCGCGGCCGCGCCGAGAAGTAGCAGGAGACCGCAAGCCGGCACGACACCCGTCAGAAGAATCAGGGAGCCTGCGTGATAGAGGACGAATCGAGCCGCTCGCCCGACGCCGTAGGAGGCGTGCGTGACGACGCTGTAGCCGCCGATGACCGGCTCGCCGCTTGCCAGCCGCCAGCCGAGCCAGGCTGCTGCGAGCAGCCCAAGCGCGACGATCGCAGGCATGAAGCGTCGCGCTCTGATCGGCGACCTCGCCGCAGGGCGTCTAGCCCGACCGCGGTGAGGAATGCGGGGACGAGCACGACGGCCTGCAAGCGAGTGGCGGTCGCCGCCCCGACGGCGACGACGAACAACGCCTGCCGCTGCCACGTTGGCTCCTCGATGACGCTTGCCATCGCCCAGGCCGAGAGCACGAAGACCGGGTAAGAAGGGACCTCGGTCATGACCAGACCCGAATAGACGAGCGCGGGAGCGGCAAGCGTCAGCGTCGCCGCCACAAACGCCCATCGCCGTCCGACGAACGACCGGCCCCAGAGGTAGACGGGGACCACCGCCAGCGACATCACGAGCGCTTGCAGCACCTTCAGCAGTCCATAGCCGAACTCGAGATCGCCCGTGCTCAGCGGGAGGCCAACGAATGCCGGCACGAGCGCGCTGTAGAACGGCGAAGGCCCACCGAAGATCCCGAGCGTCCCGGTCGAGT
This sequence comes from uncultured Actinomycetes bacterium, assembly GCA_963791225.1. Classification (GTDB taxonomy): domain Bacteria; phylum Actinomycetota; class Thermoleophilia; order Gaiellales; family Gaiellaceae; genus PALSA-612. The sequence continues at coordinate 2,382 of CAWBRV010000008.1, forward strand.
ACAGGCTCCGGCCGAGGAGTCCGTAGATCATCTCGTCCGGCGCGATCCACGGCACAGGCACCTCCCGGGCCGCCCAGCTCGCCGAGCGCCACCGACACGACAACGAGAGCGACCAGTGCCGGCAACCAACCACCGACACGCGAGCGCAGAAGCGACCATCGTCCCCGCGTGGCTGTGCCCCCCGGCACCAAGGCACCATTCTGCTCTAACCGATCGGGCCGCGGCGACATGAACGCCGCCGCAGCCCGTGCTCGAACGGATCAGACTTCGGCGGGGGTCAGGACCACCTGCGGCAGGTCGGCCCACTCGGGGGCGGTGCGCTCCCGGATGATGTCGAAGACGAGCAGCGTGAGGTTCGCACCGACAGCCGCTCCGACGATCGTGGTGACGACCGCCATCAGCCCGTTCTCCCTGCATGGAAGCCCAGCCAGGCACCGACGAGCGCGCCCGCCGTCGCTGCCGTGAGGCCGATCGTCCGGCCCGGTGGTCGCGGCGACCCAGGCCAGGTAGATCCCCAGGCCGATCGGGATTCCGATCGAGAGGACGCCGAGGGCCGGGTCGTCCAGGGACACTGCCGGGAAGGCGATCAACACGACGAGCACGCCGGCGAGCCATCCGCCGAGGCCCAGCACCAGCGGGAACACGGACCGGAGCACGACGCTCGCCTTCCGTCCTATGCGACCGCGCCTGCGCACGCGGCGCCACATGAGCAGGAGCGAGATGAGCACGATCACCGGCAGCGCCAGCATCGTGGCGGCGAGACCCTTTCCGAGGGCGGTGTGGGTGATCTCGGGCGTGAAGTCCACCCTGGCCGGGGTGTACAGCGAGGTGTCTACCTTGCCGCTGTCGAGGAAGGCGTTGAGGAGTCGCGTGCTCGCCTTCGGCTCGTAGGTCCAGAAGGAGGTCGTGTGACCGAGTTCTGCCAGCACGACCTGACGGCCGTTCGGAGGTGGGGCAGCAACTCCCGGGTCGCGTTGACCGCCGGAGCGGCGACGTCCAGCGTGCCGCCGACGAGCAGGGTGTCGACGTTGGAGTCCGCGCACGGTCGCGTAGTCGTTCTCGTCCGGGCTGGCCGGCCAGGCGTCGATCAGACCGCCGCCGGCGTAGACAAACTCTGTTCCGGGATTGCCGAGGATCGAGGCGCTGCGGCGTGTGCCGGCGCGAAGTAGCGCTTCGCCGCGCGGGTGTCGGCCGGACTGATGGCCGCCAGCTCGCCCCAGACGAAGGACTCGGGGAACGCCAGCCTGGCCATGAAGGACATGAACCACATCCCGCTGGCGTCGCCGTCGGCGGCCGAGAGCCACGAGTCGAAGGTCATCGGCGCGGAGAGCGGCGCCGCCTCGGAGGTCGGACTCCACGAGGGCGTAGAAGGAGGCGACGAGCGCTGGCGTTCCGGTCGAACGGCAGGCACCAGAACCGGTCCGGCATGTGTGCCTTCGTCTTCCGGATCGACGCAGCCAGGTCGTTCGTCCGCTTGCTACAGGACGGGTCCTGTGCGCACAGGTCGGAGTAGCGGCGGATTCTGCGCATCGGTTGTCGTCGGGTCCCAGAGGAAGTGGCCGGGCGGGTTGACGCCGATCATCACCGAGCGGTGGATGCTCTTCGGGTACCGCCATGCGTAGATCATCGCCGTGCGGGTGCCTGCGCTCTCGCTGACGAGGTCGATCGGCCCGTAGCCGAGAGCCTTGCGGGCGGCCTCGAGGTCGTCGACCTGTGCAGGTATCGAGTAGCCGGCGAGGTCGGCGCCGTCCGCCCGGAGCCGCGCTGCGCACGTGCGGAACGCGTCGCTGTAGGCGCGGAAGGACTTGCGGCCGAGCAGGTCGGTGGAGCGCTTCAGGGCCGACGCGACCTCGGCGCAGTCGAGGCGGACCGACCCGTCGACGCCCCGATAGCCGACGAGGACGACGTCGTGGTTCCCGACGATCCGGCTCGCCTTCGAGAACTGCATGTTGGTGATGCCGGGGCCGCCCTCGAGACGGAAGACAGGCGCGCCCGGTGGACCGAGCGCGCCTTGATGCGGGTAACCGGCAGCGCGATCAACCGCGACTTCGGGTCGACCCGGTTCTCCGGGACGACGAGGGTGCCGCAGTCGGCGGCGTAGCTGCCCTGCTCCGTGCCGTAGTGGCACGGATGCAGGGTCAGCTGGCCCGCCTTTGCGCCGGCCGGGACGGAGACCGCGCTCCGGCCGGAAGCGACGTTCAGATACGCGAGCCCGAGCGCGAGGATCGCGATCAGCAGGAGCCCGGTGACGCGGGCGGCGCCGATCCGACGCTTCGGCGTGCGGGCCTTGGGAGCGATCTCCGGCTCCGGCTCGTCGACGATCTCGAGCTCGCCGTGGTCGAAGTGCGGCAACCACTCGAGCCACGCCGGCAGGTACCAGTTCCGCTCGCCGAGGAGCTTCATCGTCGCAGGCAGCAGGACGCCCCGGACGATCGTGGCGTCGATCAGCACCGCAGCCGCAAGGCCGACGCCGAACTGCTTGAAGAACAGCATCGACAGTGTCGCGAAGACCGCAAACACGCCGACCATCACGAACGCCGCACTGGTGACGACACCGGCCGTCGACCTGATCCCGGTGGAGATCGCCTCGTCCATCGAGGCCCCCCGCTCGAAGCTCTCGCGGATCCGGCTGACGATGAACACGTGGTAGTCCATCGAGAGCCCGAACAGGATCACGAAGAGAAGCAACGGGATCACCGGGGAGACGCCGGCGGTCGAGGTGAACCCGAGCAGGCTCTTCCCGAAGCCGTGCTGGAAGACCAGCACGAGGATCCCGTACGCCGCCGCGACCGACAGGCAGTTGAGCACGATCGCCTTGACCGCGACAACGATCGACCGGAACGCGACCAGCATCAGGATGAACGCGAACACGAGCACGAACGCGACGACGAGCGGCAGTGCCGACCGGATCTGGTCACCCTGGTCCTTCCATTGCGCCGTCAATCCGGTGACACCGGCCTCCGTGTTCGGCAGGGCGCCGACCGTCTCCGGGATCAGCGTGTTGCGCAGCAGGGCCAGGGAGGCGTTGGACTGCTTGTCGGTTCCGTTGCCGTCGATCGGGATCGTGACGTTCGCGACCGTGCCCGCCTTGTTCACGTCGATCGTGATCGGCTCGTGCGCGCGGCCGCTCGCGAGCGCCCGCTGCTCGAACCGGGAGATCGCGTTGCGTACCGCCGGCGCGTTGACGTTCGGCGCCTTGACGATGACGTTCGCGGGCAGCGCCGTGCCGGGGAACGCCTGCTGCATCCGCTTGTAGGTCTTGACGACCTCGAGGTGCGCCGGGTAGGTGCTCGGCGACGCCTCCGCCATCCGCATCTGCAGTGCCGGGAGGGCGAGCGCGAGCAGCAACCCGCCCGCGAGGGCCGCGGACAGGACCGGACGCCGGAGGACGCGGTCGACGACCGCTCCCCAGAGCCTGCCCTCGCCGCTGTCACGGCGGAGCCGTCCGACGAACGGCACGTGCAGCCGGTCGACCCGGTCGCCGAGACGCGACAGGAGCGCCGGGAGCACGGTGAGCGAGCCCAGCATCGCCACCGCGACGACCATCATCGTCGCGACGCCGAACGAGGCGAACGTCGCGTCGCCCGTGATGAACATGCCCGCCATGGCGACCATTACCGTCAGGCCGGAGATGAGCACCGACCGGCCCGAGGTTGCGGCGGCGGCCTCGAGCGCGGCCCGTGGGCTGCGGCCCGCAGCGCGTTCCTCACGCTCGCGGCGCAGATAGAACATCGAGTAGTCGACGCCGACGGCGAGCCCGATCAGGAGCACGAGCGCGGGCATCTCCATGGCCATCGGGAGGACGTGGCTCGGCAGTGCGACCAGTCCGAACGTCCCGAACACGGCCGTGAGAGCGAGCAGCAGCGGGATCCCCGCGGCGACGATCGCACCGAACGTGACGAGCAGGATTGCCAGCGTGATCGGGAGGGACAGCGTTCCCGCCTTGCCGAGATCGGCGCTGTACGCGCCGTTGACCGCCTTGACGGCACTGGCGTCCCCGAACTCGCCGATGAAGACGCCCGGATGGTCGTGCTGTGCGGCGGCGACGGCGTCGATGACCGGGGCGATCCTGTCGACGGCCTTATTCTTGTCGCCGGCGATGTCGAAGTCGACGAGCACCGCGTGACCGTCCTTCGACGCCTTCGGCGACTGGATGTTCCGGACGACCGCCACCTTCGAGATACGAGTGGCGACGTCGTCGACCGCCGCTTCGAACGCGGGCGTGCCGGACCGAGCTGTCCGGCTCTGGATCAGGACGCTCTCACCTGCGGGCTGCTTGAACCCGGCGTCGAGGATCCTGTCCATCCGGCCCGACTGGCCGGGGCCTGAGGTGTTCGGGTCGATGTTCTTGGTGCCGACGATGCCGCCGATCCCGAACGCGACGACGACGAGGGCGAGCCACCCGAACGTCGCCGTCTTCCAGTGATTCGCGCTCCAGCGGCCTATCGAGGCGGCCAGATTGCGGGGCTTGTGGTTGCTGCCGGACATGGTCTTGCCTCCTTCGGTCATGGGATCTGCACCTCGCTGACGCGAGCTGCCGTGGTGCGCTCCGCGACGTAGGTGGGGAGGAGCTCGAGTGCCTCCTCTTCGCTTGCCGCTTCGACCGTCCACCAGATCGAATGCCCGCCGGAGCGACACGAGGCGAGCGTCCGCTGGTGACGAAGCGGGCTCTTGTGCCCCCTGAAGGAGGCGAACACGACCCCGCATTCGTGCGGCTCGTGGCTGTTGTGGAGCAGGTAGCAGGTCATGAGCCGAGCTTGCCGCTGCCCGCCCACACCGACATCAGGGCACCACCCTGATCCCGCACCCTGATTTTGCCGTTCGGTGTCCCTGATCTATCCTGCGCTCGGAGGGAACACGTGGCTTTGCACGCCGAGCACCTCGTCGGGCGCGCCGAGGAGACGAGCTCGCTCGACCGCGGCCTCGACGAGCTCGATCGGGGCTGCTCCGCCGCGATCGTACTCGTCGGCGAGCCGGGCATCGGCAAGACGCGCCTGCTGGCCGAGCTCGCCGTTCGCGCAGACGCACGCGGATACCTCGTCCTCTCGGGCGCGGCATCGGAGCTCGAACGCGACCTCCCGTTCTCGGGGTTCGTGGACGCTCTCGACGAGTACTTGCGGAGCCTCGACCGGGACCGCCTCGCTGCTCTCGACGACGATGTGCGCAACGAGCTCGCGCATGTCTTTCCCTCGCTGACGCTGCTCGCGACTGAGCGGACCGTGGCGCTTCAGCACGAGCGCTACTGCAGCCACCGTGCGGTGCGCGCGCTGCTCGAGCGACTCGCGGTCGCAGGGCCGCTCGTACTCGTGCTCGACGACCTCCACTGGGCCGACTCGGCCTCCGTCGAGCTGGTCGGGGCTCTCCTGCGCCGTCCGCCGGCCGGGCCGGTGCTTCTCGCCCTGGCCGTTCGCCCGCGGCAGGTACCGGAGCGTCTGTCGACCGCCGTCGAGCGGGCGCACCGTGCCGGGATGCTCGACCGCATCGAGCTCGGCGCACTCGGCCCGGAGGAGGCGGGGCAGCTCCTCGGTGACGCCGTCGACAGCCGTGACGCGGCGGTGCTGTACGAGGAGAGCGGCGGCAATCCCTTCTACCTCGAACAGCTCGCGCGGTCGCTCGACCGCGGAAGCGGCGCGGCGGCCACCGACGGCGAGACGGGGCTCGCGGCACTCGGCGTTCCTTCCACCGTCGTGGCGGCGCTCGCCGAGGAGCTGGCGCTGCTGTCCGACTCCACACGTCTCGTGCTCGAGGGAGCCTCGGTAGCCGGCGATCCGTTCGAGCCCGAGCTGGCGGCAGCCGCAGCCAGGATGCCCGAGAGCTCCGTGATGGAGGCAGTCGACGAGCTCCTGCAGGTCGATCTCGTCCGCACCACTGACGTTCCGCGGCGCTTCCGCTTCCGGCACCCGCTCGTCCGGCGCGCGGTCTACGAGGCAACGGCCGCCGGGTGGCGGTTGGGCGCCCATGAGCGGTGCGCCGATGCCCTCGCGGAGCGGGGTGCTTCCGCGGCAGCGCGGGCCCACCACGTCGAGCGCTCCGCCCGCGAGGGCGACCTCGACGCCGTCGCCGTCCTGCGCGAAGCCGGCGAGTCAGCCGTCCGGCTCGCGCCGGCCAGCGCCGCGCACTGGTTCGCAGACGCCCTGCGTCTCCTTCCGGCAACCGCATCGAGGCAGGAGCAGATCGAGCTTCTCTCCGCCCGCGCAGCGGCGCTGACGGCGGCCGGCCGCTTCGCCGACAGCCACGCCGCGCTGCTGGAGGCGGTCGAGCTCGTGCCCGAGGACGCACACGCCACGCGCGCCAGGCTCGCCCGCGCCTGTGCGGGCGTGGAAAGCCTCCTGGGACGGCACGAGCAGGCCGGCATGCGTATGGCGGAAGCGCTCGCGAGTCTGCCGGACCAGGGCTCACCCGAGGCAGTCGCGCTGACGATCGAGCTCGCCCAGAACGACATCTGGCGTGCGAAGTACGAGGAGATGCACGACTGGGCGGAGCGCGCGCTGGATGCGGCGAGGCGGCTCGGAGACGCCACTCTCATCGCGTCGGCTCTCGCCGCGCTCGCGCTCGCGGATTCGATGACGGGGGCGCCCGAACGCGCGGAGGTAGACCGTTCGGAGGCGGCAGCCCTCGTCGATTCCATGTCTGACGGCGAGCTTGCTCGCCACATCCAGGCCTCGGCGTTGCTCGGGGGCGTGGAGCTCTATCTCGACCGGTACGCCGAGGCCGACGTGCACGCCAATCGTGCGCTGACGGTGGCGCGTGCCACCGGCCAGGGGGAGTATGTCCTCGTCCTGATCCAGACCGTGGGCGCGGTGTGGCGCCAGCGCGGCAAGCTGGCGGAAGCCGCCGAGCTGCTCGACGGCGGGATCGAGGCGGCACGCGTCCTGGGCAACACCCACGCGCTCGTCTGGGGCCTTTCCAGCCGCTCCTCCACGGCGTTGCGGATGGGGGACGTCGAGCTCGCGCTCGCGACCGCCCAGGAGAGCGTCGACCTCTGCGAGGACGCAGGCGAGAGCTTCCACACGGCCGAGGCCGCCGCCGACCTCGCCGCCGCGCTGCTCGAGACCGGGCAGCCGGAACCTGCGACCGAGCTGCTACTCGGCTCCGCCGGCGGCGAGGAGCTGGCGCTGATCGCCGGGAGCCCGAGGGCCCGGTACCTCGAAGTGCTCACGCGCGCCCGGCTCGCGCTCGACCGGCCGGACGAGGCCCGCCGCGCCGCGGTCTGCGCAGAGGCATGGGCCGCGACCGTGCAGCTCCCGATGGCGGCCGTCTGGGCCGAGCGGGCGGCGGCGGCGGTCGACCTGCACGCGGGCGATCCATCGCGGGCCGCAGAGCGTGCTCTCACGTCGGCCGCTCTTGCCGACGAGGTCGGCGCGCCGATCGAGGCAGCTCTCTCGCGCCTGCTCTCGGGCCGCGCCCTTGCCCGGGCCGGCGATGGCGACCGTGCTGCGTCGGAGCTGCAGCACGCGGCGCAGGAGTTCGAGGCGCGCGGCGCACTGCGCTACCGGAACGAGGCTGAACGCGAGCTCCGGAAGCTGGGCCGCCACATCCACCGGCGCACGCGCCCCGGCAAGACCGACGCAACGGGGGTGGAATCACTCACCGAGCGCGAGCTCCAGCTCGCGCGGCTCGTCGTCGACCGCAAGACGAACCCGGAGATCGCCGCCGAGCTCTTCCTCAGCCAGAAGACGGTCGAGACGCACCTGCGCAACATCTTCCGCAAGATCGGCGTCTCGTCGCGCGTCGAGCTCGCCCGCGCGGTCGAGCGCGCCGACCGCGACGGCGTCTAGTTTCACCGCGTCTGAAAGCAGCTCACTCTGTCCTGGCCAGCGTTCGGGAATGACCCCTGGAACGTGAGCTGGATCTGGTCGGAGCCGATGAGTTTTCGGTGGTCTGCCAGTCTCTACGGCGTACGGATCCGTGAGCGCCTAGAAAGCTCTCGTCTGCAGTAATGACTCCGGGAGGCAGCATGAAGCTTCTTCTCACCTCCAGCGGCATCAGCAACACGAGCATCGAAGACGCGCTGGTCGACCTGCTGGGCAAACCGATTGCCGAGTCCAGCGCGCTCTGCATTCCCACCGGGGTGCAGCCTTTCCCCGGAGGACCTTCACACGTCTACCGGTTCATCAGCGGATCGACCGGCAGCCCCATGTGCGGATTGGGTTGGAAATCGTTGGGAGTGCTGGAACTCACCGCGCTGCCCAGCATCAAAGAGGAGTACTGGGTTCCGGCGGTCCAGGAAGTCGACGCTCTCCTGGTTTGGGGCGGCAGTCCCTTGTATCTGTGCTACTGGATGCGGCAATCCGGACTGGCCGACCTCTTGCCGTCGCTGCGGCCCGAGACGGTCTACGTCGGCACGAGCGGCGGTGCCATGGTCGCCACTCCCGACTTCGGAGGAGAGACCTACGACGACAGTGGCCCGCTCACCGGCAGCGACAGAGCACTGGGACTGGTTGATTTCTCGGTGTTTCCGCACCTTGGCGATCGCGAGGATGGCTTGCCGGCTACCCCTCTGGCCGAGATCGAAGCATGGGCCGCCGGGTTGTCAGTGCCGGCGTACGCGATCGACGATCAGACCGCAATAAGAGTGGTCGACGGCACCGTCGAAGTCGTCTCCGAGGGGCACTGGAAGCTGTTCACCCCCAGCCCGGAAGCAAGCTAGTCGGCCCTGCGCCAGTGTTCCGGAATGTCCCCCCGAGGGCATAGTCAGACGCAGGCTGATGGAACCTCACATCCATGTAGTCACGCTCGCGGTAGCCGATCTCGAACGCGCCCTTGCCTTCTACCGCGATGGTCTCGGACTCAGCTCGCCCGGTCTGGTCGGTACAGAGTTCGCGGGCGACAACGACACCCCCGCCGGTGCAATCGCCGTATTCCAGCTCCACGGCGGCCTCGTCCTCGCTCTCTACCCGCGCACCGAGCTCGCGAAGGATGCCAACATCCCACTCGGCCCGCCCAAGACAGGAGAGTTCAGCATCGGACACATCGTCGAGAACAAGACAGACGTCGACGTAGTACTCGCCCAAGCCGGCGCGGCGGGTGCAACTCTCACAGACCAACCCCACGACCGGCCGTGGGGGATCTACTCCGGCTACTTCCGCGACCCGGATGGACATCTCTGGGAGATCATCTGGAACCCGCGCCGCGGGAACGCCTAGTCGGCGGTCCGCGGCGCAAGTCCGCACGAGAGAGACAGGGCCGACGCAGATTCGCTCTCCGAATCCGCATCCGGATCACTCGGCGGGCGGCTTCTCGGCAACCCGCTTGTCCCACCCGTGGAAAGGCGAGAGGTCGCCAGCATCCCAGGCCTCGCGGAGCCCGGGGGTGCTCAGATCCCAGTCCGGGCGGATCTCGCTCGTCACGGCGCGCAGGTCGTGCCAGAGGTCGACGAACGAGGGGCGGCCCCAGAACCAGTAGCCGTTGTAGATGCTTGTGGACGACGAGGCCCGGCTTGAGCACGATCGTGTGCGGGATCATCGGGTCGTTGTCGGGGTCCGTGTACTCCTGGATGTCGAGGTCCTTCTGGACGATCCGGTCCGGGTCGGAGAGGAAGGGCCACTGAGCGCCCACCGAGCTCCGGAACTCCTGGAGCGTGTGATGCGGGTCGGTCGCGATCGTGGCCATCTGGGTGTAGGCCACGGCGATCTTCGGATAGTTCGCAGCCAGCTCGAGGTGCTGATGGTGCTCCTTCGGGCAGTAGTGGCCACGCGCGAGCGTGAGGATCATCGGGTCGTCGCCCTGGATCTCGCTCAGCTTGCGAGGCGTGTCCGTGTGATCGGGCAGCTCGTAGTCGGAAAGGGTGGCTCCGGGGACGATGTCAGCACGCATGTGGGACTCCTTTTGTCAGGTCGATGCACGGCGCCGCGTCGACCGGCGAGCGCCAATCGATCTCGTCATGCTGCGACGAGGGTGACCTCGCTCACGACGCTGTCGCGCCGACCGATCGACGTGCCTCCGCGATCTCGGCGCGCAGCGCCTTGACGGCCTCGACGTAGATCTCCGAGAAGGTCGGGAACGGCTGGATGGTGTCGCGCAGCACCTCGAGCGGGACGCGAGCGCGGATCGCCAGGGTCGCCTGCTGCAGCCACTCGCCCGCCTCCGGGCCGAGCGCGTACGCGCCGGTGAGGCGCTCGCCGTCGCTGAGCAGCGTCAGGAAGCCGTTCGACTCGGCGTAGGCGTGCGTGTACGTGGCCGTCTTCGGCACCTCCGACAGCGGGACGCTCGCGCTGAACGGCGCCTCCGTCGCGCCCACCGCGGCCGCCTGCGGATCGGTGTAGACGACGCGCGGGACGGCTTCGTAGTTGGCCTCACGCGGCTCGCCGAGGATGTTCGAGGCGACGACCTCGCCCTGGTACTCGCCGACGTGGGTCAGCTGCCAGATGCCGGTGACGTCGCCGATCGCCCAGACGCGCTCGGCCGCCCGCAGACGCGCGTCGACGGGAATGCCGTGGGGATCGGCTTCGATCGCCGACCGTCTCGAGGCCGAGACCTTCGACGCGCGGGCGCCGGCCGGTGGCGACGAGCAGGCGGTCGCCGCGCAGCCTGCTGCCGTCGTCGAAAGCTCGAGGACGTAGTCGTCGCCGTCGCGACGCGCGGCCGTCGCCTGCGTGCCGAGGGCGAGCTCGACCCCGTCGCGGCGGAGCACCTCGCCGAGCGCCTCGCCGAGCGGGGCCGGCTCGCGCGAGCAGCACGTGCGTCGCCGTGCTCGACGAGCGCCACCTCGCCGCCGAAGCGGCGGACGGCCTGCGCCATCTCGACGCCGACCGGCCCGCCGCCGAGCACGAGCATCCGCCGCGGGACCGCCTTCATGCCGGTCGCCTCGCGGTTCGTCCAGATGCCGTCGAGCTCGCGCAGGCCCGGGACCGGCGGCACGAACGGATCGGCGCCGTTCGCGACGACGACGTGCTCGGCGGTGTGACGGACGCCGCTCGACCTCGACCACGCCCGGTCCTGCGAGGCGGCCGCTCCCGCGCAGCAGGTCGATGCCGTGGTCGGCGAGCCAGCGCTCCTGGCCGGCGTCGGAGTAGTTCGGAGACCATGAAGTCGCGCCAGGCAAGCGCCGCCTCGACGTCGACCTGCGCCGGCGCCGCCGCGTCGCGCGCGGCCTGCGCCGCCTCGCCGGGTCGCAGCAGCGTCTTGGACGGGATGCAGGCCCAGTAGGAGCACTCGCCGCCGACGAGCTCCCGCTCGACGACGGCGACGCGCAGACCCGCCGTCGGCGAGCGCACCGGCGCAGTGCTCGCCGGGCGCGCCGCCGCCGATGACGATCACGTCGTAGTCCGTCGAGTCACGCTCATGACGGCAGTTCCTCGCCCGCCTGCTCCGCCACCATGTACGCGGCGTACCAGTCGGGCCAGTTCGCGTCTGCCTCGCCGATGCGCTTCTCGTGCTCGCCGTGCGCGGCCGCCGCGCGCCGGAGCGCGCTCGCCAGGTCCGGCGTGGATGCGAATGCCGTCTCGGCGGCGTCGATCCGGCCGGGCAGCCGCGTCGTGACCTCCTGCAGCAGCCAGCCGTTGCCGTCCGGGTCGCTGAACGTGGCGAAGGAGCCGTAGCTGGCGTGATCGGGCGCGGGCCCGCTGACGCGACCGCTCGTGCCGTCGGGCTGGAACTGAGCGCCCGGCGTCCCGGCGTGGAACACCTCGCTGACCTCGACACCGCGGGCGACGAGCTCGTCGCGCGCAGCCTCGATGTCGGAGACGATCAGGTAGAGGCCCTGGGCCGAGCCGGGCGCGGCCGACGTCATGTTCGTGCCGAACTGGATCGAGCACCCCGAGCCGGGCGGCGTGAACTGGACGACCCGGAAGCCGTTGTCGAAGGGGAAGTCGGCGTCGAGCCTCCAGCCGAGACTCCCGTAGAACTCCTTCGCGCGGTCGACATCCGAGACCGGGATGACGACCACCTCGAGCTTCAGGTCCAAGGTGCCCGCTCCCGGCGTTCCGCTCGAGCTCTCGACGGCGACCGGAGTGCTGCTCATCTCGACCTCCTTGCTTGGCCCGCCCGCGCAGCCCCGCCTGCCTGAGCGGGACGGGACGATCCGACCCTGAACCCGCATCCTAGATGCTCGAAATCGGCACAAATCTGCCAACTTGGTGAACGCACGAAGCTGCCGAATCGACGGGGCATCCCTTGCGGGACGCGTCAGAGTGTCGGCTTTACGCAGCCGAGAAAGGAGTTCCGAGGACGGCTTCGAGCTCGGTCAGGCGCGTTGCGGCCGTGCTCTCCGCCGCCCGTGTGCTTGCTTGGTGACTCGTGACCGCCGAGAGGAAGTCGCTGCGTGTGAACGCGTAGAGCTCGACCGGATTCTTGGCGACGATCGTTGCCGTACGAGGCAGGTCGCGGAGCAGCGCGATCTCCCCGACGTGGTCGCCGGGCCCGAGCGTCGCGACGTGGCGGCTCTCCGCCTTCACTTCGACCCGGCCGGCCGCGATCAGGTAGAAGCGATCGCCGTAGTCGCCCTCGCGGATGATCGTCTCGTCGGCAGACACCGAGGCCGGAATCAGCCGACCGGCCAGGCGCTCCAGCATCACTCCCGGCAGCGGAGCGAAGATCGGGCTTCGCCACAGCAATTCGAGCCGGTGGCGCGCCGGCTCGCTCACCGCCTCGTCGATTCGAATCGTGCGCGGGCCGAGCGCACGCCGGAGCCGAACCGTCGTCCCTTCTTGGGTGGTCTCGAGGTCGACCGAGTCCATGAGCGCGTGCAACAGGTGGAAGCCCATCCCTGTGCCTGGGCTCAGCCGCCCTTGCCAGTGTCCATGGTCGCGAATGACGATCTCGACCACGCCGTGGCTGTTGCGTGCTTCGACCTGAACAGCGATCGAGCGGGGCTGCCCCGCATGCAGCACGGCGTTGTCGAACGCCTCGGTTGCGGCGACCAGGATGTCGAAGACGTCGTCTTCGGTCGCGTTTTGCTCCGTCAGCCAGAGCCTGAGTTGAGCGCGAAGCAGAAACGCCTGGGCAGGACGCGCGCGCAGCCGCAGGCTCAGCCTCGCGCCTTGGTCTACTGAGATGTTGCCGTTTGCGGCCACCCGGACTCTTGTTCATCGGCAAAACGATCGGTCAACATTCGGTTCTGTATCCCTCGAACGAGGGATTCGAGAATTTCGCTCCGTAGGGTCAGGCCGCCCGGCCGGGCCCGCCGCCGCCGGCGCGTGCGGAGGAATCGGTGTCCACCTGCGGCAGGCAGAAGGGGCTGAGGTCGCCGATCTTCGCGTTCAGCCGCTCGCGTGCGGGAAGTCGTTCTTCCATGGACGCACCGACAAGCGACAGATGCCGGAGTAGCCGCCGGGTCTTTCGGTCAAGCGTGTTCGCGGCGACGGATTCCCGGTCGCTCACCACTGTCACCGTTCCTTTCGACGACTCGGCGCAACCTACACCGCTGGGGCCGGGCCGGCGGTAAAACAGAGCCCCGATTCCGGGAAGTTCACCCTTTCGAGGGACTGAGAGCCGTGTCCCGCTTCCCCCGACTCGGCGAGTACGTCACTATCTGCCGGTGCATCCGCGCGAGCGCAGATCGACGAGACGCCGGTTTCTCCTTGCCTCCGCCGGTGCGCTCGCCGGCGCGGTGACGGGCGCCGAGGCCCTGCTTCGTGCGAGCACGGGACTCGCGTCACCCTCAGGCGTGCCGCTCGGGCCCGGCGGCATCCCGCTCGCGAGGCGCGATCGGCCGGTGACGTTGCCGATCTATCCGGGCAACGAGCCGATCGGCTCGGGCAAGAGCCCGGAGAAAGGGCCGCTCCAGGTCTTCACCTGGAGCGCCTACATCAACCCGACCGTCGTCAAGGCGTTCGAGAAGCAGTACAAGGTCGCGGTCACCGTCACGAGCTTCGAGAACGAGGAGGAGGCGCTCTCCAAGCTGACGACCGGGGCCGTCCACTTCGACGTCTGGTTCGCGACCGTGCAATACCTCGGCAAGAGCGTTGCCGGGAAGCTGATCCAGCCGCTCGACCACCACTATCTGCCGAACCTGCGCGCGAACATCTGGCCGTCGCTCGCCAGCCCGTACTACGACGTCGGCTCGCGCTACACGGTCCCGTACGTCGTCTACACGACGGGCATCTCGTGGCGACGCGACAAGGTCAAGGCGCCGACGACCTTCGCCAATCCGTACGACATCCTCTGGCGGACGCCCGGGAGCGCGGGCAAGGTGGCCGTGATCGACGACCAGCGGGAGGCGCTCGGAATGGCGTTGCTCCGGCGCCGCGTCGCGAACGTGAACACGGAGAGCTCGACGCTCGTCAGCCGGGCCGGCGCCGATCTCTCCGAGCTGACGAAGCGTCTCAACGTCAAGGTCAACCAGACCGACTACCAGGACATCCCCTCGGGAGCGACCTGGATCGCCCAGGCCTACTCCGGGGACATGGCGACCTCCGCGTACTACATGCCGAAGGGCGTGCCGGTGAGCGTCGTCGGCTTCTGGCGGCCGCAGCGGGGCGGGATGATCGGGAACGACGTCATCACGGTGCTGCGCGGCTCGAAGCGGCCCGTCCTCGCACACCACTTCCTGAACTTCCTGCTCGACCGGGGTCACGCGCTCGAGAACTTCAGCTTCCTCGGCTACGTGCCTCCGCAGAAGAGCCTCGATCCCGCGTCGCTGATCGCGAAGGGATACGTGCCGAAGACCCTGGCGTCCACGATCGTCCGGGAGGACGAGTTCCGGGGCGACCACACGTTGCTGCCGCTGACGACCGCCGGCGAGATTCTCTGGCAGAACGCCTGGTCGAAGTTCAAGGCCGGCGGCTAGGCGCGGAACCGACAGGCGGGCGATGGGGCGGCATAGGTTTCTCTGGCCCGTGTTCGCGCTCCCGGGTACGGCCTGGCTCGTCCTGTTCTTCCTGATCCCGTTCTACGCCGTCCTGTCGGTGGCGTTCGGCACCGTCGACCCGATCTTCCAGGGCCCGGTGCCGGCCTGGAACCCACTGGACTGGAACTTCGACACGATGCGCTCCGTCCTCGAGCAGCTCCGCGTCATCTCGGGCTCACCGGGCACGTCGATGATCGGCAACCAGATCAACCTCTTCTTCCAGGGTGGCCCTCAGCGCACGACCGGCGCCGCGCTCGTCATCGTCCTCGCCCTGCTCCTCGCCGGGCTGATGTCCTACTACCTGGTCGCGACCGCGCGTGCGTCGCGACAGCCGGCCACGGCATGACGCGTGTCTGCGACTGGTGGTCGAATCCGTGGGGTCGGCCTCGCTTCCTCGTCGGGTTCACCTGGCTCTACATCGCGTGGTCGATCGTCCCGATCGCGATCGCGATCCTGTTCTCGTTCAACGCGGGCAAGTCGCGGAGCGTCTGGCAAGGCTTCTCGACCCGCTGGTACTGGGGCGACCCGCAATCCGTCCTCCACGACCCGGCGCTCCGCGGGGCGCTGGAACAGAGCCTCAAGCTGGCGGTGCTGGACATGGCTATTGCGGTTCCGCTCGGCGTGGCACTCGCACTCGGACTGACGCGCTGGCGCGGCTACGGCTCACGGCCCTCGAACCTGCTGATGCTGTTCCCGCTCGTCATGCCCGAGATCGTGATGGCGGTATCGCTGCTGCTCGTCTTCACGACGCTGTACCGGCTCGAGCTCGGCACGACGGCGCAGGTGCTCGGGCAGGTGACGTTCTCGGTCTCGTTCGTCGTGGTGGTCGTGCGCGGCAGGCTCCTCTCGATCGGCAGGGAGTACGAGGAGGCAGCGACCGACCTCGGCGCCTCGCCGGTCGCCGCGCTGTGGCTCGTGCTGGTGCCGCTGCTCGCGCCGGCGATCCTCGCCAGTCTGGTCGTGGTGTTCGCGCTCTCGATCGACGATTTCGTCGTCACCGACTACCTCTCGTCCGACGCGTCGACGCAGACCGTGCCGATCCAGATCTACTCGAGCGTCCGAGGCACGAGCACGCCTGCCCTCAACGCCGTGGCGACGCTGATGGTCGTGGCGACGCTCGTCGCGTTCACGCTGGCGTTTGCGCTCCACCGGCGCTTCGCCTCCCGCCAGGGCACCGGCGGGTCGTCCTTGCGAGAGATCGCGGCCTTCGATGTCTGATGCGCCCCGTGAGGCGCGCGGGGCTTCTCCGATGAAAGGGGGCGCCGTCGAGCTCGTCGACCTGTGCAAGCGGTTCGGCGACGTGGCCGCGGTCGACGGGGTCAGCCTGCGGATCCCGGCGGGCGAGTTCTTCTCGCTGCTCGGCCCGTCCGGCTGCGGCAAGACGACGACGTTGCGGCTGATCGCCGGGTTCGAGCGGCCCGACGGCGGCCGGATCTCACTCGACGGCGTCGACATGGCCGCGACGCCTCCTCACCGTCGCAAGGTGAACACGGTCTTCCAGAGCTACGCGCTCTTTCCCCACCTGAACGTGTTCGACAACGTCGCGTTCGGCCTCCGGCGACGGCGAACGCCACGGGGCGAGCTCGGGCAGCGCGTCGGCGCCGTGCTCGAGGCCGTGCGGCTCCAGGGGCTGGAGAAGCGCCGCCCGTCGCAGCTCTCGGGTGGCCAGCAGCAGCGGGTCGCGCTTGCGAGAGCGCTCGTGCTCGAGCCCTCCGTGCTGCTGCTCGACGAGCCGCTCGGCGCTCTCGATGCGAAGCTGCGCAAAGCACTCCAGCTGGAGCTGAAGACCATTCACGAGGAGTTCGGGATCACGTTCGTCTACGTCACGCACGACCAGGAAGAGGCCCTGACGATGTCGGACCGGATCGCGGTCATGTCCGCCGGGCGCGTCGAGCAGGTGGCGACGCCCGAGGAGATCTACGAGGAGCCGGCGACGGTGTTCGTCGCGGACTTCCTCGGCATCTCGAACCTGATGACGGCGACGGCCGAGGGCACGGACAACGGCCGCTGTCTGCTGCGGCTCGGGGAGTCGATGCTCCACGCGGCGCGCGGCGAGACCTCCGCGCGGGGCGAGGTGAGGATCGTGATCCGCCCCGAGCGGGTGCGGGTCGAGCCGTACGCGGCGGGCGGCGAGAACCGCATACCCGGGATGATCGAGCGGGTGGTCTACCTCGGCTCGCTGGAGCAGCTCGTGATCCGGCTGGCGACGGGCGACGTGCTCCAGGCCGTCGTCGTCAACGACGGAGGGCCGAGGACGTTCGCCCAGGGCGTGCCGGTGAGGGTGCACCTGCCGGCCGAAGCGTTGCGGGTGCTCCCCGAGCGGCCGGAAGACGCGTCCTGAGCATGCGCCACGTTCTTCGCGTCCTTCGAGTCCGTCATGCTCCGGCCGCTGACGCTCCCCTCGGCGATCTCGACCAGACCGCGGCCGAGGAGGTAGGCATTCGACAGTCGCTCCGGGCGCTCTGGCCCTACTTCCGTCCCTACCCGCGCCTGCTCGTGCTCATCGGTCTCGGATTGCTGGTCGAAGCGGCGTTCAACGTCTTCCTGCCGCTGAGCTTCAGCATCCTGATCGACAAGGCGCTCATTCCGACAGGACAAGCAGGTGCTCGTGATCGTGCTGGTCGCTCTCGGCCTGGGCGTGGTGATCACGGGCGTGGTCGGCGTCGCACGCGACCGCCTCTACGCGCAACTCACGGCGAGCGTGATCGCCGACCTGCGGCTCGAGATCTTCGCCCACCTGCAGAAGCTCTCGCTCGGCTTCTACGCGCGAATGCAGGTCGGGGACATCCTGGCGCGGTTCTCGGGCGATCTGGTCGCCCTCGAGGGCGCGTTCGTCTCCGCCCTGGCCTGGGCCGTCGCACCGGCGCTCGACGTCTGCGTCTACACCGTGGTGCTGTTCATCCTCGACTGGCGGCTGGCGCTCGTCGCGATGCTCGTCTGGCCAATCGCGCTCCTCGGCCCTCACTACTTCGCTCCCCGCGCGGTCTCCGGCAGCTACGAGAAGAAACGGCTCGAGTCCCAGACGCTGAGCGTCGTCCAGGAGAACATTTCCGGCCAGTCCGTCGTCAAGGCGTTCGGGCTGGAGGACGCGTGGCTCGCCGGCTTCGAGGAACGGAACGCCGGCCTGCGGCGCACAACGGCCCATGTCTCGTTCCTCAGCTCACTGGTGGAGAGGAGCGCGTACTCGGGCGTCCTGGCACTCGACGTCGCGATCATCGGCATCGGCTCCTGGCTCTCGTTCAACGGCTCGCTCTCGATCGGGAAGCTGGTCGCCTTCCAGGGCGTCTTCCTGGCACTCGGCTACGGGCTCGCATACGTCACCCAGTACATGCCGGGTCTCGTCCAGGGGCTCGGGGGCTTTCGCCACATCTCGGAACTCTTCGAGCACCAGCCGCAGGTCGTCGACGCGGAGGAAAGCGTGCCGCTGCCTCGGTTGCGCGACGAGATCCGCTTCGACGGCGTCACCTTCGGCTACTCGGAGCCCGAAGCGAACCTGCGCGACCTGAACGTGAGGATCGTCGCCGGCGAGTCGGTCGCCTTCGTGGGCAGCAGCGGCTCGGGCAAGAGCACGGCGCTCAGCCTCGTGATGCGCTTCTACGACCCGTGGTCCGGCTCGGTGACGTTCGACGGCCACGACCTGCGGACGGTGACCTCCGACTCGCTGCGTTCGCAGTTCGGCGTCGTCTTCCAGGAGAGCTTCCTGTTCAACACGACGGTCCGCGAGAACATCCGCATGGGGAAGCCGGACGCAAGCGATGCGGAGGTGGAGGCTGCGGCGCGGGCGGCGGAGATCCACGACTTCGTCCTCGGTCAACCGGAGGGCTACGACACGGTGGTCGGCGAGCGCGGCGGCATGCTCTCGGGGGGCCAGCGCCAGCGGCTTGCGCTCGCCCGCGCGATCCTCCGGGATCCGGCGATCCTCGTGCTCGACGAAGCGACCTCGGCGCTCGACCCGGGCACGGAGGCTGCGATCAACGCGACGCTGGAACGGGTCGCCAGGGGCCGGACGACGATCACCGTCACGCACCGGCTCGCCATCGCGACGACCGCCGACCGGATCTTCGTGCTCGACCAGGGCAGGCTCGTCGAGAGCGGCCGCCACGAGGAACTGGTCGCCGCCAAGGGCATCTACCACGAGCTCTGGAGCCGGCAGAGCGGCTTCACGATCGAGGCCGACGGCGACCGGGCCGTGGTCAGCCCCGAGCGGCTCGCGCAGGTGCCGATCCTGAGCGGCGTCGAGCCCGAGCTGCTCGAGCGGATCGCGGAGCTGTTCACGAGCGAGCAGTACCCCGCCAGGCGAGTCGTCGTCCAGGAAGGAGACCCGGGCGACCGCTTCTACCTCGTCGTGAGAGGCCGGCTGATCGCGACCCGGAGGGACGAGGACGGCAAGCCCGTCCAGGTCAACGTCCACGAGGACGGCGACCACTTCGGCGAGATCGCGCTGCTCCGCAAGGCGAACAGGCTGGCGACGGTGACGACCGAGACGCCGAGCCTGCTCCTCTCCCTCGCCCGCGAACCGTTCCTCGACCTGCTCGAGAGCGCCCCCCACGTCCGGGAGTCGATGGAGCGGATCATCGACGAGTACCTCGCCGCCTGGGCGGCGCGAGAGGCCGCGCAGGACTAGGGGACGGTCTCGAGCCCGCTCAGCAGCTCCCAGCGTTCGTCGACGTGGGCCTGGATGGTCGCGATCCGATCGGCTGAGAGGTGGCTGAAGCGGCCCTGCGCCTCGAGGAAGTCGCTCACGGGAACCGGATGCTTCGGCCGGAAGGTCACCTTCCACTCTCCGTGGTCGCAGGCGACGAGCGGGAAGTACCGCGACTCGACAGCCAGGCGCGAGATCTCCGTCGACTGGCACGTCGGGTAGCGCCACCCGGGCGGGCAGGCGCCGAGGATGTGCAGGAACCGGAAGCCGCGCAGCTCGGCGGCCCGCGTCACCTTCGCCCGGAAGTCACGGAGCATCGGTACCGAGCCCAGCGCGAGCGTGGCGACGTAGGGCACGCCGTGTGCGGCCATGATCCTGGCGATGTCCTTCTTCTGGCCCGACCTGGGTGAGCCGGCCGGTGTCGTCGTCGTCCAGGCGCCCTCCGGGGTCGCGCCGGACTTCTGGACGCCGGTGTTCATGTAGGCCTCGTTGTCGTTGAGCACGTAGACGATGTCCTCGTTCCGCTCCGCGGCCGCCGAGACGCCGGAGAAGCCGATGTCGCAGGTCGACCCGTCCCCGCCCCAGACGACGACGTTCGTGTCTCCGAGCCCGCGGAGGCGTAGCGCCGCCTTGATCGCGGAGGCCTCCGCCGCCGCCGAGGCGAACGGCGTCAGGTGGACGGCCACGTCGAACGCGTTCACCGGCCAGATGCCGGCGATGATCGTCCAGCACGAGGCCGGGATGACGAGGACGGTCTTCGACGCGGGCGTAGCCGCAGCCAGGGCACCGAGCACGTGACGGACGTTGATCGCGGGGCCGCAGCCTGCGCAGGCGCTGTGGCCGGGCAGGAGGAGCCTCTCCTCGTCGACGATCTCCTCGAGCCACGCGGCCACGGTCAGACCCCCTCGGCGACGTACACCGGCGCGAAGTGGGCTAGGTCGGCGTCACCCGAGCGCGCGGTGTGAATGGCCGCGCGGAGCGTGTCCGGCGTGACCTCCGTGCCGCCGACACCGCAGACGACGTTCGTGACGTCGGCGTGCCGGAGACCCAGGGCTCTGACGTCGCCGCCCAGCGGCCCGAACGAGCCGAAGGCGGCGGCGCGGTCGACGACGCAGACGTGCGAGGCGCTCGACAGGACGGACGCCAGCTCCGCCGCCGGGAACGGCCGGAAGGTGTGCACGCGGACGATGAGGAGGTCGTCGCCGTCGTCGAGCAGCTCGTGGGCGGTGTCGCCGATCGTCCCGATCGCGACCAGCGCCGTGTCCGCGCCGGGGTCGCCCGAGACCTCGAGCGCCGCGACCTTCTCGCGGCCGAAGTGCGGGCCGAACTCCGACGCAACCGCCTCGATCCGGGGCCGCGCCTCGTCCATCGCCTCGACGACGTTGTGTTGGAACGCCGCGTAGTCCTTCGGCTCCGGCAGCCCGGAGAACGCGTGCGGGACGTTCGGGTCGAGCACCCAGTCGTCCGGCGGGCGGAACGGCGGCACGAACGCGTCGACCGCCTCCTGGCTCGGCACGTCGATCACCTCCGCCGTGTGCGAGAGCAGGAAACCCTCGGCGCAGACCAGCACCGGCAGCAGCACCGACTCGGCGATCCGGTACGCGCAGAGGACGCTGTCCAGGACCTCCTGGACCGACGAGCAGTAGAGCTGGATCCAGCCGGTGTCCCGCTGGGCCATGCTGTCAGAGAGGTCCGGCTCGAGGCTCCACGGCGCGAAGACGGATCGGTTGACGTTGACGACGACGAGCGGCACGCGCTCACGCGAGGCCCGGTGCAGCTGCTCGTGGGCGTACAGCAGGCCCTGCGACGACGTAGCCGTGAACGTCCGCACGCCGACGCGCGCGGCCGCGATGACGTACCCGAACATCGAGTGCTCGCTCTCGAGATTCGCGTACTCGATGTCGTCGCGCCCCGCGACGAGCTCCGCGAGCCGCTCGACGATGAGCGTCTGCGGGGTGATCGGGTAGCAGCCGATCGCCTGCGCACGCGCGAGCATCGCGCCGTACGCAGCGGCGTCGTTGCCCGTCATCAACACTCGGCCGACCGGCACCGTCGCCCGGCTCACGCGCTCGCCTCCTCCATCGCGATCGCGTTCCGGACGGGGCAGACGACCTCGCAGATGCCGCACCCCTTGCAGTACAGGTAGTCGATGGACATGACCCCGTTCGTCCTCGTGATCGCCCCCTCCGGGCAGAACAGCGCGCACAGAGCGCAGGCCGTGCACCCGTCGTGAAGGACGGGCTGCTCGTCCGACCACGAGCCCGTGTGGTTGCGGAGCGAGTCCGTCGCGCTCACCGGGAAGACGGTCGCGTGCCGCCGCGGGCCGGCCGGCTGCAGGTCGGTCTCCACGGGCACGTCGCCTGCGAGCACGTGCTGTCTCGTGCAGCGCGCGTAGCCCTCCCTGGCGGCGGCGATGTTGACGTCCGCCATGGCGCCCATGCGGGCTGTGACGGCCTGCTCCAGGAACTCGAGCCCGCCCGGCAGGAGGAGCTTCACGCAGGCGCCGAGCACGGCCACGTTGCCCATCGGCCGGCCTTCGGACGAGAGGATGCCCTTGTCGCGGGCGATACGCGAGCCCGGGACGCGCGCAATGGAGAACGGCCCGGTGGAGGAAAAGCGCGTGTCGCGGTTGAGGACGACCAGCCCGCCGGGCCGGATGGAGCCGAGCAGCTGCGGCGACGGAGGCGACGCGGAGACGACGACGAGCACGTCGCACTCGCGCACCTTGTAGCGGCGGTGGATGGGCTCGGTGTCCCAGCGCAGGAACGCCGAGATCGGCGCCCCGCGCCGCTCGGCCTTGAACTCGGGAAAGCTCTGCGCCCAGTAACCCGCCCGGGCGAACGTGTCCGCCAGGACCTGCGACGCGAGCACGACACCCTGGCCGCCTCTGCCTACGAGCACGAGCTCCTTCACGCTTCGGCTCCTCGTCAGTTCGCGGGACGCCCCCATCGTCGGCAGACAGCACCCACGCGGCATCCGGGGCAGCGCTGATCGCGGCATCCGTGGCGTCGCTGATGCGCCTACGGCTGCGCGTTTCGCCGTAGGGTCCGGGCGAGGCGAAACGTGAGACCCATCCCGATCGCGAGGAAGCTGGCCCGCGTGCTGCCGGAGGCGGTGCAGCGCTACTACTCCGACCACTGCCCGCAGCATGCGGCGGGGATCTCGTACCGCGTGCTGTTCTCGATCGCTCCGCTGGCGATCGTCCTCGTGTCGATCTTCGGGCTCGTGCTCCAGGACGAGGCCGTGCGCCAGGACGTCGTCGGCAGGATCGTCGACTGGCTGCCCGTGTCCGCCACGGGCACCAAGAAGGTCGAGGACGCGCTGACGACGATTGCAACCCCGGCGAGCGCAGCAGGGCTCGTCGGCCTGCTCGTCTTCGCCTGGGCGGCGACGGGAATGATGACCTCGATCCGTCAGGGCCTCGAGTGTGCGATGGGGGTCAAGATCTCCCGGCCGATGGCCCGAGGCAAGCTCGTCGACCTCCTCCTGATCGTCGGCGCGGCCGTGCTGCTACTCGTGACCGTGGGGCTGACGCTGCTCGGGAACGTCGTCCAGCGCGCGTCCGGCAGCCTCTCCGACGCAGCCGCCCTCGGAACGAGCACGCTCGGTGGAGCCCTCCTGCGTCTGGCCACGTTCGCGCTCACGGTCGCGGTGGTGATGCTGATTTACCGCTTCGTGCCGGCACGCGGGCTGAGCTTCCGCGACGGGCTCGCCGGGGCGATCGTCACGGCGCTCTGCCTCCAGCTGATCTCGTTCCTGTCGGGCTGGATCTCCGACAAGACGACGAATCTGAGCGTCGTCTACGGGTCGCTGACGACCGCGCTCGTGTTCCTCTACTCCACCTACCTCTACTCGTCCGCGCTGCTGCTCGGGGCGGCGGTGGCCGCCGCCTGGTCGCGGCCGCACGTCCAGGGCGGGCCGCCCGTCCTCGTGCAGGTGAAGCGCGGTGTCCTCGGCCTGTTCGTCAGGCAGGAGGAGGACGATCCGCCCGACCCGGACGACCCGCAGCGTCGTACGCCGTGAACCCGACGGCGGCGGCGGGCGATCCCGACAGCTCCTCGACCAGCATCGAGAAGACGACGAGGTCCCGACGCTCGGCGCCCTCGGTCAGCGGCACCTGGCGGCGACGGAGCGTGGCCTCCTCGACGTAGCCGAGCCGGCGCGCCACCTTCAGGCTCGGCTCGTTGTCGGGATCGACCCTGATCTCGACGCGGTCGACGCCGCACCACTCGAACGCGGCCTGCGTGAGCGCGGCGACGGCCTCGCTCGCGTAGCCGTTCCGGGTCTCCGAGGCCCGGATCCAGTAGCCGATCTCGAGCGCGTCGTCGCCGACGCGGGCGTGCAGCCCGGAGCCGCCGACGACCCTGGCGTCGTCCGGGGCGAAGATCCCGTAGACGAAGTCCGTGCCCAGGTCGAACTGACCCCGGAAGCGGCGGAGCAGCTCGACTCTGTCGTCGACCGTCTGCTGCTCCCCGTGCACCCACGGCATCCACGGACGCAGGTGCTCGACACTCTCCCCGATCGCCTCCGTCAGGGCCGCGGCGTCGCTCGGCTCCCAGCAGCGGACGACGAGCCTTTCAGTCTCGATCCGGTAGGGAGGCGGCGCATTCATCGGCTCGAGGGTACCGCTACCCTCGCAGCGTGGCAGCAAGGCGCGTTGCCTTCCTCTCGGTGGTCGTCGGTGCGCTCGTCGCGGCCGGGGGCGTGCTCGCAGCCTCGACCACGCCCGAGACGATCACGACCGTCGCCGGCACGGGCGTTCTCGGCCAGTCGGGTGACGGCGGCCCGGCGACAGCGGCCGAGATCGACCACCCACGGGGCATCGCAATCCCGCCCGGCGGTGGGTTCGTGTTCGCGGACGCGTTCGCGAACACGGTCCGGCGCGTCTGGCCGGACGGCCACATCTCCACCGTCGCCGGGACAGGCGTCGCCGGCTTCTCGGGCGACGGCGGGCCCGCGACGACGGCCGGGCTCGACCTGCCCCACGGCGTGGCGTTCACGACCGGAGGCGCACTGCTCGTCGCCGACGCGCTCGACAACCGCATCCGCGCGATCGGTTCGGACGGAACGATCACGACCGTCGCGGGCACGGGCGAGGCGGGGTTCTCGGGCGACGGAGGGCCGGCGGCCACGGCAGCGATCGACGCGCCGCGGGGCATCACGGCGCTCGCCGACGGCGCCTTCCTCATCCCCGACAGCGGCAACCAGCGGGTCCGCGAGGTCGCGGCGGACGGGACGATCACGACCCTCGCCGGCGACGGCACGCGCGGCTTCGCCGGCGACGGCGGACCGGCGACGAGCGCCGAGCTGAGCCTCCCGTTCGCGGCCGTCCCGACGGCGGACGGCGGCTTTCTGGTCGCGGACACGGGCAACGACCGTGTCCGGCGAGTGGCACCCGATGGGACGATCACGACCGTCGCCGGCGACGGCACTCGCGGCTACGGCGGTGACGGCGGCCCCGCCACGCTGGCGGCGCTCAGCAGCCCGCACAACCTCGCCGTCCTTCCGGACGGGGGCTTCCTGATCGCGGACGAGGGCAACAACCGCGTCCGCCGCGTCTGGCCGAACGGGACGATCACGACCGTGGTCGGCACCGGCGAGGCCGGGTTCTCCGGCGAGGGCGGCCCCCCGGCCGGGGCGGCGTTGAACGAGCCGAAGGCAATCGCCGTCCTCCCCGACTACCGGGGCTTCCTGCTCGCCGACGCCGCCAACAGCCGTGTGCGCCTCGTGACGGCCGACCTGCGCCGCACGCTTCTCCTCCGACTGAAGTCGCGCAGCCTGCGGACACGGCACGGTCACGCGGCCAGCCTCCTCGTCACGGTCGACGACGCGGTCACGATCCGGCTTCGGGTCACGAGCGGCAGCCGCACGGTTGCGACGATCACGACGAAGGCGCGCATCGGCGCGAACACGATCCGCTTCGGGGCGGCGCTGCGTCCGGGCCGGTACCGGGTCGCGCTTGGCACCTCGGGTGTCCGCGACCGTCCGGCGGATACGACGCTGACGTTGCGGGTCGACGCGTGACGGGTCGCGAGGCGTGGTAGACGCGAACCGGCAGGCCGAGGCGATGCTCCGCTCGCTGCACGAGCATTCGTCCGACGAGTCGATAGACGAGATCGCGACGTTCATCCACCCGAACGCGGAGATGCGGCTGCTCGTCAGCTTCGGTCAGCCGCTGCACGGACGGGACGCAATCGTGTCTGCGCTCGAGAAGGGCCGCGAGGCGGCGTTCTACCGCGCCCGCGTCGACCGCTTCGAATGGCTCGACGAGAGCACCCTCCTGACCTTCGCGTTCGCCCGCTACGCGCTCGAGGGCGGCGGCTTCGCGGAAGGCAACGTGTACTGGCTCGACGAGCTGCGCGACGGCCTGATCGCACGCGTGACCGTGTTCCGGAGCGAGGAGGAAGCCCGTCGGGCCTACGACGACCGCCTCGAGAGTCACGCACGCTGATTCCGCGCCCGCGGCAGGGATCGACCTCGACTCGGGCGAAGCTTCACGGCATCACCTGCCGATAACGGGCAGGTACGACGCAGCCCGAGGAGACCCGAGTGACCGACGAGCCCGATCAGACCGACGCGCACGGCGTCCGCGAGCGCGCCTACGAGATCTCGCAGGGGCCCGACCCGGGGACGCCGGACGAGAACTGGCAGCGCGCCGAGCGGGAGCTCGCGGTCGTCCACGAGTACGACACGGCCGACCGCGATCTGGAGGACCTCGGGATGACGGTCTCCCGCTTCCCGCTCGAGGTCGGCGCCATCTGGCGGCTCGACCTGCCGCGCGGCGAGCGCGTCGAGGCCTGGGAGCCGGGCAACGCCGGCCTCGTGCCCCCGCACGAGATCATGCGCCTGATCGAGGGCGTCGTCGTGGGCAAGCAGCTCGTCCCGGCGCCGCCGGTCCCGCACGATCCCGGCGCGATCCGGCTGCGCGCGATGATCGAGACGCAGCGGGAGGAGCTCCTCGTCCACGAGCCCGGCGTTCGGCTCGGTTCCGACACCGAGAACCTCCACGAGCATCGCGTCGCCGCCCGGCGCACCCGGGCATTCCTGCGCGCGACGCGGGAGCACGTCGACCCGGACTGGCAGCAACTGCTCGCCGCACCCCTCGACGAGCTCGGCGCGGTCACGGGGCCGGTTCGCGACCTCGACGTCCTGATCGAGCACGTTCGCAAGGAGCTGGACTCGCTCGGCGAGGCCGATCCCACGGGCGGGCGTATCCTCGTCGACCGGCTCGAGACCGAGCGGCGCGAAGCGAGACGGAAGCTCGTCGAACTGCTCGACACCGACACGCACCGGACGCTGCTCGCACGGCTGCGGCTCCCGCCCAGGCTCGCCGAGGGCGTGGAGGCGATCCCGCTCCAGCAGATCGCCCGAAACGAGTTCCGACGCCTCGCGCGGGCAGTGGGAAGGCTCGGCAAGCGCCCGGACGACGCGGATATCCACCGGCTCCGGATCGCGCTCAAGCGCGCACGCTACGCCGCCGAGCTGTCCGAGCCCGGGGGGAAGGCCGGTCGGCGCTTCCTGGCCGACGCCCGGGCGCTCCAGACCCTGCTCGGCGAGCACCAGGACGCCGCCGTCGCCGAGGAGCGCCTGCGGGCGGCCACCGTCGTCGACGCGCCGACGGCCACGGCATTCGTGGCCGGCCGCATCGCCGAGCGGCAGCGCGCCCGCCGCGAGCGCGCGGTCGAGCGCCTGCCTGACGCGTGGAAGCGGCTCCGCAAAAGCGGCCGCCGACTCGGCCGGAAGCGCTAGCTCAGCTCAGCTGGCTCAGCTCAGCTCTGCCGGCTCAACGGGGCTGCGGGACGATCCGGATGTACGGCTTCGGCTCCTTCCAGCCGTCCGGGTACGTCTCCTTGGCCTCGTCGTTCGATACCGAGCCCGCGATGATCACGTCCTCGCCCTCCTTCCAGTTCACCGGCGTCGCCACCTTGTACTTGGCCGTGAGCTGGAGCGAGTCGATCACGCGCAGCACCTCGTCGAAGTTCCGGCCGGTCGTCATCGGGTAGACGAGGACGAGCTTGACCTTCTTGTCGGGGCCGATGACGAAGACGTTGCGAACCGTCTGGTTGTCGGCGGGCGTGCGGGCGAGCGGATCTCCCTCCGTGCTCGCCGGGAGCATCCCGTACAGCTTGGAGACGTTGAAGTCGGCGTCGCTGATGATCGGGTAGTTGGGCGCGTAGCCCTGCGTCTCCTCGATGTCCTTGGCCCAGTCCGCGTGCCGGTCGATCGGGTCGACGGACAGGCCGATGACCTTGACGCCTCGCGCGTCGAACTCGGGCTTGATCTTCGCCATGTAGCCGAGCTCGGTCGTGCAGATGGGCGTGAAGTCCTTCGGGTGCGAGAACAGCACGGCCCAGGAGTCGCCGATCCAGTCGTGGAAGCCGATCGGGCCTTCGGTCGTGTCGGCCTGGAAGTCCGGTGCGGTGTCGCCGATTGAGAGCGCCATCTCTCCACTCCTCCTTACTTCAGTTCGGATAGCTCTGCTTTGCACGGGTTATCTACCAGATGGGACCTGCCCCGGGGAGGAGCTCCGCTCTGCGCCGCCGCTCTTCGAGGAACTCACGGACGAGGTAGGCGGCCGCTCGAGCGGCGTCGACAGCGTCGCGGCCCGCGACTCGGGCGACCGCGTAGCCGACCATGAACGTGTCGCCTGCCCCGGTCGCGTGCACGTCCGCGACCGGCGTCGCGTCCGCGACCGGCGTCGCGCGCCCGCCGGCGAAGACGACCGCGCCGCGCGAGCCGAGCGTCAGCAGCACCTCGGGGATGCCGAGCCGCGCGGCAGCCGCCAGGTCGAACCGGCCGCCGGCGACGATCCGCGCCTCGTGCTCGGAGAGCTTGAGTGCGGTGACGTGCTCGAGGACGGCCGGGTCGAAGGCGTCGTCCTCCCGGAGACGGCCGAGCGCAGGGGCGCGGACGAGACCCTGTCCGTCGAGCGAGAGCCGTCGGCCGCGGGCCAGCGCAGCGAGCGTCTCCGCCGGAAAGTCGCTGCGCAGGAGCGGCGCCACGTGCACCCACGCGATGTCCGGGGCGAGCGCGTCCGCGTCCTCCGGTCTCCACGCCTCGCCGAGCTCGGTCACGGCCATCTTGCGCTCGTCGCCCACGTAGTCCATCGCGAAGCCGCTCGTCGACGCGGCCGCAAGACGTGTGACCCGAGCATCGAGGCCTGCGAACAGAGCCGCGTCGGCCGGGGCGAACCGCGTCACGATCTGACCGTCGTGCCCCAGGTGCCGCAAGGCCGCAGCCGCGAACTGCGGGCAGCCGCCCGGCGACGGCGCGCCACCGTCGACGACGTCGCGCGCGACGTTCCCGACAACTGCCACCCGGGCCATGCCGCAGCCTACTCCGGGCGTTCGCACGAGACGTGCAAGTTTTTCCGCGCGCCGAGGTCTTTCTCCCTCAGAGAGCGGGCTCACCCCCGAGCCCATCGACGGAAGGAGCAGGATCGATGAAGCGCATGACTGGTCTCGTTGCGGTCGCGATCGCCGCGGCGACAATCGCGGCCACGCTGCAGGCCGGCGCCTCGAGCGCCGACACCGCGCCGCTCAACCCCAAGCACTTCTTCTGGGCGCAGGGCACGGCGCAGGCCGCGTCCACCCAGGACGACGTGACGAACAATCTCATCTACCACGGCGGAAGCGCCGGCCCCGGCGCGATCGGCGTCATCCAGAAGCCGAAGATGTACCTGATCTACTGGGGAACCCAGTGGGCGCAGGGCTTCACGACAGCGGACTCGGGCGGCACGCTGTACACGAGCAAGCAGCTCATCAACTACATCACCAGCATGGCGAAGGGCTTCGGCGGCAGCGCGTACGCCGGTGTCCAGACGCAGTACTGCAACGGCGTTTCGATCGGCGTGACGAGCTGCGTCGGCGGCACGGGCTTCGTCACCAACCCGAAGAACCAGTTCGGCGGAGCGTGGATCGACCCGGCGCCGGTCCCCGACAACATCGTCACCCTCGGGCTCGCCGAGAACCTCGTCGACGACCCGCTCGCGCAGGAGGCGGTCAAGGCCACCGGGCACTTCGGCTACGACCCGAACGGCGTCTACCTGATCATGACGCCGCCGGGCACGTCCGGCGCCGGCGAGCAAGCTGTCTATTGCGGCTACCACACGCAGACGACCGCGATCGACGGCCTCGGCAACCAGGAGCGCGTCCAGTACTCGTTCATCCCCTGGCAGAACACGGACGTGCCGGTGCTGGGCGAGGAGTGCGGCCTGCACGCCGTCAACGCGAAGAGCAACAGCTTCGGCAACGGTGTCTTCGACAGCTGGAGCATCGTGATCGGCCACGAGTACTCCGAGGCCGTGACCGATCCGGACAACTTCTTCGGCGTCCAGGACGGCTGGAACGACGACCAGACGTCCGAGAACGGCGACAAATGCGCCTGGACCGCCTTGCAGAACGTCACGTTCGGCGGGCATCAGTTCGCGATGCAGCCCGAGTGGAGCAACGAGGCGTACGACGCGACCGGCAACGGCTGCGCCTACTCCCGCTAGCTCCGCCACAGAGGTTCGAGGGGGGGATACGGCGCGAGCCGGTCCCCCCGACCTCTACGCTCAGGGCGTGACCGGAGGACGCGCCGCCGCCGCTCTCGTCCTGGCCTGCCTGCTCGCCGCCGGCGTGCTCGCCGAAGGAACGGGCGCCGGTGCCGCGCCCGCCCGCACGGTGCCGAAGCCCGCGATCGTCTGGAAGCCGATCGTGTTCGGGGCCAAGCGGAAGGCCGAGATGCGCGCCTATTCGCTCCGCCACTACGGCGTCGCGAGCTGGCGCCTGACGCCCCGCGTGATCGTCGAGCACTACACCGCGGACGAGTCGTTCTCGTCCACCTACAACTACTTCGCCGGCGACACGCCCGACGTCGAGCTCGGCGAACTCCCGGGCGTCTGCGCGCATTTCGTAATCGACAGGGACGGCACGATCTACCAGCTCGTCGCCCTGACGATCATGTGCCGGCACACGGTCGGGCTCAACTACACCGCGATCGGGATCGAGCACGTGGGGACGAGCGACCGCGAGATCCTCGGCAACCCGCGGCAGCTGAACGCCTCGCTCCGGCTCACGCTCTGGCTGATGCAGACCGAGCGGATCCAGCTCCGCAACGTGATCGGTCACAACGAGAGCCTGACCAGCCCGTTCCACGAGGAGCTCTACGCTCCCTGGCGCTGCCAGACGCACGGCGACTGGACGCGCGCCGACATGAACGTCTACCGCTCGAAGCTCGCCGCGCTGGCTCGGTCGTACCGCGTGCCGCTCGGCCCGGCGGCCGTGCGCGTCACGCCGAAGTGCTGAGCCGCCGCCCCGGCCCGTTACTTTGTAACACAGTGTTGCGAGGTCGTGCTCAGGTGAGGTCGAGGCCGACGTAGTTCTCGGCCAGCGAGCGCGCGGCCGACTCCGACGACGTGACGTAGCGCAACTGTGCGAGCTGCAGCCGGAGCCCGAACTCGTCGTCATCGGGCGCGCGGTGGAGCATCGTCGTCATCCACCAGGAAAAGTGCTCGCAGCGCCAGACGCGGCGCAGGCAGCGCTCCGAGTAGCGGTCGAGGGCCTCGACGTTCCCCGTCCGGTACCAGTCCGCGATCGACTCGGCCAGGACGCGCACGTCGGCGATCGCCAGGTTGAGCCCCTTCGCGCCCGTCGGCGGCACGATGTGCGCGGCGTCGCCGGCGAGAAACAGGCGGCCGTGCTGCATCGGCTCGACGACGAAGCTTCGCATCCCGGTCACGCCCTTCTCCAGCACGGGCCCCTCGGCCAGCGTCCAGCCGGGGAGGCCGAGTCGCGCGTGCAGCTCCGCCCAGATTCGCTCGTCGGGCCACTGGGCGATGTCCTCGTCGGGCCGGCACTGGATGTAGAGGCGGGCGAGCTCCGGCGTGCGCAGGCTGAGCAGGGCGAAGCCGCGCTCGTTGTGGGCGTAGACGAGCTCGTCGCTCGACGCCGGCGCGGCGGCGAGGATGCCGAGCCAGCCGAACGGGTACTCGCGCGAGAACTCGCGGAGGACACCGGCCGGGATGCTCGGGCGGCAGATCCCGTGGAAGCCGTCGCAGCCCGCGATCACGTCGCACTCGAGCTCCTCCGCCACGCCGCCCGAGCGAAAGCGAACGCGCGGCCGTTCTGAGTCGAGCTCGTGCACCGACACGTCCTCGACCTCGAACACCAGCGGCCTGTCGGTCGCGAGCCTCGCCTCGATCAGGTCCTTGACCACCTCGGTCTGCCCGTAGATGACGATCGACTTGCCCGTCAGCGCCGCGAAGTCGATCCGGTGCCGCTCGCCGTCGAACTGCAACTCGACGCCCTCGTGGACGATGCCCTCGCGCTCCATCCGCCCGCCGACTCCGGTCTCGCGCAGGAGGTCGGCCGTGCCCTGCTCGAGCACACCGGCACGGATGCGCTGCTCGACGTACTCGCGGCTCCGGTCCTCGAGCACGACCGAGTCGACGCCTTCGAGGTGGAGCAGGTGCGCGAGCGTCAGCCCGGCCGGGCCGGCGCCGACGATCCCGACCTGGGTGCGCATCAGCCCTCCGCGGCCTCGTCCAGCGTCCGCTGTGCGACATGGAACGCCGCATTGGCGGCGGGAACCCCGCAGTAGATCGCGCAGTGCAGCAGCACTTCCTTGATCTCGTCCGGCGTCAGGCCGTTCCGCAGTGCCGCGCGCACGTGCATCGCGAGCTCGTCCATCCGGTTGAGCGCGACAAGGGCGACGAGGGTCATGCAGCTCCGCGTCCTGCGGTCGAGGCCCGGCCGCGACCAGATCTCACCCCAGGCGTAGCGCGTGATCAGGTCCTGGAAGTCGGCGGTGAAGTCGGTCGTCCGCTCGATCGCGCGGTCGACGTGCTCGTCGCCGAGCACCTCGCGCCTGATCTCCATGCCGCGGTCGTGCGTCGAGTCGTTCACGTCCCCTCCCGTTCGTAGAGCGCGAGCGCGCGGTCGACGAAGGCCCCGGCGGAGCCGAGCGACGCGGCCGGATCGAGCACGCGCTCGAACTCCTCCTCCGACAGGCCCGCAGCGAGCAGGCCGTCGCGGAACGAGCCGCTACGCGCGGCCTCGCCGATGAGCTCGTGCGCCCGCGCGCGGCCGACCCGCGCCGTGAGCGCGAAGGACGCCTGCTCGGCGGCCGTCAGCTCGTCGATGTTCGCCCGCATCCGCTCCGCGTCGACCTCGAGTCCGGCGAGCACCTCGGCGATGTGCGCGGCGGCTCCACCGGTCAGCGCCAGCGCGTCCGAGAGCGCCGACCACTCCGAGTGCCAGGAACCGAGCGCGCGCTCGTGCTCCTGGACGAGCGCGGCGGTGAGCACGGAGGCGCAGCCACCGACCCGACGCGCGCACGCGATCGCGAGCGCCGAGCCGATCGGGTTGCGCTTGTGCGGCATCGTCGAGGAGCCGCCCTTGCCCGCGGGCTCCCGTACCTCGGCGATCTCGGTCTGCGCGAGAAGTGCCACGTCGAGCCCGATCTTCGCCGGCACGCCGGCGGCCACCGCGAGCACGCCGCCGAGCTCCGCGATCCGCACGCGGCTCGTGTGCCACGGGACGGCGGGCTCGGCGAGCCTGAGCTCCTCCGCGAGCAGCCGCAGCACTTCCTCTCCCTTGTCTCCGAGCGCCGAGAGCGTGCCCGCGGCGCCGCCGAGCTCGACCGCGAGCCGCCCCGAGCGAATCTCGCGCAGCCGCGCGCGCGCCTCGACGAGCGAGACGAGCCAGGCGGCCGCCTTAGCGCCGAACGTCGTCGGCACGGCCTGCTGCAGCAGCGTCCGGCCGGCCATGACGGTCCCGCGGTGCGCGCGTGCGAGCCCCGCGCAGGCCTCGGCGGCGGCGTCCAGGTGGCCGAGCACGTGCCCGAGCGCACGCTGCGACACGAGCATCGCGGCCGTGTCCATGACGTCTTGGCTCGTCGCGCCCCAGTGCACCGAGCTCGCCGCCTCGCCGCCGACGAGCTCGCGGAGCTTGCGAACCATCGGCTCGGCGGGAGCGCCCGCCGAGCGTGCACCCGGGATGAGCGCGTCCAGGTCGAAGAGTTCCACGCGGCACGACGCGGCGATCGCCTCCGCGGCTTCAGCCGGGATGACTCCGGCACGCGCCTCCGCCGCGGCCAGCGCGCGCTCGAACGCCAGCATCGCCTCGAGCCAGGCGGCGTCCGACACCGCCTCGCGCAGGTCGTCCGGGACGAAGATCGCATCGAACGTCACAGGTCGAAGAACGCCGTCTGGTCATCCCCCTGCAGCCTGACGTCGAACCGCAGGCCGCCCTCGTCCGCCGCGGCGACCAGCGTCGCGCGCTCCGCGGGCGGAACCGTCGCGAGCACCTCGTCGCGGGAATTCGCCTCGTCCTCGTCCGGGAAGTACATCCGCGTCAGCACCGGCTTGAGCAGCCCGCGTGCGAACACCAGCACCAGCAGGTGCGGTGCCTGGCCCGCCACGGACCCGGGCTTGACGGTGAGGAACTCGAAGCGGCCGTCGTCGTCCGTGCCCGAGCGGCCCCAGCCGAAGTCGGTGCCGTACTCACCGGCTGCGTCGGCCTGCCACACCTCGACCATCGCGTCGGCGACGGGCTCGCGCGCGCCGTCGAGCACACGCCCTTCCAGCCGGACGGCGCCCTCCGTGCCCTCGGGGACGATCCGGTCGAGCCTGCGGTCGGAGAGCCCGATCGAGAAGAACGGGCCGACCGTCTGCGACGGGGTCGGGCCGAGGTCGCTCACGTCTCGAACGGCGTCGCCGCCGGGCCGCCGAGCACGATGTCGAAGCGGTAGCCGAGCGCCCACTCCGGCGTCGTCGTCTCCCAGTCGAAGGTGCTGACCATCAGCTCGCGTGCCTTCGGGTCACGGATCGAGTTGAAGATCGGGTCGGCGCCGAAGAGCGGGTCGCCGGGGAAGTACATCTGCGTCACGAGCCGCTGCGTGAACGCCCGTCCGAAGACCGAGAAGTGGATGTGGGCGGGGCGCCAGGCGTTCGGATGGTTCCGCCACGGATACGCCCCCGGCTTGATCGACGTGAACCGGTAGTGCCCGTCGTCGTCGGTCAGGCAGCGTCCCGCGCCGGTGAAGTTCGGGTCGAGCGGCGCCGGGTGAACGTCGTTCCGGTGCTGGTAGCGACCGGCCGCGTTCGCCTGCCAGACCTCGATCAGCGCGCCGCGGATCGGCCGGCCGTCGCGCTCGAGCAGCCGCCCGGACACGATGATCCGCTCCCCGAGCGGCTGGCCTGCGTGTCCGAGCGTGAGATCGGCGTCGCCGTCGGAGACCGTGCCCTCGCCGAAGGCCGGGCCGGTCAGCTCCGAGAGCGTGTCCGGCAGGATCACGAGCGGCTTCTTCGGCCCGCGCAGCTCCGTCGAGCGGTACTCCGGGTAGATGTACTGAGGGTCGTTCACGTCGGCTCCTTCCAAGCATGACGTATGCGCGCGGAGATCACGCCACCACCTCGGCCGTTTCGGCGACCCGCGCGCGGTACTCGATCACGTCCGCAGTCTCGAGGACGTGCTGCCGCATCCATCCGAGGAACGTCTCGCGGTCGCGGCTGATCGCATCCCAGCGCACGTAGAACGCGTTGTCCCGGTCGTAGTAGCCGTGCGCGTACGAGGGGTGCGCCCCGCCCGGGGCGAGCGCGACCGCGTCGATCACCCAGCCAGGCAGCACCACGCCGCCCGGTCGCGGCTCGAACTCGTCCACGATCTCCTCGACCGTGACGAGCGACCGCGCCGACGCGAGCACCGCCTCCTTCTGCACGCCGGTGATGCCCCAGAGCTGGACGTTCCCGTGCCGGTCGGCCTGCTGGGCGTGGACGATTCCGACGTCGGGACGCAGCGCAGGGACGGCGGCGAGCTCCTCGCCCGTGAACGGGCAGACGACCCGGCCGACGCGTGTGCGGGCGACGAGATCCGTGCCGACGTAGCCACGCAGCGTCCCGAACGGCAGATTGGCCGCGCCGGCCGCGTACGCCGCCGCCATGCCGGCGTGAGTGTGCTCCTCGAGTTCGAGCGGATGCGGCCAATCGTGCTCGACCGCCTCCCGGAGCCGATGCAGCGAGCCGACGCCGGGGTTGCCGCCCCACGAGAAGATCAGCTTTCGCGCGCAGCCCATCCCGATCAGCTGGTCGAAGACGACGTCCGGCGTCATCCGCACGAGCGTCAGGTCCTTGCGCCCTTGCCGGATCAGCTCGTGGCCGGCGGCGTGCGGGATCAGGTGCGTGAACCCCTCGAGTGCGACCGTGTCGCCGTCGTGGACGAGCTTCGCGACCGCGTCGCGGAGTGAGAGCAGCTCGGCCATGTCAGCGCATCCTCAGGACCGGCTTGACCACCGTGCCGCTCTCGGCATCGGCGACCGCCTCGTCGATCCGGTCGAAGTCGTAGTGGGTCATCAGCCGCTCGACCGGGAACCGTCCCCGCTCCCAGAAGCGGACGAGTTGCGGGAGGAAGAGCTGCGGGACGCTGTCTCCCTCGACGACTCCGCGCACGGTCCGGCCGGCGACGAGCAGCGTGTTGACGTCCAGCGAGACCTCCGTGCCGAACGCGGGTGCGCCGATGATCCCGCAGGTGCCGAGAGGCGCGGTCGAGTCGACGGCCTGTCGGAGGACCTGCGGCGAGCCCGTCGCCTCCAGGCTGAAGTCGACGCCCGCGCGCGTGAGCTTCCGGATCGCGTCGACGGCATCCTCGTTTCCCGCATCGATGACGTGGGTCGCCCCGAGCTCACGCGCCAGCTCGAGACGTGACGTCCGCAGATCGACCGCGACGATGCGCTCGCAGCCGGCGATGACCGCTGCCATCACGGCGGCCAGGCCGACCGCCCCGGCGCCGAAGACTGCGAGCGAGGCGCCGGCCGGGACGCGCAGCGTGTTGAGCACGGCGCCTGCGCCGGTCTGGATGCCGCAGCCGAGCGGTGCCGCGAGCTCGAGCGGCATCGAGTCGTCGAGCCGAACGACGTTCCGTGCGTTCGCGACCGAGTGCGTCGCGAAGCTCGATTGCCCGAAGAAGTGCGCGTGGATCGTCTCGCCGTTCCGCGAGAGCACGCTGGAACCGTCACCGGGCCGCGTCGAGGCGAAGTTGTGCTCGAAGAACGAGTAGCAGTACGAGGGCAGCCCGCCGCGGCAGCTCCGGCAGCTCCCGCACGAGTTGAACGACATCGCGACGCGATCGCCGGGCGCGACGTCCGTGACCGCGTCGCCGACGCGCGCCACGACCCCGGCACCCTCGTGCCCGAAGACGCTGGGGAACGGCACCGGGTACCACTGGTCGCGGCAGATCAGGTCCGTGTGGCAGATCCCGGCAGCGGCGACCTCGACGAGCACCTCGTCCTGGCGCAGCTCGCCCAGCTCCAGCTCCTGCAGCATGAACGGCGCGCACTTCTCCTCGGTGACGGCGGCGGTGATCCTCATACGGTGTCCTCCGCCTTCGACCCGGCTCCCGTCCCGAGACGCCGGAGGCGGTAGCCGACCGGAAGCAGCCGCACGCCGAATCGCTCCTCGATGGTGCCCCAGATCCCCCGCGGCACGACGAGCGCGAACACGATCGCCGCTGCCCCGAGCCCGACGAGGTACCAGACTCCCTGATCGCCGTACTGGTCCTGGATCACGAAGAAGATGATCGCGCCGACGATCGGGCCTTCGAACGTCCCGAGGCCGCCGACGATGACCATGAAGATCATGTACGCCGTCCACTTGACGCTGAAGAAGTCGTTCGGCTGGAAGGTCGGGAACGAGGCAAGCCACATCGCGCCCGCGGCTCCGCAGCCGACCGCCGCTAGGACGAAGACGACCCCTTTCCCCCAGAGGACGCGCACGCCGACCGACCGCGCGGCGTCCTCGTCGTCGCGAATCGCCTGCAACGACGCGCCGAGGCGGCTTCGCAGCAGCACGAACACCGCGCCGAGCAGCGCCACCATGATCGCGAGCGTCAGCCAGTACGTGTAGTCGCGACGGTCGGACGGGCTGTACGCGTTGAGAGCGTCCAGCGAGGTACCGGTCACGCCGCCGATCGAGCGGTCGCCGTTCACGTACAGGTGGAAGACCTCGGCGACCACCCACATGCCGATCGCGAACTCACCTCCGCGGAGGCGGAGCATGAACAGCGAGGTCGGGATCGACACGGCACCCGCGACCAGACCTCCGAGCAGGAGCGCCAGGTAGACGCTGACGCCGGCGTCGGAGAGCTTGACCGCGGCATAGGCGCCGAGGCCGAAGAACCCCTGCTGGCCGACCGAGACAAGCCCGGCATACCCGGCGAGGGCGTTCCACATCACGGCGAGGATCACGTAGACGTAGAGCGTCGTCAGCCTGTCCGTCGCATTCGCGCTCAGTGCCACCGGCACCAGGACGAGCAACCCCACGAGCGCGGCGAGGCCGCCGCTGGACACGACCGACGTCCTCGTCCAGCGCTGGACGGAGAAGGCGGGCTGCCCTGCCACAGCGCTCATGCCCGCTGCCCCACGAGGGCGCGAATCCCGCCCCGTTCTTCGATCGCCGTGAGCACGAGCCGCGCGCCGAGCACGGCCAGGAAGACGATGTCCCCGGCGCCGGGGCCGCCCCAGACGTCCTTGATCCAGCCCTCCGCGGCCATCTGGCTGCCGACCGTCTGCGCGACCCCGAGCACGATCGCCCCGACAAGCGTCCCCCACAGCGTCATGCCGCCGATCACGACGGCCTCGAAGGCGAAGATCAGCTGCGACTGCCCGGAGTACGGGTCGAAGGTCGAGCGCATCCCCAGGAAGGCGCCGGCGAGCCCGGCCATCGCGAGCGCGAGCGCCGCGGCAAGCGCGTAGACGGCACGCGAGTTGACGCCGACGAGCTCGGCCGTATCCGGATCCTCGGCCGTCGCTCTCATCGCGCGCCCCAGCGACGTCCGTGAGAGAAAGAGCTGGAGCCCGAGGAGGACGCCGACCGCGACGACGAAGATCAGCACGGAGAGCTTCCCGATGTAGATCTGGTTCGTGATCGTCCAGCTGGAGTAGGCGAGCGTGCCGATGCTCGGGCCGAGCGAGCGCTCGTCCGCTCCGAACTTCTCGAACAGCAGGTTCTGGATCACGATCGCGAGCCCGAACGTGCTCAGGAGCGGGACGAGCGCCCCCGACCGCAGGCTGCGCTCGAGGATCGATCGTTGCAGGCCCCAGCCGCCCAACGCCATCACGGGCAGCACGATCGCGAGCGCGACGAACGCGTTCATGCCGTGGTCGGTGCACACGAGCACGAGGAACGCCCCGAGCACCGCCAGGTCGCCGTGCGCGAGGTTGATGATGCGCATGACGCCGAACAGAAGCGCCAGGCCCGAGGCCAGGATCGCGTAGTACCCGCCGAGGAGCACGCCCTGCACGACTTGGTTCACCCAGATGCTCACGCGTCGGCTCCCGCTCGCGCCGCCCGCCCGAGGCCGAAGTACGCCTCCACGATCTGCTCGCGGGTCAGGTCCCCGGCCCGCCCTTCCAGGACGATCCTGCCCTCCAGCATGCAGACGATCCGGTTCGAGACCTCCATCGCGCGGGCCAGGTCCTGCTCGACGAGCAGCACGGTCGCACCGCCTTCGATCAGCGTCCGCAACGACCGGTAGACACCGTCGACCGCGATCGGCGCGAGGCCGAGCGACACCTCGTCGAGGAGCAGGAGGCGGGGATTTGCCATCAACGCCCGCCCGATCGCCGTCGCCTGCTGCTCTCCGCCGGAGAGGCTGCCCGCCCGCTTCCGGCGCAGCGGCTCGAGCATCGGGAAGACGTCGAACACCGCGTCCACCGTCCACCGCCCACGCCGTCCCGCCCGCGCGGCGAGCGTCAGGTTCTCCTCGACGGTCAGCCCGGTGAACAGCCGGCGGCCCTCGGGCACGAGCGTGATCCCCGAGCGGACACGCTTGTAGGCCGGCACGGACGTGATGTCACGCCCCTCGAAGAGGACGCGGCCGGCGGCGGGGGAGTGCGCGCCGGCGATCGTGCGCAGCAGTGTCGTCTTGCCGGCGCCGTTCGCCCCGACCAGAGCCAGGGTCTCCCCTTCCTCGACCTCGAACGACACCTCGCGGACAGCCTGCAGGAGGCCGTGACGGGCGTCGAGGGACTCGACGGCGAGGAGACTCACGAGCCGCCTCCGCTGCCGAGGTAGGCGTCGATGACGGCGGTGTCGGCCATCACCGCCTCCGGCTTGCCGTCGGCGATCACGCGCCCCGCGTCCATGCACACGAGCCGGGTCACCACCTGCACGAGCACGTGGACGATGTGCTCGATCCAGACGATCGAGATCTGCTCTCGTCGAAGCTCGCGGATCGTCTCCACCAGCTCGCCCGCCTCCGCGTCCGTCAGGCCGCCGCCGATCTCGTCCAGCAGCAGCACGACCGGGTCGGTGGCGAGAGCCCGCGCCAGCTCGAGCCGCTTGCGGTCGAGCAGGCCGAGCGTCTCCGCGCGGCGGTTGGCGCCGGCGAGCATGCCGCAGACCTCGAGAGCGTCGACGGATCGTTTGTAGGCATCCGCCCGCCTGTGACCGCCGCCGGTGGTCGCCGCGACGAGGACGTTCTCGAACACTGTCATGCCGCTGAAGGGCCGTGGCACCTGGTGCGCG
Organism: uncultured Actinomycetes bacterium; assembly: GCA_963791225.1. GTDB lineage: Bacteria > Actinomycetota > Thermoleophilia > Gaiellales > Gaiellaceae > PALSA-612. The sequence goes on from CAWBRV010000008.1 coordinate 42,315, forward strand.
CGTGCGATCCCGAGCCGGCAGCGCCGTGCCGACCCGGCCGGGGTGACGTCGGCGTCGCGGAAGCGCACCGAGCCTTTCGTCGCCTGCAGCGAGCCGGCCAGGACGTTGAGCAGTGTCGTCTTGCCCGCGCCGTTGGGGCCGACGATGCCAACTGCCTCGTCGGCCCCGAGCGCGAAATCGACGTCGTGAAGCACGACCAGCGCTCCGAAGCGCTTGCGGACCCCGAGCGCTGCCAGGAGCGGCGTCCCCGAGGGTGCGCTCACGACCCGGCTTCTAGCTGTACGGCTTCAGCTTCGCCGCGACGGGAACCCTCTTGTCGTCGTGGTTGTCCGTCACCTTGACCTCGACCTTGAACTTGCCGTTCGACTTCAGCCACTGGGAGCCGATGATCGGACCGCTCGCGATCGTGCCCGGGATCGGCCCCTTCGCGAAGTTCACGGCCCCGACCGGCGTGCTGACGACGAGCGACTTGAACGCCCGCGCCACGGCCGCCTTGCTCTTCGGATTGCGGCTTGCCTTCAACGCCGCCAAACCGACCTCGAACACCGCGGCCGTCGACCCGATCTGCTGGAGCCACTGCCGCCCGCTCGCCTTCGTGTATCCGGCCGCAAGCTGCGGGTTCGACAGACCGAGCGTGGCGGAGCGATACGGCCAGGTCGGGCCCCAGTAGATCGCCGTGGCCAGGTTGTAGCCCAGGTTCCCCAGGGCGATGATCTCCGACGCGAACAGGCCCGCCTTGGCGATCTGGGCGATCTTGACCTGTTGCGCGTAGCCCTGCTGCGTCGCCTGGCGCCAGAAGGTCGCGAAGTCCGGCGGGAGCGGGAACGTGTTGAAGATCTGGCAGTTCTCCGTCTTGAACTTCGAAATCTGCGACGAGAAGTCGGTGATGCCGTCCTCGTACGGGCCCGGGTCGACGATCGTGAAGCCGGCCTTCTGCAGCGCCGGTGCGAGCAGCGCGCGGACGGCGTTCCCGTCGGCGTCGTTCGGGTAGAGGACGCCGACCTTCTTGTTCGTCTTCACGGGACCGTTCCACTGCGAGATGTACGCCCCCGCGAAGTCGGCGACACCGAAGCTGAAGTGGTGCGACCACTTGAACGGGTTCTTGCCGCCCGGCTTGGCGCCGCGCCCGAAGTAGAACGCCTCCCACGGCTCCACCGTCGAGACCTGCGGAACGCCGGCAGCCTCGCAGGCGTCGGCAACCGGATTGTTCGTCTCGGGCGTCGACGTCGACAGCATCAGGTCGACCTTGCTGCCGTTGATCAGCGACTTCGCGAGCTGGCCGGCCCGTGCCGGGTCGGACTGCGTGTCCTTCGCGATGATCGAGACCGCGTACAGCTTGCCCCCGATCTTGACGCCCTTCGCGAGCGACTTGCGGAACTGCGAGACGATCCACGGATCGGCCTCGCCGAAGGAACCGAGCGGACCGGTGAGGGGGCTGAGAAACCCGATCCTGAGCGTGTTGGCCTCCGGTGCGCTCTCGTGTACCACCTTCACCGGGCGCGCAAGGGCGCTGTCGGCCAGGCTGCCGGCGATCAGCAGCCCGCCGGCGCCGACCCCTCCGCGCTTGATCACTTCCCGTCTGGTCAAGCGGGTGCTGTCAACGTGTGGCTCGTCAGCCATTGGTTCCTCCTGTCGCTCGCAACAAGGGCGCGAACCTAACCCGCCGTTTCTCACTTGTCAAGACACTGTTTTAGTATTCAGGACATGACTGCGACCGGCGTCAGCAGCTCCCAGTCGCTCGAGCGCGGCCTCGCCATCCTCGCAGAGTTCCGGCCTTCGGCGCCCGAACTCGGGATCAGCGATCTCGCCCGGGCGCTCGGCCTGAGCCGCAGCACGTCGCACCGCTACGTGGCCACCCTCGCACGCCTTGGCTACCTGGAGCAGAACCCGCAGACGCGCAAGTACCGACTCGGGCCGCGGGTGCTCGACCTCGGCTTCTCGGCGATCAACTCGATGGAGCTCCGGCAGATCTCCGCACCGCATCTGCAGCAGCTCTCGGACGAGACGGGACGGACCGTGAACATGGCGATCCTCGACGGCGCCGACATCGTCTACATCGAGCGCTGCCGGACCTCCGGCCCCGGGCAGCGCGAGATCGACCTCGCGCTCCACGTCGGCTCCCGACTCCCCGCCTACTGCACCTCGCTCGGCAAGGTGCTGCTCGCGTACCTGCCCCCGGACGAGCAGACCGAGCTGATCGACCGGATGCAGCTCATGGACCGCGGGCCGAACACGATCACGACGAAGAGTGCGCTCGTCGCCGAGCTCAAGCGGGTGCGCCACCGGGGCGTCGCCGTCAACAACGAAGAGCTCGCCTACGGCCTGCGCTCGATGGCGGTCCCCGTCTGGGGGCAGGAAGGGAGGGTCGTGGCGGCGATCAACCTCGCCGTCCACCGTTCGACGGCCTCGATCGAGGATCTCGTCGACCGCCTCAGCCCGACGATGACGAGAGCCGCCGCGGAGATCTCAGCCCGGCTCGGCTACCGGCCCACGGGCTGAGCGTGCGGGAGGGGACGGAGGCCCGCCCCCTCCCTGCGAGGATTAGCGGCCGACCGCGAAGCCGATCGTCGTCCGCGTGATCTGGCCGCGGATCTCACCGCTCGGGTGCGCGGCCGTATCGACGTTCACGTACGAGTCGCCGCCGGCGAGGCTCGTCGCCTGGTCGGCGCCGACCGCGGCCATCCCGTGCGCCGTCGACTGGCACGGCCCGCACAGCACGAACGCCGGTGCCGCAGCGTGGCCGGCAGCCGCCAGATGGATGTCGGCGGCCGTGGCCGGACCGCTCAGGCCCGAGACGGAGAGCCGCCAGACGAGCCGCCACTGACCCGCCGCGCCCGGCAGAACGACTGCACCGGTGCCGCAGTTGATCCGGATCGGCAGCCCGCTGCGGCGAGGCGGTGCGAGGACCTTGCAGCCCGCGAGCGAGGCGATTCTCGCCGCCCCGATTCCGGTTCGGAAGAGCACGCCGTGGAAGTGGCCGATGGCGCCCGCAGGCGCCTGGACGGCCGGAACCTCCTGGCTCGGCGTCAGCGTCGCCGTCAGCCGGAATGCCGACGCATGGACGGCGGCGCGTGAGGCGGCCGCCGAGCCTGCTGCGAGCACGATGCCGGTGGCAACGATCGCGAGCACAGCGCCGAGCGGGACGAGCGTGCGAAGTCGTGTCGAGTACTTGCTCATGTCGTTCCCCCTTTCAGGACGGCACGTGAGTGCCTGGCCTCTCTTTACCCCTCGGCGTTCGTTCTCTACGCCACGAACGTAAAAGGGCTGCAAAACCCGGGGCTGTGGGGCGCGCTACTCGGGCGTCACGTACGCGGCCGTGAGCCCGCCGTCGACCACGAACGTCGCGCCGTTCACGTACGACGACTCGTCGGAAGCGAGGAAGAGCGCCGCGTTGACGATCTCCCGCGGCGTGCCGAGGCGCCCCGTCGGCCAGTGCACGCGCCGCCGCTCGAGCGCCGCTGGGTCGGAGCCGTAGATCGAGAGCAGGAGCGGCGTCTCCACGGGGCCGGGACAGAGGGCGTTGACGCGGATCCCCTGGCGCGCGAACTGGACGGCGAGCTCGCGCGTCATCGCGAGCACGGCGCCTTTCGACGCGGTGTAGGAGATCTGCGAGGTCGCGGCGCCGAGGATCGCCACGAACGAGGCGACGTTCACGACGGAGCCGCCGCCGCGCTCGAGCAACCGCGGGATGCCGTGCTTGCAGCAGAGGAAGACCCCCTTCGCGTTGACGTCCTGGACGCGCTGCCAGGCCTCGACGGACGTGTCGAGGATCGACGCGTCGTCCGCCGGCGAGATGCCCGCGTTGTTGTAGAGGACGTCGATCCCGCCGAAGCGCTCGACGGTGGCGGCCATCATCTCCTCGACGGCGCCCTCGTCCGCGACGTCGATGCGGGCGGCGAACGCCTCGCCGGTGCACATCTCGACGGTCTCCTCGACGGCGTCGAGCACGACGTCGGCCGCGCAGACACGTGCTCCCTCGGCCGTGAACAGCATCGCCGCCTCGCGGCCCATGCCGCCGCCGGCACCCGTGATCACGCAGACCTTCCCGTTCAGCCGTCCCACGACCCTCCTATCCCTGCGTCGAGTAGTACACGTTCTTGACCTCGGAGTAGCCGTCGAGGCCGTGCATGCCGAGCTCGCGGCCGAACCCCGACTGCTTCATGCCGCCGAACGGGGTCGAGACGCGGACCGAGCTGTTCGAGTTGATCGAGATCACTCCCGTGTCGAGCGCTCTCGCGACGCGGAGGGCCCGGCCTCCGTCGCGCGTCCAGATCGAGCCCGAGAGGCCGTACGGCGTGTCGTTCGCGATCCGGACAGCCTCGTCCTCGCCGTTGAACGGGATCAGCGCCGCGATCGGGCCGAAGACCTCCTCGCGCGCGACCCGGTCGTCGTTCGTCGCCTGGACGAGCGTGCACGGGAACCAGAAGCCGGCGCCATGCGGTGCGTCGCCGCGGTAGACGATCTCGGCGTCGTCGAGGAACGACGCGACGGTCTCACGGTGCGCGGCCGAGATCAGCGGCCCCATCTCCGTCGCCTCGTCGGCCGGGTCGCCGACCCTGAGGGCCGAGGTCGCTCGCACGAGGTGGTCGAGGAACTCGTCGAAGACCGGCTGCTCGACGAGGATCCTGGAGCGGGCGCAGCAGTCCTGGCCGGCGTTGTCGAAGACGGCGTACGGCGCCGCGGCCGCGGCCCGCTCGAGGTCGGCGTCGGCGAAGACGACGTTCGCCGACTTCCCCCCGAGCTCGAGCGTGACTCGCTTGATCGTGGCGGCGGCGCCCTCCATCACCGTGCGGCCGACCTCGGTCGAACCGGTGAAGCCGATCTTCGCCACGTCGGGGTGCTCGACCAGCCGCTGCCCGACGACGGAGCCCTTGCCGACGACGACGTTGACGACGCCCTCCGGGATCCCCGCGTCCAGGACGAGCTCGGCGAGGCGGACAGCCGAGAGCGGGGTCAACTCGGCCGGCTTGAGCACGACCGTGTTGCCGCAGGCGAGCGCCGGCCCGAGCTTCCAGGAGGCGATGTTGAGTGGGAAGTTCCAGGGGACGATCAGCCCCACGACCCCGAGCGGCTCGCGGAAGGTCATGTCGACGCCGCCCGCCACGGGGATCGTCTGGCCGTGGTGCTTGTCGACCGCGCCCGCGTAGAAGTGGAAGACGTCGGCGACCATGCCGACCTCGCCGCGGGCCCCGCCGATCGGCTTGCCGACGTTCTGCGACTCGATCCGCGCCAGCTCCTCGGCGTGCTCCTCGACGAGGGTCGCGAGGCGGCGCAGGAGGCGCGCCCGGTCCTGCGGCGCCACCGCCCGCCAGGCCGGGAAGGCGTCGCGCGCGCGGGCGACGGCGGCGTCGGTCTCCTCGACCCCGGCCTGCTCCAGCTCGGCGATCGGCTGCTCGGTGGCCGGGTTGAGGACGGTCAGGGCCATGCCTAGCCGCGCTCGAAGAGGCGCTCGCGCTCGTAGCAGGTGACGACGGCGTCGAAGAGCTGCTGTTCCGTGCGGGCGTAGTTGAGGTAGTGGTCGACCACGTCGTCGCCGAGGGCGGCGCGGGCGACCTGGCCCGTCTCGAGCGCCGAGATCGCGTCCCTCAACGTCGACGGAAAGCGCTCCGCGTCGGAGACGTACGCGTTGCCGGCGAGCGCCGCGGGAAGCTCGAGGCCCTGCTCGATCCCGTGCAGACCCGCGGCGATCAGCGTCGCGAACGCGAGGTACGGGTTCACGTCGGCGCCGGGAATCCGAATCTCGGCGCGCCGCGAGGAGCCGTGGCCGACGACCCGGAAGCCGCACGTGCGGTTGTCGTGACCCCAGGCGAGCGTGGTCGGGGCCCAGCTCCCGACGACGAAGCGCTTGTACGAGTTGATCGTCGGCGCGAAGAAGATCGCCAGCTCGCGGGCGCACGCGATCTGCCCGGCCAGGAACTGCGAGAACACGGCCTCGTCGTCTGCGAACGCGTTCTGCCCGTCCCGCCACAGGCTCGAATGGATGTGGCACGAGGAGCCGACCTCGGTGTGGAACGGCTTGGCCATGAAGGTGATCGAGCAGTCCTCCTGGTGGGCGATCTCCTTGGCGCCGTTCTTGTAGACGACGTGGTCGTCGGCGGCGCGCAGCGCGTCGGCGAAGCGGAAGTTGATCTCGTGCTGGCCCGGCCCGGCCTCGCCCTTCGAGCTCTCGACCCTCATACCCGCCTGCTTCATCTCCAGCCGGATCCGGCGCAGGAGCGGCTCGTCGTAGGTCGAGGCGAGGATGTGGTAGTCGAGCACGTAGGGCACGGACGGCGTCAGGTCCCGGTAGTGGAGCTCGCGCGCCTCCTCGTAGGTCTCGCGGAAGAGGAAGAACTCGAGCTCGGAGCCGACCATCGGCGTGAAGCCGACCGCCTCGGCGCGCTCGATCTGCTTTCGCAGGACCTGCCGCGGCGAGGGTGCGACGGGTGTGCTGTCGTGCCAGAGCACGTCACAGAGGACGAGCGCCGTCCCCTCGAGCCAGGGGACGCGCCGGAGCGTCGCGTGGTCGGGCCGCAGGTCGAAGTCGCCGTAGCCGCGCTCCCAGCTCGCCATCTCGTAGCCGGGGACGGGATCCATCTCCATGTCCAGCGCGAGCAGGTAGTTGCAGCCCTCGACGGGATGGCCGGCGTCGTGCTCCTCGAGGAAGAAGTCCGCGTCGAGCCGCTTGCCGATCAGCCGCCCCTGCATGTCCGTGAACGCGGCGATGACCGTATCGACGACGCCGAGCTCGACGTCCTCCCGGAGCTGTTCGAGGGTCAGCACGAGCCGATCCTACGACACGCTCGGCCCGTCGCCTTGACTTTACGCGGCAACTGACGGTGAATACGCCCAGCTCTCAAAGGCGGAAGGAGGAATCAGTTGAGTACCACGGCAGCGCCTGTTCCCGAGTTCCACACCTCGGAGGACGAGAAGGTTCTTCACAAGCTCGGCTACGCCCAGGAGCTCCTGCGCGCGATGGGCGTGTTCCGGAACTTCGCGATCTCGTTCACGATCATCTCGATCCTGGCGGGATGTCTCACCTCGTACGTCTTCGCGTACCAGTGGGGCGGCCCGGTCTCCGTCACCTGGGGCTGGCTCATCGTCGGCACCTTCACGATCACCGTCGCGCTCTCGATGGGGGAGATCGCCTCGGCCTACCCGACCGCCGGCGGCCTCTACTACTGGTCGTCGAAGCTCGGCAGCCCGGCGTGGGGCTGGTTCACGGGCTGGTTCAACCTGATCGGGCTGATCGGGATCGTCGGCGCGGTCGGCTACGGCCTCGCGACGTTCGCCACCGCACTCTGCAACCTGTGGTGGGACTACCCGAACGACCGGCAGCACATCTTCTGGCTCTTCTGCGCGTTCATGGCCCTCTGCACCCTGATCAACGTCTTCGACGTGCGGATCACGTCGCTGATCAACGGGATCTCCGCCTACTGGCACGTGATCGGTGTGCTCATCATCGTGTTCGCCTGCATCATCGTGCCCGACAGCCACCAGTCGGCCTCGTACGTCTTTACGAAGACGATCAACAACTCCGGCTTCTCGGGCCAGAGTTGGGGGCAAGGGATGTTCTGGGTGATCTTCGCGATCGGCTCGGTCGGGATGGCGCAGTACACGCTGACCGGCTACGACGCCTCCGCGCACATGGCCGAGGAGACGCACAAGGCGTCGCGCTCCGCAGCCGTCGGCATGGTCTGGGCCGTCATCGTGTCGGTTGTCGCCGGCTTCATCCTGCTGCTGGCGGTCACCTTCGCGATTCCGAGCACCTCGGGCGCGCTCGCCGCCGGCTCGGCCGTCGTGACCTACATCTGGACAGCATCGATGGGCTCCAAGTGGGCCGAGGTCCTGCTCTTCATCATCGTGTGCGCGCAGACCTTCTGTCTGACCGCCTGCATCACGTCCGGCTCGCGGATGCTGTTCGCGTTCTCGCGTGACCGCGCCGTACCCGGTCACCAGGCCTGGCGCACGGTGTCGCGCCACCGCGTGCCCGTCTGGGCCGCGCTCGCGATCGGCTCGCTCGGCTTCCTGCTGCTGCTGCCCACCTACTGGAACAACCTGACGGGCTACCTGGTGGGGACATCGGTCGGGACGACCGGGCTCTACATCGCGTTCATCCTGCCGGTGATCCTCCGCCTCAAGGCAGGCACGAGCTTCCAGCACGGCGCCTGGAGCCTCGGCAAGCACCACAAGTGGATCAACTGGATCGCGATCGTATGGGTCGTCTTCATCTCGATCGTCTTCATGCTCCCGTACTACCCGGGCGGCCTCCCCTGGAACTCCGGGTGGGACTGGAACCTCGCCAACTACGCGCCGGTCACGATCGGCGGCGCGTTCCTCCTCTTCGGAGGCTGGTGGGTCCTCTCCGCGCACAAGTGGTTCGAGGGACCCGTGCGGATGGGCACCGACGAGGAACTCGAAGCCCTGGAGGCCCAGCAGGAGAAGCAGTTCCTGCTCCCGGCCGACACGGCCTACGAGACCACCTAGCGATCGTCAGCTCCTGAGCCGCTCTCCGGCAGGATCGAAGAGCGGCTCAGGGGCGATCTCTCCGCGCACCGCCTCCCCGAAGATCTCCACCTCGACCGGTTGCCCGTGCCCGGCCTGTTCCGCCGGAACGTAGGCGTAGGCGATCGAACGCCCGACCGTGTAGCCGTAGCCGCCGCTCGTCACCCGGCCGATCGGGCGGCCGTCGATCCGGACCGGCTCCGAGCCGAGCGCAACCGCGCGCGGGTCCGAGAGGACGAGGCAGACCAGCTTCCGCTCCGGTTGCTGCCGCTCGAGCAACGCCTCGCGGCCGAGGAAATCGCCCTTGTCGGGCTTGACGGCGAAGCCGAGCCCTGCCTCGTAGGGCGTGTCGTCGGGAGTGATGTCCGCGCCCCAGACCCGGTAGCCCTTCTCCAGCCGCAGCGAGTCGATCGCCTTGTAGCCGCCGGCGACGAGCCCGTTCGCGCAGCCCGACCGCCAGAGCGCGTCGAACAGCGCGACGCCGAACTCGGTCGGGCAGTAGAGCTCCCAGCCGAGCTCGCCCACGTACGTGACCCGGACGGCCAGGCAGGGCGCAGGCCCGACCGTGAGCTCGCGCGCCTGCATGTACGGAAACGCCTCGTTCGAGAGGTCGGCCAGGGTCAGCGGCCGCAGGATCTCCCGCGCCGCCGGCCCCCAGAGCCCGAGGCAGGCGTAGCGGGAGGTCACGTCCTCGACGGCCACCGAGCCGTCCCCGGGTGCGTGCTGACGGAGCCAGGCGAGGTCGTGCCGGCCGAAGGCAGTGCCGGTGACGATCCGGAAACGATCCTCGGCGAGGCGCGTGACCGTGAAGTCGCACTCGATCCCGCCCGCCTCGTTCAGCATCTGGGTGTAGGTGACGCGGCCGACCTCGCGCGCGACGCGGTTGTCGCAGAGCCGCTCGAGGAAGTCCGCGGCGCCCGGCCCGGTCACGTCGATCTTCGCGAACGACGTTTCGTCGAAGATTGCCGCCGTCTCGCGGCAGGCACGGTGCTCGGCGCCGATCGCGGGCGACCAGAGCCGGCCCGCCCAGCCGCGCGGGCGCAGGGAATCGTCCCCGGCGGCCTCGTTCGGCTCGAACCAGTTCGCGCGCTCCCAGCCCGACTTCTCGCCGAAGACGGCGCCCAGCGCGCGCAACCGCTCGTACGTCGGCGAGAGTCGGAGCGGCCGTCCGGCCTGCCGCTCGTGACCGGGGTACTTGACGTCGTAGTAGGTCGAGTAGATCTCGACGGTCCGCGCCAGCGTGTAGTCGCGGCTCGCGTAGTGCGGGCCGAAGCGGCGCGAGTCCATCTCCCACACGTCGAGGCTCGGTCGGCCCTCGACGATCCACTCGGCGACGAGTTTGCCCATCCCGCCCGCGCCTGCGAGCCCGTGTGCGCAGAAACCGGCGGCGACCCAGAAGCCGCGCACGTCGGTTGGACCGAGGATGAACTCGCCGTCCGGCGTGAACGCCTCCGGGCCGTTGATCAGCTTCACGACCTCGGCGTCCTCGAGCGACGGCACGCGCACGATCGCGTTCGTCATCAGTTCCTCGAAGCGCGGCCAGTCCTCCTCGAGCAGCCGGCCGTTGAAGTCGGCGGGAATGCCGTCGAGCCCCCACGGCGCCGGATCGCGCTCGTAGCCGCCCATCACGAGCCCGCCCGACTCGGGGCGGAAGTAGACGAGGAGCGACGGGTCGCGCATCGTCGGCATCTCGAGCGGGAGGCCGCTCGGTTTCGTGACCAGGTACTCGTGCGCCATCGGCACGACCGGCACGTTCACACCCGCGAGCCGGCCGATCTCGGCCGCGAACATCCCGCCGGCGTTGACCACGATCTCCGTCTCGATCGAGCCGCGATCTGTCTCGACGCCGGTGACACGACCGCGCTCGACCCCGATCGCGGTCACGCGCGTCCCGGTCGCGATCTCGGCGCCGTGCCGGCGCGCTCCCTCCGCGAGCGCGAAGGTCAGCTGGCTCGGGTCGATGTACCCGTCCGTCGGGAGGTGGGCCGCGCCGAGCACCTCGGCGGTGGACATCGGCGGGAACAGCCGCGCCGCCTCCTCTGCGGAGACGAGCTCGAGCGGGAGGCCGAACGTCTTCGCCCAGCCCGCCTGTCGCCGAAGCTCCTCCATGCGCTCCTCGGACGACGCGAGCCGAAGCGATCCGACCTCGCGCCAGCCGGTCTCGAGGCCGACCTCCTCGCCGAGCGAGCGATAGAGGTCGACCGAGCTCATCATCATCTTCGTCAGGCTCAGCGAGCTGCGGAGCTGCCCGACGAGCCCGGCGGAATGGAAGGTCGAGCCGCTCGTCAGGTCGGCCCGCTCGCAGAGGACGACGTCGCTCCAGCCGAGCCGCGCGAGCCAGTAGAGGATCGAACAGCCGCCGACGCCGCCCCCGATCACGACTGCACGCGCTCTGTCTCGCACGACCCTAGCCTCTCATCAGCGAGTCGAGCGCGGCGCGGAAACGTGGGCTCTCGGCCGTCGCGACGAGTCGTTCGAAGTGCTCGTCCGCGTAGGCGACGAAGTCGACGTCGAGGGCTGACACGGCCTGCTGGACGGCGCCCCACATCGCCTCGCGGAAGTCGGACATGAAGCGCATGACGACGAGGCGGGCGTGGGCGTGCTCGTCGGCGCTGCCGAGATACGCCGTGAGCAGGTCGTGGTCGCCGGCCTCGTCGAGCCCGTTGTTGACGGCGAAGTTGGCGAGGTCGAAGAACGGGTCGCCCATGCCGGCGTACTCCCAGTCGACGATCCACAGACGGTCGCCGCCGTCGACGAAGTTGGCGTTCAGGAGGTCGTTGTGGCAGGGCCGCTGCTCCCGCGGGCCGAGCGCACGCTCGATCCGGTCGGCGACCGCCTTCGCGCCGGCAAATCCGTCCGGAGCCGGGCGGCCGCGCGCGAGCACCGTGTCGCGGTAGGCCTCGACGACGCGGAAGGAGTCGAACCGGCCGGGAACGGGCGGCCCGCCGTGGATCGCCCGCAGCGCCCCGGCCACACGGGCGATCGACCCGGCCGACGCGATCTCGTCCGCCGGGATCGGCACGCCCTCGACGAAACGCGTCACGAGGCAACCCTCGGGCTCGACGAACGCGATCACCTCGGGCCCTACGCCGACTTCCGCCGCGACCAGCGCCGCGCCGTGCTCGGCCAGCCGGTCGATCCCGAGCAGGTCCGTGTCCTGCCCGCCAACCCGCACGACGAACACCTCGGCCCCGACGGTGACCTTGAAGTTGTGGTTCGTCAGCCCGCCGCCGAGCCGCTCGACATGCGCCCCGCGTCCGGGCCAGAGGCGCTCGCAGACCTCGTCGACGTGCATGGCCGATCCTAGACCGGCCGGGCAGAGGAGCTAGGCCGACTCGGCCTGCTCGTGCGCGTGGCGGAGCCGGGTGATGCTCGGGAGCAGGGCGAGCGCGGGGACGATCGGCAGCCAGAAGTTGAAGAGCCGGTAGACGAGGACGCCGGCCAGCGCCGGGGCGAGCGGCAGGCCCACCCAGACGAGCGCGAACGTCATCAGCACCTCGACGATCCCGGCGCCCCCCGCCGGCAGGGAGCGGCGGCTCGCCACGTAGCCGGTCGCGTACGCGACGACGAGAGCGGGCCAGGAGACGTGGACGGAGAACGTTCGCAGCGCGGCCCACAGGCAGGCGATGTCGCCGAACCAGTAGAAGGCGACGCCGAGCAGCCCGGGCAGATGCTCGACGGGCCGGCGGCAGAGCGAGCGCAGCGTGACGAGGCCGGCAAGGGCGTGCGCGATGCTCGCGCGGATCCGGCCGCCCTCCTCGAAGCCCGTCTCGCTCCAGCGCCGCCTCGGCGACGAGACCCACAGTGCGATGCCGAAGCCGGGGATGACCGCGAGCCAGGGCAGGGTCATCGAGTCCTGCACGTGGTCGGCGGAGTCCGCGAACAGGATCAGGGCACAGACGAGCGCGACCGGCGCGAGCACGGCGTACTCGAGGACACCGAGACCGGCGACGCGGGCGATCGCCTGCTCGCGGCGGAGCCCAGCGCGCCGGAGCGCCCAGTAGTCGACCGCGAAGCCGCCCGCCGCATGGGCCGCGGCATAGACGCCGAAGCCGGAGACGACGGTTCGGGCCGTGAGGGCGAACGAGAGCTTCGGGCCGTCGTCCACGCGCGCGATGTTGCGCAGGGCGAGGACGTAACCCACGTAGCCGAGCAGCTCGGCGCCGAGGCAGATGACGAGCCAGCGCGCGTCGAGGCGCGACGTCACGTGCTGAACCTGCTCGAGCCCGGCCATGTCCGCGACGAGCGCGGCGGCCATCACCGCCAGCGCCGAGGCGACGACGAAGAGAATCAGATGCGGGCTCCGGGAACCCTCACGCGTCGCTGCCGGTATCCGCTCCTGGCCCGCCTGAATCGACAGATGCTTCCCCAGTCTCGTCCCGAATGATCGGTAGGCCCGTGGCCACGAGCCGCCGGCCGTCCAACTCGTAGACGACATCGACACTATCGTTCTGTCGGTACGTACCAGCGATCCCGAGAAAGAGGGATGTCCAGCGCCAGAAGCCGAGCTTCCCTTCTTTCGCCAGGCTGCGCCGGAACACGATCTCGCCGGCCTCGCGGACGAAATCGTCGCCCTCCTGCTGTCGGACGCCGTTCACGTACACCTCGAACGAGGAACCGACCGCTCGCGGGAGGGCCACGCGCGACGGCTCCGCGCGCTCGTCGGAACGCTCGGCTTGTTTTTCGGAGCCCCGGGGCACCCGCGTAGCATGCCCGTTCCCCGGACATTCCCTCCTCCCTCCCACCTTCCTCGTAGAATCCGCCTCCGATGCGCCTGACGCTGCGAGCCGCCCTTCTCGCCGTGCCGCTCGCCCTCGTCACGGCCGGCGCGGCGCTCGCGGGGAACGGCGGCGCCGCGCCCGTCGCGCCCGCCTCTCCGAACGCCGCGGCGATCCGCGACACGTACTGGCTGATCCTCGGGATCACGGGGGCGATCTGCGTGATCGTGGAGACGGCGCTGGTCGTCTTCATCGTCCGCTACCGCCGCGGCCGCCGCTCCCGCGAGGCCGAGGGGGCGCAGGTGCACGGCCACACGCGCACCGAGGTCGCCTGGACCATCATCCCGCTCCTGATCGTGTTCGCGATCATCGCCTTCGTCTTCGTCCAACTTCCCGACGTCCAGGACGCGCCGCAGGCGAGCGCGGCGAACTCGCTGACCGTCCAGATCGAGGGCCACCAGTACTACTGGCTCTACCGCTACCCGGGCGGCCAGATCTCGATCGACACGATGGAGGTGCCGGTCGGCAAGGTCGTCAACCTGACGGTCAACGCCGCCGACGTCATTCACGGCTGGTGGATCCCGGCGCTCGGCGGGCAGATCGACGCGATCCCGGGTCGGACGAACCACACCTGGTTCCAGGCGACCAAGACGGGCACCTACGTCGGCCAGTGCACACAGCTCTGCGGTGTCGAGCACGCCCACATGACGGCGCAGGTGAAGGTGGTCGGCGAGGCGGAGTACCGCCAATTCCTCGCCGCACACGATCCGGGCAGCGCGACCGTGGCGGCCGAGGCCTACGTCGGCGTCTGCTCGAAGTGCCACGGCATGCAGGGCCAAGGCGCCCACGGCCCGCCGCTCCAGGGCCGGGCGTTCGCGACGGACGACATCACCAAGCTCCTGCGCCAGGGCCGTGAGGGAAACCAGGGTCGCATGCCCGCCGTCGGCAGCGACTGGACCGACGCCCAGATCACGGCGATGATCGACTACCTGCGCAAGATCCACGGAGGGCCGCCGAGTGGCGGTTAGCGTCGACACACAGCCGGTCGTCACCGACTGGCGCCGCGGCCGCTTCATCTCCTGGGTGACGACGACCGACCACAAGCGGATCGGGATCCTCTACATCGTGACCAGCCTCGTGTTCTTCGGGGCCGGCGGGATCATGTCGCTGATCATGCGCGCGCAGCTGGCGACGCCGAACGAGCACGTCGTGTCCGCGAACACGTACGACCAGCTGTTCACGATCCACGGCACGACGATGGTCTTCCTCGTCGTCATCCCGATCCTGGCCGGCTTCGGGAACTACCTCGTCCCGCTGATGATCGGCGCGCGGGACATGGCCTTCCCGAAGCTGAACGCGCTCTCCTACTGGCTGTTCCTGTTCGGCGGGATCGTGCTGATGATGAGCTTCCTCGCCAAGGGCGGTGCCTCGGCGGCCAGCTGGACGGCTTATCCGCCGCTGAGCGAGACCGAGTTCAGCCCCGGAAACGGCGTCGACCTCTGGATCCTGTCCCTGCACATCCTCTCGATCGCATCGCTGATCGGGGCGATCAACTTCGTCTGCACGATCCACAACATGCGGACGGCGGGGATGAACTACATGCGGATCCCGCTCTTCGTCTGGGGGATCCTGACCTACGCGGTCATGCTGATCCTCGTGCTGCCGGTGCTGTCCGGCGGCCTGACGCTACTCCTGCTCGACCGCCACTTCCCGGGCTCGCACTTCTTCAAGCCGAACGAGGGCGGCAACGTGCTCCTCTGGCAGCACGTCTTCTGGTTCTTCGGCCACCCCGAGGTCTACATCATGATCCTGCCCGCGATGGGGATCGTGTCCGAGATCCTGCCGGTCTTCTCGCGCAAGCCGGTCTTCGGCTACAAGGCGATCGCGTTCGCGACGCTCGGCATCGGCTTCGTGTCGATGCTCGTCTGGGCCCACCACCTGTTCACGGTCGGCTACGGCACCGGGCTGAACAGCTACTTCATGATCGCCTCGCTCCTGGTCGCAGTCCCGACCGGGGTCAAGATCCTCAACTGGGTCGCGACCACCTGGCGCGGCAACCTGATCTTCGACACGCCGATGCTGTACTCGCTCGGCTTCGTCTCGCTGTTCCTGATCGGCGGGCTGACCGGTATCTACCTCGCGGCCTTCCCGCTCGACTGGCAGGTGCACAACACGTACTTCGTGGTCGCCCACTTCCACTACACGCTCGTCGGCGGTGCGATGTTCGCGATCTTCGCCGGGCTCTTCTACTGGTGGCCGAAGATGTTCGGGAAGAAGCTCGACGAGAAGCTCGGGAAGATCTCGTTCTGGACGATCTTCGTCGGCTTCAACCTCACGTTCATGCCCCTGCACCTCGTCGGCCTGCTGGGCATGCCACGGCGCATCTACACCTACGACGAGGGCGGCCTGTGGGAGTGGTACAACCTGCTGTCGACGATCGGCTCGGGGATCATGGCCGTCGGCATACTTCTCATCCTCGTGGCGATGATCAAGTCGCGGAAGGCGCCCCGGGTCGGCAACGATCCGTGGCTCGCGAACACCCTCGAGTGGTATACGAGCTCGCCCCCGCCCGAGCACAACTTCGACAGCGTCCCCTACGTGACGAGCTACCGGCCGCTGCGGGACCTGCGCCTCCGGCTCGAGGAGCCGCATGCCGGCTAGCCCGCCCGGCCCCTGGCTCCGCCTGACGGCGCTCGCCGCCTCGGGGGCGACGCTGCTCGCCGTCGTGTCCGGCGCCGCCGGCCTCGACACGGCGCACCGTCTGCTCGCCGCGCTCGCGCTGCCGCCACTCGCCGCGCTCCTCGTCGCCGCCTGGTTCTCGCACCGGCAGCTGCTCGCCCCGGTCGTGGTCGCGACGGGGCTCTTCGGCGTCGCGGCGCTCGTCACCATGCGCGGCGCGCATCTCGCGCTCGCTGTGCTCGCGTTCGCCGCCACGGTCGTCGTCACCGCTCTCGTCCACCGGCCCGCACGCGTGCCGTTCGGGCGCGTCGGCGACTACGTGACGCTGACGAAGCCGCGGATCATGACGCTCCTGCTCCTGACGGGCTTCTGCGGCATGGTCGCGGGCGCCCACGGCCTGCCGCCGTGGAACGTGGCCGTCGCGGCCATGGTCGGCCTGGCGATGGCGTGCGGCGGCGCGAGCGCGATCAACCACGTCCTCGACCGTGACATCGACCGCCTGATGGGTGAGCGCACCCGCAGCCGCCCCGTCGCCTCGGACCGCGTGCCGCCGACGTATGCGCTCGAGTTCGGTCTCGCGCTGTCGGCTGCCTCGTTCGCGCTCCTCGCCGGCACCGTCAACGTGCTGACGGCGACGCTGGCGCTCGTCGGCAACCTCTTCTACGTGGTCGTCTACACGCGCTGGCTCAAGCGTTCGACGCCGCAGAACATCGTCATCGGCGGCGCGGCCGGCGCCGTGCCTCCGCTCGTCGGCTGGGCCGCGGCCACCGGCTCGCTGGCCTGGCCTGCCCTCGGGCTCTTCCTGATCGTCTTCCTGTGGACGCCGCCGCACTTCTGGGCACTCGCGCTGCTGATCAAGCGCGACTACGCGGCCGCGAAGATCCCGATGCTGCCGGTCGTCCGTGGTGACCGCGAGACGACGAGACAGATCGTCCTCTACTCGCTCGTCCTCGTCGCCTTCACGACGGTGCCCTTCGCGCTCGGCTGGTTCAGCGCCGTCTACCTTGCCGCCGCGCTCGGGCTCGGAGCCGTCTTCCTGGCCATGGCTTTGCGCCTACGCCGCGAGCTGACCCCGCGCCACGCGTCGACGCTCTTCCACTACTCGCTCCTCTACCTGGCGCTGCTCTTCGTGGCGGCCGCCGTCGGCTCGGTGATCTGATGATCGATCTCGAAGATCCCGTCCTCCGCCGCAAGAACCTCGTGCTCGCCTGGTGGCTGCTCGCGATCGCGCTGATGATCCTCGGCGCGACCGTCGCCGTAGCGTTCATCTATCTCGCCGCGGACTGAGCCGCGCGGGCGCTAGGGCAGGACGCGCTTCGAGAACGAGCGCCTGATCTTCGCGCCCTGATAGGTCGCGGTGATCGAGCCTTTGAGCTGCTTGCCCTTCGTGTTCTTGGGCAGCGTCCACGTGCAAACCGCGCGGCCGCTCTGCACGCTTCCCTTCGTCTTTACCGGCACCGCCTTCCCGGCGATCCTGGCCGAGCAGGCCACCGCGGTCTTCACCCCGAGGCCGGTCGCGGTGACGCTGACCACCATCGAGACCGAGAACCGCTTGCCCGCGTGCGGGCTGCTGACCGTGAGCTTCTTCGCCGTCAGCTTCCCGGCCGGCGGCGGCGGCGGGGAGCCGGGCGGAGGCGGCGGAGGCGGGGGGCCTGTGCTCGCCCCGGACGGGTACGTCCACACCGCCGAGCCGTCGGGCGCGCGATCGGCCGTCGAGTCGCCGGTGTCGCCCGTCGTGGTCACGATGAAGCTGAACGTCGTGACGCCGCCGAAGTCGTCCTTGGAGATGCCGAACGTGGCTTTCCCGTCCGAGTAGGAGGCTGTGAAGCTCGTCGGCTTCTGGACCGCGAACTGCGAGCCGTCCCAGTGCATGAGCAGCTGCTGGCCCTGGATCCAGGCGACCTCGTACTCGTACCCGTTCGAGCCCGTGCCGCCGTTCTTGTCGGTGTCGAAGAACGCCTGGATCGCATCGGCGTCGCTCAGCGACGTGCGATTGCCGACGACGGCCGTGAAGCCGATCTTCCCGGCGCTGTCGTCCGAGACCGTGACCGTGGTGACGTCGGGCCCGTCGCCCGCGTCGCCGCTCGCGTCGGTGAACGTCCCCGAGCCGGCGACAGCCGTCTTCGGTGACGCGGTTCCGACGACCGGCCAGAGGATGGCGACCGCCGCCGCGAGCGCCGCGACGGCGATCAAACCGGTGATCCTCGACTTCTTCCCCATGACGGCCTTGGGCGTGGCCCTGTCGGATGGTAGCGGCCCTGCGCTCGGGTCATCCCTTCAACGGGCGAGAAGCTGATCCTCCGTGCGGCGGCGCAGCGCCCGGTGGCCGAGGAGGAGCAGCGCGGCGAGCAGGACGAACGGGGCGCCGATGAGCAGGATGTAGAGCACGACCTCGGCCTCGGTGACGAGCACGCGGCCGATGTTGTGCAGCGCCTGGCCGATTCGCCCTGGCTTCGACGGGACAGCCGCGGCCGCCTTCTTCGTCTCCAGGTCGAGCGAGAGGGTGGCGAAGCTGGTTCTGGCCTCTTGCGCCGTCTGCTGATCCTGCAGCTTCGTGAGCTGGGCGACGCGGCGGGCGAGCGTCGCCTGGAAGAACGCGCGGGCGCTCGTCGTCAGGGTCGTGTCGGTGAGCTTGGCGCGGAGGCCGGCGATCGTCGCCTTCAGGTCCTGCATCTGGCTGAAGCGCTTGTTGAGCTGACCCTGGACGTCCTTGATCGAGACGTGCTCGTCCGCAATCGTGCCGAGCGTCGACAGCTTCGCGACCGCCTTCTGCACCTTGACGATCGGGACGCGCAGGACGAGGTAGGCCGTGCCGGACTTCTGGCCGGAGCCGTAGTCGACGGTGACGAGATACCCGCCCCAGGCGCGCGTGAGCTGGATCGCCCGCTTCGTCGTCGACGAGAGCCTGTTGACGCGCAGTTCCAGGTCGACGGCGTAGATCTGCGCGCGTGAGCCGCTCGGCGGCAGCGGGCTGGTGGCCGAGAACGCGGGTAGGCCGACTGCCTTGCCCGCCGCCTGGTCGCGGCTGGTCGACGGGGCGATCGGGAGCGAGTGCACGCCTCCACGCGCGACAGTCGCGGGTTTCCCGAGATCGGCCTGCTTCGAGCTCGTGCTGCCCGGGGTGAAGACGCCGACGCCGATCGCCGCGGCGAGCGCCGCCGCGATCGGGACGAGCACGAGCGCGACCCGGCGCCGCCGGAACCGCCCGAAGCGGGCGGCCGCCGGCGACTCCTGCTTCCCCTTCGCGATCGCGCGAACCCGTTCGCGGAGCTCCGGGCTCGCAGTCGCCTCTCCCGAGCGCAGTTCGCGAACGAGCTCGTCGAAGCGCTCGTCGATCAGATCAGGTCCGGACATCGTCCCTCACTTTCTCCTCGAGCTTCTGCAGGGCGCGGTGGAGCCGCGTCGAGCATGCCGTCGGGCTGATCCCGAGCAGGCGGGCGGCCGTCTCCCCGTCGAGATCGAGGAGCACTCGCAGCGCGACCACCTCGCGCTCGCCTGCCGACAGGCTCTTGAGCGCTGCCTCGAGCGGGGGCGAAAGGCCGTGGCCGAAGACGTCGCCCTCGTCCATCTCCGACTCGAGCAGGGCGTACGTCCCCTCACGTTTCCTGCGCCGCTGCTCGGACCGAAAGTGGTCGAGAGCCGTCGATCGCGCCAGCGTGAGCAGCCACGTCCTCGCCGTTCCCCGGCGCGGGTCGAAGCGCCGCAGGCGACGAAGCGCCCGCTCGAAGGTCTCGGCGGCGAGGTCCTCGGCGACCGTCCGGTTTCCCGTCAGGTAGAGCAGGTAGCCGAAGACGCCGTCGAGGTTCTCCTCGCAGACGGCGGCGAAGTCCACTTCGGGCCGGCGGCTCACCGTGGTGCGCATGCCCTCTCTACGGCGCCGCCGCCGCCCGCGTCACACGGCTACTTGCCGTGCGCGACGACCTTCACCGGCGTCGCCTTCGACTTGGCGTCGAAGTGGACGATGAACGCACCGCCGTCCGTGATCCCGATGCCGTACGTGTTCGGGCGTGCCTTTCCGGTCTTCAGGTCGAGCTTGAAGCAGCTGACGACGATGAAGGACTTGGTGCCGGTCTTCTGCTTGTTGATCGCGCAGGTGATTGCTGTCCCTTTCACCGTCACGGCGTCGCCCGTCGTCAGGACGTGGAGGCTGGCCGTCGCGTGACGGACCACGGACGGCCTCCGGAAGACGACGCTCGGCGTGCCGTTCGCCTTCACCTTGGCGATCACCGTCTGGCCGTTGACCGCCAGCGCGACGGCGTAGGTCCTCGGCACCGGCCCCTTGGCGCTCGCGAACGTGCAGCCGACGAGCTTCTGGCCGGGGATCAGCGTCTTCGAGATCTCGAGCGCGCACAGGATGTGCGTGTTCTTGACCGCGAACTCGTCGTGCAGCCCGAGCTGGACGACCTTCTCCGAGCGGGCGGAGCCCGCGCCCGCGAGCACGAGCGCAACGGCCACACCGGCCAGCGCGGCGATGGACAGCTTCGTCGTCGTCATTCCCCCGTCCTTTTGACGGCATGCCCGCCGAATTGATTGCGGAGCGCCGCGTTTACCTTGGCCGCGAACGACTCGTCCTGGCGCGACGCGAAGCGCGCGAACAGCGACATCGTGATCACGGGTGCGGGCACGTCCTCGTCGATCGCAGCCTGCACAGTCCAGCGGCCCTCGCCCGAGTCCTGGACGTAGCCGCGGATCTGCTCCAGGCCCGGGTCGTCGGCGAGAGCGCGCTCGAGCAGCTCGAGCAGCCAGCTCCGGACGACGGAGCCGTGCTGCCAGAGCGCCGCCAGCTGGCGCAGGTCGAGCTCGAACTCGGAGGCGTTCATGATCTCGAATCCCTCGGCGAACGACTGCATGAGCCCGTACTCGATGCCGTTGTGGATCATCTTCGTGAAGTGGCCCGCGCCGGCGGCGCCGACATGGGCGTAGCCGCCGGGATCGGTGAGGTCGCGGCAGAGCGGCTCGATCACGGCAAAGGCATCTGGCTCGCCGCCGACCATGACGCAGTAGCCGCCCTCGAGCCCCCAGATCCCGCCAGAGACACCGGCGTCGAGATAGCGAATGCCCTTCTCCTTCGCCCCCGCCGCCCGGCGTTGCGAATCGCGGAAGTTCGAGTTGCCGCCGTCGACGAGCACGTCGCCCGGCTCGAGCAGGCCGAGCAGCGCCGTGTAGCTCTGCTCGGTCGCGTCGCCGGCGGGCACCATCATCCAGGCCACGCGCGGAGGCTCGAGCCTGGAGACGAGCTCCTCCAGCGAGGTCACGGTCCGCGCCGGGTCGGTGCGCGCGTACGTCTCGACCTCGTGGCCGTGGCGGCGCAGGCGCTCGGCCATGTTGCCGCCCATGCGGCCGAGTCCGACCATCCCGAGACGCATGTCTACGCCGACACCAGCTCGCCGCGCTTGGCGCGAATGCCGTCGAGCAGCTCCTGGAAGGAGTCGTCGAACTTCTGCACGCCCTCCTCCTCGAGCGTCTCGGTCACGTCGTCGACGTCCACTCCGACGCGATCGAGCTCGCGGAGCAGCGACCGCGCCTCGTCGATCCCCTCCTCGAGCGTGAGCGCGACCGTGCCGTGGTCCTGGAACGCATCGACGGTCTCGAGCGGCATCGTGTTCACCGTCTCCGGCCCGATCAGGCTGTCCACGTAGAGCGTGTCCGGATAGTCCGGGTTCTTCGTCGACGTCGACGCCCACAGGCACCACTGCTTCGATGCGCCTTTCGAGGCGAGGAACTGCCACCGCTCGCCCGAAAAGACCTGCTGCCAGTTCTGGTAGGCGAGCCGGGCGTTGGCGACCGCGAGCTTGCCGCGCAGCCCGAGCGCGGCGTCGGTGCCGATCGCCTCGAGCCGCTTGTCGGCCTCCGTGTCGACGCGTGAGACGAAGAAGCTCGCGACCGACGCGACCTCGTGCGGGTCGCCGCCGGACGCCACGAGCCGCTCGAGCCCGCGGACATAGGCCTCCATCACCTCGCGGTGGCGTTGCAGCGAGAAGATCAGCGTCACGTTGATCGACTTGCCCGCCGCGATCATGTCCTCGATCGCCGGCAGGCCGGGCCGCGTCCCCGGGATCTTCACGTACAGGTTCGGCTTGTCGATCGACGCGTGAAGGCGCTTCGCCTGGTCGAACGTCGCCTCGGTGTCGTAGGCGAGGGTCGGGTCGACCTCGATCGACACGTAGCCGCGCAGCCCCGCGCCGTCGTCCCAGACGTCGCTCATCAGGTCGCAGGCCGCGGACACGTCATGCGAGGCAAGGGCGATGAAGATCTCCTTCGGGTCGTCCTCCGTGCCGAGCAGCTCCTTCAGCTGCCCGTCGTAGCGCGCGCCTTCGGCGAGCGCCTTCTGGAAGATGCTCGGGTTCGAGGTGACGCCCGTAACGGCGTCGTCGGCCATCAGCTTCGCGAGCTGCCCACTCTCGAGCATCTCGCGCGAGAGCGAGTCGATCCAGACCGACTGGCCGAGGCCAGAGAGCTTGTGGAGGTTCGATTCAGACACGTTGTCCGTTCCTTTCCAGCACCGCAGTCGCGCGGGCGACCACGTTGTCGACGGAGTAGCCGAGCTCGGCCATGACCGTGGGGCCCGGCGCCGAGGCGCCGAAGCGGTCGAGCGCGAGCGAGTCGCCGTTGTCGCCGACCCAGCGCTCCCAGCCCTGCGCGACGCCGGCCTCGACCGACAGCCGCGCCCGCACCTCGGGCGGCAGCACCTCGTCGCGGTAGGACTGCGGCTGCTCCTCGAACAGCTCCCAGCACGGCATCGAGACGACACGAACGCCGGTGCCGTTCTCGGCCGCGATCTTCCGGCCGGCGTCGAGCGCGAGCGCGACTTCGGAGCCGGTCGCGATCATGATCAGGTCGGGGTCGCCCGATCCCCAGAGCACGTAGGCGCCCTGCTCGACACCGGACGCGGCCCCGAGCTCCGAGCGGTCGAGTGTCGGCACCTTCTGCCGCGTGAGCGAGAGGGCGACGGGCCCGTCCTCGCGCGCGAGGGCGACCTTCCAGGCGTAGGCGGTCTCGTTCGCGTCCGCGGGCCGGATGAACCAGAGATTCGGGATGGCGCGCAGCGCCGCGTAGTGCTCGACGGGCTGGTGCGTCGGGCCGTCCTCGCCGAGCCCGATCGAGTCGTGCGTCCACGCCCAGACGACCGGCAGGTGCGTGAGCGCCGAGAGGCGCACCGAGGGCCGCATGTAGTCGGAGAAGACGAGAAAGGTCGAGCCGTACGGCTTGACGATGCCGCCGTGCAGCGCGAGGCCGTTGACGATCGAGCCCATGCCGTGCTCGCGGATGCCGAAGGCGATGTTCCGCCCCGCATGCGTCGCCGAGTAGACGCCGGCACCCTCGAACTCCGTCTTCGTCGACTCGACCAGGTCGGCCGCGCCGCCGAGCATCGTCGGCACATACGGCTTGAGCGCCTGCATGACCTTCTTGCCCGCGTCACGCGTTGCCATGTCGTCGCCCGGCTCGAAGGTCGGTAGCGCGTCCTCGTACCCCGGCCGTGGCCGGCCGGTGTGCACCTGGTCCCAGTCGGCGCGTGCCTCGGGGAACACGTCGCTCCACGCTTCGAAGCGCTTCTGCCAGTCGGACTCGAGCTCGGCACCGCGCTCCTTCTGGCTCATGTGCTCGTAGACGCCGTCCGGGACGACGAAGTGCTCGTCCGGATCCCAGCCGAGCACCTCCTTCGTCGCACGCACCTCGTCCTCGCCGAGCGGGCTGCCGTGCGCCTTTGCCGTGTCGATCGCGTGTGGCGCGGGATAGGCGATGTGCGTGTGGGCGACGATCAGGCTGGGCCGCTCGGCCTCGTGCTGTGCAGCCGTGTACGCGGCGCGTAACTCCTCGAGGTCGTTCACGTCGTGGACGTGCTGGACGTGCCAGCCGTACGCCTCGAAGCGGGCGCCCTTGTCCTCGACGGAGAACGAGAGCGCCGTCGTGCCGTCGATCGTGATCCGGTTGTCGTCGTAGAGATAGATCAGCTTCCCGAGACCGAGGTGGCCTGCGATCGACGCCGCCTCGGAGGCGACGCCCTCCATCAGGTCGCCGTCGGAGCAGATCGCGTAGACGTGGTGGTCGACGATCTCGTGGTGCGGCCGGTTGTAGCGCTGCGCGAGGAAGCGCTCGGCGAGCCCGAACCCGACGCCGTTCGCCACGCCCTGCCCGAGCGGGCCGGTGGTCGTCTCGACCCCGGCCGTCAGGAAGTGCTCCGGGTGCCCGGGCGTCCGCGAGCCCCACTGGCGAAACTGCTTCAGGTCGTCCAGGGACAGGTCGTATCCGGCCAGGTGCAACGCGGCGTACTGGAGGATGCAGGCGTGCCCGGCCGAGAGCACGAACCGGTCGCGATCGGGCCAGGCGGGGTCCGTCGGGTTGTGCCGGAGCAGCTCCGTGTAGATCAGGTAGGCGACCGGCGCGAGCGCCATCGCCGTGCCCGGATGCCCGGCGTTCGCCTTCTGGACCGAGTCCATCGCGAGCACGCGAATGGTGTCGATCGACCGCCGTTCGACGTCGGACTGCGCCACACCGCGAACGATACGCGCTCGGCAGCGAGTCTCGACCGGCGTGCAGGCGCAGCCGGTTCCGGCCGTGTCCGAAACGGCCCGCACCCAATGGGCGGGGCGTCGTCCCGCCGCCCTCGCCGAAGACGATACCGGCGAGTTCGTGTCGTGTCAGTGCCGATTCCGTGCCGATTTTCCTCGCCGCGGCACGGCGTCGAAGGCATCGTCGCGGCAAGAGCACGACCGGGCCGCGACGATTCTTTCTCGCCCCGGGGAAGGCGTCGAAGGCATCGTCGCGGCAAAGGCAAGATCGGGCCGCGACGATTTTCGACTGCACTACGCTTGACGTGACATGGCAGTCGTGATCGCGTCCAATCTGCGCAAGGAGCTCGGCGGCTCGGTGCTGTTCGACGGGGTCTCGTTCAAGGTCGAGCGCGGCGAGCGTCTCGCGCTGTCCGGCCCGAACGGGGCCGGGAAGACCACCCTGCTCCGCATCCTGGCCGCGCAGACGGAGCTGCACGGCGGCGAGCTCGTCTTCTCGAAGGGCACCCGCATCGCGTTGCACGACCAGCGCCCGCCGCTCCATCTCGACCTGTCCCTCCGGGACTACGTCCTCGGCGGCGCGGCCGACCTCGTGGCGCTCGAGCAGGAGCTGCGCCGCCTCGAGACCGCGATGGGCGAGGGCGCCCACGACCCGGCGACGATGCGTCGGTACTCGGAAGCCGTCGCTCGACTCGAGCACGCGGGCGGATGGGACTGGCGCTCGCGCACGACCGCCGTCGTCCGCGGGCTCGGGTTCACGGAGGCTGACCTCGATCGCCGGCTCGACACGTTCTCGGGCGGCGAGCTCACCCGCGCCTCACTCGGCCGCGCGCTTGCGGGGGATCCCGACCTGCTCCTCCTCGACGAGCCGACGAACCACCTCGACGTGGCCAACCTCGAGTGGCTCGAGACGACGCTCACCTCACTCGACGCCGCCGTGATCCTTGTCGCGCACGATCGCTGGTTCCTCGAGGCCGTGACCACGGCCGTCCTCGAGCTCGAAGGCGGCCGTTCGCTCTACTTCGCAGGCCCCTGGCACGAATGGCGACGCGAGAAGGCGGCGCGCGCCCTCTCGGCCGGCAAGGCGATCCAGCGTTACGACGCGGACATCGCGCGCCTGGAGCGCTTCGTGGAGCGGTTCCGCTACAAGAAGTCGAAGGCGAGGCAGGCCCAGGCCAAGCTCACGCACATCGACCGGCTCGCCGGGGAGCGGGCGCAGAAGTCGGCCGAGCTCGACTCGCTGACACTCCAGGGGCGCACGCTCGGCTTCGAGTTCCTCGACCCGCCGCGAAGCGGCCGCGTCGTGATCGACGTGACGAATCTGGATCTGTCCGCCGGGACCAAGCACCTGCTGTCCGGCGTCTCGTTCGGACTCGACCGGGGAGAGCACGTTGCGCTCGTCGGCCCGAACGGGTCGGGGAAGACGACGCTGCTCGAGACGCTCCTCAACCGGCAGCTCGGCCACGGCGTCGTGCCGGCGTACTTCTCGCAGCAGGAGGCGGAGCTGGACGAGCGCGGCAACGTGCTCGACTGCATCCAGTCGATGACCGGTCTGTCGAGGCCGAACGCGCAGAACCTCCTCGGCCGGTTCCTCTTCTCCGGCTGGGACGAGCATCAGAAGGCGGTCACGGTGCTCTCCGGGGGCGAGCGCCGGCGGCTCGCGCTGGCGGCAGTCGTCGCGTCCGGCGCGAACTTCCTCGTTCTCGACGAGCCCACGAATCACCTCGACCTCGAGAGCCGCGAAGCGCTCGAGGACGCGCTGCGGGCGTATCCCGGGACGGTGTTGCTGGTTTCGCACGACCGCGCGCTCCTGGACGCCGTCGCACAGAGGACGCTCGCCATCGAGGACCACCGGCTCAACGCGTATGACGGCGGCTGGGCCGACTACGTCCGGCGCCGCGACGAGCGGCTAGCGTCCGCCCGGGACGTGTCGGAGGGACAGTCCCCCGGCCGTGTCCGCAAGGAGCAGCCGCCGGTGCCCGCTCCGTCACCGGCGCCGCGCAAGCCGCGCCGCCCCCGCGAGCTCGACCGCATCGAGGCCGAGATCGAGGCGAAGGAGCACGCGGTCGCGGAGCTCGAGCGCAAGCTCGCCGATGACTGGGCGAACGTCGACGCTGTCACCGCCTATCGCCGCGCGCGCGAGGAACTGGAAGCGCTCTTCGAGCGCTGGGAGTCGCTGGTCGAGTCGGCCCAGGCCTGAAGCACCTCGTCTGTCGACACCTCATCGTTCGGGGCACCCCAGCCCACCACCCACGTTTGATCGTAATCCGAAAAGTGTCACGTGTCCGTGACGCAGGCGTGACGAATCTGTAGAAAGCTGGGGCATGCCGACCGAGCCGATCACGCTGCTGCGCGAGCTCGTCGAGATCGAGTCGCCGACGTACTCGCCGGGCGTGCGACGGGTCGCCGCGCGGATGGCCGAGGAGCTCGAGGAGCTCGGCGGCGCCGTCAAGATGCTCGACGGCGATCACGTCGTCGCCAACCTCGACGGCGAGGGCCGGCCGCTGCTCCTGCTCGGCCATACGGACACGGTGTGGGAGGAGGGCACGCTCGCGACCATGCCGTTCCGGATCGAGGGCGGGCTCGCATTCGGTCCAGGCGTCTACGACATGAAGGGCTGCCTCGTCGTGATGCTCGAGGCGATCCGCGCGGCGAGCCCTGCTCGGCGAGCGCTTCGCGTCTTCCTGACCGCGGACGAGGAGCACGGGAGCCGCACGGCGCGCGAGGCCATGGGCGAGGCCGCGACCGGCGCCGCCGCGGCGCTCGTCGTCGAGCCGCCCACGAACCACGGGAACCTGAAGACCGCCCGCAAGGGGCTCGGCCGTTTCCACGTCGCGATTACCGGTCGTCCCGCGCACGCCGGCACGAACCTGATCGACGGCGCGAGCGCGGTCGAGGAGCTCGCGCACCAGATCCTCCGCCTGCACCAGCTCACCGACCGCGACCGCGGCATCTCCGTCAACGTCGGCGTCGTCCACGGCGGCACGCGCGAGAACGTCGTCGCCGCCTACGCGGACGCTCGGCTCGACGTGCGGGTCTCGCAGCGCGCCGACCTCGAGCGGCTGGAGCGCATCCTCCGCGGCCTCGAGCCGACGATCGCGGGAACGTCGATCGAGGTCGACGGCGAGTGGACGCGGCCGCCGCTCGAGCGTTCCGAGGGCGGCGGCCGGCTGTTCGCCCGCGCCAGGGCGATCGGGCTTGGACTCGGGCTCGACCTGAAGGAGGCGTCCTCCGGCGGCGGCTCGGACGGCAACCTCGTCGGCGCGCTCGGCCTTCCCGTGCTCGACGGTCTCGGCGCCGAAGGTAAGGGCGCGCACGCTCACGACGAGCAGATCCGCATCGACGCGCTGCCGGTCCGGGCGCAACTCCTCGCCGGCCTGCTCGAGAACCCGGGCCTCTAGGTGGCTACGACGCGCGACTTCCTACGCTCGATCGGCCTCCCGCCGGGCGACCTGACCGCGCTGCCCGACTCGGACAAGCGCTTTCCGGACGGCGCCCAGTACCGAGTCGAGATCCCGAGCACGGAAGGCCCGCGCTGCCTCGAGGCAGTGCTCGAGGAGGCCGGGCAGCTCGACGTCCGGGTTCATCGCGTCTCGCAGGGCAGCGGCGTCTTCCTGCACACCGATTCCGAGCTCGACGAGATGGCGCAGACCGCCGCTGCTGCGCGCGTCGAGGTCTCGCTGTTCACACGCCCGAACGCAGCGTGGGGCACCTCTGCGATGGCCCGCTCGGCGGCCGGCGCGGTTGTCGCTCCAGCCGCACACGGCCAGGAGCAGGTCGTCGCGTGCCTCGACGACGCACGGCGAGCCGCCGACCACGGCTTTCGCAGCGTCCTGATCGCCGACCTCGGCGTCCTCTCGGCCTTCACGGCCATGAAGCAGGCCGGCGAGTTGCCCGCGGACATGCAGGCCAAGATCTCCGTGATGCTGCCGGCGGCGAACCCGGCCGCGGCCCGCGTGCTGGCCGAGCTCGGCGCGAGCACGATCAACCTCCCGACGGACCTGTCGCTGGCGCAGATCGCGGCGATCCGGGCCGCCGTCGACTGTCCGCTGGACGTCTACGTCGAGGCGCCGGACAATGTCGGCGGGTTCGTCCGCATGCACGAGATCCCCGAGCTGATCCGCGTCGGGTCGCCGGTCTACGTCAAGTTCGGCCTCCGCAACTCGCCGGACGTGTATCCCGCCGGCACGCACCTCGAGGCGACGACCGTGGCGCTGTCGCGTGAGCGCGTCCGGCGCGCACGTCTCGGGCTCGACCTCCTCGTCCGTTCCGGCTACGAGCCCGCCACATCGGAGCTGGGCGCGGACGGTCTCGCCGTCCCTGTACCGGCATGAAGCGCGCCGCGCTCGCCAGCCTCGCGCTGGTCGCGGCGATCGCGACACGGTCTCGCCCGCGGCGCCGCGCACGAAGCCCGTTGAACGACTCCTCGGCAAGACGTTCTGCAGCTAACCGGCGTCGAGCGTCGCCACGACCGCCTCGGCGATCACCTTCAGCGGCCGTCCCGAAACCTGGCTCGCGCGGCGGAGGCGGTCGAACGCCTCGCTCTCCGTCAGCCCCTCCTTCGCCATCAGCAGGCCCTTGGCGCGCTCGATCACCTTTCGCGCGGCGAGTGCCTCCGTCAGCGACTCGGCCTCCTCGCGCAGCGCAACGAGCTCCTCGTGCCTGGCCCGCGCCGTCGCGATCGCCGGCAGCAGGTCCGACTCGCGGAACGGCTTGACGAGATAGCCGAAGACGCCGGCCTCGACGGCGCGGGAGACGAGCTCGTCCTGGCCGTAGGCGGTCAGCATCACGATCGGGATCGGGCGCTCGTCGAGGATCCGCCGGGCAGCCTCGATCCCGTCGAGCCGCGGCATCTTCACGTCCATGATCGCGAGGTCGGGCTGCTCCGTGCGCGCCAATTCGACCGCCTCGGCACCGTCGCGCGCCTCGGCGCAGACCTCGAGGCCGGACTTCTCGAGCAGCGCGCGCAGGTCGAGGCGGATGATCGTCTCGTCCTCGGCGATCAGGATCCTCACCGCGCGACCAGCTCCTGCAGCACCTCACGCGGCTCGGGCCAGAAGAGGAGCTCCGCCGCTTCCGGTGCCAGGCACCAGCGGTAGGCGTCGTGCTCCCAGTCGAGCTCGGGCTCCCAGCCCGGCGGCGCCTCGACGAGGAAGCACTCGACGTGGATGCGGTCGGCGCCCCGCTCGAAACGGGGCTCCCACTCCTCGAGCTCGTAGTCGTAGGGACGGCCGAGGTCGAGCGGCGCGGCGACGAGCCCGGTCTCCTCCAGGAGCTCGCGGGCCGCGGCCTCGGCGTAGGTCTCGCCGGGCTCGAGACCGCCTGCGACGCAGTGCCAGTAGCCGCCCTGCTTCTCCGAGCGCCGCAGGATCAGGTACTCCTCGCCGCGACGGACGAAGACGAAGACCTCGAACGGGAGCCTCACGCCCGAAGGCTACTCGCGGCCGGAGGCGATGTCCCCCTTGCGCACGAGCCAGGTGAACACGTCGGCGACGAGGCGGCCGCGCCGGACGAGCGGATCGTCGGCGAGGAGCGCCCGTGCCTCGTCGGGCCCGGTCCGGAGCAGGCAGAGGCCGCGCCAGGACTCGTCCGGCTGGTCGTCGAACGGCCCCGACGCGGCGAGCAGGCCCTCGTCCCGGAGCGTCTGGAGGAACGCGAGGTGCCCGGCCTGGAGCTCGGCCGCCTCGTCGTCCGTCACCTCCGGCGCTCCGGGCGGCCGGCGCAGGAGGACGAACGCGAAGGGCTCGAGCTCGGGCGTCACTCGCCGGCGGGAATGTTCAGCACCTGCGCCAGCATCCACGGGTTCCCGTCGGGATCGTAGAACGAGGCGAGGCGGACCATGCCCGGCACCTCGTGGGTCTCGCCGTCGAAGCGCACGCCGTTCCCCTCGAGGTAGCCGCGCGCGGCGTCGATGTCGACGACGCGGAAGGTCGGTGTGATCGCTCCCTGGCCGCTCACGTCCTCGACCTGGCCGAGCCCGATCGACAGGCCCGGCACCGGCGTCTCGATCTCGGCCCACCCGTACTCGTCGAGCCGGTAGACGGTCTCGAACCCGAGCATGTCGCGATACCAGTCGAGCGCCTTGCCGAGGTCGGACACGTTGACCGCGCAGACGAGGTGGCCCGCGTACTCGAACGGCCGCGTCCTCGCGGTGGTCTCGGTTGCCTGATCGCTCATCTCCTGCTCCTTTCGTCCGATTGGCATGTTTTTATACTTAGATTACTTCCGTGTCAAGGCTTCCACGACTCTTCCACCATCGCTGGGCGGTTCCGGTATTGGCCGCGCTCGAGCGGACACCCGGCCGGACGGCGAACCTCGGCCACGCGCTCGGAGTCGGCCGCGAGTCGCTCGTCCGCGCGCTCCGCGAACTCGTCGAGCTGGGCCTTCTCGACCGGAACGAGGGCTACGGCCATCCCCTCCGCCCCGAGTACCTGGTCATGCCGGCCGGCGCCGCGCTCGTCCCCCCGTCCGGCGACCTCGTCCGTGCGCTCGAGCAACTCGACGCCACCGAAACGGGCCTGAAGAAGTGGTCGATGCCGGTCGTGCACGCTCTCGCCGGCGGCCCGCGCCGCTTCTCCGAGCTTCGCGACGAGCTGCCAGACGTGACGGCGAGAGCGCTGACGCTCGCGCTCAAGGACCTGGTCGCTGCACGACTCGTCGAGCGCACGGTGACGGACGGCTTCCCGCCCTCGACGCTGTACCGCCTGACCGGCGCCGCCCGGCCCCTCCTTGCCCCGCTCGACCGGCTCGCTCGCGGCTGACCTCAGGCGGGGAAGACGACCTCGGCGCGCAGCCCCTCGTCCGACTCGAGCCGGAGCGTGCCCCTGAGCTCGTCTCGGACGAGGGCTCGCACGATCGAGAGACCCGTGCCCACGTCCGGGTCGCCGTCGAGGCCGACACCGTCGTCGGCGATGGCGAGCACGACGTCGCCGTTGCGGCGGTGGAGCTCGACCCGGACGACGGTGCCGCCGTGCTCGAGCGCGTTCTGCAGGAGCTCGGAGAAGACGAGCGCGAGCGCCGTCGCACGCGAGCCGGCCAGGGACACGGGCTCGATCGCCGACTCGACGTGCTTCCCGGCAGCGAGACCCTGTACGAGCATCGCCCGCAGCCGCTCGAGCAACTCGCCGAGGTCGACGTCGTCGTCGCGCCGCTCGGTCAGCACCTCGTGGACGGCCGCGATCGCGAGGATGCGGTTGACGGAGTCCTCGAGCGCGCGGTGCGGGTCGACACCGTCCGCCTGCGCCTGAAGGCGCAGGAGCGACGCGACCGTCTGCAGGTTGTTCTTGACGCGGTGATGGATCTCCTGGGCGAGCAGCCCGCGCATCACCGCCCGGCCGTGCTCGAGCGCGACGGCGGCGTGGTGCGCGATCGACGCGAGCAGTTGCCGGTCGTCCTCGCTGAACGGCACGTCGCGGTCGCAGACGAGCTCGCCGATCTGCCGCCGCTTCCAGCGGAGCGGCATCCGCACCGCGTGCGCGCCGGCGCGACCCTCCGGCCACGCGATGGCGCCGTCCTCGAGCACGATCGCCGCTCCCGTCGCGGACAGCGCCTCCATCGTCGTCTTCACGATCGCCTCGAGCGACTCCTCGACGTAGAGCGACTCGGAGACGGCCTCGGAGATCGTTGCCAGCGCCTCCAGCTCGCGCACGCGCCGCTGGGCCTGCGAGTAGAGCTTCGCGTGCTCGAGCGAGAACGCGACCTGCGCCGCGATCGCGACGAGCAGGTCGATCTCCGCCGGCGAGAACTCGTGCGCGGCCCGCGTGCGGACGTTCAACGCCCCCTCGAGCTTTTCGCGGGCAAGGATCGGCACGGCCAGGATCGACTCGTACTCGTCCTCGGGCAGGTTCGGGAAGGCCTTGAAGCGCGGGTCGAGGTGCGCCTGCGCGGGGAGCATGATCGACTCGCGCGCGGCCGCTGCGGCGCCGGTGATGCCCTCGCCCAGCCGCAGCCGCGGCCGTCGGGTCATGCGCTCGACGCCGGTGCCGTGCGTGGCGCGCAGCACGAGCTCGTCCGAGCGCTCGTCGTAGAGGTAGACGAAGCACGCGTCGGCTTCGAGCGCCTCCGCCACCGATCCGGCGACGAGCGCGAGCACCTCCTCGAGGTCGAGCGTCGAGTTGACGGCCGCGATCGTCTCGGTCAGGAGACGCAGGTGGCGTGCAGACTCCTCCACGAGTCGAAGTGTAGGAGCGGCCGGGAGTAGGGTCCGGGCCGTGACGACGACGCAGTGGCTGCTCGGCTTCCACCTCGTCGGCGCGTTCCTGTTCGTCTCCGGGGCGATCGCCGTCGGGCTCCTGCACGCGACGGCCGTGCGGCGCGAGCGTCCGAGCGAGGTCGCCTTCCTCCTCGGGCTGACGCGCGCGGCGGTCGCCGCGGTCGGCATCGGCGCGCTGGCCGCTCTCGGCTTCGGCCTGTCGCTCGTGCACCGCAGCGGCTTCTCCTTCGGCGATGCGTGGCTCTCCGCCTCGCTCGCGCTCTGGATCGCGAGCGTCGTGCTCGGAGGGATCGGCGGACGCTCGGCCCGGCACGCCCGCTACCTCGCCGAGCGGCTTGCGACGACCGGCGACCGGCCGAGCGAGGAACTGCAGCGCGCGCTGACGGGTCCGGCCGGACAGGCGCTCAACTACGCGAGCTTCCTGGCCGCGCTCGCGATTCTGGCGCTGATGGTCTGGAAGCCGGGCGCATGAGCGCGCTGCTCTTCTTCCACGTGCTGGTTGCGATGGTGCTCGCCGGCGCGCTGATCGCCGCGGCGGTGGCTGCGATCGCGGCCCGGAGCAGCGACGACGGGCGCGGCGACCTCCTGCGTGCGCTGGCCCGCCGGGCGGCGATCGGGGCGCTGGCGGCGACGATCGTCGCGATCGGCCTCGGCGAAGGCCTCGCCGCGGACGAGGACGCGAGCGGCTCCTGGCTCGACACCTCGCGCGGCCTGACCGTGTTCGGACTGCTGCTCGGCAGCGCCGCGCTGGCCGTCCTCGCCGGCGTCGCCCGCTCCCGCCCCCGCTTCCGCGGCCCGCTGGCCGCGCTCGCCGGACTACTCGTCCTCGTCGCGCTCGCGACGGCGTTCGTGATGGCCGCGAAGCCGTCTTAAGCGCGCGTTCGGTCCCTTACAAAAGGCTTACTGCCAGGAAGGTTTTTTCCTCACGGAGGGGGAATACCTTCTCGACAGATGGGCGCGTTCGCAATCGACCTCGCTGCAACCTCCGGCTTCCTCGTCGCCGACCGGAACGGGGAAGTGGTGGGGCGCGTCGAGTGTCCGATGTACGGCACCGCTCCCGACGAGCCGGACGCACTGGCGGTCAAGGCGGGGCTCTTTTCACGACGCCTGGTCACCGCCGACACGATCGACTCGATCGACGGCGCGAACGGCGTCATCGGCCTCCGCGTCGAGCGCGAGTCCATCCCCACTTTCCTCTAGTCCGCGAGGACCAGAGGGCTCTGAAGACAGACCGGGAGGGGCCGGTCGGTCTTCGGCGCGCCCGACCAAGCAACAAGGTGTTGCAAAGTCGGGTAGCGGCGTCCGAAGGCGCATGCCGGCTCGGCCGGCGTGCGCCCCGCAGCAGCTCGTTGCGTCACTGCAAAGAAGGGGGCTCACGGGGAAACCATGGGTTCACCCGTGCTCCAGAACGACCACGAGCTGCCCAGAGAAGCAGCTCGTAGTCGGCCGTCAGTCTGCTCCGCAGGCCGCAGCGAGCGGAGCGTGTAGCGATTCTAGACGGGGTGCCCCGTGAGGGCAACCCCGTCTGTTCGATCCACCCCCGGCAACAACAGGGCTAGAGCGTCGGCAGGTAGCGCTCCATCTCCCAGCTCGTCAGCTGGACGCGGTACTCGTCCCATTCCTTGCGCTTGAGCTCGATGTAGCGGTCGAAGATGTGCGGGCCGAGCGCCCTGCGTGCCAGCTCGGACCCTGCGAGCTCGTCGATCGCCTCGCCGAGCGTCTCCGGCAGGGAGACGATCCCCCGCTCCCGGCGCTGCTCGGGCGTCAGGTGGTAGAGGTTCGTCTCCATCGGATCGGGCAGCTCGTAGCCCTGCTCGATCCCCTCGAGGCCCGCGTGGA
The DNA here is from genome assembly GCA_963791225.1 of uncultured Actinomycetes bacterium. Classification (GTDB taxonomy): domain Bacteria; phylum Actinomycetota; class Thermoleophilia; order Gaiellales; family Gaiellaceae; genus PALSA-612. The sequence goes on from CAWBRV010000008.1 coordinate 76,757, forward strand.
GCAGTGTGGCGAACGTGAGATACGGGTTGCAGGCCGGATCCGGGCAGCGGATCTCGGCGCGGGTCGCCTGCTCGGCACCCGGCTTGTAGAGCGGGATACGGATCAGCGCGGAGCGGTTCCGCTGCGACCAGGCGACGTAGACCGGCGCTTCGTAGCCCGGCACGAGGCGCTTGTACGAGTTCACCCACTGCGCGAAGACGGCCGAGATCTCGCGCGCGTGCCGGAGCTGGCCGGCGATGAACGCCTTGCCCACGTCCGACAGGTGCCACTTGTCGTCCCCGTCGAAGAACGCGTTCCGCCCGCCGGTGAACAGCGATTGGTGCGTGTGCATCCCGGAGCCGTTCTCGCCGAAGATCGGCTTCGGCATGAAGGTCGCGTAGACGCCGTTCTTGGCCGCGATCTCCTTGACGATCAGCCGGTAGGTGAGCACGAAGTCGGCCATGTCGAGCGCGCCCGCGTAGCGCATGTCGATCTCGTGCTGCGAGGGGCCGACCTCATGGTGGGAGTACTCGATCGGGATGCCCATCCCCTCGAGCGAGCGGATCGTCTCGCTGCGCAGCTCGGTCGCGGCGTCCATCGTCGTCATCGCGAAGTAGCCGCCCTCGTCCAGCGTCTGCGTGCCCTCGTTCGTCTTGAACAGGAAGTACTCGAGCTCGGGGCCGACGTTGAACGTGTCGAACCCGAGCGCCTCCATGCGTTCGAGCGCGCGTCGCAGCACGTAGCGCGGATCTCCCTCGTACGGCATGCCGTCAGGGGTGACGACGTCGCAGATCATCCGCGCGACCTTCGTCTCACCCTGCTTCCAGGGCATGAGCTGGAACGTCTCGGGATCCGGGATCGCAACCATGTCCGACTCCTCGATCGCGTTGAAGCCCGTGATCGACGAGCCGTCGAAGCCCATCCCATCGTCGAGCGCGTCCTGGAGCTCGGCCGGCGTGATCGCGAAGCTCTTCAGATGCCCTTCGAGGTCCGTGAACCAGAGCAGGACGAACTCGACCGACTCGACCTTCATGCGCTCCAGCACCTCGACGCGCTTGCCCGGATCGCTCGTCGCCCTCGGTGCCGACTCGACTGCTGCCATCAAATCCTCCTTCCAGAAAACAAAAAGCCCCGGGCGAAAGTCGCCCGAGGCCACGTCGCCTCACAACTGACCGCATTCTACATTCTCGATCGGTGGAACGAGGTTCCTAGACCTCGGCGGCGACGGGCAGGTCGGCGAGCTCGGGCTCGTGTCCCCCGTGTCGGAGCGCCCGGCCGTAGAGCCCGAGCGCCGGCGTGAGCACGAGTCCGGCTGCGACGAGTGCCGCGCGGATCCCGAATGCGTTGCCGACGGCGCCGATTCCCGGCCCGCCGGCGACCTGGCCGACGGCGTCGGACTGGCCGGCGATCGAGATCACCGTCGCCCGCACGGACGAGTCGCCGATCGACTGGTTGAGCCAGGTCATCTCGACCGGGTTCGCGAGCCTGCGGGCCGTTCCCGCCCCCCAGAACGCGAGCAGGGCGAACACGAAGCCGGAGGCGAGACCGAACGCGACCACGGTGATGGCCTGCAGCGCGGTCAGCACGAGCAGCAGCCTGGCCATCGCCCGGTCGGAGGCGTTCGTGAGCCGCTTGAGCAGGACGCTCGAGACGAGCAGGCCGAGCAACATGGCTCCGCCGCTGATGACCACGAACCACCACAGCTCGCTGAGCCCGAGGAAGCTCGGCAGGCCGACGTCGCGGATGAAATGCGCCTCCCTCAGCCGATCGAGTCCTTCGCTGTACGCACCGGCGAAGAACGCCGTGACGACGAGCAGGAGCACCAGCGGCCGCCGGCGCACGAGCGCGGCGCCCTCGCGGGCGGTGCGCCTGCCCGCGCCACGCCCCTTGGGGCGCGGTCGAAACGCCGTCTCCGGCATGAGCGGCACGGCGATCAGTCCGAACGCGAGCGTCATGACACCGTCAGCGATCACTGTGCCCTGGAGGCTGATGGTCGCGAGCCCGATCCAGAGCGGCAACCCGACGAGCGCCCCGATGTACCCCACCTGCATCCCACGGACGAAGACCGGCCCGACGTTCTCGGCACCCACCTCGTCGGTGATCCACGCCTCCCAGGCGCCGCTCATGAAGGTCACGCCGAAGCCCCAGAGCGCCCAGCCGACGAGCGCGGCCCAGAACTCGGGCACCGCGCCGACCAGGATCGTCCCCGGGCCCATGATCGAGCAGGCGATCACGATCGACAGCTTCCGTCCGTAGAGGTCGGCGACGATCCCCGTCGGCACCTGGAAGCCGAACACCGTGAGCTCCATGACGGATCCGACCAGCACGAGCTGGAGCGGGGTCAGCCCGACCTGCTGGACGAAGTAGATCGCGATCACGACGAAGCTCGGGATCGACAGCGCGGCCTCGACGAAGAGATAGAACCGGTACGGGCTCGGGCGTTTCATCCGCCGAGTTGGAGGCTGACGTCGAGCAGCGCCGGCAACTCGTGGTAGCCGAGCTTCTCGTTCAGGCGGCGCATCGGCTCGTTGGCGGCGTGCGTCGCCGTGACCACGCGGCGGTAGCCGTGCTCGGTGGCCCAGGCGATCTGTGCCCGCTTGAGCGCCTCGGCGATGCCGCGCCGCCGGTGGCTGCGAAGTACCGTTGTCAGGTTGTTGTCGAGGAGCCCGGCCGCAGCGTTCCTCAGCTCGAGGTCGGCGTAGCCGACGACCTGTTCCCCATCGAGCGCGACGAGCGTGAGCGGGTGCGCGAGGAGCTGGGGGGCGCCCAGTCGTCGAACGGCCTGACCTGGCCGGGCCCGGAGGCGGGAATGTCCGCGACGCCCTCGACGAAGACGAGATATGCCTGCTCGAGATGCGTCTCACCGAGCTCGGCGATCTCGATGCCCTCGGGCGGAGTCGGCGCGGACAGGCCGGGCTCAAGGTCGAGCGCGAGCGAGACGACGCGGTCCGTGACCACGAAGCCGCGCCGCTCCGCGAACCGGACAGCGTCCGCGTCGTCCTCCCGGACCCAACTGAGCGCGCTCGCCGCGTCGAGTGAGCGTGCGTGATCGAGGCAGAGATCGAGGAGCCTGCCGCCGAGCCCCTTCCTGCGTCGCTCCGGAATGACCGCGACCGCCACCGGGCGGACGCCGGGTCGCGACGACCGCGCGACGCATCCCGTCGCGACCACGCGCGGCCCCTCCTCCGCGAGCAGGTAGAGCCGCTCGGGCTCGCGTGCGACGCGCTCGAGGACGAAGTCGACCGAGATGGGATCCTCGGGCCAGACGGCTGCCCAGCACGCCGCGTAGGCCGCGAGGTCCGCATCCGTCTCGGCCCGGCGGATCATCCCGACCGCTTCAGGAGGCCGTTGCGCTTGGCGTAGATCTCGCCGCGGTTGAAGATGACGAGACCGAGCGGGATCGCGACGGCACCGATCACGAGCAGCGGCCAGATGTCGCCCCAGAGCGCGCTGAGCCCGGCCCCGTCGATGATCGCCTTGCGGATGCCGTCCAGCGCGTAGGTCGCCGGCGAGATCTTCGCGAGCACCTGCATCCAGCCCGGCAGCACGTCGACGCTGTAGTAGACGCCGGAGACGACGAGCAGCATTCCCTGGGCGATGAAGCCGAGCTGGGTGCCCTTCTCGGGCGAGATCAGCGGGAAGACCGCCGTCATCACGCCGATGCCGAGGAACGAGATCGAGGCGATCACGAGGATCACGAACGCCGCCCCGAAGTTCGCGTTCCCGAGGTCGAGCGTGAAGAACGACGCCACGACGAAGAACAGGAGCACCGTTCGGATCAGGCCGTAGACCAGGGCGAACGCCCCCATCCCGAGCAGGTGCACTGCCCGCGAGAGCGGCGCCATGAACGTGTACTCGATCGTCCCCTCCCACCGCTCCCACCCGACCGTCTGGGTGATGATCTCGAACAGGATCCCGAGGTACGACCAGATGACCGCGCCGATCAGCAGCACCGTCGTCTCCTCGGTGACGTTCAGGTGGCCACCCGATGCCTCGATGCCCTTGGCGATGAAGACGATCGTCAGGGTGTTCGCGACCGTCCAGACGAACCAGGTGACCTCCCAGATGGCGTAGCGCTTCACCAGGTAGGTGTTGCGCTCGACCACGCCGAGCAAGCCGATCAGCTCGTGGCGGAGGGCCAGAGTTGCACGCGTCATGTCGTCACCTCCAGCGGTTGCTCCTCGTCGTCGTCCTCGACCGACCGGCCGGTCGAGGCCAGGAAGACCTCCTCGATCGTCTCCGCCTCGAACTGCGCGAGCAACTCCCCGGCCGGCGCCAGGTGGAGCAGGCGGCCGTGCTCGAGGATGCCGATGCGCTCCGAGAGCACCTCGGCCTCACGCATGTCGTGCGTGCAGAGAAGGATCGTCGTGTCGTGACGGGCGCGGATGTCCTCGATGAAGGCCTGCACCTCGAGCTTCGAGCGCGGATCGAGGCCCGTCGTCGGTTCGTCGAGGAGCAGCAGCACCGGCGAGGTGAGCAGGGCACGCGCGAGCGCCACCTTCTGCTGGGTCCCCCGGGAGAGCTGCTCCATGCGCGAGTCACGCCGCGAGCGCGGGAAGCCGACGCGGTCGAGGATCTCCGGGATGCGCGTACGCGTCTCGCGGATGCCGACCCCGTAGAACCGCGCCGCGTAGGACAGGTTCTCGACCGCCGACATCTTCTTGAAGAAGGAGGCCTCGACCGACACGCGGTTCACGAGCCGGCGCACGTCCCCGGCGCCGTCGACGACGTCGTGTCCGAAGATGCGGGCCTCGCCCGCGTCGGGGAGGATCAGCGTCGAAAGGACGCGGACGAGCGTCGACTTGCCGGAGCCGTTCCTGCCCAGGATCGAGATGCACTCCCCGCGCGCGATCTCGAAGCTGATGCCGTCGAGCGCGCGCGAGCGCTTGCCGCCGCGGCGCGACTTGCGACCGAACTCCTTGTACAGATTGTGGACTTCGACAGCTGGCACAGCATGCTCCTCGGCTCTCTTGGCTCAACCCCGGATGGGGACTGGCTGACACGGGCAGCGCCCCCGAAAAGCCGGGCGGCGCGCGGGGATTCGGGTGTCAACCGAGGCGCAGCATGCGGCAGAGACAGTAGCAGCTGAAGAAGCAGGGCGCCGCTGCCGATACCGATTCGGAGATGTCCGATTGGGACGATCGTGCCGAGACCTCGCCGGGCCTCAAGCTCGCCGTCGCAGGCGTGCTCGCCGTGGGTGTCGGCGCGCTCGCGTTCACCTGGTACACGTACCAGCACCAGCACACGCTGTTCCAGAACGAGCACGACGCGCGAGTCGCCCAGGTCGCCACGCTCCAGCACGAGCTCAACTACCTGCGCGGGAAGGACAGCTCGGCCGCGGCGCAGATCCAGGCGCTGAACACGAAGCAGGGCAATCTCGCCTCGCTCGCCAAGCGCGTGCTCAAGAGCGTGTTCACCGTCTACTCGGGGAACGAGCTCGGCACCGGCTTCGTCGGCTGGCAGAACGACAGCTCGAGCTACCTGATCACCGCGCGGCACGTCGTCGTCAACAACCTGGGCGGCTTCGTGACGCTGGAGCGGGCCGGCGGCGGCACGTGGCAGGGCGAGATCCAGCAGGAGGACGCAAAGAACGACTTGGCCGTGATCCGGCTCGACGGCCATCCCGCCGGCGCGGCACCGCTCTGGCAGAAGGCGCTGACCAAGCCGCCCGCGCCCGGTGACTCGTTGCTCCTCGTCGGCAGCCCCTACGGGCTCTCGGGCACCGTGACGAAGGGCATCGTCAGCCGCGTCACGCCGAAGCTGATCCAGACGGACGCCGCCGCGAACCCGGGCAACTCCGGCGGCCCGGCGATCGACGGGCAGGGCCACGTCGTCGGCGTGCTCGTTTCGGGGATTCTCGGCACCGGCCTCAGCTTCGCCGTCCCGATCGCGCGGATGTGCCAGCAGCTCCGCAGCTGCTGAAACACGGGTGAAACAGCCGGTTTCCCCCGTGAGCCCCCTTCCCTTTCGTGGTCGAGTTACCCGCGGCCCGAGCTACGCCGCGGCCAAGCCACGGCTTCGCGGCGGCTGGGAGCGCATCGCGAGCTGACCCGGGTCCGGCTGGCGCCGCGGCCGGGTCGAACCGCCTCACGGCGCGGCAGCGACCTCCGACTCCGTCTCGGCGTGCTTGCCGCCTGGGAGCGTGCCCTCGTGCTCGTCCTCGACCGCGGCGACGTCGGCCTTCGGGACGACGTGGCGGAACTCGCGAAGCGCCCGGTCGAAGCGGTCGAGCAGGGCCTGAGCCCGCTCAGACCCCGTCGAGCGGACGTGCCGCTCGAGCAGACGGCGGAGCTCGTCGCCGGCCGTCACGGGCACCGCTGCGACCAGGTCTCCGTTGAGGCGCAGCGGCAGGAGGCCCTCCGGGTCGTGGACGTAGATCTCGCCGCCGCTCATGCCGGCGCCGACGTTGCTCCCGAAGCTGCCGAGGACGACGACCGTCCCGCTCGTCATGTACTCGCATGCGTGCTGACCGACGCCCTCGACGACCGCCGTCGCGCCCGAGTTGCGGACCGCAAAGCGCTCGCCGGCCCGGCCGGCGCAGAAGAGCTCGCCGCCGGTGGCGCCGTAGAGAGCCGTGTTCCCGAGCAGCACGGAGTCGCCCGCGTCGCCCGCGGGCGGACGGATGGCGATGCGCCCGCCGCCCATGCCCTTGCCGACGTAGTCGTTCGCCTCACCCACGAGCTCGAGCTGGACGCCGGCCGCGAGGAAGGCACCGAAGCTCTGGCCCGCGCTACCCGCGAACCGCGCGCGGACGCGGCCGGGCGGCGACGCAGCGCCGAACCGTCGTGCGACGAGGCCGCCGAGCCGCGCGCCGACGGTCCGGTCGTCGGTGCAGATCGAGTACGAGGGCTCGACGATGCTCGGGCCTTCGAGCGCGGTGAGCGCTTCGCCGGCGAGCCGCTCACCGAGCTCTCCGCCCGAGGCTCGAAGCTGTGGCTCGCCGGCGTAGCGCAGTGGCTCGTCACCCGGTGAGGCCAGGAGCGGCGCGAGGTCGAGCAGCGCCGCGCGCGCGTCGCCGCGCACCGACCTCGCGAGCCGGTCGACGCGCCCGACCGCCTCGTCGAAGCTGCGGAAGCCGAGTGAGGAGAGGTGGCGCCGGACCTCCTCGGCGACGAACAGCAGGTAGGCCATCACCTGCTCGGGCGTCGCCTCGAACTTTTCGCGCAGCTCTGGCCGCTGCGTCGCGATCCCGACCGGACAGGTGTCGAGATGGCACGAGCGCACCATCAGGCAGCCCTGCGCGATCAACACGGCAGTCCCGAACGAGACCTCGTCGGCGCCGAGAAGCGCCGCCACCACCACGTCACGGCCGGTCTTCATGCCCCCGTCGGCACGCAGCCGGACGCGCCCGCGGAGACCGTTCGCGACGAGCGTCTGCTGCGTCTCGGCGAGGCCGAGCTCCCACGGCACGCCGGCGTTCTTGATCGACGAGAGCGGGCTCGCCCCCGTGCCGCCGTCGGCGCCGGCGATGTGCACGACATCCGCCAGTGCCTTCACGCACCCGGCCGCGACGAGCCCGACGCCGGCCTCGGAGACGAGCTTGACGGAGACGGCCGCGTCGGGGTTGACCTGGCGCAGGTCGAAGACGAGCTGGGCGAGGTCCTCGATCGAGTAGATGTCGTGATGGGGTGGCGGCGAGATCAGGGCGACGCCGGGCTGTGTGTGCCGAAGCCGGGCGATCTCTGGGGTCACCTTGTGGCCCGGGAGCTGCCCTCCCTCGCCCGGCTTCGAGCCCTGTGCGATCTTGATCTGCAGCTCGTCCGCCGCCACCGCGTATTCGGGCGTGACGCCGAACCGGCCGGAGGCGACCTGCTTGATCCGGCAGTTCCGCTCGTCGTGGAAGCGCGCCGGGTCCTCACCGCCCTCGCCGGAGTTGGCCATGCCGCCGAGCCGGTTGAACGCGATCGCGACCGTCTCGTGCGCCTCTGCGGACAGCGCTCCGTGGGACATGGCGCCGCTGGAGAAGCGGCGCACGATCGACTCGGCCGGCTCGACCTCGTCGAGCGGCACCGCCTCCGGGACGGGGACGAGCTCGAGCAGATCGCGGAGCTCGAGCGGCTCGCGACCGTTGACGAGCTGCGCGAACCGCTCGTAGCGCTCACGATCCTCGTCGCGGACGGCACGGCGCAGCGCGTGCGCGGCAGCCGTCTCGTGCAACGCCTCGACGACCCCGGGGTCGGTCGCGTGCCGCTCGCCGCCCTTGCGGAACTTGACGAAGCCCGGATTCTCCAGGCGCACGCCGTTCTCCCAGGCGCGCGACGTGCCGCTCCAGCACGTCCTGCTCGAGCTCCGCGAACCCGAGCCCGCCGACCGCCGAGCTCGTACCCTCGAAGCAACGGTCCACGACTTCCGGGGCGAGGCCGACGACGTCGAAGAGCTGCGCGCCGCAGTAGCTCGCGACGTCCGAGATGCCCATCTTCGACATGACCTTGAGGACACCGTCCTCGATCGCCCGGCAGAAGCGGAGCTGCGCCTCCTCCGGTGAGGGCCGGTCGCCGCCGAGCTTGTCGCCCGCCGCGAGCGCCGCGACGGTCTCGAGCGCGAGCCGCGGGCAGATCGCCTCGGCCCCGTAGCCGAGCAGGCACGCGACGTGGTGTACCTCGCGCGGCTCGTCGCTCTCGACCACGATCGTCGCGAACGTCCGCAGCTCCTCCGCAACGAGGCGGTCGTGAACCGCGCCGACGGCGAGCAGGATCGGCAGCGGCGCACGTTCTGGCGCGGCCCCGGTGTCGGAGAGCAGCAGCATTCCACGCCCGGCTCGCACCGCCGCCTCTGCCTCGGCGACGACCCGGTCGAGCGCGCTCACCAGCCCTTCGTCCGGCGCGAAGGTGACGTCGAGCCGCTCTGCGTCCAGCCGCTCGACGCCGTCCGGGAAGAGCAGGAAGCTCGGCAGCTCGATGCCGGCGGCCGCCTCGGGGCTCTCGACGAGGATCGGCGAGCGGTCGCCGAGCAGCGTGCGCAGCGAGAAGACGAACCGTTCGCGGAGGTGGTCGATCGGCGGGTTCGTGACCTGCGCGAAGCGCTGGCGGAAGAACGAGTACAGCGGCCGCGCGCGGCCCGCGAGCGGCGCGAGCGCGGTGTCGTCGCCCATCGACGAGGTCGGCTCGTGCGCGTGGGACGCGGTCGGGCGGAGGATCGCGCGAAGGTCCTCCTGCGTGTAGCCGAACGCCGCGTGCCTCGGCGTCAAGTCGTCCGCGGGCGCAGCCAGAGGCGAGCCGCACGAGCCGCGGACGAGACCGCGGTCGAGCCAGTCGCCGTAGGGAGCGCGCGACGCCAGCCGCCGCTTCAGGCCGGCATTTTCCTCGAAGCCACGCGCCGGATCGATTGCGATCATCTCGCCCGGCCCCAGCCTGCCCCGGCGCACCGGTCCCTCCGGCAGATCGGCCACGCCCGCCTCTGACGCGCAGACGACGAGGTCGCCGCCGACGGCGTACCGCAGCGGGCGCAGGCCGTTACGGTCGAGCGTCGCGCCGACGACCCGGCCGTCCGTGAACACGAGCGCCGCGGGTCCGTCCCACGGCTCGCAGAGCCCGGAGTGGTAGCGGTAGAAGTCGCGCACGGCCGGCTCGAGCTCGGCGTTCCCCTCCCACGCCTCCGGGACGAGCATGGCCAGCGAGTGCCGGACGTCCCGGCCGCCGCGGACGAGCAACTCGAGGACGTTGTCCAGCATCGCCGAGTCCGAGCCGCGCGGGTCGACCACGGGCGCGAGCAGGGCGTCGTGGTCCGAGCCGAGCCGGCCCTCACGCGCGTGCATCCAGTTCACGTTGCCCTGGATCGCGTTGATCTCGCCGTTGTGGCAGAGGAGGCGGAAGGGCTGCGCGCGCTCCCAGGACGGCGCCGTGTTCGTCGAGAAGCGCTGGTGGAAGACGCCGAACGGCACACAGAGCGCCGGGTCGCGCAGGTCGCCGTAGAACGCCGCCAGCTGGTCGGCGGCGCAGAGAGCCTTGTACGTGACCGTGCGAAACGAGAGCGAGGCGACGTAGGAGGCGAGCGAGCGCTCCGCGCGCTTGCGGGCACGGAACGCCCGGCGCTCGGCCTCGTCGGCGTCGAGTCCGGGCGCGGCGAGCAGCAGCTGCTCGATCCGCGGCAGGCTGGCCCGCGCCTCCGCGCCGAGCGCGCCCGGGTCGACCGGCACTTCGCGCCAGCCGAGCACCTCCAGGCCCTCCTTGCAACAAAGTGTTGAAAGGAGCTCGCGGTCCGATTCGTCGCGGAGGAAGACCATGCCGAGCCCGCAGTCCGGGGCCGGGAGCAGCGCCGCCGGGATCGGCAGCAGCAGCCCGGCGCCGTCGCCCGTCTTCCCGTCGGCGGCGACGGCGCCCCGGTGCTTGACGCGGCGGAGCGCCTCGAGCACCGCGTCCAGGATCTCCCGGGAGGCACGACCGCGCGCGTCCGCGACGAACCCGATGCCGCAGGCATCGCGTTCGGCGGTACGGTCGTACAGCGTGGGATTCGTGGCCACGAGGCTCCTCTCGGAGAGGGACGGACAGGTGGTGCGAGGCCTCCGCCTGTGGTGTGAGCTAGTCGGCGGCGGCGGAGAGGGGTGGCCGGCTAGCGCGTTCGAATGCGCGCGAGAAAGACGATCGTCTTGAGCGAGGAGCCCGAGAGATGTGCGCGCACGGCCATGAGCTGGCGAAGGTTAGGCTGCATACGTGGATGACGCAAATACAGGCGCCATGCTGATGCTTCCATTTGACAAGCGTGGGTCATGTCCCGCACACTGACTGTCCGATGACGAAGGTCCGCACCGCATCCATCCGCCTCGTGCCCGCTTGGGCGCTCGCGGTTGCGGTCGCGATCATTTCCCTTCTCGTCATTCTCCCCCGCTAAGGGGGAGATGTCGCTCACGCGGCCGTAGTCGCCGCACACACCGACCGAGCCACACCACCGGTGCGTCCGCGTACCGGCCGATCGGACTGGAGGAGCGACGTGGAACGACGCAGGATCACCATCTTCGACACGACCTTGCGGGACGGCGAGCAGTCGCCCGGCATCGCGCTGCAGCCGCACGAGAAGGCGGAGATCGCGGAGCAGCTCGAGCGTCTCGGCGTAGACGTGATCGAGGCCGGTTTCCCCGCGTCCTCCCCCGGAGACTTCGAAGGCGTGCGTGAGGTGGCGCGGACGGTCGCGGGGCCGACCGTCGCAGCGCTGGCGCGGACGCGGCGCGAAGACGTCGACGCGGCGGTCGAGGCCGTCGCCGGCGCGCGGCGGTCGCGGCTGCACGTCTTCATCGCGACGAGCGCGCTGCACATGGAACGCAAGCTCGGGCTCGAGCCCGACGAGGTGGTCGAGCAGACCCGGTTTGCCGTCGGCTACGCCTCCGCCCGTGCCGACGAGGTGCAGTTCTCGGCCGAGGACGCGACCCGCTCCGACCTGGACTTCCTCGCGCGCGTCTGCCGCGCGGCGATCGCCGCCGGCGCGACGACGATCAACCTGCCGGACACGGTCGGCTACTCGCTTCCGACCGAGCACGCCGAGTTCCTGCGGGAGATCCGCTTGCGCTGCCCCGAGCTCGACCGGGTCACGGTCTCCGTGCACTGCCACGACGACCTCGGGCTGGCCGTCGCCAACTCGCTCGCCGGCGTCGAGGCGGGTGCGCGCCAGGTCGAGTGCACCGTGAACGGGATCGGCGAGCGGGCGGGCAACGCGGCTCTCGAGGAGATCGTGATGGCGCTTCGCGTGCGAGCCGACGCGTCCGACGCCGAGACGGGCGTCGCGGTCGGCGAGATCGGCCGCGCCTCGGCCCTCGTCTCGCGCCTGACCGGCTACTCCGTGCAGCGCTGCAAGGCGATCGTCGGCGCGAACGCGTTCGCACACGAGGCCGGCATCCACCAGGACGGCGTCCTCAAGGACGTTTCGACGTACCAGATCATGGATCCCGACGAGCTGGGGCTGACGATGACGCTGCCGCTCGGCAAGCACTCGGGGCGCCACGCCTTCGCGCGTGCGTGCACCGAGGCCGGAATCCGGCTCGAACGGGACGAGCTGAACCGCGCGTTCGCGCGCTTCAAGGAGCTGGCCGACACTCGCCCGGCGGTCACGCTCACCGACGTATTCGAGACCGAGGGGGTGGCAGTTCGATGAGACGGGTGTACACAGTGGCCTGCCTGGCCGGCGACGGCCTGGGGCCCGAGCTGATGGCGGAGGCGTCGCGGACGCTTCGCAAGGTCGCGCGGATGCACGGATTCGCGGTCGAGGACGTGCACGCCCCGTTCGGGAGCGAGGCGCTGACCCGGTCCGGCCATCCGTTTCCGCCCTCGACGCGCTCGGCCGTGCTCGACTCGAACGCGGTGCTCGTCGCCGATGCCGGCGATCCGGCGCTCGGCGGCGTCGAGACGGACCTCGACCTGCGGGCGAGCGCCACGCAGGTGCTCGTCGGAGGCGGCGACCTCGTCCTGCTCACCCCGAGCAGCCCCGACGCCGACAACTGGACCGTGGAACGTGCCTTCGAGCTCGCGCAACGACGGCGAGGACGGCTCGTCTCGGTCGACCACGACGCCGACTGGGCCGCGCTCGTCGACGAGGTCGGGTCGCGAAACGACGACGTCGTCCTCGAGCGGCTCACGCTCGCCGAGACCGTGCGCGTGCTCGCCTTCGAGCCGGGGCGGCTCGACGTCGTCGTCGCAGCCGGCGTGGTCGCGCCTGCGCTCGGCGACCTGGCCGCGCGCGGTGACGGCGACCGGCGGCTTGCGGCGACGGGACGGCTGGCCGGGAACGGGCCGTCGGTGTTCGCACCTTTCCGGGCCGAGTCCGCGGACGACGCCGGGCAGGGTGTCGCCGATCCGGGCCCGATGCTGCTCGCGGTGTCGCTGCTCCTCCGTGAGGGGCTCGGCGAGGAGCACGCCGCCGACACGCTGGTGTCGGCGCTCCGGGAAGCGCGCGAGGACGGCTCCAGGTCGGTCCCGGCCGTCCCGCGGACGGTCCAGGCCTCGACGCGCGACTTCGGCGATGCAGTCGCCAGGATGCTCCCGGCCGTGCACCGGAACGCCGAGTTCGTGCCTGGCGGCGTAGGCTCGACGGAGCCGCCCAGGAGCGTAGGTGCCGGCTTCGCCGGCGCCGTAGCGGCAGGGCCGATGGCATGAACGGGGCTGACGCTCTCCTTCGCTCGCTCGAGGCCGAGGGCGTCGAGGTCGTGTTCGGCCTCCCCGGCGGCGCGATCCTGCCGACCTACGACGCGATCGCGCGCGGGACGACGATCCGCCACGTGCTCGCCCGGCACGAGCAGGGCGCCGGCCACATGGCGCGAGGGCTATGCGCGCGCGTCCGGCAGGGTCGGCGTCGCGCTTGCGACCTCCGGCCCGGGCGCGACCAACCTCGTCACGCCGATCGCGGACGCGTGGATGGACTCGACGCCGCTCGTCTGCATCACCGGCCAGGTGCGGACGCACCTGATCGGCACCGACGCGTTCCAGGAGTGCGACATCGTCGGCGTGACGATCCCGATCGTGAAGCACTCCTGGCTCGTCCAGGACGTCGACGAGATCCCGCAGGCGATCAAGGCGGCGTTCCACGTCGCGCGCACCGGCCGCCCGGGCCCGGTCCTCGTCGACATCCCGCGCGACGTGCAGGAGGCGGAGATCGACTTTCACTACCCGGACGAGCCCGACCTGCCGGGCTGGCGGCCGCCGCGCCGCGCACACCAGCGGCAGGTCGCCGCCGCCGCGGCCGCATTGGCCGCCGCGGACAAGCCTGTGCTCTACGTGGGCGGCGGCACGCTCAACGCCGATGCCTGCACCGAGCTGCTCGAGTTGGCCGAGACCGCCCGGGCGCCGGTCGTCACGACGCTGATGGGGAAGGGAGCGTTCCCGGAGACGCACGAGCTCTTCTTCGGCTGGCCCGGCATGCACGGGCCGAAATGGTCGAACTGGGCGATGAACACGTGCGACCTCCTCGTCGCCGTCGGCGCGCGCTTCGACGACCGCGTCACCGGGCGGCTCTCGGCCTTCGCCCCCGGCGCGAAGGTCGATCCACCTCGACATCGACTCGGCCGAGATCGGCAAGCTCCGCGCCGCGGACATCCCCGTCGTCGGGCCGCTCGCCGACGTGCTCGTCGGGATGACCGCGGAGCTGCGCGGCATGGAGCTCGTCCCGCGGACGGACGCCTGGCTCCGGCAGCTCGACGAGTGGCGCGAGCGAGTCCCCGCTCCGCTACGGGCGGCGGCGACATGCTCAAGCCGCAGACGGTGCTCGAGACGCTGCGCGACCTGACCGCGGGCCGCGACGACGTGATCTGGACGACGGGCGTCGGGCAGCACCAGATGTGGGCGATGCAGTACCTCGTCTGCGACCGGCCGCGCACGTTCATCACCTCGGGCGGGCTCGGCACGATGGGCTACGGCCTTCCCGCCGCGGTCGGCGCCAAGGCGGCGCGACCGGATGCGACGGTCGTCTGCGTCGACGGCGACGGCTGCTTCCAGATGACCTGCCAGGAGCTCGCGACCTCCGTCCTCGAGGATCTGCCGATCGTGGTCGTGATCGTCAACAACGGCTACCTCGGCATGGTGCAGCAGTGGCAGAGCATGTTCTTCGACGAGCGGCTCTCCCACGTCCACCTCACCCACCAGGTGCCCGACTACGCCACGCTCGCGGAGGCGTACGGCGCCGCCGGCTTCACCGTGTCGTCCGAGGACGAGCTCGAGCCGATCCTCGCCGAGGCGCTCGCGCTCGGGCGCACGGCCGTCGTCGACTGCCGAGTCGACCCGCGCGAGCAGTGCTTCCCGATGATCCCTGCCGGCGCCGCCGCGCTCGAGCTGATCGAGTGGACCGACGACGTCGAGGTGACCCCGTGAAGCACACGCTCTCCGTCCTCGTCGAGAACAAGCCCGGCGCGCTGATGCGGATCACGAGCATGTTCGCGCGACGCGGCTACAACATCGATTCGCTCGCCGTCGGCCCGACCGAGCGCCACGACGTCTCGCGCGTCACGATCCGGGTCGACTGCGAGCAGCATCTCCTGGAGCAGATCGAGAAGCAGATGCACAAGCTCGTCAACGTCCTGCGGGTCGCGGAGCTCGTCCCGGGCGAGTCGATCGAGCGCGAGCTGGCGCTGATCAAGGTGACCGCTCCGCCCGAGCGCCGCGCCGAGCTGCTCGCGCTCGCCGACGTCTTCCACGCACGCGCGGCCGACCTCGGGCCGGAAGCGCTCGTCTTCGAGGTGGTCGGCTCGCCGGAGGAGATCGACTCGTTCGAGGAGCTCATCCGGCCGCACGGCGTCAAGGAGCTCGTCCGCACCGGCAGGATCGGACTCACACGGGCGTCCGACCGCCAGGGCATCAAGCGCCGCCAAAACGTCCTCCGATGAAGTGGCCTACACGGCCCCGCCCACCGGTCTACGGCCCGCGAGAAGACTGCGCATCGCCGCGTCCTCAGTCGCCCCCGTACTTGACCAGTACGAGGGCTCCCTGCGTCCTTGCTCTGCTTGCTTCTCTCGACCCATAGAGTCCGGTAGCGAGGCCGCGTAGACCACAGAAAGGATTCCCAGATGGCGACAGTTCTCCGCGAAGGCGATCTCGGCCTGCTCTCCGGCAAGGTGGCCGTGCTCGGCTACGGCAGCCAGGGGCACGCGCACGCGCTCAACCTGCACGACTCCGGAGTCGACGTCGTCGTCGGGCTCCGCGAGGGAAGCAGCTCTCGCGCTGCCGCCGAGGCGGCCGGCCTGACGGTGGCGTCGCCGGCGGAGGCGGTACAGGGAGCGCAGCTCGTCGCGTTCCTGCTCCCGGACCAGGTACAGCCCGCGGTGTACGAGGACGTTGCGCCGCACCTCGACCCCGGCGCGGCGATGCTGTTCGCCCACGGCTTCAACATCCACTACGGCCGCATCGCCCCACCGCCGGGGCACGACGTGATCATGGTCGCGCCGAAGGGGCCGGGCCACATCGTGCGGCGGATCTTCACGGAGGGCTACGGCACACCCGCGCTCGTCGCGGTCGCCCAGGACGCGAGTGGTAACGCGCGGGAGCTCGCACTCGCCTATGCGAAAGGAATCGGAGCGACACGCGCCGGTGTGATCGAGACCACCTTCCTGGAGGAGACCGAGACCGATCTGTTCGGCGAGCAGGCGGTGTTGTGCGGCGGCGTCACGGAGCTCGTCCGGCTCGGCTTCGAGACGCTCGTCGAGGCCGGCTACCAGCCGGAGATCGCGTACTACGAGTGCCTGCACGAACTGAAGCTGATCGTCGACCTGATCTACGAGGGCGGCCTCGCGGGCATGCGCTACTCGATCTCGGACACCGCCGAGTACGGCGACCTGACGCGTGGGCCGCGCGTGATCGACGACCATGTACGCGAGAACATGCGCCGACTGCTCGCCGACATCCGCGAGGGCGGTTTCGCGCGCGAGTGGATCGAGGAGATGGACACGGGCGAGCCGCATCTGGCCGAGCTGAGGAAGAGGGCGAGCGAAGAGCGGATCGAGTCGGTCGGCGCCGAGCTTCGCGCGCTCATGCACCGGGAGGCACCGGCCGGAGAGCCTGCTTGAGCTCGGTCGACGTTCCCGTCGCCCTGCTCGGCTACGGGACCGTCGGCTCCGCCGTCAACCGGCTGGTCGACCAGAACGCCGACGAGATCGAGCGGGCGACCGGGCATCGCCTGCGCGTCGTTCGCGCACTCGTCCGCGACCCGGCGGCGGAGCGCGACTACCTGCCGGACGCGTCGATCCTGACCACCGACTTCCGGGCGATCGCCGACGACCCGCAGATCCGGCTCGTCGCCGAGGTGATGGGCGGCCTCGAGCCTGCGGGCGAGTACGTCCTCGAGCTCTTGCGCTCGGGCCGCTCGGTCGTCTCGGCCAACAAGCAGCTCGTGGCCAGGAGGGGCGGCGAGCTGTTCGCGGCCGCCTCGGAGGCGGGCGTGCAGCTCCGTTTCGAGGCCAGCGTCTGCGCGGCGATCCCCGTGATCAAGGTGCTCCGCGAGTCGCTGGCGTTCGCCCGCGTCCATCGCGTGCTCGGCATCGTCAACGGGACGACGAACTTCATCCTGACTCGGATGGAGCGCGGCGCCGACTACGAGGAGGCGCTCGCCGAGGCCCAGCGGCTCGGTTACGCCGAGGCCGATCCGACGGACGACGTGTCGGGTGCGGACGCGGCCGCGAAGATGGCGATCCTGGCGACGGTCGCGTTCGGCACGCGGGTGACGATCGACGACGTCTGGCACACCGGCATCACCGAGATCGCGCCCCTGCACATCCGCGCGGCGCACGAGCTGGAGATGGCCGTGCGGCTCGTCGGCGCGGCCACGATCGTCGACGGGCGCTACGACGTCCGCGTCCAGCCGGCGTTCGTCGACCGGCACCATCCGCTGGCGGCCGTCGAGGGCCCGTTCAACGCGGTCATGCTCCAGGGGGACGCGATCCGTGAGATCACGCTCGAGGGGCCCGGCGCGGGCGGGCTGGAGACGGCGTCCGCGGTCGTGTCCGACATGATCAGCGTCATCGGCACGACCGGGACCGGCTTCCTGCAGAACGACGCCTGCTGGCGCGAGCTCGAGCGGCTCCCGCACGGCGACGTCGTCTCGCCGTTCTACGTGCACCTCGAGGTGGACGACCGGCCGGGTGTCCTCGCCGACGTCGCGCGGCGCCTCGCGACCCACGAGGTGTCGGTCGCACGGCTCGTGCAGCACGAGACCGGCGAAGGGACGGCGGCGCTGCACGTCGTGCTGCACGAGTGCCGGTCGGGCGCGCTGTCGGACGCGCTGGTCGAGATCGCCCGACTCCCGGGCACGCGCCGACGACCGACCGCGCTGCCGGTGATCTCGGATCGCGGCGTGCCCGGGTCAGACTGGTCGTGACGGCACGATGACCGTGCCGCTGATCGAGCGGTTTCGTGATCGGCTGCCCGTGTCGGCTACGACGCCCGTCGTCTCGCTCGGAGAGGGATCGACGCCGCTCCTGCGCGCGCCGCGGCTCGGCGCGCAACTCGGCGTCGACCTGTGGCTGAAGTGGGAGGCGTCGAATCCGACCGCGAGCTACAAGGATCGCGGGATGACGGTCGCCGTGTCGAAAGCGGTCGAGGACGGGGCCCGGGTCGTCGTCTGCGCTTCCACCGGCAACACGTCCGCCTCGGCAGCGGCCTACGCCGCGCGCGCCGGGCTGCAGGCGCTCGTGCTCGTCGCCGAGAGCGCTGCCCGCGGGAAGCTGATCCAGGCGCGGGCGCTCGGGGCGCGCGTGCTCGCGGTGCGCGGCAGCTTCGACCAGGCGCTCGACGCGGCGCGAGAACTCGGCGAGCGCGGCGACCACGTGCTCGTCAACTCCCTGAACCCGAACCGGGTCGCCGGCCAGCGGACGGCCGTGTTCGAGATCGTCGAGGAGCTCGGCGGCGCGCCGGACGCGTTCGTGCTGCCCTACGGCGGCGGCGGCAACACGACGGCGTACACGAAGGCGATCGCGGAGCTCGGGCTCGGCGCCGCCGTCCACTCGATCGAGGCCGCCGACCGGCCGCACACGCTCGCGAGCGCAATCCGCATCGAGCGGCCCGCCCACAGGGCCTGGGTCGACTCGAGCGGCGCGCAGGTACGCGCCGTCGCCGATGAGGAGATCGTCGCCGCCTGGCTCGAGCTCGCGCGGGAGGAGGGACTCTTCTGCGAGCCGTCATCCGCGGCAGGGCTCGCGTTCCTGCGCGCGACAGACGAGCTCCGCGGCGCACGCGTGGTCGTCACGATCACGGGGCACGGCCTCAAGGACCCCGGTGCCGCGGACTTCCACGCCCCGCCGCCGATCGTCGTCGACCCCGACCCGGACGCGATCGCACGGGCGGCGGAATGACCTCGATCCACGTTCGGGCGCCCGCGACGACGGCCAACCTCGGCTCCGGCTTCGACTGCGCCGGCGTCGCGCTCGATCTCTGGAACGAGCTCGAGCTCATCCGCGACGTGGACGTGCCCCAGGCGGACACGCACCACCTCGGCATCGCGGCGTTCGCGCGCATCGCACCCGTCGACGACTGGCGGTTCAACTTCACCTACCGGATCCCGCGGGCGAGCGGCCTCGGGTCCTCGGCCTCCCTGATCGCGCTCGGTCTCGTCGCGGGAGCGATCGCAGCCGGTGTCGAGCCCGAGGCGGAGGCGCTGCTCGCCGAAGGCCTGCCGCTCGAAGGGCACCCGGACAACCTCGCGCCCGCGCTCACCGGCGGCGCCTGCCTGACGTGGGGCGGGCGAATCGAGCGGGTCGCCGACTCCGTGCCCGCCGAGCCGATCGCCCTCAGGCCGCCCGCCGAGCAGGTCTCGACCGAGCACTCTCGCTCGCTCCTGCCGATCAGCGTGCCGCACGAGGACGCCGCCTTCAGTGCCGGCCGCGCGGCCCTGCTGGGCGCGGCGCTGGCGTCCGGGTCGGAGGAGCTGTTCGCCGCCGCGCTCGACGACCGGCTGCACGAGCCGTACCGCTCTGCTTTTCTCGCCGACGTCCGCGCCGACCTGCCACCCTCGGCGCTCGGCGCGACGCTGTCCGGATCCGGCCCGACGGTGATCGTCTGGGCCCGCCGCGGCTCGCGGGACGAATGTGCGGCGGCGCTGCAACGCCGCTGGCCGGAGGTGGACGCGACGCCGCTCGACGTAAGCTCGCGCGGAGCGATCCCGTGAACGTCGCCTTCGCCGACTGCCGCTACGACCTGGCCGAGCCGCCTCGCGCACGCGAGCGCTACCTCGAGGCGCACATCCCGGGCGCCGTCTTCGTCGATCTCGACGCAGACCTGTCCGATCTTTCGATCCCGGCCGAAGTCGCGGGGCGACACCCGTTGCCCGGCGTCGAGCAGTTCGCCGTATCGATGAGCCGCGCCGGGATCGGCGACGAGACGCTGGTGGTCGCCTACGACGAAGGGATGACCGGCGGCGCCGCGCGACTCTGGTGGCTCCTGCGGCACTTCGGCCACGACCAGGTCGCAGTCCTCGACGGCGGGCTCGGATCCTGGCTCGGCCCGCTCGCGAGCGGTGAGGGGGCGATCGAGCCGGCCGTCTTCACCCCCCGCGAACGCACGGGAGACACAGCTGAGACCGACGAGCTCGCCGAGCGCCTCGGCGACCCACGACTCGTGCTCCTCGACGCCCGGCCCGCCGACCGCTTCCGCGGCGAGGCACTCGGCCCCGATCCCGTCGCCGGCCACATTCCCGGCTCCCTGAGCACGCCGAGCACGACCGGCCGGCTGATCGAACTGCCGCCCGAGGCGCTCGAGGCCGACGAGGTCGTCGCCTACTGCGGCTCCGGCGTCATGGCCTGCGCGGCACTGCTGGCGCTGGACCGGGCCGGCCGCACCGATGCCCGCCTCTACCCCGGCTCCTGGAGCGAGTGGTCCCGCAAGGGCCTCCCCGCCGAGAAAGGATGAGATGACGACACCGTACGACCAGCCGTCCGACCCGGCCAAGCGGCACAGCCACGCGATCACCGACGGCCCCGACCGCGCCGGCGCGCGCTCGATGCTGAAGGGCGTCGGCTTCACCGACGAGGACCTGGCGAAGCCCCTGATCGGCGTCGCCACGACCTGGATCGAGACGATGCCGTGCAACCTCAACCAGCGCGAACTCGCGCAGGACGTGAAGCGCGGCGTCCGGGAGGCAGGCGGCACCCCGCTCGAGTTCAACACGATCGCGATCTCGGACGGCGTCTCGATGGGCACCGAGGGCATGCGCACCTCGCTCGTCTCGCGCGAGGTGATCGCCGACTCGATCGAACTCGTCGCGCGCGGCCACCTCTTCGACGGCCTCGTCTGCCTGGTCGCGTGCGACAAGACGAACCCGGCGGCCGTGATGGCGCTCGGGCGGCTCGACATCCCCGGACTCGTGCTCTACACGGGCTCGATCGCACCCGGCGTCTTCCGCGGACGGGACGTGACCGTCGGCGACGTGTACGAGGCGATCGGCGCCTACGCTGCCGGCCACATGACGGCCGAGGACCTGCACGAGCTGGAGTCGGTCGCGTGCCCGGGTGCGGGCGCGTGCGGCGGTCAGTTCACGGCCAACACCATGTCCACGATCCTGGAGTTCATCGGCCTCTCGCCCGCCGGCGCGAACGGCATCCCGGCCCTCTCGAAGCGGAAGGTGAAGGCCGCCGAGGACGCAGGCCGGCTGGTGGTCGACCTCGTCCGGCGCGACGTGCGTCCACGCCACATCGTCACGCGCGACGCGCTCGAGAACGCCGCCGCCTCGGTCGCAGCCACGGGCGGATCCACCAACGGGCTCCTGCACCTACTCGCGATCGCGCGCGAGTTCGGCATCCCGTTCACGATCGACGACTTCGACCGCGTCTCGGCGCGAACACCGGTGCTCGCCGACATGAAGCCGTGGGGGCGCTTCCACGCCGTCGACGTCGACCGCGCCGGCGGCGTCGCGCTGGTCGCGCGCGAACTGGCGAAGCAGGGCCTCGTCCACGTCGACGCGCCGACGGTCGACGGTCGCACCTTCGGTGACGTCGCAACCGCCGTCGAGGAGCGTCCGGGCCAGGAGGTCATCCGCCCGATCGACAATCCGATCAAGCCGAGCGGCTCGCTGCGGATCCTGCGCGGCAACCTGGCGCCCGAGGGCTGCGTCGTCAAGCTCACCGTCGACCGCAAGAAGCACCGCGGGCCTGCGCGCGTGTTCGACGGCGAGCCCGCCTGCTTCGAAGCGGTCAAGGCCGGGAAGATCGTCGCGGGCGACGTGATCGTGATCCGCTACGAAGGCCCCGCCGGCGCGCCGGGAATGCCGGAGATGCTCCAGGTGACGGGCGCGATCATCGGCGAGGGGCTCGGGAACGACGTCGCCCTGATCACGGACGGACGCTTCTCCGGTGCGACGCACGGGTTCATGGTCGGCCATGTGGCTCCCGAGGCGTTCCGGGGCGGCCCGATCGCGGCGCTCCACGAGGGCGACACGGTCGTCATCGACGTCGCGGCCGGCTCGCTGCGCGTCGAGCTCTCGGACGACGAGATCGCAGCGCGGCTGGCGGAGTGGCAGCCGCCGGAGCCGCACTACGAGACCGGCGTGCTCGCCAAGTACGCCGCGCTCGTCTCGTCGGCGAGCGAGGGTGCGGTCACACGTCCCTGAAGGTCGCTCGCCTACGGCTCGCTCCCGTGGGGGGAACCAGGTTTCCCCCACGACCCCCCTTCTTCCAGAAGCCGATCTGGTCGGGGGAACCTCCCGGTTCCCCTGGGACCCCTCCCCGCTTTCACAGGCCGCGGAGCGGCGTGTGAAAGACCCCGAGGCTCCGCTCCGCCGGGACATCCGGCTGCTCGGGGAGATCCTCGGGCGTGTGCTCGTCGAGCAGGAGAGCGAGGAGCTGCTCGCCGACGAGGAGCGTATTCGCGGCCTCTCGCGCAGGGCGCGGCGGTCCGGACGACCGGGGCCGCGCTCGGACCTCGCCGCCGCCGTCCGCGTGCTTCCCCTCGAGCGTCAGGGCGACGTGCTCCGCGCCTTCGGTCTCTACTTCCAGCTCGCCAACCTGGCCGAGCAGCACCATCGCCTCCGCCGCCGGCGCCAGTACGAGCACGAGGGCAAGCCGTCGCGCGAGTCGCTCGACGCTGCCTTCGCCGAGCTCGCGGCCGCCGGGATCGACGACGAGAGCCTCGCCCGGGCCGCAGCCGGCATCTCGCTCGAGCTCGTGCTCACCGCTCACCCGACCGAGGCGACGCGCCGGACGATCCTGACCGCCCATCTCCGGCTCAGCCTCCTTCTCCGCGAGCTCGACGACCCCGATCTCTCGCCGGCCGGGCGCGACCGAATCGGCGACGCGATTGCCGAGGAGGTGACCGCGCTCTGGGAGACCGACGAGGTGCGGTCGCTGCGGCCGCGCGTCGTCGACGAGATCCGCCACGGGCTCTGGTTCTTCGAGCAGAGCCTGCTCGAGGAGGCGACCGACCTCACACGCGAGCTGCGGCGCAGGCTGCCCAGCGTCGCCACGCCCCTCCGGTTCGGGACGTGGATCGGCGGCGACCAGGACGGCAATCCCGCCGCCGGACCGGAGACGGTCGCGGCGGCGCTCGACCGTGCCCGCGAGCTCGCGCTCCGGCACTACCGTGCAGAGGTGCGAAGCCTCGCGGAGTTCGTCGGTGTGGCGAGCACCCTCGTCCCGGTTCTGCCGGAGCTGACGGAGTCGATCGCGCGCGACGAGGAGGACCTGCCGGATTACGCGGCCGGCATCGGCGCACAGAACACCGGGGAGCCGTACAGGCGCAAGCTCTCGTTCGTGTGGCAGCGGCTCGGCGAGACGCTCGAGGACGGGCCGGCCGGCTATCCCTCGGCGAGCGACCTGCTCGCCGACCTCGACCTGGTCGACCGAAGCCTGCGCGCGAACCGGGGCCGACGGATCGCGGACGGGAGGCTCGGCGACCTGCGGACGCGTGTCGAGGTGTTCGGCTTCCATCTCGCGAAGCTCGACGTGCGGCTGCACGCAGCCGATCTCGCCGAGCCCGGGCCGCGCGTGAGGGAGACGCTGGCGGCCGTGCGTGCCGCGCGCGAGCGGCACGGCCCGCAGGCGCTCGACACGCTGATCGTGTCCGGGACGGAGAGCGCCGCCGACGTGCTCGCCGCGTCCGACCTGGCCGCGGAGGCGGGTGTCGAGCTCTCCGTCGTGCCGCTGTTCGAGACGGTCGCCGACCTCGCTGCCGCACCCGGGATCGTCGGCGAGCTGCTCGACGAGCCTCGCTTCGCGCGCGGTGTCGAGCACCGCGGAGGCCGCATGGAGGTGATGGTCGGCTACTCGGACTCGGGCAAGGACGGCGGCTACCTGGCGGCACAGTGGGCGATCTTCGAGGCCCAGGAGGCGCTCGCCGGCCTCGCCGAGGAGCGCGGCGTCGCGCTGACGATCTTCCACGGGCGCGGGGGCAGCGCCGGGCGAGGCGGCGGCCCGACGTACGCCGCGATCCTCGCCCAGCCGTCGGGCTTTCCGGCCGGCCGGCTGAAGCTGACGGAGCAGGGCGAAACGATCTCGTTCAAGTACGGGCTGCCGGGTCTCGCCTACCGGAACCTGGAGGCGGCGCTCGCGGCGACGATCGTCTCGGCCTTCCCGGCGGTGTCCCAATCGGCTCCGCCCGAGGGTGCACGCGAGACGCTCACGGCGTTGTCCGCCACCGCGCATGCCGCGTACCGCGAGCTCGTGTGGGACGACCCGCGCTTCGTCGAGTTCTTCCGCGCGTTCACGCCCGTCGACGAGCTGGCGCTGTTCGAGATCGGCTCGCGGCCGGCGCGACGGCCCGGCGCCGAGGACTACCTCGCGCGGCTCCGAGCGATCCCGTGGGTGTTCGCGTGGACGCAGAACCGGTGCCTGCTGCCGGCCTGGTACGGCTGCGGCACCGCGCTCGAGCCGCGTGCGGCCACGCGCGACGGGCTGCGGGAGCTGCGGCGCCTCTACCGCTCGTTCGCATTCTTCCGCTCGCTGGTCGAGAACCTGGAGATGACGCTCGCCAAGTCGAGCCTCGAGGTGGCCCGCAGCTACCTGGAGCTCGTGCCCACGGAGCTCGAGCCGGAGCGCCGGTTCGCGGAGATCGCCGCCGAGCACACGCGCACCGTCGAGGCCGTGAAGGCGATCGTCGGCGCGAAAGCGCTGCTCGACCGCCAGCCCGTGCTGCAGCGGTCGATCCGGCTGCGGAACCCGTACGTCGACCCGATGAACGCAATCCAGGTCGAGCTCCTGCGCCGCCACCGCGACCCGGCTGCGACGGACGAGGAGCGCGAGGCGGTGCGACGGCCGCTGCTCCGCTCGATCGCCGGAATCGCCGCGGGGCTCCGCAACACCGGCTAGTTCGCATGGGGGAAACCGTGTTTCCCCGTGTGCCCCCTTCTTCTCCGCGGCGGCGTTTCACGCGGCTCGAGCTACGCCCGGGCGAAGCCCGGGCTCCGCGGCGACGAGGTGGCGCTCGGCCAACCGCTAGGACGTCGGATCCGTAGCAACCGCGACCCCCGCCCGCCGGCACGCGTCGGCGACCTTGCCGTTGCGCGGCGCCTCGGCTCGGCAGAACGCGATGGCCCGGGCGCCGCAACGGCGGATCCGCTCGCCGCCGAGCGTTGCGGGAAGCGTGACGACGACGCAGCCCTCATCCGACGATCCCGGCGAGTGGCTCACGTAGGCATAGCTCCCGGCTCCGGCCGCGATCGCGGCGACACAGACCACGACGGCGATGACGACCCGGTCGCGCCGGCCGAGCGGGCGGCGCTGCTGACCTTCGACCGGCATGGCGGCAATCTACGCGGACGCACCGCGACGGTTCCCGGTTGCGCGCCACCCGGTCGATCCACTATGTTTCTTGAAGCGAGGCCGCCGCCGAAGGCGTCTCGGGAGGCAAGGACGCCTCAGGAGCAGTTGCTCCTGGGGCTTTTTTTGTGGTCCAGGGAGAGGGGTGATGCACATGGAGATCTTCGCGACATACCTCGGGTACCCGCACTGGCTGGTCCCGGGCGACAACGCATGGCAGTTGACCGCCGCGACGCTCGTGGGCCTGATGAGCGTGCCGGGCCTGGTCGTGCTCTACGGCGGGGTCATGCAGAAGCGCTGGTCGGTCAACAGCATGATGCTGGCCTTCGTCGCCTTCGCGCTCGTGCTTGTGGTCTGGGTCCTCTACGGGTTCAAGATGGGCTTCGGGAACCCGTGGCACGGGCTCTCGTCGAGCGGCTTCTTCGGCAACTTCGTCGGCGAGCCCGGCGGCGTGCTCGACCACAAGGCGCTCCAGGGACAGGCATCGATCCCGGAGTTCGCCAACGCCCCTGGGCCGGCCTTCCACTTCCCCACGTCGACGCTCGTCTACTTCCAGTTCGTCTTCGCGGCGATCACCCCGATCCTGATGCTCGGCTCCGTGCTCGGGCGCGTGAACTTCAAGGCCTGGATGCTCTTCGTGCCGCTGTGGATCTCCTGCGTGTACGTCATCAACGCCTTCCTGATCTGGGGCGGAGGCTTCTGGGCGCAGCAGGGCGCGGTCGACTACTCGGGCGGGTACGTCATCCACCTCTCCGCAGGCGTCTCCGGCTTCGTCGCGGCGGCGGTGATCGGACCCCGACTCGCCCGTGACCGCGAGATCGACGCCCCGAACAACCTGCTGATGGTCGCCCTCGGCGCGGGCCTGCTCTGGCTGGGCTGGAACGGCTTCAACGGCGGCGACCCGTACTACGCCGGCGCCGACGCGGCCGCAGCCGTGCTGAACACCAACCTCTGCTGCGCGGTCGCCTTCCTCGTCTGGGTCGGCTGGGACTACCTCACCGGTCGCAAGCCGTCGCTGATCGGCAGCGTCAACGGCATGATCGTCGGCCTCGTCGCCATCACGCCCGCCGCCGGGTTCGTCAACGGCTACGGCGCGATCCTGATCGGCGTCATCTCGTCAACGGTCGTCTACCTCGCCTACAACTACCTGAGCCGCCTGCGGCCGTTCCGAAACGTGGACGACACGCTGGGCGTCGTCTACACGCACGGCTTCGCGGGACTGGCGGGCGGCCTGCTCGTCGGCGTGTTCGCCGACTCGGCCATGGCGGTGACGCTGAACGGAGACGGCTCGACGCTGTTCTCCGCCACGGGCGGGATGCACCTGCTCAAGGAGCAGGCGTATACCGCGCTCTGGGTGATCCTGTTCTCGGGCGCCGCCACCTTCGTCCTGCTCAAGCTGGTCGGCCTCGTCGTACCGCTGCGCATGACGGACGAGGACATGGAGGAAGGCGACCTCGCCGTCCACGGCCACGAGGTGTATCCCTCCGACGTGCCCTCGCTCGGCTACCCGGGTGGCATCTCGGGCTGGATCCCCGCACCGTCAACCGCCACGACAGGCGGCGGTAGCGTGTCGTTCGCGCACGAGGTGCCGCCTCCGGACCTGTCGACCTGACGGACGCCGCCATGACCACGATCATCGTCTCCTACGACGGAACCGCGAACGACCGCGACGCACTCGCCCTCGGCAGGCTGCTGGCCGAGGGCGGTGCGGCGCTCCAACTCGCATACGTGCGCCACATGCGGGAGCCCGAGAGCGGGCGGGAAGAGCTGGCCCAGCACGAAGCCGACGAGCTGCTGGCGCAGGGTGCCGCGTGGCTGGGCCGGCCCGATGCCCCGTGCCACGTGATCCTGAGCGGATCGACGCCCGAGGGCCTGCGCGATCTCGCCACGCGCGAGCAGGCGAGCGTCGTCGTCTTCGGGTCCGAGTACCGCACGGCACCCGGCCATGTCGACCCGCAGGCCTCGGCGCGGCGGCTCCTCGACGGGGGCCCGCTCGCAGTTGCGGTCGCGCCGGCCGGCATGCACGAGCAAGACGTCGAGCGGATCGAGACGATCGCGGCGGTGCCCGGCGAACTGGACGCCGCCGCGACGGAGACTGCCGAGTCGCTCGCCACCGCGCTCGGCGCGACGCTCGTCGAGCGGCCCCGCTCGCCGGTCTCACTGCTCGTCGTCGGCTCGAAGCGCGGCACTCCCTCGGGCCGGGTGACGATCAGCGCGGCCGCCGAGTACCTGATCGAGACCGGCACGTCGCCGGTGATCGTCGTCCCGCGCGGGACGGCGATCCGGTTCGGCTCGTAGCGCGAATGCAACCTGGGATCCGCTCATGCCCGCCGCCTACCACTTCGTCGACCGCTGGTTCGTGCCCTTTCCGATCGAGGACGTCTACGACGTGATCGGCGCGGCGCTCGAGTACCCGACCTGGTGGGGCGACGTCTTCCTCGAGATCGGCGGCGACGACGGCCCGCCGCGCCCGGGCCGCAAGAGCACGATCACGGCCAAGGGCTTCCTCCCCTACAAGCTGCACTTCTCGAGCGAGGTCGTCGCCGCGGAGCGGCCGAAGTCGATCCGGATGACGCTCGACGGCGACTTTACGGGCGGCGGCGAGTGGACACTCGAGCCGACGGAGAGCGGGACGAACGCGACGCTCGACTGGCGGCCGATCGTCAACAGGCCGCTCGTCAAGAACCTGACGCCCGTCCTGCGCCCGCTCTTCCGCGCCAACCACACGTGGACGATGAAGCGCGGCGAGAAGCACATCGCCGAGTACCTGAGAGGGCCGCGTCGGTAGGAGAGCGAGCTCGCAACGCCGTTTGACGCGAGCGGCCTACCGGGTCAGACTCCAGCTACGAGCCGTACAGCCATGCTCAGCAGGCGGAAGGAGAGGTCGGTATGCAATGGCTCCGAAAGCCCGGGCGAACGGCGCGACTTCTCATCGCGATCGGCGCGGGCGGGGCTGCGTTCGGCATTGCCAGCGCGGTCCAAGCGAGCATCCCCGACGGCGGCGGGGTGATCCACGGTTGCTACAACACGAGCCTGGCGCACGGCAGCCCGACGGGCGCTCTTCGGGTGATCGACACGTCGAAGCCGAACGGGAACTGTGCGTCGTGGGAAGCGCCGCTCGACTGGAGCGCGCACGGCCCGACGGGGTCTAAAGGGCCGACGGGCTCGCGCGGGCCGACTGGGCCGAAGGGCACGACCGGCGCACGGGGGCCGACAGGAGCAAAGGGTCCGACGGGCGGCAAGGGCGCGACCGGTGCCCGTGGCACGACCGGACCGACCGGCCCCGCGAGCAGCGCGACGTTCTTCGCCGACGTGAGCTCGGGCGGAGCGATCGATGCGGCGTCCCCCGGCACGACGGCAACGCGGATCGGCCTCGGCGCCTACCAGGTCACCTTTACGAGTCCGGTGAGCAGCTGCGGAGCCGTCGCGACGATCGGCTTCAACTCCAACGGCGGCGTCAGGCCTGTCTCCGGCGGGCAGACCCAGGCGGATCTGAGCGGCGTGATCCCGAACAGGGTCAGCGTGCAGACGTTCTTCGCGGACGGAACCCCGGACGACGCCACGTTCCATCTCGTGATCGTCTGCTGAAACATCCGACCGGGCGGGGTTGCAGCAGCCTGCCCCGCCCGGTCTTGCAAGCCAGGTCAGTAGAGGACGAGCCGGTCGCGGTGCACGGCCTCGACGCCGCGCGGGCGGTCCGTCAACTCCATCGCGGCCGCGCCGGCGATGCCCTTCGCGAACGCGACGCCGTCGGAGCCGACGAGTTCGACGGCGTCGCCCGGCACGAAGCCGCCCTCGACCTGCGCGATGCCGACCGCGAGCAGGCTGGCCCCGTCCCTCGAGAGCGCGCGGCGGGCGCCGTCGTCGACGTGGATCCAGCCCGCGATCGGCTTGCCGTGAAGGAGCCAGAGCTTGAACGCGGACGGCGATCGCTCGCCCGGCTGGAAGCGTGTGCCGCGCGGCTCGCCGGCGACGATCGGCCCGAGGACGTCCGCGCCGGTCCCGGCCGCTATCACGGTCGGGATCCCGGCCGACGCTGCCAGCTCCGCCGCCAGCACCTTGCTCTGCATGCCGCCCTTGCCGAGCGGCGACCCCCCGCCGAACTCGGCCGCGTCCGCGTCGCTTCCGAGCTCGAGCAACTCCGCCCCCGGCGTCCCCGGCGCGCGCGAGTAGACGCCTTCGACCTCGGTCAGCAGCACGAGTAGCCGCGCGCGGACGAGGATCGCGACCTGCGCCGCCAGCGCGTCGTTGTCGCCGAATGTGATCTCGTCCGTTGCCGTCGCGTCGTTCTCGTTCACGACCGGCACGGCGCCGAGCGCGAACAGCGCCGCCAACGTGTTGCGTGCGTTCAGGTACGCGGCTCTGTCGGCCACGTCGATCGCCGTCAGCAGCACCTGCGCCGCCGCCAGGCCCTCGCGGCCGAGCGCATCGTCCCAGACACGCTGCAGCCGGGCCTGCCCGAGGGCCGACGCCGCCTGCAGCTTCGGCAGGCTCCGCGGACGAGCCGTCAGCCCGAGCCGCGGCAGCCCGAGCGCGATCGCGCCTGATGAGACGACGCATACCGGCGTGCCACCGCGGACGAGTCCGGCGATCTCCCCGGCACGCGCCCGCACCAACGAACGTCGAACCCGTCCGCCCGGCCCCGCGACCAGCGACGAACCGAACTTGACGACGACGGCTCGTCTCACCGCGATTGCGTACCGTCGCCGACGACGCGATACTGCCGCAGCCACAGGTCGCGGTACGTCACCGGCCCCCGCGGCCCCGGCGTCCAGTCGATGTTGATGCCCGTCTCCGGCGCGCCCGTGAGCGCGAACCCGTCGGTGAACCGCGTCGTCGCGTTCCAGAAGCCCACCGTGCCCCGGTAGGTGTCCAGAAACGCCTGCGCGGCGACCGCGTCCTCGGTCACGATCCCGGCCGCGAGCGCGGACGTCTCCTCGTTCGCGACGCGAGCCGCCTCCTCGAGCGAATCCGAGTAACACACTGTTACCTGGCTCGGGTTCCCGTCGTTCGCCCACTCGTGGCCGATCGGGCCGTCGAGCGGTCGCGCGCCCTCGACATCACCGCGCACCTCGAGGCCGTTTCCCTGGAGCAACGCGACCAGATCCGGGACGAGCGCCGCAGCCGCGCGGTCGACGAGGCAGAGGTTGAGCCGGTTGCAGACGCCGAGCCGGTCGACGCTCGCAGCCACGATCGCCAGCAGCGTGTCGCGTGACGCGTCGGCGTGCACGTACAGCACTCCGCCGCCCTCGGCGTGGGCGAGCGTCCGCACGCCCTGCTCCGCGGCAAGTCGCGCGAGCGCCGCCGTCGTCTCGCCGCTGCCACGGAGGATGACGAGTGGGATCACGTGCGGGAGCGAGACGAGCGCCCGGGCGCCTTCCCGGTCGGGCGACCGCACCAGCCCGACCGCCCCCGCCGGCAGCCCGGCGGACGCGAGCGCCGGCCGCAGGACCTCGTCGACCAGCACGGTCACCGTGCGCAGCGCCGCGCCGCCGGTCCGCAGAACGGAGGCGTTCAGGCTCTTCAGCAGCTGGCCCGCGACGTCGAGCGCGACCCCGGGCCGGGCCTCGAAGTTGGCGCCGACGACGCCGATCGGGATCCGGCGTTCGGTGACGCGCAGGCCGTTCGGAAGCGTCCATGCATCCACCTTGCGCGCGAGCGGCTCGAGGCCGGCCAGCGCCTCGACCTGCGCCGCCAGTGCGTCGACACGCACGTCGTCGAGCCGTAGCCGGTCGAGCATCGCGTCGGTGAGCTCGGCCGCCGCGACGTCGGCCCTGTTTGCCTCGAGGATCGCGGCGCGCTGCTCGCGCACGAGCGCAGCCGTGGAGCGCAACGCCGCCGCGACCGCCTCGTCCGTGAGGCTCGCTGCGGCGCGCTTCGCGGCAGCGGCCTCGAGCTCGATCTCCTGGAGAAGCTCCATCCGGAGATCCTAAGGCTTCCGTTTTAGAAGTTGCTTCACTTTTGATAGCGTCACCACATGGCAGCCACGACTGACGCCACCTGGGAGCTCGTCCTCAAGCGCAACCCGGTCGAGCGGCTGAAGCAGGAGAAGAGCCCGCTCGGCATTCTCGGCGAGCTGCCCGCGCTGATCGCCGACGGCTACGAGCGGATGGCCGAGGAGGACATGGTCCGCCTCAAGTGGTGGGGCCTCTACCACGACAAGCCGAAGGTCGGGACGTTCATGCTCCGGATCAAGCTGCCGGGGGGCCTGCTCACGCCGACGCAGCTCCGCGCGATCGGCGAAATCTCGACCGTTCACGGCCGCGGCGACGGCGAGCTGACGACCCGGCAGAACGTCCAGCTCCACTGGCTCGAGCTCGCGGCGCTGCCCGACGTGTTCGCGCGGCTCGAGGCGGCCGGGCTGACGACCGCCGGAGCGTGCGGCGACACGGTGCGCAACATCACCGGCTGCCCCGTCGCCGGCATCGCGCACGACGAGCTCTTCGACGCGACGCCGCTGGTCGAGGAGGCGGCCGAGTTCTTCTACGGGCACCCGGACTACTCCGACCTCCCACGCAAGCACAAGATCACGATCTCGGCCTGCCGCGACCGCTGCAACGCGCCCGAGATCAACTGCATCTCGCTCGTCGGCGTCGTGCACGAGGACCGCGAAGGGTTCGCCGTGCTGGCCGGCGGCGGGCTCTCGTCGGTGCCGCGCCTCGCCCGCGACATCGGCGTCTTCGTGCCGAAGGAGGAGGCGCTCGAGGTCACACGCGCGCTCCTCGACGTCTGGCGCGAGGACCTGACCTACCGCGTCTCGCGCGTGAAGTCGCGGATGAAGTTCATGGTCGACGACTACGGTCCCGAGGGCGTGCGCGCGGCGATCGAGCAGCGGCTCGGCCGCGAGCTCGAGAGCTTCACGCTCGACCCGCCTCCGGAGGGGTTCTCCGACCACGTCGGCGTCCACGCGCAGAAGCAGCCCGGGCTCGCCTACGTCGGCGTCCCCGTCCATCTCGGCCTCGTCTCGGGCGAGCAGATGACCTCCGTCGCCGACCTGGCCGGGCGCCTCGGCGCGGACGTCCGCATCACGCGCCTACAGAACTTCGTCGTCGCGAACGTTCCCGCGGAGCGCGTCGACGAGGCCGTCGCCGAGCTGCGCGACCTCGGCTTCCCGCTCGACCTGAACCCCGTGCGCGCCGCTTCGCTCGCCTGCACCGGCGAGCCGCACTGCAACTTCTCGGTGACCGAGACGAAGACGCGCGCCGACGCGCTGATCCAGGCGCTGGAGCGGCGTTTCGGCGACGACATCGCCGGCTTGCGCCTTCACCTCGACGGCTGCCCGCACGCGTGCGCACAGCACTGGGTCGGCGACCTCGGCTTTCAGGGCACGACCGTGCGCGACGAGCAGGGCAAGCGCCGCCAGGCCTACGACGTGTTCCTCCGCGGCGGACTCGGCGCCGGGGCGGCGATCGCGCGGCCGGTCTTCCGCCGCGTGCCGACCGAGGAGCTGGACACGACCGTGGAGGGCCTCGTCGGCGGCTGGCTCGCGGCTCGCCACGACGGCGAGTCGTTCCACGCGTTCTGCGACCGATCGACCGACGACGAGCTCGGCGCCCTCGCCGGCCGCGAGCCGGCCAGGGCCAGAGACCGGGAGAAGGAGGCAGCGTGAGTCTCTACGAGGTGCTGGACGAGCTCGAGGCGGGTGAGCTGTCGGTCGAGTTCGAGGGACAGGAGCCGCAGGCGTTGCTCGAGTGGTCATTCGAGCGCTTCTCGCCGCGGATCGCGATCTCCACCGCGTTTCAGATCGACGGGTCCGTCCTGATCGACATGGCCTACGAGGTCGACCCGGGCGTCAAGGTGTTCACCGTCGACACGGGCCGGTTGCCGGAGGAGACATTCGAACTGGTCGAACGCGTGCGCGACCGCTATCCCGGCATCGAGCTCGAGATCCTCGCGCCGGACGCTCAGCACGTCTCGCGCATGGTCGGTAAGCACGGGCCGAACCTCTTCTACCGGCAGGTCGATCATCGCCTCCTCTGCTGCCAGGTGCGCAAGGTGCTGCCGCTGACCCGGCACCTCGCGTCGCTCGACGCCTGGATCACTGGGCTCCGGCGCGACCAGTGGGCCTCGCGGACAGACATCCGGAAGATCGAGATCGACCACGACCACGGCGCGATCGTGAAGCTGAACCCGCTCGCCGAGTGGACGGAGGAGGAGGTCTGGGACTACGCGCGCGCGAACGACGTGCCGACGCATCCGCTGTACGAGCGCGGCTACACGTCGATCGGCTGCGCGCCCTGCACACGGGCGATCGCGCCGGGCGAGGCCGGCCGAGACGGGCGCTGGTGGTGGGAGACGAACGCACCCAAGGAGTGCGGGATCCACTGCGCGATCGAGACCGGCGGCCTCGAGCACGAGCTGCACGCGCTGATCGGAGAGCACGATGAGTAGCGTCGCGCTCCGCGGCGAGGCGCAGGAGGTCGCGCTCGCGGAGGCTCAAGCCGTTCTGGCCATGGCTCGGGACGACGGCTACCGGGGACGGCTGGCTTCGCTCCAGGCGGCCGCCACCGAGGGCGAGATCGCGGGCGAGGACGCGGAGACGTTGCAGGAGCTGCTCGAGGTCGGCCTGCAGAGCGGCCGGCTACGTGCGCTCTACGGGCCGGGAGGCGAGCGCGCGGCGCTCGCGACCTACCGCCGTCTGCCGAGCGGCGCGGCCGTCGCCGCGAGCGCGCGGGAGGTCACCGAGGCCCTGCGCGCGCTGGCCGGGCAGGAGCTCCGCTCCGTCTCGCTCGAGGCGCTCGGGCCAGGGGCGTTTTCGCTCTCGCTCGCTGCAGGCGCGGCAGAGATCACAGTGCGGCTCGACCGGCAGGGTGCGCGGCTCCACTCGGTGGGCGTGTGAGCAAGCGGTACTACATGGCCTGTCTCGACCTCGACGGGCGCTCCGTGCTCGTCGTCGGCGGCGGACGGATGGCGCTCGAGAAGGTGCACGGTTTGCTCGACTGTGGAGCGCGCGTGACGGTCGTCGCGCCGGAGGCGCTGCTGGAGCTCCTGTCGCTCTCGGTCGAGTGGCTCCCGCGCGGCTACCACTCCTCAGACCTCCGCGGCCGCTTCCTCGTCGTCGCCGCCACCTCCTCGACGCTGCTCAACGGGCGCGTGTTCGCCGACGCCGAGGCGCGAGGCGTCTTCTGCAACGTCGTCGACGTCCCCGACCTGTGCTCGCTCATCCTCCCCGCCGTCCACCGGGAGGGGCCGATCGCCGTCGCCGTCTCGACCGGCGGCGACTCGCCGGCGCTCGCACAGCGGATCCGCGACGACGTCGCCGCGCTCGTCGGCCCGAGGCACGCCGACCTCGCCGAGGAGCTGCGCGCACTCAGGCCATGGGCCAAGGAGAACCTGCCGACCTACGA
Organism: uncultured Actinomycetes bacterium; assembly: GCA_963791225.1. Lineage (GTDB taxonomy): Bacteria > Actinomycetota > Thermoleophilia > Gaiellales > Gaiellaceae > PALSA-612. The sequence continues at coordinate 111,227 of CAWBRV010000008.1, forward strand.
GGCGCGAAAGGACTACTTCCAGCGTCGCGTCGAAGAGGCGCTGGCGTGAGCGTAGGCTCGACGGAGCTCACCAATGAGCGGAGGCGCCGGCTTTGCCGGCGGCGGGAGCGGGAATGAGCGGACGAGTGTGGCTCGTCGGCGCCGGCCCAGGCGATCCCGGGCTGATCACCGTGCGCGGGCTCGATGCGCTGCGCCGCTGCGACGCCGTCGTCTATGACCGGCTCGTCGCGCCGGAGCTCGTGGACGAGGTGCCCCCCGACGCGCTTCGCGTCGGCCGCGAGCCGCTGGCGCAGGAGGAGATCAACCGGCTGCTCGTACGTCTCGCGCGCCGGGGCCTCGACGTCGTCCGCCTGAAGGGCGGCGACCCGTTCCTGTTCGGACGCGGGGGCGAAGAGGCGCTCGCGCTCGTCGAGGCCGGCGTGCCGTTCGAGGTAGTCCCGGGCGTCTCGTCCCTCGCCGCCGTACCCGCTGCGGCCGGGATCCCCGTCACGCATCGCGGCGTCTCGTCGCAGGTCACGATCGTGAACGGGCACGGCCCGCTCGACCTGCCCGCGCTGGCCGCCACGCCCGGCACGCTGGTCGCGTTCATGGGTCTCGCGCGACTCGAAGAACTCACGGCCGGGCTGATCGCGCACGGCCGCGACGTGTCGACACCTGCAGCCGTGATCGCGAGCGGCACGCTCCCGGAGCAGCGCGTCGTCGTCGCCCCGCTCGATCGGATCGCGGAGGCTGCAGCTGAACTCGACCCGCCGGCCCTGGTCGTGATCGGCGACGTCGTCTCGCTGGCGGAGATGCTCGGCGGAGTTCTGAGCGCCGTCGCAGCCTGAGGTAGAGTCTCTGCGTGCGCCCGGCGCCCCGCTAGAGCGGTCGTCCGAGATCCGGCTCCGCCGGGTCACTGCGCTGCCGCCGTACGCGTTCGCCGAGGTCGACCGGGTCAAGCTCGAGCTGCGACGCGCCGGCGAGGACGTGATCGACCTCGGGTTCGGCAACCCGGACGTGCCCTCGCCGGACGTGGCGGTCGAGAAGCTGGCGCAGGCTGCCCAGGATCCGCGCAACCACCGCTACTCGGCGAGCCGCGGCATCCCGAACCTCCGCCGCGCGATCTGCGACCTCTACCGGCGCCGCCTCGGCGTGGAACTCGATCCCGAACGCGAGGCGATCACGACCATCGGCGCGAAGGAGGGCCTGTCGCACCTGATGTGGCTGCTCGTCGAGCCGGGTGACGTGGCGCTCGTGCCCGACCCGAGCTACCCGATCCACCGGTTCGCGCCCGTGCTCGCCGGGGCCGAGGTCGAGAGCTTCGGCCTCGACGGCGACCTCGTCGCCGGGCTCGAAGACGCACACCGCCGCGCGAAGGGTCGCGCCCGTACGGTCGTCGTCTCCTTCCCGCACAACCCGACCGGCGCCGTGGCGACGCCGGAGCTGATGCAGCGGATCGTCGACTTCGCGCGCGAGCGGGGGCTGATCGTCGTCCACGACTTCGCCTACGCCGACCTCGCCTACGACGGCCACGAGCCGCCGTCGATCCTGCGGGCCGACGGTGCCCGCGAGGTGGCGATCGAGCTGTACTCGCTCACGAAGGGGTTCTCGATGGCCGGCTGGCGCGTCGGGTTCGCAGTGGGGAACGCGGACGTCCTCGCCGGCCTGGCGCGGCTCAAGTCGTATCTCGACTACGGCACCTTCCAGCCGATCCAGATCGCGGCGATCGTCGCGATGAACGAAGCACCGGATTACCCGCGCGAGGTGTGCGAGATCTACCGGTCGCGGCGGGACGCGCTCTGTCGCGGCCTGCAGCGCGCAGGCTGGCCGGTCGAGCCACCGAAGGGGACGATGTTCGTGTGGGCCGAGGTGCCGGAGCGCATTCCGGGCCGAGGGCTCGCATGCCTTCGCGCTCCGGCTTCTGCGCGAGGGGAAGGTCGCGGTCAGCCCGGGCGCCGGTTTCGGGCCAGGCGGTGAGGGCCACGTCCGCTTCGCGCTCGTCGAGAACGAGCAGCGCATCGCACAGGCGGTGCGAGGCATTCGCGTCGCTCTCGGATAGGCTCGGCCGATGAGGGTCGCGCTCCTGCCCGGAGACGGCATCGGGCCGGAGATCTCGGCTGCGGCCCGGCGCGTGCTCGCCGAGCTGGCGCCCGACCTCGAGCTCGAGGAGCACGACTTCGGCGCCGCTGGCGATCCGGGCGACCGGCACGCCGCTTCCCGACGAGACGCTCGCCGCCTGCCTCGCGGCCGACGCCGTCCTCAAAGGCCCGGTCGGCGACCCCGAGTTCGACGCGGCCGACGTGCGGCCGGAGCAAGGCCTGCTGCGGCTGCGCGCCGAGCTCGGCGTCTACGCGAACCTCCGGCCCGCGCGCGCGGAGGGCATCGACGTCGTGATCGTGCGCGAGCTCGTCGGCGGTCTCTACTACGGCGCCCGCGGCGTCCGGGACGACGGCACCGTCTTCGACACGTGCGAGTACCACCCGTCGCAGGTCGAGCGGATCGCACGCCGCGGGTTCGAGCTGGCGCGCTCGCGTGGCGGCCGGCTGACGTCGGTGGACAAGGCGAACGTGCTCGAAACGTCGCGGATGTGGCGCCGCGTCGTTCGCGAGCTCGCAGCGGCCTACCCGGACGTGGCGCTCGAGGACATGCTGGTCGACAACGCCGCGATGCAGCTCGCGTCCGCGCCGGAACAGTTCGACGTGATCGTCACCGACAACATGTTCGGGGACATCCTCTCCGACCTCGCCGCCGCGGTCACGGGCGGGCTCGGGCTCGCGCCCTCGGCCAGCCTCTCGGACTCGGGTCCCGGGCTCTTCGAGCCGGTGCACGGCTCGGCGCCCGACATCGCCGGCCGAAGCGTCGCGAACCCCGCGGCGATGCTGCGCTCGACCGCGCTCCTGCTCGAGCACGCGGCCAACCGGCCGGACGAGGCGTCGGCGCTCGAGGCGGCCGTCGACGCGGCGCTCCTGACGGCTCCGACGCCCGATCTCGGCGGAACCGCCACGACCGAGGAGCTGACCGACGCCGTCCTCGGCGCGTTGACGGGCTCTTCGACCGCGCGTACCCTGTAGCGCTCATGGCGCCCCGCCGCGACAGCTTCCGCTTCTTCGTCGCGCGCATCTTTATGCGCTAGCCGGCGCGCCGTCCTTCCGCACACGCCGGCTAGCAATTCCGCGGAGCCCCTCGACTCCTGGAGCCTCGATGAACGTCACCGATAGATCACCTGTTGCAGTCGCGTATCCCGGCCGTGACGGCGCCCACAGCGCGGCCGCGTGCGAGCGCCTCTTCCCGAACGGAGCCGATCTCCGGCCGCTGCCGAGCTTCCTCGCCGTCGCCGAAGCGACGGCCGGCGGCGAGGTCGACTTCGGCGTGCTTCCGATCGAGAGTTCGCTGGCCGGCTCGGTCGCGGAGACGCATGACCTGCTGCACGAGTACCCGCTCTCTATCGTCGCCGAGACGGCGCTCCGCATCCGCCACTGCCTCGTCGCGCTCGGCGACGTGCCGCTCGAGGAGATCAGCGTTATCCGCTCGCACCCCGTCGCCCTCGACCAGTGCCGCGCACTCGTCGCCGGGATGCCGTGGGCGACCGCGATCGCAGCGGCGACGACGGCCGATGCGGCACGCCAGGTCGCGATGAGCGGCGACCCGGCGCAGGCCGCGATCGCGAGCGAGCGGGCGGCACAGCTCCACAGCCTGACCGTGCTCGCCGGCGACGTGGGCGACCACCCCGAGGCGTACACGCGCTTCGTCTCGGTTTCGACGTACACGCGCATCGACCGGGAGGCCGAGGAGTGGCGCACCGCGTTCACCTTCGTCACGGACCACTCGCCGGGTGCGCTCTACCGCGCGATCGAGCCGTTCGGCCGGTTGCGCATCGACCTGCACCAGCTCGTCTCGCGCCCGATCCCGCGGACGCCCTGGCGCTACCGCTTCGACTCCGTCCTCGCAGGCCACCCGCTCGATCCGATTGTCAATGAGGCGCTGCGTGAGCTGCGCGAGAACACGCGGCGCTTGCAGGTGTTCGGCTCCTATCCGGCCAGGCGCGACGTGGAGGACGAGTGACGGATCCGACCCTGGAGCGGCTACGCGGGGAGGTCGCGGACGGCGACCGGGAGATCCTCGCGCTCGTCAACCGGCGGCTCGAGCTCGTACGCGAGATCCGCGCGCACAAGCAGGCGCACGGCCTCGACTTCCTCGACCCGGGCCAGGAGGAGCGGTTGCTCGCACGGCTCCGGGAGGCGAACCGCGGCCCGCTCTCGGCCGAGGGGGTCGAGCACCTGTTCCGAGAGATCCTCGACCTGCTCAAGCGCGAGTCAGCGGATACGGCGCCGTAGCTCGGCCTCGACGTCGTCGGGGTCGAGGCCACGGGCCGCGAGCAGTACGTAGGAGTGGAACCAGAGGTCGGCGAGCTCCTCGACGAGGCGCTCGTCGCTCTCGGTTGCACCTGCGAGCGCGGCCTCCACTCCTTCCTCGCCGACCTTGCGCGCGGCGGCCGCAGGCCCGGCGTCGAGCAGGCTCGCAACGTACGACCCCTCGGGCCGCTCCTTCGTCCGTTCCGCCACGCGCCGCCAGAGCCAGGGCGCGAAGCAGGAGCGCGAGCCCGTGTGGCAGGCAGGCCCGGCCGGGCGGACGCGGAGCAAGATCGCGTCGCCGTCGCAGTCGTCCCGGATCTCCTCGACGGCAAGCGTATTGCCGGACGTCGCGCCCTTGTGCCAGAACTCCTTGCGGCTGCGGCTCCAGAACCAGGCCTCGCCGGTCTCGCGCGTCCGCCGGAGCGCCTCGTCGTCCATCCACGCCAGCATCAGCACGCGCCCGTCACCCGCGTCCTGGACGATCGCGGGCACCAGCTGTCCGACCGGGCCAGGTCCGAGGGACTGTCCCTCTGTCATGTCCGGATCGGCCATCCGTCCGCCTCGAGCTCGCGTTTCAGCACCGGGAGTCGCTCCGGGTCCTCGTGGACGATCGATGCGAGCAGCGCCGCCTCGGCGCCGGCCGCGAACGCCTCGGACAGGTGTCTGGCACAGCCGGCGCCGCCAGACGCGATCACGGGGACGCCGACCGAGCCCGCGATCGAGCCGGTCAGCTCCAGGTCGTAGCCGTCGCGGGTTCCGTCGGCGTCGATCGAGGTGACGAGCAGCTCGCCGGCGCCGCGCTCGGTCGCCTGTGCGGCCCACGCGACCGCGTCGATGCCACGCGGGTTGCGGCCGGCGTGAGTCACGACCCCCCCGCCCCGTGCGTCGATCGCGCACACGACCGCCTGCGACCCGAACGCGTCCGCAAGCCGCTCGAGCAGGCCCGGCTCGTCGAGCGCGGCGCGGTTGACGGCGACCTTGTCGGCGCCGGCCCGGAGCAGCGCCAGCCCGTCCTCGACCGACCGCACGCCCCCGCCGACGGTGAACGGGATCGTGAGCTCCGCCGCGGCGCGGTCGACGAGCGCGAGCAGTGGGCCGCGACTCTCGAGCGTTGCCGTGATGTCGAGGAACACGAGCTCGTCGGCGCCGAGTTCCGAGTAGCGGGTCGCGAGCTCGACCGGGTCACCCACGTCTCGCAGGTTCTCGAACCGCACGCCCTTGACGACACGGCCGTCGGCGACGTCGAGGCAGGGGATCACGCGCTTCTTGACCATCGCAGGACGTCGGCGAGCGCGCGGGCACCGGCCGGGCCGCTTCGCTCGGGATGGAACTGGAGGCCGACCAGCGGGCCCTGCTCGACGGCTGCGACGACCAGCCCCTCGTGGTCGACCTCGGCGGCGGTCACCGAGTCGTCTGCGGGCCGCGCCGCGTATGAGTGCGCGAAGTAGACGTCGGCGCCGTCGAGCCCGGCCATGACACTGCTTCCCGGCCGTGTGGCGAGCGTGTTCCAGCCCATGTGCGGCACGCGGCTCGCTCGCAGCCTGCGCACCGGGCCGTGGAGCAGGCCGAGCCCGGCGCCACCCTCCTCGCTCTCCTCGAAGAGAAGCTGCATGCCGACGCAGATCCCGAGCAGTGGGCGCCCGGCAGCGTGCCGATCGCGCAACGCCTCGGCGACGCCCGTGCTCGCCAGGCCGGCAGCGGCGCTTGCGACATGGCCGACCCCGGCGACGACGGCGAGCGGGGCCTCGCGCACCTCCTCGGCATCGGTCGTCACGAACGGCTCGACCCCCGCCCGCTCGAGCGCGGCGCACATGCTGCGCAGGTTGCCGGCCCCGTAGTCCACGACGGCGACCCTCATGTCCGCACCCGACCATATGGAGAGAAAGTCACAAAGAAGTCACGCTTCCGTGACAGTCTCGTGCGCTTTCGCGCGGTACGCTCACCGCGGGTGGCGGGTGGTCTTCCTCCCCACCCTGGGTGGGGAGTCTGCGTGGGCTTCGCCCCGCGTGACACCTCCTGAACGGTCACAGCGACCCCTTCGTCGAGCCTGCTCCGGCCGCGGTGCCGGCGCGCGAGCACGCCTGTCCAAGCGCGCGGCCGAGTGCCTTGAACGCAGCTTCGGCGACGTGATGGTCATCCTCGCCCGCGGCGTCGACGTGCACCGTGCAGCCGGCCTCGATCGCGAACCGCTCGAGCGCATGCGGCAGGAGCGTGAGCGCCAGCCCACCGACACGATCGCCGGTGAACGCGAGGCGGATCTCGGCATGCGGCCGGCGCACGAGGTCGACGGCGGCCGTCGCGCGCGCCTCGTCCATCGGCACCGTCGCGGCGCCGTAGCGGGTCAGCCCCTCTCGGCCTCCCAGTGCCTCCCGCAACGCGACGCCCACCGCGGCCATCACGTCCTCGACCGTGTGGTGCTCGTCGACCTCGACGTCGCCGCCTGCGATCACCTCGAGGTCGAAGCCGCCGTGGAACGCGAGCTGGGCGAGGAGGTGGTCGAGGAAGCCGACACCGGTGCGGATGCGTGAGCGCCTGCGCCCTTCCAGCGACAGCGAGACCCGCAGCGCGGTCTCCGCGGTCGTTCTCACGACGAGCGCCGATCGCGCTGCCGACGGCACAGCCGCGGCCCCGAGCGCCGCGAGCAGGCGGTCGTCCTCGGCCGGCAGGCGCGGTGTGATCCGGATCGCGTCGGGATAGCGGCGAACGACGAGTCCCTGCGCTTCGAGCCGATCGGCCAGCGCCGGGGCGTCCTCGACCGGCACGTAGACGAAGTTCGCATGCGAGCGAGGGCACGCGAACCCGGCCGCGAGCAGCGCGTCCCGCATCCGTTCGCGCTCGTCGACCTCCGACTCGACGTCGAGCACGGGATCGCGCAGTGCCGCAGCCGCGATCCGCGCGGCGGGAGTTGCGATCGGAGCCGGCGCGCGCCGGCGGTCGAGTTCGCCGGCGACGTCCCGTGCCGCAACGGCATACCCGACGCGCAACGCGGCGAAGCCGAACGCCTTCGACAGGCTCCGGAGCGCCACGAGGTTCGGCACCTCGCGCACGAGGGCCACGACCGAGCGACCCGCGTACTCGAAGTACGCCTCGTCCACGACCACGACGGTGTCAGGCAGCGAGCGCGCGAGTGCGGCGATCGCCTCCGGCTCGACGAGCTCGCCGGTCGGGTTACCCGGATTGCAGACCCAGACGACGTCGATCCCGTCGAGCGTGGCCACATCGAGCGGCGCGTCGACGACCTCGGCGCCTTCGATCCCGCTCGCGATCGCGTACAACGGATACGTGGGCAGCTGCACCGCGGCGGTCCGGCCGGGCCCCAGGAACGTTCGCGCGACGAGCCCGATCAGGTCGTCCGCGCCGGCCCCGATCACGACCTCGTCGGGATCGACGCCCGCATAGCCGGCGGCCGCCTCGCGCAGGTCGCGGTACGTCCCCTCGGGATACTCGTTCAGAGTCGCGAAGCTTTCGCCGAGCGGGATCCCAGGGACACCCGGAAGCGGCGGCACGTTCGCGTCGAAGCGGAGCACCTCCGCAGGCGACAGAGCCTGTGCGGCAGCCACCTCGGAGGCGGTCCGCGCCCAGACGTACGGCGCGAAGCCTTCCGCGAGCGGCCGTGCGAGCGTCATCGCGTCGCCTCCACGAACCGTGCTTCGACCGCGGCGGCGTGCAGCGGCAGGCCCTCAGCGGCTGCGAGCGCGCCGATCGTCTCGCGCACGGAATCGAGCCCCTCGCGGGTCGCCGAGACGACCTGGATCGACTTGAGGAACGCCTCCAGGCCGAGCCCCCCGGCCGCGCGTGCGAGACCGCCCGTCGGCAGCACGTGGTTCGCCCCCGCCGCGTAGTCGCCGACGACCGCGGGCGCCGACGGCCCGAGGAAGATCGAGCCCGCGTTCCGCACCCTCGCAGCAGCCGTCTCGGGGTCGGCGACATGCAGCTCGAGGTGCTCGGGCGCGTACTCGTCGGAGTGGGCGAGTGCCTCGTCGAGCGAGCCGACGACCTCGATCCGCACCTGCTCCCGGCCCTCCGTGAGCCGCTCGACGTCACCGGCCAGCGCGGCGCTCGTCGTCACGAGCACGCATTCGGAGTCGGGCCCGTGCTCGGCCTGCGCCAGCAGGTCGGCTGCACAGAGCTCCGCGTCGGCGGTCTCGTCGGCGACGATCAGCACCTCGCTCGGCCCCGCGGGGAGGTCGATGCCCACTCGCCCCGACACGAGCAGCTTCGCCGCGGTCACCCAGCGGTTGCCGGGACCGACGATCTTGTCGACGGCCGGGATCGTCTCCGTGCCGTAGGCCAGTGCGGCGATCGCCTGCGCGCCGCCGACGGCGTAGATCTCGTCGAGTCCGAGCTCGCGGGCCGCTGCGAGCAGCACGGCCGGCGGCCGGGGCGAGACAACCGCGATCCGCCCGACACCTGCGAGTTGCGCGGGAACGACCGCCATCACGAGGGACGAGGGGTACGCGGCCCGGCCGCCCGGAGCGTAGACGCCGACCGAGCCGAGCGGGACGAAGCGGCGCGATGCCTCGACGCCGGGCCACGTGGCCACCGTCGTGTCGGCGGGCCGCTGCGGCTCGTGGAACGCGCGCACGGCGTCCGCGAGCCGGCGGATCGCGGCGAGGAAGCCGGGCCCGGCCTCCGCCGCTGCGATCTCCTCGGCGGGCACGCGAAGCGCCGCGGGCCGCTCGCCGTCGAGCCGTTCCGTCCACTCGAGCACCGCCTCGTCGCCACGCTCGCGCACGTCGGCCACGATCTCGGCCGCACGGGGGAGCGCGTCGGCGATCTCGACCCGGCTCACGGGACGAGCCTCTCCACGGGCACGACGAGGATCGAGGTTGCTCCGGCGGCCTTGAGCGGCCCGAGCAGGTCCCAGACCCGGTCGGCTTCGATCGCCGCATGGATCGCGATCTGCCCTGGATCTGCGAGCTCGAGCACCGACGGCGCGCCCATGCTCGGCAACACGGCCCGGATCTCGTCCAGCGCCGCGGCCGGCGCGTTCATCATCACGTAGCGCCGCTGCCGGGCGGCGACGACCGCTTCCAGCATCAGCTGCAGGCGCTCGACGTGCTCGACCTTGCCCGCATCGGGCTCGCGGCCGCGCAGGAGCACGGCCTGCGACTCGAGGAGGCGGCCGATCCGCCGCAGTCCGTTCACGCTCGCCGTCGAGCCGGTCGAGACGAGGTCGACGATCGCGTCGGCGAGGCCGAGCCGTGGGGCTGCCTCGACCGCACCCGAGATCGTCACCAGCTCCGCCGAGATGCCGAGCCGGCCGAGACAGGCGCGGGTCGAGGTCGGGTAGGCGGTGGCGACGCGGAGGCCTTCGAGGTCGGCCAACCCGGCCTGCGAGGCGTCAACCGGCACGGCCGCCTCGAGCGTGCAGCGCGCGAACCCGAGCTCGGCCAGCGTCTCGACGTTCGCGTCGCTCTCGACGACGAGGTTCGCTCCCGTGATGCCCGCGTCCACGACCCCGTCCTGCACGTACTCCGGGATGTCGTGGGGCCGAACGAGCAGGAGGTCGACCGGCGCGTTCAGGCAAGGGACGAGGAGCGCGCGTTCCGTCGTCTCGAACGAGAGCCCGGCCGCGGCGCAGAGGTCGAGCGTCGGCTGCAGCATCCGGCCCTTCGACGGGACGGCGACCGTCAGCCTGCCGTTCTCGCCGGCCCGCTCGAACCGCGCGGGGGTCAACTACGCCTCCCGGCGTCTCGCGGTGCGCTCGAGCGCGAGCGCATAGCCGCCGGCGCCGTGGCGCAGCCAGTGCGCGACGCGCGTGACGGTGGCCGTGCTCGTATGGACGGTCTCGGCCACGTCGAGATACGCGCGACCGGAGTCGACGAGCCGCGCGATCTGCCAGCGATGCGCGAGCGCCTCGAGCTCTCCGAGGGTGCACAGGTCTCGCAGGAAGCGCCGCGCCTCGTCGCGCGTGCGCAGCACGAGCAGCGCGTCGGCGAGGTCGTCGAGGCCGGGGACGTCCTCCACCACATGCGCAGGCTCGCTCGCCGTCTCGTCCACCATACTCGTCATGTTAGCATGCTAACACGGTGGCTGAGGCGCAGCAAAGCATGCCGGTGCCAGGTCGCACGCCGTTTCTCGTGCTGCCCGCACTCGACGTGCTCGACGGGCGCTGCGTGCGACTGGCGGGCGGCGATCCCGCTCGCGTGACGATCGAAGGCGGCGACCCACGCGAGGCGGCCCGCCGGTTCACCGGCGAGGGAGCCGGGTTCCTGCACCTCGTCGACCTCGACGGCGCGTTCTCCGGCACGCCCACACCCGGGCTCGTCGAGTCGGTCGTGGCCGCCGGCGGCGGTGCGCCCGTCCAGGTCGGTGGCGGCTACCGGACAATCGAGGCGATCGAGGGAGCGCTGGCCGCAGGAGCTGCGCGCGTGATGGTCGGCACGGCGGCGCTCTCGCCCGATTTCCTCGCGGGCGCGGCGCCGCGACTCGGCGGGCGTCTCGTCGTCGCCGTCGACGCGCGCGAGGGCCTCGTCGTCGCCGAGGGGTGGGCGCGCTCGTCGTCGGTGCCCGCAAGCGATCTCGCACGCGCCTGCGCGGAGGCGGGAGTGAAGCGCCTGCTCGTGACGAGCGCAACCCGCGACGGCTCCCTGGCCGGGCCCGACCTCGCGCTGCTCGTGAGCGTGATGGACGCGTCCGGGCTTCCCGTCCTCGCCGCGGGCGGCATCGCGTCGCTCGGCGACCTGGAGCGGCTCCGCGACGCCGGTTGCGAGGGGGCCGTCCTCGGAAGCGCCCTCTGGAGCGGACGGGTGCGCCTCGCCGACGCGCTTCGGCTCGCCCCCGCTTGACGCCCGGCGCGAACCTCCTTTACCCTGGACCGCGATGACCTTCCCGACCACGTTCTGGGCCTGGTGGCGCCGCGAGCGTGGCGGGAGCGTCGCCTGAGCCGACCTCGATCCCGTCCCGCTCGCCAGACCTTCCAGCCGGAAGGTCTTTTCGTTTGGAGGACATGAACGCGACCGCCCGCATCCCGACCGATCTCGTCACCCCGCTCGGGGCCTACCTCCGCCTGCGCCAGCTCGGGAGCGCGAGCTTCCTGCTCGAGTCGGTCGAGCAGGGGCGGCTCGGCCGGTACTCGTTCGTCGGCTGCGGCTCCCGGCTCGTGTCCTTCGACGAGGCCGAGCGGGAGGCGGCGCCCGTGGTCGGCTACCTGGGCTACGACTACGTCGCGACGCTCGAGCCGACCGTGCCGCTGCCCACCGAGCGCCCCGACCTGCCGGAGAGCCGCTTCGTCGTCGCCGACGTGCTCGTGCGAATCGACCACGTGTCGAGCGTCGCCGAGGTGCTCGCGGGAGACCCGGCAAAGATCGCCGCCGCACTCGCGGAGCACGCTGACGAGCCCGCCGCATGCCCCCTGCCGGTCCGTCCGACGGAGCGGTCGCCCGACCGCGCGGAGCACGAGCGACGCGTGCAGCGCGCGAAGGAGCACATCGTCGCCGGCGACGCGTTTCAGATCGTCCTCTCCCAGCGGGCTGTGCGCCGGACCGATGCGTCGGCGGTCGCGCTCTACCGCGCCCTGCGGCGGATCAACCCGTCGCCGTACCTGTTTCTGCTCGAGCTCGGCGACGTCAGCCTCGTCGGCTCGTCGCCGGAGACGCACGTGAAGCTCGTCGGCGGTCGCGCCAGCCTGAACCCGATCGCGGGCACCGTCGCCGCCGGCGAGGGCGCCGAGGCGAGCCTGCTCGCGTCCGAGAAGGACCGGGCCGAGCACGTCATGCTCGTCGACCTCGGTCGCAACGACCTCTCCCGCGTCTGCCGCCCGGGCACGGTGCGTGTCGAGCGGTTCCTCGAGCCGGAGCACTACTCGCACGTCGTCCACCTCGTCTCGGAGGTAGCGGGCGAGATCCAGCCGGAGCGGACCGCGTTCGACCTGCTGCGCGCGACGTTTCCCGCCGGCACCGTGTCCGGCGCACCTAAGGTGCGGGCGATGCAGATCATCTCCGAGCTCGAGGGCTACGGACGCGGAACATATGCGGGCGTGGTCGGCTACGCGCTCCCCGACGGCGACCTCGACACGTGCATCGCGATCCGCACGCTCGTGCTCCGCGACGGCGTCGCGTACCTGCAGGCGGGCGGGGGCGTCGTGGCCGATTCGAACCCGGCCGCGGAGCACCAGGAGTGCCTGGACAAGCTGGCGGCGATCGAGGCTGCGATCGACCTCGCGGAGAGCGGCGGATGATTCTGCTGGTCGACAACTACGACTCGTTCACCTACAACCTCGTGCACCTGCTGCAGGAGCTCGGCGCCGAGGTCGTCGTGCGGCGCAACGACGAGATCGACGCTGACGGGGCCGAGGCGATGGCGCCGTCGCACCTCGTCGTCTCGCCTGGGCCTGGACGGCCGGAGCAGTCGGGCGCGACGCTCGACGTCGTCCGCCGCCTGGCGCCGACGACCCCGACGCTCGGGGTCTGCCTGGGCCACCAGGCCGTCGTCGAGGCGTTCGGCGGCGCGATCGGGCCGGCCGCCCGGCTCCTGCACGGCAAGACGAGCCTCGTCCACCACGACGGCGCAGGGCTCTTCGCCGGGTTGCCGCAGGACTTCCAGGCCGGTCGCTACCACTCGCTGGCCGCGACGCGCGTGCCCGACTGCCTCGCCGTCTCGGCGACGAGCGACGACGGCGAGGTGATGGGCGTGCGCCATCGCGAGTTGCCCGTCGACGGCGTCCAGTTCCACCCCGAGTCGGTGCTCACACTTCCCGTCGGGCGTGATCTTCTACAGAATTTTCTGGAGCGATGATCCAGGCGACCCTCAACCGCGTGCTGGACGGCCACGACCTGACGCGCGACGAGGCGTGCGAGGCGATGGGGTCGATCATGCGCGGCGAGGCGACGGAGGCGCAGATCGCGGGCTTCCTCGTGGCGCTCCGGGCCAAGGGCGAGACGGCCGACGAGATCACCGGCTGCGCCGACGCGATGCGCGCCCACGTGCTCCCTGTCCACCCCCGGCGGCGCGACCTCGTGGACACGGCCGGAACGGGCGGCGACGGTGCGCAGACCCTGAACATCTCGACGGCGGCTGCACTCGTCGCGGCGACCGCGGGAGCCGGCGTCGCGAAGCACGGCAACCGCGCCGTCTCCTCCGCCTCCGGATCAGCGGACGTCCTCGAGGCGCTCGGCTTCGAGCTCGAGCTGCCGGCAGAGCGAATCGCGCAGTCGATCGACGAGCTCGGCTTCGGCTTCCTCTTCGCGCCCGCTCACCACCCCGCGATGCGCCACGCTGCCGCCGTGCGGCGCGAGCTTGCGACGCGGACGGTGTTCAACGTGCTGGGGCCGCTGACGAACCCGGCCGGAGCCCGCGCGCAGATCGTCGGCGTGTACGCGCCGGGCCTCGTACGGACGATCGCCGACGTGCTGACCCAGCTCGGCGCGGAGCGCGCCTTCGTCGTGCACGGGGCCGACGGAATCGACGAGCTGTCGCCGTGCGGCCCGAACCAGGTCGCGGAGGTCGTGGACGGCGCGGTTCACGAGCGGACGGTCGACCCGCAGGAGCTGGGAGTGGAGCGCTGCGATCCCGGCGAGCTCCGCGGCGGATCGCCGGCCGAGAACGCGCAGGCGATCCGCGATGTCTTCGCGGGCGCGAAAGGAGCACGCCGCGAGGCGATCGTGCTCAACGCCGCCGGAGCCATCGCCGCAGCCGGACACGCGGACGACCTCCGCGAGGGGCTCAAGCTCGCACGGAGCGCCGTCGACTCGGGCGCCGTCACGGAACGGCTCGACCAGCTGGTCGCGTTCTCGCGTGCCGAGGAGGTACGCGCATGACCCGGGACATCGGAGCCGTGTCCGCCGACCTTGGCCCGAGAAGAATCGCCACAGAATCGGCACAGACAGGGCACAGGTCGGTCGGTATCGTCATTGGCGTGGGCGGCGGGACGACGCCCCGCCCTTATCGGGTGGGGGCCGAAACGGCCTCGGCCGGTTTCGGCCTGGCTGGAAGGATCACGCACTGATGGGACGGTTTCGTGATGCGCTCGCGGCGCCGGGATTGGCGGCGATTGCGGAGGTCAAGCGGCGGTCGCCCTCCGCCGGAGACCTCCGGCCGGACGCGGATCCCGCTCGGCTGGCCGCGTCGTTCGAGCGGGCCGGCGCAGCGGCAGTCTCGATCCTCGTCGACGAGCGTTTCGCAGGTACGACGGACGACCTGCGCGCGGCGCGCGGCGCGGTCCGCCTGCCGCTGCTGGCCAAGGGATTCTTCACGGACGAAGCGGAGCTCGACGAGCTGAAGGGGGCCGGCGCCGACGCGGCGCTGCTCATCCTGCGCGACCTCGACGACCGGCGGGCCGCCGCCCTCATGGCCCACGCCGCGACGATCGGCCTCGACACGCTCGTCGAGGCGCACGACGAAGCGGAGCTCGACCGTGCAGCGGCCCTCGGCGCCGACCCGATCGGAGTCAACGCCCGCGACCTGTCCACGTTTGCGATCGACCGCAGCGCGCAGCTCGCCCTCGTCGGCCGCGCGCCTCGCGACCGGGTCGTGATCGCAGAGAGCGCGATCCACTCCCGCGCGCAGGGTGCCGAGGCGGAGCTTGCCGGTGCGGACGCCGTCCTCGTGGGGACCGCGTTGATGAGGGCTCCCGATCCTGCGGCGAGGCTTCGGGAGCTGATCTCACGGCCGCTCGTCAAGGTGTGCGGCCTCACGCGCGAGGACGACGTGGCCGCAGCAGCCGAGGCGGGCGCCGACCTGTGCGGCTTCATTCTCGTCGACGCGAGCCCGCGCTGTGCCGAGCGCGTCCTGCCAGTCCCGGAGGGCGTCTTGCCGGTCGCGGTGCTCGTCGGCGAGGCGATCGAGGCCGGCACGGATCTCGTCCAGCTCTACCCGGAGCAGCGGGGAAGCGTGCGCAGCCGGGATGCGGCTCTGCTCCGGCACGGTGAGCGCGTGGCGACCGTCGTCGATCTTCCGTGGCAAGAGGCCGACGAGACGCACTTCGACCGTGCGCGCGCGACCGACGGGCGCGTCGTGCTGGCCGGCGGCCTCACGCCGGAGAACGTCCGCGCTGCGATCGACGCCGTTCAGCCCTGGGCGGTGGACGCGAGCTCGAGCCTCGAGATCTCACCCGGCGTCAAGGATCACGACCGGGTTCGCGCCTTCGTGGCGGCGGCGCGATGACCGCGGGGAGCTACGGCGCCTACGGAGGCCGCTACGTCCCGGAGACGCTGATCCCGGCGCTCGACGAGCTCGAGGCCGGGTGGGCCGAGGCGCAGGAGGACCCGGCTTTCGGGGCGGAGCTCGATCAGCTCGGACGCAACTACGCGGGCCGCCCGACGTCGCTCACGCTCGCGGAGCGGTTCGCTCCCGGCAAGCGCATCTACCTGAAGCGCGAGGACCTCCTGCACACAGGCGCGCACAAGCTCAACAACGCCCTGGGCCAGGCCGTGCTCGCCCGACGGCTCGGCAAGCACCGGATCGTGGCCGAGACGGGAGCGGGCCAGCACGGTGTCGCGACGGCGACGGTCTGCGCGCGCTTCGGGCTCGAGTGCGTCGTGTACATGGGCTCCGAGGACATGCGCCGCCAGCGGCCGAACGTCGAGCGGATGGGGTTGCTGGGCGCGGAGGTACGGCCCGTCGAGTTCGGGACGAAGACGCTCAAGGAGGCGACGAGCGAGGCGATCCGCGACTGGATCACGAACGTCGAGACGACGCATTACCTGATCGGCTCGTGTGTCGGCCCACACCCGTACCCGGCGATCGTGCGCGAGCTGCAGTCCGTGATCGGCCGCGAGGCGCGCGAGCAGCTGCTCGTCGCGGAGGAGCGCCTGCCCGACGTCGTGATCGCGTGCGTGGGCGGAGGCTCGAACGCGATCGGGATGTTCGCCGGCTTCCTCGACGACACCGACGTGCGGATCGTCGGCGTCGAAGCCCGCGGAGCGGCCAGCCTCGGCTCGGGACGGGCGGGAGTGCTGCACGGCGCGCGCTCTGCCGTCCTCGCGGACGACGACGGCCAGATCCTCGACGCTCACTCGATCTCGGCCGGCCTCGACTATCCCGGCGTCGGACCGGAGCACGCGGCGCTTCGCGATGCCGGACGCGTCGAGTACCTGAGCGCGTCCGACGACGAGGCCCTCGGCGCTTTCCGCCGTCTCGCCGAGACGGAAGGGATCATCCCGGCGCTCGAACCGGCGCATGCCCTGGCCCGCGCCGCCGAGCTCGAAGAAGACCTTGTCCTCGTCTGCCTCTCCGGCCGTGGCGACAAGGATCTCGACCAGGCGCTCGACCACCTGGGGCGCGTGTGAGCAGCACGCCCGTCTCGAACGGACGAGGCCGCGCAGCCCCCACCCTTGGGAGGGGGCTCACCCCGCCCCCTCGTGGTGGACGCTATCCACGAAAGGAGCACGCCGCTGTGCCGATTTTGTGCCGATCTGGCGCCACCGGGAGCGTGCATGAGCCGTAAGGCGCTCGTGATCTACCTGATGGCCGGGCCGGACACGCCTCTGCTGACCAAGGCCGCGGTCGACGGCGGAGCCGACATCGTCGAGATCGGCATCCCGTTCTCCGACCCACTCGCCGACGGTCCGGTGATCCGTCGCGCGGGCGAGCGGGCGCTCGCGCAGGGGATGCGCACCGCCGAGTGTCTCGCGTGCATCGAGCAGGCGCGCGCGCTCGTCGACGTTCCGATCGTGCCGATGACGTACGCGTCGATTCTCGAGGCCTACGGCTGGGAGCGGTTCCCGACGGATGCCCGGGCAGCGGGCGCCACGAGCCTGATCGTCGTCGACCTCCCGGCGGGCCAGCGCCCCGAGCTGCGCCGCATCCAGCTCGTCGCGCCGACCTCCACCGACGCCAGGCTCCACCTCGCCGCGAAGGAGACGGACGGCTGGCTCTACCTCGTCACCGTCACCGGCACGACCGGCGCACGCGAGGGCCCGTCGACGCAGCTTCCGGACCTCGTCGAGCGCGTCCGGCGCGTGACCGACGTACCCCTGTACGCAGGCTTCGGGATCTCGACGCCCGAGCACGCGCACGAGACGGCCGCGCTCGTCGACGGGATCGCGGTCGGGTCGCGCGCGGTCGAGGTCGCCGAGGATGGGCCCGAAGCGCTGCGTGAGTACGTGGCGTCCCTTCGCGCTGTGCTCTAGGAGGGCTTGGTGGAACCTGGCCCTCCTTACTAGCTCGCCTCGAAGGTGACCGTCACCGAGGCGGCGATCGACTCCGTTCCGGTGGCGATCGGGGTCGAAGGCCCGGGCGCCTTCGCCGCCGAGAACGTGACCGGCGTCGTGTCACCGCTCTCCTGGATCGACATCACTGCTCCCACGTGCAGACCACCGGCGACCGCGAGCACGTCCGCCTTCGCGTGCGCGTCGGCCACTGCGGCCTGAAGGGCCGAGCGGTAGAGCGCCCCCTGGTCGGCGACGGTCAGGTTCGGGCCGTCGACCTGATTCGCGCCCGCGGCGACCGCAACGTCGACGATCGAGCCGGCGCGCGCGAGATCGGCGATCGTCGCCGAGACCGAGTTCGACGCCGTGTAGCCGACGATCGCCGTGCCGTCCTCGCTCGTGACCGGCGACAGCGACACCGAACTCGTCTGGAGCGAGCCCGCGGGAATGCCCGCACCCTCGAGGGCGGCGATCAGCTTGCGCATCTGGGCGGAGTCGTCGTTCAGCGCCTGCACGGCCGTCTTGCCGCGCGTGCCGACGCCGAACTCGAAGACGGCCTTGGTCGGCGTCGCCGAGACGGTGCCGCTGCCGGTGACGGTGATCGTGCGGGGATTCGTCGATGGCGAGCTGTCGCTGTTCGCGGCGTCCGGGCGTCCGACGCCTGCGAAGACCACGACGGCGACGATCGCCGCGCCGACCATGGCGAGACGGAAGAGCTTCATCCTGACCTCCTGGGTTGACACCCTCTCTACGCCGCTGCGCCCGCCCCCGTCACGCCGTTGAGAGGGAAGCGGCCGAGGTGCTCGCGCGCGACGTCGTCCCGATCGCCGCCTACGGCACGGCGGTGATGCCGGAGTTCCTCTCGGCCCGCATGGGCTGCCGGGTCGAGCAGCCGATCATCGGCATGGCCGACATCGGCGCGCTCTGCGTCCGGAAGAGCTGAGCGGCTACGCCGCGGCGCCGTACGGCTCGAGATAGGCGCGCCAGCGGCTCGGGATCGTCGGTGCGGCGAGGCGGATGAAGAGCGCCGGCGCGGGCGGCCGAGGTGGCTTGCGGAGCGCCATCGAGAGCTCGTCCAGGAGCCGGTTCCCCTTGCGCAGGTTGCACGGCGCGCAGGACGTGACGACGTTCTCCCACACGGAGTCGCCGCCGCGGCTGCGCGGCACGACATGGTCGAGCGTCAGCCGGACGTCGGTGGCGCCGCAGTAGACGCAGGTCCAGGAGTCACGCGCGAAGAGGGCGCGTCGCGAGATTTTCCGCTGCGCCGCACGTGGCACCCGCACGTACGAGCTCAAACGGATCACGGACGGCCACACGAAGCTCGCGCTCGCCGACCGGAGCTGCTTGTCGAGCCCCTCGACCACCTCGGCCTTGCCCTTGTAGACGAGCACGTGTGCACGTCTCACAGAGCACACGTTCAGTGGCTCAAAGCTCGCGTTCAGGACGAGAACCTGCTGCACCCCGCGGGAAAAGTACCCGAAGGACAGGGGCTCGGAAAGCCCCCGCCGCCTATCGGGCCATCGCGCGCTCGACTGCCTGCTGCTCCTCCGGCGACAGGGCGACGGAGGCCTTGCCCTGGTCGAGCTCCTTCACGTACACCCGTGCGTAGTCGCGGCCCTGGATCGCGCTCAGCACGATGCCGCTGCGGTTCGCGTCCAGGAGCGCGACCGAGGCCGACTGGCGGCCGCCCGCCTGCTCGTAGGCGTCGTAGCGGACGATCGCCGTCCGCGCGATCGTGGCGTCCATTCGCCGGTCGACCCGGGCGACGGCCGCCGCGATCTCGTCCACGGCGCGATGGAGGTCGTCCACCCGGGCCTGGAGCGTGATCGCGAAGTCGACGAGGTCACGCTTGCTGCCGCTCTCGCCGAGCAGCGTCTCCCGCTGGCCGCGGCCCCGGCGCGAGTCGAGCCAGACGAGCAGGACTAGCACCACCACGACGAGCACCCCGACCGCCGCGCCGATCGCAATCCAGCCCGCCGTGGAGCTCGAAAGGCTCACCCCGCGACTATCCGAACGAGAAGATGACCGGGTACGAGGCGGAGTTGTTGTTGGGGTTGGTCTCGCCCTTGACGGGCTGGACGTCGACCTCGAGCGTCGTGCGCGTCACGAAGGCCGCCTGCGGAAGGTTCTTGAACGTCGCCGTCTGCGTCGCACCCGGATTGATCAGCGGAATCGCCACGGTCGCCGTGATCGGCTTCGGCGACTGCTTCAACGTGATCGTGACCTGCACGCTCGCGACCTGCACGTCGCCGGAGTTCTTCACCGACACGACGTAGCCGAGGTCGGTGCTCTGCACGATCGTGTTGAGCTGGTTCGGGTCGAGCGCGGTCCCCTTCGGTAGCACGGTGACCCCGAGGAGCTGCGTACCGATCGCCTTGCCGGTGTTGTTCCCCGACGTGGTGTTGCCGTTCAGCCGCTCGACGACCGGTGTCCAGAAGGTCTGGCTGTCGATGCCGTCCTCCGCGAAGGGCGAGACCGGTACGACGAGTCCCGTGATGTTCTGCTGCGTCATCTCCGAGAGCGTCGCCTGACGGAACTTGTCCTCCCAGATCACGTCCGACGCAACGAGACGCTGCCCCTGGTTCGCGAGCACCGTGGCGGTCTCGGCCACCTTCGTCGACCCGGCTCCTGCGCGCAGGGCCTGGGAGAGGCCGCGGAGCCCGGAGACGCGGAACTGCAGCGCCTCGATCATGCTCGCGTTCGGGGCAGCGAGCCCGTGCGGCTCCTTCAGCTTCTCGGCCACGCCCACGTCGCTCTGCTGCTGCGCGGCCAGCGTGTCCATCTTGCTGGCGAGCTGCGACGCCGTGATGCCCGGGGTCGCGATCGCCTGCGAGAGCGACGCGCCGAGCTGCGTGGAGTCGTGGGCCAGCACGCGCACCTTGTCGAGATAGGTCTGGTACGACGACTTCGTGCTCGAACCGGAGCAGCTCTGCACCCAGAGCACGAGCAGGACGACGATCAGGATGCCGAACGCGATCAGGCCGGCGAGCCGTGCGGCCGGCGGAAGGCCGCCGTGGTGCTCGGGCGGGCGCTTCGGCGGCGGTCCCGGAGGACGCTGCGAGCGCGGGCGGCCAGGTTCAGGCGGGCTCTCACCCGTCTCCTGGTCGTCGAAGAAGTCGAATTCGATATCTGAGTCGTACTCGCTCATCTGGCCACGGCCCGGGCGAGACCCGGGTTCACTCTAGTCGAACGATTCTTTGGAGAGCGCAGTTGTTCGCCGCGCGCAGGACTTTCTCCTGTTGGCGCCAAACAGATCGGTGGATGTCTCGACCTGCCGCCGTGGGAGCTTCTGGCAGCCTGGTCCTGAACCGTTACCTGCCGGTGCGCCCGCTCGGCACCGGCGGCTCGGGCTCGGTCTGGCTGGCTCGAGAAGTGGAGACGGATCGTGAGGTTGCGCTCAAGATCGTGCCCCGCGAGGGCACGGCCGGATCGCGGGCGGAGCGCGAGGCGGCCGCAGCCGCGAGGCTGCGCCATCCGCGCTGCCTGCGTGCGCACGCCCTCGCGCGCGACGCCGGCCACGTCTACATCGTCTACGAGTACGTCGCCGGCAAGACGCTGCGCGAGGCGATGCGGGAGGGCGAGCTCGACGACGCGGCGACGCTCGAGGCGGCCGCCCAGGTGCTCGAGGGCCTCGCGCACGCGCACGCCCACGGGATCGTGCACCGAGACGTCAAGCCGGCGAACGTCCTGCTGGTCGAGGGCCGCGGCGTCTCCGTCAAGCTGTTCGACTTCGGCCTCGCACTCATGCACGAGGAGCAGAGCCTGACCGCGCACGGCGACATCCCGGGCACGCTCGCCTACATCTCGCCGGAACGGCTGCGCGGCGACGCGGCCGGCCCGGCGGCAGACGTCTGGGCCGTCGGCGTCCTCCTCTGGGAGTCGCTGGCCGGCTTCCATCCGTTCTGGGGCGGGACGCTCATCGACACGGCGAAGGCGATCGGCAAGGGAGCGCCGACGCTCCGCGAGCAGCGGCCCGACCTGCCGCGGCCGATCGTCGCCTGCGTCGATCGTGCGCTCTCGGTCGCGCCCGGCCGCCGTCCCACCGCCGCATCGCTCGCGGGGGCGCTGCGCCAGGCGTCACGCGGGCTCGAGCGCCGTCCCGTCCGCAGGACGGCAGGCAAGCTGCGGCTCGCAGTCACGCGACCGGCCGCGGCAGCGGCCGCACCGCAGCGGGCGCCCCTGTCCGTGCGCCAGGTGCAGGAGCCCGCGCAACGGATCGCGGCGGCCGCCGGTGCCGGCGCAGCCGCCGGGATCACGTCCGCGGCGTTGCCGTTCTTCCCCGCCGGCTGGCCGCTCGGGATCGCGGCGGTCGCAGCCTTGATCACGATCCTCTCCGAGCCCGCCGGCCTCGCCTTCTGCCTCGCCGTGCCCGTCCTGCCGCTCGGGAACTACTCGCTCGGGCTCGCGGAGCTGTACGCGATCGTCGCAGCGATCGTGCTGGTCGCGTTCTGGCGAACGGCGCGTGCCGGCCTGCTCGTCGCGCTCGGAGCCGGTCTCGGTGCGATCGGGGCACTCGCGCTCCTCCCCCTCGTCGGACTCGCCGTGCGCTGGCCGGCGCGGCGCGCGGTCTGCGTCGCCGGAGCGGTGCTCGTCGCGGCTGCGGCCGGGGGCGCGGCCCGTGTCCATCAGCTGCGCGTCCCGGCGTCGAACAGCCTGCTCGACGCCGGTCGTTCCGTTGCCTCAGAGCTCGCCCACCATCCCCAGGTGCTCGCCCTCGCAGGCGCTCTTGCCCTCGGCGCGGCCGTGTTGCCGCTCGTCCGCCGCCGCGGGCCGTTTGCCGCGGCCGGTTACGCGCTCGCCGTCTGTGGGTTGACGCTCGTCCCCGCGCCGCACACGCCGAACGTCGCCGTCCTCGCCGTCACCGCCGCGACCGGCGTCGCGCTCGCCCTCGAGCCCTACGCGACGAGGCCGCGGCAGCCGAAAGTCGTGCAGCCGGTCGAGGAGACGACCGCCACCGTCCAGGCGCCGCCAGAGGCCCAGGCAGCCGCAGGCCGCCGCTAGACTCGAACAGCTTAAAGACCGGCACCTTGAGCGTTCTCCGCGGGATCGAGCAGAAGATCGAAGCACTCGTCGAGGGTGTGTTCGGACGCGCCTTCAGAACGAACGTGCAGCCCGTCGAGCTGGCGCGGAAGCTGGTCAAGGAGATGGACGACCACCGGACGGTGTCGGTCTCGCGCGTCTACGTCCCGAACGAGTACACGATCTACCTCTCGCAGCACGACCGCACCCAGTTCCAGCCCTACGAGGACTCGCTCAAGCTCGAGCTGCAGGACTACCTCGCCGAGCACGCGCGGCGGGAGGGCTACGCGATGCTGTCGCCGCCCACCGTCGTGCTCGAGACCGACGCCGATCTCGGGCTCGGCGTGTTCGGGATCGCGACGCGGATGGTGCAGCGCGGTCGCCGGGTCGGCGGGAACGCGCCCGCGCCGAAGCCCGCGAGCGCGACCATGGTCTACCGGCCCGACACCGAGGACGCCGTGCCGGCCGGGGAGGCCGACGCGCCGGCCGAGGGCGAAGTCGCCTCGCTCACGATCGACGGCGAGCGCCATCCGATCGACAAGCGCGTGGTCGTGCTCGGGCGCTCCCAGGACTGCGACTTCCAGCTCGCCGATCCGAACGTCTCACGCAGGCATGCGGAGGTGCGCCACGAGGAGACGGCCTACTGGATCGTGGATCTCGGGTCGACGAACGGGTTGGAAGTGAACGGCCGGCGGCTGCGCCAGTCGAAGCTCGAGGACGGCGACCGCATCATGCTCGGCTCGACCGAGGTCGTGTTCGAGCGCGGGCTTCCATGACGCTCGGCTCGATCGCGGTCGAGGAAGTCCTCCTCCTCCTCAAGGTCGGGTTCCTCGTCCTGCTCTACCTGTTCATCTGGCGCGTCGTCAGGACCGCGAGCCGGGATCTGCGCGGCGCGCCGCAGGAGAGCATCATCCTGGCGCCACAGCGCGTGAAGGAGCAGAAAAAGCGCCGCAAGCAGGGGAAGTCCGGCGCGAAGCCGGCCGGCAAGCTCGTCGTCGTGACCAGTCCCGCGCTCCGCACGGGCGAGGAGCTCCCGGTCGACTCGTCGCCGCTCGTCGTCGGCCGCGAGGCCGAGAACGAGGTTCCGCTCGTGCGCGACGAGTTCACGTCCGGCCGCCACGCCCGCATCGAGCCGCGCCGGGACGGCGTCTGGATCGAGGACGTGGGCTCGACCAACGGTACCTTCGTCAACGGTGTGCGTCTCACAGCCCCCCGCAAGCTCTCCTCGGGCGACATGATCCGGGTCGGGCAGACCGACCTCCGCTTCGAGCGATGACCCTCGCTCGCGCGACTGCGGTCACCGACACCGGTCGGCGTCGGCGCCGGAACGAGGACGCCTACGTCTGCGACCCACCGTTGTTCGCGATCGCCGACGGGATGGGCGGCGCGCAGGCGGGGGAGATCGCGTCGCACCTCGCGGCCACGTCCGTCCAGCACGCCGAGCGCGGCGGGTCCTCCGACGAGGAGCACGTGACCCGGCTGATCCAGGACGCGAACCGCAGCGTCTACGAGCGCGCACGGGCAGACGCGGCCACTTCCGGCATGGGCACGACGATGACGGTCGCCCTGCTCGACGGCGACATCGTTCGGATCGGACATGTCGGCGACTCGCGCGCCTACCTCGTCCGCGATCACGCGCTGGAGCAGCTGACCGAGGATCACTCGCTGGTCGGCGAGCTGATCCGCTCCGGGCGGCTGTCGCCCGAGGAGGCGGAGGCTCACCCGCACCGCTCGGTGATCACGCGTGTCCTCGGCACCGACCCCGACGTCGACGTCGACGCCTTCTCGATCGGGACGAAGCCCGGTGACCTGTTCATGCTCTGCTCGGACGGCCTCTCCTCGATGGTCGACGACGCGCGGATCCTCGAACTGATCGAGAAGCACCGCGGCGACGTCGACGCGACCGGGCGGGCGCTCGTCGCCGAGGCGAACGCGAGCGGAGGCGAGGACAACATCACCGTCGTCCTGTTCACGATCGCGACGCTCGACGACACGATCGAGCTCCCCGGAACGCTCGTCAGCCCCGCGCCTCCCGACGGGGCCTTGGACGAGGACACGCTCAGTGGCCTGGAGGCCCTGCCGACTGTGCAGCCCGCGGCCGCCACGCCGCCGATCCCGGCCCCCCGCAAGCGGCGCCACCTCTCGTGGCGCATCGGGCTCGTGGTAGCGGTCATCCTGCTCGCCGCCCTCGTCGGCGGCGCGGTGTACGCCCTTTCGCGCGCCAACTTCGTCGGGGCCGACGGCGACGGCTACGTGGCGGTCTACCAGGGAGTGCCGTGGGACCTGCCGTTCGGGGTCCACCTCTACCGCGAGGTGTACACGAGCCGGCTGCTCGCGGCGGAGCTCTCGGAGCAGGAGCGGCGCAAGCTCTTCGACCACACGCTCCGCGGCCGCAAGGAGGCCGAGCGGCTCGTGAAGCAGTACGGCCGCTTCGTGGTGGGAGCGCAATGAACTACCGGAACCGCGAGCTCGCGAGCCTCGTCGTCGTCGCTCTGATGACCGGCTTCGGCTTCGCCAGCGTCTACATCGCACGGCAGGACGTCGTCTCGGCCTCGTCGCTCACCTACGGCATCTTCTTCCTCGCGCTCTACCTCGCCGCGCACATCGTGACGCGGATCACCGTACCGTCGGCCGACCCCTACATCCTCCCGCTCGGCGGCCTGCTGACCGCCATCGGCGTCACCGAGATCTACCGGATCAACCCGCAGGACGCGCTGCGCCAGAGCCTGTGGATCGTGATCGGCCTCGGCGCCTTCGCCGCGACGCTGTTCCTGTTCCGGCGCGACTACCGGCGCCTCGAGAGCTACAAGTACCTCTGCGGGCTCGGAGCCGTCGCCCTGCTGATGCTGCCCGCGCTGCCCGGCATCGGCGAGCGTGTGAACGGCGCCCGCCTGTGGATCCACGTGGCCGGCTTCCAGATCCAGCCGGGCGAGTTCGCCAAGCTGCTCCTGATCGTCTTCCTCGCCGGCTACCTGCGGGAGAAGCGCGAGGTGCTGGCACAGGGACGGCTGAAGGACCTCGGGCCGCTGCTCCTGATCTGGGGCGCGGCAATGCTCGTCCTGCTCGAGACGAGCGACCTCGGGAGCGCGCTCCTCTACTTCGGGATCTTCCTGGCCATGACCTACGTCGCCACGGGCTCGCTCAAGTACCCGATCGGCGGCGGCCTCCTCTTCGTCCTCGGCTCGTACGCGGCGTACGAGTTCGTCGGGCGCGTCCGCGAGCGCGTGACGATCTGGCTGCATCCGTGGACGAACCACTTCGTCTACTGCGCCCAGACCGGGAAGACCGACCGCTACCGTCAGGACTGCGCGAGCTACCAGCTCGTCAAGTCCCTGTACTCGATCGGCAACGGGCACTTCGGCGGCTCGGGCTTCGGCAAGGGCACGTTCACGGACACGGCAGGCAACCCGCTGATCCCCTACCTCAAGACCGACTTCATCTTCTCCGCGCTGGCGCAGGAGCTCGGCCTGATCGGCGTCGCCGCGTTCCTGCTCGTCTACATGGTGTTCGCGCTGCGCGGCTTCCGGATCGCGATGGTCGCCGAGGACGGATTCTCGAAGCTGCTCGCCGTCGGGCTCACCTTCGGCTTCGTGCTGCAGACGTTCATCATCGTCGGTGGGGTCGTCCGGATCATCCCGCTGACCGGGATCACGCTTCCGTTCGTCAGCTACGGGGGCTCGAGCATCGTCGCGAACTTCGTCCTGCTCGCGGGCCTCCTGCTCGTCTCCAACCGGGCCCAGGCGAGGCTGCGATGAACGACCGCATCCGGACGATCGCCGTCGTCGGGGTGGTGCTGCTCGCCACGCTCGTCCTCGGGACGACCTACTGGCAGGCCTGGGCCGAGGGCGACCTCGCCTCGAAGCAGGACAACGCCATCCAGCGCGTGGCGCAGTTCCAGATCGACCGCGGAGACATCAAAGCCGACAGCGGCAAGCCGCTGGCCCTGAACCACGTCGTCCACGTGAACGGCAACACCTACTACCTACGGCACTACCCGACCGGGCCGCTCGTCGCGGACGTCGTCGGCTACTCGACGCAGGGGCGCTCACGCGCCGGGCTCGAGCGCTCGTACAACGACTACCTCACGGGCTCGAACTCCGACCTGAACACGGTGCTCCACTCGACGCTCAACTCGCTCGAGGGCAAGACCGTGCGCGGCAACTCGCTCGCCCTCACACTCAGGCTCGGCCCGCAGTTCCTCGCGCAGCGGGCGCTCGCGGGCTCCTGCGGCGCCGTCGTCGCGCTCGACATCAAGACGGGCAAGGTGCTCGTAATGGCCACCTCGCCGACCTACAACCCGAATCTCGTCGAACACGACTTCGACAAGATCGCGAACACGAAGGCGCCCTGCTTCTCGGCCCCGGCGCCGCTCGTCAACCGGGCCACGACGGGCCTCTACCAGCCCGGTTCGACGTTCAAGCTCGTCACCGCTGCCGCCGCGCTCGACTCCGGCACGTTCACGCCCGACTCGCGTTTCACCGACCCGGGCTACTGCGTCGAGTACGGCAAGCAGGTCTCGAACTTCGCAGACCAGAACGGGCCCGAGCGGTTCGGCAACGTCTCGCTCGCCCAGGGTCTTCAGCACTCGATCAACTCGGTGTTCTGCAACATCGGGATCAAGCTCGGCGCGCGTAAGATCATCCAGTACGCGAAGCGGTTCGGCTTCTACTCGTCGCCGGGCCTCGAGACGCCGGGCGACGAGCAGTCCGCGAGCGGCCTCTACGACAAGGGCCGGCTGTTCGACCCCAAGCACGACTACCAGGTCGATCCGGGCCGACTCGCTTTCGGGCAGGAGCGCCTCGGCGTGACGCCGCTACAGATGGCGATGGTCGCGGCCGCGATCGGCAACGGCGGGGTCGTCATGCAGCCCTACCTCGTCGACAGGGTCCTCAAGCCCGGAGGAGGAGTCCTCCTGACCACGAAGCCGAAGGCGCGCGGACGGGCGATCTCGCCGCAGACAGCGAGCGAGCTGACGACGATGATGGAGTCGGTCGTGACCGGCGGCACCGGCACGGCCGCGCAGATCCCGGGGGTGAGGGTGGCGGGCAAGACGGGCACGGCGGAGACAAGCAAGCCGGGCGTGAACACGGCCTGGTTCGTCGCCTTCGCGCCGGCGGACAATCCTCGTTACGCGGTCGCGGTCGCACTCGAGAACCAGCTCCACAAGACGGGTGGAGAGGTCGCGGCGCCGATCGCGAAGACGGTCATGGAATCACTCCTCAAACAGACGACGCCCTAGCCTTAGGAACCCTTGGCAGCCACCTTCGACCCACTGATCGGCAGCGTCCTCGACGGCCGCTACCGCATCGAGCGCAAGCTCGGCACGGGCGGGATGGCGAGCGTGTACCTGGCCGAGGACCAGGAGCTCGGCCGGCGGGTCGCGATCAAGCTCCTCGACGAGCGGCACGCCCAGGACGACCAGTTCGTCGAGCGCTTCCGCCGCGAGGCGGAGAGCGCCGCCGGACTCTCGCATCCGAACGTGGTCTCGATCTACGACCGCGGCGAGGCCGAGGGCACCTACTACATCGCCATGGAGTACCTCGAGGGCAAGACCCTCAAGGAGCTGCTCGTCTCCCGCGGCCCGACACCGGTGCGTGTCGCGATCGACTACACGCGGCAGATCCTGTCCGCCCTCGACTTCGCGCACCGCCACGGCATCGTCCACCGCGACATCAAGCCGCACAACGTCGTCGTCGCGCCCGACGGACGCCTGAAGGTGACGGACTTCGGAATCGCACGCTCGGGGTCGAGCCAGATGACCGAGGCCGGCTCGATCATCGGCACGGCGCAGTACCTCTCCCCCGAGCAGGCACAGGGGAAGCCGGTTCACCCCTCGTCCGACCTGTACTCGGTCGGCGTCGTGCTCTACGAGATGCTCACCGGCACCGTTCCGTTCACGGGCGACACCGCACTCGAGATCGCCATGAAGCACCTGAACGCCGTCCCGGAGCCGCCCTCCGAGGAGCGGCCTCCCGGGATCGGAGACGTGCCGCACGAGCTCGACATGGTCGTGCTGCGCGCGCTGGCCAAGGATCCCGACGACCGCTACCAGACCGCGCGCGAGATGGATGCCGACCTCGGCCGCGTCGCGCAGGGCCTGCCGGTCGCGCACGAGACCGAGGAGGCCGCCACGGCGGTGCTGTCCGGCGCCGGCCTCGAGGCCGCGACGCAGGTCGTGCCGGCGGCGGCACGCGGGGCGGGTGCACGCGTCCCGCCGCCGTACGGGCGCTACTACGACTACGACGGCGCCAAGCCGCGGCGGCCGCTGTGGCCGTGGCTGCTCGCCGCGCTCCTCCTCGGCCTCGCCGCCGTCGCCGGGTACTTCGTCTTCCGGGAGGTCGACCAGCGGCTCTCCGCTCACGCGACCGTCCAGGTTCCCTTCGTCCAGGGAATCACCGAGGGGCTGGCGCGAGTCAAGATCACGAACGCCGGCCTCGAGCCGAAGATCGTGCGCCGGCCGAGCGAGAAGGTGCCGATCGGGATCGTCTTCGACCAGAACCCGCAGGGCGGCGACCACGCGAACAAGGGCGACCAGGTCGTCCTCACCGTGTCGCTCGGCAAGCCGAAGGTCGAGGTGCCCGACGTCAGGAAGGACTCGGTGCAGGACGCCGTGCACACGCTCACCCAGCAGGGCCTCAACTACAAGGAGTACGACGTCAACTCGAGCCAGACACCGGGAACCGTGACCGGCCAGTCGCCGGCGCCGGGGACGAGGGTCGTCAAGGGCACGACGGTCCGCATCAACGTGTCCAAGGGCCTCCCGCCCGTCGTCGTCCCTTCGGACCTGATCGGCAAGACCGAGGCGGAGGCGACCAGCGAGCTCCAGCAGCTCGGCTTCAACGTCGCGACGCAGGCCGTGGACTCGACCAAGCCGCAGGGGACCGTCGTCGACACGAACCCGAAGCCGGGCTCGTCGGTCCAGCGCGGCTCGCAGGTGACGCTCCTCGTCTCCAAGGGACCGCAGACCGCCTTCGTGCCGGACGTGCGCGGGTTCGCGGTGGCGCTCGCCGTGCAGACGATCAGGGCGGCCGGCTTCAAGGCCGTCGTGTCGTCGACGGACGTGAGCGACCAGGGGCAGGACGGCGTCGTGCTCAGTGAGAGCCCGGAGCAGAACACGCAGGCGACGCTCGGCACGCCGGTCACGATCACCGTGGGCCACTACGTCGCGCCGGTGATCACCGGCCCGACAGGGCCGTCCGGGCCGGCCGGACCGACCCCGTGACGGACGGCCGCCTGAAGGTCGCCGTCGTCACCGGCGGCCGCTCGAGCGAGCACGAGATCGCGATCGCCTCCGCGCGCTCCGTCAAGGAGGGGCTCGACCCGAGCCGCTACGAGGTCGTGACGGTCGAGATCGGCCGCGACGGAACCTGGGCCCTCGAGGCCGGAACGGCCGCGCCAGCGCTGGACAGCGGCACCGCGGGACGTGCGCTGACGGCGGTGTCAGACACCGGGTGGCGTCCGACCGAGACGCTGCCCGTCCCGGTTTCGTCCGACCGGGTCATGGCGACGCTGGCCAAGGTGGACGTCGTGCTGCCGGTCCTGCACGGACCGTTCGGCGAGGACGGGACGGTGCAGGGGCTGCTCGAGCTCGCCGGGATCCCGTACGTCGGCGCGGGCGTCCTCAGCTCGGCGCTCGCCATGGACAAGGACCGCTTCAAGGTGATGATGCGCGGCGCCGGTGTCCCGGTCACGCGCAGCGTCACCTGCCACGCGGGCGAGCCGCCCGACCATCCGTACGCCTACCCCGTGTTCGTCAAGCCGGCCCGGCTCGGCTCGTCCGTCGGCATCACGAAGGTGCGCACTGCGGCCGAGCTCCCGCCCGCGACCGAGCTCGCCTTCCGTCACGACGAGAAGATCCTGATCGAGGAGTTCGTCGACGGGATCGAGGTCGAGGTCGGCGTCCTCGGCAACCGGACGCCGCCGCCGCAGGCCTCCATCCCGGGGGAGATCATCGCGCACGGATTCACGGACAGCGACTGGTACGACTGGTCGGCGAAGTACGACGAGGGCGGGATGGACCTGATCATCCCGCCGCGGGTGCCCGAAGACATATCCCGGCGCATCCAGGACGTCGCTGTCGCGGCCTTCCTGGCGGCGGAATGCGAGGGAATGGCGCGGGTCGACTGCTTCGTGACCGCCACGGGCGACGTGCTCGTGAACGAGCTCAACACGATCCCCGGCTTCACGGCGACGAGCGTCTACGCGAAGCTGTTCGAGGCGTCGGGGATCCCTTACGCCGAGCTGCTCGAACGGCTGATCGGCCTCGCGGTCGAGCGGCACGAGCGGCGTAGCAAGCTCGAGTTCTGAGCGTCGGCGGGACTAGACCGCGTCCGGGGGCAGCCGGTCAGCGACCGCCCGCATCACCTTGAGCGCGATCAGCGGATTGACCTCGATGAGAGCGCGGAAGCTGCTCGCCGTGACGACGAGCGCGTCGACAGCCGATGTCGTCGTCACAGTCGCGTTCCGCGGCCGGTCGGCGAGCAGCGCCATCTCGCCGAAGAAGTCTCCGGCCGAGGCCGTGTCGATCCGCTTGCCCTTCCGTGTGATCTCCGCCGTTCCCTCGGCGAGCACGAAGAACTCACGCCCAGACGCGCCCTCCCTGATCAGCGTCTTCCCCGCCGAGAAGTCGATCTCGTCCGCGATCATCGAGATGTGCTCCAGCTCGCTCTTCGAGCAGCCCGAGAACAGCGGCACGCTCTTGAGGAGCTCCATCTTGCGGTTCTTGCGGAGAATGGCCCGGCAAGTCTAAACCCTTGCCGGTGCGGGGACTAGTCCCGCTAATCCTGCTCGCCCGAGCCGAGATGCACGGCACCGGCGGTCCCGACGAGCGCGGACTCGAGCGCCTCTTCCCAGACGTCGAGCGCCTCGTCGAGCTCCGCGTCGGCGATCACGAGCGGAACCAGCACGCGAATCGCATTCGAGTACACGCCGGCCTTGAGCAGGAGCAGCCCCCGTGCGGCGGCGTGATCGACGACCGCCGTCGCCAGCTCCGGCGCGGGCTCCTTCGTCCTCCGGTCGTGGACGAGCTCGATCGCGAGCATGGCTCCGACCCCGCGCACGTCCCCGATCGCGTCGAAGCGGGCCTCCCAGTCGGTCATCCGTCCGCGGATCCGCTCGCCGATCGTCAGCGCGCGCTCGCAGAGCCCTTCCTCCTCGACGATGTCGAGCACCGCAAGCGCGGCGGCCTGCGCGACGGGGTTACCGATGTAGGTGCCGCCGATCGCCGAGTCGGGCGGCGCGTCCATGATCTCCGCGCGCCCGAGCACGCCCGACAGCGGCAGCCCGGCGGCGATCGACTTCGCGACGGTGATCAGGTCGGGCTCGACCCCGTAGTGCTCCATCGCGAAGAAGCGGCCCGTTCGTGCGATTCCGGTCTGTACCTCGTCGGCGACGAGCACGATGCCGTGCCGGTCGCAGAGGCGGCGGAGCGCGGTCATGTAGTCGCGCGGGCAGACGATGAAGCCGCCCTCGCCCTGTACCGGCTCGATCACGATCGCCGCGACCTGCTCGGCCGGCACCTGGGTGTCGAACGCGCGCTCGAGCGCGGCGAGCGCCGTCGCCGCGTCGGGCCCGCGGTAATCGCTCGGGAACGGCACGCGGTAGACCTCGGGCGCGAACGGCCCGAGCCCCGCCTTGTAGGGGTGGACCTTGGACGTCAGCGACAGGGACATCAGGGTGCGGCCGTGGAAACCGCCCTCGAACGCGATCACGGCCGGGCGCTTCGTGTACGAGCGGGCGAACTTGACCGCGTTCTCGACCGCCTCGGTGCCGGCGTTGAAGAACGCGGCCTTGGTCGGCCCCGAGATCGGCGCAAGCGGCAGCAGGCGCTCGGCGAGCGTGACGTAGAGCTCGTACGGGACGACCGAGAAGTCGGTGTGCAGGAAGCGCTCGGCCTGCTCCTGGACGGCGGCGACGACCCGCGGGTGCGCGTGCCCGACGTTCAGGCAGCCGACGCCGCCCATGAAGTCGATGAACGTGTTGCCGTCGACGTCGGTGACGGTCGCGCCGCGCCCGCTCTCGACGACGACGGGCGCGTAGATCGACAGGGGGTCGGCGACGACCTCGCGCTTTCGCCGAAGGATCTCCAGCGAGCGCGGCCCGGGTACCGCCGTCCTGATCTCGATCGTCTTCATCGTGGCCACACGGCCAGCATAACGCAGCATCCGGCAGGCATGAATAGGTGCATATCTCCTATGCAGCGAGCGCGAAAGAGCCGGTCATGCGCCCGGCTCGTAGAATCGCCTCGTGGTCCTGTCGGACAAGACGATCCGTGCCCAGCTCGAGGCGGGGCGGATCGAGATCGACCCCTACGACCCGGCGCTCCTGCAGCCGTCGAGCGTCGACGTGCGCGTCGATCGCTACTTCCGCGTCTTCCGCAACTCGCTCTATCCGTACATCGACGTGAAGGCGGAGCAGGAGGACCTGACGGAGATGGTCGAGATCGACGACGAGCCGTTCATCCTGCACCCGGGCGAGTTCGTGCTCGGCTCGACGCTCGAGCGGGTGCGGCTCCCGGATGACCTCGTCGCACGGCTCGAGGGGAAGAGCTCGCTCGGCCGGCTCGGGCTCCTGATCCACTCGACCGCGGGCTTCATCGACCCCGGCTGGGACGGCCACGTCACGCTCGAGCTCTCGAACGTCGCCAACCTGCCGATCACGATCTACTACGGCATGAAGATCGGCCAGCTCTCGTTCGTGCAGCTCACCGAGGCGGCCGAGCACCCGTACGGCAGCGACGGGCTCGGCTCGAAGTACCAGGGTCAGCGCGGCCCGACCCCGAGCCGCTACTGGAAGAATTTTCAGGAGGGTGGCTCGTGAAGGTCCTCGTCACCGGCGGCACCGGGTTCGTCGGGCCCAAGGTCGTGCATGCGCTGCGCGCACGCGGCCACGACGTGCGCGCGCTCGTCCGCCGGCCCGACCGCGCCAAGACGCTCGCGGCGTGGGGCTGCGACCTGGCGCAGGGGGACGTCACGGACGCGGCGAGCCTCGGCCGGGCGGTCGACGGCTGCGAGGCGGTCGTCCACCTCGTCTCGATCATCAAGGGCTCGCCTGCCGACTTCGAGCGGGTGATGGTCGGAGGCACGGAGAACCTGATCGGCGCCGCGAAGGACGGGCGGCGTGACGCGGTTCGTGCTGATGAGCGCGCTCGGCACGAACGAGCGGAACCGCGAGCTCGTGCCCTACTTCCGCTCCAAATGGGCGATGGAGCAGGCGCTCGCCGGCTCGGGCCTCGATCACGTCGTCTTTCGGCCGAGCTTCGTGTTCGGCGAGGACGGCGGCGTCCTGCCGATGTTCGTCCGCCAGGTGCGCCTCGCCCCGATGACGCCGGTCGTCGGGAGCGGCGAGGGGCGCATGCAGCCGATCTGGGTCGAGGACGTCGGCGAGTTCTTCGCGCAGGCCGTCGACGCTCCCGGCGCAGCGGGCCGCACGTTCGAGATCGGCGGTCCCGACGCGGTCACCTGGAACGATTTCTACGACCGCGTGAAGCGCATCCTCGGCATGCAGCGCGGCACGATCCACATGCCGGTCGGACTCGTCCGGGTGGGCGCGGCCGTGCTCGAGCACCTTCCGGGGCTCCGATCACGCGCGACCAGTTGACGATGCTCACCAAGGGTGGCGACAACGCGTGCGACAACGGGCCGGCGCTCGCGACCTTCGACGTCGACCTCGTCGGCCTCGACGAGCAGATCCGCCGCGCGAGCTAGCGTCGTGATCGACCACGACCGGATTCCGACCGCTCCCGACACCCGCACGTGGGCGCATGTCACGACCTTCGAGTCGCAATCGTACGAGGACGTGGAGACCGCACTGCGCGTGGTCGTCGACCAGGTGATCCCGCTCGCACGCAGCCGGCCCGGCTGGAAAGGAGCGCTCGCCCTCGCGACCGAGGATCGCCACCGGGGCCTCGTGATCACGCTCTGGGACAGCGTCGAGAACATGGTCGGGAGCGGCCACGCCATGCGCGAGGAGCTGAAGGGAGCGGGTGCCGGCGCGAGGCTGGCCGTCGTCGCCGGCATGGCACGTTTCGAGATCGTGCTCGAGGACCTGCCGGGCGGGACCTCGGGCTGACCGCGCCCCGGCGCGCGGTCAGTCGAGCTCCATCAGCGCCGGCGTCATGCGCCGATCCTCGAAAAAGAACGGGGGCCGCTCGCGCGACCCCCGATTCCGGTTACCAGCGTTGTAGTGGTAAGGGCGCTTCCAGCTCGACAGGCGGTTCAGCTTCTGCCGGCGGCGCTTACAGCGAATCCCCCACGCTGGCTAGGCGGTTCCCATACAGGTCTCAGGGACACGCCCCTACCCGCTGGTACCTCCACTGCCCGAACAGTCATCTGTCAACTCGGACCACCTCCTTTCCGCGGTAGTCCAACTATACGGGTGCAGTCAAGAACAGCACGGTGGTCAACTCGATGCCGCGGTCGAGCGGCACCGTGACGCTCTCGAGCGTCGGGTCGTTCTGACGTGCACGCGAGTACGCGCCGAGCGTCTCCTCGTGGGAGAGCACGTTGTCGGCGACGAGGACCGCACCCGGCTCGACCTTCTCGCGGGCGAGCTGGAACAGCTGCTCGTAGTCGTCCTTCTCCGCGTCGATGAACACGATGTCGAACGCCTCCGCGAGGGTCGGCACGACATCGAGGGCGTCGCCGTCGACGAGCTCGACCCACTCGTCGAGACCCGCGTCCTCGATGGTGCGCCGCCGCGCCTCGCACTTGGCCGGGTCGTTCTCCAGGGACACCACGCGCCCGCCGAGGTAGCGCGCGGCCGCCGCGAGCCAGATCGTCGAATAGCCGCGCGAGCCCCCGAGTTCGAGCACGTCGCAGCCGGGATGGTGCGCGACCAGCGCGAACAGGAAACGGCCGGTCGTGGGCGAAATCGCCCGCGCCCGCACCGCGCTCGGGAGCCCCTCCGCCCGCTCGCGGGCGTCCTCCTCTTCGAGGTGCCTCATCACCGCGCGCACACGTCCGTCCAGCACGCCAGGAGCCTATCCGGCGAATCTAGGCGGCCGGGTTGACCGGCGGCGCCGGGCCGCCTGCTAGCCGGGGCCTGAGCGCTCGCGACAATCCGGACGCAGTCTAGTGTCGCGGGCGGCGAACGGAGAGATCGCCGGCCTCGCTCAGGGCAGCTCGACCTTGACGATCCCCTCTGCGACGCGCACGGGATACGTCTCCACCGGCTCGAAGGCAGGCAGCGTGAGCGCCTCGCCCGTGCGAATGTCGAAGTTTGCGCCGTGGCGGGGGCAGATGACGACCCCCTCGTCCGCGTCCCAGTCGCCCTCGCAGAGCGGGCCGTCGTCGTGGGAGCAGCGGTCCTCGAGCGCGTACAGCTCGCCGCCGAGGTTGTAGACGCACACCGCGAGCAGTCCCGCGTGGACGATCTTCGTCCGGCCGGGCGGAAGCTCCTCCAGAGGGCAGACGTCGAGCTCGGGCACAGCCGGGAGGTACGCCTACTTGAGCTCGAGCTCGTCGTCGAACCCGGCGAGGCCGTCGGGGAGCGGCGTCCCCTTCGCCTTGTGCAGCGCCACCTTGAGAGTCGTCAGGCCGAGCAGCGCGCACTTGAGCCGTGTGGGGTTGTTCTGCAGCGGCACGCCGATCTCCTCGAGCAGCTCGTCTCGCGGCATCGTCGCCACTTCTGAGGCTTTCTTGCCCTTGGTCATCTCCATCAGCATCGACGTCGCCGCCTGGCTGATCGCGCAGCCACGGCCTGAGAACTTCACCTCGTCGATCGTCTCCCCGTCCTCGGCGAACGCGACGTAGATCGTGACCTCGTCGCCGCAGAGCGGGTTCATGCCCTCCGCCTCGGCGTCGGCGTCCTCGATCACCCCGTGCCCGCGCGGGTTCTTGTAATGGTCGAGGATGATCTCCCTGTAGAGCTGGTCGTCCATCATGCAAACACCTTTCGAACCTCGTGGAGCCCCGCGACGAGGCGGTCGACCTCCTCGGGGATCGAGTACAGATAGAAGCTCGCGCGTGCCGTCGCGGTGATCCCGAGCCGGCGCATGAGCGGCTGGGTGCAGTGGTGGCTGGCACGGACCGCGATGCCGTCCGAGTCGAGGATCTGTGCGACGTCGTGCGGGTGGACGCCCTCGACGTTGAACGAGACGATGCCGGCGCGGCGGTTGGGTGGCGGTCCGTAGACCGTGACCCAGTCGAGCTCGGCGAGGCGCTCCATCGTCAGCGCGGAGAGCATCTGCTCGTGCTCCTCGATCGCCTCGATCCCCACCTCCGTGATGTAGTCGATCGCGGCGCCCATGCCGAAGGCCTCGACGAATGCGGGCGTGCCGGCCTCGAACTTGTACGGGAGGTCGTTCCAGGTCGTCTCCTCGATCGACACCTTGCGGATCATCTCGCCGCCCATCTCGAACGGCGACATCCGCTCGAGCAGCTCGCGCCGGCCGTACAGCGCGCCCGCGCCGGTCGGCCCGCAGAGCTTGTGGGACGTGAAGCCGAGGAAGTCGCAACCGAGCGCCTGCACGTCCACGCGCCGGTGGGGGACGGCCTGCGCGGCGTCGACGACCATGATCGCGCCCTGGTCGTGCGCCCAGGCGGTGAGTCGATCGATCGGGTTGATCGTGCCGAGCGAGTTCGAGACGAGGCTCGCGGCGACGACCTTCACTTGGCCGGCGCCCGCGATCGCGTCCAGGCCGTCGAACCGCAACTCGCCCGTGTCGTCGATTCCGATCACGCGGAACTCGGCCCCCGTCCGCTTCGCAATCTGCTGCCAGGGCACGAAGTTCGCGTGGTGCTCGAGTTCGGTGACGACGGCGACGTCGCCCGGCCCGAGGTTGTCGAGCCCCCAGGCGTACGCGACGAGGTTCAGCCCCTGCGTCACGTTGCGCGTGAAGATCACCTCGCTGGTCGTCGGGGCGTTGATCAGCGCGCGCGTCTTCTCGCGCGCCGCCTCGTAGCCCGCGGTCGCGCGCTCCGCGAGGTCGTAGACGCCGCGATGCACGTTCGCGTACGACGTCTCGTAGAACTCGCGCATGGCGTCCAGCACCTGGCGGGGTTTCTGCGAGCTGGAGGCAGAGTCGAGGTACGAGAGCGGCTTCCCGTGGATCGGGTGCTCGAAGATGGGAAAGTCGCCGCGCAGCGTGTGCGCGTCGAGCTTGGGGCGTGCCGTCACGGCCATGCGGCTATCGTACCCAGGCGCCCGGTGACGAAGCCGCTGCGATGGACAGCCATGCTCGTTTGCTGCTGCGTGCCGCTCCTGGCGGCGGCGTGCGGCGGCGGTTCGAGCATCTCGCGCTCGGCCGGGGCAAAGGTGTTCACGACCTACGGCTGCGCCCAGTGTCACACGCTGTCGGTGGTCAAGGCAAAGGGGGAGTTCGGGCCGAACCTCGATCTGCTCAAGCCCGACGAGGCGACCGTCGCTCACCAGGTGCTGGTCGGCGGATACGGCATGCCGCCGTTCGCGAAGACGCTGACGCACAAGCAGATCCAGCAGGTGGCGTCGTTCGTCGCGCTCGCCTCCCGCAAGGCCGGCAAGGTCCCGGTCTTCAAGGCGGATTCGACGACCGTTGCCGACTGCGCCAAGAAGAGCGGGTTCGACTGCTACCGCCAGGCGTTCGGGAACCTCGCCTACAAGGACGGCCCGAAGGCCGCCCTCGACACGCTCCAGGCCGACAGCCGCACCCTGCCCGGCGTCGAGGCCGACTGCCATCAGATCTCGCACACGATCGGTCACGCCGCGCTGGCGCACTACGACAACAATCCGGCCGAGGCGCTCGCGCACGGGGCGATGACGTGCAACTCGGGCTATTACCACGGAGTCATCGAGCTCTCGATCGCCGGGCTGCCACACGCCAAGGTGGTCAAGATCGCCCGCAAGCTCTGCACGAGCCCGGCGGTGACGAAAGAGACGTTCCTCCTCTACCAGTGCGTGCACGGACTCGGGCACGGGCTGATGATCTACAGCGGCGACGACCTCCCCTACTCGCTGAGCGTCTGCGACCGGTTGACGACGAGCTTCGACCAGGTCGCGTGCACCGGCGGTGTCTACATGCAGAACCTCGCCACCGGGATGGTCACGTCTCGGTACATCAAGGCGAAGGACCCGATCTACCCCTGCAACGCCGTCTCCCAGAAGCACAAGTACTACTGCTACCTCCAGGTGACCGAGCGCATCCTGCAGGTGGTGGGCTACAACTGGACGAAGGTCGCCTCCTGGTGCCGGCGCAGCGAGAAGGGATGGGTCGCGACCTGCTTCCAGTCGTACGGCCGCGATGCGTCCGGCTACACGCAGTACCACCCGGAGCGAACGCTGGCGATCTGCGCCAAGGCGGGGAGCATGGCGGGCGAGTGCGTGTACGGCGCCGCCCGCGACTACGGCAACAACTTCGCCGGCGGTCGGGAGGCGGCGGCCTTCTGCAACCTCGCGGACGTTCGCTACCGCGCGCGGTGCTACGAAGGCATCGGCACGATTCTGGGCGCGCTCCACACCTACGAAGCAGGTCGGCGAGCAGCCTGCGCCGCGGTTACTCCGCCGCGGTATCGGCGAGACTGCCTGCACGGCGCCGCGGTGCTCTGAGGCCTCTACGCCGGAGGCCGCTCGGTGAGCGGCCTCCGGTTACCTCGCACGCTCCCGTGCAGGAGCGAGAAACGCTCTAGACGAGTGTCTTCCAGAAGACCTCAACGTCCTCTGCTGGGAACGTCTCGGTCTCGAAGACCTCGAGTTTGGCGATCTTGCCGAGGACGCGGAACGCGGCCTCGTTGTCCGGATACGTGAAGATCGCAAAGTACTCCCACGGACCCATGATCGCGAGGAAGCGGTCAACCGTGCCGCCTTCCTGCTCCACGATCTTGTGGATCTTCTCGAAGTACTCAGGGGTCTTCTCGAGATGCTCGCGGGCCACCGGCGTGAGCCTGAACAGCCCGATATAGGTGAACATTCCACCTCCCTGTCTCGATGTTCGTACGACTGTCGACTCTCGGGGATCTCTACGTGTCGCGTCATCCGCGGAGTCCCGCACGCGACCTGCTCGAAAACACGTATCTCGCGGCCAGGGGTCGGCTCAGCGCGCGACGTGCTCGGCCTCGGCCGGCGCCTGGTGCGAGATCACGACGCCCAGTCGAAGAACCGGACACCGGCCCAGATGCCGAGCCCGATCCCAGCCACGTGCACCACGAACCACATGAGCCGGACACGGCCGGTCACGCCTGTTCCCCGCGGATGACGCGATCCTTCGCCTTCGCGTACTCGAGGTCGTCGAGCGCGCCGCTCTTGTGCAGCTCGTCGAGGCGCTCGAGGCTCTCGGTCAGGTCCTGGTTCGGAGTGCGCCCGAGCCGGTCGAGGAGCTTGAGCGCGTCCGCCGCGCTGCCCATCGCGCTGCCGGTGGCGGCGACGTGCCACGGCTTCGGATCGTCCCGACCGTCCACGTACACGCGCCAGAGATGAGGCAGCGCCCAGATCAGCGGCACCGCTCCCATCAGCGCGAAGACGACACCGCACACGACGAAGCCACCTGCGACGTTGCCGCCGTTGATCCCGTAGTCGAAGAAATTGTAGGAGAGCGAGAGGAAGAGGGCCGGCCACAGCAGCGAGACGAGACTCGGGACCCTGTACTTCGCGGCCACCCAGACGTACAGGCCGGTGAAGATCAGGCCGCCCCAGATCGCCCCCGGCACCAGCCCCGCGACGTTGCCGGGGCACGGCTGGATGACGCCGTCCGACCCGATCGAGCCGCACGACCCGCCGATGGCCATCACCGACCGCGTGCCGAGGAAGAGGATGGTCAGCGAGGCCGTGACGGCCCCGGCCGTGATCAGGATCCAGAACGCTCCGAACGCACGTCTCACGCGCGAGAGCCTACGTCTGCGGGATCCGTGCTTCCAGCGCCTCGGCCAGGGCGTCGCGCACCGGGGCGAGATCGATCCGGTCGAGGATGTCCTGGAAGAACCCGCGCACGATCAGCCGCTCGGCGTCGGCGCGGGTGAGGCCGCGCGCCATGGCGTAGAAGAGCTGGTCGCGGTCGACCTGGGACAGCGTCGCGCCGTGCGTGCAGCGGACGTCGTTGGCGAGGATCTCGAGGCCCGGGATCGAATCGGCGTGCGCCTGCTCGGAGAGCAGCAGGTTGCGGTTCTCCTGGTACGCGTTCGTCTTCTGCGCGTCCTTCTCGACGCGGATCATCCCGCGCCAGACGACGGACGCCTCGTCTCGCAGCGCGCCCTTGAACGCGAAGTCGGACGTCGTGTTGGGCGCGATGTGCTCCTGGAACGTGTCGTAGTCGAGGTGCTGAGTCCCGTCGGCGAAGTAGGCGCCGGTGACGCGCGAGGTCGCTCCCGGGCCGGCGAGGTCGTTCTGGATCCGGACCTTGCCTCTGCGGGAGCCGAAGCCGCCCGCGACCCAGTCGAGCTCGGCGTCTCGCTCGACGCGCGCGTGATGCGTCGCGAAGTGCCATGTCTCGGCCGAGTAGTTCTGCAGCGAGACGTACTCGAGCTTCGCGCCTTGCTCGACGAAGAGCTCGACGGCGGCGTTCGAGTAGGCGGCGAGCTCGGGGGTGCCCGAGACGTACTCCTCGATCAGGCTGAAGCGACTGCCTTCCTCGGCCACGACCAGGAGGCGCCAGAAGAGCGAGGACCCGTCGGCGGTGCTCGCGATGCGCACGTAGAGGGGCTTCTCGAGCTGCACGCCCTTGGAGACGCGGACGAGGAGGCCGTGCTTCCAGAGCGCCGCGTTGTGCGCCGTGAACTTGTCCTCGGCCCCGACCAGCGTGCCGAGCCGCTCCGCGTCGTCCGTCAACGGCTCGAAGGTGACGCCCTCGGGCACCGCGGAGATCTCAATGCCGGCCTCCCCGACTGTGGCCACCGCGGCCGCGTCGATGTCCAGCATCGTCTGCTTCGGACCGGTCCGAGGGACTGCTCCGACGTGGCCGTTCGGGACGGGGAAGGCGTCCGGGTCGAAGCCGGCCAGGTCGGTGAAGCGCCAGGCCTCCATCGACGTGTCCGGAAGCGGGAGTGCCTGATAACGCTCGAGGAGCGCGGCGCGGCTACTCATGCGGCGCGTAGCGGCGGTGGAGCATCAACGCGTTGCCGTCGGGGTCGGCGAAGAACGCCATGTGGCAGACGCCGGAGTCGAAGGTGTCGCCGCCGAACACGACGCCCTTCGCCTCGAGGTCGCGGCGCCCCTGTTCGACGTCGGCGACGCGGAGCGCGATCGAGGACGTGTGCGGCCCCTTGAACTCCTGCCCGATGTTCGTGGGGTCGAGCAGGTAGAGGCTGACGTTCTCGCCGAGCTGGAACTCGGGCCAGGCACCATGGCCGGTCTGCTCGAGGCCGAGCGTGTCGCGGTAGAACGCCGTCGAACGCTCGAGATCCGTGACCGGCACCGAGATGAAGTCGGTGCGCTCGACCTGCATCAGCCGACTCCGGCGGTCGCCGTCAGGCGACTCGCACTAGCCAACGGAGCCCTCCATCTGCAGCTGGATCAGACGGTTCATCTCGACGGCGTACTCGAGCGGCAACTCCTTCGTGATCGGCTCGACGAAGCCGGAGACGATCATCGCGGAGGCTTCCGACTCGGTCAGGCCGCGAGACATCAGGTAGAAGAGCTGCTCCTCGCCGATCTTCGAGACCGTCGCCTCGTGCCCGATGTCGACGTTGTTCTCGTCGATGCGGATGTACGGATAGGTGTCCGACCGTGAGGCCTCGTCGAGGATCAGCGCGTCGCACACGACCTTCGACTTCGCACCGTGGGCGCCCTTCGCCACCTCGAGCAGCCCGCGGTAGCCGGCGCGCCCGCCGTCCTTCGAGATCGACTTGGACGTGATTACGGAGGTCGTGTTCGGCGCGACGTGGACGCACTTGCCGCCCGCGTCCTGATGCTGGCCCTTGCCGGCGAACGCGATCGACAGCACCTCGCCGTGCGCGCCCTCGCCCATCAGCCAGATCGCCGGGTACTTCATCGTCAACTTCGAGCCGAGGTTGCCGTCCACCCACTCCATCGTCGCCTGCTCGTAGGCCACGGCACGCTTCGTGACGAGGTTGTAGACGTTGTTCGACCAGTTCTGGATCGTCGTGTAGCGGCAGCGGCCGCCCTTCTTGACGATGATCTCGACGACCGCCGAGTGCAACGAGTCGGTCGAGTAGATCGGCGCCGTGCAGCCCTCGACGTAGTGCACGTAGGCACCCTCGTCGACGATGATCATCGTGCGCTCGAACTGGCCCATGTTCTCCGCGTTGATGCGGAAGTAGGCCTGGAGCGGCATCTCGATCTTTACGCCCGGCGGCACGTAGATGAACGACCCGCCCGACCAGACGGCCGAGTTGAGGGCGGCGAACTTGTTGTCGTTCGGCGGGATGATCTTGCCGAAGTGCTGCTTGACGATGTCCTCGTGCTCGCGCAGTCCCGAGTCCATGTCCAGGAAGAGCACGCCCTGCTGCTCGAGATCTTCGCGCAGCTTGTGGTAGACGACCTCCGATTCGTACTGGGCGCCGACGCCGGCGAGGTACTTCTTCTCCGCCTCGGGGATGCCGAGCTTGTCCCAGGTGTCCTTGATGTCGGCGGGCAGGTCCTCCCACGAGTTGGCCTGCTTCTCGGTCGGCTTGATGTAGTAGTAGATGTTCTCGAAATCGATCTCCGCGACGTTGCCGCCCCAGGTCGGGAGCGGACGCGCGTTGAAGTAGTCGAGCGCCTTGTGGCGCATCTTCCTCATCCAGGCGGGCTCGTCCTTGTGGCTCGAGATCGCGTCGACCAGTTCGTGCGAGAGTCCGCGCCCCGACTTGAAGAAGTAGTCCTCGGGGACGTGGAAGCCGTACTTGATCGCGTAGTCCGAGCCGATGCCCTGGACGACTTCTGTCTCGCTCGCTGCCATCAGGATTCCTCTCCAACCGTTGCCGGTGTGAACGCCTCGTACCCCTCGGCCTCGAGCTTGTGCGCCAGCTCGGGACCGCCTTCCTCGACGATACGTCCGTCGACGAAGACGTGCACGAAGTCGGGCTCGATGTAGTTGAGAATGCGCTGGTAGTGCGTGATCACGAGTGCGCCCATGTCGGGGCCGATCAGGGACTGGACGCCGTTCGCGACGATCTTCAGCGCGTCGATGTCGAGCCCCGAGTCGGTCTCGTCGAGCACCGCGATGCGCGGCTTCAGCATCGCCATCTGCAGGATCTCGACGCGCTTCTTCTCCCCGCCGGAGAAGCCCTCGTTCAGATACCGCGACGCCAGCTCGCGCGGGACCTTGAGCTGCTCCATGGCCGCCAGCAGGTCCTTGCGGAACTCGGGGATCTTGATCGGATCGTCGACGCCGTCGTTCCGGGCCTTGCGGAGCGCGTTCATCGCCGCGCGCAGGAA
Organism: uncultured Actinomycetes bacterium; assembly: GCA_963791225.1. Taxonomy (GTDB): domain Bacteria; phylum Actinomycetota; class Thermoleophilia; order Gaiellales; family Gaiellaceae; genus PALSA-612. Next base: position 154,950 of record CAWBRV010000008.1, read on the forward strand.
GGTCGTGACGGTGACGCCCGGAATCGCGTGCGGGTACTGGAAGGCGAGGAAGAGCCCTCGGGCGGCGCGCTCGTCTGCGCCTATCTCGGTCACGTCCTCGCCGTCGAAGAGGAGCTGCCCCTCCGTGATCTCGTAGCCGGGGTGCCCCATCAGGGCATAGGCGAGCGTGGACTTGCCGGAGCCGTTCGGCCCCATGACGGCGTGCACCTCGTTCGGCGACACGGCCAGGTCGACACCCTTGACGATCTCGGTGCCGTCCTCGGCCAGCGCAACATGGAGGTTTTTGAGTTCGAGTAGAGCCAACGTCGCCTTTCTCTCGTTTCGAGCGCTCAGGATACGCCCGAAACGGCCGTCCTGACAGTCCCTCGATCGTAGCGGTCCCGCCCTTTCCCGCGGCCTTTGGTTAGGCTTACCCGCGTGTGGGGCCTCGGATTCTGGGACCTGCTGATCATCGCCTTCGTGGTGCTGCTGATTTTCGGCCCGAAGCGGCTTCCGCAGATGGGGAGATCGGTCGGCAGCAGCATCAAGGGATTCAAGGACGCCGTCACGGATCGGGTCGACAAGCAGGACGCGGAGGCCGACGCCGAGGCTCAGGCCGTGCAGGCGCCGCCGGCCCCGTCCCAGCCGGCAGAGCTCCCACCCGCTCCGCCGGTCGCGGCGCAGCCGCAGGCTCAGCCGGACCCGCGCGAGCGCGACACCGTTCTGTAGCACGGAGCCGGAGCTAGTCCCGTGACGACGGTCGTCTCGGCCGACTGGGTCCTGCCCGTCTCCGGCCTGCCGATCCGCGACGGCGCCGTCGCGATCGAGGACGGGGTGATCGCGGCCGTCGGCACACAGGCCGAGCTCGGCACCGGCATCGGCTACGCGGAGGCGGTCATCCTCCCCGGCTTCGTCAACGCGCACTCGCACCTCGAGTACGCGGTGTACGCGGGCTTCGGCGACGGGCTGCCGTTCGCGCCCTGGATCCTGATCCACGTCGAGCGCAAGGCCAGGATCGGGCAGGAGGAGATGGAGGCGATCGCGCGCCTCGGGGCGGCCGAGTGCCTCGCCTCGGGGATCACGACAGTCGGCGACTGCAGCTTCTCGGGCGCCTCCGCGACGGCGTGCGACGAGCTCGGGCTGCGAGCGATCGTCTACCTCGAGGTGTTCGGGACGACAGACAGAGAGCTCGGGACGCGCTTCGCGAGCAACCGCGCCCGCGTCGCCGGCTCGTTCTCCGACCGCGTCCGCCTCGGGGTCTCGCCTCACGCCCCGTACACGGTCTCGCCGGAGCTGTACGCGGCCTGCTTCGAGCTCGGCCTCCCCGTCGCTACGCATCTTTCCGAGAGCCCGGACGAGGACACGTGGATGCGACTCGGCGAGGGCCCGTGGACGGCAGTCGCCGATGTGCTGCCGCCGCCGCCCGGAACGAGCGGCATTCGCGTGCTCGCAGAGCACGGGCTGTTGCGCGCCGGAACCGTTGCGGCCCACTGCGTCACGGTCGACGACGAGGAGATTGCCCTCCTCGCGGAGCACGGCGTCGCGGTCGTGCACTGCCCGAGGTCGAATGCGCTCCTCGGCTGCGGCATCGCGCCGCTGCGGCGGCTCCTCGACGCGGGCGTGACCGTCGGCCTGGGCACGGACAGCCCCGCCTCGGCGCCGTCGTTCGACCTGTTCGAGGAGTTGCGAGCCGCAGTCTTCTTCGCGCGCGCGCGCGAGCAGAGGCCGGAGGCCTTGACCGCCGCGGAGGCGCTCGAGCTCGCCACAATCGGGTCCGCCCGGGCCCTGGGGCTCGCCGACGAGGTCGGAACCCTCGAGCCGGGCAAGCGCGCCGACCTCACGGTCGTCTCCCTCGAGGGCTCGCCGTTCCTCCCCTGGGAGGACCCGGCGGCCGCCGTCGTGCTCGGCGGCTCCCCCGGTCGGGTGGCGGCTACGCTTGTCGACGGCGAGGTACGCTACGAGCGAGGAGCGTTCGATTGGCACGAGCTGCGACGAAGAGGAACCAGCGCGCGAAAGCGGCTGCTAACAGCCGGGCGCAGCGCGTAGCAGGCGATTCCGCGGCCGCCAAGAGGGGCCACCCGCAGTGGGAGCAGGACCTCTTCTTCGGCCGGATGCGGCGGAAGACGAAGTGGGTCTTCGCGTTCCTGGCCGTCGTCTTCGCGCTCAGCTTCGTGTTTCTCGGCGTCGGCTCCGGCGGCAGCGCGCTCACCGACTTCCTGAACGGGAACATCCACCTGTTCGGAAGCGGCGGCGGCCCGTCGATCGAGAGCCTCCAGAAGAAGGTCGCCAAGGATCCGACCGACCCGAAGGCACGGCTCAACCTCGCGAAGGCGTACGTCACGAAGAACCAGACCGTCGACGCGATCGCCGCGTACAAAGCCTATCTCAAGCTCAAGCCCGGCAACGCGAGCGCCCTGACCGAGCTCGGCACGCTGTACGGAACGCGGATCTCGGAGATCAAGGCCGAGATCCAGACCCCGCCGACGCCGCCGCTCTCGATCGTCAACACCTTCTCGCCGGTGAACCCGAACTCGGTCCTCGGTACCGCGCTCGCCAGCCTGTTCCCGACCGAGCTCGGCGTCACGTCGCTCCAGCGGGGCGACACCGACCGGCTCAACCAGCAGATCAGCAAGGTCATCGACCAGCACCTCGCCGTCTACCGGACTCTGGCCGCGAAGAACCCGCAAGACTCGAGCGCGTTCCTCGAGATCGCGAACATCGCGGCCGGGGACGGCGACAGCGTCGCCGCGCTCGCCGTCTACAACCAGTTCCTGAAGAAGTTCCCGGACGACCCCCTCGTCCCGGACGTGAAGAACCAGATCAAGGCGCTCGAGAAGAGCATCGCTCAGGCGCAGACGTCCACCGGCACGTCTGGCACGACTGGTTAGACTCGCGCGCGTGCGCGCCGCTCTCTCGGTCAAGCTGCCGTGTCCCGCCCTGGCCGGCGCGCTCGCGATCTCGATCGCCCTCGCGGCAGCCGCCTGCGGCACCGGCGGGCTGGACACGGGCGGCGACCCCGCCCACGGCAAGCAGGTCTTCAACACCACCGGCAAGTGCTCGAGCTGCCACACGCTCGCGGCGGCAGGGGCGAGCGGCGTGCTCGGGCCGAATCTCGACAACTCCTTCTCCGCCGTCCGGCAGCAGGGCTTCCCAGACAGCACGATCCAGCAGGTCGTCGCCGACCAGATCCGCGTGCCGCTCCAAGGCGTCACGTGCCCGAGCGAGTCGAGCCAGGACACACAGGACACGCAGCGGTGCGCGCCCGGCTCCCTCGTGACCCCGAGCGGCACGACGGTCATGCCGGCCAACCTCGTCAAGGGCAAGGACCTGACCGACGTGGCCGCGTTCGTCGCCAAGTGCGCCGGCAACCAGAACGACCCCGCCTGCCGCGCATCGGGCGGCAAGATCACCGCCACGGCCGGCAAGGACATCTTCCAGCAGGCCGGCTGCGTCAACTGCCACACGCTCAAGGACGCGGGCTCGACCGGCACCGTCGGCCCGAACCTCGATCAGAAGAAGCCGCCCGAGAGCCTCGTTGTCGACCGCGTCACGAACGGCAAGGGCGTCATGCCCTCGTTCAAGGGCAAGCTGACGGCCGCGCAGATCGAGGCCGTCGCGAAGTACGTCTCCTCGGTCGCCGGCAAGTAATCGCTCTCACAGGCCCGATCGAGCGGAGCCACTAGCGACGAGACGTTCTCGCGAACCCTCGGGCCACCGCGATCACGTAGACGGCACCGAGGATGAGCATTGCGATGCCCACGAGGCGGCCCCCGGTCGCACCGATCACGACGTACGCGATCCCGAGACCGACCAGGACGAAGCCGAGCACGAGCCCCCAGAACCCGCGGAGCATCACCAGCGGGCGCGGGTACTTGTACCACCGCACACGGTCACTGTAGACCCGGCGAGGCCGCGCGTCAGGTCTCGGACGCTTCGGCGTCCAGGTCGACCACGACGTGCGTGATCGGGACGGTGAAGCGCTTCCTCGCGCCCGTGACGACGCCCTTCTCGAGCCAGTTCGACCGACCCTCGGGGTGCGTCGAGATGATGATCTCGTCGGCGCCGAAGGTGCGGAGCGAGTCTTCGATCGCCTGCAGGGGATCGGCATCTCCGACCTCGCCGATCGCCTCGATGCCCTCGTCGCCGAGGGCGCGCAGGCTGCTGTCCAGGCGCTGCTGCGCGACCTTCCGTGCCCCGTCCTCGTCGGAGACGAAATGCCGGAGCGGCGAGTTCAGCGCGGGCGAGACGACGAGCACCCGCGAGGGGTGGCCCTCGGTCGCCTGCCGTACGGCGTCGTGGAGCGTGCGTCCCGCCACCGTCTCGTTCGCGACGACGAGCACCCGGTGCTCGTCGGCCGGCGTCGTCCGCGAGCTCACCTGCTCCTTCGCCTCGGGATGCCGGTTCCGGTGCACGAACCAGGCGACCGAGGCCGCGGTCAGCACCACGAACACGGCCACGCCGGCCCAGACGCCGCCGAGCACGGTCGCGAGCACGATCGCGGCGAAGTACGCGATCGTCCCGATCAGGAGCTGGAACGCCTCCTGCTCGCTCCGGAGCGGGTTCCACGTGGTGCGTTCGGCCATGTGCGGAATCACCTCCCGCTGGATACCCCTTCTCCGGGGCAGGCGAAACGGATCAGAGGAGATAGACCGTGGTGTAGACCACGATCCACATCACGTCGACGAAATGCCAGTAGATGCCCGGCAGTTCGACGCCGAGGTGTTTTTCGGGCGAGTAGTGGCCGCGGAACGACCTGATGGCTGCAAAGAGCAGCAGCATCAATCCGACGAACACGTGCATCCCGTGCAGACCCGTGAGCGAGAAGAACACGGTCGCGAACGCGTTGTCGCTCGGCGAGAAGCCGATCCGCGCGTACTCGGCGATCTGGGTGAACAGGAAGGTCAGGCCCATGGCGAAGGTCAACACCAGCCCGGCCTTGAGCCCCGCACGGTTGCCCCGCTTGATCGACGTCAAAGCCCAGTGCATCGTGAAGCTCGACGTGACCAGGATGCAGGTGTTGACCCCGGCGACGAACACGGGCAGGTGCTCGCCGGGCGGCGGCCACGGGTAGTGGTTGACGACCCGGATGAAGAAGTAGGCCGTGAAGAACGACCCGAAGAGCATGATCTCCGAGCCGATGAAGAGCAGCATCCCGAGGACGCGCGCGTCGACGCGCGAGCTGACGTTGGCCGTCGGCGGGCCGTGGTGATGGTGGTCGGCCGCGTGCGCTTCCACTAGTGCCCCTTCCGGTGATGCCGCCGAGATTCTGGGTCGTGAGCACCAAGCGATGCAAGGACGCAGGGAGCGTTCGTATTGGCAAATACGGGCGCGACTGAGGACGCAGCCGGCGTAGGCTCGACGGAGCCGGCCCAGGAGCGGAGGTCGCGGCTTTGCCGCGGCCGGAGCGGGAAGGCAGCGCGCCGCGTGATCGCGGGCCAGAAGCCGGCATGCATGGCTGGAAGGGGCACCTAGGCGTGCACCTCTTCGACGGGCTCGACCTCGACGTGCTCGACCGGCAGCTTCGTGTCCTTGCGCAGCCGCTCGATCAGGTCGCCGCGCAGCCAGCTCGACCGGAGCGCACCGGGGAAGGTCGAGACGATGATCTCGTCGACCCGCTCGTCGCGCACGGTCTGCGTCGCTGCGGTGTAGGGGTCGGGATGCGCCACCTCGGCGTGCACGTCGATGCCGTCGCTGCGCAGGAGGCCGACCGCCATCCGCAGCCGCCGGTCGGCGTCCGGATGGGAAGGGTGGGTCGAGTCGCTCTGCGGCGAGAGGATCAGGAAGCTCGCCGGTGACTGCTGCGCCCGCTCGCGGATCTTGTCCAGGAGCGGAGCGCCGACGACCGTCTCGTTCGCGATCACGAGCACGTTGGCCGGGCCGCCCTCGCGGGCCAGGTCGACGACGACGTGCTCGACGGGGAGCGTGCCGGCGGAGGAGCGCACCCGCTCGACGACGTCCCGGCGCAGCCACCCTGATCGCTCCTCGGGATGGGTCGAGACGACGATCTCGTCCGGCGGCGGCACGAGCTGGGCGAACGAGTCACGGACGGCCGCGACGGGATCCGACCCGACGACGAAGCCCTGCGCGGCGATGCCGTGCGAGCGGAGCAGCTCGAGCGTCTTGTCGAGGCGCCGGCGCGCCGACGCGCGGCGCGTGTCCTCGTAGACGACGTAGCCGTCGACGGGCGGGTTGACGGGGCAGACCACGGTGACCCGGATCGGGCCTTCGGCCGCCTTGCGGTCGAGCGCCTCGATCAGGCTCTTGCCGGCCACGGTCTCGTTGGCGACGACGAGGACGTGCCTGGGCGCAGCCGTGCTCACCTGTGGACCTCCTCCTCCCTGGCGTGCACCGAATCGGCCGTCGCCGCCTCCTCCGCCATGATCGCGTGCCTGGCGCCCTCGACGCCGTACTCGTACGGGCCGGCGACGACCGTCGGGATGGCGTCGAAGTTGAAGACGGGCGGCGGTGACGAGACCTGCCACTCGAGCGAGTGCGCGCGCCACGGGTTCGCCGGTGCGATCGGGCCGCGCACCCAGCTGTTGATCATGTTGTAGAGGAAGATCAGGACCGACGCGCCGAGGACGAACGAGCAGATCGAGATGAACATGTTGATCCCGCCGAAGCGCGGCGCGTAGTCGGCGACGCGGCGCGGCATCCCCTGCAGGCCGATGTAGTGCATCGGGAAGAACGTGGCGTTGAAGAAGATCAGCGTCAGCCAGAAGTGGATCTTCCCGAGCCGCTCGTCGTACATCCGGCCGGTCATCTTCGGATACCAGAAGTAGAGCCCGGCGAAGATCGTCATCAGCGAGCCGCCGAAGAGCACGTAGTGGATGTGGGCGACGATGAAGTACGTGTCCGAGGCGTGGATGTCGATCGGCACGGAGCCGAGGTAGATGCCGGACAGGCCGCCGATCAGGAAATTGGCGACGAAGCCGAGTGCGAACAACATGGGCGTGGTGAATCTGATCCGCCCTTCCCATAAGGTCGCGAGCCAGCTGAAGACCTTGATGCCCGTCGGAATCGCGATCAGCAGCGTCGTCACCATCATCGGCACGCGTAACCACGGCGCCATCCCGGCCACGAACATGTGGTGCGCCCAGACGGAGAAGCCGAGGATCAGGATCGCGATCAGCGAGAAGGCCATCAGCCGGTAGCCGAAGATCGGTTTCCTGGCGAAGGTCGCGATCACCTCCGAGACGATCCCGAAGCCGGGCAGCATCATGATGTACACCGCCGGGTGCGAGTAGAACCAGAAGATGTGCTGGTACCCCAGCACGTACCCGCCTCCGATCGGGTCGAAGAAGTGCGTGTGCATGACCCGGTCGAACATCGCGAAGAACTGCGAGCCGGCGATGAACGGCGTCGCCAGGACGACGAGGAGCGAGGTCGTGAAGTTCGCCCAGACGAGGAGCGGCATGCGCCAGAACGTCATCCCGGGCGCCCGCATGGTGATGATCGTGACCAGGAAGTTGAGCGCGGTCATGATCGACGAGGCACCTGCCCACTGGACGCCCATGTTGAAGAACACCTGCCCGAGGGGCTGGTGGCTCGCGAGCGGCGCGTAGCCCGTCCAACCGGTCGCGAACGGGCCTCCGGGCACGAGCATCGAGGAGGCGAACATGACCCCGGCGATCGGGAGCAGCCAGTACGAGAGCGCGTTCAGCCGCGGGAAGGCCATGTCCGGCGCGCCCAGCATCAGCGGGATCACGTAGTTCCCGATCCCGGCGAAGACCGGGATGATGAACAGGAAGATCATCAGCGTCGCGTGCACGGACACGAGGCCGTTGAAGGTCTGCGTGTCCACGTACTGCATGCCGGGCTTCGCCAGCTCTGCGCGGAACACGAGCGCCAGGAGCCCGCCGAGGATGAAGAAGACGAAGGTCGTGCAGATGTACTGGATCCCGATCACCTTGTGATCGGTGTTGACGCGGAAGTAGTCCTTCCAGCTCTTGGCGCCGTGGCCGGAGTGGTCCTCGGGACGGGTCGGCTGGCCGATCGCGTAGCCGAGCCAGTAGTCGAAGCCGCCGATGCCGGCGAGGAAGCCGAGCGGGATCGTGACCAGGCTGATCGTCGTGATCACGGTCCCGTCCCAGATCGGGTGCCAGCCTTCCAGCCAGCGGACGAGCACCATGATCAGCGCGCCGAAGCCGAAGAGGAGCGGGATCGTCCACAGGCAGCGGACGTAGCCCGGCTGGAGCAGCCGGCGAATGCCCCGCGGCCGCGGCGGCGCCGGAACAGGCGCGTGCATGTCGTGCCCGGCCGTGATGGCCGTCACTTCCCACCCCCCTTCGACGACTGGACGAGATATTGCACGAGTGCGGCGAGGTCAGGCTTGGAGATCGTCTGGCCGAAGTTCGGCGGCATCACGCCCGCCGGGTAGCCCGGCGCGATATACGCGTTCGGGTTCACGATCGACTCGTGGATGAAAGGCCGAAGCGGCTGTCCCGCGCCCTTGGCCTCGACCGGCAGCTTGTCGAGGTCGGGTCCGACCGTGCCGGTCGAGCCGGCGGCCGTCAGCGTGTGGCAGCTCCCGCAGCCGTTCGCCGTGAAGACGGCCTTGCCGCCCGCCGCGCCGCCCGACTGCCTGCCGGAGCCGCCGGTCGGGCCTGCAGGCGAGCCGCCGGGCAAACCGGCCGCCCACTTCTTCGCCGAGAAGTCGCCTGCGCTCAGGACGATCGCGGAGCGGCGCATGAGCGCGTGCCCGAGGCCACAGAGCTCCGTGCAGATGACCGGATACGTGCCCACCTTCGTCGGGGTGATCTTCAGTGGGTTCGTGCGGCCGGGAACGGCGTCCTGCTTCTGGGCGAACTCGGGCACCCAGAACGAGTGCAGGACGTCCACCGACGTGATCTCGAGGATCGTCGAGCGGTCGATCGGCAGGTACAAGTTGGGCGACGTCACGCCCTTGGCCGGCCCGTCCTTGTAGGTGAACGTCCACGTGAACTGCTGGGCGGTCACGTCGACATGGAGCGCATTCTTCGGCGTCGTGCCGTTGTCGTGGAGCACGATCGCGCTGGCAATCGCGATCACGGTGACGAGTGCCGTCGGGATCGCCGTCCACACGATCTCGAGCCCCGTGTGGCCGTGGATCGGCGGCCCGTCCGAATCGTCGTCCGGATGTGCGCGGAAGCGCCAGACCGAGTAGAGGATCGCAGCGGCAACGATCGAGAAGATGAAGATCGCGATGCCCGTCGCGAGCCAGTAGGTGAAGTCGATCCGGTCAGCCTCTCTCGACGCCGAGACGGGAAGCCAGGGAATCAGCACCGCTATGGCCGTCGTGACGGCCGCGATCGCGGCCGCGAGCAGGGCGAGTTGGACGATCGCTCTCCTCCGCACGGGCGATCGCAGCGTACTAGAACCGGAACCGGTACCCCGACCCCCTCGAACGTGTATTCAGGCACGGACTGTCGCTGCCGATACGCGTGTGTCGATGTCCGACCAAGCGCTCAGCCGTCGCCTGCGCGAAATCAGGGAAGCCGAGACGATTCCCGACCCTGCGCCCGGGCCCGGCTCGGCAGAGGACGAGGAGCCGGATCAGCCGCAGCTGGCGCGCCGCCGCCCGCTCGGCGAGTTGCTCATCGCCAAGGGGCTCCTGACCGAGGAGACGCTCGACGCCGCGCTCGAGCAGCAGCGCCAGGACGGCAGGCCGCTCGGCCAGATCCTGCTCGCGGCGGGAGCCCTGACGCCTCAGAACCTCGCCCGCACACTCACCGAGCAGCACGGCTTCGACTTCTCCGGGTCGCTGCGCGAGCGCCTGGCGACCGGCGAGCAGAGCCCGGCGGACAGCGAGTCCGACGAGCCGGAGCCGACCGAGGAATATCTGCTCCTCGAGTTCGGCAACCCCGAGCCAATTCATGTCGCGACGGCATTCCTCGACGCCGCAGACGTCGCGTTCGAGCTGATCGAGGACGAGCAACCCGAGGGGCTCGAGATCATCCGCTTCCGCGACGGCGAGCGCGAGCAACTCTGGTCGTACCGCCGCGAGGACGAGGACACCGCGCAGGCGCCCTAGCCGAGCTGGTTTCCCAAGGGGGAAACAGCCGGTTTCCCCCTTGAGCCCCCTTCCCTTTCGTAACGCGTCTCCAGCCGCGCGAGCTACGCCCGGTCATGCCCGGGCTTCGCGGCGATCCGTTGCGCGTCGCCAAGGGTGCTAGGAGCGTCGATCCGAGAGGATCAGCCACCCCTCGACGAAGGCCCGAGCACAACACTGAGTAGGACCACCGTTTCTGAACGGGTGAAGGTGACGGGTCGCCGCCCCGCGCGGGGCGATCCGCTGCGAAGTCCGGGCTTTGCCCGGACGTAGCTCTGGCCATCGGCGACGCGCTGCGATGGGGAAGGGGGCCCCACGGGGGAAACCGGCCGTTTCCCCCGTGTTCAGCCGAGCTGGTAGGGCACCGACGAGAGGATCACGCGCGGCTCGAAGATCAGGAGCCGCTTCAGGTAGAGCGCGCGCTGGTTGTGGAGGACGCGGCTGAGGCCGCTGACGACGATCTCGGGGATGATCACGGCCACGACCACGTCGGGGTCGGCGGTGAGCTCGCGCACGTAGCGGAGCAGCGGGTCGCCGACGTCGCGGTAGTGGGCCTCGTCGATCTCGAGCGGGAGGTCGGTGCCGAGGGCCGCCCACTCGAACTGCATGCGCTGTGCCTCGGCGCCGTCGAACGCGAAGCTGACCGCGCACGTGTCCTGGATCCCGAGCGTCTGGGCGTAGTTGGCGGCCCGGAGCGAGGCGGCGTGCCCGCCTGACACGAACACACGGCAGACGAGCCGCTTCGGCAGCGCCTGCCCCTCCCCGACGAGGGGCACGTCGGTGACCACGACACCCGGCTCCCGCAGCAGGCGGAGCTTGAGCGAGAAGGCGGTGCGGCGGCTGATCGCCGTCAGTAACGACTTGCGGCGGAACTGCTCCGGGATGACGACGGTGACGAAGGACGACTCTCCGCGCGGAAGCTGCCAGACGTAGTCCAGGACCGCGTCGGCGGGACTGTCCTCGCGCTCCAGCGCCTCGATCACCGTCCCGCCGCCCGACCAGTCCCACCAGCGCCCACGCAGGTCACGGCCGCTCGAGCCGAGCACGTGGATCGGATGGAAGTCGTGGTCGGCGACCTCCCGCGCGTACCAGTTCGCGAGTCGCGTGGCCTCGTCGAAAGCGTCGACGTAGAGGACGGTGGTGTTCGTCGGCTGCGGCGCGGACGCGATCGCGATCGCACCGGCGCGGAGACGGCGGCCGATGCGCCGGTAGTGGCGCTTGATCCCGTAGAAGCCGAGCACCAGCAGCGGGATCGCGACCATCACGGCCCACGCGCCCTCGGTGAACTTCGTCTGGATCACGAGCAGGGTCACGACCCCGGTCGCGGTCGCGCCGACCCCGTTGATCACCGCGCGTCGCTTCCACCCCGCGCCGCGTGTCCGCCGCCAGTAGCGCACCATGCCCGCCTGCGAGAGCGTGAACGCCGTGAAGACGCCGATCACGTACAGGTGGATCAGCGAGTTGACGTTGGCCTGGAAGACGACGATCAGGGCGGCCGCCAGGGCCGTCAGCACGACGATGCCGTTCGAGTAGACGAGACGGTCGCCGAGGTTCACGAACTGCCGGGGGAAGAAGCGGTCGCGGGCGAGGAGCGCCGCGAGCCGCGGGAAGCCCTGGTAGGACGTGTTGGCCGCGAAGATCAGAATCGCGAGCGTGGTCCCCTGCACCACGTAGTACATCGCGGCGCCGGTACTTCCAGCCGGGAAGACGCCGCGTGCGATCTCGGAGAGGACGGAGTCCGTCGAGCTCGGCCGCGCGTGCATCTGCACGGCGAGGTAGGACACGCCGAGGAAGAGGCTGATCGCGAGGCCGGCCATGATCATGAGCGTCCGCGCGGCGTTCTTCGACTGTGGCCGCCGGAACGCGGTGACGCCGTTCGAGATCGCCTCGACACCGGTCAGCGCGCTCGAGCCGGATGCGAACGCCCGCAGGACGAGGAAGAGGCTGACCGTTCCGGCCCCCGCGGCGAGCGGGTGAACGTTGACCGCCTGCGGCGTTTCGCCCGTGGCGATCTTCCAGAGGCCGACGCCGATCAGCGCGTACAGCGCGGCCAGGAACGCGTAGGTGGGGAGCGCGAACAGGATCCCCGACTCGCGCACCCCGCGCAGGTTCACGAGCATGATCACGAGGATGCAACCCAGCGCCAGCGGCACCTTGAGATGGGTCAGCGACGGCGCCGCCGAGGTGATCGCGAGGATCCCGGCAGCGACCGACACGGCCACGGTCAGCACGTAGTCCGTGAGCAGCGCCGCGCCGGCGACGAGGCTCGGCAGTGTTCCGAGATTGTCCTTCGCCACGACGTAGGCGCCGCCGCTCGTCTCGTACGCCTTGACGGTCTGCGTGTACGACAGGGCGACGATCGCGAGCAGCAGCGCGATCGCGACCGAGATCGGCAGGATCAGGTGGAGCGAAGCTGTCCCGGCGGCGAGGAGCACGACCATGCCCGCCTCGGTCGCGTAGGCGACGGACGAGAGCGGGTCGGAGGCGAAGATCGGGAGCGCCAGGAACTTCGGGAGAAGCGTCTCCTCCATCTCGCCGGTCGCCATCGGGCGGCCGACGATGGCGCGCCGGATCGGCGTCCGCCCGGGAGGCGCCGGCCGGACCGGCTTCAGGTCGCCTGCGCTCACAACGGCTGCTACGCGACCTTCGCGGCCACGCCGGCGGCCGCAGCTGCGCGAGCGGAGATGACCATGACGCGGCAGGCCGAGTGCTTGAGCACGTAGGTGGCCGTCGACCCGAGCCGCATCCGCCCGGACCGTGCGAACTGCTCCTCGCCGACAACAACGATCAGGCTCGCGCCGACCCGCTCGGCGGTGTCGAGGATCTCCGGGCCGGCCGCGTGACACCGGGGGAGCGTGCGCCTGCTCGTCACGCCGTAGCGCTCGGCGGCCGCCTCGCAGCGCGCGAGCAGGTCGCGCGCACGGCGGCGTGCGGCCTCCTCTCCCGGCGGCGGCTGCGCGTCGAGCGGGAACTCGAGCGGCACCTCGAGCACGTGCACGAACACGAGCTCTCCCTTCTGCGCCACGAGTTGCGCTGCGACCGCCGTCGCGTGCATCGACTCGTCGCAGTCGGTGACGGCCACGACGATGCGGCGATGCTCGGCGGGCGCGATCCGTGCCATCCCGATGCCACCGTAGGCAGCGCCGGCTGAACGTCTCGCTAAGGCTCAGCCGGGTCGTCTCAAGATGGTCTTAACGCCGCGAAACCGGCCTTGTCCCGGGCCGCGTCCAAACGGCGGGGTCAGACGCCGACGCGTGCTCTACAAGCCCGGATCGACGAGCCTGTAGCCCACGCCGGGCTCCGTGAGGATGTAGCTCGGGCGCGCGGGGTCGGGCTCGATCTTTCGGCGCAGATGCGACACGTAGACGTGCAGGTAGTTGGACTCGCGGCTGTAGGCCGGCCCCCATACGCGCTTGAGGATCATCGGGTGCGTGAGGAGGCGTCCCTCGTTCTCCGCCAGGAGGCGCAAGAGCTCGTACTCGGTCGGCGTCAGTGAGACGGCCTGCCCGCGGACGGTGACGAGGCGCTTGCGCACGTCGAGCACTAGCTCGCCGATCTCGATCACCGGCTCGCGTTCGGGCGTCGAGCGCCGGAGAGCGGCGCGGAGCCGCGCAAGCAGCTCCTCGACGCTGAACGGCTTCGTGACGTAGTCGTCCGCGCCGGCGTCGAGTGCAGCCACCTTTTCGGCCTCGTCCTCGACGGCCGAGAGCACGAGGATCGGCGCGGTGCTCCATTCCCGCAGCTGGCGGCAGACCGCGGTGCCGCGGCCGTCCGGCAGCAGCAGGTCGAGGATCACTGCTTCCGGGGGCCGGGCGGCCGCTGCGGCGAGCGCCTCGCCCGCCGTCCGGGCCGTGTCCACCTCGTAGCCTTCGCGGTGCAGCGTGATCTCGAGCGCGCGCAGGATCTGCGGCTCGTCGTCGACGACGAGGACCCGCGTGCCGTTGCCGGTCACGCCTCGACCCGGGCGGGCACGTCTGCGAGCGGTAGCGCGAGCGCGAGCACGGCGCCGCGGCCGGTCGCCGGCTCGGCCCAGAGCCGCCCGCCGTTCGCCTCCACGAAGCCCTTCGCGATCGCGAGGCCGAGGCCGGTGCCCTGCTTCGTCTCGCCGGTCCCGCGCTCGAACGGCTCGAAGATCCGGTCGACGTCGCGCCCGTCGAGCCCCGGGCCGTGGTCGGCGACGCGGATGACGACCTCGCCGTCCGCCAGCTCGCTCGTCACCTCGACCGTGTCGGAGGTCGACGACGACTCGAGCGCGTTCTCGAGCAGGTTGGCGAGCGCGCGTTCGATCTGGCCGGGGTCGACGCGGAGCGGCGGCAGGTCGTCGGGAAGCGCGAGCCGGACACGCGAGCTCGCCGGCCCGACCGCCCCGAGCGCCCTCGCGACCAGTCCGTCGACCGTCCACAGCTCGGGCCGCGGCGACGCAGCGCCCGCCTCGAGGCGAGAGAGGTCGAGCAGGTTGGAGACGAGACGGCCGAGGCGAGCGGCCTCCTGGCGAATCGACGCGACGAGTTCGGCCCGCTCGTCGGCGGGAAGGTCGCCGGTGTCCTGGTCGAGCACCTCGCTCGCCGCGCTGATCGCCGTCAGCGGCGAGCGCAGGTCGTGGCCGAGCGTGCGCAGGATCGTGGTCTTGACCGCGTCGCTGCGGCGCAGGCTCTCGGCCTCCAGTGCCTTCAACGCCAGCCGCTCGCGATCGACTGCAGAGGCGAGCAGCGAGGCGAGCGACGGCAGGACGCGCGCCAGCGCGGCTGGATCGGGCGACGCCATGCGCTCGAGGACGAGCTGCCCGATGCGTCGCTCGCCGACGACGAGCGGATACGCGACCTCGTCCGGTTGCGGACGCCGCACCGACTCGAGCTCGATCAACGCCTCGTGCACGCCCAGGACGTCCGCCGCGCGCGACGCGATCCCTCCCAGCTTCGCCTGGACGAAGCCCGGCTCGAGCAGGAGCGCCGACACGTCCGCGGCGAACGCCGCCTCCCGGCCCCGCTGCTCGGCGTCCTCGGCGCGTCGTCGAGCCCGCACGGCGAGCTTGCCGACGACGACGGCGACCGCGAGGTAGACGGCGAGCGCGACCCAGTTCTCCGTCTCGCGGAGCCGCAGCGTGTGTACCGGCTCGAGGAAGAAGAAGTTGAAGGCGAGCATGCTCGCCACCGACACCAGCAACGCCACCCAGACGTCGAAGAGCACTGCCGCGGTCAGCACGGCGAGCATGTACAGGACACCGAGGCTGAGCACCGGCGCAACGTCGCGCAACCCGAAGATCACGCCCGTCACGGCGACGACGAGCATGGCGCCGACCAGAAGCCCGGCGACCGTCCACGAGACGGGATGCCGTGACCTGAGGGCTGCGATGCGCTGGCTCATCGACGCTGCTCTCTGCTCAGGATACGACCGCCGGCTTGACGAATAGAGCCATCCGCCTCATTCTTGAGGCCGCTGCGGCGCTACAGCAACAGAAGGGGGTCTCATGAAGCGCCTGCTGATCGTCCTCGCTGCTGGGGCGGCCGCGTTCGGGATCACGTCGGCTGTCCAGGCCAGCATTCCCGGCTCAGACAACATCGTCGCAGCCTGCTACCAGTTCAGCCCGTCGAACACGAGCAAGGGCGTCATGCGAGCGATTGACGCGGAGAGCGGTGAGCAGTGCCGCTTCAACGAGCACAGGATCGACCTCGCGACGCCTGCGTACGTCCAGGACGTCGTGACGTCGACCGTCAACGCGACCTCGTTCATGATCAGCGCCGGCGGGCCACTTGGCCCGGGAACGCTGACGGCCAACTACTTCTGCGGGACGGGGTACATCGCGACCGATTTCTCCATCGGGGCTACCGATAACACCCTGGCGTCGAACGCCCTCATCAACACCCTCACGATGTACAACCAGGGAGAGGTGCTCACCGGGACTCCCGACACCTTCGGACGTCTCTTCGCGACGCTCTCGGCCAATGTGGGCCTCACGATCCACGGCACGTGCGTGGACGGCCGTGTGTTCGGCCTGCCGGGACCGTTCGCAACCATCGCCCACGCGGAGACGCAGGCGAACGTCACGGTCAAGCTCGCGAAGTAGCTTCCTGGTCTGCGAGCACTGTCGAGCGGCCGGGGAGACCCGGCCGCTCGTCTCAGCGGGACTTGAAGGACGACGGGAGCGGCGGTAGCTCGGTCGCTCCCGACGCGGCGAGCTTCCGGCGCCGGCGGCGCGACCTGACGAAGAGCACGAGCCCGAGCGTCAGCGGCACGACGATGACGAGGGACAGGATGCCGACGATCGGGATGAGCCACGAACTGCCGAGGCGCGGTTTGGTCGACGACGATTTCGATCCGGTGCTCGGCGCCCCGAAGTCGGCCGGGCCGACCTCGTGCTGGGAGCCCCGGACCGGGTGGTTGATCGCGACCGTATAGATCCGGTTGATCAGCCAGCGCGAGTCCCGGCGGATCGCCTGGACCGAGAACGTGTAGTCGCCGAGGTTTCTGCCCTTCTGCGGATGCACGAGCAGGCTGAACGTCACCTGGTTCCGCTCGACGTCCACGGTCGGCCAGCCGGTGAACGTCTTCTCCTTGACGGGGAAGTAGGGCACGGGCGAGTTGCCCTTCTTCCACGCCGCGAGCGACGACGACGCCTTCAGTTCGGGGCCGGCGAGCGCCCACGCCTGGTCCGCGTTTCGGCGGGCAACGGCCGCGGGAATGAACTTCGCCAGCACGGCGTCGATCGCGCGCCGATCACCGGCCTTCAGGGGCACATTCCCCGCGGCCACCGTCTGGGCCGGCCCTTCGGCTCCGGTCGGATTGGGGTTCTCCTTCTTCGGGCTCGGTATCGCGAAGATCACGCCGACGGCAATCCCCGCTGCCACGACGAGACCACCGAGCCATGCGAGCCGGCGGCGCATGCGCGGGGACTCTGTCCACCTGGACACGACTCGAAAGTAGCACAGCAGAGTCAAAGTCGTTACGCTTCTGTCGATGTTGCCCGACCCCGGTGGTCGTGCCCAGGCGCCCGAGCCGTTGCGCGCCGTTCAGCTGTTCGTCAACACGCTCGACAGCGAGAACGAGATCGAGGAGCTGACGACCGTCGAGGAGCTCCGGGAGGTGCTCGTCCAGGCCGGTGTCCTCGACCCGGGCGAGCAGCTCGCTCCGCGTGATCTCGAACCGGCGCTCGCCGTGCGGGAGGCACTCCGGTCGCTCCTGCTCGCCAACAACGGCGTGCCCGCGGAGGCATCGACGCTCACGCCGCTCGGGCAAGCGGCGGCTGCGGCCCGCCTCACTCTCGCGGTCGCGGAGGGCTCGTCCACGAGGCTCGTGCCGACGGCGACCGGGATCGACGGTGCGCTCGGCCGCCTGCTCGTGATCGTCCACGAAGCGTCGCTCGACGGCAGCCTGCAGCGCCTGAAGGCGTGTTGCCGCGACGTCTGCCTGTGGGTGTTCTACGACCGTTCGCGGAACGTCTCGAGCAAGTGGTGCGCAACCTCGGTCTGCGGGAACCGGACGAACACGAAGGCCTATCGCAACCGGAAGCGCGGGGGAAACAGCCGGTTTCCCCCGTGAGCCCCCTTCCCTTCGTGGTCGGCAACACGGCCGTTTGAGCTACGCCCGGGCGAAGCCCGGACTTCGCGGCGGCTCCTTTGCGAACCGACCGTCCGTTCAAGGAGTCGCCAGCCGGCACCGTCGATCGGACTTTGCCCAGAGAGTGATTCGAACCTCCTCGGGCACTTCAAAGGTCTCACCTCGCCATGCGCCACGAACACGCTGCGAAGCCCGGGCTTTGCCCGGGCGTAGCTCGAGCCGCGGGAAACGCGCCGCGATGGGGAAGGGGGGCCACGGGGGAAACCGGCTGTTTCCCCCGTGCTCAGAACCAGCCGCGGCGGCGGAACATGGAGAGCATCGCCACGACGGCGACGAACTCCAGCCCGAGGCCGAGGACGAAGAACGCCTCCCACGAGCCGATGTGGCGGACCATCCAGCCGAAGTTCTGGCCGAAGAAGCCGGTGATCCACGCGAGCGGCAGGAAGATGGTCGCGATCACGGTCAGCGCCTTCATCACGCCGTTCAGCCGGTTCGACACTGTTGACAGGTACACGTCCATCGCACCCGTGAGCAGGTCGCGGTAGCTGTCGATCAGGTCGCTGATGCGGATCAGGTGGTCGTAGACATCACGGAAGTAGCGCTCGTCCTCGGGCACGAAGCCGGGCAGCCCGCCGATGCCGCCCGAGAGACGCGCGAACGTGTCGCGTTGCGGCGAGACCGCCTTGCGCAGGCCGACGAGGAGACGCTTCATCCCGAAGATCTCCTGGAGCTGCTCGTCGTTCGCCCGCGTAAAGATCGCGTTCTCGAGCTCGTCGATGCGGTCGTCGAAGTCGGCCAGGATCGGGAAGAAGCTGTCGACGAGCGAGTCGATCAGACGGTAGAGGAGGAGCGACGGGCGCTCAGGAAGCCCCTTTCGCTTCTCGGAGCGCTCGCGGAACTCCGAGAATGCCGGGCAGTCGTCGCGGTGCACCGTGACGAGACAGCGCTCCGAGTAGAAGCAGTGCACCTCGACGAGCCGGTCGGCGTCGGGTACGGCACCGTAGACCACGATGAACACGAAGTCGTCGTACTCGTCGAGCTTGGCGCGCTGCCCGAAGTTCTCCGAGTCCTCGACGGCGAGAGGATGGAAGCGGAAGACGTCCGTCAGGATCTCGAAGTCGGCCGCGTCCGGCTGGTCGAGGTCGAGCCAGAAGAACTCGTCCTCGGCGAGCAGCTTCTCGACCGTCTCCCGGCTGAAGTGGACCTCGCTCGACCCGTGGTGGCGAACGACGCGGCAGGTCACGGGCGTCCCCTCCACCCGCCTGATCGTACTCCGGGTCTCAGACCGCAAGGGATCGCGCTAGTCTCGGCGGGCCGATGCTCGGACGACACGGACGTCGGGAGCGCGCATACGCCGGCTTTCTCGAGGCGGCTTGCGAGTTGAGCGCGGCCTCGACGGCCTTGCGAGCCGGCCTGTCGAGTCCCCGGCGGATCGCTCTGGCCGCCGCCGTCCTCAGGCTCGGCGAGGTTGACCGCTCCGTGGCCTGCGCGCTCGTGAGCCCCGAGCGGCGGCGACTCGAGCGGGCCACGGCCGGGCTCGACGTGGCACGGGCACAGCTCGTCGACGCGGGCCACGAGGCGGCGTTCGACGCGGCCCGGCGGCGCTCGATCTCGCTGACCGGGTGAGAGCGGGGGACTGGGCCACGCTCGCCGGCTGATCAGGACGCGCGCCTGGCGCGTCTCGCGCGCTTGACCGCGTACATCTCGCGGTCGGCGGCGGCGAGGACGTCGGCGGCCGAGCGGTCGCCCGCCTCGACGGCCGCGACGCCGACGCTGGCGCCGCCGCCGAGCCCGGGCGGCCACACGGCCGAAACGGCAGCCGCGACCTTCTCGGCCACGCGGCCGGCCTGCGCCGACGTCGTGCCCGGGAGCAAGACGGCGAACTCGTCGCCGCCGATCCGCGCGACCGTGTCCGTGTAGCGGACGCTCCCTTCGAGCCCGCGGGCGATCGCGCGCAGGAGCTCGTCCCCGGCCGCGTGACCGCGCGAGTCGTTGACCGCCTTGAAGGCGTCGAGGTCCACGTACAGGAGAGACGCGGCGCGATCGTCGCGACGCCGTCCCTCACCGAGAACGCGCTCGAGCTCCTCGACGAGCCGCTCGCGGTTCCAGAGCCCCGTCAGCCCGTCGCGGCTCGCCCACTGCTTGAGCCGGTGCTCGCGGGTCTTGCGATCGGTGATGTCCTGGGCGACGAGCATGCCGGCCACCACTGCGCCGGCCCGGTTGCGCACCGGCACCACGCGGTGCAGGTGGTCGCGGTCGCCGTGAGGCAGCTCGAACGCCGATTCGCTCCCCTCGAGCGCGGCGCGGTACGCGGGCTCGAGCACGGTCCAGGTCTCCTCGGGGAACAGCTCGCGAACCGTCGTTCCCTCGCTCTCACGGGCGGAGAGCCCAATCGCCCGCAGGCCTCGCCCGGCCGCGAACGTGTGACGCAGACGCCGGTCGAAGAGGAGCAGCGCGCCGTTCGGGAACGACTCCGCGGCGAGCCGGGAGTGCCGGTCGCGACGGGAGGCGCGCCGGCCGGATCGGAGCCTGCCGATCGCGATTCCGGCGCTCAGCGCGCCGAGCGCGGTGAGCACGAGGACGATCACTCAGACTGCTTGTAGCTGTGAGGACGGACGGGGCTCAAGTTTTCCCGGCAAATGACGATGAGAGCGTGCGGTGGACGGGACAGGCGAACACGAGCTGGTTGCAATCGCGGCCGAGCTCGAGCGCTACTGGGCTGACCAGTGGCGTCGCGCAAAGGAGATCTGCGATCTCCTCGAGCGCCGTCTCGCCGGCCGACCGCTCGCGCCGAGACCGGAGCTCCGGCTCGTCGATCCGTCGGCCTCCCCCGCCGCCGGTGCACCCGAGTCGTCGCGACCCGATCTCAAGCTCGTCGACATCTAGACGAGCGCAAAGAAAAGCTCGCAAAGAGCACCCGGCGCCGTTGTTGCCGTCCGGGTCGGGGCGTTATGCTCGGTCCGTTGTCAGTGATCAGCGGATCCACATCGCAACGGGGCGGCAAACGTCTGCTCTGGGACTGCGAGACGATCGGCCTCGCGCTCGATAGCGATCGCCCGTCGGCCCGCGGCCGCCTCGACGCAGAGCTCGGCGAGGAGCTCACACAGCTGCTGCTGGTGACGCTCAGGGAAGCCGAGCCGTCGACGCCGCACGAGGAACGCCTGCGCCGCGAGGTGTACGGCGATGCCGCCTGACCGCGTAGCTGTCTGACCGTGTCTGGCCTGACCGGCCCTTGAAGCCCGGTCCGTAACCGGCAAGACTGCGGAGCATGGACTCCGTGCGTCGAATTCTGATCATCCTCGCGAGCCTCGTCGCCGCATTGGCGATCACATCGGCGGCTGCGGCGTCGATCCGCGTCGCGGGCTTCACCGGACACGTGGCGGCCGGGGACTACGCCTCGATCACCGTCAAGGTCTCGCCGCGGGCGCACTGCGCGATCACCGTGGTCTACGACACGGTCGTCTCTCACGCCAGAGGCCTGGGTGCGAAGACGGGCTCGAGCATCACCTGGCAATGGCGGGTCGGAACGAGCACCCATGCAGGGCGCTGGCCCGTGACCGTCGACTGCGGCAAGAGCGGGAGGCTGACTCGGACCCTCGTCGTGCGGTGAAACGGGCGGCCGCCCTCCTCGCGCTTGCGCTGGCCTTCGTGCCGGCCGGGCTCTCGGCGCCTCCCTCCTACCGGATCTCGCGGGTGATCGACGGGGACACGGTCGAGCTCGCGAACGGCGTCCGTGTTCGGCTCGTCCAGATCGACACGCCGGAGGTCTACGGCGCGCCCGAGTGCTACGGCCACGCCGCCTCGGCGGTCACGAAGCGCCTGCTGCCGCCGGGCACGCGGGTCGAGCTGTTCGCCGAGCCCGCGACCGATCTGGTCGATCAGTACGGACGCTGGCTCCGCTACGTCGTCAGGGTGAAGGACGGACTCGACGTGAACGTGCGACTCGTCGCGGTCGGTGCGGCTGCGCCGTACTTCTACGGGGGACGGCACGGGCGCTACGCCACGCTTCTCGACACGCTCGCGAGGCAAGCGCGAAAGCACCGCCTCGGCCTCTGGGGCGCATGCCCACGCACTCGGTACCGGCCCGACGACAAGGTGGAGACGGGGCCCGGTCACTGAGTTCTGCTTCCGCGACGAGGACGACAAGCCGCTCCTCGTCGTCGAGATGCCCTGATTCGTCCCTCGATCGGATGACCCTCCACGAGGGTTTGCGCCTGCCGATCACTCGGGCGAGGCTGTCGTGCGACTCCGGAATGCCGACGCCTCCGTCATGGAGGCAGGGGGTGCCTCGAGGATTCGCCGGCCCGGACGGGCGAGCGCAGCCGGCGCCTGGGCGCTCGCGGTGCTCGTCGCGTGCTCGCTGGCCGCCGGCGCAGGCGCGGGCACGACGCCGATCGCCTACCCGGACTTCTCGAGCGTCGCCGGCCTGACGCTGAACGGGAATGCCGCGCAATCGGGCACCGCGCTCAGGCTCGCCGCGAACACGCAGGTCCAACACGGCAGCGCCTGGGCGCAGACGCAGATCGACACGACGCAGTCGTTCGAGTCGCGGTTCCGCGCCGACGTGCACGACGGATCGCTGCCCTCGCCGGCCGACGGGATGACCTTTGCGATCCAGTCGAAGAGCCTGTTGGCGATCGGGGACAGCGGCGGCGCACACGGGTACGCGGGGCTCGGCGCGATCTCGCCGAGCGTCGCCGTCGACGTGTCGCTCTTCCCGCAGATCTTCAACGGCGGCAACGAGCAGTTCAGCCTGGTGTCGAACGGCAACCTGCTGGCGCCGCTCGCGAAGGCGACGAGCAGCGTGCTCCTCTACGGGCAGCCGTTCTCGGTCTGGGTCGACTACGACGCCAAGGCCCACGCGGTCACGGTGTTCGTGGGCCAGGCGACGACGAAGCCCCCGACGCCGCTCGTCTCGGCGAGCATCGACCTCGCCGCCACGGTCGGGCCCGCCGCCTACGCCGGGTTCACCGCCGGCACCGGCGCCAACTGGGCCGACTTCGACGTCCTCGGCTGGACGGTGGAGACCGTGGGCGACACCACGCCGCCCAGCGTCACGTGCTCGGCGTCCCCGAACGTGCTCTGGCCACCGAACAACAAGCTCGTCCCGGTCACGACCAAGGCCACGGTCAGCGATTCGGGATCGGGCGCCGCCGGCTTCTCGCTCGTATCCGTGACGTCGAACGAGGGCGACGCCGCCACGGAGAGCAGCGGCTGGGTGCCCGGAACGCCCGACACGAGCGGCTTCCTCCAGGCATCGCGGTTCGGCTCGGGTCACGGCCGTGTCTACACCCTCACCTACGAGGGCAGGGACAACGCCGGCAACAAGACGACGTGCGCGACCACGGTCGCCGTCCCGCACGACCAGGGCAAGTCCTAGAGCTCGCTACTCGCCCGACGCCTTGTCGGCTGCCGAGCGCAACGCCCGCAGGCCGTGGAGCTCGTCCTCGGTCGGCGGCTCAGCCGTCACGACCTCGTCGGCGACACGCAGGTCCCAGCCGGTGGCGGAGCGAGCGGCGTCCACCTCGACCCCCGGATGGAGCACCGTGAGGGTCAGCTCGCTCGTCTCGGGATCGGGCTCGAGGACACCGAGGTCGGTGACGACCGCAGTCACGCCGGCGCCCGAAAAGCCGAGAGCCTGCCGCGAGCCGGCGCCGTCGCCGAAGCCGACGGTCGTGCGGAAGTCGAGCTTCTCGACGAACGTGCGCGACGTCTGGCGAAGCATGACGAACGTCTCCTTGCAGAACGCGCTGATCTCGGGAGCCCCGCCCGCCCCGGGCAGCCGCACGTCGGGTGCGTCGTAGTCGCCGATGACCGTGCTGTTCAGGTTCCCGAAGCGGTCGATCTGCGCCGCGCCGAGGAAGCCGACGTCGATCCGGTTGCCCTGGAGCCAGTAGGCGAAGATCTCCGGCACGGAGACGACCGCGTCCGCCGTATCGGCCAGCTCTCCGTCCCCGATCGACAGCGGCAGCGTCGTCGGCTTGGCACCGATCGTGCCGCTCTCGTAGATCAGCACGCAGCCGGGAGCGTGCGTCGTGCGGGCGAGGTTGGCAGCGCGGCTCGGCAAGCCGATCCCGACGAAGCAGACGGTGCCGTCGTGGAGCCGGCGCGCCGCCGACACGACCATCATCTCGTCCGCCGTGTGCGCAGGGGTCACGCGCGCATCCTAGTGTCCTCGGCCTCCGCGCTCGTGCGCGACGTCACAACCAGTCGAGCAGCTCCGCCACACCGTCGACGATCGCATCCGGGCGGCGACTCTCGGGCACGCCGTCGAGACCGGCGGCGCCGCTGATCCCGCTGCGCACGAGGACTGTGCGCGAGCCGCCGAGCCGGCCGAGAGCGACGTCCATGCCGAGGTCGTCGCCGATCACGGCCAGCTCCGCCGACGGCACGCCGAGACGCTCCGTGACCGCCTGCACGGCGGCCCGCGACGGCTTGCCGACGATCACGGGCCGGGCACCGGTTGCCTTCGCGATCGCGGCGGCGGTCATGGCGCCGCGGCTGAAGATCGGCCCGTTCGCCCCGGCGTAGGCAGGCTGGTAGCTCGCCGTCAGGAGCCGCGCGCCTCCGAGCACCGCGCGCGCCGCCTGCTCGAGCCGGAGGAAATCGACCCTGTCGGCGTGCGCGACGAAGACGGCAGCAGGATCGCCCTCACCGTCGAGGATCCGGACGCCCGCGCCCTCGAGGTACTCACGCGCCGCGTCGTCGGCGAACAGCAGCACCGAACCGCCGGGGTGGCGCGCGCGCAGGTAGAGCTGGACGCTGTCGAGCGGCGTGAGGACGTCGTCGTCCTCGACGGGGAGACCCACGGCGCGGAGTCCGGCCGCGAAGGTCGCAGGCGATGCGTGGCTACCGTTCGTGAACAGGACGAAGCGCCGGCCGGAGGCGCGGATCCGCTCCAGCACGTCCCGCGCGCCGGGCTGGACGTGAGCGACGTCGCCCGCCCGGTGGACGAGCGTCCCGTCGATGTCGAGCACGAAGCCCCGGACCTGGTCAAGTCGCACGGCGCCACTCGACGAGCTCGTCGCCCTTCTGCACGCGCAGCTGTGTGATCTCCCGGCGCTTCGCGACTTCCTGGAGCAGGGTGACGACCGGGGCCCGGCCGGACCGCGACGCCGGCCTCGCCCGCTGTTCGCGTGGCCTGGAGGCCAGCATGGCGTCCACCTGCTCCTCCGGCATCGTCAGCCTGAGCAGCAGCTCCTCGTCGGAGATCCTCGCGCCGAAGCGCTCCCGCGCGGCGTCGAGGTGGAGCGGTTCGAGCTTGCGCAGCTCCTCGGTGCGAGGCCGCGAGAGCACGCGCTCGGCCACGGCCGGGTCCACCGGTGCCGCCGGCTCGCCGTAGTGGCCGAGGAAGTAGCGGACGGTCTCGTCGGAGACGGTCGACCACCGCTCGCCGTCGATCACGTTCCGTACGGCCTGCGTGGCCACGAGCTGCGAGACAGGCGTGACGATGATCGGGTAGCCCATCTCGGCGCGGACACGGCCCACCTCCTCGAGCACGGCCGGGAAGAGCTCGGGCCGGCGCAGCTCCTCGAGCATCCGCCGCGTCGTCGAGACCATCCCGCCCGCGAGCTGGTGGTGGTAATACGTCGCGTCGAACTCCTGCGGCTCTCCGACCGCCAGGCCCCGGTCGCGCGCGAGCTCGCGGAAGTGCTCCGAGACCGCCGTGAGCGCATCGGGATCGAGCCGGTGCGAGAAGCCCTCGGCCTCGAGGTCGCGAAGCGTCGTCTCGGCGGCCGGGTTGGACGTGCCGCGCGCCAGCGGCTCGGCGGCCGTGTGCAGTACCTGGAACCCGGCCCGCAGGCCCTCCATGTAGACGAACGGGGCGAGCCCGATCGTGCAGTGGCTGTGCAGCTCGACGGTGCGTCCGCCCGCCGCGCGCAGGAAGTGCGGCGCCAGGTCTCGCACGGCACTCTGCGTGAGCAGACCGCCCGGGTCTTTGAGATAGAGGCGATCCATCTCGGTGCAGCCCGCGAGCGCTGCCGCGCGCTCGGCAAAGTACTCGTGCGTGTGCACTTCGCTGACCGAGTAGGTCAGCCCGATCACGATCTCCTCGACCCCCTCCTCCCGCGCCATGCGGGCCAGTCGTCTGAGCCGCTCGGGGTCGTTGGACGGGTCGGCGATCTGGAAGCGGCGGATCCCGTTGCGGACGACGCACCGGAACGAGAGGCGCATCACGTCCTCGTCGGCCGGCACCCAGGAGATGAAGCGCATGCCGGTGGTGATGAAGCTCAGCGGCGTCCGGGGCATCGCCGCGCTGACGAGCCGGAAGCGCTCCCACGGGTCTTCCTGGTGGAAGCGGACGGAGACCGCCATGTGGGTGCTCGACGAGAAGTCGCACGCGTGGAAGCCGACCCGGTCGAGCGTCGGCGCGATCGCGAGCACGTCCGGCGTCGTCATGCCGGTCGCGCTCCACAGGCTCTGGTTGCCGTCGCGCGTCGTCGTGTCGACGATGTCGACGACGGTCACGCGTCAGGCCTGACGTGGAAGAGAGCGTCGCCGTACTCGACGGGCTCGGCGTTCGCCGCGACCACCTCGACGACCGTCCCCGAGATGCCCGCGGGGATCGAGTTCATCATCTTCATCACCTCGATCAGGCAGACGACGGTGTCGGGCTCGACGCGGGTGCCCACGTCCACGAACGGCGTCGCCCCGGGCGCCTCGGCGCGGTAGAAGGTTCCGAGCATCGGCGCCGAGACCGTGACGACGCCGTCCTGGGGAGGCGGCGGCCCGGCCGCGGCCGGCTCCTCGGGCGCAGGCGAGTCTCCGCGCAGCACGTAGAGCGAGATCTCGCCCGTCTCGATTCGGAGCTCCCGCAGGTCTCCGGACTCGTCGATCAGCCGCAGGATCTCGCGGACATCGTCGTCGGTCAGCGGCATCTCAGGCGTCGGGCGGCGTCTCGTTCGCCGCGCCGAACGTGCTCATCACGAGCGACAGCGCGGAGCCCGAGAGCTTCGGCACCTCGGGCTTCGTCGTCACGGGTCGCGCCTGGAGGACGACGAGCGCCTCCTCGAGCGCCGTGCCGCGCGCGATCGCCCACTCGACGTCCTGGTGCGAGCCGAAGTGCCGCTCGACCCTGCGGCCGAGGTCGACGAGCGCCGCCAGCTGCACCTCGTCCAGGCACGGCTCGTCCCGCCGGTCGGCCGGGACCTCGCGGCGCACGGTTCCGCGTCCGGCCGCGTCGGGCACGTACTCGACCTGCTTCGTGCTCACCGTCTTGCGTACGACCTCGCCCGTGATCTTGCTGACGAGGTAGTCGTCGGGCGTCGTCTCGCCGCCGACGACCGCGACGCCCAGGCCCCAGCTCGCGTTGACGGCCACCATGCTCGGGTCGCCGCTCACCGGGTTGCACGTGAACAGCACGCCCGAGACCTCGGCGTCCACCATCCGCTGGACGGTCACGCCCATCGCCTCCTCCTCCGCGCCCAGCCTCCGCCGGTAGTCGATCGCGCGCGCCGTGTACAGGCTCGCCCAGCAGTCGCGTACGGCGTCGCAGACGTGCTCGACCCCGCGCACCCAGAGGAAGCTCTCCTGCTGCCCCGCGTGGCTCGCGTCGTGGCCGTCCTCGCCGAGCGCACTCGAGCGGACCGCGACGGCCGCCTCGCCCAGCTCCTCGTAGCGCTGCGCGAGCTCGTCGCGGACGGCATCCGGGAGCGGCGCAAAGCGCATCGCCTCGCCGATCGTCTTCGAGGCGTCGTCCGGGGAGCGGGAAAGCGCCGCGGCGATCGTCCCTTCGAGCCCCGTCGCGCGCACGAAGGCACGGTAGGCCTCCGCGCTGAGCGCGAACCCCGTCGGCACGGGGATCCCGGCCGCGAGCAGCTCCCCCAGGTTGGCGCTCTTCCCGCCGAAGCCCCCGGCATCCGTCCGGCGCAGATCCGCGAGCGAGCGGGTGAGCGCCGTCACGCGTCCAGGATCGTCACGACGCCGGTCGAGCCGTCGACGCGGATCAACTGCCCCGTCTTGATCTCCGCCGTCGCGCGGCCCGTGCCGACCACCGCCGGCAGCCCGTACTCGCGGCAGACGATCGCTGCATGCGACATGACGCCGCCGATGTCGGTGACGACGGCTCGGATCTTCGGGAAGATCGGCGCCCAGGCCGGCGAGGTGATCGGGCAGACGAGGATGTCGCCGTCGCGCACGTCGGCGATCTCCTCGACGCCGACCACCACCCGCGCCGGCCCTTCGACGACCCCCGGCGAGGCGGCGGCGCCCGTGAGGCGCGACGCGTCGCCGTCGGCGCTCGCCCACTGCCGGACGCGCTCCGTCGTGACACCCCAGAGCATGATCACCATCGGGTCCGTGATCGAGTCGGGCGTGACGCCGATCGCGGGCGGCGGCGTCCAGCCGGCGAGCCGCTCGAGGAGTTGCTTGCGCCGCGCGACGATCGGCGGCCAGTGCGCGGGGCCGAGCGGCTGTCCGCCGGTCGCCCAGGTCAGGAGCAGCTCGTCGAGCGCGACCGAGACCTCGTGGCGCGACAGGTGGAAGAGGTCCTCGCGGTCATCCAGGAAGCCATGCTTTGCGAGCAGCACGCCGAACTCGCGCAGCTTGTTCCACCAGCGCGTCAGGAACCAGTAGTCGCAGTAGAACTTGTGCTCCTCGACGTAGGGGAAGACCGTGCGCGAGAGCCCGAGCAGCTCGGTGAACGTCGCGCGCGTGTCCTCGTCGAGGAGGGCGCCGTACTCCTCCGCGAGCCGGTCGCGCTCGCGGCTGATCTCCTCGGTCGGCCGCTCGACGAGCTCGCCCGCCTGCAGCGCCTGGACATGGCCGGCCACGGACGCGTAGGGGATGCTCGGGTCGTCGTACCAGCTCCCGTAGAAGTGGTAGAGCCCGTCGCCCGTGGCCATGTTGAACCAGGGATCCTTGATCTCCTCGAGCGCCTCGAGCCAGCGCCGGCCCGCCTCGCTCTGCTCCAGCTCGGCGTCGATCTCGGACGGCGAGCGGCCGTCTTCGAAGGCGCCGTCGACGCCGCTGTCGATCGCGAGCTGCGCGAGGCGGCGCAACTCCGCTCCGGGCCGCCAGAGGAGCACGTCGATGCCGGCGACCATCTGCGCGATGTGCTGGTCGGGGATGTCCGGCAGGACGCTCTTGCAGAACTCGGAGAACGTGGCGTAGGCGCCGTAGCCGAGCAGCAGGAACTCGAAGTGGTGCTGCCACATCAGGTCGCCGCAGCGCAGGGCGCGCGCATAGGCATCGAGCACCTCGTAGACGGCCGTGTTGCGGTCGTCCTCGAACATGACCTCGTCGGGCTCGTACTCGGGCAGGTCGGGCACGCGGAGATCGGTGATCTCGGCGATCAGCGCCTCCATCTTCTGCTTCCACTTGATGTACAGCTCGTCCCAGTTCTCGTAGTAGTAGGCGGCCCGCCGCTGGAAGAACTCGGCGCGCTCGGCCACCTTCGCCGGGTCTGTGACCGGGTTGCCCGAGATGTAGACGTAGCCGTTGACGATGCGGTAGTCGATGCCCATCGCCGGCGGCACCGCGAAGACGCGGTTCTGCCACGCCCCCACCGCCTGGTAGGGCGCGTCGATGCACGCGACGTCGAACGCGGGCATCGGCACCGGGAAGTGCATCGAGTTCCAGAACCAGAACCGGCGCTCGTCCACGTCCCGCCTGGCCTCGGCGAAGAGCGCGTAGTACGGGTACATCTCCTCCCACCCCTCGCAGCCGGGCGGCGCCGCGATCTCGTACGGACTCGGAAACGCGGAGCTCGTCTGCACAGGTGCGGCCATGGGGTCGGAGCTGATGATATTCGTGTTCGATGCGCGCCATACGCCAGCAGACCCTCGGCGGGCCCGAGGTGCTCGAGCTCGTCGACGTGCCCCGACCCGAGCCGGCGCCCACGGAGGTGCTCGTGCGCGTGGCCGCCGCGGGCGTCAACCCGGTGGACTGGAAGACGCGGATCCGTGGCGGCTTCCTCGGCTCGCCGCCGTTCACGGTCGGCTGGGACGTGGCCGGCGTGGTCGAGAAGCTTGGGCGCGGCGTGACCCGCTTCGAGCCCGGCGACCGCGTCTTCGGCATGCCGCGCTTCCCGCGCGAGGCGGCCGCCTACGCCGAGTACGTCACGTCGCCGTCACGTCAGCTCGCCCGGACTCCGGAGGAGATCGGGGACGTCGAGGCCGCGGCGTTGCCGCTCGCCGGGCTGACGGCGTGGCAGGCGCTCGTCGACACCGCCGGCGTCGGGCCCGGCTCGCGCGTCGTGATCCTCGCGGCGGCGGGCGGCGTCGGGCATCTGGCGGTGCAGATCGCCAAGGCGCGCGGCGCCTACGTGATCGGGACGGCGCGCGCGGCCAAGCACCCGTTCCTGGCCGAGCTCGGCGCTGACGAGGCGATCGACTACACGAGCGAGCGCGTCGAGGACCGTGTCCGCGACGTCGACGTCGTGCTCGACCTCGTGGGCGACGAGTCGAGCGCCGGGGCGCTCGCCACGCTGCACGACGGAGGGCTGTTCATCGCCGTCCCGTCGGGCGCGGGCCTGGACGCGCTGAGTGAGGCCGCCGGCGACCGAGTCCGCGTCACGGGCATCCTCGTCGAGCCGGACGGCCAGGGGATGGAAGCAATCGC
The DNA here is from genome assembly GCA_963791225.1 of uncultured Actinomycetes bacterium. Taxonomy (GTDB): domain Bacteria; phylum Actinomycetota; class Thermoleophilia; order Gaiellales; family Gaiellaceae; genus PALSA-612. The sequence goes on from CAWBRV010000008.1 coordinate 185,074, forward strand.
GGAGCTTGCCGCGACGGGCGCGCTACGTGCCCACGTCGAGCGCACGTTTCCGCTCGAGGACACCGCGGAAGCGCACGAGCTGGGCGAGTCGGGCCGCACGCAGGGCAAGCTCGTGCTCACGCTCTAGTGAGATAATCGCGCGACGATGGCCCGCTTCGTCCTCGTCCACGGTGCGTTCGGCGGTGCCTGGACGTGGGAGCCGATCGTGGAGCCGCTCGAGGCGCTCGGCCACACGGTCGAGACATTCGACCTCCCCGGCGGCGGTGAGGACCAGACGCCGGTCGAGGAGATCACGCTGGCAGCGTGCGCAGACCGCGTCTGCTCGGTGCTCGCGCAGCGGCCCGAGCCGGCGGTGCTCGTCGGCTACAGCATGGGCGGCGTGGTCGTGACCCAGGCGGCCGCGAACTGCCCCGAGCGGGTCGCGTCGCTGATCTTCGTCGCCTCCTTCATGCCCTCGAACGGCCAGAGCCTGCTCGACCTGACCGGGCTCCCGGAGGGCGAGGGGGACATGATCCAGGCGAACATCGTCATCGAGGGCGACCCGCCGCTGGCCACGCTCCCCGACGACGCGACCGCCGCCGCGATCTACAACTGCTGCACGCAGGAGCAGGTGGACTGGGCCGCGACGCGGCGCCGTCCGCAGGCGGTCGCGGTGTTCGCCACGCCCGTCGCCGCCGACGACGACGTGCTGGCCTCGATCCCGCGCTCCTACGTGCTCACCGGGCAGGACAACTGCATCATGCCCGCCCTCCAGCGGCGCATGATCGCCGAGCATCCGTGCACGAGCGTGGTCGAGCTCGACACCGACCATGCCCCACACCTGTCCAGGACGGACGAGCTCGTCGCCGCCCTGGACTCGATGGCCTAGACGGCCGCCTTCGTCCTCCAGCCCTCGGCGTACGACGTCCGCGCGACTTCGCCGTACGGACAAGGGCTGACGACCGCACGGATCTCGGCCTGCACGTGGCGCTCGACGACGGGCTTCGCCGAGCCGCCGCTCTCCTCGCCCCAGACCAGGATCAGCTCGGCGCCGAGCTCGACGTCCGAGTCGACCACGGCGAGCGAGAGCATCGACCGCTCGTTGTAGCTGTAGCCGGAGAACGTGGAGACTCCGACCACCCCGCCCTCGCCGATCACCTTGTCGTTCGGCCAGGTCGAGTAGTTCGAGAGCGGCAGGTCGATGTACTTGGCCGCGTCGCCCTTCTCGAACATCGAGCCCATCGCGTTGGCGACGTCCTCGCCGTTCCAGGCCAGCGTGACCTTCCGCCGCCTCGGCTCGTCATCCATCGCCTCGAGCGCCTCGCGCCCGACGAAGTCGTGGTCGAACTTCACGAACGGCCAGTAGCCGAGGTCGTGCGGCGTCAGGTAGTAGTCGGCGATGTCGTCGGAGTAGAGGCTGCCCCCGAGTGAGCCCGTGGCTTCGTAGCCGTCTCCGGGAAGCCACTCGCGGTAGGCCTTCATCTCGTCGCCCGTGAACACGGCCGGCAGCGGGCAGGGGATCCAACCCGACTCGAGCGTGTTGGTTGCGTAGACGCGTGAGCCGACCTGGCGGAGACCGAACTCCTCGCCTGCCTCGACGATCGCGGCCCTGACGTCCTCGGACTCGTCCCAGGGCCCGAACAGCTCCAGCCCGGGAACGCCCGACATGCCGTGATGGAGCGCGCGCACCTTGTGGCCGGCAATCGTGATCCCGCCCATGTTGAAGAACTTGATCTCCGGCAGCGGGCCGCCGGTCGCCTTCTGCAGCGTCTCCATCGCGGTCGGGCCCTGCACCTGGAAGCGGTAGATCCTGCGCTTCCCGGTCGGGTTGGCCGCGGTGCGCTCGTCCCGCTCGAGCGTCACGTCGTAGTCGCCTGTCTCCGCGTGGTACTGCACCCAGTTGTGGGCGGACGGGCGCCCGACGAGGCTGACCCGGTTCTCGTCGAGGAAGAAGAGGATGCCGTCCCCGATCACGTAGCCGTCGTGGTTGCAGACGACGAGCTGCTTGGCCTTGTTCACCTGGAAGTTCTCGAAGCTGTTCACGCCGACGTCGGAGAGGAGCCTGACCACGTCCGGCCCCTCGAGATAGAGGTCGGTCATGTGGTGCGTCTGGTCGAAGAGTGCGCACGTCTCGCGCCACGCGACCTGCTCGTCGCGCCAGTTCGTGAACTCGGCGGCCACCTTCGGGTAGACGTAGGGGCCGATCTGCGAGTTCCGCGCCATCTCGACCGGGTTGCCGATCGCGGCGATCTTCTCTTCCAGGCTCTTGTAGGCCATCGTCGTGTGCTCCTTCCTTCGAGAAAGTTGCTGGAAACGATCTTATTTCACTTCCGCGGGCGCCTCCTCGACGCCGCGTTTCTCGCGCTCCCACTGCCAGGTCTCGAGCAGCCGGTTGAAGGTGAAGTAGTGGAATCCCGCGAGGTTCAGCGCCGGGTCGCCGAGGTGCGGTGCGAGCGCGTCGTAGAGCCGGTCGGCGGACGCGCCCGAGATTCGCAGGAGCCCGCGGAGGCCGCCCTGCTTGCGCAGGAACGAGAGCGAGGGCCCGACGCCCACCCGCATGGAGATCTCGAGCAACTTGGCTCGGTCGACGATGCCGGGCACGCCCACGAGCACCGGCAACTCGATGCCGGCGTCGCGCGTCCGCCGCACCCAGGCCAGCAGCGCCTCCGGATCGAAGCAGAGCTGCGTCGTGACGTAGTCGGCGAGAGCGCTCTTCTCCTTCAGCGCCTGGGAGAGCGTCGCGTCGTCGATCAGCGGATGCCCTTCCGGGTAGCCGCCGATCCCGATCGAGCGCGGGCGGTGCGCGTGCTCGTGCACGAGCGGGAGCACCTCGCCGGCGGACGAGTAGGGCCCTTCGGGCGGCGAGGCGTCACCGCCGATCACGAACACGTCGCGGATCTCCGCCTGCGCCATCGCCTCCAGGACGGCGTCGAGGTGCTCACGGTCGCGAACCATGCGGGCCGCCAGGTGGACCGTGACGTCGTGGCCGAGGCCGGCGAGCCGTGTCGCCACCTCGACCGTTCGGTCGAGCCCGTGCGCCGGCGAGCACGTCACGGTCAGCCGCACGGGCTCCGTGAGCTTCGCCGCCTCCTCCTCGGCGCGCGCGAACGGGAGCACCTCGAACTGCGACGTCACGACGGTCATGGCGTCACGTCCGGCGTGCCGTACGTGTGGAAGCTCTCGACCGTGTGGACGCCCCAGAACTGGCCGCGCGCGCGCTCGGCGCTCGTCCACGTGACCGGCTCGTAGTCCGGGTCGAAGACGAAGTAGCCGCCCGTCGTCACCTCGATCCGGTTGCCTCCGGGCTCGTACGCGTAGACGAAGAAGCCCGCCGCGACGGCGTGCTTGGAGGGCGCCGCCTCGATGTAGACGTCGTTGTCGACGAAGAGATCGGCGGCCCGCAGGCACTCCTCGCGCGTGTCGACCCAGAAGGCGAGGTGGTGCAGCCGCCCGTTCGCACCGTAGGCGTCGGCGACGTAGATCAGCTCGTGGGCGGCGATCGAGAGGCTCATCCAGGCGCCTGCCTCGGTGCCGTCGTCGCGCTCGATCCGCTCGTAGAGGCGGTAGCCGAGCAGTTCCTGCGCGAACTCGCGGTTGGCGCGGACGTCCGCGGCGAGCACGTTGACGTGGTCGAGCCGCTTGACGGCCGCACCGCGGCCGACGTAGCGCTGCGGCTGGTTCCGCCAGGACGGCCGCAGATGCTCGGGCGGCGTGTAGCGCTCGGCCTCGTAGTAGAGCTCGAAGACGTGGCCGTCCGGGTCCGTGAACCGGTAGGCGGGGCCGTGGCCCACGTCGCCGTCGATCCAGCCGAGGCCTCGGCCGGTCGCCTCGATCGCGGCCACCCGGCGGTCGAGCGCCTCCGGGCTCCACGTGCGGAGCGCGACATGACCGAGCCCGGCCTGATCGGACCCGGTCAGCTTCAGGCTGTAGCGGAGGTAGTCGCCCCATCCGCGCAGGAAGACGGACTGCCCGTCGCGCGCCTCCTCCTCCATCCCGAGGACATCGACGAAGAAACGTAGGCTCTCGTCCGGCTTCGGCGTCAGCAACTCCGCGTGGCCGATCCTGGCCACGTCGTGAAGGGGCTCGGTCACGGCTCGACGAGCTTTCGCAGGCCGTCGAGGTCGTAGGAGAGCGCCCCGTCCCGGAGCTTCGCGCGCTTCTCGACCTCGCGCTCGGCCCGGTCGCGCGCGGCGGCGAGTACCTCGTCCACGCGCTCGTGCGGCACGACGACGGCGCCGTCCGCGTCGAGCACGACGACGTCGCCCTGGCGGATCTCGGCACCGCCGACGACGACCGGCTCGCCGATCGTGCCCGGAGTCCGCTTCTCGGCGCCGCGCACGCGCACGTAGCGCGCCCAGATCGGCAGGCCCAGCTCGCGCAGCTCCTCCACGTCGCGAACGGCCGCATCGACGAGCAGCGCCGCCACGCCGCGCCCCTGCGCCTGCGTCGCCAGCAGGTCGCCAACAACGGCCACCGGCACCGGCTCCGGCATCGTCAGCACGAGCACCTCGCCCGGCTCGGCCTCGGCAACCGCGGCGTGCACCATCAGGTTGTCGCCCTGCGCGCAGCGCACGGTGCGCGCCGGGCCTGCGGCGCGCGAGCCGGGGATCACCTGCACCAGGTCGATGTCGACCACCGAAAGACGGCCGCCCGCCTCGTGCACGGTCGCCGACCCCAGCTCGGCCAGCTCTGCGAAGGTGGAGCTCACAGCGCGCTCACCACCTGCGGCGTCACGCGCTGAAATGCCTCCGCGAACTCGACCGCCTTGTTCCCTGACGAACGTCGCGCGTGGTTGCCGCGCCGCGCCGCGAGCTCGCCGTAGTAGGTGTGCAGGTGGGCCTGCGCCTGCATCTCGGCCATCGCCGCGCGCTTCTGCTCGATCACGGGCGTGATGTCCACGAACGTCGTCGGCATGAAGTTGCAGAGCTCCGGCTGGTGCGGCTCGAACAGGAGCAGCTCGGGCGGGTTGATCGACTCGAACGCGCTTGCCGTCCCGGCGCCGGCTGCGAGCGCGCGGGCGCGCTCGACCGCGAAGAACGCAGCCGCGTGGTCGGGGTTGAACGGGTCGCGGTCGGTGTGGGTGAGGATCACGTCGGGCTTGAACGCCCGGATTCGTTCGGCGAGATCCTCGAGCGCGGCCTTGTCGACCTCCAGCGGGTAGTCGCCGAGGTCGAGGCACGCGAACTCTGCGCCGAGCGCTGCCGCCGCCCGCTCCGCCTCGCCGTGGCGGACCTCCTTCACGCGCTCGACGGTCTGCCCCGGCTCCTTCCACAGCTCGCCCGACTCGCCGCGCTCGCCGTAGGAGAGCGCGAGCACGAGCGCGGCGCCGCCGCCCGTGGTCGTGACGGCGACCGCGCCGCCGGCCCGCCAGACGAAGTCGGCCGAATGGGCTCCGACGACAACCAGCCTGCGGCTCATCCAGCCAGCCGCCTCGACTGCCCGACGATCATCTCGTGGATCTCGTCGTCCCCGAACCCGGCCTCGAGCAGCTTGTCCGCCCAGATCGCGAGGCCGTCCTCGACGGGCGGGTAGTCCGGGTTGCCGCAGTCGCTGGAGAAGAAGTTGTGCTCGACCCCGACCGCACGGACGCCGTCGAAGACGTGCTCGAAGGTCGTCTTGCCGCTGTGGGGTGTGGTCAGGCAGCGCTCGATCAGGCAGCCCTTCCCGGCGAGCGCCACCTGGTCCTCGATCGAGAAGTTCTGGCAGGTGAACTCCGGGTGCGTGACGACGACGGTCCTCACGCCGGCCTCGAACGCTCCGTCGACGACCGCGAAGGTGTCGTCGAGGCCGAGGTGCGCGGTGGCGAGGATCAGGTCGTGGCGCGCGATCGTCTGCAACACGAGCCACGTCTCGGGCAGGAGCTGCCCGTCGTCGTCGGTGACCTCGACCGCCTCGATGCTGAAACCGAGCCCGCGCAGCTCGTGCTGGAGCTTCGCCCAGACCGGCACCTTGTCACCCGGCTTCGGCTCGGTGCGGCCGGCGGTCTCGGCGGGCGAGTCGACCGTCGGCATCCAGACGATCCTCGCGCCCTCTCGGGCGGCGATCTCGACCGCGAGCGGATTCATCCCGCCGACCGCCCAGTTCAGCGTGATCGTCCCGACGGCGCGCACGCCCGGGACGGCCGCGGAGACGATCTGCGCGCGCTCTGCCGTCGACGTGTAGTGCGACTTCAGGCCGAAACCGGCGAGGCCGACCTCCGCGCAGCGGTGCGCAAGGGCGACGTCGTCGATGCGCCGCGCAGGGACGTCGGGGGCGACGTGGACGTGCAGGTCGTAGGCACCCCGGACGAGCCCGCGGGCTCGCTCGCTGGGCTGTGCGTCCGTCATCGGGCCGGAGCCCTTGCCAGGTCGGCGAGGAGTGACGCGGTCGCGGCGGCAATACGTGGCTCGACTCCGAGCTCGACGAGCAGCGCCTGCGCCGCCTCCATCTCGTCGACACGCCGCGCCGCGTGCCTGCGGCTGCCGTCGAGGAGGCGGTCGAGGAAAGGCTCGCCGATCACCTCGGCGATCTCGCTCCGCAGCCACTCGGCCTGACCGGCGGCCTCGGCCGCGTCGAGGCTCTCGATTGCGGAGGCGGCGAGACCCTTCATGAACACCGAGCGCAGCAACTTGAGCGTGGCCGCGTCGCCTGCCGTCTCCGACACGACCTCGACCGGCATCCCGAGCGGCCCGAGCGCGTCGGCGAACGCCTGCGCTCCCTCTCCGGACGCCAGGGCCGGAGTCCCGAGCCCGCGGGCCGGCACGGGGCCGAGCAGCGCGACGTCCGCGAACCGCAGGCCGGCGCCCTCGACGAGCGCCGCCAGCTCCCGCTTCAGCTCCGGCGGAGCCGTGTTGAGGTCCGCGAAGAGCGCGCCCGGCCGGGAAGCAGTGAGCACCGACGCCGCCGCGGCCCGTGCGGTCCGGCCCGAGTTGACGCTGAGCACCACGTCCGCGCCGGCGACGGCCGCATCCGGGTCCAGCGCACGGCCCGGAAGCTCGGCACCGGCCGTCTCGTCGGGGTCGTAGCCACGAACGTCGACACCGGCGGCCGCGAGGTCGGCGGCGAGGCGGCTTCCGGCCTCGCCGAGGCCGAGCAACGCGACGACCGGACTCATCCACTCGCCTCGCGAAGCGCTCGCCACACGTTCTCGCCGTTCGCGGGCATGTCGATGTGCGTCACACCGTAGGGCGCGAGGGCATCGAGCACCGCGCCGTGGACGGCGGGCGTCGAGCCGATCGTCCCCGACTCGCCGATGCCCTTCGCGCCGAGTGCGTTCACCGGCGTCGGCGTCTCCATCTCGATCACCTCGAAGGAGGGGAGCTCGGCGGCCGAGGCGAACTGGTAGCCCGCGAACGTGTCCGTGAGCGGGTTGCCTTCGCCGTCGTAGCGGACCTCCTCGAAGAGCGCCTGCCCGACGCCGGTCGCGACGCCGCCGTGCACCTGGCCCTCGGCGAGGAGCGGGTTGATCAGGGTCCCGGCGTCGTCCACGGCGACGAGCCGGAGCAGCTCGACTGCGCCCGTCTCGACGTCGACCTCGACGACGGCGACGTGCGAGCCGAACGGGAAGGTCGGGACGGCTGAGAACTCGTGATCGGCCTTCAGCTCGGCGAGCCTGCCGTCGCCCGCCGCCCTCGAGGCGAGCTCGGCCCAGGAGAGCGCCGGCTGCGGCGCGCCGACGACGTGGAACCGGCCGTGGACGTCGTCGAGCACGATGTCGGTGACGCTCGCCTCGAGGTAGTCGCCCGCGAGCGCCTTCGCCTGCTCCACGACCGTCTCGGCCGCGAGGGCCGCGGCCATGCCGCCGATCTGCGTCGATTTCGACCCGTAGGTGCCGGTGCCCTTGGGGATGTCGTCGGTGTCGCCCTTGACGACCGTCACCTTCTCGATCGGGAGCCCGAGCCGCTCGGCGGCGATCATCGCGAACGTCGTCTCGTGGCCCTGGCCGTGCGAGAACGACCCGGTGCGGACGATCGCACTGCCGTCGGGCGTGATCTCGACGTCGCCGAACTCGGTCTCGTTGACCCCGTTCGTGATCTCGACGTAGGTGCTGACGCCGATCCCGAGCTGCTTCGCGCCGCCGTCGTCCCGCCGCCGGCGCTGTTCCGCACGGAGCTCCTCGTAGCCGGCCGCCCGGAGCGCCAGATCGAGAGCGCCCGAGTAGTCGCCCGAGTCGTATGTCGCTCCCGAGGCGGTCTGGTGCGGGAACCCGTCCTCCCCGATGAGGTTCAAGCGCCTGACGTCGGCGGGATCGAGGCCGACCTCGGCCGCAAAGGCGTCGAAGGCCCGTTCGACGGCCTGCGTCGCCTCCGGCCGCCCGGCGCCGCGGAAGGCCGTCGTCGGCGTCGTGTTCGTGACCACGGAGACGCTGGAGAACTCGATGCGCGGGATCGCGTACACCCCGCTCGCCATCAGGTGCGTCAGGTGCGGCAGGAAAGCGCCGAGAACCGGGTACGCGCCGGCGTCCTGGAGTGCCTCGAGACGGTAGGCGAGCACCTTGCCGTCGCGCGTGCCTCCGAGCGTGTAGCGCACCTGCTGGGCGCGGCCCTGGCCGAGGGCGACCATGCTCTCGCTGCGTGACTCCGTCCAACGGACCGGCCGGCCGAGCCGGCGCGCGAGCCAGACGACGAGGATCTCCTCGACGCTCAGCATCTTGGCGCCGAACCCGCCTCCGACGTCGGGTGCGACGACCCGGATCTGCCCCGGGTCGACGCCGAGCGTCCCGGCGAGGCCGAAGCGATCCTGGTGCGGCGTCTGCGTCGAGAGCCAAGCCGTGACGCGACCGTCCTCGCCCACCTCCGCTGCCGCCGACCTGGGCTCGAGCGGGCACGGCGCCATGCGCTGGGACACGAGCGTGCCCGTGACGACCGCGTCGCAGCCGTCGAAGAGGCTCTCGTCGAACTCGGGCGAGCCGGCGCGGGCGGCGACGTTCGAGCCGACGTCCGGGAAGAGCAGCGTCTCGTCCTTCGCGGCCTCCTCGGGTGACACCACCACCGGGAGCGGGTCGTAGTCGAGGGCCACGAGCTCGGCCGCGTCGGCGCCCGCCGCCGCGTCCTCGGCGACGACGATCGCGACGATGTCGCCGACGAAGCGGACGACGTCCTTCGCGACGAGCGGACGGCCCATCCGCTTCTCCAGGCCGGGGAGCGGCGGCGGCCCCCACGGGCCTACGTCGACATCCGCGCCGATCAGCACCTGCACGCCCGGCAGTGCCTCGGCCGCCGACGCGTCGATGGCCTCGATGCGCGCGTGCGCGAGCAGCGAGCGCACGAACGTGACGCTCACCGCGGTGTCCAGCTGCTTGTTCTCGATGTAGTCGCCTCGACCGAGGAGGAAGCGGCTGTCCTCTTTCCGGAGGACACGGTTTCCAAGGATGCTCATGACCGCGAGCCTACAACAGGTGTTCAGTAAGAGAAAACAATCGTGCGCCCACCTTCTACACTCCTGCGATGACCGAGGTCCTCCGTTTCGGCAAGCCCGTGCACCTCGTGGGCGAGCCGCCGCAGGCCGGCGAGCCCGCGCGCGACTTCACGGTCCACAGCTTCTCGCCCGAGACCGGCATCGTCCCGGTCACGCTCGCCGACCTTCCCGCGAAGCCGCGCCTGATCAGCTCCGTCCCCTCGCTCGACACCCCCGTCTGCTCGAAGGAGACGGTGACGCTGAACCACCGGCTCGCCGACTTCGGCGATGCGGTTGCCGCGTACACGATGAGCCTCGACCTGCCCTTCGCGCAGGCGCGCTGGTGCGGGGCCGAGGGCGTCGCGACGATGCAGACGCTCTCGGACTGGAAAACACGGTCGTTCGGCACGAGCTGGGGCGTGCTGGTCGAGGAGAGCCAGCTCCTCTGCCGCGCGATCTTCGTGCTCGATGCCGCCGGCACCGTCACCTACGCGCAGGTCGTCCCCGAGATCACGCACGAGCCCGAGTACGAGCCCGTGCTCGCCGCGCTCGCGGACGCGGTCGGCTAGCTTCAGGCACCGTTCCGCGTGACGACGAAGGCCTCGTCGTTGAACCAGAGGCCGCCGTGCTCGTTCAGGACCTCCTGCATCGCCTCGAGATACGAGCCGTCGCGCATCACCTGTTCGAGCTTCTCGTCCTCGACCTGGTTCACGTAGATCACGGCGTTCCACGCCGCGAGCAGGGTCGAGGTGCCGATCCGGTCGCCGATCTCGGACGGGAGCGTGTGCATTCGGTAGCGGAAGACCGCTTCGTGGTCGCCGGGCGCCGTCAGGTCGAAGCCGCTCGCCTCGTCGCCGAGCTCGACGCGCAGCGCGTCCAGAAGCGCGTGGCGGTCGATCTGGAACGGGTTCTCGTCCGGCCAGAGCCGCTGCACGACCTCGAGGCCCGGGTCCCGCCCCCAGGACTGGATCGTGAGGAGCCGCCCGTGGGGCGCGAGGCTCCTCGCGAGCGGGGCGAGGATCTTCTCCGCCTTGAACGTCGCGGGCATGCTCGCCCGCCAGGGTTGCGAGGCGAGGATGAAGTCGTACTCGCGCCGGCTCGCGCCGGGACGGGGGATCACCGAGTCGAGCAGGAACTCGTGGTCCTTGCGGTAGAGGACGAGGACCGAGGGCTGCACGACGACTGGATTGCCGGTCCCGGGGCTCGGCCGCGTCCGCCAGCCCTCGGCGAGGATCGGGGCGAGCCCCTCGATCTGCTCGTAGTACTCGGAGGCAGAGGTGCCTTCGAGCGCCGCGACGTGCCAGCCGAGGCGCGCCGCCTCGTCGGGATTGCTCGGCTGCAGCATCGGCGCGTCCGCGTACTTGAGGTTCGTGATCGCGATCACCGTGTGCGGGTGCTCGTGGAAGCGGTCGGGCAGCTTGTCGAGCGCGAGGCGCACGTCCTCGAGGCTGATCTCCTTGCCGACGACCAGGAGGGGCACGGTCGGGAACTCCCGGTGGACGGTGCGGAGCAGTCGCGCCAGAACGGTGGCGTCGCCGACGCCGGCGTCGAAGATCCTGAGTGCCGGCGGGCGCGGCCGCACCTTGACGATCTCCGCCGCCGCCTTGGCGGCGATCACCTGCTTCTCGTTGCAGGTGTTGATGAAGGCGAGGTACTTCTGCCGGTTGTCGTAGAACCGGAACGGCGTCGCGGTATCGTGCGCCGGCTCCACGGGGCCGCTACGCGGGCACCGGCGCCGAGCCGAGCACCTGCTGCACAGCCTCGACGATCCGCGCCTCGTTCGGCAGGAGGAACTCCTCCATCGGCGCGCTGTACGGGATCGTCGCGTCGAGCGCGGTCACGAGCTTGATCGGCGCCTTCAGCGACCCGAAGCCCTCGGACGCGACCTCGGCCGCGATCACCGCCGCCGCCGAGCCGTGCCGCGTCGACTGGTCGACGACGACGAGCCGGCCCGTCTTCGCCACGGACGCGAGGATCGTGTCCATGTCGAGCGGTGCCAGCGTCCGCGGGTCGATTACCTCGGCGCTGACGCCCTCCGCCGCGAGCTGCTCGGCCGCGGCGAGCGCCTTGCCGACCAGCCAGCCGAGCGCCACGATCGTGACGTCGCTCCCCTCGCGCCGCACGACCGCCTCGCCGAGCGGGACGACGTGCTCGCCCTCGGGCACCTCGCCGTGCTCGAGCGTCAGCAGGTAGTGGTGGAAGAAGACGACCGGGTTGTCGTCCCGGATCGAGGCCGTCATCAGCCCCTTGGCGTCGGCCGCCGTCGCCGGAATCGCGACCCTGAGGCCCGGCACGCCCATGAACATCCCGTAGATCGAGCCCGTGTGCTGCCCGGCCCAGCCGGCCGTGAAGCCGTAGCCCGCCTTGAGCACGACCGGCACCTTCACCTGGCCGCCGGTCATGTAGTGGAACCGGTTCGCCTCGTTGACGACCTGGTCCATCGCGACGAGCATGAACTCGGCCATGTACAGCTCGACCACGGGCCGGTAGCCGGCCATCGCTGCGCCGACCGCCATCCCGATCTCGGCCGTCTCGGAGATCGGCGTCACGCGGACGCGGTCCGAGCCGAACGCCTGCACGAACGGGTCGTCCTCGGTGTTGGCGATGTTCTGGCCGAAGTAGAGGACCGTCTCGTCGCGCTCCATCTCCTCGCGAATCGCCTCGGCGATGGCGGCGATGTAGGGAAGCTCTCGTGCCATGGCTCGGTCCTCCTAGGCGTAGACGTAGTTGACGGCCAGTTCCGGAGCCGGGAGCGGGCTCTCGAGCCCGAACGTGACCGCCTCCTGCATCTCGTTCCGCACGGACTCGGCGATCGCGTCCGCCTCCTCGGCGCTCAGCGTGCCGTCGGTCACGAGCCGCGCGCGGAAGCGCGGAACCGGGTCGCCGCGCAGCGCCGCCTCGTACTCCTCCGGCGCGCCGAACGTGGTGATCGCCTCGTGCTCGGGGAAGTGGAGCGGCACGCCGGGCGGCGCGATGATGTTCCCGTGGGCGCTCAGTCGGTAGACCAGCGACTCCACGAGGGTCGGCCCGTCGCCCGAGCGCGCGCGCCCGACCGCCGCCGACATCTCGTCGTAGACCGCGACGGGGTCGCCGCCGTCGACGGTCACGCCGGGCATCGAGTACGCCTGCGCCTTGACCGCGAGCGGCTCGCCGGCGGCGGCGTTCGCGTCCTCCTGCTCGACGCGCGTGTGCACGTTGTAGGAGTTGTTCTCCATCACAAACACCATCGGCAGCTTCCACAGCGAGGCGATGTTGAGCGACTCGTGGAAGGCGCCCTGCTTGGAGGCGCCGTCGCCGAAGAAGCAGAGGACGACCTGGCCCTTCCCGCGGATCTGGGCCGCGTAGGCAGCGCCGGTCGCGTGCGGGATGCCCTGGCCGACGATGCCCGACGTGCCGAGGAAGCCGCGCTCGACGTCGGTCAGGTGCATCGATCCGCCGTAGCCCTTGCAGAGCCCGGTCGTGCGGCCGTAGATCTCGGCCATCATCGCCTTCGGGTCGGTGCCAAGGACGAGCGGGTAGCCGTGGCAGCGGTAGGTCGTGAGCAGCTGGTCGTCGGGGCGCAGCGCGGCGAGGGAACCGACGATCGAGGCCTCGGCCCCGTCCGCGAGGTGCGTGTGCCCGCGGATCACGCCGGGATGCTCCTCGAACGTCCGCTTGACCCGCTCCTCGAACTCGCGGATCCGCACCATCTGGGTCAACATCCACGTCAGCCGCTCGCTGCTCAGGCCGTTCTCGGACACCCGGGCTCCTTTCCTGCGTCGGGGCGGTTCCGCGCCGCACGTGCTCGAAGGCGACTCGCAACCATGCCGCAATCTAACGCGCCCGCGTGCATTCCGACAACACATGACGGTCGCTTGCCAGCACGTTTTTGCCCGATCACCCGCCCAAAGTGTGCGCTCACGGTTAACACCTTCGCGACGACTGTGCGCCGGTTGCGAAGATGTCGCGTGGCGGCGCGCGTCAAGATCGCCCGTTCAGGGGCCGTTCGCGGACCGGAGAGCTGTGGGCGGTCACGGAATTCGTGCTCGGGCAAGCAAGAGCACAACAACGAAGGAGGCCGGGAACGCCCATGAGGTCTACAGCCCGTTCACCGTTCGGACATCTCGCGATCATCCTCGGAGCACTCGCACTCGCACTGGCCGTGACCGTCCCCATCGCCCTGGGTCAGGAGGCGAAAGCCGGCCCGGTCACCAACTACGTCACATATGTCGGCGGCAAGGCCGGCAAGGCGAACCCGAAGTTGTCGCCCATCGTCGTCGGTGCGATCAACACCCAGGGCGGACAGGTCCTCGTCGGGCCCGGCTGGACGAACGGCGTCAAGACCGCGATCCAGTACGTGAACAAGTACCTGGGCGGTGTCCAGGGGCACCCGCTCGTCGCCAGCTACTGCTTCACGACCTCCGCGGAGGAGGAAGGCACGAAGTGCGGCCAGCAGTTCGCCAACAACAAGAAGATCCAGGTGGTCGAGTTCGGCGCGGTCGCCGTCGGCAACCAGTCGTTCTACGCAGCGCTCGGCAACAAGAAGCCGACCGTCGGCGGCGTCGAGCTGTTCCCGGTCGACGCACAGCGGAAGAACGGCTTCGCGCTCTTCGGGACGAACGACTCCGTCCTCGGCCCGTGGGGCACGCTCGGGAAGGACGTCCTCCACGCCAAGACGGCCGCGGTCGTCTACCCGCAGATCCCCGGGATCGACTACGGTGCCAAGGTCGAGAAGGCGAGCCTCGAGTCCGCCGGGATCAAGACCACGCTCGTCGGCTTCGCTCCGACCGCGACCGACCTCACCGGCCCGCTCACGGCGGCAGGCGCGCAGAACGCCGACATGATCGTGCCGCAGTCGAATGCAGCCGGCTGCGTCAACATCGCGAAGGCGCTCCAGGCACTCGGGAAGAGCTCGACGCCCGTGGTCTCGAACCCGCTCTGCCTCGACCCGGCCGTGCCGGCGGGTCTCGGCGGTGACCTTCCGAAGTGGATCTACGGCATCGCCTCGTCACTCGGCTTCGACACGACCGACCCGGCAGTGAAGCCCTTCGTCAGGGGCCTGACCCTGGTCGGACAGCCGAAGCTCGCAGCCGACGCGTGGGTGATCGTGGCCTGGGGCCAGATCCTGACGACGGTGAAGATGATGAACAAGATCGGCGTGAAGAACCTCACCGCCGCGAAGTTCACTACCACCATCCGGGCGTTCCGAGGCCCGCAGGCCCTGGGCGCCCCGAGCCTCCAGTGCGGGAAGTATCCCGCCGAGCCTGCCGCATGCAACGACCAGGCCCAGTTCTTCCAGTACCACGGAGCCGGTGTCTTCAAGCGCATCACCGGCTTCCTCAGGCCGCCGAGCACGTTCAAGCTCGGGGGCTAGCAAGCTCGCCCTCCTCAGGAGGCGGGGCCGCCACCAGGGTCCCGCCTCCGCCGAGGTCACCCTCAGAGCATGGACTGGCAACAGCTCATCCTCTTCGCGATTCTCGGCCTCGGGGCGGGGTCGCTGATCGCGGGCGTGGCGCTCGGCATCGTGGTCAGCTATCGCGGCTCGGGGATCATCAACCTCGCGACCGGTGCGATCGCGATGCTCGCGGGCTACTCGTACTGGTCGCTGAGGACAGGGAGCTACGGCGTGGACGTGCCGACCGCGCCGGCGCTCGTGATCACGGCCCTGTTCTTGCTCGGGGTGGGCCTTCTGATCGAGTTCGCCGTCTACCGACCCCTACGGACCGCGGCGCCGCTCGCGAAGCTCGCGGCCTCGCTCGGGGTGCTGCTGGTCGCCCAGGCGGCCGTCTCGCTCGCGTTCGGGATCGGGACAAAGCCGCAGCCGCCGGTCCTGCCGGGAGGGACCGTGACCGTCTTCGGCTCGAACGTGCCGATCGACCGCTTCATCCTCCCCGGCATCGTTCTCGCCGCGACGCTCGTGCTCTCGCTCGTCTACCGGCTCAGCCGGTTCGGCGTCTCGACCCGCGCGGCCTCCGAGAACGAAGTCGCGGCGATGCTGATGGGGCTCTCTCCCAACCGGCTCGCGCTCACGAGCACGCTGCTCGCGACCTTTGTCGCCGGCGCGCTCGGCGTCCTCGCAGCTTCGATCACGCAGCTCGACCCCCAAGCGCTCCCGTTGGTGGTCGTCCCGGCGCTGACCGCTGCGCTGTTCGCCCGGTTCACGTCGTTCTGGATCGCCTGCCTGGTCGGCCTCTCGATCGGGATGATCGAGCAGATCCTCTACTACCTCCAGACGAAGAGCTGGTTCCCGACCGACAACGGCGTCGCCATGCCGGGCGTCTACCCGCTGCTCGTGTTCGGGCTGATGGTCGTCGCGATGTTCGTGCGCGGCACGAGCCTGCCGAGCCGCGGTGAGCTCGTGGATCGGCGCCTGCCGCTCGCGCCCCGCGTTCAGCGGTTGTGGCAGTCGGCACTCGTGGGGACGGCCGTGGCCGTGGTCGCTCTCATCGTCCTGCCCTACGACTTCCGGCAGGCGCTGATCACGTCGCTCCTGGCCACGATCATGTGCCTGTCGGTCGTGGTGATCACCGGCTTCGTGGGCCAGATCTCCATCGTCCAGCTCGCCCTCGCCGGCATCTCCGGCTTCATCCTCTCCCACCTGGCCCAGGATCACGGAGTCGGCTTCCCTGCGGGGATGCTGATCGGAGCCTGCGGGGCGACGGTGCTCGGCCTCGTGATCGCCGTGTCGGCCCTGCGCGTCCGCGGGGTCAGCCTCGCCGTCGTCACGCTGGCGGCCGCCGTCGCGATCGAGCAGTTCGTCTTCCTGAACTCGACGTGGGGCGGCGGAAGCTCCAGCTCACCCGTTCCCGAGCCGAAGCTGGGCATCGACCTCGGCCCCTACGGGTCCTTCCGCGGACTGGACGGGAAGATCCCGAGCCCCGTGTTCGGGTTCTTCGTCGTCGGGGTGGCACTCACGCTCGGGCTGCTCGTGGCGAACCTACGCCGCTCCATCCTCGGACAGCGGATGCTGGCGATCCGGTCCAACGAGCGCGCGGCGGCGGCGGCCGGCATCAACGTCCGGAACGTCAAGCTGGTCGCGTTCGGGATCAGCTCGTTCATCGCCGGGATCGCGGGCGCGCTCTACGGCTACAACTTCAGCTCGGTCACGGTCACGCGCTTCTCCGCCCTGACCGCCCTGAGCCTGATCGCCATCGCCTACGTCGGCGGGATCACGATGGTGTCGGGAGCGATCTTCGCGGGCCTGATCTCGGTCGAGGCGCTCTTTCCCTACGCCTTCGAGAAGTGGTTCGGCATCTCCGGCAACTGGGCGCTCCTGTTCGCGGGCGTGACGCTGATCCTGACACTCGTCCAGAACCCGGACGGCGTCGCCGGCGCCCTGTACCGCGCACGACATCGGCACAAGCAGCGAGGTGCCGCGGCTCCTCGCCGCAGGGTCCTCGCAGTTACCGGAAAGGAGCTCTGATGGACAGGATCCTCACCACGCATACCGGGAGCCTCGCCCGGCCGCAGGCGATCCTCGACGTCCTCGTTGCGATGGAGCGCGGGGACGACTACGACGAAGCGACCTACGAGCGCTCGCTGACAGACGCGGTCAAGGACGTCGTCCGGCGCCAGGCCGAGGCGGGAATCGACGTGGTCGACGACGGCGAAATGGGGAAGCCGTCGTGGATCACGTACCTCTACGAGCGCACGAGTGGGATCGAGCCGCGCATGGTGGACACCGAGGGCGGCCGTGTCTATCCGCCGAGCCGTGACCGGATCGCGTTCCCGGACTTCTACGTCGAGCACGACCGGCAGCAGGCGGGGGAGATCTTCGAGGCGATGGGAATGGTCATGCCCGAAGCCGAAGCCGGGGACGGGCCGCAGCTGACCAAGAAGTACTTCATCACGGCGCCGCTCGCCTACGACGGCTCGGCGCTGCAGCGGGATATCGCGAACTTCAAGCAGGCGCTCGACGGCGTCGACGTCGTCGACTCGTTCCTGCCCGTCGTCGCGCCGGCGAGCGCGTACTGGCTCGAGAACGAGCACTACGCGAGCGAGGAGGAGTTCGTCTTCGCGCTCGCGGACGTCTTGCACGAGGAGTACAAGGGGATCGTCGACGCCGGGCTCATGCTGCAGGTCGACGACGCCGTGCTGCTCCACGAGTACGACTCGATCCTCTCCCTCGGCGGCTCGGTCGAGGACTACCGCCGCTGGGCCGAACTGCGCGTCGAGGCGCTCAACCACGCCCTTACCGGCCTGCCCGAAGACCGAGTTCGCTACCACGTGTGCTTCGGGAGCTGGCACGGCCCGCACGTGTACGACCCGCCGCTGGCGGAGGTGATCGACCTCGTCCTCAAGGTGAACGCCGGCTACTACCTGATCGAGATGGCGAATCCCCGCCACGAGCACGAGTGGCGGCTGTGGGAGGACGTCAAGCTGCCGGAGGGGAAGGTGCTCGTACCGGGCGTCGTCACCCACCACACGAACGTCGTCGAGCATCCCGAGCTCGTCGCCGACCGGATCGTGCGCCTCGCGAACGTCGTCGGCCGCGACAGCGTCATGGGCGGCACCGACTGCGGGTTCGCCCAGGGGGCGTTCCTCCAACGCGTGCACCCGACGATCCAGTGGGCGAAGCTCGCGGCCCTCGCCGAGGGCGCACGAATCGCGACAAAGCAGCTCTACGGCGTCGAAGCGGCGGTCTAGCCGGCGATGCGACGGGGCGAGCGCGAGTCGCGGCGTTCGGCCGTGAGGTCGATGTCCCTTGCCGTTCGGGAGTGCAGGCGCGAAGATTGCGGCGCCTGGTATGGGGCTGCTCATCGACACGGCGATGGTTCCGGCCCGGGAGCGGCTGGATTTCTGGTGGGAGTCGTCCTGCGAGGCGTATCACCCGCTCCAGATCCAGAGCGCGTCGAAGGAGCGGTTCTTCGCGCAGATGTGGGCCTACGAGCTCGGACCGCTCGGGTTCTTCCGGATCGCCGCAGCGCCGAACACGATGCTGCGCACGTCCCGGGCGATCGCGGCCTGGGACCCCGAGTGCCTGCACGTCTCGGTGATCGAGCGTGGACAGCTCGACGCCTCCCAGGAGGGTCGCTCCGCCGTTGCTCGTGCCGGCGACGTGATCAGCTACGAGACGTCGCACCCGGTGATCTTCCGCGCGGAGCGGCCCTTCGAGGTGCTCGTTGCGAGAGTGCCTCGTCACATGCTCGGCCGGGAGGCAGAGCAGATCTGCAGGCTCACGGCGGTCAGGATCCCGGGCAGCGAGGGCATCACGAGAGCGGCGGTGGGGTTCCTACGCGGTCTTTTCAGCGGTCTCGAGGATGGGACGATCACGTCCGAGGACGCACCGGCGGCCGTGGACTGCGTCCTCGACCTCGTCCGCGGGCTGCACGCACCACCGAGCTACGCACGCGAGCCGACGACGATGCGTTCGCGGGCCGAGATCCTGCTCAACATCAAGTCCTACATCGAGGCGAATCTCGGCAAGCCGGACCTGGCTCCGGAGGAGATCGCGCGGGGAAGCTTCATCTCGACGAGATACCTGCACAAGCTGTTCGAGTCCGAGGGCGTGAGCGTGTGCCAGTGGATCCGGGCCGCGCGGCTCGACCGCTGCCGCCGCGACCTCGTGGATCCGTCGCTCGAGAGTCAGACGATCCTGGAGATCGCGAGCCGCTGGGGGCTCACGGGCCCGCAGCACTTCAGCCGCCTCTTCCGGGCGACGTACGGGTGCTCGCCCAGCGACTACCGGCGTGGCGCCGGCGAGGGCTCGGCGCTTCCGGGAGTCGACGGCCTGGGGCTCGTGGGGGTCTCGGCCTTCACGGCGTCCTCGGCGTGACGACGAGCCCGGCGCCCGTCCTGCAGGCGACGGGCATCTCGGTCAGCTTCGGCGGCGTGCACGCGGTCGCCGGCGTCGATCTCGAGGTGGGCGAAGGGCAGCTCGTCGGGTTGATCGGCCCGAACGGCGCCGGGAAGACGACCTTCATCGACGCGATCAGCGGGTTCGTCCCCTCCCGCGGCCGGGTCGAGCTCGATGGCGGCGACCTGACCCGCCTGCCGCCGCACACGCGCGCGCGCCGCGGGCTCGCCCGGACGTGGCAGTCGATCGAGCTGTTCGACGACCTCTCCGTCCGTGAGAACCTCCTCGTCGCCTCGCACCGCCCGTCCACCTGGCGCACCCTGTTGGAGACGGTCTCGACGCCGGACCCCCATCCCGAGGAGATCGGCTCCGTGCTCGAACTGCTCGGCCTCGAGGAAATCGCCGACGAGGAGCCGGGCGCGCTGTCGCAAGGCGAGCGCAAGCTCGTCGGGATCGCCCGCGCGCTCGTCGCGAAGCCGAGGCTCGTGTGCCTCGACGAGCCGGCGGCCGGGCTGGACACGCACGAGAGCCAGGAGCTCGGGCGGCGCCTGCGCCGGCTCGCGGACGACGGCCAGGCGATGCTGCTCGTCGATCACGACATGGGCCTCGTGCTCGGGATCTGCGACGAGGTCGTCGTGCTCGAGTTCGGCAAGGTCATCGCGCGGGGAACCCCGGACGTGGTCCGGCGCGACCAGAAGGTGATCGCCGCCTACCTGGGCAGCGCGGCCTCCGAGCTGGATCCTGCGGGCCTCGCCGAGGGCGACCGTGCCTGACGCCGCCCTCTCGCTCGAGAACCTGACCGCGGGCTACGACCAGGCTGCGGCGATCCGCGAGATCGACCTGACGGTCGGCCACGGCGAGGTCGTCGCCCTGCTCGGGGCGAACGGCGCCGGGAAGACGACGACGCTCCGGGCCGTCTCGGGGCTCGTGAAACCGATGGCGGGCCGGGTGCGGTTCGACGGCGCCGACCTCGCCCGCGTCTCGCCGAGCGCCAGGGCGCGACTCGGCATCGCGCACGTCCCCGAGGGCCGCGGCCTCTTCTTCCAGATGACCGTCGCCGAGCATTTCCGCATCGCCCACCGCGGCGAGCAACTCGACGTCGCCCTCGCGTACGACTACTTCCCCAAGCTGCAAGAGCTCCAGGGAAGGCGCGTCGGCCTGCTGTCGGGTGGAGAGCAACAGATGCTCGCGGTCGCCCGGGCGCTCGCGCGGACGCCGAAGCTGCTGCTCCTCGACGAGCTCAGTCTCGGGCTCGCGCCCCTGATCGTCGAGCAGCTTCTGCCCGTGGTACGCCAGTTCGCGCAGGAGCGCAGCTGCGGGGTGCTCCTCGTCGAGCAGCACGTTCACCTGGCGCTCGAGGTCGCCGACCGCGGCTACGTCCTGTCGCACGGGCAGATCGTGCTCTCCAACGACGCCGAGCACCTGCGCGCGAACCGGAAGCTGCTGATCGCGAGCTACCTCGGCGAGCAACTGCAGACGACCGACGTGGTCGGCCAGGCGAGCTGAAAGAGGAGGAACCCATGAGCCATCGGAGTCTGGAGGATCTGCTCGCCGCCGCCGAGAGCCCGGTCGAGCTGCTGCGCAACTCGCAGGCCGGGCCGAACGTGTATCCCGGCGTGCCGGCGGAGTTCACGAACTGGCGCGACGAGCAGCTGGCCTGGCAGCAGACCTGTGTGCTCTTCGACCAGTCGTACCACATGGCCGATCTCGCGGTCGAAGGCCCCGACGCGCTGAAGCTCCTCGCCCGACTCGCTGTCAACAGCTTCGACGGCTTCGCGGTCGACAAGGCCAAGCATTTCGTGCCGTGCACCCCCGACGGCTACGTGATCGGCGACGTGATCCTGTTCGCGCTCGCGGCAAACCGGTTCAACCTCGTCGGACGGGCGCCGGCGCTCAACTGGATCACGTACCACGCGGAGACGGGCGGCTACGACGTCGAGGTCGAGCTCGACCGGCGGAGCGCACTTCGCACGGACGGCCGGCGAAAGTCCTACCGCTTCCAGGTGCAGGGCCCGAACGCGATGGACGTGATCGAGCGGGTGCTCGGCGGGCGTCCGCCGGAGCTGAAGTTCTTCAACATGACCACGGTGACGATCGCGGGCAGGACCGTCCGCGCCCTCCGTCACGGCATGGCCGGCCAGCCCGGGTGGGAGCTGTTCGGCCCCTGGGACGACTGCGAGGCGGTGCGCGAGGCGCTGGTCGAGGCCGGCGAGGATTTCGGGCTCAGGCGAGTGGGCGGCAGGGCGTATTCGTCGAACACGCTCGAATCCGGCTGGATTCCCTCCCCACTGCCGGCGGTGTACTCGGGTGCCGGCTTGAAGCCGTACCGCGAGTGGCTGCCCGCGCAGGGGTACGAGGGCTCGGCGTCGATCGGTGGCAGCTTCTCCTCAGCCAGCATCGAGGACTACTACTTCACCCCCTGGGATCTCGGCTACGGAAACTACGTCAAGTTCGACCACGACTTCGTCGGACGCGAGGCACTCGAGGAGATGGCCGGCAACGAGCACCGGCGGAAGGTGACGCTGGCGCTGGACGACGAGGACGTGGCCCGCACGATCGGGACGATGTTCGGCAGGGCCGAGCGCGCGAAGTTCATCGACTGGCCCTCCGCCGTCTACTCGATGCACCCGTTCGACAGGGTCACCGTCGACGGCGAGACGGTCGGCGTGTCCACCTGGGTCGGGTACAGCGCGAACGAGGGCAAGATGCTGACCCTGGCGGTCGTCGACGCCGACCACGCAGAGCCGGGCACCGAGGTGACCTTCGTCTGGGGCGAGGAGGACGGTGGCTCCGCCAGGCCGACCGTCGAGCGGCACGTGCAGACGGAGATCCGCGCGGTCGTCAGCCCGGTCCCGTACGTCGAGGTCGTGCGGACGTCCTACGCGCCCGGCAGCTGGCGCGCCGCCCGCACCTGAGCTCAGTCGAGCTGAGTCAGTCGAGCTGAGTCAGTCGAGCTGGGCCGCGGCGGTCTGGTAGGCCCTGTCGAAGATCTGGTCGATCGGGAGCGCGCGCAGCTTCTCGGACAGGACCTCGACGCCCCAGGGGCCCTCGTAACCGGCGTCCCGCGCCGCCGCGACGTACTCGCGGATCGGGAACTCGCCTTCGCCCGGCAGCTCCCGGTGGTTGATCGTCTCGTCGACCGGATCGGAGAGGTTCCGGTAGTGGCCGTCGCTGAGCTCGAACCAGCCGAGGACGCCCGACGGAATCCGTCGCAGCTCACCCGGCTCGATCCCGAGCTTGGACATGTGCCACGTGTCGATCGCGACGGCAGCGTTCGGAGCTCCGGCACCCTCGACGATCGAGAGAGCCGTGTCCAGATCCTGGACGTTCACGTCGGGCGGCATGAACTCGTAGACCATCCGGGCGCCGTGCCGCTCCGCCGCCTCGGCGCAGAGCTCGGCGTAGCGCTCGGTCAGCACGGGCAGCTCGCAGGGCCGGCTGAAGATGTTGGCGACCTTGATGTGATGGGCGTCGAGGGCTGCGGCGGCCTCGAACAGGAGCGCGCGGGTCGCGTCCGCGGCCTGCCGACGCTCGTCGTCGGGGTCGAGGAACCAGTCGAGCAGGCACTCGAGCTCGAGGTACTCGAGGCCGTTGTCGTCGAGCAGCCGCTTCACGTCCGCGAGCGAGCGCGTCTCGAGCA
The DNA here is from genome assembly GCA_963791225.1 of uncultured Actinomycetes bacterium. Lineage (GTDB taxonomy): Bacteria > Actinomycetota > Thermoleophilia > Gaiellales > Gaiellaceae > PALSA-612. Next base: position 207,843 of record CAWBRV010000008.1, read on the forward strand.
CGTGCTCGAGGTCGGCGTGCCAGATCCCGATGCCCTTGAACCCGGTCCGTGCGGCCTGCTCGCAGCGGTCGGCGAGGTCGAAGAGGCTCCACTCCCGGCCTCCGTGCACCTCGACCGGGCCCGAGACCGTCCAGTAGAGGGCCAGCAGGTCGTCGCCGCTGTTCATCGACACCGAACAAGTTTAAGCTGCAGGCTCGTGCCTGACTACGTCATCGTCGGAGCCGGTTCGGCGGGCTGCGTGCTCGCCGGGCGGCTGAGCGAGGACCCGGACGTGAGCGTGCTCGTGCTCGAGGCAGGCCCGCCCGACGTCGCGCCCGAGATCCGCATTCCGTTCGCGTTCCCGGCCCTGTTCAAGTCGAGCCACGACTGGGACCTCCTCGGCGAGAAGGAGCCCGGGCTCGGCGGCCGGCGCCTGTACCTGCCGCGCGGGAAGATGGTCGGCGGCTGCGGGTCGATCAACGCGATGATCTACCTCCGCGGCCATCGCCTCGACTTCGACGGCTGGGCCGCGGACGGCGCCGACGGGTGGTCCTACGACGAGGTGCTCCCGTACTTCAAGCGTTCCGAGGACAACGAGCGCGGCGAGGACGAGTTCCACGGCGTCGGCGGCCCGCTGTCCGTCTCCGAGAGCCGCTCCATGCAGCCGCTCGTCGACGCGATGCTCGACGCGGCCGTCGAAGCAGGCTACGAGCGGATCCCGGACTTGAATATCGACCGTCCGGAGGGCGTCGCGCGCTTCCAGCTCACGCAGCGGAACGGCAAGCGCTGCTCGACCGCAGACGCGTTTCTCCATCCGGCCGCCGGGCGGCCGAACCTCGAGGTGCGCACGAGCGTGCTCGTGCAGCGGATCGTCTTCGACGGCGATCGTGCCGTCGGCGTGGACGTCGTCCAGGACGGCAAGACGGAGACGATCCGTGCCGAGCGCGAGGTGATCCTGGCTGCCGGCGCCTACCAGTCGCCGGTGCTGCTGATGCTGTCGGGGATCGGCCCGGAGGACGACCTGGCGCTGTTCGGCATGCCGGTGCGCGAGAACCTTCCAGTCGGCCGGAACCTCCAGGACCACTGCATGGTCAACGTCAACTTCTTGACCGACCGACCCGCCCTGTTCGGGATCCTCACGCCGGAAAACTTCGAGCTGCTCGAGAAGGAGGGTCGCGGGCCGCTCAGCTCCAACATCCCGGAGGCCGGCGGGTTCGTCCGCACGCGCGACGATCTACCCGCGCCGGACATCGAATTCCACTTCGCACCGTCGATCTTCTACGACGAGGGCCTGAACGCTCCGACAGATCCCGGGATGGCCTTCGGGCCCGTGCTGATCAAGCCGAACGCCCGCGGCTGGGTGAAGCTGCGCACGCCGATGCCGGACTCGAAGCCGCTCGTGCTCTGCAACTTCATGACCGACGAAGACGACCGGCGGACGCTCGTCGCGGGCGTCCGAATCGCCCTCGAAATCGCCTCGCAACCGGCGCTGAAGGCGGTCACGACCTCGGCGTACAGCGTCCCCGACTCGGACTCGGAGCAGGACGTTGTCGCCTGGATCGAGCGCAACGCGCAGCCGGTCTACCACCCGACCTCGACCTGCGCGATTGGATCCGTGGTCGACTCGGAGCTGCGCGTCCTCGGGACCGAGGGTCTGCGCGTCGTCGACGCCTCGGTCATGCCGCGGATCACCCGCGCCAACACGCACGCGGCAACGGTGATGATCGCCGAGAAGGCGTCCGACCTGATCCGCGGGAAGGCGCCCCTAGGGGCCGCCCGGGCGGACGACCCCGCGAGAGCGCTCTAGGCCTTACGGAACGAGGACCTCGACCGAGAAGTCCCGGTTGACGACGCTGGCCGGGTTCGTGGACCCGGTGATCGTGAAGACGCGGATCCCGATCGACGACGTCGTGGGTGCCGTCGAGGTGTCGAGACTCGTCGACGCCCAGTCGTAGGTGTCCGTGTCGACGGTGGCGAAGCTGGAGATGGCGTCCTTGCTCGTGGCGTGTGGATACGAGCCTGCGAACGTGACGTCGAAGCAGCCCGTCCCGCACGAGACCACGCTGGCTCCGGTCGTGCCCTGGCCGCCGAAGCTGCGGATGCTCGGCGTCGCACCGTCGCCGCTCACGCTTGCGAACGCGACCAGGCTGTTGTTCCCTGGGTCTCCCTTGTCTCCCTTGTCGCCCTTGTCGCCCTTGTCGCCCTTTGCGCCGGCCGGAAGCTGGTTGGCGGCGAAGTCGACCTTCAGGAGTGAGCCGTTCTGCACCTTGACGCTGGTGACCGCGTTGTTCGCGATCTTGGGCGTGGTGACAGCGCCGCTGTGAAGCTTCGGTGTGGTGACGGCACCGCTCTGGAGCGCGGCCGCGTTGACGCTGTTGGCGGGCGCGTTCGCAGAGACGGTGGCGTAACCGGTCCCGCCCAGCGCGACCAGCAGCGCGACCGAGGCGACCACCAGCGCCGGCGACGGCCGAAAACGACGTAGACCTGCCATGGGGCTTCCTCCTTGCTCGTGGACCGACGAGGTCTGGCTGAGCTGAGGCTACTAGAGGGTTATTGCCCGCGCCGTGATCGCGCGTAGTCGGCAAACGGCTCGATCGCGTCGGGGTCGACGAGCGCGTCGCGGCTGACGACCTCGCGGACGTCGGTGCCGGTGAGGATCCGCTTGACGGGGAGCTCGAGCTTCTTGCCCGTGAGCGTGCGCGGGATCGCGGGCACGGCGACGATCGCGTCCGGCGCGTGCCGTGGCGAGAGCGCCGCGCGGATCAGGCCGGCGATGCGTACGCGGAGCTCGTCGTCGAGCTCGACGCCGGGCCGCAGCACGACGAACAGCAGCAGCTCGTCCGAGTCCTCGAGGTGGACGACGAGGCTGTCCAGCACCTCCTCGATCTCCTCGACCACCGAGTACAGCTCGCTCGTCCCGAGCCGGACGCCGCCGCGGTTGAGCGTCGCGTCGGAGCGACCGGTGATCACCGAGCTGCCACGCTCCGTGAACATGATCCAGTCGCCGTGCCGCCAGACGCCGGGGAAGTGCTCGAAGTAGGCGGCGCGGTAGCGCGAGCGGTCCGGGTCGTTCCAGAAGGCGACCGGCATCGACGGCATCGGCTGGGTGATGACGAGCTCGCCCAGCTCGCCCACCACCGGCTCCCCGGCCGGTGAGTAGGCGGCCGAGGCCACGGCGAGGCAGCGCCCGGCGATCTCGCCGGCGTAGACCGGAATCAGAGGGTTGCCCTGGACGATGCCCGTGCAGACGTCCGTGCCGCCGCTGCCGTTGTTGAGGAAGATCTCCGGCCCGAGCTGATCGTAGAGCCACTCGAACCCCTCGAGCGGGAGCGGCGAGCCGGCGACGCCGAGCGACCGTAGCGACGAGAGGTCGAAGCTCCGTCCCGGCTCGATTCCCTCCTTGCGGCACGCCATGATGAAGGCCGGGCTGAGCCCGAGCATCGTCGGGCGCGTCTCCTCGGCGAGCCGCCACTGGAAGGCGATATCCGGATAGGACGGGTTGCCGTCGATCATCACGATCGACGCGCGCAGGAGGAGCGTCGAGACGAGCGCGTTCCACATCATCCAGGCGGTCGTCGTGAACCACTGGAGGCGGTCGCCGGGCTGCATGTCCCAGCTCAGGCCGTGGTTCTTCAGCGCCTCGACGAGGATCCCGCCGTGTCCGTGGACGATCGCCTTCGGGAGACCCGTCGTTCCGGACGAAAAGAGGACGTAGAGCGGGTGTGCGAACGGCAGCGGGTCGAACTCGAGCGGTCCGGGCTCGCCGAGGAGCTCCTCCCAGCCGACCGCGTCCACCCAGGCGTCCTCGTCCCCGCCCATGAAGGGGACGTGGACGACCGACGCCAGGCTCGGCAGGCCGTCGCGGACCGCCTTCACCTGCTCCCGGCGGTCGAGGAGCTTGTCGCCCCAGCGGTAGCCCGCGACCGCCAGCAGCACCTTCGGCTCGAGCTGGCCGAGTCGGTCGAGCACGCTGCGCGGGCCGAACTCGGGCGGGCAGGTGGCCCAGATCGCGCCCAGACTGGCGCTCGCGAGCAGGCCGACGAGCGCCTCCGGGATGTTGGGCAGGTAGGCGACGACCCGGTCGCCCGGCCCCACCCCGAGCCGCTGCAGGCCGGCGCGCGCGCGGGCCACCTGCTCGCGCAGCTCGCCGAACGTGACCTCGAACGGCTCGCGTGACTGCGAGCGCGCCACGACGGCGACTGCGTCCACGTCTTCGTCCCGGCCGACCATGTGCTCGGCGAAGTTCAGCCGCGCGCCCGGGAACCACTCCACGTCCGGCATCCCGCGCGAGCCAAGCACGCACTCGTACGGTGCGTGGGCGCGGACCTCGAAGAACTCCCAGATCGACGACCAGAAGCCGTCGAGATCGGTGACCGACCAGCGCCAGAGCTCCTCGTAGCCGGGGAAGTCGAGCCCACGCTCGGCCCTGAGCCAGTCGAGGTAGCGGCCGAGCTCGAATCGCTCGCGCGCGTCCTCGGGCGGCGCCCACACGACCTGCCCTTCCGTGAACGGCCTGGCGATCACCGGCCCGCTCACGGCACGAGCACGGCCCGGCCCGTGACCTCGCCCTCGCGCAGCTTGTCGAGGACCGCGTTCACGTCGTCGAGCGGATGCGTCTCGGTGCGGAGCATGACATCACCGCGCCCGTGGAGCTGCAGCAGCTCCCACAGGTCGATCCAGCTCCCGACGAGGTTCCCGGCGATCGCGGTCTCGCCCACGACGAGCGCGACCGAGGGGACGGTGAGCAGACCGCCGTAGCCGACGGTCGAGTAGAGACCGCGGCGCGCCAGCATCTCCAGGCCGGCGGCATGCGTCGCGTCGGTGGCGACGAAGTCGAGGACGACATCGGCGCCCGCGCCGTTCGTCGCCTCGCGGACCGCCCCGGCGACGTCGCCGTCTCCGCCGAGCACCTCGTCGGCGCCGAGCTCCTTCGCAAGCGCACGCCGCCGCTCGTCCGTGTCGATCGCGATCACCGAGCCGCCGCCGAGCACGCGGAGGAGCTGCAGCGCGATGTGACCGACACCGCCGACGCCGATCACGGCCGACGTCGAGCCGGGCACGAGGCGCGGGAGGAGCTTCTTGACCGCGTGGTACGCGGTGATGCCGGCGTCGGCGTGGGGCGCGACCGCGACCGGCTCGACGCCGGGCGGCAACGGCACGAGCGAGCGCTCCTCGACGAGCACGAAGTCGGCGAAGCCGCCGTCGCGGGTCAGGCCGGTGAACTGGTGGCGCTCGCAGTGCATGTCGAGACCGCGCCGGCACGGCACGCACAGGCCACAGCTATAGGCCGGGTAGACGAGGACGGCGTCGCCGACGGACGCGGACGTGACGCCGTCGCCGACCGCGTGCACCCAGCCGGCGTTCTCATGGCCGAGGACGACGGGCGGCCGGAGGCCCGCAGGCTCCATCAGCCCGTCGATCGCGTGCAGGTCGGTCGCGCACACACCGGCGCCGCCGATCCGCACGACGACGTCCCGCGCGCCCGCCGGCTCGGGCTCGGGTCGGTCGACGAACTCGAGCGGCCGGTGATACTCGGAGAGGAGCGCCGCCCTCATTCGGCCAGGTGATCGGCGAGCCGCGTGGCGAGCGCCATGATCGTCAGCGAGGGATTCACGGACAGCGTACGCGGGATCAGCGAGCCGTCACCCACATAGAGGCCCTGCACACCATGCACCTGGCCGTTCCGGTCGACGGCGGAGCGCTCGGGGTCGTCGCCCATGCGGCAGCTCCCCTGAACGTGTGTCGAGGCAAGCCCCGTCCAGCAGATCTGCGTCGCCCCGGCCGCCTCCAGGACCCGGCGGCTGAAGTCGAGCGACGCGTCGATCCGCTCCAGCTCGCTGGGCTGGAAGTCGACGTCGAAGCGCTCGCCGCCGCTCTCGTCCACGACCACCGTCCCGTTGTTCTCGTCGTTGACCAGCGCGAGCACGCCGACCCAGTGCCGGAAACCGCGCACCGCCTCGACGAGCCGCGGCCCCCACATCGGTCCGTCCTCGTCGAGCAGCGTGGTCGCGAACGAGATCGGGTCCTGGATCGTCGCTGCCTCGATCACGAAGCCGCCGTCCTCGTCGTGCTGGAAAGTCATGCAGTGCGAGGAGATCGGATAGGTCATGTGCGCGTCCTGCGGCTCGTCGAAGAGCCCGTACACGATCCGTACCGGGTGGAGCCCGAGGTACCTGCCGATCGCCGGCGCGTCCAGGCCCGAGCGGCGGAGGATCTGCGGCGTGTTCAGCGCGCCGCCCGCGACGACGACCGCGCCTGCCCGCACCCTGCGGCGCTCGCCGTCCGCGTCGACGTACTCGACGCCCGTCGCCTCCTGCCCCTCGATGAGCAACCGGTCGACGGCCGCATCGGCGCGCACCTCGAGCAGGCCGCGCGACCACGTGTCTGCGATGTACGTGTTCATCGTGGACTTGCCGGCGTTGGTCGGGCAGCCCTGCAGGCAGGAGCCGCAGTGGCGGCAGTTGCCGTCCGTGTACGAGCGCACGGGCTCGAGCTCGAAGCCGAGCGCGTGGAAGCCCTTCTCCACAGTGCGCACGCACGGCTTCCAATCGCTGCGCTCGCGAACGCCGAGCACCTGCTCGACCCGGTCGTAGTACGGGGTCAGATCGTCAACGCCGAACGGCTCGCCCCGCTCGTTCGTCAGGCCGGTGGCCGCGTGCCATTTCGCGACGTCGCGCTCGTGGGCACGCAGTGCCACCTTCGTGTTGATCGTGGTCGTCCCGCCGACACAACGCCCGGCAAGGAAGGCGACCACGTCGCCGCCGGGAAGGTGGGCGAAGCGGATCGGCCAAAAGAGGTCGTGCGTCGCCTTCGCCTCCCAGCGGGAGAAGTCGGCCGCGGTCAGGTGCGGGCCGATCTCGAGCAGCAGGACGTCGCGGCCGCGCTGCGCCAGCTCGCCGGCGACGACGCCTCCTCCGGCGCCCGACCCGACCACGACGACGTCGAACAAGTCCTTCACGCTGCCCCCGAACCGATGCCCAGGTACGACCAGTCCTTGCTGAGCCGGGTCGCGAGCGGCGAGTTGAAGTCGATCTCGGCCCACGCCCCCGGCCCTTCGCAGCCCGGGGCGACGAAGTCGCTGTAGTACGCCTCGATCGCGAGTGCCCGGACGAACGCGAACTCGGGCGTGCGCTCTTGCTCCGCGAGCGCGTCGGCGCTGCCCGACGCCGGCGCCAGCGCGTCGATGGCCGCCAGCGCGTGGTCGCGCACGGGAGGCGGCATGCCCGCGAGCAGCGCGTCGAGGTAGACGACCGGCCCGACCCGGCTCGATCCCGGGACGATCAGCTCGCAGAGCGCCTCGAGCGTCGTCGCCCGTTGCTCGTCGAGAGCCCGGAGCGCCACGTCATTCACCGGCGTCCGTCAGCGCCTCGACGGCGTCCTGCTGCTCGCGGAGCAGATAGGCGGAATGGAGCCGCTCCGGGTGATCCTTCAGCTCCTGGGCGCTGCCGCGAAGCCTGATCCGGCCACCCTCGAGGACGTAGGCCGTCTTGGCGACGCCGAGCGCGACGTGGACGAACTGCTCGATCAGGAGCACGCCGACACCCTCCTCGGCCACGGCCTGGAGCGTGGGCATCAGGCGCTTGACGACGACCGGCGCGAGACCGAGCGAGAGCTCGTCCACCAGGATGAACTTCGGTCGCGAGACGAGCGCCTGGGCGAGCACGACCATCTGCTGCTCGCCGCCGGAGAGCGTGCGGGCGATCGCCGTCCACCGGGTCTCGAGGTGCGGGAACAGCTCGACGGCGTGCTCGATGCCCCGCCGCGCGTCCTCCTTGGTGAGCGCGTACGTGGCCACACGCAGGTTGTCCTCGACGGTCAGGTTGGGTAGGAGCCGGCGCCCCTCCGGCACGATCGCCACACCCGCGCTGCGGATCGCTTCCGGGCGGCTGCGCGTCAGCTCGCGGTCGCCGACCAGCACGCGGCCGCCGCTCGGGCGGAGCACGCCGCCGACTGCGAGCACGAGGCTCGACTTGCCGGCGCCGTTCGGGCCGAGCAGCGCCGTGATCTCCCCCGGCGGCACCTCGATCGTCACCTCGTGGATCACGGTGCGGCTGCCGCGCTCCACGGACAGCGCGTCGAGCTTCAGCGTCGTCTCGCCGGCCACGCTCATGCCCGCCCCGGCGCCGGCGAAGCCGGCACCTGCGCTCCCTGCTCGCCTCCGTCGAGCCTACGGCTCATACGTCGTCCTCGGAGCCGAGGTACGCCTTTGTCACGTGCTCGTCCCGCAGGACGTCCGCGGTCGGCCCGGACGCGATCAGCTTGCCAAAGTCGAGCACGGCCGTCGTGGAACAGCACCGCGAGACGAGGCTCATGTCGTGGTCGACGAGGATCGTCAGCGCTCCGACCTCCTCCGGGATCCGCCGGATGACCTCGCCGAGGTGCTCTGTCTCCTCATCCGGCAGCCCGGCGGCCGGCTCGTCGAGGAGGACGATGCGCGGCTCGCCGACGACGGCGCGCGCCACTTCGACCAGGCGCCGCTCGCGCGCGCCCAGCACCCCGACCTTCGCCGTGGGCGGGGCATCGAGCCCGACGAAGGCGAGCGCCTCCATCACGTCCTGATTCCTGGACGCACGCTTGCGGCCCGAATGCTCGTGGATCATCGCCACGTTCTCGAACACGGACAGCCTCTCGATCGCCTGCTCCTGCTGGAACGTGCGGCGCAGTCCCCAGCGTGCTCGCTTGTAGTCGGCCATACCGAGGAGATCCTCACCGAAGACGCGTACGCTGCCAGCCGCCGGCTTGACGAACCCGCTCAGGACGTTGAAGAACGTCGTCTTCCCGGCGCCGTTGGGCCCGATCAGGCCGCACGTGCCTTTCGGGAAGACCACGCTGATGTCGTCGAGCGGCGTGACGCCGCCAAACCGGACGGTCAAGCCCTCGACCTCGATCACGAGGCTTCGCTCCCCGGCACGACCCGTCTGACTGCCCGCGACAGCAACCGGCCGAGCTTCCTCATGTCCCGGGGAAACTGGGTCGCGATGCCCTCCGGCGCCGTCACCAGCACCTGCAGGACACCGACGCCGAACAGGACGAGCAGGAAGTCGGGGTTCTTGTCGAAGAACGCGAACCAGTTCTCGAGCAGCCTCGGGAGGAGCTGCTGGAGCAGCGCCGCGATCACGGCTCCCCACAGGCTGTAGATGCCGCCCATCAGGACGACGGCCAGCAGGGTGACGGAGTCGATCGTCTTCGCGCCGGAGAACTGATAGCTGAAGAGCTGCTGGGCGTAGCCCGCGTAGAGGCCTCCCGCCACACCGGTCATGAACGACGCCAGCGTGAAGGCATAGAGCTTGTAGAACGTCGTGTTGACCCCCGCGGCGAGGGCGGCCGGCTCGCTCTGCCGGATCGCCGCCCACGCACGGCCGGCCTTGGAGCCGACGTGCGCCAGGGCGACGAGGAACATGATCGCGGCGACGATGACCGTGTAGCGGAAATACGCGCTGTCCCCCTCCGCGATGCCGGGGCGCCGGATCGAGAGGGTTATCGACGACGACTCGGTGTGGCCCAGGATGCCGCTCCCACCGTTGGGGAAGTTCGTCGTCGGCACGACGATCGCAACCAGCCCGGCGAACATCAGCGTGATCAGGGCGAGATGCAGGCCGCCGAGGCGAAGGGCAGGCAGGCCGAGCAGCGTGCCGATGACCGCCGTCACGAGGCCGGAGAGCAGGAGCACGATCGGGAAGGGCAGGCTCGTCAGGAAGAAGAGCCGGGCCGCGGTCCAGCTCCCCAGTGCAAGCAGCGCGATCTGCCCGAGCGAGACGAGCCCGACCCGCCCGAAGAGCAGGTTGAGCCCGAGCGCCACGACCGCGAAGACCGCGACCCCGGTCAACACGCTGATCCAGTAGGCGCTGAGCAGTGCCGGCAGCGCCAGGAGCACGAACAGCAGCACGCCGCCGATGACGATCACCCGGACGGCAGTCGCCCGCTCGATGCTCGACCCCGTCCGGGCGCGGGCAGCCTGGGGTTCTCCCGGAGCCCCGGCTGCGCTCACCCGCTACCCGTCCGTCCGCGAGACCGACACGACGCGGCGCCGCGCCAGGAAGAGCAGGGTGACGATCGCGATCACGAAGGGTGCCCCGCCCCGGTAGCTCGAGAGGGAGAACTGGTAGTTCGTCTCGCTCGGCCACGATGTGATCGGCGTCAGCAGCGCCGTGCAGAGACCGACGGCGAGGCCGGCGAAGAGCGTCGCCACGAGCGACCGCAGGCGCGCGATCAGCGCCGCCGCCAGGGACGAGATGATCAGGAAGGTCAGGGTCGTAGCGTCCAGGCCGACGAGGTCGGAGAGCAGCAGCCCGGCGGCGCCGGCGATCAGGCCGGAGCCCAGCCAGGCGACCGCCTCGACCCGCCGCACCGGCACGCCGAGCGTCGAGGTGATCTCGCGGTCGTCGGCCAGCGCCCGCATCGCTGTGCCCAGCATCGTGAAGCGAAGGAACGCCGCGACCAGGAGCGTCACCAGCACGCCGAACGCGAGTCCGATGATCTGCGTCGCAGTCACGTCGACGCCCGCGAAGCCAACGTGGAAGCTGTACTCCGGCGTGCTCGTCGGCAGGAGCTGCGTCCGGCCGAAGGAGGGCCACAGATAGTCCATCAGCCCGAGCAGGATCAGGGCGAGTCCTAAGGTGGCCACCGCCTTGACGAGCGGGTCACGACGGGCGAGCGGCGGTCCGAAGATGGTGCCGTACGCGAAGGTCACGAGCCCCCCGAAGACCACGCACGTGAGATACGACGCCCAGTCGGGGAACGACGTGTGGTTGATCAGAGTCCAGGAGATCAGGGCGCCCATAGCTCCGATGGCACCGAAGGCGAGGTTGAGCACGCCCGTTGCCCGGTAGAGCACGACGATGCCGACACCCGAGAGGGCGTAGACGCCCCCCAGGGCCAGGCCCGTGACGATGTACGGCTTGAAGTCGACGAGACTCGGGAACATCGGACTCTACGAGCGCCCTGACATTTGGACCTATCTAGCCTCCTTGGCCTCTACTTCTTCAGGCCCCAGGTCGGATACAGCTTGCCGCTGGTCAGCTGCGGGTTCCTCTTCTCGACGACGCGAGCCGCCGCGATGTCGGGATCGGCCGCGGAGATCTTGAAGCAGGGCTCCTTGATCACCATCTTGCCGTTGTTCGGCGTGACCGTGCGATCCACGTTATTCGCGATGTGCACGGGGACCTTCCCGAAGTACCACGGAGAGCAGAGGATGTCGGTGCGGAAGTTCCGCACTGCCGCGAAGGCCGCGTTGACCCTCGGCAGCGTGTACGGCGGCTTCATGTTGAGCAGCGCGGCGGTTGCGATCTTCGCTTCCACGAAGCCCATCTGGCTGAAGCTGCCGACCCCGAACGCCAGCGTCGCCGTCTTGACGAGCTTGCGGTAGAGAGCGCTGTCCGGACCCGCCGCCGACGGAAGGTTCAGCTCGGCGTTGACGCCGAAGATGCCGTCCCACGCCGTTCCGAGAGCCGCCGCGACGAAGTCCGAGTTGCACGGCGTCGAGCAGCCCCACGCCTTCACCTTGTTCGTCAGACCCTGCTTCTGCACCGCCTGCAGGATCAGGAGCGCCTGGTCGGGCGTGAAGTTCAGGACGACGCCTCCGTTCGGCCCTGCCGCCTGGACGAGCTTGAGCGCGACCGAGTTCGCGTCCTGGATCGGCACCGCGTCCGTGAAGGCCTGGATCGGCTTATTGGCGGCCTTGGCGACCGCGGTCGGCCCCGCGACGATGTAGTCCGTGCCGGGGACGGCCGACTGGTCGAAGACGACCTTGTTGACGCCGGCGCGAATGACGTACTGCACCGCACCGTCGGAGCTGTAGCGCGGGCCCATGTTCACGGACGAGATGTTCGTGTCCTTGCCGTAGCACTCGGGGGCAATGCCCGAGGCAATCACGTAAAGGCCCTTCTTCTCGTAGTACTTGTGGTTGATCGAACAGTCGATGATGCTCGTGTTCCCGACCAGCCCGACCACCTTGTTGCTCTCGACCAGCTTCCTCGCCAGCGCGGCCAGCTGGGCCGGATCGGTCTGCTCGGTCTGGATGGTGTACTGGATCGGCCGGCCGTTGATGCCGCCGTTGGCGTTCACGCACTTGAAGTACGCGGCGGCCATGTTCGGGATGTCGGTGAAGTCCGTCCCGGGCTGCTTGGTGGCGATGGCCCCCAGCTTGATCGGGGCCCCCTTCGCCGCCTTGCCGTTTCCGAGCCCACACACCGCCGTGAGCGCCGATGCCTTGCCCTGGCCGATCTTGGCCGGCTTGCTACTCGCCGCAGCGGCGAGCATGGCCGCGGCGACCAACGCAACGGGGAATGCAAGCACGAAGGCTGCCTTCCGAAGCGTCATACCTCCTCCTCCCTTTCTTGAACCTTGGGTCTCACTGAGTCCCGCCCGACTGGGCATGCCACGGCGTGTTCCGCCGCACGCCGAAGGGTGTTCATCATTGTCGAACACGAACGTCTATGCAAGACAGTGTTCTGAATAGTGGAACACCTCCGAGGTCAGTATTCGAAGGTCCGGGTCGGCGCAATTGCAACGTCGAGCAGCAACGGCTCGGTGCGAGTCGCGAGCGTCGGCACGACCTCGTCCAGCGCGTCGACGAGCTCCGCGTGGGTCGAGATCCGCCGCGCGGGGCAGCCGAAGCCGCGGGCGACGGCCGCGATCTCGAGCTCCGGAAACGCCGGCCACGGGCCGGGGGCACCGTGCAGCTCGGCGATGATGTCCATGACCGCGTAGCCGCCGTTCGAAAGGATCACGAACAGCGCGCCCACCCCGTAACGCGTGGCGCTCCAGAGCGCCTGGATGCAGTAGATCGCCGATCCGTCGCCGACGACTGCGACGACCGGACGGCTCGGCAGGGCCATCCGCACCCCGGTCGCGCCGGGCAGGGCGAACCCCAGGCCGCCCATCGCGGCGCTGAGATAGCCGAGCGGCTCGCGGGCCGGCAACCGCGCGTTGGACTCGGGCCGGTCGGCGGGAGCCTCCTCGACCACGATCGCGTCCCGCGGCAGTCGCTCGCCGAGCGCGGCCAGCACGTGCCCTGCCAGGAAGGGCTCGCCCGCACCCGGCGGAGAAAGCGGGCGCGGCGGCACGCGCGGCGCGGGACCGGCCTCCGGTCGTGCCTGCACGCGGTGTACAAGCTCGCTGCACGCCGAACCGAGCGGCGCCAGCACGGTGATCTCGGCGGGGCTGCGGTGAGCCTCCTCCGGATCGTCGGTCACGAGCGCGACCCTCGTCCCGGGCTCGGTGAGGCGCCCGGCTGCGTACACCATCTGGCGGAACGCGGGCGCGCCGACGACGAGCACCCGGTCGTGGGGCGCGAGCAGAGCCCGGAGCCGGGGCCGGTCGGCCGGAAGCACCCCGGCGAACCGCGGATGGTCCTGGGGGAAGCCGGCACGGGCGCCGAACGACTCCTGGAAGACCGGCGCGGCCAGGCGCTCGGCCAGCTCAACGAGCGCCGCCCACGTCGCTGCGTCGTCTGCGGACGCGCCGACGACGAGCGCCGGCGATCGTGCATCCGCCAGGAAGTCGGCGAGAGCGTCGAGCGCGGCAGGTGATGCAGCCGCCGCACGGAGGATCGGCCCGATCGCGGCAGCCGGCTCCCGGTCCTTCGTCCGCAGGCACCTCCCAGTCGTCCATCGGGACGATCACGAGCGCCGGGCCTCGCCCCGTCTCCGCCGCGTGGTACGCGCGCTCGAGCGCGGCGGGGACGTCCTGCGCCCGGACGGGCTGCTCGACCCTGACGGGGTAGTCGCCGGCGAGGCCTGCGAGCCGGCCCGGCCAGGAAGGGCTCGAACGCGAGGTGCCGGCGGTCCTGCTGGCCGACGACCACCACCAGCGGCGTCCGGTTCACGCGAGCGGTCGCGAGCGCTCCGACCGCGTTCCCGAGCCCGGCGGTCGTGTGCAGCAGCACCAGCGCAGGCTTGCGGCGCCCGATCGCGTAGCCGGTCGCCATGCCGACGACCGCGCCCTCGTGGAGCCCGAGGACGAAGTGGAAGTCGTCCGGCAGCCCGGCCAGGAACGGCACCTCCGTCGAGCCCGGGTTCGCGAACATCGTCGTCAGGTCGCGCCGACGGAAGACGTCGAACGCGACATCGCGAACGGTCCTCGACGAAGCGGCACGAGGCGCCATGGCCTCGTGTATACACGGTCGCCGTCCGTTGTTCCACGGGGGTCGTGCGATGATCGCGGCCGTGAGCGACCCGGCCGATCTCGGCGTCGTGGAGGCGACGGCGGCCCTGCGGCGGCGCGAGCTCTCGTCGCGTGAGCTCGTGGACGCGTGCCTCGCCCGCATCCGCGAGCGCGACGGTGTCGCACAGCGAGGACGGCGATCCCGGCTCGGTCAACGCGTGGATTCGGGTCTACGAGGAGGACGCGCTGGACGCAGCGGCCCGGGCCGACGAGCGCCTCGCCGCCGGCGATGCGCCGCCGCTGTGCGGGATCCCGGTCGGCGTCAAGGACATCTTCGCGGTCGCGGGCAAGCCGCTGACCGCGTCGAGCCGCGTGCTCGACGACGTGCCGGAGCGCAGACAGCGCGCCTGGGCCCGGCTCGCCGCCCAGGGCATGGTCCTGCTCGGACATCTCCACACGCACGAGTTCGCCGCCGGCGGGACGACCGACCAGGTCGGCAACCCATGGGCGCTCGACCGCTCGCCCGGCGGCTCGAGCGGCGGCTCGGCGGCGGCACTCGCCGCACGGATGGTCCCGGCCGCGACCGGAACGGACACCGCCGGGTCGCTGCGGATCCCGTCGGCGATGTGCGGCACGTCGACGATCAAGCCGACGCGCGGGCTCGTCCCGATGCGCGGGATCGTTCCGCTGAGCCCGACCCTCGACCACGCGGGCCCGATGGCCCGGAGCGTGGACGACTGCGAAACGCTCCTCGCCGCCATGGCCGGTGTCGAGCCGCCGGCCGAGCGCTCGCCCCTTCGCCGCATCGTCGTCTCGCCCCGCATCGGGGATCTCGACCCGGACGTTGCGGACGGGTTCGACGCCGCGCTCGTCGCGCTCGACTCTGCGGTCTCGACGCGCCGCCGCCGCAGACTGCACTCGAACTCGGGCGCCGACTCGCTCGACGTCGTCTGCACGGAGATGCTCGCGTATCACCGTCGCTTCGACGCCCGTCGCGACCTCTACCGCCAGTCGACACTCGACTTCCTCGAGCACGGCGAGGAGCGCGCGCTGAGCGCGGAGGAGTACGTCGCCGCGCAGAGCCGCCGGGACGAGCGACCGCCGTCTGGCTCGACTGGCTCGACGAGCACCGGATCGACGCGATCGTCGAGCCGACCGTGCCGCTCGTCGCCCGCCCGCGCGGCCACGGCTACGACAAGGCGTTCACGGACTACGCCGAGATTTCGCTCACGCACTACTGGGACTGGACGGGCTTCCCCGCCGTCGCGCTCCCGTCCGGCGTCGGACGGCGAAGCGGGCTGCCGGTCAGCGTCTCCCTGGTCGGCGCTCCGGGGTCCGAGTGGAACCTGCTCGCCGCCGGCGCCGCGCTGCAAGACAGTCTGGGGATAATCACGCCATGATCGACGTCGCGGCAGTCACCGCAATCGACGTGCACGTCCACACCGAGCTGTCGCGGGACGGCCACGACCCGATGCCGCCGTCGCTGCGCGCGGCGGCGGCACGCTACTTCCGGAGCAACGAGGCGCTGCCGACCGTGGACGACGTCGCCGCGTACTACCGCGAGCGGAACATGGCCGCG
This sequence comes from uncultured Actinomycetes bacterium, assembly GCA_963791225.1. Classification (GTDB taxonomy): domain Bacteria; phylum Actinomycetota; class Thermoleophilia; order Gaiellales; family Gaiellaceae; genus PALSA-612. The sequence goes on from CAWBRV010000008.1 coordinate 223,504, forward strand.
GTGCTCTTCACGGTCGACTGGGAGTCGAAGAGCGGGCTCGCGCCGATCCCGAACGAGGAGATCGCCGAGGCAGCGGCCGCGAACCCGGATGTGATCGTCCCGTTCGCGAGCGTCGACCCGGCCCGCAAGGACGCGGCCGAACGAGCCAGGCGTCTGATCGACGAGCACCACGTCAAGGGCTTCAAGTTCCACCCGAACCTGCAGGCGTTCTTCCCGGACGACAGGAGCGTCTATCCGCTCTACGAGGTGATCGCCGAGGCGGGCTTGCCCGCGCTCTTCCACAGCGGCCACAGCGGCATCGGCACGGGCGTCCCGGGCGGCGGCGGCCTGCGGCTCAAGTACTCGAACCCGATGTGTCTCGACGACGTCGCCGCCGACTTCCCGACGATGCAGATCGTGCTCGCGCATCCGTCCTTTCCCTGGCAGGACGAGGCGATCTCGATCTGCCTGCACAAGGAGAACGTCTGGATCGACCTCTCGGGCTGGTCGCCGAAGTACTTCCCGCCGCAGCTCGTCCAGTACGCGAACACACAGCTTCGGGGGAAGGTGCTGTTCGGCTCCGACTTCCCGCTGATCACCCCCGACCGCTGGCTCGCCGACTTCGAGCAGGCGCCCTTCAAGGACGAGGTGCGGCCGCTGATCCTGAAGGAGAACGCGGCGCGGCTCCTCGGCCTGGGCTGACCGCGACGCTCAGTACCCGCCGCTCGACGCGGCGTGCTGCTCGGCGACCGTGGTGAAGGGCTCCTCGAGCTGCGCGTTCTTGGTGGCGAGGAGCTGCGCCTCGTGCCGGGCCGCCTTCGCCTCGAGCGCCACGCGCTGGAGGTCGAGCCGGCGGTTGGCCAGCTGCTCGAACGTCGCGCGATCGAGCTCCGCGCTATCGCGCAGAGCCGCGTACGCCTCCTCGACGCGGCCGGCCCCCTCGAGCGCCGTCGCCAGCGTGCGGAGAATCTGGCTCCGCGCATGGGGGAGATCCTGGTCAAGCCGCTCGAGCTGCCGGCGGCCGACGTCGAGTGCGATCTCGAGCTCACCGCCCGCGAGGAGGGCCTGAAGCTTCGTGTGGATGGTCATGGCGGTTAGGTACGGCTCCGGGTCCTCGCGGGCTCCCGCCAGCGCGAGCGAGCGGTCGCAGTCGGCCACGGCTTCCGCGTGCTCGCCGGACGCGATCAGCACCTCGGCTCTCGTCCCGCACGCGTAGGCGAGCGCGAACCTCGCCGAGGGGCCGAGCTCCGTCGAGATGCGGATCGCCTGCTCGAGCTCCTCGCGGGCGGCGTCGAGCTCGCCGTCGACGAGCAGCGTGTACGCGACGTCGTTCCGCGCCATCGCCTCCTCCTTGCGGTTGCCGAGCTCGAGCGTCAGCGCCAGCAGCTCGCGCGTGGCGTGCCGCAGGTCGTCGGATCGCTCGTCGATGTTCCCGAGCACGAGCGTCAGCCCGCGGCGGGCCGCCAGGCGGAGATCGTCCAGCTCGTAGGTGTCCGCAAGGTCGACGGCCTCCTGCGCCTGGGTGAGCGCGTCGTTGTAGAGACCGGCGAGGAAGCTGAGCCGGCCCTCGGCGAGCGCGAGCTCGGCGCGGAGCGCCACCTCGCCGCTTCGCTTCGTCTCGGCACGAGCCGCGTCGAGCAACTCGAACGCACGGTCGAGCTCGCCGAGGCGGGCTTCCACCTCCGCCTCGAGCACGAGTGCCCGGCCATACAGCCCCGACGCTCCGCGGTCGAGGGCGCGGGACGCGACGGCCGCCGCCACCATGCGGGCCCGCCGCGGGTTCTCCCAGTGGCAGGCACGCGCCCTCGTGAGCGCGCGCCCGAGTCGCCTCTCGACCGCCGGCTGCTGGTGCGGGCTGCGCCGAATGCCGTCCGCGCCCGCGTCGGCCTGCGGGTAGTCGGTCGCAGTGTCCTCCGGGGCGAGGTCGGCCGCGACCGCGTCGACGAACGCCTCCACCACGCGGGGGTCGAACTGCGTGCCGGCGCAGCGGCGGAGCTCCTCGACCGACCAGTCGACCGAGCGAGCGCGGCTGTAGGGCCGGTCCGAGGTCATGGCGTCGAACGCGTCGGCGACCGCGACGATCCGAGCCCCGAGCGGGATGTCCTCTCCTGCGAGTCCGTCGGGATAGCCGCTTCCGTCGAGGCGCTCGTGGCTCGAGCGGATCAGGAGGCCGACCCGCGACAGAGCCGGCGCCGCGCCGGCGATCCGCTCGCCGATGAGGGTGTGCCTCCGGATGAAGCTCCACTCCGTCTCGTCGAGCACGCCCGGCTTGTCGAGCAGCAGCTCGGGAACAGCGGACTTCCCGACGTCGTGAAGCTCAGCGGCGATCCGGACGTGCCAGACCTCCTCCTCGTCGAGCCCCAGCCGGCGGGCCGTCGACTCGGCGAGCCTGGCGACGCGCGACGCGTGCTCGAAGAGCAGCGGATCCTGCTCGACCAGCACCTGCATGAGCGCGTCGCGGGCCTGCTGCGGCGCCGTCCGGCGTGCCGTGCCCTTCCGCGCGTACAAGCGGCCGTCGGCGACCTGGAGCGCGGACGAGACGTCGCGGGCCTCGGTGGGCACGAGCACGTGCCCGTACGCGGCCTCGATCGAGAACCAGTCGCCCTTCGCCGACAGCGCGACGCTCGCCCTCGCGAACACCGACTCGAGGTCGCTGTGCGCGACAACGCAGAACTCGTCGCCCCCGATCCGGTAGGCGACGCCCTCCTCGGCGAGCGCGGCGTTCAGCGCCTGCGCGAGGCGGGACAGCATCGTGTCGCCGGCCGGGTGGCCGAACAGGTCGTTGTACGTCTTGAACCCGTTCAGGTCGAAGATCGCCAGCCCGAACGGGTCGTCGCGCGCATCGGCCAGCAGCCGTTCGAGGTCGGCGATCAGCTTCCGCCGGTTGCCGAGCCCTGTGAGCGCATCGAAGTTGGCCATCCGCTCGAGATCGGCCTCTTGGCCCTTCCGATCGCTGATGTCCTCGACCTGCGAGACGAAGTAGAGCGGCGTGCCGTCGGCGTCGCGGATGAGGGACACCGAGAGCATGACCCAGAGGAGGCTGCCGTCCTGCCGCACGTAGCGCTTCTCCATCCTGTAGGAGCGGAGCTCGCCGCGCAGCACCTGCTCCATCTGGTCGAGGTCGGCAAGAAGGTCTTCGGGATGCGTGATCTGCTGGAACGTACGGTGGAGCAGGTCGGACTCCTCGTAGCCGGTGAGCTCGGCCAGCGCCTTGTTGACCCGCAGGAACCGGCCGTCGGGGGCAACGAGCGCCATCCCGATCGGCGCCTCGTCGAATGCGTGCCTGAACCGCTCCTCGGCCTTCCGCACCGCGTCGCGGGCGCTGATCCGCTCGCTGATGTCCTCGACGACCGAGACCGTGTACAGCGCTCGACCGTCGGCGTCCCGGATCAACGTGCTGCCCACGGAAGCCCATACGAGCTCGCCGTCCGAACGCACGTAGCGCTTCTCGAACCGCACCGAGTTCGACTCGCCGTCAAGCTGCTGGCGCCGTCGTTCGACGCTCTCGGCGATGTCGTCGGGATGCGTGACGTCCAGGAACGTCAGCCGGTGCAGCTCCTCCTCCGTGTACCCGAGGAACGCGCACAACGCCTGGTTCGCCTGCGACCAGCGGCCGTCGGCGGTCAGCATCCCGACGCCGACGGGAACGTTGTCGTACGCCTGGCGGAGGAGCGCGTTCGCCTCGACGATCGACGTCCCGGCCTCCTTCCGCACCGTCAGGTCGAGACAGGTCCCGACCCAGCCGGTGACGTTGCCCCGCTCGTCGTGGACCGGCGACGCGAACCCTTCGACCCACCTGACGGCTCCGTCGGGACGACGGAACCGGTACTCGGTCACCGACGGCCGCCCGGCCGGCGACGCCTGTGCCCACTCCGTCTGGACACGCGACGCGTCCTCGGGGTGCAGAGCGGCTGCCCAGCCCTCGCCGAGCGCGGCGTCGGGCGGCAGCCCGGCGAGCTCGCACCAGCGATCGTTCACGTACACGCAGCGGCCGGCGGCGTCCGAGATGAAGAGACCGATCGCCGTGTGCGTCGCCAGAGCGCGGAAGACGTCCTCCGCCGAGCCGAGCCGATTCTGCGGGACGAGCGCCAGCTGTGCTCGCCCGGCAGACAACGATGTTGGGGACGCCTGTGCCATCGCGTACCGACGTAATGATCGGCGCAAGGTTGCCCACTGGCGTCACTCGTTCAAGGGGGAGTCCGATCGGGCTCCAGGCGGCGTTCAGCCGGTTCGTGCGGCCCGGACGGCCCGGAGCGAACCTGTTCGAGGTGCGGCCGCTGATCCTGAAGGAGAACGCGGCGCGGCTCCTCGGCCTGCGCTGACCTCGAACGACAGCGCCACCGTGGTGCCGGCCTCGCCGTCCAGGAGCGCCCCGGTGTCGGCGATCGAGCCGATCACGGCCCGGCCGCCCGTCTGCTCGACGAACGTGCAGGCGGCCCGCACCTTGGGACCCATCGATCCTTCCGCGAACTCGATCCCGGCGAGCTCGGACGGGGTGGCGTGGTGGATCGCCCGCTGCTGCGGCGTCCCCCAGCCGTCGTAGACCGCGTCGACGTCCGTGACGATGGCGAGGACGTCGGCGTGGAGGTCGGTCGCCAGCAGCGCGCTTGCCAGATCCTTGTCGATCACGGCCTCGACGCCGACGAGGCGCCGGCCGGCGGGCGCGGGCTCGTCCGTGTACGCGACCGGGATGCCGCCGCCGCCCGCGCAGATCACGACGCAGCCCCGCTCGAGCAGCCACTCGACGGGCTCGAGCCCGAAGATCCGCCGCGGCAGCGGCGACGGGACGACCCGCCGCAGGCCGGCGCCGTCGGGCTTGAACGTCCAGTCCTTCTCGGCGGCGAGCTGCCGGGCCTCCGCAGCGCTGTAGATCGGCCCGATCGGCTTCGTCGGATTGGCGAAGGCGGGATCGTCCGCGTCGACCTCGACCAGCGTGAGCAGGGACGCGAGCCGCCGGTCGTACGGCAGCTCGTTCCCGAGCTCCTGCTGGATCAGGTAGCCGATCATCCCCTCCGTCTGGGCGCCGAGCAGGTCGAGCGGATAGGTCTCGACCGGCGCGTAGGCGGCGCCCTGGAGCGCGAGCAGGCCCACCTGCGGACCGTTGCCGTGTGAGATCACGAGCTCGTGCTCGAGCGCCACGGGGGCGAGCGCCCGGCAGGCCACGCGCGCGTTCGCGCGCTGGTTCTCGGCCGTCAGCGGCTCGCCCCGTCGGAGCAGGGCGTTCCCTCCGAGCGCGACCACGACGCGCATCGTCAGCTCTCGAGCGTCGCGACCATGACCGCCTTGATCGTGTGCAGCCGATTCTCCGCCTCGTCGAAGACGAGCGACGCGGGCGACTCGAAGACGTCCTCCGTCACCTCGAGCGCCTCGAGCCCGTACTCCTCGAAGAGCTCCCGGCCGACGACCGTGTCCGTGTTGTGGAACGCGGGCAGGCAGTGCATGAACTTGACCTCCGGGTTCCCGGTCAGCGCCATCGTCCGCGCGTTGACCTGATAGGGCAGGAGCAGCGCGATGCGCTCCTTCCACGCCTCCTTCGGCTCGCCCATGGACACCCAGACGTCGGTGAGCAGGAAGTCGCAGCCCCGAACGGCTTCCGCGACGTCGTCGGTGACGGTGACGGTCGCACCGGTGTCGAGGGCGATCTCGCCGGCGAGCGCCACGACCTCGTCGGCCGGCCAGAGCGAGCGCGGACTGGCGACGCGGACGTCCATGCCGAGCTTGGCACCCGCGACGAGATAGCTGTCGGCCATGTTGAAGCGGGCGTCGCCGAGGTAGCAGAACACGACCTCGTCGAGCGGCTTGTCGACGTGCTCGGAGAAGGTGAGGAGGTCGGCGAGCATCTGGGTCGGGTGCCACTCGTCGGTCAGGCCGTTGAAGACGGGGACGCCCGCCCAGCGCGCGAGCTCCTCGGCGACCTCCTGGCCGAAGCCGCGGTACTCGATCGCGTCGTACATGCGTCCGAGCACGCGGGCCGTGTCCTTGACCGTTTCCTTGTGGCCCATGTGGGATCCGCTCGGGCCGATGAACGTGACGTGCGCACCCTGGTCGTAGGCAGCGACCTCGAACGCGCAGCGCGTCCGGGTCGAGTCCTTCTCGAAGATCAGCGCGATCTCCTTGCCGACCAGCAGCTGCTCCTCGCGGCCCTCCTTCTTCGCGGCCTTCAGCTCCGCCGCGAGGTCGAGGAGGTAGCGGATCTCATCCGGCGTGTAGTCGGCGAGCTTCAGAAAGCTCCGCCCGCGGAGGTCGATGACCGTGCTCATGCGGTTCTCCTTTCGGCCCACGCATCGTCACCCGTGCCCTCCGAAGCGGCATCCGAAGGCACGCCGACCCACGATTCGGCGAACTACCGACGCCGGCCGGACCCCGTAGGCTCGCCGAACGTGGCGGAACACCTCGTGGATCCTGCGCCCGGCGTCGAGCGGCTCCCGCTCTGGGCACAGGTGCTGCTCGCCTGCCGGCTCGCGCGCCGCGCCGTCGCCGCACTCCCGGCCGACGTGCCCGAGGACGAGCGACAGGCCCTCGCGGAGACCTGCGACGCGATCCAGGAGGGCTGCCTCGGCGACGGCGAGGACGACTGGCACCGTGCGCTCCTCGCAGGGCTGCGGTCGCGTTCGTTCTCCGCGCCGGCCGACCCGGTACGGGCAGCGCTCGAGTCCGCGCTCGACGCCGCCTTCGCCGCCGAGTCGTCGCTCGACTTCACCGCGGCCGAGTCGGCGTGCACCGGCTCGACGCTGCGCGCCGTGGACAGCTGCTCGCGGTCCCCCGGCCTGACGCCGCTTCAGGCGCGGATCCTCGTCGCCTCGGACGTCGACCTGCTCACCTTCGCCACGAACGAGCTCGACGTGGGCCGCTACGACGCTCTTCCGCGTGACCTCCTCGGGCGTCTGACACCGGTGCCCTGAGTCGAGACACCTGACCGACTGCGCGGCTGGTTTCGGTCTAGCTGGACGACGCGTCGGCTGCCGGGCGGTCCCGGCGGCGGCTATGCCCCGGCGGGCGGTGGGCTCGTTGACGCTTTGTGCGCCTTCGAGCGCCGGATCCACCAAACGACGCCGCCGACGATACCGGCAAAAGCCAGGATCCCGAAAGCGATCCAGCCCCACTGCGTGCTGCTGGTGTCCGCCTCCTCGTTGCTCGCGGCGGCAGCGGCCGCTGCCGCCGCGCCCGGCCGCACGACCGCGATCGCGGACGTCTCCGTCACCGTGGTCGTCTCGGTTTGCGCGACGGTCACGGTCTCGGCCGGGACGACCCTCTCGATCGTCGCGTCGGGGACCGTCTCCGTGAACGTCTCGGCAGGAACGGTGACCGTAACAGGGCCTGTCTCGGCCGGGACGGAGCTCGTCAGCGTCGCCGCGACATTGTCGGCGCTCGCAGCCCTCCCAGCGTGCGCAAACACCAGGACGGAGGCGAGCAGCCCAAGCAGCACGAGGATCGCTGCGACGGACAGGAGCGCCGCAATGCGGATGGACTTGACGCGACCGCCGGGCACCGATCTTTCCTCCACGACACGAGCGTACAACACCTGGGTAAGCGCCGGCCGTCGCCCTATCGTCGGCCCGTTTCTCCTGACTCGGGCGTGGCACGGCGGAACGCGTCGACGGCGGCGTCGAGGGTCGGGTAGAAGTGTTGAGGATCGATGGTCTTGGTGAGTTCGTAGCGCTCGATCTTCCGCCGTACCGGGTCTTTCATCTCGGCGAATACGAGCGAGATACCGGACGCGTTGAGCGCCTCGTCGAGTGACTCGAGCATGTCGGCTGCCGTTGTATCGACGTCCGTGATCGGTTCGGCGGCGACGATGATCCACCTTGGTCGGGGATCGGAGCGAGCAAGCCGTCTGATCTGTTCGCGGAAGGTTCTGGCGTTCGCGAAGATCAGGGGTGCGTCGAAGCGGAACACGACCAGGCCCGGCAGTTGTTCGGCTCCCGGGTAGCTGCGGATGTCGTGGTAGCCGGGAAGACCATCGACGCGTCCAAGCACGGTCTGGTACGGCCACCACGTGCGGCGGAACACGCTCGCCACCGACAGGGCGACCGCGATCGCGATTCCTGCCAGCACACCGAGCAGAGCGACGCCGAGGAAGGCGGCGATGGAGAGGGCGAACTCCTCGCGGCGTTGCTGCCAGAGCCGGCGCGTCGCGGCGACGTCGGCGAGCGATAGCGCAGCGGCGATGACGATGGCAGCCAGGGTTGGCTGGGGGAGGTTCTTCATCAACCCCGGAATGAAGAGGAGCATGAACACGATCGCGAGCGCTCCGACGAGTCCGGTCACCTGCGTCTTGGCGCCGGATTGCTCTGCGACGGCTGTCCGTGAGCCGCTGGTGCTGACCGGAAAGCCTTGGAAGAAGCCGGCAGCGATGTTGGCGGCGCCGATTCCGATCATCTCCTGGCTGCCGTCGATCTCCTGGCCGGTGCGGTCGGCGAAGGCGGAGGCGGTCGAGATCGTGTCTGCGAGAGCGACGAGTGCGATACCCAGCGCTCCGCCGATCAGCAGTGGGACGTCGGACAGCTTGATGTCGGGGAGCGTGAGCGGTGGGAATCCCTCGGGCAGGGTTCCGACGAGCGACACGCCGTGCTGCGCGAGGTCGAAAACGCTTGTTGCAATGATCGACGCGACGACCGCGACGAGAATGGCCGGGATCTTCGGCAGGGACCGTTCCAGCACGAGAATCACGGCGAGCCCGAAGAGGCCGATCGCCAGCGCGGCCCCCACCGTCTTGCCGTCGGCAACCCCAGTCACAAACGCCTTGGCTTCGGCGCGAAGACCGTCGGCGTCAGTCGAGAACCCGAACAGCTTCGGTAGCTGTCCGACGAGAATGGTGACGGCCAGGCCGTTCATGTAGCCGATCATGGTCGGCTTCGAGAGCAGGTCGGCGACGAATCCGAGCCGGACGACTCCTCCGATCGCCATGAAACCGCCGACGAGCAGGGCCAGCATTGACGCCAGTGCGACCGCACGGTTCGGGTCGCCGCCCGACCCGAGGAGGGGGAGGATCGTGGCCGCGATCATCGGCCCGAGCGACGAGTCGGGACCGAGCACGAGGATCCTCGACGGCCCGAAGACCGCGTAACCGATCAGACAGAGGACCGACGTGTAGAGGCCGGTGATCACCGGCAGTCCGGCCAGTTCGGCATACGCCATCCCTTGCGGGACGAGCAGCGCTGTCAGAACCAGCCCCGCGACCACATCGTGTGAGAGCCAGCCGGCACGGTACGTGGCGAGCATCCGCACACCGGGAAGCGCCGACCATGCCCCGTGCGAGCCGGTACGCATCGGGGCATGCTGCCAGGCCGGGCGGTTTAACCCTGACCTATCAGTCGCCCGTCCCGAGAGCTCGTGTCTCCACTGAGCGGAGCATGGCCTTGGGGTGTCGCCAGCGGTGGCTCGCCGCGTGGACGCTTTCCATCTGTGGCAGCCGATCGTGCGGGTGCGCGTTGTACCAGCGCGCGTAGCGATCGGTCAGTGCCCTCGCCGAAAGCCCGTGCGCGTACACGGAGAGGACGATGGTGAAGACCACGGCGGCCGTGATCGCCGAGACGTTCGGAAGGCCGCCGTCCTCGAGGACGATGATCATGAAGACGATCGACGCGAGCCCGCGCGGACCGAACCAGCCCACGAACGCAACCGTCCGCCACCTGGCATGGGTGCCGAGCAGCGAGACGGCCACCGGTGCCATGCGCACCACGGTGAGGCTGAGGACGCCGTACAGCGCCTCGTTCCAGGTGAGCAAGGCGAGCACCGGCCCGACGATGACCGCGCCGAAGACGACGAACGTCACACCGTTCGCCAACCCGCCCACCTCGTCGACGAGATACGTGGTCTCCCCCTCGGTGTCGCGGTGCCAGGCACCGAACACGAAGCCGGCGACGAACGCCGCGATGAATCCACTCCCCCCGAGCGGCACGGCGAGCCCGTAGGCAAGCGTCGCGGTGGCCAGCGGCAGGACCTGGCGCCAGGCTCGAATCCATCAGGTCGTGCAGCAACGCGAGCTTCGTCACCAGCGCGCCGACGGCTCCTGCGATCGCGCCGAAGAGCACGCCGTAGCCGATCGCATCGACCACGAGCACGATGGCGCTGTGCGCGCTCTCGGTCCCGGCTTCGGCCTCGGCGATCGCAAGCGCGATGAACAGGAGCGGGACGCAAATGCCGTCGTTGAGCCCCGACTCCACGTTCAGTCCCTGCCGGATGCGGGAGGGAAGGCGTGGGTCGGTCACGACCGCCTGTCCCAGAGCGGCGTCGGTCGGGGCCAGGATCACCGCGAGGATGAGCACCTCCGCGGCGCTGACCGAGCCGAACAGGCCGGCCCCGAGCGCCCATCCGGCCAGAATCGTGAGCGGCAGGCCGATCCCGAGCAGCCGCGCCGGCACCGTGTACTCGCGGCGCAACGCGGAGATGTCGATGCGTGAAGCGTCCGCGAACAAGACGAGGGTCAGGGTCACCTCGGCCAGGAGGCGAACCTGCTCGCTCTTCAGCCCGAAATCGACCCAGCCGAGGCCTTCGTTCCCGATGATCAGACCCGCCGAAAGGAAGAAGATCGGGCCGGAGATCGGCGTCCGCGCGAGCACGCGCGAGAGGCCCGCATACATGAGCAGGACTCCAGCAATCGCTGCGAGCCCCCAGGAGTTCACCCCCCGATCCTAAGCCCTCCACCGGCAGGTCCCCGCCCGACACCCGATTCGACCGACGTCTTGCGTGCGGCCGACGGCTCGTGGCTGGGCGCCCGCAAGCTAAGTAGGCAGTGTTCGTCCGCCTCGACGGGCTGCTCGTGCGCTGGCGAGTTGGACGATGCCGAAGCTTGCGAGGGTGACCGCGAGGCCGAGGATCGCGCCGGCGAGTGCGTCGGAGAGCCAGTGCACCTGGAGGTAGGTCCGGCTCCAGACCATCCCCAACGTTGCCAGGGCCGCCAGGGCGTACCAAGGCCGTCGCCTCGGGCCGGGGGTGCTGAAGAGGAGCACGAGCGCGATCGTGGTCGCGCCTGCGTAGGCGGCGTGGCCGGAGGGGAAGGACGAGCCGTGCGGGCTGAGCATCGCTCCGGGGGGACGCGGCCGGTCGACGAGCGCCTTGATCACGTTGCCGAGCAACGGTGTCAGGGCTTCGGTGAGGGCAAACGCGATCAGCGCCACCCAGCGGCGCGCGACCAGGAGCACGATGCCGATCGCGGCGAGCGTGACCCCACGCCAGACTCCTCGGCCGAGGGCGTCGAAGACGAGCGCGAGGTGCTTGAGGAACGGTGTCTGGATGTCCTGCATCAGCTCCGACCAGCTGCTGTCCAGCGAGAGCGGGCCGGTCGGGACGAGGAACGCCGCCAGGACCACCAGCGCCAGAAGCGCGCTCGCCCAGCCGACGGCACGGGCGGGGCGGGCGAAGAACTCCTCCCGTCGCTCGAGCAACCGCGTCCGGAGCGTCGGCGGCATCGTCGTCCCGGGCGCCGGAGCCTTACGTCCGGCCCGCGGCGATCGCGAGCAGTCGTCCGAGCACGTGGTGCAGCTGCCCGGGCACCGTGGCCGACGGTGAGGCTCCCGGGTGAGTGGGCGCGATGCGCACCCGCAACGCACCCGGACGGCTGACGAATCGAAGCGGCGGGTCGAGGACGAGCGCCTCCCCGTCGACGCCCACGGGCACCGGTTCCGACGAAGTGACCTCGAAGGCGGGCGTCGACCACTGACGCCAGCGGCGGCCCGGTCCCTGCGACGACGAATCCCCCGACGGTGCCTTCAGCACCGCCACACCGAGCTCGCCCTCGTCCATCCGCGGCCGCGTGCCCGATCCGATGGCGTGCCCGAGGCGGTAGGAGTTGTTCGAGACCAGGATCATCGCCGCCGACTCGTTGGGGGTGCCGTCCTCGTCGCGCCAGCCCAGCTCACTCGTCGACCCACTCGGCCGCGGGCCGAGCACGTCGGGCGCCGTGTTGAGGATGGTGCGCAGCTTCGCGTCGCGGTACCCCTCCCGCTGGACCGCCTCGGCGTAGAGGCCGAGCGACGCGTTGTTCACGAACACGCGACCGTTGACCTCGGCCAGGTCGACGCGGCGTTCCCCTCCGTCGACGAACGCGTCGAGGGCGCCGACGACGTCGTCGCGATCCACTCCGAGGTCGAGCGCGAAGTGGTTGCGGGTGCCGGCCGGGATGCAGGCGAACGGCAGGTCGTGCTCGGCGGCGATCGACGCCACGAGTGCCTGGGTTCCGTCGCCGCCCGCCGCCGCGAGCCCGTCGGCCCCTCGGGTCGACGGCGTCGCGCACCAGCTGCTCGAGGTCGTCGCCGGGCTTCAGCTCGATCGGCTCGATCCCTCGCGCGCGTGCCGCGTCGGCGAGGTTGTTGCTGACGGCCTTGCCTCCGCCGGACCGCGGGTTCCACACCACGATCGGACGGCGAGGTGGGTCGGCGGCGGGCAGCACGGCGTGGACCGCGAACGCGCGCCTGGCGGCCGACACGCTCGCGAGCAGGAGCGCGACGGCCGCGAGACCGACACCGAAGCGGTCACCCGTGACCACGACGACGACTGCTGCGACGAGCAGTAGCGCCACTGCGAGGAGCAGGACGTGCCGGACGTGGCCCCGTCGCCGGACCGCATGCCACGCCGCGGCGAGACCCCCGACCAGCAGGGCGACCACCACCAGGCCGCGGGGAAACTCCAGGACGATCTCGACGACGGCCACGACGACACTGGCCACGAACAACACCACAGCCACCCCAGCGGTAACACGCCGACCGAACATCCAGTGGTCACCCCTTTCCCGGGCCGAGGTCTCTCGAGTTGTTCACGCGACGTCCGCGAGCGTGCATCGGCTGGAGAGATCTCGACGACTTGTTTCTCGGCACGCGCGCACCCGAGGGCACCCTCCCAACGATAGAGCACCCAGACGCCGCCGTTCGTGGTGCCCGTCTTCGTCGAGGCGTAGACGGTCAGCGAGGGCGCGACGTCGTGAGCTCGAGGCGTACCCAGCGACACTCGCCAGAGCTCGCGCCGCAGCCGCTCGTCAGCTCAGGTAGCTCGTCAGCTCGATCGTGTGCCCGTCTGGGTCGCGGAAGTAGACCGAGTGCGCGTTGCCGTGATCCTCGAAGCGGAAGTCGACGCCGTGGCCGCGCAGGTGCTCCTGCGCACGGTCGAGGTCGTCGACGACGAGCGCCACGTGGCGGAAGCCGACGGACTCGGACGACCGCTCCGGCGCCGGCGACCGCGCCTGGAAGAGCGCGATGCACCTCCCGAACTCGCCCATGAACACCGGCTCGGCGTCCTCCGTCGGCTCGTTGCGCTGCTCGAGTCCGAGCACGTCGCGGTACCACGCGATCGACCTCGCTCGGTCGCCGACGTTCAGCGACACGTGGTCGAGTCTCTGCAGTTCCAACGCGCCTCCTTCGTCGTCCGGTCCTGCCCTCGGAGCTCACACTACGCATGCGAGCGGGCCGGCCCGGGAGGGTAACGATGACGCGACTCGCCGCTCGTGCCGTGGCGTCAGGCGATCTGTCTGAGTTGATGCGGCCCGGCCGGGCCGCGGTGCGGCAGCATGCGGGGATGCGCTATTCGATCAATGTCCCGAACTTCGGGGACTTCGCCGATACCAGGACGGTTGCGGCAGTGGCCTCAGCGGCGGAGCAGGCGGGCTGGGACGGGCTGTTCGTATGGGATCACGTGCTGCACAGACGCCATCGTCGTCCCTTTGGGGACCCTTGGATGCTGCTGACCGCTGCGGCGCTGGCCACGTCGCGGATCAGGCTGGGGACGCTCGTCACCCCGGTCGCCCGGAGGCGCCCGCAGCAGCTCGCCCGCCAGGTGGCCACCCTGGACGCTGTCAGCGGCGGGAGGGTGATCTTCGCTGCGGGCCTGGGCGGGCCGATCGAGGACGAGTTCGGCAGCTTTGGCGAGCCGACCGATCCGGTCGTGCTGGCCGAGCGCCTCGACGAGGGCCTCGACCTGCTGGAGCGCTATTGGTCAGGCGAGGCGGTGAATCATGACGGAAGGCACTATCAGGTCCGGGACGTCACCTTGTTGCCCGCCTCGATCCAACGCCCGCGTCCCCCGGTCTGGATCGGCGGGTTCTGGCCGCACCGCCGACCGATGCGGCGAGCCGCCCGCTGGGATGGCGCGGTCCCGTTGTTCACCGACGCCCGGCATGGACACGCGCCGCCCGTCGACCAGGTTCGCGACCTGGTCGCCTACATCTACCAGCACCGCAGCGATGACCGGCACGACCGCCCGTTCGAGATCGTTCTTGGCGGCGCCAGTCCGGGCGACCCCGCCAAGGCTCGTGACCTACTTGGGCCGCTGATGGACGCCGGCGCAACCTGGTGGGACGAACGGCAACTCCAGAGCAGCGAAGAGATCGACCAGCTAGCCCCAGTGTTGAGCCGCATCGAACAAGGCCCACCTGCCCTCTAGCAGCGGCCATGGCGTCCGGACTCTGGTCGGTTCCGGCATCGAGGGTCGCTCGGCAGGATTGGCACCGGGGCCGAGGGAAGGGAAGCGACTGACGGACGCCGGACGGAGTACCCGCCAGGCAGGAGTATCCCAAGGGTTCTTCACCAAGCGAGCCCAGAGGGCGCGCGCGGTGTTCCTGCTTTCTATCGTCCGCCTTGGATGGTGAGGCCGTAGATGGTTGCTCGTGATTCCGGGTTTGCGAGGAGGCTGCCGTCGGGCTTCGCCAGCGCGAAGGTGAGGTCGCGTCGGCCGGTGAGGAGCTTATTGGCGGGAAGGTATGCGAGTCCGGGCTCGTTCCCAAGCTGCAGCTCGACGCTGACGCGGTCGGCGAGGCTGCCGATGAAGGCGAGCATGCGTCCGCCTCCTTCGGTGAGCGTGTAGCCGGTGACCGTGTAGCGGACCACGGTCGGCGGCGTGATCGTCTCGCCGTCCTTCGGCGAGAGCACCCGGAGCGTCGGCACGACGGCGGACGTGATCTGACCGCGAATCACCCGCAGGCCGCCGTCAACCCGAGCAACGGTGACATCTACGTCACGTTCGACAACAAGGGAGCCGGCACCGATAAGGCCGATGTCTTCCTCGTCGTGTCGACGGACGACGGCGCCACCTGGAGTGCGGCAACGAAGGTCAACGACGACGCGACGACGACCGACCAGTGGGGCCCGACACTGGCGGTGGCGCCCGACGGCCACTCGCTCGGCGTCTTCTACTACAGCCGCCAGGAAGACCCGGTCAGCGACAACCTGTTCAAGTTCTACGGCCGGATCGGCACGATCAGTGGCTCCACCGTCACCTTCGGCAGCAGCATCGCGGTCAGCGACGTCGCGTCCCTGCCCGAGTTCGGCCGGGACAGCGTCGTCAACAGCGTCTATATGGGCGACTACGACGTGGCCGTGGCCACGGCGGGCGCTTTCCACGTGACCTGGGCCGACAACCGTGATCCTCTTGCCGGCGGCTCCCCCCGGATGGATCCCAACGTCTACTCCGACACCATTCCCCTGGCCGGTGGGACGATCACGGTCACCAAGCACCTGGTCTCGAACCCGATCGATCCGGCGAAGTTCAACCTCAAGGTCGATGGGACCACCTACGCGACCAACGTCGGCAACGGCGGAACGACAGGCGCGGTCAGCGTCGCGGCCGGCACACACAGCGTCTCCGAGACCAGCAGGCACGAGCGCCGACCTCAGCAAATACACGGCGAGGATCGCGTGCTCCGACGGCTCGGCCGGCCTCGGGACGAGCCTGAGCGGAATCACGGTCAACGCCGGTGACAGCGTCACCTGCACGATCACGAACACGCGGAAGCTCTTCAAGACTTAGCGACGACAACCTAGACCCCGGTGGGTGGGCGGGGGGAGAGCATTCTCCTCCGCCCACCGATCTCACTAGCGCGCAGTCCCGACCCGGCCCTCGCTTTTGTCGCAGTTCCGAGCTCAGGAGCAGCTCGAAACAAAAGTAACGCGAAGGAGGCGATCTCTCCTGACACGGTCTCGGGTAGGCGAGCCATCGGCGCCGACAGGCACCATGCCAGCCTAGAGAACCGCACGCCCCCTGGCTGTCTCCGCGGCCTGCAGAGACAACGCATCGCCTTCGGATTCGGCTCTGTAAGCGACGTTTGAAGGATGGGCCGTGAAGGATTCGAACCTTCGACCTTGGGATTAAGAGTCCCCTGCTCTACCAACTGAGCTAACGGCCCGCGGGCCGACCAGTCTAGCCTCCGAGCAGAAAGCGTTGGACGGCGGCCTGAGCGGTGGCTGCACGTTGGGTCGAGTGGCCGGAGCCGTGGACGATCACGAGCTTGCCGTGCGGCAGCAGCTTCAGCTCGGCCTTCGGCCAGGGAAGTGGCGTCGACAGGTCGCGGTCGCCGGCGAGCAGGAGCGCCGGCGCGAGAATCCTCGCGCCCGCGGCCGGCTGAGGCGTCGGCGCCGTCGGCGGCCAGTACAGGCACTGCTGCATGATCCCGTTCCCGACCACAGTCGCCCGGTCGAAGGGGCCGAGCGCGCTCGCCGGCAGCGCGGCTGCGTAGCGCTTCAGTGCCGCCACGCGGCCCGCGAGCGGCGCCGACGAGTCTCCCCAGGGGAAGCGCCAGTCCTCGCAGAGCGTGCTCGCGTGCAGGCCCTGGCTCAGCGCGGAGGCGGACTCGGACGCCTCCGCGCCCCGGATCGCCGCGAGCATGTCGTTCATCGCCTGAGGGCGGCCGCGCCGCGCCTCGTGCAGCGCGAGGGGGAGGTCCACCTGGGTGCGATAGGTCGGGTCGAGCACGCTGAGGACGACGATCGCGTCGAGCAGGGCCGGCCCGTTGCGATAGCGCGCGACGTCGGCAGCGAGGTCGTCGGCGCAACCACCGCAGACGTCCCGGAGCACCTGCGTGACGCGCGGAAACGCCTCCGTCTCGAGCTGCCCGCTCGCCGCGTGCGGGACGACCGAGTCGAGCACGAGCCGCGAGACGCGGCTCGGATAGGCGAGGGCATAGCGTTCGGCGACGTACGTGCCGTACGACGTTCCGTCGATCGCCAGGCGCGAGACACCGAGGGCCTGCCGGAGCCGGTCGAGGTCGCGAACGACGTCGTCCGTGCCGAAGAACGCTCGCTTGGGGCCGATCGCCGCGGCGCAGGCGCGAACGGCACCGGCCGTCGGTGGCTGGAGGTCGGAGAAGCCCATCTGGGCCTGCAGCTCGGGGCACCGGAGCGCCCCGCCGCCGGTGCCGCGCTGGTCGATCGTCACGATTCGGTACTGCTGCGCCACCGGGCCGAGGCGACTCGACAGCCGCGCGATGTAGGGGACGCCGGGCTGCCCCGGGCCGCCGGTGAGGACGAACAGGTCACCTCGCGGCGCTGTTCCGCCCCGCCGGGCGGCGACGGCGAGCCGGAGCATCCCGGGCGAGCGCCCCGAGTAGTCGAGCGGCACCGTCAGCGTCGAGCACTCGAACCCGGCCTGCCCCGGACACGCGTGGGCGCCGGCCAGTGCCGGACCCCTGGTCCCGTTCGCCCCTCCCGCGAGAACAGCCGCAGTCAGGGCGCAGATGCAGACGACGAGCGACCTCATGCCTCTCTAGGCTGAGACGGATGCGCGTCCTCTCGGTTGTCGGAAACCGGCCGCAGTTCGTCAAGTCGGCTCCGCTCTCGGTCGCGCTCCGGGATGCCGGCATGGAGGAGATCGTCGTCCATACCGGCCAGCACTACGATCGCGAGCTCTCCCAGGTCTTCTTCGACGAGCTCGGACTGGCCGAAACGGTCAACCTCGACCTCAGAACGGCCGATGTCGACCGGATGCGTGCCCGTCTCGAGGAACAGGTCGACTTGACCCGGCCCGACGGCGTCGTCGTCTTCGGCGATACGAACTCGACGCTCGCCGGAACGCGGGCCGCCGTCGCCCAGGGCGTCCCGGTCGCGCACGTCGAGGCGGGGCTGAGGAGCGGCGACCTCTCCATGCCGGAGGAGCACAACCGCATCGAGGTCGACCGCCTCGCCAATCTCCTCCTCTGCCCGGACGAACGCAGCGCCGAGACACTTCGCCGCGAGGGCGTATCCGGCCGGGTCGAGGTCGTCGGCGACGTGATGTACGACGCGTGCCTCGAACTGGCGCCGAGAGCGCGCGAGCGGTCGACGGCGCTCGACGACCTCGGCGTTCGAGCCCGGCCGCTACGTGCTCGCCACGATCCACCGCGAGGCGAACGTCCGGCCCGAGCGGCTCGCACGCATCCTCGACGGCCTGTCCCGGCTGGACGAGCCCGTCCTGTTCCCGGCCCATCCGCGCACGGCCGCGACGATCACGGCCGAGGGCCTGTCCCTGGGACCTGTCCGGATCAGCCAGCCCTTGTCCTACCTCGACTTCGCAGCACTCGCGTCGCAGGCGCGGGTGATCGTCACCGACTCGGGCGGGATCCAGAAGGAGGCGTACTGGTACGGCGTCCCCTGCGTGACCGCGCGGCCGTCCACCGAGTGGGTCGACACCGTCGAGCTGGGCGCCAACGTGCTGGTCGACGACGATCCGGACCGGCTCGCCGAGGCCGTCCGCACCGCGAGAATGCCCGCCGAGCAGCCCGAGCTCTACGGTGACGGGCACGCCTCGGAGAGGGTGGCAGCGGCGCTCCTCGCTAGCCTTGCCGCGTCATGAGCAGAGTCGCCATCGTCGGGGCGGGCTACGTCGGCCTGCCGCTCGCCCAAGTCTTCGCGGAAGCCGGCAACGAGGTCGTGCTGGTCGACGTCGAGCAGCGCGTCGTCGACGGGATCAACCGCGGCGAGAGCCACATCGAGGACGTGCCGTCGGAGGAGCTCGCGCCGCTCGTCGAGCGCGGTGCCGTCCGGGCGACGACGGACTACGACGAACTCTCCGGCGCCGACGCGATCCTGATCGCGCTCGCGACGCCGCTGACGAAGCAGCGCGAGCCCGACCTCTCGATCGTCACGGCCGCCGTCACGGGCATCGCCGGGCGCCTCCGCCCGGGCCAGCTCGTCGTCCTCGAGTCGACCACCTATCCCGGAACGACGCGCGAGGTGGTGCGGCCGATCCTGGAGGAGATCTCCGGCCTCGAGACCGGCAAGGACTTCCATCTCGCGTTCTCACCCGAGCGCGTCGACCCGGGGAACGAGACGTGGTCGACGAAGACGGTGCCGAAGATCGTCGGCGGGATCACGGAGGAGTGCACGCGCCGCGCGGCCGAGCTCTACGGCGGCGTCGTCGACACGGTGCACCCGGTCTCGTCACCCGAGGCGGCCGAGCTCACCAAGCTGCTCGAGAACATCTTCCGGTCGGTGAACATCGCGCTCGTCAACGAGCTCGCGCAGCTCTGCGAGCGGATGGGGATCGACGTCTGGGAGGTCGTCGGGGCGGCGGCGACGAAGCCGTTCGGGTTCATGAGCTTCAAGCCAGGCCCCGGCCTCGGCGGCCACTGCATTCCGGTCGACCCCTTCTACCTGACCTGGAAGGCGCGGGAGTACGGCTTCTACACCGAGTTCATCGAGCTGGCCGGAAAGGTCAACGAGGGCATGCCGTACTACTGCCGCTCGCTGATCTCGCAGGCGCTCAACCACGGCGCGGAGCGCTCGTTGAAGGGCGCGAGGGTGCTCGTACTCGGCGTCGCCTACAAGTCCGACATCTCGGACGTGCGCGAGTCGCCGGCACTGAAGGTGATGGACCTGCTCGAGCATGCGGGCGCCGAGGTCTCCTACCACGACCCGCACGTGCCGACGCTGAACGGCAAGAGCTCCGTGCCGCTCGAGCCGGGCGCCTACGACTGCGTCGCGATCCTGACCGCACACTCGTCGATCGACCACGACCAGGTCGTGCGCGACGCCAAGGTCGTCGTCGACTTCCGGAACGCCACCGGCGACGCTGGCCGCGACGACCCCAAGGTCTGGAAGCTGTGACCCGGGTCGGCGTCGTCGGGCTCGGCTACTGGGGCCCGAACCTGGCGCGCAACTTCGACCAGCTCGCAGAGCTCGCCTGGATCTGCGACACGGACGAGAAGGTGCGCGACGCGTTCGCAGCACGCTACGCGGGCACCCGCGTCACGGCGGACTACGAGGAGATGCTCGGCGACCCCGAGGTGGATGCCGTCGTCGTCTCCACGCCAGTGCCGATGCACTACGCGCAGACGAGGCAGGCGCTCGAGGCCGGCAAGCACGTCCTGGTCGAGAAGCCGCCGGCGATGCACGGGGCTGGACATGGACGAGCTCGTCCGCCTGTCCGAGGAACGCGACCTCGTCTGCATGCCGGGCCACCTGCTGCTCTACCACCCCGGCGTGCGGAAGCTGAAAGAGCTGATCGACGCGGGTGCGCTCGGCGAGGTGCTCTGCGTCTACGGGAACCGGCAGAACCTCGGAGTCGTGCGGACGCACGAGAACGCGCTCTGGTCGCTCGGCGTCCACGACCTGTCCGTGATCCTCTACCTCCTCGACGAGGAGCCGGAGGAGGCGATCGCGCACGGCCGCGACTTCCTGACCCCCGGCGTCGAGGACGTCGTCTTCTGCTACCTCCGCTTCCCGTCGGGGAAGATCGCGCACATGCACCTGTCCTGGCTCGACCCGCACAAGCTGCGGAAGATCACCGTCGTCGGCAAGGAGAAGATGGTCGTGTTCGACGACATGGAGCTCGAGCGGAAGGTGACGGTGTACGAGAAGGGGCCGTGGCAGCGAGCCGAGAGCTACGGCGAGTGGCAGACCCGCTCGGGAGACATCAACATCCCGAAGATCCCTACCGACGAACCGCTGCGCCTCGAGTGCGAGCACTTTCTCGCGCTCGTGCGCGGGGAGGGCGACCGCCGCAAGGTGGCGCGCGACGGCGCGATGGTCGTGCGCGCGCTCGAGCGGCTGACGGAGTCGCTTGGCCGCTGACGTCCACCCGGACACCCTGCTCGGCGAACGCGTGACGATCCACGACCACGCCGTCGTCGGCAAGCAGCCGGTGCTCTCACCCCGATCGACCGTGCCGCGCGATCCGCTGCCGCCCGCAGTGCTCGGCGCGGGGACCGTGGTCTCGACCGGTGCGATCGTGTTCGCCGGCGCCACGCTCGGCGCGCGCGTGCTGGTCGGCGACGGCGCGTGCGTCCGCGAGCGCTGCGTGATCGGCGACGACGTGGTGATCGGCCGCGGCTCGCTGGTAGAGAACGACACGACGGTCGGCGCCCGGACGACGATCCAGGCGCACGCCTACGTCACGGCGTACTCGACGGTCGAGGAGGACGTGTTCATCGCGCCCTGCGTCGTGACGACGAACGACAACTTCATGGGCCGCACCGAGCGGCGCCACGAGCTGAAGAAGGGCCCGACGATCCGCCGCGGCGCGCGCGTCGGAGGCGGCGCGGTCCTCTGCCCGGGAATCGAGATCGGCGAGGAGGCTTTCGTCGGCGCCGGCGCAGTCGTCACGAAGGACGTGCCGGCGCGGAAGGTCGTCGTCGGCAACCCGGCGCGCGTGATCCGCGACGTCTCGGACGACGAGCTGCTCGACGCCTAGCTCCTGCAGGCCGGGTGGTAGCTCCGGCCCGGGAGATACTGCGCCCACTCGTCCTTCGTCAGCGTCCGGCCCGCAACCGCGCACGCCTGCCGCTCCCACGAGCTCGGCCGGATGTCCCAGTCGATCGCAACGCCGTCGGCGTAGACGGACACGACGTGACTCCCGTCAGGCGAGAACGCCGCCTGGTTGTCGAACCCTTCGTGTCCCGGCAGCGGCGCGCCGTACGCCGAGCGGGTCTTGACGTCCCAGAGACGCGCGAGACCGTCGGTTCCGGCCGTGAGCAGGAGACGCCAGGTGGGGTCGAAGGCCACGGACCGAACCCAGCCCGGGTTGCCGATAAACGTGCGTCCGTTCGGCTTGTCGACAAAAGCGGCAGTGCCCCCGGCTCGCCGAGCACCTCGCCGACGAGCTCGTCCACGAGCGCCGGCTCGAAGCGGACACCGACGCGCAGGGCGGGCTGCTCGATCGCCCGGCGATACTCGTCGGCGGTCATCGGCCCGACCAACACGTGGTTTGCGCCGAGCAGCTCCGCCAGATCCGGATCGGCCGCGCAGCGACCGTAGTAGTCGGCACGAACGGCGACCACCACGGCGACGCCCCCGCGCGGGTCGCGAGCGGCTTGGTCAGGGCGGCGACGAACGCCTGCCGCTCGTGGTCGTCCGTGCAGGCGGTGAACAGCTCTTCGAACTGGTCGACGACAAGCACGACCCGTTCGCCGTCGTCGAGAACATCGCGGACTGCACGGAGCGGCGCGTCCTGACCCTCGATCCGGTCGAGCAACGGCTTCGGCAGCGTGCTCCAGAGCGTCCGGTCGAGCTCCCGCAGCGGGTGCTCGCCGGGTCGCATGAGCAGTCCCGTCCAACCGTCGCTGCCCGGGAGCACGCCGGCGCCGAGTGCAGGGACGAGCCCGGCTCGAACGGCCGAAGACTTTCCGCTGCCAGACGGCCCGACGACGCCCAGGAAGGACGCCCCGGCCATGCTGTCGAAGCAGGTCGGCGACCAGCCGCTCGCGGCCGAAGAACCACTCCGCGTCGTCGACGTCGAACGCTCCAGGCCCTTGTACGGAGGCTCGACGGACTCCGCGCCCGGCCCGGCGCCGTACATCCGGGCTCGCTCGCGCACGAGCTGGAGGTCGACGACGCTGCTCGCGAGGTCGGCTTCGACCGACCGCAGGTCGCTGCGACCGGCGGCTGCCTGCGAGGCGAAGCCCCCGAGGCGCCGCGACGCCTCCGAATGCGCCCACTCGGCCACCTGCTCGTGAATGCGTCGAGGCAGGCCGCCGCTCGACTCGAGCATGCCGGACGGCAGGGCGTCGACGGCGTCGCCCAGATACAGGTGCCCGCAATGCGGCGGATGTCGTCGAGGTCGAGCGGTCGCGGGCGCAGGACCCGGTCATCGCCGTCTCCCGCGAGCCTGCGCAGCGCCGCCGCCAGCTCCGGTGACGCTCGCTCGTCGTCGTAGACCGCGAGAACGAGCCCGTGCGAGCGATCGGCTGCGGCGACGAGCGAGATCACGTCGTCGAGCTCGGCGGGCTCCGCGCTCTCGAGGTCGTCGAGCACGACGTACGCCGGCCAGGCACCGCCGAGCGCGGCCGCGGCTGCGGTCGCGGGGTCAGCCGTCCCGGCGAAGCTCACGTACGCCACGGAGGCGCCGTTGTCGGCGGCGGTGACGGCGCCCTCCGCGACGAGCCGCGTCTTCCCGATACCGCTCGGGCCGGCGACGAGCAGGATCGAGCCCTGGCCGCGCCGCGCCAGCCGCCAGGCCCAGCGCAGGCGTCTCACGTCGAGGTCGCGGCCGACGATCGGCGTCACCGGGTCGAGCGCAGGCGGAAGCTCTGTTCGCGGAACGACGGCCGGCGCGGCACCGTCGGGCTCGAAGCGGAGCGCGAGCGCGTCCGGATCGAGCCCGGCAGGTGAAACGCGAAAGGCCCTGACGGGCTCGGCA
The DNA here is from genome assembly GCA_963791225.1 of uncultured Actinomycetes bacterium. Taxonomy (GTDB): domain Bacteria; phylum Actinomycetota; class Thermoleophilia; order Gaiellales; family Gaiellaceae; genus PALSA-612. The sequence continues at coordinate 246,796 of CAWBRV010000008.1, forward strand.
AGCCCTTTGAGCTCGATCTCCCCGTACTCGTGGAGCTAGCTCGATCACCTCGCCGCCGTGAGCCTCGACGCCCTCGCGCGCGATCTCGGCGAACGTGGCGGCCAGCCGCGCGGCGGCCTCGTCCCCTCGCGACTGCGTGAAGGCCGTGTAGCCACGCACGTCCGCGATCAGGAACGTGAGGATGCCCGCCCCCGGGAGCGGAGGGCTCATCGCGCGATTATGGTCGGCGCGATCTCAGCTGTTGAGGGGGAGGACCGCTGTGCCGACTGCGCGCACCGACGGCTCGTCGATCGGGCGCAGGATCAGGATCGCCTCGTCCGCGCCTGCCTCGGCCAGGCCGGTCAGGTGGCCGCGCAGCTCCTCGACGCCGACCGGCGGCGACTCCTCGTCCGAGTGGGGGCGCTTGACCGCGGCCGGATCGAGCTCGACCAGCACCGCCGTGCTGCGTCCGATCTCGGCCGGATCGCGCCCGGCGTGCTCGGCGGCCGTCGTGATCCGCGCGTTCAACTCGGCGAAGCCGTCGACCGTGTTCCCGTAGCTCGCGTACCAGGTGTTCCACCAGTCGACGTGCGGGAGCGCGATCGAAAGCATCCGGTCGCCGTTCGAGCCGATCATGAGCGGGATCCGCCGCTCGGCCGGCGGCATCAGCACGAGGTCGTCCGCCGACCAGAAGCGGCCGTCGAGCGTCACGCGCTCGCCGTCGAGCATGCGGCGCACGATCTCGAACGACTCCTCGAAGCGCGATACGCGATGGTCGTACGGGAAGCCGAACGCCCGGTACTCGGTCTCGTTCCAGCCGGCGCCGAGGCCGAGGACGAGCCTGCCGCCGCTCACGTCGTCGACGGTCGCGGCCATCTTCGCGATCAGGCCCGGCGGGTGAAACGATGCGCAGGCGACGAGTGGGCCGAGCGTCACGCGCTCCGTGACCGCGGCCAGGGCCGCCAGCATCGTCCACACCTCGAGCGGCCCGCGCTCCTCGCGGCCGTCCCCGCGGTAGAGCAAGTGGTCGCCGAGCCAGATCGAGTCGAATCCGACCTCCTCGGCCGCTCGGGCCATCGCCAGGTATTCCGGCCAGCGGACCACGCGCTCCGCCTCGGGGAGCTGGACGCCGACCTTCACTTTTCGGCCGCGACCTCGAGCGGCTCCGAGAACAAGCGCCGGTCGTCGGAGGTGAGACAACGGCCCGTCGCGAGCTCGAACTGCCAGCCGTGCAGCGTGCACGTGAGGATACCGTCCTCGACGACGCCGAACCGCGCCAGATCGGCCTTCAGGTGCGGGCAGCGGCGCTGCACGCGATAGCCGGCGCACTCGAAGAACTCCCGCTCGGGAAGCTGCTCCGAGTAGCAGCCCTCCGCGTACTCGATCCGCTCGGCCGAGAGGCATTTGAAGAAGCTGTAGAGGTACTCGTTGTACGACCCGCGCCGCTCGGCCTCGAAGCGGCAGGACAGGAACAGGCGGTTCACCCAGTCCTCGTCGTGGTCGAGGATCAACTGCTCGACGAGCGCCGGGTCGATCCAGAAGCGGTATTCGCACTCGTCGCCTTCCCAGGCATAGACGCGGCGCGTCCAGAAGTCGAGCACGACCTGCGGGTCGCCGAGGTCGAGGAGGACGCGGCCGTTGATCGCCGCGGCGGTGCGATCGGCGAGGTCGAGCACCGGCTCGAACCACTCGCGGAGCTCGGCGAGGATGTCGACCTGCCCGCGCGGCCACGCTGCCTTCTCGGCCTCGATCCGCGGACGCATCCGCTCCCGGAAGGCCTCCAGGTAGGCGCGCTTGTCGGCGAAGATCGACTCCGGATCGGCAGGGTGCTCGATCTCGAACCGACCGGGCTCGACCGTCGCGACCGAGCCGGGGATCATCAGCCGCCCGTTGTCCGCTCCCTGCTCGTGCATGTACTCGAGGTAAACGGTCTGGTCGGGGAACACGTTAGACGGGTCGTCGCCGAGATCGTTGAAGCCGAACAGGTCGTCGTCGAGGAAGCAGGGCGGGCCGGCTGTCGGGATCACCCAGTCGGCTCCGACCTGGCGCGAGTAGCGGAGCGAGCGGGCCATCTGGGTCTCGCGCTTCTTGCGGCCGAGCGCGCTCTTCATCTGCTCCGGGAAGCGGTAGACCATCGGGTACCAGATCGCGCCCGAGAACTGGACGAGGTGCGCGTCGAAGTGGCCGAACGCGTGCACGCCGTCGAGGTCGACCGGCCGTGCGTCGTTCTGGTCGAAGATCCGCACGTCGCCGTCGTCGATCGCGAGCGCCGAGTCGCCCAGCGGCCCGTCCGCGGGGAAGATCGTGCAGACGGTCATCACACGTAGGCCGTCGAGCTCGAGCGGCACGTTCGTCCTCGTTTCGACGAAGCGCGTGAAGCCGAGCGCCTCGAGCTCGCGGTGGACGAGGTCGAGCGGGTGGTCGGGGAGGATGACCGTCGCGTCCTTGGAGACGTGGTCGCGCAGGAAATCGCGGTCGAGATGGTCGCGGTGGACGTGCGAGACGTAGAGGTAGTCGGGGCTCCCGAAGGCGGCCGGGTCGAGCTCCTGGTTCGACGGAAACGGCACCCACGAGGCGAAGTAGGCGGGGTTGAACCAGGGGTCGCAGAGGATCGAGCCGTGCCGCGTCTCCACGTAGAGGCCGGCGTGGCCGAGGAAGGTGATCTTCACGGCGACTACGCTAGCGATGAGGATGGACTGCCGAGACCGCTTCGCCGTCTGGCTCGTCGAGCTCGTGCTCGAGCCCGTGCGGGCGCTCCGGGAGAACGGCTCGGCGGGGTCGGTGACGGTGCGTGCGGCGTGCGGGGCGAGGCGATTCGACGTGACGATCGCGCGCAACGGCGCGGGCTACCGCTGGGCGTTCCGCGAGGTCGCAGCGCCCGGGGCGGCGGCTCCGGCCGAGCCGCTCAGGGACGAGGGCGACGAGCCGCTCGCCGATCCCGAGGATGCGTTCTGGGCCGCCTGGACGGCGATCGAAGCCGCTGCCTGAGTGTGCGACGCCCGTGGAGGCTCAGCGCATCCGCGCGAAGGCAGCGTCGACGAGGTTCGGACCGTCGACCCAGATGCTGGGAGAGTCGAGGACGACCGCGATCACCGAGTGGTCGCCGCGGTGATCGGCGACGATCAGACAGCCTCCTGCCAGCGTCGTCCATCCGGTCTTGACGCCGTAGATGCCCGGCGTCGTCATCAGCATCTTGTTGTGATTCACCCACAGCTTCTCGTAGACGGGCGGCGGCCACCGCTCGCGGTGCACGCGCGTTGCGACGATACGGGCGAAGATCGGGTTCGCGAGGGCGGCGCGCGCGAGGATCGCCTGATCGAGCGCCGTCGACAGGTTGCTCGTGTCGTCGAGCCCGGATGCGCTTGCGTAGGTCGTCTGCGTCATGCCGAGCGACCGTGCCTTCGCGTTCATCAGCGCGAAGAACCGTGAGAGCGAGCCGCCGCCTGCGTCGAGCGCGAGCGCAGTAGCGGAGTCGTTGCTCGAGACCAGCAGAGATGACCAGAGCAGCGCCATGCGTGAGTAGCTGCTGCCGACGACGAGCCCTTCCCGCTCGGGCTCGACCCGGGTCGCCGTCGAGGTGACGCGAACGGACGCCTGCAAACGCCCACGCTCGACCACCACGAGCGCCGTCATCACCTTCGTGAGCGACGCAATCGGGCGCCGAACCCGCGCGCCGTGAGCGACCAGGACCCGACCGGAGTCTGCGTCTATCGCCACGTACGTGCGCGCCGCAATCGACTCCAGGGCGGCAGCGGACGAAGGCTCGGACAGCCCGGTAAGCGTGCCCACGGCGAAGACCAGAGCGACGCACGAAGCCGCGATGTATGTCCCGAGGCGCGCGATCCGAGCGTCTTCGATTCACCGCCGCAACCTCCTGCCTCCGTCGGGAAAGACGATCTAGGCCCGGCGGAACGCCTCGGCGATCTCCTTCGCCTCGACGTCCGCCGACGAGCGCAGGGCGTAGACGCCGACCCGGTCGAGCACCCCGTCGTAGCGCTCGCGGATCTGCCGCGCGGCGTCGTCCCACGAATCGGCCAGCACGGCGAACTCGGCCAGCACCTCGTCGTCGATCGCCGCCGTCATCCCGGCGAAGTCGCCGCGGCCCATCAGCCCGTGCAGCTTCTCCTGCAGGCCGTCCCAGCCGTGCACCTCGAAGACGGGCCGGTAGGTCGGCGTCGACCCGTAGAACGCGATCTGCATCCGCACCGCATCGGCGTCGCCCCCGATCACGACGAAGATCCCGCTCGCGAGCGTCATGTCGGCGCGCCGCGGGCCGAGCGCGGGTAGCGCCACCTCCCGCAGGTAGCGCACGGTGTGGAAGACGTGCACGTGCACGCCGTCCGCGACCTCGCCCGCGAGCTTGTACATCGTCGGCGTGACCGCGGCCAGGTAGATCGGCGGCGCCGGCCAGTCGATCGGGCCCGGGTCGAAGAACGGAGTGATCAGGTCGTGGCGGTAGAACTGCCCGCGGAAGCGGAGCGGATGCTCGCCCTGGAACGCGCCCCAGATGTGCCGGAGCGCCTCGACCAGCTCTCGCAGCCGCGGCGCCGGCGCCTCCCAGGGCACCGAGAAGCGCCGCACGTTGTGCGCTCGCACCTGCGTGCCGAGGCCGAGGACGAAGCGGCCGCGGCTCGCACGCTGCAGGTCCCAGGCGGTCATGGCCGTCACCATCGGGCTGCGGGTGAACGCGGTCGCGATCGCCGTTCCGAGCGTCACCCGCTCGGTCGCGACAGCGGCGGCCGCAAGCGGGAGGAACGCGTCGTGCTGCGTCTCGGCCGTCCAGACACCGTCGTAGCCGGCATCTTCGAGCATGGCCGCGAGCTCGGCGCCCGTCGCCGGATCGCACGCGATCGTCGCGTCGACCTTCACCCCGCTGACTCTACGGCGTCTTGACGATCCGCAGCGCGTAGGCGCCGGCGCCCGGCGAGGCGACGTGCACCTCGATGTCATACCAGCCGGAAACTCCGGCCTGGTAGCGAAGAATCTGGTACGGCCCCGAGTGCCGCGACTGGACGACCCGGTGCGATCTGAGCATGCCCGGCTTGCCGACGACGTGCACCGTCCCGGGCTTCCAGAGCGCGAGCTGCAACCCTTTGATCCCCCGGCCGCGCGCCACGATTGAGAGCTGATCGCCGGCCCTGACCCGCACCGCGTAAACGTCGACGGGGTCGTCCCAGTAATCCGCGGTCGCTCGCACGAACGAGACGTTCCCCCAGAGTCGCTGCGCCAGCGAGCCGGCGTCGTCGTTCGGCTCGAACTCGTCGCGTGCCGGCAGCGGCCCCGAAAGCGCGTCGAGCGCCGCCGCGATGTCGAGGCTCCCCCAGCCCGAGCGCGAGTCGCGGCCGACGAGGCAGTGCGGGCAGCCCGTGGCGGGCGAGACGTCGTCGGCCGAGCGCTCGAGAATCGTCGACAGCTGGTCGGGCGTCAGGACGGGATCCGTGGCCAGGAGCAGCGCGGCCGCGGCGGACACCTGCGGCACGGCGAACGACGTCCCCTCGCCGTCGCGGTAGTCGCGGCCCGCGCAGTCGGAGTAACCCTGGTCGGCGCACCCGGGCCGCTGGGCCGTCAGCGCGCGCGGGAACGTGGAGAGGATGCCGACACCCGGAGCGACGATGTCCGTGTAGACCGCGTCGCGGTTCGAGAACGCCGGGATGGAGTTGTCCTGCGACAGCGCGCCCACGCCGATGACGTGCGGCAGCGCGGCCGGGTAGCTCGCGTACGGCCACGGTGTCGAGGGCGAGTCGTCGCCGTTCCCGACGGCTGCCACGACGAGCACCCCGTGGCTCGTCGCGTACCGGATCGCGGCGGCCTCGACGACCGAGAAGGAGTCGACGACCGGGTCGGCGGGATCGCGGACGGCACCCAGGCTGAGGTTGATCACCTTGGCGCCGCGGTCGACCTCCCAGCGGATCGCCTTCGCCTCGATATCGGGGTCGATCGTCCCGTCCGAGCCGATCACCTTGGCAACGATCAGCTGGGCGGGGAAGGCGATCCCGGCGATGCCCTGGCCGTTTCCGATCGCGGCGGCGATCTCGCCGGCGACGAACGTGCCGTGGCCGATCTCGTCGTCGACAGTTCCGCCGACGAAGCTGCGTGCGACCGCGATCTTGCCGGCGAATTCGGGATGTCCGACGTCGATGCCCGTGTCGACGACGCCGACGAGCACGGGCGCCAGCGTGGGCAGGGTCGGCCAGAAGTCGAACGCGTGGTCGTGGCCGATGTACCACTGCTGCGCCGCCAGCGGGTCGGCCGGCGCGAACGTGCCGGCGAGCGGGTGACGCAGGTGCGGGCGACGGTGGGGCCGGACGGCCTGCAGGCGTCGCGCCAGCTGGACGGGCACGGAGAGCGGCTGGCCCTTGACGCCCGGAGCGGAGAGCCGGAACTGCGTCGTCTGCTGCAGCGTCACCGAGACGGTGAACGTGCCGTCAGGCGCCGGAGCCAGCGCCGGGCCTGCGCTCCAGACGTTGCCTCCCGTCGACTGCTCGAGCACGGCGCCCTTCACGCCGCGGACCTTTCCGGTCAGCGTGACCGCTGCACCGGGGGACGCTGTCGCGTTCGGTCGCGAGAGCGACAGGAGGCCCACGGAGATGTACGTCGAGCGGAGGCCGAGCGACGAACGCAGGTTGGCCGAGCTCACGCTCTTGCGGGCACCGGTCGCCGTCGTGAACGTGAGTTGGCGGGCGTGCCCGGTCGCCGGCACGGGCGTCATATCGGTGACGCCTACGACGCCGAACGCCCTCGAGACCTGCGCGCCGGTGAAGACCACCGGCCCCCAGTTGTGCCACGGCGACGCCGCGTCCCCGGGGTCGGCCTGCGCGATCAGGTAAGGAACGGGCTTCGCGCCGGGCACGAGGTCGGTGATCGCGGTCGTGCGCCCGCCGGACGACGAGGAGAAGAACGTCGTCGCGACCTGGCTGCCGTACATCAGCACCTGGCCCTTCGTCTTCACGACCGCCTGCACGCCCGGCGCGGACTCGCCCTGGATGCCGCCGTAGACCTGGCTGCGCTCGTCGGTGTAGAGGACCTTGCCGGTGCCGAGCGTCGCGACCGCGTACGAGCGGGTCGCCACAGCCTGTGTCTCGAGCGCCGCGAGCGGCCAGTCCTTCGGCATTTCACCCGTGACCACGCCGCGGACGTAGTTGTCGAGAGACAGCACGTTCACGACCTGGAGACGACCGCCGACGACCTGGAGCTGGATCGACCCGCGGTAGGGCTTGTGGAAGGAGAGCGGTGCCTTGCCGGGCTGAATCGTCACCGGTCCGCTGAGCGCCTTCGCGGGCGTCGAGGGAGCGAGTTGCACCGCCAGGCTCGGGCCGATCGTCAGCTGGCCGCTCGCAACCTGCACGGCGCCCGACGCGTCCTTGACCGTGAACGGCGCCGTCGACGTGATCGTCACCGATCCACTCGTCTCGGCGAGGAGGACGCGGACCGACTTGACCGTCGACTGGGCGAGCTTCGTCCCCGGGTAGTAGAAGGCGAGGATCTTGTCGTACGTGGCGCCGCCCTTGGCCATGCCGTAGGCGCCCCACTGGCCCATGCCCACCCCGTGGCCGTAGCCGTGGCCGCGGATCACGAACGTCGTCGAGGTGACGAGCTCCTGCTGGCGCGGGCTGCTCGGCGCGGCGAACGCGACCCCGGCAAGGGCAAGGGACGACGCGAAGGCGAGGAGCGAGAGACGGCAGCGCATGCGAGGACGCGGAGAGGCCGCGGTCTTCGAGGGTAGCGAAATCCCCCGATGTGCAGGGAAGGTTTTACGTCAGGCGGTGCTAGCTCAACCTGTGCGCGTACTGGCGCTCGTAGTACTCGCGGTACGCCCCGGACTTGATCGGCTCCCACCAGTCACGCCGCTCGCGGTACCAGCCGATCGTCTCGGGCAGCCCCGCCTCTCCGAACGAGTGCTGCGGCACCCAGCCGAGCGCGCGCAGCTTCGCGTCGTCGAGCGCATAGCGGCGGTCGTGGCCCGCGCGGTCCTCGACGTGCCGAACGAGCCCCGCATCGGCGCCGGTCAACTCGAGGATGCGGTGTGTGACCTCGAGGTTCTCGAACTCCTCGCCGCCGACGTTGTAGACCTCGCCGGGCTCGCCCTGCTCCAGCACGAGCTCGACGGCGGCGCAGTGATCCTCGGCATGCAGCCACTCGCGTACCTGCTTGCCGTCCCCGTACACCGGGAGCTCGAAGCCGTCGAGCGCGTTCGTCACGAAGAGCGGGATCATCTTCTCCGGGTACTGGTGCGAGCCGTAGGTGTTGGCAGCGCGCGTGATCGAGGCGGAGATCCCGTACGTCCGGGCATAGGCGAGTACCTGCAGGTCGCCGGCGGCCTTGGCCGCCGCGTACGGGCTCGAGGGGCGAAGCGGATCCTCCTCGCGTGACCTGCCGCCCGCCTCGAGGTCGCCGTACACCTCGTCGGTCGACACCTGCACGTAGCGCACACGCGTCTCACGTGCCCATTCGAGGAGCGTCTGCGTCCCGAGCACCTCCGTGTGGATGAACTCGCGCGGGTCGAGGATCGAGCGGTCGACGTGCGTCTCGGCGGCGAAGTTCACGACCGCCTCGCAGCCGGCGCCCGCACTCTCGACCGCGGCGGGATCGGCGATGTCGCCGTGGTGGAACTCGTGCGGAGCGCCCTCGAGGTTGGCCGGGTTGCCCGCGTACGTCAGGCGGTCGAGCACGACCACCTCGTCGCCGGCCGCAGCGCGCCGCTTGACGAAGTGCGAGCCGATGAACCCGGCACCACCGGTGACCAGAATCCGCATCGCCGAAGCCTAGCCGCCTCGTCTCCGCGAGCCACGTCGGAGGGACAGTTGACCTCGCCGCGAATCGCGGCATCGGTCACGTTGCCGCGGGAGCAGCCCCTGGCCCGCAGCAACTCTCCTCGGACACCGCCCCTAGCCCATCGCTGAGAGGCAGTCGCGCAGCCCCTCGCGCCAGTGCGCGAGCCGCGGAGTGTCCGCGTGCTCGCTACTCAGCACCGAGTACGCGGGTCGGGGAGCCGGACGGCCGAAATCGGCCGTCGAGATCCGCCGCACGCGGCAGTCGAGGCCGGCCTCCGCGAAGATCGCCTCCGCGAAGTCCGCCCACGTGCAGTCGCCATCGGCCGCGACGTGGTAGAGCCCGTGCGGGAGCTCGACGATGCCGCGCGTCGCAGCAGCGAGATGCCCGACGTAGGTCGGCGAGCCACGCTGGTCGTCGACCACCGCGACCTCGTCGCGCTCCCGGCCGAGCCCGAGCATTGAGCGCACGAAGTTGTTGCCGGTCGCACCGAAGAGCCACGATGAGCGCACGATCCAGCCCTCGCGCACCTCGCGCTCGCCCGCGAGCTTCGTCCGTCCGTAGACCGACAGCGGCCGCGGCTCGTCGGACTCGACATACGGCTCGCCCTTCGTGCCGTCGAAGACGTAATCGGTCGAGTAGTAGACGAGCGGGGCGCCGAGCAGTACCGCATTGCGCGTCCCGAGCACGTTGACCGCCTCGGCGCCGTCGGGGTCGCTCTCGGCCGTGTCGACCGCCGTGTAGGCCGCCGCGTGCAGCACCAGCGCGGGCTGCATCGGCCCTCCGAGCAGCGCCCGGGGCGGCAGCTGCGTCACGTCCCAGTCGGCGCGGGTGAACGCGAGGACGTCGTCGCCCGAGAGCTCGTCGACGAGGGCGCGGCCGAGCTGGCCGCCGGCCCCCGTTACGACGACGCGTCCCGCGCAGACAGGATCGGCGTGCGGGTGCTCCACAGGTCGACGACGCGCGGATCGTCCCAGGGAATGCCGTGCTCGTCGGGATCGGCCGGGTCGTACTCCTCGGTCACGTGGTAGCAGAACAGGACATCCGTCAGTGCCTCGAAGCCGTGCGCGTGGTACCCGGGGACGTAGATGGCGGTCGGGTTGTCGTCGCCGACGTCCTCCGTGAACGTCTCGCCGGTCGTCCGGTCGAGGACGACGACGCGCGCCGTCCCCTCGAGGCACACGAAGAGGTCGTCCTGGCCGCGCTCGTGGTAGTGCAGGCCGCGGATCACCCCGCGGTGCGACCGGCTCAGGTTGGTCTGGCGGGTCGGCTTCGGGAGCAGCGACTCGCGGCGGAGCTCCATCAGCCAGCCCCGCTCGTCCACGAAGCGGCGGAGCGGCAGCCGCAGCAGGCCCTCGATCACCGGTTCGCGCCGCCCCGGCGGACGAAGTCGTTGACGGCGTAGTACGCGTCGATCGACTCGCCGGCGTCACCCCAAAAGCCCTCGACCACGTCGTACTCCATCGCGCCGCGCTCGATGTACCAGTTGTTGACGTCGGAGATCTCGAGCTCGCCGCGGCCCGACGGCTGGAGCGACGGGAGCACGTCCCAGACGGCGCCGTCGTAGAAGTAGACGCCCGTCACGGCGTAGTCGCTCGGCGGGTCGTCCGGCTTCTCGATGACGCGTGTGAGTCGACCGTCCTCGCCGAGCTCCGGGACTCCGAGATGCCGCAGGTGCTCGCGGTCCGACTCGCGGGCGAGCAGGACGCGGCCGCCGTACTGCTGGCCGCGGAACCGGTCCACCGTCGGCGCGAGCGACCGCTCGAAGACGTTGTCCGCCAGCATCACGACGCAGTGCTCCTGCTCCACGAAGTGCTGGGCGAGCCCGAGCGCCTCGGCAATCCCGCCAGGCCGCTCCTGGTACGCGTAGAGGAGACGGTCACACCCGTAGGCCTGGCCGTTTCCGAGCAGGCGCAGGAACTCGCCGGCGTGCGTCCCGCCCGTGACGATCATGATCTCGACGACGCCCGCGCCGACGAGCGCCTCGATGGCGTACTCGATCATCGGGCGGTCGTAGATCGGCAGCAGGTGCTTGTTCGTGATGCGCGTCAGGGGGTCGAGACGCGACCCAGTGCCGCCGGCGAGGACGACGCCTTTCACGGGGCAGATGCTACTTCGGCTCGAACTCGACTCCGGCCCGAACCCGCTCGGTACGCTGTCCTCGTGTCCCCAAGCGACGACACCGAGCGCTCCCGCTCCGAGATCGAAGGCATCTTCAACGAGCTCTGGCACGGGACGCGCTTCACGGTCACGCGCCGCGGCTTCCGGCCGTCCATCGACGTCGTCCGCACCGAGGATCCCGCCGAGTTGCGCGTCATCGTCGATCTCGCGGGCGTCGACCCGGCCGACGTGCACATCGCCGTGAACGAGCGCGCACTCGTGATCGCGGGGCAGCGCAACCGGGTGCTACCGGACTGCCGACCGTCCTATCACCTGCTCGAGATCGAGGACGGGCCGTTCGAGCGACGGATCGCCCTTCCCGAGCACGTCGACCCCGACGGGGCCAGAGCGACCTACGAGCGCGGCCTGCTCACCGTGGTGCTTCCGGTCGCCGCCACCCCCGCGCGCCCCGAGCGCATCACGATCCGGATCCGGACGATCGCGTGAGCGATCTCATGCCCGAGGCGGAGCCCTTCGAGGGCGACGTCGAGATCCCGTCCGCGCTGCCCGTCCTCCCGCTCAAGGAGACGGTCGTCTTCCCGCAGTCGATGACCCCGCTCGCCATCGGCCAGGAGCGCTCCGTGAAGCTGATCGACGACGTCGTCGCCGGCGACCGGATGCTCGCCCTCGTGACGACCCGCGACCCCGCGGTCGAGCTGGCCGGCTTCGACGACGTGTACGAGATCGGCACCGCCGGGCTCGTACACCGCATGATCCGCATCCCCGACGGGACGCTCCGCATCCTCGTCCAGGGGCTCGCCCGCATCCGCGTCGAACGACGCGTCACGGACGACCCCTACCCGATCGGCGAGTTCGCGCAGCTCCCGGACGTCGTCAAGGCGAGCAAGGAGGTCGAAGCCCTGACGCGCACCGTGCAGAACCAGTTCGCGCGCGTCGTCGAGCTCGTCCCCACCCTTCCCGACGAGCTCCAGCTCGCCGCCGCCAACATCGACGACCCGGGTGTGCTCACCTACCTCGTCGCCTCGACACTCCGGCTCAAGACCGAGGAGAAGCAGCGGCTGCTCGAGATGGTCGACGTCGAGCAGCGGTTGCGCACGACCGCGGCGATCCTGAGCCGCGAGCTCGAGGTGTTCGAGCTCGGCTCGAAGATCCAGTCACAGGTCGAGTCGGAGATGGAGAAGACGCAGCGCGAGTACTTCCTGCGCCAGCAGATGAAGGCGATCCAGGACGAGCTCGGCGAGGGCGATCCCGAGCAGGCCGAGCTCGAGGACCTGCGCACGCGGATCGACGAGGCGAACCTGCCCGAGGAGGCGCTGAAGGCTGCGAACCGCGAACTGTCTCGCCTCGAGAAGCTCCCCGCGGCGGCGGCGGAGTACGGCGTCATCCGCACCTACCTCGACTGGATCCTCTCACTGCCGTGGAACCAGACGACGCCCGACAACCTCGACCTCGAGCAGGCCCGGAAGGTCCTCGACGCCGACCACTACGACCTCGAGAAAATCAAGGAGCGGATCCTCGAGTCGCTCGCCGTCGGCAAGCTCAAGGGCGACGTCTCGGGACAGATCCTCTGCTTCGTCGGCCCGCCGGGCGTCGGCAAGACGTCGCTCGGCCATTCGATCGCGACGGCGCTCGGCCGCAAATTCGTGCGCATCTCGGTCGGCGGCGTCCGTGACGAGTCCGAGCTCCGCGGCCACCGCCGCACGTACATCGGAGCGATGCCGGGGACGGTCGTGCGCGCGCTCCGCGACGCCGAGTCCCGGAACCCGGTGTTCATGATCGACGAGATCGACAAGATGGGCGCCGACTGGCGCGGCGACCCGGCCAGCGCGATGCTCGAGATCCTCGATCCGGCGCAGAACGCGAGCTTCCGCGATCACTACCTCGACCTGCCGTTCGACCTCTCGAAGGTCCTGTTCGTGTGCACGGCCAACCAGCTCGAAACGATCCCGGGACCGCTCGTCGACCGGATGGACGTGATCCAGCTCACGGGCTACACGGAGGACGAGAAGCTCCAGATCGGCAAGCGCTATCTCGTGCCGAAGCAGCTCGAGGCCCACGGTCTCGACCCTGCCAGGATCGAGGTCGACGACGCGGCGCTGCGGATGATCATCCGCGAGTACACGCGAGAGGCCGGTGTCCGCAGCCTCGAGCGGCGCATCGCCGACCTCTGCCGCAAGGCGGCGCGCAAGGTCGCGGACGGCTACAACCGCAAGTTTCGCGTCGACGAGAAGCGCGCCCGCGAGTGGCTCGGCCCACGACGCTTCGCCGGCGAGGTGCGCAAGCGGACGTCCGATCCGGGTGTCGCGACCGGCCTCGCGGTCACGGCGGCCGGCGGCGACGTCCTCTTCATCGAGGCGACGGCGTACCCGGGCGGCGGCAAGTTGATCGTCACGGGCCAGCTCGGCGAGGTGATGCAGGAATCGGCGCATGCCGCGTTGTCGTGGGTGCGCAGCCACGCGGAGCGGCTCGGGCTCGAGCCGGAGTGGTTCTCCGAGCACGACGTCCACATCCATGTCCCGGCCGGCGCCGTCCCCAAGGACGGGCCTTCGGCAGGGATCACCATCGCCACGGCGCTCGTCTCGCTGGCCCGCGGCAAGCCGGTGTCGAGCGACGTCGCGATGACCGGCGAGATCACGCTCACGGGGCAGGTGCTCCAGATCGGCGGCGTTCGCGACAAGGTGCTCGCGGCGCAGCGTGCCGGCGTGCACAAGATCATCCTCCCCCGGGAGAACGAGCCTGACCTCGCAGAGCTGCCGCCGCAGGCGCGCGAGCAGCTTCAGTTCGTCCTCGCGGATACGATCGAGGACGTGCTCGGCGAGGCGTTCGACGGCGACGGCACGAAGCGGCCTCGCGTCGCCGCGAACGGGCGCGCCGCCAGGGCGAAGAGCCGCTAGAGCGGCCGGAACGTCTTCTCGAGCTGGCCGCAGGCGTCGGGCTCGCTCCCCGTCCAGCGGCACAGGAGCTGGAATTCGGTCTTCCCGCGCAGGACGAACGTGATCCGTTGCCGGAGGTCGTGGTCACCGCTGCGGTAGCCGAGGTCGTACTGGCGCGCCTTGATGCCGGCAAGCGTCACGGTCGAGGCCTTCTGCACGGTGCCATGGAGCCGGGTCGCGAGCTGCTTCGCGCCCCCGTCCAGCTCGCGGGTCGCCGCCGCGAACAGCGACGGCTTGTACGGGTGCAGGAGCGGGAAGGTCGTGACGGAGACGAGCTCGTCCGAGACGGGCTTCGGCGACGCCTGCACCTGGCTGTCGCGCCGCCGCACGTGCCACGAGGAGGGCGCCTGGAACAGGAACCCGGTGCCGCGGATCGTCTGGTCGGCGACGTGGCTCGACCCGCCGCCGCACGATGCCAACACCGTGACTGCGAGGACGCATACGCCGGCGGAAAACAGGGAACGCATCAGGGGTACACTCGAGTCAGGCGACGAAAGGAACTGTAGTCATGGCAGCCACCAAGGACAGAGTCAAGTACGCCACGGACACCGCCAGGCCCTATGTCCAGCGCGCGTTGACGGACGACGAGTTTCGACAGAACCTGCGCGACGCGTTCGCCGCGGCGCGGGCGATCTACGAAGGGCTGGGCGGACAACGAGGCCTCACGTCGGTCGCATCGCGGGTCGCCGGCGACGAGGATATTCATGCCAACCTTCGCCGCGCGATCGGTGAGCTCCGCCAGGCAGCGGACCGGATCCAGGAGCGGGAGCAGCCGAAGTCGCACGGCTTCCGCAACATCGCCCTGCTCGCCACCGGGATCGTGATCGGGATCTTCTTCAACCCGTTCACGGGCCGCCCGACGCGCCGCTGGGTCAAGGGCAAGGTGACGAGCTCGAGCGACGCGGCGCAGGCCACATCGCCGAACGGCTCGTCCGCCTGACGCCGGGCTAGCGTCTCGTCTCGCTCCGCCGCGGAGCGTGCCCCGTGCCCCCCGAGAGGAGCGCGTCGCTCGCGTGCGGCTCGATCGCGCGACGTAGCGTCTCGGGGTCGAGCCCGCTCGCGGTCGAGATGTCGCTGCTCTGGACGAGGAAAGCGCCTGCCTGCGGCAGCAGGCTGTGCAGCGGCTGCGGAGCCCAGGCGACGCCGGCCGGGAAGCGCACGTCCTGGAGGTGCCGCCACGCGTCGAGGTACGGCGTCGGGTCGACGGCACCGTCGTAGCCGAGGAAGAGCAGCGAGGCCGGGTGGACCTCGAAGTGCAGGTGGTAGGGGCCGCCGGCGGCGTCGCCCGTGTTGCCCACGAAGCCGAGAACGTCCCCCGCGTGCACGTGCGTCCCGTTGCGGGCGAGCGGCGTGTATGCGGACAGGTGCGCGTAGTAGTACTGGTTGCCGGCCTTGTCCTGGAGCCAGAGGCGGTTGCCGCCGATCCGGTTCGGCCCGACCGAGAAGACCACGCCGTCGGCGACCGCGAGGAGCGGCGCACCGAGCGGGGCGAAGATGTCGGCGCCGTGGTGCCAGCCTCCCGAGACGTCGCCCCGCGGCGCACCGAACGTGTCGCCGTACCCGGACGGGCCGTAGACGGGGAACACGTACCCCTGGGAGGTGATCGAGCGCTGGAGGGGCGGCGGGATCGAGAGCACGGGGAACAGGCCGAGGTCGTTGAGCACGTTCGACGGCGTGGCCGGCACCGTCGCGGGCGGGGCAGGCTCGGAAGCGCTAGGCGGGCTCGGAGGCGGCAGCGCGCTCGGCGGCGGGGGAGTGAACGACTGCGGCGGCGGAATCGAGGTGAGCGCGTCCGCGTAGCCGATCAGGATGCGCGTGCCCGCAGGCAGGCTGCCGTGCGTGGCGTCGATCCAGATGTCGATTCCGGTGAGCCAGGCGTGGTAGGTCGGTGCCTGAGCGCTCTTGCCGCCGATCTGCTCCTCTTCGAGCACGTAGGCGTGGCCCCAGTCGCCGAGCGCGATCCGCGCGTTCGGCGTCACGGTCTCCGGCTGTCCGAGCACGGACAGGTTGGTCACGGACGCGCCCTCGAAGTCGGCCGATCCCTGACCGCCGGCGAGTGACGCGGCCGCACGCACGACGACGGCGTCGGCCGTGATCTCGCCGCCGAACAGGGAGATCCCGGTCAGGTCGGCCCCCGCCCTGACGGTCGCCCCGTCACCGCTCACCGAGGTGCGGCCGGTCAGCGTCGCCGCCTGCAGAACCGAGCCGTCGGCCGGATAGGAGAAGGCACCGTCGGCATTGGTCGTCCACGGCGGGGTGGCGTGCTGGCCTGCGAGCACCGGGATCTGCCCCGGCAGCTGGATCTGGATGCCGTACTCGAAGGCGCGCGGCAAGGGTTGCGTCGCCGGCCGTCCGGGACCAGCCAGCGACCCGACGATCACCGCTGCGAGGACGATCGGCAGGACGAACCCGATACTGCGCCGCCGAGCCACAGACGCCCAGTATCGCAAGCGCGCGCGCTGGCCCGCCGCAGGCAGGGTCAGGGGCGCTTCCAGGCGCGCCATGCGAGCTGGGCCGCCGTCAGCACCAGCAGCACGCCGAACAGTCGCCGGAGCACGGCTCCCGGCAGCGACTCGGCGAGCAGCCCGCCCGCGATCACACCGCCGATTCCGGCGAGCCCGAGCGCGAGCGACGCGTTCCAGCGGACGTTGCCGTAACGAGCCTGCCGCCACGTCCCGACGGCAACCGTCGGCAGGATCGCGAGCAGCGAGGTCGCCTGCGCCTGATGCTGCTCGAGGCCGAGCGTGAGGGTGAGCGCGGGGACGAAGAGGATGCCGCCGCCGACGCCGAACAGGCCGGCCAGGATGCCGGCCGCGAGACCCACGACGATCGCGACCGCCAGGTGGGACGCTGTGACGGCAAGCAGCAGGCCCATCACACGAACAACCGGATTCCGACCCCGAACAGCAGCGCCGAGAACGCGAGGGTCAGCGTCCGGTTGGCGAGGCGCTGCTGCACCGACGTCCCGATCACCGCCCCCACCGCCGCGGGCAGCCCGAGCACGATCGCGTCGACCGGCCGCAAATCGCCGTGAACCCCGTAGAAGACGACGCCTTCGAGCGCGATCAACCCGATCGCGGCGAGCGAGGTCGCCATGGCCTGCCGGGCGGCGAAGGCGGCGACACCGATCAGCAGCGGCACCATCACGATGCCACCTCCGACCCCGAACAACGCCCCGAAGAACCCCGCTGCCAGCCCGATCGCGACGAGGCGAACCTGCACCGGCCTATTCTAGGAGGGTGCTCGCCGGCACCCTCCTGGAGCGCCTGGCCGAGGATCCACGAGCCGCCGCGCTGATCCTCGACGTCGACGGAACGCTCGCTCCGATCGCGCCGGCGCCCGAGCTGGCGGTCCTGCCGGAGACGACCAGGAGCGAGCTCGAGCGGCTCGTCGGCTCGTACGGACTCGTCGCGTGCGTGAGCGGACGACCGTCTGCCGACGCGTCGCGCATCGTCGGAGTCGAAGGGATTCGCTACGTCGGCGAGCACGGCCTCGAGCTCGACCCGGCCGCCCTGGAGTGGGCCGACCGCTTGAGCGCGTTCGCTGCCTCGGCGGGCTGGCCGAGCGAGCCCGGCAAGCGCTTCGCGCTCGCCTTCCACTACCGCGACGTGAAGGACGAGCAGGCGGCGCTCGGGACCTTGCGAGGCGTGGCCGATCGGGCGCTCCAGGAGGGGCTCCGTCCTCGCTGGGGCCGGAAGGTGCTCGAGGTGAGGCCGCCGCTCGACGCCGACAAGGGCACAGCCGTCCGTCGGCTGCTCGACGAGGCCGGCCTGCGACGTGCGCTGTACGCAGGTGACGATGACACGGATCTCGACGCATTTCGCGGCCTCGACGGTCTCGAGGTAGCCGTTCGGGTCGCCGTCGTGTCGATCGAAGGCCCCTCGGATCTCCGCCAGGCGGCCGATCTCGTCGTCGACGGCACGGAGGAGCTGCTCGAGCTGCTCCGCCGACTCTGACGGACATGCACATCGACGAGACCGTGCTCGCACGCGTGCGGGAGCGCTTCGGCGACCCGGCGGGCCTCGCCTGGGACGGGGAGGTCAGCGACCGGGAGCTGGGGATGATCACCTACAACCCCGACCGCCGCCACGACGTGACGCTGTTCGTCACGAACGGCGACCGGCTGGCGCTGATTCGCAAGCCGCACTTCCCCGAGGGCATCTGGCGGACACCCGGCGGCGGCATCAAGCCCGGCGAAGACTTCGTCGCCGGCGTCGTCCGCGAGGCACGGGAGGAGCTCGGCGTCGAGGTCGAGCTCTCGCGCTACCTCGTGGACGCACGAGCCGTCTTCCGCTTCGCCGACCAGGCCGTCCCCTGGCGCACGCACGTGCTCGCCGCCACCACGCTCGAGGCGGACCTGGCTCCTCTGGACACGGACGAGATCGCCGCGGCTCGCTGGGGCACGACGACCGAGCTCGCCGGCCCGATCCGCGAGCGGCTCCTCGCCACCGGTCGCGCCCTCTGGCGCTACCGCGTCGCCCTGCACGACGCCGCCCTGGCCGAGCTCGCCAAGCCCTGAACCGACACGACCGGCCCGGACAGGGCCAAAACCGCACCCCACCCCTCGAGGGGAGGGGCACGCCCCTCCACCCACCACCCACGTGGATCCTAGCCCCCTGCCGGAGGTGTGAACGTGCCGCGGGTGTGACGATTTCGTGCCGATTCGGCGCGCTGGTGCGCGCGGGTCGGCAGATTCAGAGCGCTGCGCCCTCGCGGCGGAGGACGTCCCACGCCCGGCGCACGTCGTCCTCGGTCGTCCGCGCGTTGCCGATCGCGAGGCGGAGGACGTAGCGGCCGTCGAGCTTCGTCTGCGAGATGAAGATCTCGCCGCTCGCGTTGACCGCCGCGAGTAGCCGCTCGTTGTCCTCGTCCGAGCCGTCGCGGCGGAAGCAGACGACCGAGAACGGCCGCGGGGCGCAGAGCTCCCAGCCGGGCTCGTCGCGGACCCAGCCCTCGAACAGCTCCGCCAGGCGGACGTGCTCCCGGATCATGGCCTGAAGGCCCGAGCGTCCGAAGCAGCGCAGCACCGCCCACAGGCGCAGCGCCCGAAACGGCCGGCCGAGCGGGATGCTGACCTCGCTGAGGCTGACGACGTCCTCGGCCACACGCAGGTACTCCGGGACGAGGCTGAACGCCCGTCGGAAGTCCTCGACGCGGGCGGTCCAGAGACAGGAGCAGCCCATGCCGGTGAGCATCCACTTGTGCGGGTTGACGACGAGTGAGTCGACACGCTCGATCCCCGTCGCCGAGGCACGGAGCTCGGGACAGACCCAGGCCGAGCCCGCGTAGGCCGCATCGACGTGGAGCCAGACGTCGCCGGCGCGGTCGGCGATGTCTGCGATCGGGTCCGACGAGGTGGTCGACGTCGTCCCGACCGTCGCGACGACCGCGCACGCCCCGTCGAGGTCGAGGAGGTCGGGGCGGAGGCGATACGCGTCGTCGACCTGGACGCGCCGCACCTCGAGACCAAGCACGTTCGCCGCCTTGTCGATCGACGAGTGCGTTTGCTCGGAGCAGACGACGACCCGGCGGTCCGGCAGCGCCGTCCGCGCAGCCGCGAGGGCGGTCAGCGTCGCGATCGACGCCGTGTCCTCGATCTGGCCGTGCCAGGTCGCGGGCAGGCCGAGGAGTTGCGCGAGCCAGCCCATGACGTGCTCCTCCAGCTCCGCCAGCGCCGGACCCGTGCGCCAGAGGATGCCGACCTGGTTGAGCGTGGCTGTGAGCAGCTCGGCCAGGATCGCCGGCTCCGAGCCCGTGTTCGGGAAGTACGCGAAGAACCTCGGGTGCTGCCAGTGCGTGGTCGCGGGCAGGATCAGCCGGTCCATGTCCTCGAGCAGCGCCGAGAACGGCTCCGGGTCGTCCGGCGGACTGGCAGGGAGTCGTTCCCGCAACCAGCCCGGCTCGACCTGCGCGAGGACCGGGTATTCCCCGACCTGCTCGAGGTAGCACGCCGCCCATTCGACCGCCGCCTGGGCGTCGTCGCGGAAGCTCACTTGCGCGCCCTCGCGACCTGCGGCCAGGTGCGTGTGTTCAGGATCTGTTTCTTCGTCAGCCACGCCCGCCGCGCCTGGCCGATGCCGAACTCCACGTAGCCGAGCGCGGAGAGCCTGTGTGCATCGCTCGTCACCGCGATCTGGACACCCGCCTCGCCGGCGAGCCGGGCGACGAAGTCGGGCATGTCGAGGCGGTCCGGCTGCGAGTCGATCTCGAGGCAGGTTCCGGTCTCGGCTGCCTTCTCGACGACGCGCTCGACGTCGAGGGCGGCACCGGCGCGGCGGCCGATCTTGCGAGCCAGGAGATGGCCGATGCAGTGGACGTGCGGGTGCTCCATCGCGCCGAGGACGCGCTCGGTCGGATTCTTGTCGAAGCTCGTATGCAACGAGGCGATCACCCACTCGCGTGTCGCGAGCACGTCGTCGGGAACGTCGATCGTCCCGTCCGCCTTGATGTTCGCCTCGACGCCCTTCAGCAGCTGGAAGGGCGCGAGCTTCTCGTTGAGCGCGTCGAGTTCGGCGTCCTGCGCCTCCATCCGGCCCTCTCGCAGGTAATGCGAATGGTCCGTGACTGCGAGGTAGCGGTACCCGCGCGCCTTGGCCGCGAGCGCCATCTCCTCTGCCGTCGCCTTGCCGTCGGCCGACCACGTCGTGTGGGCGTGGAGGTCGCCCCGGAGGTCGCGCAGCTCGACGAGCTTCGGCAGAGTCCCATCCCGCGCCGCCTCCAGCTCGCCGAGGTTCTCGCGCAGCTCGGGCGGGATGAATGCGTAGCCGAGCAACTCGTAGAGGTCGGCCTCCTCCGCGTGCGTGAGCACCTCGCCCGTCTCGACGTCCTTGACGCCGTACTCCGAGACCGAGAACCCGCGCCGGACGGCCTCCTCCCGGAGCGCGACGTTGTGGTGCTTCGAGCCGGTGAAGTGCTGGAGGAGGTTCCCGTAGCACTCGGGGGGCACGACCCGGAGGTCGAACCGGAGCCCCTGACTCGAGAGCACGGTTGCCTTCGTGCCGCCGCGGGCGACGACCTCGACGACCCACGGCAGCTCGACGAAATGGGCGATCAGCGCGTCCGGATCGGTGGCCGTGGCGATGATGTCGAGGTCGCGCACGGTTTCGCGCCGACGGCGGGCGCTGCCCGCCTCCGAGACCTTCACCGCAGCGGGATGCTCACGCAACGCCTCGACCGCCTCGAGTACGGCCGGCAGTGCGACGCCGAGCAGCGCACGGCCTGCCTCCGGCGGAGCGCTCGTCTTCTCGTCGAGCGCCTTCAGCACGGCCTCCTCGATCTTCGCGCCGAGGCCCGAGAGCGTGCGCAGGCGCTGCTCCTCGGCGGCCTTGCGAAGCTCCGGCAGCGTCGTCACGCCGAGGTCCTGCCAGATGCGCCGCGCTGTCTTCGGGCCGAGGCCGGGCAGGCGCGTGAACGCGACGACGTCCGGCGGGACGATGCCCTTGTGCTTCGTCAGCGCATGCACCTCGCCGTCGTCGACGATCTCGACGATCTTGCCCTCGATCGTCTTGCCGATCCCCTGGAGCTGCTTCGCCTTGCCGTCGAGCGCGAGTTGGGCGATCGAGCCGGCGGTGTCGCGGATCAGCGCGGCAGCACGCCGGTACGCGAGCACGCGGAAGGCGTCGTGCCCCTCGATCTCGAGGATGTCGGCGAGCAGCTCGAACTGCGCAGCGACGTCCTCGTTCCTCGGCAGGGCCTCCGCCATGCGGGCGATGATAGGCGGCGTGCCCCGCGTCACGGTCTGCATCCCGACGTACAACGAGCGCGCCAACCT
The DNA here is from genome assembly GCA_963791225.1 of uncultured Actinomycetes bacterium. Lineage (GTDB taxonomy): Bacteria > Actinomycetota > Thermoleophilia > Gaiellales > Gaiellaceae > PALSA-612. The sequence goes on from CAWBRV010000008.1 coordinate 268,369, forward strand.
GGAGCCCATGATCGCGGCGCTGCGCAGGGTGCTCCCACCCGATGCGCGCGTGCTCGTGATCGACGACGCATCGCCGGACGGCACCGGCGACCTGGCTGACAGGCTGGCCGCCGAGGACGATCGGGTCTCCGTCCTCCACCGCGGGCGCAAGGAGGGGCTCGGGCCTGCGTACGTCGCCGGCTTCCACCGCGCGCTCGCGGACGGCGCGGAGCTCGTGGTCGAGATCGACTGCGACTTCTCGCACGACCCGAACGACGTGCCCCGGCTGCTCGCGGCCGCGGACGACGCCGACCTCGTGCTCGGCTCGCGCTACGTCGCGGGCGGAGCCGTCCGCAACTGGGGCCTCGTCCGCCGTGCGATCTCGACCGGCGGCTCCGCGTATGCCCGCATCCTGCTCGGCACGCGTGTCCGCGACCTGACCGGCGGCTTCAAGTGCTACCGCCGAGAGGTGCTGGAGACGATCCCGCTCGACCGCATCTCCTCGAAGGGCTACGCGTTCCAGATCGAGACGACCTATCGCGCGCAGCGCGCCGGCTTCCGGGTCGTCGAGATCCCGATCACGTTCGCCGACCGCGAGGTCGGGCACTCGAAGATGAGCCGCGCGATCGTGCTCGAGGCGATCTGGCGCGTGCCGTCGCTCCGCATGCGAGCCCTGCTCGGTCGCCTGTAGGGCTCGGTCGCCTTGGAAGCCCGGGGCGGTACGATCACAAGGTGAGGGAGATCACCGACGCCACGTTCGAGGCCGACGTACTGCAGGCGTCGACGCCGGTCGTGGTCGACTTCTGGGCTCCCTGGTGCGGCCCCTGCCGCGCCGTCGCGCCGATCCTCGAGCAGTTCGCCGAGGAGCAGCCCGGCATCGCGTTCACGAAGGTGAACATCGACGACAACCCGAATTACGCCTCCCGCTTCGGCGTCCTCTCGATCCCGACCGTGATCCTGTTCGAGAACGGCGAGGCGCAGGAGACGGTGATCGGTGCCCGCCCGCGCTCCTACTTCGAGAACGCCTGGGCGAAGTGGCTCACGTCCTCGACGTAGCCGCGGAGGGTTGAGCCGACGCACGGCGGCGCTCGCTCGGATCGAGGACGACGGCGAGCAGGTCGGCGACGAGGTTCGCGAACGCGACCGTGGCGGCCACGAACAGCAGGATCCCGATCAGCACGGGAAAGTCGCGGCGGGTGGCGGCCTGGGCCGTCGTGCGGCCGAGGCCGGGAATGCCGAAGGCGACCTCCACGAAGATGGTCGCGCCGATCAACCCGAAGGCCATGCCGCCGACGTCGAGCACGAGCGCGGCGAGCACGGGGCGAATCGCCGTCGGGAGGACGTGCGAGCGGAGGATGCCCCGGTCGGACACGCCCTTCGCCCGGGCCGTCCGCACGTGCCCGCCGCGTAACGCCTCCCGCGAGCGCCCACGGATCAGGCGCACGTACACGGCGCCGTAGATCAGCGCGAACGCGGTCCAGGGCAGCACCATGTGGTACGCCCACGGCAGCGGCCCGCCGCAGTCGGGCTCCGGGCCGAGCGTGTCGCAGTAGCCACCGGGCGGAAACCAGCCCAGCTCGTCGCCGAAGAACCAGGAGAGGAGGAGCCCGAGCCAGAGCGGCTGCAGCGAGAGACCGACGAGCCCGAGGACCCCTCCCGCCTTCGCCGCGCGGGACGACGGGCGGAGAGCCGACAGCAGTCCGAGCGGGATCGCGATCGCCAGCCAGATCACCGCGCCGCCGAGGACGAGGCCTGCCGTGATCGGCGCCGCGGCGGTGACGATCGTCGTCACGCTGTGGCCGTTGGCGGTCGAGGTGCCGAGGTCGCCGTGGACGATCTTCGAGAGAAAGTGCACGTAGTTGTCGACGACGCTTCCGTGAAGGCCGAGTGGTTGCCCGATCGGGAACGGCGCCCGGCGGCGCTGGGCGGGCGTCGCGTGCGGCAGGACGAAGAAGATGACGAACGTGACCGTGGCCAGCCCGAAGAAGAGCAGTGCCGCACAGAGCAGCCGCTTGACCACGTAGGCACCCACCGGTGGGCATACGCTGACCGAGGTCGCCCCGGTTGTCGAGGCGGCTTGTCGAGTCGTCAGCCGAAGTGGCGGTAGCCGGAGAGCTCGAACGGGCGACCGTCGAGCAGCAACTCGACACCCTCGCCCTGCTCGCAGCGGCCGATCTCGGCGAACCCGGCCGGCTCCTCGACCGCCGCGAGCAGCTCGAAGTCCTCGCCGAAGCCGAGGTCGTCCACGGTCGCGCCCGGCGCGAGCGGGACGCGGTGGAGATCGATCACGATTCGGCAACCCGAGCGCTCGGCGAGATGACCGGCGTCCTGGGCCAGCCCGTCCGAGATGTCCAGCATCGCGTGCGCTTCGCGGGCGAGACGACGCCCCTCGTCGAGCCTGATCGGCGGGCGCACGTAGCCGCCCGCGCGGAATGCGGCGCCGGCTGCGCCGAGCGGGCCGGTCACGACGAGCCGATCGCCCGGACGGGCGCCGGCGCGGCCCGGGACGCGGCCCGACCGGCCGATCGCGGTCACGGCCAGGACGAGCTGCGGCGCTGAGGTCGTGTCGCCGCCGGCCACGGGGACGCCCGCCTCGGCGATGCCCTCGTAGAGCTCCAGCACGGCCTCGACCTCGGTCTCCGGGGGCGCGCCGAGCGTCACGATCAGGCAGTCCGCTTCGGCTCCCGACGCGGCCAGATCGCTGAGGTTGACGGCGGCGGCGCGGAAGCCGAGGTCACGCCAGGACATCCGGTCGAGCCGGAAGTGGACGCCCTCGACGAGCGCGTCCTGCGTGACGACGAGCCCATCATCGAGCTGCGCGGCGTCGTGCTCGATCCCGCGGGCAAGGCCGCGCCGCTCGAGCTCCGCCAGGAGCCCGAATTCGCCCAGCTCCAAGAGCTTCACGTAGCCAACAGGCCGAGCACGTCGACCGGTCCGTCGCCCGCCCCGAGGTCGGGCAGCCCCCGGCGCACGGCTTCGGAGGCGACCTCTGCCGCCTGACGCGCCGCCGCCGTGGGATCGAGCCCGCGCGCGAGCAGCGCGGCCAGCGTCGCCGAGTGAGTGCAGCCCGCGCCGTGCGTCGCGCCGCTCTCGTGGCGAGGCACGGGAATATGGACGAGCTGGTCGCCGTCGTAGAGCGTGTCGACAGCCTCGTCGCCGTGGCCGCCCGTGACGATCACCGCCGTCGGCCCGAGCGCGTGCAGCCGGCGTGCGAGTTCGTCCCGCGGTGCGGGCCCGCCGGCGAGCGCCTCCGCCTCGAGCAGATTGGGCGTGATCACCGTCGCGAGCGGGAACAGCCGCCGAACGAGCGTCTCGACCGCGTCCTCGCGCAGTAGTCGCGCGCCGGAGCTGGCGACCATCACCGGGTCGACGACAAGGGGGACGGGGTTTGCCGCGAGGAAGTCGGCGACGGTCTCGACGATCGGGGCCGAGAAGAGCATGCCGGTCTTCGCCGCGTCGACGCCGATGTCCGAGAACACGGCCTCGAGCTGCGCGCGCACGAACTCGGCCGGCGCTTCGTGCACCGCCGTTACGCCGACCGTGTTCTGTGCCGTCAGCGCGACGACGACGCTCATGCCGTGGCAGCCGGCGGCCGCGAACGCCTTCAGATCGGCCTGGATGCCGGCACCGCCGCCCGAGTCGGAGCCGGCGATCGTGAGGCAGCGCGGGACGCCCATCGGGCGAACGTTACGCCGCGGAGGCGCCCAGCTACGATCGACTCGTGCCCACCGCGCACTACGACGGCGTCGCCGCCTGGTACGACGAGCACCTCGTGCCGAGCCCCGAGGCGCGCGAGACGGTCCGACGCCTCGTCGGGCCGGGCAGGCGACGCTGCCTCGACCTCGGCTGCGGCACCGGCTTCCACATTCCCGTGCTCCACGAGCTCGGATGGACGGTGACCGGGGTCGACATCTCCTCGGACCAGCTCCGGATCGCGCGCGACCGCACTGACGGCATCGCCGAGCTCCTGCAGGCAGACGTCACCGAGCTGCCGTTCGAGGACGGCTCGTTCGAGCTCGTGTTCTCCGCGTTCACGCACACCGACGTCGGCGACTTCGCAACCGCCGTGGACGAGGCGGCACGAGTCCTCACACCTGACGGCCGGTTTGTCTACCTCGGCCCGCATCCCTGCTTCGTCGGCCCCCACTCGCGCTTCATCGAGGCCAAGGGTGTGCCCGAGCTCCACAGCGGCTACGCCGAGACCGGGCGGTACACGGAGGGTGTCGGCCTCTCGCCCACCGGACTCCGCGCCAGGGTCGGCGCCGTCCACCTCCCACTCGGTGACCTCCTACAGACCTTTCTGGGCGCGGGGCTCCGAATCGATGCGTTCGAGGAGCCGGTCTGCGCCGGCCGCGAGTACCCCCACTGGTTGGCGCTACGCGCCGCCCGGTGAGCCTCGAACTCGCGGCCTTCGACGACCTGCTCACCGGCGAGGAGGTCGCGCACCTGACGACCGAGCCGGCGCGCGATCCGGTCGTCGAGCCGTTCCCGCCCGACCTCGACCCGCGCGTGCAGAGCGCGCTCATCGCAGGCGGTGTCACCTCGCTCTATCGCCACCAGGCCGAGGCCTGGGAAGCGGCGGGCCGCGGCGAGCACCTGATCGTCACGACGGGCACGGCCAGCGGCAAGACGCTCGCCTTCAACCTGCCCGTGCTCGACGCGATCGCCCGCGACGCGAAGACGCGCGTCCTCTACCTCTATCCGACGAAGGCGCTCGCCCAGGATCAGGCGCGCTCGCTGCAGGCGTTCGGGATCCCGAAGCTGCGGGCCGCGATCTACGACGGCGACACCGAGCCCGAGAAGCGCTGGCAGATCCGCAAGTGGGCAAACGCCATCCTGTCCAACCCGGACATGCTCCACGTCGGTGTCCTCCCGCACCACGACCGTTGGGGCGACGTTCTCGCGAACCTCCGCTACGTCGTCGTCGACGAGGCCCACGTCTACCGCGGCGTGTTCGGCTCGCACGTCGGCAACGTGCTCCGCCGCCTCCGGCGGATCGCCCGCGCCTACGGCTGCGAGCCGCAGTTCCTGCTCGCCTCGGCCACGATCGCCAATCCCGGCGAGCTCGCGCGCTCGCTCCTCGGCGTCGACGCGACGGTGATCTCCGGCGACGCGGGACCGCGTGCCGAGCGGACGGTCTGCCTCTGGAACCCGCCCGTGATCGACGAGGAGCTGTGGCTGCGCTCGAGCACGCTCGGGGAAGGAGCGAGGCTGCTCGCCGAGCTCGTCTCGCGCGGCCTGCGTACGCTGTGCTTCGCAAAGAGCCGGCGCGCGGCCGAGTTGATCCACCGCTTCGCACTGGAGCGGCTGGGGCCGGCTTACGAGGGGCGACTGTCGCCGTACCGCGCCGGCTACACGCCCATGCAGCGGCGCGACATCGAGCGTCGGCTGGTCGAGGGCGAACTGCTCGGTGTCTCGGCCACCGACGCCCTCGAGCTCGGGATCGACGTGGGCCTGCTCGACGCGGTCGTCTCGGTCGGCTTCCCGGGGACGGTGGCCAGCCTGCGCCAGCAGTGGGGCCGGGCGGGCCGGCGCGGGCACGGACTGGCCGTGCTCGTCGCCAGCGAGGACGCGCTCGACCAGTACTTCATGCGCGAGCCCGAGGCCCTGCTCGGCCGGCGCGTCGAGGCGGCGATCCTCGATCACGCCAACCCGCGGCTCCTCGACGGGCACGTGCTGGCGGCCGCGTTCGAAGGCCCGATCGACGACGACGACCGTGAGACGCTCGGCGACGCGGCGCTCGAGCGCGCGGCCGTCCTCCCCGAGCTCAAGAAGACCCCGGCCGGCTACGTCTGGTCGGGGCGCGACTACCCGGCGGCCCGCGTTTCGCTCCGCTCGGCCAGCCCCGATCCCGTGCTGATCGTCGAGGCGGACTCGGGCTCCGTACTCGGGACGGTCGAGCGCGAGCGCGCCTATTCGGCGGCACACGAGGGCGCGATCTACCTCCACCTCGGCGAGACCTACCTTGTGCGTGCGCTCGACCTCGATACCGGCACTGCGCTCGTCGACCCGTTCAAGGGTGACTGGTACACGCAGGTCAAGAAGGAGACCACGACCGCGATCGAGGAGCCCTTGCGGACCGAGCGGCGACTCGGCCTCGACCTCTCCTTCGGCCGCGTGTCGGTCACGGAGCAGGTCGTCGCGTACCAGCGCAAGTCGACCCGCGACGGCAAGGTGCTCGATCTCGTGGCCCTCGACCTGCCGGCGTCCACATTCGACACTGAGGCGATCTGGTTCCTGCCCGAGCCCGCCCAGCTCGACGGGCTCGACCGGATGCCGAAGCTGCTCGGCACGCTCCACGCCGCAGAGCACGCGCTGATCGCGTTGCTTCCGCTGTGGGCGATGTGCGACCGCTGGGACATCGGCGGGCTCTCGACAAACGTCCATCCGCAGACACAGCGGCCGACGGTGTTCGTCTACGACGGCCACCCCGGCGGGGTCGGCATCACCGAGCGCGGGTTCGCCGCGTTCGAGGGATGGGCCGGCGACACGGCGCGGATGATCGAGGGCTGCCCTTGCGAGCACGGCTGCCCGTCGTGCGTCCAATCCCCGAAGTGCGGCAACCTCAACGACATGCTCGACAAGGCGGGCGCCCTCGAACTGCTCCACCGCATGCTGGCAGAGCGTTAGCAGCCTCCCACAGCCACGACCGGACCGGCCGGGAGCGCCGCGCGGGGAAGACCTCTGCCCGCAGTGACTCTCCCCCCACCCGCGGTCAGCGTACCTCCCCAAGCCGCATATGACTGTCACGCGGGTGTGACAAAAGCGTGACGATTCCTCCACAGCCGTCCGCATGCAACGGGCCCGGAACACCGGGATGGTAGAAGTCGGCCATGCCCGAGCGGCAGGCCCGCGGCGGCACACTCATCCTCGGCGGCGGCTTCGCCGGCGCGTGGGTCGCGCGGCTTCTCGGCAAGCGCGGGCTCGGGTCGACGATCGTCAACCGCGAGAACTTCATGCTGTTCGCATCGCTCCTGCCGGAGGCGGCGTCCGGCTCGCTCGAGCCACGGCACGTCGTCGTGCCGCTGCGGATGATGTGCCCGCACTCCGACCTCCTCGTCGGGCGTGCGGGGATGCACGATGCGGCACGCCGGACCGTCCAGGTCGAGACGGAGGAGGAGCTGATCACCGTCGGCTACGAGCAGCTCGTCGTCGCGTACGGCGCGGTCGCGCGCGCGCTGCCGATCCCGGGGCTGACGGAGCACGCGCTCGGCTTCAAGACGCTCGAGGACGCGATCCGGCTCCGCAACCACGTCCTGCGCCGGCTCGAGGCGGCCGCTGCCTCAGCCGCACCGGGACACCGCGCCCGCGAGCTGACCTTCGTGTTCGTCGGCGCCGGCTACGCGGGCGTCGAGGCGCTGGCGGAGCTCCACGAGCTCGTCCGCGACGCGCTCCGCTACTACCCGGAGCTCGCCGACGAGAAACAGCGTTGGATCCTCGTCGACGCCGCGCCGAAGATCCTCCCCGAGATCCCGACCGGGCTCGGCGACTACGCGGCCAGACAGCTCCGCAAGCGCGGCATCGACATTCGTGTCGGTACGACCCTCGACGCGCTCGAGCCACATGCGGCCACGCTCTCCGACGGGGAGCGAATCCCGACGAGCACGCTCGTCTGGACCGCCGGCGTCCGCGCCCACCCCGCCGTCTCCGAGCTGGGACTGCCGCTCGACGACCGGGGCCGGATCGTGGTCGACGAGCTGCTGCGGGTCGAGGGGCACGAGAATGTCTGGGCACTCGGCGACAACGCGCGCGTCCCGAACCTGGCGACGCCCGACCACCCCGACCCGCCCACGTCCCAGCACGCGCTCCGCCAGGCTCGCAGGCTGGCGAAGAACCTCGCCGGCGACCCGAAGCCCTACCGCTACCGCATGCTCGGCCAGGTCGCAACGCTCGGCCGCTACCGCGGGATCGCCGACGTGTTCGGGCTCAAGCTGAGCGGCTTTCCGGGTTGGTTCGTCACGCGCACGTACCACCTGTACCAGCTCCCGCTCGTGTCGCGAAAGCTCCGCGTCGTCACCGACTGGACGGTCGCGCTCCTCTTCCGCCGCGACATCGCAGAGCTCGGCGTGCTCGGACACACGAAGCCCGTGGGCGAATGAACACGGATCTCGACCGGGCCTTCGGTTTCATGGCGCGAGGGGACATGGCGGGAACGGACGTGGAGGAGACGCCGTTCGGGACAGCTGTCCGGAGCCGAGAGACACCGCTGCGCCAGGACTCGAACTACCTCCTCGTGGGCGCAACCGCCGCCGCCGCGCCGGAGCTCGCCGGAGCAGTGCAGCGCCTGAATCTCCGGGTCGCCGTCGTCATGGACAAGGAGACCGGTGCGCGCCTCGCCGACGGCTTCGCCGCGAGCGGCTGGCAGGTCCACCGCCACGTGGTGATGTCCCACACGCATGCGCCGGAGAAGCCCGTCGACAGGCGTGAGACGACGGAGGTGGACGAAGCTGCGCTGCGCGAGTTCCGGCGCAGTGGCATCCTCGCGGCTCCGTGGGGAAGCGCCGAGCTCGCCGAGCAGATCCTCCGGGCGAAGCAGTCGATCGGAGAGCGCATGACGGCACGCTTCTTTGCCGTGCTCGACCAAGGGAAGCCCGTTGCCGTGACCGAGCTTTACCTCCAAGGCGACGATGCGCAGGTCGAGGACGTGGTCACGGTGGAGAGCCACCGAAACCGCGGCTACGCGAGCGCGCTTGTCGTCCACGCCGTGGAAGAAGCCCGCGCCGCCGGGGCGACCTTCGTCTTCCTCGTGGCCCACGCCGACGACTGGCCGCGCCGCCTCTACGAGCGGCTCGGCTTCGAAGCGGTCGGCTTCTACTACAAGTTCTTCATCTGACCGCGTTCAGAGCCTTCGACAGCGACTGCTTCTCCGTCAATACGCCGGCGAACAGGTCACCGTGGCGTTGGATCCGCTCGAGCACGGCGTCCATCGTGAACGCCGCCGGGTCGAGCGACGGCGTCACCTCGTCCCAGCGCAGCGGCGTCGACACGGGCGCGCCCTCCTTCGGCCGCACCGAGTAGACCGACGCGATCGTCTTCCCCTCGCCGTTCTGGTTGGCGTCGATCAGGACGCCGCGGCGCTTCGACTTCGCCCACTGCGTCGTGACGAGGTCGCGATGGGTCGAGACGAGGGCGCGCGCGACGATCTCGGCGAAGCCACGCGTGTCCTCGTAGGTCGAGCGCCGCTCGATCGGCACGAGCACGTGCATCCCGTCGGCGCCGCTCGTCTTCGCGAAGCTGGAGAGGCCGATCCCGTCCAGCACCGCCTTGACGAGCAGTGCCACCTCGACGGTCTCCGGGAAGCCGACGTCGGGCGACGGGTCGAGGTCGAAGAGGACGAAGTCGGGCCGCTCGGGCCGGTCGACCCGCGAGTACCACGTGTTCATGTCGATGCAGCCCATGTTCACCATCCACAGGAGCGCCAGTTCGTCGTTCACGAGCGGGTAGCTGATCGTGCGCTTCTCGCGCGACTCGCGCGACGTCGAGCGATAGGCACGGGTCGGGATCCACGCGGGCATGTGCTTGGGCGCGTCCTTCTGGAAGAAGTGGATGCCCTCCCAGCCGTCGGGATAGCGCTTCATCGTGAACGGCCGATTCTTCAGGTGAGGCACGAGCACCGGCGCGACGGCGCGGTAGTAGCCGAGCAGGTCGCCCTTCGTGATCCCGTCCTCGGGCCAGAAGGGCTTGTCCAGATTGCTCAGCTTGAGGACGCGCTTGCCCTTGCGAAGCTCCGCCGGGATCGGCGGCTCGGTCGAGGCAGGCCGCTCGCGACGCACGTCCTCGGGCCGCTTGTCGTCGCGAAAGCCGAGGAAGGACGGCGCGCGGAGGTGCCCGTCGTGCGTCCACTCGGCGAAGTCGACCTGGACGACGAGCTCGGGCTCGACCCAGACGACGTCGGCCTTGCGGACGCGCGGCATCTTCGGGATCTCGACGAGCGGCGAATCTTGCCGCTCGAGCGGCCGGAGCCGTTCGAGCAGGTCGTCGAGCGTCTGCTCCGTGAAGCCCGTGCCGACGTTGCCGACCCAGCGCAGGCCGCCCCTGTCCTGCACCGCGAGCACGAGCGAGCCGAGCCGCGTTCGCCGACCTTGGCCCCTCGTATAGCCGGCGACGACGAACTCCTGCTCGGGTCGCACCTTCACCTTCAGCCAGCTCCGCGAGCGCCGTTGCTCGTAGGCGCTCGACGCGCGCTTCGCCATCACGCCCTCGAGCCCCTGGGCCCGCGCCGCCTCGAGAAGCGCATCGCCGTCGTCGAACACCGCCGAGAGATGCACTGTCCGGGAGCGTCCGTCGAGGAGGCCGGCGAGTAGCTCCCGGCGCTCGGTGAGCGGCCGGCCGAGCACCGGCTCGCTCTCGATCTCGAGGACGTCGAAGACGAAGTAGACGAGCCGGCCGCGTCCCTGCTGCATCAGCGAGAAGCTGGAGCGGCCGTCGGCGTCGACGGCGCAGACCTCGCCGTCGAGGACACAGCTCGGCGTACGGACGGCACGCGGGATCGCCCGGGCAACCTCGGCGAAGCGCTCGGTCAGGTCGTTGTCGCGCCGGCTGCGCAGCTCGACCTCGCCTTCGCGCTGGTAGGCGAGCGCCCGGTAGCCGTCCCACTTCGGCTCGAAGAGCCAGTCGGCGCCGTGCGGCAGTGCGTCCGCGAGCGTGGCCAGCATCGGCTGGTAACGGCGCGAGGGGCCGCTCGGCTGTCGTGTCTCCTCGTCGCGCTTGCGGACGATCAGCCAGTTCTTCTCCTGGCCGCCCAGCTTCGCGGGGATGAGCGTCCAGGTGCCGTCGAGCCTCTCGCCGTGGAGACGAACCGTCAGCCCGCCGTCGCGCTTCTCCTCGACGAGCTCGTACGTGCCGGTGTCCCAGAGCTCGACGGTACCGGCGCCGTACTGGCCCTTCGGGATCTCGCCCTCGAAGGTCGCGTAGTCGAGCGGATGATCCTCGACGTGCACGGCGAGGTGCTGCGAGCCCGGCTGGAGTGGAACGCCCTTCGGGACTGCCCAGCTCGCGAGCACGCCGTCGCGCTCGAGCCGGAAGTCGTAGTGCAGGCTGCGTGCCGCATGCCGCTGGACGACGAAGACGGGCTGCTTCGGCCGCCGCGGGCGCTTCTTCCCGCCAGAGAACGGCTCGGGTGTGACCTCGGGGTCGCGTTTTCCGCGGTATGCCTCGAGTTTTCCAGGATTCTTCACAGGTTTTCCGTCACTTTTCCACAGGCCGGGCCACCCGCGAGGCATCTGGGCGTCGCCGTCACCGCTCGGCCCCGGTTCCTTAACTCGCCTGACACATTCTTTGTGCGCTTTGCGGCGTGAATCGGGGTCAACGCCCTATCCATGCGGTCTTTCGCTTCGCTGAACAGGCGGGGAAAAGCCTGTGGATGCTGTGGACGAGCAGAGTTGCTGCGGGCCAGGGGTCAGGCGAAGACGCCCATGGCGCGGAATTTCGCCCTGCGCTCACGCCGGAGAGCGCCCCCGGGCTCGTCCTCGATCTCCGACAGCTCCTCCTCGATCGCCGCGGCGAGCAGGCGCGCGGCCTCCTCGTAGTCATTCTGGGCGCCTCCCGGCGGCTCCTTGACGATCGCATCGACCACACCGAGCTCGACGCAGTGCCTCGCGTCCGGCTTGAACGCGGCCGCGGCCTTCTGGGCCTGGCCGGCGTCGCGCCAGAGAATCGCCGCGCAGCCCTCGGGCGTGATCACGGTGTAGATCGCGTTCTCCTGCATCAGCACGCGATCCGCGAGCGCGAGCGCGCTGGCACCGCCCGAGCCGCCCTCGCCGATGATGCAGGCCACGATCGGCACGGTCAGGCGCGCCATCAACGAGTGCGAGCGCGCGAGCGTCCCGCCCTGCCCGTGCTGCTCCGCGGCGACCCCCGGCCACGCGCCCGGGGTGTCGATCAGCGTGATCACGGGGAAGCGGTGGCGTTCGGCCAGCTGCATCGTCCGCATCGCCTTCTTGTAGCCCTCCGGATTTGCCATGCCGAAGTTGCGGTCCATCCGCTCCTTGATGTCACGCCCCTTCTGGTGGCCGATCAGCGCCACGGTCCTCCCGTTGAACCGCCCGACCCCCGTGACGAGCGCGGCGTCCTCGGCCCGGCCGCGATCGCCGTGGAGCTCGAACCAGTCCTCGATGATGCGCTCGACGTAGTCGAGGGTGTACGGGCGCTGCTCGTGCCGGGCGAGCTCGACCGAGTGCCAGATCTGCTCGCCGGTCAGCGTCGGCGCCGCCTCGAGCTGCTCGATCTGCTTCTGCAGGCGCTTCAGGTCACTCGAGAGCGACGCGCCGCCGAGCAGGCTGAGGCTGCGGAGCTTCGCCACCCGCTCGCGCAGCCTGGTCAGCTGGTCGTCAGCGGTCATGGGAGAAGAGGCGGAGGAGCTTCGCCAGGAACGGCTTCAGGTCGTGCCGCTCGACAATGCCGTCGATGTGGCCGAAACGGTAGTTCGACTCGGCCAGGCCGAAGTCGTCCGGAAGACGCTCCTTGGTCGTCTGCTGGACGACGCGCGGGCCGGTGAAGGCGAGGAGCGCGCCCGGCTCGGCGACGATGATGTCGCCGAGGCTCGCGAAGCTGGCGAGCACGCCGGCCGTCGTCGGATGGGCCATGACGCTGAACATTGCGCCGCCCGAGTCGTAGAGGTCCTCGACGGCACAGACCGTCTTCGGGAGCTGCATCAGCGAGAGGATCCCCTCCTGCATGCGCGCCCCGCCCGAGGCGGTGACGGAGATGAGCGGCACACTCCGCTCGGAGGCGCTCTCGCAGGCGCGCGCGAACTTCTCGCCGACGGCGCTGCCCATCGAGCCGCCCATGAACGAGAAGTCCATGACGGAGAGCTCGCACGGATGGCCGTCGAGAAGCGCGCTGCCGATCACGATCGCCTCGCCGAGCCCCGTCTCGAGCTCGGCCTCTGCGAGCCGCTCGCGGTAGGGGCGGAGGTCGAAGAACTCGAGCGGGTCGGACGAGCGGAGGTCGGCGGATTCCTCCTCGAACGTGTCCGGATCGGCGAGCGAGTCGATGCGCTCGCGCGCCGTCATCGGGAAGTGGTGGCCGCACTGGGGGCAGACCCACAATGCCGCCCGGAGCTCGTCCTCCCGGTAGTGCGAGCCGCACGAAGGGCACGTGTTCGGATCGCGTCGCTTGCCGCCCTCGTCGGCTCGCGGCTCGCCCTTCTGCTCGATCGACACGTCGACTCCGCCCTCAACCATGAGCCGCCAGTTTAGTGGCGCCCTCTCGGCCCGCCGGGCGGGGCTCTCTCAGTCAGCCGCCCAGGGGCTTCTCGTACGCGTCGTCCTGCGCGGCGACGGTCATGCCGACCCGCTCGTAGAGCCGCGTCGCCCCGGTCGTGTTCTCCGCGTCGACCCCCAGTCCGGCGCGGCGCTGACCGCGGTCGTGGAGCTCCCGGAACGCGAGCCGCAGCAGCGCCTGGCCGAGTCCGTGCCGTCGCCAGGGCCTGCGCACGCCGAGCACGTCGATCCAGCCGGAGCCGAAGCGCTCCTCCCGGCACAGCTCGGCTGCGACGACGGTGCCTTCCCGGTCGCGGACGAGGAAGCAGAGCGGCGGCTCGAGGTCGCTGTGCGAGAGCCACTCCTCGAAGCTTCGCGTCTGGAAGTCCCAGTGGTCGAGGAACGCCTCCTCCACGGTCGCGTGCACGAGCCTCTCCTCGCCCGGCTGCATCGACGCGACCGTGAACCCGTCCGGCCAGGCGGGCTCCGGCAGGGGTTCCTCGAGCTGGATCGCCATGCGGTAGAAGCTGCGGATGTAGGCGAAGCCACGCTGCTCGAGGAGCGTCTTTGCGGCCGCGTCAGGCGCGGCCACCGCAACCCGCAGCGCCTCGGCGCCCGTGTCCGCGCTGCGCGTCACGGCCCAGTCGAGGAGCAGACTGCCGACCCCGCGGCCCCGAAACTCCGGATGCGTGAAGTTGTCCGCGATCACGTTGTCGCCTCGCCGCCTGAGCGCCGCCGTCCCGGCCAGCATGTCCTCCTCGTCGAAGACGACGACAGCGTCGGCCTCGTCGATGCGGCGCCACCAGCCGAGCACGTCCTCCTCGCTGAACCGGTCGGGAAGGGCGTGGTGGTCCTGGTCGTGCGCGGTGACGAGGTCTGCGATCGCCGCCGCGTCGGCGGGGGTCGCCGTACGGAGCGAGAGGCTCACGCGGGAGCGAGCTCGTCGAGCACGCCGGGAAGGGGCGTGAGGTCGACGATCTCGCGCGTGGGGCGGTAGTCCCCGGTCGACTCGGCGAGCCTGTTCACCCACACCACCGGGATCTCGAGTTCGTTCGCCGGCCCAACGTCGTGGAACAGGCTGGCCCCGACATGTACATCCGGAAGCCGTCCGTGGCGATCAGCGAACGCGCGCCAATGCCCGTGCGCGGGCTTGTAGGAGCCGATCTCGGACGCCGTGACCGCATCGTCGAACGGGACGCCGATGCGCTCCATCGACACCGCAAGCAGCTCGGGATCGGAGTTGGAGAGGATGCAGAGCCTGATGCCGTGCGCGCGTGCCTCCTCGAGCGCCGCCGGCACCTCCGGGAACACGGGCCAGTCGGGCAGCGAGCGCCCGAGAGCGTCTTGATCGTCCGGTGCGAGCTGGAGGCTCTCTTCGACGGCGAGCCGCTCCAGCGCGAGCGCGAGCACGTCCCGGTAGCGCATGCCCGGATGCGCCGACTCGATCTCCGGCTCGACCTCGTGGTAGCGCCCGAGCAGCCGCTCCCGGTGGTCCGCCCCGAACAGGCGCGCAAGCTCGGCCCCGATGCCGCCGTTCCAGTCGACGAGCGTCCCGTAACAGTCGAACGTCGCCCAGCGCTCCCCCACGCCGAGAGCCTACTCGCGGCGGCGCCCAGGCAACACGCAGGCACGCCGACCACGCGAGGAACCAGCGCGCCCATATCCCCACCCAAGGGTGGGGATAGAACCACCCGCCACCCGCGGTGAGCGTACCGCCGACATTCGCACGAAACCGTGCCCAGGGTGTGCCAGTTGTGTGACTTTTCGTCCACAGCCGGCCGGCCGGGCCGTGACGGCAGCCGGTCGGCGGGCGACGGTGAGCGCGTCAGTCTTCGTAGCGGCGGAGCACGATCGACGCGTTGTGCCCGCCGAAGCCGAACGAGTTCGAGACCGTGGTCCTGACGTCTGCGCGGCGGGCCTCGTTCGGGATGTAGTCGAGATCGCAGGACGGATCGGTCGTCTCGAGGTTGATGGTCGGCGGCAGCACGCCGTCGCGGATCGCGAGCAGCGAGAAGATCGCCTCGACCGCGCCCGCGGCGCCTAGACAGTGGCCGGTGGCGCCCTTCGTGGACGAGACCGGCACCTGGCGCGCCCGCTCCTCGCCGAGCGCGAGCTTGATCATGCGCGTCTCGGCCGTGTCTCCGACGGGCGTCGAGGTCGCGTGCGCGTTGATGTAGTCCACGTCGTCCGGCGTGATCCCGGCGTCGTCGAATGCCATCTTCATCGCCCGGGCGGGATTCGTGCCGACCGGGTCCGGCTCGGTGATGTGATTCGCGTCGGAGGAGACGCCGTAGCCGAGCAGTTCGCCGTAGATCTTCGCCCCGCGTGCCTTTGCGTGCTCGAGCTCCTCGACCAGGAGGACGACACCTCCCTCGCCCATCACGAACCCGTCACGGCCGGCGTCGAACGGCCGGCTGGCGCGCTCCGGATCGTCGTTGCGGCGCGACAGTGCGCGCATCGCGGCGAAGCCGGCGATCCCGACCTCCGTGACCGGCGCCTCGGTGCCACCGCAGAACATGGCGTCGGCGCGGCCGAGCCTGATCGCGTCCATCCCGTCGCCGATCGACATGTTCGAGGCGGCGCACGCGGTGCACTGGGACGAGAGCGGCCCGCGCGTGCCGAGCTCCATCGACACCCAGGCCGCACCCATGTTCGGGATGATCTCCGGGATCGAGAACGGGCTGACGCGGTCAGGGCCGCGGTCGCGAAGCTCGTCGCGACAGTCCTGGAACGACTTCAAACCGCCGATTCCGGTCGCAACGGATGCGCCGATCCGGTCCGCCTCCGCGGCGATGTCGAGCCCCGAATCGGCCTCGGCCTGGCGCGCGGCCGCGAGCACGAGATGCGAGAAGCGGTCCATGCGCCTCGCCTGCTTGCGGTCCATGAAATCGGTGGGATCGAAGTCCTTCACCTCGCACGCGAACGTGACCGGATAGTCCGTCGCGTCGAACTGCGTGATCGGTCCGGCGCCCGACCGTCCCGAGATCAGGTTCGTCCACGTCGTCTCGACGTCGTTGCCGAGCGGCGTGAGGGCGCCGAGGCCGGTGATCACGACCCTGCGACGTCCGTTGAGGCTTCCGTTCGTCTCCATCTCGCTCCCCTACATTCCCAGCCCACCGTCGACGAGGAGGACTTCCCCCGTGATGAACGAGGCCTCGTCGGAGCAGAGGAAGCGTACCGCGCCTGCCACGTCAGACGGAACGCCGAGCCGGCCGAGCGGCGTCGAGGCGAGCAGCGCCTCACGCACGCCGTCGGGCAGCACCTCGGTCAGGGCCGTCTCGATGTAGCCCGGGGCGATCGCGTTCACGCGGACGTTGCGGGTGGCGAGCTCGCGCGCGAGCGCCTTCGTGAAGCCGATGATGCCCGCCTTCGAGGCCGCGTAGTTCGTCTGGCCCGGGTTTCCGTGAACGCCGACGACGCTCGACAGGTTGACGATCGCCCCCGACCGGCGCCGCATCATCCCGCGGGCGGCCGCGCGGCAGGTGGCAAAGACACCGCCGAGGTTGGTGTCGATCACCGTCCGCCAGTCCTCGTCCGACATGCGCGCGATCAGCCCGTCCCGGGTCAGGCCGGCGTTGTTGACGAGGATGTCGATGTCGCCGGCCTCCTCGACCAGCCGTGCCGCCTGCTCGGGGTCGGAGACGTCAGCCTGAACGGCACGACCGCCGATCTCGGCGGCGACCTGGTCGGCCTCCTCTGCCCCGGAGCGGTAGCCGACGACGACCTGCGCGCCGGCGGCGGCCAGCTCCACGGCGATCGCGCGCCCGATGCCGCGTGACCCGCCGGTGACCAGGGCGAGCCGGCCTTCGAGCGTGCAGAACGTGCTCACGTCTTCGAGAGCGACTCTTCCAGCTGGTCGAGGGAAGCCAGGCTGTTGACCGGAATCGCCTTCACGCTGCGGTCGATTCGCCTGACGAGGCCGGAGAGGACGTTGCCCGGACCTACCTCCACGAACGTTCTGACGCCCTCGCGAACGAGCTCGGACGCGGCCTGCGTGAACCGGACCGGTGCCGTCAGCTGATCGACGAGCAGCGGGCCCATGCGCTGTGCCGACTCGAGCCGGGCGGTCACGGTCGACATGAACGGCGCCGTCGGCTCGCTGAATCGCACCTTCTCGACCGCGGGGCGCAGCCGCTCCGCGGCGTGTGCGACGAGCGGCGAGTGGAATGCGCCCGAGACGCGCAGCTTCACGGTTCGCCTCGCGCCCTGCTCTTCGGCGCGCGCGCAGCACTCGTCGACGGCCGTGTTCTCGCCGGATACGACGATCTGCCCGGGGCAGTTGTAGTTCGCCGGCCAGACGCCGAGGATCTTGCGGCACAATCGTTCGACGACCTCGTCCTCGAGACCGAGGATCGCGGCCATCGACCCCGGCCGCTCCTTCGCCGCCTCGGCCATCGCCAGGCCGCGCTCGCGGACGAGCACGATCGTCTCGCGGACGTTCATCGCCCCGGCGGCGGCCAGCGCTGCGAACTCACCGACCGAGTGCCCGACCACGAAGTCGGGCTTGAACCCGCGCTTGCGCAGCGCGGCGAGCATGGCCAGGCTCGTCGCGACGAGCGCCGGCTGTTGCAGCTCCGTCTCGACCATGCCCTCGATCGGCGTGTCGAAACAGAGCCTGGCGAGATCGAGGCCCGAAGCCTCGCTCCCTATGTCGAACACCTCCATCGCCTCCGGCGACGCCTCGGCGATATCTCGTCCCATGCCGGTCTCGAGCGAGCCCTGGCCGGGGAAGCAGAATGCAATCTTCCCACCCGTCATGCCGCCATCTCCTCCGTCCACTCCATCACTCCGGACCCCCACGTCAGGCCGGCACCGACCCCGGTCATCAGCACGATGTCCCCTTTTTTGACACGGCGATCGCGGACGGCATCGGCGAGCGCGAGCGGAATCGAGCCCGACGACGTGTTCCCGTAGCGGTCGACGTTGACCACGACCTTCTCCTCTGGAATCCCCAGCCGCTCGACAGCGTGCTTGATGATGCGGACGTTCGCCTGGTGCGGCACGTACAGGTCGATGTCGTCGACGGTCAAGCCGAGCTGGTCGAGCAGTTTCTCGGCCGACGTGACGAGCACCCGGGTCGCGAACTTGAACACCTCTCTGCCGTTCATGCGCACGTAGTGCTCGTTGCGTGCCACCGTGCCCGCGCTCGTGGGCACGCGTGAGCCGCCGGCCGGTAGATAGAGCTGCATGCCGCCGGACCCGTCCGCCCCGAGCTCGAAACCCATGAATCCGCCGTGCTCGACCCGCTCCAGCACGACGGCACCCGCGCCGTCCCCGAAGACGATGCAGGTCGTGCGGTCGGACCAGTCGACGATCTTGGAGAGCACGTCTCCCCCGACCACGAGCGCCCGGCGACAGACCCCGCCCGCGAGCATGCCGTACGCCTGCGCGACCGCATACATGAAGCCGGTGCACCCGGCCGAGAGGTCGTAGGCGGCCGCCTCGTGCGCCTCGAGCTCGTCGGCCATGATCGCCGCTGTGGCCGGGAATGCCATGTCCGGCGTGACCGTCGCGCAGATGATCAGGTCGAGCTCGGGCCCGGCGACGCCCGCCATCCCGAGCGCGTGCCGCGCCGCCGGAAGCGCCATGTCGGAAAGGGCTTCGTCCTCGCGCGCGATCCGGCGCTCACGGATGCCGGTGCGCACGACGATCCACTCGTCGGAGGTGTCGACCATGCCGGAGAGCTCCTCGTTCGTCAGCACGCGGTCGGGCACGTTCGCACCGATGCCCGTGATCGAGACCCGGTAGCCGTTCGCCGTGCCGATCATTGCGTTGCGAAGGTGAGTGTTCCCCGCACGGCGAGCTCGTCACCCACCCGCGCCTCGACACGCCCCTTGCCGACAGGCCCACGGACCGCCTCCACCTCACAAGTCAGCGTCAGCTCGTCGCCCGGCTCGACGATGCGCTTGAAGCGGACGTCGTCGATGCCGGCGAAGAGCACCAGCTTGCCGCGGTTCTCCTCGAGCGACAGCACCGCGACCGCGCCGGCCTGTGCGAGCGCCTCGACCATGATCACACCCGGCATGATCGGGCGTCCGGGAAAGTGGCCGGGGAAGAACCACTCGTCCGGGCGCACCTGCTTGCGCGCCACGACCCGCCTGCCGGGGTCGAGTTCGGCCACCTCGTCGAGGAAGAGGAACGGATCGCGATGGGGGATGATCGTCTCGATGACCTCGCGCCCGAACGGCGCCGACGGCGTGGGTGTCGCGGGCACCCGAGGAGTCTAACTTCGCCCGCCGCGGCGTCCGCCGTCCGCAGAAATCGGCACGGTCCCGTCACACACGCGTGGCGATTTCCGCGCTACGCTCAACATCGGGGGCAAAGGGGCCGCAGGCCCCGGGGGAGACGAATTGTATGCGGCACGACCGCGGCAGCGGAGCGCTTTCCGGCGGGCTACGGAGGCGCCGAGACGACGTCGAACCCCGCCGTCTGCGTGACCGTTCCGATCGCGTCCACGACGGTGGCCTGCAACTGGTAGTGGCCGGCGAGGGCCGCGCTCCCGTCGGGCCGGTGCCCGTCCCAGCCGTACGTGTACGTGCCCGGGACGAGGGGTCCCGAGAAGAGCGTCGCCACAGCCGAGCCGTCCGGCGCCAGGATCGTCACCGTCACCTGTCCCGGAGCGGCGAGCGCAATGGAGGCGGTCAGCGCGTCGTCGACCCCGTCGCCGTTCGGCGAGATCGACGTGGGTGAGGCGGTGACGAACCCGAGCGCGCGGTCGACGGTAAAGGCGGCAGTCGCGGACGCCGAGCGGCCGTCGTCGGCGCGTACGGCGAGCCCGAGCGTGTAGCGCCCGTCGGGGATCGCCCCGGGCGAGAACGCGAACGAGATCGCCCGTGCCGACTGCTCCTGCCCGCTGAACAGCGTCTCGAACGGGGCACCCGTCGCATCAGTGACCGTGACCGTCACCGCGGAGCGGGCGCCGAGGGTGTACGACACCGTCCCCTGGTCGGCGAAGCCGTCCCCGTTCGGCGAGAGGACGCCCGGCGCAACCGTCAGACCCTGGATGAGCGCGGGCTGCGGCGGCAACGACTGCCCGCCGAGCACGCCGCGGGCCGGGAGGACACTCGATCCCGCCTCCATCGTCCAGGTGTAGCGACCCGCCGTGGCCCTGCTCGCGTTCCACGTCCAGGCGACGGCAGGGCCGACGCCCGTGCCGCGGGCGGCTGTCCGTCCGTCGGGCCCGGAGACCGTGATCGACCACGGCAGCGCCGACGAGAGCCGGGCGGAGAAGGCGACCGGTCCGCCGATCTTGCCGCGGACGAGGGGCGCATACAGTTTCGGCAGGCCGATCTGCTCGGCCGCGAGCGCGATTCGGTCGAGCTGCGGGTAGAGCTGGTTGCCCGGGCAGCTCGTCAGGCCCGTGTCACGGTGACCGGACACCGCGCGCAGCTGAACCTTCGTCCCGGCCCGCCAGTGCTCGCTCCCGTTCGACACGTACGTGAGCGTCGAGACCGGATCGACGTGGGCGAGATCGAGCCGCCAGGCAATCAGCCGTTCGAGCGACTGGACGGCCGGCGGCGGGGGCTTCGCCGTCATGAAGTTGCCGATCAGCGCAATCCCGACGCTGCCCGTGTTGAACCCGAGCGCGTGCGCGCCGATCACGTTCCGCGTCGTGCCGCCGTACCGGCCCTCGTAGACATGGCCGAAGCGGTCGATCAGAAAGTTGTAGCCGATGTCGTCCCAACCGTTCGCCTTCACGTGGTAGACGTCGATCCCGCGGACGATCGCTGCGGCCTGATCGGGCGTGTAGTTGTTCGGGGTTGCCGTGTGGTGCACGATCACCAACCGGACCGCCGGCGCGTAGCGCGGCTGGTTGCGGCGCAGGAGCTCGTTCCCGCCCCACGCCGTCCGCGAGACGATCGGCGGCGAGCCTGCCGTCGCGAGGCGGCGCAGCGACTCGTGCTCGACCGGGCTCCAGATGTAGTAGGCGCGGAGCCGACTCACACGCCCCCGCACGCGGTACTGCAGCGCGTCGGACGTTCCCGTCCAGGTCGGATTCGTGTCGTCGGGCGCCTGCCAGGCGCTCCAGCGTCCGGCGGCCGAGCACGTCCGGAAGCGAACCGTTCCCGGTCCTCGCCAGCGCAGACCGACGAGGTCGAAGCGGCCGGGTGGCTGCGCCGAGGCAGGCGTGCGCTCGCCCCCCACCGGTAGCTCGCGCGACGCGATCGTCACGCCGCCGGACGCCGCGTGTCCCTGGGCGACCGACGATGCGACGAGGAGCGCGAGCAGTGCGACCAGACAGACTCTCGTCACGCCCCCTTGATTTCGACCGTTGTGAATGATGCCTTGAGGCGGAGTTCGCCGCGCGGCCGAGCGTCCCTACGCTGCTACAGTTGCCACGCTGTGAATTTGGCGATCTTGCGGGGGTTTTTGGCCTCGCTCGGCGTGGCGGTCGCCGTCCTCCTCGTCTCGAGCCCCGCGGTCGGTTCCGGCCCGCACAGACCTCGCGTGCTCGCAGTGAAGTTCGCGACGGACATCAGCCCGCCGACGGCCGACTACTTCAAGAGCGAGATCGACCACGCTGCGAGCGCCGGCTACGACGCCGTCGTGATCCTGCTCGACACCCCCGGCGGCCTGCTGGACTCGATGCGGTCGATGTACCAGAAGGAGCTTGCCTCGAAGGTCCCCGTCATCGTCTACGTGTCGCCCGAAGGAGCGCGCGCAGCCTCGGCGGGAGTGTGGATCGGCCAGGCCGCGGATGTGCTCGCGATGTCGCCGATCTCGAACATCGGCTCGTCGACGCCGATCGACTCGGGCGGCAGCAACCTCGGCTCCGACCTCCGCAGGAAGGTCATCAACGACGCGGCCGCCTCGCTGACCGCACTCGCGGCGGCGCACAAGCGCAACGTCGTCTGGCCGGGGCGAGCCGTACGCGGAGCGTCGAACCTCACCTCGCAGCAGGCGCTGCGGCAGAACGTCATCGACGCGACCGCGCCGACCCTGCCCGCCCTGCTGCGCCAGCTCCAGGGCTACCACACGAAAGACGCGCAGCGGCCGTTCACGCTCCACCTCGCCGGCGCCCAGATCGACAACACGTCGCCCGGGTTCCTGACGCGGTTCCTCAACACCGTGATCGACCCGAACCTGATCTCGATCCTCTTCCTCGCCGGGCTGATCGGCCTGATCTTCGAGGTACTGCATCCGGGAGTCGTGCTGCCGGGTGCGCTCGGCGCCGTGGCGCTCGTGATCTCGCTGTACGGCTTCTCGGTGCTGAACCCGAGCTGGGGCGGAATCGTGCTGATCGTGCTCGGGGTCGCGCTCCTGATCGTCGACCTCCACGCGGTCACCCACGGGGTGCTCACGATCGCCGGGCTCGTAGCGCTCGGCTTCGGCATGGCCTTGCTGTTCCAGAACCAGCCGGCGGGGTTCCAGGTGAACAACTGGCTCGTGATCAGCATCGCGGTCGGGCTCGCGGCGCTGTGGGCGTTCGTGCTCGGAAAGGGGTTCGCCGCGCGGCGGCGGCCGGTGACGAGCGGGAAGGCAAGCATGATCGGGTTGCACGGGATTGCCCGCGGGACCGGCGCCGTCGCCGTCAACGGCGAGATCTGGAACGCGCACCAGGCGAGCGGCGAGCCGCTCGCGCTCGGCGAGGAAATCGTGGTCGAGGCGGTCGAGAACGGCCTGATACTGCTCGTCCGGCCCGCCCGCGTCCACACCCCTGCGTAGGATCAGAGAGAGGGGAAGCCTGTGGCTGCCGCAATCATCGCGATCGTCGTCGTCCTCGGCCTGGCCGTACTGCTTCTCGCGTCCGCGATCAAGATCGTGCGCGAGTACGAGCGCGCCATCGTCTTCCGGCTCGGCCGGCTGCTTCCCGAGCCGAAGGGGCCGGGCCTCTTCATCAGGATCCCGATCGTCGACCAGTTCATCAAGGTCGACCTGCGGACGATCACGCTGATGATCCCGCCGCAGGAGGTCATCACCAAGGACAACGTCCCGGTCCGCGTCAACGCGGTCGCGTACTTCCGGATCCTCGACCCGAAGGCGGCGATCGTCCAGGTCGAGAACTTCATGGTCGCCACGTCGCAGGTCGCACAGACGACGCTGCGCTCGGTGCTCGGTCAGCACCAGCTCGACGAACTGCTGTCCGAGCGCGAGAAGATCAACGCGATCCTCCAGGGGATCATCGACGAGACGACCGCGCCCTGGGGCATCAAGGTGTCGATCGTCGAGGTCAAGGACGTCGAGATCCCGAGCGACATGCAGCGGGCCATGGCCAGGCAGGCCGAGGCCGAGCGCGAGCGGCGGGCCAAGGTGATCAACGCCGAGGGCGAGTACCAGGCCGCCGAGCGGCTCAAGGATGCCGCGGTCGTGATCGCCGACCACCCGATCGCGCTTCAGCTCCGGTACCTTCAGACCTTGCTCGAGATCGGCTCCACCAACTCCTCGACGATCGTCTTCCCGGCTCCGATCGAGCTCTTGCGCCCCTTCATGAGCGGACCGGGTTCGACCGGGTCGCCGCCGGGTACACCGAAGGACGGATGACGCACGAAAACTCCGCGGAGACTGAGCTCCGCAAAGATCCCGTGTCAGGCCGTCTCGTCGTCGTCGCCCCCGGGCGTTCGAAGCGGCCGGGCGCGTTCCGGCGGTCCCCGCTCGAGGTGACGCCGGAGGAGCTCGACTCCTGCCCGTTCTGCGCGGGTCGCGAGGAGCGCACGCCGCCGGAGACCCTGCGTCTGCCGGCCGGCACCGAACCGTGGCAGGTACGCGTCGTGCCGAATCTCTACCCGGCGTTCGAGGGCCAGGAGGTCGTCGTCCACACGCCCAGGCACTGCCACTTCCTCGCCGACCTGACCGACGACGAGATCGCCGTTGTCGCCGACGCCTGGCAGTCACGGGCGGCGGCGCGCGACGGCTACCTGCACGCGTTCGTCAACGAGCGCTCCGAGGCAGGTGCCAGCCTGCCCCACACGCACTCCCAGCTCGTCTGGTTCGCATCGGCGCCGCCCGAAGTCGACCGGGAGCTCCGGCCCGGCTCGTGTCGCGTCTGCGACCCGCCGGGCGGCGACGAGCTCGTGGTCGCGGAACGAGACGGAATCGTCCTGCGCGCGGCCTGGGCTGGACGCATGCCGTACGAGCTGGTCGTCGCGCCCGTCGAGCACGAGAGCGATCCGTGGCGGAGCGACCTGCTCGCGACCGCGCTGCAGCTCGCCGCCGAGGGGCTTCGCCGCCTGCACGAGCTCGAGGGGCCGTGCCCGATGAACCTGTGGCTCCACGAGTCGGGCCACTGGCATATCGAGGTCGTGCCGCGGCTCACCGTCATGGCCGGGATCGAGCTCGGAGCCGGCTACTACGTCAACCCGCTGCGGCCGGAGACCGCCGCCGAAGCGCTGCGCGGTGCGAAGATCGCCGCGTGACGGACGAACGACTCACACGCTACGCGGAGCTCCTCGTCGACACCTGCCTGGGCGTCCAGGCCGGCTGGGAGGTGCTGATCGTCTCCACACCGCATGCCAAGCCGCTGCTCGACGAGATGGGCAGGACGATCGCGCGGCGCGGCGCCTACGCCGTCTTCCAGCTCTCGTTCGCCGGGACGATCGGGGCCGCTGAGGGCGCGTGGCTGCGCGAGGCACCGATGGAGCTGGTCGCGGCGCCGTCGAAGCTCCAGGCGCACCTGTTCGAGAACTGCGACGCCGTTGCCGCGGTCGTCGCGCCCGAGAACACACGCGAGTCCTCCGCGGTCGACGCCGAACGGATCGGCGCCGTGCAGGCGGCATACCGCGAACCGCTCTACCGGCTCATGCGACACGAGGTGCCGTGGGTGGGCTGCCAGTACCCGACACCCGCGCTCGCGCAGGAGGCCGGCATGGCGACCGAGGCGTTCGCCGACTTCCTCTACGGCTCCTGCCTGCTCGACTGGACGGCCGAAGGCGAGCGGATGCGGCGATTCGCCGACCGCTTCGACTCAGCCGAGGAGGTGCACATCGTCGGCGACCGCACCGACCTGCGCCTGAGCGTGGCCGGCCGGGCGATGCTGGTCGACGCCGGCGGGGCGAACATGCCGGGGGGAGAGTTCTTCACCTCGCCGGTCGAGGACTCCGCCGAGGGCGAGATCGTGTTCGGCGAGTTTCCGGCCGTCTATGCAGGTCGCGAGCTGACCGGCGTGCGTCTGCGGTTCGAGGCGGGCAGGATCGTCGACGCAGCGGCGGACGCACACGAGGACTTCCTGATCGAGACGCTCGACCGCGACGAGGGCGCGCGTCGCCTGGGCGAGCTCGGCATCGGCTGCAATCCCGGCATCACGCGCTACATGAAGAACACGCTGTTCGACGAGAAGATGGACGGGACCGTCCACCTCGCGCTCGGCAACGGCTTCCCCGACCTGGGCGGCACCAACGAGTCGACGATCCACTGGGACATCGTCAAGGACCTTCGCAACGGCGGCCGGATCGAACTGGACGGCGAGCCCGTCCAGCAAGACGGGCGCTGGTCGATCTAGCTAGTCCGCCTCGTCCGACTCGAGCTCGTCCTCGGACTCGTCGCCCTCGAACTCGTCAGCCTCTGGGCCGTCGTCCTCGGCGAGCGCGGGGTCGTCGAACGCCGCGTCGTCGCCGGGCAGATCGGCCAGGGCAGCCGGATCGCCGTCGCCGTTCGCCGCCTTCTGCTCCTCCGTCTCGACGACCGGTGCGAGCGCCGACACCGTCTCGTCGCCGCGGAGACGCATCACGATCACGCCCTGGGTTGAGCGGCCGAGGCGCTTCACGTCCTCGACCGGGATCTTGATGACGGTGCCGCCGGTCGAGATCAGCATCACCTGATAGCCGTCACGAACGACCCTCGCGCCGGCGAGCTGCCCCTTTGCGTCCGTGAGCTGGACGGTCTTGACGCCCATGCCGCCACGGCCCTTGACCGGGTAGTCCTCGACGCGGGTGCGCTTGCCGTAGCCGTTCTCGGTCACGACCAGGAGATCCGTCCCGGCCGCGGCGATGTTGATCGAGATCACCTCGTCGCCGGCCCGCAGCCGCATCCCCTGGACGCCGGCGGTGTCGCGGCCCATCGGCCTCACGTTCGTCTCGTGGAAGCGAATCGCCTGGCCTTTCCGCGAGACCATGAGCACGTCGTCCTTGCCGGAGGCGTGCCGCACGCCGACGAGCTCGTCGCTCTCGCGCATCTTGATCGCGATGATCCCGTCCGCCCTGAGCGGTGTGTTGTAGGCGGCGAGCTTCGTCTTCTTGACGACGCCGTTCTTGGTGCCGAAGACGAGGTACTCGGCCTCGGCGAAGTCGCGCGTCTGGACGACGGCACGCACCTGCTCGTCGGCGCGGAACGGAAGCAGGTTCTGGATCGCGCGGCCCTTCGACTGGCGCGAGCCGAGCGGCAGCTCATGGACCTTCAGCCGGTAGACCTTGCCCACGTTCGTGAAGAAAAGGACGTAGTCGTGCGTGGAGGCGACGAACAGGTGCTCGATGTAGTCGTCCTCCTTCATGTCCATCCCCATCACGCCGATCCCGCCGCGGCGCTGCTCGCGATACGTCGTGACCGGAAGGCGCTTGATGTAGTTCGAGCGCGTGATCGCGATCACCATGTCCTCTTCCGCGATCAGGTCCTCGATCTCGAGCTCGCCCTCGGCCGCGACGATCTCGGTGCGCCGTTCGTCCCCGCGGCCGTAGCCGTTCTTGACCTCGAGCAGCTCCTCGCGGACGACGGCGGAGATCTTCGCCTCGTCGCCGAGAATCGCCCGGTATTCGGCGATCCGCTCGCGCAGATCGGCGTACTCGTCCTCGACCTCCTTGCGTGCGAGCCCGGTGAGCCGCGCGAGGCGCATGTCGAGGATCGCCTGCGCCTGGATCTCGCTGAGGCTGAACTGCTCCATGAGCCCGGTACGCGCCGACTCCGTGTCGTCCGAGGCACGGATGAGCGCGATGACGGCGTCGAGGTTGTCGAGCGCGATCAGGTAGCCCGCGAGGACGTGGGCACGCTTCTCGGCCTGGCGCAGCTCGAACTTCAGCCGGCGCGTGACGACCTCGCGCTGGAAGTCGAGGTAGTGGCCGAGCAGGTCCCTCAGCGGCAGCGTGCGCGGCACGCCGTCGACGAGCGCGACGGCGTTGTAGCCGAAGGTCGATTGCAGCGGTGTGTGCTTCCAGAGCTTGTTGAGGACGACCTGCGGGATCGCGTCGCGCTTGAGCTCGATCTGGATACGCAGGCCGGTCTTGTCCGAATGGTCGTCGACGGCGGTGACCTCGGTCATGACCTTGTCCTTGACCAGGTCGGCGATCTTCTTGATCACGCCGGCGTCGCCGCCCTTCTTCACCCCGTACGGGAGCTCGGTGACGATGATCGCCGTCTTGCCTCCGCGCAGCTCCTCGATGTGCGCGCGGGCGCGCATGACGACCCTGCCGCGGCCGGAACGGTACGCCTCCTTGATCCCCTCGCGCCCGAGGATGATCCCGCCGGTCGGGAAGTCGGGGCCCTTGATCTGGCGCGCCAAGCGGTCAACGTCCACGGAGGGCTCGTCGATCATCGCCACGAGCGCGTCGATCACCTCGCCGAGGTTGTGCGGCGGGATGTTCGTCGCCATGCCGACGGCGATGCCGGCCGAGCCGTTGACGAGCAGGTTCGGGAAGCGCGACGGCAGCACGAGCGGCTGCTGGCGCGACTCGTCGTAGTTGGGGACGAAGTCGACGGTGTCGGCGTCGATGTCTCGCAGCAGCTCGGTCGCGATCTTCGCGAGGCGGCACTCCGTGTAGCGCATCGCCGCGGCCCCGTCGTCGTCGAGGTTGCCGAAGTTGCCCTGGCCGTCGACGAGCGGATAGCGCAGCGAGAACGGCTGCGCCATGCGCACGAGGGTGTCGTAGATCGCCGAGTCGCCGTGCGGGTGGTAGGCGCCCATCACGTCGCCGACGACGCGGGCGCACTTGAGTCTCGGCCGTCCCGGCTGCAGGCCTGCCTCGTGCATCGCGTAGAGGATGCGGCGGTGCACCGGCTTCAGGCCGTCGCGCACGTCCGGGAGTGCGCGCGCGACGATGACGCTCATCGCGTAGTCGAGGAAGCTCGAGCGCATCTCCTGCTCGAGCTCGCGCGGCTCGATGCGACCGGGCCCTAGACCGCCTGTCTCCAGTTCAGACACGACACGCCCTAGACATCGAGGAACTTCACGTCCTTGGCGTTCTGCTCGATGAAGAGGCGGCGCGGCTCGACCTGGTCGCCCATCAGCATCGAGAACACGTTGTCCGCGGCGGCGGCGTCCTCGACCTCGACGCGGACGAGGATGCGGTTGGCCGGGTTCATGGTCGTGTCCCAGAGCTCGGATGCGTTCATCTCGCCGAGGCCCTTGAAGCGTCCGACCTGCATCCCGTCCTTGGCGAGGTCGAGCGTGGCGTGGCGCAGCTCCTCGAACGTGTGCGCCGAGCTCTGCTTCTTGCCGAACGCGATCTGGAAGGGCGGATGCCCGACGACCTCGACCAGCTTGGCGTGGGCGCGCCGCACGTTCGCGTACACGGGCGAGGCGAGCAGCTCGGCCGGAGCGCTCGCGTGAACCGCGGCACCGGTCTCGCGCTCGACGATCTTGACCTTGAACGTGGCAGCGTCCGCCTCGACCACCGTCAGCTCGTACCCGTTCGGCTCGAGCCCAGCGAGCGCCTTCTCGACCTCCTTCGGCGTCGCGGCCTCGGTCTCGACAAGCCGATGCGCGATCACGAGGTCGCCGGCCTGCGAGCCGAAGTCGGCGCGGAGGCGGGCGGACCAGCCCTCGAACTCGTTCAAGGCGCGAGTGAACCGGTTGTAGCGGCTCTCCGTGAGCTTGATCTCCTGTCCGCGCCGGTCGGTGACGTCCATGTCCTTGACCCGCTCACGGACGAGTAGTTCCTCGAAGTGCGACTCCTTCTCGATGTACTGCTCGCGGTTCCCGATCTTGACGCGGTAGAGCGGCGGCACCGCGATGTAGACGTACCCGCCCTCGACCAGGTCCTTCATCTGCCGGTAGAGGAACGTGAGGATCAGCGTGCGGATGTGCGAGCCGTCCACGTCGGCGTCGGTCATGACGATCACGTGGTGGTAGCGCAGCTTCTCGAGGTCGAACTCGTCGCCGATACCCGTGCCGATCGCGGTGATGATCGCCTGGATCTCGGTGTTCGAGAGCACCTTGTTGATCCGGTTCTTCTCGGAGTTGATCACCTTGCCGCGGAGCGGGAGGATCGCCTGGTAGGTGCGGTCGCGCGCGTCCTTCGCGGAGCCGCCGGCGGAGTTCCCCTCGACGAGGTAGAGCTCGGACACCTCGGGGTCGCCGCTCTGGCAGTCGGCGAGCTTGCCTGGGAGCGAGCCGCCTTCAAGCGCCGTCTTGCGCGTGAGCTCGCGGGCCTTGCGGGCCGCCTGCCGTGCGCGTGCAGCCGCGATCGCCTTCAGGACGATCTGGCGCGCGTCGGTGGGGTTCTCCTCGAGGAACTCGGCCAGCTTCTGGTTGACCGTCTGCTCGACGAAGCCGCGTACCCAGGGGTTCCCGAGCTTCGTCTTCGTCTGGCCCTCGAACTGCGGGTCGCGGAGCTTCACGGAGATGACCGCGGCGAGCCCCTCGCGAACGTCCTCGCCCTCGAGGTTCTCCTCCTTCTCCTTGAGCAGGGCCTTGTCGCGCGCGAACTTGTTGAGCGTCCCGGTGAGCGCCGCCTTGAAGCCGGAGAGGTGCGATCCGCCCTCGTGCGTGTTGATGTTGTTCGCGAACGCGAACAGCGACTCGACGTAGGAGGCGTTCCACTGCATCGCCACCTCGACGGTGCCGAGGTCGGTCTCGCCCTCAAAGGACACGATGCGTTTGTGGAGCGGGTCCTTCGACTGGTTGACGTAGGCGACGAAGTCCCGGATGCCGCCCTCGGCGTAGAACTCGTCCCGGGTCTCGCCTTCACGCTCGTCGACGAGCGCGATGCGCAGGCCGCGCGTGAGGAACGCCGTCTCGCGCAGCATGTGGACGAGCGTCTCCCGCAACCATTCGAGCTCGTCGAAGATCTCGAGGTCGGGCAGGAAGCTGATCGTCGTGCCCGTCACCTTCGTCGGGCCGGTCGCCTTCATCGCCTCGATCGGCTCGCCGCGCGCGAACTCCTGACGCCAGGTCTTGCCGTCCCGCTGCACCTCGGCGACGAGCCACTCCGAGAGCGCGTTGACGACGGAGACGCCCACGCCGTGCAATCCGCCGGAGACCTTGTAGCCCGACCCGCCGAACTTGCCGCCCGCGTGCAACTTCGTGAGTACGACGGTCAGGGCGGGCAGGCCCTGCTCGGCCATGATGTCGACGGGGATCCCAGATCCGTTGTCCGAGACCGTGACCGAGTTGTCCGGATGCAGGGTCACCTCGATCAGGTCGGCGCGGCCCGCCATGGCCTCGTCCACCGAGTTCGCAACCACCTCGTAGATGAGGTGATGGAGGCCCCGCGACCCCGTCGAGCCGATGTACATCCCGGGCCTGAGCCGGACCGGCTCGAGGCCTTCGAGGACGGAGATGTCCTTTGCGGTGTACGCTGCTTCAGTCATGAAAAAAGCCCTGCAATTTCCCTATTTGCGGGCTGCTTGAAGTGTATCAGATCGGGCGGTTGTCAGAACCGCGAGAGAGCCCGAGCGAAGCCGCCCTCGCGACCCGTTCGCGAAGCTCCTCGTCGCCGATTCCGGCCACCAGTGCCGCAGCCTCCGCGACGACCTCCGGCAGCGGCTCGGGGACGCCCCGCGAGCCCTCCTCCGGAGCCATTGGAGCCGGCTCGGGGAGGTGCCCCTGGGCGAATCTGACGGCCGTCGGGGCGTGGTCCCCCAGTTCGGCGGCGAGCCGCTCGAGAATCCGCGGCGCGAGCTGGCCGAGTTCGAACGCCCACACGGACGAGCTCGTGTGCACGTGCAACGTCCCGTCGCGACCTACCCGCGCCGGCCATGCGTTCCGCACCACCTCGTCGCCGACGGCGGCCGGCCAGACGGCGACGATCCTGGGCATCGCCCCGGAGCCGTCGAAGCGGCCGAGCTGGCGCTCGACGTCGCGACCGATCCGCTCCATCACGCCGCGACCGCCCGGCCCGGCGTGACCTCGACCACCTGCGCCGGCTCTGCCGGCAAGGCCTGGCGCGAGGTCGAGGTGATCACCGTCTGCCCGCGGCTCGCCACCCGCGCGGCGAGAATCTCGCGGCGGCCGGGGTCGAGCTCGGAAAGGACGTCGTCGAGCAGGAGCAGCGGGGGCGAGGGGCGGTGCTCGGCGAGGAGGTCGGACTCGGCGAGGAGGAGCGAGAGCACGGCGAGCCGCTGCTCTCCCTGCGACCCGAAGCTGCGGAGATCGCGGGCGCCGGCGACGACGGCGATCTCGTCGAGATGCGGCCCGAGACCGGTTGCGCCCCGTTCGACGTCGCGGTCGATCCTGGCCTCGAGCGAGGCGAGCGTCGGCGAGTCGCCGCGGTACTCGAGACCGGCCCCATCGAGGCCAAGCTCTCCCGCGCGCTCGGCGAAGCCCGGTCCGAGCAGGTCGAGCACACGCTGCCGGGCCGCGACGAGCTCCGCGCCGAGGTCGGCCACGCGCTCGGTCCACGGCGACAGCGCATCTCGCGTCGACAGCCCGAGCGACACGCGGCGGAGCGAGGCGTTCCGCTGGCCGAGCGCCTCGCCGTACGCCGCCGGCACACCCGCCTGGGCCGGCAGGAGACGTCCGAGTGCGCGATCGACATAGGCCCGCCGGACGGCAGGGCCGCCCTTGACGACGGCCAGCCGGTCGGGCGTGAAGACGAGGGTCGCCAGCTCGCTCCGCAGCCGTTCGACCCGTTCGACCCGGGCGCCGTTCAGGCGCATCTCCCGGCCGCCGGCTCGCTGGAGGACGACCTCCGTCTCGACCGGCACCTCGCCGCGGCTCCCGCGCACGGCGATCCGGGCGGCGTCGGCGCCGAAGCGGACGAGTTGCGCGTCCGCCCGCGTTCGCGGCGAGAAGCCCTGTGTGCCGACGTGCAGCGACTCGAGCAGGTTCGTCTTTCCGGCGCCGTTCGGGCCGACGACGAGCACGATGCCGGACTCGAGGTCGAGGTCGAGCGACGCGTACGAGCGGAAGTCTCTCAGCGTGAGCGACGAAGCAATCAGCTCGGCCGGCTCGAGGTTTTAGCCGGCAAGGCGAATCGGCATGATCAGGTACCAGAAGTCGCCGCCGGTCTCGACGATCACGGCCGGACGGAGCGGGTTGATCAGTCGCAGCGTCAACTCGTCCTCGACGACCGACTCGATCCCGTCCCTGAGCCAGTTCGGGTTGAAGCCGATCTCCAGCGGCTCGCCGCTGAAGCCGACCGGCATCGTCTCGCGCGCCTCCCCGATGTCCTGGGTCTGCGCCGAGACCGTCAGCTCGCCCTCGGCGAACCGTAGTCGCAGCGGCGTAGACCGCTGCGCCATCACGCCGGCGCGGCGGATGACCTCGAGGAACTCCTCGCGCGGCAGCTTCACGTCGTGCTCGAACGCGTCCGGCAGGAGTTGGCGGTAGTTCGGGAACTGGCCGTCGATCCGGCGCGTCGTCAGCCAGATGTCCTCGACGCCGAAGACGACGTGGTTCTCGAGCGTCCCGAGCTTGATCTCGCTCGTCCCGGCCGCGATCCGCCGCAGCTCGTCGAGCGCGCGGGCGGGCACGATCGCGTCGAGCTCGGGCGGCGAGCCGGAGACCGATGTCTCCTTCACCGCCATCCGGTACGAGTCGGTCGCGGCCATGATCAGGCTCGACCCCTCGAACCGGACGAGGATGCCGGTCAGCACCGGGCGCGACTCGTCGCGGCTCGCGGCGCGGCTGACACGGGCGATCGTCTCCAGCAGCGGATCCGACTCCAGGGTCGACAGGCTCGCCGCCGCCGTGTCGGGCAGTCGCGGAAAATCTTCGACTGCGTAGGTCCGCAGGCGCGACTCGGAGGAGCCGCTGGTCACGTAGACGGTGCTCTCCTCGGCCTTGTGCTCGAGGACGACCTGCTCCTCGGGCAGCAGGCGGACGATGTCGGTGAGCAGGCGGCCCGGCACGACCGCCGAGCCCTCGCCCTCCACCTCGGCGGCGAGCTTCGCGCGCAGCGAGAGCTCCATGTCGGTCGCCGCGAGTTCCAGGCTTCCGTCCTGCACCTGCAGCATGACGCCGGCGAGGATCTGCACCGTTCCCCGCGTCGACAGGCCGCGCGAGACGATGCCGAGTGCCGACGCGAGCTCGTCCCGCGAACACGTGATTTTCATCCCCGTCCCCACTGCTAGGTTTGTTGTCATTCTTCTTTTAAAGAGGTAGTAGTAGTACTAGGTAGTGTGAATGATGGGGATGACGCCCCGGAGCCGTGCTTCCATGCGGCCTGGTGGCTGGGGACACGGCCGTGGACGATTTTGCGGTTGTGCACAGGGTGGTGGCGGCCGGGTCTCGAATGGGCTCGGGTCAGTGGAGTTGTCGGATCCGCGCGGTCAGTTCTTGCACAAGGGTGTAGACAGATGGGTCCTCGCGGATCAGGCGCGCGATCTTGGTCGTCGCGTGGATCACCGTTGTGTGGTCGCGGCCGCCGAACTCCTTGCCGATCTTCGGGAGCGAGGAGTCGGTGAGCTCGCGTGAGAGGTACATCGCCACCTGGCGAGGGTAGACGATGTTCTGCGAGCGCTTGTCTCCGCAGAGCTCCGCGATCGAAAGCGTGAAGCGCTCGGAGACGGCCTCCTGGATGGCCTTGATCGAGACCTGCTGGGCGCCGCCCATCGGGAACACGTCCTTGAGCACGTCCTGGGCGAGCTCGACCGTCATCGGCCGCCCGGTCAGCGAGGAGAAGGCGACGACGCGGGTCAGCGCACCCTCGAGCTCTCGGATGTTCGTCGAGACGCGCCCGGCGATGAAGGTGAGCACCTGCGGGTCGGGCACGTTGATCTCGTCCGTCTTGACCTTCTTGCGCAGGATGGCGATGCGCGTCTCGAGATCGGGCGGCTGGATGTCCGTGATCAGCCCCCACTCGAAGCGCGACCGCAGCCGGGCCTCGAGCGTCGCGATCTCGCGCGGCGGCCGGTCGGAGGACATGACGATCTGGCTGCCGGACTCGTAGAGCGAGTTGAAGGTGTGGAAGAACTCCTCCTGGATCCGCTCCTTGTGCTCGAAGAACTGCACGTCGTCGATCAGCAACAGGTCGTAGTTGCGGTAGCGCTGCTTGAACCCCTCGATCCGCTTGTCGCGCAGCGAGTTAATGAAGTCGTTCATGAACGTCTCGCTGGTGATGTAGCGGACGGTCAGCGGGCTCGTGTGCTCGAGGACGTAGTGCGCGATCGCCTGCAGGAGGTGGGTCTTGCCGAGACCGGTCCCGCCGTAGATGAAGAGGGGGTTGTAGGCCTGCGCCGGCGCCTCCGCGACCGCGAGGGCCGCTGCGTGCGCGAACCGGTTCGACGAACCGATGACGAAGAGGTCGAAGGTGTACTTCGGGTTCAGGCCCGGAAGCGTCTCGCGCGGGTGCGCGTCGTCGGCAGGCGCCACCACGGCCGCGCGCGAGAGCGATTCGTCGACGCGGAAGCGCACGGAGAGCTCGGAGTTGCTCGCGTCGCTGACGGCAGCACGCACGAGGCTGCCGAAATGCGTCTCGATCCACTCGCGGGTGAAGTTGTTCGGGACGGCGACGACGAGCTCTCCGTTCGAGATCGCCACGGGTCGCGCCTCCCCGAACCAGGTTCGGTAGGCAGACTCGTTGAGGGCGCTTTTCAGGCGCCCTGCTACCTCGGTCCACAGCCCGTCTGACGTCATGCCGAGAGCTTGCTCCACCCGTCCTTCCCCGTCTCCATTTGCCTCGGAAAGCGTGCGCGAGCATAGCAACGGGCCGAAGGGCAGACAACGGGCTGTTTTGCCCCTGCCCCGGGGGTCGTTTTACGGTGTTTTGCAGGGAGTTCGCGCGCGTCCACACTGTTCTCCACACCTGTGGAAAGCGGTGAATTCTCGCCGCAGGCAACATCGCGCCGCCGCTTCGCGAGCCGAGTTTTCCCCACGGGTGCAGGGACGGCGGGCTGTGGACAACCGCCCGACTGAATCGACTCGTCTATACTCACAAAACGGGCGCTCGGAGCGCCTCTTTCTACGATGAAGCGGACCTATCAGCCAAACGTACGCAGACGGAAGCGCAAGCACGGCTTCCGCGCACGAATGTCGACGCGCGCCGGCCGGACGATCCTGAAGCGCCGGCGGGCGAAGGGCCGCAAGCGGCTCTCGGCCTGACCCAGAAGCAGACGCACCCCACGCTCTCACCGCCCGCGACTACTCTGCCGCGTATGCATCGCCGCTATCGGCTGACGCGCTCGCACGACTTCGACGCGGTCTACCGGCGTGGCCGCTCGGTCTCCACGCGCTTCCTCGTCCTCTACTGGTTCCCGCGCGAGGACACGGAGGAGGAGCCGCGACTCGGCCTGGCGGTGCCGAAGCGCGTCGGGACGGCGGTGGCGCGGAACCGCGTCAAGCGGGTGCTGCGCGAAGGGTGGAGGGCGAGGCTCGAGTCGATCCCGTCCGGATGCGACTACGTGCTCGTCGTCCGGCCGGGATTCGTCGAAGCGGCCGAGAACCGCGACGCCGACTGGGTCGGCGAACGGCTCGACGAGGTGCTCGGGAAGGCGGCCGCGTGAGGTATCTGTCGCTGGCGCTGCACGCTTTCTTCCCGTCGCCCGGGGCAGCCGGTGCGCCGACGTGCAAGTACCACCCGAGCTGCTCCGAGTATGCGGCGGCAGCGCTGCGCAAGCACGGGCCGATCAAGGGCTCGGCGAAGGCGGCGTGGCGGATTCTCCGCTGCAACCCGTGGAGCCACGGCGGAGTGGATCACCCGTGATCGTCGGCTTCCCCATCCTCGACCAGCTCGAGACGGTCCTGCGCCACGTGCTCCAGTGGCTCGGGCCCCACGGCGCGATCGGGCTGCCGTGGGCGTGGGCGATCGTCGCGCTGACCGTGCTCGTTCGGATCGCGATCGTCCCGCTTGCCGTCAAGCAGATCCACTCGATGCAGAACCTGCAGCGGTTCGCCCCGCAGATGAAGGAGATCCAGCAGAAGTACAAGCACGACAAGCAGAAGCAGAACGAGGAGATGATGCGCTTCTACAAGGAGCACAAGATCAACCCGGCAGCCTCGTGCGCGCCGCTCCTCGCACAGCTGCCGGTCTTCTTCGCGCTCTACTTCGTCCTGCGGCACACGAGCTCGTTGATCGAGAAGGCCGACAACACGAGCTGGCTCGGCCTGGTCGACATTACGCAGCACGCGACCGCCGGCTGGGGGCCGCTCCTGATCGTGATCTACGTCGCCAGCCAGCTCTCCTCGTCCTACTTCATGTCGGTGACGGTCGACAAGACGCAGCGGATGTTGCTGATGGTGCTGCCGATCGTGTTCGTCCCGTTCATCATCCGCTTCCCCGTCGGCCTCGTCCTCTACTGGGTGACGACCAACCTGTGGACGGTCGGCCAGGGGTTGATCACACGCCGGCTGATCCCGAAGCCGGCCGCGCCGGTGAAGCGCTCGTCGCGAGCCGCACCGCGCGAGGCGCCTGCGACGCCGGACACGGACGGGGACGCCAAGGCCGTCGCTGCGCCGGAGCCGAAGCCCGCGGCGTCGCCACCGGCGGCCCCGCGCCGGGTGAAGCGCAAGAAGAAGCGAACGCGCCGGTGAGCGAGGGCGAGCCCATCGTCGTCGAGGCCGAGGGCGAGACCGTGGGCGAGGCGAAATGGGTCGGTCTGCGCGAGCTCGAGCGCCGCTTCCCCGGCCTCGACCGCGACCTCGTCCAGTTCGAGGTCGTCTCCGAGGGAGAGCGCGGCCTGCTCGGCGTCGGCACCGCGCCTGCACGGATCCTCGCGCGGTTCGATCCCGGCGAGCAGCCTCCGCCGGCGCCGCGGGCGACCGTCGACGAGAGCGACACGGCGGGGCTCGTCCGCGAGATGCTCGAGGAGATCGCCCACGCGCTCGGCGCCGATTGCCGGGTCGACGTCGAGGACGCGGGGGAGACGGTCTCGGCGACCCTCACCGGGCCTGACGTCGCGGTGCTGATCGGCAAGCGCGGCAAGACGATCGACTCGATCCAGTACATCATCGGCGCTGCGGTGGCGTCCACCGGCGGAGACCCGTCGCGACGGGTCGTCGTGGATGCAGCCGGGTATCGCGACCGGCGCGAGTCACGGCTTGCCGAGCTCGCGGAGAGGTCGGCGTCCCAGGTGCTGCGGACGGGCTCGACTGTGAGCCTCGAGCCGATGAGCTCGACCGAGAGGAAGATCGTCCACATGCACCTGAAGGACACGGCCGGGATCGAGACGCACAGCGAGGGCGACGAGCCGAACCGGTATGTCGTCGTCGCGCCGGCCCGTGACGACTGACTGGCTTCGCGCAGTTCTCGAGACGCCGGGGCTGACCTCGCTTCGCGACCCGGAGGAGGCGCAGCGGGTCCTGGTCGACGACTCTCTGCGCGCCCTCGCCCTGCTCAAGGGCCTGGGCGATCCGGTCGTCGACGTGGGGTCAGGCGGCGGCGCTCCGGGGATCCCGCTCGCGCTCATGTTGCCCGGCCGTGAGTTCGTGCTGCTCGAGTCGCAGCGGCGAAAGTGCACGTTTCTCGAGCGATGGGCGCCGCCGAACGCGCGCGTCGTCTGCGGTCGGGTCGAGGAACAGGGAACGGACTGGGCCGGCGCGGCCGTGGCCAAGGCGCTCGCGCCGCCGCCCGTCGCGGCCGAGTGGTGCCTCCCGCTCGTTCGCCCGGGTGGCGCGGTCGTGCTCTACGTCGGGCCGAGCGCGGACGTTGCTGCCGTGGCTCGAGTGGCCGCTCTTCTGGGCGGCGGCCAGCCCGAGAACCGCGACGGCCTGATCCTGATCCCGAAGGTCGCGGAGACGCCGCCCGGCTTCCCACGCCGCCCGGGCATGGCCCGCAAGCGCCCCCTGGCCTGATCGGCTGCGACATTCCTGGCCCTGGCCGAAAACGCACCCCACCCCTCGAGGGGAGGGGCGCGGCCCCTCCACCCACCACCCGCATGGATCCTAGCCCCCTGCCGGGTGTCCGAACGTGCCCGGAGTGTTCCAATTTCGTGCCGATTTCGAGGTGTGCGGCGCAGGAGCCGGGCGTCCGACCCCGAAGAAAGAATGTTCGAGTGGCCTCACGCATCTACGCGCTCGCGAACCAGAAGGGCGGGGTCGGGAAAACGACGACTGCGGTCAACCTTGCGGCATGTCTTGCCGAGGCGGGCGAGCGCGCACTCGTCATCGACCTCGATCCGCAGGCAAACGCGACCTCGGGCCTCGGTGAGCGCGCGAACGGCGTCTCGAGCTACGACCTGCTCGACGGTGTGCCTCTGCGGGAGCTCGCCAGGCCGACCCGTTTCCCCAACCTGGACCTGGTGCCGGCGAAGCCCGAGCTCGCGGGCGCGGTCGTCGAGCTCGCTCGTCGTGACGACGGCGAGAGCTTCCTCGCGCGCTCGCTCGCGGGCGTGGACGAGGGGTACGCGTTCGTCTTCCTCGACTGTCCACCCTCGCTCGGCCCGCTGACCGTGAACGCGCTCGCCGCCGCCGATCGCGTGCTCGTACCGGTGCAGGCGGAGTACTACGCGCTCGAGGGCCTGACGCAGCTCCTGCGCTCCGTCGAACTCGTGAAGCGGCGGCTCAATCCACGCCTCGTCGTCGCAGGCGTGCTGCTGACGATGGTCGACCGGCGGACGCGGCTCGCCGCCCAGGTCGAGGCGGAGGTCAGGCAGCACCTCGGCGACCTGGTCTTCGAGACGACGGTTCCCCGCTCGGTGCGGCTGGCGGAGGCGCCGAGCCACGGTCTGCCCGCGATCGAATACGACCGCGCCTCGACCGGCGCGCAGGCGTACTGGAAGGTGGCGATGGAGCTTGTCGACCGCTCCTGAGCCGACTGGGGGCCAGCGCCGCGGTCTCGGCCGCGGTCTGGAGGTGCTGCTCGGCGGTGCGACGCCGAGCGAGCTGGCGGAGCTGCCGGTCGATGCCATCCATCCCAACCCACGCCAGCCGCGGCGACGCTTCGATCACGAGGCGACTTCCGGCCTCGCAGAGTCGATCCGGTCGCAGGGGGTCGTCCAGCCCGTGCTGGTCCGCCCGCGTGCGGCCGGCGGGTGGGAGCTGATCGCCGGCGAGCGTAGATGGCGCGCCGCGCGAGAGGCGGGAATCACAACCATGCCGGCGGTCGTGCGGCAGGCCGACGACCGGGAGTCACTCGTGCTCGCCCTGGTCGAGAACGTCGCGCGCGAGCAGCTCTCGCCGGTCGAGGAGGCGCGGGCCTACGCGGCGCTCGTCGACGAGTTCGACCTGTCGCTCGGAGACGTCTCGGAGCGAGTCGGCCGCTCGAAGCCGTCCGTCTCCAACCGGCTGCGCATGCTGGAGCTTCCCGAGGACGTGCTCGGCATGGTCGAGCGCGGCGAGCTTTCGGAAGGCCATGCGCGCGCGGTTCTGGCCGTCCCGGACCAGGAGGGACGCCGCCGCCTCGCGCGCCAGATCGTCCGCCGCGGGCTGTCGGTGCGAGCCGCCGAGCGAGCCGCCCGCTGGGCCGGTGCGAAGCAGAAGCCGCGCAAGCGCGTCCTGCCGGTCGATCCAGCCCTCGCCGACCGGGCCGTGGAGGCGCTACGGAGGCTTACGGGGCGGGAGGCGCGTGTTCGCACCGGGACGATCGAGATCGAGTTCGCCGACGAGCACGACCTGAGCGAGCTCGTCGAGGCACTCGAACGCGCGGCGGGCTAGAGCTGTGGCCCGGAGCGGACATGGGCGATCGTGGATTCGAACCACGGACCTCCGCCTTATCAGAGCGGCGCTCTAACCGACTGAGCTAATCGCCCGCGGCCGCGGATTGTAGCCACCCGCCGCCGCGACCGGCATGGCGGGCGCGGCTTGCTTCCGCTTCGGATCGACGCCGAGGGGGGTCTGGGGGCGATCCCCCAGAGCGAAGCGGCGGATTGCCGCCAGCCAAACAGGCAGAGGCTAAACTCGGCGCGGGGACTCCAGCGGATGCAGGAGATGGTCATCTACGGCGTCAGCTTCGACTTGGTCGGCAAGCAGCCGATCGTCCTGCTCAAGACGGCTGACGGCAACAAGTTCCTGCCGATCTGGATCGGGCACCCCGAGGCGGCGGCGATCCTGATGAAGCTCCAGGGCGCGGCGACGCCGCGGCCGATGACGCACGACCTGTTCTCCGACACGCTGGGTCAGCTCGAGGCGCAGGTGACGAAGGTCTGCGTCACAGAGTTGCGCGACAACACGTTCTTCGCGACGATCACCATCCAGCAGGACGGCGGTGAGATCGAGGTCGACTCGCGTCCCTCGGACGCGATCGCGCTGGCCGTTCGCGCCGAGGCGCCGATCTTCGCCGACGACCGGGTGCTGGAGGAGTCCGCGATCGAGTTCGAGGGAGAAGAGGTGAACGAGGAGGAGATCGTCGACGAGTTCCGCAAGTTCCTCGACCAGGTCACGCCCGAGGAGTTCGCCTCGGAGCTGGCCGAGGAACAGGCCGAGCCGGACGACGAGGACGACGCCGGCGACCTCGAGCCCGAGTCGGAGGAAGAAGAGCAGGACTGAGGTTTAGCTCCGGCCCGCGTACCGCACGTGCACTTGCTTCTGGCTCGTCGGGATCGTGATCAGGAGGAGCGGGTAGGTGAGGCGCGCGGTGACGTGGTCGCGGAGTGAGGGCG
This sequence comes from uncultured Actinomycetes bacterium, assembly GCA_963791225.1. GTDB lineage: Bacteria > Actinomycetota > Thermoleophilia > Gaiellales > Gaiellaceae > PALSA-612. Next base: position 309,108 of record CAWBRV010000008.1, read on the forward strand.
TCCGCTCGCGGACGACGACGTCGATCGAATTGCCGCGCTCCGTGACGCTCTCGACGCGCAGCGCGTAGCCCGTGCTCGAACGGGGACCGGCGGCGACGAGCACGGCCTCGCGGTGCACGAAGTCGATGCGTGGCGGCCGCGGGTGGCGTCCGTAGGTCGAGGCGATGAACACCTTGTCCAGCTTGGCCTGGTCTCGGGCGATCTTGATCGTCGGTTGCGCCCACTCCCCGGACGGAACCCGGGCACTCAGGTCCTGCCAGGCGAGCGGGCGGCGCTTGCCGCCGTCCGTGGTCGAGAAGTACGCCGCCAGGGCCACTCCGATCACGAGGAGCAGCGCCAGGCCCGCGAGACGCGCTCTAGTAGACGTAGACCGTTTCGCCGTAGGGCTCGGACGTGAACAGCCGCTCGATCACGAAGTTCGGCACGCGGATGCAGCCGTGCGAGGCCGGGTAGGGCGGCACGGACGGGTTGCCGTGGATCGCGTAGCCGCCCGTGAAGTACATCGGCTTGTAGAGGATGCCGAGCGGGCTCGGGTCGTAGCCGTCGACCTTCCGGTAGATCGAGAAGGTGCCGACCGGTGTGAAACGACCGGGCAATCCCGCCGTCGACACGGGCGAGATCAGCTTCACCTGGCCGTCGCGGACGATGTAGAGGACCTGGCGAGCCTTGTCGACCTCGATGTGGTCTCCGGGCTGCTGGTAGCGGGGTTGCGGCGTCCGCGGGTTGTCGAGATGTGCCCAGAACGTCGCGTCGACGTTACCGGTGCGGTCGAGGTTCTCGATCTTCTCGAACGCATAGACGCTCTCCTCCACGTCGTAGTCGAACGTCTGCGTGAGGCCCGGGACCTCGTACCCGAGGGCGCCGAGGCGGCGGAGGACCTCGGCGACGAATGGACTGCGGTCGCCGTAGGTGAGGCTCGGCGGTCGGAGGTCGACCGACAGCGTACGCGAGAGTCCGACGAAGCCGGGGGCCGGGAGCCCCTCGACCGTGACCTGGAAGCTCTCGATCGAGGCGGTCCCGAGCGAGACCTGCGCCGACGCGCCGAAGAGCTGAGCGAAGTTCCTGCCGCCGGATCTCGCGACGCGTACGCGGAGCGCTCCCGCGTACGAGGGGCGGAGCTTCGCGCTGAGCGAGAGCGGGCTGCCCGCGACGCGCGCACCGACGAGGCTGGCGTCGAGGAAGGGCACGATCCGCACGGTGACCGGCGGCGAGGCCACGCCTGCCGCCTCCGTATGGAACGGGCCCGGCCGGGCGATCTTCACCTTCAACTTGTAGGAGCCGGACGCGTTCGTGGCTGCGGCGGCGACGAAGGTGCTTCCGCGCAGGAGCCGGACGCGCGTCCCCGCCGCTCCCGGCGAGAGCTTTCCGACGAAATCGATCTCGTGCCCGTACGTCGTTGCGCCGGGGCCGGAGAGTGTCAGTGTCGCCGCGACCGACGGGGACGAGACCGCGGCCGCCGCCGCGGTTGCGGCCATGGTGAAGAGAGCGGCTCCGAGGAGCAGAGGACGGCGCATCGCGCGAGAATAGACGGAGGTCAGGTCGTCACGGCGACCGTAAGCGCGAACGCGTTGAAGAGCGCGTGCACGGCGAAGCCGGGATAGAGACTGTCGCTACGAGAGCGGAGGAACGCGAGACCGACGCCGAGCGCGACGAGGATCGGCAGTGCCTCGACGAGCCCGTGCGCCAGTCCGAACAGGACGCCCGTCCCGACGATCGCGAGCATGCTGCCGTAAGGCTCGATCAAGGAGAAGCCGAGCCCCCGGAACGTGGCCTCCTCGACGAACGGGCCGATGATGACGAACGCGACGAAGGTGGCGGCGAAGGCCCCGGCGTGGGACGGCTCCCAGTGGGTCGGCGTATACCCCTGCTCGCGGTCGGCGTGGAGCACGGGGTTGAGCAGTGCCTCGAAGACGATCACGACGACGATCACGACGACGGCGATCCCGATCGCCTTCCCCCACGAGCGCGGTTGACGCAGCGCCAGCAGCCTGCGGGTGTCGCCCCGGCTGATCAGGAGCACGATGCCGAGGAAGATCCCGTAGTAGACGACGGACTGGAAGAACGTGCTCCAGTGGTAGACGACGTTCCGGTCCGGCTTGCCCGATGTGGCGCGTGTCGCATAGCCGAGCACGATCTGCGCGCCCACGAGTGCGAGCCACGCGGCGAGTCTCCCGGTCATGTCCACGCGTGGAACGCCTTTGCGAGCGGGGCCTGGAGAAAGCGGAGGCCCGCAGCGCGGGCGCCTTCCTCGTCGAGCGGCTCGTCGCCGACATGCACGGCGCGACCCGGCTCGACGCCGAGTTCGTCGAGCGCCAGGCGGAAGATGGCCGGATCGGGCTTGGCGGCGCCGGCGCGAGCCGACGTCACGACGGTGTCGAACAGCTCGAGCAGCCCCGCGCGCTCGAGGTGCTCGGGGAGCGCGCAGTCCCAGTTCGCGACCACGGCAAGGCGGAGCTCTCTGGCTCGCAGGTGTGTGACGGTCTCCGCGGCTCCGGCTACGGGCGCGAAGACGAGCGCGCCGATGAAGTCGTCGACGAATGCGTCCGGCTCGAGGGGATCGTCGAGGGCGGCAAGGAAGACACCGACGCAGTCGAGCCTGAGCGCTTCGAGGCTCGCGGGGTCGCGACCCGTGACCGCGAGCGGCCGGTAGTGAGCCACCTCGACCCTGAACGCCGCTGCGACCGCGTCGGCCGGCCGCTCGACGCCGTGCCCGGCGAGCGCGCGTCGAAGCGCCGGGACCGGGTCGACCAGGTGCAGCAGCGTCCCGTAGCCGTCGATCGTGACGGCGTCGAGCTCAGCGAAACGCATCCGGATGGACCAGGCGTGCGAGCGCGAGCAATCCGTCCCCGACCGTCGGCCCCGGGTCGAGCAGGCCCGCGTCCACGACCGCGAAGTGTCCGAGGCGGACGGCGCGGAGCTTGCGCGTCTTCGGGTTCTTGCGGAGCGCTGCCAGCGTCGTGCCGCTGTCGGAGGTGGCCAGGTACCAGGCCGGGTCGAGCCGGGCGAGCTGGACCGGGTCGAACGGGCCCACCTGCGCCGAGTCGCCGGCCACGTTCCGCGCGTGGACCTCGCGCAGCATGTCCCCGACGAGGGACTGGTCGGACACGGTCGTGAAGAAGCCCCTGTCCAGGAACACGCTCACGCCGGGTACCCCCGTGAGCCGCTTGGCCACGAGTGCGCGTCTCGCCTCGATCTGGCGGACGAGCCGCGAGGCGTCGCCGGGCCGGCCGGTGATCAGCCCGAGCGCCGTGATCGTCCCCTCGACGCCGCCGACAGAGTCGTCGGGCGCCCGGTAGACGAGGGCCTTCGGGGCCGTGTGGGCGGCCTGGGCGATCAGCTGGTCGTCGGTCGTGGAGGAGGCGACGATCAGATCCGGGTGAAGGTCGCGCAGCTCGCCCGCGCGGAGCATCCCGTTCCGGGCGACGGGCGTCCCGACGATCTGCCTGCCCGCGCCGAGGTCGACGAGGATCTGCTGCACGCTGGGCGCGATCACGGCGATCCGCTTCACGGGCGTGCGCACGACGAGTGCCTTGCCGCCGCTCGGCGAGGCGACCGTGACCGGGTACAGCGCGACGCCGGACCCGGTCGGCTCGTTCCGCTCGCCGCAGGCGGTCACCGTGAGCACGGCGACCGTCACTGTGACGAGCGCCGCTATGCGACCCATTGCCACAGAGCCCATTGCGAGACGGCGACGCCGAGGAAGACCGCGCTCGTCGCCAGGATCGCCGTGTGGAGGCGCGGCCGGCCTCCGACGACCGCGAGCGCGAGGAAGATCGGGAACGCCGCGAGCCCGAACCTCGGCATCGAGAGGAGCGGCCACTTGCTGCTCGGCGCGCTGAGCGGAATCGCCAGGCTGACGAAGCAGTAGAGCCCGTACGCGGTCCCGATCCGGCGCCAGGCGACGACGCTCAACCAGACGAAGAGGGCGAGGAACGCCAGAGCCGAGAGGTTGATCAGCGCAGTGCGCATCGGGTCCGAGTCGGCCAGCGGGACCGCCGTCCAGTAGCGGTGGGTGTGCGATCCGCTCGTGAGCTGCTCGATCCCGGCCCAGCCGGAGCGCAGCCCGTCCCAGAGGCCGCCGAGCGGACCGGCGTAGGAGAAGTGCCGGTGCCACAGCCCCTGGGAGTGGAGGAACCGCCAGCCGTTGCCGGTCGAGGCGGCGAGGTAGGCGGGATAGGCGGAGAAGAGCGCGGCCGGAAGGACGAGCCCGGCGAGCGCCCGCCACCGGTTCGGCGACCGCCAGGCCATGAAGGCGAGCGCCGGCAGCAGCGCGAGCCCGGCGATCCGCGTCACGAGCGCGAGAGCGGCGGCGGCCCACGCCGGCAGCCACTTGCCTCGCTCCGCGAAGACGAAGGCCGCGACCGCGAGCATCAGGAAGAGCGACTCGCTGTACACGGCGATCAGGAACAACGACATCGGGAACACCGCCAGGTAGAGCACTGCCCGCCGTGCGCCGTCGGCACCGAGCCGGGCCTCCGCCAGCCGGTGCAGGAGGAAGAACGCGCCGAGCGACGCGGCCAGCGAGACGACCAGGCCGCCGAGCACGTAGTGCCCTCCGAACATGCTCCCGATTAGGGCGACCGCGCCCGGGTAGAGCGGGTAGAACGCCGCGTCCGCATGCGACGGCGCCGTGTAGCCGTGCTCGGCGATCCGCAGGAACCACACGCTGTCCCAGCGCGCCCAGACGTCGGTGAAGGCGCCGAGGTCGTGTGTCAGCTTCGGGTCGTCCCAGCGGTAGGCGAGCGGATTGCGGTTCGGCTGGAAGGTGTAGAGCGCGAACAGCGCCGCGGCCCAGATCGCGCCGCGGCTCCAGAGCCAGATCCCGAGCACCGGCGAGCGCGCGGCGACCGGCGAGGGCGTCTCGACCCCGCTCGCACGATGTTCTCGCAGCCGAAGCCGTTGACCTCCGCTCACGCCGCCCGGATCATAGTTTCGTGGCGGTTTCCCATTTCACGGTTGCCGAGGCGAACGCGCTCCTGCCGACGGTGCGTCCACTCGTCGTGCAGATGGTCGAGCACCGGCGTGACCTCGGCGCAGCGCTCGATCGCCGCGAGGAGTTGGGCGAGCTGACGGGCTCGAACGGCGGCGGCTTCAATCCACGCTTCCCGGCCGAGGTCGACGAGGCGGTCGAGCGGGCGGCCGAGGGATCAAGCAATGCGTCGAGGCGCTGACCGCGCTCGGTGTGCAGGTGAAGGATCTCGACACCGGGCTCGTCGACTTCCCATCGATCCGGGACGGCGAGGAGGTACTCCTCTGCTGGCAGCTCGGCGAGGACGAGATCGCCTGGTGGCACACCCCGGATGGGGGCTTCGCGGGACGTCGCCCGCTCTGAGTCGGCGGCGGTGCCCATAATTCAGGAGTGAGTCCCTCGAAGCAGAGGTCGGAGGCCGAGTTGGCGCTGCTCCTGCACGGCCGGCGCCGGCGCCGCGACCGGACCCGCCGGCGTCGGCGCAAGATCGTCCTCGCCGTCGTCGTGCTGGCGATCTGCATCCCGGCCGGGCTCGTCGCCGCCGGCTTCACGACCGCCGAGGCCTTCCTCTCGAGCTGCACGCTGAGCTCGCTGAAACCGATCGATATCGGCCAGACCAGCTTCATCTACGCGGCCGACGGGTCGCTCCTGGGCTCGATCCCCGCCCAGCGGCACCGCCAGCCCGTGCCCCTGCACTCGGTCAGCCACTGGATGCAGCAGGCGACCGTGTCCGTCGAGGACCGGCGCTTCTTCACGCACGGCGGCGTCGACTACGAAGGCATCGCGCGCGCGTTCTGGCGCGACGTGACCGCGCAGAAGGTCGTGCAGGGCGGTTCGACACTGACGCAGCAGCTCGTCCGCAACATCTACATCGGGAACGGCGGGAGGACGCTCACCCGCAAGATCAAGGAGGCCTGCCTCGCGATCAAGCTGTCGCAGAAATGGTCGAAGCAGCGCATCCTCGAGTCGTGGCTGAACAACGTCTACTTCGGGTCGAACGCCTACGGGGTCGAGGCCGCGTCCGAGATCTACTTCTCCAAGCACGCCAGCGAGCTCAGCCTGAAGGAGGCCACGCTCCTCGCCGGGCTGCCGCAGGCGCCGTCCCTCTACGACCCGCTCGTCGACCCGCAGGCGGCGATCCAGCGGCGGGACGAGGTGCTGCGGTCGATGCTCGAGACGGGTGCGATCAATGCCTATCAGTACCGCACGGTCGTCAAGGACCGCGACCCGCACCTGCGGCCCGGGAAGCTCTACTCGACGATCCGCGAGCCGTACTTCTTCAACTACGTGATCGACCAGCTCGTCGCGACCTACGGCGCCGGCACCGTGCGCGAGGGGGGGCTCGACGTCTACACGACGATCGACCCGCGGCTCCAGCGCCTCGCCGAGCACGCGATCTCAGAGACGTTGAGCCTCCGCACCGACCCCGCGTCGGCGCTGGTCGCCATCGACCCGCGCGACGGTGCGATCCGGGCGATGAACGCGGTCACGCCCGGCCAGAAGGGCAACCAGTTCAACCTGGCGGTGCAGGCGCGGCGCCAGCCGGGCTCGACCTTCAAGACGTTCGTGCTGACGACCGCGGTCGCGAAGGGAATCAACCCGGCCTCGAGCGATTACGTGTCGGCGCCGTTCGAGTACCAGCCGGATCCGAAGGTCCCGGCCTGGAACGTGACGACCTACGACCACAGCTACGTCGGCTGGATCTCGATCGAGCAGGCGACGCTGCGCTCCGACAACACGGTCTACGCGCAGCTCACGATCGACGTCGGGCCGTCGAACGTGGCGGCGACGGCGCACCGGATGGGCATCCAGTCGCCGCTGGCGCCGGTCCCCTCGATCGGCCTCGGCACGCTCGGCGTCTCGCCGCTCGAGATGGCGTCGGCGTACGCGACCCTGTCCGCGGGCGGGATCTACTCGCGACCGATGGCGATCACGAAGGTCGTCCTTCCGAACGGCAAGACGGATCAGGATGCGGGCTGGGGCAAGCCCGCGCGGAAGCGCGTGCTCTCGGAGGGCGTCGCCTACGTGGTCACGAAGATCCTCGAGGAGAACGTCCTCTACGGCACCGGCACGGCGGCGAACATCGGGCGACCCACCGCCGGCAAGACGGGCACGACCGACAACCACGCCGACGCCTGGTTCGTCGGGTACACGCCGACGCTGGACGCGGCGGTCTGGGTCGGCTATCCGCAGGGAGAGATCCCGATGACCGACGTCCACGGCATCTCGGTTTCGGGCGGGAGCTTCCCCGCGCAGATCTGGCACGCGTTCATGCAGCCCGCGCTCGGCTCGCTGCCCGCGCAGGACTGGACGGAGCCGAAGCAGTTGCCGACGTGGAAGCCGTTCCAGCGCGGCAAGTACGCGCTCAGCGACGTCCCGGCGTACCTGCTCCCGCCACCGCCGCCGCAGATCGATCTGACGCCGCCGACGGGGGGCCCGCCCGGCGGCCAGCACTGACGCGGCGGAACACGAGCACCCCGTCCTGCTCGAAGACGAGCCGCCAGCCGGGATCGCGGCGGAGCGCGGCGACGTCGGCCTCCATCGGGAGCGGCCCGGTCCCGTCGAGGTAGCTCCCGTTCGTCTCGTCGACCGCGACCCAGGTGGCGTCGTCGATCCGCGGGAAGCTGAGGATCCGACGCCGCGCCGACAGGTGCGCGCCCAGCGAGTTGGTGGCGCTGACGACGGCGTTGCCCGGAACGAGCGCCACCGCCCGCGCAGTGATCCGGTCGTGTGCCGTGACGTGCGTCGCGTTCCGCTGGAAGGTGCTGCCGCCGGGAAGCGCAGCCCAGACGGGCACGGCGCCGAGCCAGTAGTTCGAGAGCACGGCGAGGACGACGACGGCAGGCCCGATCATCGGCTTCACGCGCGGCCGTCGACGGACGAGCGCCGCCGCGCCGAGCACGCTCGCAATCACGAGCGGGGGGATCAGTCCGGCGGTGTAGTGGAAGTGCACGGACGACTGGTACGGGTTGCTCGAGAGGACGTTGAGTGCCGCCTCGGGCAGCACGGCGAGCAGCAGCACCGGCGAGAGTACGAACAGGAACCCGAGCGGGACGAGCAGGTGGCCGAGGTAGTCGAGGTGGTCGCGCGAGAACGTATTGCCGAGGACGCGAAGCGGATGCGTGAACAGCGTGCGCAGGATGCCGCCCGGAGTGCCGCCGACCTCGTTGTAGCGCGAGTAGAACGCCGACGCGCTGCCGCTGAAGTGCGGCACGACGACCTCGACCGCGACCGCTGAGGCCGCGACCCCGGCGGCGAGGATCCCGGCGCCCTCCTTCCACCGGCGGCGCGAGATCACGTACCAGATGCCGAAGCCGGCGACGACGAGCCCGATCTCCTCTTTGCACGCGATCGCGAGCACGGCGAAGACGGCGAACGGGATCAGCCGGTCCTCGTCCAGGTACCAGAATGCGTACAGGAGCAGCGGACACGCGAACGCGACCGGGTGGAACTCGTTCAGGGCCAGCCACTGGGTCGCGGGATAGAGGAGGTAGGCGAACGCGAAGCCCATGGCGGCGTACTCGGAGCCGAGGTGCTTGCGCGCGAGCCAGAACACGGGCAGGGCGCCGAGCGCGATCGCGGCCGCTTGCACCGTGACGAGCATGTCCGGGCTCGGCCAGGCGAACCACAGCGGCACCAACGCGGCGAGGATCGGGTCGAAGTGCGAGCCGAGGCGGGAAGTCTGCTCGCCGGCGAGGTTCGTCACCTCCAGGAAGTGGCCGTGCGCCGTCGCCCAGACGGCCTGCGTCATGTTCCCGAGGTCGAAGCGGCCGGTGTTGAAGGCCCGTTGTCGGCCGATCGAGAGCGCCGTGAAGCCGACCGCAAACGCTGCGATCGCCGGCCAGAGGAGCACGCGCGCCTTCACGCGAGACCCTCCAGCAGACCGCGCCAGCGCACGCCCAGGACGTCCTCGCTCGCGTGTTCGCGATAGGCGGCGAGGCCGCCGGCGGAGAGTCTTGCGCCGAGCTCGGGTTCGGCCGAGACACGCCGGATCGCGTCCGCCAGCGCCTCCGGGTCGCCCGGCGGGACGAGCAGGGCGCTCTCCCCGTCGACGAGGAGCTCCCGGGCAGCCGGGGTGTCGGCCGTGACGAGCGGCGTCCCGCACGCGAGCGCCTGAAAGGCCTTGTTCGGGATCACGCGACCTGCCTTCGCCGACGTGCCGAAGACCCCGAGCGCACAGCCGGCCCGGTGGAGCTCGCCGGGCAGCAGCTCGTACTCGACCCAGGGCACGTGCTCGACGGTCGCAGGCGCGTCGGCGAGCAGTGCGTCGAGCTGTCCCGAGCCGACGACGCGGAACGGGATCTCCGGCGCGAGCCGCGCGGCGGCGAGGATCGTGTCCAGTCCGTGCAGCGGGATCAGCTTGCCGACGAACAGGCATGTGAACGGCTCTTGCGGCGCCCAGCCCGGCCGGAAGAGCCGCTCCTCGGCGCCGACGAGGCAGACGGCGACGCGTTCCGGGTCGAGCCCGGCGAGCGCGGCGAGGTGGTCGGCGTGCGCCTGCGTGTCGCAGACGACGAGGTCCGCCGAGCGCAGCGCGCGTCGGTCGACGAGCCCGAGTGCTCTCGCCGCCACCGAGCCGGGCCGGAAGCGCCCCCGGTCGGCGACGAACGTGTCCTCGAGCGAGACGAGCGGGTTGAAGACGACCGGCGCGCCGCGGGCCGCCCGGCGCGCCGCTGGGAGGTCGAAGTGCCCCGGGTAGCCGACGATGACCACGTCGAAGCGCTCGTCCGGCGACCGCAGGAGCCGGGCCTCGGCGACCGCGAGCCGCGCGGCGTCGCGCGCGCCCGCCCGCCAGCCGTCCCGGCGCCCCTCCCACACCGGCTCGTGCCGCTCGCGGATCTCCACACCCGCTCGCCGCAGGCACGAGATGACCTGTGCATTGCGGGGGTAGTCGCGGTCGTACGTGCCGAAGTAGAGCGCCCTCAAGAGTGGGTGAGGACTTCGTCTACGACCGCCTGTGCCCGCGTCCGCTCGTCGGCGCGCTCCTCGTGCAGGCTCGTGATCATCTCGCCGATCAGGCCGAGCGAGAGAAGCTGGATGCCGACGACGACGAGCAGGACGCCGAGGATCAGCAGGGGACGGCTCCCGATCGCATGGCCCTGCGCCTTCAGCACGGTCAGGTAGAGCAGGCAGGCGACGCCGCCGAACATCGTCAAGAGGCCCAGCCCGCCGAACAGATGGAGCGGCCGGTGCCGGTAGCGGCCGATGAACGACACGCTCAGCAGGTCGAAGAAGCCGCGGAGGTAGCGCTCGGGGCCGTAGCGTGAGCGTCCGTGGGCTCGCGGACGGTGGTTCACGGGCAGCTCGGCGATGCGGTAGCCGCGCTGATGAGCGAGGACGGGCAGGAAGCGGTGCAGCTCCCCGTACAGCGGCAGCCCGCGCACCACGGAGGCGCGGTAGGCCTTGAGCCCGCAGTTCATGTCGTGGAGGTGGACGCCCGAGACGAGGCCGACGGCGCCGTTGAAGATGCGCGAGAAGACGCGGCGCGTCCACGGGTCTCGGCGCTTCGCCTTCCAGCCGGAGACGAGGTCGAACCCCTCGTCGAGCTTCGCGAGCAGGTGCGGGATCTCGGCCGGGTCGTCCTGGAGGTCGCCGTCGATCGTCACGATCACGTCGCCGTCCGCGTGGTCGAACCCGGCTCCGAGTGCCGCCGACTTCCCGAAGTTTCGCCGCAGCCGGACGACGCGGACGTTGTCGTGCTTGGAGTGGAGCCGCGTGAGCGCCGCGAACGAGCCGTCCGTCGAGCCGTCGTCGACGTACACGGCCTCCCAGGGCGTGTCGAGCGGGTCGAGCGCCGCCTGGAGCTCCTCGTAGAGCAGCGCCACGCTCCGATCCTCGTTGTAGACGGGCACGACGACCGAGATCACGGCGGATAGCGTATTCGGCCGATGGCCGGACTGCTCTCCGTCGACGAGGCTCTGCACGCCGTTCTGGCGCGCGTGGAGCCGCTGCCCGCCGAGCGGGTCGGTCTCGACGAGGCGCCGGGTCGCGTGCTCGCGGCGCCCGCGCGGGCGGCGGTCGACCTGCCGCCGTTTCCGAGTTCGGCCATGGACGGGTTCGCCGTGCGCGCCGCCGACACGCCCGGCCGGCTTCCGGTCGTCGAGCGTGTCGCCGCCGGCCGGCCGGCCACGCGCGCCGCTCGAGCCGGGAGAGGCGATGGGGATCGCGACCGGCGGCGTCGTCCCCGAGGGCGCGGATGCGGTCGTGCCGATCGAGCGCGTCGAGGTCGTGGAGGACGCCGTGGAGGTGTCGGAGGCGGCGCGCGCCGGCAGCAACGTCCGTCCGCGCGGCGGCGACGTGACGGCGGGCGAGGTCGTCGTCGAGGCGGGCACGCGGCTCGGGGCGGCGCAGATCGGTGCGCTCGCCGCCGCAGGCGTCGGCGAGGTCGAGTGCGCCCGCCGACCGCGCGTCGCGGTGCTGACGACGGGCACGGAGCTGCGGCGGCCCGGCGAGCCGCTCGGCCCCGGCGAGATCTACGAGTCGAACGGCGCCATGCTGCAGACGCTCCTCGGCGGCGTGGGGGCGATCGTCGAGGCGTTCGATTCGGTCGAGGACGACGAGTCAGCCCACCGCGCTGCGATCGGGCAGGGGCTCGGACGCGACGTGCTCGTCACCTCCGGCGGCGTGTCGGTCGGGCCGCACGATCTCGTCCGCGCGATCGAAGCCGACCTCGGCGTCGAGGAGGTGTTCTGGGGCGTGTCCGTGAAGCCGGGGAAGCCGCTCGCCTTCGGCGTTCGCGGCTGCACGCTCGTGTTCGGCCTTCCCGGCAACCCGGTCTCGTCGCTCGTCTCGAGCGTCCTCTTCGTGCTCCCCGCATTGCGCGCGCTCCAGGGCGAGCGCGACCCCGCCCCCCGGTACCAGCGCGGCGTGCTCGCACGCGCGATCGCGGCCGACCCGCGTCGCGACGAGCTCGTCCGTGCACGCCTGACGCCGGACGGCGAGCTCGAGCCGCTGTCCGGCCAGGAGTCGCACATGATCGTCCGGGCTGCCGAGGCGAACGCGCTCGTCTTCGTCCCGACCGGCGTCGGCGAGCTCCCGGCCGGCTCGACTGTTCGCTACCTCGTGCTCTAGGCGCGGTCCGGGGACAGCCGGCCGGTGACCGAGACCTGGTAGGGCGTTCCGCGTCTCGGGATCACCTCGACGGGTCGCGCGTAGACGAGGTAGCGGTGGGTGGCGAAGAAGCGGGGGTGACAGGCCTGGAGCACCACCTGCTCATAGCCCCGTGACTTGAGCCGGGCGACGTCGTTGGAGCCGACGATTACGTGGCTCGTCACGCGGTAGACGAAGGTCGCGTAGGGCATCTGCAGCGTGATCGCGTCGCCGAAGTGCAGCGAGTCGATGTGCGCGAACGGCGCGAGGTAGGTCGTTCGGTGGCCTGCGATGTAGATCAGCTGGCCCTGGCCGGGGAGCTTCGTCCCCGCGTACAACCCGGGGCCCTTCTCGAGGGAGCTCTCGTCCGTGCCCATGACGACGATGATCGAGAGCCCGAGCCGCGGCACGTTCAGCCGGCCGACGGGCCCTCCGACGCCGAGCGTTTTCCGGTAACGGGCGGCTTCCAGCGCAATCTGGCGTTGTTCGGCCTTCAGGTTGACCGTCTGGTGCACGACGGGCAGCGCAGGCGCCCGGTACGCGTCGAAGGTCTCGTTGTAGCTCGCTGCGAGCCTGTGTTGCTGGTAGGTCGTGTAGAGCGCGGTGATCGGGTCCTGCCACTGCCAGACGACGAGCGCCCAGCCGAGCCCGAGCACGCCGGCGCCGATCAGGAGCGCTCCCGTGATCCGGACCGTCTGTCTCATCGATCACCGTACGCCTGGCGCGGCGGAGCGGTCCGTCGACGCCCGCGAACACCGAGGACCAGGGTGCGCACGCCCGTGCGGACGGCGCCGGGTCGCGCCCCTTCGGTCGTGCCGGGATAGGGCGCGTAACGTCCGGTCGTCACGGCGAGAAGCTGCGCGGCGACCGCGACCCAGGCGAGTGCAAGCACGACGGCCACTATCGGTACGTAGCCGATTGCGGTCAGCTCCGCAAGGTACCAGGGGGTATCGAGCCCGAGCCGGAGCCGTTTGGCCACGAGGCCGAGCAGCAGTACCGGTCCGATCAAACCGGCCGCGAAGACCGACGCGCGAACGATCCGACCGCGGCTGCGCACCTGCGGAAGCCACAGCCAGGCATGCAGCGACGGCAGGAAGAGCAGGAGCGCGTACACGTTGGTCGCCATCACGAGCAGCGAGATCAGGCCGAGCGCCAGGAGGGCCGCCGTCTGGCCCGCGAGCTCCTCCTCGTCGGCCGCCGGCCGCCTGGCGACGAGCGGCCTGCGGGCCACGAGCCAGCTCAGGACTGCGAGCAATGCGAAGGCCGTCAGCGCCGCCCGTGGCCAGCTTCCGACCGCGCTCGACGCGGGATCGGGCGGAACGGCCGCGCCGTCCGGGAAGGCTCCGAAGAGCGCGAACAGCCCGAAGAGCGCGCCCACCCAGAGCCAGAAGCCGAGCCGGCGGCGATAGGCGCGGAACGCGGCGCCGAGGGGGACGTGGCGGCGCCGGCAGCGCGCGAAGAGGTCGACCGTCGCGACCCCGAACGGGACAACGAGTGCGATCAGCACCAGGGCAAGCGCCCAGCCCTTGATGATCCGCCCCGCGAAGTACACATAGCTGCTCGTTCCCTGCGAGAGCTCGAGTCCCTGGTCGAGCGAGCTCACGAGCAGCTGCGCGGCCCGGCCCATCTGGCCGAGCCGCTCGACGTCGAACGCGTTCCCGACCGGATCCGAGGACGGCCGATCGCCGGCGGTCGTGAGCGTGATCGCCGAAGTGCCGTGCTGCAGGAAGGGCCACTGCTCGTACAGGCTGAGCGGGAAGGCGAGGTCGACGAGCTGTCCGAACAGGCTCGGCCGCCCAGGCGTCATGCCGGCTGCGGCTCCGATGCGCGCGACGGCGGAGCCGAGGAGGGTCGTCGACGACGAATGTGGGCCCGGTCCCGAGATCTCGATCTGCGGCGCCCTGTTCGTGGCAATCGTATCGAGGTTGACGACCGCGAGGACGTTCTTGCCCTCCGGAGCGTGGTCGGCGAAGTACCGGGCACCGAGCCCGCCGAACGCGCCGCCGTCGGTGGAGAGGAAGACGATCGTGTGCTGCGGCTTGACGCCCGTCGCGCCGTCGCTGCCCGTGTATGCGCGCGCGAGCTCGACGAGCGCGCCCGTCCCGGAGCTGTTGTCGCGATGCACGATGAACGTGCCGGCGTTGTCGCGGTGCGCCATGACGACGATCGTCTGCGGCGACCGGCCGGGCACGACCGCGACCACGTTCGCGAGCTGGACGCGCCCGATGCCGGGGATCGTCGCCGTGAAGCGGTCGACGCGGGTCTTCAACCGGAACGGCGACAGCAGGTCGAGGATGCCGCCCGTGCTCGTGACCGCCGCCGCCGCGTTCTCGGAGCCGGGCGTGCGTTCCCTGAACGTCCGGGCGAACGTCGTCGCGATCGTGGCCGCGCCGGGACCGCTGAACGTGGGTGGGAGCGTGGGCGCCGGAAGCGGCTCCGGCCGCGTCACCGTGAAGGCGACGATCAGCAACGGCAGCGCGACGGCGAGCCACGCGATGCGGTAGAGGCGACCGTTGATCGGTCGTTCCACCGAGCCGCGCCGGGCCCGGCGCGGGACGGATGGGGAGAGAGGCACGGAAATCCCGTGGCTATAGTAAGAATCCGACCCGCGGACCATGTCGACGACCGCCGCGACCATCCTCCTCGTCGACGACGAGGAGTCAATCCAGAAGCTGCTCACGTATCCACTCGAGCGGGACGGCTATCGCGTCGTTCAGGCCCGGGACGGCGACGAGGCGCTGCGCCGGTTCGCGGAGGAGCCGATCGACCTCGTCGTCCTCGACGTGATGCTGCCGAAGCTCGACGGGCTCGAGGTCTGCAAGCAGCTGCGCGCGACGAGCTTCGTGCCGATCATCATGCTGACGGCGCGCGACGACGAGGTCGACAAGGTGCTCGGGCTCGAGCTCGGCGCCGACGACTACATCACGAAGCCGTTCTCGATCCGCGAGTTCCGGAGCCGCGTGCGGGCCGCCCTGCGCCGGGCCGCGACGCCACGGCACGACTCGCGCGAACCCGAGCCGATCGCGATCGAAGGGCTGACGATCGATCCCTCGCGGCGAACGGTCGATGTCGGCGGGCAGCCTGTGCAGCTGACCTACGTCGAGTTCGAGCTCCTGCGCACGCTCGCGGCGCGGCCCGGCCGCGTCTACACGCGCCAGGCGCTGCTCGAGTCGGTCTGGGGCGGCTCCGACTACCGCGACCCGCGCACGATCGACGTCCACGTCCGGCACCTGCGCGAGAAGCTCGAGCGCGACCCGAGCAACCCCGAGATCATCCTGACTGTCCGCGGCGTCGGGTACCGCTTCCGCGACCGGTGAGGGTCAACCCTCTCCGCAGCGTCGGAGCCCGGCTGAGCCTGGCGCTGCTGCTCGCCGTGGCCGGCTCGCTGGCGCTCGTCTACGTCTTCGTCATCCCCGGGCTCCAGGGCCGCCTGATCGACGGCAAGATCGGCCAGCTCAAGAAGTCGGTGCCGGAGCTCCTCGCTGACGTCTACCCGAACGACACGCAGACGACGCTCTTCGCGGCCGACGCGGCCGGGAACGCCAGCGCCCGCGTCGTCGTCTACTCGATCCTGACCGGGGGGCCGGCGGTGACGCTCTTGGCGCAGGAAGACTCGAAGGGTCTGGGCTCGGCGAACGACGTGGCGAACGATGCGATCGCGCTCCGGACAGCGCAGACCGGAGACCAGGCGCAAGGCACGGTCCAGCGCGGCGGGCAGCAATACGCCGAGGTCGCGTTCATGCTGCCGGACGGCGACATCGCGCTCCTCTCGTCGTCGCTCGGAGACACGATCGGCGCGGTCAGCGTCACGCGCGGGCGGCTGCTGATCGCCGGAGGGATCGTGCTCGCGCTCGCGCTCGTCCTCGGGTACAGCGCCGCGTGGCTGTTTGCACGGCGCATTCGCAACCTCGAGCAGGCCGCCGAGCGCATCGCGAGCGGTCGGTTCGACGAGCCGATCGTCGACCGCGGCCACGACGAGATCGGCGAGCTCGCGCGCGCGTTCGACCGGATGCGCCTGCAGCTCTCGCAGCTCGACCGGGCCAGGAACGAGTTCATCGCCAACGCCTCGCACGAGCTGCGGACACCGCTCTTCTCGCTCGGCGGGTTCCTGGAGCTGCTCGGCGACGAGGATCTCGATCCGGAGACACAGGAGGAGTTCCTGGCCACGATGCGCGACTCCGTGCAGCGGCTGACGAAGCTGGCGACGGAGCTGCTCGACCTGTCCCGCCTCGACGCGGGCCACATCGACCCCGAGCGCGAGCTCGTTTCGCTCGCGGGCACGGCGCGACTCGTCGCCGAGGAGTTCGGGCCGGTCGCCCGGCAGTCGGAGCACGAGATCCACGTCGAGGCCGACGAGGACGCGCTCGCCGTCGCGGACGAGCAGCGCGTCGTCCAGATCATCCGCAACCTGGTCGAGAACGCGCTCGTGCACACGCCGGCGGGCACGCGCATTCTGCTGCGCGTGGAGCGCGGGGACGCGGGCGGCGTGATCGGCGTGGAGGACGACGGCCCCGGCATTCCGCCCGAGCAGCTCGCGCACGTCTTCGAGCGCTTCTACCGCGGTGACGGCTCGCGGGCGTCGGGCAGCGGCCTCGGGCTCTCGATCGCGCTCGAGCTGGCGCACGTGATGGGTGGCAACCTCGAGCTCGAGAGCGATCCGGGCCGGACGGTCTTCCGGCTCACGCTCCCCTCGACCGACCTGCTCGACGACGCCGGAGCGACCCGGCTCGAGCCGGTCGAAGCCTCCTGAACTTGACGTTTTAGCGAACGGTTGAATAACATGGCGGCGATGTCGCGTGCCGCTGCCGGCCCGGATGCATTCCATGCGATCGCCGAGGGGAACCGGCGCGTGCTGCTCGACGTGCTCCGAGAGAGCGAGCAACCGGTCGGCGCTCTCGTCGACGCCTCGGGGCTCTCGTATTCGCTCGTGTCTCAGCACCTCCACGTGCTGCTCGATGCCGGGGTGGTCGAGCGGCGGGCCGAGGGCCGTCGGCGGATCTACGGGCTGCGCGCCGAGCCGCTGCGCGTCGTCCACGACTGGACTGCGACGTACGAGGCGTTCTGGAAGGAGCGTGTCGGCCGGCTGCGGCGAGGGCTCGAGGCGCGGTGATCCTCGACGTCCGGATCGACGACCTGCTCCCGCACCCGGTCGAGGCGGTGTGGCATGCGCTCACCGACGCCTCGTCGATCTCCGACTGGCTGATGGCAACGGACGACTTTCACCCCGAAGTCGGGGCGCGGTTCAGGATGAAGACCGGCACGCTGTCGGCCAGCGGCTGGGTCGAGGCCGAGGTGCTCGAACTCGATCCGCCGCGCCGCATGGTCTGGGCATGGTCGACGGCCGGCGCGGCCGCTCCGACGAGCGTGACCTTCGAGCTGGTGCCTGAGGGCGATGGCACGCGGCTGACACTCACGCACGTCGGCGAGATCGACCCTGTCATCGGGGCTCAGCTGGCAAAAGGCTGGCCGGGCCGCATCGAGTTGCTGAGGAGGTCCCTTGACTGATCACGCTGTCGTCGGGCACGACGACTGGGTGGCCGCACGCACGGCGCTGCTGGCCAGGGAGAAGGAGTTCACGCGCATGCGGGACGAGGTGAGCCGACAACGGCGCGAGCTTCCGTGGGAAGCGGTCGAGAAGGAGTACGTGTTCGAGGGGCCTCGTGGCTCGGAGACCCTCCGCGACCTGTTCGACGGCCGCAGCCAGTTGATCGTCTACCACTTCATGTTCGCGCCGGAGGACGACGCGGGTTGCCCGCACTGCTCCTTCTGGGCCGACAGCTTCGACGCCAACGTCGTGCATCTCGCCGCTCATGACACGACGCTGATCGCAATCTCGCGTGCGCCGGTCGCGAAGCTTGGGGCGTACCGCAAGCGCATGGATTGGGGCTTCCACTGGGTCTCGTCCGGTGGCAACGACTTCAACGCGGACCTCGGCGTCGCGTTCTCCCCGGACGAGCGCGAGTTGCCGATCTACAACTACGGCTCGCAGGCCCCGTCGCTCGGCGACCGCGAGGGTGTGAGCGTCTTCGTCCGCGACGACGAGGGCGCGGTCTTCCACACCTACTCGGCCTACGCGCGTGGGATCGATCTGCTCAACAGCGCGTACAACTACATCGACCTCACCCCGAAGGGGCGCGACGAGGAAGGCCGACAGCCGCAGTTCTGGGTGCGTCGCCACGACGAGTACGCAAGGTGATCGCCGTTTCCACGTGAAAATCACCACAGGGCGGTCCTGCACAGGCCGGTCTTGCAATTCCCTGTGGTGATGCCTTCAACGCCGCTGTGCGGCGAGAAAGAATCACCACAGGCCGGTCTTGCAATTCCCTGTGGTGATGCCTTCAACGCCGCTGTGCGGCGAGAAAGAATCACCATCGGGCGGTCTTAGCGGTTTCGCATTCCCCTGTGCTGATGCCTTCGACGCCGCTGTGCGGCGAGCAAGAACGGGAGCCACGGCTACAGTGACCAGGCCGTGCGGACTCTCGTCGTTGCGCTCGTCTCCGCGCTCGCCGCTGCGCTGATCGCGCTCGGGATCGCCGCCTGGAGCGGCTGGTTCACGGGCACGAGCCGGACGGTGGTCGTTCCCGAGGCCGCTCCGGCAAGCTCCGCCGCGACGTCCGTGCGGAGCACCCAGTTCCTCCTCCGAAACGGCTTCGCGCCGTCAGCGCTGTATGTGGCCCGTTCCCCCGGCGTGGTCACGATCTACGCCGAGTTCGGCTCGACAGAGGCGCAGGGCTCGGGATTCGTCGTCACGCGGACGGGTCTGATCCTGACGAGCTCGCACGTGATCACGAATGCCGGCGAGCAGGCGTCGGGCTCGGCCGCGAAGCCGGCGGCACGGGTCTACGTCGAGTTCGCCGATCGCGACCGCGTCCGGGCCAGGATCGTCGGCTGGGACGTGTTCGACGACGTGGGTGTGCTCGAGGTCGACCCGAAGGCGCATGCGCTCGATCCGGTGCCGCTCGGCCGCTCGCGCGACGTGCGCGTCGGTCAGCCGGTCGCGGTCATCGGTAGCCCGTTCGGCAACGAGAACTCGCTCGATGTCGGCATCGTGTCCGGAGTCCGCCGGTCGATCGACTCGCTGACGTCGACCTTCCGGCTCTCCGACGCGATCCAGCTCGACGCCCCGATCACGCACGGCAACTCCGGCGGCCCCGTGTTCGACGCGAATGGCCGGGTGATTGGGATCGCCGCGCAGATCCGCACCGACACGGGGCAGGCGGAAGGCGTCGGCTTCGCGGTGCCGATCGACTCTGCTCGGCGCTCGCTCCTGCAACTCCTGACGACCGGGAAGGTGGCTTATGCCTTCGCAGGCGTGCGCACGACGGACTTGACGCCGAACATCGCGCGGGCACTCGGGCTCTCGGTGTCGCGCGGAGCGCTGATCGTCAGCGTCGACCAGGGCAGTGGGGCCGCTCGTGCCGGACTGCGCCAGGGATCGAGCGTGCGCGTGGTCGACGGTGTCAGCGTTCGCGCGGGAGGCGACGTCATCGTCGCCGTCGCCGGTCACCCGATCGCGAGCGGCGAGGACGTGGCCCGTGTCGTCAGCGAGGGGCTCCGGCCCGGGCAGACAGTGACGTTCACCGTGCTGCGCGACGGGCGGAAGCAGCAGATCCGGGTTCAGCTCGGCTCGCGCAAGCCCTAGCCGCCGCGCCCTGCGCGGCTAAGGTGCGGCCGTGAGCGACGAGTTGTCCCATGTGGACACCGGTGGCCGCGTGCGCATGGTCGACGTCGGCGGGAAGCCCGAGTCGCGCCGGCGGGCAGTGGCGTCGGCCCGCGTCCGCATGGCACCGGAGACGGCTGCGCGCCTCCGCGACCTGCCGAAGGGTGACGCGCTCGCGACCGCAGAACTCGCCGGCGTCATGGCCGCGAAGCGAACGAGCGAGCTGATCCCGCTCTGCCACCAGCTCCCGCTCTCGGTCGTGCGGGTGAGCGCCGACGTCGCCGACGGCGCGGTCGAGATCATCGCCAGCGCGGAGACGGTGGCACAGACCGGCGTCGAGATGGAGGCGCTCGTGGCCGCGTCGATCGCCGCCCTGACCGTCTACGACATGGCCAAGGCGATCGACAAGGGCATGGTCGTCGAGGAGGTCAGGCTCGTCGAGAAGACCAAGGAGCCCGCATGATCGCAGCGGTTCTGACCGTTTCGGACGGCGTCTCCGAAGGCACGCGTGAGGATCGAAGCGGCGACCTCCTCCAGGAGTTGCTCGAGGCCGAAGGGCTCGAAGTCGTCCGTCGCATCGTGCCCGACGACCGGGACGAGATCGCCCGCGCGATCGAGGAGCTCGCCGACGAGGCCGCGGTCGTCCTGACGACGGGCGGGACCGGACTCGCGCCGCGTGACGTCACGCCCGAGGCGACGGCGAGCGTGCTCGACCGCCCGGCCCCGGGAATCGCGGAAGCGATCAGGGCCGACTCGATCGCGAAGACGCCGCACGCCCTGCTCTCCCGCGGTGTGGCCGGTGTGCGCGGCCGGACGCTCGTCGTCAACCTGCCGGGCTCGCCGGGGGGCTGCCGGGACGGATTCGCGGTGCTGCGGCCTGCGCTCGCGCACGCGCTCGAACTGCTCGCCGGCGAGCGCGACGTCGGGCACAGGCAGACATGACGGAAGGCGCCCTCGTCTATCCGAGGCGCTTCGCTTCGCTGGTCAAGATCGAGCACACGCTCTTCGCGCTTCCGTTTGCGTACGTGGGCGCGTTCCTGGCCGTAGACGGGGTTCCCAGCGCTCACGACCTCGTCTGGATCACGGTGGCGATGGTGGGCGCACGGACGCTCGCGATGGGTCTCAACCGCCTGATCGACGCGGGGATCGACGCGCGCAACCCGCGCACCGCCGGTCGCGAGCTGCCGAGCGGCCTCTTGCGGCCCTGGCACGTGGTCGGCCTGTGCCTCGCGTCGCTCGGCGTCTTTCTCGCCGCCGTCTGGCAGCTCGACCCGATCGTCCGCTGGCTGTGGCCGATCCCGGTGATCGGCTTCGTCGTCTACCCCTATCTGAAGCGCTTCACGTGGCTCTGTCACTTCTGGCTCGGAGCCGTCGACGGGTTGGCGCCGATGGGGGCGTGGGTCGCGATCACCGGCAAGCTGCCGTGGCAGTCGTGGGTTCTCGGTGCAGCCGTGGCGACCTGGGTCGCGGGCTTCGACTGCTTCTACTCGCTCTTCGACGTCGAGGTCGACCGGGCGCAGGGGCTCCATTCCGTGACGACGCGTTTCGGCGTGCGCGGCGCGTTTCTCGCGGCCAGACTCTCGCATGTGGCAACTGTTGCGTGTCTGTGCGCGGTCGGGGCGGGCCTGTCCGTCGATGTCTGGTACTGGCTCGGCGTCGGCGCCGTCGCGGCGCTGCTCGCCTACGAGCACTCGCTCGTCCGCCCCAACGACCTCCGCCGGCTCGACCTCGCGTTCTTCACCATGAACGGCGTGATCAGCGTCGTGTTCTTCGGCTTCGTCCTCGTGGACGCGATCACGTCGTGATACCGGACACGCCTACCCGGCCGCTGATCCAGGCGCGCGGGCTCGGCAAGCGCTACGGCGACAAGCGGGTGCTCGAGGGGCTCGATCTCGATCTCGACCGCGGGGAGTTCCTGCTCGTGACCGGCCCGAACGGTTCCGGGAAGACGACGCTCCTGCGGCTCTGCGCGGGCCTCGCGACGCCGACGGCGGGGACGCTCGACGTAGACGCGCCGCGCGAGACGATCGGCTTCGCCGGCCACGACCCGCTCGTCTACCGCGAGCTGACCGCGATCGAGAACCTCGACCTGTACGGGCGGCTCTACCGCGTGCCAGAGCGACGCGAGCGGATCGGGATGCTGCTCGAGCGCTTCGGCCTCTGGCAGGCGCGGAACGAGCGCGCGGGCTCGTTCTCGCGCGGCATGCAGCAGCGGCTCTCGCTCTGCCGCACGCTGCTGCACGAGCCGAGCCTGCTCGTGCTCGACGAGCCGTACAGCGGGCTCGACGACGCGGGCGCCGACCTCCTCGACAGCGAGCTCGCCGAGCTTCGCGCCGGCGCCACCTTCGTCGTCTCGACCCATGATCCGGCACGGGTGGAGCCGCTCGCGAGCAGCCTGCTCGCCTTCGCATGAGGGGCTACGCAACCGACGTGGCGGTGCTGGCCCGCAAGGACCTGACGCTGGAGCTGCGCGCCCGCGACACGCTGCCCGCGATGCTCCTGTTCGTCGTCTCGGCGCTCGTCGTCTTCCACTTCGCGCTGCCGGCGCACAGCTCCGAGCTGGCCGCGAAGGGATTGCTCTGGGTCGCAATCGTCTTCACGGCGCTCGTCGGGCTCACGCGCGCGTTCGTCGCGGAGCGGGAGCAGCGGCTGATCGACGGCCTTCTACTCGCGCCATGCGACAGGAGCGCGATCTGGCTCGGGAAGTGCGTCGCCGTCCTCGCCTTCCTCGTCGCCGCCGAGGTGGTCGCACTCCCCGCATACGCGGTGTTCTTCAGCGGCATCGGTTGGAGCACGGTTGCCGCAGTCGCGCTCGCGGACGTCGGGATCGTCACCGTCGGGACGCTGCTCGCAGCGATCGCGGCGGTCAGCCGGGCCCGGGAGCTCCTGCTCCCGCTGCTCTTCCTGCCGCTCGCGATCCCGGTCATCGTCGGGGGCGTCGGCGCCAGCGTCGCCGAGAGCCCTGCGCGCTACCTTGGCTTCCTGTGCCTGTACGACGTCGTCTTTGCGATCATCTCGTGGGCCTCCTTTGAGTACGTGGTCACGGAATAACCCCGTCACGGCCCTTGCCGTCCTGACGACGGCGCTGCTCGGCGCCGCCGTGGCGCTGATCTTCTTCTACGCCCCGGTCGACCAGGACGGCCTGAACCAGAAGATCTTCTACTTCCACGTCCCGATCGCGCTGACCGCCTACGCCTGCTTCGGCTGGGGTGCGGTGAAGGCGTTCCTGCATCTCTGGAAGCGCGTGCCGACGGCTGATCTCGAGAGCTACGTGGCCATCCACCAGGGCGTGATCTTCGGCGCCATGACCCTCGTCACCGGGTCGATCTGGGCGCGGTACCGGTGGAACACGTGGTGGGCATGGGGCGACGAGCAACTCGTGCTCTTCCTCGTGCTGTTCCTGTTCTACTGCGCCTACTTCATGCTCCGCTTCTCGGTCGACCCAGGGCCGCAGCGGTCGAATCTGTGCGCCGTCTACGCGTTGTTCGGCGTCGTGCTGATCCCGGTCAGCTTCCTGGCGATCAGGCTCGCGAACAGCTACATCCACCCGACCGTGTTCACGAGCAGCGGCCCGCAGATGGCGACCTCGCAGCTCGCGACGTTCTGCGTTGCCTGGGCGGCGCTGCTTTCGCTGGCCTACTTTCTCTACCGGTTCGAGCTGGCGGGCAAGCGGCTTGCGGCCGACGTCAAAGAGCTCCGCGAGTTGCTCGCATGACCACCGAGGAGAAGTACGTCGCGGCCGTGTACCTCGTCGTGCTGCTGTTCGTGCTCGTGTACGTCCTGCTGATGGCGGCGAAGGTGTCCCGTCTCGGGCGCGACGTGGCCGAGCTGACCGAGTTGGCGCGCCAGCGCAAGCGCACCGGTGAGGAAGCGCCGCCGAAACCGGCTCCGAAGCAGGTGAAGGTTGGCTGAGCTCCTTTTCTGGATCGTGGTCGTCGCCTACGGAGGAGCAGCTGTCGCCTACGCGGGCAACGCCCGCCGTCCGGGTCGCGCAGGCAGATTCGCGACCTGGGGCGTCAGGATCGGCTGGCTCGCCCAGACCGCGCTCCTGGCCGTGCAGGCCGAGCGGAGCGACGGGTTCCCGTGGGACACGTGGGCCGGATCGCTCGACCTCTTCGTCTGGCTCGTGATCACGGCCTTCCTGTTCTGGGGGTGTGACAGCCGTTACCGCCTGCTCGGGCTCGCGGTGATGCCGCCCGCCGTCGCCCTGCTCCTGGCCGCGTGGCTCGGAGGCGCGACGAAGACGCATGTCGACGGCTCGTACTCGTCGGCGTTCCTCGTCCTCCACGTCGGGCTCGTCCTCGCTGCGTTCGCCGGCTTCACGGTGTCGGCCGCGCTCGCGGCGCTCTACCTCTGGCAGGAGCGGCGACTGAAGCTGCGCCGGGCGGGTGCCGTGCTCGGCCGGGCGCCGTCGCTCGTCACGCTCGACGCGCTCGAGGGCCGCGTGATCGCGTTCGCCGTACCCGCGCTGACGGCAGGCATCGTCGCCGGCTTCGTCAGGCTCCGGTCGCACGGCGGATCGGTGGACGCGCTGATGGTCGTGACCGTGCTCACCTGGGCCCTCTTCGCCGGCTACCTCGTCCTGCGCCACGGCTACGGCTGGCGCGGGCGTCGTGCCGCCTATCTCGTCCTCGCCGGTTTCGCGCTCGTCGCCGTCGCGCGGCTCGGCCTCCCGCTCACCCACTTCACATGAGTCTGCTCCTCGTCGGCATCTCGCATCGTGTCGCTCCGGTCGAGCTCCGGGAGCGCGTCGCGCTGACCGGCGAGGAGGCTGCGACGCTCGCCGAGGAGCTGGCAGCCGAGAGCGGCGAGGCGGTATGCCTGTCGACCTGCAACCGGACCGAGCTGTACCTCGCAGGTGGGGACGCGGTCGCGGACGTGGCCGACCGGGCAGTTGCCTCCCTGGCCGCCCGCTCCGGGCTCGAGGAGAGCCGGCTGCGCTCCGTGCTCTACCGACTCGAGGACGAGGCGGCGGGCATCCACCTCTTCCGTGTCGCCGCCGGCCTCGACTCGATGGTGCCGGGCGAGGGCGAGATCCTCGGCCAGGTCCGCAACGCGTATGAGGCGGGGAAGCCGGGGCCGCTCCTCGACCGGCTCTTCCGCCAGGCGATCCACGCCGGCAAGAAGGTGCGGACCGAGACCGCGATCGCCGAGAGTCCCGCGTCCGTGTCCTCGGCGGCTGCGGCGCTCGCCGAGCAGGTGTTCGGCGATCTCGGCGGCTGCAAGGTGCTGCTCGTCGGTGCCGGGAAGATCGGCGAGCTCGCAGCACGCAACCTCGCATCGCGCGGCGCCGAGATCGTCGTCGTCGCCAATCGCTCCCCCGAGAAGGCGGAGGAGCTCACGGAGCGGTTCGGCGGCCGCGTGGTGACGCTCGAGGACGTGCCTGCCGAGCTCGCCCGGGTCGACGTCGTCCTCACCTCGACAAGCTCGCCCGGGCACGTGCTGACGAAGGCGGACGTCGCGCCCAGGCTCGCCGACCGAAAGGGCCGGCCGCTGTTCCTGATCGACATCGCCGTGCCGCGCGACCTCGATCCGGCGATCCACGACCTCGACGGCTGCTACCTGTACGACATCGACGACCTCGAAAGCGTCGTCGCGGAGAGCCTCGCCGGTCGCCGGCGCGAGGCGGGGCGGGCGGAGGCGATCGTGCTCGACGAGGCGGAGCGGTTCCGTGCCTGGCAGGCATCGCGGGACGTGGTGCCGGCGATTGCGTCGCTGCGGGCGCTCGCCGAGGAGATCCGGGAGAGCGAGCTCGAGCGCGCGCGATCCCGGCTCGAGCGGCTGACCGAGGCCGAGCGCGGTGCGGTCGAGGCCGTGACGGCGCGTATCGTCGACAAGCTGCTGCATGTCCCCACGGTGCGCATGAAGGAGGCGGCCGCCGGTGCGGACGGGGCCGTGTACGCCGACGCGCTCCGCCACCTGTTCGGTCTCGCGGACGATGCTGCTCCGAGTCGGCACCCGCGGCAGTAGGCTCGCGCTCACGCAGGCCGAGCAGGCCGCGGAGCGGCTGCGGCGACCGGGGATCGAGATCGCGCTCGTCCCGATCACGACTGCCGGTGACCGCGACCGAACGCGGCCGTTCGGCGAGATCGGCGCGCGCGGCGTCTTCGTGAAGGAGCTCGAGGAGGCGCTGCTCGACGGGCGCATCGACGTCGCCGTGCACTCGGCGAAGGACATGACCTCGGTGGACACGGCCGGTCTGGCCGTCGGGGCGTACGTGGCGCGAGAGGATCCGCGCGACGCGCTGTGCGGCGCGTCCGCGCTGAGGCCGGGGATGCGCGTGGGCACGGCGTCCGTGCGGCGACGCGCGCAACTGCTCGCGCTCGACCCGTCGCTGCTCGTCGAGCCGCTTCGCGGCAACATCGACACGCGCCTGCGGAAACGCGGGGAGCGTGGGCTCGACGCCGTCGTGCTCGCCGCCTGCGGGCTCGAGCGGCTCGGGCTCGACGCCGAGATCGGCTACCGCTTCGACCCCTCGGAGCTCCTGCCCGAGGCAGGCCAGGGCGCGCTGGCACTGCAGGTCCGCGCGGGCGAGGAGGAGCTCGCCACAGCTGCGGACGACCCGGAGACGCGCCGCCGTGTCGAGGCGGAGCGCCGCTGCGTGGCGGTCGTCGGGGGCGGGTGCCTGGCGCCGGTGGCGGCCCATCACGACGGCGAGGTGCTCGCAGGACTCGTGGCGGACGAGGACGGCCGCTGGATCGAGCGACGCCGCGGCGACGATCCGGTAGCGCTCGGCCGTGAGCTCGCGGCCGCGGCGGCAGCTCACGCGTGAGAGTGATCGTCACCAGGCCCGAAGGGCAGGCGAACGACCTGGCTGCCGGGCTCGAGACGCTCGGACACGAGGTCGTGCTCTGCCCGCTCGTCCGTATCGAGCCGCTCGGAGACGGGCCGGTCGACGCGTCGGGCTACGACTGGCTGATCGTGACGAGTGCGAACGGAGCCCGTGAGCTCGCGCGGCGGCTCACCGGGCGCGCGCGACGGGTCGCCGCCGTCGGGCCTGTCACCGCCGCGGTCCTTGCCGAGCACGGGCTCGCGGCCGACCTCGTACCGGCCGTCGCGACTCAGGAGGGTCTGCTCGCGGAGCTGCCGCGCCCGGCCGGGCGTGTGCTGGTCGCGGCGGCCGAACGAGCGCGGCGGCTACTCGTCGACGAGCTCGGCGCCGACTTCGTGCCGCTCTACCGGACGGTCGAGCTCCGGCCTGAAACGCCGCCCGTGGGCGACCTCGTCGTGCTCGCCTCCGGCTCCGCAGCGCGCGCGTTCGCCGCGCTCGGGCTCGACATCCCGACCGTCTCGATCGGGCCGCAGACGACCGCGGCGGCGCATGAGGCAAGCCTCCGCGTCGTCGCCGAGGCGGCGACCCACGACGTGGCTGGATTGCTGAGCGCGATCGCTAGGCTCGGGTCGTGACGATCACGTTCCTGAGCGACTTCGGGCTGGAGGACGACTTCGTCGGTACATGTCACGGCGTCATCAAACGGATCGCTCCGGGCGCGGACGTGATCGACATCACGCACGGCATCGAGCGCCAGCAGATCCTCCAGGGGGCGCTCGTCCTCGCGAGCACGCTGCCGTACATGCCCGAGGGAATCCACCTGGCCGTGGTCGACCCCGGCGTCGGCACCGACCGGAAGGCGCTCGCGCTACGGAGCGGCGACGGCAGGCTCTACGTGGGGCCCGACAACGGCCTGCTCGTCCCCGCGGCCGAGCGGCTCGGGGGCGTGACAGGTGCCTGGGAGCTCGCGAATCCGGCCTACCGGCTGGAGCCGGTGTCGCAGACGTTCCACGGGCGCGACCTGTTCGCACCTGCGGCCGCACATCTCGCCGCCGGCGTCGAGCCGGGCGAGCTCGGGCCCGAGCTGAAGCCGGAGGTGCTCGTCCGCCTCCACGTTCCGGCCGCGAGGATCGAGGAGGGCTTCGTGCTCGCGCACGTGCTGATCGTCGATCGCTTCGGGAACATCCAGCTCAACCTGACCACGGAAGACCTGTCGAGCGTCGGCGTCGAGCCGGGGACGCGGGTCGAGGTCGAGATCGGGCTGCAGCGCTTCTACGCCTGCGCGGCATCGACGTTCGCCGACGTGAGGATCGGCGACATCGTCCTGTACGAGGACGCCTACCGGAACGTCGCGATCGCGATCAACGCCGGCAACGCCGCCGAGATGCTCGCGGCGAGGCCGGGGGACACGGTGGAGATCACGGTTCGCGAAGGCGCCTGAACTCGCCGCAACGAGCGTACTTTTTCGCTCTTCCCGAGCTCCGTGGAGGCTCTCGAGCGCCTCGATCGGGCGTATGCTCGCGGCCACGAGGACGTTCACGGCGCGGGCGCACCGGCCGGGACGTCCTCTTTTTCGCGCCGTGGAGGTTGTCGCCTTGCTTCCGGTAGACGAGAATCGCCCTGACCGGTGGGCACGGGCCCGAAGAATCGGCCCAGAGCGGCCCGGCAGGAAGAGGGAGGGAGCATGGCAAGTCTCAGCGACATCCGCGCCGTTCATCACTGATGGCGACTCCGGTCGAGTTCGGCGAGACGATCGCCAAGGCGTACGCGACGACAGGTGCCGCCGTCGAGTTCGGCCAGGGCGTCCTGGGCGACACGCTCGTTCACGAGGCCGACGTGCGTGTGGCTCTCGCGATGACGAACCGACACGGGCTCATCGCCGGCGCCACCGGCACGGGAAAGACTCGGACGCTGCAGGTGATCGCCGAGCAGCTCTCGGCGGCTGGGGTGGCGGTCGTCGTCGCGGACGTGAAGGGGGACGTGTCCGGGATGGCCGAGCCGGGGTCGGCGGACTCGCCCGCGGGCAAGCGGGCGGCCGACCTCGGGATTCCGTTCACGCCGACGGGGTTCCCGGTCGAGTACCTCGCACTCGGGGGCATCGGCCCCGGCGTGCCCGTTCGAGCCACCGTCTCCGACTTCGGCCCGCAGCTCCTCGCCAAGGTGCTGGAGGCGAACGAGACGCAGGAGCAGAGCCTCGGCCTCGTGTTCCGCTACGCGGACCAGAAGGGCCTGCCGCTGCTCGACCTCTCCGACCTCCGCGCGCTGCTCACGTTCCTGACGTCGGACGAGGGGAAGGCCGATCTGACCGGGATCGGCGGGCTGGCGTCGCAGACCGTCGGCGTGCTCCTGCGCGCGCTCGTCGGGCTCGAGGAGGGCGGGGGCACCGAGTTCTTCGGCGATCCGCAGCTCGAGATCGCCGACCTGCTGCGCACGGCTCCCGACGGCAGGGGGATCATCTCGTGCGTCGAGCTGCCGGCCGTGCAGGACAAGCCGAAGCTGTTCTCGACCGCGCTCATGTGGCTGCTCGCGGAGCTGTTCGAGGAGCTCCCAGAGGTCGGTGACCTCGACAAGCCGAAGGTCGTGTTCTTCTTCGACGAGGCGCACCTGCTCTTCGACGGGGCGAGCAAGGCGTTCATCGAGTCGGTGACCCAGACCGTGCGGCTCATCCGCTCGAAGGGCGTCGGTGTCTTCTTCATCACCCAGACGCCCAAGGACATCCACGACGACGTGCTCGGTCAGCTCGGCAACCGGGTGCAGCACGCGCTCCGGGCCTTCACGCCGGACGATGCGAAGGCGCTCTCGGCGACGGTCAAGACCTTCCCGAGGTCGGACTTCTACGACCTGGGCGAGCTCCTCACGCAACTGGGCATCGGGGAGGCGGCCGTCACGATCCTGTCCGAGAGCGGCGTGCCGACGCCGGTCGTGCACACGAAGCTCCGCCCGCCGTTGTCGAACATGGGGCCGGCCAAGGACGTCGACGGGGCGGCGAAGGCATCGCCGCTCTACGCCAAGTACGGCACGAGGACGGACCCGCAGAGCGCGCGCGAGATGCTGGCGGCGAGGCTGGAGCAGGCCGCTCCGCCCCAGGCCGCGTCCGCAGCAGGCCGCGACTCCGCCGCAGGAGCGGCACAGGAAGGCTGCGAGCGCTGCGGCCGGCGGAGCCGGTGCGATCGGCGACTTTCTCAACTCGTCCGCGGGGAAGTCGATGGAGCGCGAGGTCGTGCGGAATCTGTTCGGATTGCTCAAGAAGAACCTCTGACCCGCGGCTAACATGCTGTGCCGGATCGGCGAAGCTCGTCGATCCTTACGGCGAGGTAGCTCAGTCGGTAGAGCACACGGCTGAAAACCGTGGTGTCGCCGGTTCAAATCCGGCCCTCGCCATGCGCTCGCCGGCGGCTGTGCCGCCCGGCTCGCTCTCACGGGGGAACCCCTGGTTCCCCCGTGTGCCCCCTCCTTGCGGGCGTGCGCGTGGTTCGGGCGTCGGCGGAGCCGCCGGCTCGCGCGAGGGTTCGGATGGCCGGGCTGCCGAGGGCGTCTTCGGCCGCGCCCGTCTTGCCGGTCGCGGCGGCGTTTGGAGAGCCGTGCTCCGTCTTGCTCAGTAGCCTTGGCGCATGGGTGGGACGAACGGCGATGCTCCGGTTGCGATCATCGGGGCGGCGCTCGATCTGGGGCAGGGGCGGCGTGGCGTCGACATGGGGCCGTCGGCGATCCGGTACGCGGGGCTGGATGCGCGCATCGCCGAGCTCGGGACGCGTCTGCGAGGACTGGGGGAACGTCGTCACGCCGGTGGCGGAGGCGGTCGCGTTCGGCGACGAGCACGCGCGCTTCCTCGACGAGATCAAGGCGACCTGCGCCGAGATCGCCGAGCAGGTGGCGAGGGCCAAGGCGGCGGGCATGCTCCCGCTCGTCCTCGGCGGCGACCACTCGGTCGCGCTCGGCACGCTCGGCGGGCTCGCCCGCGCGGCCGGACCGGGGGGCGTGCTCTGGCTCGACGCCCACGGCGACCTCAACCGGCCGGAGACGAGCCCGACGGGGAACGTCCACGGGATGGTGCTCGCCGCGGCGCTCGGCCTCGGCGGGTCGATCTTCGAGAGCGACGCCTGGCCGATTCCCGCCGTCGAGCCGTCGCGCGTCGCGCTCGTCGGCGTCCGCTCCCTCGACGAGGGCGAGCGGAACCTTCTCCGCGAGCTCGGGGCGCTCGTCTTCACGATGAGCGACGTCGACCGGATGGGCGTCGAGCGCGCCATCCGCGAGTCGCTCGAACACGTCGCCGGGTCGGGGTTCGTCCACGTCAGCCTCGACATGGACGTCGTCGACCCCGAGGTGGCGCCGGGTGTCGGGACGCCCGTGCGCGGCGGACTCTCCTACCGCGAGGCGCACTTCGCGCTCGAGCTGGTCGCCGACTCGGGCCTCGTGGGGTCGCTCGAGGTCGTCGAGGTCAACCCGATTCTCGACCGCGAGAACGCGACCGGCCGGCTCGCCGTCGAGCTCGTCGCGAGCGCGCTCGGCGCCCGGATCTTCTAGACGCTACGTCGCGAGCGAGGCGTCGACCGTGATCTCGACGTTGCCCTCGAGCGCCTTCGAGACCGGGCAGTTGACGCGTGCGCCCTCCGCCGCCTCCTTGAAGGCCGCCTCGTCGATACCGGGTACGTCTCCGCGGACCCGTACCGCGATCGTCGTCAGGCGGAAGCCTGCGTCGGTCTTGTCGAACGTCGCCGTCGCGTCGGTGTCGAGTCGCGTCGCCGTGTGACCGCCCTGCGCGAGCCCGTGCGAGAGCGCCATCGAGAGGCAGGAGGCGAGCGCGCCGGCGATCAGCTCCTCGGGGCTCGCACCGGCGGATGCGTCCTCGGCCCGCGCCCGCCAGGTGAGCGGGACGCCGCTGACGGCGCCGCTCCCGAGCGACACGGTCCCGGACCCGCTCATCAGGTCGCCTTCCCATGTTGCCGATCCAGTGTGCTCGACGGCCATGCTCTCCTCCTAGGCTCGTTGCCGGGTCGAGGCGATCGTACTTGCGGGGCGGTTGCCTAGACTCGCCGAATGACCTGCCCGAGCTGCGGGAGAGAGTTGCCCGGCGAGTTTTCTTTCTGCCCGTTCTGCGGGGCCGCAACGGGCGAAGCTTCGAGCGGCCCGGGGCGCGAGGAGCGGAAAATCGTCACGGTTGTCTTCGCCGACCTCGTTGGATTCACCGCCCGAGCGGAGACGCTCGATCCCGAGGACGTTCGAGCGTTGCTCGCGCCGTACCACGCTCATCTCCGCTCGGAGCTCGAGCGCTTCGGCGGGACGGTCGAGAAGTTCATCGGCGACGCGGTGATGGCGCTGTTCGGGGCGCCGGTCGCGCACGAGGACGACCCCGAGCGCGCCGTGCGGGCGGCGCTCGCGATCCGCGACTGGGCCGTCGAGCAAGGCGAGGAGCTGCAGGTGCGGATCGCGGTCAACACCGGCGAGGCGCTCGTCTCGCTCGACGCACGGCCGGGTGAGGGCGAATCGATGGCGGCCGGCGACGTGGTCAACACGGCTGCGAGGCTGCAGACGGCGGCGCCGCTGAACGGCGTTCTCGTCGGCGAGCAGACGTACCGCGCCACGGTGGACGTGATCGACTACCGCGAGCCGGAGTCCGTGAACGCGAAGGGAAAGAGCGAGCCGCTTGCCGCCTGGGAGGCGCTGCAGGCTCGATCTCGCTTCGGTGTCGACGTCATCCACTGGTCGGCAGGGCCTCTCGTCGGCCGGGGGCGCGAGCTCGACCTGCTCGTCTCGACGCTGGCGCGAGTCAGGGAGGAGCGCTCGCCGCAGCTCGTCACGCTCGTCGGCGTGCCGGGAATCGGCAAGAGCCAGGCTCGTCCACGAGCTCTCGCGGATCGTCGACGCGGATCCGGAGCTGGTCACGCTGGCGGCAGGGCCGGTCCATCTCTTACGGCGACGGCGTGACGTTCTGGGCCCTCGCGGAGATCGTCAAGGCGCAGGCGGGCGTCCTCGACACCGACACCCGCGAGCAGGCTGAGGAAAAGCTCGCGCGCGAGGTCGGCCTCGCGGTCGATGCGTCGGAGGCGCAGTGGGTGGAGCGCCATCTTCGTCCCCTCGTCGGCGTGGCCGAAGAGAGATCGGCAGGCGTGGACGAGGGATTCGCCGCCTGGCGCCGCTTCCTCGAGGCCATAGCCGACGCGAGGCCGCTTGTCCTCGTCTTCGAAGACCTGCACTGGGCCGACGATGCGTTGCTCGACTTCGTCGATCAGCTCGTCGACCGGTCGAGAGACGTCCCGCTGCTCGTGGTCGGCACGGCCCGCCCCGAGCTCCTGCATCGCCGTTCAGGCTGGGGTGGCGGCAAGCCGAACTCCCTCACGATCTCGCTGTCGCCGCTGCCGGACGACGAGACCGCGCAGCTCGTCCGGGAGTTGCTGAATGCGCCGCTGCTGGAGACGGCGACACGGGAAGTGCTGCTCGCCCGGGTCGGCGGGAACCCGCTCTACGCGGAGCAGTACGCACGTGTCCTGCTCGAAGGGGGGAACGTCGAGGAGCTGCCGGAGACCGTGCAGGGGATCATCGCCGCCCGCCTCGACGCGCTCGCCGACGAGGAGAAGCGGCTGCTCCAGGACGCGGCCGTGGTCGGCAAGGTGTTCTGGCTCGGGGCGGTCGAAGCAATCGGCGGCGTTGATCGGGGAAGGGCCGAGGAGCTGCTCCACGTCCTCGAGCGCAAGGAGTTCGTCCAGCGCGGGCGTCGCTCCTCGGTCGCGAACGAGTCCGAGTACTCCTTCCGCCATCTGCTCATCCGCGACGTCGCTTATGGACAAATCCCCCGGGCGTCGCGCTCGGAGAAACATCAGCGGGCGGCCGCGTGGATCGAGTCGCTAGGTCGGCCCGACGAGCAGGCCGAGATGCTCGCGTATCACTACCTGGTGGCTCTCGAGCTCGCTGAGGCGTCGGGTCTCGACACGGCTGCGCTCTCCAACTCCGCGCGGTATGCGCTGCGGGACGCGGGTGACCGGGCCGCCGCCTTGTACGCCATCGAAGCCGCCGAGCGCTTCTACGACGCCGCACTGCGGCTGTGGCCGGACGGCGATCCGGAGCGCGCTCACGTCCTTCTTCGTAGGGCCGCTCCGGTGCGGATCGCCTCGGGGGGCGATCCCGAGCACCTCCAGAACGCGAAAGACGCGCTCGAGGCTGCCGGCGACGACGCCGGTGCCGCCGAGGCCGAGATGCTCCTCTCTGTCGCCCTGTGGGGCCGTGGCCGCGGTGCGGATGTCGTCGATGAGCACGCCGGCCGCGCCGAGGCTCTGATTGCCGGCGCAGTTCCGAGCCGGTCGACCGTGTGGGTCTTGACTCGATTGGCGACGCGAGCGCTTCTTCCGGGAAGACGTCGATCGAGCAATCGAACTCGGGTCACGGGCTCGAGTCATCGCCGAGGAACTGGGCTGGCAGGAAGGGCTGAGCGACGCGCTGGCCCTGCTCGGGTCGGCGCGGGTGGAGATGGGAGATCGGTCGGGACTGAGGGACATCGAGACCAGCATCGAGATCGCGACCGCTGTCGGCGCGCTCGGCACGCTCGCCCGCGTGTACAACAACCTCTGCGCCTCGTACCAAGTCCTCGGCGAGCTCGACTCTGCTTACGACGCCCGGCTCGCGGGTGCCCGGATCGCCGAGCAGATCGGCTCCGCGTCGGAGATCCGATGGTTCGAGGGCACGCTCTCCGACAACCATTATCGTCGGGGCGAGTGGGAAACGTCGATGCGCCTGGCAGAGCGCTTCCTCGGCTCCGTCGAGGCCGGTTCGCCACATTACTCCGCCTGGCAAGTTCATGCGATTCGCGGAGAGATGCGGCTTGCAAAGGGCGACGATGCGGAAGCGGTCGCCGACATCGACGTCGCGCTTGACGCCGCCAGCACGGTCGAGGAGATCTACCCCGTGTGCTTCGCGCGCGCGGCCGCGGCTCATGTATTCGCGGTCGCCGGCGAACACGATCGCGCGCTCCCGCCCGCTCGCGCGCTTCTCGAGGTGCTGCGGGCCGGCGGTACCCTGGGGTTTGCGGCGATCAACTTGCCGTTCCTGGCGTCGGCGTCGTTGCGGATCGGCCTCGCCGACGAGTTGCGAGACGCCCTTCGCGGCCAGAGCGCGACGCGCTGGGTCGAGACTGCGCGGACGTACGCCGCCCGCGACTTCGTAGCTGTCGCCGAGATGCTTCGCGAGATCGGATCGAGGCCCGACGAGGCGGAAGCGCGGCGCTGGGCCGGAGAGCAACTGCTGGCCGAAGGCCGGCGCGACGAAGCCGAAGCGCAGCTGCAGCAGGCGCTCGCGTTCTACCGCTCCGTCGGCGCGACGCGCTACGTCCGCGAGTGCGAGGCGTTGCTCGCCGGCCGGCCTAGACGCGGCCGGTCGCGTACCAGGCGCGCGCGTGGAGCGTGAACGGGCCGTCGGGCGAGCCGAGCCGCGTGCGGAGCTCCTCGCGAAGTCGCGCCTGGCCTGCTGCGTCGAGCGACGCGGTGTAAGCGCCTGCCGGCCCGGCCCCAGCGAGGAACGGCGTCCAGAAGTCGTCGAAGTCCTCGTAGTCGACCTCCACGTCGAGGGCGCCGGCGACGATCTCGCCAAGCCCCGCCGAGTCGAAGAGCGCCGCGATCTCGCCGTCGCGGCCGAAGGCGCGAGGATCCGCCCCTTCGGCGGCGGCCGGGTTCGTCGCTCGCACGGCTTCTCGGAAGAGGCGCAGCATCGACATGCCGTCGACGTCCCAGACGCAGGCGGCGACGACTCCGCCGGGGCGGACGACGCGACGCAACTCGCGCGCCGTCGCGGCGGGATCCGAGACGAAATGCAGCACGAGCTGCGCAAGCGCTGCATCGAACCGGCCGTCCGGGAACGGCAGCTCCTCCGCGCGCGCGAGGCTCACGTCGACGCCGGGATTGCGGCGGCGGCACGCCTCGACGAACGACTCCGACGGATCGACCGCCTGGACCGAGGCGGCGCCGAGCCGCCGGACGAGCTCGGCCGTGAGCGCACCCGGCCCGCAGCCCACGTCGAGAGCCTCGTGCCCCGCCTCGATGTTCGCCGCGTCGGCAAACGCACCGGCCAGGCGAGCCGAGTAGCGGCCCATGAAGCGGTCGTACACCTCGTCCCCGACCTGAAAGTCCTTCGCCCCCTCCGCCGCAGGCATCGCTCAGTCTCCTCTTCTCGTAGTAGGTCCGGCCCTTGAGCTCGTCGGGCAGATGGTCGACCTGGAAGCCGGCCGGGTCGTCGTGCGGATAGACATAGCCCTTGCCGTGGCCGAGCTTCTTCGCGCCCTGGTAGTGGGCGTCGCGAAGCTCCTTCGGCGGGCGCAGGTTGCCGTGCTCGCGCACGTCGCGGGTCGCAGCCGAGAGCGCGCGCATGACCGCATTCGACTTCGGGGCCCGCGCCAGGTAGATCGCAGCCTGCGTCAGATTCAGCTTCGCCTCGGGCAGCCCCACGTGCTCGAGCGCCTGCGCCGCCGCGACCGCGACCACGAGCGCCTGCGGGTCAGCGTCGCCCACGTCCTCCGAGGCGAGGATGATCATCCGGCGTGCGACGAAGCGCGGGTCCTCGCCCGCCTCGAGCATCGCGACGAGGTAGTAGACGGCCGCGTCGGGGTCGGAGCCGCGCATCGACTTGATGAAGGCGGAGGTGAAGTCGTAGTGCAGGTCGCCCGAGCGGTCGTAGACGAGCGGGCGCTTGCGGGCGGCGTCGGCGACGTGCTCCTCCGTCAGCGCGGTGTTCTCGGCGTCGGCGGTCTGGGCGGCGAGTTCGAGGATGTTCAGCGCCGAGCGCGCGTCGCCTCCGGCCGAGCGGGCGATCAGCAGGGCCAGCTCGTCCGGAACGGTCACGTCCAGCACCGCCGCGCCCCGTTGCACGACGACGGCGACCTCCTCGTCCGTCAGCGGTTCGAGCGTGTAGAGCTGCATCCGCGACATCAGCGCCGAGTTGACCTCGAAGTACGGGTTCTCGGTCGTGGCGCCGATCAGCGTCACCAGCCCTTCCTCGACCGCCGGCAGGAGCGCGTCCTGCTGCGCCTTGTTGAAGCGGTGGATCTCGTCGAGGAACAGGATCGTGCGCTGCCCATGGGCTCCGAGGCGCTCGCGGGCGCGTGCGAGCACTGCGCGCACCTCGGCCACCGTGGCCGAGACCGCCGAAAGCTCTTCGAACGCGGCGCCGGTCCGCGCGGCCACGATCCGCGCCAACGTCGTCTTGCCACTTCCGGGCGGCCCGTAGAACACCATCGAGCCGACCCGGTCCTGCTCGATCGCGAGCCGGAGCGCCGAGCGCTCGCCGAGCACGTGTCTCTGGCCGACGAATTCCTCGAGCGTGGCCGGGCGCGCGCGCTGGGCGAGCGGTGCCGCTCCGGACATCCGCTCGTGGGCTGCGTCGGCGAACAGATCGGCCATGGCCACGAAGTATGCTCAGCACGTGTCCAGGCGTGAGCAGACCGGGCTCGAGGACGAGCTCGGGCCGATCCTTCCCGGTCCCGGCGCGAGCGACTACGAGCGCTATATCCGCACGGACGATCTGCTCGCGCTGCAGAAGACGGAGGCCGAGCGCGCCCACCACGACGAGCTCCTGTTCCAGATCACGCACCAGTCGTCCGAGCTCTGGCTCAAGCTCGGCTCGACCGAGATCGACACGGCCACGGCGCGCATCGGCGAGGGCGAGCTCCGGGCCGCGATCCGGCTCCTGCGTCGCGCGATCCTCTGCCTGAGGCTGATCACGGAGCAGCTCGACATGCTCGAGCTGATGTCCCCGTGGGAGTACACGTCAGGCGTCCGTCCCGAGCTCGGGCACGGCAGCGGCTTCGACTCACCAGGCTGGAACGCGCTCCGCCGTTCGATCCCGACGGCGGGTGAGGCCTTCCAGACGCTCCGCCGCGCCGAGGGCCTGTCGATAACCGACGTCTACCGGCGTGCGCGCGAGCACGAGGACCTGGCCGAGCTCGCGGAGACGCTGGTCGAGCTCGACGAGCGAGCCGGCGTCTGGCGCATCCGGCACCTGCGCGTCGTCGAGCGCATCATCGGCGGTGACGTCGTCGGCACGCAGGGAACGCCCGTGGAGCTCCTCGCCGGGCTCGTCCACCGGAAGTTCTTCCCCGAGCTCTGGGACGTGCGCAACGAGCTGACCGAGCTCGCCAAGCAGGAAGAGGGCTAGCCGTGGCGTTCGAGGAGCTGAAGGAGCGGCAGCGGGTCGCCTGGGGAGCCGCGCCGTTCGAGAGAGTCGAGGGGACGATCGCGGTCATGCACGACGATCTCGTCCGCCGGCTCGCGCCACGCCGCGGAGAGCAGTGGCTCGACCTCGGCTGCGGGACCGGAGCCGTGGCGATGCGCGCGGCCCGGGCCGGCGCAACCGTGACGGCGCTCGATCTCTCCGAGGTGATGGTCGAGACGGCCCGCCGCCGGGCAGAGGAGAAGGGCCTGTCGATCTCCTACGACGTGGGCGACTGCGAGTCCCTGCCGTACGCCGACGGCTGCTTCGACGTCGTCTCGTCGTCGGTCGGCCTGATCTTCGCCCCCGATCAGCCCGCCGTCGCCCGCGAGCTGGCGCGAGTCGCGCGGCCGGGTGGTCGGCTCGGGCTGACGAGCTGGCCGCCGGTGGGACGGGTCGCGGACAGCATGCGCCTCGCGGGGCGCTTCCAGCCGCCCCTGCCCGAGGGGGCCGGCAACCCCTTCACGTGGGGAAACGAGTCGCAGGTCCGAGCGCTTCTCGGCGACGCGTTCCATCTCGACTTCCATCGTGGTGCCGCGATGCTGACCGGGGAGAGCGGCGAAGAGCTCTGGCAGTGCTTCGCCTCCGGTCTCGGGCCGACGAAAGTGCTTCTCGACACGCTCGACGCCGAGCGGCGCGAAGAGTTCCACCGGGCGTCGGTCGCGCTCTACGAAGAGGATCGAGAAGGCCACTGGATCCGCCAGTCCCGCGAGTACCTGCTCACGCTCGGCACGCGACTCTAGTGGTGACGCAGACCCTGCGAGACGAGGTGACCGAGCTCCTGCAGGAGCTGATCCGGCTGAACACGGTCAACCCGCCCGGCAACGAGACGATCGCGGCAGAGCTGCTGCGCGACTACCTGGAGCCGTTCGGCGTCGAGTGCGAGCTGTACGCGCGCGTGCCCGAGCGGGCGAGCCTCGTCGCGCGCATCCCGGGCAGCGGCGACGGCCCGAGGCTCCTGCTCCTCTCCCATACGGACACGGTGCTCGCCGACCCGGCCGAGTGGACGGTCGACCCGTGGTCGGGCGAGCTGCGCGACGGCCACGTGTGGGGTCGCGGCGCCCTCGACATGAAGGGTCAGGTCGCGGCGAGTGCCGTCGCGATGGCGTCGCTCGCCCGTGAGGGGTTCCGTCCGCGCGGCGACCTGATCTTCGCGGCCACGGCCGACGAGGAGGTGGGCGACGACCCCGACTTCGGGCTCTCGTGGCTCTGCCGCGAGCATCCCGAGGCGGTGCGGGCCGAGTACGCCGTCAACGAAGGCGCCGGCGACCGTGTCGTCGTCGGCGGCCGGGTCTTCTACCTCTGCGCGACGGCCGAGAAGATGAGCTCGCCCTTCGTCCTGCGCGTGCACGGCCGCAGCGGCCATGCCTCGCTGCCCTCGATCGCCGACAACGCGCTCGTCAAGGCCGCCGGACTGATCGAGCGCCTCGCCGATCTCGACCCCGAGCCGGAGCTGATCCCGGAGGTGGCCGCGTTCCTCGAGATCGTCTGCGGGTCGGCGCCGGCCGCGGGCGATGCGCTCGAGGCCGCGCGCGCCGTCGACCCGGCCGCGGCGGTGATGATCGAAGCCCTGCTCTCCCTCACCGTCTCGCCGACGATGATCACCGCCTCGCACAAGCGGAACGTGATCCCGGCGCTGACCGAGGTGACCGTCGACTGCCGCCTCCTCCCCGGCCAGACACAGGCGGCCGTCGAGCCCGGCCTACGGGCATGGCTCGGCGACGGCGACTACGAGATCGTCTGGCGTGAGGGCCAGGGCGGCACGCGCTCGGCCATGCAGACGCCGCTCTGGGCGGCCGCCGAATCGTTCGTCGCCGAGGTCGAGCCCGGCGCCCGAGTGGCGCCGATCTGCGTCGCGGGCTTCACCGACAGCCACTGGCTGCGCGAGGCGTTCGGCACGGTCGCGTACGGCTTCTTCCCGGTCAAGGCGATGGACCCCGACCTGGCCGCGCGCCTCGTTCACTCCGCGGACGAACGGGCAGACGTCGACGACCTCGAGCTCGGCGCGCGCTTCCTGCGCCACGCCGCGGGGGCGGTCGGCGCCGCCGGTCGCTAGCTCAGCCGGGAGTAGCCGTCAGGACGATGTTGTCGCGGTAGTGACCGGCCGCCTGGAGGAACGGGCCGCCGCAGGTGACGAGGACGAGCCGGGCCTTGCCCTGCTTCGACCAGACGTCGGTGGGCAGCTTGCTCTTCAGGTAGCTCTTGACCGACTGGACCTTGTACGTGAACGTGCGGCCGCCGGAGGTCGTGACCACGACCTTGTCGCCCGGCTTCGCGTCCTTGACGTGGAAGAACGCACCGGCGCCGCCGGCGGCGCTGTCGACGTGGCCGGCGATCAGCACGGAGCCCGACTTGTCGCCCGGCTGCGCCCCGTCGATCCACCAGGCGGTACGGTGGATGTCGGGCGAAACGCCGAGGATGCCCTTGCCGACGTCGATGCCGACCGGCAGCACGGGCGAGTCGATGTTCACGGCCGCGATCTTGACGTGCGTCGGCGCGAGGACCGACGCCGAGCGGTGCCGGACGAGGCGGGTCACGTCACCGCGGCCGGTGATGATCAGCGGCGCGGCGAGCGAGACCTCGGACTGCTCCGTGCAGGTCGTCTGCACGGCCTTGATCAGCGCCGAGCCTTCGATCGCCTCGCGGAAGACGTAGAAGCCCGCCTTCGCGATCTTGATCGGCGGCGACGTGTACGTCCCGTCGCCCTTTGCCGTGAAGGACGTCTTCCCCGCGGGCGTGCCAGAGCAGCCGATCGACGCGCGGGTCGAGAACGGCCCGTAGAGCGTCACCTCGACCGTGGCGGCCGTGCTGCCGAGCCCCTTGACCGTCACCTTGTCGGTCAGGCCGGCTCCGGGCTTCGCGACCTCGTCGGTCACCTGCGTGGAGAGCGTGGGTGAGGAATGCGCGAGCGTCGTCTCGGCAGACGCCGCGCACGGGGCGGTGAACGCGGCGTACGCGGGCGTGTCCGCGATCGACTCCTGGTAGGTGTAGTAGCCGGCCTTCGTCAGCTTGACCGGGGCCGTCGTGTAGGTGCCGTCGCCCTTCGCCGTGAACGTGCCCTGCCAGAACGGCGTGCCGGTGCACTTGATCGCGCCCGTCGACGGGTACGGCCCGTAGAGCGCCGCCTTGACCGAGGCCTGGAGGACTCCGAGGCCCGAGATCGTCACCTTGTCCGTGATCGTCGCGCCGGGAGCCGTCTGCTGCGTGCTCACCTGCGTGACGAGCTTCGGCTGCCCGGTCACGATGGCCGTCTCGGCCGTGTCGGCGCAGGCCGTCTGGGCGGCGCGCACGAAGCCGGAGGCGGCGATCGACTCGCGGTAGGTGTAGTAGCCGGGGATCTGCACGGTGGCGGCCTCGGTGGTGTAGGTGCCGTCGGCGGTGACCGGGATCGTCCCCGTCCAGGCGGGGGTGCCCGTGCAGGTGATCGCCGCGCGGGTCGGGAACGGCCCGTAGAGCGCCGCCGTCACGGTCGCGGACTCGCCGTTCAGGCCCGTGACCTTGACCGTGTCCGTGATGGTCGCGCCGGGGAGCACGCTCTGCGAGCTGACGGTCGTGACGACGGCCGGCTGGGTGTCGACCCGGAAACGCTCGCTCGGGGCGTTGCACGGCGTCGTCAGCCCGATCGTGCTCGCATCACCGGGGACGGTCTCCTGGTAGGCGTACCAGCCGGGCGCCTTGATCGCCACCGCGGTCGTCGTGAAGGTGCCGTTCCCCTTCGCCGTGAGCGTTCCCTGCGAGACGGGCGTGCCGGTGCAGGCGATCGCGCCGGGGGTGCGCTCGGGGCCGTAGATCCGGACCTGGATCGTTCCGTTCCAGCCCGAGCGGGCGTTCGAGATCGTCACCTTGTCCTGGCTCGTCTTCCCGACGAGAAGGGCGGCCGGCGCGGCGGCCGTCGAGACCTTGATCTGCGACCTTCGACGCGGTGCCGGTCCCCGAATCGGAGACTGTCTGCGAGGCAGGCAGGACGAGTCGCTGCCCGTTCGCCGCGGCGGCCGCGGACGTCGGAACGAAGACGCGCGGCAGCGTCGACGGGAGCGCCGAGGACGAGGCGGAGACCTTGAGCGCGCCGCCGCTCGGCGTCAGCGTCACCTTGGCGACACCGGAGTCGTCGGTCTTCGAGGGCTTGGACACGTCGGTCGCTCCGGTGGTGGAGATGGTGACTGGGAGGTTCGGAACAGCGGCGCCGCCCGCGGCGAGCACGCGGACGGTCGCGGTCACGGCGGTGCCGACCTTGGGCGCCCCCGGCACGCTCACGACGACCTTGTAGGGCCCGTGGAACTTTGCCGCGGCCTTGGCGATCTGGTCGTAGAGCGATCGGGCCTTGGAGCCGAGCACCGATGGGCTGACCTCGCCCGGCCGCGCGTCGTCTATCTGCCCGTGGACGTAGAGCATGACGGCGGCGGCCTGGTCGGGGTCGTTGCTGCGCCCGTAGACCCAGATCGCATACGCGATGCGCTGCTGGTTCGGGAACGGTACGGCTCCGCCGCTCTTGTTGCGCAGGTTCCCGCTCGTGTCCTCCTTGTACTTGTAGGACGGTCCCGGGTACCAGAAGCGCAGGTCGATGCAGTAGGAGTGCGTCCCGCCGGGGATCGCATTCTTGAAGTCGCCGAACCAGCGGGTGCCGAAGCTGTAGGTCTGGTAGTAGCCGACTCCCGTGGTGCCGCAGATGTCCTTCGTGCCGCTGACGCAGGGATCCTTCGGGTTCGGCGGCACGCCAGCGACCGCCACCGGAACGGCGACGAAAGCCGCGGCGCAGGCGACGACGCAGAGACCTCGTCCGACCAGACCCACCGGAGTCGATCATATGCGCGTTCGGCGGATGGCGGAGATCTCGCTAGGCTGACCCGGATGGACGAGAAGAAGCTCCGCCTCGGCGGCATGGCGCTCGCGAACGGAGTGCTCGTCCACGGGCCGACCTCGTGGGCCTGCGCCGTCAGGACGGCGGCCGGGACGCTGAAGGTCGCGTCGGGGCCGAAGCCACGGATCGCGGTGTCGTCCGAGTTGCCGCTCCTGCGCGGGCCGGCCCGTCTGCTCGAGGCGATGCTGGTGTTGCCGCGCGTCCGCCGCGAGTTGCCCGAGGCGCGGTTTGCCTTCGAGCGGCGCAACGTGCTCGCGGCCATGGCCGCCGCAGGCGTCGCGTCCCGTGCGATCCGCCAGTCCTCGCGCCTGTCGCCGGTGGCGCAGGAGCTCGTCGGCGGCGTGATCTCGCTCGCCCCGGCACTGATCGCGCTCCGCGGCGGCGAGCTGGCCGCCTACCACGGCGCCGAGCACATCTCGATCGGCACCTACGAGCACGGCCCCGGCGCCGAGAAGGAGCACGAGCGCTGCGGCTCGCATCTGGTCGGGCCGCTGATTCTCGCCTCCGCGGCCGGCGCCGGCCTGGCCTCGCGCGTCCCCGAGCGGATGCGCAAGCCGGCCTCGCTCGTCGCCTCGCTCGGCGCGTTCGCTGCTTCGACGGAGATCTTCGGCTGGATGGTGCGCAACCCGGCGAATCCGCTGGCACGGGTGCTCGCGTGGCCCGGCACGGAGCTCCAGACCCGGGTCGCGACGGCAGAACCGTCGCCGGCGCAGGTCGAGGTCGCGCAGGCCGCGCTCGACGCGTGCCTGGAGCGCGAGCGTGCCGCCGTCGTCACCGCGTAGGGACAGGCTCCCCCCGGAGATCTTCGACCTGCCGGTCGAGAAGATGAAGGCGGGCTACTACTCGGACGCCTACTTCAACTTCGCGCGCGAGACGCTGATCGCCGACGGCCGCAACCCGCGGGTCGTGACGCAGGTGTTCCAGAAGCACGGCTCCGTGCTCGGCGGCATGGACGAGGCGATCGCGATCCTCAAGCTCTGTTCCCACGGCTTCGACAAGCTCGAGGTGAAGGCGCTGCACGACGGAGACGACGTCGCCCCCTGGGAGACGGTGATGACGATCGAGGGCGACTACACCCTGTTCGCGCACCTGGAGACGGTCTACCTGGGGGTGCTCGCCAGGCGCACGCTGATCTCGACCAACGTCCGGCGGGTCGTCGATGCGGCCAACGGCAAGCCGATCCTCTTCTTCCCGGCCCGGCACGACCACCACCACGTCCAGACGGGCGACGGCTACGCGGCCCACGTTGCAGGCGCGATCGGCGTCTCGACGGACGCGCAGTCGTCCTGGTGGGGCGGCCGCGGGCTCGGAACCGTGCCGCACGGGCTGATCGCGGCCTACGGCGGCGACACCGTGCTGGCCGCGCGGCGCTTCGCCGACTGGGCGCCGGCCGACCTGAGCATCGTCGCGCTGGTCGACTTCGAGAACGACTCGGTGCGGACGTCGCTCGACGTCGCGCGGGCGCTCGGCGATCGCCTCTGGGGCGTCCGGCTCGACACGTCGCGAACGCTCGTCGACCGGTCGCTGTGGGACGAGATGGGCGATTTCGACCCGCGCGGCGTCAACGAGCGGCTCGTCCAACGCGTACGCGAGGCGCTCGACGGCGAGGGGTTCGACCGTGTGAAGATCGTCGTCTCGGGCGGCTTCGACGTCG
Organism: uncultured Actinomycetes bacterium; assembly: GCA_963791225.1. Lineage (GTDB taxonomy): Bacteria > Actinomycetota > Thermoleophilia > Gaiellales > Gaiellaceae > PALSA-612. The sequence continues at coordinate 353,297 of CAWBRV010000008.1, forward strand.
AGCGGATCAGGGATTTCGAGGCGAAGGGCGTGCCGGTCGACTCCTACGGCGTCGGCTCGACGCTGATCCGCGGCGAGAACGACTTCACCTCGGACGTCGTCATGGTCGACGGGGAACCGTGCGCCAAGGTCGGCCGTTGGCTCCGCCCGAACCCTCGCCTCGAACCCGTGCCCTGAGCCCGCCGATTGACCCCGGTCTCGCCCGGCCTTACGATCGCCGCGCCGCCGGTACAACGGATCCATGCCCACTGTCACAGCAGACTCCCCTGTCTCGCTGATCGAGGGAATCGGCCCGCAGATCGCGGCCCGGCTCGCGGACTGCGGCGTCTACACGATCTTCGACCTGCTGCGGGCTTCACCGCCGACGATCCATGCCATGGTCTCGGACAGGGCCTCCCTCGAGCAGGCGGCGGCGTGGCGGGCAATGGCGGTTCTCCTCCAGGTCGAAACGATGACCACCGACTGGGCCGAGGTCCTGGTGCAAGGCGGTGTCATGACACCATCGGAGCTGTGCGCGCGGTCGCACGCCGACCTGGCGCAGATCCTGGCCGACGGCCGCCAGGCAGGGCTGTCGCCTGACGAGCTGGACACGTCGACACTCGAGGAGTTGCGGGTCGACGCGGCCGTCCTGGCGCACACGGGCGCGGTGGACGTCACACTGCGCGACGACGCCGGTGCGGCCGTGGAAGGCGCAGAGGCCCGCGTCGGCGGGCTGACGGCCCGATCGGATCCGCGCGGACGGTTCCGGATCGCCCGGATCCGGCTCGGTCAGCGGCAGACGCTCGTCGTCAGCCATCCCGACTTCCGCCTGCTGACGCACGATCTGGCCGTGCTGAACATCGACTACCGGGACGTGGCGGTCACCGTGCTACAGCTCGAGCGGGTCGCGGCAGGCGCCGCAGCGCAGGCGAGCACGCGCCTGAGCGAGTACGACGGCGACATGCTGCCGGAGCTGGCCGCCGACTCGTTCGCGACGGAGGCCCGCGGCGCGGGAGAGCTTCGCGACGGCGATCTACTCGTCCTCCGCAGCGTCTACGCCGACGGCACGACGGCCCAGCTGACGTCCAAGTTCCTGGACTGGGAGGACGGGCGGTTCATCGCAATCAGCTTTCGCGTTCCGGTCGCAGGCCTGCCTGCCGGCTCGGCCCTCCACGATCACTTCATTCTCCGCGCCGGAGCGTTCACGAAGGTTCGGATGCACGCGACGCGACTCGAGATCTTCAAGGCGATGCGCCGCGTGCAGAAGCGTCTGAGCGGAAGGCCGCGGCCCCAGACGGCGATGGAACACGATGCCGCGTTGCGGGAGTACGTGCAGCTTCTGGCCGAGGAGCGCCGCAGGTCGGGGGGTGAGCAGGGGTGAGCGACGGCGAGCTCTACGAGTGGGTCACGAACGGCGGCTGCGCGATCTGCGACGCTCTCGACGGCCACCTGTGTGAGGAAGATCCACCACGGCCCCACCCTCACTGCAACTGCTCGATCATCAGTCGCAGCCGGCCGTCGAGTGACTGCGACTCGAGCGACGTGCGCTACGAGATCACCGGGACGAGGATGGACAGGATGGCGGATCACGGCTCCCAGGTCGACTGGGAGGTCGTCGTCGACTACGAGATCCAGTGCTGGGGCAACGCCGAGGTCATCACCGGTGAGGTCGTCTTCGACATCACGCTCGAGGAGGGTGACTACGGAGACGACGAGATCGTCGCGGAGGCGCTCGACCAGATCGACGCGATCGCCGTCAGCGAGTGCCCGGTCTGCGGCAACCACCCCTCGGTTTCCTGAGCGCCTCGAGCCGGTCGACTAGCTCCGGCTAAGGCTCGGCGCCACGGGTGCCGATGAGCTATCCGTGGGCAGCGTGCTGCAACACATCGGCGACGCCGCGCTCACGTGGCTGCCGCTGATCTTCTTCGGAATGCTCATCTACCTGCTCTGGCGGGTGGTCCAGCTCATGCCGCGGATCTCGCCGGCCGAGAGCCCGACCGACTCGAGCTCCTCGGTCAGCTTCGACGACGTGGCCGGCCTCCAGGAGGTCAAAGCCGAGCTGCAGGAGGTCGTCGACTTCCTGCGCGATCCGAAGCGCTTCGAGGCGCTCGGCGCGCGTGTCCCGAAGGGCATCCTCCTCCACGGCCCGCCGGGTACGGGAAAGACCCTGCTGGCGAAGGCGGTCGCGCGCGAGTCGGGAGCCAGCTTCTACTCCCAGAGCGCGTCGGCATTCGTCGAGATGTTCGCCGGCCTCGGCGCTGCGCGAATCCGCAAGCTGTTCACCGAGGCGCGGAAGCACGCGCCGGCGATCGTGTTCATCGACGAGCTGGACGCGGTCGGCGCCGCGCGGTCGGGCCACGGGTTCAACCGCGAGCAGGACCAGACGCTCAACCAGCTCCTCGTCGAGCTCGACGGCTTCGGAACCGACGCTCAGGTCGTCGTCCTGGGCGCGTCGAACCGCATCCAGGATCTCGACCCGGCGCTCCTGCGCCCGGGGCGGTTCGACCGCCAGGTGCTCGTCGGGACGCCCGACCTTGCCGGGCGCGAGCAGATCCTGGCCGTCCACACGCGTGGGAAGCCGCTCGCGGCCGACGTCGACCTCGGCGTCGTCGCCCGCCAGACGGCTGGGTTGACCGGTGCCGACCTGGCCAACATCGCGAACGAGGCCGCCATCTTCGCGGGGCGCGAGCGTAAGCACGAGATCGGGGCGCACGACTTCGAGGCGGCGATGGAACGGGTGGTCGCCGGGCTCCAGCAGCGGAGGGTCGTCAGCGAGAAGGAGAAGCGGATTCTCGCCTACCACGAGGGCGGGCACGCCCTCATGTCGCACTTGATGGGCGATGCGCTGCCCGTGCACAAGGCGACGATCGTCTCCCGTGGCCATGCTCTCGGGTACACGCTCAACGTCCCGATCGAGGATCGCTACCTGCACACGAAGGAAGAGCTGATCGACATGATGCGGGTCTTCCTCGCCGGCCGCGCCGCCGAGCAGGTCGTCTTCGGCCGGGTCACGAACGGGGCGGCCAACGACCTCGAGAAGGCGACCGAGCTGGCGCGCTCGATGGTGTTCGAGTTCGGCATGTCCGAGGCGGTCACGTCGCGGACGATGCGGGCCGACAACTACGCGCTCTCGGAGGAGACGAAGCGGCTACGCGACGCCGAGCAGGCTCACCTGACGGACGATGCGTACTCGGATGCGATCCGCCTCCTGACGAAGCACCGGCCCGTGCTCGACCGCGTCGCGCAGGCGCTCCTTCAGAAGGAGACGCTGACGGGGCCGGAGCTGGCCGTGCTCATGGACGGCGTGGCTCGCGAGTCGCGCTCCTCCGAGACGGTCGGCACCGTCCAGGCGCTCTCGGGCCGCTAGGAAGCGTCGCCCAGGTGCTGCCGGAGCGCCGCGAGGCGCTCGTCCCACTGCGCGCCGACCTGCTCCATCCAGTCGAGCGCGTCTACGAGCGGCTCCGTTCGCAACCGGTAGCGGGTCTCGCGGCCGGTTCGCGTCGGCTCGACCAGCTCGGCCGCGCGCAGCGTGCCGAGGTGCTTCGAGACCGCCTGGCGCGTGACCGGGAGCGCGGCCGCGAGCTCTGTGGCCGTCGCCGAGCCGCGGCCGGCCAGCGTCTCGAGCACGAAGCGGCGGTGCGGGTCGGCGAGCGCCTGGAAGACCGCGTCTACGCGACTGCGCATCTCTGCCCCTTCAGCAAATGTCCTCCGGCTTCTCGCCCGCGATCACGCGGCGCGCTGCGGTGTCCTCAGTCGCGCCCGTATCTGCTGATACGAGCGCTCCCTGCGTCCTTGCATCGCTTGGTGCTCACGACCGAGAAGCTCAGAAACATTCACTGAAGAGGCAGCGGCGGCCAGCGCGCGCAGCTCGAGAGCGGTCGACCACTCGGGCGCCGACTCGACCACGACGAGCCGCGTCCCTTCGGGCACCGGCTCGAGCGTGAACACGACCTCCCCCCCGTCGTCGTCCCAGCGCAGCGTCAACAGCCGTTCCGGGTCGACCTCCTCGACGCTCACGCTCCGCTCCTCGCCGTTCCCCCAGCGGAAGGTGCCGCGGCCACCTGGCCTCGGCTCGAACTCGACCTCGGTCGCGAACCAGTCCTCGAGCCGCTCCGGCTCGGTCAGGGCCTCCCAGACCTCGGCCGGGTCGGAGGGGAAGACGATCTCTCGGCGGACGTCCATCGCATGACCTCCTCGCGCAACGCTCCGGTAGCGCAACCGAAAGGTTGCGTGTACGATAAGCAACCGTGAAGTTGCACGTTACCAGTCGGAGCGGCGTGTGAGCCCGCTCGTCCCAATGGTCGTGGAGTCCGACGGCCGTGTCGAGCGCTCGTTCGATATCTACTCGCGCCTGCTCCGCGAGCGGATCGTCTTTCTCGGCACCGAGGTGGAGGACACGTCCGCCAACCTGATCGCCGCGCAGCTCCTCTTCCTCGAGGCCGAGGACCCGGAAAAGGACATCGAGCTGTACGTCAACTCGCCGGGCGGCTCGGCGTATGCGGGCATGGCGATCTACGACACCATGCAGCACGTCAGGCCGGACGTGCGGACGATCTGCCTTGGAATGGGCATGTCCGCTGCGGCCATGATCCTCGCGGGCGGCGCCCCGGGGAAGCGCTTCTGCCTGCCGAACGCGAAGCTGATGATCCACCAGGGCTCGGCGGGGGCGCGCGGGACGCCGAGCGACATCCAGATCGCGGCGCGCGAGGTGCTCGAGATGCGCCGGCGGATGGCCGAGATCATCGCGCGGCACTCGAACCGGCCGGTCGAGACCGTGCTCGACGACATCGACCGCGACCGCTTCATGTCACCGCAGGAGGCGGTCGACTACGGCCTCGTCGACGGGATCCTCGAGCCCCGCCAGGCGCAGGCGGGATAGCATCGGAGGCGTGGCAGTGCGGGGCATCCATCACGTCGCCGTCGCGGTTCGCGACCTGGACGAGGCGATCGAGACGTACGGCCGGCTGTTCGGGGCCGAGGTCGAGCACCGCGACACCGTCTCGGAGCAGGGCGTGGAGGCCGCCGCCGTTCTCGTCGGAGAGAGCCGCATCGAGCTGCTGGCCGCGACGGGGGACGATACGCCGGTCGGGAAGTTCCTCGCCCGGCGCGGGCCGGGCATGCACCACGTCGCGTACGAGGTGGACGACCTGGAGGCGCAACTCGCGCGCCTCGACGCGCAAGGCGTCGAGCTGATCGACCGCGCCCCGCGCCGCGGGCTCTACGGCATGCAGGTGGCGTTCCTCGACCCGCACTCGGTCGACGGCGTCCTGGCGGAGCTGGTCAGCGATGGCTAGCGACGACCGCGTCCGGCTCGACATCGGCTTCAAGGGCGGAGCGACGCTCACCGTCGCCGTCACCGTCCCCGAGGCGGACTCGCTCGAGCAGCGCCTGCGCCAGGGGGACGGCGGCGTGGTCGAGCTCGAGGCGGACGACGGGCACCTGCTCGTTGCGCTCGCACACGTGCTGTACGTCCGGCGCCACGCGCGCGGCAGCCGGGTCGGCTTCAGCGCCGCGACCTAGTAGTCAGGTCCTCTTTCGCGCCACGGCGCGCACGGCTGCGCGCGAATCGGCACGGTCCCGTCACCCCTGCGTGACGGTTTCTCGCGTACCGTGACCGAAGGGACCTTCGCTCCCCTGGGGGCAGGAGAGGGCGCGGTCTCCGCGGGCCGCTGGACCGGCGAGGGTACGTTTGGGGGCATGCCGCTCGAGGTCGGGATCGTCGGACTGCCGAAGTCCGGGAAGACGACGCTGTTCAACGCGCTCACGCACGCGGGCGCGCACGTGCACGAGGTGAAGCCGCACGTGGGGATGGCGCCGATCGCCGACGGGCGGCTCGCGCAGCTCGCGCCGGTCGAGCAGTCGGCGAAGCTGACGCCGGCGACGATCCGCGTCCAGGACGTTCCCGGCACGGGGCCCGCCCTGCTCGGGAACCTCCGTCAGGTCGACGCCCTGCTCTGCGTCCTGAACGGCTTCTCGCCCGGCGCCGAGCCGGCTGCCGACCTGGAGACGCTGAAGCTCGAGCTCCTCGTCGCCGATCGCGATCACGTCGAGAAGCGCCTCGAGCGGGCGCGCCAGCAGGCGAAATCGGGTGACGCGAAGCTCAGGCAGGAGGTCTCGGGGCTCGAGGAGCTGCTCGAGCACGTCGACGGCGGCGGGACGATTGCCGACTACGTCGGCGAGGTGTCGGAGTCGCTGGAGCCGCTGACGACGAAGCCGATGGTCGTGGTCGAGAACGGGCCCGGCGGCATCGACCTCCAGCTCGAAGCCGAACTCGCCGAGCTGACCGATGACGAGGCGGCCGCGTTTCGCGAGGGCGCCTCGGCGCTGGAGGAGGTCGCGCGCCGGCTCAAGGAATCGCTCGGCCTGATCACGTTCTTCACGATCGGCCCGACGGAGGCGCGCGCCTGGACGCTGCGCGGCGGCCGGACGGCTCTCGAGGCGGCGGGCGAGATTCACACGGACATCGCACGCGGGTTCATCCGCTGCGAGGTGATCGCGTGGAGCGACCTCGTCGAGTGCGCGACGCGGGCGGAGGTGCGCAAGCGCGGCCTCGAGCGGCTGGAAGGGAAGGACTACGTCGTCCGCGAGGGCGATGTCCTGAACATCCGCTTCAACGTCTAGCGCCAGGTTGCGACCAGAGCGGCGAGCTTCTCCCTTGCGTCCCGGGACGGGCGGCCGTGACCGCTGACGGCCAGGTCGACATCGAGGCGGGCGAGCTTCTCGATCGAGCGGCGCGCCTCCGCCCAGTCGACGCAAAACCGCGCCACGGGCTCGCGGAAGGTCGTTCCGGTGATGACGGCGTCGCCGGCGAACAGGCTCGTGCCGAGCCGGTAGGCCGTGTGTCCCGGCGTGTGACCCGGTGTCGCGACCGCCTCCAGGCCGGCGACGATCTCGCCGTCGGCGATCCAGCGGTCGATCGCGGGTCTCCGTGGAGCCCGGCCGCGGTTGACGCCGCGGATGAGCACCCGGACGAGCAACCGCCGGCGCTGCGCACCTGTCAGGAGCGGCTGCTCGGCAGCAGGTGCGCAGACGATCGCGCCCGTCGCGCGTCTCACGGCCGTGGCTCCGCCCGAGTGGTCGAAGTCGGCGTGCGTGAGCAGCACGAGCTCCGGTAGCGCTCCCTCGGCGCGCAACTCGTCGGCGACCGCGGCTCCCTGCCGTTCGGTTCCGGCGTCCACGAGGACCGGCACCTCCGCCTGCACGAGGAAGACGTTGACCATGCGCCCCGTCGCCTCGAGCTGGAAGATCCCCTCGCTGACCTCCTTCACCGTCCGAGCCTACGCAGCAGGTTGGCCCTCACGATCGGCCACTCGTCGTCGACGATCGAGTAGTACGCCGAGTCACGCAGCCGGTCGCGGTCGTCCCCGACGAGCATGTGCTTGCGGAAGACGCCCTCGAACTGCGCCGGCAGCGCGGCGAGCGCCCGCCGGGAGCGCTCGTTCTTCGCGTCGGTCTTGAACTCGACGCGCATGCAACCCTCCCGCTCGAACGCGTGCTCGAGCTGGAGCAGCTTCGCCTCGACGTTCGCGCCGCTCGACCAGCGCGCCCGAGCGAGCCAGGTCCAGCCGATCTCGAGCCCGTGGTGCTCGGGGCGGAGCGTGAGGAAGCGCGTGCTGCCGATCGGCGCGCCCGTCGCGGCGTCGAGCGTCGCGAACGGCACCTCGACGCCGTTCTGCATCGCTTCGAGTGCCGCCTCGAAGTACGCGTGGAACGCCTGTCGGCTGCGCGCGGCGTCGACGAACATCCACGTCCAGTCCATGTCCAGGGCGGCCTCGTACAGGCCCTCCTCGTGTTCGGGGCAAAGCGGCTCCAGCACGACGAGCTCGCCTTCGAGCCGGGCTGCCAGTCCCTCCCACACGGCCCCGAGCCTATCCCGTGGAGACGAGGACGATGCCTGCGATCGTCAGCGCGATGCCGACCTCCTGCAGGCGGTGCACGCGCTCTCGGAGGCGGTAGCGGGCGAGCAGCACCGTGACCACCGGGTAGAGCGAGGCGAGCACGGCGGTGACGCTCAGCGAACCGTACGACGACGCGGCCGCGTAGAGCGTATTCCCGCCCGTGTCGAGGACGCCGATCAGGGCGAGCATGAGCAGGGCGCCGCCGACGCCTTTCACTCCCGGCCGAAGGATGAGCAGCGCGACCCACACGAGCGACGTCGAGACGATGCGGAAGAGGAAGGCCGGCCAGAGGAAGTCGTCTCCGCTCGCCTGGTGCAGGAAGACGAAGTAGAAGCCGAACGCGAACATGCTGACGAGGCCGAATCCGGCGCCGGCGGCCCAGCGCGCCCGGCCGGGCTGCCGCTCCCACGACGAGAGGACGACGCCGACGATCGCGGTTGCGAACCCGACCCCCTGCAAGAGGCTCGGCCTGTCACCCCGAACCACGCCCACGAGGACCGGGATGGCGGCGCCTGCTCCGGCGATCGGCGCCACGATGCTGATCGCGCCGCTCGCCATGCCGCGGTAGAAGGCGGCGAGGCCGATCGTGCCGACGACGGCTGCAGGTACCGACCACGCGACCTCCGGCCCGGGCGGGCCTGTCGCGCGCGCCGCGAGGATCACCCCCAGGAGCACGAGCCCGACCGGCTGCGACACGGCCATGATCGCGAGCGGGTGGAGCGTTCGGCTCTTGACGCCGCCGAGGAAGTCGCCGACGCCCCAGGACGCACTGGCCCCGAGGGCGAGCGGGGTTGCGAGCACGCCTACCGGTCGCTCGCCGTCTCGACCGGGCGCGTCGCGGCGACGGCGTCGAGCTGGTTCGCGTGGTACAGGCAGGCCGCCTCGGCCGTGCGGGCGGCTCGGGCGTCGTGGTGCGAGGCGACGGCGTGCAGGAGCTCGGCGCGAACCTCGGCCTCGAGCGGTGCCGCTCGCGCCTCGATCAGCCGCAGGCCGAGGTGGACGTGTCCGAGCAGGCGGCCCTCGGGGGTCGGCTGGAAGGTCGGCCCGGCCCGCAGCTCGAGCGTGCGTCCCACGTCGTGCACGAGCGCCGCGGCCAGCAGGAGGTCGGCGCGCAGGCGTGGATGGAGCTGCGTGAGCTCGCGGCAGATCGTCGTCACGCCGACCGTGTGCTCGAGCAGGCCGCCCGCGTAGAGATGGTGGCCGTCGGGGGTGGCCGGCAGCCCGCGCAGGCGTTTCCGTGTCTCCGCGTCGAGAACCGCAGCGACCGTTGCCCGGAGGCCCGGGTGGGCGATCTCGGCGGCCAGGAAGTCGAGAAAACCGTCCAGCTCGTCGGCATCGCGACGCATCGCGGGGGCGAGCGAGGCGGGATCTGTGTCTGCCTGCTCGATCGAGCGGACGTCGAGCTGGAGCGCGTTCCGGAAGCGCTCGACGCGGCCGAGCACCCGGACGGCGTCGCCTTCTGCAAAGCGGGAGTCGAGCAGTTCCACGTCGTGCCAGATACGGCCCTCGATACGGCCGGTCGGGTCGACGAGCTCGAGCGCGAGGTAGTCGGAGCCCGAGCGCGCGCGCAGTCGCCGTTTTCGCGCGACGGCGTAGACGCCCTCGACCACGCGATCCTCGGCAAGCTCTGCGATTGCGCTCACAGAGCGGGATTCTAGGTCCGAAGGCGGCTGGTAGCGTCTCTCGCGTGGCCCGGGTCAAAGCCTTTCGCGCCGTGCGCTACGACGAGGGGGCGGCGGGCCCGCTCGAGCGGCTGATCGCGCCCCCCTACGACGTGCTCGGGCCGGAGGAGCGCGCCCGCTACCTGGCGGAGAGCCCCTACAACGTCGTCCACCTGACGCTGCCGGAGGACGAGCAGCGGGCGGCGGCCCTGTGGCGCGAGTGGCTCGCCGAGGGTGTTCTCGCCCTCGACGACGACGCGGCGTGCTGGTGGCTCGAGCAGGACTTCGTCGGACCGGACGGCGTCGCGAGGACGCGCGGCGGGCTCGTCTGCGCGCTGCGGATCGAGCCGTATTCGGCCGGGGTGGTGCTTCCGCACGAGCGCACCCACGCAGGGCCCAAGGAGGGCCGCCTGCGCCTGCTCAGGGCGCTCCGCGCCCACGTGGAGCCGCTCTTCTTCCTCTACGACGGCGCGCTCGAGGGCCCCGGCGGCGAGCCGCTCCTCGACGTCGAGCTGGAGGGCGTCCGGAACCGGCTCTGGCGGCTCGAGGGCGAGGCACCGCCCGCGCTCGCCGACGCGCAGCTCCTGATCGCCGACGGGCACCATCGCTACGAGACGGCGCTCGCGTTCCACGAGGAGGACGGCGAGGAGGAGAGCGCCTGGCTGCTCGCCGTCGTCGTGCCGACCGCGCAGCACGGCCTGACGATCTTCCCGACGCATCGGCTCGTCGACGACGTCGACGTGTCCGGCGCCCAGGCGTCGAACGAAGAGCCGCTCGACCTTCTCCGCGCCGGAGAGGGGCCGGTGCTCTACAGGGACGGCCGGACCTACGTGGTCGGCGCGAACGGATCGCGGCTCGATGCGGCTGCGGTCGAGCCGCTGATCGCCGGGACGGTTCGGTACACGCCCCGTGCCGAGGAGGCGGTCGAGCTCGTCGACGCGGGCGAGGCGGGTGCGGCGCTCCTGCTGCGGGCGCCGACGATCGAGCAGGTGCGAGAGACGGCCCGGCGCGGCGAGACGATGCCGCAGAAGAGCACCTACTTCTATCCCAAGCTCCCCTCAGGCCTGCTCTTCCTTTCACTGTGACCGACTGGTACGGGATCTGCCGGAGCGCGGCCGAGGACGTGCAGGCCGTTCTCCGGGAGATGAGCCCCGCCGAGCGGGAGCGCGCCGTTGGTCAGGGCGAGGGCGGCGACGAGACTTCGGCCATCGACGCGGCGGCAGAGCAGGTCGTCGTGGCGCGGCTGGACGCGGCGGGACTCGACTTCACGCTCGTCTCGGAGGAGCTCGGGATCCGGGCGGCGCGCGGCAGCAGCAGCACGTACGTCGCCGTCGACCCGATCGACGGCTCCATCAACGCCAAGCGAGATATTCCCTTCTTCTCGCTCTCGATCGCGGTCGCCGACGGGCCGACGATGGGGAACGTCCACTTCGGCTACGTCTACGACTTTGGCTCACGGGAGGAGTGGGTCGGGTCGCGCGGCGACGGCGCGTCGCTGAACGGCGAGCCGGTGGTCGCCACCTCTCCGCGCGAGCGCCTCGAGCTCCTGTCGATGGAGGCGACGAAGACCGAGCTCGTCGCGCGCCACGCGCCGGGGCTCGCACCGGTCGCATATCGGGTCCGCGTGATGGGCTCGCTGGCCCTGTCGCTGTGCCATCTCGCCGCCGGCCGGGTCGACGCCGTCTGCTCACTCCGCGCGGCGCGCTCGGTGGACATCGCGGCAGCGCAACTGCTCGTCCGCGAGTGCGGCGGCTACGTCGACCTGATCGACGGCGGGACGCTCGACGCCGCTCCGCTCGACCTCGTCGGCCGCTCGAGGATCGTCGCGGCGCGGAGCCGCGAGCACTACGAGCAGGTCGCCGCCGCGCTGGCCTAGTCAGCACAAGGGGCCGGGCGTAGCATGCGCCCATGAGACGACTGACATTCATCGCGGCCCTCGCCCTTCTGGCGCTGCTCGTCGCGGGCACGTCGTCCGGCGCGAGGCGCGCGCCGGCTTTCAAGGCGACGCTGACTGCGGCGACACACACGCCGAAGGTGCTGACGACCTGGAAGTACAGCGTGCGCGTGACCGACCCGACCGGGCATCCGATCGCCGCGCGCATCACCTCGCAGATCGTCGACCCGCTCGGCACCGCCCATCTGGTCGAGTTCGACGGCCCGGGTCGCAACCCGTTCGTGAAGAACTACGGCTTCTTCGGCAACTTCTGCGACTCGGTGCTGTGGCCGGCGAGCTCTGCGGTCGGCGTCACGCTCAGGTTCCAGACGGTGATCGTCACCGCGAAGGGTCGGAAGGTGCTCACCTATTCCGTGACGCCCAGGTCGTGACCGCCCGGCCCGGTGGGGTCGAGGTCGTCGTCGACCACGTCTCGAAGTCGTTCGAGGAGGGGCGGATCCGCGCGCTCGAGGACGTCTCGTTCCGGCTCGACCCGGGCGACGTCGTCTCGCTGACCGGGCCCTCCGGCGGCGGCAAGAGCACGCTCCTGAACCTGATCGGCGCGCTCGACCGCCCGGACGCGGGTTCGATCGTCGTCGGCGGCGAGCGGCTCGAGGAGCTCGCCGATCCGTCCGAGTACCGCGCCGCGACGGTCGGATTCGTATTCCAGTTCCACCACCTGATTCCGACGCTGAACGCGCACGAGAACGTCCAGCTGCCGATGATGGGCCGCGGGATCGGCCGCGAGGAGCGCGAGGCGCGGGCGAGGGAGCTGCTCGAGGACTGCGCGATCGCCCACCGTGCCAAGGCGTCCCCGAGCACGCTCTCGGGTGGGGAGCGTCAGCGGGTTGCGATCGCGCGGGCGCTCGCCAACGGGCCGCCGCTCCTGCTCGCCGACGAGCCGACCGGTGCTCTCGACTCGGCAACCGGCGCGCAGATCATCGAGCTCCTGCTCTCGCTCCGGTCGCGGCGCGGCATGACGATCCTGCTGGTCACGAACGACGCCGACGTCGCCGGGCTCGCCGACCGGACGCTCCGGATCCGCGACGGCCGTGTCCTCGCCGGCGAGGCTACTCCCGCCGCAGCGCCGCGATCGGCGTGAGCCGGACGGCTCGCCAGGCCGGGTAGAGCGCGCCGATCACCGCCACGCCGAGCGCGAACGCGAGCCCCCAGAGGAAGACGCCGGCCGTGAAGTCGGGTGTTGCGAGTTGCGACAGGTTGCCGCGGCGCACGAACAGCTCGGCGGCGCCGTAGCCGGCGGCGAGGCCGACTGCCAGGGCGATGAGGCCGATCCCGATCGCCTCGCTCAGGATCAGCGCCGCGATCCGGCGTCCCGGCCACCCGACCGCCCGCATGATCCCGATCTCGTGGACACGCTCGAAGACGGACATGGCCATCGTGTTCGTGACGCCGATCCCGCCGACGATCAGCGCAAGCAGCGAGAAGATCCAGCCGGCGTTGATGATCAGCCGGCTCGACGTGTCGACCTTGACGACCTGCCCCGGCTCGGTGACCGCGGTGACGCCCGGGAAGCGGTGCTCGACCTGCCTGGCGATATCGCCCGGACGGCGGCCGAGCGCGATCGTGACCCCGAACGTCGTCACCTCACCCGGCCGCTGCGCCAGCTTCTGCACGGTGGCCAGCGGGAGCGCCGCGCCGATGTCCTCGAAGTGGTTGCCCGAGTGGTAGAGACCGGCGATCGGGTAGGTCTTCTTCTCGACGTGCAAGAGGTCGCCGGGCTCGAGGTGCAGCGACTTCGCGGCACGGTCGCCGAGGAGTGCCTCGTCTCCCCTGGCGCGTCGCCCCGCGACGATGACGAAGCGGCGGCTCGCGAACTCGCCGGGCTGCATCCCGAAGACGAGGAACGCGTCGCGGTTCTCGACACGGCTGATGCGGAGGAAGATCGCCGACACGCCAGTGATCCCGGGCGTCGCGCGGAGCTTCCCGTCGAGCGACTCGGGCAGGAGCGACTTCGTCAGGTCGGATGCCCCCGACTGGAACACGCCGAAGTCGGAGCGGCCGACGTGGATGAGATCGGCCGCGGTCCGGCGTACCCCGGCCGCGATCGACAGCAACGCCACGATCAGCGCGACGCCGATCGCGACGCCCGCTGCGGTGAGCCCCGTCCGCGCTCTGCGGCGCATCAGGTTCCGCCAGATGAGCCCCGGCCAGGTCACGGCGCAATCAAAGCACTGTGGACGAGAAGTCACACTTTTGTTGCATTTCAGGCGCGTTCTGGTGCGCACTTCGGCGTTACGCTGACCGCGGGTGGCGGGAGAGTTGCCGCGGGCCTGTTTCACCCGTGGCAACGTCCTCTGAAGTGGCGGCGTCGGCCGCCGCGAGGAGAGGTCTTCTCCCCACCCTGGGTGGGGAAAGCAAGCTGCGCTCCGCCGGTCGCCGCGCGGGTCGACGCAGGTACGCTCACTTTGATGGAGCCGTTGCGCGACGAGATCTGGAAGGCGCTCGAGCAGGTGATCGACCCCGAGCTGCGGCGGCCGGTGACGGACCTCGACATGGTGCGAGAGATCGGGATCGATGGCGGCGACGTGACGGTGACGATCGCGCTCACGGTCGCAGGCTGCCCGCTCAGGGCGAGCTTCCAGGATCAGGTCGCGCAGCACGTCGGCGCCGTGCCGGGTGTCGAGCGGACGGCCGTGGCGTTCGACGTCATGTCGCCCGAGGAGAAGGCAGCACTGACGACGAAGCTCCGCGGCGGCGTCGCCGAGCGCTCGAAGGGGATCGCCGTCGACCGCTCGACGCGCGTCCTCGCGATCGCGAGCGGCAAGGGCGGCGTCGGCAAGTCGTCCCTGACGGTCAACCTGGCGGCGGCGCTGTCCTCGGCCGGCCGGCGAGTCGGCGTCCTCGACGCGGACATCTACGGCCACTCGGTGCCGCACCTGCTCGGCGTGTCGCAGCGGCCGGTGGTCGTCGACCAGATGATCGTGCCTCCAGTCGCGCGGGACGTGAAGCTGATGTCGATCGGCTTCTTCCTCGACCAGAACTCGCCCGTCATGTGGCGCGGCCCGATGCTGCACCGCGCCCTCGAGCAATTCCTCACGGACGTCCACTGGGGCGAGCTCGACGTCCTTCTCGTCGACATGCCTCCCGGCACGGGCGACGTCTCGATCTCGCTCGGGCAGCTGCTCCCGCGCGCCGAGGCGGTGATCGTGACCACGCCGCAGCCGCTGGCGCAGGAGGTGGCGGCCCGCGCGGCGCTGATGGCGCAGAAGACCGATATGCGTGTGATCGGCGTCGTCGAGAACATGACCTCGGACGTGTTCGGCGAGGGCGGAGGCGCGAATCTGGCAGCGGCGATCGGAGCTCCGTTGCTGGGCACGGTTCCGCTCGACCCACTCCTGCGCGAAGCGGGGGATCGCGGCGAGCCGCTCGTCTGGTCAGACCCCGACGCAGACGCCGCGCGCGCGATCGTGGCGGTGGCCGAGGCGATCGAGGCGACGAGGCAGACCTTCAAGCCGCTTCCGGTCCTTTCCTGAACGCCGACGAGGTCCTGCCCCGGATCCGGGAGCTCGGCTTCTCGGACGCCGACGCGCAGACGCTCGCCGACCATTTCCTCGACTGCGAGCGGCGCGGCAAGCGCGGCCACGGCTACTCGCGGGTCGAATGGCTCGCGACGCTGCCCGACCTCGACCCGTCGGCGGCACCGGAGCGCCTCGTCGCGGATCCGGGATTCGAGCGCTGGCACGGCCGCGGCGCGCTCGGCTACCTGACGCTGGCCGCGATCTGCGACGCGCAGCTCGCCGACCAGCCCGGGCGGGCGAGGGTCGTGGTCGCCGAGGCGTGCTTCCCGACCGGTGCGCTCGGCTACTGGGTCCGCAAACTGGCGGAAGGTGGGCTGTGCGCCACGCTCACCGCCACGTCGCCTGCGAGGCTCGCGCACCCCGAGGGCGGGGAGCCGCTCGTCGGCACGACACCGCTTGCGATCGGGATCCCGAGCTCGGATGGTCACCCGCTCGTGTCGGACGTGGCCATGGGGAAGGTCACCTACGGCGACGTGCTGGCGGGCCTGGCAGCGCCGGAGGAGCTCGTCCCCTTCGGCGGCGAGCAGGCCCACAAGGCGTTTGCCCTCGCGGCCGGGTTGCAGCTCCTCGTCGACGCGCTGACGGAAACGGACAGCCACGGCGCCGTCCTCGTCGTCGCACCGCCTCTCGGCGACCCGGTACCCGCGTTCCGCCGGCGGGCTGCCGGGAAGCGGCTGCCCGGAGACAGCTAGCTCGGCCCCGCGAAGCCTGGTTAGCTCACTGCGGCGCCGGCGGCGGGTAGCTGCGGCTGTACGTCGGGGACGGATCGCAACGGAACGGCCCGCCGCTTTCGCTCCTCGATGATGGCGGCCAGCGTCTCGACGACCTGCGGGTCGAGCTGCGTTTCGGCCCTGCGCCGCAGCTCGGCGAGGGCCTCGGCGGTCGGCCGTGCCTTGCGGTAAGAGCGGTCGGTCGTCATGGCGCTGAACGTGTCGCAGGCGAAGACGATGCGCGCGATCAGGGGGATCTCGTCACCGCGCAGGCCGTCCGGATAGCCCGTGCCGTCGTAGCGCTCGTGGCAGGAGCGGACGATCGAGCCCACCTCGCCGAGGATGCCGCCGACGGCCTTGAGCATCTCCTCGCCCCAGACCGTGTGCTGCTTGACGACGAGCCACTCGAGGTCGGTGAGCGGGCCAGGCTTGTTGATGATCTCCTTCGGGACGCGGACCTTGCCCACGTCGTGGAGGAGTGCGCAGAACTCGGCGTTTCGCCGCTCGCGACCCGTCAGGCCCATCTGCTCGGCGACGCCGATGACGAGCGAGACGACGTCGCGGCTGTGTGCGCCCGTGCCATGGTCGTCGGCCTCGATCATGTCTCCGAGGAGCAGGGCTGTCCCGCGATACGCGTGTCCGAGCTCGAGGGCGTTGTCGATGCGGATCCGCCGTTCCTGCCCGAAGACGGCGATCAGCAGGATCAGCGGCACGCAGGCCAGGTACGCGTACGGGTGCCCGACTCCGATGATCGCCACGTAGAGGCCGATCGGAGCCAGTGCGGCATCCACCGCCCAGGCAGAGAGCATCTGCCCGAGCTGGGAGGTCGGCGGCGTGCCGAACGCGTACCAGGGCCGCGACGTCGAGACGACGAAGTCGAAGGCGAACTGGCAGAGGAGCGCCAGGACGTAGATCGGCCAGGCGGCGAGCCGCGGCGTCGTCTCCCCGAACGCCGCCAGGACGATCACAGGCCCGGCCGCATACCACGCGCTCATCACGAGGGGGACGGCCCGTTCGGGATGCGCTTCGCGCTTCAAGTAACGGGGCACGTCGGCGAGGAGGAGCCCTGCCACGACGCAGAGAGGGACGAGACCGAGCGGAACGGCGAACAGCATCGGCACGAGGATCAACTGCGTCGGGACGGCCGAGCCGGCTCCGACCTCGAATTCGACCGTGGCCGCAAGCGCATACGCGGCGACGATCGTCACGACGACGAGCGGCGAGGCCGAGACGGTCGAGGGGATCAGGGTCGCGGCGAGCGCCGCGAAGACGAGGAAGGCGAGCGCCGCGACGAGGGAGAACTGCAGATCGCGTGCGGCGAGATTGTGGGGCCGCCGCTCCCGCGTCTCGGCGATCCAGCGTCCCTCGGCCGCGTCCGGGTCCGCGCGGAAGAGTCGCGCCTGGACGGCGCCGAGCCTCACGATCCTCCGGACGGAGGAGGTCCACGCAGACGTTTCGGACTGCACGTGTCCGATATCGGTCGCTTGCGTGCCGGACTGTAGAAGCGCGTGAGGCGAATCGGGGAGAGGATCGGTGTTCACCCAACCCTGCAAACGGTCGGCCGACACGGGCTCATACTTTTTCGGCCCTGTCGGCTCCTTCGAGACTCTCAGCGGTTGGCGTTCGCGTCGCTGACCGGGACGTCTTCGTGGGCGCCGAGCCCGCCGGTGCTCTTCCTGGCGAACATCACCTCCCTCCTGAACCACTACGGCGACACGCGGGTGACGTTCACGTTTTTCGCTCCCGTAGTCACTGCCGGCAAGTGGCAGATCGACGACGTCTACGTCGATCCGATCAAGCACCACCTGCCGGAACACTTCCTCTCGTAGGGACGATCCGGCGGGTGCATCACAGGCCTGCCGGTCGAGCCGTGGCCGACAAGCGAGCCCCCGGGAGCAACTCTTTCGAGGGACGACGTTCACCCCTCTCAGGGAGTGCAATGAGCCCAAATCCGCCCCAGAGTAAGCTTCATGGACAGAAATCGGGTTCTCCGCACGCTTTACCGAGGATCGCCTCGTACCGGCAAGTTCGCTGCGGCTCTCGCCATCATGGCGCTTGTTGGCGCAATCGAGGCGGGCGTCGGTGTAGCCGGAACCCAGAGGCAGGCATCCTCCCCGACGTGCACTCCCCCGAGTGCCACGTCGCAGCCGTTCCTTCCGTGGCATGACCACGGCTCCTATTTCGTGGCGCCCGGCGGCTCGTTCGAGGGCGCGCAGGCGCTCCAGGGCTGGTCGACGTCGGGTAGCACCAACGTTGTCAGCGGGAACGAGAGCTACCACGTCAACTCGTCCGGGGACAGCCACTCGCTCGCGATCGGCTCGAGCTCCTCGGCGACGTCCGCGCAGATCTGCGTCACCATCCACACGCCAAACCTCCGCTTCTTCCTGAGGAACACGGGATCGTCGTGGGGAAAGATGACGGTCTCGATGAACTACACGAACAAGTACGGAGCGTCTCGCACTGCACAGCTTGGTTCCTTCTCGGCCGGCGCGGGCTGGGCCCTCAGCCCACAGGTTCTGTTCCTGAACGGGATCGCTCCGGTCGTCGGCGGGCAGGGACAGACCAGCGTCAGCTTCACGTTTGCACCGACCACCGGGAACTGGCAGATCGACGACTTCTACGTCGATCCGCTGAAGAGCCAGTAACGACCCCAAGCTCGACGACGACCCCCACGGGGCGGTGAGCCGGAACTCACCGCCCCGCCGTCGTTCTAGGGCCCGACGAGCTCGGCGAAGCGCGGGTCGCCGCGGATCGGGTCGAAGTCCGAGTCGCCGCGCGCGTACTCCCGCATGCGGTCGGACATGGCGATCGCGGTGCGCAGGTGCTCGATCGCGTCGTCGGTCCGTCCCGCGAGGCTCTCGCAGCAGGCCAGGTTGTAGACCGGGGCGCCGTACTGCGGGTTCGCTTCGACGACTTCGCGACCCCGGTCGGCGGCCTCCGCGAAGTTGCCGCTCTGGTACAGGGCGTTGATCGGCATCCAGAGCTCCCAGCCCGACGGCTCGTACGCCTTTCCCGGCGTCGCGCCGATTGCCAGGATCGTCGTCTGCGCCTCCTCGGCGAACGCGGTGCGCTTGACGCCCGGCGGGACGAAGACGAGCGAGCCGGCCGGTGCGTCCACTGTCTCGCCGTCGATCTCGAATCTGGCATGTCCCTCGAGAACGACGTAGAGCTCTTCGTCCTCGTCCTCCTCGTCGTGCTCGTTGACGATCCGGTCGCCGGCGTTCACCGCCGTCCAGGCGTTGACGCCGAAGGCCGTGATGCCGAGCTGGTGGCGAACCGGCCGCCAGGGGCAGCGGCCGTCGCTCACGACCTCGATCTCGTCGAGTTGCGCGATCTGGTAGGTCATGCCGCCTCCTTCTCGAGCAGGGCCTGGATCGCCGGGTCGTCCTTGACCGGCTCGAAGTCGGAGTCCTCCCGGGCCATCTCTCGGAATCCCGGGTAGAGCTCGATCGAGCGGCCGAGGTGCTCGGCAACCGGCTCGGCTCCGGCCCCGGCCATGCTGTCGAAGCAGGCGAGGTTGTAGTGGAGGCCCGCCGAGTCCGGGTAGCGCTGGACCGCCTCTCGCAGGAGGTCGGCGGCCTCGGCGTAGCGCTGCTCGCGGTAGAGCGCCATTGCCGCCTGGTTCTCCTCCCACGACTCCTCCCACGGGGCGATGTGAAACGGCTCGCCCGGCTGGGCGCCTACGACGAGCACGGTCGTGCCCGCCTCCTTGGCCACGGCGCTGCGGCGCGTGGCCGGGTCGGAGACGAAGACGAGGGTGCCTGCAGGCGCGTCCACCTCCTCGCCGGCGACGGTGAACGTCGCATGGCCCTCGACCACGACGTACAGCTCCTCGTGCTTGGCCATCAGCTCGGTGTGGTCGCTGATCACGCGCGCCCCGGCCTCGTCGCCGCGGTAGGCGTTGACGCCGAACGCGCCGATGCCGAGCCGGTAGCGGATCGGGATCCAGTTGTCGCGCTTCGGGATCTCGTCGATGCTGGTCACGGCGTAGCCGCTCACAGGACCTCCTTCAGGTCGTCGTCGGTCGCGGCCATCTCCGCCACCTTGGGATCGAGCTCCACGGCACGCGCCAGATGGGCGCGCGCATCGTCGAGCCGGCCGTCGCGCGCTTCGAGGCAGGCGAGGTGATAGTAGAGCGGCGCCCGCTCGCCGTCCTCCTCGATCCCGGCCTCCATGGTCGCGATGCCCTCGGCGGGCGGCTGGGTGTACGCCTGGAAGTACCACTCCCACGCCGAGGGCGTGAACGCCTCGCCCGGCTTGCCTCCGATCGCGAGCACCGTGGTGCCTTTCTCCTCGGCGATCGCGACGCGCTTGACGGCCGGGTCGGAGAGGAAAACGAGCGTGCCCGCGGGCGCGTCGATCTCCTCCCCGTCGAGGGTGAACCGCGCCCGGCCGCGCACGACGACGTAGAGCTCCTCGTGTCCGAGTTGCGTCTCGGTGTGCTCCTCGACGACCCAGTCGCCCGGCTTCTCTGCCGTGTACGCGTTGGTGCCGAACGCGCGGATCCCGAGACGCCGCCGGATCGGCCGCCATTCGAGACCGTGCGCGACAGGGATCCGGTCGAGGTCGTCGAAATGAGCGACCTCGTAGCTCATGCCCTGCGCAGCGCCGCCAGCACGACCGGGTCGATCCGCTCGGCGCCGTCGACGCGCTCCTCGAAGTTTGCGCTCCCCGCCCAGCGCGGAAGCGCCTCGGCGAGATCTCCCTCGTACCCGAGCCGCTGGAGCCGCTCGGTCAGCTCGTCGGCCAGCTCGGCGTCGATCTCGACCCACTCGTCCGCGGGCGTGGAGCCGAACAGCTCGTTGTGGAGCCGGTAGATGCGCCGTAGCTCCTCGAGCGGCCGCTCGTGGTCGTCGACGCGGAGGTCGACGAGGAGGTCCGACAGACCCGAATAGCCGCCGTCCTTCTCGACGACGAGCACGCTCGCCGACTGCTGGCCGCGGCTGTCGCCGCCTGCGGCCTGCGCAGCGTCGAGGCAGTCGAGCAGGCGGAGCACGAGCGGCCGTCCGCCCGACCGCTCGAACGTGTCGGCGAGCCCCTCGACCGTCGCCTGCGAGACCAGGATGTTGCCCTGGGCGGCGTAGCCCTTGCCGGCTCGTCCACCGGCCCAATCGAAGCACTCGGCGCCGGTGTACGTTGCGCTGCGGCCCTGGCCGTCGACCACGCCGAGCTGTCGTTGCCCGCGGCCCTCGTCGGCCGTTGTGAGTCTCTCCACGACCTCCTCTGCGGACAGTCCCTCGCGCAGAAGCGCGAGCCCGTCCGGCCCGTAGCGTGGGTTCGCGAACGCTTGCGTCGCGATCGCGCCTACGAGCGGCTCGGCCGACGGGACGACTGACCCGACCGCGAGGAACTTCGACTGGACGGCGACGCCCCACTGGCTCGCGTCGAGGTCGCAGGCAACGATCGAATACGTGGCGACGATCGCCTCAGCCATACGTCAGCTCCCGGAGGTCGAGGTCGAGGAGCGCTCGCGCCGACGGCGGGACGAGTACGCAGGCGACCTCGGCGCGGGCAAGCGCCTCCTTCACGTCCTCTGGCGTGCTCGCCCGCACGACGACCGGCCTGCCCTCGCCGTGCGCGCGCTTCAGGGTGTCCACGTCGACCGTGTCCAGCACGAGCGCGTCGGCTGGGAGGTCGAGCTCGCCCTCGATCGCGATCTCCGGCACCTTGCGGCCGGTGGCGCCGAGCCAGCGCTCTCTCACGTTCACCCGCCTTTCGGATCGCGCCTCGCCGGTTGCGAAACGCAAGCATCGGAAGGATGCAGGGAGCGCGCGTAGCCGGAGGCTACGCGCGCGACTGAGGACGCGCCGAGGCGCCGCGTTGCAGCCGTCCGGCGACCGCGAGCCGGAAGGTGGGGGGACGCTTTCACAGCTGGACAGTTCCTCCGGGCTCCACGTCCACGATCTCGACGCCGGCGGGCGCGTGCTCGCGCAACGTCGCGGGCGTCCCTGTCAGCAGCGGGAACGTGCCCCAGTGGCACGGCACGCAGCGCTCGACGCCGAGGAGCTCGAGCGCGACCGCGGCCTCGCGCGGGCCCATCGTGTAGTGGTCGCCGATCGGCAGCACCGCCACCGACGGCCCGTAGATGCGGCCGATCAGCTGCATGTCGCCGAAGACGCACGTGTCGCCGGCGAAGTAGACGGTCAGGCCGTCCTCGAGCGTGATCACGAGCCCGGCCGGCTCACCTGCGTAGTTGCCGTCGAACGAGCTCGAGTGGAATGCGTGCGTCATCGTGAACCGGACACCGTCGACGTCCACGGTGCCGCCCTTGTTCATGCCGCCGCTCGACCCGTTCGGGAAGCCGCTCTGCTCGAGCATGTAGCCCGAGCTCGTTCATGCAGACCAGCCTCGGCCCGAACGATTGCCCGAGCGTGACTGCGGCGCCCGTGTGATCGCCGTGGCCGTGCGTGACGGCGACGATGTCACACCGCTCGGGCTGCAACTCGGCTTCGGGGCACTTGGGATTGCCGTCGAGCCAGGGGTCGACGTAGATGCGCTTGCCGCCCGGGGAGTCGAGCCGGAAGCTCGCGTGCCCGAGCCAGGTGAGGGTTCCGTTTGCCATGGCGGGAGCCTATCTACGCAGGAACGTCCGGCCACTCGGCGAAGCTGAGAGTCGTGGCACGCCGACTCGCAGCTCCCGGGCTGACGGTCGTGGCGGTGATCGCGGCTCTCGGCGGGGCAAGCGGTCTCGCCTCGCTCGTACTGCTCGCGGCGATCGTTGCCGGTGCGGTGCGGCTGCTCGAGACCGTCGGCTCGGCGGCGGAGGGACGGACCGACCGCTTCCCCGTCGTCATGGCGGCCGCGGGGCTCGCCTTCCTGGTCGCGGCCGGGGCGGCACACGTGCCGCTGCTGGGCCTCGGACTGCTCGCGTGCGTCGGACTCGAGCTGCTCGGCGACGTCGACGTCCGACCCGACCTCGCCACCGAGGTGCCCGACCTGGCGGACACGCCGGTCTCCCGCGCCGCCTAGTCTTCCGTCGTCCCGCAGAACCTCGTCTCGGATTGGCCGTTACGGCCGGGCAGGCGCGGCCGGTCGGCTGGTCAGCGGGGGTCGTCTCGATCGACGTTCCAGTGTCGCCCGGCGGCGACGATCCAGGTCCCGTCGCCGTGGGGCACCATGCTGTACCGGCTGATCACGCGCTGGCCCCCCTCGTTGTCGCCGTACAGGAGGTCGATCATCACGGGCCGGCGGGCAGTGAGGGCCGCTGCCGCCTCGGCGAATTCAGGAGCCGCCGGATCGCGCATCGCCCCCTGCCAGAAGCCCACGTCGCCGACCGGCACGTAGAGATCTCGCGTGAGCCGCGTGAAGTCGTCGAGCGCGGACGGTGCCTGGTCGGAGCCCAGCCGCCGCTCGGGATAGAGACGCCAGCCGTGAAGCACGGCGATCCCGGTCCCGACGTTGCGTAGAGCCATCCCCAGGTAGATCGCCTCCGGCGAGACGTCCGCGGCCCCCTGCCCTCCGGGGATCATCAGCCACTTGTCGTCCGCGAAGCCGACCTTCTGGGGAGGGTCGTCGAGCTTGGACGGGAGCAGCAGCGGCCGCAGGTTGGCAAGCAGCGAGCGCTCCGCCACACGCGCAGCGCGATTCGCGGACTTGACGGAGCTGAACGTCGCCGCCGCGAGCACCAGCGTGCCGCCGGCGGTCGCGAGCGCCGAGATCGTCACCCAGTCGGCCACGGCAGGAGTCTAGGCCCGCGCCCGGGTCCCGGAAAGCTCCGGCCGGTGGCGACGAGGAACACTCGCCGAGGCGCGCGCGTCGTCCTGAAGGGGTGACGCTCCGCTCGGCCGCACTCGTAGGATCGGTCTTGGACCGTGAGTCGATCTGCACTCGAGCCAGGGGCGCTCGTAGTCGCTCCGCCCGCCTTTCACCTGCTGGCCAAGCCGACCGGGGCCGTTTGCAACCTCGACTGCTCCTACTGCTTCTTCCTTTCGAAGGAGATGCTGTATTCCGGCTCGCGGTTCCGGATGGCCGACGAACTGCTGGAGACGTACATCCGGCAGCTGATCGAGGCGCACGCGCGGGTGCCGGAGGTGACGATCGCCTGGCAGGGCGGGGAGCCGACGCTGATGGGGGTGGAGTTCTTCCGCCGGTCGACCGGGCTCGCCGAGCGCTATCTGCAGCCGGGGCAGCGGGCGGTGTACACGATCCAGACAAATGGGACGCTGCTCGACGAGGAATGGGCGGCGTTCTTCAAGGAGCACGACGTGCTCGTCGGGATCTCGATCGACGGCCCGCGCGATCTGCACGACGCCTACCGCGTGAACAAGGGCGGCAAGGGGTCGTTCGACCAGGTGATGCAAGGGCTCGCGCACCTTCGGGACGCGGGGGTGGAGTGGAACGCGCTGACGACGATCCACGCCGCCAACGCCGACCACGGACGCGAGGTGTACCGCTTCCTCCGCGACGGATGCGGGGCGCGGTTCGTGCAGTTCATCCCGATCATCGAGCGGGTCGCCGAGGCCGCGGACGACGGGTCGGTGCCGTGGACGTCCTGGCGCGACCGGCCTCTGTACGTGCAGGAAGGTGGGCGCGTGACCGGCCGGTCGGTGAGCGGCGAGCAGTACGGCCGGTTCCTGATCGACGTGTTCGAGGAGTGGGTTCGCCGCGACGTGGGCGAGGTGTACGTGCAGATGTTCGACGTCGCGCTCGCAAACTGGGTCGGTGAGCCGCCCGGGCTATGCGTGCATTCGGAGACCTGCGGGCTGGCGCTGGCGCTCGAGCACACCGGCGACCTGTACTCGTGCGACCACTTCGTCGAGCCGAAGTTCAGGCTCGGGAACATCAAGGAGACGCACATGCTCGAGCTCGTCGCTTCACAGCGTCAGCGGCAGTTCGGTCTCGACAAGCGTGAGACGCTCCCGCGCTACTGCTTGGAGTGTGACGTTCGTTTCGCCTGCCACGGCGGCTGCCCCAAGGACCGGTTCATCTCCACGCCCGACGGCGAGCCCGGCCTGAACTACCTGTGCGCCGGCTTCAAGGACTTCTTCCACCACGTCGACGGGCCGATGCGCTTCATGCGCTCGCTGCTCGCCCAGAACCGGGCTCCCTCGGAGATCGTCAGGCTCTATGCCGCCCAGGATGCGAGGCGTGGCCGCAACGACCCCTGCACCTGCGGCTCGGGCCGCAAGTGGAAGCACTGCCACGGCGCCGAGGCAGCAACCTCCGTCTAGAAGGTCAGCGACGCCGCGGCCATCTTGCACAGCTTGATCAGCGGCTCCACGAAGAAGAAGCTCCCGACCACCACGACGAGGCAGCCGAGGACGGCGGTCTGCAGCGTCAGCTCACGTGGAGGCTGGCCGCCGGCCGGCGCGAGCCCGACCGATGCCGGCGCCCGCATGTAGATCGCGCGCACGAGCCCGAAGTAGTAGTAGAGGCTGACCGCCGTCGCCACGAGAGCGATGATCACGAGCCACACCCAGCCGCGGTCGTACGCAGCCGAGAAGGAATAGAACTTGCCGACGAAACCTCCGGTCAGCGGCAGTCCTGCGAAGCCGAGCATGCAGATCCAGAGGGACACGCCGAGGAACGGACGCTCCCAGCCGAGCCCCGCGATGTTGTCGAAGGTGACGGCCTGACCGAGCTCTCGCTCGCGCGCGGCCACGACCGCGAACGCCGCGACCGACATGGCGCAGTACGGGATCAGGTAGTAGAGGAGCGCGCGTCCGCCGAGCGAGTTGTCGGCGGCGATCGGGATCAGCATGAAGCCGGCCTGTGAGATCGACGAGTACGCGAGCATCCGCTTCACGTTGCGCTGCACGAGCGCCCCGAGGTTGCCGATCGCGAGCGACGCGACCGCGATCACCGCGATCGCGATCGACCACATCTCGCTCTTCTCCGGAAACGCGGTCGTCAGCAGGCGCATCGTCAGGACGAGCGCGGCCGCTTTCGTCGCACCGGCCATGAAGCCCGTCAGCGGCGTCGGCGCGCCCTCGTAGACGTCCGGCGTCCACATGTGGAAAGGGGCTGCGGACGCCTTGAAGCCGAGCCCGGCGATGATCATCGCCAGGCCGGAGACGAGCAGGGCGTCGTGCTGGAGACCCTGCGCCGCGGTTGCCTGCGCGATCTGGGAGAAGCCGACCTCGCCGGTGGCGCCGTAGACGAGCGCCGAGCCGAAGAGCAGGAACGCCGACCCGAAGCCGCCGACGACCAGGTACTTCAGTCCCGCCTCGAGGCGGACCTCGAGCTCGCCGTCGATCGCGCAGAGGATGTACAGGCAGATCGAGAACCATTCGAGCGAGAGGAAGAGCGTGATCAGGCTCGTCGCCGTGACCAGGAAGACCATGCCGCCGGCGGCCGCGGCCAGGAGCGCGTAGTACTCGGCCCGGTGCGCGCGGAGCCGCATCCCCCAGGAGACGCCGACCGAGGCCAGGCCCGTGCCAAGGATGATCATCGCCGTCAGGGCGCCGAGCCGGTCGCGGACGATCGCGTTCGCGATCACCTCCTGCGGGTGCGGCGACTTGGCATAGAGGAGCGCCGCCGCCACGAACGCGCCGACGAAGGCGCCGCCCGCCACCCAGGCCGAGAACACGTGCCGGGACCGCCGGGGCAGGAGCACCGCCGCGAGCAGACAGGCGGCCGAAGCGCCGAGCATGATCAGCGACGGCGAGAGGGCGAACCAGTCGATGCTCGGGGTTTGGATGGCGGCGGCGAGCGTCATCGGAGCTTGGCGAGCCCTGGGGTCTGGGAGGTCTGGCCGAAGGTGTGGTCGGTGACCGCCGCCGGCCAGGCCGAGAGGAAGATCAGGCAGGCGACGAGGGGGACGAGGAAGCCGAGCTCCGCCAGGCGGAGGTCGCGGGCGCTCTCCTCGACCGCGCTCCCCGTCGAGCGGTGGAGGACGGCCGAGATCAGCCGCAGCATGTACATCGCGGCGAGCACGATCGCGATCGCGCCGACGACCGACCAGCCCCAGCCGCTCGTGAAGACTCCGGTGAGGATCAGG
Organism: uncultured Actinomycetes bacterium; assembly: GCA_963791225.1. GTDB lineage: Bacteria > Actinomycetota > Thermoleophilia > Gaiellales > Gaiellaceae > PALSA-612. The sequence continues at coordinate 379,955 of CAWBRV010000008.1, forward strand.
AACTCGCCTGCGAACGCGCCAGACCCGGGCACGGCGAGCGCGATCACGCCGAGCGTCATCAGCACGGTCGCGAGCGCCGGCCGTCCGCGGGCCATGCCGCCGAGCCGGTCGAAGCGGCCGGTGCCGGTGCGCAACTCGAGGAGCCCGGCGAGCATGAACATGGCCGCCGAGATCAGGCCGTGGTTGACCATCTGCAGCACAGCGCCGTTGAAGCCGGCGAGGTTGGTCGCGAACAGGCCGATCGTGATCAGCCCCATCTGCGCCAGGCTCGAGTAGGCGACGACGCCGCGCACGTCCGGGGCCCGGAACGCGAGCAGCGATCCGTAGATCAGGCCGATCGCGGCCAGTACGAGGAGCGGCGTCCGGAAGTCGTTCGTGGGCTGGGGGAAGTGGATGATCGCGACGTACAGGAGCCCGAAGGCGGCCGTCTTCGAGACGACGCCCGAGAGCACGCCCGCGACCTCGGCCGGCGCCTCGCGGTAGGCGTCCGGCAGCCAGCCGTGGAACGGGAAGATGGGTGCCTTCACGGCGAAGGCGGCGACGAAGCCGAGGAAGATCCAGTCGGAGTTGCTGTAGGCGGTCGGCGCGATCATGTCGAACGAGCCGTGCGAGATGCCGAGCACGATGATCGAGGCCAGCATCAGCAGCGAGCCGGCCATCGTGTAGATGAAGAACATCAGCGTCGCGCGCAGCCGGCCGGGCCCGCCCCAGACGCCGACGAGGACGTAGAGCGGGATCAGCATCGCCTCCCAGAAGACGTAGAAGAGGAGGTAGTCCTGCGCTGCGAAGACACCGACGATCGCGCTCGTCAGGAGCAGCATCGAGGCGAAGTAGGCACGTGCTCGCTCGCGGCGCACCCACGTGGCATACGCGATCGCCGCCGTCTGCACGATCGCCGCCAGGCCGACGAGCCAGAGCCCGAAGCCGGCAAAACCGACGTGGTAGGAGATGCCCAGCTCGCCGAACCAGGTTGCGGTGTCCTGGAGCTGGACGAACGGCTGGCCGGGACCGTAGTCGAACGCGCTCAGCGCGCCGCCCCAGAACGCGATCTCGACGAGGCTGACGAAGAGCGCGACGAGTCCGGCGGCGAGTCGCGGCAGGGGCGCGAGCGCGATGAAGATCGCCCCGCCGAGCGGGAGCAGGATCAACGTGTCGGTCAACCAGCCGTTGGCCATGGCTCAGCGCACCGCCAGGAAGACGACGGCGAGGACGGCGAGGCTGGCGGCGAGGGCGAGCACGTAGGTGCGCACGAGGCCGGTCTGCAGGCGCCGAGTCTCCGAGCCGAGGCTGCGGACCGCCTCCGCGATGCCCGTCATCGAGCCGCCGACGAGGGGGCCCTCGACGAGGGCGTACAGCAGCTTCGCGCTCGCGACTGCGGGCCGGTAGAAGACGGCGTCGTACAGCTCGTCGAACCAGAGCTTGTGCTCGAGGGCCGGGGACGCGGCCGGCGCCGGCCGGCGGCGCGCGACGTAGATCCACCAGGCGACGGCGATGCCGAGCAGCCCGAGCGCCACCGAGACGACGCTCGTGACCTCGTCCTGGGTGAGCGACGGGTCGATGAGCGGCGGTACCACCGGGTCGAGCCAGTCGGAGACGAGCTGCCACCCTCCCGGAACCTGGAGCCAACCGATGAAGGCCGCTCCGAGCGCGAGGATCCCGACCGGGATCAGCATCACGAGCGGCCCCTCGCCGTGCTCCCGGTGCAGGTTCTCCGTGACGAATTCCGAGGGCTTGCCCCCGAAGACGCGGAAGATGAGCCTGAACGTGTAGAGCCCGGTCAGGAGCGTTCCGAACAGATCGAGGGCGTACAGCGTGTAGCCGAACCAGCCGCCGCGTGCGAGCTCGGACGCGATGATCGGATCCTTGGAGAAGAAACCCGAGAAGGGCGGGATGCCGACGAGGGCGAGACCGCCGACGAGGAAGGCGATGTACGTCCTCGGCATCAGCTTGCCGAGCCCGCCCATCTTGCGAATGTCCTGCTCGTCGATGAGCGCGTGGATGATCAGGCCTGCGGCGAGGAACAGGAGCGCCTTGAAGAAGGCGTGCGTGAGCAGGTGGAACATGCCGCTCGCGTAGGCGCCGATCCCGACGGCGACGAACATGTAGCCGATCTGGGACATCGTCGAGTAGGCGATCACGCGCTTGATGTCCGTCTGGACGAGCGCGACGAGCCCGGCGAACACGAGCGTGGCGGCACCGAGCGCCGCAGCCGTGTCCTGCACGGATGGCGCGAGCTCGAAGATCGGCGACGTGCGCGCGATCAGGTAGACGCCGGCGGTGACCATGGTCGCCGCGTGGATCAGGGCGCTGACCGGCGTCGGGCCCTCCATCGCGTCCGGGAGCCATGTGTGCAGCGGCAGCTGGGCGGATTTCGCGACCGCGCCGCCGAGCAGGCCGAGCGCGACGAGGATCAGCACCGTCTGCGACAGGCCGGGGGCCGCGGAGAACACGGCGCTGTAGTCGAGCGTGCCCGTCTTCGCGATCAGCAGGAACAGCGCGAGCGCGAAGGTGGCGTCGCCGATCGCGTTCATCACGAACGCCTTCTTGGCAGCCGCGACCGCGCTCGGCCGCTCGTGCCAGAAGCCGATCAGGAGGTAGGACGAGAGGCCGACGAGGCCCCAGCCTGCGAGCAGCATCAGCAGGTTCCCGCCCTCGACGAGCAGCAGCATCGAGAAGACGAACATCGCCATGTAGGCGAAGTAGCGCCGCTCCTCGTTGTCGCCGTGCATGTAGCCGATCGAGTAGAGGACGATCAGCCCGCCGACGCCGGAGACGATCAGCATCATGAAGACGGAGAGCGGGTCGGCCAGGATCGACAGGCCGAAGTTCAGGCTTCCGGCCGAGAGCCACGTCCATCCCGTCGAGACGTGCGAGCGGTCGCTGGGCGACTCGCCGAGCATGGCAGCGAAGGCGACGAGGGCGGCGACGAAGGAGAGCGCGACGGAGCCGGTCGCGATGATCCCGGCCGCGCGCCGCGAGAAGAGGTTGCCGCCGAGTGCGATCACGGCGACCGCGACGAGCGGCAGGAAGAGGCAGATCCAGGAGGAGGTGACGACCGTCACGCCGTCACTCCCGCTCCGACGATCTGCTTCGCGATCAGGGTCGCGGCACCGGGGATCGTGCCGCCAGTGTCGTAGACGGGCTCGTACGCGGTGAGCGCGGCGGCGCGGATCGTGAACCGCCGTGCGACTTCTCCGATCGCCGAGGCGACCTCGTCGGCCGTCAGCCCGTTCTCGCTCCGATACCGGTTCGCCTGGCCCTCGGACGGATCGAGGACGTCGAGATCGACGTGCACGTACACGTCGTGTACGCGTGCAGCGAGCCCACCCAACGCCGGCTCGAGCGACTCTCCCGGCCGGACACAGCACACGCCGGAGCGGTCGAGCCGCTCCTGCTCGGGCGGGTCGAGGTCACGCGCTCCCACGAGGACGACGTTCGCCTCCTCGACCGGGCGCAGGCCCTCGACCCCCGCGCGGAGAGCACTCCAACCGGTGCCCGTGAGCATCGCGAGAGGCATGCCGTCGAAGAACCCGGTCGGCGTGGTCTCCGGGGTGTTGAAGTCGCCGTGAGCGTCGAACCAGACGACGCCGAGGCCGGGCGGCGTGCCGAGGCCGGCGACCGTGCCGAGCGACGAGCTGCAGACGCCCGCCAGGACGAACGGGAAGTCGCCTTGAGCGACGACCTCGCGCACGGTCTGCGCGATCGCGCGGACGACGTCCATCGACGCGCCGACCTCGTTCCACGACTCTCCGGCCGTCTCGACGACCACGGTCTCGGCGCCGAGCTCGTCGGCGAGCGCCTCGGCGAGGACGGGCACGCCGGTCGCAAGCCCGAAGTCGCGGCGGCCGAGCTCGTACGGGACCTGGACGAGTACGGTCCCCATCAGCCGCGCAGGCTCGTCAGCTTGTCGACGTCGAGCGTCAGGTTCCGCCGCGCCATGGCCACGATCAGACCGAGCCCGACGACGACCTCCGACGCTGCCACGGCCATCACGGACAGGGCGAAGATCTGCCCCGAGCCGTTGCCGTGCAGCCGCGAGAACGCGATCAGCGCGAGGTTGCCGCCGTTCAGCATCAGCTCGAGCGAGAGCAGCACGATCAGCGGGCTGCGGCGAAGCAGCACGCCGAGCGCGCCGGTCGCGAACATGAACACGGCGACCGCGAGGTACCAGGTGACCTGCGGACCCATCACGCCGGCCTGTCCTTCCTTGCAACAACGTGTTGCAAGGTCATTGAGCGGCCGGGATCTCCACCGGCGACTCGTCGACGTGGGGCGGGAGCGGCGGCGCCTCGTCCGAGTCGGCTTGCAGGCGCCGCGCGTGCGCGCCGAGGACGACGCCGCCGACGGCCGCGATCAGCAGCACGACGGAGGTGATCTCGAAGGCGAGCAGTTGGTCGGTGAGGAAGAGGCGGCCGATCTCCGCCGGGCTCCCGAACGAGCCGCTGATTGACGCTGCGTGCGAGGTGTCGCCGGACGAGAGCCCGATGGCGACGAGCACCTCGACGAGGATCGCCGCCGCCGCCGTCACTGCAGCCACGCGGTTCAGGCTCGGCCCCCCGGCCCACGGCGCGTCCGCGCGGCCGCCGAGATAGGCGATCACGAACAGGAACATCACCATCACCGCCCCGGCGTAGACGAGCACCTGCGCGGCCGCGACGAACTCGGCCGAGAGCAGCAGGTAGAGGACGGCGAGCGAGGCGAGGTTCCCGATCAGCGCGAGCGCCGAGTAGAACGGGTTCGAGAAGCTGATCACCGCGATGCCGGACCCCACGCACGCCGCAGCGGCCGCGAACCACACGATCCAGACCAGCACGTTGCCGGCGCTCGACGCGACGAGGAAGTCGCTCATAGGTCGATCCTCGACCTATGAGCGGGGAGGGGTCCCAGGGGAACCGGGAGGTTCCCCGACCAGATTGGCCTCGTGAAGAAGGGGGCTCGTGGGGGAAACATGGTTTCCACCACGGGAGCGAGCGGCACGGGAGCGACGGTCACGAGTGCACCTTGTAGTAGGGGATCGGCGTGTCGAACTCCTCCGGGGACGCGACCGGGACCGTCTTGATCGGCTCGGCGAGCAGGATGTCCTTCGTGTAGATCAGGTCGTCGCGCGAGTACTCGGAGATCTCGAACTCGTTGCCGAGCGTGATCGCGTCGAACGGGCAGGCGAGCTCGCAGTAGCCGCAGAAGATGCAGCGGCTCATGTTGATCTCGTAGATGCGCGCGTAGCGCTCGCCGGCAGAGACACGGTCCGTCGGCGTGTTCTCGGCGGCGACGACCCGGATGCAGTCGGCAGGGCAGGCGGCGGCGCACAGCGAGCAGCCGACGCACTTCTCCAGCCCGTTCTCGTGGCGGTGGAGCCGGTGGCGGCCGCGGAAGCGCGGATAGACCGGGCGCACGTACTCGGGGTACTGCACCGTGATCGGCTTGTTGAAGAGCTGCCGGAAGGTGACAGCGAAGCCTTTGAGCGTCGGAATGGGTTGCGGCGCCGGCATCTCAGCTCGTCCACGCGACGACGAGGGCGGTAATCACGGCGTTCAGGGTCGCGATCGGCAGTAGCACCTTCCAGCCGAAGCGCATCAGCTGGTCGTAGCGCAGGCGCGGCACGGTGGCCCGGATCCAGATGAAGATCCCGATCGCGATCGCGAGCTTGATGACGAACCAGAGCGGCCCGAGCGGCGCCCACGGCCCTTCCCAGCCGCCGAAGTAGAGCGTGATCGCGAGCGCTGAGAGGGTGATCATGTTCACGTACTCCGCCATCTGGAACAGGCCCCAGCGCATTCCCGAGTACTCGGTGTGGTAGCCGGCGACGAGCTCGCTGTCGGCCTCGGGCAGGTCGAAGGGTGCCCTCGCCGTCTCGGCGATCGCGGCGAGGAAGAAGACGAGGAAGCCGACGAACTGGGGAGCGACGTACCACATCGAGTCGATCTGCTTGTTCACGAGCTCGGACAGGTTCAGCGAGTGCCCGAGCAGGATCACGCCGAGGACCGAGAGCGACAGCGAGACCTCGTAGGAGACGAGCTGCGCGCAGGTGCGCATCGAGCCGAGCAGCGAGTACTTCGAGTCGGACGCCCAGCCGCCGACGATGAATCCGTACACGCCGACCGAGCCGAGCGCGAAGAACAGGATCAGCCCGATCGGGACGTCCGCGACGACGCCCTGGACGTAGTAGCCGTCCACTGTCCAGCCCTCGCCGAACGGGATGACGCTGAAGGCGAGGATCGCGGCGAAGGCCGAGAAGGCCGGCGCGACGATGTAGGGGATCACCTCCACCTTGCCCGGGAAGAACGCCTCCTTGCGGACGAGCTTGACCAGGTCGGCGATCGGCTGCAGCAGGCCGAAGGGCCCGGCGCGGTTCGGGCCGTAGCGGAGCTGCATGCGCCCGAGCACCTTGCGCTCGACCAGCGTCGTGTACGCGAAGGTGACGAGGACGAGGTTGATGACCACGATCGCCTCGATCAGCGCGATCCACCAGACTTCGGTGGTCGTCGCGAGAACGCTCACAGCCGCGTCACCTCGACGCCCTGCTCGAGCGACTCGACGTGCTCGGCCGCGGCGCGGACGGCACCCCGCACGAGCCGGCGGTTGACGCGTGCGCGAAGCTCGACCGACGTGCCGTTCGAGCTGACGCGGACGACGTCGCCGTTCTCGATGCCGCGCACGGACGCATCCTCGGCGGACAATTCGACGACCGGCTCCGGGCGCTGGAAGGACAGCTCGGGCACGCGCTCGACGGCCGGACCCGAGAAGAGGGCGCGGTAGCGGGCGAGCCGCAGCGGGCCGCCGCCGGCAACCGCGGGTGCCGCCTGCTTCACGGGCGCCTGCGCCGGAGCCGGCGTCTCCGCCGGTGGCACCTGCGGGAGCGGCGCCTGCTTGCCGATCTCGCCGAACGAGACGCCGTCGAAGAGGGTGGGCGAGAGCTCCGTGAACACGCCGAGCGCATCCGGTGCCAGCTCGACGCCGAAGCGCGCGCCGAGCTTCGCGATCCACGCCAGCTCGTCCGGGCAGGGCGGGATGACCGTTCGCCGCAGCCGCTGGGCGCGGCCCTCGAGATTGACCATCGTCCCGTCGCGCTCGAGGTAGCTCGTCGCCGGCAGGACGAGATCGGCGATCGCCCGCAGCTCGTCGGCGAACATCCCGACGGTCACGACCGCGTCGGCCCTGGCTGCGAGCGCGGCGATCCGCGGCGACCGCGCCGCCTCGTCGCCGCAGACGACGAGGAGTCCGACGCGCTCGAGCTTGCCCGTCTCGCCCGTCCCGGCCGCATCCCAGGCCTCTGCGACCGCGCGCCCGTTCGGCGTCGCGGGCAGGTGGTAGACGCCCACGACCCGCTCTCCGAGCGCCTCGGCCAGCTCGGCCCCCGGTCCGGCGGCACCGCTCCAGACCAGCGCCACGCGCTCGATGCCCTCGAGCTCAGCGGCGATCTGTGCGGCGACGTCCCCGTAGGCACCCGGTGCCGTCCGGATCTGGCCGGTCGGGCCGACCGTGATGACCTTGGCGCCGTGGCGGCGGGCGGCGCGGATCCAGAGGTCGACGACCGGCGCGCGCTCGACGACCGGATGGTCGCCGGCGACGACGATCGCCTGCGCGTCCCGGAGCGCCGACAGCGGCCGCCGCCGGGCGTCGAGCGCCCGGCTCGTCTCCTCGGGCAGCACGACCGTGTGCGCGTCGAGCCCCGCGCGCACGAGCTTCGACAGCGCGAACGCGACCTCGACCGTCTCGTCGCCGGAGAACGCGAGGACGACGCGGTCCCCGGCCGCACGGGCCATCTGCTCGACCTCGTCGAGCGCCTCGTCCCACGACACCTCGGTGAAGCGCCTGCCGCCGGTCCGGCGAAGCGGCTCGGCGACCCGATCCTCCGCGCGCAGGGCCGGGAAGGCGAAGCGTCCCTTGTCGCAGAGCCAGCCCTCGTCGATCTCGGGGTGATTCCGCGAGAGGATCCGCTTCACCTTGCCCTCGCGCGTCGTCGCCGCGATGTTGCAGCCGACCGGGCAGAGGCCGCAGACGGACGGCACGTTCTGGATCTCCCACGGCCGTCCCTCGAAGCGGTAGGGCGTCGAGGTGAGCGCGCCGACGGGGCAGAGCTCGATCACATTGCCGGAGAACGTCGCCCGGTAAGGGCGGTCCTCGAACGTCGCGATCACGGACGACGCGCCGCGGTTCTTCGCCACGAGCTGGCCGTCCTCGGACACCGACTCGGAGAAGCGCGTGCAGCGGTAGCAGAGGATGCAGCGCTCGCGGTCGAGGGCGATCGTCGGCGAGATCGGGATCGGCTTGTCGAGCGTCCGCTTTGCGAACGTCATCCGCGTCGAGCCGGGGCCGTAGCGGAAGGTCAGGTCCTGGAGCGGGCACTCGCCGCCCTTGTCGCAGACGGGGCAGTCGAGCGGATGGTTGACGAGGATGAACTCGAGCGTGGCGTTCTGGCCCTCGGCGGCGATCTCGGACGTCGCCGCCGTCTTCACGACCATGCCGTCGGCGGCCGTGAGCGTGCACGCGGCCTGGGGCTTCGGCGGCCCGGGCGCGACCTCGCAGAGGCACATGCGGCAGGCGCCGACGGGCGGGCCGAGCCGCGGCTCGTAGCAGAAGACGGGGATCTCGATCCCGGCGATCGCGGCCGCCTCGACGAGCCCCGTCCCCTTCGGTACGGAGACCTCGACGTCGTCGATCGTCAGCGTGACCAGCTCGGGCCCCGGCGTGCTCACGCGGGGACCTCGGCGACCGGATGGTGCGCATGCTGGTCGCTGGGCGCGACGATGCCCTCGATCGACGAGGCGCCGGCGAACGGGCAGTCGCCGCGTTCGACGTGCGCGCGGAACTCGTCCGGGAACTTCTTCATGTAGCTCGACACCGGGTAGACCGCGAAGTCGCCGAGGGCGCAGAGCGACTTGCCGAGGATCCGCGAGCCGACCGAGGCGAGCAGTTCCAGGTCGGCCTCGCTCGCGTCGCCCGCCTCGATCTTCTCGAGCAGCTGCACCTGCCAGCGGGTGCCCTCGCGGCAGGGCGTGCACTTGCCGCACGACTCGTGCATGTAGAACTTCGCCGCCCGCAGGGCGAGCTGCACCATGCAGCAGCGGTCGTCGACGACGATCAGCGAGGCGGAGCCGAAGAAGGAGCCGGCGGCGCCGATCGAGTCGTAGTCGAGCGGCGTGTCGATCTGGTCGGGCGTCAGGATCGGCACGGACGAGCCGCCCGGGATGATCCCCTTCAGCTCACGGCCGTCCGGGATGCCGCCGGCGACGTCGTAGATCAGCTCGCGTATCGTCGTGCCGAGCACGAGCTCGTAGTTGCCGGGCCGCTGGACGTTGCCCGAGATCGAGAAGACCGCCGTGCCGGGCGATGTCTCGGGGCCGATCTTCGCCCACTCGGCCGCGCCCATCGCGATGATCGACGGGACGCTCGCGATCGTGCACACGTTGTTGATCTGCGTCGGCGCGCCGTAGAGGCCCTGCACGGGCGGAAACGGCGGCCGCGGGCGCGGCTGGCCGCGGCGGCCCTCGAGCGAGTCGAGGAGCGCAGTCTCCTCGCCGCAGATGTAGGCGCCCGCGCCGCGGTGGACGACGATGTCGACGTCGCCGAACAGGCCGGCCGCACGCGCCTCGTCGACCGCCGCGGCGAGAATCTCGTACTCCGTCAGGTACTCGCCGCGGATGTAGATGAAGACGTGCGTCGACTCGATCGCGTGCGCGGAGATCAGGCAGCCCTCGATCAGCCGGTGCGGCACCTGCGCGATCACCTGCCGGTCCTTGAACGCGCCCGGCTCGGACTCGTCCGCGTTGACCACGAGGTACTTCGGCTTCGCGCTCTTGCGGTCGATCAGCGACGCCTTGCGGCCCATCGGGAAGCCGGCGCCGCCGCGGCCGCGGAGGTTCGACGTCATCAGGGCCTCGATCAACTCCTCGGGCGTCATCGCACGCGCCTTGGCGACGCCCGCGTAGCCGCCGACCGCCTCGTACTCGGCGAGCTTCGTCAGGTCGCGCTCGTCCGTACCCTCGAGCAGGACCTCAAGCGCCGGCACGGAGCTCCTCCACGATCGCCGGCACGTCGTCGGGCGTGACCGGGTGGCGATAGCGGTGATCGACCGCGACGACCGGCGCGTAGCCGCAGCCGCCGAGGCACTCGACGACGCGGAAGGTGATCTCGCCGTCCTCGGTCGTCTCGCCTGCGCGGACGCCGAGCTCCGACTCGAATGCCTCGACGACGTCCTGCGCCCTCGCCAGCGCGCAGGAGAGGTTCGTGCAGACCTCGACCAGGTGCTTTCCCGTCGGGGCCAGGTGGTACATGTCGTAGAAGGACGCGACTGCCTGGCAGTACGCCGGGGTGAGCTCGAGCGCGTCCGCCACCTCGACGAACGCCTCCGGCGGCAGCCAGCCGTCGTGGCGCTCCTGTGCGATCCGGAGCGCGGGCAGCACCGCCGAGCGCGAGTCGGGATAGCGCGCGGCGATCTCCCGCACCTCCTCCGCGAACGTGCTCATAGGCCGGTTTCCGGCCTGTGAGCGGGGAGGGGTCCCAGGGGAACCGGGAGGTTCCCCGACCAGATCGGCCTCTGGAAGAAGGGAGCTCGCGGGGGAAACACGGTTTCCTCCGCGGGAGCGAGCCGGGGGCGAGCGACGCTCACCGGTCGCACTCCCCCATCACCGTGTCGAGCGAGCCGACCGCGGCGATCATGTCCGCGATCAGCGACTCGTGCATCAACGTCGCCGTCGCCTGCAGCGCGACGAAGCTTGGCGCGCGGAAGCGCACGCGCCACGGCTTCGGGCCGCCGTCCGAGCAGAGGTAGCAGCCGAACTCGCCGCGGGGCGACTCGATCGGCAGGTAGACCTCGCCCTCAGGGACGCGGAAGCCCTCGGTGACGAGCTTGAAGTGGTGGATCAGCGACTCCATCGACGTGTGCAGCTCCTCGCGGGGCGGCAGCACGACCTTGCGGTCGTCGGAGATCCACGCGCCGCCGGGCATGCCGTCGAGGGCCTGGTCGACGATGCGGGTGGACTCCCGCATCTCGTCCATGTGCACCTTGTACCGGTCCCAGACGTCTCCGTTCTGCTTCACGGGGACGTCGAAGTCGACCTGGTCGTACGCGAGGTACGGGGTCGTCTTCCGGAGGTCCCAGTCGACGCCGGAGCCGCGCAGGACAGGCCCGGACTGACCGAGCGCGATTGCGTCCTCGGCGGACAGGAGCCCGACTCCCTTCGTCCGCTTCAGCCAGATCTCGTTCTGGTCGAGGAGCTGCTCGTACTGGTCGACCGCGCCGGGCATGATCTCCACGAACTTGCGGCACTCGTCGAAGAAGCCGGAGGGGATGTCCTCGGCCAGGCCGCCGACCTGGAAGTAGCGCGTGTGCATCCGCACGCCGCCGACCATCTCGAACAGGTCGAGGACCCGGTCGCGCTCGCGGAACGTGTACCAGAACGGCGAGATCGCTCCCAGCTCGAGCGCGGAGGTGCCGAGCCAGACGAGGTGCGAGTGCACGCGGTTCAGCTCGCAGAGCAGCATCCGCATCCAGACGGCCTTCGGCGGCACGTCGATGCCGAGCAGCTTCTCGATCGCCATCACGAAGGCGAGCTCGTTGGCCTGGAAGGACAGGTAGTCCATCCGCGGCGCATACGGGATCGCCTTCCACCAGGTCTTCGACTCCATCGATTTCTCGAAGCCGGTGTGGAGGTAGCCGACCACCGCGCGCAGGCCGACGACGGTCTCGCCGTCCAGTTCGACGACGAGGCGGAGGACGCCGTGCGTGGACGGGTGGTTGGGCCCGAAGTTGACCTCGAGGATGTCGTCGTGCCGGCGGAGGTCATCGGGCACGAGCAGCACGGACGGGATCGGCTGCGGGATGCGGGATCCCTCGTAGATCTTCGGCCGCTCGGGCGCGATCGCCACGTCTACTCCTCGCCCGAGAACCGCACCGGCTCGCCGCCGATCGGGTAGTCCTTGCGGAGTGGGAAGCCCTCCCAGTCGTCGTCCATGAGGATCCGGGAGAGGTTCGGGTGGCCGGCGAAGCGGATGCCCATCATGTCCCAGACCTCGCGCTCCTGCCAGTCGGCGGTCGGCCAGATCGGGACGACGGTCGGGACCGTCTCGTCTTCGTCGACCCACACCTGCACGCGCACCCGCGGCGCCTCGCGCGCACCCGAGACGATCGAGAGCAGGTGGTAGTTGACGGCGAAGCGCTTCGGCTTCGGTGCCGGGCGTCGCTGGAGCCCCCAGGTGCCGGGCCGGTTCAGGTCGCGCCCGGCGGCACCGCCCCAGTAGCCCGCGACCGGTGCCTCGCCCCAATCGAGGTAGTCGACCGAGGACACGTCCGAGAGGAAGTTGAAGCCGTGCTCGTCGCGGAGCGTCGTGCACGCCTCGACGAGCCGGGCCGGGTCGACGACGAGCGTCGTCTCTCCCAGCGCGACCTTCTCCTCCACCAGGCCCGGAACGCCCGCGAAGCTCACTCCGCCTGCCTCACTCGGCGACCCCGCGGATCTCGTAGGCGGGTGGGACGCCGGCCATGACCTTCTCGTGCAGCCGGATGATCCCCTCCATCAGCGCTTCCGGCCGCGGCGGACAGCCGGGCACGTGGATGTCGACGGGGACGATCTTGTCCACGCCCTGCAGGGTCGTGTAATTGTTGAACATGCCGCCGGAGGACGCGCAGGCTCCCATCGCGATCACCCATTTTGGCTCCAGCATCTGGTCGTAGATCTGCCGCAGCGGCGCCGCCATCTTGTGGACGACGCGGCCGGACACGATCAGCAGGTCGGCCTGGCGCGGCGAGGCGCGGAACGCCTCCATGCCGAAGCGCGCGATGTCGTAGCGCGACGAGACGATCGACATCATCTCGATTGCGCAGCACGCGAGCCCGAACGTGTCGGGCCACATCGACTTCGTCTGAGACCAGGCGACCGCCTTCGCGAGCGTCGTCAGCCCGACGCGCTGCTCGAGCTCCGCGACCTCCTGCTCGAACACACCCGGCCCCTTCCCCTGCCAGAGCACGCGCTCCGAGCGCAGGCCGTGGTCCGCGAGCGACTTGTCGTCTATTGCCACTCGAGCGCTCCCTTCCGCCAGATGTACACGTAGCCGAGCGCGAGGATCGCGATGAAGAAGAGCAGCTCGATGAACCCGAACCAGGCGAGCTCGTGGAGGATGATCGCGAGGGGGTAGAGGAAGACGATCTCGATGTCGAAGACGATGAAGAGCATCGCCGTCAGGTAGAAGCTGATCGTGAACCGCTGCTGCTTCGGCGGCCCCAGCGAGACACCGGACTCGAACGGCGTGCCGCGTGCTCGGGTCCGGGCGCGCGGGCGCTGTGCGAAGACGAATGACATCACGATCATCGACGCCGGGATGGCTGCAGCGAGGAGCCCGTAGATCAGGAACGGCAGCCAGTTGTCGAGCATCTCTGAAGCCTCTCCCCGCGTGTCGACGTGCGGAACCTAGCAGGACCCTACAGCGTGTAACGAACGTGGCGAAAAACCCTGCAACGGTGCGTGAGACGGCTGTTACAAGTAGCTCGTCCGCCGTCGATCGCGACCGCGAGGGCGACTGGTACGATGGCCGACGTGGAGATCGTCGAGCGCACCGACCAGCTGATCGTGCTCACGGAGAGCGCGGCCGTGAAGATCAAGGGCCTGATCGCCGAGGAGCCCGAGGGCGAGGCGACGGTCCTTCGCGTCGCCGTCCAGGGCGGCGGATGCTCCGGATTCGAGTACGCGCTCGGCTTCGACCAGGCGCCGCAGGAGGGCGACTACGAGCTCGAGACGCACGGCGTCACGGTCGTCGTCGACCCGTTCAGCGCTCCCTATCTCCGTGGCGCCGAGATCGACTACCTGGAGACGATCCAGGAGTCCGGCTTCAAGATCTCGAACCCGAACGCCACCTCCGCCTGCGGCTGCGGGCACTCGTTCCAGGTGGCCGAGGGCGAAGCGCCCGAAGACGGCGCTGCCGGCTGCGGCTCCGGCTGCTCGCACTAGTAATCGTCCGCCGAGTGCTCTAGGCTGCCGCGGCGATGAACGCCGTGCGGGCCATCTACAAGTACTGGGCTGCGCTGATCTTCGTCGGCGTGATCGCACAGGTCGGGGCGGCCGGCTACGGCGCGTTCACCACATCGCACAAGCTCGAGGACAAGGGTGACGTCATGACCCACCAGGCGTTCGACAACGCGTGGAACGCCCACGGCATCATCGGCACAGTCGTGATCGCGGCGATGATCATCCTGCTCCTGCTCGGCCTGATCGCCCGGATCGGACGCCCCGCGATCTGGTGGCCGTTCGCGCTCGCCGTCGCCGGCGTGATCCAGATGTTCCTCGCAGGGCTCGGGACGAGCGTGCCGAGTCTCGGATTCTTGCATCCGGTCAACGCGCTCTTCCTCTTCGCGCTGTCCGGGCTGATCGCCCATCGCGCCTGGCGCGGCACCGCTACCGCTACCGCCACCCCCACCGCACACTAAGAGGGACCTGAGCCCGGGCTGTGGCCGTAGTACGGCCGTGAACCGCCGCGAGTTCCTGCTCGGCGCCTCGGGGTTGCTCCTGGCGTCCCGGATTCGCGCGGCTCAGCCGCCGCGGCGCGTTGCACTCGTCACGGCCGACCTCGAGTCGCGGCTCGTCGCCGTCGACGTGCCGGGTGGGCACGTGCTGCGACACGTGCCGACGCTCGCATTCCCGCGCAGCATCGAGCGCGTCGGCGGAACCACCGTCGTCGCGCACTCCGACATCGGCGCCCTCACGCTCGTCGACGCAGCGACGCTCGCGATCTCGCGTGAGCTGCACGACTTCGGCGAGCCGAGGTACACCGCCGGTCATCCGGACGGGGGCCACGCCTACGTGACCGACGCGGAGCGCGGCGAGGTCGCAGCGATCGACGTGCGCACCGGGCGGGTGCTCGCCCGCGAGCGCGTCGGCGACCGCGCGCGGCACGTCACGGTGGACCCGGCCGGGCGGACGCTCTGGATCGCCCTCGGAAGCAAGGCGGCCGAGATCGCGGTCGTCGACGTCTCCACGCCCGCGCGGCCCCGTTTTGTTCGTCGCTTCCGGCCGCCGTTCCTCGCGCACGACGTCGGCTTCGCCCCGGACGGGCGCCACGCCTGGGTCAGCGCCGGTGACGGTCTTCGGCTCGCTGTCTACCGCGCCGACACGGGTCGCCTGCTCGCGACGCCGTACGCGGACTTCGCGCCGCAGCACGTGACCTTCGCGGGCGAGTTCGCCTACGTGACGAGCGGCTGGAGCGGCACGCTGCGCGTCTACCGCGTCGACGGGCGGTCCCTTTCGCGTGCGCTCGTCCCGACCGGCTCGTACAACGTCCAGGCCGACCTGGGCTGGGTGATCATGCCCGCGCTCGGACGCGGATATCTCACCATCGCGGACGAGCACGGCCGCGTCGTTCGCTCCGAGACGGATCGCACGCTCGTCGCACGACGCCTGCATCGTCGAGACCCGCTGAGCCCGGGCCGCTGCATAGGATCGTTCGGTGAGCCCGGACCGTCCGCTGCGTGTCGCCGTCGTCGGGTCGGGCCCGGCCGGCTTCTACGCCGCCGGTGCGCTGCTCGTCTCGGAGGATCCGCCGGTCGAGGTGGACATGATCGAGCGGCTGCCGACGCCCTGGGGCCTCGTCCGGCTCGGCGTGGCGCCCGACCATCCGAAGATCAAGGACGTCTCGCGCGCGTTCGAGAAGATCGCGGCCCGGCCCGGCTTCCGCTTTCTCGGCAACGTCGAGCTCGGCCGCGACCTGACGCCGGACGACCTGGACCGGCTGTACGACGCCGTCGTCTACTCCGTCGGCGCTCAGACCGACCGGCAGCTCGGCATCCCGGGCGAGGATCTGCCCGGCTCGTGGCCGGCGACGGCCTTCGTCGCCTGGTACAACGGCCACCCCGACTTCCAGGAGCTCGAGTTCGACCTCTCCGGCGAGCGCGCCGTCGTGATCGGGAACGGCAACGTGGCGGTGGACGTCGCCCGCATGCTCGCCCTGACCGCGGCCGAGCTCGCGCCGACGGACACGACCGACCAGGCAATCCAGACCGTCGCAGGCTCGGGGATCCGCGAGATCCTCATGCTCGGCCGCCGCGGGCCGGTCCAGGGCGCGTTCACGACGCCGGAGCTGATCGAGCTCGGCGAGCTGGCGGGGGCGGACGTCGTCGTCGATCCGGCCGACCTCGAGCTCGACCCGGTGAGCGCCGCCGAGCTCGAGGCGGGAACGGCGATCCAGAAGCGCAATCTCGGCGTGCTCGAGGAGTTCGCCGCCCGCTCGCCGACGGGCAAGCCGAGGACGCTCCACCTGCGCTTCCGCGTTTCTCCCGTCGCGATCCTCGGTGACGATCGGGTCGAGGCGATCGAGGTCGTCCGCAACGAGCTCGTCCCGGACGGACGCGGCAGCGTGCGCGCGGTGCCGACGGACGAGCGAGGGGTGATCCCGTGCAGTGTCGTCTTCCGCAGCGTCGGCTACCGCGGCGTCGAGCTGCCGGGGGTGCCGTTCGATGCCGATCGTGCGACGATCCGGAACGAGCGCGGACGCGTCCACGACGACGGGGGCGCCCAGGTCGCCGGCGCCTACTGCGCGGGCTGGATCAAGCGCGGCCCGACGGGTGTGATCGGCACGAACAAGAAGGACGCGACCGAGACGGTCGAGCTGCTGCTCGAAGACGCCCGCTCGGGCGCACTGCCTCGGGCGCCGGAGGCGAGTGCCGAGGCCGTCGACGCCCTGCTCGCCGAGCGCGGCGCGGCTGTCGTCACGTACGCGGGCTGGGAGCTGATCGACAGGCTGGAGACCGAGCTCGGCGCGCCCCTCGGCCGCCCGCGGGTCAAGCTCGTCCGCTGGGACGAGCTCCTGCGGGCCGCGCGCGGCTAGACGGGAGCTAGACTCGGTCGCGATGGCGAAGACGGAGTCACGCGAGCTCTGGGGCGGCGAGACCCGCAAGGCGGTCGCGAACTTTCCGGTCTCGGGCGAGCCGATCCCGGCGCCCGTCGTCCACTCGCTCGGCCGGATCAAGTCGGCTGCGGCGCGCGTGAACGCCGACCTCGGCCTGCTGGACGCCGACAAGGCCGCGCGCATCGCCGCGGCGGCCGACCGTGTCGCAGCCGGCGAGCTCGACGACCAGTTTCCGATCGACGTCTTCCAGACCGGCTCGGGCACGTCCTCGAACACGAACGCGAACGAGGTGATCGCCACGCTCGCCGGCGAGGACGTCCATGCGAACGACGACGTCAACCTCGGCCAGTCCTCGAACGACGTGTTTCCGTCGTCTGTCCACCTCGCCGCGCTCGGCGAGATCACGAGCGACTTGCTGCCCGCTCTCGACCGGCTCGCCGGCTCGCTCGAGGCGAAGGCGAAGGAGTTCGACGACGTCGTCAAGTCCGGCCGCACGCACCTGATGGACGCGGTGCCCGTGACACTCGGGCAGGAGTTCGGGGGCTACGCGGCGCAGGTGCGGCAAGGCGCTGCGCGCGTGCGGGACGCGCTTCCGCGGCTCGGCCAGATTCCGCTCGGGGGCACCGCCACGGGCACCGGCCTGAATACGCACCCCGAGTTCGCCGAACGCGTGCGCGCGCTGCTGCGGGAGGAGACCGGGCTCGAGATCTCGCCGCCCGCCGACTTCTTCGAGGCGACCGCGGCCCGCGACGGGCTCGTCGAGGTGTCCGGCGCGCTGAAGGTCGTCGCCGTGTCGCTGACGAAGATCGCCAACGACGTCCGGCTGATGGGCTCGGGGCCGCGCGCCGGCCTCGCCGAGCTCCGGCTCCCCGAGCTCCAGAAAGGCAGCTCGATCATGCCCGGCAAGGTCAACCCCGTGATCCCGGAGGTCGTCACGCAGGTGGCGGCTCAGGTGATCGGAAACGACCAGGCGATCACGGTCGGCGGCCTGCAGGGCCACTTCGAGCTGAACGTCTTCATCCCGATGATGGCCCGCAACCTGCTCGACTCGATCAAGCTGCTCGCGAGCGTCGCACGGCTCTTCGCCGAGAAGTGCGTCGACGGGATCGAGGCGAACCGCGAGCAGTGCGAGCACTACGCCGAGTTGACCCTGTCGGCGGCGACGGCGCTCAATCCGTACATCGGCTACGACAAGGCGACCGAGATCGTCAAGGAGGCCGCTGCGTCGGGCCGGTCGATCCGCGAGGTCGCGCGCGAGGCAGGAGTCGAGGAGAGCGTGCTCGACCAATCGCTCGACTATCACGCAATGGCGAGGCCGCACGGCTGAGCGAGGGGTGCCGGCTAGATCGCGGCCGGTGCGAGGATCGGCGCGCTCCTCATGGAATCGGGCGCCTTGACACTGTCCGGTCGGACGAGTAGAAACGCCCCAAAACCTGCGGCGTGGCAGGCTGTCGCCGGACGAAGAAGGAGAGAGGATGAGACGTCTCGCAACCGGCTGTGTGCTAGCGATCGCACTCGTCGTTGCGGCGCTGGGCGCCGCGACCAGCGCGAGCTCCAAAGCGACGACCGCCGGCGCTGTCCCGTACAGCGCCCGTCCCTTCGGCCTCAAGTGCACGACGCCCGGGCAGAGCTATCTGTGCACGGACGTGGCGGACATGGCGGTCGACCCGGACGCTCCGACCGGACAGGTGAACGTCGGCGGGGTGGGCTACCAGGGCGACGACTCAGCCTATGTGGGGCATGACGAGCCTTCGCTGCTCTTCTATTCGAACACGCCGGGCTCGGGCAACAACAACTACTGGGATTTGAGGCTGCCGCGACAGCCACCGACGCTTCCGAGCCAGGTCGGGGCAGGCGGCACGTCCTGGGACTTCGAGCTCCATCCCGCGTTCTGGTTCGGGATGGCGATGTGCGACAGCACGTCCTACCCGAACTACACGTCCACGTGCAACCCGAACACGGACGCGAACATCAAGGACGGCACGAACCCGGCCGCGGCCGACTTCATGAGCCATCACGCGGGTGCGGCGTACATGGAGTTCCAGTTCTACCCGCCCGGCTGGGTACCGTGGACCAGCGCGATCAGCTGCGATCCGACCAAGTGGTGTGCGGCGCTGGTGATCTGGAGCTTCATCGAACAGGCGAATCCGTTCCAGTTCAGCAACCCGGCCTGCGCGGCTATCACCGGTGCCGAGCCGGGCAACCTGGCGTTCATTACGAAGGGCTCGAGCGGCGGGAATGCCAACGGCCCTGCGAACTTCTGGCAGGCCACAGCCGCGACGTTCACACCGGATCCGTCGAACAACCTGTTCATGAACAGCGGCGACAGGCTGACGATGTCCATGGGTGACACACCTGCCGGCTTCAAGGTGACGGTCAACGACCTGAACACGGGTCAGACAGGTGCGATGGTCGCCAGCGTCGCCAACGGCTTCGCTCACGCGCCGTACAACCCCGGAGCCGGCACGTGCACTCCGACTCCCTACGCGTTCCACCCGATGTACTCGACGTCGAGCGAGCACACCCGCGTTCCGTGGGCGGCTCACAGCTACAACGTCGCGTACTCGGACGAGATCGGCCACTTCGACCTCTGCACCTCGGCACCTTCCTTCGGCGGTGCCTGCGCCGGGAACGAGGGCTGGGACGTTCCAGAGCCGGCCGACGGCGATGACACCGGCTGCTTTGCCGCGATCTTTTCCTACCTCGTGCCGGTATCCGGCTGCATCGGCGGCAACTCCGGGTTCGACGGCACGTCGTACGTCCCGGATGCCTGGCCGGGGAACGGGAACGATGCGAATACGCCGACCCCGGTCACGTTCAAGTCGCCGTACTTCAACGGCAACAAGATCACGGGCCAGTACCAGCGGGCCGCATTCGAGACTGACCTGATCGCTCTCGAGAACAGCGCTCCGCCCTACGGCGGCGCTCCGTTCACGTGCAGCACGCAGAGTGCCGGGCCTCAGTGCCACAACCCGCCGTCGACGGACGACAGCACGTTGGCCAACGTCCAGCAGGCCTTCTACCCGATCTTCTCGACGGTTCTGTCGACCGGGTGGGTAGGCCAGTGCGCGTGGGCGGAAGGCGGCGCGAACCAGCAGAAGACGATCAACAACTTCGGCGGCACGTCGACCACCGAGTACGGGCCGCCGCTCGGCTTCTACTACCCGCTGAACGGCCCTTCGGCCGGCGTGCGGTTCCGGTACGAGAACTACCGGCAGATCATCGCCAACCCCTGCAAGAACTAGCGAGCCAGCTCTCGCAACGGGAGTGGATCGATCGGGGGAGGGGAGACCCTCCCCCGATCATTTCCCGATCTTGCAGGCGAACCTTACGAAGTGGCTGCGTGCTTCTGCTCGTCCGCGCGGTAGGACGAGCGCACGAGCGGGCCGGCGAACACGGACCCGAAGCCGAGCGCCTCGCCCTGCTCCGTGAACCAGCGGAACTCGTCGGGATGCACCCAGCGGTCGATCGTCGCGTGCTTCGAGGAGGGCTGGAGGTACTGGCCGATCGTGACCACGTCGACGCCCTGCGCACGGAGGTCGCGCATCGTCTCGACCACCTCGTCGTTCGTCTCGCCGAGGCCGACGATGATGCCCGATTTGGTCAGCACGGGGTAGTCGGCGATCTCCTTCGCGCGGCGCAGGAGCCACAGCGCCCTGTCGTACGACGCCTTCGCGCCACGCATGCTCGGATGGAGCCGCCGGACGGTCTCGATGTTGTGGTTGAAGACGTCGGGCCGTTCCGCGAGCACGGTCGCGAGCGCCGCCTCCTCGCAGCCGAGGAAGTCGGGCGTCAGCACCTCGACCGAGGCCGCCGGCACCTTCGCGCGCAGTGCGCGAATCGTCGCGGCATAGTGCGCCGCGCCTCGGTCGGGCAGGTCGTCGCGGTCGACCGAGGTGACGACCACGTGTTCGAGGGACATCTGCGCGGCGGTCTGCGCGAGCCGCAGCGGCTCGAGCAGGTCGGGCGGCCCGTCGGGCTTGCCGGAGTGGACGTAGCAGTACCGGCAGGCCCGCGTGCACGTGTCGCCGAGGATCTGGAAGGTCGCCGTCCCGCGCCCCCAGCACTCGGCGATGTTCGGGCAGCGCGCCTCCTCGCAGATCGTGTTCAGGCCGGCGCCGTGGATCAGCTTGCGCACGTCGTAGTAGCGCGAGTCCGCGCTCGGCGCGCGCACCTTCATCCACTCGGGACGCCGGGGCCGCTCGGCGACGGGCAGCGACTTCTCCACGAGACTCAGTTTACGGCTGGCTCGTCGGGAAGAAACTCCCGCGCGCGCTCGAGGTCGCTCTCCTCGACGAGGACCTCGGTCGGCCCGACCATTCCGGTGCTCAGGCCGAGGCCCTGGCCCATCGTCGAGCTGCGGTACATGCAGTCGATCCCGTTGGCGCGCAGCAAGCCGCAAAGCTCCTCTGCCTCGAGCCCGTCGTGGACGACCGTGAGCGTGACCGGGGCCATGTCAGCTCCGACCGTAGCTGGAAACCGGCTCCTGCGGGCGGACATCCTCTTCACGCAACTCCTCGAAGGCGAGGTCGAAGACGTCCTCGAGCGCCGCGGCCGCCGCCGGGCGGACCTCGTCCACCGTCAGCGGGCGACCGAGCTCACGGGCCATGGTCGTGAAGGCCGCGTCCTCGATGCCGCAGGCCGTGATCCAGCTCGTGAACGGCGCGGGGTCGAGGTCGACGTTCAACGCGTAGCCGTGCGTCGTCACCCAGCGTGACACGTGGACGCCGATCGAGCAGATCTTGCGCGGCGGCCGCTCCAGCCAGACGCCGGTCAGGCCGTCGATCCTGGTCGCCTCGATCCCGAAGGCCGCCAGCGTGCGGATCGCCGCCTCCTCCAGATCGCGGCAGTAGCGCCGAACGTCACGGCCGTGGCGGTTCAGGTCGAGGATCGGGTAGCAGACGAGCTGCCCGGGGCCGTGGTAGGTCGACTTGCCGCCGCGGTCGGTCTCGACCACCTCGACGTCGACGTTCGCGGGCAGATGCAGCTCCTCGTCGTCCGTGCGCCTGCCGGTCGTGACGACTGGCGGGTGCTCGAGGAGGACGACGGTGTCCGGGCGCGAGCCCTCTGTGACGGCCGCGGCGAGCGAGCGCTGGAGCTCCCAGGCCTCGCCGTACGGCGTCAGGCCGAGGTTCAGGAGCTGCGCGGGCCGGGACACGGGGTCAGACTAGCTTCCGGCCTGCCGGGGTCAATCGCAGCTGGACGGCCGTGAAGGCCTTCCGGTCGCTCCGGGGCGGCGGCAACGGCAGCGAGCCGGCGCCTGCCGGCTCGACGAGACCGCGTCCGGCCAGTTCGGAGAGGTGGAGGAAGCACCACGTGTCGCCGAGGAACACGGCCTCCTCGCGCGCCTGGTTGGCGGCGAAGAGCTCGAGCGGCGTCGCGGGACCGTCCGTGAGCGCCTCCAGCAGCTGGCGGTCTGTGCGCGCGAGCGGTTTCCGCTCCTCGAGCAGGCGGCGAAGCGCGGGCGCCAGGTGCGGCAGGGCCGAGGTATCCGAGGCGAGGAACGGCTCGATCTCGCCCGAGCAGACGCCGTGCCACGCGCCGTGACCGAGCTCGCGCATCGCCCGCGTGACCGTGACCCGCGACGGCCAGAGCGCGACGAGCTGCTCGTCGTCGAGCGGGCCTAGGTGCCTGTCGGCCTGGATCAGCTCGACGGGGCCGGGCGTGTCGACAGGTGTCGCCGCGAGGATCTGCAGGAGCTGGAGCTGGTCGAAGAGGTCGTGCTCGAACCAGAGGACGACCGGGTGCGCACCCGCCAGAGCATGGGTGAGCAGCTCGTCGCGACGTCGCATCTCCTCGGCGATCGCCGAGGCGGTTCCCCAGCCGCACTCGGCGAGGAAGCCGGCGCGAAGCGCGCGCAGCTCCTCGGCAGGCACGCGCACGAGCGGTCCCTCGTGGAGCGCGTCCTGCCAGGCGAGCACGGCGCCGCCGAGAGTCGTGCGCCGCAGCGTGCTCGCGACCGACTCGCCGTCCGTGACGTGCAGCGCCTGGCCGTCGGCGAGCTGGGGATGCCGTCCACCGCGGATCAGGTACGCCGGCGGCGAGGTGCCGTGCTGCACGGACGTCCAGACCTCGTCGAGCGCCCGCTCGAGACCGGCACGCGTCCGGTGCAGGTCGGCGATCTCCGCGTCCACGTCGACGAGCTTCTCCTCCAGCCGGCGGCGGATCGCCTCCGGCGCGCCACCCGGGTCACGGCGGGCGGCCCGGACGACGTCCTCGATCTCCCGGAGCGAGAAGCCGAGGCTCTGCGCCTCCTTGACCGCGCTGACGAAGCGCACCGTGTCGTTCGTGTACTCACGCTGGCCGCCCACCGTCCGCGACGGCTCCGGGAGCAGGCCGCGGCGCTCGTAGTAGCGCAGCGTTTCCACGTTGACGCCCGCCCGCCTGGCGGCTTCGCCGATCCTCACGACCCGACTCTAGACCCGTACCGCGGTACGGATTGCAAGTCGTCAGCTCTGGTAGGCGGACTCGTCCCAGCTCTCGAGCCGGGCGCGCAGGTCGCGCAGGAACCGGCCGGCGAGAGCGCCGTCGACGAGGCGGTGGTCGTACGTGAGCGTGACGTTCATGATCGGGCGGATCGCGATCACGTCGTTGCCGAGCTCGTCCTGGACGACCCAGGCGCGCTTGACGACGGCGTACGTGCCCAGGATCGCCGCCTGCGGCTGGCTGATCACGGGCGTCCCGTGGAAGGTGCCGTAGCCGCCCGGGTTCGTGATCGTGAACGTGCCGCCCTGGACGTCATCCGGGAGCAGCTTCTTCTCCCGGGCCCGCGATGCGATGTCGGCGATGCCCCTCGCGATCCCGAGCAGGTTGAGCGTCTCGGCGTTGCGGAGGACGGGAACGATCAGCCCCTTGCCGTCCGCGAGCTCGACCGCGAAGCCCATGTTGACGAAGTTGCGCGTGACGATCTGCTCGCCGCGGATCTCGCCGTTGATGTACGGATAGTCGCGCAGCGTGTCGATCGTCGCGCGGGCGATGAAGGCGAGGTAGGTCGGGTTGACGCCGTAGGCCTCCTGGTACTCGCGCTTCAGCTTCTCGCGGATCGTGACCACCTTGGACATGTCGATCTCGATCGCGCTCGTCACGTGCGCGGAGGTGTCGAGCGAGCGGCGCATGTGCTCGGCGATGCCGCGGCGCATGGCGGTCATCGGCTCGAGGGTCTCGCCCGCGACGACGTCCGCTTCCGGCGCGGGTGCTGCGGCAGGTACCGGCGGCGGGGGCGGCGCGGCCTGTGGCACCGGGGCGGCGGCCGGGGCCTCCGTCGGAGCGGGTGCCGGCGCGACAGCGGGCGGCGGGCCGGACTCGATGAACGCGAGGATGTCCTTCTTCGTCACGCGGCCGCCTGCGCCCGTGCCGGCGACCTGGCCGGGATCGACCCCGTGCTCGGACGCGATGCGAGCGACGACCGGGGACACGAACTTTCCGTTCCCCGATGCCTGCGCCGCCGCGGGGACAGGCTCAGGCTCTGCCGCAGGCGCGGCCGCGACGGGCTCCGGTGCCGGCTCCGGCGGCGCGTAGTGCGGTACCGCGGCGGGCGGCTCGGCCGGAGCGGGGGTTTCCGCGGCGGCCACGGGCGCTGTCTCTAGGCCGGCAGAGCCTTCCGGTGCGATGACGGCCAGCCTCGTTCCGACCTCGACCGTCTCGCCCTCCTGCACCAGGATCTCCTGCACCACGCCGGCGCCGGGGCTCGGCACCTCGGTGTCGACCTTGTCGGTCGAGATCTCGAGCAGCGGCTCGTCCTGGGCGATCGATTCGCCCGGCTGCTTGAGCCACTTGATGATCGTCCCCTCCGACACGGACACGCCCATCTGCGGCATGACCACGTCGACCTGGGTGCTCGTAGCCATGTCAGTGCCCCTTCAGGTGATGTAAGCCGTTGGACATTGCCTGGTGGGGCACTAGTACTCCGCCAGCTCGCGCAACGCTCGCGCCACGTCGTCGACCTGCGGGATGAACGCTTTCTCGAGCGGCGGCGAGAACGGCACGGGCGAGTCCGGGGCCGTGAGCCGCTTGACCGGCCCGTCCAGGTCCTCGAACGCCTCCTCGGCGATCGTCGCCGCGATCTCGGCGCCGAAGCCGCCCGTGTGCGTGTCCTCGTGGAGGACGAGCACCTTCGACGTCTTGCGGACGCTCTCGAGGACGGCCTCCTTGTCCCACGGCAGCACCGAGCGCAGGTCGAGGATCTCGACCGAGATGCCGTCCTTCTCGAGCTCGTCGGCCGCGTCGGACGCCGTGTAGACCATCGCGCCCCAGGTGATCAGCGAGACGTCGTCGCCCTCGCGATGCAGTCGCGCTTTCCCGATCGGCACGGTGTAGCGCTCCTCCGGCACCTCGCCCTTGATCCGGCGGTACAGGTGCTTGTGCTCGAAGTAGAGAACAGGGTTCGGATCCTCGATCGCGCTGATCAGCAGGCCCTTCGCGTCTGCAGGCGTGGCCGGGCAGACGCACTTGAGCCCTGGCACGTGCGCGAACGAGCTCTCCGGATTCTGCGAGTGGAACGGGCCCCCGGAGAACCCGCCGCCGGAGGGCAGGCGCACGACTATCGGCACGGGCGTCCCGGCGCGGTAGTGCTGCTTCGCGGCGACGGTGACGATCTGGTCCCAGGCGCAGGAGACGAAGTCGGAGAACTGCATCTCGGCGACCGGGCGCATCCCCATCAGCGCCGCGCCGGTGCAGCCGCCGACGATCGCCGTCTCGGCGAGCGGCGCGTCGATCACCCGCCAGGGGCCAAATTCTTCCTGAAAACCGAGCGTGACCTTGAAGGCGCCGCCGTAGACGCCGACGTCCTCGCCGATCACGAACACGCGCTTGTCGCGGCGCATCTCGGTGCGGAGGCCGTCGGAGATCGCCTGGAGGTAGGTGAGCTCGGCCATGGCTAGTGGTGCGGTGCGTGGAGCTCGTCGGGATCGGCGTACACGCCGTCGAGGAGCGTCGAGGGATCCGGGAGCGGCGACTCCTCGGCGCGGCGCATCGACTCGGCCAACAGCTGCTTGACGCCGGCCGCGATCTCGTCCTCCTCGCCGTCCGTGAGCGAGGCGTTCTCGCGGAGCCAGTCGCGGAAGCGCTCGATCGGGTCGCGCCTGGCCCATTCCTCGAACAGCTCGCGCGGCACGTAGAAGGCGTCGTCGTGCACGGCGTGGCCCTCCATACGCAGGGTCAGGCACTCGAGCAGCGTCGGGCCGCCGCCGTCGCGCGCCTTCTCGATCGCGCGCTTGGCTTCGCGGTAGACGGCGAGGATGTCGGTGCCGTCGACGACGACGCCCTCGAAGCCGTACGCCTGGGCGCGGTCGGCGAGGTGCTCGATCGCGTACTCGAGATGCGTCGGTGTCGAGTAGGCCCACTGGTTGTTGTCGCAGACGAAGACGACCGGCAGGCGACGCGTGCCCGCGAAGTTCATCGACTCGTGGGTGTCGCCGCGTGCCGACGCGCCCTCGCCGAACCAGCCGAGCGCTACGCGGCGCTCGTCCTGGATCCGGAAGGCGAGCGCGGCGCCGGTTGCGACCGG
This sequence comes from uncultured Actinomycetes bacterium, assembly GCA_963791225.1. Lineage (GTDB taxonomy): Bacteria > Actinomycetota > Thermoleophilia > Gaiellales > Gaiellaceae > PALSA-612. Next base: position 406,293 of record CAWBRV010000008.1, read on the forward strand.
CAGCATCGCGGGCAGGTGGCTGACCATGGAGATCAGCCCGAGTCGCGCGTCCGCGAGGTGGACGTTGCCGTCCCGGCCCTTCGTCGGCCCGTCGGCGCGGCCCATGTAGTTGGCGAAGATCCGCCACGGCTCGACGCCGCGGACGATGTGGATGCCCATGTCGCGGTGGAGCGGCGTGCCGACGTCGTCCGGGCCCATCGCGGTTCCGATCGCGACGGCGGCTGCCTCGTTCCCGCGCCCGGTGTAGAACGAGCCGGGAATCTTCCCCTGCTTGTAGAGGATGTGCCCGCGCTCCTCGACGCCGCGGGTGATCAGCATGTTGCGGAACATGCCGAGGAGGTCCTCCCGGTCGAGGCCGGCTTCCTTGACCTCCGACAGCGAGCCGACCGGCTCGGCTTCACGCGCGATCGCCATTCACATCCCTTCTGCTCGTCGAGACGGCGGAAACTCTATCGGCTGGCCCCGCCGCCACCTACACCCATTGTGGTCGCTATCGTCGGCGTGTGGGCAAGGCGTCGGACTGGCTTCGCGAGGAGCGTCGCAAGATCCTCGGGGACTGGGCTGCAGTGTGCCTCGCGTGCGGCTACGCGCAGCGGTACTTCGACGAGTCGGAGGACGAGTTGCCGACAGCGTGCCCGCAGTGCGGCGGCGAGCTGCGGTCGCACTGCCCCTCGTGCGGCGCCCGCTTCTCGTCGGTGTTCGCGGTCCACTGCGAAGCCTGCGGCGAGCCGATCCGCCCGGCCGAGCTCCGCGGAGTGCCGATCCGCAAGCAGCCGCTGAGATAGGAATCGCATTCGCCGCTGATGTCGGCTCTGCCGGCGTCGGCCGCTATGGCTCGCTCTTGACGATCAGGGAAGGGGGCTCACGGGGGAAACCGGCTGTTTCCCCCGTGCTACTAGCGCTTGATCTCGCTGAAGCGGATGATCGTCACGGTGTCCTCGAGGGACACGTCCCGGTTGTAGAGCTGGCCGAGAAAGCTCGCCATCTCGTCCGGGTGCTTCAGCATCGGGTTGTCGTGCTGGATCTCGTTCGGCGACAGCTCGCCTAGGGTCTTGACCTCGACCTTGTCGATCACGGCGTCGAAGACCTTGTCCCGGGGGCTATAGCGCGCTCCGCAGAGGACCTGCACGATCATGCCCTTCCGGTACTTGCCGGACTTGTCGCCGAGCCGGATCGTGGCCGTCTTCCGATGTTGCCGCAGCTGGTCGGCCACGATCGGTGAGTAGAAGTTCAGTGCGTACATCGCGTGCATGGCGGCCCGCCGGAAGGCGACGCCATCATATTGGCTCGCCGTCCAGCGCCGCGAGCTTGCTCGAACATTTGGGGCGTCAGGCGTCAGAGCCTGGCTCAGCCCGGCCGGAGCCGTCGCCGGCCAGATGTTCGAGAGCGTCTCGGGCGATCTGGCGTTCGCCGCCGTAGGCGAGCAGGCGCGGGGCCTCGTCGAGTGGTAGCCACTGCACGTCGGCGACCTCGTGCGCGTACTCGGCTTTCACCTGGCCCAGGGTTCCGCCCTCGTAGCGCAGAAGGTAGAAGCTGACGACCTTGAAGATGCGCTCGCCCTGCCACGTGTAGACATAGCGGACGTCGCCGAGCTTGCGGACGAGCGTGCCGCGGGCGCCGGTCTCCTCCTCGACCTCGCGGACGGCGGTCGCCTCCGGCTTCTCGCCGTCGCCGATCCGTCCTTTCGGCAGCGCCCACAGCCCCTCGGGCTTCCCCCCGGGGCGGATCGCCGCCATCACCGGGCGGCCGTCGACGACATGGACGAGCACGCCGCCCGCTGAGAACTCACGTTTCACGGCCAGGCCGACGTTACAGCTTGTGACACGGTGTGGCCGCCGACTGTCATGTTCTTGCGCAGCCCGCGCCAGAAGGGCTAGAATGGGCTGGCACTCTCGCTGGTAGAGTGCCATCCATCGTCACAAAGTCGGAATACAGGAGGATTTGGATGGATCTGCAACCTTTGGGTGACCGCCTGATCGTCGAGGTCCTCGATGAAGAGGAGACGACTATCGGCGGGATTGTCCTGCCGGATACCGCCCGGGAGAAGCCGCAGCGCGGCAAGATCCTGGCCGTCGGCCCGGGCTCGCGCAACGACAAGGGCGAGCTCGTCCCGCTCGACGTCGCCGAGGGCGACGAGATCGTCTTCTCCAAGTACGGCGGCACCGAGATCAAGGTCGGCCTCGAGGATCTCTTGATCCTCCGCGAGTCCGACGTGCTCGCCAAGGTCGTCAAGGCCGCGAAGTCCAAGGGCAAGCGCGAGCTCGCCGGATCGAAGTCCTAGTCATTTCAGGAGGAAACGCATGGCTCACAAGGAGCTGAAGTTCAACGAGGACGCACGCCGGGCGCTCGAGCGCGGCGTCAACGTCCTCGCCGATGCGGTCAAGGTCACTCTTGGCCCGAAGGGTCGCTACGTCGTGCTGGACAAGAAGTTCGGCGCGCCGACGATCACCAACGACGGCGTCACGATCGCACGTGAGATCGAGCTCGAGGACGTCTTCGAGAACCAGGGCGCGCAGCTCGTCCGCGAGGTCGCCACGGCCACCAACGACGTCGCCGGCGACGGCACGACGACGGCCACGGTGCTCGCTCAGGCGATCGTCCGCGAGGGCCTGAAGAACGTCGCGGCCGGCGCCAATCCGATGGGTCTCAAGCGCGGCATCGAGCAGGCCGTCGAGCTCATCGTCGAGGACCTCAAGAAGCAGTCGAAGGAGGTCAACGGCAAGGAGGACATCGCCCGTGTCGCCACGATCTCGGCGCGTGAGCGCGAGATCGGCGACGTCATCGCCGATGCGATCGAGAAGGTCGGCAAGGACGGCGTCGTCAACGTCGAGGAGGGCCAGACCTTCGGGCTCGAGCTCGAGTTCACCGAGGGCATGCAGTTCGACAAGGGCTACCTCTCGCCGTACATGATCACGGACGCCGAGCGCATGGAGGCCGTGCTCGACGACCCCTACATCCTCGTCGCGAACCAGAAGATCGGCGCGGTCAAGGACATCCTGCCGGTGCTCGAGCAGGTCATCCAGGCCGGCCGTCCGCTGCTGATCGTCGCCGAGGACGTCGAGGGCGAGTCGCTCGCCACGATCGTCGTCAACAAGCTGCGCGGCACGTTCACCGCCGTCGCCGTCAAGGCGCCGGGCTTCGGTGACCGCCGCAAGCGCATGCTGGAAGACATCGCGATCCTCTCGGGCGCCGAGGTGATCACCGAGGAGATGGGCCTCAAGCTCGAGAACACGAAACTCTCCCAGCTCGGCCGTGCCCGCAAGGTCGTCGTCGACAAGGACTCGACCACGATCATCGACGGCGCCGGTGACTCGGACGCGATCAAGTCCCGCATCAAGCAGCTCAAGGGCGAGATCGAGAACACCGACTCCGACTTCGACCGCGAGAAGCTGCAGGAGCGGCTGGCCAAGCTGGCCGGCGGCGTCGCGGTGGTCAAGGTCGGCGCTGCCACCGAGACCGAGATGAAGGAGAAGAAGCACCGCGTCGAGGACGCGCTGCAGGCCACCCGCGCGGCCCTCGAGGAGGGCATCGTGCCGGGCGGCGGTGTCGCGCTGCTGAACGCGGCCGACGCGGTCAAGAAGGCAATCGACGCCATCGAGGGCGACGAGCGCACGGGTGCCGCGATCATCATCAAGGCGCTCGAGGAGCCGGTCCGCCAGCTCGCGTACAACGCGGGTCTCGAGGGCTCGGTCGTCGTCTCTCAGGTTCGTGGTGCCGCCAAGGGCCAGGGCCTGAACGTCGACTCGGGCGAGATCGAGGACCTCGTCAAGTCGGGCATCATCGACCCGACGATGGTCACGCGCTCGGCGCTGCAGAACGCCGCGTCGATCGCCAAGAACATCCTCACGACCGAGGCGATCGTCGCCGAGGCTCCTGAGAAGGCCGGCGCCGGCGCCGGTATGCCCGGCGGCATGCCGGACATGATGTAAGCAGCCGGAAGCGGTTGGCAATAGCGAAGGCGCGGGCCCAGCCCGCGCCTTCGTCTTTCTCGGGCCCAAGAGCTAGGCTCGCGTCTCATTCGGCCGAGGAGGGATCTATGAAGCGAGTGCTAGTGCTCTTGGCGGTCGTCGGCGTGGCCGTGTACGCGACGACGGCGTGGTCTGCGTCGGCGCCGACTCCGACGGAGAAGCAGCTGCTCCGGGACGTCGCCACGCTCAAGTCACAGGTGAAGAAGCTGCAGGCGCAGCAGAAGACGGCGACCGCCAACATCAACACGGTCGGATCGCTGGCCGCGACGGCTGTCCTCTACACGGTCTGCAGTGACGAGCTCGCTGCTGACGCGTTCCAGGGGACATGGCAGATCGTCGATCAGGCCTCGGCCGCGCTCCCGACGGTGACGAAGTTCGGGCCTCAGTCCCCGATCACGGCCACGCTGCAGGGGCAGGACGTGTGCGCCGGCGGAGGCGTCGCGCGGTCGCAGGTACTGCCGCCGACGGTCGCGGGCTACCGGGCGCTGCTGGCTGGGTTCCAGTCGAACAGCCTCGGCTTCCTGCGCGCGTACGTGCTCGCGCACCACGAGTAGCCGGATCTGTCCCGAAATCACGAAGGGCCGCGATGGGCGGCCCTTCGTGCGTCCTCATGGTGGGGGGAGGTGGGACCCTGCCTGTATCGGCTCATACGGCGGCGACTTGGTAGCTCGAACGAGGGAGCGAGCTCCAGGTGTCCGTGGCTAGAAGCTGTACCGCTCCTCGCGCCAGGGGTCGGCGTCGTTGTGGTAGCCGTAGCGCTCCCAGAAGCCGGGCTCGTCCGTCGAGCGGAGCTCGAGGCCGCGGAGCCACTTCGCGCTCTTCCAGAAGTAGCGACTCGGGACGACGAGGCGCAGCGGCCACCCGTGGTCCGGCGTCAGTTGCTCGCCGTCGGCCTCCCAGGCGATCATCGCCTCGTCGGCCTCGATCGCCTCGAGCGGCAGGTTGGCCGTGTAGCCCTGCTCCGCCTGGGCGACGACGAAACGGGCCGACGGCTTCGGCTGGGCCAGCTTCGCGAGCTCCCGCCAGTGGACGCCGCGGAAGCTCGTGTCGAAGCGGCTCCAGCGTGTGACGCAGTGGATGTCGGTCGTGAACTCGATCTGCGGAAGGGCCTGGAGCTCGTCGAACGTGAGCCGGACCGGGCTCTCGACCTCGCCCGTGACGGTGAAGTCCCAGGTCGCGAGGTCGACGTGCGGGACCGAGCCGGCGTGGAGGACGGGCCACTTCTCGGTCAGGTACTGGCCGGGCGGGAGGCGCGCCGGGTCGTAGCCCAGGTCGCGGACCTTCTTCTCGGCGCGAGATCGGAAGAGGGGCATGGTTACTAGAGTAATTGCAGGCCGCAGCGTTACAGGGGCGGGGTCTGAGGCCCTGGAGTATCGTCGGCGCGCGTGGCCCTGAAGATCCTCCTCTTCGTCCTCTGGATCCCGGCCAGCGTCGTGGCGGCGCTCGTCGTCTTCCGCCTCTCGCGCCAGGAGACGAAGGCGCTCCCGGTTGCGGTGCTCGCGGCGGGGGTCGCACTCGCGGGCCTCGTCGTCTATCCACGGACGATCAAGGACACTGCTGCCGCCGCCCACCGCTACGAGCGGCTCTGGAGCGCGAACAGGAATCGGCCGGGCGGTGCATGGGACTGCCTCACCTTCAACTTCCACGCCTGCGTGCGCGAGCGCGTCTGGGGCGAGTTGCGCCGGACGATTCCGAAGCACGATCGCTACTACGTCCAGACCGAATACGGCCTCGTCCGCTTCTGGACCTTCACGTCCTTGCTGCCGCGAATCGCCGTCGAACGACCCGCCGACGCCGACTGGGTGATCTCCTATCGCGGCAACCCGAAGGCGCTCGGCGTCCGCTACTCGAAGCTCCACACGATCCGCCACGTATACACGAACGGCGCCTACTCGATCGTGGTCGGAAAGGTGGCGAGGTGATCCGCAGCCTGGCCGGGCTCCTGTTCGCGAACGCGGCTTTCCTCGTCGCCGGCGCCGGGCTCGTGCGCTTCCTCGGCTTCCGCCTGCGAGCGCACATCGGGGTCGCGTACATGGCCGGGGTCGCCTCGGTCGGCGTGATCTCGACGCTGCTGCTGATGGCAGGGCTCGCCCTGCGCGGCTGGCAGGCGCTCGTCCTCTGCGGGCTGATCGCTGCGCTCGGTCTCGTCCGACGCGACCGGTCGGAGGCCGAGGCCCGGGCGCCGAAGACGGACTGGCGGATCGCGGGGCCGGCGGCCGGGCTCCTCGGCGGCTACCTCGCCGTCCTCTTCGTGCAGTGCCTCTTCCAGGCGCTCAACTCCTGGGATGCGTGGGCGAAGTGGACGATGAAGGCCCGCGCGATCGTGCTGCTCGGCGGCCTCGACACGTCGGTGTTCGCCAACGAGGCCTACCGGCCGCTCGTGCTCGACTACCCGATGCTGATCCCGGCGCTCGAGGCGATCGACTTCCGCTTCATGGGCCGGCTCGACAACCTCGTCATCCACGTCCAGTTCTGGCTGCTGCTCGTCGGGTTCCTCGTCGCCACGTTCGAGCTGCTGCGCGACCGCGTCCCGCAGACGCTGCTCTGGCCGTCGCTCCTCCTCGTCGGCACGGCGCCGGCGCTCGCGGACAACCTCACGTCGGCGTACGCGGACGCCCCGGTCGCGTTCTTCTTCTCGCTCGCCGCGATCGCTGCCTGGCGCTACGTCGTCGGGGGCGAGCGGCCGGCCGTGTGGTTGTTCGCGGTCATGGCCGGCGCGGCTGTGGCCACGAAGCCCGAGGGCAGTCCGTTCGTGTTCGGCCTGTTCGTCCTGCTCACGATCTTCGCCTATGTGAAGCGGCGGCCGCTGCTGCCGGTCGGGATCGCCGCGATCTGGACGCTGATCGCGATCGTCCCCTGGCGGATCTGGGTCTCGCACCACGGAATCCGTTCGTCGACCCCGATCGGGAAGGCGATCGACCCGGGCTACCTGTGGGGGCGGCTCGACCGCGTCTGGCCTTCGGTGAGGTCGCTCGTCGAGAAGTCGTTCGCGGCCGACTGGCTGGCGATTCTGCCGCTCGTGCTCGTGGTCGGCGCCGTCGTGCTCGTCTGGCGTCGCTCTCACGCGGCGGCGCTGTTTGCGGCCGGTGCGCTCGCGGTCGTCTTCCTGTCGCTGCTCTGGGGGTACTGGGTGAACCGGCCGGGGCTCCACTACCTGCTCTCGTCGTCCGGGGACCGGACCGTGACGACGCTGGTCGTCGTCGCCGGCGTGTTCCTGCCGATCGTCGGGGCGGAGCTGGTGCGGTCCCGCAGGGGGTCGTCTCCCTAGACTGAACGCATGTCCGTGGTCACGTCGGGAGTCGCTCGCCGGCCGCGCGCCTACGTGCGCGTCAGCGGTCCTGATGCGGAGGACTACCTCCAGCGGATGGTCTCGAACGACGTGTCCGCCGAGGTCTGCGACGCGCTGCTCCTGACGCCGAAGGCGCGCGTGATCGCGCCGCTCCGCGTCTGGCGACGGGGCGACGGCGACTTCTTGCTGCTGACCGAGCCCGAGCTCGGGGAGACGGTTCGCGCGGCGCTCGTCCGGGGCCGCTTCGCGGCCAAGTGCGAGATCGAGCTCGAGCAGCACACCTCCGTGGTCGTGTTCGGCGAGGCCGAGGGGATTCCGAGCCCCGACTACGGCGTGCCAGCCGTCGAGGTGCTCGACGAGCCGCTCGAGCCGACTGTCGGCGAGGACGAGCTCGAGGCGATGCGGATCGTCGCGGGGACGCCCCGGTTCGGCCGCGAGATCGACGACCGCGTCCTGCCGGCCGAGGCGGGGCTAGTCGACCGCGCCGTCTCGTTCACGAAGGGGTGCTACCCGGGCCAGGAGCCGATCGCGCGACTCCACTACCGCGGGCACGCGAACCGCGGCCTGCGCGTGCTGACGCTGGACGGCGACGCGCTGCCCGGCGTACGACGCCGAGGTCGTGTTCGAGGGCAAGCCGGTCGGCCGCGTGACGAGCGCCGCCCGCGACGGCGACCGCATCGTCGCGCTCGCCTACGTGCGCGTCGAGGTGCCCGTGGAGGCCGTTCTCGACGTCGGGGCCGCAAAAGCCCGCTCGCTAGACTGAATCACCCCGCGCCCGTAGCTCAGGGGATAGAGCGCTGCCCTGCGGAGGCAGAGGTCGCAAGTTCGAATCTTGCCGGGCGCATCGAGAATTCATGCGGGTTTGTGGCCGATGACGCTCTCGGCGCGATCGGTTGCGCGCCCCCACGAGTGCCCTGCACGTCCGGCTTCAGCTCACCGCCTTCTTCACGAGCGTGCTGATCCTTGCCTCTTCGGCGGCGCTCAACTCCGTCAGCGCGAAGGAAGTCGGCCACATGGCACCTTCGTCGAGGTTCGCCTCGTCGCTGAAGCCGAACGTCGCGTACCTCGATTTGAACTTCTCCGCGCTTTGGAAGAAGCAGACGACCTTGCCGTCCTTGGCGTACGCGGGCATCCCATACCAGGTTTTCGGCGAGAGGTCTGGTGCGCTGGCCGTGACGACAGCATGAAGCCGCCTGGCCATGACGCGATCCGGCCCCCGCATCTCGGCGATCTTCGCGAGCACGTCGCTTTCTCCGTCCGCCTTGTTCTTGTTCGCGCGAGCCTCCGACCTCAGTTCTTTGGCGCGCTCCTTCATCGCGGCTCGTTCCTCGTCCGTGAATCCCTTGGACTTCTTGCCGATCGCGGCGGTGCTCTTGGCGGACCTCTGCGTGCCCTTCTTTGCAGGCTTGCTCTCAGCCATGGTTCTCTCCTCTGCCAGATCTGATGTTCGTGAACGATGACACGCCGGGAGCAACCACCTCCCTCGCGTCGTCCTCCGCGGCAGGTGCGAGTCAGCTCACGTTCGACGCGTCACGAAGACGTACTCGCGGCTCTCGTCCGTCAGCGGTTGCCGGTCGAAACCGCCGTACAGCGCCTCGACCTCGAGGCCGGCGACGTCGATCAGCCCGAGCCACTCGTTCTTCGTCGCCCACCACACCGAGCTCGTCCCGCCGCCCTCGTCCAGGGTGATGTCGATGCGGTTGTCGCCGACGGCGTAGCCCAACGTGTGCGGAACAGGGTCGTCGTGGTGTTGGCCGTCCAGGCGCGCCGCGATCCGGTGGTCGAAGGCGAAGGCGTTCCAGGCGAACCGGCCGCCCGGCCGGAGCAACGCGGCGACGCGTTCGAAGGTGCGTCGCCGGTCGGCCCAGGTCGGCAGGTGCAGCAGCGCCCGGAACGGGCAGTAGATAAGCCCGGCCGGCTCCTCGAGCGTGAGATCGCGCATGTCGCCCTCGTGCAGTTCGAGGTTCACGCCCGCTTCCGCCGCATTGCGACGCGCCTGCTCGAGCATGGACGGCGAGGAGTCGATCCCAACGACCTTCCGGCCGGTCGCGAGCGCGACCGGGATTGCGACGCGCCCGTTCCCGACGGCGAGCTCGACGAGCGGCCCTTCGGTCTCCAGCGCCAGCTCGACGTAGAAGGGGACGTCCTCGGTCATGGCGGCCGACCATTCTTCGTAGCGATCGGCGAACGCCTCGTCCCAGCTCATCCGGCGATGCTACGCGTGATTACGGAATCCACATGTCGGGTACGCGTGGCAGAGATGCGCGGGGTCAGATACCTGCTCCGCCAGTTCACTGCGATGTGGTCAAGGAGCATCTCCGTTCTCAGATCGAGGATGCCGGCCGGCCGCCCGAGCTGACGGCGAACGAGGTCGAGCTGGTGCGCTTCATCCGCGTCGGGCAGTTCGACTGGGACGCGTACCTGGCGAAGCGGCCCGGCCCGAGCTAGCGCGGGCGCTGATTGCGGTTCATCAGCCGCTCGAACGCGCTCTGTGGTCGCGTGCCACGCTTCGCGTCCTCCAGCGCCTCCGTCAGGTAGACGCGGAGCTGCTCGGCGCCGTCGTGGTCGCGCCCCCTCGTCTGCTCGGCGAGCGTCTCGACGAGCTCGAGGAGCGCCGACAGCGAATCCTCGTCCCCGATGTTCGCGGCTGCGGCAGCCCCGGCCCACGCGTGATCGGCGGCAGGCCCGAGGGCTCCGCACGCGAGCGCCTCACGGGCGTCCGCGAGTTCGCGCTCGGCATCCGGGCTCCGGGGCATACCGGAACCGTGCCACGACCGGCGGCGGCCCGCGCGTGTTAGGCATTCAGCATGGAGAAGCGGATCTTCGCGATCGGCGGCGGGAGGACGCCGGAGCCCGTGAGGGACTACTTGCTTTCGCTGCCGGGCAAGCCGCGGCCGAGGGTGCTGCTCGTGAACACGCCCGGGCGGGAGGATCCGTCGGACACGCTGCACGGCTACGAGGTGTTCTCCGGCCGGGCGGACGTGAGCCGTGCCGAGTTCTTCCCCTGGCCGCGCGTCGACCTCCGGGAGCACACGCTCGGTCATGACCTGATCGTCGTCGGCGGCGGGAACACGGCGAACGCCCTTGCGATCTGGCGTGTCCACGGATTCGACGCCATCCTCGGGGAGGCGTACGAGCAGGGCGTCGTGCTCGCGGGGTCGAGCGCCGGGATGATCTGCTGGTTCGAGGCCGGCGTCACCGACTCGTTCGGGCCAGAGCTGGCCGGCATGCGGGACGGGCTGGGCCTCCTGGCCGGCAGCGCCTGTCCGCACTACGACGACGAGGAGCTTCGGCGGCCGACCTACCGGCGGCTGATCGACGAGGAGGGCTTCCCCTCTGGCTACGCCGCCGACTCGGGAGTCGGCCTCGGCTTCGTCGACGGCGAGCTCGTCGAGGTCGTCACGGCTCGTGAGGGAGCGACTGCCTACCGCGTCGAGCTGGGAAAGGAGCTGGCGTTGCCGCCGACGACCGTGCTTCCCTGACCGCAGCGGGTCCAGGCCAAGCGCTCGCCCTAGACTGAGCGGCCGTGCCGCTCTATCTCTCCGAGCAGGATGTCGACGGCCTGCTGACCCCCGAGCTCGCGCTGGACGCGGTCGAGGGGTCGTTCCGGCGAATGGCCGAAGGGCAGGTCGAGAACGTGCCGCGGCGTCGGCTCAAGCTCGACCGGGGGATGCTGGCGGTCATGTCCGCAGCCGACCTCGGTCTCGGTGTCGCCGGGGTGAAGACCTACGCCGCAGGTCAGGGCGGCGCGAGCTTCGTGGTCGTCCTCTTCGACGCCGCGGGCGACGAGTTGATCGCGGTGATCGAGGCGGACCGGCTCGGCCAGTACCGAACCGGCGCGGCGACGGGTGTGGCCGCCCGCTGTCTGGCGAAGGAGGGCGCGTCGTCGCTCGGCGTCTTCGGAGCGGGCCTGCAGGCGGAGATGCAGCTCCGCTGCGTGCGGGCGGCACTGCCGGCGGTCGATGACGTCGTCGTCTACTCGCGGACGCCGGAGCGGCGCGAGGAGTTCGCGCAGCGGCTCGGTGTCGAGGCCATCGAGTCGAGCCAGGAGGCGGCCGAGAAGGACGTCGTCGTGACGATCACGACCTCGCGCGATCCGGTGCTGCGCGGTGACTGGCTGCGAGCCGGCGCGCTCGTCTGCGCCGCGGGCGCGAACCGTCCGCAGGCGCGCGAGCTCGACAACGCCGTGCTCCAGCGGGCCGCATTCGTCTGCTGCGACTCCGTCGAGGACGCGCGCATCGAGTCGGGCGACCTGATCGAGCCCGTCGCGCAGGGCGTGCTCGACTGGCTCGAGGTGCACGAGCTCGCCGAGGTCGTGTCCGGCCAGGTCCAGGGCCGGCAGTCGGCTGACGACATCGTCGTCTTCAAGTCGAACGGCATCGCTGCGTGGGACCTGGCGATCGGCGCGCTCGCCGTCGAGCGCGCCCGCGAGCTCGGCGTCGGACGCGAGCTCTAGGTCGGGCTCGACCCGTCGAGCGCCTGCACGTGCTCGGCCACGATGTCGTCGCCGAACGCGTGGACGACCTCGGGCCGCTCGAGGACGCGCGCGAGCTCGCGATCGGTGCAGTGGTTCTTCACGTACGGGTCGTCGAGGATCTCGGTGAGGCTCCGGCCGCGCTTGTGCTCGCGGACGACGTAGACGGCGACGCGCTCCTCGGCGCTCTTGGTGGCGAAGAGGAACGAGAACGGATTCCGCAGGAGCGACATGCGCGCCACGAGGCAATTGTATCCGTGGTCTATCCTTGCTCCATGAGGCAGGCGGACGCCTCGGCGCGGTACGCGGAGCGGGTGCTCGACAGCGTCGACGACGGCGGTGAGCCCGAGCGCATCGTCCTCTGGATCGAGCGCAAGGAGGGCGGCGTCTGGGCCGTCGGCCGCGCAGTCAATCCGCAGCACCGCGAGAGCGACGAGCCGCGGGCCGACGACTACATCTTCGAGGGCTTCGAGCTCGACGACGCGCTCGAGGCGGCGAACGGCGCGCTCGAGGACGACGTGAGCGTGCTCGAGCAGGAAGGCGACCCGGGTCGCGTGGCGCCGTTCACGCGCAAGGAGATCGTCCCCAGGCTCGAGCGCGAGTTCTTCCGCGGCGAAGCCTGACCGACCGCGGAGAATCGGCTCACAATGGGCACATCTGCGGCACTCCTTCGGCCGTAGCCTGTGAGCTCTTCCCCGGGTGGGCGGGGCTAGGGATGGGACCAGAACTGTGTGCGACCGCGCCCGGCAAGCCCTGCTAGCCTCCGGCGCTCGATGCTGATCCGCCTCGGACACAGCCCGGACGCCGACGACGCATTCATGTTCTGGGCGCTCGCGGCCGGCCGCGTCGACACTCGCGACTTCGAGTTCCGGCACATCCTCCGCGACATCCAGACGCTCAACGAGTGGGCGCTCGAGGGCCGGCTGGAGACGACCGCGATCTCGCTCCACACCTACCCGTTCGTGCAGGATCGCTACGTCCTGCTCCCGCACGGGGCCAGCATGGGGTCGGGGTACGGGCCGATCGTGGTCGGGCGCGAGGCGATCCCGCTCGAGCGGCTGTCCGAGATCGAGATCGCCGTCCCCGGTCGGATGACGACCGCTTTCCTCGTCCTGCGCATGGCGATCGGCGACTTCCGCTACCGCGAGGTGCCGTTCGACCAGATCATGGACGAGGTGCGCTCCGGCGCCGTGGACGCCGGCCTCCTGATCCACGAGGGCCAGCTGACCTACGAGGCGGAAGGGTTCACGAAGATTCTCGACCTCGGCGAGTGGTGGATGCTGGAGACGGGGCTGCCCTTGCCGCTCGGCGCCAATGTCGCGCGCCGTGACCTCGGCGAGGAGACGCTGGCCGAGCTCTCGGACGTACTCGCCGCCTCGATCCGCGCCGGTCTCGAGAACCGCAGCGAGGCGATGGCCTACGCGATGGAGTTCAGCCGCGGCCTCGAGCCGCACCTCGCCGATCGGTTCGTCGGCATGTACGTGAACGAGCTGACGCAGGACTACGGTGACGAGGGACGGCAGGCGGTCAAGGAGCTGCTGCGGCGCGCCGAGGCGCTCGGAGCCTTCCCCGAGCCCGTTCGCGTCGAGTTCGTCTGAGTAGGCTTGCGGCGTGAGCCGCGCGGTCGTCCTCTCTGCCGTTCGCACGCCCGTCGGGCGCTATGGAGGTGCGCTCTCGGGTGTCCGGCCCGACGACCTCGCCGCGCTCGCGATCGCCGCCGCGGTCGAGCGCGCCGGTGTCCCGGCCGGCGAGATCGAGGACGTCCACTTCGGGTGTGCGAACCAGGCGGGCGAGGACAACCGCAACGTCGCGCGCATGGCCGCGCTGCTCGCGGGCCTCCCCGAGTCGGTGGCTGGTGTGACCGTGAACCGGCTCTGTGCTTCGGGTCTGGCGGCGGTGGTCTCCGCCTGCCACGCGGTGGCGGCAGGAGACGGCGACCTGTTCGTGGCCGGCGGGGTCGAGTCGATGAGCCGCGCACCGCTCGCGATGGCGAAGCCGGCCGACGCGTTTCCCCGCGGCAATCAGGTCGCCTACGACACGACGCTCGGCTGGCGCTTCCCGAACCCGCGAATGGAGGAGATGTTCCCGCTCGAGTCGATGGGCGAGACGGGTGAGAACGTCGCCGAGCGGTGGCACGTCTCGCGCGAGGACCAGGACGCGTTCGCGCTCGAGTCCCAGCAGCGCTGGGCCGCGGCCTCCGAGGCGGGCCGGTTCGACGACGAGCTGGTCCCCGTCGGCGACGTCGTCCGCGACGAGCATCCGCGACCGGAGACGAGCGCCGAGCGGCTCGCGCAGCTGAAGCCGGCATTCCGCCCGGGCGGCACCGTCACCGCGGGGAACGCGAGCGGGATCAACGACGGCGCTGCGGCGCTCGTCGTCGCGAGCGAGGAGCGCGCCCGGGAGCTCGGCGTCGAGCCGCTCGGCTCGTTCGTCGCGTCGGCCGTCGCCGGCGTCGACCCGCGGGTGATGGGCATCGGCCCGGTCCCGGCGGTGCAGAAGCTGCTCGCACGCGCAGGAATCGCCGCTGACGACCTCGATCTCGTCGAGCTGAACGAGGCATTCGCGTCGCAGAGCTTGGCGGTGGTCCGCGAGCTCGGGCTCGACGCCGAACGGGTGAACGTGAACGGCGGCGCGATCGCGATCGGCCACCCGCTCGGCATGAGCGGCGCACGGCTCGTGGTGACGCTGCTCCACGAGCTCCGCCGCCGGAACGGCCGCTACGGCCTCGCCACGCTGTGCGTCGGCGTCGGCCAGGGCCAGGCCGCGCTCTTCGAGCGCTGACCTTCGCAGCCGAGGGCAAAGGCGCCGGCGAAGCCGGCAGTTTTGGCCCGAAGCGAAGAAGAGACGTGGCCGTTGGGCCACGTCAACCTCGACGGCCTCGCGGCCGATAGAGGGATCGTGGACTTCTTCCGGCCGTCTTCGCCTGCGCCGGTTCGCCTGACGGTTCTCGTCGGCTGCTTCGTCGCGTCGATCTGTGCGCTCCTGGCGACGGTCGGTGCGGACGCGGACTGGCTGGCCGCCCTCGGCCGTGACATCGCCCAGTCGTGGTCGATCCCGAACGGGGTCCCGTTCGCTGCGGCGGCGTCGGCCGGCTGGCACAACGTGCCCGTCCTGGGCGAGCTCGTCTTTCACTCGTTGCAGGCATCGCTCGGGTCGCGCGGGCTCGTGATCGCGCAGGTCGTCGCCGTGGTCGCGTGTCTCTGGATCGTCTCGACCGACATGCGCCGCGCCGGGGTCGCCGACACTCCCGCAGCCCTCGTTCTGATGCTGACGGCCTTCGCGGCCGCTCCGTCACTGCTCGTCGTCCGCTCCCAGCTCTTCTCGCTCGCGTTCTTCCCGCTGCTCGTGCTGCTGCTGCGGGAGGAGAGCCGGAAGCCGTCGCGACGCGTGTGGCTCCTCGTCCCGCTCGTCGCGCTCTGGTCGAACCTCCACGGGGGCGTCCTGCTCGGCGTCGCCGTCGCGGGCGCTTACCTCCTCTTCGGGCGCCTACGCCGGGATCCGCTGGTGGCAGGCGGCGTGCTGGCCGGGATGGCGCTCGCGCTCTTCGCCACGCCGGCGCTCGCGAAGACGGCCGACTACTACGGCGGCGTCATCGGCAGCCAGGCGGCCTCGCGCGGTGAGGGGCTGTGGCAGCCACTGTCGTTGCGCTCGCCGTTCGACCTGATCTTCCTCGCCGTGGCGATCCCGATGCTCGTGCTCGCGTTGCGATCGCGACCTGCGCTGTGGGAGGTCGTCGTCATCGCCGGCCTCGGAGTGGCGGCGGCGCGAGCGAGCCGGAACGAGGTTTGGCTGGTGCTGTTCATCGCGCTCCCGGCCGCGAAGGCGCTCGCGGGCTCGCGGACGTGGCGCTTGACGGTACCGCGCAACGTGGCCAGCGCCGTGACAGGGTTGCTCGTCCTCCTCGCGCTCGCCGGACTCGCCCGTACGCCGACGCTGGCCGGGGCGACACCGCAACTCCTGCGGGCCGCGGGTCGCGCCGCTCACGGGACGCCGATCCTGGCCGACGGCTTCGACGCGGAGCAGCTCGCGCTCGCGGGCAACAGGATCCTGATCGGCAACCCGCTGGACGCGTTCTCGCCCCACGAGCAGCGCCTCTACCTCGACTGGCTCGCTGGGCGTCCGGACGGTGACGCCGAGCTCGCCCGTGTCCGCGTCGTGATGGTGACGGTTGGCACCTCGGCGGAGCGCCGACTCGCCGTGCGGAAGGACTTCGTCGAGGCCGGTTACGACAAGCGGGCGGCACTCTACGTTCGCGCTGACGCCAGAGGAGAGCCCGTTTCGTCACAGAGAAGTTCCGAACGCGTCACGAAGTCCTCGCTAGCGTTCAGGTAGGGACGCTCGCTCCCCCCGAGGGGGGAAGGCCGGCGAGCCGCGAACACGGCTGGTCCGGCTGTCGGGCATCCGTCAGGCGCGCCTCCAGTGCGTGCGCGTGTAGGGCCGGCGGAAGCCGAGGCGTCCGAAGTACTCGTACGACGGTGTGTCCATCTCCGCCGAAGGCGCCTCGATGTCGGTGAGGAACACCCGGACGCCCTGGGAGAGACCGTCGGCGACGATTGCCGCGCAGAGCGCGGCGTCGGGCGCGTAGTCGTCGGTCATGACGCCCGGCACCGGGCCGTCCATCCCGAGCCAGGCCATGCCGTCCGGGTCGACGAACATCGCGCGGGCCGCGACGACCTCGCTCGCCTCGCGGGCGACGTACTGGTGCCAGCCGGGCCGGCTGATCAGCTGCTGGAGCCACGGGCCGGTGTCGAGTCGGTACACGCGTTGCAGGAACTCGGCCCACTCGTCGGCTGTGCCCACATGCACGCGCTCGACCGTCAGCTCGCGATCGGCGGGCGGCGCAGGTGGCGAACTCAACAGCCTGTCGTCCCGCACGAGCCGATCCTGGGCGTCGAACGACTCGAGCCCGCGGTCGCGGAGCCACTGCTCGTACCCGGCCGGCCGGCACTGCGGCAGGGACTGGAGCAGGAACATGGAGATCCCCGCGGTCGCGTACCCGTCGAGGATGTCGTCGATGGCGGCAGGCGTCGCGGGCGACAAGACGCCGAGGCCGATCGTCCGGCTGAAGTACCGACGTCCCGTCGCGGCCCACGACAGCACAGTCGCGCGCGCGACCTCGCGTGTCGAGATACCGACAGCGGCGGCCCAGTCGGCCGGAGCGGCGGCGTAGAGGTCGGTCCAGGCGCGCGCCTCCGCCGACTCGATCGCCGCTGCGGTCGCCCCATCGACGGGAGTCGTGTCCATGCCGGCGTCGGCTCCGGCGGCGTTCCTATGGCTCGACGAACCGGATCGGCTGGGCGCCCTGCCAGAGGACGCGCTCGCCGATCTCCGGCAGATGCTCGAGTCCGTCCACGACCGTGGCGAAGTGGTTGCCCGCCAGCTGCCCGGCCTTGCTCGCGAAACACGTGTCGCCGTAGGGGAAGAGGATCTCCGTTTCGCTGACGCCGCCGGGATAGATGAGCAGCTCACCGGGAGCGGGGTAGCTCGTCGGGTCCTCGAAGCCGATGCCGAGGTCGAGGTCGCCGAACGGAATCCACGCCGACTGGCCGCTCCAGCGCGCCTGGATCAGCTTCGACTCGAGCGGGAGCAGCAGGCGGAACGCGGCTACGGTCGCGGGTGCGCCCTCTTCCTCCAGGCGGGCGACGAGGCGGAAGTCGGCGACGGTGATCTCGAGCATGCCGAGAGCCTACGGGCGGACGGCCCGGATGTGGAGGAAGTACGGCAGCCGCTGCCACCGCCGCTGGCGAGGCTTCGTCACCGCCGCGTCTGGGATGTCGGTCTCGCGGAGATCTTCGACCAGGAAGCCGGCCGAGCTCAGCGCTTCGATGTACCACTGGATCGGCCTGTGCTCGCTCTCGAACGTCATCTTCAGGTCGTTGCGCCGGACGGTGTCGCGGTACCGGAAGCAGGCGAGGTACGAGCCTGTGATCACGAACGGGCTGTCGGGATCGTCGGTCGAGAAGCGGCCCGCTGAGCCGAGCGGGTGCACCACCGCGAGGCAGAGGCGGCCTCCCGGCTCGAGCACGCGAGCGGACTCGCGGATAGCCCCCGCGGCGCCGGTCACGTCCTGGAGTGACATGAACGCCACGACGAGATCGGCGCAACCGTCGGGAAGCGGCAGATCCGCGGCGTCGGCGAGATGAACCTCGATCGACGGGTCCGCTTCTCGGGCGGCTTGAACCATCGTCGGCGAACCGTCGACGCCCACCACCGAGTGGCCGAGCGCTTTGAGGTCTCGTGAGAGCCTTCCCTCGCCGCAGCCGAGGTCGATCGTCAGCTTGCCGGGCGGCGGTAGCAGCTCCAGGAACTGGTCGCGGTGGTGGAGCCAGTAGCTGTCGTGCCCCGGCGCCCGGGCGACGACGATCCAGTCGGACGCGTTCTCCTCCCAGGCCGTGCGCATGTCCTGTGGGTCGTCCGGGAACTCGCGGACGAACGGCTCGTCCCGCTCGTCGCTCACTGCGTCTTCGCGCCGGCCGCGATCCACGCACCGAGTAGGGAGCGCTCCGCGTCGGTCATGTGCGTCGCGTTCCCGAGCGGCATCACGTGCGTGTCCACCGCGACCACCTTGATGCGCCCGGCCTCGGCGTGGATCTGCGCCGCCGTGTCGAAGACGATGCCGAGCGGCGCGGTGTCGACGAGCGTCGGGTGCAGCGAGTGGCAGGCGGCGCACCGCGCTGCGACGATCGGGCGAACCTGCGCGAACGTCACCGTCGTCGAGCCGGCGGCAGGCGTGCTCGAAGCGGGCCGGATCCAGACCGCGATTGCCGCGATGCCGACCGCTGCCGCGACGGGGATCCACCAGAGCGTACGGCCCGCGTGGCGGTTGTTGAAGTAGTGCCGGATCGCGGCGCCGATCACCATCAGGCACACGAGCACGGCCCACGCGTCGTCGTGCCCGTACGTGAACGGAAAGTGCGCGGCGATCATCGTGAACAGCACGGGCAGCGTCAGGTAGTTGTTGTGCACCGAGCGCTGCTTGCCGCGCCGGTTTGCGTCCGGGTCGGGCTCGCGGCCCTCCTCCTTGGCGCGGACGAGCTCCCGGTGGGCCGGGATGATCACGAAGAAGACGTTTGCGGCCATGATCGTGCCGAGCATCGCGCCCACCTGGAGGTAGGCCGCTCGCGGCGCGTAGAGCTGCGAAGCGCCCCACGCCGCGAGGATGGTCAGCCCGAGCACGCAGGCCGCCAGCGCCGGCTCGCTGTGCCGCCCCACCGTCCGGCAGAGTGCGTCGTAGACGACCCAGGCGAGCGCGAGGCCGGCGAGGGAGATCACGACCGCCTCCCACGTCGACAGGTCCGCGACGGACCGGTCGATCAGGGCCGTGTCCGCCTGCAGGTAGTAGAGGACGACGAGCAGCACGAAGCCCGTCAGCCACGTCCAGTAGGCCTCCCACTTGTACCAGTGCAACGGCTTCGGAAGCTGCGGCGGCGCGACGCGGAACTTCTCGATCCGATAGAAGCCGCCGCCGTGGATCTCCCACGACTCGCCGCCGACGCCGCGCTCGCGGTCGCGCTCCTCGCGCGGCTCGTGCAGGTGCTGGTCGAGCGCGACGAAGTAGAACGAGGTGCCGATCCAGACGATCGCCGCGGTCACGTGGAACCAGCGGAAGACGAGGTCGAGCCACCCGGTTGCGTAGGCGTCGAGCCCGACGATCATCCGCGTCGCCAGCGGTCTTCCGCGATCGCGACGAGCTCGGAGAGCGCCGTCTCCAGCTCCTCGCCGGTCGGATTGGGCAGCCGGTCGCGCAGCACCTCGAGGATCTCCGACCTCGGCCGCCGGTCGACGAACACGACGAAGCGGAAGCCGTGGCGCGCCTCGTACTCGGCGTTCAGCCGGGCCAGCTCGCCGAGCACGTCCGGTTCGTCGTCGGAGCCCTGCTCGGCCGCCGAGCGGGCGGAGAGCCCGGCGCGCTGTCCGATCGCCGGATGTGCTGCCAGGACTTCGACCTTCTCGTCCTGCGGCAGCTCGTGCACGAGCGTTTGCGCGCGGAAGAGGGGATCGGGCTCGGTCGCGAGGCGCTCGACGAAGCGCGTTCGGCCCTCGAACAGCTCCGCCAGCTCGTCGGCGCTCAGCTGCCGCGGTAGCTCGCGCACGAGTACGGGGAGACGAGCAGCGGGACGTGGTAGTGGCGGTCGGCGTCGTCGAGCTCGATCTCCAGCTCGACGCGGCGGAAGAAGCGGGAGGGTGGGCCGACGAAGACGAGGCGGTAGCGGCCAGGTCCGAGGGACTGTCCCTCGGACAGGTCGGCGACGCGCCCGTCCGCGTCGGTCACTGCCGACCCAACCGCCTCGTCGCCGCGGTACAGCTCGACGCGCACGCCGGCGGCCGGCAGGCCGCGCTCGGTGTCGAGCACGTGCGTCGAGATCGTCATCGCTCGCCGAATCTTCGCGCCTGCACCCGATGGAGGCGGGCGATCTCGCTCTCGTCGGCGCGGACGAGGTGCCCGTCGCGCACGATCTCCTCGCCCCCGACGTACAGCCGGTCGACGCGGTGCGGCGCCGAGAGGACGAAGCCGGCGACCGGGTCGTCGGCGCCGCCGAGCTCGAGGCCGTCCGTCCGCCAGACCGCGACGTCCGCCCGCTTGCCGGGCTCGAGAGAGCCGATGTCGTCGCGGCCGAGGACGCTCGCGCCGCCGCGCGTGCCGAGCCGCAGGGCCTCGCGCGCCGTCATCGCCTCCGGGCCGCCGCGCCCTCGCGCGGCCAGGAGCGCCTGCTTGACCTCGAAGCAGAGGTCGCTGCGCTCGTTCGACGCCGAGCCGTCGACGCCGAGTCCGACACGCACGCCCGCGTCGAGGAGGTCGCGGGTGCGCGCGACACCGGCGCCGAGCCGCAGGTTCGACGTCGGGCAGTGGGCGACGCCGACGCCGTCCCGGGCGAAGGTGGCCACGTCCGCATCGGACAGGTGGACGCAGTGCGCGCACCAGACGTCGCCGGCCGTCCAGCCGAGCTGCTCGAGGTACTCGACCGGCGAACAGCCGTACAGCTCGCGGCAGTAGTCCTCCTCCGCGGCCGTCTCCGCGAGGTGCGTATGGAGCTGCAGCCCGAGCCGGCGGGCGAGCGCGGCCGACTCGACCATCAGCTCCTTCGTCACCGAGAACGGCGAACACGGCGCGACCGCGAGCTGCAGGAGGTCGCCGTCGGCGAGCCCGGCGAGGCGCTCGGTGTCGGCGAGCACGTCGTCGATCTCCTCGACGAGCTCGTCGGGCGGGAGGCCGCCGTCCGACTCGCCGAGGTCCATCGACCCGCGTGAGGCGACGAGCCGCACGCCGAGCTCGCGTGCCGCCTCGATCTCCGCCTCGACCAGGGCGGTGCGGCCGCGCGGGAACACGTAGTGGTGGTCGAAGACGGTGGAGCATCCCGACAGCGCCAGTTCGGCGAGGCCGGTCCGGGCGGCGGCGTACTCGGCCTCGGCGTCGATGCCCGCCCAGACCGGATACAGCTCGCGCAGCCACGTGAACAGGTCGGCCTGCTGCGCGCGCGCGCGGGTGAGCGTCTGGTACAGGTGGTGGTGCGTGTTGACCAGCCCGGGCGTGACGAGCGCGCCGGCGAGATCGACCCGTTCCTCGGCGTCGGGCGGCGTGCCAACGCCCACCGCCTCCACGAGTCCGTTCGCGAGCAGCACCCAGCCGCCGTCGTGCTCGCCGCCCGCGTCGTCCATCCTCGCCACGTACGCGTTCGCGAGCAGCACGCGTGCCATGCCGGCGACCGTATCATCGGCGGCCGTGCGGCTCGTCCCTGCGGACTCGATCGACTTCGACGCGCTCGTCCGGCTCTTCAACGAGGCGTACTCGGACTACGTCGTGCCGCTCCGCCTCGATCGGGCCGCGCTCCAGTTCACGATCGCGGTCTGCGACATCGATCTCGCCGCGTCGCGGGTCGTGCTCGAGGACGGCGAACCGGCCGCGTTCGCCTTCCTCGCGGTTCGAGACGACGAGGGCTGGATCGGCGGGATGGGCACGGTTCCCGAGCGGAGACGGCACGGGCTCGGCGAGGCCGCGCTGTCGACGACGATCGACGAGGCGCGTCGGCGCGGCGTGGCGAGCGTGCGCCTCGAGGTGATCGACGACAACGCTCCGGCGCACGCCCTTTACGAGAAGCTCGGCTTCCAGGTCGAGCGCGACCTCGCCGTCTGGGCACTCGACGGGTCGCCGGCGCCTGCCGCCGGGACGAGCACTGCGCCCGAGGCGCACGCGCACGCCTGGATCGTTGCCAACCGGCCGAGCCCGGAGCCCTGGCAGCGGGCCGACGAGACGCTCGAGCGCTGGCGCCCGCGCGGGCTCGAACTCGAGGGCGTCGTCGTCGAGCGGGTCGGTGAGACCCGCGGCGCGCTCGTCTACCGTTCCCACCCGGAGGCCGAAGGCGGGCCGCCGGGAGTGATGCAGATCGCTGCCCGCGATGCCGACGCGGCCGAGGCTCTCCTCGCCGCGGTTGCAGGCGAGAACGGCGGCTTCAGGCTGCTGAACGCCCCCGCGGACGAGCCCCCGTCGCTCGCCTGCGAGCGTCTCGGCGCCCGCGCCGAGGTGCGCCAGCACGAGATGCGCCTCACCCTCTAGCCGCCGCGGCGTTCCGGTCGTATAGTCGGGCTTCCGTCGATCTCGACGGCGAGCGGAGTGTCGACAGGGGAGGAAAGATGAGGAAGCGCAAGGCCCTCTTCGTGGGGGTTGTCGCCTTGCTCGGCGTGGCTGCGCTGGGCCTGGCGACCTCGGTGGCCGCCAGGCCGAAGGCGTCCGCGTTCAAGGTGGCGTTTATCTATCCGGGCCCGCACAACGACGGCGGCTGGTCGCAGGCGCACGACGCCGGCCGGCTCTACGTGCAGAAGACGCTCGGCAGCAAGGTGCAGACGACGTACAAGGAGAACGTCTTCTCGAACGCGCAGGTGCCGCAGATCGTCGCCGGGCTCGTCCGTGACGGCTACAACATGATCTTCGCGACCTCGTTCGGGATGCTCGAGTTCGGCGTCAACGGGCAGCTCTGGAAGAAGTACCCGAAGGTGATCTTCGAGCAGGCGACGGGATCGCTGGTCGAGAAGAACCAGGCCGAGTACTTCGGCTCGGCCGAGGACACGATCTACCTGTCCGGGATGGCGGCGGGCGCGGCCACGAAGAAGGGCGTCGTCGGCTACGTCGTCCCGTTCGGCACGCCCGAAGTCGTCCGGCACACGAACGCGTTCACCCTCGGCGTCCAGGCGACGCATCCGGGAGCGAAGGTGAAGATCATCTGGACGAACAGCTGGTTCTCGCCTCCGAAGGAGACGGCCGCGGCGGCCAACCTCGTCGGTGCCGGCGCCGACGTTCTCGGTCAGAACGTGGACAGCCCGGCGGCAGGCGTCTATGCCGAGAAGCACGGGATCCCGTGGGCCGGCTACGACTCGAACGCGCAGAAGTTCGCGCCGAAGCAGTGGCTGACGGCCTCCGTCTACAACTGGGGCCTCTACTACCTGCGGCGCGTGAAGGCCGCGATGAACGGCACGTGGAAGACCGGGTTCTACTACGGCTCGATCAACGACGGCTTCACGAAGCTGGCTCCGTACGGGCCGTCGGTCTCGGCGAAGACGAAGGCGCTGATCGCCGCGAAGGAGAAGGCGATCGAGAACCACAGCTTCAACGAGTTCTGCGGCCCAGTCTACGACCAGGCGGGGAAGCTCCAGATCCCCAAGGGCAAGTGTCTGGACCCGCGCACCAAGGCGGGGATCAACGCGCTCTACTCGATGCAGTGGCTCGCGAAGGGAGTGCTCGGCAGCGTCTCCCACGTCCAGCCGCCCGGCTAGCCGGGTGGGGGAGCAGGCCCCCAGCTCCGTTCCAACAGGCAGAGGCGCCGGCGACACCGGCGCCTCTGCCGCTGTCGCGATGCGGGGGATCACGAAGCACTTCCCGGGCGTGCTCGCGAACGACGCGGTCAGCTTCGAGTCGGCCCCCGGCGAGGTGCACGCGCTGCTCGGCGAGAACGGCGCCGGCAAGAGCACGCTCTCGAACATCCTCACCGGCCTCTACCGGCCGGATGCGGGCGAGATCGAGCTGTACGGCGAGCCCGTGCACTTTCACAACCCACGCGACGCACTCGACGCCGGGATCTGCATGGTGCACCAGCACTTCCGGCTCGTGCCGCCGTTCACCGTCGCCGAGAACGTCGTGCTCGGCGACCACCGGCACGAGGGCAACAGGTTCATCCTCAACCAGCGCGCGATCGAGCGGCGCGTCGTCGAGCTCGGCGAGCGCTACTCGCTCTCGGTCGACCCGCGCGCGCGGATCTGGCAGCTCTCGGTCGGCGAGCAGCAGCGCGTCGAGATCCTGAAGGCGCTCTACCGCGACGCCAGGATCCTGATCCTCGACGAGCCGACCGCCGTGCTGACGCCGCAGGAGGCGAACGGGCTATTCGAGACGCTGCGCGCGATGGCGGCCGAGGGCAGGACGGTGATCTTCATCTCGCACAAGCTGAACGAGGTGAAGGCGGTCGCGGACCGGGTGACGGTGCTCCGGGGCGGCCGCTCGATCGCGACCGTCGACACCGCCGACGCTTCGCAGCGCGAGCTCGCGGCGCTCATGGTCGGGCGGCAGGTCGAGCTCGCGACCCGCGTCGAGCGCGAGGCGCCCCACGGCCCTGACGTCGCGCTCGAGGTCGAGGCTCTGCAGGTGCACGGCGACCGCGGGGGCGACGCCGTCAAAGGTGTCTCTCTGTCCGTGCGGCACGGCGAGATCGTCGGCGTCGCCGGGGTGGCCGGCAACGGGCAGCGCGAGCTGGCCGAGGCGATCACGGGCATCCGCCCGCCCGCGTCGGGAGCCGTGCTCGTGGAGGGGCGGAAGCTGCGCTCGAGCGACCCGCGCTCGGCGATCGCGGCCGGCGTCGCGCACGTCCCCGAGGACCGGCTCGGGACCGCCGTCGCGCCCAGCCGCAGCATCTCCGAGAACGCAGTGATCAAGTCGTATCGCGGCGGAACCGTCTCGTGGGGCCCGATCGTCCACTGGCGGAGCGTGCACCGGCACGCGCACGACCTCATCCATCGTTACTCGGTGGCCACGCCGGGCCCGCACCTCAAGGCCCGCGACCTCTCGGGCGGGAGCCTTCAGAAGCTCGTGCTCGGCCGGGAGTTCGCCGGCAAGCCGAAGGTGCTGATTGCCGCGTCGCCCACGCGCGGGCTCGACGTGGGCGCGATCGAGACCGTGCATGCCTACCTGCGCCAGGCGGCCCACGACGGCGTGGCCGTGTTGCTGATCAGCGAGGACCTCGACGAGATCCTCGCGCTCTCCGACCGCGTCGTCGTCATGTACGAGGGCGAGCTGACGGGCGAGTTCAACCCGGATGTGGCGACGATCGAGGAGATCGGCCTGGCGATGGCCGGAGGCGAGCGTTAGTGCCCAGGATCCGGGTCGAGCGCCGGTTGGAGCAGCCGCTCTGGCTGTCGGTCGCCGTGCCGTTCGCGTCGGTCGGAATCGCCTTCGTGGTCATGGCCGCCGTGCTCGCCGCGACCGGGCACGACCCGTTCACGACCTACCGGCGCATCTTCGACGCGGCCTTCCTCGGCAGCGCCGCGTGGACGGCGACCCTGCAGTCGGCGACGCCGCTCCTCTTCACCGGGCTCGCCGCCGCCGTCGCCTTCCGGATGCAGCTCTACAACATCGGCGCCGAGGGCCAGCTGTACATCGGCGCCATTTGCGGCGCAGGCGCCGCGATCTGGCTCGGCCCCCACCACGGCATCGTCTTCACGATTGTGTTCATGTGCGCCTGCGCGGCGGCCGGCGGCGCGCTCTGGGCGCTGATCGCCGGCGTGCTCAAGGCGTTCGCGCGGACGAGCGAGATCCTGACGACCCTGATGCTCAACTACGTCGCCGGGCAGCTCCTCACGTATCTGATCTTCGACAGCGCCTCGCCCTGGCGCGACGTCTCGACGGTGCAGGCGCGCTCGTTCCCGCAGGCGGTTCCGCTCGCGGACGGCCAGTTCTGGCCCGCCTGGACGCCGTTCGGCATCACGGTCCCGTTCGGCTTCCTGCTCGCGATCGGCGTCGCGGTCGGGCTGACGTTCCTGTTCCGCTCGACCCGGTTCGGCTTCGAGATGAACGTGATCGGCGACTCGCCGCGGGCGGCCCGCTACGCGGGGATGCGCACACGCAGGAAGATCCTGGCGGTGATGGGCATCTCCGGCGCCGTGGCCGGGCTCGGCGGCGCCAGCCAGGTCGGGGACTTCTCGCACGTCCTCGACGCGAGCCCGCAGGGGCTTCAGGGCGCGAACTACGGCTACGCCGGCATCGTCGTCGCAGCGCTCGGCCGCTACAACCCGTTCGCCGTCTGCCTGGTCGGTGTGCTTCTCGGCGGCCTCCAGAACGCCGGCCTGTTCCTCCAGGGCGCCGACTTCCCGTCCGGCCTCGTCGGCGTGATGCAGGGGATCATCCTCTTCTGCACGCTCGGGGGTGAGCTCCTGATCCGCTACCGCGTCCGCTTCGGCGGGCCTCCGCGAGTCGCGGAGGAGACCCCGCCGGCCGCGTCCGAGCCGACGACATGAGCGTCAACAACTCGTTCCTCGTGATCGTGCTCGCGCAGGCGGTGCTCTACGGCACGCCGATCCTCTTCGCTGCGCTGGGCGAGTTGCTCGCGGAGCGCTCCGGGGTGATCAACCTCGGCGTCGAGGGGATGATGCTGGTCGGCGCCGTGATGGGCTTCTGGGCGTCGCAGCGCGCTCCCGGCCCGGCCGATGTCGCGCTCGTGCTCGCCGTGCTCACGGCCGCGCTCGCCGGCCTCGTGATGGCGGCGATCGTCGCAGTCCTCTGCGTGTCGCTACGTGCGAACCAGATCGTCACCGGCCTCGCGCTGACGATCTTCGCGGGCGGGCTCGGGCTGTCCGCGTACCTGGGCAACGACCTCGGGCTCGCGGACGTCCCGCCCAAGCACCAGTTCGGGCAGATCGACCTCTTCGGCGGTGCCGACCTGCCCGTGATCGGCCCCGTGCTCTTCCACCAGTCTGCGCTCGTCTATGCGTCGATCGTCCTGACCGGCGTCGTGGCGTTCTATCTCGCGCGCACGCGGTTCGGGCTGAACGTGCGCGCCGTCGGCGAGTCGCCGGACGCGGCGGACACGATGGGGATCAGCGTCACGCGCTACCGCTACGTGCACGTCATGCTCGGCGGCGCGCTCGCAGGTGTCGCGGGGTCGTGCTACAGCCTCTCGATCACGGCGGGCTGGACGTCCGGCGACTCGCTGGTCGGCGGCGCGGGCTGGATCGCAGTCGCGCTCGTCATCTTCTCGTTCTGGCGCGCCGAGCTCTGCCTGATCGGTGCCTGGCTGTTCGGCGGCCTCTCCGGCGGGCTGCCCTCGGCGATCCAGGCTCGCGATTACACCGTGATCCCCGTGTTCTTCCGGACTCCGGAGTTCCTGAACGCGCTGCCGTACATCACGACGATCGTCGTCCTCGTCATCATCGCCACCGGCTGGGCCAAGCGGCGGGTCGGTGCGCCGGCGGCTCTCGGGGTGCCTTACGTGCGAGAGGAGCGATAACGTGACTCGATGGACGTCCTGACGCCGAGGTCGCTCGACGAGGCGCTGCGCCTGAAGGCCGAGCATCCCGGGGCCGTGCCGATCGCCGGCGGCACCGACCTGATGGTCGAGCTCAACTTCGACCGCCGTCGGCCGGACGTGATCCTGAACCTGGGCGAGGTGGCCGCGCTGTGCGGCTTCTCCCACGAAGACGGCCTGCTCCGGCTCGGCGCGGGACTGACCTACGCCGAGGCGATGGCTGAGCCGCTGCGGTCGCTGCTGCCCGCGCTCGCCGAGGCTTCGCGGACGGTCGGCTCGCCGCAGATCCGCAACCGCGGGACGCTGGGCGGCAATCTCGGCACGGCCTCGCCGGCGGGAGACTCGCTGCCGCCGCTGCTCGTCGAGGACGCCGAGGTCGAGGTCGCGAGCACCGGCGGCACACGACGGATCGCACTCGACCAGTTCCTGGTCGGGCCGAAGCGGAACGCGCTCGCACCCGAGGAGCTGATCGTCGCCGTGCTCGTCCGGCCTTCAGGCGCGCCGCAGACGTTCATGAAGATCGGCCCGCGCAACGCGATGGTCATCGCCGTGTGCTCGCTGGCCGTGTCCGCCGACCGCGAGCGAGGCGAGCTCCGCGCCGCGTTCGGCTCGGCCGGACCCGTGCCCGCGCTCGTCCGCGCGCCGCTCGCCGACGCCGAGGGATTCCCGGCGCTCGTCGCCTCGGCGGCGAGCCCGATCGACGACGTCCGCGGCACGGCCGCCTACCGCCGCCACGCCCTGCGCATCCTGGCCACGCGCGGCCTCGAACGGTGCCTCGCGGCGTGAACGCTCTGTTGGCTTCCCCCGGGGCCTCCCGCGCTCTATTGATTTACCCCCGGGGCGTTCCGCCCTGGCCCCCCGGTTTTGAGGGTAGCGCGGGAATCCGCACGCGTGGGAAACACGACTGTGACGAAAGCGTGACTTCTGGATGAGGATCGAGTTGACCGTCAACGGTGACCGGCGCGAGGCGGACGTCTGGGCGGGCGAGAGCCTGCTCTTTGCGTTACGCGAGCGGCTCGGGCTGCCCGGGTCGAAGAACGCCTGCGAGCAGGGCGAGTGTGGTTCGTGCTCGGTGCTGCTCGACGGGCAGCTCGTCTGCTCCTGCCTGGTCCTCGCGGCGCAAGCGGACGGGCACGACGTCGTGACCGTCGAAGGGCTCTCCGGCGACGAGGGCGAGCTCCATCCGGTGCAGGACGCCTTCGTCCAGGCCGGAGCCGTCCAGTGCGGCTTCTGCACGCCGGGGCTCGTCGTCGCCGCGGCCGATCTGCTCAGCCGGAGCGCGCGGCCCTCCGACGACGAGATCCGCGAGGCCCTCTCCGGCAATCTCTGCCGCTGCACGGGGTACCAGAAGATCCTCGAGGCCGTGAGGCTGGCGGCCGGCCCGTGAGCACCGCGGCGCGCAAGCTGGAGCTCGGCCGTGTCGGCGAGAGCGTCGCACGCGTCGACGGGATCCCGAAGACGACCGGCGAGTTCGCGTACTCGAGCGACCTGGTGGCGGCGGGGATGCTCTGGGGGCACACGCTTCGCAGCCCGCACGCGCATGCGCGCATCCGCGCGATCGACATCACCCAGGCGGTGACGATGGCCGGCGTTCACGCGGTGCTCACGCACGAGGACGTGCCCGGCGACAGGCACTACGGGCTCGAGTTCCCGGATCAGCCGGTGCTCGCGATCGACCGCGTGCGCTACTTCGGCGAGGCGGTCGCGCTCGTCGCCGCCGAGCATCCCGAGCAGGCCCGGCGGGCCGCGGCGGCGATCGTCGTCGACTACGAGCCGCTCGAGCTCGTGGTCGACCCCGAGCGCGCGACCGAGCAGGAGCCGCTCCATCCCGGCCGACCGACCGCCGGGCACGGCTACCTCGACGATCCGCGGCCGAACGTGATCAGGTCGATGGTCGTCCGCCACGGGGATCCCGAGACGACAGGCGACGTCAGTGTCGAGGGCGTCTACGAGGTCGGGACACAGGATCAGGCGTTCCTCGGCCCGGAATCGGGGCTCGCCGTGCCGGACGGGGAGGGCGGCGTCGACATCTACGTCGCGACGCAGTGGCTCCACGTCGACCGCGACCAGGTCGCGCCGTGCCTCGGGCTCCAGCCGGAGCAGGTGCGCATCCACCTCGGCGGGGTCGGCGGGGCGTTCGGCGGCCGCGAGGACCTGTCGATGCAGATCCACGGCGCGCTGCTCGCGCTCCACACCGCCCGTCCCGTCAAGATCGTCTACACCCGCGAGGAGTCGTTCACCGGGCACGTGCACCGCCACCCGGCCCGGATCTGGGCCGAGCACCGCGCGACGCTCGACGGTCGGGTCGTGAACATCCGCATGCGGATCCTGCTCGACGGCGGCGCCTATGCATCCAGTTCAACGGCGGTGATCGCGAACGCCTGTGCGTTCGCCTGCGGGCCGTACCGCGTCGACAACGCGCTGATCGAGGGCACGGTCGTCTACTCGAACAACCCGCCCTGCGGGGCGATGCGCGGCTTCGGCGCCGTGCAGACCTGCTTTGCCCACGAAGCGCAGATGGACAGGCTCGCCGTGGCGCTCGACATCGATCCCGTCGAGTTGCGGCTCCTGAACGCACTCGAGCCGGGCGACGTGCTACCCACGGGCCAGACGATCACCGGCGCGTTCCCCGTCGCCGAGGTCATCCGCCGCGCCGCCGCGCTCGACCCGCCCGAGCCGGAGGAGCTCCCGCGCGATCCGATGCGGCTCCCCGGCGGCTCCGGCAACACGACGCACGGCCAAGGCGTCCGCCGCGGCACCGGCTTCGCGGCCGGCTTCAAGAACATCTGCTACTCGGAGGGGTTCGACGACTCGTGCGCTGCCCGTGTCCGACTCATCCCCGGCGCCGGCGGCGAGCTTCGTGCCGAGGTTCATTGCGCGGGAGCCGAGGTCGGGCAGGGTGTCTCGAACGTCGTGCTCCAGGTGGCGCGCACCGAGCTCGGCATCGACGACGTCGCGCTCGCGCCGGGCTCGACCGTCGGCGTCGGCTCCGCGGGCTCCGCGTCCGCGTCGCGCATGACGTGGGTGGCGGCCGGTGCCGTCCAGCTCGCGTGCCGGGCGGCGCTCGAGGAGCACCGGAGCACGGGCGGGGAGGTCGACGTCGAGCGCGTCTACCGGCACTCGCGGACCTGGCCGCTCGATCCGAAGACGGGTCAGATCACGGACGGCCCCTCGCACGTCTCGTTCGCCTGCGCGGCGATGCGGGTGGTGGCGGAGGTGGACGTCGAGCTCGGCCTGACGCGGCTCGTCTGGATCGGGACGGCGCAGGACATCGGCAAAGCGCTCAACCCGCAGGCCGTCCACGGCCAGATCGAGGGCGGGACTGCGCAGGGGATCGGCCTCGCGCTGATGGAGGAGATCCAGACTCGCGACGGCCTGATCACGAACGCGAGCTTCACCGACTACCTGATCCCGACCTTCCTGGACGTGCCGCCGCTCGCAGCCGAGCTCGTCGAGGACCCGGAACCCGACGCGCCGTACGGGTTGAAGGGCGTGGGCGAGCCGCCGACGGTGGTCTCGACGGCGGCCGTGGTCTCCGCGCTGCGAGCGGCCACCGGGCGCGAGCTCGCCCGCGTGCCCGTCCGTCCGGACGACATCGTCGGCCTATGAGCCTCGCGCGCCGGATCGCAGTGGCTCGTGGCGACGAGCCCGCCGACCTCGTCGTCCGGGGCGGTCGCGTCCTGTCGGTGTTCACGCGCGAGTGGCTCGACGCCGACGTCGCGATTTGCGACGGCTATGTCGCCGGACTGGGCGAGTACGACGGGCGGGAGGTGCTGGACGCGTCGGGCCGGTACGTCGTGCCGGGGTTCATCGACGCGCACATGCACCTCGAGTCGACCAAGCTCCTCATCGACGAGTTCGCGCGGCTCGTCCTGCCGCTCGGCACGACTGCCGTCGTCGCCGATCCGCACGAGATCGCGAACGTGCTCGGGACGGACGGCGTCCACTGGCTGCTCGACGTCTGCGCGGGATTGCCGCTCGACGTCTGGTTCATGGCCTCCTCGTGCGTGCCCGCGTCCGCATTCGAGTCGCCGCGTCGCCCGTTGACGCCCGGCGACCTCCAGGGCCTGCTTCGCCGGCGGCGCGTGCTCGGGCTCGCCGAGATGATGAACTTCCCCGGCGTCGTCTCGGGAGACGAGGCCGAGCTGGCCAAGCTCGAGCTCGACGGTGCGGAGCACGTCGACGGCCACGCCCCGGGCGTCCTCGGCAAGCACCTGCAGGCGTACGCGGCCGCCGGCATCCGTTCCGACCACGAGGCGTACACGCTCGAGGAGGGCCGGGAGCGGCTGCGGGCCGGCATGTGGGTGCTGATCCGCGAGGCATCGGTCGCGCGGAACCTGCGCGCGCTCGCCCCACTCGTGGCCGAATTCGGGCCGCACCGGCTCGCGTTCTGCACCGACGACCGCGAGCCCGAGCACGTCGCCGAGGAAGGGCACGTGAACTCGATCGTCCGCGACGCGGTCGCGCTCGGCGTGTCTCCCGAGGACGCGCTGGTGATGGCCACGCTCAACCCGGCCACGTGGCACCGCCTCGACCACCTCGGCGCGATCGCACCCAGCTACCAGGCCGATCTGCTCCTGCTGCCCGATCTCGAGCGGTTCGTCCCGGAGCTCGTGCTGAAGGCGGGACGGCCGGTGGCCGAGATCCCGAGGCCGGTCGTGCCCGACTGGGTCAAGCGCTCGGTGCGGGTCGCGCCGGTCGGCTCGAACGACTTCCATGTGCCCTGGCCCGGCGGCAAGGCGCGCGTGATCGGGCTCGTCCCAGGCCAGATCGTCACCGACTCGCTCGTCGAGGACATGACCGTGGAGAACGGCTTTGCGGTCGCCGACCCCGAGCGCGACCTGGCCAAGGTCGCCGTCGTCGAGCGCCACCACGGCACCGGCCGGATCGGGCTCGGCTTCGTCCGCGGGTTCGGCCTCCGGCGGGGAGCCTTCGCGTCCACAGTCGCCCACGACGCACACAACATCGTCGTCGTCGGTGTCGACGACGGCGACATGGCACGTGCCGTCGGGCGGCTCGGCGAGCTCGGGGGCGGGCTCGTCGTCGTCGAGAGCCGCGGCGTGCGCGCCGAGCTGCCGCTGCCCGTCGCCGGTCTCCTGTCCGAGGCCCCGGCCGCCGAGGTCGCCGAGCAGTCACGCGAGTGTGTTCGCGCGCTCGCGGAGCTCGGCTGCACGGTCGAGGCGCCGTTCCAGGCACTCGCGTTCCTCGCGCTCTCCGTGATCCCGAGCCTGAAGCTGACCGACCGGGGGCTCGTGGACGTGGACGAGTTCCGCCTCGTCCCGCTCGCCGCGGACTAGCCGGTCGCCTAGCGCCGGAGCGTGAGCGCGGCGCCGGCGGCGAGCAACAGGATGCCGAGCACGCGTGGCCAGTTGAGCGGAATGCTCTTCTGCCCGAGCAGCCCATAGCGGTCGATCAGAGCCGCCATTGCGAGGTTGCCGGTGATCACGAGCGCGATCGTCGCCGCCACCCCGATCCGCGGCGGCCCGACCGTGATCGCGAGGATGATGAAGGCGCTCAACATGCCTCCGGTCCAGAGCCAGAGCGGCTGGCGGGCGGCGGCGCCGATCCCGCTGACGCTTCGGCTCACGACCAGGAGTGCCGTGACGCCGATGGCGGCGGAGATCATCGTCGAGAAGGCGACTGCGCCGAAGATGCCGACGCGATCGCCGAGCTTGCCCATGACGGCGGCCTGCACGGAGCCACCGAGACCGGCGGCGAGAGAGAGCGTGACCGCGAGGGCGCTCCCGGCGGACATCGGCCAACCTTAAGCTTCCTTCGTGACGGAGCCCTCGGCCCCCAACCCGCGCACGCCGGAAGAACTCGGCTTCGAGCGCATCGTCTACGAAAAGACCCCGCCGCGGGCGACGATCACGCTCGACCGGCCGGAGCGGCTGAACGCGTTCGACTTCCGGATGCTGCGCGAGCTGGCCAGGGCGGCCGAGGACGCGTCCTGGGACGACGACATCCGCGTCGTCGTCGTCACCGGCGCCGGACGGGCATTCTGCGTCGGCGCCGACCTCAAGGAATGGCAGGCCGACTACCTCGGCAACCCCTCGGCCTACTGGAAGTGGTTCGGCGCCTTCAAGGACATGCACGACAAGCTGCGTGAGATCGGCAAGCCGACGCTGGCACGGATCAACGGCATCTGCGTCGGCGGGGGCAACGAGCTGCAGATGGCCTGTGACCTGGCGGTGATGGTCGACGACGCCTACATCCGCCACGTCGGGCTCGAGCATGGCTCGGTGCCGGCCGGCGGCGCCACGCAGTGGCTGCCGGTGATGGTCGGCGAGCGGCGTGCCCGGGAGATCGTGATGCTCTGCGAGGAGATCCCTGCTGCGAAGGCCGCCGAATGGGGGCTCGTAAACCGCGTCGTTCCGGCCGCGGAGCTGGACGCGACCGTGGACGAGCTGGTCGCCAAGCTCGCCGCGAAGCTCCCGCAGACGACGCGCTACGCGAAGCAGCAGCTCAACTTCTGGCGCGACCTCGCCTGGCACGAGACGGTCAACCACGCGCGCGACTGGCTCGCGCTGTCGATGCTGGGCGACGAGGCGCAGAGCGCGGTCACGAGCTTTGTCGACAGGAAGCGCGATGGCTGAGGCCCAGCGGCTCGTCCTCGTCGAGCGCGAGCCCGAGCGTGGGATCGCGACTGCGGCGCTCAACCGGCCTGAGCGGTTGAACGCGCTCAGCGAGCCGCTGGTGGCCGAGCTGGTCGGCGTCCTGCGCGAGCTCGACGACGACGAGGCTGTCCGCTGCATCGTGCTCACCGGCTCGGAGAAGGCCTTCGCCGCCGGCGCGGACATCGGCGAGCTCGCGAACGCGTCCGCGATCGACATGCTCGAGGCGAGACGGCAGGACCGCTGGGAGGAGCTCCGCGCCGTCCGGACGCCGGTCGTCGCCGCCGTGTCCGGCTACTGCCTCGGCGGCGGCTGCGAGCTCGCGATGTGCTGCGACCTGATCGTCGCCTCCGAGACGGCGCAGTTCGGACAGCCGGAGACCGCCCTCGGGCTCCTGCCCGGTGCCGGCGGCACGCAGCGGCTCACGCACGCGGTCGGCAAATCGCTGGCGATGGACGTGATCCTCTCCGGCCGTCGTCTCACGGCACACGAGGCGCTCGCCGCCGGCCTCGCGGCGCGCGTCGTCCCGGCCGAGACCTGGCTCGAGGACGCGAAGGCGCTCGCGGCCGAGATCGCCGCCCGCGGCCCGATCGCAAACCGGCTCGCCAAGGAGGCCGTCAATCGCGCGCACGAGGGGCCGCTGTCGCTCGGGCTCGACTACGAGCGTCGGCTCCTCTGCCTCGCGCTCGCTTCCGAGGACGCGAAGGAGGGCCTGAACGCGTTCCTCGAGAAGCGCCCGCCCGCGTTCGAGGGCCGCTGATTCCGCACCGTCAGACGGGGTAGGGGAGAATTGAGGACATGAGCGGACAGAACTCGTCGATGGTGGGCCGCGTGCTCGTCGCGACCGACCGGTCGGAGACGGCCGAGGTGGCGGTGCGCTTCGCGACCGAGATGGCGAATCGGTTCGGCGCCGACCTCGTCCTCGTGCAGGTCGTAGTCCCGCCCGCGACGACCAGCGTGGCGATGGTCGAGGACCTCGTGCGCCACGCGCGCGACCTCGCGGGCGACCGCGGCTTCGGCACCGTCGTCGTCGGGGACGACCCGGCGAAGGCGATCATCGACGCCGCCGAGACCGAGGACGTCGACGTGGTCATCGTCGGCAATGTCGGCATGAGCGGTCGCAAGGAGTTCCTGCTCGGCAACGTCCCGAACCGCGTCTCGCACGGGACGCGGCGCACGGTCGTGATCGTCAACACGATGCAGCGAGTCGAGGAGCAGGCGCAGAAGAAGCGCCGGTTCTTCCGGTGAGCACCATCCCGGTCGGCGACGACCGGCTGCTCGGCCGCGCGGCCG
The DNA here is from genome assembly GCA_963791225.1 of uncultured Actinomycetes bacterium. GTDB lineage: Bacteria > Actinomycetota > Thermoleophilia > Gaiellales > Gaiellaceae > PALSA-612. The sequence goes on from CAWBRV010000008.1 coordinate 441,431, forward strand.
AGATCGGCCGCGTCGTCGCGAAGTACGGGCTGCGGGAGCGCGGCGCGGCCGACGTGCCGATGCGCGAACGCGCCCGCAACCTCAAGAATGCGCTCGAGGAGCTCGGCCCGACGTTCGCCAAGCTCGGGCAGATCCTCTCGACACGGCCCGATCTGCTCCCGCCCGAGTTCATCGACGAGCTCGCGACGCTGCAGGACAAGGTGACGCCCATGACCGAGGAGGACGTCGTCTCGGTGATGGAGGAGGAGCTGGGTGTGCCCTGGGAGGACGTCTTCGAGTCGATCGAGCCGGAGCCGCTCGCTGCGGGCACGATCGGCCAGGTGCACGTAGCGACGCTCGAGAGCGGCCAGAAGGTGGTCGTGAAGGTGCAGCGGCGCGGCGCCCGTGTCGCGATCATGCGCGACCTCGGCCTGCTCGAGCTGTTCGCGAGCAAGGCGGAGAACCGCCCGGGGCTGCGGAAGCTCGTCGACATCCCGGCGGTGATCCGCCATCTCTCGGACTCGCTCTACCGCGAGCTCGACTTCCGCCGCGAAGCCGCGAACATCGGCCGGCTCCGCGAGGTGCTGCGCCCGTACTCGCAGCTCGCCGTCCCGGACGTGATCCCGCAGATCTCGACCTCCCGCCTGCTCGTGCTCGACTTCATCGACGGCGTCAACGTCCGGGACTCGCCGGACGTGCCCGAGCGGCGCGGCGCCGCCCGGCAGCTGATCGAGTCGTACTACCGCCAGATCCTCATCGACGGCTTCTTCCACGCCGATCCGCACCCCGGCAACCTGCTCTGGTCGGACGGCAAGGTCTTCTTCCTCGACTGCGGGATGGTCGGCGAGCTGGACGCGAAGCTCCGCGAGCAGATGATGCTCCTCGTCACCGCCTTCTGGCAGGGCGACGACCAGTTCGTGGCGGAGATCGTGCTGTCGCTGTCCGGCGGGGATAGCTGGCCGGACATCGACATGCCCCAGTTCGAGCTCGAGATCTCGAATCTGTTCGCGGGCGTGCGCGGGCAGTCGCTGCAGGAGCTCGAGCTCGGGCCGCTGATGCAGTCGATCACGCAGATCGCGGCCCGTCACGACCTCCGGCTGCCGGCGGCGCTCGCGCTCACGGGCAAGGCGCTCGCGCAGATGCAGCTCGCGGCGACGACGCTCGACGCCGAACTCGACCCTCTCTCGGTCGTCGGCCCGTTCGTCCTCAAGATGCTGGCCGAGCGGCTCCGCCACTCTGCCGACCCGACCCGCGTCTTCTACGAGGGGCAGAAGGCGATGCTCCGTGTGCGCCGGTTCGTTCAGGCGGCGGAGCGGATGGCCGGCGCGCGTCCGGGCCGCCGGCTCGAGATCGACCTGCCGGCGATCTCCTCGCTCGAGACGACGATCCGCCGCTCCGTTCGCCGGCTCTGCCTCGCCGCCGGGGCATCGGCCTCGATCATCGCCGTCGGTTTCGCCGCGTCGACCACGAACGCCCCGGACTGGCTCGGAACGACGCTCGGCATCGCCGCGGCCGTGTTCAGCGGCCTGCTGATCGCGGACTTCATCTGGCCGCGCGGCGGGCAGCGCTAGCGCGGGGCGCGTTAGCGGGTGCCGGTGCGCTTGAGCGCCCGCAGCACGCGGCGCTCGACCATGAACGCGAGGATCGCCATCACGAGGCCGAGGAACCACCGTTCGGTGCGACGGCCGATTCTGCTCACCGCTCCTCCTCCTCGAGCTCGACCGGGACGAGCGGGACTTGCAGTTCCCGGTCCTGCCGGACGACGGTCGCCGTGACTGTCTCGCCGATTCGATCCGCCGTCATCAGCCGCTGAATGTCGTCGACGCCGAGCACCTCGACGTCGTCCAGCGCAACGATCAGATCCTCCGGACGCAGGCCCGCGAGCGCGGCGGGGCTGCCGTCGACCACCTCGACCACCTCGACGGCGCTCCGTCGTCCGAGCCGGGTCGCGAGGCGGGGCGGTAGCGGCCTGGGCCCGCCGGCGAGCCCGAGGTAGGCGCGCCGGACGCGGCCCTCGCTCATCAGCGCCGCGACGATGCCGCGCGTCGTGGGGTTGATCGGGACGGCGAGGCCGAGCCCCACGCCTGCGACCGCCGTGTTGATCCCGACGACGCGGCCGGTGCCGTCCGCGAGCGCGCCGCCCGAGTTCCCGGGATTGAGTGCGGCGTCCGTCTGGATGACGCTCTCGACGACGCGGCCGCCTCGCGTCGGCAGCGAGCGCCCGAGTGCCGAGACGACGCCGGCCGTCACGGAGCTTCCGAACCCGTGCGGGTTGCCGATCGCGACGACGAGCTGCCCGACGCGAAGGCTCTCGGCATCGCCGAGCTCGGCCGGCACGAGCTGTGCGTCGCCGGGGCCGGCCTCGGCCGTTCGAAGCACGGCCAGATCGGACAACGGATCGCTGCCGACGACCTCGATCCCGAGCTCGCGCCCGTCCACGAACGACGCGACGCCCGTCTCGGCGCGCTCGACGACATGCGCGGACGTGAGCATGAAGCCGTCCGGCGTGATCACGACGCCGCTGCCGCCGCCGTCGACCCGCCGTCCACGGAATCGCCGTGACACCCGCAGGTTCGCGACGGACGGCGCCAGTCGCTCGGCGACCTCTACCACCGCCCGCGAATACGCATCGAGCGGAGTCTCGTCCGCCGGCTCCGGGCCGCTCGAGATCAGCGTCAGGTGCGCCATGGCCGGCCACGCTACCACCGCAGGACGCCCTGAGAGCGCTCGCCGTCCGCGTGCCCGTGGACGGTTCGTCACCGCAATCGGCGCGGTCGCGTTTCACGCAAGAACTCGAGTCATCCGGTGGATCTCGGTCGCCCGCTCGCGTCGAGATCAAGTCAGCGAAATTTCTTGTTGACGAAAGACCGGTTTCAGTTTAGAGTCGCTGACTCTCGGCATCTTTCTTCTCGTGCGTCGCTGCGGCCGACGCTTGGGTGCGTGAGTCAGGGGTTGCCGAGTCGCCGCAACCGACCAGGAGGGCGATATGCCCAGCAAGAAGAAGGCACCGACCAGTTCGGACGGTGCAAGCGCGCCACGCGGCCGGCATCTGATGCCGGGCGCGGAGACGGCCGAGACTCCTGTAGCGCTCGGAATGTCCGGGGAGGAGGACATGCCCGGTTCCGACGCGATGGAGGTCGAGTCGAGCACCGAGATGGCCGACGAGATGGACTTCGCATCCGCCGTGGCCGCCATGACGGGTGGCGACGCACCGGCCGGCGAGATGAGCAGTGCGGTGGAGGAGAGCGGAAGCGTGGCGGTCGCGGCTCCTCCGGAAGAGGCCGGCGCCGCCGACGCGGGGCCCGCGGAGGTCGGGGCCGTGGCGGCTCCGCGGGCAATCGTCCCGCCCGCTGACTTCGAGGCGCGCGGGCTCGCCCCGCTGATCGCCGCGCCGCCGGCCCTGACGAACCACGGTGGTCCGATCCTCGGAGCGGTCCAGGTCGTGCCCATCTACTGGGGCGCGGCGTGGTCGGTCGCAGCGAACTCGCAGCTTGCGACCCAGCTCGACGGCTTCTTCGACTTCATCCTCACGAGCGAGCACATGGACATGCTGGCCGAGTACAGCACGGCCGCGACCACGATCCAGCACGGCCAGCGCCTTCCATCGGTGCGGATCACGGCGAGCGAGCCTGGGGCGATCGTCGGAGGCGTACGGCAGGTGACCGACGCGCAGATCCAGACGGCGCTGCAGGGCTTCATCGCGAACGGCACCGTGCCGGCGACGACGCCGAACACCCTCTATTTCATCTACCTCCCTCCGGGCGTGGTCTCGATCCTCGGCTCGGGCCAGTCCTGCGCCGCCTTCTGCGGCTACCACAACCACATCGGCGGCGTCCGCTACGCCGTGATCCCGTTCGCGAACTGCGCCGGCTGCGTCTTCCCGGGCCAGTTTCTCGACACGCTCACCGAGGTCTCGAGCCACGAGCTCGCCGAGGCAATCACCGATCCGGATCTCAACGCCTGGTGGGACGGCGGCACAGGCGACGAGATCGGCGACATCTGCAACCGGCAGACCACCCGCCTCGGTGGCTTCCTCGTGCAGACCGAGTGGTCGAACGCCCAGAACGCGTGCGTCGTCGCACCCGTGGCCCCGGCGGGCGCGCCGCGGCCAAGTTCGTCTCCGGTCGTGTCGTGGGCCGCGAACCGGCTCGACGTGTTCGTGCTCGGCACCGACCGGGCGCTCTACCACAAGTGGTGGAACGGCTCAGCCTGGGGCCCGTCCCTGACCGGCTACGAGCCCATGGGCGGTATCTGCGAGAGCGCGCCGCAGGCAGTCGCTTGGGGCCCGAATCGGCTCGACGTCTTCGTCACGGGCACCGACAGCGCTCTCTACCACAAGTGGTGGAACGGCTCGGCCTGGGGGCCGTCCGTGACGGGCTACGAGCGCATGGGCGGCATCTGCGTCGGCGACCCGCGCATCGTCTCCTGGGGCCCGAACCGGCTCGACGTCTTCGTGATCGGCACCGACCAGGCGCTCTACCACAAGTGGTGGGACGGCTCCGCCTGGGGGCCGTCGTTGACCGGCTACGAGCGGCAGGGCGGTGTGATCGTCGGTCAGCCCGAGGTCGTCTCCTGGGGCCCGAACCGGCTCGACGTCTTCGTGATCGGCACCGACCGGGCGCTCTACCACAAGTGGTGGGACGGCTCCGCTTGGGGGCCGTCGTTGACCGGCTACGAGCGGCTCGGAGGAATCTGCATGTCCGCGCCGCGGGCCGTCGCGTGGGGCCCGAACCGCCTCGACGTCTTCGTCATCGGCACGGACGGGGCGCTCTACCACAAGTGGTGGAACGGCTCGGCTTGGGGGCCGTCGTTCACCGGGTTCGAGCGTATGGGCGGCGTCTGCGTTGGGCCGCCGGAGGCGGTGGCGTGGGGCCCGAACCGGCTCGACGTCTTCGTGATCGGCACCGACAGCGCGCTGTACCACAAGTGGTGGAACGGCTCGGCCTGGGGGCCGTCACTGACAGGCTACGAGCCGATGGGCGGCATCTGCACGTCGCAGCCGCGCGTCACGGCGTGGGGCCCGAACCGGCTCGACGTGTTCGTCACGGGAACGGACGGCGCGCTCTACCACAAGTGGTGGAACGGCTCCGCATGGGGGCCGTCCGTCACGGGCTACGAGCGGCAGGGTGGCGTCATCTCGTCGTTCTGACCTCTCTCGCAGACTGGCTTCCGTCAGGCAGGGCATCCCCGCGGTCGGTGGGCGGGGAGGCCTGCCTGACGCTCGACCGACGACCCCGCTTGACTCGCTCCCACGACTGACGAACGAGCAGTCCAGAAGCCGCGGGATGGCCATCGTGTCGGGAGTCGATGCTCACCGCCCCCACGAGTCCGTGGGCGCAACCGACGCTTTCCCCCTAAGCAGGTGAAGTAGGGTCCCGGTCGTGGCCGAGGTCGAGTCCTCCCGGGACGGCGCAGTCCTGACGCTGACGCTCAACCGTCCGGACGCGCTGAACGCGTTCAACCGCGCGGTGCACAGCTGCCTCGCTGCGGGGCTCGAGGAGGCGAGCGCCCCGGACGTCCGGGCGGTCGTCATCACCGGAGCGGGGCGCGGGTTCTGCGCGGGCCAGGATCTGCGCGACTTCGGCGACGCGACGGGCAGCGTCAGCGACATCCTGCGGGCGACGTACCACCCGAACGTGCTCGCGATCCGCGCCCTCGAGAAGCCCGTGATCGCCGCCGTCAACGGGCCGTGCGCCGGCGCGGGCATCTCCCTGGCCTGCGCGTGCGACCTGCGGATCGCCGCCGAGTCGGCCGCGTTCATCCCCGGCTTCGTCGGCATCGGCCTCGTCCCCGACGCCGGCGGATCCTTCTTCATCGTCCGCCTGCTCGGCCAGGCTCGCGCGTTCGAGTGGATGACCTCGAACCGGAAGCTGACCGCGGCGGAGGCGCTCGACTGGGGGCTCGTCTCGGTGGTCGTCCCCGACGGCGAGCTGGCGGCTCGCGCTGCCGAGCTCGCCGGGGCTTACGCAGCCGCCCCCACGAAGGCGATCGCGATGACGAAGCGCCTGTTCGACCAGGCTCCGCTCGGGACGCTCGAGGAGCAACTCGAGTTGGAGGCCGAGCTGCAGTCGATCGCGACGCAGACCGAGGACTTCGCCGAGGGTGTGGCCGCGTTCGGCGAGAAGCGCCCGCCCCGCTTCAGCGGTCGTTGAACGTCGAGACGGTCGACTACCACACGGGCGGCGAGCCGTTCCGGATCGTCACCGGCGGCGTCGAGCCGCTCCGGGGGCGCACGATCCTCGAGCAGCGCCGTTTCGCGCTCGAGCATCTGGACGACGTGCGGAAGCTGCTCGTCCACGAGCCGCGCGGACACGCCGACATGTACGGCTGCTTCGTCACAGGTCCCGAGGACGACGGCGCCGAGCTCGGCGTCGTCTTCTTCCACAACGAGGGCTACTCGACGGCGTGCGGCCACGGCACGATCGCGCTCGTGACGTGGGCGCTCGAGAGCGGCCGTTTGCCCGTCGTCGAGCCGGAGACGCGCGTCGTCGTCGACGTTCCCTCCGGGAGGCTCGAGACCTGGGCGCGGGTCGAGGACGGCGCCGTCCGCGCGGTTCGCTTCCGCAACGTGCCGGCGTTCGTGCACTCGGAGAAGGTCAGCTTCGGAGGCGCCTTCTATGCGAGCGTCGAGGAACGTGTCGAACCGGCCGAGCTGCCGCGGCTGATCGAGCTCGGCCGCCGCGTCAAGGCGGAGCTCGAGGCTGGGCAGGAGTTCGTCCACCCGCTCGAGCTGGAGTTGCACGGCATCTACGGCGTGATCTTCTGGCAGCACGAGAGCGACGGGCCGCCCTTCACGCAGCGCAACGTCACCGTCTTCGCGGACGGGGAGGTCGACCGCTCACCGTGCGGCAGCGGCACCTCCGCCCGCCTGGCGCTACTGGCGGCGGAGGGACGGATCGGTCTCGGCGACGAGCTCCTGCACCGGAGCATCGTCGGCTCGGAGTTTCGCGCGCGAGTTGTCGCCGAGACCGAGGTGGCCGGAATCCCCGCGGTCGTCACCGAGGTCGAGGGCTCCGCGCACCTCACGGGTCGGCACGAGTTCGTGCTCGAGCCGGACGACGAGCTGGGGCTCGGCTTCCTGCTCCGCTAGGCGTTCGCGGTTCGGGCCGCGACCTTCGCCGCCACGCTGTGCTCGAAGGCGTCCTTGAACGTCTGCCCGATGCCGGCGAAGAAGACGACGGCGTCGACCTTCCCGCGGTTCAGGAGCACCGCGTCGAGGAAGACACGAATCTTGCCGCCGGACGTCTTGAAGTCGGCCACGATGCGGTACGCATTCGAGCGCTCGGCCAGCTTCGGGAACGCTCGCGGGGCGGCCGAGACGATGGTGACGTTCTGCGGCTGTCCGGTGCCCTTGCGGAAGATCTCCGCGAGGCACTGCGGCAGCTTCGGCTGGACGACACGCGCGTACCCGGTTCGGCCCTGGGAGGCCGACTTGAAGATGGAGGTGTTCGACGAGACGAACGAGCTACTCGGGAGGGTGAACTCCGGCGAGTCGGCGTTGCCGTTCTCCGTCAGGTCGGACTGGTCGGGGTTGTAGTACGAACAGCGAGGGTTGCCGGTGTCGGGGCTCGACGGCTTCGCCTTCCAGTTCTCGGCGGTGAGGTCGGAGAGCTTGACGTTGATCGCCTTCGCCTTCGCCTGGACGGCCGGGATGATCACCTTCTTCGGATCGCGCGGGCCGGCGGCGGTCGCGAGCCCCGCAGTGACCAGCGCGACGACGACGAGGACGGCGAGCTTCACGAGCGGTCTTTCAACGCGCGGAGCACTTCGCCTTCCTCGGGCCAGCGACCGACGCGTTGTTTCGAGAACACCGTTTCCCCATCGTCGACGACGTCGAACTGAGACCTCTCACCCGGTACGGGACTTGCCTCGAACCCTGCCGCCTGGAGCTCGGCCGCGAGACTCGCGGCCCGGTCGTCGTAGCCGTTTCAGACAGGGCAGAAGAGGATCTCGACCGGCACGAGCCAAGCCTATACAGTCGGGCCGTGGCCACCGCCGAACGTCGAACGGTCGATCTCTCCTCCTATCCCGATCTCGTCGTCATCTACCTCGGGCAGCGCGTGAACCGGCCGAAGGGGTTCTGGACGATGCTCAGGTTCGGGCCCGCGATCTCGAAAGCGGTTGACGCCAAGCCCGACGGTCTGCTCCTGCACGAGTCGATCGTCTGGGGCCTGTTCCCGCCGCACTTCGGGATGCGGCAGTACTGGCGCGACTTCGACTCGCTCGAGCGCTGGGCACGCTCTCTGCCGCACCAGGAGTGGTGGAAGAAGTTCCTGAAGGACACGGGTGGGACGGGCTTCTGGCACGAGACGTACTTCATGCAGGGCGGCATGGAGGCCGTCTACGACGATCTGCCGAAGCTGCTCGGCCTGGCGGCGTTCGCCCCGGTCGAGCCTGCGCGCGGGCGCATGTTCGGGGCGCGCGGCAGAGCAGGACGCCAGGGTGCCGAGATCGCCGAGCCGGCGCTGGCGGAGGACGAACTGTACCCAAGCTAACGCTTGTCGACGCGGAGCCCGAGGACGCGCGCGAGCTCTTCCTCGAGTACGCGGCGGCGCTCGGCGTCGACCTCTGCTTCCAGGGCTTCGATCGCGAGCTCGCCGGGCTGCCGGGCGATTACGCACGGCCCGCCGGGCGGCTGCTCGTCGCGCGCGTGGGCGGCAGGGCGGTGGGCTGCGTCGCGATGCGGCCGCTCGGCGAGGGCATGTGCGAGATGAAGCGCCTCTACGTTCGTCCCGAGCAGCGCGGCCGCGCGGTCGGGCGCTCCCTCGCCGTCGCCGTGATCGCAGCGGCCCGGGAGGAAGGCTACGAGCGGATGCGGCTCGACACGCTGCCGCAGATGGTCGAGGCCCAGCCGCTCTACGAGTCGCTCGGCTTCCGTGAGATCGAGCCGTATTACGAGAGCCCCGTGCCGGGCACGCGGTTCCTCGGACTCGAGCTCTAGGGCTCGTAGGGCACGACGCGTTCGCCTTCACGCGCGTCGTTGCGGGCGACGACCGCCGTCGCGGGCTCCGTGTCGGAGAGGTTCCGCGGCTGATGCGGGACGCCCGCCGGGATGAAGACGAAGTCGCCGGCCTCGGTCACGACGGTCTCCGCGAGTCCCGGCCCGTAGCGCGTCTCCACGCGGCCCGAGAGCTGATAGATCGCGGTCTCGTAGCCGTCGTGATAGTGGGTGTCGGCGACCCCGCCTGGAGGCACGACGATGTAGCTCATCGACAGGCCGGTCGAGCCGCAGACCTCCGCGGAGATGCCGATCGTGTAGCCGATCTGCTGGCGCTGCTGCTCCTCGCCGGCACGGACGACGACGATGCCGGTCGCCGAAGGCGCCGCGTCTGATGGCTGCCAGATCCTGCCTTCCAACCCGTATGCGGGCTCTCGTTGAAGCGAAAGGAGCCCATCGAGCGAACACCACATCGTCTCGGCGGAAGTGGCCGCGTCGCGGGCATGCTCGTTCTGCGTGGGCGAGGGATCCGCGATCCAAGTCTGGTAGACGGCGGGATAGAGCTCGACTACGAGCGGAAGCTCCGGCGCGTCGAACGGCCAGACATGAAACCCTGAGCTCCGGAGGCGATGGAGCGCCTGCATGCCGCGAAGCGACGCCGGTCCGACCTGTCCGTTACCGACGAGCTGGAAGACCGACTTCGGCTGGAACCCACTTACGCGAAGCTCGAGCTCGGTTCTCCGGAAGCGCTTGTCCGGAGGCGGAGAACATCCTCTTTCCCGCCAGAAAGGAGCATCGGGTGCAGCCATCCACTGGTCCAGCCCGAGGCCACGCATCCGGTCGGTGAGGGTCTCTTCGGCGAGGTGTTTCCAAAGAGCGTCAACCGAGGCGATCCCCCGCTCGTCGAGGTACCACGTGGGCAGGGAGAACGCGAAGTCGAGACCGACGATCATGCGCGGAGATTCGCTTGCCGCCGCAATCAGTTGGTTGACCACCTGGTCACGCGTATGGCCGCCTTCGAGGGAGACGATCCGGCCGTCAGCGATCTCCGCTTTCCAAATTGTCCTCCTCTGGACAGTGGGGCTCTTGCTTCCCGACCAGTCGACCACGATGACCCGGACGTCTGCGCTCTCGCTCATCGTTCTCGGATCGTAAGCGTCCTCCGCCGAGCCCGACCGGTGCGGGCTAACTTCGGCTCCAAGTCTCACCTTGCCGTCGAAAGTCCTTGGACTTTCGACGGATTACTCCGGCGGCAGCGTGAATCCGCCGATCTGCTCGAGCTTCGCGATCCGGTCCTCGAGCGGCGGATGCGTGTCGAACATGCCGCCGAGGAGCCCGCGTGGGCCGACCGCCTTCCGCAGCGGGCCCTCGATGTAGAGGTGCGCCGTCGAGCGGCTCGTGTCCTTGATCTCGCGCGGGTCGTTCATCAGCTTGCGGAGCGCGAGCGCGAGGCCCTCAGCGTCACCGGAGATCTCGGCGCCGCCCGCGTCCGCGAGGTACTCACGGCGGCGGGAGATCGCGAGCTGGATGCCGACCGCGGCGAGCGGGGCCAGGATCAGCCCGACGATCCCGATCGCGAGGACTACCAGGTCGGCGGGGCTCGAGCTTCGCCGCCGGACGCCGCCGAAGAACATGATCCGGAGCGCGATGTCGGAGACCATGGCGATCACACCGACGAGGACCGCGACGAGCGTCATCAGGCGGACGTCCCGGTGCTGCACGTGCGCGAGCTCGTGGCTGATCACGCCCTCGAGCTCCCGCTCGTCCATCAGCTGCAGGAGTCCGGTCGTGACGCAGACGTAGGTGTTCTTCGCGTTGCGGCCGGCCGCGAACGCGTTCGGCGCGGGGTCGTCGACGATGCGCACCTCGGGCGTGGCCGGTAGGCCGGCGGCGATGGAGAGGTTCTCGACGATCCGGTAGAGCTCCGGCTGCTCCGCCTTCGTGACCGGCTTGGCGCCGGTGACGGCGGACACGACGCCCTGGGACAGGAACCAGGAAAAGAGTCCCCAGCCGATGCCGACGATGACGGCGAAGATCGCCGGCGCGGGCCCGTAGACGGCGTAGAGCGCCGCCGCGACGAGGCCGATCAGCAGCATGAAGAACGCGAGCAGCTCAGCGGTCGCGATGTAGTTGTGCCGGATCTGCTCTCTGAGAGTCACGCGCGTTCCTCACCGGCGGCGGCTCCGGGCCGGCGGAGCCGGCCCCCGCCGCCGACTGGCGCCGCTGGCGGCACGGTGCTCTCCGGCCCCGTACTGCCCGTACTGTGACCTCCGGCTCCGCACCGCCAGCGGCGCCTGAGGAACGCGCGATTGGCGCATGCGAACACGTTTAGGTGGTAGTCGAAACCTGCGGCGTTACGCGCTCGGAGTCCTGCGCCGAGAAGAACTCGCGGGCGCGGAAGCCGAGCATCCCCGCGTAGAGCAGCGCCGGGAAGCTCTGGATCGCGGAGTTGTACGTCTGGACGACCGAGTTGTAGTACCGGCGCGCGGCGGCGATCTTGTCCTCGGTGTCCGTGAGCTCCGTCTGCAGCTCCTGGAAGTTCTCGGTGGCGCGGAGCTGCGGGTAGTTCTCGGCGACGGCGAACAGCTTCCCCATCGCGCCGGTCAGCTGGTCGCTCGCGGCCGCCGTCGCTGCCGGGCCGCCGCCGCCCTGAACCGCCGCCCGCGCCTGCGTGATCTCGTCGAAGAGACCGCGCTCGTGCGACGCGTAGCCCTTGACGGCCTCGACGAGGTTCGGGATCAGGTCGTTCCGCCGTTTCAGCTGGACGTCGATGTTCGACCACCCCGCCTGGGTCTCGTTCCGCAGCCGCACCAGATGGTTGAACGCGAGCGCGAGGAGCAGCAGCAGGACGACGACGACCACGATGACGACGATCAGGACGACCATGCCTCAACTATGCCGTGCGCCCCGGCCGTGGGCGCGAGGAACCCGACGCTCGACCCGCAGCCGTCGCGCCGCTGTTAGCGCCGTATTACCGGCCTCTGGCGTCATTCGGCCTCCATGCGTGAAGGAACCATGCTCGCGAAGGCCGTCGGACGCCTTCCTCGATCGTGTCGTTGGGCGGCATCGGCCACGCTCGTGTTCGCCGTGGTGTGGACGGCGGCAGGCGTGGGCGATCAGGCACACGCGTCGGGCCAGGTGCCCGAGTTCACGGTCGCTTCCGATCAGGGGATCGTCGGGAGCTTCGGAGGGTTCGGGGCGCAGCTCAACCAGCATCTGTACGCGAAGATCAGCGGGCCGCCGCCCAATCTGCCGAACCTCGAGGCGAAGGTGGTCGGGCTCGGGCCGCAGTTCGTGCGCGTGTTCTTCAACACCACCGAGTGGACGTTCCCGGACCGGATGGCGTCGTTCGTCCGCACCGTCGAGCTCGCCCAGCGAGCGCAGGCGCAGATCAACATCACCTGGCAGGGCGGCGGTTTTGCCTTTTCGATGGCGAACATGCCTCGGTTCGCGGATGTGCTCGCCGACCTCCTCGCCAACCGGGGCATCAGCTCGCTCTGGGTCACGCTGTTCAACGAGCCGAACTCGACGCGGCTGACGCTCACGCAGTACGAGCAGGTCTACCGGGCGCTCGACGGGGCTTTGAGGGATCGTGGAGTGCGCGACCGTGTCCACTTCATGGGCGGCGATCTGGTCGGGACGATCAGTCCGCTCGGGCAGTCGCAGGTCGACTGGTTCAGCTACATGGCGAGCAAGATGGGCGACCTGCTGGACGCCTGGTCGGTCCACGTGTACTGGGACTTCTGGGACCCCGGCAAGATCGACCGCCGCCTGCGGGCGGAGGTACGGACCATCTTCAGCGCGATCCCGGCCGGAGAGCGCCGTCCGCTGTACGTGACGGAGTTCGGTGTGCGCGGCATCCCGACGCTCGAGGGCGAGATCACGACGTCGCCGGGCCTCTGGCCGGACGGGACGGCGCTCGAGGCGACGACGGCGGCAGCGTTCGAGGAGGGTTGGTTCATGGTCCGCGCCATGCAGGTGGGGTTCTCGGGCCTGGCAAAGTGGGACCTGTACCCGGCCCAGTACGACAACGGGAAGGGTGACTACTCGGTGATCGGTCCGTCCGACCAGGGCTGGCCGCTCCGGCCGATCTACCGGCTGCTGCAACTGTTGACGGTGACGACGGAGCCGCGAGGAGGGCAGATCGTCGAGGTCGTCCCGGCCGCGGGTGCCGATCCGAAGAAGCTCTTGACGGCGTACGTCTCGCCGGCGGGAGGCCTCACGGTCGTGGGCCTCGACGTCGACGGCGGCGTCATCGAAGGGACTTCGAACGGCCCGGTCTCCTACAACGTGGCCGGGCTCCCGCCGAACACGCTGTTCCGGCTCCTGCTCTGGAACGGTGACGGAAACGGCACCAACCTGGAGATCGGGTTCCTGGACAGCGGACCGTCCGGGTCGATCCAGTTCTCGGCCCCGCTCCATGCCGTCTTCGCCCTCACGGACACGTCGCTCGGGCGCCTGCCGTGGTGAGCAAGCTGAACAGGGCCGACTTCCTCCGGCGCGCCGGCACGGCGGCGGCTACGGTCGCGGTCGCCGGCGCGGGGGCTCCCGGCGTGTTCGCCGGCCCGCACAGGTACTCGCGCCGCGCGCTCAAGGGCAGCCTGTCCGTCGTCCAGTGGGAGCACGTCGTGCCCGCGTACGACTCCTGGTTCGACAACTGGGCCACCACCTGGGGCCAGGCGAACGACGTCGACGTCAACGTCGACCACGTCGACTACACGACGCTCGCGGCTCTGGCCGCGAAGGAGGCGCGCACGAAGCGCGGCCACGACATCTTCGGCTTTCTGTCTCCGCCCGCGGCCTACCAGGACCAGGTGATCGACCACGGCGCGATCGTCAGCCAGATCGAGAGCCGGGTCGGCTCGTACGGCGACCTCGGGTACAGGAGCACGTACAACCCGAAGACGAACACGTACTTCGGCGTCTCCGACTCCTATGTCCCCGATCCACTGATCTGGCGATTCGACCTCTGGAACGCGATCGGCGAATCACCCGCGACCTGGGATCACGTGCGGGCCGCGGCGCCGCAGCTGAAGGCGGCGGGGCACCCGATCGGGATCGGGCAGTCGAACGAGCTGGATTCGACCATGGCGTTGACGGCGTTCATGCTCTGCTTCGGCTCCCAGATCCAGGACGAATCGGGCGCCCTTACGATCGGCAGCAAGCGCACCGTCGAGGCCGTGCAGTTCATGGCCGATCTGTACAGGCTCGGCGAGGACGAGCAGATCTTCGGCTGGAACCCGGCGTCCAACAACGCGTTCCTCCTGGGCGGCAGCGGGTCGATGATCCTGAACGCGATCTCGGCGGTCCGCACGGCCGACAACCTGCAGCTCCCGTTCGCGAACGATCTCCGGATCTGGCCGATCCCGGGCGGGCCGGCGGGCAGGCTCGGGCTCCCGCAGTACACCAGCGTCTACTCGATCTGGAGGTTCTCGAAGAACGTCGACGCTGCCGAGAGGTTCATCGCCGATCTTTGCGCCGGCTACGAGCAGGCGACGCTCGCGTCGAACCTGTTCAACTTCCCGAGCTTCCCCGGGGCCTTCCCGCTCAAGCAGATCTACAAGGCCGCGGCGGCCGACACGCACCGGCCACGCGGGAAGTACAGCATCCTCACGACGATCGCGGCGAAATACACGCGCAACGTCGGCTACCCGGGCTACGCGAGCGCCGCCGTTGACGACGTGCTCGGCCAGTACCTGATCCCACAGATGTTCGCCAGGGTCTCGCAGGGGAAGATGAGCGCGGCAGACTCGGTGCGCTCCACCGCAACCCAGATGAAGCAGATCTGGGCACGGCGGAAGGCCGCCGGAAAGATCTAGCTGACGCTGACCCGGGGAGACGCAGGTATCGGCGCGGCCGTCGTGCTGGCTGCGCACGTCCCCACTGCCGCGTCAGATCGTCTTGAACTGCTCGAACGGCTGCTTGCAGCTCTCGCAGTAGCGGATCGAGCGGCACGGGGTCGGGCCGAAGAGGTTGTCGAGCCGCGTCTTCGTCGAGTTGCAGTACGGGCAGCGGAACCCTTTGCCGAGCTGGACGAGGGTCGGCGGCGCCGCCTCACGCGGAGCCGGAGGCGCGAAGCCGGCGGCGCGGAGCTTCTCGCGACCCTCGGGCGTGATCCGATCCGTCGACCACGAGTCGTCGAGGATCACCTCGACGTCGGGCTCGGCACCGAGCTCGGCGACCTTCGCGGCCATCCGGTCGCGCATCACCTCGAGGGCCGGGCAGCCGAGGAACGTGGGCGTGAACTCGACGTGCACGCGGTCGCCGTCGACCTGAACGTCGCGGACGACGCCGAGGTCGACGAGCGAGACGACAGGGATCTCGGGGTCCTCGACCTCTTCGAGCGCTGCCCAGACCTGCTCTGCTGTCACCACCGGGCGGTCACCACGTCGCGCCCGCCACGGATCGCCGCACCATCGTCATCTCGTCCCAGAGGGCCGGCCACTCGTCGACGTGGCTGCCTCGCTCGAGACCTTGCAACACAGTGTTGCTTGGGAGAACGAGGCCGAAGCGGGCGGCCAGTGCGGGGCGGAGGTCGTCGTCCAGCATCGCCACCGCATAAGGCCACAGCTCGTCGACCGCCTCGCGGTAGCGAGGCTCGTCGCGGAGCCGCTCGGCCCACATCTGCGCGTGGAGGCGGTGGTACACCTCCTCGCGGTCGATCTTCGCCGCCAGGCCCGCGGCGGCCGGGTCGTCGGAGGCCTTGAGCCGCTCGATCCGCAGCTCGTCGGCCGCCTCGTAGAGGACATGCCGCGCGATCGTGCGCGCCCAGTCGGGGACGAAGCGGAGCTGGACGAGCGGCGCGCAGCGGTACTCCTCCGGCGGCCTGTTGAGTGCGAGCGCGTCCGCGTCGTCCGTGAGCAGGCCGTAGAGCGCGCGTGCATGGCCGATCTCGTTTTGCGCGATCGACGAGAAGGCGACGTCCTCCTCCAGCACCGGCGCGATGCCGGTCCACTCGGAGTTCCGCCAGCCGAGGACGAGCTCGTCGTCAGCGATCGCCAGGAGCAGTGCGGGCTCGTTCACGTGCCTCCTTCAGCTTGACCTTGAGGGAGTAGCCGTCGACCCGGTGGTAGTTCCGGCCCAGCTCGTCCGGGAAGTCGTCGATCTCGTGGATCGCGTCGCGCGGGACGACCCAGAGCGCGGCCGACTCGCCGCGGCGGCCGTACTGCTCGTGCGCGTAGGCCTCCGCGAACGCCAGGTCGGGCGCGACGACGGAGCCGGCGTGCTCGAACGCCTGGCCCTTCCGCTCCCGCCTGAAGACTTCGAAGATCACGCGGCGTCGGCGAGGATCGCGTGCCGCACCCAGGCCGTCTCCTCGCGCGAGGCGCGCCGGAACTCGAGCCGTTCGGCGGTCATCGGGCCGTGGCCGGTGACGACCGAGCGCAGCTCGTCCCAGTCGGGCTCGGTGTACTCCCAGACGCCGTCGTCGAGGCGCCGCAGCTTCGGGTCGGGCACGGTCAGGCCGAGCTCCCAGACCTGCGGCACGTAGCCTTCGAGGAACTGCTGGCGCGCCTCCTCGTTGCCCTGCGTCTTGATCCGCCACTGGACGACCGGGTCGTCCTTCGCGTCGATCGGGTTGCCGTGGAACATCATCAGCGGCGCCCACCAGCGGTCGAGCGCCTCCTGGACGAGCTCCCGCTGCTCGTCGGTGCCGAGCATCATCGTCAGGATCACGTCTCGACCGTGGAGGATGTGGAACGACTCCTCCCAGCAGATCTTCTTCATGATCCGCGCGTACGGCGCGTACGAGCACTTGAGGAGCGCCTTCTGCGAGATGATCGCCGCCGCGTCGACGAGCCAGGCGATCACGCCGACGTCGCCCCAGGTGCGGGTCGGGTAGTGAAAGACGTTGTGGAACTTGCTCTTGCCGGAGATCAGGTCGGCGAGGCACTGCTCGCGCGGCTTGCCGAGGTCCTCGACGATGCGGTAGATGAGCTGCGCGTGTCCGACCTCGTCCTGGACCTTGGCGGTGAGGGCGAGCTTGCGCTGCAGGTTGGGCGCGCGCAGGATCCACTCGCGTTCGGGGAGCACGCCCATCAGCTCCGAGTTCGCATGCATCTCGACGAACTTGATCAGCTTCCAGCGGTACTCGTCCGGCATCCAGTCCTCGGTCTCGACCTGGCCTCCGGACTGGACGTACTCGAGAAAGTCCTGCTCACGCGACATTCGACGCCCCCCAACCAAACGGTCGTTAGTGTTCGGAGCCTAGCATGTCGACCCGCCGAAACGAGCTGACGCGCCAGGCGGCGCGACTCTTCGCCGAGAAGGGCTACCACGGCACGTCGATCGGCGACCTGGCCGAGGCGATAGGCGTCCAGAAGGGCTCCGTCTACGCGCACATCGACTCGAAGCAGGACCTTCTCTACGAGACGCTGCGGGACGGCGCCGCCGCTTTCCACGGCGCGCTCGATCTGATCCCGGAGACGCTGCCGGCAGTCGACAAGCTCCGCCTCGCGCTCCGTGCGCATCTCGGGATCGTGGCCGAGCAGCTCGACGTCGCGACGGTGTGGACGCAGGAGTGGCGCTACCTCGAGGGCGAGCGGCGCGACGAGTTCGTCGCGGCGCGGCGGTGGTACGAGGAGCGGATCCGCGGCCTGTTCCAGGAGGGAGTCGAGCTGTCGGAGTTGCGGGCCGACCTGGACGTATCCGCGGCGGCGCTCGTCTTCCTGTCCGCGGCCAACTGGGCATACACGTGGCTCAAGCCGGGGCGGGACACGGACGCGCTCGCCGACCGCTTCTTCGCGCTGCTCGTCGACGGCATGCGCGGGTACTCGACTCCCGCCTAGCCCTCCTGAGCCTCTAGCCTGTCGCCGTGCTCGAGACGGCCGAGGTCGTGATCGTCGGCGGCGGCGCGATGGGCGCCTCGGTCGCCTGGCACCTGGGCGAGCTCGGGATCACCGACGTCGTGCTGCTCGAGCGCGACTCGCTCGCCTCCGGCTCGACGGCGAAGTCGGCGGGCGGCATCCGCGCGCAGTTCGCCGACGAGCTGAACGTCCGCGTCGCGCTTCGCTCCCTGGACGAGTTCGAGCGGATGGAGGGAATCGACCTGCGCCAGCACGGCTACCTGTTCCTGCTCGACGACGAGGCCGACGTCGCGCGCTTCCAGACAGCGCTGGCGCTGCAGCACTCGCTCGGCGTGCCCTCGCGCGAGCTCTCGGTCGCGGAGGCGCTCGAGATCGTGCCGCAACTCGATCCGGACGGCCTGATCGCGGCCACGTACTGCGACCTCGACGGCTATGCGACGCCGGAGGCGGTCGTGCAGTGGTACGCGCGCGGGATCGACGTCCGGCAGGGGTGCGCGGTGACCGGCATCGACGTCGAGGGCGGCCGCGTCACCGGTGTGCGGACGGACAAGGGACAGATCGCGACCGGCACCGTCGTCTGTTGCGCGGGGGCGTGGTCGGCGGAGGTCGGGACGATGGCTGGAATCGACATCCCGGTCCGCGGCGAGCCGCGCTGGATGTTCTTCACGCCGGAGGACGCGGGCCTTCCGGAGCGTCTGCCGCTGACGATCGACTTTACGACCAGCTTCTACTTCCACCGGGAGGGCCCCGGGCTCGTCTTCGGCGGGCGCGAGCAGACGCTCGAGGAGCTTGCGGAGCCCGCGTCGAGGCGATTGCCGGCGCTGCTCGAGCTGCCTGTGCAGTCGTCCTGGTGGGGCTTCTACGAGGTGTCACCCGACCACAACGCGATCGTCGGCGAGGCGGCGGAGCCGTCGCGCTTCCTGTACGCGACCGGCTTCTCGGGCCACGGCTTCCAGCAGTCGCCCGCCGTGGGCGAGCACGTCGCCGAGCTCGTCGCCGGACGCGAGCCGACGCTCGATCTCTCGGCGTTCGCGCTCGAGCGCTTCGCGCGCGGCGAGGCCCGCCCCGAGGCCTTCGTCATCTAACGACCATGCGCGCGACGCTGATCGTCAATCCGTACGCGAGCTCGGTCTCCGAGGAGCGGGTGCGCGACGTCGAGCGCGAGCTCGGCTCGGCGTACGAGCTCGACACGCTCCTCACCGAGCGGCGCGGGCATGCCGTCGAGCTCGCGCGTGCCGCGGAGGGCGACGTGATCTTCGCCTTCGGCGGCGACGGGGTTTTCAACGAGGTGCTGAACGGCGCCGACGGCACGCGGCCGCTCGGCTTCGTCCCGGGCGGGGGCACGAACGTGCTCCCGCGAGCCCTCGGGCTCCCGCGCGACCCCGTCCGGGCAGCGCGCGCGCTCGTCGGCGCGCATCCGCGCAGGATCTCGCTCGGGCGCGTGAACGGGAGACGCTTCGCGTTCGGGGCCGGGATCGGGCTCGACGCGGAGGCCGTTCGGCGGGTCGACGCGATGGGACGCAAGGAGGACGGCCGCCGCCCCGGCGACCTCGCGTTCTTCCGCGCCGTCGTCGGGGCGGTCGTCGGGAGCGGCTGGCGGCTTCCCGACGTGCTCGAGATCAAGGGCGTCGGTCGCGCCGCGCTCGTCGTGGTCTCGAACGACGCGGTCTACACGTACGCCGGCGGCACGGCGCTCAGCTTCTCGCCCGAGGCGCGGTTCGAGCTCGGCCTCGACTACGCGGCGCTTGCGAGCCCGGGTGCGCTGAGCATCGCGCGCGGCTTCGCGAAAGCGGCGCGCGGGAGTGGGCTGGCCGGGCTGCCGGGCGTCATGATCGGACACGACGTCGACCGGATCGAGGTCGTATGCGACCGGCCGCAGCCGCTGCAGACCGACGGCGAGGATCTCGGAGACGTCGAGGAGGCGGTGTTCGAGTGCGAGCGCGACGCGGTCTCGGTGCTGGTCTAGCGGTGGCACTCGCCGGCTGCCTCGCGGCGGCCGGCTGCGGCGGCAGCGGTGCTCCCTCCACGTTCGCGTACGACCGCTCGAACTCGTTCCGGTTCGCTGACGCCGGCGTCGTCAACCATGGCTATCCGATCAAGATCCACGACGTCTCGTTCGCGAGCGCCCGCAGCGGGCGCGTCCACGCGTACCTGGTCGTTCCGCCGGGGAAAGGGCCGTTCCCGGCCGTGATCTGGGCGCACGGCTCGGGAGGAACTCGACAAGACCTGATCCTGCCCGCGACCTGGCTCGCCGCGCGCGGTGCAGTGTCGCTCGTGGTCGACGACCCGTTCGAGCGCGATCCGCAGCTCGACTTCGCCTCCGACGCGCGCCAGCGTGCCGCGATCGTCCAGCAGGTGATCGACCTACGCCGCAGCGTCGACCTGCTCCAGTCGCGCAAGAACGTCGACCCGAAGCGGATCGGGTTCATGGGCCTCAGCTTCGGGGCGATGCAGGGCGCCATGCTCGCCGGCACCGACCCGAGGATCAAGGCGTTCGACCTTCAGAGCGGACGCGGCCGGACACTCGGGCCGGGGATCGACGACCTGGCCTGGATCCGCCGCTCGCACGCTGCATTCCTCTTCCAGCTCGGACGGCACGACAAGATCGTCCCGCGTGCCGAGCTCGTCGCGCTCGCGAAGGCCGCGCCCGAGCCGAAGGAGATCCGCTGGTACGACGCGGGCCACCCGCTGAACCTCCGCGCCAATCACGACCAGCTGCGCTGGCTCGCGCACGAGCTCGGCCTCGGCGGCCCGGTGGTGCGCGGCGCCGCCGCGGGCCCATAGACTCGCCGACTAGGTCGGTACCGCCTTGGGGGCTATCCCAGTGGCTAGTCCGCCTCGCCGTCTCAGTAACGTCACGACGATGCCGCTAAGCGAAGACGACGTCCATGAACGCGTTGGCTTTGCTCGAAGACGCGTCGAGGATCTACTCCGTCTGAATCACGGAGACCTCCTCGGCGCTGACCCTCACGAGCGTCAGATGTTCATCCAGGAAGTCTTCTTCCACCTCGGGGGCGCTATCGAAGTCTTCGCGCAACTCGTCAATGACCGCCGCGGTCTCGGGCACTCGACGGAGGCTGTCAGCATTCGCAGGCTCGCCACCGAGTGGTTGCGCGAAGGTGATCCCCTCCTCACCGAGGTGAACGGTCTCTACAAGAATCCGCGGGGCGAGTCGCTTCCAGAAGATCCCTACACGGATGACTGCCTGATGTGGCGGATATGGAACTACCGCCATCAAGTCACCCACCGGCGGCGGAACCCGATCCAGGCCAGCCTTGTGCTGAATCCGGCGTTTAAGGTCACCTCCGACGAGCCGCTGGGGGCGAGATTCGAAAGCCTCATGAAACGCGGCGACCCGCCCACTCAGCGGTCCGGCCACTTCCTACTCGACCCCCGCGACCCTCAGACTTTGGCGGCATCGAAGGAGACCGTTGAGAACGAGCTACATGCGATGTGTGACCGTGTCGAGGCGAGACTGAGGTCGGCGATCCAAGTCCTGTCGTGACCTCATTGGTGGCCCGCTCGTGGCTATGAGGATAGGAAGCGGCCTGACTAGCCGAGCCAAGTCGCTCTGCGCGGATGCCCGCAACTCCGCTCTCCGAGCCACTTCCGGCCACCAAAGCCCACTCGGGGCCACCACTCCGGCATAGACTCGGCGGCTGTGAGCCAGACCCCTCCCGTCGAGCGCGATCTGCGTCGGGTGATCGGCGACGGCGAGTCGATCCCGGACGGGGAGGTCGAGGGTCTCGGCGACGCCGATCTCGTCGAGCTCTACCGGCAGCTCGTCCTCATGCGCACCTACGACGAGCGCTCCGTCGTCTACCACCGACAGGGGCGGATCGGGACGTACGCGATCTTCTGGAACCACGAGGCGATGCAGGTCGGCGCGGTCGCGGCGCTCGAGGACGACGACTGGATCTTCCCGAGCTACCGCGAGTCGGCGGTCGGGCTCCTGCGCGGCATGCCGGCGCACACGGTGCTGTCGTGGTGGCGCGGCCATCCGGCCGGCTGGTGGAACCCGGCCGACTACAACGTCGCCTCGATCTGCGTCCCGATCGGCACCCACGTGCCGCACGCTGCCGGGCTCGCGTGGGGGAAGAAGCTCCGCGGCGAGCCGACGTGCGCGATCGCTTTCTTCGGTGACGGCGCCACCTCCGAAGGGTCGTTCCACGAAGGCGCCAACTTCGCGGCAGTGATGCGGGCCCCGGTCGTCCTCTTCTGCAACAACAACCAGTGGGCGATCTCGACGCCGCTCGCGCTGCAGACCGCCGCCGACACGCTCGCGGAGAAGGCCGTCGGCTACGGCATGCCCGCGGCGAGGGTCGACGGGGGCGACGTGCTCGCCGTGTTCGAGGCGACGCGGGAGGCGGTGACGCGCGCCCGCGCAGGCGAGGGGCCGACGTTCGTCGAAGCGGTCACGTACAGGTCGGCCCCACACGCGACCGCGGACGACCCGAGCGTCTACATCGACCAGGATCGCGTGGAGGAGGAACGCCGCCGCGAATGCGTCGGACGCTTCGAGGGCTACCTGCAGCGCCGCGGGCTGTTGGCCGACGAGCTGCGCGACGGGATCCGCGAGCAGGCGGCGCAGCTGATGCGCGACGCGATCGGGCGGGCGGAGGACGAGCCCGACCCCGATCCGGCGCTCCTCTTCGCGCACGCGTACGCCTCGCCCCCGCGCTCCTTCGACACCGACCTGGCCGAGCTCCGGAGGATCCTCGCGAGTGAGTGAGCTCACCCTGGTCGAGGCGATCAACGACTGTCTGCACCACGAGCTGCAGCGCGACCCGAACGTGCTCGTGATGGGCGAGGACGTGGGGATGGTCGGCGGCGTGTTCCGCGCCACCGCGGGTCTCCGGGAGACGTTCGGCGAGGACCGCTGCGTGGACACGCCGCTCGCGGAGGCCGGCATCCTCGGCACCGCCGTCGGGCTCTGCATGGCGGGCTGGCGGCCGATCTGCGAGATGCAGTACGACGCCTTCAGCTACCCCTGCCTCGACCAGCTGATCAACCACGTCGGCCGCTATCGCTGGCGCTCGAGCGGGGGCATGGAGTTCCCGATCACGATCCGGATGCCCTACGGCGGCGGCGTGCGTGCGCCCGAGCTGCACGACGACTCCCCGGAGGCGTACTACGTCCACACGCCCGGCGTGAAGGTGGCGATTCCGTCCACGCCCGCCGACGCCAAGGGCCTGCTGGCTGCGGCGATCCGCGATCCCGACCCGGTCGTCGTGTTCGAGCCGAAGCTCCATTACCGGACGATGCGCGGGCCCGTCCCCGACGGCGAGTACGTCGTCCCGCTCGGCCGGGCGCGCGTCGCTCGGGAGGGCTCCGACGTCACCCTCGTCGCCTACGGGGCGATGGTGCCGTTGGCCGAGCGGGCCGCGGCCGAGCTGGTCGTCGAGGCGAGCATCGAGGTGCTCGACCTGCGGACGCTGAAGCCGCTCGACGAGGACGCCCTGCTCGCGTCCGCGGCGAAGACGGGCCGCGTCGTCGTCGTCCAGGAGGCGCCGCGGACGTGCGGCTACGCGGCCGAGATCGCGGCCGTGCTGGCCGAGAAGGCGATCCTCGACCTGCACGGCCCGGTCCTCCGCGTGACGGGCTACGACGTCCCCTACCCGTACTGGAAGCTCGAGGACGCGTACATGCCCTCGGTGGCCCGCGTCGCCGACGCCGTGCGGAAGCTGCTGGCCTTCTAGCCATGGCGCTGCACGAGATCCCGCTCGAGCGTCGCACGCTGCACGGGCACTTCTCCCGCGACCTCGCTCCGGTGCTGACGATCGACCCGGGCGACTCGATCGCGTTCTCGACGCTCGACGCGGGCTGGGGGCTCGAGCCGCCCCGGGCGGACGGGACGAAGCGCCGACGATTCGAGCCGCTCGACGCCGAGCTGGACCTGGGCCACGCGCTCGTCGGGCCGGTCGAGGTCCGCGGCGCGCATGAGGGACAGACACTCAGCGTCCGCGTCGACGAGGTGCGGGTCGGAAGCTACGGGTTCACGATGGGCGGCGGCTTCTCGACCCCGCTCAACGACCGGCTCGGGCTCTCGGAGGGTGAATCGCGCTTGCTCGTCTACGAGCTCGATGCCGGCGCGGGAGTCGGCCGGGACGGGGAAGGCCGCGAGCTCGACCTGCGGCCGTTCCTCGGCGTGATGGGGATGCCGCCACCCGAGGAGGGCCGGCACCCGACCGCGCCGCCGCGGGTGTGGGGCGGGAACATCGACTGCAAGGAGCTCGTCGCGGGGACGACGCTCTTCCTGCCGATCCCGGTCGACGGCGCGCTCTTCTCGGCCGGCGACTGCCACGCGCGGCAGGGCGACGGGGAGGTCTCTCAACTCGCGATCGAGTGCCCGGCCGAGCGCGCGCTGCTCACGCTCGAGCTGCGCGACGAGCCGGAGCTGGCGAGCCCGGTCGCCCTGACTCCCGACGCCTGGCTCGCCTTCGGCTTCGACGAGGACCTGGACGAGGCGGCCGCGCTGGCGGTCGACGGGATGCTCGCGCTGATGGGCCGCGAGCACGGGCTCGACCGCCGCGAGGCGCTGGCGCTCGCGAGCGCCGTCGTCGACCTGCGCGTCACCCAGCTCGTGAACGGCGTTCGCGGCGTCCACGCTGTGCTCCCCCACGACGCGATCCGCTTCACTTCCAGACACTGATGGCCTACGAGTTCCGGCTTCCCGACCTCGGCGAGGGCCTCACGGAGGGCGAGGTGGCGCGCTGGCTCGTGGAGGTCGGCCAGGAGATCGCGGAAGACGATCCGCTCGTCGAGGTGCAGACGGACAAGGCGACCGTCGAGATCCCTTCGCCCGCTTCGGGCATCGTCTCGCGCATCCTCGTGCCCGAGGGCGAGGTCGTCGCGGTCGGGACGGTGCTCGTGGTGATCGGCGAGGAGGACGGCTCCGCCGCGCGCGCGGCTCCGGACGTGAAGAAGCTCGCCCTCGCGCAAGCCCCGCTCGCTCCGGTCAGGCCGAAAGGAGCGCCGGTGCGGGCGACGCCGCTCGTCCGGCGGATCGCGAGCGAGCTCGGCGTCGACTTGGCGACGGTCGCCGGCACGGGCCCGCAGGGCCGGGTGACCGAGGAGGACGTGCGCGCCGCGGCCATGCCACAGGAGAGTTGGGGCGGGCCAGATTCATCCCGCGCCAACGTCTCCGAAGCCGCATCGCGGCGAGGAGAACAGTCCCTGAAACGAGAGGCGCACAGAACTGAGACAGAAGGCCGGCGTACCCCCTTGCGCGGCACCCGGCGCGTGATCGCGGAGCACATGGCCCGGGCGCACCGCGAGGTGCCGCCGGTCACGTGGGTCGAGGAGTGCGATTTCGGTGGCGTCGAGCTCGAGCGGCTCGTCGCCACACTGCTCAAGGCATGCGCGCTCTCGCTGCAGGACTATCCGGAGCTGAATGCCCGTCTCGAGGGCGGCGAGATCGTCGAGCTCGACCGCTACGACCTCGGCGTTGCCGTCCAGACCGAGCAGGGCCTCGTCGTCCCGGTCGTGCGCGGATGCGACGCGCGGCCGGTCGAGGAGCTCGACGTCGACGTTCGCCGCCTGGCCGAGGCCGCTCGGGCCGGCACGCTCGCGCCTGCCGAGTTGCGCGGCTCGACGTTCACGGTCACGAGCGCCGGCAAGCTCGGCGGCCTCCTGCAGACGCCGATCGTCAACTACCCGGAGGTAGCGATCCTCAGTGTCGGCCGGATCGGAGAGCGGCCGGTCGTCCGCGACGGACAGGTCGTGGCGCGGCCGATCGGGATGATCGCGATCACCTTCGACCACCGGGTCGTCGACGGAGCCCGTGCCGCCGCCTTCGGGCTCGACGTCATCGGCCGCCTCGAGCAGGGATGAGACCCCGGCGGGGGAGCCCGACCGGGGTCTCGGGGAGGGCGAGTAAAGCGGGCTAGTCGCCCGCGTGGAGCTGGCCGCGAACGGCGCCGTTCGGGTACTTCGCGGAGTGGATGTTGACGTAGTACCCCCTCGGGTTCTTCACGATGGCGCCGGCGATTGCCGATGTGGATGTCGTGCAGCCCTTGGCCGCGTATTTGTCCCCGAGAGGGACGACGACAGGACCGTTGGCTGTCTTCGCCGAGCCCCTGTGGATGTGCGAGACCACCGGCTTGTCGAAGCCGCTGACCCCCGTGAACTTCCAGCACACCCTCGTGCCGACGATCGTTACGTTGACGGTTCGCTTGGCCTTCGAGGCCGTCTTCGGGATCTCGGATTTTCCGGAGAGATACGCCTCGAACTTGAGCGTTCCGGAGCGGGATCCGAGTGCGACGGCGGGCACTGCGACGCCGATCACTGCGAGAAGCACGATCAGACGCAGGCGCACAGACTTCCTCCTTTGACCGGGTTCCTCTCCACGCGCTGCCATACGCCGTCGCGCCGCGGTCGGTTTGCCCGCTCCAGGAGCCGGGTTCCGTGCTGATCCGCCAGAAGGGTCGGTACTCTCTGGCCGTGGAGCGAGCTTCCATCGCCGCCTCGAGCGGAGTCATGGCGACGCGCGCCGTTCGGGCGCTGCGACACCCCGGCAACTGGGTCCAGCTCGCGAAGTTCTCGGTCGTCGGGCTCTCCGGCTACCTCGTCAACCTCGCCGTCTTCACGGCGCTTCTCGACGGGGCCGGGCTGCACTACCTCGCCGCCGGTGCGTGCTCGTTCGTCGTCGCCGCGGGGAACAACTACTACTGGAATCGCCACTGGACGTTCCGCCGTCAGCGCGGCGACGTCTACGGCCAGGGGATCCGCTTCCTGGTCGTGTCGCTCGTCGCACTCGGGGCGAACCTCGGGATCCTCCACCTGCTTATCGTCGCCGGACTCGGCAAGATTCCAGCCCAGGCAATCGCGATCCTGCTCGTGATGCCGCTCAACTTCGTCGGCAACAAACTCTGGTCATTTCGGCGCTAGCGCTTCGCGCTGAACGCGCCTACACGGGGGAAACGGCCGGTTTCCCCCGTGAGCCCCCTTCCCCTGGGGATCGCGTGTCCGGCGGCTCGAGCTACGCCCGGGCGAAGCCCGGTCTCCGCGGCGGTTGTCGGCCGTGCCCCTGATCAAAGCGACTTACGGATCAGCACACCTGATCACACTGCACCGGAACGTGGTGCTCCTCTGGCAGACACCGTTCACCCAACGGTTTGAGCAGATCGTCCTCGCGTGCTTGAAGACCTAGCCCGGCTGTAGCCGCAGTTAGGCTCTGGCGATGCGGCTGTCACGGCTTGCCGCCGTCCTCGTTGCCGCCGCCTTTCTCGCGCCGTCGGCTGCTGCCGCGCCGCCCGCGACGACGCTGCCGCTCGCGCCCTCGGTGAAACCGGCTCTGCGCGCGAAGCCGACGCGCAGCGAGTCGGGTGTGGTCGCCCGCTTCCTCGCCGCTGGGAAGGTGCACGACTGGGTCGGCCGCTACCCGAAGTCGAGCCTCGTCACCGACGGGCACTTCGACGCGGCCACGCGCGCATGGACGGTCAACGTCTGGTCGGGGCCTGCAGGCGAGATCGCGACGGGCACGGTCGACGACCTGACGGGCAAGGTCACGTCGGCCTGGACCGGGCCGCAGGTGGCGTGGACGATGGCCCGGGGCCAGCCGGGCGCGTTCGGCGGCAAGGTGATCAACTCGCTCCCGGTCTGGCTCGCCTTCTGCGCGGTCTTCCTCGTCGGCCTCGCCGACCTTCGCCGGTTGCTGTCGGTCCGCAACCTCGACCTGCTGGCGCTGCTCTCGTTCTCCGTCTCCCTGTGGTTCTTCAACGAGGGGCGGATCTTCACGAGCGTGCCGCTCGTCTACCCGGCGCTGGCGTACCTGATCGGGCGCGGCATCTGGATCGCGAAACGTGACCGTCCTCCCACGTCGTCACCGCCGGTCTGGCCGATCTGGCTGCTCGCGGCGGCCACGGTGTTCATGGGCGGGTTTCGGATCGGGCTCAACCTCACTGACTCGAACGTGATCGACGTGGGCTACTCGGGCGTGATCGGCGCGCAGCGGATCGCGAGCGGGGAGGCGCCGTGGGGACACTTCCCGGTCGAGGTCGGGAAGCCGTGCTCGGACCCGGTGAACGGCACCTTCCCGTACCGGTTCCAGCCGAACGGACGCTGCGAGGCGGCCGACGCCCACGGCGACACCTACGGCCCCGTCGCCTACGAGGCCTACCTCCCTGGCTACGCGGCGATCGGCTGGAAGGGGAAGGGCGACGATCTCGACGCCGCGCGCTTCACGTCGATCCTCTTCGACGTCCTGGCGATGGTCGGGCTCGCCCTTGTCGGTCGGCGGTTCGGGGGGTGGCGGCTCGCGGCCACGCTCGCGTTCGCGTGGGCCGCCTATCCCTTCACGCAATACGTCTCGAGCGCGAACACGAACGACGCCATCCAGCCGGTGATGCTGATCTTCGGCTTCTGGCTCGCCACGTCGCCGCCTGCGCGCGGCATCTTCTCCGCGCTTGCGGGCTGGACGAAGTTCGGCGCGCTCCTGCTCGTGCCGCTCTGGGCCACGTACCCCGACGCACGGCGGCCGAGGACGGTGCTCGCCTACGCGGCCGGTTTCCTCGTGGCCACTCTCGCCGTGTTCTCGATCCTGCTGCTGGAGCCGAACCCGCTTCACGCGGCGCGCGTCTTCTGGGACCGGACGATCCCGGAGCAGATCGGCCGCGATTCGCCGTTCTCGCTCTGGGACTGGCGCCAGTACCACGCCGGTCTTCTCGACCTGCACCTGCTCCAGTACGTACTGGAGGGCGTCCTCGCCGTGGGCGCGCTCGTCGTGGCGTTCGTCCCGCGGCGAAAGTCCCCGCTCCAGCTCGCGGCGCTGAGCGCGACGCTGCTGCTCGGCTTTGAGGTCGTTCTCACGCACTGGTTCTACGGCTACATCGCCTGGTTCTTCCCGTTCTTCGTCTTCGCCGTCCTGTCGCCGGCCGCCGAGCGCGTGCCGGTGCAGGCGACCGAGCCCCATGGACGCCCGGCCCGCGAGCTGGTTCCAGCAGGCTGACTGGGGCCGGGCCGGCCTCGCAGCGCTCGCGGCCGCCGCAGTCTTCGCGGTCGCCTGGACCGTCGTCCACTACGGCTTCTACGCGGACAACAGCATCGTCGACACGCCGGTCTACCAGCGCTACGGCGACGCGATCGCCGGCGGCCAGGTTCCCTACCGCGACTTCACGATCGAGTACCCGCCGGCGGCCGTGCCCGTCTTCACGCTCCCGTCGCTGATCGTCTCGCGCGGCGCCTCGCAGAGCTCGTACGACGCTGCCTTCGGCTTCCTGATGGCGATCTGCGGGGCGGCGATGGTGGCACTGGTCGCGCTGACCCTCGTCCGCGACCGGGCCTCGACCGGGCGGCTCACGGCTGGCTCTGCGCTCGCCGCGCTCGCGCCGCTCGCGCTCGGCTCGGTGCTGCTGACTCGCTTCGACCTCTGGCCGGCGGCGCTCGTCGCGGCGGCGCTCGCTGCGCTCGCCTACGGACGCGACCGGCTCGCGCTGGCGGCGCTCGGGCTCGGGATCGCGGCGAAGATCTACCCCGTCGTCCTGCTCCCGATCTTCGTCGCTTTCGTCTGGAGGCGGCGCGGAAGACGCGACGCGCTGCTCGCGCTGGGCGTCGGCGCCGGTGTCGTCGCCGTGTGTGTGCTGCCGTTCGTCGGCCTGAGCCCGCACGGGGTCTGGGAGAGCAGCCTGCGCCAGACGTCACGCCCGCTGCAGATCGAGACGATCGGATCCGGGATCCTGCTCGCGCTCCACCAGGTGGCAGGACTCCACCTGACGATGGTCTCGAGCCACGGCTCGCAGAACCTGGCCGGTCGGCTGCCGGATGCGCTCGCTGTCGTCGAGGGCGTGCTCGAGGCCGCCACGGTCGTCGCGATCTGGATCTGGTTCGCGCGCGGCCCGGCGGATCTCGGCCGGCTGTTCCGCGCCAGCGCCGCGGCCGTCTGCGCCTTCGTGCTCTTCGGGAAGGTGCTCTCGCCGCAGTTCCTGATCTGGCTCGTGCCGCTCGTCGCCCTCGTCCGGGGCCGGCGCGGCCTCGCCGCGGGCTCGATGCTCGTCGCCTGCCTCGTGCTCACGCAGGTCTGGTTCCCGTATCGCTACTGGCGCCTCGCACTCCACTTCGACGCCGTCGCCTCGTGGCTCGTCCTCGTCCGCGATCTCGGCCTGCTCGCCCTCCTGGCGGTACTCGTCTGGCCGGGCCGTCGGAGGAGAGTTGGCGCGGGCCTGCGTTCCCCCGCGTCAACGTCTCTGAAGCCGCTCGGCGGCGAGGAGAACAGTCCCTGAACGCGGGGCGCACCGAAGCGTGACGTGATCCGCGCGGCGACTCAGGCGACCGGGACGCGGAGCGCCTGACAGCTCGTCGCGCGGCCGTCCCCGTCGCACTCCACGACGACGCCCTCGATCCTGACGTCCCCGGTCGCGGGCTGGAAGCGGACCGGCAGTCCCGTGCGCATGCGGCGGATCGCGAGGTCGGCCTGGACGCCGATCACCGAGTCGTGCGGCCCCGTCATGCCGGCGTCGGTGATCGCCGCCGTGCCACCCGGCTGGACGCGGGCGTCGTTCGTCTGGATGTGCGTATGCGTGCCGATTACCGCCGTCACGCGGCCGTCGAGGATTCGCGAGACGGCGACCTTCTCGCTCGTCGCCTCGGCATGGAAGTCGACGATCACGACCGACGCTTCCCGCCGGGCCTCGTCGACCAGGTCGTCGAGGAGCTCGAACGGCGTCACCGGGACGTCGAGGAAGAGCCAGCCCATGAGGTTCAGCACGGCCACCGGCGTGCCGTCCGCGGCGGGCGCGACGGCGAGCCCGCGCCCCGGTCGGCCGGAGCCCAGGTTGGCGGGCCGGATCACTCGCTGGGACGCCTCCAGGTAGGGGTAGATCTCCCCGCGGGCCCAGGTGTGGTTCCCGAGCGTGACGACGTCGGCGCCCGCCTCGAGCAGCCGGTCGGCGAGCTTGGGCGTGATCCCGCGCCCGTCGGCGGCGTTCTCGCCGTTCACGACACAGAAGTCGATCGCGAGCTCCTCGCGCAGCCCCGGCAGTCGGTCCCGTACCGCCCCCGACCCGGCCGGCCCGAACACGTCGGCGACGAAGAGGATCTTCACATGCGGCGCGCCGACTACCGGACCGGAAGGCTGGGAGCCGGGTCGACCTCGATCGTCACGTGGTTGCCGGCGTCGTGGGTCACGCTTGCCAGCGTCTGCTTCTCGACGGTCGAGAGGTCGATGACGGAGCCGATCTTGGACAGGCCGGCCGAGACGGGCTCGCCGACGGTCAGCGACGGGTCGGTCCGCATCCTGGTCACGACGACGACGACGGACGCGTCGTCCGTGGGCTGGATCTCGAGCGTGTTGCCGTACGTCTTCCCGTTCAGCACGAAGTTCCCGATCGAGACCACGGTCCCGTCGACCGGCGAGTAGACGTCGGTCCCGTCGGCCGCCCCGACGTCGAGGGCGCCCGTGTTCGACCCCTGGCCGCCGCCGAGCTCGTAGTAGGTCGGTCCTTGCCCGCCGCCGCCGAAGAGCCAGTGCACCATGGCGGACAGGACGCCCTCGTTCGCCTGCCGGCCGACCGGCTCGAGCGGCACCGAGTTGCCGTCGCTGCCGTGGTAGCCGAGCGCCGTCACCGCGCCCTGCGAGATCGGGAGCTGGAGGTGCAGCGTGCCCTCCCTCGCCACGATCATCGTGGACGGCGGGCTGTTCGGGTTCGCCCGGCTGCCTTTCGGCAGGGACTCCTGGAACGGCGGTGCCGACGAGCTGAAGGCGGCGACGAGCAGGACGATGAAGATCCCGAACGTGACGAGGCCGAGGACGGCCACGCGCCCGCCGCGTCTCGAGAGCCGGGCCCTTCGCCGTGGCACCCGCGCAGGTCGCGCGGTGTGGCGCGAGGAGACCATCGCCCGCACGGTAGCGCAGTCGCGCGTCGCGTTTCAAACGAAGTGGCACGGATCCGTGTCCGGCCAGCAGGCCGCGTACGATGGGCGCTCGATGCCCCCCGGGGCCAAGCTCCTGATCCCACGCTGGATCCAGCTCGTCGGGCTGCCGCTCGTCCTGCTGTTCATCTGGGTCGTAGCCGGCGCGGTCAAGCACGTCCTGTTCCTGTTCATCGTCGCGCTGCTGATCGCGCTCTTCTTCGACCCGATCGTCCGGGCCTTCAGCCATACGAGGCTTCCCCGCGGCTTCGCGGTGGCCGTCGTCTACCTCGTGACCATCCTCGTCGTCATCGCCGCGCTGGCCGTGGCCGGAACCGTGGTCGTCACGCAGTCGAAGCGCGCGGCGAACCGCTTCGACGACTACTTCACCAAGGTCCAGCCGGCGACGCACGTGACCGACGCGGACCGGGACGTCAACCGACTCCAGCACTGGCTGAACACGCACAGCCTGAGCGGGATCCACGTCCAGCAGCGGGGTCACGACCTGGTCAAGAAGATCCGGGACAAGGACGTCGGCAAGTACACGCACAAGATCGTCACCTTCCTCGAGGGCGCGGCGATCTCGGTCGGCAAGCTCGTGTTCGACCTCGTCCTGATCGCCGTGATCTCCATCTACATGCTGCTCGGGATGCCGAAGTTAGCCAGGTCGATCGACAACCGCTTCCCGCCGCAGCCGGACTCGCAGCCGCTGATCGAGCGGATGAGCCGCGCGGTCGTCGGCTACGTCAAGGGCCAGCTCCTCGTCTCGCTGATCATCGGCACGAGCGTGGGAGTGGGCATGTGGGTGTTGGGCGTGACCGGACTCGTGCCGGGCGCGGACCACTACGCCCTCCTGTTCGGGGCGTTTGCCGGGATCACCGAGCTGATCCCCTACCTCGGCCCGATCCTCGGCGCCGTCCCGCCGGTGCTCTACGCGCTCGTCGTGCACCCGCTGTCCGCCGTCTGGGTGGTGATCCTGTTCCTGTTCATCCACCAGATCGAGGGCCACGTCGTCGTCCCGAACGTGATGGGGAGCGCCCTGCGCCTGCATCCGCTGCTCGTCATCTTCGGTCTGCTCGCCGGCGGGGCGATCTACGGCTTCGTCGGCATCCTCGTCGCGCTCCCGCTGCTCGCCGCCTGCCGGGCGGCCTGGGAGTTCTTCTCAGAACGCGTGCAGCTCGAGCCGTGGCCGGCGACCTTGGGGGGCTCGCTACCCGTGGAGGTCGAGATCGAGCCGGCCCACGCGCAGACGCCTCCGCCGCCGCTCGTCGCGGAGCCCCCCGAAGGGACCGACGGCGCGAACGGCCCGCCTGAGGCCGAGGCCGACGCTCCGAAGCCGCCGGATGCTCCGACACAGGTGCTCTGATCCGGCTCCGGCCGCGTACTCTTCGACCGTGAGCACGTTCCCCGCGACCCGCCTCAGGCGCCTGCGCCGCACGGGCGCGCTGCGCGAGCTCGTCGGCGAGACGCGCCTCGACGTCGCCGACACCGTCATGCCGCTCTTCGTCGGGACGGAGGCGCTCGCAAACGACGCGCTCCCCGCGATGAGCCGGCACACGGTCGACGGCCTCGTGCGCGAGGTCGACGGCCTGGTGGGCGCCGGCGTGCCGGCGGTGCTGCTGTTCGGGATCCCGGACGCGAAGGACGACGAAGGCTCGGGCGCCTGGGTCGAGGATGGGATCGTCCAGCAGGCGCTGCGGGCGCTGCGCGGGCGATTCCCCGAACTCCTGCTCCTCACTGACGTCTGTCTCTGCGAGTACACCGCCCACGGCCACTGCGGCGTCCTCGCCGGCGGCGAGGTCGACAACGACGCGACGCTCGACCTGCTTGCGCGCACGTCGATCAGCCACGTCGAGGCGGGGGCCGACGCCGTCTGCCCGAGCGACATGATGGACGGCCGGGTCGGCGCGATCCGGCACGCGCTCGACGACGCCGGGCTCGAGCAGACGCCGATCGTCGCCTACTCGGCCAAGTACGCGTCCGCGTTCTACGGGCCCTTCCGGGACGCGGCCGACTCCGCGCCTGCGTTCGGCGACCGGCGCGGCTACCAGATGGATCCGGCGAACGTCCGGGAGGCGCTGCGCGAGTGCGAGCTCGACCTCGCCGAGGGGGCCGACGTGATCATGGTCAAGCCGGCGCTGCCCTACCTCGACGTGATCCGTGCCGTGCGCGAACGCGTCCCCGTGCCCGTCGCCGCCTACAACGTCTCCGGCGAGTACGGGATGATCAAGGCCGCCGCCGCCCGCGGCTGGCTCGACGAGCGACAGGCTGCGCTCGAGTCGTTGACGGCGATCAAGCGCGCCGGTGCCGACATCGTCGTCACGTACTGGGCCAGAGACCTCGCCGCGTGGCTCTGACGACGCGGTCAGAGCTCTGGCGGCGGGCGACCGCCCTGATCCCGGGCGGCGTCAACTCGCCCGTGCGCGCGATGCGGGCCGTCGGGCTCGACGAGCCGGTGTTCGCGCGCCGTGGCGAGGGCGCCTGGCTCGAGGACGTGAACGGGAACCGCTACGTCGACTGGGTCATGTCCTGGGGGCCGCTGCTTTTCGGCCACGCCGATCCCGAGACGGTCGAGGCCGTCACACGCGCGGCCGCGGACGGGACGTCGTTCGGCGCGCCGACGGAGGCCGAGGTCGAGCTGGCGGCCGAGATCGTCGCCGCCGTGCCGTCGGTGGAGATGGTGCGGCTCGTGTCCTCCGGTACCGAGGCGTCGATGTCGGCGATCCGCCTCGCGCGTGCCGCGACGCAGCGCGACCGGATCGTCAAGTTCGCGGGCTGCTACCACGGCCACGTCGACGCGCTGCTCGCGAGCGCCGGCTCCGGAGTCGCCACGCTCGGGATCCCGTCGACGCCGGGCGTCCCGCCGGCCGCCGCCGCCGACACGATCGTCTGCCCGTTCAACGACGTCGACGGGGCTGCGGAAGCCGTGGCCCGCTACGGCGAGGGGCTCGCGTGCGTCCTGGTCGAGCCGATCGCCGGGAACATGGGCGTCGTCCCGCCGCAGGACGGCTTCCTCGAGGCGTTACGCGCGCTCTGTGACGCGTCCGGCGCCCTGCTCGTTTTCGACGAGGTGATCACCGGCTTCCGGGTCGCGCGGGGCGGTGCGCAGGAGTTGTACGGCGTGCTGCCCGACCTGACGATCCTCGGCAAGGTCGTCGGCGGCGGGCTTCCGCTCGCGGCGTTCGGCGGCCGCGCCGAGCTGATGGAGCGACTCGCGCCCGTCGGCGACGTCTACCAGGCCGGCACGCTCTCCGGGAATCCGCTCGCGACAGCCGCCGGGCTCTCCGTCCTGCGCCGCCTGCGCGACCCGGCGGTGTA
Organism: uncultured Actinomycetes bacterium; assembly: GCA_963791225.1. Classification (GTDB taxonomy): domain Bacteria; phylum Actinomycetota; class Thermoleophilia; order Gaiellales; family Gaiellaceae; genus PALSA-612. Next base: position 476,315 of record CAWBRV010000008.1, read on the forward strand.
CGAGGGCCTCGAGCAGCGCGGCGCCCGGCTGGAGGCGGGCCTGGCGTCCTTCGGGCACGTCCAGCGCGTCGGCGCGATGCTGACGCTGTTCCAGTCCGGCGAGGCCGTCCGCGACTTCGACGGCGCGCAGCGCTGCGACACGGAGCGGTACGGTGCGCTCTTCCGGCACCTCCTCGCCCAGGGCGTCTACGTCGCCCCGTCGCAGTTCGAGGCGATGTTCGTCTCGCTCGCCCACGGCGACGAGGAGATCGACCGCACGGTCGCCGCGGTGGCCGACTTCACGTGACGACGATCTGGGACACGATCGCCGAAGAGGCGTCGCTCGAGAGCCCGCTCTGGTCGCAGGCCCTGGTGCCGCCGGCCGAGCGCCCGCTCGAGCCGGTGTTCTCGCCGCTCGGCGAGGAGCGGTTCGCGCTCGGGCTGGAGACGATCTACGAGGGCTATCTCCTCCATTACGGGCGGCCGCGTCTGTTCTCGCCGAACGACCACGACAACGCCCTGCTCCTCGGCGACTACCTCTACGCGCACGGGCTCGTCCGTATCGCGTCCTTCCACGAGGTGGGTGCCGTCTCCGACCTGGCCGAGCTGATCTCCCTCTGCGCCCAGGTGCGGGCCGGGCGGTTCGACGGCGACGGCGCCGCCTGGGCGGCGAGCGCGACGCTGCTCGGCCAGGGCCGGCTCGACGCGGCCCGCGACGCGCTCCGTCTCGGCGGCGACGCCGAGCCGCTGCTCTCGCTCGCGCGCGACGTCGCCGGTGGCGAGGCGGTCGATCGCGCGCTCGCGGCGCACCACCTGCGCGTCGGTTAAAGTCCCGCCCGTGATGGGCTCGTTCGCGCTCACGCTCGCCGACATCCAGACCGAGGGCCGCGACGTCGTCATCGGCATGCTGATCGTCGGCCTCGTCATCGTCGGCGTGATCGTGCTCGGCGAGCTCGCCGGCTGGATGGCTCACCGCCGCAAGTAGTCGGGCGGCTCGCCTTCAGGTCAGATCCGGAACGTCTCCATGCGAGCTCGCGCGTCCTCGACCGCCCGCGCGAGCGCCGGTGAGACCGGGCCGGGCGAGTAGCCGAGCTCACGCGCGGCCTTCTCCCATGAGAAATACATCGGCACACGGGCGAGCGTCACCTCCTCGGCGTTCGCGACGCCTGCGCGCGCGAGCGCCTGTGCGGCCGCGTACGGGAGGCGGAGCCGCGGTCGCGGTCGGCCGGCGAGGTCGGCGATCGCGGCGAACAGGTCACGGAGCGTCAGGTCGACGCCGCCGAGGAGGTAGCGCTCGCCCGTCCGGCCGCGCTCGAGCGCGAGCAGGTGACCGCGCGCCACGTCGCGCACGTCGACGACGTTCACGCCCGAGTCGACGTAGCCGCGGTAACGGCCGGTCGCGACGCCCTCGATCATCCGCCCGGTGGGCGTCGGGAAGCGGTCGCCCTCGCCGACGGGCGTCGTCGGGTTGACGACGACGGCGTCGAGCCCGTCGCGCGCCGCGGCGAGCACGATCCGCTCGGCCTCGAGCTTCGTGCGCTTGTACGGCACGGTGAGCTCCCAGTCGGGCGGCTCGTCCTCCTCGGTCGCCGGCCGGCCGGGCACCGGCCCGCACGTCCCGCACGTCGAGGTGTGGACGAGCCGGCGCACGCCGAGCTCACGGCAGAGCTCGACGATGACGCGCGTGCCCTCGACGTTCACCCGCTCGTGCTCGGAGACCGGCGCGTCGTACGAGTACAGCGCCGCCAGGTGGAAAACCGCGTCGCAGCCCTCGATCGCGCCGCGCAGCCGCTCCCGGTCGAGGAGGTCGATCCACTCGTGGCCGACCTCGTGCCCGGCCTTGCGCAGCTCGCGCGCGACGTGCCCGCCGATGAACCCGCTCGCCCCGGTGACGTAGATCCGCACCCGGTGCATCATGTCCGACGTGAAGACGCTCTACCTCCTGCGGCACCTGAAATCGAGCTGGGACGAGCCCGGGCTGCCTGATCGCGAGCGTCCGCTCGCCCCGCGCGGGCGGCGCGCCGGCAAGAAGCTTGCCCGCCGCCTCCGCAAGGAACGCGCGACGCCCGACGTCGTCCTCTGCTCGCCGTCCGTGCGGACGCGCGAGACGCTGGAGGCGATTCTTCCGGCGCTCGGCGATCCCGTGATCGAGTTCCGCGACGAGCTCTACGCCGCGTCGGGGGACGAGCTGTTCGAGGCCGTGCGGGGTGTCGCGCCTGACGTGAGCTCGGTCCTCGTGATCGCGCACAACCCGGGCATTCAAGTCCTCGCGATCGCGCTGGCCGGACGGGGCGACGAGGAGGCGCGGGAGCGGCTCGACGAGAAGTTCCCGACGGGCGCGCTCGCGACGCTCCAGTTCGACGTGCCGCGTTGGGCCGAGGTCGAGCCCGGCGCCGGCGAGCTCATCGGTTTCGTCGTGCCGCGCGAGCTCGGCTGACTGCCACGCGCTCGATTCATAGACTGCGCGAGATGGCGCCCCCTGCCGACCTACGTGCCTGGATTGCGCTCCTCGAGCGGGAGGGCGAGCTCGTCCGCGTCGCCGCCGAGGTCGATCCCGACCTCGAGATCACGGAGATCGTCGACCGCACCGTCAAGGCGGGCGGGCCGGCGCTGCTCTTCGAGCACCCCAAAGGCTCAGAGCACCCGCTGCTGATCAACCAGTTCGGCGCCGAGCGGCGCATGTGCCTCGCCTTCGACGCGAAGACGCTCGACGAGGTCGCCGAGCGTCTCCAGGCCGTGATCGAGATGCAGCCTCCGCAGGGTCTCGTCGAGAAGGTGAAGGGGCTCGCGAAGCTGAAGTCGATCGCCGACTCGATGCCGAAGTCGGTGCGCAGCGGCCCGGCACAGGAGATCGTGCTCGAAGGCGACGACGTGAACCTCGACCTGCTGCCGATCCAGCGTTGCTGGCCGGGCGACCCGGCGCCGTTCATCACGCTGCCGGCGGTGATCACGAAGGACCCGCGCACCGGCTCGCGCAACGTCGGCATGTACCGGATGCAGAAGCGCGACGCGCACTCGACGTTCATGCACTGGCAGGTGCACAAGGACGGGCGCATGGACTACCTGGCGGCGGACGGCCGGCTCGAGGTCGCGGTCGCGCTCGGCCTCGACCCGGTCACGGCGTACTCGGCGAGCGCGCCGCTCCCCAAGCACATCGACGAGCTCATGCTCGCGGGCTTCCTGCGCGGCGAGCCCGTCGAGCTCGTGGGGGCGAAGACAGTCGACCTCGAGGTGCCCGCGAACGCCGAGATCGTCCTCGAGGGCTACGTCGAGGCCGGCGACGAGGACATCGAGGGCCCGTTCGGCGACCACACCGGCTACTACTCGCCCGCCGAGCCGTTCCCGGTCTTCCACCTGACGGCGATGACGATGCGGCGCGACGCGATCTACCCGTCGATCGTCGTCGGCAAGCCGCCGGCCGAGGACGCCTGGCTGGGCAAGGCGACCGAGCGGATCTTCCTGCCCGCGATCCGGATGAGCGTTCCGGAGATCGTGGACTACGACCTGCCGGTCGCGGGTGCGTTCCACGGCTGCGCCGTCGTCTCGATCCGCAAGGCCTTTCCCGGCCACGCGCAGAAGGTCATGCACGCGATCTGGGGGCTCGGCCTGCTCAGCCTGACGAAGTCGGTCGTCGTCGTCGACGAGCACGTGAACGTCCACGACTACGACGAGGTCTTCTTCCGCGTCTGCGCGAACGTCGACCCGAAGCGCGACGTGCTGCTCTCGGAGGGCCCGCTCGACCAGCTCGACCACGCGCCGACGATCCCGTGCTACGGCGGCAAGCTCGGGATCGACGCGACGCACAAGGGCCCGGCGGAGGGCGCTCGCGACTGGCCGGAGGAGATCTCGATGAGCGACGAGATCCGGACGAAGGTCGACGCGCGCTGGGGCGAGTACGGCATCCCGCTGTGACCGCCGTACCGCCCGTCTATAGTCCCCGTCGCGTCAAGTGTTACGTCGTTGACAGTGCGGGGTAGCGACGGTTGAATCGGCGCGGCAACGCGAGAGAGAGGCGAGTCGAGGGTGGATCCGGAGCAGGGCCAGCACAAGCCTGAAGTCCCGGGGCCGAGCGTGTGGCCGATCGGGGTCGCGGTCGGCATCGCGTGTGTCCTCGTCGGACTCGTGATCAGCTGGTGGATCGTCGCCATCGGCGGCGCGATCACGCTCGTCTTCGGCTTCCTGTGGATCCGCGGCCTCTCCAGTGACGGCGCCGACAAGGCGCCGCCTCCGGCGCCGCCCGCCGAGAAGGGCCCGCCCGCTGCCGCGCGCCGCACCGACGGTCCGCCGAAGTCGAGCCGGTCCGGCTTCCTCGGCGGCGTGACGCTCGGCCTCGGCGCGCTGATCGGCGTGTTCGTGACCGTCCCGCCGCTCTTCCTCGCGTTCGTCCCACCGTTCCTCAAGCAGTCCAAGAAGCCGGTCGACCTCGGGCCGCTCTCCCAGTTCCCGCTCAACCAGTGGAGGATCGTGTCGTTCAAGCTCGTCCCGAACGGACAGGCAGTCTGGAACCGGACGGCGTACATCCGCTACAACGGCCCGCTCAAGGGCGAGCCCAGCTACACGATCATCTCCAACCGCTGCGCGCACCTCGGCTGCCCGGTGCAGCCGCTCGGGCTCGTCCAGCAGCAGCTGGCCAAGACCGCGAATACCGTCGCGCACCAGGTCGTGACGACGACGCCCGTGCTCGCCGTCTCCGGCTTCAGCTGCCCGTGCCACGGCGGCGCCTACGACACCGAGGGAAACCGCACGGCCGGCCCGCCGGTGCGGGCGCTCGACCGTTACGAGTTCTCGATCGTCAAGGGCCGCCTCATCCTCGGGCGGAACTACAGCGTCTCGAAGGTGGACGGCACGGGGGCGCAGGCGCAGATCCACACCTATGACCTGACCGGTCCCGGCCAGCACGTCGACGGCTGGGAGCAGATCTTCTACCCGATCCAGCCGCCGCACTGATGGCCGCCTCCACTCCGACCAAGGGCCAGCAGGCCAAGGCGATCGCCCTCTATCCGCTCGACTGGCTCGAGGAGCGCTCCGGCCTCGTCGGCGCGACCAAGTACTTCCTGTTCCGGAAGGTCCCGGGAGACATCAACTGGTTCCAGACGCTCGGCTCGGCGACGCTGACCGCCTTCCTCGTCCAGGCGATGACCGGCGTGATCCTGGCGATGTACTACACGCCCGACCCGAACTCGGCCTACGAGTCGATCAAGCACATCACGAACGACGTCACGCTCGGGTGGCTCGTCCGCGGCATGCACCGCTGGGGCGCGAGCCTCTTCATCATCCTGATGTTCTTCCACATGGCCCGCGTGTTCCTGTTCGGCGCCTACAAGTACCCGCGTGAGCTGAACTGGATCATCGGCGTGCTGCTGCTCGTGCTCGGGATGCTCGAGGGCTTCACGGGCTACCTGCTCCCCTGGGACCAGACCGCGTACTGGGCGACCGTCGTCGGCATCAACCTGAACGGCACCGGGCCGATCGTCGGGCCCTTCCTCTCGTCGATCTTACGAGGCGGCGCCGAGATCGGGCCGGACACGCTCGCGCGCTTCTACTCGATCCACATGCTGATCCTCCCGGGCGCGATCTTCGCGCTGATCGGGCTGCACCTCTACCTCGTGATCCGGCTCGGCGTCACGTCGCCGCCGTGGTCGAAGACGGCCGCAGGCGCACCGTGGCTCGAGGAGGAAGAGCCCGAGCAGGCCGCCCGCAAGGGTCTCGTCGATCCGTCACCGCGCGGAGGAGCGGCCAAGTGAGCAGCTCGCTCGACGAACGGCGCAGGCTCTTCGCGAAGTACAAGGAGGACGTCAAGACGCGCGGGAAGTCGTTCTTCCCGAACGCGATGTTCCACGACACGGTGATGAGCCTGGTCGTGATCGTGATCATCATCGTCCTCGCGATCGTCTGGCACGAGACGGCCGACGGCACCAAGGCCGGCCTGCTCGGCAAGGAGTACGACGAGAAGGCCGATCCGGGCACGTTCTCGTTCGTCCCTCGGCCCGACTGGTACTTCTACTTCCTCTTCTACCTGCTGCGGATCTTCAAGTGGCCCGACTCGGTCATCCTCGGCACGGTCGGCGTCCCGACGATCCTCCTCGTCCTGCTCCTCGCCGTGCCGTTCATCGACCGTCGGACGGAGCGTCGCCTCTCACGCCGCCCGGTGGCGGTCGTCGCGTCGATCCTGGTCGTGATCTCGATGGGCGTGCTGACGTGGAAGGGCGCAACCGCAACCGAGTCGCTCGCGAGCGAGAACATCAAGAAGGTCCCGAGCTGGATCAAGCAGAACAAGCTGCCGGCGAAGGCCGTCCCCGGAGCGATCCTGTTCGCCAAGATCGGCTGCCTCAACTGCCACAGCTACCTGGGCGTGGGCGGCGGCTACGCCGGCGCGCCCGACCTGTCGGCGGAGGGTCTGAAAGGCAAGGGCATCCAGTTTCAGATCGACCACCTGAAATGTCCGTCGTGCGTGAACCCCGGCTCGCCGATGCCTCCGTTCGCGACCCTCGGCCCCGCGCGGCTCCGCGCGCTCGCGATCTTCCTGGAGGCCTCAAAAGGCGGCAAGTAGCACGGGGGAAACAGCCGGTTTCCCGCATGAGCCCCCTTCCCCTCGGGGTCGCGTCTCCCGCCGCCTGAGCTAAGCCCGGGCGAAGGCCCGGGCTTCGCGGCGGCTGAGCGCGCGTCGCCGCTGTGAACCAGCCTGATGCCTGGGCAGTAGGCTCCCTGTGTGCACGTCTTTCTCGGGATCACCGGGGCATCCGGGGCGCCGTACACGGCGCGGCTGCTCGAGGCGCTGACCGGGGCGGACTGCGAGGTGGGCGTGTGCGCATCGAGCGCTGCGGTCGAGGTGCTGGCCACCGAGCTGTACGGGGACGCGCGACTCTCGCGCGACGAGACGCTCGCCCGTTTTCTCGAGCACGCCCGCGGCGGCCAGGTGACGCTGTACGACGAGCGCGACTGGCGCGCGCCGTACGCGAGCGGGTCCGCGAAGGTCGACGCCTACGTGATCTGCCCGTGTTCGATGGGGACGCTCGGCGCGCTCGCCTCGGGCGTCATGTCGAACGTGATCCAGCGCGCCGGGAGCGTCGCCCTCAAGGAGGGCCGCCGCCTCGTCGTCATGCCGCGCGAGACGCCGCTGTCGGACATCCACCTCGAGAACATGCTCAGACTCCGCCGGGCCGGGGCGACGATCCTGTTCCTCGCGCCGGGCTTCTACCACGGCGCCGAGACCGTCGACGACCTCGTCGACTTCGTGGTCGCGCGCTGTCTCGACCAGCTCGGGCTCGAGCACTCGCTGACACGGCGGTGGGGCCAGCCCTCCGAGCGTTCCTCAGCCGGTGAGGGACATTCGTGAGCGTGGAGACGGGCAGGCTGGAGGCACCGGAGGTTCGGACCATGTTCGACCGGATCGCGCCGGTCTACGACCTGATGAACCGCGTGATGACCGTCGGACTCGACCAGCACTGGCGGCGGGAGACGGTGAAGGCGGTCGTGCGACCCGGCGACCGCGTGCTCGACGGCTGCTGCGGCACGGGCGACCTCGCCGTGGCCGCCGTCAAGGCAGGCGCGGGCGAGGTCGTGGGGCTCGACTTCTCCCCACGCATGCTCGAGCGCGCCCGGGCCAAGCAACCGTCTGTTACCTGGGTCGAAGGCGACCTGCTCGCGCTGCCGTTCACGGACGCGAGCTTCGACGCAGCCACGGTCGGGTTCGGCGTTCGCAACGTCTCCGACCTTCCGGCCGCGCTGGTCGAGCTCCGTCGGGCACTGCGGCCGGAGGGCAGGCTCGGCATCCTCGAGATCACGACGCCCACCGGTGCGCTGGCGCCGTTCTACCGACTCTGGTTCGACCACGTCGTGCCGCTGCTCGGGAAGGCGCTGAAGGGCGGGGCCGCCTACACCTACCTGCCGGCGAGCGTCAGGCGTTTCCCCGGCCCGGACGAGCTCGCCGGGCTGCTGCGCACCGCCGGCTTCGACGACGTCGCCTACCGGACGTTCGCCGGTGGCATCGTCGCACTGCACACCGGAGTCGCGCGATGACCGTGCTGGCCTCGATCCGCGAGGCGCCCGGGCTCGAGTCGTACCTCGACGTGCTCGAGGAGCGGCTGCAGGAGACGGTCGCGAGCCATCCCGGCATCGCCGCGGCCGTCGGCGCGGATGCGCTCGCGGCCGGAGGCAAGCGGTTGCGGCCGATGCTCGTCTTCCTCTCCTCGCGCGCCGACTCGGAGCCGTCGCTCGCGGCCGGCGTCGCCGTCGAGCTGATCCACATGGCGACCCTCGTCCACGACGACCTGATCGACGGCGCCCACTTCCGCCGCGGGCGCACCGCCGCCTGGGCGGAGTACGGGCCCGATGCTGCGCGCGCCGCCGGCGACTACCTGTTCGCGCGCGCGTTCTCCGAGCTCGCCGGGACGGGCGACGCCCGGGCGGTCGCCCTGCTCGCCGACGCGACGCTCTGCCTCGCGCGCGGCGAGGCGCTGCAGCGGCGCCAGACGCACGATCCGGACACGTCCGTCGAGAGCTACCTCCTGCGCTGCGAGCTGAAGACCGCGAAGCTGTTCGAGGCCGCGTGTCTCCTCGGCTCGGACGGCCGGGACCCGGCGCTCGGCCGCTTCGGGCTCGCGCTCGGCGTCGCCTTCCAGATCACGGACGACATCCTCGACTGCACGGGCGACGGGCTCGAGACCGGCAAGATCGCCGGCGTCGACCTCCGCGAGGGCACGCCGACCCTGCCGCTGCTCCTCGCCGCGCGCGAGGACGAAGTCGTCCGGAACGCGCTCGCGGGAGGCTCGCTCGACGGCGCTCTCGTCCGCGTCGCGGACACCTCCGCGCTGCCTCGTTCCAGGGCGGTCGCGCTCGACTACGCCTGGCGCGCGCGCGCCTGTCTCGACGGCCAGCTCCACCGCGACGAGCTCGAATCCCTTGCCGACCTCGTGGTGCACAGGCACTCATGACGGCGATTCGGCTTGCCCGCTCTCGTGGCCTTTGTGGGAGAGGCTGGAGCCTGGCTGCTCTTGGACTCTGTCTGGTCGCGGAGGCCGTGACGCTGCGGATCATCCTCGGCCAGGGCGACACGAGCCACGTCCGCTGGCCCCTCCTCATGGTGCCGGTCGTAGCTGCGGCGGTGCCCGTGCTCGTCCCGCTCCGCTCGGCGAGAATCGTCGCAGTGGTCGCCTTGGGCGGCTGGTGCCTCATCGCGATCCTCTCGGTCGGCGCGTTCTTCCTGCCTGCGCTCGGCGCGATGGTCGCCGCGCTGTCGTCCGGGGGGGAGCGGACATGATCCGGCTCTCATGATCAGACTGGGCCGCATCAGCTACGTGAACATGGCGCCGGTCTTCTACCGGCTCGACGCCGAGGTGGAGGAGATCCAGGGCGTGCCGACCGACCTGAACCGCCGGCTGGTCGCGGGCGAGATCGACCTGGCGCCGATCTCGTCGATCGAGTACGCGCGCAACGCGGCGACGCTGCGCATCCTGCCCAGACTCTGCGTCTCGTCCGAGGGCGCCGTCGACTCGATCCAGCTCGTCTCGCGCGTGCCGCTCGAGCGCGTGCGCACGGTCGCGGTCACGCCCGAGAGCGCCACGTCCGTCGTGCTGACGAAGGTGCTGCTCCCCGACGCCGACCACGTCCCGCTCGGAGAGCAGGCGGACGCGACCCTGCTGATCGGCGACGCCGCGCTCAAGAGCGCCTTCGAGGACCCGACGCCGCACTTCGACCTCGGCCGGCTCTGGCTCGAGCGCACCGGCCTGCCGATGGTGTTCGCAGTCTGGGCGGCCCCCGATCCGCCGGTGCCCGGCACCGCCGAGCTCGAGGACGCGCTCGTCGAGTCGGTTCGCATCGCGCGCGCCGAGCCCGAGCAGCTCGCCTACGAGGCGAGCGAGCGCTACGGCTATCCGCCCGGCTTCCTCGCGCGCTACTTCGAGAAGCTCCGCTACCGCTTCGGCCCGCGCGAGCGCGCCGGCCTGTACACGTTCCTGGAGATGGCGCACGAGGTCGGCGAGCTCGATCGGATCCCGGAGCTCCGCTTCGTCCACGACAGGGTGCCGGCATGAGCGTCGCTCGCACGCTCGCTCCCGTGGTGGAAACCATGTTTCCCCCACGGACCCCCTTCTTTGAGAGGCCGTTCCTGGTCGGGGAACCTCCCGGTTCCCCTGCGACCCCTCCCCACCCTCATGGGCCAGAGGTCGGCCCATGAGCGAGCGCCTCGCGCTGCTCGAGTCGCTGATGGGGCGCTTCCCGAGCGTGCCCCGGGAGGCCGTGCTCAAGGAGGACCTGCTGCGGACGGGCATCGCGTTCACAGAGTCGGCGCTCAGCGACAACCTCGACGGCGCGGTCAAGCCGAAGTCGTACTTCATCTTCTCCTTCGACCAGCAGCCGCTCGTGAACCTCGGCGAGGCGGCGACGCGACGGCCACCGGAAGAGATCGCGCTCACCGGCGGGCCGCACGGCCTGCGCCGCACGATCGTGTCGGTGCGCGTCAACCCGGGCTCGCCGTACCGCGTCGGCCGCGACCAGGACGGGGAGCTTCGCCTCGCCGTCGACGACCGGCCGCTCGCCGACGTGGCGCTCCCGCCCATGCCGGAGTACTACCGCCACACGCTCACGAACGGCAAGACGGTGATGGAGACCGCGCCGACGATTCAGTGGGGCTACCTGATCTACCTGACCGTGCTGCGGCTCTGCCAGTACTTCGGCGCCAAGGAGGAGTGCCAGTTCTGCGACATCAACCACAACTGGCGCCAGCACAAGCAGGCCGGCCGCCCGTACACGGGGATCAAGCCCGTCGAGGACGTGCTCGAGGCGTTGACGCTGATCGACGAGTTCGACACCGCGAAGGCGAGCCACGCGTACACGCTCACCGGCGGCTCCGTCACGAGCAAGGTCGACGGGCTCGAAGAGGCCGACTTCTACGGCCGCTATGCGCAGGCGATCGAGGAGCGCTTCCCCGGCCGTTGGATCGGCAAGGTCGTCGCGCAGGCGCTGCCGCGTGAGGCCGTCCAGCGTTACCGCGACTACGGGATCACGATCTACCACCCGAACTACGAGGTCTGGGACGAGCGGCTGTTCTCGATCATCTGCCCGGGCAAGGAGCGTTACGTCGGTCGGGCCGAGTGGCACCGGCGGATCCTCGAGGCGGCCGAGGTCTTCGGCCCGCGGTACGTGATCCCGAACTTCGTCGCCGGCGTCGAGATGGCGCGGCCGCACGGATTCGAGAGCGTCGACGCGGCGATCGCGAGCACGGTCGAGGGGCTCGACTACTTCATGAGCCGGGGCATTACGCCACGCTTCACGACCTGGTGCCCGGAGCCCTCGACGCCGCTCGGGCGCGACAATCCCGACGGCGCGCCGCTCGAGTACCACGTGCGCCTGCTCGAGGCCTACCGCGACACCCTGGAGCGGAACGGCCTGCGACCGCCGCCCGGGTACGGCACTGCGGGCGCGGGCAACGCAGTCTTCTCCGTCAGCTCGTTCATGGACGTGCTCGCGCCCGAAGAGGCGGCGGTTCCGGCATGACGAGGATCGACGTCGACGAGGCTGCGAGGCTCTGGAACGAGGCGGGCGACGAGGAGCTGATCGAGCGCGCCCAGGCCGTTCGCGCACGCTGGCACCGCCCCGATCACGCGACCTACATGGTCATGCGGATCATCAACTACACGAACGTCTGCGTCGCGCAGTGCGACTACTGCGCCTTCTACGTGCTCCCGAACCAGGACGGCGGCTACGTCCTCTCGCGCGACGACGTGTTCGCGAAGATCGACGAACTGGTCGAGGTCGGCGGCGACCTCGTCGGCTTCAACGGCGGCTTCAACCCGAAACTGCCGCTCGACTACTACTGCGAGCTCTTCCACTCGGTCCGCGAGCGCTACGGCGAGCGCGTCGAGTTCTACGCGCTGACCATCGCCGAGTTCGTCTTCCTCGCCGATCGCGCCGGGCTGCCCTACGCCGACGCTGCCGTCCGTCTCCGCGACGCCGGCGTTCACTGGATCACGGGCGGCGGCAGCGAGATCCTCACCGAGGACTTCCGTAAGCGGCACGCCAAGTGGAAGTACACGGTGCGCGACTACTTCGACGCGCAGCGGGCGATCGTCGAGAGCGGCATGCGGACCACCGCGACGATGGTGATCGGCTTCGACGAGACGCTCGAGGAGCGGCTCGAGCACCTCCAGCGCACGCGCGACTTCCAGGACGCGTGTCTGGCGGACGGCCACGAGGGCCTGTTCTCGTTCCTCTGCTGGACCTACAAGCCGTACGGCACGGCGCTCGGCGGGCAGGAGGTCTCGGCCCACGACTACCAACGCCACATCGCGCTCAGCCGCATCTTTCTCGACAACGTCAAGCACATCCGGACGTCGGTGCTGACGCAGAACGAGGAGGCGTTCCGTGCGCTCGACTTCGGCGCGGACGACTTCGACCTCCCGATCGAGGACGAGGTGACGCAGAAGGCAGGCGCGACGATCGACCTCGACCTCGAGCGGCTGCTCGCGATTCCGCGCGGGCTCGGCTACACGGTCGAGTACCGCCGCGCCGAGCGGCCCGAACGGGTGCCGGCATGATCCGGAAGCTCGTGATCGTCGCGTTGGCCGCATGCTCCGCCGGCCTCGCCGTCGGCCCGGGCGGGGCGTCCTCGCAGATCTCGGCCTGTCGCCCGAGCCAGTCTCTCGGCGGCGGGCCTTTCGACGTCAACGGTGGGTCGTTTCCCAAGCGCTCGCGGATCGGCCACGGCCACGTCCTTGCCGGACGAGTCCTTCGGTTTCCCGACTGCGCGCCGATCAAGGGCGCCGTTGTCGACTTCTGGCAGGAGAGCCCGAACGGGGCGTATGAACGGCGCGGCCGGGCCAGCGTGATCACGGGTCGGACCGGAGCGTTCCGGTTCGAGGGTCCGCGGCCGCCGTCGCAAGGCGGCCGGCCGGCGCACATCCACATCCGCGTCACCGCTGGTGGCTACACCGACTTCGTGACCACGTACTTCCTGCGGCCCGGCGAGCGGAACGGCCGCGTCACGATCGTCCTCGTCTCGGGCCTCTGAGCGACGTGAGCGCCGTCGTCCGGGCCGCGAGCGCTGCGGATGCTGCGGCAATCGCGCGGATCTACAACGAGGGGATCGAAGACCGCGTCGGCACGTTCGAGACCGAGCCGCGGCCGGTCGACGAAGTGCTCGGCTGGATCGAGGCGGGGTATCCGCTCGTAGTGGCCGAGGACGCGCCCGGCCAGGTCGTGGCCTGGGCTTCGGCGCCGCCGTACCGGGCGCACCGCCCCGCCTATGCGGGCGTCGCGGATTTCTCGATCTATGTGGCGCGGTCGGCGCGCGGGCAGGGCCTGGGGAAGCTGACGCTCGCGGGGCTGATCGACGAATCGGAAGGCCGCGGCTACTGGAAGCTCGTCAGCCGCATCTTCCCGGAGAACGAGGCGTCGCTTAGGCTCTGCCGCTCGCTGGGCTTTCGCGAGGTCGGCACATACCGCCGCCACGCGAAGCTGGACGGCATGTGGCGCGACGTCGTCATCGTCGAGCTGCTGCTCGGCGACGCCGCGGCTTAGAGCCCGAACCCAACGCTCGCGATCCAGGAGTACGGCGTTCCCTGCGGCCCGAAGTTTCTCTTCAGGTCGATCTCCACCATGCCCGTCGATCCCTTTGGGAGCACGAGCTCGAGGTCGTAGAACGGCCGCGTGTGGTTCGCGGGGATCGGATCGGTGACCGTGCCGTTGCGAAAGGTCTCGCCGGGGGCGTTGAGGACGACCTCTCCGCGCGTGAGCGGGAGGTGATCCTTCAAGGAGATCAGCAGGGTCGCGGGCCGGCCGGACACGTTACGGAACCCGAGATCGACGAGCTCATGGCCTCGGGCCGTCTTGACGTTCGACGTGATCTCAATCGCCTGCCGCGGAGAGACCTGCAGGGTACGAGCCCGCGGCGTCGCCGTCGCGTCGGAGAGAAGCACGCCTCCACATGCCAGCCCGGCCACAATCGCCCCAATTCCAGAAGCCCGGCGTACCCTTGAACGCGTCACCGACACCACCTCCTTGGTCGTCGGCGCCAAGGTAGCCGCTAGAGGAGCTCGCTCTCGTACTTGCGGAAGACGGCGGGGAAGTCCTTCGGGCTCCCGTCGTGGAGCTCGTGGAGCAGGTCGGCGATGCGGCGCGGGATCACGAGCAGGTACCGCGTCGGGCCGTCCTGTGCGTTCCAGTACGCGTGCGGCGTCCCGGCCGGGACGAAGACCGCGTCGCCCGGCTCCGCGTCGAGCTCCTCGCCGCCGACGCGGAAGCCGAGCTTCCCGTCGAGCACATACCAGCACTCGTCGTCGGCGTGGTGGACGTGGAACGGCGCGATCGGCCGGTCGCGGCTCGTGCCGCCCTCGTCGGTCCACTCGACCACGACGAACGAGGCGGTGTCCGAGCCGGCGCTACGGCCGGAGAGCGGCGAGACGAGCACCGAGGGAACCTACCGAAGGCTCCGCTACCCTGACCGGCGGGTCGTGTCGCGGAGGGTCGTCCTCATCGCGCTGCTTGTGGCGGGAGCGTTCGCTGCGCCCGTGCGTGCGCAACCCCTCCAACTGATCCCGGGCGCGCCCGGCTTGACGTACGAGAAGCAGGCGCTGTTCACGCTGCACGGGCTCGTGGGGATCAACGTCCTCGTCGCGTCGAAGCCCGGCGGCCTCTGGTCGCTGCAGCCCGTGCTCTCGAACGAGGTCATCCCCGCCACCGAGAAGCTGACGGCGATCGAGCAGCGCCTCTCCGGGGCCGCCACGACCGCAGGCGTGAACGGCGACGTCGTCGCGGGCGGCGGCCGCCCGGACGGGTTCCTCGAGCGAAACGGCGCGCTCGACCACGATCCGCGCACAGCCCGGACGAGCATTGGCGTCGACACGTCCGGCGTGCTCCACTTCGACCGCGTCTCGCTCTACGGCTACTGGCAGGGCGCCAAGACGCGCCGCGCGTTCGCGAACCTGAACGAGCCACCCACGGCCGGGGGCACGACGCTCTACACGCCGGCCTGGGGACCGGCCACTCCGGCCGCGGCCAACGGCGTCGCCGTCGTCCTCCGCCCGTTCCCCGCGGCCGCGCCGAACGCCGATCTCGCCGGGACGTCCGTGCAGGTCGTCCCCGGCGGCGCTGTCGCGATCCCACCCGACGGCGCAGTGCTCGTGGCGCGAGGAGCGGCTGCGCCGGCATTGCAGGCGGAGGCTCCTGTCGGCCAGGCCGTCCGCGTGCGCTTCGCGTTGCTGCCGGACTGGCCGTCGGCGGGCGTCACCGCGGGACTCGGCGGCGGGCCGCTGCTCGTCCGGAACGGGAAGGTGGTGGCCAAGTCCGGCGAGTCGATCCCGATCGCCGACCTCGCGCTTCGCGAGCCGCGCTCGGCGGTCGGGCAGCGTGCGGACGGGAGCATTGTCCTCGTGTCCGTCGACGGCGGCCTCCCCGGCTCGGGCCTGACGAACCTCGAGCTCGCGCAGACGCTCGTCCGGCTCCGCGTCGTCAACGGCGCGGCGCTCGCGGGCGGGCCGACGAGCGGCATGGCCTTCGACGGGCACCTGCTGAGCACCCCGGCGGGCGGTCGCGAGCAGCCGGTCGCTGACGCACTGCTCGTCGAGTACGCCGGCGTCTACGCTTCGCCGCCGTCCGCGCCGGCCGTGTCACCGAACGGCGACGGAGTCGCCGAGACCGAGGCGTTCACGTACAAGGTCGTCCGGCCGTCCTCGGTCACCGTCCAGCTCCGCGGCCCCGACGGCGCTCTCCGCGTCGCCACGCAGACCCAGGCCACTCCGGGCACCTATCCGTTCCAGTGGAACGCGCGCCGCGCGGACGGGACGCCCGAGCAGGAGGGGGCGTGGGCGTTCATCGTCGGCGCCACCGACGACCTCGGCAGGACGTCGAGCGTCGAGCGCGACTTCACGCTCGACCTGACGCTCGGCTCGCCGAAGACGATCGCCCCGGCGCTGACCGTGCCGCGGCAGAAGGCGCGGCCGGTCGCCAGCTTCGCGCTCACAAGGCGTGCGCGGGTGACGACACGGATCGAGACGACCTCCGGCGTCCTCGTGCGTGCCCTCGGCTCCGCCCTCGCGGGCCCCGGCACGCTCACCGTCGCCTGGGACGGGAAGGCCGCCTCGGGTGCGAGCGTCTACTCCGGTCGCTACGTCGTGCACGCGGTCGCCGCGAGCCCGATCGGCACGAGCGAGCTGAGCACGCCGGTCACGGTCAGACGGAAGTAGGCTTGGTCGGTCTTGGTCGTTGCGTCCATTACCTCCTCGATTACGACGTTCATCGGTAATCACGGCGTCTACGCCGTCTTTCTGTTGATGGCGATCGACGCCGTGTTCCCCGCAGGGAGCGAGATCGTCATGGTCTACGCGGGAGCACTCGCGTCCGGTGCGTTCCCCGGTCAGCATGTCGTTCTGTTCGGAACGAACGTCCCGAGTGGCGCCGAGGCGTACCTCGTCGTGGCGGTCGCGGGGACGCTCGGCTACCTGGTCGGCGCGATCATCGGCTGGGCCGTCGGCGCCCGCGGCGGACGGCCGCTGCTCGAGCGCCGTGGAAAGTGGCTCCATCTGTCGTCCGATCGGCTCGACCGCGCCGAGCGCTGGTTCGACCGCTGGGAGGGCTGGGCGGTGTTCCTCGGCCGCTTGACGCCGATCGTCCGGTCGTTCATCTCGATCCCCGCCGGAGTCTTCCGCGCGCCGTTCGTCTCGTACACGTTCCTCACGCTGGCGGGCTCGGCGATCTGGTGTTTCGCACTCGCCGGGGTCGGCTACGCCCTCGGAAAGAGCTATCACTCGTTCGACAACGGCTTCCGCTACGCGGAGTATGCGGTCGTCGTTCTCGTCGTCCTGCTGGTTGTCATCCTCGTGCTGAGGAGACGCTCCTCTACCATTTCCCGACGTGCCGAAGATTCCGCTCGTTGACGTCAAGGCGCAGTACGAGGCGCTGATCCCCGAGCTCCAGCAGGCCTTCGCGGACGTGCTGGAGGACGGACGGTTCGTGTTCGGCCCGAACGTGTCCGCGTTCGAGCAGGAGGCCGCCGACTACCTTCGCGTGCCGGAGACGATCGGCGTCGCGAACGGCACCGACGCGCTCGTGCTGGTCATGGACGCGATGGGCATCGGCTCGGGCGACGAGGTCATCTGCCCCGCGTTCACCTTTTTCGCATCCGCCGAGGCGATCGCCCGCCGCGGTGCGATGCCCGTCTTCGCCGAGGTCGACCCGCAGACGTTCAATCTCGACGTCGAGGACGTGGCCGCTCGGATCACGAATCGGACACGCGCGATCATGCCGGTGCATCTCTTCGGCCGGCCGGCGCCGCTCGACGAGCTCGCCTCGCTCGGGCCGCCGCTGATCGAGGACGCCGCGCAGGCGTTCGGATCGCCGGACATCGCCGGGCACGGCGTCGTCTCGACGTTCAGCTTCTATCCGACGAAGAACCTGTTCGCGCTCGGCGACGGCGGCCTCGTCGCCGCCCGCGACCCGCAGCTCGGCGAGCGGATCCGCCTGCTGCGCTTCCACGGGTCCCGCGCGAAGAAGACGTTCGAGTACGTCGGCTACAACTCGCGTCTCGACGAGATCCAGGCGGCGGTGCTGCGGATCTTCCTGCGCCACCTCGACGAGTGGACGCAGCAGCGCCGCGAGGCGGCCGACCGCTACCGCGAGCTCGGGCTCGGCGACCTCGTCGAGGTGCCCGACGACGAGCCGGGGCACGTCTACCACCTGTTCGTCTGCCGCTCGCCGCAGCGCGACGCGATCTGCGCTGCGCTGGCCGAGCGCGGCATCGCCACCGGGACGTACTACGAGCCGCCGCTCCACCTGCAGCCGGCGCTCGCCTACCTCGACTACGGCCTCGACTCGTTGCCGGTGACCGAGCAGCTCTCGCGTGACAACTTCTCTGTGCCGATCTGGGCCGGCATCGACGGGGACACGCAGGAGCAGGTCGTCGACGCCGTGCGCGAGGCGCTCAAGGTGGAGGTCGCATGAACTTTCCGATCTCGAAGCATCGCCTGTGGCAGGTCGCGGTCGACGCGGGGTTGATCTCGGCCGCCTGGTACCTCGCCTTCCAGCTCCGCTTCGACAACGGCATCCCGATCTACTACGACACACTGTTCGCGCGCTCGATCGCGATCGTGATCGGCGTCCAACTCGTCACCTTCGTCTTCTTCGGCTTTTACAACCGCTGGTGGCGCTACGTGTCCACCCGGGACATGTGGGCGGCCGGGCGCGGCGTGACGGTCGCGTGCGTGATCTCCAGCCTCGTCGTCTACTTCGCGAACCCGGTGTCCCACGTCCGCCTGCCGCGGTCGATCGCGATCATGGACTTCCTGCTGCTGCTCGCCTTCGTCGCGGGCTCGCGGATGCTCGCGCGCACGCTGATCGAGCGACCTGCCGCGCGGGACATCGTCGCCCACGGCAAGGAGGTCGTCGTCGTCGGCGCCGGCGACGCGGGCCACCTGATCGTCAGGGAGATGCTGCGCCAGCCCTCGCTTCGCTACACGCCGATCGGCATCGTCGACGACGACCCGAAGACCCGGAACTTGCGCGTGCACGGTGTGCGGGTGTTGGGCACCACGGACGACCTGCCTGGGATCCTCCACGACCAGCGGCCGGACGAGGTGCTGATCGCGATCCCGTCGGCACCTGGCAGCGTGCGCGCGAAGGTCGTCGAGATGGCACGCCGGGAGTCGATCCCGGTCAAGACCCTCCCCGGCCTGCACGAGCTGATCTCGGGCGACGTCGACCTCGCCGTGCAGATCCGGCCCGTCCAGGTGGAGGACGTGCTCGGCCGCGAGCCCGTCGACGTCGACCTCGAGTCGATCGCCTCCTACCTCAGGGACGAGACCGTGCTCGTCACGGGCGCGGGCGGCTCGATCGGATCCGAGCTCTGCCGCCAGATCGCCCGTCTCGGCGCAGCCCGGCTCGTGCTGGTCGAGAACTCGGAGGGGGCGCTGTTCGAGATCGAGCGCGAGCTCGTCGGCGAGCGGAACTTCCAGGCCTGCGCCGCCGTCCTCGCCGACGTCGGCAACCGGCGCAAGCTCCGCGAGGTGTTCGAGCGCTACCGCCCCGCGGTCGTCTTCCACGCGGCGGCGTACAAGCACGTCGGCCTGCTCGAGGCGAACCCGATCGCGTCCGTGCGCAACAACTCGCTCGCGACCCGCACCGTGGCCGACGTCGCCGTCGAGTTCGAGGCGAAGCGCTTCGTCCTGATCTCGACCGACAAGGCGGCGAACCCGAAGAATCTGATGGGCCAGTCGAAGGCGCTCTGCGAGTGGATCGTCGAGTCCTACGGGCATCGCCCCGACGTCCCCACCCGCTTCGTCGCCGTGCGGTTCGGCAACGTGCTCGGCTCGTCCGGCAGCGTGATCCCGATCTTCCGCCGCCAGATCGAGCGCGGGGGGCCGGTGACGGTCAGGCACCCCGAGATGACCCGCTACTTCATGACGATCCCGGAGGCGGTCTCGCTCGTCGTCCAGGCCGGCTCGATCGGCGGGCGCGGCGACATCTTCGTCCTCGACATGGGCGAGCCGGTGCGGATCCTCGACCTGGCGCGGAACATGATCGAGCTGTCGGGCCTCGAGCCCGACCGCGACGTCGCGATCGAGTTCACGGGCGCGCTGCCCGGCGAGAAGCTGCACGAGGAGCTGTGGTCGACGGACGAGACGATCCACGCGACGAAGCATCCGAAGATCCTGCGCTCGACACGGCCGCCGATCGACGCCGGCTGGCTCGAGGAGGAGCTGGCCGAGCTCCAGCGCCTCGTCGCGGACGGAGAGACGCTCGAGCTCGTGTCGAAGCTGGGCGCGATGGTCAAGGAGCCGCGGCGTGTGAGCGCGGCGGTTGCGCAGGAGTCGGCACAAACTCGTCACGAATGACGGTGGACCGCACTCGTAGCATGGACGGGTGGACTCCGCGCGCGTTCTCGACGGCCTGAACCCCGAGCAGCGGCGGGCGGCCGAGCTCGTCCGCGGCCCGGTCTGCATCCTGGCGGGCGCGGGAACCGGCAAGACGACGACGATCACGCGGCGGATCGCGAACCAGGTCGCGACGGGCGCATTCGCGCCGGGCGAGATCCTCGCCGTCACGTTCACGGACAAGGCCGCCGGCGAGATGCGAAGTCGCCTGGCCGCGCTCGGCGCCTCGGGCGTGCAGGCGCGCACCTTCCATTCCGCCGCGCTCGCGCAGCTTCGCCACTTCGCCCCGGGAGCGGTCGGTCGCATCCTGCCCTCGAAGGCGCTCACCCTGCGGCGGATCGCCAACTCGCTGCCCGCGCCGTACAAGTTCCGGCCCGCGGGGGACCTCGCGACCGAGATCGAATGGGCCCGGAACCGCCGCATCACTCCCGACCGCTACCGCGCCTCTCTCGACGGGCACGAGCCGCCGATCCCGGCCGACCTGATGGTGCGGGTCTACGAGCAGTACGAGGAGGTCAAGCGCGCGCAGGCGCTGACCGACTTCGAAGATTTGCTCGAGCTCACGATCCGGCTCTACGACGAGCAGCCCGACGCGGCGACCACTTTCCGCAAGCGCTACCTCGCGTTCACCGTCGACGAGTACCAGGACGTGAACCTCCTCCAGCAGACGCTGCTCGAGCGCTGGCTCGGCGACCGTGACGAGCTATGCGCGGTCGGCGACGACAACCAGGCGATCTACGGCTTCACCGGCGCCAGCCCCGCATACCTGCTCGCGCTGCCCGAGCGTTTCTCCGAGGCCGCCGTCGTGCGGCTGGAGCAGAACTACCGGTCGACGCCACAGGTGCTCGCCCTCGCGAACCGACTTGCACCCGCACTTCGCACCGAGCTTTCTGCCGGGCCTGAGCCCGTCGTGCGGCCGGTCGTGTCGGTCGAGGTCGAGGCCGGGCTCGTCGTCGAGCGGATTCGCGCGGCCGTCTGTCCGCTCGAGGAGATCGCGATCCTCTGCCGTACGAACGCGCGCCTCGCCGACTTCGAGCAGGCGCTCCACGAGGCCGGCGTCCCGTTCCAGGGCGCCGCGTTCCTCGGCCGTGAGGCCGCCCGCTTCCTGCTCCGCCGGCTCGAGGACGGCGGCGCGCCGGTCGCCGAGCAGGTGCGCGTGCAGGCGCTCGCGCAGGGCTGGCTCGAGACGCCGCCCGAGGGGCTCGGCGAGCGCGAGCAGATCCGCCAGGACGACCTGACGCGGCTCGTCCGTCTGGCCGAGTCGCTCGCCCCCGCCTCGGTAGCCGCGTTCAAGGCCGAGCTCGAGCAGCGCTTCGGCGACGGCGGTGCGGAGCGCCGCGGCGTTCACCTGCTCACGTACCACGCTGCCAAGGGACTCGAGTTCGAACTCGTCTTCCTCCCGCGCCTCGAGGAGCGCGAGCTCCCGGCGAAGCAGGCAAAGACGGACGAGCAGATCGCGGAGGAGCGCCGGCTCCTCTACGTCGGCATCACGCGCGCGAAGCGCGAGCTGGTCGTGACCTGGGTGAAGAAGCCGAGCCGCTTCCTCGAGGAGTTGGGCGTCGGCCCGAGTCGTTCGGAGCCGCCTGAGGGCTTCGACGCCCTCAAGGCGTGGCGGCTTGCCCGCTCGCGCGAGGACGACGTGCCCGCCTACCTCGTCTTCCACAATTCAACCCTCGAGGAGATCGCGGCCCGCAAGCCGCGGAGCCTCGACGAGCTCGCCGCCGTGCCGGGTGTCGGTCCGGCAAAGCTCGAGCGCTACGGCGAGGGCGTGCTGGCCGCGCTGGCCGAGGCCTAGCCCACCGGGTTCCAGGCCTCGCCGAAGCCCTTCGCTCGCACGAGGCGGGATCCTACTCCCCGGCGGACAGGAGCAGATCGAGGAGCACTGCCGGATCACGCCGCACGCGCACGAAGCTCGGCTCGTCCTTCTTGCGCACGTCGATCGCCGCTGGGTCGACGAGCGCGCGGAGTCTTCCCTCCCTGAGCAGCTGCTCGTCCACCGCGCCGAGACGACCGCCGAACAGGGTGTAGACGGGCACGCCGAGCGAGACCGCCTCCCGGTTCATCGTGCCGCCGGCGGAGACCACGAGGTCGGCGAGCGCAATCAGGCTCTGCGCGTCGACGGCGTGCTCCGGGACGATCACGGACGACAAGCCGAGCCCCCGCACGAAGTCGCGCTGACCGGCGACGCGCGGGAGCACGACCACGTGAACGTCGTCGCGGCTCCCGAGCGCGCGGAGCGTCTCCGGGAAGAGCGGGTTCGCGTGGCGGTGGTAGAGCGACACGTCCGGAGGCGGGCGGAGCACGACGACGACCCGCTCCCGGTCGATTCCGAGCTCGTCGAGGACGGCACCGTCGGGCTCGAGGTCGGCGAGGTAGTAGTCCTCCTTCAGACCGGTGTAGCGCCGGAGCTTTCGGCCGCCGGCGCCGTAGCGCGCGAGCCGCTCGGCCGGGATCGCGTCCGGGACGACGACTCGCGTTGCCGCACGGCACCCGAGCTGGTGCTGTAGCCAGGCGAACTCGTAGTCGAACGTCGTCGCGCTCGGGATGCCGAGCCGGCGCGCCGTAAGCGTCAGATCGTGAGAGCCGTGGGCGAGCGCGACGTCGTAGCCGCGTCCGCGCGCGAACCGGTGGAGCGCGGGGAGTCGCCCCGCCATAGCTCGTGCCTTACCGAGCGTGGACGCGCCGCCGTGCTGCCCGACGACAGTCGACTCGATCCCGTGCAAGGCAAGCAGCTCGAGCGTCTGGGCGTACTCCCGCGCCGTGACGTCGACCTCGGCACCGCGCTCGCGCAGGATCCGGATCAGCGGCCGGAAGAAGAGGACGTGCGGCGAGTTGGTGACGTCGATCCAGACACGCATCAGCCGGACCTCGCAGAAGGCGCACAATCGTCACACTCGCGCCTCAGACGCGGCACGATTTCGCAGGTACGCTCAAGACCGGGGGGCCAGGGCCGAAGGCCCCGGGGGGAGACAAACGGAGTCGCCTCGCGCGCGCGCACCGTCGCCACTGTAGAGCCAGGTCGCGCTAATGAGTTGCGCGCGTGGGTATAAGTGTTTTCGATGGACACGAGGCAGCTCGCGGCGTTCTGTGCGGTGGTCGAGCGGGAGAGCTTCTCCCAGGCCGCCGTTCGGCTCGGCGTCACGCAGCCGGCGGTCAGCCAGCAGGTGCGGGCGCTCGAGAAGCGGGTCGGGCAGCAGTTGCTCGACCGCTCGGGTCGCCGCGTCGTTCCCACAGAGGCGGGGCTCCGCCTCTACCACGGGGCACAGCGGCTGCTCGCCCTCGAGGAGCAGCTGCTCGAGCAGGTCGCCGCCGAGGACGAGGGCGCGCTTCGCGGTCGGCTCGAGATCGGCGCGTCCACGGGGCCGGGCGCGAACGTCGTCACGCTCCTTCTATGCGAGTTCCAGCTGCGGAACCCGGAGCTCACGATCGGGCTCTCGGTCCACGACACGCAACGCATTGTCGAGCTGGTCTCGCGCCGGGAGCTCGAGCTCGGGGTTGTCGGTGCGGCGCGGCGGCAGCGGTCGGTGTCGTTCGAGACGTTCTTCCGTGACGAGGTCGTGCTCGTCTGCCCGCCCGGCCACCGCTTCGCAGGCGCCACGATCACGCTCGACGAGCTCCGCACGGAGCCGCTGATCGTGATGCAGACCGGTGCCGGCGTCCGTGCGGTCATCGAGGAGGAGCTGCGGTCGGCGGGCCTGAAGCTCCGCGACTTCGACGTCCATCTCGAACTCGGCCTCCAGGAATCGGTCAAGAGCGCGGTCGTGGCGAGGTACGGGGTCACCTTCATCTCGCGCTCGGCCGTCGAGTCGGAGCTGGCTGCCGGCACGCTCGCAGTCGCGCGCGTTCAGGGGCTCGAGCCGGCGCGCGAGATCGCGCTCGTCCGCTCGGTCGGTCGGGCGCCGAGCCGGGTCGCCGACGCCTTCCTCGCGTTCGCGCGGGAGCGTTTGCCCTGATCGTCCGCTGGGGCCTCGACGCTCTCCGAGAGCTGCTCGAGCCGTACGAGCGGCCGCTGCTGATCTCGACCGAACGCTGGTGCGATCTCGACGTACCCGTTCACGAGCGCTTCCACGGCGTGCGACCGCATGCCGAGCGCGAGGGCGTCGACGGTGCGATTCGTCGAACGCGGGAGACGGGCGTCGACGCGCTGGTCGGGCTCGGCGGCGGGAGTACGATCGACACGGCCAAGGCGGTCTCGGCAACGACAGACGTGCCTCTCTTCGCCGTCCCGACGACCTACGCGGGCGCCGAGTGGACGCCGTACTTCGGCATCCGCGACGCGGCCGCGGGCATGAAGGGCGGTGGGTCGGGCGCGAGCACGATCGGCATCGTCTATGAGCCGGCACTGACGCTCGGCCTCTCGCGCGACGAGTCGGGCGGGACGGCGATGAACGCTCTCGCGCACTGCGTCGAGGCGCTCTACGTGTCCGACTCGCCCGATGCGAGGCGGGGCGCCGCACTGATCGACGAATGGCTGCCGTGCGTGCTCGCGGACGGGCAGGACGAGGAGGGGCGCCGGCGGCTGCTCGAAGGGGCGATGCACGCGGGGATCGCGCTTCGCGACCACGGGCTCTACCTCGGTCACGCGATGGCGCAGGCGCTCGGGGGCCGCTACGGCCTCCCGCACGGAGCGCTGAACGCGATCTGCCTGCCGGCTGCGATGCGATTCAACGCCGCGATCGAGCCGTTCGGGATCCAGCGCGTCGAGGAGTTGGCGCGCCTCTGCGGGTTCACACGGCTCCGCGACCTCGATGTGCCCGAGGGGGACCTCCGCGAGGTCGCCGAGGCGACGGCCGTTCGAGGCGGGGCGCAGGCGAACCCGCGTCCGGCGAGCGCCGCGCAGATCGAGGAACTGCTTCGCTCGGTCTGGTAACGGCCGCTCAGCCGCAGCCGGGCTGGAAGAACCCCGCCGCAGCGGCCCAGATGCCGAGGACCGCGGCCCCGGCGACGACGACGAGACCGAGCCGTCCCCAGAACGCGTCGCCCTTCCGCACGGCTCTCACGTCGAAGACGAGGGCCGCGGTCGCGAGCGCGAACAGCACCAGGGGCGTCAGGTCGAGCGTTGCCGACCCCTCGGGCGTGGGGCAGGCTCGTCCGTGCGGTCCGAGCAGCGAGGCGACCGCGAACCCGAACGCGGAGAGCGAGAGTGCGACTCCGATCCGTGCCCGCCAGCTACTCGGCCCCGACCGTAGTGGCGCAGGGTCCATTTCGTCGTCATCGGCACGGGCGCCGCGCTCCCTGAGCCGCTTCCGAGGGAAGCCGACGGCCGGGGTAGGTATCGTCACTGCGCCCGGCGAATAGCCTCCCGTGAAGAAGAACCGCGCGCTCATCATCCCTGCCGTCGTGCTCGGACTCATCCTGATCGCCATCGCGATCGTCTACTGGGTCGAGCCGGCGAGCTCCCTCCCCGGCTTCTTTCCGGGGCACGAGCACTCGTCCACGCACCACACGAAGCACGGGATCGCGGCCTTCCTGCTCGGACTCGCCCTGCTCGCCTTCGCCTGGTTCCAGACCGGCGGAGAGAAGCCGAAGCCCGACGCTCAGTGATCCTCGCGTCGCTGATCTCGTACCCGCAGGCGATCATCCTCGGGCTTCTCCAGGGAGTGGCGGAGCTGTTCCCGATCTCGAGCCTGGGGCAGTCGGTGATCCTGCCGAACCTGCTCGGCTGGAACATCCATCAGAACGACCCGTATTTCGTCAGCTTCCTCGTCGCCACGCATCTCGCGACCGCGCTCGTCCTGCTCGGGTTCTTCTGGGCCGATTGGGTGCGGATCGCCAAAGGGTTCTGGCGCAGCCTGCGCGACCGCGAGATCGCGCCCGACGACACCGACGCCAAGCTCGCGTGGCTCCTGATCGTCGGGACGATCCCCGCCGGCATTCTCGGATTGACGCTCGACCACAAGCTGCGCAGCGTGTTCGCCTCGGCGACCTCGGCCTCGTTCTTCCTGATGCTGAACGGGCTGATGCTGTACGGAGCGGAACTGCTGCGGCGCCGGGCGCCGGTGCACGAGGTGGGGGACCCGGACGACCGGATCGCGAAGCGCGTCGGCTGGAAGGAGGCGACCGGGGTGGGGGCGGCTCAGGCGATCGCGTTGATCCCGGGCTTCTCCCGTTCGGGCGCGTCGATGGGCGGCGGCCTGCTGACCGGCCTGTCGAACATCGACGCGGCTCGCTACGCCTTTCTGCTCGCCACGCCGATCATCGGCGCCGCCGCGATCCTCAAGCTTCCCGACCTGCTCGGCCACACGGGCGACGGTGTTCGCGGACAGGCGCTCGTCGCGTCGCTCTGCTCGGCCGCGACGGCCTATCTCGCCGTCCGCTTCCTGATGCGCTTCTTCGAGACGAATCGGCTGACACCGTTTGCGGTCTTCTGTCTGATCGAGGGCTTCGCCTGCTTCGTCTATTTCGTTTCGTAATCTCAGGGATTAGCTAATCCAGGTAAACTCCGGGCGTGACCGACCTGGGACCATTCGACGTGCTCGTGGTCGGCAGCGGCGCCTCCGGGCTTGCCGCGGCGCTCTCCGCCGAGCGGGACGGCGCGAACGTGGCTCTCGTGACCAAGGGGACGCTCCAGTCCTGCAACTCGGCCAAGGCGCAGGGCGGGATCCAGGCGGCGTTCGCGGACGACGACTCGCCCGAGCAGCATGCAGAGGACGTCTGGCGCTCCTCGCACGAGACGGCCGACCGCCGCCTCGTCGAGGTGCTGACGGGCGAGGCACCGAGCGCGATCCACTGGCTGGAGGAGTTGGGCGTGGAGTTCACGCGGCAGAACGGCGGTTACCGGCTCGCCCGCTGCGGAGGCGCCACGCGCACGCGGCTTCTCCAGGTGGGCGACCGGACGGGTCACGCGATCACGACCGCGCTTCGCGACGCCGTCGAGGCGTCGGGCGCCGAGACCTTCCCGAAGTCGCCGCTGCAGGCGCTCGAGCCGCGGGCAGGCGGCTGGCTGGCGCGCTGCGGCGAGCAGGAAGTCGAGGCGGCGACGGTCGTCCTCGCGGCCGGCGGGCGGTGCTTCCGTGAGGCCGAGGAGCGGGGCGAGCTCTCGACCAACCATCCGGGCGCGACCGGCGAGGTGACGCGGATCGCGCTCGACCTGGGCGCGGAGTCGCGCGACCTCGACGCGTTGCAGTACCACCCGAACGGCGGCGCCTGGCCCGAGAACACGCAGGGCTACTCGATTCCCGAGACGACGCGCGCCTACGGCGCCGTGCTCGTCAACGCCGACGGCGAGGAGTTCACCGACTCGCTCGGCCCGCGCGACGCCGTCTCGCAGGCGATCTTCGACGAGGTCGAGAAGGGCAAGGGCGTGACGACACCGGACGGGCGGCCCGCCGTCTACCTCGACACGACGCGGATCGCGCCCGACGACGCCGAGGTGTCCCTCCCGTACATGCTCCGCCGCTACCGCGCCGCGGGCATCGACCCGCTCGCCGAGCCGATCCTGACCTATCCGGTGCTGCACTACCAGAACGGGGGCCTCGTGATCGACGCGGACGGACGGACGACGCTCGAGGGCCTGTACGCGTGCGGTGAGATCGCGGGCGGAACGCACGGGCGCAACCGGATGATGGGAAACAGCCTGCTCGAATGCTGTGTCTTCGGTCGCCGGGCGGGGCGTGCTGCCGCGGAGGCGGCCCGCTCGTGACGACCGCGCTCGACACCGACCTTTACGGCGCCGTCGAGGACGCCGCCGCCTACCTCTACGTCTGGGCGCTCAGCGACATCCCGCAGGACCTCCGCGACGCGCTCGCCGCCGCGGCCGCCAGGGAGACGTCCGTTCCGGGGCAGCGCGTCCTGAACACGATCCTGAAGAACGTCCAGGTCGCGGACAGCGAGAAGAACCTCATCTGCCAGGACACGGGCATCGCCGTCTACACGTGCCGCGTCGGCGAGCACTTTCCGCTCCATCCGGTCCGGATCTACGCGGCGCTGAAGGCGGGCACCGAGCGCGCGACGATCGAGCACCCGCTGCGCTCGAACGCCGTCCACACGCTCACCCGCGAGAACACGGGTCCGAACACGGGCTACCGGCTGCCGATCGTGCACTGGGAGTTCATTGCCGACTGGGACGGGCTCGACGTGAAGTGCGTGCCCAAGGGCTCGGGCTCGGAGAACATGAGCTTCCTGAAGATGTGCGTCCCTGCCGACGGCGTGAAAGGGATCAAGCAGTTCGTGCTCGAGTCGATCGTCGGCGCGGGCGGCAAGCCGTGCCCGCCCGGGATCGTCGGCGTCGGCATCGGCGGCTCCGCCGACTACGCCATGTACCTGGCGAAGGAGGCGATCGCGCGGCCGATCGGCACGCGCAACGCCGATCCGCACGTGGCCAAGCTCGAGGAGGAGCTCTACCAGCTGCTGAACGAGACCGGGATCGGCCCGATGGGCCTCGGCGGCGACGTCACCGTCCTCAACTGCCACATCGAGCACGCCGACACGCACATGACCCTCAACCCCGTCGCCGTCAACTACCAGTGCTGGGCGGCCCGTCGCGCGTCGGCGCACGTCTCGGCTTCGGGCGACGTCGAGTACGACCGGGAGGCTTAGCCGTGGCCACGCACAGGCTCACGTTTCCGACCACCGAGGAGCAGATCCGCGAGCTGCGCGCGGGCGACGAGGTGACCGTCGACGGGCACATCATCGGCATCCGCGACCGGACGCAGATCCGCATCTTCGATCAGGGCGTGGAGCCGCCGATGGACCTGAGCGGCGCGTTCCTGCTCCACACCGCCCCAGGCGTGCGCAAGCTAGGCACCGATGCCGAGGGAAGAGGCCGGTACGAGAAGGTCTGCATCGGCACGACCACGTCGGCGCGGATGGTGCGCTTCACCGAGCCGCTCGGCGAGCGCTACGGCGTCCGCGCGATCTGCGGCAAGGGCGGCTTCCCGGACGAGGCAATCGAGCCCATGCGCCGCCTCGGCATGGTCTATTTCGCGATCGTCGGCGGCGCGGCGGCGCTCGAAACGACCCAGATCGAGGAGATCGAGGAGGTCGCCTGGGAGGAGCTCATGCCCGAATGCCTGTGGAAGTTCCGCGTCAAGGACTTCGGCCCCCTGACGGTCGGCATCGACGCGCACGGCAACTCGCTCTACCACGACGTGCAGACCGAGGCCAAGCGACGACTGGAGGGGATCCTTGAGCGACTCTGACAGCTTCGACCTCGGCATCACCCGGGACGGCGGCCTCACGCACGTCCTCGACAAGGGTCTCGGCCCCCGTGCGTGGGAGGACGTCCTCGAGACGAGCGGCGAGTACATCGACATCGTCAAGCTCGGCTGGGGCACGGCCTGGGTCACGAACAACCTGAGCCGCAAGCTCGAGGTGCTCCGCGGCAAGCCGGTCGTCATCGGCGGGACGTTCTTCGAGGTCGTCTACGCGCGCGACCGGCTGGAGGAGTACAAGCGCTGGCTCCAGGGCCTCGGCATCGAGCACGTCGAGATCTCGGACGGCACGGTCGACATCCCGCGCGAGCGCAAGCTGGAGCTGATCGCCGACTTCGCACGCGACTTCACCGTCCTCTCCGAGGTCGGCTCGAAGGACTCCGAGGTCGTCTTCGCGCCGTACGAGTGGGTCGCGTGGATCACGGAGGAGCTCGAGGCCGGCGCCTGGAAGGTGATCACCGAGTCCAGGGAGAGCGGCACCGCCGGCATCTTCCGGCCCTCCGGCGAGATGCGAACCGGGCTCGTCGACGAGATCGCGCATTCGATCGACTTCCACGATCTGATCTGGGAAGCGCCGACCAAGACGTCGCAGGCCTGGTTCATCAAGCACTTCGGGCCTGCGGTCAACCTCGGCAACATCCCGCCCGACGAGGTGATCCCGCTCGAGACGCTTCGCCTCGGCCTCCGCGGCGACACGCTGAAGGAGGTGCTCCTTGGCGACGCCCAGCCCGAGCCTGCTGCCTGACCTCGAGGCGATGTCCGCCGAGGACGTGATGCGCTGGGCGACCGGCGAGTTCGCGGAGCGGCTCTGCCTGACCTGCTCGTGGCAGAAGCAGTCCTCGGTGCTCGTGCACATGGTCTCCGAGCTCGGCCTCGGGATCGACGTGATCGAGCTCGACACGCACCTCTTCTTCCGCGAGAGCTACGAGACGCGCGACCGGCTCGTCGAGCGCTACGGCCTCAACCTGATCAGTCCCGCGATCGCGACGATCGCCGAGCAGCACCGCGACGAGGGCCCGAACCTCTGGGAGCGCAACCCCGACCGCTGCTGTCACATCCGCAAGGTCGAGCCGCTGCTCAAGGCGCTCGAGCCCTACGACGCCTGGATCTCCGGCATCCGCCGCGACCAGTCCCCGAGCCGGGCGGAGACGCCGAAGATCGAGTGGTCGGAGACATACGAGGTGTGGAAGCTCCACCCGCTCGCCGACTGGGACGAGAAGCGTGTCTGGGCGTACATCGAGGTCAACGAGATTCCCTTCAACCCGCTGCACGACGTCGGCTACAGGTCGATCGGCTGCATCCCCTGCACCCGGCCGGTCGCACCCGACGAGGAAGAGCGGGCCGGCCGCTGGGCCGGCTCGGACAAGCTCGAATGTGGCATTCACGTGGAAAGGACGCAATGACGGAGCACATCTACGCCCACGACCACCCCGAGTCGGAGCACCGCCGCGACGGCGGCTTCACGCTCTGGTTCACCGGCCTCTCGGGCGCCGGCAAGACGACGATCGCGCACCTCGTCGGGCCCGAGCTCGACCGGCGCGGCCATGTCGTGGAGTACCTGGACGGTGACACCGTCCGCACACACCTGTCGAAAGGCCTCGGGTTCTCGAAGGAGGACCGCGACACGAACATCGAGCGCATCGGCTGGGTCGCCTCGCGGCTGACGCGGCAGGGCGGCGCGGTGATCGCGGCCGCGATCTCACCGTACGAGGAGACGCGGCAGAAGGCGCGCGCCATGGTCTCGGAGTGGGGCGCCTTCGTGGAGGTCTACGTCGCCGCCTCGGTCGACGAATGCGCGCGGCGCGACGTCAAGGGCCTGTACGAGAAGGCGTTCAAGGGCGAGATCACGGGCTTCACCGGCGTCGACGATCCCTACGAGGCGCCGGTTGCGCCCGAGCTCGTGCTCGACACGGAGTCGCACGATCCCGAGGAGAGCGCGCGTCTCGTCGTCGCCAAGCTCGAGGAGCTCGGACTCGTCCGCGCCGCGGTGAACGCGTGAGCGCCGTGACGACGACAGACCACCTCATCCGCCCGCACGGAGGCTCGCTCGTCGATCGCACCGGCGAGCGGCCGGACGGCGTCGAGTCGCTCGAGCAGGTTCCGCTCACCTCACGCGAGCTGTCCGACCTGGACATGCTCGCCTCGGGTGCGCTGTCGCCGCTCGAGGGGTTCATGGGCCGCGAGGACTACGAGCGTGTGGTCGAGGAGATGCGGCTCGCCGGTGGTCTGCCGTGGGCGCTTCCCGTCTGTCTCGCCGTCGATGCGCAGCCCACTGGCGACCGCGTCGCGCTCACCGACGAGGCCGGGCACGCGCTCGCCGTGCTCGACGTCGAGGACGTGTTCGAGTACGACAAGCAGCGCGAGGCCGAGCAGTGCTTCCGCACGACCGAGGACGCGCACCCCGGCGTCGCCCGGCTCTACGGCCAGAAGCCGCTCTACCTCGCAGGGCGCGTGACGGTCTTCGAGCGCGCAGAGCCCTCGTTCCCCGAGCTCGCGTTCGACCCGTTCGCAACGCGCGCCGCGTTCGCTGAGCGCGGCTGGCGCCGCGTCGTCGGCTTCCAGACGCGGAACCCGATCCACCGCGCCCACGAGTACCTGACCAAGGTCGCGCTCGAGACCGTCGACGGCCTGCTCATCCACCCGCTCGTCGGCGACACGAAGTCGGACGACGTGCCGGTCGCGACCCGGGTCGAGTGCTACCGCATCCTCGTCGACGGCTACTACCCCGCCGACCGCGTCCTCGTCGCCGCCTTCCCGGCCGCGATGCGCTACGCGGGCCCGCGCGAGGCGATCTGGCACGCGATCTGCCGCAAGAACTACGGCTGCTCGCACTTCATCGTCGGCCGCGACCACGCCGGCGTCGGGTCGTACTACGGCTCCTACGACGCGCAGCTGATCTTCGACGACTTCGAGCCGCACGAGCTCGACATCGAGCCGATGTTCTTCGAGCACACGTTCTGGTGCTCGACCTGCGGCGCGATGGCGTCGGCGAAGACCTGCCCGCACCCGGCGGAGGACCACGTCTTCCTGTCCGGGACGAAGGTGAGGGAGATGCTGGAGGCGGGCGAGTTGCCCCCGGTCGAGTTCTCACGGCCGGAGGTCGCCGCCGCGCTGATCGAGGCGTACAGGCACTAGCCCATGTGGTGGCAGTACACGCTTGCCGGGCTGCTCGTCGGAATGCTCGTCGGCATGACCGGGATGGGCGGCGGCTCGCTGATGACGCCCATCCTCGTCATCCTCTTCGGCGTCAACCCGGCCGTGGCCGTCGGGACGGACATCGCCCACGGCGCGATCTTCAAGACGGTCGGCGCGTTCCAGCACCGCAAGATGGGCAACGTCCGCGCGCAGCTCGCGGGCTGGATGCTGCTCGGCTCTGCGCCCATGTCGCTCGTCGGTGTCTGGCTCGCGAACTGGCTCCAGGACACCTACGGCGACGGCGTCGAGTCGACGATGGGGCGGGTGCTCGGCGGCGCGCTCCTGTTCGGCTGCATCGGCCTGCTCGCGAAGAGCTTCATCCACGCCAAGCCCGTGGGCGACACCGATTTCACGCTCACGAATCGCGACCGCGCCGCCGCCGTGCTGATCGGCTTCTTCGGCGGCTTCGTCGTCGGGCTGACCTCGGTCGGCAGCGGCGTCTTCTTCGGCCTGACGCTGCTCGTCGTCTTCCCGCTCCGCGCGCACAAGGTCGTCGGGACGGACATCTTCCACGCCGCGGCACTCCTGTACGTCGCGGGCTTCGGGCACTTCATCGCCGGCAACGTCGACATGCACATCGTCGGCTGGCTGCTGATCGGCTCGATCCCCGGCGTGCTGATCGGCGGCCGCCTCTCGGTGTCGATTCCGGACACGTTGCTGCGATTCGCGCTCGCGACCGTTCTGGGCCTCTCCGGGTTGAAGCTGATCGACGTCCCGGGCACGAGCATCGCCATCGTCGTGCTGCTCGGCGTGGGCATGACCGCGCTCCTCGTCTACATCGGGCGGCACAGCTGGATCCGCTACACGCGCGGCCGGAACGGCACGGTGGTCGCAGACGCGCGCGTCGGCTCCGGGCCTGCCTAACCACAGCATCCATCTAGAATCGGCCGGCCTTGAACCGCCTGGCCGCGATCTTCGTCCTGCTCCTGATCGGCGGGACGGCGGCGGCATTTGCGTACACGCAGGGGCTGAAGCAGACGAAGAGCCCGATCGTCGCGACCAAGGTCTTCCCGCACCAGTTCTCGCCGACGTGCCACTGCACGTCGCGGCGCGTCAACGTCGCGTTCGGGCTCCGGCGCGCTGATCACGTCACCGTGGCGATCGTCGGCCCGAGCGGCCGCGTCGTCCGCACGCTGACCGAGAGCCTGGCCGTCCCGAGCGGCTACCACCGCTTTACCTGGGACGGGCGGGACGACAACGGGCGGCTCGTGCGGGACGGCGTCTACAAGCCGCGCGTCGATCTCGACGACGCCGACCGCACGATCAAGCTGCCGAACGCAATCCGGATCGACACGGTGCCGCCGCGGATCGTCGGCGTGTCGCCGCGGCTGAGCGCGGACGAGCTCACCGTGCTCTATCGCTTCAACGAGCAGGCGCACGGGCTGCTCTTCGTCAGCGGCCATCGCGTCGTGAAGACGAAAGGCTACAAGCCGACCGGCAAGCTGCAGGTTCCGCTCGCGTACCTGCGCAGGCACGGCCTCAGCGGCCAGGTCGCCGTCGGCGCCCAGGATCTCGCGGGCAACGTCTCGAAGTTGCGCGTGCTGGCTATCCGCGTCAAGGGGTCGAGCTGAGCACACTTGCGCACGTCGGTGGGCCGCTCGCCTGCTTCGGGCTCGCGGTGCTGCTCGTCGCGTCCGGGCGCGCGCTTCGCCTCGCCGGGCTCGTCGCAGTCGGGCTCGGCGCGCTCTTCCTGGCCGCGTACCTCGCGCCGCACGGCCATCACGCGGCCTACGCCGGCGCGGCCGTGCTCGGCGTCGCCGCCGCCATCGCCGGCGCCGCGATCCTTCGCCGCTGGCCGTGGGCGCTCGCGTTCGCCACGCTCCTGCTCGCCCCGGCGCGCGTGCCGGTCACCGTCGGCTCGACGGAGGCGAACCTGCTCATCCCGCTCTACGTCGTGGTCGCGGCGGCGGGTCTGCTGCTCGGCTGGGAGCTCGTGAAAGGAGAACAGCGCTCGCGCGAGCTCGGTCCGGTCGCGCTTCCGCTTGCGCTGTTCGTCGCCTGGACCGGACTCTCGCTCTCGTGGACGATCGACCTCAAGCAGGGATCGGTGCAGCTCCTGTTCTTCTACCTCCCGTTCGGCCTCCTCGCGCTCGCGCTTGCCCGCCTGCCCTGGCGGCCGCGGCTCGTTCGGTACCTCTACGCCGAGCTGGCCGCGATGGGCGTGCTGTTCGCGCTCGTCGGCCTGTACGAGCGCGCCGCACACCACGTCTTCTGGAACGCGAAGGTGATCGTGGGGAACGCGTACCAGTCGTTCTTCCGCGTCAACTCGCTGTTCTGGGACCCGTCGATCTACGGGCGCTTCCTCGTGATCGTGATTCTCGGCAGCGTCGTCGTCGTGCTGGCGTGCTCCGACCGGCGCGTCCAGCTCGCCGCCGTCGGCGTGACCGCGCTCGCCTGGGTCGGGCTCTTCTTCTCCTACTCGCAGTCGAGCTTCGCGGCGCTCCTCGTCGGGCTCGTCGTCGCCGCAGGTTTTGCGTTCTGGCCGAAGCCCGCTGCCGCCGCCGCCGTGACCGCGATCCTCGTGCTCGGACTCGTCGGAGGACGGCCGGCCGCCTCCACCGCGTCCCCCGGCGCGCCGGCCGTCGTGGCGGCGACCAACGTGGGCAGCCGCGCCAGCCTGGTCAAGGGCGGGATCCGGATCGCGCTCGACCACCCGCTCGGCGGCGTCGGGATCGGCGGCTTCACCAAGTCGTACGCGGCTCGGCACGCGCTCGTCGGCCTGTCGGCGAAGAAGGCGGCCTCGCACACGACACCCGTCACGGTCGCCGCCGAGACCGGAATTCCGGGCTTCCTGCTCTTCGCCTGGCTCGCGATCGCCGGCTTCATGCTCGCCTTCCGGCGGGCCTCGCTCGTCGGAGCCGGCGTGCCTGCGCTCGCCTTCGGGCTAACGTTGCTCGCGATCGCCGTGCACAGCCTGGGCTACAACGCGCTCTTCGAAGACCCGATGGGGTGGGGCGCGCTCGGCCTCGCCGCCTGCCTGGCGGGCGCGGTCCAGAGGCGGCAGGCGTGACGTCGGGGTGGAAGCGCGCGCTCGTCCTGGCGCCGCACACCGACGACGGGGAGTTCGGCTGCGGCGGGACGATGGCACGCCTCGTCGAGCAGGGCGTCGACGTCCGCTACGTCGCCTTCTCGATCGCGACCAAGTCGCTCCCGGAGGGCTTCGCGCCCGACACGCTGGCCCGCGAGGTGCGCGAGGCGACGACCGAGCTGGGGATCCCGGAGGCGAACCTGACCGTCCACGACTTCGAGGTCCGCACGTTCCCCGACCACCGGCAGGACATCCTCGAGCTCCTGATCGGCCTCTGGGAGGAGTGGCACCCCGACGTCGTCTTCCAGCCGAGTCTCCACGACATCCACCAGGACCACCAGGCGATTGCCGCAGAGGGGCTCCGCGCCTTCAAGCGGACGACGATCCTCGGCTACGAGATCCCCTGGAACAACTTCGACTTCGCCTACCAGGCCTACGTCGCCCTCGAGCGCTCGCACATCGAGCGCAAGGTCGCCGCGCTGGCGAAGTACGCCTCGCAGCAGCACCGCCGCTATGCCGACCCCGAGTACGTCTGGAACGTCGCCCGCATCCACGGAGTGAACGTGAACCGCGAGTACGCCGAATGCTTCCAGGTGTACCGGATCGTGACGTGAGCAGCAGCAGCAGCCGTCCGCCGGTTCCGCCGTTCACTGAGGAGACGGCCCTGCAGAAGGTCCAGGCTGCCGAGGATGCCTGGAACACCCGCGATCCCGAGCGGGTCGCGCTCGCCTACACGGTCGACTCCGAATGGCGAAACCGGGACGAGTTCCTCACGGGGCGGGACGCGATCGTCGAGTTCCTGACCCGCAAGTGGCAGCGCGAGCTCGACTACCGGCTCCGCAAGGAGCTGTGGTGCTTCCACGGCAACCGGATCTCGGTCCGCTTCGAGTACGAGTCGCGCGACGCGAGCGGGCAGTGGTGGCGAAGCCACGGGAACGAGCACTGGGAGTTCGACGACTCCGGGCTGATGCGACGCCGCGACGCTAGCATCAACGACTACCGGATCGATGCCGAAGACCGACGCATCCCGTAGGGCGTCGGAATTGCCGACGACCCACCGAGCCTGCACCATGTCGTCATGCAGGTGAAGCCGAGGGGTCGCGCTTCGTTCCAGATCACGAGCGTCGGGCCGTACGCGGGCGGACGGGGAACCGTGCGCAGACGTCGGCGTTGGCCGTGGGTCGTCGGCGGTCTCGTCGTTGCGCTTGCGCTGGCGGCGCTCGCAGCCGGCCGGTTCGCCTGGCCGAGCGGCGCGATCTCCGCCGATCCGAACGCGCTCGCGCGGATCAGCACGCCGAGCCTCGGTAACGGCTTGCGACTGTCAGCGCACACGCCGAACGGCAAGACGGTTCCGGTCGCGGTACGCAGCGACGGCACTGTCTGGCCACGGATCCGGATCACGCCCGGCACTCACGTTCAGGTCGTGGCGGACTTCAAGCGGCCCGGCTGGGCGGGCTGGCTCGCGGGCCACACGCAGCACACGACGCTCGACGTCGTCGCACCCGCCGCTGCGCTGACGACGAACTGGCTCCGGATCGAGCCGGGCGCGCCGGTCGAGGTGCGCTTCGACGGGCCGGTGAGCCAGGTCGTCACGACCGAGGGGACGGTGAGTCGGATCAGGCATCTCTCCCGTCCGACGCGGAGGGTCGTCCTCGGTCGCCTGGGCGATGCCGGGTCCGTCGGAGTGAGTGCCGTCGTCCGCTCGTGGGAGAAGCCGCCGCCGCCGGTCGACGTGACCTGGTTCCCGCTCGGCGGGCCACCGCGTGTGCTGGTCTCGCCGCGCCAGGGCTCGAAGCTCGACCTCGACACGCCGCTGCGCCTGACGGTTTCGGAGCCGCTGAGCAAGCTCTTCCACAAGCACCTCCCCTGGCTCGGGCCGTCGACGCCCGGCGGCTGGCACGAGCTCGACGAGCACACGCTCGTCTACAGGCCGCGCGGCTACGGGTACGGGCTCGACACCGAGGTCAAGGTCAGGCTGCCGGCCGCTGTCGTCCCGGTCGCGGGCGCCCAGAAGCCGACGCGGCTCCTGACCTGGTCGACGCCGACCGGCTCGGAGCTCCGCCTGCAGCAGCTGCTCGCGCAGATGGGCTATCTGCCGCTCGGCTGGCAGCCGGCCGGCGCCCGTGTGCCCGTCACGCTCGACGCCCAGGTCGCCGCCGCCGTCGACGCGCCGAAGGGAACGTTCGGCTGGCGCTTCGACAACGTCCCCACGTCGCTCGTCGGCCTCTGGCACGAGGGGAAGGAGAACGCCGTCACCCGCGGCGCGGTCATGGCTTTTCAGAGCAGCCACGACCTGCTCGTCGACGGCTACGCCGGGCGTGACTTCTGGCGGACGCTGATCGCCGACGCGGTCGCCGGTAACCACGCGTCGGGCACCGACTACAGCTACGTGATCGTTCACCGCAGCGGAAGCCCCCAGTCGCTGACGCTCTGGCGCAACGGCGCGACGATCCTGAACACGGTCGCGAACACGGGCATCCCCAAGGCGCCGACGGCGCTCGGCACGTTCCCCGTCTACGCGCGCTTCGTGACGACGACGATGAAGGGGACGAATCCCGACGGCTCGCACTACTCCGACCCCGGTGTGCCCTGGGTCAGCTACTTCAACGGCGGCGACGCCATCCACGGCTTCAACCGAGCCTCGTACGGGAGCGCCCAGAGCCTCGGCTGCGTCGAGCTGCCGCCGTCCGAGGCCCAGAAGGTCTTCCCCTACACGCCGATCGGAACGCTGGTCACGGTCACGTCCTGACGACGCGCACGGCGTGCGGCGTGCCGGGCAGGGCGACGTGCGCGTCGCGCGTGCCCGCGACGACGACCTCGGCCGGGTGCAGCTCCGCCGGCCGGCCCGTCGGCATCCAGCCTCGACCCGGCCGCGTCAGGATCAGGACGCCGTCACGGCCGCCCATGAAGGCGAGCCGCTCCGGCACGTCGAGCGTCCCGTCCCAGAGCTCGATCCCGAGCGGCTCCAGCGCCCGGGCGGCCTCACGCTGATCCGGCACGACGAGCCCCACCTCGCAGACCCCGAGCAGCTCGGCGCCGCTGAACAGCCCCTCTTCCGGCGACTCCTCGGGCAGCTCGTGGTGGGCGATCAGCTCGACGATGTTGTCGCCCGGGTCGAGCGCGTAGCAGGCCTCGGCGCTCCACGCTGAGAAGTCGAAGGTCGTCTCGCCGGTCGCTTCGCTCGGGAGTAGCTCTGCTCGGCGCCCGAGCCACTCGTGCGCGGCCGCGAAGCGGTTTCGGGGGACGCGGAGCGCGCAGTGGTAGAAGGGTCGCCCCGCCTCGACCGGCTGGAACGCCAGGGTCGTCGTCCCGACCCGGTAGCCGTGCGACTCGACCACCTCGAGCGCGAGCGCGTCGAGGTAGAACGACTCCAGCTCGAGCAAGGTCGACGCCGCCGTCTGCAGCCGGGCTTCCAGGATCTGCATCGGGACTTCTCTATCATCCCGGGCCGACCGTGACGAGTGCTTCCCGCGGCGACCTGCTCGAACGCTATGCGCACCTCGCGCTGCGGATCGGCGCGAATCTGCAGCCCGGCGGCGACGTCGTGATCTGGGGGCGGGTCGAGGACACCGAGCTCGTGCGGGCGATCGCGCGCGCAGCGTACGAGCTCGGCGCGCGGAAGGTCGAGCTCAACTACCAGGACCTCGAGGTCGTGGCCGACCACATCGAGCTCGCGCCGGACGAGGCGATCGGCTGGGCATCCGACTGGGAGCAGGCGCGGGTCGAGGAGTGGGGCCGGCGCGAGACGGCCCGTGTCTACGCGCTCGGGTTCCCCGGCGCCAACCCGTTCGGCGGTCTCGATCCGGAACGGATCTCGAATACGTTCCCGTCCACGCCGCCCGTGCGCCGCGTCGCGCAGCGGCTGATCGACGAGCGCCGCGGCGCCTGGGTCGGCATC
Organism: uncultured Actinomycetes bacterium; assembly: GCA_963791225.1. GTDB lineage: Bacteria > Actinomycetota > Thermoleophilia > Gaiellales > Gaiellaceae > PALSA-612. Next base: position 515,426 of record CAWBRV010000008.1, read on the forward strand.
GGCAGTCCCAACGAGGGCTGGGCCAAGGAGATCTACGGCGAGCCCGACGTCGACCGCCTCTGGGATGCGATCGCGTTCACGTGCAGGCTCGACGAGCCGGACCCGGTTGCCGCCTGGCTCGAGCACCTCGACCGACTGCTCGAGCGGGCGCGTGTCCTGACGGAGCGCCACTTCGACGCGCTGACCTTCCGCGGTCAGGGCACGGACCTCACCGTCGGCCTCCTGCCGCAGGCGAGCTGGCACGGCGCCGAGGACGTGACGACGTCCGGCATCCGCTTCGTCCCCAACTTGCCGACCGAGGAGGTCTACACGACTCCGGACTGTCGGCGCACAGAGGGCCGCGTGCGCGCGACGCGTCCGGTCATGCTCCGCACGGGCGCGATCGTCCACGACCTCGAGCTGCACTTCGAGCGCGGCGAGATCACCGAGGTGCGCGCGACCGCCGAGGTCGAGGCGGTCGAGGCTCAGCTCGCGGCCGACGCCGGCGCCCGCCGGCTCGGTGAGGTCGCGCTCGTCGACCGCACCTCGCGGGTCGGCCGGCTCGGCATCGTCTTCTACCACGGCCTCTTCGACGAGAACGCCGCGCCGCACATCGCCTACGGCTCCGGCTACCTCTCGCCCGTCGAGGGCGCGGCCGGGCTGAGCGACGAGGAGCTGCAGGCCATGGGTGTGAACCGGTCGCTGATCCACACGGATCTGATGATCGGGAGCGACGGCGTCGAGGTGGACGGGATCGAGGCGCGAGGCGCAGCCGTCCCGATCCTGCGGGGAGGGGAATGGCAGCTTCGCTGACGGTCTAACCGGACGAGGCTCGTAGGAGTCGAATCAAGCGACGGCGGTTCGGTGGCGACGAAGGCGGGGGCGGGTGATGGCGCGGTTCGTGGTCAGGCGCATGCTCTGGGCGGTCTTCCTCGTCTTCGCTGCCACGATCGTCACCTACGCGATCTTCTTCCTGATGCCGAACGATCCGGCCTCGCTCTCGGCAGGGCGCGGCGCGAGTCCGGAGTCGGTCGCGCGCATCCGCCATCTGCTGCACCTCGATGAGCCGGTCTGGAAGCAGTACGGGCGCTTCATCTGGAACATGGTCGCGCACCAGTCGCTGGGCATCTCGTACATCAACCGCCAGAGCGTCGACTCGCTGATCGAGACGGGCCTGCCCGTGACGGCGTCCCTCATCGTCGGCGGCGCGATCCTCTACCTCAGCGTGTCGATCCCGCTCGGGATCCTCGCCGCGCTCCGCCCGCGGTCGCTGCTCGACCGGATGTCGATGCTCTTCGTGCTGATCGGGATCTCGTGCCAGCCCATCTGGCTCGGGCTGGTGCTCTCGTGGATCTTCGGCTTCAAGCTCGGCTGGACGCCGATCGCCGGTTACTGCAACGCGTTCCCGGGCCAGTACCAGGACTGCGGCGGCCTCGCACAGTGGGCGTACCACCTGACGCTGCCCTGGATCACGTTCGCCGTCGGCTTCGCAGCGCTCTACGTGCGGCTGATCCGGTCGCAGATGATGGAGTCGCTGGGCGAGGACTACGTGCGCACGGCCCGTGCGAAGGGTGCGTCCGAGCGGCGTGTCGTCCTCGCGCACGCGGCGCGGAACAGCATGCTGCCGGTGATCACGATCCTCGGGATGGACCTCGGTCTCGCCTTTGCCGCATCGATCTTCATCGAGTCGGTCTTCAACCTCCCTGGAGTGGGTCGGCAGCTCCTGATCGCGAACAACCAGTTCGACCTGCCGATGATCGCGGGCATCGTCGTGTTCGTCTCGCTGATCGTGATCACGCTGAACATGCTCGTGGACATCTCGTACGGGTTCCTCGACCCGCGCATCCGCATGACCGACGCCGTACGGCTCGGCTAGCGCGAGCTCGGCTCAACTTCCGAAGCGGAGCACCCACTCGGCCAGGAACGGCTCGGCGATCCGGTAGGAGCCGCGCGCCTGCTTGGCGACCAGTTCGTCGCCGAGCAGGGCTTCGAGCGCGCGCTGGACACTCGAGCTCCCGGGCAGCCCGTGGCGGCGGCGGAAGTCAGAGCTCGTGATCGGCTGGAGCGGCTCTCGCGCGAGCGCCTGGAGTACGAGCTTCTGCGCCGTCGGGGACTCGTCCCAGATTCGCGTGAAGTGGGAATTCTCCGAACGCAGCACATGGTCGAGCGCCGTGTCCAGGCCCGCGGCAGTCGCACTCTCGCCCTCCGCGGTCTCCTCCCAGAGCGCGTAGCAGAGCTCCTGTGTGCCGTACGGATGGCACTGGGTGACGGCGAGCAGTGCCTCGACGACGGCATCGCCGACGCTCCGGCCCGTCGAGCGGAACCGCTCGCGGATGAACGCGGCGAACGAATCGTGCGGGATCACCCCGAGCTCCAGCTGCTTGGCGCTCCGCCAGAACGGCTCGTTCGCGTCGTTGAACAGCTGGTGCATCATGCTGCGTTTGCTTCCGAGGTACACGTGCGCGACCTCCGGCTGCGCCTGGAACGCGGCGCGCATCAGGTTGGGAAGACGCGGGTCGATCTCGAGCACCTCCTGGAACTCGTCAAAGACGATCGCCACGCAGCTTCCCCTGTCCGCCGCCAGTTCGCCGGGGAGGTCGAGGAGCTTCTCGATCGTGGCGTCGACGTCCTCCGGGGCGTGGCCGGACGTGAAGCTGAACCCGAGAGTTCCGTCGTTCGCGTCGACGGTCATCACGGGCAGGATTCGAAGTCCCCTGAAGATCTGCGTCGCACGCTCCCGTGCTCGGAAGAGCGGGCTGGCGATCTGTTCGTAGATCGACTGGGCGAGCTTGGCGGCGAACTGCTCCTTGGTCGGAGTCCGCATCAGATCGATCTGCGCCACGAGTGCGCGGTCACGACTGACCAACTCCTGTGTCGCCCGCCAGACGAGCGACGTCTTGCCGTAGCGGCGAGGGGCGAACACGACCACGTTCTGGCCGTTCAGGACGTCCGATCGCAGCTCGGCCAGCTCGGCCTCACGGTCGGTGAACGTCTCGTCGAGTGCGAGGTCGCCGAAGCTGAACGGGTTGCGCGCCGCCATGGCGCAGCAAATGTAGCAGAGTGCGAGTCAGTTGATACGCAAAGTTGCGACTCGCATGTATGCGAGTCGCAACGGTGTCATTGCTCGTAGTTCTCGACGGCGTCGGCGCTGCGCGGGGTGGCGGCGTCCGGGTCCATCCCGTACTGCTCGAGCGCGCGCCGCTGGCGGAGCAGGTCCCAGCACTGGTCGAGGCCGACCTTGAGCTCTTCGAGTCGCTCGCGGTCAGCGGGGCTCGCGTTTCCGGAAGACTCGGCGTCCCACAGCCGGTGCTCCTCGGCCACGAGTTCCTCGATCCGGGCGCGAACCTGCGCGTCGTCCACGGACAGAGCCTACCGGGCCACCGGTACCAGCCGCCGGAGCCGGCGGAGCTCGGCCGGAAGGTAGAAGCCGAGCGGAATGAGCACGAACGGGAAGACGAGCACGAGCAGGATCGCGACCGCGAGCGGCACGTGGAGCGCGGAGCCGACGAGGTTCAAGCCGACGGCGACCGCGGTCGCCGTGAGGACGCGCCGCCACTGGTACGGCACGTAGTAGACCTCCTGCGAGTAGACCACCATGCCGAGGAACAGCGCCACGTACGCCGCCGCGGTGGCGATCGCGGCGCCCATCATCCCGTACGGCGGGATCAGGAGGACGTTCAGCCCGATGTTGACTGCCGCCGCGAGCCCGGCGATCACCCAGTTCCACTGCGTCTTCCGCGCTCGACCGGATCCGATCGCCATCACCGTGTAGGCGATGTAGGCGGCGCCGCCGAACGAGAGCAGGGGAACGGCCTCCGAGGCGCGCTGGAAGCTGGGGTTGCGTGCCAGCAGGTGCACGATCCAGGGCGCGAGCAGGCCGAATCCGAGCGACACCCAGCAGCTCACGAAGACGACGTACGTGAGCACGTACGAATACGTGCGCCGGGCCTCGCGGTCGTCCTCGATCGAGTACGCGAACGCCGGCCAGGCGGTACGGAACGCGATCATCAGGAAGACGATCGCCGAGGAGACGCGCACGGCCACGGAATAGACACCGACCTCGCCCTGGCCCTTGTAGAGCGCGATGAACAGCCGGTCGATGAAGTTGATCGCCCACAGCGCGAGCGCGGCGGGGACGAGCGGCATCCCGAACTTGTTCATCGCGCGGAAGAGCTTCCGGTCGAACTCGAGGCCGAGCTGGTAACGGCGGTAGCCGAGCAGCACGAAGTAGACGCAGAGCGTCCCGATGAAGTTGCCGACCAGCACGCCGAGCGGCCCCTTGTCGAACGTGACGACGAGCAGCACCGTCGCGCCGACGGTGATCACCACGTTCGCGAGGCTTGCGTTCACGTAGCCGACGGCGCGATCCTCCGCCCGGAACACCGCCGTGAGCTGCGCGTAGTTCATCCCGGCCCACATCCCGATCGCAGCAGCCGCCACGAGCCCCGGTTCATCCCCGATCCTGAGCAGGTTTGCGATCTGCCCTGCGAACGCGAGCGCGACGATCAGCCCCAGGGTCGCGCTGGTCATCGTGAACCAGAAGCTCGTGCGCACGACGCGGATCCGTTCTGCGTCGCTGCGCGCGTCGAAGTAGAACCGGAAGAACGCGCTCGTGATCCCGAGCTGGAGGAGGATCGTCAGAACGGCCGTGGCCGCGACCAGCGTCTCGATCTTGCCGTAGTCGTCGGTGGACAGGTAGCTCGTGTAGAGCGGCAGGAGGAGGACGGCGAGGATGCGGGAGACGAGGCCGCCGAGGCCGTAGATCGCCGACTGCTTGCCGAGCTTGGTGATCTGGCTGAAGATCGGCAGCCCTCCCGGCTCGTGAACGCCGTCCACGGACTCGAGCGACGGCGACTCGCTCCGGACCTCCTGGTAGATCTCGATCAGCCGCTCGGCGTTCCGGTCGCCGTCGTGCACACGCTCCACGTAAGCACGGCTCTCGGCGCCGATCCGCGCCCGTTCCTCGGGCGACTCCACGAGCGGCCGCAGCGCGTCGACGAGCGTCTCCTTGGTGGCGTGCACGAGCGGCAGTTGCACGCCGAACGCGCTCTCCGTCCGGGCGACGGCATCCTCGTGGAGCGACGTCACCACCGGCTTGCCGAGCGCCATCGCCTCGATCGCAAACAATCCGTACCAGCCCGCGTTCAGCTGGTCGACGACGATGTCGGCCCGCTCGTAGCGTCGTCGCGCCTCCGTGTGATGGAGGCCCTCGACGATCTCCAGGTCGACGTCGAGCTCGCGGCAGGCGGCGATCACGTGCTCCGTGCCCTTCCGGACGCGGTTCGACGGTGCGTGGACGACGAGGGGGCGGTCACGCCCGCTCGGATCCACCGGCCGGAACTCCTGCAGGTCGATCCCCGGCGGAACGACGTATGCGTCCGGCACCCAGCGGATCGCGTCGTACGAGCCGACGATCTGCGCGTCGGCCGAGCCGCTGTACGAGAGCTCCTCGGGCGAGCGCCCGCGGATGTCGGAACCGAGGAAGTGCAGCACCGACTTCTTGCGGAGCAACCGCAGGATCGGAAACTGGAACGACTTCGGAATCAGCGTCAGCCCGAAGTAGAAGTGGAACACGTCGGTCTTGGGCAGCAGCTGCAGGAACGCCCGCCACTGCGCGAGTTGGCGGCGGATGAAGCCGCCTTCGCGGTCGAGCGACCAGTCCGCCTCGGGATGCAGCCGGTAGCGCTCGAAGACCACGAGCTTCGCGTCGACGCCCAGCCGTCGAAGTGCCTCGACGTTCTGCCACGGCACGCCGGCCGTGTTGACGGGACAGTGAACGACGCGGAGGGGCTTCCCTTCCCTCCCTTTGCGGCTCAGGCGTCCCACTCGACCTGGTCGAAATAGCGCAGCGCCCGCCGGCTCGGGCGGATCATCGCGGCCAGGGCGGCGAGCTCGTCGGGCGCGATCTCGCCGAGCGCGTGCTTGACGCCGAGCCAGGGCAGGTTGAGGTCCTCCTGGTAGACGATCGTCGAGATCCTCGGGTTTATCTCGATCACATGCTCGCCGACGAGCTGGATGTTGAAGAAGTGGTCGAGGTCGAGCTCGGCCACGATCCTCGTGGCGACGTCGACGAGGGTGGGGTCGTCGACCGTCTCGAAATACATCGCGAGCCCGGCGCGCATCGCCTCGCGCGTCTTCGGGTGGCCGAGCAGGATGCGACCGCCGGACGCGATCCCGTCGATCGTGCGCTCCTTCCCGGTGGTGAGCTCCATGACCAGGAGCTCGGTGTCGTCCCCGGGGCCGAGCACGTCGAGCAGGTCCTCGAGCCGCATCGACTCGGCGACACCGGGCCGGTTGGTCAGGAGCTGCTCGCGGCGGTCGGCCGACGCGGACAGGATCCGGAACCCGCGCGAGCCCGACGAGAACACGGGCTTCAGCGCCAGCTCGCGGTCCGGATAGCCGAGGGCGTGTGCCGCCTCGGTGATCCCTTCGATGCCGTGGACGCGCCGCCAGGCGGGGCCTCGCACGCCGATCGCATCCAGCATCGCGTAGCTCTCCGCCTTGTCGTTCGACCGCCTGACCGCCTCCGGCGAGGCGACGAGCACGGCCACGCCTTCGCCGGCGAATTGCTCCCTGGCCGCGGCAAGCCCCGGGAGGTCGAAGGACGACTGCGGCAGGACCGCCGTCGCGCCCTCGTGACGGGCCACGTCGAGGACGGCGTCGGCGAAGCCGGGGTCGGAGCCGCGCGGGACGACGTGGAACGCGTCGCAGAGATGGCGGCCGATGCTCCGCTCGGACATGTCCGTCCCGACGAGCCGCACGTCGCGCTCGCCGTTCTCCCGAAGGGCGCGCAAGAGGGCCGCCGTTCCGGGCGCCCCGGACGCCGTCACGACGACGGTCAGCGTCACTTGACGATCAGTGCGAGCTTGGGGCCGATCTCGATCGGCTCGCTGCCTCGCGCGGAGGCGAAGGTCGCGAACGCGTCGTTGACGGTCACGTCGTCCGCCGCGAGCACGCCGCCGTCCCGCAGCGCCCCCCAAGCGGCCTCGAACTCGAAGCGCATGCACGCTTCGGAGTGCTCGCTGTCGTGCATGAAGAAGTCGATCGTCCCGAGCCGGTCGAGCAGCGCGGGCAACACGTCCTGGCTGCGGCCGAGGACGAGGTGCCAGCGCTCGCGCAGCCGGGCCGGGACCATCCAGCCGGGCTCCTCGCCTGCGGGGACGACCGCGCCGCCCTTGCCGTCCCAGAACGTGCCCGGCGCGTAGTCCTCGCCGGCGATCTCGGGGAGGTCGATCGAGTGCAGCTCGCCGCTTCCGTTCTCCGCGAGCGCGAGCAGCAGGAAGGCCGTGGAAACGCCGTTGCAGACGCCGGTCTCGACCGCGATCGCCGGTCGCAGCTTGCGGAGCACCGCGTACAGGCGCAGGCCCTCGCCGTACCCGTCGCGGCCGGTGGCGCGGCCGGTGTTGTAGCGGTGGCCGCGCGTCTCGCCCTGCACCGTGCTCCAGAAGCGCGCCGCCTGTTCCTCGAGGTGGTCGACGAGGCCGCTCGCCTGGATCTCGCGCTCGGCGGCCGCGAGCCCGCCGGGATCGCCGAGGAAGCGCTCGGTCAGCTCACGGTCGAGGCGCCGATCGAGCGGCTTCTCCGAGGTCAGCACGCGGCTCATCGTAGCCCCGTCCCTGGCGGCGAGTCGCGCCAGCGGCGGCTCGAGTGGCGGACATGCCCGGTGTCAGACACCGCCGCTAGGCGAGGGCCTGCGCCGATGTGGCCGGGGCGGTCAGGCCGGTCTGTCAGCCGAGGTCGATGCGGTCGGCTTCGAGTTGCTCGATGCGCAGCTCGCGCTCCGCGTCGAGCATCGCCAGCATCGTCTCGCGCATCGTCTCACCCGGATAGACCCAGATCTCCGGATGGACGAGCAGCTGGAGCCACGCGAAGTCGCCGCGGGCGAGCGCCTCGTGCGGGCAGCCGTGGCGCCAGTGCTGGTTCGAGTCGGAGCGGTAGTGCTCGGGGTCGAAGAAGCCGGCCTGCATCGCGTTCGCGAACCCCTCGACCGGGGCGGTCAGGTAGTCCGGGTCCGGGTTGTGCCAGGCGAGCACGGGATCGAAGCGGCCGTCGTGCTCCGCGTCCGGATAGACGGCGTGCAGCCCGACCCGGTGGCCGAGTCGCCGCAGCCGCTCGATCGCCGCGACGCCGGAGGGCGACTCGAGGTTGTAGAACTCGCTGCGCGTCATCAGGAAGTAGGTGGCCGGCGCCTGCAACTCGGCCTCCAGCTCGGCCAGCGCGAGCGCCGCCTCGAGCGACAGGTCGACGTCGTGGCGGAGGAGAAGGTCGCCTGCGGCCGGCGCCGCGTCGAAGAACGCGAACCGGTAGCCGCCCGCACGAGCCCCCGCGATCAGCTCGCGATAGTGCTCGAGGTCGAAGGTACAGCTCATCGCCGGGCCAGTATCCACTGGAACTCGACGCTCCCCTCGGGCTCGACGAACGTCACGACCTCGTCGCGCAGGATCGCCAGCCCCGCCGCCTCGACGAGGCGTGTGTTCTCCGCGGGCTCGAAGCCGGCGAAGAACGTCTCGGCACCGAGCCACTCGCCGGTCCAGCCCGGGTTGTCGTCGGTCCCGAACGCGTTCATGGCCAGCCCGCCGGGCCGCAGCCAGCCCCTGATGCGGCCGAGCAGCCCCCCCAGGCGCTCGCGCGGCACGTGGTTGAAGACGTAGAACGAGCAGACCGCGTCGAACGACTCCTCGGGAAGCTCCAGCTCGAGCAGGTCCGCTTGGACGAGTTCGATGCCGGGCACGCTCTCCCGCGCGCGTCGGATCTGCTCTGCCGAAACGTCGACGCCCGTGACGTCGAAGCGCTCCGCGAGCAGCGTCGTCTCGGCGGACCCCGCGCCGCAGCCGAGCTCGAGCACGCGCGCGCCCGGCGCGAGTCGGGCGGCGAGATCCTTCGCCCACTCCCCGCGCGGATCGCCGTCGATCCGTTCGCGCCAGCCGGCAAACCGGTCGGCGATCCGGTCGTAGCCGCGGGCGACGATCTCGACGCGCGGGTCGCTCATCCCCGCTCCCGGCGCCGGCCAAGCCGGCGCCTCCGCTCATCGGTGAGCTCCGTCGAGCCCACGCTCACTCGACCTCCACGTCGATCAGCGCGGCGGCGGCGTCGGCCCGCGCGATTGCCTCGTCGCGCGTGTCGCCGATCGCGATCACGTAGCCCCGCCGGTCGCCGTCGACCCGCGCAGGGCGGATCGTCTCGCCCGAGACGAGATACGAGTCGCCGCCGACGACGCCCGGCTCGGCGAACGCGTGCTCGATTCCGTTCACCGAGCGCACGACTCCGACCGGGAGCGGGCCAGGCCCCGCGGTCAGGAAGCGGATCGCGAGCGGCTGGCGCGCGCGGGGCCGCAGGAGCGCGTCCGAGACGGGTTCGCCGAGCGCCTGCCTGAGCGCGATCTCGACGAGGTCGACGCCGATCCCGAGCCGTGCCACCTCGTCCATCAGCCCGGCCGGCACGCGCGCCGCGATCTCGACGAGCAGGACGCCTTCGGCCGAGACGAGGAGCTGTGGATACGCGACGGAGTCGACGAGCGCGATCGCCTCGACGGCTGCCGTCGCGACGCGCTCCGCCTCGGCAGCCGTGTCTGCGTCGAGCGCAGCCGGGTAGAGATGCGCGAGGCAGACGCCGAATCCGTCGCCGTCCGGGCGCATCCGGTCGGAGAGCGTGAGCACGGACACCCGGCCGCCGCGGGCGACCGCGAGGCAGTTCACCTCGGCACCGTCGTGGAAGCCCTCGAGGATCGCGTCGCCGCCCGTGGACTCCTCCAGCGCGGCCGCGAGCGCCGCCTCCAGCTCTGCGGTCGAGCGGACGAGCGTGAGCCCGCGCTGGCCGGCCGAGTCGGCCGGCTTGAGCACGGCAGGCAGGCCGATCTCTTCGATCGCCGCACGAGCGTCGTCGAGATTCCGCACCGCGGCGAAGCGAGGCTGTGGGACGCGCGCCTCCGCGAGCCGTCTGCGCATCGCCACCTTGTTCGTCGCGAGCCGCGCCGTCTCGATGCCGATCCCCGGCAGGCCGAGCTCCTCGGCGATCCGAGCTGCGACGGGCACGGCCCGGTCGGACGCGACGGTGAGTACGCCGTCGGGCGCGATCCGCCTCGCTGCTTCGACCGCCGCGGGCACGTCCGAGAAGTCCACCGTCTCCGCCACGTCGGCCTGTTCGAAGCCGGGCGCGGCAGCGTTCCGGTCGATCGCGGCGACGCGGAGCCCGAGCTCGTGCGCCCGTGCGAGAGCACGGCGCTGATGCCGTCCGGCACCGACGAAGAGCACCGTCTTCATCAGGCCGTCGATGCTACTTCCGCGGGGCGATCGCGTCCCGGATCAGGCCGAGCACCGGCTCCACGTCGACCGGGAAGCCCGCGCTCGTCTGCAACGCGATGCCGTCTGCGATCAGCCCGAGGAAGCGGCCGATCGCCTCCGGCGACAGGTCGGCGCGAATCTCGCCGCTCGCCTGCAGCTTCTCCAGATGCTCGCGGGCGCTCTGGTCCTCGTCGGGCGTCCGGTTCTTCCAGCGCTCGCGAAGCTCGGGGTCGGTGCGGAGATGGCGCGCATGCTCGAGGTAGACGCCGAGCCAATCGGGATTCTCCTCGGCGATCACCCGAAGGAGCGCCTCGAATCCGCGCTCCCTCCAGATCTCCAGCGCCTCCGCCTGCTGCGCCGAAGCGAGCGCGTAGAAGATCTCGTACTTGCTCGGGTAGTAGTTGAAGATCGCGCCGCGCGAGAGCCCGATCTCCTCCTCCAGCTTCACGACTGTCGCGCCCTCGTAGCCGTACCGCGAAAACGCCCTGCGGGCACCGTCGAGGATCTGCTGTCGCCTCGCCTCGAGATGGGCCTCGGATCGTTTAGGCACGGGCAGATTTTACAAAACCGTACAGACGTTTTATATTATTATCGCGCGATGCTGAGGAACCGGACGACTCTGGCGCTGCTCGCCGCGGAGCTGGTCTCGATGACCGGCGTCCAGATGACCTTCGTCGCGCTGCCCTGGTTCGTGCTCACCACCACGGGGTCGGTGTCGAAGATGTCGTTCGTCCTCGCCGCCGAGATCGCGCCGATGGCGATCTTCGGGATCCCGAGCGGCAGCGTCATCGCCCGGCTCGGCGCCCGCAAGACGATGCTCCTCTCCGACCTCCTGCGTGCGCCGCTGATGCTGCTCGTGCCGGTGCTGTACTGGACGAACGTCCTGACTTTCCCGCTGCTCCTCGTCCTCGTGTTCGTGCTCGGCCTCTTCTCGGCGCCGTACTTCGCGGCCCAGCGGACGATCATCCCCGAGATCTACGGCTCGGACGAGCGCGTCGTGTCCAAGGTCTCGGCTGCCTTCGGCGGGGCGGCGCAGGTGACCCTTATCGCCGGTCCGGCGCTCGGCGGCGTCCTCGTGGCCGCGATCGGGGCGCCCGAGGTGATGCTGGTCGACGCGGCCACCTACGTCGTCGCGTTCGTCCTCGTCTTCGTGTTCGTGCGAGCCGGCAAGCGGGTGAAGCAGGACGAGAGTTCGCGCGGGGTGCTCGCCGGTGTTCGCTTCCTGGCCCGCGATCGCGTGCTCGGGCCGATGACGCTGAGCCTGATCGTGCTCGACGCCGCGGCCGGGGCGCTGTTCACCACCCTGCCGGCGCTCGCCTACCTCCGGTTCGGACAGGACCCGAAGATCGTCGGGTGGCTCTTCGCGGCCTTCGGGATCGGTGCGCTCGCAGGCAGCGTCCTGGCGATGAAGGCCGTCGACCGGTTCTCGCCCCTGCGGCTCGCGGCAGGCGCGATGGTGCTGGTGGTGCTGCCGCTCTGGGCGCTCGTCGCGACGCTTCCGTGGGAGGCGGTCGGCGTGGTCCTGCTCGCCTGCGGACTGTTCGTGCCGCTCGTCAACGCGCCCATCTTCGGCATCCTCTCCACCCGGCCGCCCGAGGCGCTGCGCCCGAAGGTGATGACAGCCGTGATGACGGCGAGCGCGCTCGGCGGCCCCGCGGGTCGAATCGTCGTCGGCCCGATGTTCGTCCACTGGGGAATCGCCGCCACGTACGCGGTCCTCGCGGGTGCGATCTCCCTCGGCGCGCTGCTGTTCGTGCTCGCGACGCTGAGGGCCGATATCCCGCGCGGGTCAGTTGCGGTGCACGATCTCGCAGTCTGAGGCCACGATGTCCGCCTTGTCGGCGTAGACGACGCCGCGTCCGTTCTTGCCGAAGGCGTTCAGGCCGCAGCTGATGCGGTCGCGCTGCCCGTCGACCGCGTAGATCGTGTCCCGGCCGCCCTGGCCGGAGAGCCGGTCGCGCCCGGGACCGCCGACGAGCGCGTCGCCGGACGGGCCGCCCGAGAGCACGTCGTCGCCCGGGCCGCCGTAGAGCATGTCCTGCCGGAAGCCGCCCGCGAGCACGTCGTTGCCCGGCCCGCCGTCGAGGGTGTCGCCGACGTAGCCCGGGTCGCTTGCGAAGAGCCGGTCGTTTCCGCGGAGGCCGAGCAGGACGTCCGCGAGCGCTGTGCCGTGCAACGTGTCCGCGCCTGCGGTGCCGCGGATCGCGCAGTCGTTCGTCAGCCGCTTGCGTTGCGTTCCGTCCACGCGCATGACGTAGACGCCGTCGCGGTCCCGGCACTCGCCGCCGCTGGAGAGCGCGAGCGACTTGCCGTCGGCAGAGAACTCGGCCCCGGCCCCGAACGAGAGGATGCGCCGCGTCCCCGTCTTCAGGTCGAGGCGCACGAGCTCGTCCTGGAAGGGCCGCCCGTCGACGAGCGCGCCGATCTCGGTCGAGTCCATGTCCGGCGGAAGCGTCGGCTCGGCGTCGTAGAGGAGCGCTTTGCCGTCCGGGAACCAGCCGTTGTTGAGCAGAGCAGGCTTGGCCAGGAGGTAGCCGTGGATGGTGCCGCCGAGCCGCGCCACGATGATGCTGCGCCCCTGGAGGAACGCTATCCGCGTGCTGTCGGGAGACCAGCTCGGCTCGAGCGCCCCCACCGGTCCGGCGATGCGAGCGTCGCCCCCACCACCGGACTTGACGATGTGCACGTAGCCGCCGTCGGCCGTGGTGACGTAGGCGATGTGGCTTCCGTTCGGCGCCCAGGCCGGCATCGCTGCAGGTCCCGGCGCGATCTTCAGCAGCCCCTTACCGTCCACTCCGATGACGTCGAGGGACTGATCCTTGGCGACGAAGGCGAGCCGGGCGGAGTCCGCCGACCACACGAAGTCGCCGGTCGTCTGGGCGAGCAACTGCTCCCCGCTGCCGTCGACGTTCGCGACGGTCAGCCAGGTCGCGCCGCCCTTCTGCGTCGTGTAGGCGACGTGCTTCCAGTCGGGCTAGCGGGCGCCGACCGGAATGCCGGGGACGAATTGCTCCGGCCCGCCGGTCGAGCTCACCGCCCCGACGATCGTCCCGCCCTTCCGGTTCGTCGTGAAGACGATCTGCGTCCCGTGCGGCGACCACTGCGGGCAGCAGTCTCCGGGCGGCGGCGTGTAGTTGCCGGCCTCGACCGATCCGGCCAGCACCGCCATTGCGACGAGTCCGACCAGGGCCGCCCGCCTCATTGCGTGATCCTATGCACGATCTCGCAGTCCTTCGCGACGACGTCGTACTGGTCGGCGTAGACCGTGTCGCGGCGGTCGTAGGCGTTCTTGCCGCAGGTGATCCAGTCGCGCTTCCCGTCGGCCGCGTGGATCGTGTCGCCGCCCCCGTCGCCGTCGAGGTGGTCGTTCCCCGGGCCGCCGTTCAGGATGTCGTTCGACTCCTCGCCGGTGAGCGTGTCGTTCCCGGGCCCGCCGTACAGCGTGTCCCGTCCGTAGCCGCCGACCAGGTTGTCGTCTCCGGGCCTGCCGTAGAGCGTGTTCCCGTCGAAGAAGTAGTACGTGTCGTCGGCGTAGAGCGTGTCGTCGCCGCCGAGCCCGAGGACGACCTGCGAGAAGCTGCCGTGCAGCACGTCCGGGCCGGGCGTCCCCACGATGCGGCAGCTGTTCGTGATTCGCCGCCGGTTGCTCCCATCGGCGCTCGCGACGTAGATCCCGATGCGGTCGCGGCACTCGCCGCCGGCCGTGTAGGCGATCCTCTGGCCTCCCGGCGAGAAGACGGCGTTCCCGATTCCGGCCAGCGTCCGGCGCTTTCCCCTCCCGAGATCGATCCCGACGAGCCCGCCCGAGCCGGCGCCGAAGATCGTCATGCCGTCCGGCGCCCAGACGATCGCCCCGTTCGTGACCGCGCCGCCGATCCGGAAGGCAACTCCTCCGCCGTTGCCGCCGATCTGCGCCACCTTCAGGAGAGCCGTTGTCCCGTCGCTGCTCCAGTAGGCGAGGTGGGTTCCGTCCGGTGACCAGACCGGGTTTGCGTCGGCCCGCGCGCTCGGCTCGACCGCGGCGTCTCCGCGTCCGTCGTTCCTGATGACGTGGACGGTTGGCTTGTCGGTCGCGCGGACGTAGGCGAGGATGTGGCCGTCCGGCGACCAGGTAGGCGCCTCGGCCGGCCCGGGGGCGAGCGTGACGAGACCTGTCCCGTCCGCGGCGATCGCGCGGAGGGAGCGGTCTGCGTTCACGAACACGAGCCGCTTGGAGTCGGCTGACCAGGCGAAGCCTCCGCTCGTCCTCGACAGCAGCCGCTCTCCGCTCCCGTCGACGTCCGAGACCGCGAGCCACCAGTCTGCGCCGATGTACTTGATGTACGCGACATGCGTCCAGTCCGGCGAGCGGATCCCGACGGGGATGCCCGGGACGAAGTGCTCGGCCGCGCCGGTGGCGGCGACCACACCCATCGCGACTCCGGTACCGCGGTTCCCCGAGAACACGATCTGCGTCCCGTGCGGCGACCACTGCGGGCAGCAGTCCCCGGGCGGCGGTGTGTAGTTGCCGGCCCCGGCCACGCCCACCAGTGCGACGAAAGCGACGAGCACGAGGGCTCCGCCTCCTCTCATCGCGCGAGCGTAGACCCTGCCTGTTAGGGCCGTATCAAGCCCTCGTTAGACTCGCCGCATGGCTCTCGAAGGCAAGCGGGTGCTGATCACGGGCGGCGCGGGCTTCATAGGCACGACGCTGGCGCGGCGACTCGTCGACACGAACGAGATCGTCGCGCTCGACAACCTCCACCGCGACGCGCTCTCGGGCACGACGCTCGCCGAGCATCCGAACTTCTTGTTCCACGAGGTCGACGTGCTCGAACCGGAGGCGCTGCCCGCGCTCGTCGCCGGCTCGACCCACATCGTGCACGGCGCAGCCATCGCAGGGGTCGAGACGGTGATCGAGAGCCCCGTGCGGACGATGCGAGTGAACGTGATCGGCACCTACAACGTGCTCGAGGCCGCGGTCACCGTCGGCCCCGTGCTCGAACGCTTCGTCGACTTCTCGACGAGCGAGGTGTTCGGCACCCAGGCGATCAACGTCGAGGAGGGCCACGTCACGACGACCGGCTCTGTCGGCGAGGCTCGCTGGACCTACGCGGTCTCCAAGCTCGCGGGCGAGCACATGACGCACGCCTACCACGACGAGCTCGGGCTTCCGACCGTGACCGTGCGGCCGTTCAACGTCTACGGCCCGGGGCAGATCGGCGGCGGCGCCATCCGGGCGTTCATCGAGGCTGCGCTGGCCGGACGCGACCTGACGATCCACGGCGACGGCTCGCAGATCCGTGCCTGGTGTTACGTGGACGACATGGTCGACGCGCTGCTCGCGTGTCTCGAGCGGCCGGAGGCGGTCGGGCAGACGTTCAACGTCGGCAACGTGCGCTCGACCGTGACCATCCTCGACCTGGCCGAGCGGATCAAGCGTCTCACGGGCTGCCCCGGGGAGATCGTCTTCCGGCCGATCCACTACACCGACGTCGAGATCCGGATCCCGAACGTGAGCAAGGCGCGCGAGCTGCTCGGCTTCGAGGCCGAGGTCGACCTCGACGAGGGCCTCGCGCGGACGATCGCGTGGTATCGAGAGAGACAGCCGGCGACGACCTAGTCCGCCTCGCGTGGCCCGACGTCGGCGCCGAGGAGGCTGCGGCCGTGGCCGAGGTGCTCGAGACCGGGCAGCTGACCATGGGCCCGAAGGTCGCCGAGCTCGAGGGGCTGCTCGCGGCCGCGTGCGAGGTCGAGCACGCCGTCGCCGTCTCGTCCGGGACCGCCGCGCTGCACCTGGCCGTGCTCGCGCTCGGGCTCTCGCCGGGCGACGAGGTGCTCGTCCCCGCCTACACGTTCCCGGCCACGGCCAACGTCGTCGCCCTCGCGGGCCTGCGGCCGGTGCTCGTCGACGTCGACCCGGTGTCGATGAACGTCGACCCGGCGCGGGTCGAGCTCGGGCCGCGCACGAAGGCGATCGTAGCGGTGCACCTGTTCGGCCGCCCCGCGCGGATCGAGGAGCTGCCCGCAACGACGTTGATCGAGGACGCGGCCGGCGCGCTCGGAGCCCGTCGCCGGGGACGCGCCTGCGGCGGGCTCGGGCTGCTCGGCTGCCTCTCCTTCCACCCGCGCAAGATCGTGACGACCGGCGAGGGCGGGGCCGTGACGACCGACGACGCCGGCGTCGCGGACGCGATCAGACAGTTCCGAAACCACGGCTGGAAGCCCCCGCAGCTCGCCGACATGCCGGCGCCCGGCCTCAACTACCGGCTGTCCGACATCCTCTGCGCGGTCGGCGTCCCGCAGGTACGGCGGCTCGAGGAGCTCCTCGCGACTCGCGAGCGGATCGCAGCCGGCTACGCGGAGCGCCTGGCCGGCTTGCCGGTCGTGCTGCCGGCGGCGGACGAGGGCGACCGGCACGGCTGGCAGGCGTACGTGATCCAGATCGACCGCCGCGACGACGTGCGAGCCGCGCTCCGCGCGCGGGGAATCGAGGCCCAGATCGGGACGTACGGCCTCCACCGGCTCTCGGCCTACGCCGACCAGGGGCCGTTCCCGGGCGCCGATCACGCCTTCGAACGCGCGCTTGCGCTCCCGTTCCACTCGCGTCTCACGGAGTCGGATCTCGACCGTGTCGCCGAGGTCTTGACAACGGTTGTGAGTGACTGCTAACTTACAGCCCATGATGGTGCAGACGACAGAGCGCAAGACCGCCGGGGAGCGCCGCGAGGCGATCCTCGAGTCGGCGCTGACGGAGTTCTCGCAGCACGGCTACAGCGGGACGTCGACGGACGACATCGCCCGCGGTGCCGGGATCTCGCAGCCGTACCTCTTCCGCCTCTTTCGCACGAAGAAGGAGCTCTTCATCGCGAGCGTCGAGCGCTGCTTCGAGTCGACGCACGCCCGCTTCGAGGAGGCCGGTCACGGCCTTCAGGGCGAGGAGGCGCTGGAGGCGATGGGCAAGGCGTACAAGCAGATGATCGCGGAGGATCCGCGCCGCCTCCGGGCGCAGATGCAGGCCTACTCGGCCTGTGACGATCCCGCGGTCTGCGAGGTCGTGCGCCGGGGATTCGGCCGGCTCGTCGAGCTCACCGAGTCGAAGGGCGTGCCGGCCGCGCGCGTCGTCCAGTTCTTCGCGTTCGGCATGCTGATCAACGTGATGATGTCGATGGACCTCTACACCGCGGACGAGGCGTGGGCGCAGCGGCTTGTCGACGCGTGCATCAAGGATTGAGCGCGTTTTTTTCGCCACAGTTGTGAGTAAGCAGTCACTAGTAACAAGGAGGACGAGATGGTCGACAGAGTAGGAGCCAAGACCTTCTGGACATTCGTGATCACGTCGATCGCGCTCGTCATGGTCACGCTCGACAACCTGGTCGTGACGACCGCGATTCCCGTGATCCGCACCGACCTGCACGCGTCGCTGCAGAGCCTCGAGTGGACGGTCAACGCCTACACGCTGACCTTCGCCGTCCTGCTCCTGACCGGCGCCGCGCTCGGCGACCGCTTCGGACGGCGCCGGCTGTTCGTGATCGGGCTCGGGATCTTCACCGCCGCCTCGGCATTCGCCGCGCTGGCGCCGTCGATCGAGTTGCTGAACGTCGCACGCGCCCTGCAGGGAGTCGGCGGCGCGATCGTCATGCCGCTGACGCTGACGCTCCTCAGCGCCGCCGTGCCCGCCGAGAAGCGAGGGCTCGCGCTCGGGGCGTGGGGCGGCATCGGCGGCCTTGCGATCGCGCTCGGCCCGCTCGTCGGCGGCGCGATCGTGCAGGGCATCTCCTGGCAGTGGATCTTCTGGCTCAACGTGCCGATCGGCATCGTGCTGATCCCGCTCGCCTGGCGGCGGCTCGACGAGAGCCGCGGCCCGAACGCCGCGCTCGACCTCCCCGGCGTCGTCCTGGTCAGCACCGGCCTGCTCGGCATCGTCTGGGGCCTCGTCCGCGGGAACACCGTCGGCTGGGGAAGCCCGGAGATCGTCGGCGCGCTCCTCGGCGGCGCCGCTCTCGTCGCTGCGTTCGTGGCCTGGGAGCTGCGCGCGAAGGCGCCGATGCTGCCGATGCGCTTCTTCCGGAACCGCACGTTCGCGCAGGCGAACCTCGCCTCGCTGCTCATGTTCTTCGGGATGTTCGGCTCGATCTTCCTGCTGGCGCAGTTCTTCCAGACCGTCCAGGGCTACTCGCCCTTCGGCGCCGGCCTCCGCATCCTCCCGTGGACGGCGATGCCGATCTTCATCGCGCCGATTGCAGGCGCGCTGTCGGATCGCATCCCCGGCCCGCGGATCATGGGTGTGGGGCTCGCGCTCCAGGCGATCGGCCTCGGCTGGATCGCCGCGGTCTCGACGCCGACGGTGCCCTACGCGCAGCTCGTCGGCCCGTTCCTGCTCTCCGGCATCGGCATGGCGCTCTTCTTCGCCCCGGTCGCGAACGTCGTGCTCGGCTCGGTGACGCGGCGTGAGGAAGGGCAGGCGTCCGGAGCCAACAACGCGATCCGTGAGCTCGGGGGCGTCTTCGGCGTCGCGGTGCTCGCCTCGATCTTCTCGAGCTACGGCGGCTACGGAACCGGCGCGAGCTTCGTCGCCGGTCTGACGCCGGCCGTCTGGGTCGGCGCAGCTGTCGTCGGCGCCGGGGCCGTCGCCGCGCTGACGATCCCGGTTCGCCGCCGCGCGGCCGGCGCCGAGGTCGTTCAGCTCGAGCCGGCCTTCGAGGAAGCGGCCTAGCTAGCAGTCGTCCCACCCGGCTGGGAGTTCGGGCACCTCCCAGCCGGGGTCGGGGACGAAGTCGCGCCAGCGCTCGTCCCACCAGCGGCGCCCCGCGTCCAGGTCGGCCGCGAGCAGCTCGCCGTCGCGGCGCACCCCGTCGACCTCGGCCGGTGTGAAGCGGCCCTCGCGGACGCGCTCATCCAGTACCTCGGCGTCCTTCCACTCCCAGTCGCGGCTCTCCGGTATCCAGATGTCGAGCTCGAGGTCGAGCGTGTCGTAGCCGACCACCGTGCGCACGAACGGCCGCTGGAAATTCACATACCAGCCGGAGAAGCGCCGACCGGGCTGCTCCCAGAAGTGCCAGATCGCATGTGACTCGCCCGGTCGCTGGAGCATGAGCACGCCGTGCCCTGTCCACGCGTCGCGCCCGTGCCACGGGTGCCGTCCTCCCGGCCAGTCTCCCTCTGGAAAGCCGAACGGCGCTCCGGTCGGCAGGTACGAGACGAGCAGGTCCGGCCGGTCCTCGACGACTCGGACGACCGTGCCGAGCCACGGCTTCCCGTTCCAGACCTCACGCCTGACGATCCAGTCGCCCTCGCCCCACACGGCCGCGAACCTACCGACCGGGTCGAAAGGTTCTGTGAGCGTGGCGTTCGGAAAGCGCTAGCCGCTCGGATTGATGACGTGCGTGATATCCGGGTACGGGTAGAACGTCAGGTGGACGAAGAGGATCACGAGGCCCCAGATGATCACGAAGGTCACGAACCAGGCGAGCTTTGGGCCGAGTTGCCACGGCCAGGTGTCCTGCTTGCGGAACCACTCGGCGAGGTTCTGGACCGTGCGTACCATCGTCGGATACGCCACGTCGGAGCCCCGGACGAACGCGACGAGGCTCGGGACGACGAACCAGAGCAGCGCGACCAGGGCGTAGATGAGGATCGACGCGTGGAAGCGGCGTGGATCGTCCCACCACTCCCTCGCCGCCCAGCCGGCGAACGCGACGACGGCGGCCGATGCGACTGCGTAGACGAGGAACGCGACCGGTGCCCCCTCGTCGTCGAACTTCTCCGGATCCTTCTGCTCCTTGGGATGGAACGTCAGCCGGCCTCCGGGCGTCCGCGTTGCCTTCCCGGCGTCCGCGGCCTGCCCGACCTGGTCGAGCCGGACCTGCAGCAGCGAGAACACGATCAACACGATGGCTCCGACGACCCCGAGCTCGACCCAGTTGTGGTACCGCTCGATGTGGCCGATCGTCTCGGAGGCCGTGACGAACCCGAGCGCGCCTTTACTGATCGCCGCTGTGATCTCGGGGACGACCAGCATCAGCGCCGCGGCGACCCAGACGAGGTAGCCCCATCTCCGCTTCGTGCCGACACGCCCTTTCGCCGCCGGCTGGACGGCCTGCACCGCTTGTGCCATGTGCGGAAAGCTACAGCGTTCCGGCGCCGCGTCAAGATCCGTCCAAAGCACGAATCTGCGCTCACGCTTAGGGAGCTGCGGTAGGTTCATCGGTCGGAAATGGCTCAAGCGGATCTCTCTCCGGTCGCCGAGCCGGGCGTCGGCCCGGAGCTCTCGGTCGTCGTCACCCTCTACAACGAGCTCGCTTCGCTGGACGAGCTCTACCGCCGCACGGTGGCGACGCTCGAGCCGCTCGGCCGGCCGTTCGAGCTGATCTTCGTCGACGACGGCTCGACCGACGGCACGTTCGCCGAGCTCGAGCGGCTGCACGCGGGCGACTCGCGCGTGCGCGCGGTGCGGTTCAAGCGGAACTTCGGCCAGCACCCCGCCATGCATGCGGGCCTCGCGCGGGCGCGCGGCGAGATCGTCGTCACGATGGACGGCGACCTCCAGAACGCGCCCGAGGACATCCCCAAGCTTCTCGCCGCCGTCGACAGCGGCTACGACGTTGCGAGCGGACGCCGGACGGCGCGGCGCGACTCCTGGGGGCGGACGCTGCCCTCGCGCCTGATCAACGGCATGCTCCGCCGCTTCACCGGCGTGCAGATCTCGGACTTCGGCTGCGCCTTCAACGCCTACCGGCGCGAGGTGGTGACGCCGATGCTCGGCGCGATCGGCAAGCAGAAGTTCACGAAGGCGCTCGTGCTCTCCGGCGGCGCCAGCGTCGTCGAGGTCGACGTCGACCACGCCGCCCGTGTCGGCGCCTCCCGCTACTCGCCGCTTCGTCTCACACGGCTCGCGCTGCACGTCCTCGCCGGGTTCTGGCCGCAGCCGATCCAGGTGATCGGCATCACGCTCGGCGTCGTCTGCACGGTCGGCGCGACCGCGCTCGGCGCCTACGGCATCTACTACTGGATCGACCGTGCCAACTTCCCCGGCCCGCTGTTCGGCGGCGTCGCCGTCCTCATCGTCCTCGGGATCCAGGGGTTCATCCTCGCGCTGATCGGTGAATATCTGGGCAGAATCCAACGCGACGTGGAGGGACGACCCCTGTACACCATCGACAAGGAGCTCGGCTGATGCGCAGGCGAAAGCGCGTGCTCGTTACCGGCGGCGCCGGATTCATCTCCTCGAACGTGATCCGGCACCTGCTGGAGGCGACCGAGTACGACGTCGTCTCGCTCGACGCGCTCACGTATGCGGGGAACCTCGAGAACCTCGCGGACGTGATGTCGCACGAGCGGCTCGCCTTCGTCCACGGCGACATCCGCAACGCCGAGCTCGTCGCCGAGATCGTCTCCGAGGTGGACGTGATCGTGAACGCCGCCGCCGAGTCGCACGTCGAGAAGTCGATCCTCGAAGGCGCGTCCGAGTTCGTGACGACGAACGTCGAAGGGACGCAGGTGCTGCTCGACGCCGTCCGCGCAGCACCGGTGGAGCGGTTCGTGCTCATCTCGTCGAGCGAGGTGTACGGAACGGCCGAGTCCGACCCGATGGACGAGGAGCATCCGCTCAACCCGCGCAGCCCCTACGCCGCGACGAAGGCGGGCGCGGACCGGCTCGCGTACTCGTACTTCGTCACCTACGACCTTCCCGTCGTGATCCTGCGCCCCTTCAACAACTACGGACCGCGTCAACACTGGGAGAAGGTCGTGCCGCGCTTCGTGACGAGCGCGCTCGCCGACGAGCCGCTGACGATTCACGGCGACGGCCACGCGAGCCGCGACTGGCTGTACGTCGAGGACGACGCGGAGGCGATCGTCGCCGCGATCGAGGCGGATCTCGACTCGGTCGCCGGCGAGGTGATCAACGTCGCGACCGGGGTGGACGTCTCCGTCTCCGACATCGCCGATCTCGTCCTGGACGCGCTCGGCAAGCCGGCGTCTTTGAAGTCCTACGTCGACGAGCGGCCCGGCCAGGTCGACCGCCACATCGGCTCGATCGAGAAGGCCGAGCGCCTGCTCGGCTGGCGAGCCCGCACGTCGTTCGCGCAGGGCCTGGAGCGCACCGTCGCGTGGTACCGCGAGAATGAAGCGTGGTGGAGGGGGGCTCGCCGAGAAGTGACAAGCGGTTACTCGTCCTAGGGGCGGGACCCGCGCAGCTCGGGCTGCTCGAAGCAGCGCACGATCGCGACCTGTACGTGATCGCGGTCGACCGCGACCCGCTCGCGCCCGGCTTCGGCTTCGCAGACCGGCGGGCGATCGTGTCCGTCGAGGACGAGCCTGCGATCGACCGCCTCGCCGGCGCCGAGCGTGTCGACGGGGTCGTCGCCCCGGGGATCGACTTCCCCGTCGCCATCGCCGCCCGCGTTGCCGCCAGGCTCGGCATCCCACATCCGCTTGACCCGCCGACGGCGCAGGCGGCGACGTCCAAGCTCCGGCAGCGGGAGCGACTCGCGGAGGCGGGCGTCCCGCACGCGCGGCACCGAGTCTGCTCCAGCCTGGCGGAGGCCTCGGCGGCCGCGGAGGAGCTCGGCTACCCGTGCGTCGTCAAGGCGCCTGACCTGCAAGGTCAGAAGGGGCTTGCGCTCGTCGCGGAACCTGACGGGCTCGAAGAGGCCTTCGACACCGCACGGGGGCTCGCGCGCTCGAGCGTGGTCGTGGTCGAGGAGCTCGTCGCCGGGCCGGAGGTGACCGTGAACGCATTCTCGGTCGACGGGCGCTTCCATCCGCTCACGGTGACGGACCGCGTCGTTGCCGACGCGTCCGCATTCGGCGTCGCCCTCGCCCACGTCTGGCCGAGCGAGCTTGACGACGGCGACGTGGAGGCCGCCGTGCGTGTGGCCGAGGCCGCCGCCGCGGCGGTGGGGGTGCGCGACGGGCCGACGTACACGCAGGTGCTCGTGGGCCCGGACGGGCCTCGCGTCGGCGAGCTCGCGGCGCGTCTCGGCGGCGGCCACGACGCGGAGCTCTGCGACGCCGCGGTGGGCGTCGACCTGAATCGGCTTGCGATCGCGGCTGCGCTCGGCGAGCGGATCTACGAGGGCGGGCTCGTCCCCGACGAGCTGGCAGGGGGCGCGTGCGTGCGCTTCCTCGTGCCCGAGCCGGGCGTGCTGGAGACGGTCGAGGGGCTCGAGGCAGCGGCGCGATCGAGCGGCGTCGTCTGGGCACGAAGCTACCGCGAGCCGGGTCACGAGTTCGGGCCGTTCCGGCGCGGCGCCGACCGGGCCGGTGCGGTGCTCGCCGTCGGCGACTCCCGCAAGCAGGCGGTGGCGAGGGCCGACGGCGCAGCCAAGCGAATACGCTTTCTGACCAGCAATGCCGAAGCTCTCGTCTGACGTCTCGCCGCGGCCGTGAAGGCCTTGGGCCACTCCGGCCCAGCGGCTCACGGCCGGGATCGAGCGAGAACGCGGCCGCAGTGCGGCCGCTTCGATCTGCTGCGTCGAGTCCGATCCTGAGACAGACATCTCAAGGTTCCTCCAGAGCGGCGGGCGCAGTCCGCCGACGGGCTGCTCCTTCGCCGCACGCCGTTACGCTTGCGGCGTGCTCCGGAGTCGACGGACGACGATGCTCTCCTTCCAGCCGCCGGCGATCGGCGAGGAGGAGGTCGAGGCGGTCGCCGAGACGCTCCGCTCGGGCTGGCTGACGACCGGGCCTCACACCGCCGAGCTCGAGCGGCGCTTCGCCGACTACGTCGAGGCGAAGCATGCGCTTGCGGTCACGTCCGGGACGGCTGCGCTCCATCTCGCGCTCGTCGCGCTCGGCGTCGGCCCCGGCGACGAGGTGATCACGACGCCGATCACCTGGCCCGCGACCGCGAACGTGATCGTCCATACGGGCGCCCGCGCTGTCTTCGCAGACGTTCGCGAGAGCGACCTGAACATCGACCCCGACGAGGTCGCGAAGCTCGTGGGCCCGCGGACGAAGGCGATCCTGCCCGTCCACCTCGCCGGCCAGCCGGCCGACCTCGACCCGCTGTGGGCACTCGGCTTCCCGGTCGTCGAGGACGCCGCACACGCTGTCGAGAGCGCCTACCGGGGCCGCAAGATCGGCGGGCTCTCCGCCGCCACGTGCTTCTCGCTCTACGCGACGAAGAACGTCGCCGCGGGCGAGGGCGGTGTGATCACCACGAACGACGACGCGGTCGCCGAGGCCGTCGATGCGCACCGGATCATGCGGCGCGGCCACGGCTCGCTCTACGACATCGCCGTCCCTGGCTACAAGGCCAACCTCTCCGACGTGCTCGCCGCCATCGCGCTCTGCCAGCTCGACAAGCTCGAGCGCCACCGCGAGATCCGCCTGCGCCACGTTGCCGCGTACGACGCGGGCGTCGCGGGCCTCGACGGCATCGAGCCGCTCCACCGCGACCCGCGCGACACGCACGCGCTCCACCTCTACGTCGTGCGCATCGATGCGGAACGCGCCGGTGCGACGCGGGACGAGTACCAGCGCGCGCTCGCGGACGAGCTGATCGGGACCAGCATCCACTTCCTGCCCGTCCACGAGCTGAGCGCGTACCGCGAGCTCTATCCGGAGCAGGCGCCGCTGCCGGTCGCCGAGCGGGCGGGTCGGGAAGTGCTCTCGCTGCCGCTGTCACCCGCGCACTCGGACGCCGACGTCGAGGACTCGATCGCGGCGCTGCGGCGGGTCCACGCGGCGTTCACCGGAGCAGCGTGACCACCGATCCGACCGTCTCCCGGCTCCGCCGCATGCGCCGGTTCGAGTGGGCGCGAGCCCGCAGCCGTCCGGTGAAAGCCGCGGCGGGAATCGCCGTCACCGCTCTGTGTGCGGCGTACATCCTGTGGCAGATCGACATCGACAAGACGGTCCAGATCCTCCGCAGCGCGAGTTGGGGCTGGTTCCTCGGGGCGATCGCGATCATGGCCGTCTCCGTCTGGCCGATGGCCTGGCGCTGGCAGCGGCTCCTGCTCGCGCGCGGGATCTCGGACCACCTCGGCTGGCTCGTCCGGACGTACTTCGTCTCCTACACCGCGGGTCAGGTGTTGCCGACCTCGATCGGCGGCGACGCGGCGCGGATCTACGAGACGACGAAGCGCCATCCGGGCCAGGGAGCGCCGGTGACGGGTTCGGTGCTGCTCGAGCGTGCGCTCGGGGGCGTGGCGACGCTGATCCTGGCCGCGATCGGGTTCTGCCTCGCCATCGGCCACTACGACATCGGCGGCTACCTCTGGGTCGAACTCGCGTTCGTCGTCGCGGCCGTGGTCGGCGGCTTCGCGCTCTTCTCGCGCCGCGCGCGCGGTCCGCTCGCGCGGACGCGGCCGCTCCTGCGCCGGCTGAAGGTCGAGAAGCCGCTGCGCGCCGCGTACGAGGGCATCCACGGCTACCGCGACCACACGCGGCTGATGATCGGCGTGATGTTCCTCACGCTCGGCGTCCAGGCCGTGCGTGTGCTGGCGATCTGGATGACCGGTAAGGCGGTGGGCGTCGAGCTCTCGCCGCGTCCGTACTACGTGATGGGGCCGCTGCTGTTCCTGGTCATGCTCGTGCCGTTCACGATCAACGGCCTTGCCGTTCGGGAGGCGTTCTTCGTCAGCTTCCTGACCCAGCTCGGGGTCAGCGCCGATCGCGCCTTCGCGACCGGCTTCCTCTTCTTCGTCGTCACGATCGCGCTCGCTCTGCCGGGCGCCGCGATCCTCGCCTGGCAGAGCCTACGGCCGCCGGCCAGCTCTTCGACCGTGCCAGATGGCTGAGCTTGCAGTCGTTGTCGTCACCTACAACGCGCTGCCGTATCTCGAGCAGTGCCTGCAGAGCGTTGCCGGCTGGGAGACAGTCGTCGTCGACCACGGCTCGAAGGACGGGACGGTGGCGCTCGTCGAGGAGCGCTTTCACGACGTCAGGCTCGTGCGGCAGGAGAACCTCGGGCTCGCCGCCGGCTGGAATCGCGGCATCCGCGAGACGTCGAGCCCCTACGTCCTGATCCTGAACGCGGATGCGTGGGCGGCCGGTGACGGCGTCCGCAAGCTGCTCGCCTTCGCCGAGAGCGAGCCGAAGGCGGCCGTCGTCGGTCCGAAGCTCCTGAACACGGACGGCTCGCTGCAGCGCTCGGTGCGCGGGTTCCCGACCCTGTGGCGGCTCGCGACCGAGTACTTCTTCCTGCGCAAGCTGGCGCCGCACTCGCAGGCGCTGAACGCGTTTTACGCCGGCGGCTTCGAGCACGACCGTGTGGTCGAGGCCGAGTTCGTGATGGGCTCGGCCATGCTCGTCCGCCGCGAGGCGATCGAGCAGGTCGGGCCGCTCGACGAGGACTTCTTCCTGTTCTCCGAGGAGACCGACTGGTGCTACCGCTTCCACCGGGCGGGCTGGAAGGTGCTGTTCTACCCCGGCGCCCAGTTCGTCCACGTCGGCGGCGCCTCGCACGGAGGACGGATGTATACGGAGAACCTCCGAGGCCATCTCCGGTTCCTGACCAAGCATCGCGGGCCGGCCTATGCGGAGCGCGCGAGGCGGCTGCTGCTCGCGGCGCTGCGCATGCGCGGCGTGCTGTTCCCGGGCGAGCGCGGGCGCATGTACCGCGACGCCGCGGACTGGCTCGCCTCCGGGTCGGCGCAGTCGCTGCTCTCCGCACCGCGCGCGTGAGCCGGCGCTTCCACTTCGAGCGCCTCCCGCGCGAGCTCGTGGCGCTGGTTGCGCTGGCGCTCACGCGTGTGCTGCCGGACTCGGGTTTCGGGCTTTACCTGAAGCTGGCGGCTGCGACGCTGGTCGTGCTCCTTCCCGGCGCGCTGATCGCGCGCGTCCTCCGCCGGCCGAGCGTCTCCGCGACGCTCGCCTGGACGCTGGTGGGGATCTTCGGTTCCGGCGCGATCGTGTTCGCGGTGCACGGCTCGCTCGACCTCGCGCTCGGGCTGTACGCGGCACTCGGAGCCGGAGCGCTCGTCGCGCTGCTCTCGCGCAGGGTCGTCGCGGCGCGGCGCAGGCCGCTTGGGGTGATCCTGCTCGGAGTCGTCGCGGGCATCCTGATCTGGCAGGTCGCGGGCATGCTCGACGGCGACGCGCTGTTCCATCTCGCCCGTGTCCGCAAGTTGCTCGCCTTCTCCGACCTGCATCTGCGGACGCTCGACGAGTTCAAGGACGGCGGACTCCATCCCGGGTACGCGTTCCCGCTCTGGCACCTCTTCCTCGCGTTCGTCGCGCGGCTGTCGGGGGTCGACGCCGGGCGCGTGTTGCTGCACGAGGCGAGCATCCTCTGCCCGCTCGCGTTCGCAGTCGTCTACGAGTCCGGGATCGCGGTCTTCCGTAACCGCAGCGCGGCCTTCGCAACGCTGGCCGGGACGGTGGCGCTGTTCGCGCTCGCCGGAGGCCACGGCGGCAGCTACATCCACCTGGCTCTTCCGGCGACGACGGCGCGCCAGCTGCTCGTGCCCGTGGTGGTCGCGCTCTTCTTCTGGTTCGTCCGCCGGCCTTCGCGCGCAGGCGCGGCGACGCTCGCGGCGGGCGGGCTCGCCCTCGCGCTCGTGCACCCGACATACGCGCTGTACGTGCTCGTGCCGCTCGCGGGCTACGTGGCAGCGCGATGGCTGCTCGCGCGGGTCGAGTTGAAGCAGGGGATCGCCGGGATCGCGACGCTGTTCGTGCCCGCGCTCGCCGTCTCGCTCTGGCTCTTGCCGCTCGTCCGCGAGACGACCTCGCACAACCCGTCGGACGCCGAGCTGGCGCAGAACCTGAAGCACTACGGCGATCAACTCGTCGTCTACTCGCTGCACAGCTACCGCATCTCGGCGGAGCTGTTCGTGCGTACCGGTGCGGTCGCGGTCGCGGCGCTCGTGTGCGTGCCGCTCGCGTTCGCGGCACGGCACCGGCGCTGGGCTGCGCTCGTGCTCGGCGGGACCGTGGTCGTGGCCGCGATCGCGCTCGTGCCGCCGTTCTTCACCACGTTCGCAGACGTCGTCTCTCTCTCCCAGGCGCGGCGCGTCGTCGGTTTCGTTCCGTTCGCATTTGCCTTCGCCGGCGGCACGGCGGTGCTCTCGCGGAGGCTCGAGGGCTGGGTGCTGCCGGTCGCGCTCGCGGCGGGGATCGGGCTCGACCTCGCCTGGCCCGGCGACTTCGCCAACGTGCCGGGGGACGGCGGTCCGGCGCTCGCCGCCTGGATCGCGAGCGTCGGCGGCGCCGTTGCTCTCGTCGTCGGTGCGCTCGCGTGGCGCGACCGGCGCGGCTACACACGGCCGGGCCGGCTGACCGGGCTCGCCGCCGTCGTGTTCGTGATCCCGGTCGCCGTCTCCGGCTTCTCGCACTGGAGCGCGCCGCCGGCGCCCCCGGGCCTGACGAGCGGCCTCGTTCGCGCGCTGCATCGCTACGTTCCGAAGGGGGTGGTCGTGTTCTCGGACGACTCGACCGCCTACCGGATCGCGGCGGCGGCGCCCGTGTTCGTCAACGCCGCGCCGCCGGGGCACGTCGCCGACACGAAGGCGAACCGCCGGTTCGCGCGCCGGACGGACGCGGACAGGTTCCTCGTCACCGGCCGGCTCGCGATCCCGCGACGGTACGGCGCGCAGTTCGTCGTGCTCGACCTGAACCGGCACGTGCCGCGCCTGTCGCTGCCGCGCCTCTACCGCGATTCCCGCTACGCCCTCTACCGCCTGCCGCGCACGCAGAGCCGGTAACGAAGCGACTCGACCCGGCCGCCGCCGCCGCGCTCGACGAGTCGCAGCCCGCGGATGAAGCTCGGCCGCCACTCGCTGCGGTCGACGTCGAACCCGGCCTCGCGCAGCATCGCCTCGATCGTCGCCGCGTCTCGCAGGCCGATGTGCGTCGGGTTCTGCGCCAGGATCAGATCGCGGGCCTTGAGCCGCTCGATCGGGTGCCGTGGGTTTGGCGTGTACAGCGAGAGCGTCCCACCGGGGCGGAGCACGCGCCTTGTCTCACGCAGCATCGCCCGGAAGGTCTCCTCGTCGAGGTGCTCGACGAGGTCGGCGGCGACGGCCTTGTCGAAGGAGCCGTCCTCGAACGGCAGGCGGGCGACGTTCGCGAGCTGGAAGGCGAGGTCGGGGAAGAGTTCGCGCGCCTTCTCGACCGCCAGCGGCTCGGCGTCGACGCCGGCCGTCTCGCAGCCGAAGGTCGAGAGGTAGTGGGAGACAGCTCCTGCGGCGCAGCCGAGATCGAGGACGCGGTCGCCCGACGCGGGCTCGACGAGTGAGCGCACGGCCTCGAGCCGCAACTCGGTCCACGCCGTCCGCTCGAGGTACGCGGACGCCATCGTGTCCATGAACTGCTCGTCGTACTCGGCCGGGGCTCGGCGGAACGCTGGCAACCTCACCGGGCCAGTCTGACGCAGACGCCGATGCCGGAAGTGCCTGACACGGCCACGGAGTAGGCTCACGCCGCGTGAGGATCGAGACCGAGCGGCTCGTCCTGCGCCCCGTGCGCGCCGACGACCTCGACGACTACCGGGGCCTGGGGATCCGCCTCGACGCCGCCCGTCGCGAGGTCGAGTACGCGGTCACGCACTGGGCCGAGCACGGCTTCGGGCCCTGGGCGATCCACGAGCCCGGCTCGGATGCGGCTCGTCGGCGTGCTCGAGGTCCACTTCGCCGGCGAGGGCATCGGCGGGATCGAGCCGGACGAGGTGGAGATCGGCTGGACGGTCGCCCCGGCCCGGCGTCGGCTCGGGATCGCGACCGAGGCCGCCCGCGCCGCCGCCGCGGACGCGTTCGAGCGTGCCAGTCCGCCGCACCTCGTCGCCTACATCCGGCCGGAGAACGCGACCTCGCTCCGGATCGCGGCCGCTCTCGGCATGCGCGACGACGGCGAGGGGACGACGAGGTCGGGAGATCGCATGCGCATCTTCCGCCTCCCGCGCCCGACTACCATCGAGCCCGCGTGAAGGTCCTCCTCGTGACCCTGTATTTCCCGCCCGCCGGCGGCGGCGGTGTCCAGCGCTCGCTCAAGCTGGCGACGCACCTGCCGGGGTACGGGATCGAGACGCACGTGCTCGCGCCGGACGACCCGAAGTGGGTGCACCGCGACGACGAGCTCGTCACGCCGACGCAGGCCTGGGTCCATCGCGCGCAGTACGTCGGGCCGACCGGCAGGCGCCCGGCCGACGAGCTGCACGGCACGGAGGGCTTCGAGCGCTTCGCGACCCAGGTGCGCCTGTTCGGGCGGCGCCTGCTCGTGCCCGACGAGAACGTGAGCTGGAACCTGACGGCGATCCCGGCCGCGACGCGGATCGTCAAGCGCGAGGGAATCGACGTCGTGATCACCACGTCGCCGCCGAACTCGATCCACCTCGTCGGCGCCGCGGTCAAGCGGCTCACCGGCGTACGCTGGGTCGCGGATCTGCGCGACTCGATCGTGGCGCACCCGCATCGGCGTACGGACACGCTCGCGGCGCGCACGAAGGAGAGGACGACCGAGGGGATCGCCCGCCTCGTCGCGCACTCGGCGGATGCGATCGTGGCCGCCGCTGACGCGATCGCCGACGAGGCGCGCTCGCTCCAGCCCGCAGGCCCCGTGACGACGATCCCGAACGGCTGCGACTTCGACGACTTCGCGGGACTCGCGTACCGGCGCGGCGAGCGGTTCACGATCACCCACGCGGGCAGCTTCTTCGGCCGCCGCGACCCGCGGCCGTTCCTGCAGGCGCTTGCCGACTCGAAGCTGGACGCGGTCGCCCGCTTCGTCGGCGACTTCCGTCCGGCCGACCGCGAGTGGGCCGAGCAGCTCGGGCTCGGAGACCGGCTCGAGCTCGTCCCCTACGCGTCGCACCATCGCGCGCTCGAGCTGCAGCGCTCCTCGGACGCACTCCTGCTGCTGATCCCGGAGGCGGGCGGCCGCGGCCGCGGCGTGCTCTCGGGCAAGGTCTTCGAGTACCTGGCCGCCGAGCGCCCGATCCTCGCCGTCGTGCCGCCGGACGGCGCCGCCGCCGACCTGATCCGCGAGGTCGGGACCGGCGTCGTCGCGGCCCCGGAGGACGTCGGGGCGATCCGCGAGGCGCTCGCCGGGCTGCACGAGCGCTGGCGGGCCGGGTCGCTGAACGGGGCTTCTCTCCCGCAGGACGTGCGCGAGCGTCTCGACCGCCGCTCGCGGGTCCGCGAGTACGCCGACCTGCTCCTCAACCTGGGGACGACCGCGTGAAGTTCAGGCCGGCACGCTTCTTCTTCCTCGCGACGGTCTTCTGCGCCACGTTCGAGAAGCTGAACTGGAACATCGCCGGGGCGATCGAGATCGCGGACATCCTGGCGATCGGCTTCATCGTCTCCTTCACGCTTCGGGAGATCGCGCGCCACGACCGCCGGTTCGTGCGGACGGCGGCGATCGTCGGCTGCTTCCTGCTGCTCTTTCTGCTCGTCTACCTCGCCGGCTACTTCTCGCTCGGCTCGGGGCAGGCGGTGCAGCAGTACTGGAAGGGGTTCATCAAGTTCGGGATCCACTTCCTGTTCCTGCTGCTCGGTGTCATCTACCTCTCGCGCCACTCGGCCCGCTTCTACCTGCGGACGATCGGCTGGTTCACGGCCGGCATGGTCTTCAACGCGATCTACGGCGTGATCCAGCTCATGGCGGCGCGCTCGGGCACGAACCTCGACGCCCGGGTGATCAGCCCGATCACGGGCGGGGCGAGCTCGATCAACGTCTACGGGATCTTCCAGCAGACCGGGTTCATCTACCGCCCGAACGCGCTCACGGGCGATCCGAACCACCTCGGGATCATGCTGATCCTGCCGCTGCTCATCCTGACGCCTCTCTACCTGCGGCTCGAGCGCGGCAATCCCTGGAAGCTCAGACTCGGGCTGACGCTCGCGTTCCTGCTCGTCGTCGAGGTGCTGACACTGTCGCGAAGCGGCATCGGCGGGCTGATCCTCGGCTTCGCGCTGCTCGCGATCCCCTACCGGCACCGCATCTTCTCTCGCCAGGTGCTGATCCCGGTCGCGGTCGTCGCGATCGGGTTCGTGGCGCTGATCGCGACCAGCCCGGCGTACTTCCTCAAGGTGATCGGTTCGCGCTTCGAGACCGGCGGCGGCTCGACGTCGGCGCACTTCAGCGTCTACGACTTCGTCCCTACGATCCTCCACTCGCACCCGGCCTTCGGCCTCGGGCTGAACAACTTCGCGGTCTACTACCAGGAGGTCACCGGCCAGGCGAACTGGGGGCCGCACTCGTACTACGTCGCGCTGATCGTGGAGACGGGTCTCGTCGGGACGATCGTGTTCCTCGGCTTCCTCCTCTACCTGTTCGCGCGCACGGCCTTCGCCCGGCGCCTCGGTCGCCACCTCGCCGCTCGAGGCGACCCAGCCGGCGCCCGCGTGACGCCGCTCGCCTGGGGCATGACGGCAGCGCTCGTCGGGACATTGTTCGCGAACGTCTTCTACCTGACGATGTCCTTCTACTACTTCTATGTGTTCGTGGCCCTCCTGCTCGCGCTGCCGATCGTCTACGGCCCGCGGACGGTGGCCCCCGCCCGCGCGCGCCCGGCTCCGAGCCCGCAACCGACGCCGGTTCCGGCCTAACCTCGGTCTAACAACGCTCGGGTTGACTACCCCGGGCGATACGATCGGGCGACGGCCAGGAGGAGGACTGGATGAGGGAGCTCGTAGTCGACGGCAGGCAGATCTCGGAGGGCGGCGACGTCTACGTCATCGCCGAAGTCGGACACAACCACCAGGGGTCGCTGATCAAGGCGATCGAATTCCTCGAGGCTGCGCGGCAGTGCGGGGTGGACGCGATGAAGCTGCAGAAGCGCGACAACCGCACGCTGTTCACGCGGGCCATGTTCGACCAGCCCTACGACCACGAGAACAGCTTCGGCAGGACGTACGGCGAGCACCGCGAGGCGCTCGAGCTGTCCGACAAGGACTGGTTCGAGCTCATGCACCAGGCCCGCGAGCTCGGGGTCACGCT
The DNA here is from genome assembly GCA_963791225.1 of uncultured Actinomycetes bacterium. Classification (GTDB taxonomy): domain Bacteria; phylum Actinomycetota; class Thermoleophilia; order Gaiellales; family Gaiellaceae; genus PALSA-612. The sequence continues at coordinate 548,551 of CAWBRV010000008.1, forward strand.
GTTCGGTACCACGTTCGACCTGCGGAGCGCGGACTTCCTCGCCGAGCTGGGCGCGCCCGCCTTCAAGATCGCGTCCGCCGACCTCGTCAACACGCCGCTGCTCCGACAGGTCGCTTCGTACGGCAAGCCGATCTTCCTGTCCACGGGCGGCGGGACGCTCGAGGATGTCGAGCGCGCCGTCGAGGTGATCCTGCCGATCAACCGGCAGCTCTGCCTGATGCAGTGCACGGCTTCCTACCCGGCCGAGGCGGAGGATCTCAACTTGCGTGTGATCACCACCTTCCGCGAGCGCTTCCCCGAGCTCGTGATCGGGCTCTCCGACCATCAGGACGGGTACGCGATGTCCCTCCTCGGCTACGCGCTGGGCGCGCAGGTGATCGAGAAGCACTTCACGCTCAGCCACGGCTGGAAGGGCACCGACCACGCGTTCTCGCTGATGCCCGACGGGATGCGCCGGCTGGTGCGTGACCTGCGGCGTGCTCCGCTCGCGCTCGGTGACGGCGTGAAGCGCCCGCTGCCGTCCGAGGAGAGCGCGATCCGGAAGATGGGCAAGAAGCTCGTCGCTGCGCGCGATCTCCCCCGTGGCCACGTGCTCGCGCCCGGGGACGTCGAGGCGAAATCGCCCGCCGACGGCGGCCTGCCGCCGTACGAGCTCGAGCGTGTGCTCGGGCGCCGGCTGGTGAGGTCGCTCGCGTTCGAGGAGGACGTGACCTTCGAGGACCTCGCGCCCGCCGAGGAGCCTGTCGCGGCGCCGGGCGGCGTCGCCGAGCGTTGAGCGACCTCGACCCGCTGCTTCAAGCCGTCCGGCTCGCAGTCTTCGACTTCGACGGCGTCTTCACCGACAACTCCGTGTGGGTGGACGAGAACGGCGGCGAGTCCGTGCGCTGCTGCCGGGCGGACGGCTTCGGGCTCGCGCGGCTGCGTGAGGTCGGTGTCGGTGCGGTCATCCTCACGTCCGAGACGGTCCCGGTCGCGGTGGCCCGCGCGAGGAAGCTCGAGATCGACTGCCGGCACGGGCTCGGCGACAAGCTGGCCGCGCTGCGCGAGGAGACCGAGCGCCGCGGTGTCCCGCTCGAGCAGACGGCGTACGTCGGCAACGACGTGAACGACGCGGACTGCCTGCGCGCGGTCGGCCTGCCCGTCTGCCCTGCGGACGCGTGGCCCGAGGTGGCAGGCCTCGCGCGCTGGACGCTCGAGCGCCGGGGCGGCGAGGGCTGCGTGCGCGAGTTCTGCGACGCCGTCTGGAGCGCGCGACTGTGACCGACGAGCTGTTCGACCTCTCCGGCCGGGTCGCCGTCGTCACGGGCGGGCTCGGACAGCTCGGCTCCGTCTACGTGGACGGGCTCATCCGGCGGGGCATGAAGGTGGCGATCTTCGACGTCGCGGGGGACGATCCCGTCGACGTCACGAGCCGCGCCTCGATCGAGGCGGCCACGGAGCGCGTGATCGCGGAGCTCGGCGTGCCGCACCTGCTCGTCAACAACGCGGCGCTCGACTCGCCGCCGGACGCGCCGCCCGAGGAGGTCGGCCCGTTCGAGACCTACCCCGAGTCGTCGTTCGACCGGGTCATGGACGTGAACGTGAAGGGCACGCTGCTCTGCTGCCAGGTCGTCGGCGCGGCCATGGCCCGGGAGGGCAGGGGGTCGATCGTGAACGTGTCCTCGATCTACGGGCTGCTCTCGCCTCAACAGGGCGTCTACGAGTTCCGGCGCCGCGAGGGCGAGAGCTTCACGAAGCCCGTCGCCTACTCGGTCTCGAAGTCGGCGATCCTGAACCTGACGCGCTACCTCGCAACCTACTGGGCGAAGGACGGCGTGCGCGTCAACACGCTCACCCTCGCCGGCGTGTTCGACGACCAGCCGCAGGAGTTCCTGGACGCGTACACGCAGCGCGTGCCGCTCGGGCGCATGGCCGAGGCGCGCGAGGCGCTCGGCGCGGTCGTCTTCCTCGCCTCCGACGCCTCGTCGTACGTGACCGGCGCCAACCTGGTCGTCGACGGCGGCTGGTCGGCCTGGTGATCCCGGAGCAGGTTCCGAACCACGTCGACGGACAGGACGCGCCGGCGGCATCCGGCGAATGGCTCGACAAGCACCGGCCGGCCGACGGCGAGCTGCTCTGCGGCGTGGCGCGGTCGGGCGCCGAGGACATCGCGGCGGCCGTCGCGGCGGCGCGGCGCGCGCAACCGGCGTGGGCGGCGCGAACGGTCGTCGCGCGCGGCGACCTCTGCCGTGACATCGCACTGGCGCTGCACGAGCAGCGCGAGGAGCTGTCGGAGGTCGTCGCGGCCGAGACGGGCAAGTCGCTCGACGCCGCGCGGGGCGAGACCGACGCGGCGATCGAGATGGGCTTCTTCATGGCCGGCGAGGGGCGGCGCTACCACGGGCGGACGACGACCGCGTCGATGGAGCACCGCACGGTCATGTCCGTGCGGCAGCCGGTGGGCGTCGCGGGCCTGCTGATCTCCTTCAACACGCCGGTTCCGAACGTGGCCTGGAAGGTCTTCCCGGCGATCCTGTGCGGCAACGCGTGCGTCCTCAAGCCCTCGGAGCACACCCCGGCCTCCGCGTACCACTTTGCAGCACTGTGCTGCAAGGTCGGGTTGCCTGACGGGGTGCTCAACGTCGTGCAAGGGCTCGGGCCCGAGGCGGGAGCGCCGCTCGTCGAGCATCCGGACGTCGACCTCGTCAGCTTCACGGGCTCGGCGGAGACGGGCCGGTGGGTGAACGAGACGGCCGCGCGGCGGCTGGCGAAGGTCTGTCTCGAGCTCGGCGGCAAGAACGCGCTCGTCGTCTGCGACGACGCCGACCTCGACGGCGCGGTGCGCTGGGCACTCGCCTCCGCGTTCTCGAACGCCGGGCAGCGCTGCGCGTCCGCGAGCCGGATCGTCGTCTTCGACGCGGTGTACGAAGAGTTTCGCGACCGCTTCGTGGCCGAGGCCGCGGGCTACGACGCAGGGCCGGTGATCAGCGAGGCCGCGCTCGAGCGCCTCGTGGCAGCCGGGGCGACGCGCGTCGACCGGCCCGGCTTCTGGGTCGCGCCAACCGTCCTGGAGGACGTCGCGCCCGACGCGGACGTGTCCTCCGCCGAGCTGTTCGGGCCGGTCACGATCCTCTACCGCGTCGGCGGCTTCGACGAGGCGCTCGCGCTCGTCAACGACTCGCCGTACGGGCTGACGGCGGCGATCCACACGGCGAGTGTCCATCGTTCGATGCGCTTCGCCGAGGAGGCGCAGGCCGGCGTCGTCGTGGTCAACGGCGGCACGCACGGCTCGGAGCCTCACATGGGCTTCGGCGGTGTCAAGCAGTCCGGCACCGGCTGGCGCGAGGCGGGCGTCGAGGCGCTCGACGTCTACTCCGAGTGGAAGTACGTCAACCTGATCACCGACCCGGCGAAGACGTGACATGCCGAGTCTCGTAGCCCTCGTCCCCGCGCGCGCAGGCTCCGAGCGCGTTCCGGGCAAGAACGTCCGCCCGCTCGCCGGCCATCCGCTGCTCGCCTACGCGATCGCGACGGCGCAGCGGTCCGGCGTCGCCGACCGCGTGATCTGCTCGACCGACTCGGAGGACATCGCCGGGATCGCCCGCTGGTACGGGGCGGACGTCCCGTTCCTGCGGCCGGTGGAGTACGCGACCTCGACTTCGCCGGACATCGAGTGGCTGTCCCACACGCTCGCCGAGCTGCCCGAGCGCTACGAGCTCTTCGCCCTGATTCGCCCGACGAGCCCGTTCCGCGGTCCTGCCACCGTCCGTCGAGCGCTCGACGAGCTCCTGCGCGCCCCGGCGGCCGACTCGATCCGCGCCATCGAACCCGTGAGGCAGCATCCCGGGAAGATGTGGCTGCTCGACGGAGAGACCATGCGTCCGCTCCTCGACCAGTCGCAGCTCGACGTGCCCTGGCACGACGCGCAGTTCCAGGCCCTGCCGCCCGTCTACGTCCAGTCGAGCGCGCTCGAGATCGCCTGGACGCGGGTCGTCGGCGAGGGAACGCTGGGCGGAAGCGTCCGGCTGCCGTTCTTCACCGAGGGGTACGAGGGCCTGAGCATCGATCGTCAGGACGACTGGGCGCGGGCGGAGGCGCTCCTGGCCGCCGGCGAGGCCGTGCTCCCGCGGATCGACGTCGAGCCGTGGCAGCCGTGACCCGGCTGGCGCTGATCCCGCGCAGCGAGTTCGAGCGCGTCCGCATCGCCGACGTGCCGCGCGACGAGCGGTTGACGCTGCTCGGGGACATGGCCCGCGCGAACGCGCTGACGGCCGTGAAGCGCGCCGGCTCCGGTCATCTCGGGTCGAGCTTCAGCGCCATGGACATCGTCGTCCACCTGTTCGAGGAGGAGCTGACGACGGTGCAGGTCGGCTTCGACCACCCGGATCGCGACATCTACTTCTCGTCCAAGGGCCACGACGTGCCCGGCCTCTACGCGGTGCTCCACTCGCTCGGCGTGATCCCGACCGACCGGCTGCTGCGGCTGCGGCGGCTCGGTGGGCTCGACGGGCACCCCGACGTGGGTGTGCCGGGCATCGAAGCCAACTCGGGCTCGCTCGGCATGGGCATCTCGAAGGGTCGCGGAATGGCCTGGGCGAAGCGCTTTCTCGGCCGCGGCGGACGCGTCGTCGTGATGGTCGGCGACGGCGAGCTGCAGGAGGGCCAGAACTGGGAGGCGCTGCAAGCGGGAGCACACGAGGAGATGGGCAATCTGATCGTGATCGTCGACCGCAACGAGCTCCAGTCCGACAAGCGGACCGAGGAGATCCTCGCGCTCGGCGACCTGGAGGAGAAGGTCCGGCGCTTCGGCTGGTACGTCGACGTCTGCGACGGGCACGACCACGTCCAGTTGCGCGAGGCGTTCGAGGACTTCCAGTCCGACCACGACCACCCGAAGCTGCTGCTCGCGGAGACGATCAAGGGCAAGGGCGTGTCGTTCATGGAGCACCCGTTCGCGCTCGAGGAGGGCGGCGGCACCTATCGCTGGCACGCCGGCGCGCCCGACGACGAGACGTTCGAGCGGGCGTTCACCGAGCTGACCGCGCGTATCGGCGAGGGCTTCGCCTCGCACGGCCTCGGCGAGCTCACGCTCGAGCCGGTCCCGCCGCTCGAGGATGAGCCCGCGACGAGCCTGGAGGGCGAGCCGGCGAGCGGCGCCGGTGTGCGGAGGCCGAGGCTGAAGGAGGCGGCAGAGTACGTCGCCGAGGCGTACGGCGACGCGGTGCTCGACCTCGCCGCGCGGCATCCGGAGCTGGTCGTCCTCGACGCCGACCTCGCGTCGGACTGCCGCATCCGGGGCTTCGAGCTCGGCTACCCCGAGCGCTTCGTCGAGGTTGGTATCGCCGAGCAGGACATGGTCTCGATGGCCGCCGGCCTGGCGCGGCAGGGGCTGCTCCCGGTCGTCAACTCGTTCGCGTCCTTCCTCGCCTCGCGCGCGAACGAGCAGATCTACAACGCCGCCAGCGAGGGCGCGAGGATCGTCTACGCGCTCCACTACGCGGGCTTGATCCCGGCCGGCCCGGGCAAGTCGCACCAGAGCCTGCGGGACGTGTCCCTGCTGGCCGCGCTGCCGAGCGTCACGATCGTGCAGCCGGCGAACTCGGAGGAGACGAGGGCCGTCGTCGAGTGGGCCGTCGCGGAGGCCGCCGACAGCGTCGCGATCCGGCTCGCGATCGGCCCGTCCCCGCGAAGGATCGAGCTGCCGAGGGGCTATGAGCTCGCCTTCGGGCGCGGAACCGTGCTGGTGCCCGGCACCGACGCCGTCGCGCTCGCGTACGGGCCGGTGATGCTCCACGAGACGCTGACGGCGGCCGAGACCCTGCGGGCGCGCGGGACCAGCCTCGCGGTCGTCGACATGCCCTGGCTCAACCGCTTCGACGGGTTGTGGCTCGAAGAGGCGATCGCGCCGTTCGAGCATCTGTTCGTGGTCGAGGACCACGCGCCGGTCGGCGCGCTCGGCGACGCGCTCCGCCGCGAGCTGCAGCGGCCGGTGACGGTGTACGGCGTCGAGGGCTGGCCCGCCTGCGGCACGCCGGTCGAGGCGCTTCGCTTTCACGGTCTCGACGGCGCCTCACTCGCCGACCGCATCGCCGCGGCGTGTCGTTGAAGGTCGCGGTTCTCACCACCTCCTATCCGCGGGACGCGTCCGACCCGGCCGGTGTGTTCATCCGCGACGCAGTCGACGATCTGCGCGCCCGCGGCGTCGAGATCGAGGTCGTGTCGCCGGCCTCGTTCCGCCACTTCGGGATCGCGTACGGCGCCGGGATCGCCGGCAACCTGCGCCAATCGCCGGGAAAAGCCCTGCTTCTGCCGGCATTCCTGACGGAGTACGTGCGCGCGGCACGGCGCGCCGGCGCCGGCGCCGACCTCGTCCACGCGCACTGGCTTCCTTCGGGCCTGCCGGCGCGCGCGACCGGCAAGCCGTATCTGCTGACGATGCACGGCACCGACGCGGAGCTCGCCCGCCGCGCACCTGCGCTCTTCCGGCCGATCGTCCGCGGCGCCCGGATGGTGCTCTGCGTCTCCGAGTCGCTGACGGAGACGGCGCGGCTGCTCGGCGCACGCGAGGTGCGGGTCGTCCCGGTCGGGATCGACATCCCTGACCTGACCGTCGAGCCGGACGACCCGCCGCACGTCCTCTTCGTCGGCCGGCTGTCCGAGGAGAAGGGCGTGCTCGAGCTCGTCGAGGCCGCGCGCGACCTGCCGCTCGTCGTCGTCGGCGACGGGCCGCTCCGCGACCGGGTGCCCGGCACGCTCGGCTTCGTGCCTCCGGCGGAGCTCCCCGGCTACTTCGACCGGGCGGCCGTGGTCGTCTGCCCGTCGCGCCGCGAGGGCTACGGCGTCGTTGCCCGCCAGGCGATGGCGCATGCGCGCCCCGTCGTGGCAACGCGAGTCGGCGGGCTCTCCGAGGCGGTGGTCGACGGAGAGACGGGTTTGCTCGTCCCTCCGGGTGACGTCGCCGGCCTCCGCGCTGCGCTCGAGCGGCTGCTCGGCGACGCCGGGTTGCGGGCCCGCCTCGGCGCGCACGCGCGGGAGCGAGTCCAGGAGCGCTACTCGCGAAGGGTGGCCGTCGAGGCCACGCTCGCCGCGTACGAGACCGCGCTCTCGCTCTAGCGAACAGTCCGCGAGAGCAGCGGGATCGACGATCGCCAGCGGTCGCGCAGTACGGCGGTGTACCGCACCGGACGACCGCGCGGTGCGCGCGAGTCCACACAGGTCGCGCCGCGGGTCCTGCACACGAGCCTTGCTCCGGGTGTCGCCGGCTGAAACGGCTGCGATCCCGTGCGGGCATAGACGAGCAATTCACGGGCCCGGGGATCGGCGGCCCAGCTGACGGCGATCCGGACGCCGGCCCGCGTCCGGACGGCACGCACCGACGTGGGCGGCGCTGGTCTCGTCAGGTCGTCGAGCGCGTTGCGCATGAACTGCTGCAGTTGCGGGCTGCCGCGGCCGGTGGTGTCGTCGAGGCCCCAGCTGAACCTGAGCGTGCCGGCGCTGAACACGCGCGCACCCGAAGGGGCCGTGTACCGGACACCGTCGTAGTTCGGGGTGCCGGAGACGTGGAAGAGGTCGGTCAGCGGCGGCGTGGTGCAGCCGGGCGTGATCAGGTCCCACTCGTACCCGACCAGCTCGGGGAGGACGATCGACGCCGTGAAGCCGGTCCGGGCGAACCACCGGTCGCCGAGCGCGGCCGGGTTCGCGGTCAGGCTCCTGATCCCGATGCTCTGGTTCCCGGGCTCGACGATTCCCTCGACCCCGAGCAGCCGGCACTCGGGGCGCGGAGGCGTGAGCTCCCTGAACAGCACCGTCTTCAGTGCCGGGTCGGTCTCCGGATCCGGCCCCGGGTTGCGGTACTCGACGATCGTCCGCCGGTCGTCCTCGTAGCGCATCTGCCAGAAGCCGATATTCGCTCCGACGAAGGCCAGGTTCGTTCCCAGGTCGCGGGCTCGCTCGTAGGCGTCGCGGATCCCTTTCGTCCAGTACTCGTCGTGGCCCGCGACGATCGCCAGGCGGTGGCGGAGCAGCTCGGCCGGGTTGGCATCGGTGTCGACGTCGGTCGTGTACGAGACGTCGTAGCCGTTCCGCTCCAGGAAGCGGACGAGCGGGAACTCCGACACCTGCGGGAGGTTGGCGTTGTCCGTGGCCGGGCCGTCCGCCGTCTTCATCGACGCCTCCTCGAACGGGCGCTCGAAGGAGACGTGGTTGTCGCCGACACCGTTGAAGTTGAAGTACAGGCTCCGGCCGCCCCAGCTGTTGTACGCCTGCCAGGTGTTGACGGCTGCCTGGACGAGGACGTTCGAGGACTGCGCTCTCGGCTCGCGGACGATGAACGGCACCCAGCTCCCGTGCCCGGCGTCCGGGCCCTCCGTGAGCACGAGTTCGGCGAGGTAGTACCCGCTCGTCCAGGAGGGCCCGACCGCGATCCGGTCCGTGACCGGCCAGCCGGCGTTCAGGTATCCGGTCGAGGGGTCGAACGGCGGCACGGGCTGTGTCGCTCCGGCCTCGTCCGTCGTACAGGTTGGCAGGCACGCGACGAGGCGGGCGCCGCTGCCTCCGTACCAGCCGATCCGGTAGATCTCGACGCGGTAGCGCGTCGCCGAGCCGGTCGAGACGTGCAGGTCGAGCACGGTTCCCGGGCGGACGCTGATCCGGGAGGCATAGCCCTCGATCGCGCCCTTCGCAGCCCGCGGCAGCCGCCAGCTCTCGGCGCCCGGAAGGGCGTTCTCGCGCTGGATCGGGTTCGCGTGGACGCGACGTCCCGATGCCGACGCCGACGGAATGGTGGCCAGGCCGAGCCCGAGACCGGAGAGGGCGAGAAGGCCGGCTGCGAGGCTCAGGCGCGTTCGCGCCGCGCTCATCACCCGACGAAGTCTAGGCCGCCGGGACGCCGGTCGGCGGCGAGTAAGGTCCCGCTCCGATGGGCGACGTAGGCACGCTGGCCGACGAATACCGCCGGATCGATTCGTTGCTGGAGGCGCGGGCGCGCGACTATCCGCGGCGGGTCGAGCCGACCTGGAGCGACTTGCTGGGCGCGATCGACGGGCTGTCGGAGCGGCTTCTCGCCTCGGCCGAGCAGGGCCCGACGGAGCCCGGAGAGCTACCCCGGTATTACGACAGCCCCGTGTTCGTCGTCGGACACCGCAAGACCGGGACGACGCTCCTGCTCGACCTCCTCGACGGCCACTCGCAGCTCGTGGCGCTTCCCGGGGAGTCGAACCACTTCCTGACCTTTCTCCCCCGGTTCGGTGGACTTCCGCCGGACCGGATCGCCGCCGAGGCCCAACGCTGGTGGATGCTCCGGCTGATCTCACCCTCCGGCATCTCGCCCTTCTGGGCCCTCGGGCAGCCCGGGAAGCTCTCGGCCGACCCGTACGCGCTCTTCTCCCGGCGCTTGATCGAGCTTGGCGTCGGCAACCCGGAGCGGGACGTCCTCGGGGTCGCTGCGGTGGCGTTCCACGCGGCCGGGGGAGGGGGCGGCGAGCCGCGTGCCTGGGTCGAGAAGACGCCGGGGCAGGAGCACGAGCTCGACGCGATCCTCGAGCGCTACCCCGCCGCCCGGTTCGTCCAGCTGGTGCGCGATCCGAGAAGCGTCGCCGCTGCGATCGTGCGGCTCGACCGCGCCACGGGGCAGGAGACGGACCTGGTCGACGTCGGCCTGAGCATGCGCCGGTCCTTCGACGCGGCCGAGCGAAACGTGCGCCGGCTGGGCGAGGACAGATACCTCGTCCTTCGCTACGAGGACCTCGTCGCCGGGCCCGAGACCACGATGCGCCGGACGGCCGGCTTCGTCGGTATCGACTGGGCCGACTCGTTGCTGACGCCCACCGTCGGCGGCGTCGAGGCGACGTCGAACTCCACCTGGGCGGAACGGAGGGCCACGGGGCGAATCGAGTCCGGGGGGCTCGAGCTCTGGCGCCAGGAGATCGACGAGCGTTCCGCTGAGATCGTCTCGGCCGCAACGCGCCGCGCTGCGAAGCGGTTCGACTACGCGCTTCCCGGGGCCGGTGTGCGCGCGCTGACAGAAGTGACCGCTCGGCGTGCGCGGGGAGAGCTAGGGCGACGTCGCCGCGCCGTCACTCCGCCTGCGTGACACCGGTGCAGAAGAAGACCTTCTCCTCTGGCGCCAACGCGTAGCTCCGGACGGAACGCTCGCCGAGGAGTTCGACGGCGCTCGTCGCGCGGACGGAGAAGCCGGACTCCTCGAGCCGCCGGACGTAGTCGGCCTCGGCGTACAGCCGTACGTGTGTCGGGTCGCCGAAGCGCCGGGCGCGCTCCTCCGGCGGGAGGTGCGTTCCAGGCTCCTCCTCGTCCGTGCGCTCTGCGCGCGCTGCGATCGGCACCTGGAGCACCGCCCAGCCGCCGGGCGCGAGTACGCGGTGCATTTCTCGCATCGCCGCGCGGTCGTCCGAGACGTGCTCGAGCACGTGCGAGCAGATGATCGCGTCGTAGGCGGCGTCGGGCCTCGCGATCGCGGTCAGGTCCGAGTGGAAGTCGACGCCGGGCATGTCCAGGTCGGTGGTCTCGTAGCTCTCCTGCCTGCGCGCGATCGCGCGGCGGAGTCGGGCCTCTGGCGCGACGTGGAGGACGCGCAGCGGGGTACGAAGGAGCTCGGTGTCGCGCTGCAGGAACAGGTAGAGGAGCCGCTCGCGGTCGTTCGAGCGACACCACGGGCACTCGGCCTCCCGCAGGCCGCCGCCGACGATCCCGAGCTCCGCGTAGACGGGCAGGTCGCGGCCGCGCGGCTCGAGCTTGCGGAAGCGAAGGTGGCAGAACGGGCAGCGATACCGGAGCCCGAGGAAGGGAGCGACGTTCAGGACTCGCCTCGCAGTCGCGCGGAGCATCAGCGGATCCGGTAAAGCCGCCAGCCGTGGTCGTCCACCACGGGCCGACCTCCGTACGCGGCCAATCCGCGTCTGCCGGGCGCGACGACATACCAGTCGGGCGTAACCGTGGGTTTGAACACCACCTTGCGGTCCAGCCGACTCCCGAAGTACGGGTAGCTGACGTCCTCGCGACCGATCGCGAGCGCGATGGTGTCGCCTTTCCGGGCATTGCGCTCGAGCGCCGCGACGACCTTCCGTTCGCCGGGGTGCAGGAACGTGCCGAGCACCTGCGCGCGTGACAGGTCCCAGACCGAGGTGGGTGCCGAGCCGCCGAGCACGTTCACGCCCGACGGCTTCTCGTCGTAGTGGACGAGTGCGAGTGCGAGCGCGGTCACGCCGATCGCCGTCGCCGCCCAGGCGAGCGGCCGATAGGGCAGCAGCAGACCCCACACGGTGGCTGCCAGCGCGACGCCGAAGACGACGTAGCGGCCGTCCCAGAGGCTGTAGAAGGTCGTGATCGCCTGCAGCACGAGCCACACGAGCGGCGCGAGCGCGAGGACGGCCGCCACGCGCGGCACGGTGTGCTTCCGCAGGGCGATCCAGACCAGTGCGAAGCCGCCGAGCACGAGCAGGATCCCGGCCGGCCCGTACCAGGACTGGAACGGACTCGCGCGCGTCAGGTGCTTGTCGAAGCCGAGGAAGGCGAGGTTGTGCCGGTCGAGCGCGACCCAGAGCTTCTGGTAGGCGTGCAGCAACTCGTGGTCGATCGCCCGGAACGCGAGCGGCAGCGCCGCGAGAGCGACAGCGACGGCGATCGAGACCCAGCCGAACCGCTTGCGCCCCCGCACCCCGAAGAAGAGCACGACGCCCGCCCCGACGAGGTAGAGGAACCGGTCGCGGCCGACCGCGCCCGACGGGTCGACCGCGTCGACGACGAGCCGCATGAAGTGCGCCACGATCCCGGCCGGCGAGTACGTGTTGCCGTGCTCGACCGTCGTCGCGTTCGTCGCGTTTCCGAGCTTGCCGTCGAAGTGCCCGGTCTTGGCGATGTTGAGGACGTACCAGTAGCACCCGAGCACGATCCCGCCGGCGCCGACGAGCACGAGTGCCGGCCAGCGGCGCCGCGGATAGAGGAACGCGCCGAGCAGCGCGAGCAGGGGCAGCGCGAGGAGCGCCGTGATCTTCGTCCCGATCGCGAGCCCGAGCGCGAGCGCCGACAGCGCGAGCGATACCCGTGTCCACGTGATCAGGAAGTACGCGCAGCAGAGGAGGAAGGCGCCGAAGACGAGGTCGTTGAGTGCGGTCGCCGACTGGAGGACGACGACCGGCAGCGTCGCGAACAGCAGCGCGCCGAACAGCGCCTGGCGCACGGACAGGCCGATCCGCCGCGCGATGCCCGCGACCGCGAGCATCGACGCGACGAGCGCGGACAGCTGGACGAAGCCAGCGAAGCGCTCGGTCTTCCCGAGGATCATCGTGAACGACTGGGCGATCTCGGCGTTCGGCGGGAAGCCGTTCAGCCGCGCGTCGTTCGCACCGGGGATGTAGGCGATCGCGTGCTGCTGCTTCCAGAACGCCGCGCGCGCGAGGTGGTACCAGAGGGCGTCGTAGTCGTTCGGCGCCGTCCCGACGATCAGCGCCGCGACATACGCAAGCGCGCCGAGCACGGCGATGCCGAGGACCGCGACGACCGGGTCGCGCGCCGCTTCGCGGCAGGCGGCGAGCGCTGGGCGGAACGACGGCGGCGAGGGCCGCCCGCGGAGCAGCCAGACGCCTCCGGCCACGGCGGCCACGACGGCCAGCGCACCCGAGAGCCAGGTGGCGGTCAGATCGTGTCCCGGCGACAACACCAGCTCGATCACGACGACGAGCGAGAAGGCGACGAGGTAGAACGCGAGCACGAAGTCGGTCGCGCCGCGGAGACCCAGGCACGAGGTGAGCGGGCCGGCGGCTACCAGGAGCAGCGCCGACCCGAGGACGAGCGTTCCGAGGGTCATGGCCTGGCGATTCTCTACGATGGGTCGCCGGACCGATGACTCAGACGATCCCTGTCATGGACGTCGAGCAGACCAACGGGGAGCGAGAAGGTGGCCAGCAGCCCCGAGTCTGGCTCCTGCTCGTCGACCCGCTCCCGAACCGCATCTTCTTCGACTGCGGCATCGTCGACGCCCTCAAGCAAGCGTTGGACGACCGTCTGACGGCCGTGTGGCTCGTCGACGAGAAGCACGTCCGCCCGTGGCTCGACCGCGTGCAAGGCATGCCGATGCTGACGAAGGACGACCTCATGCCGGTCGAGGTGCCGTTCCGCGAGCGTGTCTCCCGGCGGGTCGACATCGAGCTGAACAAGCGGATCGGCTTCTTCCCGCTCGCCGTCCGGCACAGCTTCCGCCACGGCTTCCACGAAGGCCGCTGGGTCTCCGGACACCGGAACTTCCTGCTCGATCCCGACCGCATCGGGCCGCTGCCGCGCTGGCAGTTCCTCGAGGAGCCGATGGCGCGCTGGTACTTCTCGCCGACGCGCCGTTACGTGCCGTCGGCCTTGCTCGAGCGCATGCGGGCCGAATGCAGCGGCTTGGTGGTGACCAACCTGCAGGCGCGAGCGTCGATGCCGCCCATGCTCGCCGCCCGTCGTCTCGGGATTCCCGTGATCGGAAACGTCGCGAGCTGGGATCACCAGGTCGGCAAGGGAGTCCTGTCGCCGGGGCTCGACAGCTATCTCGTCCAGAACGAGATCATGCGAAGCGATCTCGAGCGCTTCCACGGCATTCGCCCGGAACGGGTCGTGGTCACGGGTTGGCCGCAGTCGGACGTCTACCACCGGCCGAGGCCGTTTGCCGAGTACGCGGCCCTCCTCCAACCCCTCGGTCTCGATCCTGCACAGCCGGTCGTCCTCTATGCGGGGAACACGCCGACGAACCAGCCGTACGAGGCGAACTACGTGAGCAGGATCGTCGACTGGTGGGAGCAGAGCGGCGGCCCCGGACGCTTCCAGCTCCTGTTCCGGCCGCATCCGCGGGACGGCCAGGTCAAGGAGCGCTTCGCCGCTGCACTCGACCGCCCCGGGGCGGCGGTGCAGGATGCGAGCTACACGGATCTCGGCGACCTCGCCACGCTGCTCCAGCAAGTCGCCTGCGTGGTCGCAAACGGTGGGACGATCCTGCTCGACGGTGTCGCCAACGACCGGCCGTCGGTCTGCATCACGTTCGACGCCGGTGCCCCGCCCGGGGAGCGCTGGGCCGACCTCAACCTCGGCGGCGAGCACTACCGCGAGCTGATCGACTCGGACGCGCTCTACCGGGCGGACGACTTCGACGGGCTGTTCGCGGCCGTCGAGCGCGCACTCGCACGCCCGGACGAGTACTCGGACGAGCGCAGGCGCGTCTCGCGCGAGGTCATGGGCGAGGTGGACGGTCGGGCCGTGGAACGGGTCGTCGCCGCGATCGTCGACGGACTCGGCGTTCACGCCGCGAGATGACGCCCGGCGACGCGACTCTCGTCCTCTACAGCAAGCTCGCCTTCTACCCCATCCACTGGTTGGCGCTCGAGGAGATCGTCGCCCGCTACCGCGTGCGCGCCGTGGTGCTCGCCGCCCCCGCACCCGAGCTTCCGACGGTGCACGCCGCTCACGGGACCGTCGAGCCGACGGACGGCCGGATCGAGGTGCGGCGCATGCCGGCCGGGTCGAGACGCGAGCGTGTCCTCTGGCTGGCGCGGCAGGTTCGCGACGTCGGGCCCGACGTGGTCTGGGTGCAGGAGGAGCCGATCGACCCGTTCCTGCTCGAGTTGCTCGCGCTCTACCGGCTTCGCCGCCGTCCGCGGATCGTGGCGTCGGTGTGCGAGAACATCTTCCCCGCTCCCGCGAGCAGGGTCACCCGCTTCGCGCGGGAAGCGCTCTGGCCTCGTCTCGACGAGCTGATCGCCGTCGCCTCCCCGTCGATCGAGGGGATCCGGGCCGCAGGGATGCCCGCGTCCGTCCGCGCGTCGACCCTCGTCGCCGGTGGGCTCGGACCGCCGGCGCGCGTCGAGCCTCTGCCGCTCCCGTTCGGCGCCGACGACTTCGTCGTCGGATTCGCCGGCCGCATCGTGGAGGAGAAGGGCTGGCGCGTGCTCGTCCGTGCGCTCGAGGCGCTTCCGCACGAGTTCAAGCTCGCCGTCGCAGGGGACGGCCCCGACCTCGGCCTCGTGATCGAGGCGCTTCCCGACCGCGTCCATTCCGCGGGGCTGCTCCCGAAGGACGCTCTCTGGGGCTTCTACGCCGCCGTCCACTGTCTCGCGGTCCCCTCGCTGAGCACCCCACGCTGGAAGGAGCAGCTCGGCGGCACGCTCCTGGACGGACTGGTGATGGGCATTCCGGTCGTCGCGTCGGCGAGCGGCGGCCTGCCGGACGCGATGGGCGACGCGGGCGTGCTCGTCCCGGAAGGTGACGACGGCGCGCTCGCAGACGCGCTGCGGCGTCTTCGCGAGGACGCCGCGCTCCGGGCGCGGCTCGCAGAGCGCGGTCGAGAGCGCTTCCGGAAGGAGTTCGCAATCCCCGCCTATGCAGGCAAGATCGCAAAGGCGCTGGCTCTCCGGCCACGAGACGTTAGAGAAGCGTCAGCGGACCGTTTGCATCTCGAGACGGCAGACGGCGCCGAGGAGGGGATCGACTAGCATCGACGCGATGAGCCTGGCCGAACAGACGAGGCCGAACGACACGCTGCCCGGCGACGAGGACGAGCTCCCGGAGCTTTCCAGCCGGATCACCCGGATCCGCCCTGCGGGCAAGGTTCCGCACATCGAGCTGCGGGAGCTGTGGCAGTACCGTGAGCTCGCGGCCACCTTCGCCTGGCGCGATCTGAAGGTTCGCTACAAGCAGTCGTTGATCGGGGTCGCCTGGGCGATCATCCAGCCGGTGATGACGATGATCGTCTTCACCTTCATCTTCGGCACGTTCGCGAAGGTGCCCTCCCAGGGCCTGCCGTATCCCGTGTTCTCGTACTCGGGAATCCTCCCCTGGACGTACTTCGCGACCGCGCTCGGCGCCGCCAGCGGAAGCCTGGCGATGAACTCGACGCTCGTGACCAAGATCTACTTCCCGCGCATCCTGCTCCCGATCGCCGCGATCACCGTGCCGGCGGTCGACTTCGTGCTTGCGTCCTCTGTCCTGTTCGGGCTGATGGCGTACTACAGCCTCTCGGTCGGGCCCCACGTGCTGCTCGCGCCCGTGTTCATGGTGCTCGCCGCCGCGACCGCGCTCGGCGTCGGCCTGATCTTCGCGGTCATCAACGTCCGCTATCGAGACGTGCCGTACGCGATCCCCTTCATCATCCAGATCTGGCTCTTCCTGTCGCCGGTGATCTACCCGATCAAGGCCCTGCACCAGCCCTGGGAGCGGCTGATCCTGTCGCTCAACCCGATGAGCGGCGTCATCACGGGCTTCCGCTGGGCCTTACTCGGGACACCGCCGCCGTCCCCGCTCCTGATCCTGCTCAGCGTGCTCTCGGCCTGCGGCTTCCTCGCGTTCGGCGTGATCTTCTTCCGGCGCTCCGAGCCCCGCTTCGCGGACACGATCTAGAAGGGACGCCGAGGATGCCGCCGATCGTGATCGAGGCCACGGGGCTCTCGAAGCGCTATCGCCTCGGGCAGCTTCAGCACGGCTACGACACCCTGCGCGACACGATCGCGCACGGTGCCAGCAGGGTCCTCAAGCGAGAGCACCTGCCGACCGCCGAGGAGATCTGGGCGCTCGACGACGTCTCCTTCACCGTCGAGCAGGGCGAGGTGCTGGGCGTGATCGGGCCGAACGGAGCCGGGAAGTCGACGCTGCTCAAGATCCTGACCCGCATCACCACGCCGACGCGCGGCAGCGCCGAGATCCGCGGGCGGGTGGGCAGCCTGCTCGAGGTCGGCACCGGGTTCCACGGTGAGCTGACCGGTCGCGAGAACGTGTACCTGAACGGCGCGATCCTGGGCATGACGCGCCGCGAGATCAACAGGAAGCTTCCCGACATCGTCGAGTTCTCCGGGGTCGCGAAGTTCATCGACACCCCCGTCAAGCGCTACTCGAGCGGGATGTACGTCAGGCTGGCCTTCTCCGTCGCAGCTCACCTCGAGCCGGAGATCCTGCTGGTCGACGAGGTCCTCGCCGTGGGGGACGCCGAGTTCCAGCGCCGCTGTCTCGGACGGATGGAGGAGCTCTCGCGTCACGGGCGCACCGTGCTGTTCGTCTCACACCAGATGCAGGTGCTCGCCCGCCTGTGCGATCGCGCGATCCTGCTCCGCGAGGGCAGGGTCGTCCAGGACGGGCCGAGCGACCAGGTCGTGGCGCATTACCTCCAGGCCGAGGGCGGGGCAGGCTCGCAGCGCGCCTGGCCCGACCTCGCCACCGCTCCGGGGGGCAAGCGGGTGCGGTTGCGCGAGGTCCGTGTCGTCGACGAGAAGGGGCAGCTGGTGGACAGCGTTGACATCCGGCGGCCGGTCGGGATCGAGATCAGCTTCACGCTGCTGCGCGACGACGTCGCGGTCTTCCCGAAGATCAAGGTCACGGACCGCGAGGGCAACAACGCCTTCAACACGGTCGATACGAGCCCGCTCTGGAAGGAGCCGCTCCGTACCGGTGACTACGTCGCCACCGCCTGGATTCCGGGCAATCTCCTCAACGAGGGCCTGTACACGGTCGAGCCCGGCGTCTCCAGCCTCGGGGCGATCGGCTCGAACAAGCTCGTGCACCAGGCCCGCGCTACCGACGCCGTCGCCTTCCACGTCTACGACCCGGGCCTGGGCGACACGTCGAAAGGGGCGTTCGCCGGACAGTTCCGTGGCGCGGTGCGCCCCTTGCTCGAGTGGACGTCCGAACGTCGATGACGTCGCCGCCCCTCGTCCACGTCGGGTACCACAAGACCGGCAGCCGCTGGCTGCGCTTCGTGTTCTTCGGCAACCCGCGGACGGGATTCGGCTGGGTCGACAAGTCCGGCCCTGACCATCCCGTGCGGCGCCTCGTCGGCGCCCGGCCGCTCGAGTTCGACGCCGAGGCGAGCCGCGCCGAGTTCTCGCCGCTCCTCGAACGCCTCGAAGCGGAGGGCCTCGCTCCCGTCGTCTCGTTCGAGCGCTTCTCGGGCAACCCGTTCTCGGGTGGGTACGACAGCAAGGAGATCGCCGACCGCCTCGTCTCGGTCTTTCCCGGATCGAGGGTGCTGATGGTCGTCCGCGAGCAGCGGAGCATGATCGTCTCGACGTACAAGCAGTACGTGCGCGAGGGCGGAGCCCTGTCGCCGACGAAGTTCATGACGCCGCCGACGTCCAGGAGCATGCGCATCCCGTGGTTCGACTTCCGGCACTTCGAGTACGACCACCTGCTCGTCTACTACCGGAGCCTGTTCGGGCCGGAGGCCGTGCTGGCGCTCACGTACGAGCAGTTCGTCGCAGATCCGCGTACCTTCGTCGCCGAGATCGCCCGCTTCGCCGGGAAGCCGTTGAGCGAGGAGGCTCTCGACTTGCTGCCGTTCGATCGGAAGACCAACCCGGGACCGCCGGCGACTGCGATCGCAGCGCGCCGGATGCTGAACGGCATCGGAGTCTGCTCCGACCTCAACCCGGCCCCGCCGCTCTCCTCCCCGGTCTTCTGGCGGCTCGGGAAACGGATCGACCGGCTCAACCTGGCCCCACGGCAGACCGTCGAGCGAGAGGAGGCGAAGTTGCGTCGTGCGGTGGAAGAGGTCGTCGGCGAGCGCTACGTGGACAGCAACCGCCGCACGGCGGAGTTGACCGGCCTCGACCTGGCCGCGTACGGCTGGATGGTCTGATCCAGGCATCGTTTCGGGCGCGCCGCTACCCTGGTTGGCTGCCGGCAACCCCGTGAAGGCCCGTTCGAGCCAGTGGCCGGGGTCGACACTCGAATCCTCGGAGGTTCACGATGACGGCACAGCTCAACCGCATTCGCCGAAGCCGCGTACGGATCTGGCTCCCGACGGTCGCGCTCGTCGCGGTCACGGTCGCCCTGCTCGTGCCCGCCCTGGGGTCGGCCCGGACACAAGGGCCGGTGAACACGGTGGAGCCGAAGATCTCCGGATCGACCGCAGTGGGCGACACGCTCAGCGGCACGACCGGCGAGTGGACCGGGAATCCGATCAGCTTCAAGTACAACTGGCGCCGCTGCCCGCCGGACGGCGGCCAGGGCGCCGGAAACTGCGACGGGATCGTCGACGGGCCGGACAACACGTACACCCTCACCTCGGCCGACGTCGGCTTCACGATCCGCCTCCAGGTCAAGGCGTTCGACAGCAGCGGCGGGAAGGGCACGGGTACGTCGAACGCGACCGCCGTCGTCACCGGCACGGGCTCGGGACCGACGAACACCGGTTTGCCGACCGTCACGGGAACGGCCCAGGTCGGGCAGACGCTCACCGGAAGCAAGGGGTCGTGGGCAAGCGAATATCTGACCGACTTCGCATACGACTGGCTCCGCTGCGACGCTGCGGGGAGCAACTGCGCGACGTTTGGAGCCACGGGCAGCACCACGGACGTCGTCGCCGCCGCGGACATGGGCTCCACGCTCCGCTTCCGCGTGAGCGCGACAGATCCGGCCGGTACCACCCAGGTGTCGTCTGCCCAGACTGCGGTCGTCCCCGGCGGTGCGGCGACACCTCCGCCTCCGCCTCCTTCGCCGCCCGCGTCGACGAAGCCCGGCTGTCCGTCGACCCGTGGCACGGTGCAGGTGACCGCCGTCACGTTGCCACAGCGGCTCGTGGTCGACCGGCAGTCGACGCAGTCCGTGCTGGCCCGAAGCTCGGGGCAGAGCGCCACCGTCCGCTACCACGTCTCCGACACGTGCGGCCGGTCCGTCCAGGGCGCGCTCGTCTATGCGACCGCCGTGCCGTTCGGCCAGCTGTCGACGCCGGCCGAGCAGGCGACGGGAGCGACGGGGTACGTCACCCTGACCTTCGAGACGCTGGCCGGGTTCCCGCTCGGCCGCAACCAGAGAAGCGTGGCCATCTTCGTCCGGGCCCGGAAGCAGGGTGAGGACCTGCTCGCGGGGATCTCCGCCCGCCGGCTGTTCGCGATTCCCATGAGCCGGTGAGCCCGGCCGAGCCCGTGGCGTGCGCGTAGTCGGGGTCGTCCTCCTCCACGACGAGGACCTCCACGCCGAGCGCGTGATCCGCAACGTCGCGGGGTTCTGCGATCGTGTCCACGTCGCCGACCATGCGTCCACGGATCGCACGTGGGAGATCGTCTCCGGCCTCGCGACCGAACTGGAGAACGTCGAGGCGGTCCGGATCTCCCATGCCGCGCGCTCGCACGACCTCGTCCTGCCGTACGTGGGCACCGACACGTGGGTCCTGAGCGCGGACGGCGACGAGATGTTCGACCCCGAGGGGCTGGGCCGGTTGCGTCCGGCGCTCGAGGCCGGCCGTTACGGCGGCGCGTTCAGGCTCTTCCCGTCGATGCTCCACTGCGTCGAGATCGACGAGCAGGCCATGACTGCGACCGGGTACCTCTCGCCGCCCGCGCGCTCGGGCCCAAAGCTGTTCAACTTCGCCGTGCTCGAGTCGTGGGACGGGGTCGAGCGGGAGCGGCTCCACGAGGGCAACCCGGTCTTCCGGCCGGGGTGGCACTGGGAGTCGACGGCTCTGCTCGGCGAGGAGCACGACTGGGAGGAGAGCCCGTTCCGGTGCCTGCATGCCTGCTTCGTCCGGCGCTCGAGCCGCGATCCGCTCCAGGGTGAGCACGTGCGGCTGAACATCGGGGAGGCGAGCACGCAGCGGCGGGACCTGCGCGGCCGGATCGCCCGTGCGCTCCGCGGCGGCGCGAGCCCGTCGGGTGACTCGTGGAAGCTCGAGAAGTACCGGCGTGGACCGCTCGTGACGAAGGATGCCGCCCCGTTTCTGACCTGACCCTCTCCGTCGTCGTCGCTACCTACGAGTGGCCGGAGGCGCTCGAGGCGGTGCTCCGCGGGCTCGAGGCGCAGTCCGACCGGGACTTCGACATCGTCGTCGCCGACGACGGATCCGGGCCGGCGACCACCGAGCTCGTTCGCGCCTGTTCGCCACATCTACCGCTAAGGCACGTGCGCCAGGAGGACGAGGGCTACCGGCTCGCGCGCGTGCGCAACCTCGGCGCGCGAGAGGCCGCCGGCGACTACCTCGTGTTCGTCGACGGCGACGTCGTGCCTCGCCGCCACTTCGTCCGGGAGCTGCGTCGAAGCGCGATCGACGGCTGGTTCGTGGCCGGCAAGCGGCTCCTGCTCGACGCCGAGCTGACCCGGCGGGTCCTCGCCGACCGCATCCCGATCCAACGCTGGTCGTTCCCGCACTGGGCGCTGCACTACGAGCACGTCGAGCCGCTCCGCGCACTGACCGCGCGCGACCGTCGCCGGCCCGGCCGCGACGGCCTTCCGGAGTTCGTGCCGCACGCGGACGGCTACGGCTTCCTGCTCGGCGTCTCACGCGCCGACTTCGAGCGCGTCAACGGGTACGACACGCGCTTCGCCGGCTGGGGCGGCGAGGACGTCGACATGGCCGTCCGGCTGCGGCGTGCAGGCCTCCGGGGCGGCTGGCCCGGCCCGCACAGCACCTTGCTGCACCTCTGGCACGAGACGCGCAAGCCCGCCGAACGCCCGAACGACGCGCTGCTCCGCGAGACGGAGGCAAGCGATCGCATCGACGCGGTCGAAGGTCTGCACGAGCTCGAGGCCGCGCGATGAACGTCGAGCGCGACGTCAGCGTGCTCGTCAAGACGTTCCAGCGACCCGATGCACTGCGCCGCCTCGTCGCCTCGATCAGGCGGTTCTACCCGAGCATCCCGATCCTCGTGGTCGACGACTCGGAGGCGCCGCTCGAGCCCGTTCCCGAGGGCGTGACCGGCTACTGGCATCTCCCCTTCAACTCCCTCGGCGTCTCGGCGGGGCGCAACTTCGGCCTCCGGCAGGTCGAGACCGACTACGTCCTCGTCTGCGACGACGACATGGTGTTCGGGCGCAAGACGGACCTCTCGAAGATGCTCCGCACCGTCGTGACAACGCAGTTCGACCTGGTCTCGTGCATGTGGATGGATCACGAGCCGTGGAGGTCGATCCGCCGGGGCTACCGCCGGTACGAGGGCACACTCGACGTCGTCGACGGCGTTCTCGTGCATCGGCTCGGAGCCACGAGAGGGACGGTGGACGGCCTGCCCGTCTTCGACATCGTCCACCAGTTCTTCGTCGCCCCCACGGAGGTGCTCGGCGACGAGCCGTGGGATTCCCGGCTCAAGGTCGCCGGCGAGCACGTCGAGCTGTTCCTGGCGCTCAAGGGGCGGGGCGTGCTCTGCACCAGGCTCCCGGACGTCGTCGTCTACCACTATCCGGAGCTGCCGCCCGAGTACCTGCGCGTCCGCTCCGACACCGCTCCCTCCGTGCAGCTCCTCAGGGAGAGTCGCGGTTTCGACCGCGAGGTCACGGTCGGGCGCCTGTTCCGGCCGACGGACAGGATCGTCTACGGGCTCCCGAGCACCGTCGCCCACACCGGCTCGCGGGCCGTGCGGGTCGCGCGCCGCCTGACGCGAGAAGGAAGGCTTCGCGCCTGAGAGGTGCCGCGGAGCGTCGCGGCGGCTCGTATAGGGTTGCCCCCGTGCACCGCTCGAGGACGGGCATCGTGACGATCACTCCCGACCGGTGGCAGGGACGCGCGAGCCATCTTCACCGCCGCGGCGTCGCCACGACGTACAAGATCCACGACCGGATCCTGTCCAACCGGCGGGCGCGGGCGCTGTACGCCGGCAACCGGCCGTCCCTCGACGAGACGCAACGGCGGGTGATCCAGGAGCTCGACGAGGTGGGCTACTCGACCCTGAGCGTCACGGAGCTCTTCTCCACCGAGGCCTGGCAGGCGATCCAGACGGAGGCGGCCGAGTTCATCGCGGCGACCGAGAAGGCGTTGACGGGCGACGAGGGCGAGCTCATGCGCCGGGAGGGCAAGGAGTTCCTCGTCCGGAAGTACGACGTGCAGAGCGTCGTCCCGCTCGACAATCCCTGGCTCTCCGCCTGTATCTCACGGCGACTGATCGACATCGCGAGCTCGTACCTCCAACTCTGGTCGAAGCTCGAGTACGTCGACCTGTGGTACTCGCTACCCGTCGGGGAGGATGCCGAGCGCAAGGCGTCGCAGATCTGGCACCGCGACTTCAACGACAGTCACCTCCTGAAGGCGTTCCTGTACCTGAGCGACGTGGACGAGCGATCGGGGCCGTTCGAATACGTGCCCGGGAGCCAGCCCGGCGGCCCTCACGCCGGGATCCATCCCTGGGCGCCGATGGCCGTCGGCAGGGTCTCGGACAAGGAGCTCGCCAAGTTCGTCTCCGCGGAGGACGTGCGCACCTTCACGGCGCCGAGGGGCACGCTCATCCTCTGCAACACGAGCGGATTGCACCGCGGCGGCTTCGCGGAGTCCGCCCCGCGGGTCCTCGCCGCGGTTACCTTCTGCTCGCCTGCGTCGCTCGCGTCGCTGACCGAGCGGAACTACACGCTGCCGCGAGGCACCGACCTGAAGCAACTCGACCCGGTCATCCGGTACGCGTTGACCTGAGCCCGGTCGGGAGCTCGTCCGACGGCTGTTCCGGGCGCGCCACGAGCAGGGTCTGGATCAGCCGGCGGTAGGCGGTGCACATCACGTCGCCCGCGGGTGCTTGTTCGAGCGCGCGCCGTCGCAGCTCGGGGTATCGCGCCCGCATATCGGCGATCGCCGTGACGACGTCGTCCCGATAGCCGATCCCGTACCGGCTCGCCAGCTCGACGATCCCGCCGCCGTCCTCGTGGTAGAGCACGGGCAGCCCGCACTGGGCCCCCTCGACATGGTGCATCCCGCCCGGCTCCCACCGAGAGGCGGTGAGGTAGACGTGACCCTGTCGAAGCAGGTCGCCGAGCTCGGCCCCCGTCGCCGGAGGAAACGTCCGGGCGGCTCGCCACTCGCAGGCCGACGGCCAGCGCCCGATCACCCACAACTCGACGTTCGGAAGGTCGCCCGCGGCGATCAGCCGATCGACCTCCTGGTAGACGTCGAAGCCCTTCAGCGGGTTGTCCGACCAGTGGTGCGTCACGAGACGCATCGTCTCGCCGAGCTCCGCGCTGCCGACCGGATGGAAGATCGCCGGGTCGGCGCCGTTGTGGATCACGGAGTGGGGCCGCGATCGGTCGAACCAGCGCTCGGCATGGTGATCCCGGAGCCACTCGGAGATGAAGACGGTGTGGTCGGCGAGCCGGTTCACCTCCGCCAGCAGTCCGTCGATCTCGCTCGTCCCCTTGCGCAGGTCGCACTCGTTGACACGGTGCAGGCAGACCGCCCCGGGGTGCTGTCGCTTGTACCGGGCGAGCTCCTCGGAGCCGAAGGTGACGTTCCCCCCGACGCGCGGGTCGACGACGACGGCAACATCCGCCGGTCCGTCGAGATCGAAGCGGACGTCGTAACCGGTCTCGCTCAGATGCCGGAGGACCTGGGCCAGCCACCAGTTGCCGCCTCCCCACGGATGCTCGACGGGCCGCATGTTGAACGCGATCCGACCCACGACGGGGGCGGAGCGATCCGGGCGCCGGCGGACTCGCATCAGACCGCAGCCTAGAGGCTAGAGGCCCGGGAGCTCCGGCTCCCAGGACGCCTCGACCACGTAGCCGTCGGGGTCGCTGCACTTCACGCTGACGTACCCGGGCTCGTCCCACTCCTCGACGATCGGGACTCCGTCGGCGGCGAGCCGGTCGCGGAAGGCGCGGACGGCCTCGGGGCGTGGCATACGGACGCCGAAATGAAGGAAGGCCGGCACGCTGATCGGCTCGTCGGTCGGCCCGAGCGCGAGCGAGAAGCCGGCGGCGTCGTAGAGCATCAGCACGCCTCCGTCGTAGCGCCGAGCGGGCTTCGCGGCGAAGCCGAAGTACGTCTCGTAGAAGCGGCGCGACCGCTCCTGGTCGCTGATGGCGAGAGCCAGATGCCTCACTCCGCAATTGTTAACCGATGGCCACGACACTATTCCACCGTGGCGGCAACCACACCCATGCGGCGCCTCGGCGCACCGCTCCGCGGGCTCGCGATCGGCGTGCGGACGCAGGCCTGGCCCGCACACTCGCGACTGTTCGTGGCAGGGGACGGCAACGAATGGGCGATTGCCGACGATGCGGCGGAAGTCACACGGCTCGCGCAGAGCCTGGGCGTCCGCGTCGGCCCCGAGCGCTGGATCGCCCGCGTCCGCAACCAGTCCGTCTTCCACACGAGCCAGTTCACGCTGATCGGCCTTCCGTTCGAGCGGAACGGCAACCGGCTCGGCGTCGCCTACCTCCACGGTCGGCCTGGCACGCCGGGCATGCCCGACTTCGACACCTGCTACGAGACGGTGAAGCGCCGCCACGAGGAGCTCGACCGCGTGCAGGTCTCGAATCGGGCGATGGAGGAGCTCGTGCTCGGAACCGGGATCGCGCCCGGGAAGGTGTTCAGGATCCCGATCGGCGTCGATCCCGTGCGCTTCCAGCCGCGCGACGACGCAACGCGTGAGGACGCGAGGCGGGAGCTTGGGCTACCCGGTTCGGCGTTCGTCGTCGGCTCGTTTCAGAAGGACGGCGTCGGCTGGAGCGACGGACTCGAGCCGAAGCTGATCAAGGGGCCGGACGTGCTCCTCGACGTTGCCGGGCGGCTCGCGCGCGAGGTGCCGGAGCTGTGCGTTCTGCTCACCGGGCCTGCGCGGGGCTACGTCGCCGCCGGGCTCGAGCGGCTCGGTGTCCCGTACAACCACGTGCTCCTGCCCGACCTCGATGCCGTCGCTCGCGCGTACCGCGCGATCGACGTCTGCCTCGTCACCTCGCGCGACGAGGGCGGCCCCAAGGCGGTGCTGGAGTCGATGGCGACCGGGGTGCCGCTCGTGACGACGCGCGTCGGGCAGGCGGCCGACCTCGTCCGCGACGGCGAGAACGGCTGGCTCTGCGACGTCGAGGACGCCGAAGGGCTCGCCGCCGCCGCGGCCCACGTCGCGGGCGCGTCCGCCGCCGAGCTTGACCGGGTCGCCGCCGCCGCGCGCGAGACGGCGGAGGCGTGCTCGTGGGATGCGCTCCGCCCGCGCTGGCGCGAGCTGCTCACCGGATTCGTGGCGATGGAGCAGCGATGAGACGGCTGACGCGGGCGGCGATTGGCCTCTCCCGGCCGGCCCGCGGCGAGATCGCCGTCTTCTACGGCCACCGGCGCCTGCCGGCCCCGGGCGATCCGGTCGAGGGCGGGATGGTGAAGTTCCAGCGGCTGCAGGCGGTCTTCCCGAACCGGACGCGCGACTTCAACCTCCTCTACCTCGGCTCGAGCTCGCTCCCGGCCGACGAGCAGGACGTGATCCGGCTCGCCGAGCGCCGCGCGGCGCCGCTGGTCGTCAACCAGAACGGCGTCGCCTACCCCGGCTGGGCCGGCGAGCGGACGGACGAGATGAACGTGCGGCTCCGCAGGGTCGTCGAGCGCGCCACGCACGTCGTCTACCAGAGCGCGTTCTGCAAGCTCGCCGCCGACCGCTATCTCGGCGAGGCTCGTGCAGGCTGGGAGATCCTGCACAACGCCGTCGACACGACCGTCTTCACGCCGGCGCCCGAGCCGCCGCCCGGCGGGCCCGTCCTCCTGCTCGCAGGCGACCAGACCGCCTTGTACCGGCTCGAGACAGCGCTGCGCACGCTCGCGCTGCTGCCGGACGCGCGGCTGCTCGTGACCGGCACCGTCTTCGACAGCGGCCGGCATCTCGCCGACGAGCTCGGCCTTTCGGCGCGTGTCCTCTTCACGGGGCGATATGCGCAGCGCGAGGCGCCCTCCATCTACCGGCGCGCGCATCTGCTGCTGCATCCGAAGGTGAACGATCCCTGCCCCAACGTCGTGCTCGAGGCGCTCGCCTCGGGCTTGCCGGTCGTCCACTCGGAGAGCGGCGGCACTCCCGAGCTGGTCGGGGACGCAGGCATCGGGATCGGCTCGGACACGACCTGGGAGCGCGATGTGCCGCCGGCGCCCGAACTGCTCGCCGCGGCGATCGAGCAAGTTCTCGAGCGGCTCGCCGATCTGCGCGGGGAGGCCCGCGCCCGGGCCGAGCGCTTCGACTTGGCGCCGTGGGTCGAGCGCCACCGCGAGCTGTTCGGGGCGCTGCTGAGCCTGTGAGGGTGAGCGTCGTCATGCCGGTGCGGGACGGTGAGCGCTTCGTCGTCGAAGCCGTGGAGAGCGTCCTCGGGCAGACGCTCGCCGACCTGGAGCTGATCGTCGTCGACGACGGCTCGACCGACTCGACGCCGGCGTTGCTCGCCGAGCTTGCCCGTCGCGACGCTCGGGTGCGGGTGCTGACGCAGGCGCCGGGCGGGTTGGCGGCTGCGCTCAACGCCGGCTGCGCGCTCGCCCGTGCGCCCGTGATCGCGCGGATGGACGCCGACGACGTCGCGCTCGCCGATCGGCTCGTGCGCCAGGTCGCCTTTCTCGAAGCGCAGCCGGAGGTGGCCGTGCTCGGGGGAGGCATCGTGCTCGTCGACGAGGACGGGCGCGAGTTCGACCGCGAGCCGGGGCAGCCGGCGCTCGACCTCTCCGAGCGGAATGCAATCGTGCACGGCACGGTGGCGATGCGCGCCGACGCGTTCCGCGCGCTCGGCGGCTACCGGCTCGACCAGTCCGAGGACTACGACCTCTGGCTTCGCGTCGAGGAGCGCCACGGCATCGCCGCGCTTTCGGAGCCCGTGATCCGCTACCGCTTCCATCCCGGCCAGTTCTCGGTCACGAAGCTCGAGCGGCAGGCGCTCGGCGCGCTCTGCGTGCGCGCCGCGGCGCGGGAGCGCCGGGCGGGCCGGTCCGATCCGCTCGACGGCGTCGAGCGTCTCGACCCGGACGTGGCCGCGCGGCTCGGTGTCTCCCGGGAGGAGATCGACCGCGACGTCGTCGCGGACGCGGTGCAATGGGCGGCCACGTTGCGGCGGGTCGGGCGGGACGACGAGGCCGAGGTGCTGCTCGACACGGCTGCGGCGGTTCCAGGAGCGCCGTCGCGCCGGTCGCTCGCGCGCCGGGCGAGGCTGCTGCTGCTCAAGCGCGCGGCCCGGCACGGCCGGGTGCGGGAGTCGGCACGACAGCTCGCGGGCTGGGCGCGGCCGTGAAGATCCTGCAGGTATCGACCGCCGACCGCGGCGGCGGCGCGGAGGCAATCGCACTCTCGCTCCACCGCGCGCTGCGGACGCGTGGCCACGAGGCTCGGCTCGCAGTCGGCTACCGGCGGACGTCCGAGGACGGCGTGATCGAGATCGGCGGCGCCGGGTCGCTGCGGCAGCGAGCGCTGATCCACCCAGGCGTGCTCGTCGACGTGCTGCGCGGCCACGAGGACTTCCACTTCCCTTCCTCGCGACGCCTGCTCGAGTTGGTGCCGTCGCCGCCCGACGTCGTCCACGTCCACAACCTCCACGGCGGCTATTTCGACCTGCGCACGCTCCCTGCGCTCGCACGGCGCGGGCCGCTCGTCGCGACGCTGCACGACGCCTGGCTCCTCACCGGCCACTGCGCGCACCCGCTCGACTCCGACGGTTGGCTGCGCGGCTGCGGCAACTGTCCGCACCTCGACACGTATCCGGCGCTCCACCGGGACGGAACGGCGTTCAACCTGGCGAGGAAGCGCGCGATCTACGAGGGGCTGAGCCTCGCGGTCGTGACCCCGTCGCGCTGGCTGATGGACATGGTCGAGCGGTCGATCCTCGCGCCCGCGGCCATGCGCCGCCAGGTGATCCCGAACGGCGTCGACCTGGACGTGTTCGGGCCCGGCGATCGAGCGGCGGCGCGGCGGGGGCTCGGCGTCGACGACGACGCGATGCTCGTCGTCTTCGCCGCCCAGGGCGGGCGCGCGAACGAGTTCAAGGACTTCCCGACGTTGCGCACGGCGCTCGCCCGGCTGCAGGTGTCCGTCGTCGCGGCGGCTCTCGGCGATCCCGCGTCGGGAGAGGAGCAGGCCGGGCGTGCGACGATCAGGTCGGCCGGCGAGGTTCCGCCGGCGGGTGTCGCGCGCTGGCTGCAGGCCGCCGACCTGTACGTCCATCCGTCCCGGGCGGACACGTTCCCGAGCAGCGTGCTCGAGGCGCTCGCGTGCGGCACGCCGGTCGTCGCAAGTCGCGTGGGTGGGATCCCGGAGCAGGTGCGTGAGGAGACGGGCGTGCTCGTCGATCCCGCCGACCCGGCCGGACTCGCGTCGGCGATCGAGTCGCTGCTCGCCGATCCGTCCCGGCGTGAGCGGATGAGTGCCGCGGCGGCCGAGGACGCGCGGACGAGGTTCTCGCTCGACCGTCAGGCCGACGCGTATCTCGAGCTGTACGCCGAAGTCCTGGCCGGCAGCGGCGGAGGCCGTTGCGGCGGCGAACCCCGTTCCTCGCCCCGGGTGGGAGGGGGTTAGGGATGGGAAATACCACGCCCGGCCGCACGCCACTGTGACAATTTCGTGCCGATTCTCCGCGGCCGGCCCGACGGGGAGCCCGCACCGGAGCGGGCTAGGCTGCCCGGCGTGCTGACCGTCTTCTCGGTGCCCAAGCCGTTCGTGGGCCGGATCGGCGAGATCCAGCGTCGTGCCCTCGCGAGCTGGATTGCGCTCGCGCCGGACGTGCAGGTGCTCGTACTCGGCGACGAGGAAGGTGCCGCCGAGGCGGCCCGCGAGGCCGGCGCCGAGCAGCTCCCCGACCTCGCGCGCACCGAGCGCGGGACGCCGCGCCTGGACGCTGCGTTCGCGGCCGCCGACGCGGTCGCCCGGCATCCGCTCCGCTGCTTCGTGAACGCGGACATCGTCCTCTTCGACGACCTGCTCGCCGCGGTGCGAACCGTCGCCGGACACGCGGAGCGGTTCCTGATCGTCGGCCAGAGCGTCGACGTCGACGACCCGCGCGACCGCGCGGACGCGCTCGCCCGCGGCGAGCGGCGCGGCGCGGCAGCGCTCGACTACTTCGTCTTTCCTGCCGACCTCTACCCCGACGTGCCGCCGTTCGCGATCGGGCGGGCGTGCTTCGACAACTGGCTCGTCTGGCGGGCGCGGCAGGACGCGATCGTCGTCGACGCCACCGCCGACGTTCTCGCAGCGCACCAACGGCACGACTACGCGCACGTCGAGGGCGGGAAGTCGGAGGCGTACTACGGCGAGGAGGCCGCGCGCAACCTCGAGCTCGCCGGCGGGAAGAGCCGTCTGTACACGCTCCACGACGCGAGCCACGTGCTCCGGGGCGGACAGCTGCGCCGCAATCCGGGTGCCCCGCTCCGCTGGCGCGAGAACGTGCGCAAGGCAGCATGGAAGCTGGGCGTACGGTGATTCGCGTCACGTTCGTGTCGCCCGAGCCGACGCCGTACCGGTCGCCGCTCCTCGATCGCGTGGCAGACGGCGGGGAGATCGACCTGACCGTCGTCTACGCGGCGCGCACCGTCGCCGGTCGCACGTGGACGGTGGAGCCGAAGCACCGTGCGGTGTTTCTGGACGGGGTGACGCTGCCCGGGCTCCGGGACGTCTTTCGCCACGACTATCCGGTGACGCCCGGCGTCTTCGGCGTGCTGGCACGAACGGAGCCGGACTGCGTGGTCGTGTCGGGCTGGAGCACGTTCGCGTCGCAGGCGGCGGTCGCCTGGTGCCGCCTCCGTCACGTGCCGTACGTCCTGCTCGTCGAGAGCCACGACGCCGGGCCGAAGGCGGGCTGGCGGCGTCGGGTCAAGGAGACCGTCGTGCCGCCGGTCGTGAGCGGGGCCGCGAGCGTGCTCGTCACAGGCTCGCTCGCTCGCGATTCCGTCGTGTCGCTCGGCGCGGCGCCGGACCGCGTGCGGGTCTTCGCGAACACGATCGACGTCGAGCGCTTCGGCGACACGGCCGACCGGCTCGCCCCGCGCCGGGACGAGCTCCGCGCCGCCCTCGACCTGTCCCCGGGCGACGTGGCCGTCGTCACCGTGGCCCGACTGGCCCCGGAGAAGGGCATCGACGTCCTCCTGCGCGCCGCAGCCGTCGCCCGGCTGTCCGCAGTCGTCGTCGGCGACGGCCCTGAGCGCGCCGACCTCGAGCAGCTCGCGCGCGAGCTCGGCGCCCGCGCGACGTTCACGGGCGACCTGCCGCTCGAGTCCGTCGTCGAGACGTACGTGGCCGCCGACGTGTTCGCGCTCCTCTCCACGCACGAGCCCTGGGGTGTGGTGGTGAACGAGGCCGCCGCCTGCGGTCTTCCACTCGTCCTGTCGGACCGCGTCGGTGCCGCACACGACCTGCTCCGCGACGGCGAGAACGGGGTGCTCGTCCCGGCCGGCGACGTCGACGCATCAGCCGACGCGCTTGCCTCGCTCGCCTCCGATCCCGGCGTCCGCGAGACGATGGGAGCCCGGTCGCGCGAGCTCGTGCAGGGCTTCGGCTACGGCCCGTCCGTCGACAACCTGCTCGCCGCGGTGCGCGAGGCGACGGCCAGCCGGTAGAGCTCCTCCTGCCGATCGGTCACGGCGTCCCAGGACGAGCGCCGCGCCGCCTCCACGCCTCCGGCCGAGAGCCGCGCACGGAGACCGGGGTCGGCGAGCACGCTGCGAACGGCGTCCAGAATCGCGGTTCCGTCGTCGGGGACGACGAGCGCCTCTCCGTCCCCGAGGAAGTCCGCGATGCCGCAGCGGTCCGTGACGACGACCGGTGTCCCCGCGGCCGCCGCCTCGGCCGCGACCATGCCGAAGCTCTCGCCCGCCGACGGGAGCACGAACACGTCCGCGAGCCGGTAGAGCGCGAGCGGCGGCCCCTCCGTCGGGCCGACGACGTGGACGCGGTCGCCGCCGAGCCCGTCCGCGACACCGTGGCGGTCGTCAGGCCCGACGAGCACGAGGTGTGCCTCGGGCAGCTTCTGCAGCGCCGCCACGAGGTGGTCGATCCCCTTCCCGGCGGCGATGCGGCCGACGTAGAGGATCACCGGCGCGCCCTCCGGGATGCCGAGCTCGGCCCGGCTTGCGGCGGGGACCTCGTACGGCTCGGGGAAGCCGTTGCCGCGGACGTGGATCCGCTCCACCGGCACGACGCCGGCCGCGGCGACGTCGTCGCGCTCGATGCCCGAGGCAGCCACCACCGCCGCCGCGCCCGAGGCGACGCCGCGGTAGAGCGTCGAGTCGAGCGCGCGCTTGAGCGCCACCTTCCGCAGCCGTGCCCGGAACATTCCGAGCGGCTCGAAGACGTACGGGATCCCGCGCAGCCGCGCCCACGCGGCGGCGACTGTCGTCACCGGGTCGCGAAAGCCGAAGACGTGCACGACGTCCGGGCGCTCTGCCCGCTCGAGCGCGACCGGCAGGGTCGGCGTGATCCCCATCCAGCGATAGCGGGCGGGTGTCGCGAGGTAGTGGACGCGCACGCCGCCCTGCTCCTCGACCCGCGAGTGCCAGGCGCCGGGGCGGTCGAGCGTCTCGAGGCTCGTCGTCAGCACCTCGACCGAATGTCCACGTGCGACGAGCCGGGAGGTCAGCTCCCGCGCCACGACCACGGGCCCTCCGAACGCGGTCGCCGGCCACCAGGCGGGCGCCGCGAACAGGATGCGCAAACCGCCGCTCACGGTTGGAAGTTAGCCTTGGAGCCGTGTCCGCGCCGACCGAGAGGCCGCGTCTCCTCGTGCTCAACCAGTACTACTGGCCGGGTGTCGAGGCGACCGCGCAGCTCCTCACCGACCTCTGCGAGGCGCTCGCCGACGAGTACGAGATCCGCGTGCTCACCGGGATGCTGCACGGGCACGAGCTCATGCAGCGCCGCGAGACGCGGAACGGCGTCGAGATCGTCCGCGTCCAGTCGACCGCATTCGAGCGCTCACGGCTCGGGCTGCGGGGCCTCAACTACGTCAGCTATCTGGGGAGCGCCCTCGTGGCCGCCCTCGCCGGTCCGAGGCCCGACCTCGTCCTCTGCATGACCGACCCGCCGATGATCGGCGACGTCGGCCTCGCCGTCTCCAAGCGCTTCGGCGTGCCGCTGCTCGTGATCAGCGAGGACGTGTTCCCCGAGATCGCGACGAAGCTGCGGCGGCTCGAGAACCCCGTCCTCGTCGGCGTCCTGCGCCAGCTCGTCCGCCTCTACCTGAAGCGCGCCGACCGGGTCGTCGCGATCGGCGAGACGATGCGGCGGCGCCTGGAGGCGAAGGGCGCGCCGGGCGAGCGCCTGCGCGTGATCCCGAACTGGATCGACACCGACTCGATCACGCCTCGCGACCACGAGAACGACTGGAAGCGCGAGCAGAAGCTGGCCGGGAAGTTCGTCGTCATGCACTCGGGCAACGTCGGCCATGCCCAGGACCTGGACACGCTCGTCCGGGCGACGACCTTCCTTCGCGATCTCGACGACCTCGCGGTCGTCATCGTCGGCTTCGGGGCGCGTCACGCCGAGATCCAGTCGCTCGCCGCGCTGCTCGAGACCGACAAGGTCAGGTTCCTGCCCTACCAGCAGCGCGACGTGCTGCCGCTGTCGCTCGCGGCCGGGAACCTCCACTTCGTCGGCCTCGCGCGGGGCCTGTCGGGCTACGTCGTGCCGAGCCGGCTGTACGGGATCCTCGCCGCCGGGCGGCCCGTGATCGTGTCCGCCGAGGCGGACAGCGAAACGGCGCAGGTCGTGTCCGACGTGGGCTGCGGCGTCGTGCTCCCACCGGGCCGGCCCGAACTCGTCGCCCGCGTGATCCGCGACGCGCACGACGGTCGCCTGGACCTCGAGGACATGGGCCGCCGAGGGCGCGAGTACGTCACGGCGGAGGCGGATCGCGCCGTTGCCGTCGGCCGGTATCGCGCGGTGCTCCACGAGCTCGTCGGTGGCCCGGCATGAGGAAGATCTTCTGGGCGTCGGCAGCGGCGCTCGGCTGGACGCACGTCGGCTACCCGCTCGCCGCAGCTCTCGCGGCGCGGCTCCGGCCCGATCCCGTCGACACCCGCGACGTGACGCCGAGCGTGACCGTGATCGTCGCGGCCTGGAACGAGGAGACCGTGATCGCGCGGCGGCTCGAGAACCTGCTCGCGCTCGACTATCCCGCCGACCGCCTCGAGATCGTCGTCGCCTCGGACGCCTCCGACGACGGGACGGACGCGATCGTCGAGGAGTTCGCCGCCCGCGAGCCGTGCATTCGCCTGCTGCGCTGCCCGCGCGGGGGCAAGGTCGCGGCGCAGAACATGGCCGTCGAGGAGTCGGGCTCCGAGATCGTCGCCTTCTCGGACGCCAACTGCACGTGGGCGCCCGACGCGCTCTCCCTGCTCGTGCGCTCCTTCGCCGACCCCGACGTCGCGTATGCCTGCGGCCGGCTCGTGCTGCAGGAGGCGGACGGGACGAACGTCGAGGGCGCGTACTGGCGGATGGAGACGTGGCTCCGGGAGCAGGAGGCGGCGACGGGCTCGATCACGGGCGGCAACGGCTCGATCTACGCCGTTCGTCGCTCCGACTACGTCGACGTCGACCCGCGCTTCGGCCACGACCTGTCCTTCCCGTACCTGATGGTCCAGCACGGCCGGCGCGCGGCTTACGAGCCGGACGCGTTCGCCTACGAGAAGCCGTCGCGTGACATCGAGGACGAGTACGCGCGCAAGGTGCGCATGTTCGAGCACTGCTGGGCGATCGTGGTCGAAGGCGACATGCTCCACGGGCTGCCGCCCGGCTATCTGGCGAAGATCGTCTCGCACCGTCACCTGCGCTACGGCAGCGGGATCGCCCACCTCGCCCTGCTCGGGTCGAGCCTCGCGCTGGCCCGCCGCGGCGGCGTCTACCGCACGGCGCTCCTCGGCCAGCTCGCCCTTCTCGGCGTCGCTGCCGCGCGGCCCGGCCTGCCGCGCTACTACACGCTCGTGACCTGGGCCACCGTGAAGGCGCTCCGGAACTACGTCCAGGAGGGCGTGCCCGCGGTCTGGGGCAAGGCCGAGGGCACGCGATGACCTTGCAACACTGTGTTGCAAGGAAGGACAGGGCCGCTTGAACCGGGTCGCCGACGTCGCGGTCGCCGGGTTCGGGCTCCTCGTCACGGCGCCGGTGCTCGGCATCGCAGCCGCCGCCGTCAAGCTCGCCGACGGCGGACCCGTCCTCTACCGGCAGCAGCGCGTCGGCAAGGACGGCGCCGAGTTCGAGCTGCTGAAGCTGCGGACGATGGTCGTCGACGCGGAGAGCCAGGGGGCGGGCGCGGCCGTCGACGAGGGCGATCCGCGCATCACCGGCCCGGGGGCGCTGCTCCGCCGGCTCTCGATCGACGAGCTGCCGCAGCTCTGGAACGTGATCCGCGGCGAGATGAGCGTGATCGGGCCGCGGCCGACGCTCACCTACCAGGTGGAGCGCTACACACCGCACCAGCGCCGGCGGCTCGAGGTCAAGCCCGGGCTGACCGGTTGGGCCCAGGTTCACGGCCGCGCGCGGCTCCCCTGGGCGGAGCGCATCGAGCTCGACGTCTGGTACGTCGAGCACCGCTCGTTGCTCGTCGATCTGAAGATCCTCGTGCGCACGCCGCTCGCGCTCGTCAGCGGGACGTACAAGGGCGCGTCCGGCGGCTGGCGCGACGCCGCCTGAATCCTTAACTCCGACTCAGGCTCCTCTCAGGCACGGCCGCCACGCTTGCGCCATGTGGACGTCACGGCAGGCATCGACGAAAGGAGCCCGTGATGGAACACCACGAGTACGGACTGAAGGCCGCCGAGATTCTCTTCGACGCTGAGCTCGACCGGTTGATCATCCGTTTCGAGGGCCTGCTGGAGGTGTGCAAGCTGCTCGACGAGCGCGGCGCGACCGAGGCCGAGCTGGACGAGCACCGCCGCGAGCTCGAGAAGGTCAGCCGGCAGCTCGCGGCTCTCGTCGCGCGCAACGGCAACGGTCGCGCGCGCGGCCTCGCCGCCTGAAGCGCCGGGGTTGCGGGCGCGCGGGCTAGGCTCTCGCGCGTGACGGCGGTGCTCTTCACCTGCGCCGGGCAGCGGGTCGACATCGTGACCGAGTTCGCGCGGGCGGGCGCGACGACGGTCGTGGCGGACGCCGACCGGCTGGCGCCGACGCTCTACCACGCGGACCACTACGCGCTCGTCCCGCGTGTCGGCGATCGGGGCTATGTCCCCGCGCTCGCAGGGCTCGTCCAGGAGCACGACGTGCGCCTCGTCGTCCCGCTCACCGATCTCGACCACGTCGTCCTGGCCGAGGCGCGCGACGAGCTCGCGCCGGCGCTCGTGCTGCTGCCCGCGGCGGGCATCTGCCGGCAGGTCGGCGACAAGTACCTCGCGCACGAGCTGTTCACGCGGCTCGGCATCCCCAGCCCGCCGAGCTGGCTTCCCGGTGACGTGCCCCCTGATGCCCGCTATCCGCTGTTCGTCAAGGTGCGGGAGGGGTTCGGCTCGCGGCACATCTACCGCGCCGCCGACCCGGCCGAGCTCGCGTTCTTCCTCGGCTACACGCCCGTGGAGTCGTTCGTGCAACAGGCCTGCCGCGGTGACGAGTTCTCGATCGACGTCTTCTGCGACACGGACAGCCGGTGCCTGAAGGCGATCCCGCGGACGATGATCCAGTCCAAGGGGGGCGAGTCGATCAAGGGCGAGACGATCCGGGACGACGAGCTGATCGAGCACGGCTGCCGGGTCGCAGAGGCGATCGGGATCGTCGGGCCGGCGA
Source organism: uncultured Actinomycetes bacterium (assembly GCA_963791225.1). Lineage (GTDB taxonomy): Bacteria > Actinomycetota > Thermoleophilia > Gaiellales > Gaiellaceae > PALSA-612. The sequence goes on from CAWBRV010000008.1 coordinate 584,898, forward strand.
ACATCCAGTGCTTCCGCGAGCCGGACGGGGGCCTTCCGGTCACGGACGTGAACCCGCGCTTCGGCGGCGCCTTTCCGCTCCCGCGTGCGGCCGGGAGCCGCTATCCGGAGCTCGCACTCGCGCTCGCACGCGGCGAGCGCCCCGAGCCGCAGCTCCGTGACTTCCGCGCTGGCGTCTTCATGACGCGCTTCTTCTCGCACCTGACGTTGACGAAGGACGGCGACGGGACGTTCGTGCCCTACGCCGAGGAGCTGCCGGACCCGGTCGCCGCCGACCTCGACGGCTAGTCGCGCTGCTCGATCGCGAGCGCGAGGCGCGGGCACATCGACACGGCGCGGCGGGCGTCCTTCGTCAGCTCGGCCGGGATCGGCCCCTCGGCGAGGACCGGATAGCCCCACTCGTCGAGCCCGATCAGCTCGGGAAGCAGTTCGGCACAGTGGCCGTGCGCGTCGCACAGGATCGGATTCACGCGCAGGTGGTCGCTCATCGTCACCTCCAGTCCGTCGACTCGGAGGCGGTGGGGAGGAGCGGCTCGCGGTGCCCGGCGGGGCACCGGCCGCCCAGATGCAGCTCGATCTCGGGGGCGAAGACACGCAGGGCGCTGTCCACGAGTCGCAGCGCGCCGTCGGGATGGCCGCAGGCGCCGCGGCGTGCAATCTGGGCGGCGAGCCTGGGCAGGCGTTCGAGGGAGCGCCGCGCGTCGGGCACGCAGGCGGCGATCGACTCGAGCGCGTCCGCAACGGCTGGGAGCCCGAAGACGCAGGGGCCGCACTGGCCGGCGCTCTCGCCCGCGAGGTAGCGCGCGATTCGAGCGGTCTCGGCGATCCCGCACGTGCCCCGGGGGAGGACGGCGAGCGTGCGGGCGCCGAGGGCTGCGCCGAGCGGCCGCAACCCCGCGTCGGAGAGCGGCACGTCGAGATTCCGCTCGGCGTCGATCCAGGTTCCGAAGTAGCCGCCGACGAGCAGCGCCCGCGGCGGAGCGGTGGGGCCGCCGCAGCGCTCGACGATCCGGTCGAGAGGCGTGCCGAGCTCGACCTCGACCACGCCGCGGCGTGCGACCGCGCCGCAGACGGTGACGAGCGCCGTGCCCGGCTCCGCGCGGGTGCCGCGCTCCCGGAACCAGTCGGCGCCCCGGCGCGCGACCAGCCCCAGGTTCGCGAGCGTCTCGACGTTCTGGACGAGAGTCGGCCGGCCGTGGACGCCGCGCTCGAACGGTCGCGGCGGCGTGAACGTCGGCTTTGCGTCGCCGCCGTTCAGCCAGTGGACGAGCGCGCTCTCCTCGCCGGCGACGAACCTGTCCGGAACGGACACGAGCTCGATCCCGCGGGCGTCGCGCCCGCGCTCGGCGAGCGCCGCGCTCAGCGCCCTGAGGGCCGAGCGGGCGCTCCGGGACACCGCCACGAACGCCTCGCCGCTGCCGACGGCGGCCATGGCCGCGATGACCCCGTCGACGACGAGGTGCGGGTTGTAGGTCAACAGGACAGCGTCTTTCGAGCTCGCCGGCTCGCCCTCGGTGCCGTTCGCGACGACGACGGGTGCCTTGCCGGCGGCGACGGTGCGGAGCTTCACGGCCGTCGGGAAGCCGGCACCGCCACGACCCGTGAGGCCGCTCCGCTCGATCTCGTCGATGAGCCGTGCGCCTCGTCCGTCGAGCCGCGGCAGCGGCCCGTAGCGCTCGACGTGGCCTGCGAAGGAGGGATCCTCGGCCGCACCGCCGGGCAGCAGCCGGTACGTCGAGTGGCTCGACCGCGTCGGCGGAGCGTCTCGGAGGGCCGTCGCGCTCATGCGGGCTCCAGCGCGCCGAGCGGCTCGAGGTGCTTTTCGGGCCCGGTCGCGTGACGGAGACGCCAGACGACGGCGGCGACGACGGAGCCGACGCAGCCGGCGGCGATCGCCCGCAGCCAGAGCGTCCCCGTGTCGCTGCCCATGCCGAGCGAGTGGAACAGGGCGAGCGGCCAGGAGAGGTACGCGGCCCAGTGGACGCCGCGCCACACGCGCAGGCTGATGTGCGTGCGCAGGAGGCTGGTGACGATCAACGCCAGCGTCAGGTCGAGCGACACGGCGCCGAGGCCGACCCAGAACGCGCTCTTCCCGGCTGCGAAGGGCACGACGACGGCGGCCATGTTCACGGCGGCGTAGGGATCGACGAGGGCGGTGACGATGTGGATGCCGAGGAAGACGACGGCGAGCAGCGAGAAGCTTCGGTGCAGGCTGACGGCGGCGAAGCTGGGCAGCCGTCGCGCGCGCCGGCGGGTCGTCGTTGCGATGCCGAGGACGAAGACCGCGGTGAGCAGGACGAGCGTCAGCACGCCGCTCGCGCGCATGAGGTACCAGGCGGCGCCCGACGTGGAGAAGTTCACGGCGTCTCCCCGGGCCAGGCGCCGGTGGTGGACACCGATCCGTCGAGGGCGACGAGCCGGGCCGGGAGACGCATGCGGTCGAGCCAGGAGGGTGCCTCGCGACCGCGGACGATGGCGGCCGTCGAGGCCGTGTTCGCGTCGACACAGGTCGCGGCCGCGACGCTGACCGTCCGCCAGATCTCGGCGGCGGCGAGGCCGGTGCGCGGATCGACGATGTGGTGGTGCTCCCTGCCGCCGGCGCGCCAGCGGCGCACCGTCGTGCTCGAGGTGGCGAGGCCGCCGCTCCTGACCGCGATCGTCTGGCCGTCCGCGTCCAGCGGGCTGCGGTGGTCGTCGGTGACGAGCACGGCCCAGCCTCCGTTTGGCGCGGAGCCGGCGACGGCGAGGTCGCCGCCGAGGTTGACGAGCACGCCTGCGTCGCCGGCGGCGAGCGAGGCGGCGCGTGCGGAGCGGTCGGCGGCGAGCGCCTTCGCGGTCGCGCCCAGGTCGATCGCGGTGCCGGCAGGCATCTCGATCACTCCGTCTGCGACGGCGATCGAGCGCCAGCCCGCGGCCGGGACCACCTGGAACCGCTCGCGCTCGTCCCGGGAGACGAGAACCGAGAAGTCGCAGTCCCAGCCGAGGCCGGTCATGGCACGGCCGATCGTCGGATCGACGTCGCCGTCCGTGATCCTGGCAGCGCGGAGCGCGACTTCGACGGCTTCGACCAGCAACGGGCTCGCCGGGAACGGGTCGCCCGCAGAGCGGTTGAGCGCGCTCAGCTCGGAGTCGTCACGAAAGCGGCTGCATGCCTTGTCGATCGCGGCCAGCTCGCGCTCGACCGCGGCCACGGCCGCATGGAGCGCGGCTGGATCCGTGACACTCACCTGCGCGGTCGTGCCGAGCGCGTTGAAGGTGTGAGTGGCGAGCGCCACGCTACGAGCCTCCGGACGCCGTCGACGCCGGCGCGCTCGTCGTCGTCACGGTCTGGGACGGCGCGCTGAGGGTCGACGAGCTCGACGAGGAGGCGGCGGACGGGGACGAAGAGGAGGAGGAGCTCGAGCTCGACGTGGAGGGGGTCGTCGAGCTCGAGCCGGTGGAGGAAGTGCCCGAGCTCGACGAGGAAGGGGACGTCGAGCTCGAGCTGGGGGCGGACTGGGAAGGGGATGAGGTCGTGCTCGACCCCGAGGAGGAGGCTGTCGACGAGCCGTCGTCGGAGGAATCGGTCGCGACGGCGATCGTGCGCTTCTTCGTGGTCGTCTTCTTGGCGACCGTCGCGGTCGAGCGCGCCTTGGTCGTCGTCGGCGTCGCGGACCTGACGACGTTCGTCTTACCGGTCGCGATCAGCGCGGTCAGCAGCGCCAGCCCCGCCGTGGCGGCAGCGGCCGTCCAGCGCGTGAGGCGCGTGAGCCGGCGCCTGCCCGCTGCGCGGGCCCGTCGTTGTCGTGTGTGCAGCTCGTTCATGGAAACCATGGAACCAAGCGGGTCTGGCAGCACCCTTGCAGGCTCATATGAGTCTCCTGTGAGCCGGTCGCGGCACGCCGCGGGCGTCCTGGCTACCCTGTTTCGGCCTCGGTATGCCCAGCCGTAGTGCACTCCTCGTCGCGACACTCGTTGCCGTTCTCGCCACGGCCGGAGCCGCCGTGCCGGCGCCCAGGCCCGGCTCGCTCGACCTGATCCGGCAGGGACTCGCCGCCGCCGTTGCGTCGGGACAGCTCGACCAGGCAACAGCCGACGGGTACGCGGCGACCGCTGCGAAGGCCGTGACGGAGCTGCCTGCGATCCCTCCGCTCCGCGCCCAGACGCTCTCCGCGATGCTCGCGGACATCGCCGGGCAGGCCGCGTCCTACACGCCGCAGTACGCGCTGACGCTCTTCTCGATGCTCGAGTTCAACACGCGGGAGCTGGCCGCGCATCCGCTGCCGCCCTCCGGAACCGACAAGGTCGGCGACGACGGCGTGCTCTACCGCTTCATGACCGGCCACGGCTTCGAGTTCCACCCGCTCGGCGACTTCGGTGCCCTGAACACGCTGATCCTCGCCGGGAAGACCGATCAGGCGAAGGAGCTCGCCGACGCGCTCGTCGCCCGCGGCGTCCCGGTCGCCGGACGCCTGCTCTGGTCGTATCCGTTCCCGTTCGGCCGGGGCAAGCCGCCGTGGCGCTCGGGCATGGCGCAGGCCGTGGCCGCTCAGGCCCTCGCCCGCACAGGCCAGGCAACGGCGGACCAGGATCTGCTGGACGCCGCCGGCCAGGCGTACGCCGCGATCCCCGGCCGGCTCGTCCGCGCCCTGCCACAGGGTCCGTGGATCAAGCTCTACAGCTTCGACGCGGCGCCGGTCCTGAACGCGCAGCTCCAGACGGTCATCTCGGTCGGCGACTACGCCCAGATCTCCGGGAACACCGGCGCGGCCGGGCTGGCAGCGCAGCTCCAGGCGACGGCCGAGGCGCTGCTGCCGCGATTCGACACGGGCTTCTGGTCGCTCTACTCGCTCGGCGGCGGCGAGTCACCGCTCTCCTACCACGACTACGTCGTCCAGTTGCTGCGCCGGCTCGCGGCGCGCACGGGAGACACGACCTGGAGCGACGCCGCGACGAAGTTCCAGGCGTACGAGACCCAGGCGCCGGTGCTGAAGCCGAGCCCGGCGGCCACGGCCGGTGCGGCCGCGACGCCGATCGTCATCTATCCCGACCCGCAGGACGGGTATCTCGACACGGCCACGTTCAGCTTCTGGCTGTCGAAGCTCTCGACGGTGACGCTGCGCGCGGGCGGGCGGACGCAATCCGTCTCGCTCGGACACGGCCCGCAGTCGATCACCTGGTCGCCGGGACTGCGGGCTCCGGGGACGTACTACCCGTCGCTGACCGCCGTCGACGCAGCCGGGAACAGCACGAAGATCTCGCTGCGTCAGGTCGTGATCCGAGCGGTCGCGCCGCCGGTCGTCGACGCGCACGTGGCCGGAAAGCGGACGCTCGTCTGGAGCGCGACCGACGAGGGGACGCCCTGGCTGCACCTCGTCGTCCGGCTCGACGGCGGTTCGACGCGGCGCTACCGCGACCTCGGCCACCAGCCGCTCGCGGGCAGTCTCGTCCTCGCCGTCCCGTCGGGAACGTGGCAGGCGACACTCGTCGCCGGCAACTCGGGTCGTCGGGCCGTGACCATCCAGCTCGGCTCTGTCGTAGGCCGGTAACGCTCTGACCCGCAAGCGGCTGCTCATCCTCCTCGCGGCGGTGCTGCTCGCCCTCGCAGGCGCCGCCGCCGGCTATGTCCTCTACGTCCGCCACAAGGGCGCCGACGTGCGCGGCTCGGCAACGCAGGAGTTCGTCCCCACGGAGACGGCGGCGCCTCCCCCGCCGCCGCCCGTGACCACGCCGACGAAGCAGCCCGTTGCGATCGACTGGCCCGTGTTCGGGCTCGACGCTGAGCGCCTGCACTTCCTCCCGAGCACGCTCCGCCCGCCGTTCCGGCCGCGCTGGGCCTTCCGGGCGCATTCGCTCGTCGAGTTCCCGCCCTCGATCGCCTACGGGCGACTCTACGTCGCGAACAACACGGGCACGCTGTTCGCGATCCGCGCCACGACCGGGCGCCTCGACTGGCACTACGCCTCCGGCCGCTGCGTCGCCGCCTCGCCGGCGCTCGCCCACGGCGTCGTCTACGAGGCGTTCCTGAACCGGCCGCCCTGCAACTCGACCAGCTCGGACATCGACGGGCAGATCGTCGCCTTCGACGCGAACACAGGGAAGGTGCGCTGGCGGCGGACGATCGGGCCGAGCGAGTCGTCGCCGCTCGTCGCGAACGGCCTCGTCTACGTCGGCGACTGGCGCGGCAACGTCTACGGCTTCGACGCGCGGACCGGCAAGCAGCGCTGGAGCTTCCAGACGGGCGGCAAGGTGAAGGGCGGTGTCGCTGTCGACGGCCGGCGGCTCTACGTCGGCTCCTACGACGGACACGTCTACGCCCTCGACGCGCTGACGGGGACAGCAGCTCTGGCGCGCATCCGGCCAGGAGCGGCTCGGGTCGAGCGGGACGTTCTACTCGACGCCGGCCGCGGCCTACAGCCGCGTCTACATCGGCTCGACGGACGGCAAGGTCTACTCGTTCGGCGCCCGCACGGGCGATCTGCGCTGGTCGCATTCGACGGGCGGCTACGTCTACGGCTCGCCGGCGATCTGGAAGCTGAGCGTCCTGATCGGCTCCTACAGCGGCCGCTTCTACGCCTTCGACGCGGCCACCGGCGACGTGCGCTGGCAGTTCCAGGCGAACGGCCCGATCTCGGGCTCGGCCACCGTGCTCGGCAACCTCGTCTACTTCTCCACGCTGGAGCAGCGGACCTACGCCCTCGACGCACGGACGGGCAAGCTCGTCTGGAGCTTCCCGGACGGGAAGTACTCGCCCGTCGTCTCGGACGGTCTGCGCGTCTATCTCGTGGGCTACGCGCGGATCTATGCGATGGTCCCTCGGTGAAATATGCGGTGACCGGAGCGGCGGGCTTCATCGGCTCGCATCTCGCCGACGCGCTCGTCGCGGCCGGCCACGAGGTCGTCGGGATCGACTCCTTCAGCGACTCGTACGACCGCGAGCTGAAGGAGGAGAACGCGCATGGGCTCGACGTCCTCCGGCTCGACCTGGCCGAGGACACGATCGACCTGGGCGGGTTCGACGGCGTGTTCCACCTCGCGGGCCAGCCCGGCGTGCGCAGCTTCGGCGACGTCTTCCCGCTCTACGTGCGCAACAACGTGCTCGCGTCGCAGCGGCTCTTCGAGGCGGCTGTGCGGAGCGGCGTCCGGGTCGTGTTCTCCTCCTCGTCGTCCGTCTACGGGGCCGCCGAGCGCTTCCCGACGCCCGAGGACACTGTGCCGGAGCCGATTTCCCCGTACGCGATCACGAAGCTCGCTGCTGAGCACCTCGCACGCGCGTACGAGCGGAGCTTCGGCCTCGACCTGGTCGTCCTCCGCTTCTTCAACGCCTTCGGCCCGCGCCAGCGCCCGGACATGGCCTTCACACGCATCGCCTTCGCGCTCGCCCAGGGCCGTCAGTTCGACCTGTACGGCGACGGGGCGCAGACGCGCGGCTGGACGTACGTCGGCGACGTCGTCGCGGCGACGGCGCTCGCGATGGAACGGGGGCAGGGTCTCTACAACGTCGGCGGCGGCGTCGAGGCGTCGATGCGCGAGGCGATCGCAATGTTCGAGCGCATCTCCGGGCGGCAGCTCGAGCTCCGGGAGGACGAGCCGGTGCCGGGCGACCAGCGGCGGACGAGCGCCGATACGACGCGGATCCGGGAGGAGCTCGGGTGGGTGCCGCAGGTCTCGCTCGAGGACGGGTTGTCGGCTCAGTGGGAGTGGGCTTCGGCTAAAGTCGCCGCGCGATGAGCGCGGCCTCTACGGACAAGCCCGACCGCGCGCGCGACCCCGACGCCGAGCAGGAAGTCGACCTCGGACGCCTGTGGCGCGCGGTGATCGCGCGCTGGTGGCTGCTCGTGATCGGCTTCGTCGCGGGCGCGATCGTCGGCCTCCTCCTCTCGCTCGGCGGCGGCAAGCAGTGGAAGGCGACGGCGGAGGTCTACCTCGGCCAGCCGCTGTCCGCGAGCGGGGCCCAGATCTCGAGCCCGCCGACGAGCCTCGGGCTCGCGACCGCGTACATCAACAGCCTGTACGCGCTCCGGGTCGCCTCGCACAAGTCCGGGGTCCCCGTGGGCCAGCTGAGCGGGAAGATCTCGGTCAAGCCGATCCTCGGCCTCACCGGCACGAAGGTCGGCCAGCCCGCGCCGCTCATGCTGCTGTCCGTGACCGGGTCGAAGGCCGGCAAGACGCAGATTGCGGCCGACGCTCTGGCCGGGCTGATCGTGTCCCAGTTCCAGCCGTATCCGTCGCAGAAGATCAGGATCATCCAGGAGCGGCTGACGCAGGAGCAGGCGCAGATCAAGGACATCAACCGGCGCCTGACGGATGCCCAGAACGCCCAGGCGGCGCTCGCCTCGTCGGCCGCGAACTCGCAGCTCGTCGCCAACTACGCCCAGATCATCTCGACGCTCTCGAACGAGCGGTTCGCCTCCCAGAGCGACATCACGTCCGCGAAGCAGGCGATCGCGCAGGCGCAGGGGATCGAGCAGCCGCGGATCGTCTCGCCGGCGCTCTCGGCGAACCAGGGCGGCCCGAGCCGCCGCTCGGGCGTCGTGATCGGCGCGATCATCGGCCTCGTCCTCGGCCTGCTGGCGGCGATCTTCTGGGAGCCGGTCGCCGGCCAGGTGCGCTCGCACCAAGCTTCGACGTAGTCTCCCCGGATGCTCGACGGCAAGCGCGTTGCCGTGGTGGTGCCGGCCTACAACGAGGCGGTCCTGCTGCCGCAGACGCTCGCGGGGATGCCGGATCTCGTCGACCGCGTGATCGTGGTCGACGACGCCTCGACCGACGACACCGCCGCGACGGCCCGCGCCGCCGCGGAGGCCGACCCCCGCGTCGTCCTCGTCTCGCACGAGAAAAACCGCGGCGTGGGCGCGGCGATCGTCTCGGGCTACAAGCGTGCAATCGAGGAGCGGATCGACGTCACCTGCGTGATGGCCGCCGACAACCAGATGGATCCGACGGAGCTCGAGTCGATCGCCGAGCCGGTCGCGCGCGACGAGGTCGACTACGCCAAGGCGAACCGCCTGTTCACGGGCCAGGCCTGGGAGCTGATCCCGCACTCGCGCTACCTCGGCAACGCAGTGCTGTCGCTCCTGACGAAGATCGCCTCCGGCTACTGGCACGTCGCCGACTCGCAGGCCGGCTACACGGCGATCGCCCTGCCGATGCTCGAGTCGCTCGACCTCGACCGCGTCTATCCCCGCTACGGCTTCCCGAACGACCTCCTCGTGCACCTGAACGTGTGGAACGCCCGCGTGCGCGACGTGCCGTCACGGCCGATCTACAACGTCGGCGAGACCTCGGGCATCCGCCTCCACCACGTCGTGCCGCGCATCTCCTGGCTGCTGACGAAGGCGTTCTTCTGGCGGATGAAGGAGAAGTACGTGATCCGCGACTTCCACCCGCTCGTCTTCTTCTACGGGCTCGGGATGCTGCTCTTCTTCGCCGGCCTCGGCCTCGGGATCTCGGAGATCGTCCTGCGCATCCTCGGCAACGTGATTCCGACCGCGACCTCCGTGCTGATCGCCCTGCTCCTGATCTTCGGCGTCCAGTTCACCCTGTTCGCCATGTGGTTCGACATGGAGTCGAACAAGGACCTGCGCTAAAACGCGGTATTTGCAGGGAGTTCTTTAGCGAGTGTGAGACTAATGCGACTCTGGTCGAGTTAGAGATGCGACTTCGCTCGCGCCGCACCGCCGGTTGCGAGAACCGCTGCTCTATCCACTGAGCTACGGGGGCATTTTATGCCTTTTTGCAGGTATTTTCTCCGTGTGGCGTTGAACAGTCTAACTCGGCGTCCGCCCCCAAGCATCGAGGTGTGTTCCATTCATCAAGTGGCGTTGCTGCCGGTGCAGCGAAGTCCGGAGCATCTTCAACTGGGCCGCCGCCGACCCTGCCAGCGCGCCTCCTTGATCAGGCAGGGTGCTCCGGCGCCCGCCCGGCTTTCTCGAGGAACGTGGTCACGGTCGCCGTCCAGCCGGTCTGGTGGCTGGCGCCGATGCCGCGGCCTGTGTCTCCGTGGAAGTACTCGCTGAAGAGCACGAGATCCTTGAACGCCGGATCGTGTGCGTAGCGTGGGTCGCCGCCGTGGCACGGCCGGGCGCCGTCGGGCCCGGGCAGGAAGATCGACGCGAGGCGGGACGAGAGGTCGGCTGCCACCTCTCCGAGCGTCAGATGGCAACCGGAACCGGTCGGGTATTCGACCGTCAGCGAGTCGCCGTAGAAATAGTCGTAGCGCTCGAGCGCTTCGACGAAAAGGTAGTTGATGGGGAACCAGATCGGCCCGCGCCAGTTGGAATTGCCGCCGAACAGACCTATCGTTGACTCTGCGGGGTCGTAAGCGACGCGGTGCTCCTCGCGGCCGATCCGGAGGACGTACGGCTCGCGTTCGTAGCGCTTGGAGAGCGAGCGGATCCCGTACGGCGAGAGGAACTCGTCTTCGTCGAAGACGCATCGGAGGGCTCTGACCAGGCGGTCGCGGGTGGGTACTGCGAGCAGTCGCCGCTCCGCGCCGGTCATCATGCTGGAGACGTAGCCCGCGAGATCGGGGCGGTGATCGAGGTACCACTGCATGCGCCGCTTGAAGTCGGGCAGCGCGTCGATGACGTCGCCTTCGAGCACCTTGACCGCGATCAGAGGCATGACGCCGACGAGCGAGCGGAGCTTCAGCGGCATCGCGCTGACCGTCGATGTTGAGCCGGTCGTAGTAGAAGCTGTCCTTGTCGTCCCAGAGACCCGTCCCGCCGAAGGTGTTCATCGCGTCGACGATCCAGATGAAGTGCTCGAAGAACTTCGAGGCCAGGTCCTCGGCGCCTGGAACGCCGTGTGCCGCCAGTTCGAGCGCGATCGACAGCATCGTCGCGGAGTAGAAGGCCATCCAGGCGGTACCGTCGGCCTGCTCCAGCGTTGCGTCGTCAGGCAGCGGGCCGGACCGATCGAAGACGCCGATGTTGTCGAGGCCGAGGAAGCCGCCCGCGAACAGGTGGCGCCCTGCTGCGTCCTTGCGGTTGACCCACCAGGTGAAGTTGATCAGCAGCTTGTCGAAGACACGGGCGAGAAACTCGACATCGCGCTCGCCTCGGGGCGCGGTGATCTTGTAGACGCGCCAGGCCGCCCAGGCGTGCACGGGCGGGTTCACGTCGGAGAAGGCCCATTCGTAGGCCGGGATCTGGCCGTTCGGGTGCATGTACCACTCGCGCAGCAGGAGCAGGAGCTGGCGCTTCGCGAACTCCGGGTCGATGCGCGCGAACGGGATCATGTGGAAGGCGAGATCCCATGCTGCGTACCACGGGTACTCCCACGCGTCCGGCATCGAGATCACGTCCCGGTTGAAGAGGTGCGGCCAGTCGGTGTTGCGCGTTCGGTGCGGCGGCGAGGGCTGGGCCGGGTCGCCGCGCAGCCAGTCACGAACCGCGTAGTAGTAGAACTGCTTCGACCAGATCAGGCCGGCGTAGGCCTGCCGGGCGACACGAGCCGTGCCTCCGGGTCGATCGCTCCCCGGCGACCCGGAGATATAGAAGGAGTCGGCCTCGGCGATGCGGGCGGCGAAGACCCTGTCGAACTCGTTTCCGAAGGACGGGTAGGCGCCGCCTTCGTCCTGGCGGAGGCGAACGCCGGATGGTCGCCGACTCACCGCCGTCGAGTTCGAGGACGTAGTGAGCGGCGGCCTTCGTCCCCCGCCGCTCCGGGTTGACGGCATCGGAGCGCCCCCCGACGAGGTAGCTGGTCGAAGGCGTCCTTCGTGAACGGCGACGCGCTTGCGAACCCGAACAGCCGCTCCGCGTTGGTTTCGTTGTCCGTGAACAGGAGCGTCGGCCGGCCGGACGGGCCCTCGTCCACGTCGACGCGGTAGCGCCCGAGCGAGGGATGGTCGACCAGGAACCCCCAGTCGCCGTCGGCCGTGATCTCGGGTTTGCCCCAGTCCGCTTCGTAGCCGCCACCCCAGCTCCACGTATTTCGGCACCACACCGTGGGTAGGACATGGATCCGGGCTGCATCCTGGCCCCGATTCGTGACCGTCACTCTGAGCAGGACGTCCTCGGGAGCCGCCTTTGCATACTCCGCTATGACGTCGAAGTAACGGCCGTCGTCGAACACGCCGGTGTCGACGAGCTCGAACTCGGGATCGGCCTTGGTGCGACGTCGGTTCTCGTCGACAAGCCAGGAATAGGGATACGCCGTCTGTGGATACTTGTAGAGCGCCTTCAGATACGACGCCGTTGGAGTGGCGTCGAGGTAGTAGTAGAGCTCCTTGACGTCCTCGCCGTGATTGCCCTCGTGCCCCGTGAGACCGAACAGACGCTCCTTGAGGATCGGATCGCGCTCGTTCCAGAGCGCGATCGCGAGGGCAAGCCCGCACTCCCGATCGCAGATACCGAGCAGCCCGTCCTCTCCCCATCGGTACGCGCGGCTGCGCGCGTGATCGTGAGGAAACGCCTCCCAGGCGTTGCCCTGCGGCGAGTAGTCCTCGCGCACTGTCCCCCACTGGCGCTCCGACAGGTACGGCCCCCAACGCCTCCAGTCGCGCTCACGGCGCGCATGCTCCTGGAGGCGCCCGTGTTCGGCGCCCACGTGCTCCTCGGTCAAGTACGCGAGATTCCAGCTGGTCGTGCGGGCAGAGAGGCGCGGCTCGCTAGGCATTCGTGCTCGCATGACCGACTCGGACGACGGCGTGCGAGGCGGTCGGGACGAGCCGCCCCGAGCGAACCAGCCTGTGCTCAAGCCTTCCGACGAACACGCTCAGCCCAGTCTGACGGAAACCGCGGCGCCGAATGCCGGTGCGGTGATCGGGAGGCCGCCCTATCCCGGTCGAGCCGGTAGGCTGCGGCTCTCTCTCATCCCAGCGAGGTCAGATGGTGGAGTTGTTGGCGTCCGAAGCGAATCCGCTGCTGGAGGGGCTGCGGCTGCGACGGCGGCCCGAGCCGTGCATCGTCGTCATCTACGGGGCATCGGGCGATCTCGCCAGCCGCAAGCTCATACCGGCGCTCTACGCACTGGGTCACCGGCAACTCCTTCCGGAGAAGTTCGCCATTCTCGGCGTCGCCCGCTCCGAGGGCTCGGACGAGGGCTTCCGTGCAGAAATGATGGAGGCCGTAGAGCGGTTCGGGCGGGATGGGCTCGACGACGACGTCTGGTCGCGGATGGCGCAGGGGCTGTTCTACATTTCGGCCGACTTCGGCGAGCCTGACACTGCCCAACGCCTGGCGGAACGGCTCCGCGAGATCACCGCCGATCGTGGCACCGCCGGAAACTGCGTGCACTACCTGTCGGTGCCCCCGAGCGCCTTGCCCCTACTCGTCGAGCAGATCGGGAGCCGGAAGGACGATCTGGCCAGCGGCTGGACGCGCCTGATCATCGAGAAGCCCTTCGGTCACGATCGCGAGAGCGCGCGCGAGCTCAACGACCAGCTTTCCCGGTACTTCGTCGAACAGGAGATCTTCCGCATCGATCATTACCTCGGGAAGGAGACGGTGCAGAACATGCTCGCGCTGCGGTTCGCGAACGGCATCTTCGAACCGATCTGGAACCGGCAGTTCGTCGACCACGTGCAGATCACCGTGGCCGAGTCGATCGGAATCGAGGGACGGGCCGCCTTCTATGAGGAGGCGGGGGCGATGCGTGACGTGTTCCAGAACCATCTCCTGCAGTTGGTCGCGCTGACCGCGATGGAGCCGCCCGCCGACTTCACGGCCGACTCGGTTCGAAACGAGAAGGTGAAGGTGCTCCGCGGCATCCGGACGCCGGGGCCAGCGAGCGTCGTCCGCGGCCAGTACGGGCGCGGCTTCGTCGAGGGCGACGACGTTCCCGGGTACGCCGAGGAGCCGGGAGTCGCTGCGGACTCGACGACCGAGACGTTCGTGGCGGCCAAGCTTTGGATCGAGAACTGGCGCTGGGCGGACACCCCCTTCTATGTCCGGGCGGGCAAGCGGCTGCCGAAGCGCGAGACGACGATCGCGATCCAGTTCACGAAGCCGCCGCACCCTCCCTTCGAGGAGGCGGCGGCCGAGGGGCTGCGGCCGAACGTGCTCGTCGTCCACATCCAGCCGGACGAGGGCGTCTCGCTTGCGATCGGGGCGAAGGTCCCCGGTCAGGGGCTGACCCTGCGGACGGTGAATATGGACTTCCTCTACGGTGGCACGTTTCGCAGCGACGTGCCGGAGGCCTACGAGCGGCTGATCCTCGACTGCCTTCTCGGCGATGCGACGCTGTTCACGCGCGCGGACGAGGTCGACGAGCAGTGGGCGCTCACTGACGCGATCCACTCCGCCTGGGCACGCGAACGGCCCGCCTTCCCGAATTACCCTGCCGGCGCCTGGGGGCCGCCCTCGGCCGAGGCGCTGCTCCAGCGCGACGCCCGCGCCTGGCGTCGCCACTGATGTCGATCGCGCTCGACATCGAACGGGAGCTGGCCGCTCTCCGGGAGGAGGATCGTGACTCTTCCCTCGTCCGGACGAGCACCATGACCCACATCGCCTGGGCGCCCGAGAGCTGGCTGGACGCGGCGCTCACGACGCTCGCGGGGCTCAGCGAGCGCCACCCCTCGCGCACGATCGTGATCGTGCCTCGCCCGGACGCCCCGGACGGCGTCGAGTCCGAGGCGCGTATCGAGCGCTTCAGGCTCGGCAGCCTCGAGCGGGAGGTCTGCTCGGAAGTGATTACGCTTCGGCTCGGCGGTTGTCGTGTCCAGGCCGCGGCCAGCCTCGTCCTGCCACTCCTTCGCAGCGGCCTTCCGGTGTTCATCCGCTGGCGCGGTCGGCCGCCTTTCGGGGAGCCGCAGTTCGAGAGCCTCGTGGTCGTCGTCGACCGGCTCGTGATCGACTCGAGCGAGTGGCCCGACCTGCCCGATGCGTACGCGACGCTTGCCGCCTACTTCGATCGGACCGCCGTGTCCGACATCGCTTGGGCCCGCTGCGCGGGCTGGCGGCTCGCGCTCGCCGACCGCTGGCCAGGGATCGCCGAGGTCGCCGACCTCTCTGTCCGTGGCCCGCTCGCCGACGCGCTGCTGCTCGCAGGCTGGCTCGAGTCACGACTCGGGCACCCTGTTCGGCTCCAGCACGAAGAAGCACCGACGATCGAGAGCGTATCCGCGGACGACAGTGACGTAGCCGTCCCGGAGGCGACCGGCGCGGAAAGCCCGAGCGAGCTCCTCTCGGGCGAGCTCGATCGCCTCGGGCGCGACCCCGTCTACGAGCAGGCAACCCGGGCGCGCGCCGGCGTCGCGGGCGAACCCGAAGGACCTCCCGCGCCCGCACCGTAGAGTGCCGAGACCGCTTGCCCCGCAACCTCTACATCACAGCCATGGAGCCGCAGAGCGGCAAGTCGGTCGTCGCCCTCGGCGTCATGGAGCTGCTCTCGGGTCGGGTCGAGCGCCTCGGCTTCTATCGGCCGATCGTGCCGTCCGACGAACAGCCCGACCCGCAGGTCGAGCTTGCCCGCAGTCGCTACCGGCTCACCGCCTCGCCGCAGGAGATGTCCGCGCTCACGCAGGACGAGGCGAGCGCGATGGGCGACTACGAGGCGCTGCGAACGCGGGTCGTCGAGGGCTACAAGGCGCTCGAGCGCGACTGCGACTTCGTCGTCTGCGAGGGGACCGACTTCACCGGTGCCGCCCCTGCGCTCGACTTCGGGCTTAACGCCGACCTGGCGAACGAGCTTGGCGCGCCGGTCCTCGTCGTCGTGCGGGCGGGCTCCCCGGCGGCCACTTCCGCCTCCGTCCGCGTTGCGCGCGACTCCCTCCGGCACAAAGGGTGCACCATCTTCGGCGTCCTCGTCAACCGCGTCGACCCGGGCGACGTCGAGGAGGTCCGCGAACTGCTCGAAGCGTCCAGGGAGGAGGACGGGCCGACCTTCCTGATCCCCGAGGATCCCGCGCTTGCCCACCCGACGATGGCGGAGGTCGTCTCGGCCATGGGCGCCACGCTGCTCTCCGGGACGCCCGAGGCGCTCCGGCGCGAGGTCAAGGACGTGAGGGTCGGGGCTATGAGCGTGGAGCACTTCGTGGAGAGCCTCGTGGAGGGCTCGCTTGTGATTGTCCCCGGCGACCGACCGGACATCGTCGTCGCCACGCTTGCCTCCACCGTCTCGCCCGTGATCCCGGCGGTGGCGGGTCTCGTCCTGACCGGCGGCTTCCCGCTCGCGGACACGGTTCGGCGACTGCTCGAGGACGCGCCGTTCGCAGTCTGCGAGGTGTCGGAACTCACACACGAGGCGGCCGCGGCCGTGCAGGCCGTCAGGCCGGTGCTCCACGCCGAGGACGAGCGCAAGATCGCGCGGGCGCTCGGGCTCTTCGAGGCGAGCGTCGACACGGGCGAGCTCGGCCGGCGGATCGCCGTCGAGCGCCCCGCCCGCGTGACGCCGATCATGTTCCAGTATGAGTTGCTCGAGCGTGCGCGAGCGGCGGTGAAGCACATCGTCCTGCCCGAGGGCGAGGACGACCGCATCCTCTCTGCTGCCGACATCCTTCTGCGCCGCGGCGTCGTGCGTCTCACCATCCTCGGCGACCCAGCCCGCGTGAGGGCGCAGGCCGCGGCGCTCGGTGCCGACCTCGAGGGCGCGGAAATTTTGAAGCTCGACTCGTCGCCTCTCCGCGAGGTGTACGCCGCGAAGTTCTTCGAGCTCCGCAAGCACAAGGGAGTGACCGAGGAAGCCGCGCTCGACGCGCTCATGGACCCGAACTACTTCGCCACCATGATGGTGCAGTCGGGCGCCGTCGACGGCATGGTCTCCGGCGCGGCTCACACCACCGCGGAGACGATCCGGCCCGCGTTCCAGATCATCGGCGCCCGCGAGGGAGTTTCCGTCGTCTCCAGCGTCTTCCTGATGTGCCTCTCCGATCGCGTGCTGGTGTACGGCGACTGCGCCGTCAACCCGAAGCCAGATCCCGAGCAGCTCGCCGACATCGCGATCAGCTCCTCGGAGACAGCTGCCGCGTTCGGGATCGAGCCGAGGATCGCCATGCTCTCCTACTCGACGGGTGACTCCGGCGCGGGGCCGGACGTCGACGCCGTTCGACGTGCGACGGAGGCGCTCCGCGAGCGGCGACCCGACCTCAAGGTGGACGGCCCAATCCAGTACGACGCGGCGGTTGACGCCTCAGTCGCGAAGCTCAAGCTGCCTGGGAGCGACGTGGCTGGCCGGGCGACTGTGTTCGTCTTCCCCGACCTCGAGACGGGGAACGTCGCCTACAAGGCCGTGCAGCGGTCGTCGAACGCCGTGGCGATCGGCCCGGTGCTGCAGGGGCTGCGGCGGCCGGTGAACGACCTGAGCCGGGGGTGCACGGTGACGGACATCGTGAACACGGTCGCGATCACCGCAATCCAGGCGCAGGGCGGGGAGTGACGCCGGTGCCGGCCACAGACGCGGAGCTCCTGGACGGACTCTCAGGGCTGGCGCTGTTCGCTGATCTCGACCGCTCTGAGCTTCAGACTCTCGCTGAGATGAGCGGCGAGGCGAGGTTCGACGAAGGCGACTGGATCGTCCGCACCGGAGACGTCGACGTGGGGCTGTACATGATCGTGGACGGCGAGATCGGGGTCGTCGTCGAGGGCGAGGAACTCGCAACGCTCCCGCGCGGGAGCTTCTTCGGCGAGATATCGACGCTGCTCGGCGAGCCGGCGGTGGCGGACATCCTCGCGCGGGCGCCGACCCGTTGCCTCGTCGTTCCGGCCGCCGAGGCGAAGCGGTTCCTCCTGACCTTCCCGCTGGTGATGATGCGCATGCTTGAGACGGAGGCGCGCCGACTGAAGACCTCGGATGAGTCCCGGGCATAGCGGAGCGCGCACCGCCACCGCCGTCATGCGGACGGTTCGCGGCGTCGCCGACTATCTGCCGATCGCGGAGCACGGCGTCATTGGCGACCTCCACACGGTGGCGCTGATCGACACCAACGGGACGATCGACTGGTACTGCTGCCCGCGCTTCGACTCGCCGAGCGTGTTCGCGGCGATCCTCGACAAGACGAGGGGCGGCTACTACCGGATCGCGCCCGCAACGGGCCAGTGGACCCCGAAGCAGCTCTACCTCCCGGACACCAACGTGCTGATCACGCGGTTCCTGACTGCGACGGGCGTCGCAGAGGTGCAGGACTTCATGCCCATCCACAGCGGACAGGCAGCCCACCGGCACAGACTGATCCGGCGGATCCTGGGCGTCCGCGGCGAGATGCGGTTCCTGGTCGAGGTCGAGCCTCGCTTCGACTATGCCCGGGAGGAGCACGAGACCGTCTTTCACGAGAAGGGCGCCGTCTTCAAGTCTCCGAGCCTCTGCCTCGCGCTGCAGACGGCCCTGCCTCTCGAGTTCACGGGATCCGGCGTCGCTTGCGAGTTCACCCTCCTTCCGGGCGAGAGTGCGACCTTCGTCCTCGAGCAGGTTCCCGAGACGTACATCCCACGCCCCTACTCCGAGATCGAGACCCGTGAGGCGTTCGAGCAAACCGTCGACTACTGGCGGCGGTGGCTCTCGCAGAGCCGTTACCAGGGGCGCTGGCGGGAGATGCTGCACCGCTCGGCGCTCACCTTGAAGCTGATGACATACAAGCCGACTGGGGCGATCGTCGCCGCTCCGACGACCAGCCTTCCGGAGCAGATCGGCGGAGGCCGGAACTGGGACTACCGCTACACCTGGATCCGGGATTCGGCCTTCTCGCTGTACGCGCTCCTCCTCCTCGGTTTCACGGAGGAGGCTGCGGGCTTCATGGACTGGCTGACCGAGCGCTTCCGCGAGCCCAGGCCCACGCAGCAAGGGCCGCTTCAGATCATGTATGGGATCGACGGCCGAGCCGAGCTCGAGGAGGAACTCCTCCATCACCTCGAGGGCTACCGCGGCTCTGCCCCGGTGCGCATCGGCAACGGCGCCGCCGAGCAGCTGCAGCTCGACATCTACGGCGAGCTGATCGACTCCGTCTATCTCTACAATCGCCACGGCTCGCTGATCCACTATGACGCATGGGTCGACCTCGCCCGGATCGTCGACTGGGTCTGCGAGAACTGGGACCAGGCCGACGAGGGCATCTGGGAAGTGCGCGGTGGCCGACAGCGCTTCACGTACTCGAGGATGATGTCTTGGGTTGCGCTCGAGCGGGCGATCAGGATCGCCCATGGGCGGGCGCTTCCGGCCGATCTCAATCGGTGGCAGACGTCTCGCGACCAGATCTTTGGCGAGATCATGACTAAGGGGTGGAGCGAGAAGAAGCAGGCCTTCGTTCAGGCCTACGGCACCGACGTCCTCGACGCGAGCGTGCTCCTGATGCCACTCGTCCACTTCATCGCGCCGACCGACCCGCGCTGGCTCTCGACGCTGGACGCGATCTCCAGCGAGCTCGTGTCCGACAGTCTCGTCTATCGGTACAAGGTCGAGGCGTCTCCAGACGGATTGGAGGGCGAGGAAGGGACGTTCTCGATCTGCACCTTCTGGTACGTCGAGGCACTTGCGCGCGCAGGCCGGCTCGAGGAGGCGCGCCTCGCCTTCGAGAAGATGCTCACGTACGCCAACCACCTGGGCCTCTACGCAGAGCAGATCGGTCTCACGGGCGAGTCGCTCGGCAACTTCCCCCAGGCATTCACCCACCTTGCGCTGATCAGCGCCGGCTACAACCTCGACCGCCAACTGGACGGCCCGCTCTCGCGGGGACGCGTGGCACGTTAGGTTTCGCCCCGAAGCCAGAGACTGGAGGTCAAGATGGAGTTCGAGCAGACGGTGACGATTCAGCGGCCGCTCGAAGAAGTGTTCGCGTACATGTCGAATGCGGAGCACGACGCGGAGTGGCGAACGAACGTCGTCGAGATCAAGCACGTGGGCGAGGGCCAGGGTTCAGGCGTCGGCACGATGTACCACCAGGTCGTCAAGGGCCCGTTCGGACGAGGCCTTCCCGCAGACCTTCGGTACACCGCGTTCGAGCCGAACCAGCGCATCGCCTTCGAGACGATCACGGGGCCGGTGCGGCCGAAAGCGGAGATCACGTTCTCAGCCGTGTCGGGAACAGCGACGCAAGTACGCATCCACATGACGTGGGAGCCGACGGGGGCGATGAAGCTGGCGGCGCCGCTGATTGGCGGCATGCTCAAACGCAGCCTGAAGGCAAGCTACGCGAACCTCGTCCGGCACATGGAGGCGAAGTGATGGCCGCTCAGCGCATTCCCGAGTTCAACCTGGAACACATCGAAGGCCGGAACGTCACGCTGTCGGATTTCCGTGGGCGCACGATCGTGGTCCTGCTGGCGGGCCAGCACAGCGTCGATCAGGCCGAGCAGATCGGGACCACGATTCGCTCGCGCTACGGGCCGGATCAGGTGCCGCTGGTCCAGATCGCTCACCTGCAGGGCACCCCCCGAATGGTGCACGCACTGGCGAAGCGAGACATCAAGAAGGCATACCAGCGCCAGGCTGGACAGGAGACAAGGCGGCTGCAGGCTCAGGGCGAGCAGGTGTCGGCCGACCTCTCGCAGTCCGTGATCCTCCTGCTCGATTGGGACGGCGTGCTGGCCGGTGGCCTGGGGCTGAGCGACCTCGACAAGACTGCTGTCGCCGTGGTCGCCGACGGCGAAGGGAATGTTCGCGGCTCAGCCACCGGCTGGGAGGGCGGCGAGCAGGTCCTGGCGATGCTCGGCTAGCGCGGCCGGGTCTTCAGTTCCAGAACGACGCCCGCCGCGACGAACGGGATGACGATGAATGGGAGGAGCACGAGCCAGTAGCTTTGCGGTGACCAGTTGAACATCTCCCTGTACTGGATCAGGAGCGACTTCGCGATCGGTGACGAGCTCACCGCGAACAGGTTCTCCTTTAGATGCACGCTTGCGACGGTGCCCTCGAACGACCAACGGACGGCGGTGCCGGCGGCGATCACCTTCCCGACGCTGTTCATAGCAGCGACCGCGAACAAGGCCCCGGCGAACAGCACCTGAGGGGCGATCCACGGCGTCAGCAGGTCCGTGGCGAGCTGCGACGTGTTCACGGCCGCCGAGATCAGAAGGGCGAGCGAGAGGCCGGCGAACGCCGTCAGGCAGAGCGTGACAACGAGCGGAAAGTACGTGTGGATGCCAGCCGACGGTAGGCGGTCGGTCGCCCACAGAAGAGCCGTCATCGCGATCAAGCAGACGACGAGCAGCGGCCCGAGGAAGCTCGTCTTCGACAACAGGTAGGGGACGACGCCGACGTTCACCATCCGCTCCCGGAAGAAGATGGCGCGCTCCTTGACGATCTCCTGCACGCCGAACAGCAGGCCGAACAGGAAGACCATGAACGAGAAGATGTACAGCAGCTGCAGCGGGGCGTTCGGGTTGCTCGTGCCCACGAAGAACAGGTTCGGGCGGAACAAAGCCAACAACAGCAGCGTGAACACCACCGGTTGCATCGCGAGCGGGACGAAGTTGCTCGGGTGACGGGCGTAGAGGTCGAAGTTGCGGTGGCTGAGGACGCGCAGCTGGTGGAACGCAAGCGCCGGGCTACCGAAGCGCAGACCCTGGCCGCCCTTGGTGCGTGCGGCGGCGGCTGCCTGCGGAGCCGCCTGCCCCGCCTGCAGCACCGCATAGGCCTCGCTCGCCCGGAACCTGTGGCCCCACTCCTCAGGGCTGAGTTCGTCCGCGAGCCGGTCGTAGATCTCGTCGAACTCGGTAACGCCGAAGTAGCGGAGCGCGTCGTCCGGCGTGCCAAAATAGGCCAGATGGCCGTCCCGCGCCAGCACCGTGATCTTGTCGCAGAGCCGGACGTTCGCGGTCGCATGCGTGGTCAGAATGACCGAGCGTCCGTCGTTCGCGATCCTCCGGAGTAGGCGCATCATCTGCCGCTCGGTGCTCGGGTCGAGTCCCGAGGTCGGCTCGTCGAGGTAGAAGATCCGCGGCTGCGTGAGCAACTCGATGCCGATGCTGGCGCGCTTGCGCTGGCCGCCGCTCAGCTTTCCGACGCGGACATCGGCCCTCGCTGTCAGATCGAGGCTGTCGAGTGCCTCGTCGACGGCGGAATCGATCGCCTCCCGGGGGGTGTCGCGGGGAAGCCGCAGGCGTGCCGAGTACTTCAGCGTCAGCCGCAGCGGCATCTCACGGTGGATGATGTCGTCCTGCGGGACGTAGCCGAGCGTGTGCCGGTACTGGGCGACCTCCGAGTAATAGTCCCGCCCGTCGTAGAGCACCTGGCCAGCGGTCGCAGGCCGCACGCCCGACATCGCGTCCATCAGCGTCGTCTTGCCCGCGCCGCTACCGCCCACGATCGCGACCAGTTCTCCGGGTAGCACGGTCAGCGTCACGTCGTGCAGCAAGGTCTTGTCACCGACTTCCTTCCGGACGTTCACGACGTCGACCCGGATGCCGCGCGGCTCGAGCAGCGCGGCGGTGTGCGTGCGGTCGAAGACAAACCTGTAATCGGCGATGGAGATCTCGTCGCCGTCGGTGACGTCGACGGTGCCGCGCACCTGCGCGCCGTTGACGAAGGTGCCAGACATGCTGCTGAGGTCGGTGAGCCGGCACCGTCCGTTGTCGAGCCGGATGACTGCGTGATGGCGTGAGATCGACGGGTTGCTGAAGACGAGGTCGTTGTCCGGCGAGCGGCCGATGCGGATCTCGCCGCGGCCTTCGAGCAGCTTGGCGATGTTGTTCTGCTCTGCCTCGAGGTGACTCACGAGCCTCTCGCCCTTCCGCGTCTGGGCGACCTCCTCCACCGCCGCCGCCACTTGCGGAACCTGCTCCATGAGGGCGGAGAACTCACCGGCCGTGAGCGTGAGAAGCCGCGCCGGCGTCTCCGCACGGACGGTCGACGCGCTCGGGCCTGCGTGCAGCAGTGCAACCTCGCCGAAGAAGTCCCCGGGGCCGAGCCGCCCCAGCTCTCGCTCCTGGTCGCCGTATCTCGCGGTGACGACGATCGAGCCCGACTCGACGACGTAGAACCGGTCGGCGGGATCGCCCTCCTTCACGACGACGTCGCCGGCGGCGACGTCCAGCGGCCGCAAAGCGATCATGATACGTTCCAGGACGGGAGAGGGGATGTCCCGAAACAGCCGCGTGCGACTCAGGATCTGTGACTGCCGTCCACCATCGGCGATGCCGGCGGCACTCGGTGCCAGAGGGGTGCTGTCAGACACTGTGGCGGTCGATCTTAACCGGCTCTCGGGCTCTTAACCAGGACGCTGAGGAAAGGAGCAGACGTCATGTCAGAAAGGACGGCGGTCATCCTCTATCTGGCGATTGCCTGGTCGGGGCTCCAGCTGGGAACGCTCTGGATCATGCAGACCTCGATCCTTCCCCTGCTCAACTCGCGCGGGCCGAAGGAGTACCTCGACACCTGCCAGGCTATCCAGATGCATCTGTTCCATCGAATCGC
This sequence comes from uncultured Actinomycetes bacterium, assembly GCA_963791225.1. GTDB lineage: Bacteria > Actinomycetota > Thermoleophilia > Gaiellales > Gaiellaceae > PALSA-612. The sequence goes on from CAWBRV010000008.1 coordinate 608,165, forward strand.
GCTGACCGGCGGGATCATCGGGATGCTCATGGGCATCTACCTCACGATCAAGCTCCCGGAGAACGGTGCAGCGGTGTGCGCGGCGTTCGCCACCATCGGGATGATCGGCGTCGGCCTCGTGTCGGAGGGGACGAACCGTCCGATCTGGCGAAGGATCGAGAAGTGGAACATGCAGACCCTGGCCCAGAACTGGATCGAGTTGCGCCGCATCTGGGGGCACGCCCACACGCTGCGGACGGTGTCCGCGTTCGTCGCGTGGGTGGGCTTCACGGCGGCCGCGCTAGTGATGTTGCCGTGAGCGAGACAGCGACGTTGACGCCGATCGTACGGCTTGGTTACGGTGGTCTCTAAGCCGATGCGCAAGCTCCTCGTGACCTCGGGCCCGGCGGCGGGGCACGAGCTGGAGATCGACCGCGAGCTCGTGGTTGGCCGCGGGGAGGTCGACGTTGTCGTCGACGACAGCGAAATGTCGCGCCGACATGCCCTCTTGCGGCCGGTCGACGACGGAGTCGAGGTCGAGGATCTCGGCTCGGCCAACGGAACGCTCGTCGACGGCGAGCGGATCACGAAGGCGACCATCGCGCGGAGCGCGACGATCAAGATGGGCCAGAGCGAGTTCACCGTCGACGTCGACCTGCCGCAGGCAACCAGGATCGGCGAAGACACGCCTCGCGAGTTCGTGCCGACGGCGGTCCAGGGCGTCGTCACAGCGGCCCCACAGGACGTCACGCGCACACTGCGCGTGGTGGGCGGGCCGGGTGCTGGTCAAGAGATGGACATCGACCGCGAGCTCGTGGTCGGTCGCGACGAGGCGGACGTCACCATTGCTGACCCGGAGCTGTCGCGGCATCACGCGGCGCTACGGCCAGTCGCCGACGGGGTCGAGGTGGAGGATCTCGGCTCCTCGAACGGCACGTTCGTGGACGGCGAGCGGATCTCGCAGGCACGGACCATCGCCATCCGCGGCACGATCAAGATGGGCGAGAGTGAATTCGTCATCGATGTGTCGCTTCCCCAGGCGACACCAGAGTCCGTCTCCCCGCAGATGGCCGCGACCGTGGCAGGCGTGATTGCCCCGGCGACCCCCGCGGATGTTCCGCCGCCCGTGCAGCAGCCGCTCGGGCTGCAGCCGGACGCGCCCCGGCCGCTCGTTCCGGTCGCGGCACCGCCGGCCGCCGCAGCCGCATACGAACAGTCCGCGCAAGAGCCCCTCGGCGAGCAAAGCAAAGTCGAGTCGCCTCAACTCCCGTACGCGGTGAGCATCGCGATCTTCGCGGCGGCGACGCTCGTCGTGGTTCTGCTGCTGTTGGTGGCGCGCTAGATGGTCTTCCCCCAGCCAGTGGCGGTACCCGATCCAAAGGGAGGTCGCAGAAGATGAGTACCGACGTGGAGCCCGCGGACGCGTCACCCGAGACGGGGAAGTCGGAGTGGTTCGCGCTTCTGTACCAGCTCAAGCCGGGCTCGAAGGAGTCGGTAGCCGACCTGTTCCGCCGAAGCGGCCGGCCCGACCACGACGTGCGCGACGACAGCGGTCAGATCGTGGGGCGGCTGCTGAGGACGATTGTGTTCGTGGGCGAGGAGGCCTGCGTGCGGGTGATCGAGGTCGAGGGCGACATAGGGACGGTCGCGCGGCACATGAGCCGTCAACCCGAGATCAAGGAGTTCGAGCGCGAGGTCGAGCAGTACCTTGCCGTCGGCCGGGACATGGTCACCCCCGAGGGTGCCCAGGCGTTCTTCCGGAAGGCGGGGATGGACTGCGTCATCCACCGTCGCCACGACGACTGAGACCGTTGTGAGCGGCGAAACGATCCTCGTCACCGGTGCGACGGGCAACCAGGGCGGCGCTGCGGCCCGCAGCCTGTTGCGCTCCGGCGGAAGCGTCCGGGCGCTTACCCGGTCCCCGGAAGGCGCCCCTGCGCGCGAGCTGGCCGGGCTCGGCGTCGAGGTCGTCACAGGAGACCTCGACGACGACGAGTCGGTCGCGCGCGCGGTCGAGGGCGCGAGCGGCGTCTTCGGCGTCCAGAACTTCTGGGAGCACGGTGCCGAAGGCGAGGTGCGTCAGGGTAGCGCGCTAATCGATGCAGCGAAGCGCGCGGGCGTACGGCGGTTCGTCTACAGCTCGGTCGGCGGCGCCGACCGAGAGCACGGGCTCTCGCACTTCGCAAGCAAATGGGCGATCGAGAACCACCTCCGCGACTCGGGGATCCCCGCGACAATCGTCCGTCCCGTCTTCCTGATGGAGAACCTGAATGCTCCGCATTACCGCGGCGCAATCCTCGGCGGGACGCTCGCGCTCGCGCTCCAGCCCGAGGTGAAGCTTCAGCTGATCGCCTGCTCGGACATCGGTGACTTCGCCGCGGCGGCGTTCACCGATCCGGAGCTGTTCGCCGGCGAAGCGGTCGAGTTCGCCGGCGACGAGCTCACGGGGCCTGAGCTGGCGGAGCAGCTCGGACATGCGATCAGGCGACCCGTGCGGTTCGTCACCGCGCCGATCGAGCGAATCCGGGCGATGAAGGCGGAGGTGGCGGAGATGTTCGAGTGGCTAAACGAGGACGGCTACCGGGCGGATCTTGCGTCGCTGCGAGAACTGATGCCGGGCCTTCGCACCTTCGCAGACTGGCTGCGGGAGACAGACTGGGCTCACGCGGCGGCCGAATCGGCGGGCAAATGACTCGGTCGATAGCGGGAGCAGGCAACGCCGCCGTGGACTATGAGTCGCTGTTCCGGCTCGACGGCAAGGCGGCATTGATCGCCGGCGGCTACGGAGGGATCGGCCAGACGCTGAGCGCGATGTTTGCCGCGGCGGGCGCCAGTGTGGCCGTGGCGGGTCGCTCGCGCGAGAAGGCCGAGGCGGTGGCCGTCCAGCACAACGGCGCGATTGGCGTGGAGCTCGACGTCGTCGACAGGGGCAGTGTCACCCGCGCCGTTGACACGACCCTGGAGCGGTTCGGCAGCCTCGACGTCGTCGTCAACTGCGCCAGCCTGCTGGTGGAGGAGCGGGCGCAGACGTTTCCGGAGGACGACTGGCGCCGGATCGTCGACGTCAACCTGACTGGGGCGTTTCTACTCTCCCAGGTCGCCGTGAAGCCGATGTTCGAGAGCGGGAGGGGCGGCCGTATCATCCACTTCTCGTCGACGCGGAGCGTTGCGGGCGGCCGCCGCGGTTTCGCCGCTTACAGCGCCAGCAAAGGCGGCCTCAACTCGCTGGTTAAACAACTCGCCACCGAGTGGGCTCCGACGGTGACGGTGAACGCGATCGCTCCGGGGTTCGTCGCCACCGAGTTCGTCGAGGCGGCCGCGTCCGACGAATCGTTCCGGAACATGCTGCTCAACCGGATTCCGCTGGCGCGGTTCGGCGAGCCTGTCGAGATCGCGGCCGTGGCGCTCTTCCTTGCCGCGCCGGCTGCGAGCTTCATCACTGGCCAGGTCGTTTTCGTGGACGGCGGGGTGACGGCGAGCTCGTGACTCCAGGGGAGGGGTGAAGATGAGCAAGGAACGGATCGGGTTCATCGGGCTCGGCAACATGGGCGGCGGCATGGCATCCCGCCTCGCCGAGTCGGGATTCGAGGTGACGGTCTATAACCGCACGCGTGCGAAGAGCGAGGAGGTGGGCCGGCTCGGGGCACGGGTCGCGGACTCGCCCGCGGAGGCCGCCGTCGATGCCGACGTGCTGATGCTCAGTCTCGCCGACCAGCACGTCGTCGAGGCCGTGCTCTCCGGCAAGGACGGCGCACTCGAGCGGCTTCGGCCGGGGTCGCTGATCGTCGACATGAGCACCGTGCCGCCCGACTTTGCGCGTACACTCGCCGGGAAGGCGCGCGATGCTGGCTACCGAACGCTCGATGCCTGCGTCCTCGGCGCGCCGCACCATGCCCGGACCGGCGAGCTCCGCGTGATGGTTGGCGGCGCGGAGAGCGACTTCCACGGAATCGAGCAGATCCTCTCGACGATCGGGAAGGAGTTCACCTACCTCGGCGGCCACGGCATGGGCGCGACGATGAAGCTCGTCCTCAACATGCTGATGGGGGTGCAGATGCCCGCGCTGGCCGAGGCCGTCGTCTTCGGCGAGCAGGCAGGCCTGCCGCGGGACAAGATCCTGCAGATGATCGCCGGCAGCGGCTACAGCTCGCCGGTCATGAACTTTCGCTGCCCGATGATGGAGAAGCGCGAGTTCAGCAAGGCGATGTTCCGGTTGTCACTGATGCAGAAGGACATGAAACTCCTGCTCGAGGAGGCGCTCGAGCTGGAGGTGCCGATGCCGGTCTCGGAGGCGGCGTACGCGATGCTGACGGCAGCGAAGCAGCAGGGGCTCGGCGAGCTCGACGTCGCGGCGATGGTCGCCTTTCAGGAGCGACTCGCCGGAATGGACAAGTACCCGTGGCCCGAAGCGCCGCCGCCCGGCGGGCGTCCGCAGCCGGACCCGGCCGCGTCCTCGCCCGCTCGATGATCGTCGACGTCCACGGCCACATCACGCCTCCCGAGTTGCTCGAGCGGTTCCCGATGCCCCGTGCGCTCGGCGACATTCCAGGGATGATCGAACAAAAGGAGCGCGCAGGTATCGAGCTCTCGATCGTCGGCAGCCCGGTCGGCGTCGGGACGATGATGCCCGTGCCGGGGCTCGACAACTTCGCGCAGGCTGCGGACTCGCTCAAGCGCTTCCACGACTGGCTCGCCGAGACGGTGTCGAAGCACCCGACGCGCCTGCGGGCGTACGCCTGGACGAACCCGTTCGGAGACGACGCGCTGCTCGAGCAGACCGCAGCGACCGTACGGCAGGACGGGTTCGTCGGGCTGATCGTCAACTCGAGCGTGCGCGGCGAGTTCCTAGATTCGCCGCGCGCCGACAGCTTCTTCGCGATGGCGGCCGAGCTCGACGTGCCGATCCTGCTTCACCCGCCGGCCGAGCCCATCGGCGGCGAAAGCCTCCGCGACTTCCGGCTCGTGGAGCAGGTGGCCCGGGTCTGTGACATGACCATCTCCCTCGCCGTGCTCGCGTTCGGGAACCGACTCGAGCAGTACCCGGGGCTCAGGTTCATCGGCGCAATGGCAGGCGGTGCGATCGCGCTGCTTCCGGCCAGGCTCGACGGAGCCAGGAACGCGGCGGGACCGCCCGGGCCGCGACCGGCGCCGGAGGCCGCCGCGGATCCGAGTGGCGCCGTCCGCAGCTTCTATGTCGACACGGCGACGCTGAGCCCCGAGAACCTTGAGGCGAACCTGCGCGTGCTCGGCCCGGAGCGCCTGCTCTTCGGCAGCGACTCCCCGCCAGCCCAGTACCCGTTGGAGGCGTCGATCGCGCTCGTCGAGCGGCTTGTTCCGTCGGAGGAGGATCGGCGGCGCATCTTCTCCGACAACGCAAGGGCCTTGTTCGATCTGGACGGAGGTGGGACGAATGGCTAGCGACGGGACAACAAAGGGCCGAGTCGTGTTCATTCTCGATCTGAAGCAGGGGATGGATGACCGGTTCCTCGAGGCCTACGAGGGGATCCGCTACGAGGTGGCGCAGGGTGTCAAGGGACACATCGTCGATCAGGTCTGTCGCTCGACCGAGGATCCAGACAAGTGGCTGATCACGAGCGAGTGGGAATCGATCGACGATTTCCTCACGTGGGAGTCGACGGAGGAGCACCGCGAGCTCGCCCGACCGCTGCGCGAGTGCATCGACAAGGCGACCTCGCTCAAGTTCGTGGTGGTGGAAGAGACCCGCGCCCGCGCCGGAGCACGCTAGCGCAGCAGGACTGCGAGCAGGTAGCAGACGAAGGCCTCGATCGCGCCGGCCACGCGGCCGCTGTGCAAAATCGACCACCTCCGAATGAAACGTGGGTAGTCCTCCGGCTCCGTACCGGTCGTGTGCCAGGCAATCAGCTCGTCACTCGCCGGAACGACCCAGAACCGCGACAGAATGGCCTGGGCCGCGGCTCCTAGGAGGCCTGCCAGCACGAGCACGGTCGAGGCGCTCCAGCCGTCAGTGTCCCAAGTCGCGATCGCGACCGCGGTCGCCGCTGCGACGATCGTGGAGAGCTGCATCCAGCGGTGAGTTGGCGGGTGGAAGAGTGAGTGGAGCCGCGAGGCCTCGAGCGCGGTCATCTGCCGGAGGGCGGCGGCATACGACACAAGCACGATCAGCAATCCGCCGGCCGCAAGCCCCCCAGTGAAAACGTTGATGAAGCGCAAGGCAACCACGACCCGGAAGGTGCGCGCGAGTCTACTCCATGGGCCGGGATTTGCAAGAGTGTCGAAGTGAGCCACTCGAAGCCCGCTTCTCCTGTCGTCTGCCTCTCACGGCAGATAGGTGCCCACGGGGAGACAGTCGGGAGGATCGTCGCAGGCGAGCTCGGGTTCCGCTACGTCGACGAGGAGATCGTCGAGCGCGCGGCGCAAAGAGTGGACGTGCCAGTCGATCTCGTCGCGGACGTCGAGGCGCGGAAGTCGCTGCTGCGGCGCATACTCCCGCAGATCGGCGCAGACGTCGCAACCGTGTCGATGATGAGCGGCATGACCCCTCCTACCGACCCCACCGGGAGCGACGACTACCGCGACCTGATCCAGCAGGCGATCAACGAGGTCGCCGAGGAAGGCGGCGTCGTGATCGTGGCGCACGCGGCGTCACTGGCGCTCGCCGGTCGCCCGGGTCTCCTGAGGGTGCTCGTCATCTCGCCTACGGAGGCTCGTGCCCACCGCCTCGAGGAGGAGCTCGGCCTGACGCTCGAGGCGGCGAGGAAGATGGTCGAGCGGTCGGACCGTGACCGGGCGGATTACTTCAAACGGTTCTATCGGACGGACGAGCTGCCCACGCACTACGACCTCGTCGTCAACACCGGGAGCCTCTCGCCCGAGCAGGCGGCGAAGCTGGTGCTCGCCGCGTGCGCAACTCCTGCCCCGGAGAACTCCTAGACGAGTCACCCCGGAAGCACCTATGCTGCCGGAGCTATGGGGAAGCGGGGCGTCAAGCGCGGCGTCATCGTCGCGAGGATCAAGCCGGGCGCCGAGGAGAAGGTCGCTGAGATCTTCGCGCAGTCCGACGGGACGGAGCTCCCGGCGCTGGCCGGCGTCGAGCACCGGAGCCTCTTTATCCTCGACGACATCTACGTCCACTACGTCGAGACCGGCGAGGACTTCGAGGCCGCAGTCGACCAAATCCGTGCGCACCCGCTCTTCCAGGACATCAGCGCCCGGCTCGACGAGTACATCACTCCCTATAATCCGGAGACGTGGCGATCGCCGAAGGACGCCACCGCGCGCGAGTTCTACAGCTGGGACGCACCCGACAACTGATGGCGAGCGAGCGGGCAGTCGACGAGGCGCGTGCGAGCTTCGAGGCAGGAGATTTCCGCGTTGCTCGGGAAAGGGCCGTGGCAGCCCTTGCGGATCGACCGGACGATCCGGTCCTGCTCAGGCTCGCGGGTCTCTCGGGGCTCGAGCTCGAGGACCCGGACGCAGTTGGCTATCTGCGGGAGGTGACCGTTGTGGCTCCGGACGACCCCGATGCCTGGCGGGAGCTCGGAGGCGCACTGATGCTCTCGGGTCGTCTCCAGGAGGCCGGCGTGGCGTTTCGACGGGCGACGGATCTCAGACCGAGCGATACGCGCGTGCTCGTCGATCTCGGGCACATCGCCCTCGGCACCGGGGAGGTCGAAGAGGCCCTTCCCTACTTTGAGCAGGCCAGGGTCCACGAGCCTGGCAACACGGAGGCACTGCCCGCGCTCGTCGAGGTCTACCGGCGCGCCGGGCGGCTCGAGGACGGCCTCGCCGCTGCGAAGGAACTGAGCGACGCCCGCCCCGACAACGTCCTCGCCGCACTCGACGTGGTCGACCTCGCGCTCGACCTCGATCGGCTGGACGACGCAGAGGTTGCCTGCCGCCGTGCGCGCGCAGCCGACGACGATCTCGAGCACGAGGTGTATCTCCTGCACGCGCTCGTCGAGATCGAGGCTCGCCGGCAGCAGTGGCGGCGTGCGCTCGACCTCGCGGTGGACGCGACTCGTGTCGATCGTCTCGGCCGAACCACCGACGTCCTTGCGTTCGTCGTCGCCCAGGTCTTCGGCGAGACGGATCGACCGGTCTCCGAACCGGCGGAGTTCGAGCAGGCGCTTGCCTCGTCCCGTGCCGAGCATCGGCAACTCCACCTGGAGGACGTTGGCATCTGAAGCCGTAGCCGCGCCGAAAACCGGCGGCGAGGTGCAGTGGACGAAGTGTCCGAACTGCGACGCGTTCGTGTACCACAAGCGGCTCAAGCGCAACCTCGGCGTCTGTCCGGAGTGCAACCACCACTTCCGCCTGCCGGTCGGCACCCGACTCGATCTGCTGATCGACGAAGGCAGCTTCGAGGACCTGAGCGGCGATCTCGAGCCGCTCGACGTGCTTTCCTTCGCCGACTCGAAGCCGTACGCGGAGCGGATCGCCGAAGCCCAGAGAAAGACCGGCAAGCGGGAAGGCGTCGTCTTCGGTACCGGAGTCGCCGGCGGCAAGCCCCTCGTCGTCGCCGCGATGAACTTCGCTTTCATCGGCGGCTCGATGGGCTCCGCGGTCGGTGAGGCGATCACGCGCGCGGCGGAACTCGCGCTCGAACGCCGAGTCCCTCTCCTGATCGTGTGCACGTCGGGCGGTGCGCGCATGCAGGAGGGTTGCGTCTCGCTGATGCAGATGGCGAAGACGAGCCAGGCCGTGGCGCGGCTGCACGAGGAGGGCGTGCTCGTCATCTGCCTGTTGACCGACCCGACCTACGGCGGCGTCAGCGCATCGTTCGCCACGCTCGGCGACGTCCTCATCGCCGAGCCGAGAAGCTACATCGGCTTCGCGGGTCCGAAGGTGATCGAGCAGACGATCCGGCAGCAGCTTCCGGAGGGGTTCCAGACGGCCGAGTTTCTGCTCGAGCACGGCATGCTCGATCTGATCGAGCCGCGGGAGAACATCCAGCCCACGTTGCGCAAGCTGCTCGAGCTGCACGCGCCGAGTCGGCGATCTCCCCGAGTCAGACGGGCGCAAGCTGGTGACGGATCCCGATGCGTTGCCTGCGCGGCCGGCGTGGGAGGTCGTTCAACTCGCTCGCAACCTGGAGCGGCCGAACACGCTCGAGTACATCGGCTACATCTTCGACGACTTCAAAGAGCTGAACGGCGACCGGCTCTTCGACCAGGACGGCGCCATCGTCGGCGGGGTCGGACGACTCGGGAATGTCGGCGTCGTCGTCCTCGGCCACCAGAAGGGCCACACAACGGGCGAGATGATGGAGCGGAACTTCGGGATGCCGAATCCCGAGGGGTATCGGAAGGGCATGCGCCTCATGCAACACGCGACCAAGTTCCGGATGCCGCTCGTGACCTTTGTCGACACGCCCGGCGCCTACCCCGGGCTGGGTGCCGAGGAACGGGGCCAGTCGATCGCCATCGCCGAGAGCATCATGATGATGTCACGGATCCCGGTGCCGATCGTCACGATCGTCACGGGAGAAGGGCGGCAGCGGCGGTGCGCTCGCTCTCGCGGTTGGCGACCGCGTTCTGATGATGGAGAACTCGTACTACTCGGTGATCAGCCCCGAGGGCTGCTCGACGATCCTGTTCAAGGACGCCACGCAGGCGCCGCGCGCTGCGGAGGCGCTTCGGCTGACTGGGCGCCGACCTGCTCCGCCTCGGGGTCATGGACGGCGTCGTGCCGGAGCCAGAGGGCGGGCGCACACGCGATCCGCCCGTCGCAGCGGCAAACATGAAGACCGCGATCGTCGACAGCCTCCGCGACCTGCTCGGCCTCGAGCGCGACGAACTGCTCGAGCGGCGCTACGCCCGTTTCCGCAAGTTCGGCACACCGGGCCTTCAACCCACACTTTCACCCGTGGAGGACAGTCCATGACCGAACCCAAGCCCCCACGCGCCCGTCCTTCCGACATGGATCTCATCCGATCCGTCTGGGAGGAGGCGCGGGACCTGGTCAAGCGCCTCGAAGGATCGAGCGTCGAACGCTTCTCCGTCCAGGCCGGCGAGACGAAGATCGAGATCGAGCGCCGCGCGCGGATGGGCGCCTCAGGCACTGTCGCCCCGGACATCGCCGCGGCTGTATGCGTCCGGAAGCCGACGGATCGGCCGCGGACGGCCGGCATCCCATCCTCGCTCCTCTCGTCGGGACGTTCTACCGCGCACCGGAGCCGGGCGCCAAGCCGTTCGTCGAGGAAGGCGACGTCGTCGACGAGGGGCAGTCGGTCGCCATCGTCGAGGCGATGAAGCTCATGAACCAGGTGGTCGCGGATCAGGGCGGCCGGGTCGCCGAGATCCTCGTCAAGGACGGAGACTGGGTGGAGTTCGAGCAGGTGCTGATGTACCTCGAGCCGCATCGGAGACTAGGCGTGTTCGAAAAGGTCCTGATCGCGAATCGGGGCGAGATCGCGCTCCGTGTCGCGCGGGCCTGTCGTGAGCTCGGAATCAGGTCCGTGGCCGTCCACTCGACAGCCGACGCCGACTCGGCCGCGGTTCGCTTCGCCGACGAGGCCGTGCAGATCGGGCCCCCTGCGTCGGGACGGAGCTACCTGCATATCCCGAGCATTATCGGCGCCGCTCGCAAATCGGGAGCCGATGCCATCCACCCGGGCTACGGCTTCCTCTCCGAGGATCCGTACTTCGCCGAGATCTGCTTCGACGAGGACATCACCTTCATCGGCCCACGCCCCGAGGTGATGGAGAAGGTCGGGCGACAAGGCGACTGCGCGCGACCTGATGCAGCAGGCCGGGCTGCCGCTGCTGCCGGGCACCGTCGATCCGGTGAACACCGTGGATGAGGCAATGGACATCGCCGACTCGATCGGCTACCCGGTGATCATCAAGGCCGTCGCCGGCGGGGGCGGACGCGGGATGAGCGTGGTCTGGAACCGCGAGGAGCTTCCGAAGCTCTACCGGACGACCCGATCGACGGCGCAGGCCGTGTTCAAGGACTCCGCCGTCTACATCGAGAGGTACCTCGAAGCTCCGTACCACACCGAGGTCCAGCTGATCTGTGATGCCGCCGGCAACGGCGTCTACTTCGGCGAGCGTGACTGCTCGGTGCAGCGACGGCACCAGAAGCTGATCGAGGAGGCGCCGTCCACGCACCTGACACCCGAGGCGCGTCGGGACATCGGCGAGAGAGCCGTCGCGGGCGCGCTCTCGATCGGGTACACGGGCGCCGGGACGATGGAGTTCCTGCTCGACCACGACGGCAACCTCGCATTCATGGAGATGAACGCCCGGATCCAGGTCGAGCACCCGGTGAGCGAGATGATCACGTCCTGCGACCTGATCCAGGAGCAGATCCGTGTGGCGGCCGGCGAAGCCCTCTCCGTGACGCAGGACGACGTCGTCTTCCGCGGCCACGCGATCGAGTGCCGCATCAACGCCGAGGACCCCGACCACGACTTCGCCCCCACCGCCGGGCGGCTCGACACGTTCGTTCCTCCGGGCGGGCCGTGGACGCGCGTCGACTCCCACTGCTATCCAGGCTGGATGGTCAGCCCCTTCTACGACTCGCTGATCGCGAAGCTGATCGTCTGGGCTCCCGACCGGGAGCGCGCCATCAACCGCATGCAGCGCGCGCTCGGCGAGTTCGAGATCACCGGTCGCGGCGTCAAGACGACGATCCCTTTCCACCAGCGGATCCTCGCCAACGAGCAGTTCCGATCGGGGGACGTCACCACCGACTTCGTGGAGCAGTTCATGGCCGAGGAAGCGCAAGTCGCAGTCGCGACCGACTAAGGAGAAGCGATGACCGAAAGCGAGACCGACACGAGGACTCTCGAGCGGCTGCTCGAGATCTCGTCGATGTTGAACTCGACGCTCAAGCTCGACGAACTGCTTGGGCAGATTCTCTCGGCCGCGACGGAGCTGACCGACGCGGAGACGAGCTCCCTACTGCTGCTCGACGAGGAGGGCGAGGAGCTGACGGTCGAGGTTGCGAGCGGCGCGCCGGGCGAAGCGATCGTCAGGGAACACGTCCCCGCCGGTCAGGGGATCGCGGGTTGGGTCGTCGAGCACGGCGAGGCGCTCGTCGTCGACGACCCAAGCTCGGATCCTCGCTTCTACCACGGCATCGACGAGAAAAGCGGGTTCGAGACAAAGAGCATCCTCGCGGTGCCGATGACGACAAAGGGGCGCACCATCGGCGTGATCGAGGTGATCAACAAGGGAGAGGGTGGTTTCACGCCCCGCGACCAGAAGGTCACGACCGCGCTCGCCAGTCAGGCCGCCGTGGCGATCGACAACTCACGACTGTACGCGCGCCTTGCGGACGCAGTCGTCGCCTCGCGCATGTCCTACCGGCTCTAGCGTGACCTAACGGTCAGGCACGGACGAGAGTCGGCCGCTCGCGGGCGAAGGTATCGAGCAACTCGGGACAATCGGCCGAGGTGACGTCGGCACCGGGCTGGATCTGCCGCGTCAGGCCTCCGAGCACGCGGCCGGGACCGAGCTCCAGGAAGGACTCGCCGCCGGCCTCGACAAGCGAATGGACGCAGTCGACCCACCGGACCGGACTCGCGATCTGGGCGATGAGCGCCTCCCGCACCTCTTCGGCCGTGCTCACGATCCTGCCGGTTGCGTTGACCGCGATCGGAACCTGCGGGTCGCTCCAGGCGACTCCCTCCGCCGCGCGCGCCATCTCGGCTTGCACGGGCTCCATCAGCTCGCTGTGGAAGGCCGCGCCCACCTGAAGTCTCACGACGCGCGCTGCGCCCGCCTCCTCAGCCAGCTGCATGAGCCGCTCGACGGCCTTCTCCTCTCCCGACACGACGATCTGGGTGGACGAGTTGAGGTTCGCGAGGCCGACGACGCCGGCTTCTGAGGCCTCCGCGCAGAGGGTCTCGAGGATCTCGGCCTCGAGCCCAATCACGGCGGCCATGGCGCCCGGTCGCTCCGACTGGATCTCGGCCATGAGGCGACCCCGCAGGCAGACGAGCTCGATGCCGTCCTCGACGGAAAGCGCTCGCGCTGCCACCGCGGCCGTGTATTCGCCCAGGCTGTGACCGGCCACGAGAGCCGGTCGTAGGCCTCTGGCACGGGCGGCGTCTGTGAGCGCCAGCGAGACGGAGAAGATCGCGGGCTGGGCGACGTCGGTGCGCGTGAGCGACTCGATCGGGCCGGCAAGGCAGTAGCGGTGGATCGGGATGCCGGAGATCGCCTCCGCGTGCGCGAGGTAATGCTCGAGATGGTCAGGCTCGTGCTTGAGCAGCTCTGCCCCCATGCCGAGCTTCTGGGACCCTTGCCCCGGGAAGAGGAACACGAGTGCGGTCATCGACCTCCTTCAGCCACCTCCCGCCGAAGTATCACAGCGGGCGCCCGCCTCGACAACTCTTCCAGGATGACGGTCGTCCCGAACCGACCAGGGCTTCGCTTGGGACCGCGAGACTGAGCCCGAGCCCGGAGCTCGTCAGCCGCGGCTCCTTCTGACGGGGCCAGTCTCGATTAGGATCGCGGGCACAGATCGTCGGCGGCACTTCGACGCGGCGAGGAGGTTGCGAAATGGAAACGCAGGACCAGGTTCGTTCGGTGGCGGACGTCCCCGCGGACACCCGACGCGGCGGCGACGTGCGCACGCTGCTCAGCCCGAAGTCGGTCGGTTCGACCTCGGGGTTCATGGGCGTCGCCACGATCGGCCCTGGCGACTGGATCTCGGAGCACTACCACCCGTACTCGGAGGAGTTCATCTACGTCGTGCGCGGCACGATCACCGCCAGGTTGAACGGGGAGCCTCAGCCTGTCGAGGCGGGCCAGGGCCTGTTCATCCCGATCGAGGTGAGGCACCGTCTGATGAACGAGGGAAGCGAGGAGGCCTTCATCGTCTTCCACCTCGGTCCTCTCGCCCCGAAACCCGACCTCGGCCATGTCGACACCGAGGAGAGAAACCCCGATCGGGCGACCACGTAGATGCGGCGGAGCGCCGTCACCGGGATCGGCGTCGTCGCGCCCGGAGGGGTGAACCGCGAGGCCTTCTGGGAGCAGATTACCTCCGGACGCACGGCGACCCGCAAGATCACCTTCTTCGACGCGTCGGGCTTTCGCTCGCAGATCGCGGCCGAGGCCGACTTCGATCCCCGCGCGGCAGGCCTGGACGATCAGGAGATCAACCGCATGGACCGCTACGTCCAGTTCGCGGTCGCGGCCGGGCTGGAGGCGGTCGCGGACAGCGGTCTCGACCTCGACCAGGCCGACAGGAGCCGGATCGGCGTCACGCTGGGCAGCGCGGTCGGCGGGACGATGGTGCTCGAGCACGACTACGTCGTCGTCTCCAACCACGGCCAGGAGTGGCTCGTCGATCACGAATACGCCTCGCCGTTCCTCTACCACGCGCTCGTGCCCAGCACGCTCGCGGCCGAGGTTGCGCTGAAGTTCGGCGCCAACGGGCCGGCGGTCGTCGTGTCGACCGGCTGCACGTCCGGCATCGACGCGATCGGGTACGGCCATCAGCTGATCCAGGACGGCGAGGCCGACATCGTGATCACCGGCGCGTCCGAGACCGGTATCTCGCCGATCTCGATGGCCTGCTTCGACGCGATCAAGGCGACCTCGCCGCTGAACGACGACCCCGAGCATGCTTCGCGACCGTTCGACCGCGACCGCGACGGGCTTCGTGATGGGCGAGGGGGCGGCGGTCCTCGTGCTCGAGGAGTTCGAGTCCGCCCGGAACCGCGGCGCGCACATCTACTGCGAGGTCGCCGGCTACGCCAATCGAGGCAACGCCTTCCACATGACCGGCCTGCGGCCCGACGGCGCCGAGATGGCCGAGGCGATCCTCGATGCGATGGCGCAGGGAAACATCGTCCCCGAGGACATCGACTACATCAACGCGCACGGCTCCGGGACGAAGCAGAACGACCGGCACGAGACCGCGGCGTACAAGCGCGTCACTGGGGGAGCATGCGTACAAGATCCCGATCAGCTCGATCAAGTCGATGATCGGTCACTCGCTCGGCGGCATCGGCTCGGTGGAGATGGCGGCCTGCGCGCTCGCGATCGACCGCGGCGTGATCCCGCCGACGGCCAACTGGGAGAACCCCGACCCCGAGTGCGACCTCGACTACACGCCGAACGAGGCCCGGATCAAGCATGTGGACGTCGCGCTCTCGACCGGTAGCGGATTCGGCGGCTTCCAGTCGGCGATGATCTTCGCTCGGACACCCGAGGACCAGGAGGCAGGAACATGAACGCGCCCGAGTCCTTCGTCAGTCTGCCGGACACGGGACGACGCGCCGTGATCACCGGGCTCGGGGTCGTCGCGCCGAACGGGATCGGCCTGGAGGCGTGGTGGAAGGCCACCGTGAACGGGACGACCGGAATCGGTCCCATCACGCACTTCGACGCAGCGCAGTACCCTGCGCAGCTCGCCGGCGAGGTCGAGGGGTTCGAGGCCACCGACTACATCGACCAGCGACTGGTTGTCCAGACCGACCGCTGGACGCACATGGCGCTCGCTGCGACGCAGATGGCGCTCGAGGACGCCCAGTTCGACCCCGAGGGGAAGGACCCCTACAGGATGAGCGTGATCACCGCGAGCGCGTCCGGCGGGAACGAGTTCGGCCAGAAGGAGATCGAGAACCTCTGGGGGAAAGGCCCGATCTACGTCGGCGCCTATCAGTCGATCGCGTGGTTCTACGCGGCCACGACCGGGCAGATCGCGATCAAGTACGGGATGAAGGGACCGTGTGGTGTCGTCATCCAGGAAGGCGCAGGCGGCCTCGAGGCGCTGTGGCACGCGCGGCGGAACATCATCCGTGGCGTTGACTTGGTGGTCTCCGGGGGGACGGAAGCGCCCATCGGTCCCTACGCACTGACCTGTCAGCTCACCAACGGCAGGCTCAGCACAGAGAACGATCCGGCGTCCGCCTTCCGCCCGTTCGACGAGCGCGCGAATGGCTACGTACCGGGCGAGGGGGGCGCGATCATCATCGTGGAGAGCGCTGCTCACGCAGAGGCCCGTCAGGCGACGGTCTACGGCGAGATCCTCGGCTATGGGACGACGAACGACGCCGACCACGCGAAACGGCCGCCGCGAGACGGCGCGCACCTCGCCCGGGCCATCACTCTCGCGCTGAAGCGGGCGGGCGTCGAGCCGAGCGAGATCGACGCCGTCTTCGCAGACGCGGCGGGCGTGCCCGAAGCGGATGCGGCTGAGGTTCAGGCGATCAAGCAGGTCTTCGGTAGCCACGCGACCAAGATTCCGGTCACCGCGCCGAAGACCATGGTGGGACGGCTCTACGCGGGGGCCGGTGCACTCGATGTGGCGGCGGCACTCCTAGCCATGCGAGACGGTCTGATCCCGCCGACGATCAACCTCGATCGCCCGGCCGCGGGCTTCGATCTCGACTTCGTCACGGGCAAGGCTCGTGCGGGCAAGCTCGCGACGGTGCTCGTCAATGCTCGCGGGTTCGGGGGGTTCAACAGCTCCATCGTGCTCAGGTCCGGTCAGCCGAGCGCGCGCTGAGGGCGTGACCCGCGCCCCTGTCGCGAGGTCACCCAGCGGGTCGATCGACTCGATGCTCCTCTCGGCGGCACGGCGACACGGAGACCGCTGTGCTCTCGTCTCGGGAGAGGCCGAGCTCAGCTACCGGGAGCTCGAGGCAGCCGCCGATCGCCTCGCGGAGCGAATCGCCGGTGCCGCATCGACAGGGAGAGACGGCGTTGAGGCCATGCGCGGAGTGCAGGTCGCTGTCGTAGCGCCGAACCTGCCGGCGCTCGTCGTAGGGCTTCTCGCATGCTGGCGGCTCGGAGCCGTTGCCGTCCCGCTCAATGCCCGGTTGCGGGAACGCGAGCTGGCGGGGATCCTCGCGGACTGCGAGCCTCGCGTCGTGGTCACGGTCCGCACGCACCTCGGCTACTCCTTGGCGGACCTCGTGGCCCGCCTCGCACCGACGCTGCCGAGCCTGACCGCCCACCTCGTGGTGGACGGGAGCGGTGAGATTGAAGAAGCAGTCACCAGTACAGGCGAGCCCGTGGCCGGCGAGCCTCTCGATCCGAGTGTTGCGACTCTTCTCTACACGTCCGGGTCGACGGGGACGCCGAAAGGCGCCGTCTGCCGGCACCTGCGCGAGGTCGAAGGGGCCCCGAGCCTCGCTGCCGTCCTCCGCCTGAGGCCGGATGACATCTCGATCTTCGTCGTCCCCGTCTCGCATGCGTTCGGGCTCACGTGCCTTCTGTCCACATTCGTGAGCGGTGGGACGGCCGTCCTCGTCGACTCGACGTTCTCGCCCAAGCCGGTGCTGGCGGCGATCGAGCGACATCGTGCAACCGTCCTGCATGGCTCACCGGCGCTCTTCACGTCGATCCAGAAGGTGAGAGCGGAGGGTCTGCCCTCGACCGTCCGCACGGGTTTCGTCGCGGGGGCGCTCCCGCCGGCCGAGCTCTTGAGCCACCTGGAGCGGTCAGAGGCCCGGATCCTCGATCTCTACGGGATGACCGAGGTGGGAGCGGTGGCGTGCTGCCGCCTCGACGACCCGTTCGACGTCCGCGCAGCGGCCGCGGCTCGCCCGCTTCCCGGGATCGACCTCAGAGTCGTCTCAGGCAATCAGGGCATCGCGGACGGCGGAGAGGTGCAGGTGTGTGGTCCCCACGTGACGCCGGGGTACCATCGTCGGCCCGATGAGACCGAACAGGCCTTCGACGGCGGTTGGTTCCGCACGGGGGATCTCGGGACGTTCACCCGGGGGCGCCTCAGGATCCACGGCCGCGTGAAGGACATCGTGCACGTATCGGGCTTCAACGTCTTTCCCGCCGAGGTCGAAGCGGCCCTGCTCGCACATCCCGACGTGGCTCAGGCGTGCGTTGTGGGCTTCCCGGACGAGACGACGGGCGAGGCCCTGCAGGCGTTCGTCGCGCTTCGCCCCGACTCGAAGGTCACACGCGCGAACCTCCTTCAGTTCATGCGCGAGAGGATCGCAGGCTACAAACTGCCGTACGCGCTGATGATCCTCCCGGAGTTCCCGCTGCTCGTGTCCGGCAAGCCTGATCTCCTCGGCCTTCGACGGCTCTCGGAGGCGGAGCGCAGCGGTCGGAGAGGCGGCCGCCCGGAGATCACCGTCGAGTGACTGCGCCGGATTCGCCATCGGTCACCGCTCTCTCCCGAAACCCCATCTTCGAAGGCCTGGCGCGATCAGGTCTCGAGCGCGTGGCGTCCCTGATGGAATCACGTCGCTTCGAGGCCAACGCCCCGATCTGCACGGCCGGCGAGCCCGGGGACAGCCTCTTCGTGATCATCCAGGGTTTGGCCCACGTCACGCTGCCGGACGCCACTGGAGAGCCGCGGGTGGTCGCCAAGCTTCGCCGGGGAGACGTGATCGGCGAAATGTCCTTGATCACGGGAGAGCCCTACTCGGCCACCGTCGTCGCAGCGGTCCCCACGTGGGCGCTCCAGGTGAGCCAGCAGGCGTTCGGGCAGATCGTCGGGCGCGACCCCTCGGTGCTCGTCAATCTGAATCGCATCCTGAGTCAGCGCCTGGCCGAGACGACGGCGCGCGTAGGCCAGGTCAAGCCCCGCGGCGAGTCGATCGCCCTCGTGGTCGGCGCGTGTGCAAGGCCCGTCGTTCCCGGGGTGATCGCCGCGACCAGGGCGGCGAGTCCCCGGCAGATCGCCGCCCTCGACGCTCAGGCATCTCCCGACGACGCGCTCTCTCGGTTGGATGATGCGCTCTCCGACCACTCGAGCGTCGTCCTCGTCGCCGACGCCGACCAGGCGACGCTCTCGACGTTGTTGAAGCACGTCGATCGTGTCGTCGCGATCGGCTCCGAGTCCGAGATCGAGCGCCTCGCCTCGCTTCCTGCCTCCCGACCCCAAAGGATCGAGGTGGTGCTCGTCACCGAGCAGACGAGCGCTGCGGGCGGCGATGACCAGTTCATGCCCGTCGTGCGCAGAGCGTCGCTCGTCGACGGCGGCCGGTCAGCCTCGCTCTCCTCGCGCGACACCGCCTGGCTCGGGCGCCACATCGCACGCACGAAGCTCGGGCTCGCCCTCGGTGCAGGAGGAGCGAAGGGGTATGCCCATGTCGGAGTTCTCGGCGTCCTGGAGCGCGCCGGCTATGAGATCGACGCCGTCGCGGGGAGCAGTATCGGTGCCCTCGTGGGCTGCTGGCTCGCTCTCGGCATGACCGCAGCCCAGATCGACGAGACCATGCGTCGAGCCTTCACGCCGGTCGTGGTCGCGGACAGCTTCAAGCCCTCGTTCACCGGGGCGTCCGCAGGGCTCAGGACACTCGAGCGCATCTTCCGCGAGACGACCGAGGAACGCTCGTTCGAGGATCTCGTCATCCCGCTCGTCGTGATGACCGTCGATCTCGAGAGCCGCCGTCCGGAACCGCTGGTCACCGGTCCCTTGTGGGAGGCGCTGATGGGTGCGACGGCGCTGGCCGGACTCTTCCCGGCCTACGAGCACGAGGGGCGGCGGCTCGTGGACGGCCTGGCCCTCGTTCCCGTGCCGACGGAGGCGGCGATCGCGGCCGGTGCCGACGTCGTCGTGTCCGTCAACCTGATCAGCCGTGAGACACTCTCGGCCTGGCCCGGGGAAGAGGCCGCCGAGCGCGAGTCTCCACCGGCTCGGTCGATGGTCGATACGCTGCTCGAGGTGATGGACCTCTCGCAGCTCGACTCGAGCGTCAGGCATGCCGCCCTCGCGGACGTTGGCATCACGCCGCGATTCGGCCCCGCGAGCTGGCACGACTTCCAGCTCGCCGATCTGTTCCGGGAGGCGGGCCGCGAGGCCGCCGAGGAGCAGCTTCCCGCCCTCGAGGCTCTTGCCCGGCCGCAGTGGCCCAGCGTCGAAAGCTAACGTCGAAAGCTAAGGAGCGCGTATGCCCTCTGAGTTCACCTTCGCCGACCTCAAGAACATCCTGGTCACCCGGATCGGCCTGCCCGCGGATTCGGTCGTCGACGACCCGAATGTCACGTTCGAGCAGCTAGGGCTTGACTCGCTCGCGTTCGTCGAGATCCAGCTGGCCATGCAGCAGGGCTACGGCTTCACGATCCCCGACGAGGACGCGGCCGACATCCACACGACCGGCGACGCCATTGCCTACGTGAACAGACGACTTGCGGAGGAGGGGTAGCGGATGCCCGCGCGTACGGACAACTCCGTCGTCATCGATGCTCCGCTCGAGTTCGTCTGGGAGACGATGAACGACGTCGAGAACTGGCCGAACCTCTTCACCGAGTACGCCAACGCAGAGATCTTGGAGCGGCGCGGGGACACGATCCAGTTCAGGCTGACCACGCATCCGGATCCCGACTATGACGGCCAGGTCTGGACGTGGGTGTCCGAGCGCTCCGTCGATCACGAGACGCACACGGTCAGAGCGCACAGGATCGAGACCGGCCCGTTCGAGTACATGAACATCGAGTGGTATTTCGAGCCGGTGCAGAGCGGCACGCAGATGCGCTGGGTGCAGGATTTCGCGATGAAGCCGACCGCCCCGGCCAACGACGAGCAGGCCGAGGAGTACATGAACAAGCAGACGCAGGAGCAGATGGGCGCGATCAAGGGCCGGATCGAGGAGGCGGCAGGGGCAGCCTCCGGCTGAGAGCTGCGTTCGCGTGTTCGTCCGGCACGAGAGCGGAGCGTGCTTCGGGGTACGGTCCGTCCCCCTGGGGGCAGGGTGCTCTTGCTCCTGATCAACAGCGGTCCGCTCGCCGGGCGTCGGATCGAGCTGCGCCCCGAGCTGACCGTCGGTCGCGGCGTCGCCGACCTGGTCATCGACGATCCGGCGGTCTCCAGGCTTCATGCCGTATTCCGGAGCGCCGGAGATGTGCTCGAGGTCGAGGATCTCGGCTCCCGTAACGGAACCAAGGTGAACGGCGAGCAGATCGCCGCCGTCACAGAGCTTCGACCCGGTGACACCGTGGAAGTCGGCGGGACGGTCTTCGAAGTGGGCGTCGAGACGGCCGCGGCCAAGCCGCTCGAGGAACAGCTCGACTCCCCGGCGACCCCGGTTACCCAGATCGCAACGGCCATCCCGGAAGTGCCCTTGCCGCCTGGCTCCGAGAACGATGCGGCCGAAGACGCAGACGAGCTCCGCCCGGTCACGGCGCTGTTCGCAGACGTCGTCGGCTCGACGTCGATCGGGGAGCGCCTGACGGCCGAGGAGGTGAAGGCGCTGATCGGCGAGTGCGTCAGCCGTATGGCGCGCGCGGTCGAGCAGTTCGGCGGCGTGGTCGACGCGTTCATGGGCGACGGCATCGCCGCCTTCTTCGGCATCCCGATCGCCCACGAAGACGATCCGGAGCGCGCGGCGCGGGCGGCGCTGCACATCGTGCACGTCGTCGGCGAGTACGCCCGCGACATCGAGGCCGCCTGGGGGATCGACGACTTCAACGTGCGGGTCGGCCTAAACAGCGGACAGGTCGCTGTTGGCTTCGTCGGCGGCGCCAGGCGGCAGTCGATCGCCCTCGGCGACACGGCGAACGTCGCCGCCCGGCTCCAGAGCGTCGCGGAGCCCGGATCGGTAGCGGTCGGAGACGCCACCGCACAGCGGCTCACCGATCGGTTCGTGCTGGAGTCGCTCGGCCAGGCCTCAGTGAAGGGGCGCGCCGAGCCGGTCTCCACCTGGCGTCTCGTGCGCCCCATGCACGGTCTCGAGGCCGCTGCGCTGACGCCGCTCGTCGGCCGCGACGCAGAGCTGGAGCGGCTGGTGCTCGCACGAGACGACCTGCTCTCAGGGCGCGGGGAAGTGCTCCTCCTCCTGGGCGACGCCGGGATCGGCAAGACGCGGCTCCTCGGCGAGCTTCGCGGCCTCGCCGGGGATTCCGTGGTCTGGCTCGAGGGGAACTGCGTCTCCTACGGAGCCGAGTTCCGGCTCCTGCCGGCGGTCGAGGCCTTACGGAACTGGCTCGGGCTTGAGGAGGGCGCAGCCACGCTCGCCGTCCGGACACGTCTCCGGATCAAGCTGGAGCCGCTCCTCGGGGACCGTCTCGCCGGAAGCCTGCCCTACCTCGAATCCCTGCTCGCGGGCTTGGGAGACGAGCCGTCGGCGATGGCGGAGAGTCACGTCCGCGACGTGCGTCGGGCCTGGTGCGAGTGGATCGAGGCTCTCGCGGGGACGATGCCCGTCGCCCTCGTCTTCGAGGACTTCCAGTGGGCCGACCCGTGGACGTGCGACCTGGCCCACGACCTCCTCGAAATCATCGAACGCGCGCCGCTTCTCCTCGCCGCGAGCTTACGCATCGCACCCCAGTCCGACGGCTGGCGCTTCCGCGTCAGCGTCCTCGGCGAGCACCCCCACCGGTCGGTCGAGCTCCCGCTCGGCCCGCTAACGAACGCCGATGCGATCCACCTCCTGTCGATGCTCGCCCCGGGCGATCTCAGCGACGCCTCACGCGACGAGATCGTCCTCCGCGCCGAAGGCAATCCTCTCTATCTCGAGCAGCTGCTGCGCACGGTGGCCGAGACGGGAGGGCTCGAGCAGCAACGGGGGTGGACGCTCAGCCCGAGCGCGACTCGGGTCGTGCCCGCTGCGCTTGAGAGCCTGCTCCTCTCGCGAATCGACCACCTGACGACCTCTGCGCGTCAGACGGCTCAGGCGGCCGCCATCGTCGGCCGCACCTTCCTGTTCTCGGTCCTCAGGCGCGTCTGCCCGGGCGAGTCACTCGAGATCGACCTGAACGTCCTCGTCAGGGCGGGAGTGATCCGCGAACGCCGACGCTACCCGGAGCTCGAGTACAGCTTCACGCACGGCCTCCTCCGGGAGGCAGCGCTGTCGACGCTGACGCGACCGAGCCGTCGAGAGCTGTACGGCCGGGTCGCGGCGGCACTCGAGGAGCTCTTCGCCGACTCGATCGACGAACACCTCGAGCTGCTGGCGCACTACTACGGTCGAAGCGACAACCTGACGAAGGCGCTCGAGTACCTCGAACGCGCCGCGGACGGTGCGGCCATGTTGAACGCCGACTTCCAGGCGGCCGAGCTCTGGCGTCGGGCGGCCCGTGTAGCGGGCGAGCTCGGCGACGCCGAGGCGGAGGCCCGTATCGCGGCTCGCCTCGGCGAGTCCGGGAGTTAGGGGAGAGAGACCCGGGAGCCGCGGATGCGAGCTCTCCCGAACAGCAACCCTACTTCGCGCTCGCCGTACATCCTTCCTGAAGGCACTTGCCCATCAGGTGGATCCAGAAGTTCCACCAGCTGTAGAGCCGCGCGTGATCGCTGCCGCCTTCGCTGGCGATTCCGAGGAAGTCGACGTGGGTTGGCTGACCGAGCTTCTCGTGGGCCCAGACCATCACGGCGTTGTTCCCGTCGAAGTAGCAGAAGCGTCGCCCCCCGGGCTTGGGCGGCGAGCCCGGGTGGACCCAGGCTCCCTCTCCGCCCCAAGATGTCCGGTCACACCTCCCGAAGTCGGTGCCCACGTCGGCAGCCTTCTTCTCGGCGTTGTAGGCCCTCAGCAGCGCCGCGGTATCGGTGAAAGTCGACAGCTTGAGCTGATCCGGGTAGAAGCTCGTACTCGACGGAGGAGGAGCACACACGGCGGTCTGAGCCGCGCCGGGTCGAGGCGTGGCTTGCAGAGTGCAGCTCTTGAAGATCCCGTTCGGAACGATCCCTGCCAACCCCACCTCGTGTACTGGCGTCGCTCCCGTCGGCCCCACGTTGGCGCTTTCGAGCTGGCCGCGGACGGCGCCGTCCGGGTACGTCGGCGTGTGGACGTTCACGTAGTAGCCGCCGGGGTTGGCAAGGATCGCACTGGAGATCGCCGCGGTCGTCGTCGCACACCCCGCTGACTTGTACGTACCGCCCAGGGGAATGACGACGGGTCCCGACACAGTCGAGTCGCCCTCGTGGATGTGCGCGGCATTCGGATTGTCGACGCCGCTCAGCTTGAAGTTCCAGCAAACCTTGGTGCCGTCGACGGTGACGCCGACGGTGCCTGAGCTGGAGCTTGAGATCGACTTGGGCACCTCGGCCGAGCTCGACAGCGCCACTCGGAAGCTCGTGGTGTTCGATCCAGCGGTCTTCGAGCCTCCGCTGCCGCGCGTCACGAGAACGACGACGAGCACGGCGGCGAGCGCGATGATCGCGACCAGGAGCCCGCCGACCAGCGCCCGCCCATGCTTTCGGGGAGGACCGTCCCCCGACGTGGGCTTCGCGACGGCGCTGTCTGGCGGCGGTGCCTCGCCCGACGGTGCCTCGGCCGACGGTGCCTCGGCCGGCTGACCGGTGTCGGATGGCGGTGTCCCGGGAGGGGAGGTCACGGTCGGTGGGGCGCCGGCCGCCCCCGTGACTATGGCCGCCGCCGCAGCTGTCTCTCCGGCCAGGCTTCCGGTCTCCGACGCCAGGGCCGTCTCCGCCGGTGTCTCCTCCGCCTCCGGCTGTGGCGAGGCCAGCACCGTGCTCTCGGCGACAGGCCGCGCCGTTCGTTCGTGCGCTGCCGCCTCGGCCGCCGCCAGCAGGTCGCCGCAGGTCTCGTATCGGTCCTCCTTGGACTTCGCCATGGCCGTGGCGATCACGCGGTCGAGGCCCCTCGGGAGGTCCGGCCGCTGGTCTTTCAGCTTGGGCGGCGGCTCGAGCAGGTGCGCCTGGAGGACGGCGACCTCGGTGTTGCGTGCATAGGGAGCGAGGCCGGTGAGGCAGGAGTAGAGCATGGCGCCGAGCGCGTAGACGTCCGTCCGGGCATCGACGTCTCTCCCCTCGATCTGCTCCGGGGCCGAGTAGTCCGGGGTGCCGATGAAGAACCCGGTCCTCGTCAGCCCCGCTGAGGTGGTGGGCTTCGCGACGCCGAAGTCCGTCAGATAGATGCGGTCCGTGTTCCCCACGAGGAGGACGTTGGCCGGCTTGACGTCGCGGTGGACGAGTCCGTGCTCGTGCGCGGCGTCGAGGGCGCCTGCCACCTGCTCCAGGATGAAGAGGGTGCGTCCGAGGCCTAGCGCTCCTTCCTCGCTCATAACCTGCGCAAGATCTCGTCCCTCGACGTACCGCATCGCGATGTAGAGGCAGTCATTCTCCTCGCCCGCGTCGTAGATCGGGATGATGTTCGGGTGGTCGAGCGCGGCCGCCAGGTGCGATTCCTGCAGGAAGCGGTTCCGGAAGTGCTCGTCCCGCTCGACCAGTCCTGACGCCAGGATCTTCAGCGCCACCTTCCGCCCGAGACGTGTCTGCTCGGCGAGATACACGACGCTCATGCCGCCGCGACCGAGCACGGACTCGATCCGGAAGCCGGCGATCTCGGTCCCGATGCGGGTGCCTGAGGACTCCATGTGGGCGCTAAGGTTCGCAGCGATCCGACCGCTGCGCAACATGAACGGCTCGGTGCGCTCGAGTCGTAGGGGCGAACCGAAGGGCTCGGCGAGGTCAGATCATCATCGCCACCAAGGTTCCGCGCCGATCCTGTTCGTGCGTCGCGGGATGCGCCCCGGCACTCTCAGCTCCGAGTAGGGGCGTCACACGGTTCTCGTGGTCGCGCGCCGGAGGCGGCATCCAGGCCCGACGGCGACCCGTATCCTGTGGGTCGATGGAGTCGGCTCGAGCCTCCGGTGCGGAGCTCCAGGTCGGGGGGCGACTCGGCGCGTACCGCCTCGAAGAGGTCATCGGGGAGGGAGGCATGGGGATCGTGTTCCGCGCCGTCCGCGATCCCGACGGCGAACAGGTCGCGCTCAAGGTCCTGAAGAGGGTATTCGTCGAAGACGAGACGTTCAGGCGCCGATTCGTGCACGAGGGGCGGGCGGCCCAGGAAGTCAAGCACAGACACCTCGTCCCGATTCTCGAAGCCGGAGACGTCGATGGTCGGCAGTATCTGGCGGTCGCCTATATCCGCGGCCGGTCGCTCGCCGAGCGAATCAGGGACGAAGGGCCCCTCGACGTCGACTTCGCGCTCGACGTCGCCGCCGGGGTGGGCTCGGGGCTCGACGCCCTCCACGAGCGCGGCATGGTTCACCGGGACGTGAAGTCGGCAAACGTTCTCCTCGACGAGAACGGCACGGCGCTGCTAACCGATTTCGGTCTGGCCAAGGGTCGCGCGTACACCGTCCTGACGAAGGCCGGCCAGGTGATGGGGACTCTCGACTACCTTGCTCCCGAGCTGATCAAAGGCGAGCAGGCGACCATGGCGACCGATCTCTATGCGCTCGCATGCGTCGTCTACGAGTGCCTGATCGGGGTCCCGCCGTTTGCCGGGAAACCCATCTACGAGGTCGGCATCGCCCATCTCGAGGAACAGCCGGCGGATCCGTCCGTGCTGAGGCCGGAGCTCCCGGCGACGCTCGGATGGGCCGTCCTCCGGGGGCTCGAGAAGGACCCGGCTCGCCGGCCCACGTCTGCAACCGCCTACGCAACGATGCTTAACGTGGCGACGCGGGGCGCGCCTCGCTGACGATTTTCCCCGTCGTCCCGGACTTGGTAAAAACCCGCCTCACGCTGATAATGCTTTCGGTGTATTGGGACACGAGCTGCGCCCGACCAAGAGAACGGAGAAGCTGATGGCAACTGCTGCATCTGAGCTGGCGGATCGCACCCTTCCCGACGACGAACTCCAGCGGATGGACCGGTACTGGCGTGCGGCGAACTACCTGTCCGTCGGCCAGATCTACCTACTGGACAACCCACTCCTCCGCGAGCCCCTGACCATCGAGCACATCAAGCCCAGGCTGCTCGGCCACTGGGGCACGACCCCGGGCCTGAACTTTATCTACGTTCACATGAACAGAATCATCCAGGCCCACGACCTGAACGCGATCTACGTGTGCGGGCCGGGACACGGCGGGCCGGGCATGGTCGCGAACGCGTATCTCGAGGGCACCTACACCGAGCTTTACTCCGAGATCTCCAACGACGCCGAGGGGATGAGGCGGCTCTTCAAGCAATTCTCGTTCCCGGGCGGGATCCCAAGTCACGTAGCGCCCGAGGTCCCTGGGTCGATCCACGAGGGTGGCGAGCTCGGATACGCCGTCTCCCACGCGTTCGGCGCAGCCTTCGACAATCCCGATCTGCTCGTCACCTGCATCGTCGGCGACGGCGAAGCCGAGACAGGCCCTCTGGCCGCGGCGTGGCACTCGAACAAGTTCCTCAACCCGACGCATGACGGCGCAGTCCTGCCGATCCTGCACCTGAACGGCTACAAGATCGCCAACCCAACCGTCTTGGCGCGCATCGATCGCAAGGAGCTCGAGAGCCTCTTTGTCGGCTACGGGTACCGGCCCTACTTCGTCGAGGGTGACGATCCTCACGCCATGCACAGCTTGATGGCGTCGACGCTCGACACCGTTGTCGCCGAGATCAAGGAGATCCAGCGCGACGCGCGGGAGAACGGGAACACACGACGGCCGGCGTGGCCCATGATCGTGTTCAGGACGCCGAAGGGCTGGACAGGGCCGAAGGAGATCGACAACAAGAAGACCGAGGGCTCCTGGCGCTCGCATCAGGTGCCGATGACCGAGATGGCGGCCAATCCGGGTCACGTCTCGATGCTCGAGCAATGGATGCGGAGCTACAGGCCCGAGGAGCTCTTCGACGAGCAAGGGGAACTCCTCCCCGACCTCCGTGAGCTCCCGCCGAAAGGCGAGCGGCGCATGTCGGCGAACCCTCACGCCAACGGCGGGCTGCTCCTGAGGGACCTGCGCCTTCCCGACTTCCGCGACTACGCGGTGGATGTTCACGCTCCCTGTGTGGTCATCGCCGAGGCGACGCGTGCGCTCGGTGACTTCCTCCGCGACACGATGACGATGAACTTCGAGAACTTCCGCGTGTTCGCGCCCGACGAGCTCGCCTCGAATCGCCTCGGTGCGCTACTGGAGGTAACAGACAGGTGCTGGATGGCCGAGACGGTTCCCGAGGACGACCACCTATCCCCCGACGGGCGGGTCATGGAGATACTGAGCGAGCACACCTGCCAGGGCTGGCTCGAGGGATATCTCATGACCGGGCGCCACGGGCTGTTCACGACGTACGAAGCGTTTGTCCACGTCGTCGACTCGATGTTCAACCAGCACGCGAAATGGCTGAAGGTGACGCCGAACATCCCGTGGCGGCGCCCGATCGCCTCGCTCAACTACCTGCTCAGCTCACATGTCTGGCGGCAGGACCACAACGGCTTCTCCCACCAGGACCCCGGGTTCATCGATCACGTCGTGAACAAGAAGGCGGAGGTGATTCGCGTCTACTTCCCGCCCGACGCGAACTGCCTGCTCTCAATAGGAGACCATTGCCTGCGGAGCCGCCACTATGTGAACGTGATCGTCGCGGGCAAGCAGCCGTCGCTGCAGTTCCTGGACATGGACGCGGCGATCAAGCACTGCACAGCCGGGATCGGTATCTGGGAGTGGGCGTCCAACGACCGCGGCTACGAGCCCGACGTGGTCATGGCCTGCTGCGGCGACTGTCCCACGATCGAGACGCTCGCCGCTGTGGATTTGCTCCGACACTACTTCCCCGAGTTGAGGGTTCGCGTGATCAACGTCGTCGACCTGATGCGGCTGCAGCCCGAGAGCGAGCACCCGCATGGTCTGTCGGAGAAGGAGTTCAACAGCCTGTTTACGACTGACAAGCCGATCGTCTTCGCCTTCCACGGCTACCCGTGGCTCATCCACCGCCTCATGTACCGCCGGGCGGGGCACGTGAACCTCCACGCCCGCGGTTACAAAGAAGAGGGCACGACCACGACCCCCTTCGACATGGTCGTCCGCAACGAGCTGGACCGCTTCCATCTCGCCGAGGACGTGATCGACCGCGTGCCCGGCCTCGGCGCATCGGCCGCGTACGTCAAACAGGAACTACGCGACAAGCTCGTCGATCACCACCACTACGTCCGCCAGTACGGCGACGACATGCCGGAGATCAAGGAATGGAAATGGCCCTCGAGCTAGAGCGCTGACCGGCCGGACACGAAGGAGGCGAGCCAGTGCCGATCGCAACCCACGCCGAGTACGTGGAGATGATCGACGCCGCGAAGGTGGGAGGCTTCGCTTTCCCGGCCGTGAACGTCAGTTCGTCCGAGACGCTCAACGCCGCGCTCCGAGGCTTCGCTGAGGCTGGTTCGGACGGAGTCGTCCAGGTGTCAACAGGCGGCGGCGAGTTCGCCTCTGGACTGGCCAAGGACATGGCCCTCGGAGCCGAGGCGCTCGCCACGTTCGCCCGGATCGTCGGCGAGCGATGCCCGGTGCTGGTCGGGCTGCACACGGATCACTGCACCGCCGACAGGCTCGACAGCTACCTGCGGCCGCTGCTCGCGATCTCGCTCGAGCGCAGAAGTCGCGGCGAGAACCCGCTCTTCAACTCGCACATGTTCGACGGCTCCACGCTGCCGCTCGAGGAGAATCTCGCGATCGCGTCGGCTCTGCTCGAGCAATGCGTCGAGGCGGACATCATCCTGGAGGTCGAATGCGGGGTCGTCGGCGGCGAGGAGGACGGCGTTTCCGGAGAGGACGCGCCGAGCGAGAAGCTCTACACCACGCCCGAGGACATGCTTCGTGTCGCGGAGGTGCTCGGCACGGGCGATCGTGGCCGCTACCTCCTCGCGGCGACCTTCGGCAACGTCCACGGCGTCTACGCGCCCGGCAGCGTCAAGCTGCGCCCGAAGGTGCTTCAGGAGGGCCAGAAGGCGCTTGCCCGGCAGTACGGGCCTGATGTCTCGTTCGACTTCGTCTTTCACGGCGGCTCGGGCTCCGAGCCGGAGATGATTGCCGAGGCGGTCTCGTACGGCGTCGTCAAGATGAACGTCGACACCGACACGCAGTACGCGTTCACGCGCCCGATCGCGGGCCACATGATGGCCTCCTACGACGGCGTGCTGAAGCTGGACGGCGGGGTGGGGGACAAGAAGGCCTACGACCCGCGCGCGTGGGGACGGAAGGGTGAGGCGTCGATGGCAGCGCGGGTCGTGCAGGCGTGCGAGGAGCTCGGGTCGGCGGGGAAGTCGATCGCGGGCTGAGGTCGCGATGAGCGTCGTTCCGCGCCTTCGAGCCGCAAACCAAGCGTACGCGTCGACCTTCGCGAACGCACGGCTTCCGGTCCACCCGGCCCGGCGGGTCGCTGTCGTCACCTGCATGGACGCGCGCCTCGACCCGGCGAAGTTCCTCGGGCTCGCGGACGGCGATGCGCACGTGATCCGCAACGCAGGCGGGCTGGTCACCGACGACGCGCTGCGCTCGCTCATCATCTCGCATTGGCTGCTCGGCACCCGTGAGGCGGTGATCGTCGGACACGAGGCCTGCGGCATGGTCTCGTTCTCGAACGACGAGCTCCAGCAGACGCTCCTGGAGTGGACCGGCCATGATGCGGGCAGCATCGACTTCCTGGCCTTCGACGATCTCGACGAGGCCGTGCGGGCGAGCATGCAGCGAGTGCAGGAGTGCCCGTTCCTGCCAGGCGCCTACGGAGTGACCGGCTTCGTCTACGACGTCGGGACAGGAGTGATCCGGCCGGTGCCTGGTGACTGAGCTCGCGGCCGTCGAGTGGACGGCGCTCGCCGTAAAGGCCCTGGGCGGCGAGCGGCTGTCACGCGAGGAGGCCCGCTCGATCCTGAGGGCTCCCGACGAGGACTTGCTCCGTCTCCTCGACGCGGCCTTCCTGGTCCGTCGATCGCACTTCGGGCTGGCCGTCAAGCTGAACATGATCGTCAACGCGAAGAGCGGGATCTGCCCCGAGGACTGCGGCTATTGCTCGCAGTCGGTCGTGTCGACGGCGCCGATCCCGAAGCATTCGATGCTGGCGGCCGACGTGCTCGTGGACGGGGCGCGGGAGGCCTGGTCGCGGAAAGCCCGCACCTACTGCATCGTGGCGAGTGGCCGTGGGCCGAGCCCGCGTGAGCTGCGTGAGGTGACGGCGGCCGTGCAGCGGATCAAGCGCGAGATGCCGATGAAGGTCTGCGCCTGTCTCGGTCTCTTGACGGAAGAGCAGGCGCGCGAGTTGAAGTCGGCCGGCGTCGACCGCTACAACCACAACCTGAACACGGCGGCGACACACCACGCGCGGATCACGACGACCCACACCTACGACGACCGCGTGGCGACTATCGAGGCTGTGAAGGAGGCCGGGATCTCCCCGTGCGCCGGCTTCATCGCCGGAATGGGGGAGACAGACGATCAGATCGTCGACGTGGCGTTTGCACTCCGCGAGATCGACGCGGATTCGATTCCCGTCAACTTCCTCACGGCGATCCCCGGGACACCGCTCGAAGGGCGGAAGGAACTCGACCCTCGGCGCTGCCTGAGGATCCTGGCACTCCTGCGGCTCGTCTGCCCCTCGAAGGAGATCCGCGTCGCCGGAGGGCGCGAGGTCAACCTCCGTTCGCTCCAACCGCTTGCCCTGTACGCCGCGAACTCGATCTTCGTCGGCGACTACCTGACCACGGAAGGCCAGGCAGCCCAGGCGGACTGGGCGATGCTCGACGATCTCGGGTTCGAGATCGAGGAATGCGCTCTCTAGAGCGCAGCCGCATTTCGGCGAATCCGCGTCGATCATGCTACGTTCTGGCCCCTTCGTGAGAGAGGTCACATGAAGTCGAGCGGGATTTGACGCTGACGGAACCACGTGTCGGAGGTCGCGTTCCGACGTTCGACCACCTGTCCGTCGGAGCGCTTGATGTCCAGCCTCCGCTGGTCCTGCTCGCCAATCGTCTGCCGGTCGTGAAGACACCGGCAGGCTGGCGCACCGCCCCAGGTGGTCTCGTGGCCGCTCTCAAGCCCGCGTTCGAGTCGAGACGCGGCCTGTGGGTTGGCTGGGCGGGCCATCCCTCCGGTCCTCCGCGAACGCTGCCCGGTCTGAGCGCGCAACTCGTGCAGGTGCCGTTGACGCGGAAGGACGTCGAGGGCTACTACCACGGCTTCTCGAACAGCACGCTGTGGCCCCTCTTCCACTGCCTGCCAGACCGGGTGACGATCAACGGGCGCTGGTGGCACCAGTACCGCGCCGTCAACATGCGCTTCGCCGAGCGAGCAATCGAGACGGCACCTCCGGATGCCGTCTTCTGGGTCCACGACTATCAGCTCGCCTGCGTCCCGCTGATGCTCCGGACGCTTGGCGCGACCCAGCCGATCGGCTTCTTCCTGCACATACCGTTCCCGGCCCAGGAGCTCTTCGCGCGCCTACCCTGGCGGGAGAAATTGCTCGAAGGTCTTCTCGGGGCCGACGTCGTGTCGTTCCAGACGGAGGAGTACAGGGAGAACTTCTTCCGAGCTTGCCTGCGTCTGCGGTCGGACGCGACGGCGGACGGCGCGGTCCTGCGTTTTGGCGACGGGCGATCGGTCACGACGGCGACTCATCCGATCTCGATCGACGCCCACGGGCTCCGCGCACAGGCGCAGTCGCAGGCCGTGGAGCGGGCTCTCGACCGGCTGCGGGCGCAGTTTTCCGGGAGGCGCGTCCTCGTGGGTGTCGACCGCCTCGACTACACAAAGGGAATCGTCGAGCGCCTTCGCGCGATCGAGCTGCTCCTCGAGGAGCGACGCGACCTCCGCAACAAGATCGCCTTCCTCCAGATCGCCGTGCCGAGCCGCGGTGACATCCGCGAGTACCGAGAGTTGCGCTCTGAGGTCGAGGAGATGGTGGGCCGGATCAACGGACGCTTCACGCAGTCCGGCGAGGACGTGCCCGTCCACTACCTCTATCGCGGCGTTTCACCGACCCGGCTGCTCGCCTACTATCGCCTGGCCGATGTCTGCCTGGTGACATCGTTGCGGGACGGGATGAATCTCGTCGCGAAGGAGTTCGTCGTCTGCCAGGGTGCGGGAGAGGGGGCCGGTGTGCTCGTCCTTAGCGAGTTCGCAGGCGCGTCCGAGGAATTGCGTGAGGCTCTGCCCTGCAACCCGTTCGACATCGAGGGCCTGGCCGGTGTCCTGGCCAAGGCGCTGGCCCTCAACGAGGACGACCGCCGGACGCGCCTCGCGTGCATGGCCGAGCGGGTCGCCCAGCACGACGTCTTCGCCTGGCTCGGCGACGAGATGGACGCGCTCGAGCCGGAGCCTAGGAGTGTCCGAGGGGACAGGCAGGACAGGCTCGAGATTCGCGCCGCGGAGACGCTGCTGGCAGACTAGGCACGATGACGGGGGTCGCATCCGGACTCGAAATCGGAAGTGTCTTCCGTGGATATCGGATCGACTCCGTGCTCGGCCACGGCGGCATGGGTGCCGTCTATCTCGCGACGCATCTCCGCCTCGAACGCCGGGTCGCGATCAAGGTGCTCCTTCCGGAGCTTGCTGAAGACGAGAGCTTCCGGGAGCGGTTCATCCGCGAGTCGCAGCTCGCGGCGTCGCTCGAGCACCCGAACATCGTGCCCGTCTACGACTCGGACGAGGAGGACGGTGTCCTCTACATAGCGATGCGTTTCATCGAGGGGGAGGATCTCGGCTCGATGCTCCGTCGCGACGGCGCGCTCGACCCGGAGTTGGCCGTCTCCATGATCGGGCAGGCCGGCTCCGCGCTCGACGCCGCCCACGCCTCCGGCCTCGTCCATCGCGACGTGAAGCCCGCGAACATCCTGATCGCGGGTGACGGGAAGCACGTGTACCTGACCGACTTCGGGGTGGCGAAGCGGCTGGCGGCGCCGGGACTCACGCGCACCGGGTTCTTCGTCGGGACCGTCGACTACTGCTCGCCGGAGCAGATCGAGGGCAAGACCGTCGATGCCCGCTCGGACATCTACGCGCTCGGGGGAGTGCTCTTCCACTGTCTGGCGGGGCGACCCCCTTATGAGAAGGACTCCGATGTCGCTGTGATCACTGCGCATCTGCTCGATCCGCCACCGACGATCTCCTCGGTTCGCGCGAATCTGCCGGAGACCGTGGACGCGGTGATCGGCAAGGCGATGGCCAAGCGACCGGAGGATCGGTACCAGACGGCCGGCGAACTCGTCACCGCCACCCACCAAGCCATGACCGAGCCGCGGCCCGCGACGGCTGCTGCGCCCACCGACCCCTCGAGCGAGGCTGAGGCCACGGAGACGGTGGAGGCCGTTGTTGCGCCCGAGACGGTGGCGGCTCCCGGGACGGCCCTGCCGACCCAGCCGTCCCCCGTGGTCGAGGGCGAGAAGGCGGAGCCCACGGTTACGGCCAAGGCGGCTCGTCGACTCCCGGCGTCGCGCCGAACGCTGATCGTCGTCGGCGTCCTCGTGCTCGCAGCCGTGGCCGCCGTCGTCGCCGTCCTTGCCACGCGGGGAAGCTCGAACGCGACGAAGTCGACGTCACCGCCTCCTCCCCCCGCGAGCCCCGGCACGCCCACCGGACCGGGCGTCCCGACGACGGCGCGGCCCTGGCTGGCGAGCGCCGGCGGATCGCTGTACGCCACGAGCCCGAACGGGGTCGTGGCCCAGCTCGATCCCGGCACGCTCCGTCAGGTGAGCGCGATCCCCGACCCCGCCCACCCGCGGGCGATGGTCGCGAGCGGCAGCAGGATCGTCACCGCCGACGATCGCACGGTCACCGTCTACCGGACGCCAAACTTCACACCGGTCGGCGCGGTCGGCTTCGGCCCGAAGCCGATTCTCGCCGCGGGCGCGGCGAACGCACCGATCGCGATCGCCCGGACGACCGGCGCGGCGGGCGGCCGCATCTGCGTCGTCCACGCGACGTCGAGCGATCCATCGAAGACCCTCGAGCCGTGCGTGGACACCGCCGGCTTCGCTCCCGCAGGCCTCGGCGTCGCAGCCGGCGGGCGCGTCCTCGTCGCCGATCGCGCCGGCGGCAAGGTCGAGCTGCTGACCGTCAACGGCGGCCAGCTCGTGGCCGGGCCCGAGCACGACGCAGGGTCCCAGCCGTCGGGACGGCTGATCGCGTTCCGCAAGAACCTGTTCGTGCCTGTCGCCCGCGGTGTCGCCGTCCTCGACCTCGCGACCGGCGGTCTCCGGCGGACCATCGAGCTCCCCGCGCGGCCGAGCGACATCTGGGTCGCCTCGACTGGGCGCCTCTTCGCGGCTCTCCCGAGTCTCGGCAAGGTGGCAGTCGTCGACGTGACCGCTCCGTCGCAGAAGCCCCGTCTCGTCAAGGTCGCGAAGGGTGTCGCGGGCCTCGGCGGCGGCCGGCTCTCCTCCGGCGACGAGTCCGTCTATGCGGCGACGCTCGACGGCCGGGTGGCGCGCCTCGACCCGCTGACGGGCGAGGTGGTCACGGTGAGGACGATCCCCGCTCTCGCAGGGAAGGCGCCGGCGGCGCTCGAGGTGAGCGACGTCACGTTCACGAGCGCCGGCCGCAACGTGACTGCCGTGATCCACCTCACCGGGGGGACACTGCCGGCCCAGAGCCTCGTGACCAAGGACGCCCGCATCAACCTCGGCAGCGCCGCGCTCGCGATGTGGGAGGGCGGCATCGTGACGAAGGTGGGCGCCAAGCAGGGCTCGGGCCTGAAGATCACGTTCAAGCCGCAGGCGGGCCGCCTGATCGTGAACGCCGCGGCGAAGCGCGGCGCCTTCACCCACCTCGCGGTGCACCTCGGCGCGGGCCGTCGCTCCGTCGTGCTCGCGTTCACGAAGGCCGTTCCCAAGCAGGTCACGCCGCCGTCCCCGCCTTCCTCCGACTCCGCCCGCCTCGCCTCCACCGGCCTCGCCTCCACCGGCATCTCCACCTCCGCCTCCGCCGCCGACCACGACGACGCCGACCATCGGGTAGATTGAGGCGCTTCAGCTCGATGAGACGCTCAGGGGTCAGCCGGATCGTCAAGCTGCGGCGCGGGAGGGGAAGCACCTCGCCGTTGCGCCTGCTGGGGCTCGTGCTCGTCGGCTGCCTCGTTGCGTGCGCGTGCTTCCTGCTCGTCCGCGGCCGCCCGCGCCGCAGCCTGCTGACCGGCAGCAGTCCGGGACGTGACGCACGAGCAGTGCAACCGGTGACGGCACTCTCGTGGACCGTCGCTGACCGTCCTCACTCCGGGCTCGGGTTCGCGGAACGGTGACTGACAACTTAGCAGCACCTCGTGCAGATCGACATGACCCGACAGACGTCCTGCGATGGCCGTTCGACGGTCCGCCTGTCGGTCGACGTAACGGCTCGACGGCGACTGCCACGCCTCCGGCTGGACGCCTTCACCCGCTGGGGCCGTGACTGCGACAGTCCGACCAGGGCACTTCTCCGAGGCCTGCGACGTCGTCGGCGAGTGCCGAGACGATGAGCCAGCGTGACGTGAGCGCGACGTTCTCGCGGCCGCTGGAGACCCTGACCGTCAACGTGACCGGCGAACGGGACGGTCACGGGCCACGGATCAACTGCCCCGCGACGTGCCAGGCGAGCTACCCGAAGGGCAGCAGGTGACGCTCGACCGAGACGCCGGGCCAGGGATGAGACGTTCGACGGCTGGGGCGGCGACTGCTCGACCGCCGGGACGAAGACGCAGTGCACGGTGATGCTGCACGGGGACAAGATCGTCGCCACGTCGTTCGTCGCCGACGCTGACCGTTCAGAAGGCCGGAACCGGGACAGGCTCCGTCACCAGCTCTCCGGCCGGGATCGCGTGCGGCGGGACCTGTACAGCGCAGTTCGGCCAGGGCGCCCAGGTGACGCTGACGGAGACACCGACGCCGGCTCGTCGTTCTCGGGCTGGGGAGGGGCTGCTCCGGTTCCGCGACCACCTGCACCGTGACCATGAACGCGGTGAAGACGGTGACCGCGACGTTCACGAAGACCCAGGGCCAGGGCCGACGACCCTGACCGTCCACACGACCGGCGCCGGGCAGGGATCGGTGTCGAGCAGCCCGGCGGGAATCGCCTGCGGCAGCACGTGCTCGGCCTCGTTCACGAGCGGCCAGGCGGTCGTCCTGACGGCGACGGCGGCGTCGAAGTCGTCCTTCTTCGCAGGCTGGAAGGGCGACTGCGCGGGAACAGCGTCGACGTGCAGCCTGACGATGAGCGCCAACAGGGATGCGACGGCCGACTTCGAGCCTGCTCCGACGATCGGCGACGCGCAGACGCCGCAGCTTCCGCCCCTCTATCCGCCGCCGACCTCCGGCCTCTCCGTGAACGTCTCAGGCGACGGCTCCGTGATCAGTGAGGCCACCTCGCGCGGTCTGGCGGTCGTCGGCCGCGCGTCGGCCGTCGCCGCCACCGTCAAGTGCGGGCTCGTCGGCTTCCAGTGCTACACGACGGTGAAACCCGGATCGACCGCTGACGCTGCTCGCCAAGGCGGGTCCGGGTTACAAGTTCGTCGGCTGGAGCGGCCCCTGCACCGTGCAAGGCGGGGCGTGCCGGGTCGGGCTCGCCGGCGCGCGCACGGTGTCGGCGCACTTCGCTCCCAAGGTGAAGTCGAGCACGTTCTCGGCCGGCCTCGCCCCGACCCCCAAGTTCAGGGTCAAGTGGAGGGCAAGCGTGGGTCGCGGCACGATCAGGATCTCCGGCACGGTCGGGAAGCCGGTGCTCGCCAAGGTGCAGCTCCGCCGTCCGCACGGCGGACCACTGCTCACCGAGACCCAGACGCTCGATGCGGGGCACTTCGTCCTCCTGCCCAAGCTGCTGCCCGGCCTGCTCGCCGGCGGCGCCCATCTCTTCCCGGGCGGATTCATGGTGTCGCTGACGGGCACGAGTGGAAAGCTGAAGATGCCGCTGCAGATCCAGACCGTCACGCTCCCCGCCCCGCCCGAAGGAGTCGTCCGCAAGTCCTACCTCAGCGCGTCCAAGGGAACCCGGCCGGTGAAGTCGGTCTCTGCGAACGGGCACCAGGCATATGCGAACTTCCTCTTCCAGAACCAGCCCGTGCGGCGGAGCACGCTCTCGATTCTCTGGTACTGGCCGAACGGCAAGCTTCTCGGCACGATCAAGAAGTCGAACCGACCGTCGATCGTCAGCTTCATCCGTGTCCCGGCTGCCGACTCACTTCCGAAGGGCAACTGGGTGGCCGAGCTACGGGCAGGGAGCAAGATCGTCCAGCGTCTGCTCATCCGGGTCCGTTAGGTCGCCGACCCGGGTCTCGGGTGGTGCGGGCCGGCGGTTCAACTCGCCAGGCTGAGCGCCTCAATCCCCCCGGCAGCCTTCGCCAGCGATGGTCCGTCGAACAGGTAAGGCGTCGCGTTCGGAATCGTGTGCGCCGGAGCGTCGAGGCTTGTCGAGCCTGCCGCGGCGTTGAGCGCGTATCGGATCGGAATCTCGTGGCAGACGACGAGCACGCAGCTCCGGCCGCTCGCGAGCAATCTCCGGTAGGCCTCCGCGTAGCGGCGCGCTGCATCGTCGAGGCTCTCCCCACCGGGGAATCGGTCCGCTCGCGTGTGCTCTGCCTTCCACGTACGGAACTCCTCGACAGTCACCCCCTCGAGGTCGCCCACATAGACGTCGTCGAGCAGGGGGTCGACTTCCACTGGGACATCCCGGCCGGCCAGAGCCAGCGCCGCCGTCTCCTGCGTTCGCCCGAAGCGTGTGTGCACGCAGAGATCGAAAGGCAGGTTCGAAAGCTGAATCCCGAGCAAGCCGGCCTGCTCTCGGCCCTCGTCGGTGATGTGCACCGGCCGGGACGGGTCGCCGTTGACTCGATGCTCGACGTTCAGCTCCGAGTACGCGTGCCGTGCAAGGACAACGAACACGGCGGCCCTACCCTGGAAGCTCCCGCTGAGCCCGTTTCACGGTGAAACCGTCACAGCGGGTGTAGCCGGTAATCGAGCCCGTAGCTCGAACGACGAGGATCCGGGCCATCACGGTCCATCCCGCCGAGAGCTTAGAGCGTGCAAGAGAATGAGGCATCGCGCTTCTGGAGGGCGACATCACGCAGGCCTGGCCAGCACACAGCCGACCGGTGTCACGGGTGTGGTACGGATCATCGCCGGACAACCGCCAGCCGGTGTCCGTGCCGCCGAATATCCCGCCGGGATCAACTGTCGATGGACATCTCGGTGTGGCCGCCGAACTCCTTGCGCATGGCCGAGAGCAGCTTGTCGGCGAACTGGGCCTCGCCGCGGGACGAGAAGCGCTCGTAGAGCGCGCTCGACAGCACCGGGACGGGTACGGCCTCCTCGACGGCGGCGAGAACGGTCCAGCGGCCCTCGCCCGAGTCCGACACGAACCCCCCGAAGTCGTCCAGCCTGGGCGACTCGGAGAGCGCGTGCGCGGTCAGGTCGAGAAGCCACGAGGCGACCACCGAGCCGCGTCGCCAGACCTCCGCGACGTCGGGCACGGGAAGGTCGTACTGGTAGTACTCGGGCTGACGAAGCGGCGTCACCTCGGCGCTCGCCTCTGTCGGCTGGAGCTTGCCGGCGTTCGCCTTCTGGAGCACGTTCAGCCCTTCGGCGTACGCGGCCATGATCCCGTACTCGATGCCGTTGTGCACCATCTTCACGAAGTGCCCGGCGCCGTTCGGGCCGCAGTGAAGGTAGCCCTGCTCGGCCGGCGACGGATCGCCCGTCTTCCCCTCTGTCCGGGGAGCGGTGTCGACGCCCGGCGCGAGCGAGGCGAAGATCGGGTCGAGCCGTTGCACCGGCTCGTCGTCGCCGCCGATCATCAGGCAGAAGCCTCGCTCGAGCCCGTGCACGCCCCCGGAGGTGCCGACGTCGACGAGGTGAACGCCCTTTGGAGCGAGCGAGGCGGCCCGGTCGATGTCGTCGCGGTAGTAGCTGTTGCCGCCGTCGATGATCGTGTCGCCGGGCTCGAGATGCTCCATCAGTTCGTCCACGACCCGGCCGACGAGCGCCGCCGGCACCATGATCCAGGCCGCGCGCGGCTGCTCGAGCTTCGAGACGAACTCCGCGAGCGAGAAGGAGCCCGTAGCGCCCTCCGACTCGAGGCGAGCGACGGCGTCTGGGCTCACGTCGAAGACGACGCAGTCGTGGCCGTCCTTGATCAGGCGCCTGACCATGTTCGCGCCCATCCGCCCCAGACCGATCATCCCGAGCTGCATACCAGCCTCCCGTCTATAGCTCCCGGCAAGAACCTCCGAACGACCTGCGAGTACTCTCCGATGGGACGAGTCTTGTCGCTGGGTCGAGCCTGGTCAAGCGGCTTGAGCCGTGGCCATGGACCTGACCAAGAGTGCCGGGACCAGCCTACGGCACTCTCACGGATCAGACGAACCGTGGCCTCAGTGACCTCAGAGGTACGTCGAAGGCTGAGTCACTTCACCCGCATGAACGAGCTTCCGCGTGCCTTCGTGCGAGGAGTTGCGCGACGTCGCAGGAGGCTGAGTGATCTGGCCGAGCGCAACGCTCTGGATCGCGCTGTCCAGATCCTTGAAGATCGGGACCCGGCGGTTTGTGCGCACGATCTCGAACAGTCGCGCGACGTTCCCCGGCGGGCAGACGAGCGCCGTCTGGGCACGTCGATCGCGCAGCAAGACGTCGAGACCTGCCGATGACATGAAGTCGACCCCGCTCAGATCGATGATTACAGGCGAGCCGTCACGGCATCCCTCGATTGCGTCGTTTAACTCGGCCGCGGGCGCCCTGTCCAGGTCGCCTCGGACGAACACGATCTGGACACCCTCGCGCGCCTCTGTCGAAACCGAGAATTGGTGTTCCAATCCCGCCTCCCCTCAAGCACGTCGGGCACTGTCGCCTCGGCTCTTCAAGAGGACACTGCCCGGCAGGACCCTACACCGGGACCGCCAGTGAAAGGAAGTCCGGTCGTCCTCGATGCGATCGACCGCGTCTCAAGCTTCGGTTCGCATGTCGCCCTAAAACAGGGTTTCCAGGAATGCGCGGCTGGAGCTGACCGCTGCGCGTAGGCTGGCTACGTGCGGGTCCTCGTTGTGAACGCCGGCTCGAGCAGCCTCAAGCTGTCGTTGCTCAGCGCGGAGGATCGACTGCTGTTCTCGAGCAGCCTGCCCTCGTCGAACGGACAGGTCGACGAGCAAGCGCTACGCATGGAGCTCGACCGCGCCGGAGGAGTCGACATGGTCGGTCACCGGATCGTTCACGGAGGCAGCGAGTTCGTCGAACCAGTTCTGATCGACGAACCGGTGCTGCGCCGACTGCATGCGCTGGTTGATCTCGCTCCTTTGCATCAGCCGAGCTCGCTGCGCGCGCTGGAGTCGGTCAGCCGAGTTCTTCCCGACCTTCCGCAGGTCGGCTGCTTCGACACCGCCTTTCATGCACACCTCCCCGCCGCCGCTTCCACCTACGCGCTGCCGGCTGAGTGGCGCAATCGCTGGGACCTGCGCCGCTTCGGCTTCCACGGCCTCTCGCATGCATACGCCTCCCGGCGCGCCGCGGAGCTGATGCAGCAGCCCCTCCAGGGATTGAGAACGGTCACCTGCCATCTCGGTGCGGGCGCCTCGCTGGCCGCGGTCAAATACGGGGTATCCGTCGATACCACCATGGGCTTCACGCCGCTCGAGGGGCTGGTGATGGCCACCCGCTCTGGCTCGCTCGACCCAGGGCTGATCCTCTGGCTGGAGGAACACGTCGGCATCCCTCCAGCAGAGCTTGCCGCCGCGCTCGAATACCGCTCCGGCCTGCTCGGGCTCACCGGCAGTGCCGACATGCAAGCGATCCTCGCGGCAGAGGAGAACGGTGATGCTGACGCGACGCTCGCGATCGGCGTCTACTTACACCGCCTTCGCGCCGGCATCGCCGCGATGGCAGCCGCGATGGACGGCCTTGACGCACTCGTCTTCACCGGCGGCGTCGGCGAAAACGCCCCGACAATCCGCGCCCGTGCGGCGGCCGGCCTCCGCTTTCTCGGCGTCAAGCTTGACCCTGTCCGAAACGGCCGTGCCGGACTCGACGCAGAGATCGGAATGCCAGACGCACCGGTGCGCGCCTTCGTCATCAAGGCTCGCGAAGATCTCCAGATCGCCGAAGACGTCCGGCGAGTGCTAACGCATAACTGACCCGCCGCGCACAGATCCGCGCAGACGAGCTGCGGTTGTTTGGTGCCCGTTGGACCGCCGCCCCCGAGTTCGCGGGCTGCCCGGCCCCCAACCACCGATGCGTTCCACGGCCGTCGACTGTACGTGCGCAGATCGCGGCGGGAGGCTGGAGAGGAAGGGGGGCCGCAGGAACCACGCTCGGTTCGCCGCCACTGCGGCCCTCTCCGGCAAATCCACGCCTCTGCCTATTTGTCGCTCGTCAGCACCGAGCGGTCAGTTGATCGTGAAGCGGAACCCCTTGGTCGCCTTGAGACCGTGCCACGTCACCTGGATCGAGCCGATGAAGGACTGACCATGCGTCCCTGCCGGGACGCTCTCCCATTCGCACAGCCATCCCTTGCCGTACCAGCGGCTTGCGATCACATGCTGCGTCCGTCCCCCGATCGATGCCTGACAGGTTCCTTTCCCCGTCGGATCGAAGACTCTGGGCGGGTCTCCGGTCTCGAGAATCTCGACGCCCACGGCGAGGTAGAACGGCGATCCGATCCGAGGTTGTGACGGCGACGGCGACGTGCCGACGAAATGCAGGTGTTGCGGCGGGGGCACGACCTTGAGCCTGAACGACTTCTGGACGGACGATCCGCCGTCTCCGAACACCTGGATCGTCCCCGTCAGGAACTTGCCGACTGCCGACGCCGGAATGTCCCAGGCGCAGAAGGCATGGCCACGTCGCGCGTAGTCGGTTCCGGGGAACGACGCGGCACCGAGCTTGCCTTTGCAGGTAACACCGCCGTAGACGGCTTTGCCGGTGCCGGCATCGACCACGTCGAGCTGGACGATGAACGTCTCACCGGCGCGCGGCGACGAGGGGCTCTTCGCGAAGGCTTTGATCCGAAGCGATTCCGGGGGCGGGCCAGGCGGAGGAGGTGGCGGGGGCGGGGCGCCGATCACGACGTCGTAGCGCCAGACGCTGGAGTCCGGAGCACGATCCTCTGTGTCACCCCGGAAGGCGGCCACCCAGAAGTTGAACGCCGCCGAGCCACCGAGGTCGAATTGCTTGATGTCGACTCCGGCGTGGTTCGTGCCAAAGGACGCGGTCAAAGACGGCGCCGGCGGGGAGACGTAGGGGAAGCTCGACCCGTCCCACTTCCTGAGTCCGACGGTGTTATCGGGGAAATAGAGATCGATGGCGTAGTCGGCGCCGCCGGAAGCGCCTCCCGTGCTCGGATTGGCGTCGGTGTCGATGAAGACGACGATCTCGTCGGTCGACGTTTGGATCGGTGTCCCGAGATTGACATCGAAGTGAATGTTCGGCTGGTCGTCGTTGGAGACTCCGACGGTCCTCACGTCGAGCGGCCCGTCGCCGCTCGTGTCTGTGAAGTTCGCTGAGTTGGTCGTCTTCGCCAGCGGGCTCGAGGCGGCGCGAGTCATCGTGCCGAGGGCATTCGTGGGCTGCGCTCCGGCGGCCTGACCCGCCACGCCTGCCGCGACGAGCGCGAGCAGGAGACCGAGACCGAGACCGACGACGGCCCGGCGCGAGAAGCGTAGGGACAGACTAGGGTGCATCGTGATCCTCCTCGGGTCGCGGCTCATTGCGGCACGGGTGTTGGAAGCGGCGTGGACGCCGGCGGCGGCGTAGGTGGTGTTGGCGTGGGAGTCGGGGACGGCGGGGGGGATGCAGGCGGTGTCGGCTGCGCAGGCGAGTGACTCGGAGCCACGGAGCGCGGGACGCTTGCCGAGAACCGGAACGATGCCGCGTGGCCATCGGAGACGACGTGGAGTAGGAGCAGCAGTCGGCGGCCCGATGCGTTCGAGGGCACCGGCCAGGCGCACGTGATGCCGCTGCCGGTCAGCGTTGTCGTGCCCCGAGTGAAGGCTCGTCCCTGCACATGTGCGCGACAGGTTGCCGTCGTGGTGGTCGTGGGCAGTGACCGGCGCTGCCCGAGGCTTTCGAGGCGGAGCGGGAAGTTGACCACGAACACTCGACCGGCCTTCGGCTTGGACGCGATCACGGGCGCCTTCGTGAGAACGACCTTTCCAGGCGAAGGGTTGACGCGGCGCGAGAACCCGCGGCTGACCGACACGTGGCCGCGTGTCATTGCGACCGTTCCGGCCAACATTCGCCCCGCGGCCTGCACGGGGAGCCGCCATCGGCACGTGGCGACGCCGTCGGACACGCTCCGAGTGGCGGCGATGGAACGGTCTCCGATCACACCCCGGCAAAGTACCTTCGCTGCCGCGGATCGGGCAAAGCCCGACTGCCGGACTGAGAGCAGTGCCGCCAGGGAGCCTCCGGCCACGGCGCGGCTCACGCGGAAGCTCTCGACCGTGAGCGTCCCGACGGTTGGCGACACGGGCGGAGTCGGGGGCGGCGCCGGGACAGGAGGCGACGTCTTGGAGCCGGAGGAGGACGACATCGCGATCGCGAGTGCAGCTCCGGCTCCGATGAGCACGACGAGGAGGAGAGCCGCGACGACCTTGCGCGACGGCCTTCGCTTGCGCTCGACGCCGGGCGCGGGAACTGTCGGCG
This sequence comes from uncultured Actinomycetes bacterium, assembly GCA_963791225.1. Classification (GTDB taxonomy): domain Bacteria; phylum Actinomycetota; class Thermoleophilia; order Gaiellales; family Gaiellaceae; genus PALSA-612. Next base: position 652,299 of record CAWBRV010000008.1, read on the forward strand.
GCGGGACGTCGCGAGCCGGTTGCGCGGCCGGAGCTGTCTCGACGATCGGTTCACCGGCGACGGGTGTATCCGCGACTGTCGGCTGCCCTGGCTCGACGACGGTTGCCGGCGTCTCCGCGGACGTTTCGGCCGCGACCGTGGCGGAGGTCGCGATCGGGGCGACCGGGATCGGCTCGGTCGGCGGTACGACCGCCGACGGAACCGTTGGCGGCGAGGATCCGGGATCGGCAGCGGTCGCGCTCTCCTCCACGATCACCGTCGCGGCGAGGGCGCTCGACCCGGCTGCTGTTCGGGTCTGGCACGCTGCACGAACCTCTGCGACAAGCTGTGCACACGATGGCTGGCGCTCGTCCGGGGACTTTGCCATTCCCTTGGCGATCGCTGCATCGAGCTCGGGCGGGAGATCGTCGCGAACCTCCGAAAGCCTGGGCGCGGGCTCGGTCACGTGAGCCCAGAGCAACGCGACGTCGTTGTCCCTCTTGAATGGCGGCGAGCCGGCGAGCATCTCGTACAGCACGCAGGCGACCGCGTAGAGATCAGCCCTGCCGTCCACCGACTTGCCTTCGATCTGCTCGGGCGCGGCGTAGCTCAGCGTGCCGATGAACTGCCCCGTCGCAGTCAGGCCCGAATGCGAGCCGACCCGCTTCGAGACGCCGAAGTCGGTCAGGTACACGTGCTCACCGAAACTCGACGCGCCGCCCCTTGCGATCAAAATGTTCGCAGGCTTGACGTCGCGATGGATGAGGTTGTTCTGGTGTGCTGCGTCGAGCGCGCTCCCGAGCTGCGCGAGAAGACTCAGCGCCCGCTCGAGGTCGAGCGAACCAGTCTCCTCGAGCAGCGTCTTGAGGCTCGGCCCGTCGACGTACCGCATGGCGATGAAGAAGCGTCCGTCGGCTTCGCCCGCGTCGTAGACCGGGATGATGTTTGGATGATCGAGGGCCGAGGCCATCTGGCTCTCGCGGACGAACCTGTCCTTGAAGCGCTCGTCGGCGGCGAGCTCGGCGTTCAGCAGCTTGAGCGCCACCTTGCTGCCGAGTCGGGGCCGCTCCGCGAGATACACGATGCCCATCCCGCCGCGACCGATCAGTCCGTCGATCCTGTACCCGCCGAGCTCGGATCCCGCCGACAGCGCGCCGTCGGGCAGGATCGTCGCCTTCCCGGGAGCGCCGTTGCCAGTAGTCGACACGGGTGGGGCCGTGAGCGCCCCAGAAGGCGCTACAGCGGCACGAAGAGCGTCGCCGAACTCCGCGCAGGTCTGGAACCGTTCGGCCGGCGCCTTTGCCATCGCCTTCGCGACCACGTCGTCCAGTGCCGACGGAAGGTCGGTGCGAACCGCGCTCGGCGCCGGCGGCGCGTCGTTGAGGTGCGCATACATCACCTGCACCTCGGTCTCGCGCTCGAACGGCGAGCGGCCGCTGACGCTCGTGTACAGGACGCCGCCGAGCGCGTAGACGTCGGCCCGCCCGTCGACCGTCTTGCCTTCGATCTGCTCCGGCGAGGCGTAGTCGAGATTGCCGATGAAGTAGCCGGTGCGCGTCAGGCCGGTCGCCTCCGTCGTCCGGGCCACGCCGAAGTCCGCAAGGTAGGCGCGGTCGCCGGCCGCGACGAGGATGTTGCGCGGACTGACATCTCGGTGCACGAGTCCGGCAGCGTGCGCCGAATCGAGCGCATCCCCGATCTGCTCCAGGATGTGCAGGGTCCGCGCAGGATCGAGCGCGCCGTGCCTCGCGACGAGCGTCGCGAGATCGGCTCCTTCGACCAGCCTCATGACGATGTAAAGCCGACCGTCCGCCTCGCCGGCATCGAGGATCTCGACGATGTTCGGGTGCTCGATCGCTGCCGCCAGACGCCACTCGCGCTCGAACCGCTCGCGGAACTGCCGGTCCTGGGCCAGGTGTGGCGGGAGCAGCTTCAACGCCCGAACCCGCCCCAGTTGCTCGTGGCGGGCCTTGTAGACGACCCCCATGCCGCCCTCGCCGAGCCGTTCTTCGATCCGGTGACCGCCGATCGTGCAGCCGATCATTGAATCGACCTTCACGATTGGGGAGCCTAGCCGACCTGCTCGGAGGGACAAAACCCGCCGGGGCTCTTGACCTGTCCCCGAGGCTCCCATTTAATCGGCCGATCGTGTTGCGGCTCACGATCACCACCGGCCTCGAGGTCGGCACCTCGGTCGAGGTGGACGGCGCGCGCTTCGTGATCGGACGGGGTGACGACTGCGACCTGGTCATCGACGACGAGAAGGTTTCCCGCCACCACGCGGCCCTCGAGAGGAACGCCGACGGGGTGCTGACATTGAGCGACCTCGGCTCGAGCAACGGCACGTTCGTCAATGCGAGGCGCATCACGGAGCCAGTCACGCTCCAGGGCGACGAGCACCTGCGCGTCGGCGACACAGCGCTCGTCTGCTCACTCGACGAGCCCGAACCGGATCCGAACGCGACTGTGCTCGCACCCGCGATGGTGGAGTCCGCGACCAAGACGGAGGCCGAGGCCGAGGCCGAGCGGCCGCTCGGACGCTCGACGATCGCGCGGATCATCCAGAAGGAGGTTCACGAGGAGGTCGCGGAGGAGGAGCGGCACCTGCGGCGGACGACCCGGCTGGCAGTCGTCCTGGCCGTCGTCGCGGTGGCGGCTGCCGCGGCGATTGCGGCGTTGTTCGCAACCGGCATGATCGGCGGGAGTAGCAGCAGCCAGGACACTTCGGTCGCACGCCTCGAGCGGGCGACGGTGTTGATCAGCGGACTCGACGCGAACGGCGAGGTCGCCTATATCGGCTCCGGAACGATCGTGCGCGCCGACGGCTACATCCTCACGAACGCCCACGTCGGCAAGCCGTCGGCGCCTGGACTCGCCGTCCAGTACGGCATCGGCCAGACAGAGAAGGATCCCGCTCGGCTACAGGTGTCCCTGTTCCAGGGCGAGGCGAAGCCGGCCAAGGCGCTGTACATCGCCAAGCCAGTGGCCTACGACGGCTACGTCGACGCGGCCGTCCTGAAGATCGTGTCGACGCTCGACGGGAAGCCGGTCGGCAACCTCCGTCTCCCCACCGTGCCCATCGGCAATTCCGACCGGCTGCGCGATGGCGAGCAGGTCACCGTCGTCGGATATCCAGGCGTCGGCGGCGGATTCGAAGGACAGATCAACGTCTCCCGCGGCACCGTCTCCGGCTTCCAGAAGGATGACCACGCGAGGTCGGTGCGCGGCTGGATCAAGACGGACGCAGCGATCGCGCACGGCAACTCGGGTGGACTCGCAGCTGCCTCCGACGGACGCCTGATCGGCATTCCGTCGCGATTCCAGTGCGGATCGAGCCTGTTCCAGGCAGGCTGCAACTCGTCGGACGACAAGCAGGGCAAGATCCGGCCGATCAACCTCGCGCTCCCGATCGTGAAGGCGGCGGAGGCGGGGCGATCGTGGACCGATCCGTACCTCGTCGCGGGCACGGGACAGGAGCGCTTCACGCTCGTCCACTTCGCCGCCCAGCGACCCGACAACTCCTGCAACTATCAGCCGGTCACGAGCTACCCGTCCGGGGCGACCGCGTACGCGGTGTTCCAGGCCTCCGGCTTGACGGGCGGCGAGGACCTCGCCTTCCTCACGGTCTATCGAGCGAGCGCAACATCGAGTCCGAGCGTCGACGAGACGCTGGAGACGTGGTCGAAGTCGTACGGAACAAGGTCGTCCTGCTACTGGATCAGCATTCCGACCGGACAGGGCAACGGCACGTATTCGCTTCAGATCTTTGCCGGCCCTTCGCTCGTCGCGGCCTCGAACGAGGTGGACGTGCGGGTCGGCACCTAGGATCGCCCAATCAGGCCCGAAGTCGATGCGCCAGGAATCTGATTCGCCTGGTCAGCGTGATGGGCGCGGGCGGCTTGTGGCTCGAGGACGCGATTGTTGCCGGCTAAGTCCCCGACCTTGAATCGATCGGGCTTGCTCTGAGAGCAAGCCAGGCTCTGGCGATCGACGAGGTCCGCTATGCCAGGGAAGCACCCCGAGGACGGATCCAGCAGCCGGGAAGTGGTAGACGACTACCGCAATCGGTACGGGGACTTGATGGACCTGCTCGAGGGCTTCGTGGTCGAGCTCGAGCACCAGCCGTGACGGCTCTTTCACTGCACGAACATATGTTCCTTGCCGAGGTTGATCACGATCTCCCGGTGGCTGATTTGAATGCGTGTCAGCGGGCGGCGGTGTGTTCGCCGGTTGATGGTGCGTTGGTGGTGGTTGCGGGTGCGTGTACGGACAAGAGATGACGGTGTGCACCCGGGTGGCGTGGCTGATCGGGAACGGGGTGCCTTCCGACCGCATCTTGTTGTTGACGTTCACACGGAAGGCGCAACCGTTGTGTCAGAAGCCGGCGGCGTATCCGTCCTTGCGTGGATCCGAACCGCCAACGAGGGCGTCTTCCTGGACGAGGATTGCCTGTCCGCCGCCGAAGAGGCCGGTCTCGGTTTCCCGGACGGGTTCGAGTCCTGCCGCGCGGACGTCGTCTTCGGCGTCCCACAGTCCTTGCTCAAGGCGAACGAGCTTGCCTTCGACTCTGAAGCGGGGCCGGTCGAGCGCCGCCTGTGGGTCGAGGCCGTCGTCGACGAGCCCTGAGACGAACTGCACATGCGCCTGTGCCTGGATGAAGCCGCCCATGACGCCGAACGGTCCGAGCAGCGCGCCGTCGCGAAGGAGCATGCCCGGGATGATGGTGTGGTAAGGGCGTCGGCCTGGCTCGACCTTGCCGGTGACGGCGAAGCAGCCGCCTCGGTTTTGAAGGACGACGCCGGTGCCGGGCGCGACGACGAGGGAGCCAAACCGTTCGTAGAGGCTCTGGATGAAGGAAATCGCCATTCGGTCGCTGTCGACCACGCAGAGGTAGACGGTGCCGGCAGGAGGCTCGGCGACTGCTGCCGCAGAGGCGGCTGTGCGGCGGTCGAGGTAGTCCGGGTCGATCAGATCGGAGACATCGGCGCCGTCACGGACGCGCGCGAGTCCGTCCTCGAGGGCGAGCCTGACGGCGCGGATGCGGCCGGTGAGGTCGACGGGGCCACGCTCGAGCAGGCCGAGGCCCTCAAGCGCGACGACGCCTTGCGTTGGCGGTGGGAGCTCGACGACCTCGACGTTGCGGTAGCGCAGACGCAGCGGTTCGACCCAGCGCGGGCTGTAGGTCGTGAGGTCGTCCTCCTCGAGCCATGTTGCCTCGGCGATCGCGTGTCCGACCGCGCCTTCATAGAAGGCTGCCGGACCGTGCTGGGCGATCGCATTGAGGGTGGTCGCAAGCTCGGGTTGACGGAAGCGTTGCCCGACGCGGGGTGCGGGGGAGAGGAGGTCGGGTGCGGGCACCTGGGCCCAGACGGCAGCTGTTACCGGTGCCACTGCGAAGCCGTTGGTTGCGGCGGCGATGGCGTCTTGGAGGCAGCGGTCGAGTCCGAGGCGTCCGTAGCGTTCGGAGAGCGCTGCCCATCCGCCGACCGCGCCGGGAACCGTTACTGATCGGGGGCCTCGCTGTTCGACCGGCGTTGTCGGCTCGGCTCGTGCCGGGGCTGGCCCGGCGGCGTCTAGGCCGATGAGTTGGTGGTCGTGCCAGAGCACTGCGAAGCAGTCGCCGCCGATCCCAGTAGACATTGGCTCGGTGACGCAGAGCACGGCGGCGGCCGCGATCGCGGCGTCGACCGCGTTTCCGCCCTGCTCGAGCATCCGCAGTCCCGCCCGTGTCGCGAGCGGCTGGCTCGTGGCGACCATCGCTTCGGCGGCTACTGTTGGCGGACGACCGGGCGCGCAGCGGTAGGTCACCGGCGAACTCTATTGACGCTGACTCGGAAACTGCCGACCCGCGCGCAGGCCGGAACGGCGGCGTCGGCGCGGCAACGTATTCTCGGCCTGTGTTCGAGCGGCGGATCCCGATCAGGTATCGCGACACTGACGCGCTCGGGCACGTCAACAACGCCGTCTATCTGACCTATCTGGAGGAACTCCTGCTGCAGTGGCTGGGGCCGGTCCTCGGAGACGATTTCGTCACAGCGCGCGTCGAGCTCGATTTCAGGTTCGAGCTACGCCATGGCGACGGCGAGGTCATGGCGCGTGCTTCGCTTGAGGCTGTTGGGACTTCGAGTTTGACTGCGGCCGTCTCGATTGAACGGCCTGACGGTCAGGTGTCGCTCGAGGGGCGAGTGATCGTTGTCGCTTGGAATCCGCTGGAACGGCGGTCACGGCCGATCACCGATGAGCAGAAGGAGGAGATCCGTCGCCGCCAGGACTCCTGATGAGCCGCTACTCATGATCGGGCGATGTTCAGCGCGTCTCGCAAGGTGGAGGACTGGGCTAGCCGGTTACGCGAGCAGCTCCTCGACGAGGCGCGTGGCGAGCTCAGTGGCGGGCGCTAGCAGTGTCTCGTCGGCGAGCTCGGGCTGATCGGCCGGCAGGTGGTATTCGGGGAAGGGCCAGCGGAGCAGGCAGGCGGCTGGGATACCCTCGATCGCGAACGGGTGGTGGTCGCTGCCGGCGATTGGTGGGCGAGTCGGCAGCTCGCCGAGTCCGAGCTCGCGCGCGATACGTAGGCCGCGCTGCTTCAGCTCGTCAGGGCCAGCCCAGAGCTCGAGCTGTTTACCTTGAGCAAGGCATTCGAGGTTGACGACCGCGGCGATGCGGCCGAGCTCACCGCGTGTCTTGGCGTCGGTGACGAAGAACCGCGCGCCGGCTAGGCCGAATTCTTCGGCTCCGAATCCGATCGCGAGCAGTGTTCGGCGGTGGCGGTGTGGCGCGAGCCGCTCGACGATCCGGCGTAGTGCCTCGACTCCGCTGGCGTTGTCAACGGCACCGCGCGCGCGCCAAGCGCAGTCGTAGTGGGCGCAGACGATGATGGTTTCCTCGCTCTCTCCGGGGAGCTCGGCGAGCACGTTCCGCTCGCGCGTAGGAACAAAGCGGCCGCCGACCCGAAGCCGCACGCGGGCTCCGTCGGGGAGTCGCTGGGCGTCGGCTGCCGAGATGTAGGCGGCGGGGCCGGTGAGCGTGGGGCCGTACCCGGTCGGGAACGGCGTTGCGCCGCCGCCGATCGGGTTGCCGTAAAGCCTTGCCAGTTCGCGGCCGTTGTCCTCGATCGCGAACGCGGGTGGCTCGAACACGTCTGGGAGGACGATATGGGTGCCGATCCGCCGGGCGATGCCGTTGACGGCGGCAGGCTGCGAGTACATTGCCGGGCCTGCCGCCCAGTGCTCGTCGTTGACCTCCAGCTTCGGCTCGTCCGGGTCGTAGGCGAGAAAGGGGAACTCCTGAAGACGCGGTTCGAGGCCGAGTTCCGAGAACGCCTGCGCGACAGCGTCGGCGGCTCTGGCGGAGGAGTCCGAGCCGGCAAGCCGGGGGCCGATCTCGCCGGCGAGAACGTCGATCAGGTTCACGGCCTGACCCTAGTACGATCGCGAGATGCGCCGGGTCGTCACAGGCGAGGACGAGCAGGGCCGCTCAGCCGTTGTCCACGATGGCGAGCCACCACACGCGGTATTCCTCGAGGCGAGCGGCTTTGGTGAGCACGCGGTCTGGCACGTCGAGCTGCCGCCTGACCATGTGCACGCGGGCGGAGACCCGGCCGGTGACGTCTTCCAGTTCCCACCGCCGGTCGGGAGCGCGACCTTCATGCGGGCCGTCATACCCCCGGCCGGGACACAGGTGGACGCCGAGGCTCTGGTCGCGGAGGCGCGGCAGAAGATGCCGGGGTTGCTCGCCGTCAGTGACCACTCACGGGGCGCCGGCATGCACCGCACCGGCACGATCGATCTGCTCGTGGTCGTCTCGGGAGAGGTTGACCTCCTGCTCGAGACCGAGACGGTGCGGCTCGTCGCCGGCGACTGCATCGTCCAGCGCGGCACCTGGCACGCGTGGGAGAACCCGAGCGGCGAGCCATGCGTAATCGCAGGTGTGATGGTCGCGACCGGACCCTAAGGGCGGGATGGAGGTTCTGCGCCCTGGCGACGCCGGCTATGACGGGGCGAGGGCGACCTGGAATGCGTGCATCGACCGCCGACCGTCGGCCATCGCCCGTCCACAGTCGACCGACGACGTGCGACGCGCCCTCGACACGAGCGAGGGGCCGGTCACTGTCCGCGGCGGCGGCCATCACGTAGCCGGTGCGTGTGCGCGAGACGGCGCGCTGATGCTCGATCTCTGCAGGTTGCGCAGCGTCCGTGTCGCGGACGATCGTGCGATCGTTGAGGGAGGAGCTCATTGGCATACGGTCACCGCTGCGGCTGAGCAACGCAACCTCGCGGGCGCGGCAGGGACGGTTGGCTCCGTTGGCGTCGTTGGGCTCACTCTCGGTGGCGGTCTCGGCTGGCTGACGCGCCGGTACGGGCTCGCGTGCGACAGCGTCAGCGCCGTGGAGCTCGTGACGGCGGACGGGTCGCTACTGCGCGTCACCTCTGATTCCGATCCAGAGCTGTGGTGGGGGCTGCGCGGCGCAGGGACGAACTTCGGCGTCGTCACGCACCTCGAAATGCGGCTGCACCCGGTCCGGCGGGTGTACGCCGGCACGGTCGCCTTCCCTCTCGGTCGGCTCGCCGACGTCCTTGAGACGCTCCGCGATCTCGACCAGGCCGACGAGGAGCTGACAACGATGCTCCTCGTCATCCCCGGCGCCCAGCTCGGCCTTGCCGAATGCCACGTGGCAACACTCAACGCCTGCTGGTGCGGCGATGCGGAGGTAGGACGAGTCGCCTGCCGCACGCTTGTCGATCCACTTGGCGAACCGCTGCTCGATACCTTCCGCGAGCTCCCGTTCAGCGAGCTCGTCAGCACATTCGCCGACTCGCGCCTCGCGCGGCCCGGTTACCGCAACGACTGGGAGGCGTTCACGCTGACGGATGTGTCGGCAGCACCGATTGCTGATCTCTGCCGCGAGATGCCGTCCGATCTCTCCTATCTGCAGCTGATGCCGCTCGGCGGCGCCGTCGGCCGTAGCGCTTTTGCCGGCGGCTACCGAGCAAGCCGCTTCCTCGGCCAGATCAGCGCCGTCTGGGAGGACCTGTGCGACGACGAGATCTGTCGCCGCTGGACGCGCGACTTCCAGGCGGCGCTTGAGCCGACCCGGCCGGCTTGTCCGAACCACGTCAGCCGCGAGGACGAGGCGCGTGTGAGCGCCGTCTACGGCGAGGCTGGCTACGCGAGGCTAGCGGCGCTCAAGCGTCGCCTCGACCCGGATCGGCGGTTCATTCCCGCGCTCGCCGTCGGCGGCTAACCCCTCAGCGCGCGCAGCTCGCTAACCATTCGGTCACGGTAGGCGACGAGCTCGTCGTGCGTGCGGCCGCCTGCGATCTCGTCGAGCTCGACCGTCAGTCGCGCAACGTCCTCGGCGTCGGGGCCGCGCGGGTCGTTCGTGAGTGCGGCGAAGAGTTGTCCGATCACGTCGCCGAACTTCGTCAGGTCGTCCTCGAGTGAATCAGCGTTCGTGTGCTCGACCGCGAACGGACCAAGGAACGCCCAGCGCAGCGCGAGACCGTCGGTGACGACGCGGTCGATGTCGGCGGCCGAGGCGACTCCTTCGCGGTGGAGGTGAAGCGCCTCGCGAAGCAGCGCCATCTGCAGCCGGTTGAGCAGGAATCCGTGGATCTCCTTGCGGCACACGATCGGCGTCTGCCCGACGCTTTCGAGGAACCGGAACGCGGCCGCCGTCGTCTCCGCCCTGGTTCGTTCGCCCGGGACGACCTCGACGAGCGGAACGATGTCGGGCGGGTTCGTCGGGTGAGCGACGATGCAGCGCTCGGGACGCGCCGTGTCGCGTGCGATCTCCGTCATCGGTAGAGCCGACGTGCTCGAGGCGACGATTGCCTCGGCGGGCGCGAGCCGGTCGAGCTCGGCGAAGAGCGCCTGCTTTGTCGCCAACTGCTCCGGCCCGCTCTCCTGAACCCAGCGTGCCCCGGCGACGGCCTCGCCGAGCGAGTCGACGGTCCTGCGGCACGGATCCGCGTCCCAGACGCGGACATCGAGGCCGGCGCGCTCGAAGACGCGCCGCCAGCCGGACCCGATCGTCCCGGCGCCGACGACCGCAACCGGACTCAGCGACAAGCTGCCATCAGCTCAGGCGAGCCAGCCTCCGTCAACGGCGACGATCGAGCCGTTGAACCACTTGGCGTCGTCGCTGGCCAGGAAGACGACGATCGGGACGATGTCGTCGACTTGACCGTTTCGGCCCTGCGGCGTGGCGCCGCGGGTCATTGCGTCGAATTCGGGGTCGTCCCGGAGCGAATCGTTCATCGGCGTCTCGACTGTCCCGGGCGCGATCGCGTTGACGTTCAACCCTTGCGGTGCGAGCTCAACGGCCCATGCTTTTGTCATCGTCACGATCGCGCCTTTGGTCGTGCAGTAAACCGAGCCTCCGGCGACGCCGGCGAGCCCCGCGACGGAGGTGAAGTTGATGATTCTGCCGCTGCCTTGCTTGAGCATCTGCGGAATCACGGCCTGTCCGCAGAAGAACGCGCCCTTCACGTTTGCCTGCCACGCCTCGTCGAAGTCCTCCTCGGTCACCTCGACGATCGACCCGAGTGGCAGGATGCCGGCGCAGTTGACGAGCACGTCGATGCGGCCGAACTCCTCGACCGCGCGCGCCGCGAGTGCCTTGCAGTCGGCGACCCTGGTCACGTCCGTTCGCTGGAAGACGGCGCCGATCTCGTCCGCGATCGCCTGACCGCGCTCGGCGTTGCGGCCCGCGACAACGACCTTCGCTCCCTCTGCGGCCAGCCCGTGTGCGGCGGCGGCGCCCATCCCGGAAGTGCCGCCACTCACGATTGCGACCCTGTCTTTCAGCTTCACGAGACCGACGCTTCCTGCCGCAACTCATATTGCCGTGGCTCTGATGGGATGGCGAGGATCTCTCGTGCTTGTGCCGGCGACGCGACCTCCCGGTTCAACTCGGTCGCGATCCGTACAGCCCGCTCGACCGCCTCGCCGTTCCCGGCGAGCTTGCGCCCTCGCGCGTAGTAGATGTTGTCCTCCAAGCCGACTCGGACGTGGCCACCCATCAGCGTCGACATCGTCGTCATCGGCAGCTGGAACGGACCGATCCCGCACACCGAAAAGACCGAGCCCTCGGGCAGGTCGCGGACAAGGGCGGCGAGCGCCCATGGCGTCGCGAAGGTCGACGTCTGGTAGCCCATCACGAACTGGTGGAAGTACGGCGGTTCGACCAGGCCGTGCTCGATCACGAACTGGGAGACCCAGAACTGGCCCGGCTGGTAGATCTCCATCTCGGGCTTGATCGCGTACTCTTGCATTCGTTGTGCCAGCCGCTCGACGATGCCGTACGTGAATGGGATGCAGTCGTCGTAGAGGAAGCCGTCGTGGGCGTGGGGGAGCGGCGCCGGCCGTGGTGGGATCTTGAACCGCGACATGTCGGGGCCGAGATTCAGCGATGCGAGCTCCGGCCGTGCCTCGAGGCCCTCGTAGCGGTCTTCCATCGTCACGGTCGGGCCGCCGCCGGTCGTGTTGTTGATGATCAGGTCGGGGCAGCGTTCACGGATGCGCGCGTTGATTTCGAGGAAGACCTCTGAGCGCTGCGTACAGTCGGCGAGGTTGTCAGGATCGCGCGCGTGCACGTGGACGGCGGCCGCGCCTGCGTTCCAGGCGTCGTAGGCGGCCTGCGCGAGTTCCTCGGGTGTCTCCGGCAGAGCCGGATTCGACTCTTTGCCCTGCACGCCGCCGTTGAGAGCGCAGGTGATGATCATTGGGCCGAAGCCACGCTTTAGCTGTTCCATCCACTCGTATGTGTCGCCGTACCGCCAGGTTTCCGTTGCCACGCTTTCTCCTTTCAGCATGCGAGTGTGCCGAGGTCGACGGGGATGAACGAGCCGTTGATCCCTGAGGCCTGGTCGCTTGCGAGGAACGCGATCGTGTTTGCGACCTCCTCCGGTTCCACGAACCGCTTCACCGGATGGCGGTCGACCATCGATTCAATGACTTCCTCGCGTGAGCGTGCGTGTAGGCGCATCTGCTCCGCGAGTTGGTTCTCGACCATCGGCGTTCGCATCCAGCCTGGGCCGACGGCGTTGGCTGTCATCCCGAGCGGCCCTCCTTCGAGCGCCGCGACTTTCACGAGCCCAAGCGCCGCGTGCTTGGCGGCGATATAAGCCGACTTGTACGGCTCGGCGATGAAGCTCGACGCGGACGCGGTCACGACGACCCTTCCCCCGGGTCTTGCGAGGTGGGGCCAGGCGTGCTTGATCGCGAGCCACGGACCCTTGACCATGACGTCGAACAATCGGTCCCACTCGCTCTCGGGGAACTCGGGAATTGGCGCCACGTACTGGGCGCCGGCGTTGAGGATGAGAGCATCGAGGCACCCGTGCCGCTCGAGCGCTGCGTCCACCATCGCCTTGTTGCCAGCATCGGTGCCGATGTCGAAGCGCAATCCGTCCCCTTGGACGTCGACGGGCACGACCTTCGCTCCTTCCCGCTCGAAGACCTCGCAAATCGATACGCCCAGGCCGCCGGCGGCGCCAGTCACGACGGCCACCTTCCCTGCCAATCTCATGTCTCCACCCCGTAGACATCGCGGGCCCGCTCGGGGCCGATCCAGCCCTCGGCGACGTCGCGGCGGACACGCTCGGGGTCACGCTCCCGGGGCGGCCCGTAGCCGCCGCCGCCCGATGACATCGAGACGATCGTTTCGCCGGGCTCCAATACGACTGCTCCGGCAGGGGGTGCTTCCGTGAGCTGCCCGTCGAGTCCTCGGGTGAACTGTCTGGAGGGAGCGCCGTCGCCGCCGCCGCGTACGCCTCGGGCCGGGTTGATCGTCCCGTCGCTCGCGTACATGACGGTAAGCGTGGTGGCTTCGATCGGGCCGTATTCAGCCAGGAGCGAGGAAGCGCCGCGGTACCGTCCCGGCCCTTCCGTGTCGGGGATCAGGCGCTGCTCGACGATCCGGATCGGGTGGTGCAGTTCGTCGACCTCGACCGAGTCGCGAAGCACGAAGCCGGCGTTACCGACGTGGCCGATCGTCAGCCAGGCGTCCTCTCCCGGTGCCGCCGCGCCGCCTGAGAGCGCGAGGAAGATCTGGTTCACGAACGGCGAGCCGGTGCGGGGATCGATACCGGAGAGCACGGCTACCGAAGCGGGGATCGGCGGTCCGCACTCGGCCATGCCGGAGCCGTCGGCGAGCTCGGCGATCGCACGCTGGATCGCGTTCGTCACGCGGTCGGCGAGGTTGGTCGTGGCGACGGAGCAGCTGGCCGGATGGCGCGGGATGCCGACGCAGCAGTTCTCGCGCAACTGGATGCGCAATCGGCGGAACGACCCGGCGTTCGGAGGAACGGTGTGGTCGATCGAGTTGAAGACGCCGATCATCGCGGCCGTGCGCGCTGTCGCCTCGGTCAGGTTGAGGCCGCAGGGCTGGCAGTCGAGGTTGTCGCGCAGGTCGATGCCGACTGTCCCGGCGTCGGGGTCGATCTCGAGTGCGACCCTGACCGGGATCCCGTCGGGCACGCCCGGGAACGGATCGTGTGCGCCCTCGGCGATGATCCGGCCTGCTGGCAGCTTCGCGAGCGCTGACTGCATGCGCCGCTCGGAGTAATCGAACCACTCGCGCGAGTACTGCTGAAGCGCGTCCCAGCCGACCTCAGCGCCCAGTTCAAGCAGTCGTCGCTCGCCGATCCGTACGGCGCCGAGCAGCGCCAGGTAGTCGCCCCACCACTGCTCCGGGACGCGAATTCGAAGCCTGCACATGCGGATCACGTCGTCGATGTCCTGGTAGTCGCGCTGCACGCGTACCGCGTCGAAGATCAGCGCTCCCTCTTCGTACACGTCGCGGGCTGCGGCGTGGTAGGTCGTTGGGAGCGCGTTGCCGCAGTCGGCCTGGTGTGCTTTGCCAAGCACGGTGAAGCGATGCACGCCGTCGTCGTCGATGACGGGGACGACCAGGCAGTGATCTGCCGCGTGCGAGTTGCCGTGATAGGGCGAGTTGTGGAGGAACGCATCGCCGCGTCGCAGGTCAGGGTGCAGAAGCCTGATCCGGGCCGCCATCAGGTCGGGGCCGCTCATGACATGGATCGGCAGGCTCTCGGCGGTCGCGAGCAGCTCGGCCTCGGCAGTGAGGATGCAGCAGGAGAAGTCACGCGCCGTGTTGAGGACGCCCGAGCGGCCGGTCCGCGCAAGTGTGTTCTGCATCGCGCGCGCGACGCCCTGCAGGCGGTTGTTCAGCACGGCCAGCCGGACGCCATCCATCTAGGTCGCCACCGCCCCAACGGGCTGAGAAGCCGGGGCGGCGATCGGCACGATCGCGAGGCTGCCACTGGCCGTCCGCTCAACCGTCGCGCCCGGGTCAACGACGACTGTGGTTACGGCCGACTCGACGATCGCAGGCCCGGCGACCACGCGGCCGGGTTCGAGCTCGTCGAACGAGAGGACACGCGCGTCAACGGCTCCTACGACCAGGGAAGTAGGCGCGCCTTATCGCGGCACCGACGCGCGGTGCAGCGTCCTGCGCGAGACGGCCCGGCTCGCTCCGCTCCACCGGGCAGCGGACTCGTGCCCGCCAGCCGACGAGCTCGACCTCCGAGCCTGGATCGCTGATCGCGAACACTTCTTCGTGTAAGGCATGGAAGTCGCCCTCTGAGCGTCTCCGCGTGGAGTGGCTCTCGCACGGGAAGCTCGAGCTCCCAGATCTGATGCGGGTACCGGGCTTCGGTCGTGAGCTCGATCTCACCCGCCACACCGGCGGCGGCGGCGAACTCATCGCAGCGCTTGCGCAGGTCGGCCAGAACTCGCTCGACGGCCGCGAAGTCGAAGTCGGCAGTGGTCGTCATCAGGGTCGCGGCAAAGTCGGCAGTCAGGTCGGAAAGGAGCGCCCCGGCCGCCGACAACGCCGGCCCAACCGCCGGCACGATCAGCTGTGAGCAACCGAGTCGTCGTGCGATCGCCACCGAGTTGAGGCCGGCCGCGCCGCCGCCGCCGACCAGCACGGCAGTGCGCGGATCGATCCCCTGGTGGAGTGTGATCTCCTCGATTGCGCGAACCATGTGCTCGGTCGCCACCCGCATAACAGCCGACGCTGCCTCCTCGAGCGGCAGTCCGAGCGGCGTCGCGACCTGGCTCTCGAGGGCCGCCCGCGCACCGTCGATGTCGAGGCGCATTGCACCGCCAAGGAAGTACTCGGGATCGATGTAGCCAAGCACGAGCGAGGCGTCGGTCACCGTCGGCCGTTCGCCGCCGCGGGCGTAGCACACCGGCCCCGGCTCTGATCCCGCGCTCTCCGGCCCGACGTGCAACAGCCCACCTTCGTCGACCCAGGCGATCGAGCCGCCGCCGGCGCCGACAGATTTCACGTCAACGGACGGAAACCCGGTCATGTGGCCGAAGAACGGCTCACCGAGCCAGGTCTCCCGCGTCCAGGGGATACGGCCTCGACGCACGAGCGACACGTCGTAGCTCGTGCCGCCCGTATCGGCGACGACGGCCGTATCGGCGCCTCCGTCGCGGTCTGCGAAGAATCGTCCCGCGACGGGCGCCATCGCCGGCCCGGAGCCAAGTGAGTGGATTGGCGCCTCGGCGACCGGTGCCGCGTCGAGGACGCCACCGTTCGAGGTGACGATCAGTACCCGCCCGGGGAAGCCCGCCGCTCGCAGCCGGCCGTCGAGCCCACGCAAGTACTCGCTCATCACGGGTTTCAGCGACGCGTCGATGCACGTGGACGACGCACGGCGGTACTCCCGGATGGCAGGGTTGAGCCGATGCGACAGCGTGTGCGGGATTCCAGGCAGATGCTCAGTGAGCAGTTCGCCGACGCGTAGCTCGTGTGAGCCGTTGGCGATCGACCAGAGTAGGCAGACGCCGACCGCCTCGATCTCTAGCTCTTTGAGGCGCTTGCAGATCGCCACCACCGCATCCTCGTCGAGCGGTTTCACGACCTCGCCTTGCGCTCCAACCCGTTCCGGGACCTCGAAGGTAAGCGCGCGTGGGATGTAGGGCTGCGGATACGGCCGCGTGAAATTGAACGGATCGGTGCGGCCGCCCTCGCGGAAGAGGAGCACGTCCGGGTGCCCTTGGGTCGTGAGGAAGGCGGTGCGGGCGGTCGTGCCGGTGAGGATGGCGTTGATCGCGCGCGTCGTTCCGTGTACGAACACGGAGCTCTGACTCAGGATGTCGGAGCCGAGAGCCTTGGCCGCGGCCGTAAGGACGTGCAGAACTCCGCGCACGGGATCGTCAGGTGTGGTTGGGCTCTTGAAGAGATGGAGCATGCCCTCGTCGTCCTCGACGACGAGATCGGTGAAGGTGCCGCCCGTGTCGACGGCGAGTCTCACGAGTCGAAGATTTCGGGGTATTGGGTCAGTCCGAGCCGCGTCCGTCGGATGTGCATTTTCAGCACCCGAGCCGCATCCTCTCCGTCGCGCCGGGTCAAGGCGTCGAGCAGGAGCCGATGCTCAACGAGTGTGAGAGTGACGATCTCGGGGTGCAGGCCGAGGTAGGCGCGTCGGTACGGTTCGGCAACGTTCCAGAGGCTCTCAATGATCGAGAGCAGACGCGGCGAGCGCGTTGCGGCGAAGGTGGCGAGGTGAAACGCTCGGTCATGCGTGAGCCACTCGCCCTCGCGTCCCGAGAGCTCGCGGAAGGCCTCCATCGCCTCGACCTCGGACCGCAAGAGGGCGAGCTGCTCGTCCGTCAGATTGGGCGCGCCGAGTTCCACGGCCAGCGGCTCAAGCTGGCCGCGGAGCAGGTAGACCTCGTCGAACTCGTCCGCGTCGAGCCGCGCCACGCGCGCGCCCGCGTTCGGCGAGACAACGACGAGGCCCTCGCTTTGCAGCTGACGCAGAGCTTCGCGGACGGGCAGGCGGCTTGTCCCGAACCGGGCGGCAAAGGCCTGCTGGTGGATCCGCTCGCCCGGCCGCAATCGCCCGTCGAGGATCTCCTCACGCAGTTCCCGAAGTATCAGCTCGAGCGCCTCACCCTTCCCCAGCCTTGGCTGTCGACCGGGTGAGAAGGATCCATGTTCCCGGTCTAACAGCGTTGCTCGGCGAGGCACGAGCCGATCATGGATCCATCTCGCGGTCGCTGTCAAGCTGACTGTCGGCGTCGGCTGAGTCGCTTGCCGAAATGTTGTGATCGTCTGAGCTTACGGCGATGACGCTTGCAGGTGTCTGGGCCGGACGCGGAACTGGTCGAGATCCGGCGTCCTCCGATCACAGTCATCTGCGATTCTTGAAGGCAGTTTCTCGATCATCCCCTCGCGGCCGTTTAGCCGCGACCGTACGAAAGGAGGACGACCCTTGTCCACGGCATTCATTGGGGCCAATGTGATCACGGGTGACGGTCGCACCATCGACGACGGTGCTGTCAAGGTCGAGGGTGAGTGGATCGTCGAGGTCGGGCCGCGGAACGGCATCACGGCGGACGCGTACGTAGAGCTCGAGGGGCGGACGCTGATGCCGGGAATGATCGACGTCCACGTTCACATGATCGGCGGCGACAAGGCGATTGGCTTCGGCGACGAGGCGACGACGTTCCGCATGTACGAGCCGGTACCGAAGGCGCTGCTTGATGGCGTTGAGGCGGCGCGAACAACGCTTCGGGCTGGCTTCACGGCCGTCCGAGAGATCGCAGCGCGCGAGTACCTCGACGTATTCCTGCGAGACGCGCAGCGGAAGGGACAGATCGAAGGGCCGAGAATGCTCGCTACCGGGCCTGGCATTTACATGACTGGTGGGCACGGGTCGTTCTTCGATGAGGCGCAAGCAGCGGACTCGCCCTGGGAGATGATCAAGCGAGTCCGGGAGCTGGTTCGCCACAAGGTCGACGTGATCAAGATCGTCAGCGCGGACGGACCGGAGACCTTGGGTGAGTGGTGGACGGTTCAAACGACCCGTGAAGAGGCGGAGGCGTGCTTCGTGGAGGCACGACGGCTCGGCCGTCAGACGGCGTCGCATGCGATGGGTGCCGAGGCAATTGCGAACGTCGTGCTGGCGGGCGTGGACACAGTCGAGCACGGCTGGTACATGAACGAAGACAGCTGCAGGTTGATGCTCGAGCACGGAACCACGCTGGTTGGGACGCTGAGCAATGTCGTTGCGATCATCCACAATGGCCCGGCGCTGTTCATGCCCTGGGCGGAGATGATGGCGGCAGACGAGGCTGCCGTCTTCGAGCGTCATCGGACGGCCGTTGCGCTTGGTGTTCGAATCGCGATGGGCTCCGACTGCGGCGGTAACGAGTCTCACCGACACGGGCAGAACGCTCTCGAGCTCGAGTGCTATGTGCGCTGTGGCATGAGCCCGATGGAGGCGATCACCTCCGCCACCAAGGTGGGAGCCGAGGTAATGCGCATGCAGGACCGGATTGGAACGATCGAGCCCGGGAAGCTTGCCGATCTGGTCGTGATCGACGGTGATCCGCTCGCAGACATCTCGCTGACCCGCACCGGGGTCGTCGGTGTTGTCCAGAACGGGCGTGTGATCCGAGACGATTTCGGCCT
Source organism: uncultured Actinomycetes bacterium (assembly GCA_963791225.1). Lineage (GTDB taxonomy): Bacteria > Actinomycetota > Thermoleophilia > Gaiellales > Gaiellaceae > PALSA-612. The sequence goes on from CAWBRV010000008.1 coordinate 670,735, forward strand.
TCTTGACCCGCTGCTCATAGACAAGAGGAGAGCGTTCGCCGTCGCCTGAGCGGACGTTAAACCGGAGGTTGTGAGTGCCCGGTGGCAGAAACAGCGACGCGGCAGTATGGATCCATCGGCCCGGGCGGGACGGTTGTTCGGCGAGGTAGACACCGCCGCGCTCCCCGGCGGATGGATCCACACGAGCCAGCTTCGCATCTGCCAGGCGATCGAGTAGGGTCGGTTGATGCGGGTTCCCGGCCGCTTGTCGAAGCTCGGTCGTGTGGCTTCAACGAACGGCGATGGCCGCCTTGAGGCGCGTGAGCTGAAGGTTCACTTCGGCGGTGTCCATGCGGTCGACGGTGTCGACCTGGAGCTACGTCAGGGGGAGATTCTCGGTCTCATCGGACCAAACGGTGCCGGCAAGACGACGCTCGTCAACGCACTCTCAGGCTTCCAGAAGCCGTCATCGGGGCGTGTCGCACTCGACGGAAACGACGTCACCGGATGGGACCCGTATCAGCTTGCGCGTCGTGGCCTCGCGCGCACGTTCCAATCGGTGAGGTTGTTCCCCGGACTGACCGTACTCGAAAACGTGGAACTCGGTGGCGTCGGGGTAGGTATGCGACGGTCGGCCGCGCGGCGTGCAGCGTACGAGTTGCTGGAACGGCTGAACCTTGCCCACCTCGCCGGGGCGCTCGCGACTGGCTTGCCACACGGGCTCGAGCGACGTCTTGGCATGCTTCGCGCCCTCGCGGCGAAGCCGCAGTTTCTGCTGTTGGATGAGCCTGCAGCCGGCTTGAACGAGCGCGAGAGCGACGAGCTCGTCGGTGCCCTGACCTTGGTTAGGGATGACTTCAGCTGCGGACTGATGGTGATCGAGCACGACATGCGGGTGATCATGCAGCTATGTGAGCGGATCCAGGTGCTGGACTACGGCAAGACGATCAGCGCCGGTACGCCCGCGCAGGTGCGTGCCGATCCCGTCGTCTTGACGGCGTACCTGGGTCGAAGGGCGGTCGATGCTCGCGGTCACTGACCTCCGTGTCAACTATGGTCGCGTCCCGGCTCTGCACGGGATCTCGCTGAACGTGAACGAGGGCGAGGCGGTCGCGCTCGTCGGCCCAAACGGCGCCGGGAAGACAACGACGCTGTCCGCGATCTTCGGACTTGTTCGCCCCGAGGGCGGCACAATCACCTTTGAAGGCGGGTCGCTGCTGGGGTTGGCTCCCGAGAACATTGTCCGAAGGGGGCTAGCGTTGGTTCCGGAGGGACGGCACATCTTCGGCACCTTGACTGTTGCCGAGAACCTCAAGCTGGGCACTACCGCCCGAAAGCATGGAAGCGGCGTCGGGGATGAGATCGAGAAGACGCTTGAGCGCTTCCCGGCGCTTGCGAGCTACTACGGCAGCTCGGCCGGCACCCTCTCGGGAGGGGAGCAGCAACAACTGGCTATTGCACGTGCCCTGCTCTCCAGACCGCGGCTGCTGCTGCTCGACGAACCCTCGCTCGGTCTCGCGCCGCTCGTGATCGACGCCGTCTTCGACGCACTTGGCGAGTTGCGCCAGGAGGGCGTCACGATCTTGCTCGTGGAACAGAATGCGACCCGCGCCGTCGAGTTCGCAGACCGAGCCTACATCCTCCGCTCCGGCCTGATGGCGCACTCCGGCACGACCGAGGAGATGCGGGCGCTGGAGGATTTCGAGACCTTGTACCTGGGCGTCTGATGCAGCTCTTTCTTCAACACGTCATTGATGCAATTACGCTCGGCTCCTCGTACGCGCTTTACGCGCTCGGCATCGCTCTCATTTTCGGGATCATGCGACTGATCAACTTCGCCTACGGCGAGTTGATCATGGTCGGCGCCTACATGCTTGTGTTTATCGGCAACGTTGCTTGGCCCGTTCAGGTTCTCGCGACGGTCGGAATCGCGATCGTGTTCGCGCTCGCGATGGAGCGGGCGGCGTTCCGGCCGCTTCGTGGCGCGAATCCTGCGACGCTCCTGATCAGTTCGTTCGCGGTCAGCTACGGGTTGCAGAATCTGGCGATCCTGATCGAGGGCTCGGCACCCAAAGGAATAAACGTGTCGACGTGGCTCTCGCAGTCGATCACGATCGGATCGATCACGATCACCCATCTCGCGATCGTTACCATTGCTACAACGTTTGGGCTGCTGATCACGCTCGGGTTGTTCCTGTCGCGGACACGGATTGGTGTGCAGATGCGAGCGGCAGCTGAGGACTTTCGGATGGCGCGTATCCTCGGGGTCCGGGCGGACACGGTGATCGCGACCTCGTTTGCGATCAGCGGCCTCTTTGCGGGGCTTGGCGCCTATTTTCTTGTCGCGCAGACCGGTGAGGTGGCACCGGATATTGGTTCCCAGCCGGTGCTGTACGCGTTCGTGGCGACTGTGCTCGGCGGCATGGGGAGCCTTCGCGGTGCGGTCCTCGGCGCCTATGTGTTCGCGGGAGTCACCGTTGCGTTGCAGGCAACCCTTCCGGGGTCTTTGGCGTCCTATCGCGACGCGTTCGCATTCGGCGCCGTCATTGTGATTCTGCTCTTCCGGCCGCAAGGCTTGATCGTCGCTCCTTCGGTGGTGACCAGGGTATGAGCGCCGTTGGGCTGGCGGTGAGAGCGGGGCGCGCTTCCTGGCCGCTGCCACCGCTTCTGTTGCTCGTCGTCGTCTGCTCTGAGATCGCCTACGCGACCGGCGGCCCGGAAACCAAGGGTGTCGTCGTCGTGGCACTGATCAACCTGACGCTTGTCGTCGGCCTGTACACGTTCGTCGGGAACAGCGGCGTCTTCTCCTTCGGGCACATCGGGTTTGCGGCCATTGGCGCATACACGGCCGGCCTGCTTGTCATTCCACCCGACCAGAAGGCGATCTTGCAGCCATCGCTGCCGACCTTTATCGCCCATGCACACTTCGGGACGATCGGCGCGACGTTGATGGGTGGCCTCGTCGCCGCCGTCGTCGCGGCAGTACTAGCGGTTCCGCTGATGCGCCTCGACGGGCTCGCCGCCGGGCTCGCAACGTTCGCGGTACTCGTCATCGTCAAGACGGTCGCGAACAGCTGGGACCAGGTCACCAACGGCGCGGCGGGATTATCAGGGTTGCCCATCTCGACCGACATGAATCAAGCTCTTGTCTGGGGGCTGATCGCGATCGTCGCTGCCCTCGTCTTTCAGAACACGGGCCTCGGGCTAAGGCTGCGCGGCTCGCGGGAGGACTATCATGCCGCCCGCTCATTGGGTGTCAGCGTGCACGGAGAACGGCGGGTTGCGTGGGTGTTCAGCGCGTTTCTCGTCGGCATCGGCGGCGGCCTGTACGGCCAGTACCTGGGCTCGTTCAACGCGAGTGCCTTCTATCTCAGCCTCACGTTCACGACGCTGGCAATGCTTGTCGTCGGGGGCCTGACGAGCCTGTCGGGGGCCGTCATCGGCTCGCTCGTGATCTCGTTTGTCGCGGAGTTCCTGAACCGTGTCGAGCAGGGCGTGCACGTCGGACCGGTGCACCTCCCCGCACGCCCAGGGCTGCGGGAGGTGGGACTGGCAGCGATCATGCTCGCGATCCTGATTCTCCGCCCGCGGGGACTGACAAACGGGCGCGAACTTCCCTGGCCCACCCGGCGGCGGCCAGACGCTACGAAAGAGCCGGTGCCGGCGCCAGCCGGTTCCTCACCCGGAGAAACACCGGCGCAGACTCCATGAAAGGATGCCTCTTGGCACGGAGGAGGTGGTCGATCAGGATGGCACGGTAGGCAAGTATCGGTGCAGATGAAGGGTTCCATCGGCCCCAAGGGAGGAGAGATATGAAACGCAGCATCCGAATTGTCGGCCTTGGCGGGTTGGCCGCGGTCGCGCTGCTCGCAGGTATGACCAGCGGCGGATCGGCGGCGTCCAAGAGTCGCCTCGCGGGCAAGCCGATCGTGATCGCAATGCCGCTCGCTCTTACGGGTGTGATCAGCTTCTACGACCAGCCGAACCTAGCTGGCGCGCAGATTGCGGTCAGCCAGATCAACAAGAAGGGTGGCGTTCTTGGCCGGCCGTTCAAGATCATCACCGGCGACACGAAGTCTGATCTCAGTCTGATCGCTGGCGTCGCCCAGTCGCTGATTGCGAAGGGCGCCAATCTAATGATCCCGACGCTCGACTACGACTTTGGCGGGCCGTCCGCGCGCGCCGCGTGCGCGAAGAACATCCCGGCGATTTCCGAGGCGGGCGATTCTCGTTACGGCTTGCAGGGGATTGGCCGTTGTCTGTTTAACCAGTTCCCGTCGGGCAGCGAGGCTGCGATTGGGGCGACGTTCGCATGGGCCAAGGGTTGGCGGCACCCGTTCGTCCTCCAGGATCCGAGCATCAGCTACTCGAAGACGTTCTACGAGAACTTCAACTACTCGTGGGGCAAGCTGGGCGGCCAGGTCGCAGGTTCGGCAACGTTCATGAACAGCGACCAGTCCGTGGCGACCCAGGTTGCACAGCTTAAGTCGCTCGTCGACCAGAAGAAGGTCGATTTCATCTTCATGGGCTCGTACGCCCCCGGTGGCGCCTCGGCGACGAAGCAGATCCGGGCAGCGGGGATCGATCTGCCGATCATTGGTGGGGCCGGCTTCGATGGGACGTTCTGGCTCGGCGCAGTGCCGAACCTGACGAACTTCTACGTGGTCGCCGGCGGCGTGACGACGGGAGGCGACCCGAACCCGCTGCGCGCTGCGGTTTACAAGGCCTACAAGGCGAAGTTCAAGAAGGACCCTCCACTGGGTGAGCAGACGCTGAACGGCTACAGCGCCGTCTACGCATTCGCGAAGGCAATCAAGGCTGCGGGGTCGCTGAAGGGTCCGGCCGTGATCGCCCAGCTTGAGAAGTTCAAGAGCACTGCGCTTCCGATCGGGAACATCACGTGGACGCACAGCTGTCACATCTCGAAGCTGCGCAGCCTGCCGATCGTCACCTTCGTCGGCACCAAGGAGAAGTTCATCGCTGAGGTGGCGCCGAAGGTGAGCATCTTGCCGAAGACGCTCTGTTAGCGCACTGATCCGTCCGGGCGGCTGGACCGTTGGTGCGGCCGCCCGGATCGCCTCGATCGAGGAGGGCGCGATGACAAATCCGACGGTTTGCTTGAGTTTCGACTGGGACGGCGTCTCTGTCTGGATGGCGGGTGGCGCCACCGATGCCCGGTCGCTGTCGCGCGGCGAGTTCGGTCCCAGGGTCGGCGTGCCGCGGTTGCTCGAGCTGTGCGAGCGGCTTGGAGTCAAGGCGACCTTCTTCACGCCGGGCCACACGGCCGACACCTATCCCGGCACGACGGCCGAGATCGTCGCCAAAGGGCACGAGATGGCGGCCCACGGCTACGTCCACGAGGATTTCGAGCAGCTGACGCTGGACCAGGGGCGCGAGGTGATACGCAAGGCGGCCGACGCGATCGAGCGTGCGACCGGCCGAGCGCCGCGCGGCATGCGCTTCTCGCCCTGGGCGGTCGACGCCAAGCTGTTCCAGGTTCTCCTCGACGAGGGGTACACGTACAGCTCATCGGTCATGGATGACGTGCGGCCGCACTGGGCTCGCGCTGCCGGAGTGGTTCGCTTCGACGGGCCTAACGAACAGGGTCCCGAGTTGCCGCTCGTCGAAGTGCCGATCACCTTCATTACCAGCGACTTCGCGTACTTTGAGTTCAACGGCTATGGTCGGCCGACGCTGCCGGCCGGTCTACGAAACCCGCGAGATGTGGAGCAGATCTGGCTCGACGAGTTCGCCTATAACGCTGACCGAGATCCGGGTGCGGTCACGATGCTCATGCTCCATCCGGAAACAATCGGTTGGGGTGGGCGAATCGCCATGCTCGAGCGTGTCCTGATCCGGATGCAGGAGCAGGGCGCTAGGTTTGTGACCGCCGAACAGTTGGCCGACGAGTTCAGGGCAGCGAGCGCCCTGCCTGCGCTGGCAGCTGCCTCATAACAGGGACTCGAGATTAGGCGCGGTCAAGCTGGAGCTGGTCAGCGAAGAAGCTCGCCAGCTCGTCTGCCGTCGCGGCGAAGATCGCGTCTCCGGCCTCGGCGTTGGCGCCTCGAACATCGCCGAGAACTCCCGTGTCGCTAACAGGTCGAATCCCCTCGGTGAAGATCCGCTCGAGCCAACCAGGCTCAGCCTCCGTATAACCGGTCACCTCGCTTAGCGGTCTGACGAGGTCCGGGAACGCGGCCAGCATCATGCTTGTCTCGAGTCCCCCGGCGTGCACGTCTGTTTCCGGCACGTGCAGTCCACGCTCCGCTGCGGCTTCCATCATCACGGTGATGAAGCGATTCAGATCCGCGTACCCGGCAAGCTGCGCCTCGCCCTTCCAGCCGTCGACGAATTCCTTGACGAAGCTGAAATTGCCGCCGTGCCAGCTGAACAGCGCGATCTTCTCGATCCCCATGCGCTCGAGGCCTTCGAGATAGGACACGACGAGTGCGCGGTACGCATCAGGAGGGACAGTTACTGAGCCGGGGAAGGCGAGGTGGTGGGTCGAGAGTCCGCCGCGGACGACTGGCGTCACGACAACCGGCCCCGACAGGCGCCCCGCTATCTCGAGCGCGACCCGCTCTGCGATCAGTGAGTCGGTCGCAAGCGGCAAGTGCGGGCCGTGCTGCTCCAGTGACGCGAGCGCGACGAGGCCGACGGCGCCTGCCGCCCCGACCCGCTCCGCCTCTGGCCACGTCAGCGTCTCCAGCGCGACGAACGTCATTCCGGAAACCGCTCCTCGACTGGGACGTAGTCGATGTCGTAACCGAAGTAACGTGGGCCGACGATTGCGAGACCCTCGGCGGTCCGCCAGGCGGGAACGCATGGCGCGCCGATGACGACGACGCGGAATCCGTAGCGCAGCTCTTCCGTTGTGATCGGGCCACCGGTCTCGGCGTCCATCACCACGATCAGATCCGGCACTGAGCAGACGACCTCGCCGTCGCGAATCGCGACGAGGTGCTCGTTTTGGGTCTGCAGGACGAGTGCTGAGCCCGCGTCCAAGTCTGTGCCCTCGATCCGTGCTTCCGCCTTTGCCCAGCCGGCCTCCGTCCGTCGTGCCACGTCGACGACCTTCCCGGCAAACAGCCGGCGGCCCCCGAGCCGCTCGACCACGGAGCCGATCGGGTCGCCGTGCGCGGCACGCGTCTCGCGCACGAGCTGGCCTAGTTCTTCTGCCAGGCTGATCGTCCCCGCGACGAACGCGCCCGCCTTCAGCTGCTTCCCCGTCATCGGGTAGAGCGCGATCATCGAGGTGGCGCCGAAGTCCACGGTCAGCGTTCGCGCGAGCCGCTCTGTCCACGAATTGTCGATCGTGTCGATCACCGCCGAGTTCCCTTTCTCGTCGGCGAGCGTCATCGGTGTTGCCTTCACGCCGTGCATCGTCGCGATGATCATCTGGATCTCCGGAAAGGCGCGGCCCATCCCGTCCGCGTCCACGAGTGGGATCCCGAGCTGCGCGGCCACGACGAACGGTGTCGTCGAGTTGAGCCCGCCCGCCTCGATCGATGTCGTGTGCGTCGGCTCTTGGCCGACGTAGTCCCCGAGCGCCTTGAAGGCACGAATCACCTCCGTCCCGCGCGGCAGCTTCTCGACCATCACCGTCGGAGCGCCCATCATCGCGGACGGCACAACGAACGCGTCGTCTGGCACCTCGTCGACCGAGACCATCTGCACCGGGCCATAGCGTCTGATCGCCTCCTGGGCGAGCAGCTTTCCGATATACGGGTCGCCGCCGCCGCCGGTGCCGAGGATCGCTGCGCCGACGGCGATGTCCTCGAGTTCCGCCTCACCTATGAGCCGCACTGACGACCCTCCCGAGATCGAGCTCGCCGACCGCCTTCGCGCGGATCCGCGTCGCGTTGCCGGGCAAATATGCGATCGGGACGTCCTCCACATCGACGACACGGACGGTGTCGCGGGTGGCGCCGGCAGCGACTGCCTTGTCGGTCGCCTCCGCCTTGGCCTCCTCAAGCGCCGCGGCCCGGGTCGTCCCCTCGAGCGCGACCACCTTGTCCACCTCGCCTCCGACCTGGGCGATCGCCGCGCCGATCGCGTTCGCGACCGCGAAGTGCTCCGGTCTGACGAGCTCGCTCGCGCCCGGCAATGAGTCGCGAAGCAGGATCGAGCCGCCGCCGACGACGGCGACCGGAATTGGCTCCGCGCTCGTCTTCATGCGATCGACAGTCTCGGCGATCCGCTCCTGGATTCGTGCCAGGGCCGGCTCGGCGTCGAGGCCGGCAACGCGGGCTGGGTCGCCGATCTCGGCCAGGCCGGCCGCCACGGCGAGGTCGGTTGCCGTTAGCACGTCGCCGCCGAAGACGAGCGCGCGCGAGGTCAGCTCGTAGCCGACACTCTGCGGCCCGACTTCGGTCCCGGTCACGTGCGAGCCGCCGCCTATCCCGAGCGAGAGCACGTCCGGCATCCGGAAGTTCGTCCGTACGCCGCCGATCTCAACCGCGACCGACGCCTCTCGCGGGAAGCCGTGCTGGAGGATCCCGACGTCGGAGGTCGTCCCACCGATGTCGACGACGGCGCAGTCTGTGAGGCCGGACAGGAACGCCGCGCCGCGCATCGAGTTGGTCGGGCCGGACGCGAACGTCGCGACTGGGTAGCGCTCTGCGTAGTCGACGGCCATCAACGTGCCATCGTTCTGGCTCAGGTAGACGGACGCCTCAATCCCGAGCTCGGCGAGACCGGCGTGGAAGGCGGCGACGATCTGGGTCGCAAGCTCATGGAGGCAGGCGTTCATGATCGTCGCGTTCTCGCGCTCGAGGAGACCGATCCTCCCGATCTCGTGGGAGAGCGAGATCGCGGCGCCCGGCAGCTGTTCCCCAACCACGGCAGCCGCTTCCTGCTCCGCCTCCGCGTTAATGGGGGAGAACACGGATGAGATCGCGATGGTCACGATGCCCTTCGATGCGAAGTCTTCCGCCGCGCGGCAGAGCTCGTCACGGTCGACCGGTGCGATCCGGCGCCCGTCGAACTCGTGGCCGCCGTGGCAGAGGTGGACGTGGCCGCCAAGCGCCTCGCGGAGCACGGCGGGCCAGCCGACCATCGGCGGCAGCGCCTCCGTCGCCGGCAGCCCGAGCCTGATCACCCCCGTCGGCGCGAGACGCCGCGCCTCGACGACCGCGTTCGTGAAGTGGGTCGTCCCGATCATCACTGCGTCCAGCTGCGAGACAACAACGCCTGCAGATTCGACCAGCGCGCGGAGCGCCGACACGATCCCGCCGGTCACGTCCGCGGTAGTCGGCGTCTTCGCCTCGGCGAGCACGTCCCGGCCGTCGACAAGGACCGCGTCCGTGTTCGTTCCACCGACGTCAACGCCAATCCGCACGGCTATTCCTCGAAGCCGTAGAGCTCGCGCGCGCGGTCGGGCGAGAGGACGCCGTCGGCGATGTCCTCACCGATCGCGCTCGGATCGCGCTCGCTCGGTGGGCCGTAGCCACCGCCGGACGGCGCGATCAGGAGCAGCCGGTCACCGGCCTGGGTGGCCCGGTACGGGAACTTCGACGGCACTTCCAGGCCGTTCTCGCCGCGATGGTTGATCTCGACCTGCCCCGGCGTTCCGTCGCCGCCCCCGAACAGCCCGGGCGGCGGATAGACGGAGCCGTCGCCTTCGAGTGACATCCCCCCGGGTGCGAGGAACTCGATCTCACGAACCGTGCCGAGCCCTCCGCGCCAGCGTCCAGGGCCACCCGTGTCCACGTTCAGCTCGTAGCGCGTCACGCGCAGCGGGTAGTGGGACTCGATGTCCTCGATCGGGTTGTTGCGCGTGTTCGCGTACAGCGTGTCGACCGCGTCGAGCCCGTCCTTACCCGGTCTGCCGCCGTAGCTTCCCTCCTGAATGTCCATGTACACCCAGTGCTGCCCGCTTGGCAGCAAACCGGAGTAGGCGACTACCTTCAGGTTGCCGACACCGGCGCTGACGTTGTCGGGTACGAGTGGTGCCAGCGCACGCATGACCGTGTCGGCGACGATGTTGCCCGGGCAGAAGCGTGCGATCACTGGCGCCGGAAAGCGCGGGTTCGCGAGGCAGCCCTCGGGTGCGGTGATCGTGATCGGCCGGAACAGGCCGGAGTTCGCGGGGATGTCGCCGTGGCGGTCGCTGTCGAGCAGGATCGAGCGGATGGTCAGGTAGACCGCGATGTCGACCGTCCCTTCGAACGGCATGTTCAAGGGCAGTTCGATCTGCGCTGATGTGCCAGCCAGGTCGACGTGGATATCTGAGCCCTTGACCGTGACCGTCGCTTTGATGCGGAGATCGCGGTTGGCGGGGTTCGGATCGTCCTGGAAGCCGTCGATAAAGCCCTCGGCCTCATAGCTGCCGTCAGGGAGCTTCTCGATCTCCCGCCGAAGCAACCGCTCCGAGTAATCCATCAGGTCCTCGCTGGCGCCCTGGACGGTCTCGATGCCGTAGCGCTCGATCAGCTCGTTGAAGCGCTCAGCGCCGATCCGGCAAGCAGCGACCTGCGCCTCCATGTCGCCAACGACGAGCTGGGCCGCGCGGACGTTGTCGCGGATGAAACGCCAGATCCACTCGTTGCGACGGCCTTCCTCCTCGATCTTGATCGCGTTGAACTGAAGCCCCTCTGCGTAAGCGTCGGTCGCGTCGACGATCCCGCACGAGCCTGGGGTCAGCGCGCCGAGGTCGAGATGGTGCGCGGTGGTGGCGGAGAACGCGACCAGCTCGCCTTTGTGGAAGATCGGGACGACGAAACCGACATCGGGTCCGTGCGAAGCGCCGTAGTAGGCATGGTTGTGGATGATGACGTCGCCCGGCTTCCATTCCTCGCCGAGCTCGGCGAAGCGGCGGTTGATGCCACGGATGTAGCCAGGGATCGGACCCGACTGAAGTGGCGTCGACTGCGACGACTCGGCCAGCTGACGTGCTTGTCCGTCGCAGATCACGCAGCCGAAATCCTCCGACTCACGGATGATCGACGAGTACGACATGCGGGCCAGCTTGTGGCCCATCTCAATAGCAATCGACTCGAGGGCGCCCGCGATAACCGAGGCGGTGATCGGGTCGACACGGGTGGTGGCGGGAGCGCTCACTTGCTGAGGATAAGGCTGCCGGAGGCGTCCGCGCGAGCTGTCCAGCCCGGCGGGACGACCGTGGTCGTGTCGCGCTGGAAGACGACCGCTGCGCCCTCGAATGCCTCGCCGACCGGTAGCAGCGACCGCTCGTAGTAGCGCGTCGCGTGCGCGGTCAGTGTCCCGTTGCGCCGAAAAACACTCTCGCCCTCGCCGAGCAGTGGGTCGCCGCCGGTCGCGCTCACGGGCAGCCGCTCGATGCGCGGCCGCTTCCCGCTAGCGGTTACGCGGAGGTTGACGATCTCAATCGGGTCGCGGAACGCGTGACCGTACTCCTGCTCGTGCAGGCGGTGGAACTCCTCGAGTGCCTGGGAGGTCAAACGCTCCTCCGGCAGCGGAATCCGCAGCTCGTAGCCCTGCCCGACGTAGCGGCAGTCGAGGCCGGCGGCGACCTCGATCTCGCCGTCGGCTACGCCATCCTCGTGCAACCGGGTTCGGAGCTCGGCAGCGGCCGTGGCTAGCTCGCGGTCAAGGCGCTCCGCGTCGATCGCACCCTCAGTCATGAACACGGTGCGCATCTGGTCGTACTTGAGGTCGCTCGTCAGCAGACCCATCGCCGACGTGATGCCTGGGTAAGGCGGAATGATCACCTCCGGGATGCCGAGCGAGTCGGCAACCTCCGCCGCCTGCATCGGGCCTGCACCGCCGAAGGCGACGAGCGTGAACTCGCGCGGGTCGCGACCCTTCTGAACCGTCCGTGAGCGGATCGCACCGGACATGTTCGCATTCGCGATCGTGACGATCCCCTCGGCCGCCTCGAGTAGGTCGAGTCCGAGCTGGGCGGCGAGCCGCTGAACTGCTGCCACGGCGAGCTCGCCGTCGAGCTTCATCTCGCCGCCGAGGAAACGATCGGGGTCAATCCTGCCCAGGACGACATTCGCGTCAGTCAGCGTCGGCTCCTGGCCGCCCTGGTCGTACGCGGCCGGACCGGGCGACGCGCCCGCGCTGCGCGGCCCGACGCGGAAGGCGCCGCCTTCGTCGACGTGGGCGATCGAGCCGCCGCCGGCACCGATCGTGTGGATGTCGATCATTGGCACGAGCAGCGGGTAACCGGCAACCCAGGTGTCGCGTGCCGACGCCTCGCTGATTCCACGCTCGGTGACGATGCCGATATCGGCGGAGGTGCCGCCGACATCGAAGGTGATGAGGCGCTTGCGGCCGGTTGTCTCGCCCGCCCAGAGCCCGCCGAGCACGCCGGCCGCCGGGCCGGAAAGAAGCAGCGTCACCGGTTTGCGTGCGGCCGTCTCCGCGGACGCGACCCCTCCGTTCGACATCATCACGTGCAGCTTTCCCGGCACCCCCTCGCCAGCGAGCGCGCCCGCCAACCGCTCGAGATAGCGACCCGTCGTCGGTCCGACGAAGGCATTCATGCACGCGGTCGTGAAGCGCTCGAACTCGCGGAACTGCGGGAAGATGTCAGCACTCGACGTGACGAACGCGCCCGGGATCTCTTCCGCGACGATCTCGGAGGCGCGCCGCTCATGCTCAGGGTTGAGGTAGGAAAAGAGGAAGCAGACCGCGACCGACTCGACGCCCGCCTCCTTCAACGCGCGGGCGGCAGCGCGAACCTCCGATTCGTCCAGCGGCGCGAGCACGTCCCCGGTCGGTGGCGCGATCCGTTCCGTGACGACCTGGCGGTGGCGTCGCTTGACGAACGGCCGGGCCTGCCAAGGAATGTCCTGCATGATCGAGTAGTGCTGAGGCCGTTGATGGCGGCCGATGTGCACAACGTCGCGGAAGCCCTTTGTCGTCAGCATCCCGGCCTCGGCGCCACGGTGCTCGAGCACTGCGTTCGTGGCCACGGTTGTTCCGTGGAAGACGGCGTCGATGTCGGCGGGCGCGATCTCCGCTTGGCGGCAGAGCTCAAGCAGGCCCGTGACCATCGCGCGGCCCGGATCGTCAGGGGTCGAACGGACCTTGTGGACGTTCACCGCCCCTGACTCCGTGTCGTAGAGCATCAAGTCGGTGAACGTTCCTCCGATGTCGACGCCCACCGCTCTCATCCCGCCGCGATTCTATGCAGGACGCGATAGCGTCACGACATGGGGCGGTATCGCGTCTCGATGGACATCGGCGGGACGTTCACCGACGTCGTCGCCTACGACGAGCAGATCGGCACCTACGCGGCCGGCAAGGCTTCCACGACACCGCACGACTTGACCGAGGGCGTGTTCGAGGCGCTTGCGCAGGTAATCGAGGACGTGTCAGAGATCAGGTTCTTCGTCCACGGCACGACTGTCGGGCTGAACGCCTTCCTCCAGCGGCGAGGGGAGCGTGTGCTGCTACTCGCGACCGAGGGCGTCGGCGACGCCTACCAGATCGCCCGCGGCAACAGGACGAAACTGTACGAGTTGCACTACCGCAAGCCGGCTCCGCTCGTCGCCCGGCGGGACACGGTCGAGATCAGCGGACGTCTCGACTGGCAAGGTGCGGAGCTCGAGCCGCTCAACGAGGATCAGGTACGCGCCGCCGCCCGCCGCGCCCGGGACGAGGGCTTCGGCGCCGTTGCCGCCTGCTTTCTCTTCTCCTACCTCAATCCGGCACACGAGCTCCGCGCCGAGGCGATCCTGCGCGAGGAGCTCGCTGGTCTGTCGATCTCGCTCTCCCACCGCATCGCGGCCGAGTGGCGCGAGTATGAGCGCACCTCCACCGCCGTCCTCGACGCCTACACCGGCTCCTCTGTCCGCTCCTACCTCGAGCGGCTCGAGGAGCAACTCGTCGAGCGGGGCTTCGAAGCGCCGCTGCACGTGATGCAATCGAGCGGCGGTGTCGTTACCGCTAACTCAGCCCGTGAGCGACCAGTGCAGACCCTCCTCTCGGGTCCCGTTGGCGGCACGATGGGCCTCGTCGCACTGTCGCGCCTGCTCGACCGGCCGAACCTGATCGGAGTCGACATGGGCGGCACCAGCTTCGACGTCTCCCTCGTGATCGGCGGTCGGCCCGAGATCACAACCGAAACCTCACTCGAAGGGCTGCCCGCTCCTGATGCCGATCGTGAACATCCACACTGTCGGGGCCGGCGGCGGCTCGATCGCCCACGAGGAGGCCAGCGGCCTACGCGTCGGCCCGCAGAGCGCCGGCGCAGACCCAGGCCCAGCCTGCTACGGGCGCGGCGGCAACGAGCCGACCGTCACCGACGCCAGCCTCGTCCTCGGCCGGATCGCACCCGAGTCCTTCGCCGGCGGCCGCATGTCCCTCGACACCACCGCAGCCCACCGCGCCGCAGCCGGGCTCGCCCGCAAGCTCGATCTCGAGGCATCTCAACTCGCCGAGGGGATCCTCGACGTCATCAACGCGAAGATGGCGCAGGCGATCCGGACGCTCACCGTGGCAGCAAGGGATCGAGCCGCGCGACTTCGCGCTCGTCGCCTTCGGCGGCGCCGGCCCCATGCACGCCGCCTTCCTCGCCGAGGAACTCGAAATCACCGAGGTCATCGTGCCCCGCTTCCCCGGCGCGTTCTCGGCATGGGGGATGCTCGAGACAGATCTTCGGCGAGACTTCAGCCGCTCGTTCTACGCCAAGGCGTCCAACGCCGACCTGATCGCTCTAGCCGAGATCTTCGCGCACGCTCGAGACCGAGGGGCGCTCGGCGCTCAAGGACGAGGGCGTGCCGGCCGAGGCGACGCACGTCGAGCACTCACTCGACATGCGCTACGAGGCGCAGGAGTACACGCTGACGATCCCGAGTCGGCGACCCGCTCGCGCCGCGGCTTCGTCGACGAGATCGCACAGCGGTTCCACGACGCCCACGGCGCGCGCTACGGCCACTCCAACCCCGGCGCTCCGGTCGAGTTCGTCGTCGCACGCACGACTCTGCTCGGCGAGCTCGGCCGGGCCGAGCCAGAGCGGCTCTCGCCGCAGGAATCGCCGCCGCAGCCGCGTCGCCGCGACGCCGTGTTCGACAGGCAGACCTCGCAGGCTGCAGTCGTGCACCGCGACGAACTTCGCGGCGGCTCCGAGCTCGCCGGGCCAGCGATCATCGACGAACAGACCGCTACCACCGTCGTACCCCCGAGATGGACGCTGCGCGTCGACCAGATCGGCACCCTCCAGCTCACGCACCAGGGAGAGGAGACCTAATGGGCGCGACCGGCGTCGACCCGATCACGACCGAGGTGATCCGCAACGCGCTCAACTCGGCCGCGGACGAGATGAACGCGACGCTGATCCGCTCCGCGTACACGTGGATCATCTACGAGCTCAGGACTGCTCGGTCGCACTGCTCGACGCCGACCACCGCGTGCTCGGACAGTCGTCGGGACTGCCGATCTTCCTCGGCAACCTCGAGGTCTGCACGCAGCTGACAGAGGAGATGTACGGCCGTGACGTCTGGCAGCCCGGTGACGTCTGGATCATGAATGACTCCTACCTCGCCGGCACGCACCTCAACGACATCACGGTCTACGCGCCGATCTTCCACGAGGGTGAGCTGATCGGCTTCGGCGCCTCGCGCGCGCACTGGCTCGACGTCGGCGCGAAGGATCCAGGAGCGCCGATGGACTCGACGGACATCTAGCAGGAGGGGATCCGGATCGGGCCCGACGAAGGTCGTCGACGGCGGCCGCGTGCGGCCGGACATCGTCGACCTGCTCGGCCGGAACTCGCGCTTCTCCTACCCGGCCCGCGGCGACCTGATGGCGCAGATCGCGTGCGCGCGAACCGGCGAGCGACGGCTCTGCGCGATCGATCGAGCGCTTCGGCCTCGAGACGGTGCACGCAGCCCGCGACGCGATCTTCGAGCAGACCGAGCGGATCGAGCGCGCGGCCGTGGCGGCGATCCCCGACGGCATCTACGAGGCCGAGGGCAGCATCGACAACGACGGGATCGGAGACACTCCGGTCAACGTCCGTCTCCAGGTGGCGGTCGACGGTGAGCGGCTCGAGATCGACCTGACCGGCACCGACGACATGCAACGCGGGCCAGTCAACTGCGGCAGCGCGCAGGCGATCTCGGCCTGTCGTGTCGCCTACAAGCTCCTGATCGACCCTGACCGGCCGCCCAACGGAGGCGCGTTTCGAACCACTCGAAGTGAAGCTCCGCGAGGGCTCGCTGCTTGCTGCCCAGCAGCCCGCGCCCTGCGCGTGGTACTTCACGACGCTCGGGCTGCTGATCGACCTTGTCGTGAAGGCGCTCTCGCCCGTCATTCCCGACCTGGCGGCCGGCGCGAGCTACGGCGACTCGATGGTCTTCGGCGCGGCCGGCGTCGACCCGCGTAACGGCGCCCCCTTCTTCCACCTCGAGCCCACCGTCGGCGGCTGGGGTGCCTGGAACGGCTCCGATGGCGAAGGCTCGCTGATCAACAACGTCAACGGCGCCATGAAGGACTTCCCGGTCGAGATCCTCGAAACGAAAGTGCCGCTGCGTGTCCGTCGCTACTCGATCCGGCCGGATTCGGGCGGCGCAGGGCAGTGGCGCGGAGGCAACGGCGTTATCCGTGAATTCGAGCTTCTCTGCGACGAGACGACGATCTACCTCTGGTGGGAGCGCTCACTAACGCCGGCCTGGGGCATCTACGGCGGACAAGCGGGTGCAGCGCCCGAAGTCGTGATCAACCCCGGCCGCGACGACGAACGCCGACAGTTCAAGAGCGCCGGAATCACGCTCAAGCGCGGCGACATCGTGCGCGGCTCTACCGGCGGAGGAGGCGGCTACGGCGACCCGAGGCAGCGCGACCAAACCGCGATCCAGGAGGACCTCGCAAACGGCGACCTGACCGTCGAGGCCGCCCGGCGGCTCTACGGCTACGAAGGAGGAGCGGCATGAAGACGGCGCAAGCGAGCCCCGAGGAGATGGCCGCGCGGACGGCGCGATTCGAGACGCTCGGGCTCTGGGACGTCCAGCACAACCCGAAGCTCCCAGAAGCCGCACGCGACCTCGTCTATGCGCGGAAGCTGCTCGCGATCACCTCGCCGCGCGAGGCTGAAGGTCCCCTCGCGAACTCAGCGCCGATCCGCGATGTCGACTTCACGCTCCACATCGCCGAATGCCCACCCGGCCAGGGCCCGGGTCTGCACGCCCACCACGCGACGACCGAGACCTTCCTCTGCCTCGACGGCCGGTTCCGCATCTACTGGGGCGACCAAGGCGAACACGAGACGATTCTCGAGCACTGGGATACGGTCTCGGTGCCGCCCGGGGTCGTTCGGGGCTTCCAAAACGTGAGCGAGGAGACTGCACACCTGCTGATCCTCATCACCGGCGGCGTCAGCGACATGAACGACATCGCCATGACGCCGGAATACAAGGAGAAGCTCGCCGCCTTCGGGCCCGAGATCGTCCCCGAGCTCGAAAAGACCGGTTTGCGCTTCGATGCGGGGGTCGAGTAATGCTTGACGGAATCTTCGTCTTCGACAACGCGATCCACTGCTACGACATGTCGGACGAGAACTTGCGCGAGGACCGCGCCGACGCTCGCTACTCGCGTGACCTCCTGCTCGCCATGGGCGCTGGTGGCCGCTGGGCTGCCTACAACGACGGCTCGATCGAATTTCGCCGCCGCTGGACGGTCGAAGAGCTCTACGAGATGGTCTTCGTCGACGCGCCGACCGACATGGCGATGGTGCAAGTCGTGCCAATCTTTGACTGGTTCAAGGACACGTTCGCACCGGTACTGACCCAGCACGCGATGGCCGAGCGCTACCCCGATCGCGTGCTCTTCTGCGGCGGTGTCGACCCGCTCTGGAACGGCGTCGACGCGGCGCTCGAGCAGCTCGACTGGCAGGTCAAGGAGCTCGGCGCACGCTCGATCAAGTTCTACAACGGACACGTCGAGCGATCCTGGAGCTGCGATGACCGAGAGCTCGCCTACCCGCTGTACGAACGCTGCCTCGAACTGGGCGTTGACGTGATCCAGTTCCACAAGGGAATCCCGTTCGGACTGATGGACCTCGAGGCGATGCGACCGAACGACCTCCAGCGGCCCGCGCGCGACTTCCCCGAGCTGAAGTTCGTCATCCACCACCTCGCATTGCCGTACTTCGAGGAGGCGGTCTGGATCGCAGCTCGGTTCCCCAACATCTACCTCTCGCTCGCATCGAACCTCAACTTCACGCTCATCGCGCCGCGCGCCGTGCAGAAACAACTCGGCCAGCTATTGCAAATGGTCGGCTCGGAGAAACTCTGCTACGCCTCGGACGCAGCCCTCTCCGGCGGGCCGGCCCCCTACCTCCACGCGTTCATGGAGCTCGAGATCCCGGACGACCTCCGCGACGGATACGGGTATCCGCAGATCACACATCGCGATCGGCAAAACATCCTGGGACTGACCTTTGCGCGGCTGATGGGGATCGACGTCGAACAGAAGGCGCGCGAACTGGCGGCAACATGAACCCGCTCCCAGACGTCGTCGCACTCCGGATCGACGAGCTCGGCGTCGTCCTCGGTGCACATGCGGGCGGGATCGAACTGGTCGAGATCGTCGGCGGCGTTGCCCGAGTCCGCTTCACCGGGATGTGCACGGGCTGCCCACTTCGCCCACTGACAACCGCCTCGACAGTGAGGCCTGCAATGGTCGAACTAGACGGAATCGAGTCGGTCGAGGTGGAAGGCTCGCGGATCTCTGCGGAGGCCGAAGCACGCCTTGTCGCCGCGTTCAGAAGAGAGGCGTCGAGCTGCGGGTTCGCGTGATTGACCCGAACACGAGTGACGAGACGAAACACGACATCCAGCTTCAGCCTTGCGGACGAGAACGGTGCACCTCCCTCGGTATGAAGCGAACCGCCTGTCGTTGACGGTGGGCTGTTTCGGTCAGTAGGCGAGTTCGTGGAGTGCGGCGGCGAGCACGCGTGTGGCGGCGACCGCGTCGTCAGTGGTGGTGAACTCTGCTGGGGTATGGCTGCGGCCGTCCTTGCTTCGAGCGAACACCATCGCGACCTTGGCGATCTTGGCCATGTTTTGCGTGTCGTGACCGGCGCCGCTGTGCATACGAATGAAGGGGACGTCTTGCTCGCGGCCGGCACGCTCGAGTGCTGCCATGATCTCTGGGTCGCACAGACACGGGGGCAGGTCGAGCGGTGTCTGCCAGGAAACCTCTAGGTTCCGGCGCTCGGCGATCTCGCGCATTAGTTGTTCCTGCTGTGCGTGCTGGTGCTCGATTGCTTGTGGGTCGGGGTGGCGGGAGTCGACCGTGAACGTGACGATGTCGGGGACTGCAGAAGGAAGGTTCGGCTCGACCTGGATTCGTCCAACGGTGGTCACGGCCGGTGGGCCGGCTTCGAGGGCGACGCCGATCACGGCGGTGACGATCTCGGCGAAACCTGCCATTGGATCGAGCCGACCCTGCATCGGGCGCGCGCCGGCATGATCAGACCGGCCGATCAGTTGGACGACGTAGTGGCGGATGCTTGTGATCGCGTCGACCACACCGACCGGGACTCCGGCCGCTTCGAGCACAGGTCCTTGCTCGATGTGGAGCTCGATCCAGGCCTCAACGTCGTCGCGCACCGCCTCGGGAATGCGGCGCGGGTCTAGTCCGACGACGCCCATCGCGTCAGCGATCGAGATCCCGTCAGAGTCGAGGATCCGATCCGGCTCATCCGGCCCGATGCTCCCGGTGATGGCGCGCGACCCCCAGAAGTTCGTGGCGTGGAAACGACTCGCCTCCTCTTCGCACAGTGACACCGCTTCGATCGTTCGCCGCGGCTGTCCGCAGCGTTCACGCAGTGTGCGCAGCGCGACCAGTGCCCCGATCACGCCGAGCGCGCCGTCGTAGCGGCCGCCGGGCGTCTGCGAGTCGATGTGCGAGCCGGAGGCGATCACCGGCCCCTCCTGATCACCGGCCAACCGTCCCCAGACGTTGCCGACAGCATCGCGGCGAACCTCGAGACCCGCCTCAGCAAACCAGTGAGCAACCTGGTCCTGGGCCGCGACCCACTCCGGCGAATAAGCGGTTCGCCAGACGCCCGTCTCCCCATAGGCACCGTGACGGGCAAGGTCAAGCAGGTACCGCTCTACCAGGCCGGCGTCGACCTCGATCCTCACCCGGGCGAATCTACTCGGTTCTTCCTCCGCCCGAAACGCCCCGTAGCTCTCCTCTGTATCTGCTCGTGGCGAGCCACAGGCGCCTGGTCAAGCCGCAGCCGGTCTCTTGACTTCCGGCGAGGAAGATGGGAGAGTGCTGTTGCCCGATCGAGACGGCGGTTCGCAGGGTCGCAAGACCAAGCGTGTCGCAGTCGAGGTCGGGCATTCTTTATGCCTGAAGTAGGAGGCGCCAGAACCCGGGCTGGAGATACCCGCTTCCGCCGTGTCCGTCTACGCGACCGCGTGGAAGCTGGGGCGCGTCGAAAGTAACGCGTTCTGAAAGAGGGCAAGCAAACTCACTGTCGTCCTTGGAACTAGTGACGCCGAGGCGAGACGAACGCATGTCCTGGCCGCGTCTACGTGCCGGGGTGAAGGAGTGATTTGTATTTGATCCGGTGGGGTTCGAGCGCGTCTGACCGAGTACCGGCCCGACTGAGCACCTCCATTTCTCGTGAATTCCGATTCACGAGTTTCTCACCACATTGCCGCTGGTTCGCTTCCACGATGCCACGGCGTTTTGGCTGAAGAGTCCGCCGCGGCAGGCGAAGCTCACGAGGGAAGCCGCCGAACCGCGGGCGCGACCGCGCCGACGAACCGGTCGAGCTGGATCCCGCCGAAGGTCTCGGTGGCGGCGAGCACGGTGTCTTCGGAGTGAGCAACGTCAGGGGGTGCAAACGCTCTTGCAGAGCCGCCAACCGAGAAAGCTCAACCTGGAGTCGAGGGTTCGAAAATGCTCCGCTCAAGTCCACACACTGGACAGGTTGCTGTCATTCCGGAGCGGCTGAGGATCGCCTCGGCATGCTCGCTCAAGTCTTCGTACGACCAGAGGTCGAAGGCTGGCGGGAACAGCGGTACGCGGGCGACCGACGACGACCACTCCCGGCCCCGGATCCCCACCCGCCGGCGTCGCAAGATAGGCGGGTAGCTCGCCGCGAGCAGCGGGGATTCTCACCTCAGCCAGGACGTCCTCCCATCGTCGGCGCGCCGCCGGCGTAGTCGAGCTCGGCTCACGCCGTCGCTGACTCGACGCGGAAGACCGGGTGCCTGCCGGCCTCGGCCGCGAACGCCTCAAGCGTCGACTCAGGCGACACATCGAAGAACGGACGAACGACCCTGACCCGGCCGAGGTACTCGCGAAGAACCGGAGCGGCCTCCTGCGCGCCGACCTCGCTCACCCTGACCTGCTCGTGGCGCCGCCCCCGGCTCAGCGTCGCCCGGCCCGCGGCGCGAACATTCCGAACCCAGCCAACCTCACCGTAAGGAGCAACCAACCACCGCTCGCCATTCTCAACCAGGATCACCGGTGTCGAGTACGTCCGGCCACTTCGTCGCCCGCACACACCCAACAGATAGGTGCCCCGCCCTCCGAGCCCAAGGCGAAGCAACCCCGTCACGAGCACATTCACCAGGCGGCGGGCAAAGCCAAGCCGATAGCTCTTCGCCACCCCTTAACGATCGCACAGGTGCGCACCGCGCCCGCTCATTCTCAAACCAGGCAAGTCCGTACGGCACCTCAGCCTCGCATGCGGTCTCCGGGGGCCCCAGCGTGTCGCAGCTCCCACCGGCTGCTGGAACTCGTGTCAGTGGTTCTGGTCGTCGAGCTTCGGAGCCGTGTTGCACTTCTCCGGGGAAGTAACACCGGAGAGACGGACGCCTCATCGGAGCTGCGTGACCCAAAGGGACCTGCTCCTCGTTGGAGGGGAAGCGGGGCCGACGTGTGATCTGGCTAGGAGGTCGCTAGCCCTTGAGGCCATCGGGCGGCGCAACTCCCTCTCCCTCCCGTGCCCACGTGGTTCCGCTGTCACCGCCGCCAGCCGCCGGTGCTGCGTTCGCCTGCCGTTCGGGCGACACCTTCGCGGCGGATCTGCGGCGACGCGGCGCCGTGCCATGGTGCTCGCCGCGCGTGTCGTTGCGCCGCTTGCGTTGACCTGGGCGTGCATCGTCGGCGGACGCATCAGCGGGTTGCTCGCGACTGCGCAACTGGAGCAGGGAGTGGACGACGCGGTAGGCGTGTGGGAAGGCTGTCTGTCCCCAGCGTGCCTCCGAGTCGCGTGCGATTGTCCAGACGACGTAGGCGCGGAGATCGTCGCGCCTGTCCTCCCATAGCTGCCACCCGGGGGCGGGGCACATGCAGCGCGGAATCGCGCCGGCCCCATCGAGCACCGCGTATGCATCCAGCCTCGGTTTAGCGTCGATGCCGGGGTCAGGCGACAGCACGACATCCCAGAACGGGACCAGTGTTGAGTCTGCTTCGGGTTCGCGCTCCGGGGGCTCTGGCGCCAGGATCGCGTCCCAGGTCTCACGCGTCTTCTTCGTCAAGTCGGGTTGGTGCACAGTTCGGTCAGCGCCTGCCAGGTCGCTCACCACCGTCGCGAGCGCGATATCGATGTCGTCGTCGTACCCGAAGGCTTTCTCGCGTAGCGCCTCAAGCGACTCGAGGATCGCAGTCTCTGTTTGACGATTGCCGCGCGAGCAAAAGCACAAGCTTTGCGGCGACGGCTGGCGCCGAGTTAGCTCCTTGCGAGCGCGTGCGCGTTGGTTGTGGGGGACACGGTCGTTCTCAATGATCGCCTTGAGGAAGCTCCCAGCTTTGAAGCCGCGTGGTGAGACGGCGTCGATGGAGGACGCGTCGTGCGCCAGCGCGACCCGTTCAGGAAGGCTGACTAGCTGAACTTCTTCGTCGGCAACGATCCTCGCGGCTGTGCTGGCGTCGACCTGCTCAGCGGACGCCCCGGAGCTCCGATCGGGCCCATCCGCAGTGCCTAGACCTGCCACACCGACCACTTGCGTTGCCTCGCGATATCGCGTGAGCGTGTGACGCAGCCTGTCACTGAGGCGAAGTCGGCGGTCGATCAGGCTACGCGGTTCGCCTCCCCGGCCTAGAATCCCCTGCTGTTCGAGCGACGCGTCCATCGCCTGCATCAGCACAATCAACCCCGCGAGGTCCCGTCGCAGCACCTCGCTAATGGTCTCTTCCGGAGACTGGGTCGCCAACGTCGCCTCGGCTTCGGCCACGAGTGGCGCGAGTAGACGTTCGGAGAAGACGCCCGTCTTCGCAGCGTTCAGATTCCCTGGGTGAGCAGGGACGAGCGACTTGCTGTGGCCATCTGGGTTCACGGCTAAGACCCATAGCAGTAACGTCGGACGACACGACCGGTGATGCTTGCGTCAGACTTGAACCAAAGCCGCGACGGCTTCGGCCGCGTCGCGTTGCATGCTCGGAAGCACGTGCATGTAGATGTCGAGCGTGATCGTGATCGTCGAGTGACCCAGCCGCTCGCTCACGACCTTCGGGTGGATCCCGACCTGCAGCGCGTGGGTCGCGTGCGTATGTCTGAGGTCATGAAGCCTGATCCGCGTAACTCCCGCCCGGTGGACTGAGCGCTGGAAGTAGTAACTGAAGACGGCTGGATGGATCGGCTTGCCCTCCGCCGTCGTGAAGACGACGCCCCGCTCGTCGAAACCGCCCCGGCGACACTCCGCTGCTGCCCGCGCCGCTGCTAGCAGTTCTGTTGTTCTCGCGTCGAGTGCCACCACCCGCCGGCTGCGCTCGGTCTTGGGCAGCCCGAAGATGGGTTTGTGTGCTGCCTCGACCAGCGTCTGCACGACATGGAGCTGCCGCGCCTCGCAATCGACATCGCACCAACGAAGGCCGAGGAGCTCGCCTCGCCGCAGCCCAGTCGTGGCAGCGACATGAAACGCGAGGTAATGCCGGTCGCTCTTCGTCGCCAGGAGATATTGCGTCAGCTCCTCTGGAGACCAGACAGGAAACACACGCGGGCGAGCGGCTTTGGGCGACGGCGGATCGGCCAGCGCGGCGGGGTTCCGCGTCGCGTGCCCCGCGCGAACCGCGTCCGCGAGAGCCTTGTTCAGCACCGTGTGGAAGTAGCGCACTGTGCGAGCGGAGAGACCGCCGCCACCGTCGCGGCGACCTTCGCGAAGCAGACGCCCGTAGAGGCGGTTGATCTGCGACGCCGTGATCTCCGAGAGCGGCGTCTGGCCGAAGCGGTCGTCGATGTGCAGACGGAGCATCGTCCGATAGCTCGCGATCGTTGACGAACGCAAGCCACGGCGTTCGCACAGCTCGAGCCACTCGTCGAGCCAGTCGCGAAGCTCCGGCGACGGACCGTTCTCGCGGGTCGCGAGCCACTCGACAAACGCGTGAGCCGTTGCCTCCATCGACGACAACCATAGCATATTTTTGGCTTAACCATGCGGTTGAAACGGCGTTTTGCGAAATAGACATGGAGTCGAACAAGGACCTGCGCTGAGTCCGCTCGGGAAGCGGGTTTGCGACCGCTAAGGGACCCCGTTGCACATACGTTGCACAAATGCGGAAGCCATCCCGCCGTCGGAAGCCAGGAGTGATGGGACCCGCGACCCGCATGTTCTTTCGCGGACGAGCGGCTCCGCGGTCGCTATAGGGGTGTGACCCCTCACGGGCCTGCAGGCCACGCCCCGGACCGACCTCTCTGTCTTCGAACGCGAGATCCTGCGGCTGATCCAGAACGTGCCGCTCAGTCGGCTGGTGAAGGCGACGGGACTGTCGCTCCGGTATGTCTCACAGACTCGGCGCGGCGAGAGGGTGCCGCACCCGAGGCATTGGTCTGCTTTCCGTAAAGTCGGCGTGTCGTAGCTGCGTTTCAGTCTCCAGGGGGCCGGGACCACGTTCGTCCACAAATCTGACTGGCTCGAGCGAGATCATCTGGCGGGGGACGAAGATTCCGCCAAATGCTTGAGTTGTCGCGCGGCTTCGCGCACGGCGTTCCGCATCACCCGTATACCTTGTCAACGTCGGAAGCCTCCGATGAGCCCGGCTAGGCCGGGAAGCCGCTCCCGTCATGCAGCGCTTACCCAGACGGACCCGTCGCCAAAGGCGACGCCCGTCGGTGTTGCCCCGACTTTGATCGTCCTCGTGACCCGCATTGCGGCCGGGTCGACGCGCAGCACGGTGTGCTGCAGAGCGTTGATCACCCAGACGGCGTCGGCTCCGACTGCGACGCCGCTCGCGCCGTCACCCAGCGACAGCGTGTTCACGGCCTTCGTGGCGAGGTCGATCTTGACGAGGCCGGCCGGGACGCTCGTGACCGCCCAGACCGAGCCGCTGCCCACGGCGATAGCGATCGCGGTCCCCGCGATCTGCACGGACTGCGCGGCCAGCTCGCCGGTACGTGGGTCGATCTCCATTGCCGCCCCTTGCCCCCCGACCCAGACTGCCCCGCTCCCGTAGGCGAGACAGTTGGCGCCCAGGTCCGGGGTCAACGGGGCAGCCGCGACCTTGCTGGTTGCCGCCGAGATCCGGCTGACGGTCGAGCCGTTCGTCGCAGTCCAGACGGAGCCCTCCCCGATCGCAAGACTCGTCGGCGCGCTCGCGATCGATCCCCGTGGCGAGACGCGGGTCTGGTCGGTGACAGCGAGCAGCTGAGGATCGAGGCGCACAACGAGGCCCTCGATCCGGCTCCCGATCCACACACCGCTCGCCGTGACTGCGATCGAGTCCGGATGAACCCCAGGGACAACGGGCTCGGTGTGGCCGCTGCCGGGATCGAGGCGCGCGACGGTGCGGCCAGCCTCGTCTGCTGTCCACACGTCGCCCTGACCGAATGCGACGGCGCTCGGCGTCCCGCCGACCTGAAATGCCTGGACGAACGCAGCATGTCGCGGGTCGATCCTTCCGACGGACCCGGGGGAAACCCCAGCCAGGGAACCCGACGAACCGCCAGTGAGCAGGACGGCGACCACCGCTGCAACCGCCACGACCCCGACGACGATGACGACCACGAGTGGGAGCCTGCGCCTTCGGCGGGAAGGCGCCACGTCGGTTCGGAGAGGAGGAAACCGCGAAGGGAGGCCGTCGACGACGAGCTGCGAGATCGCCTCGGGCTCGGTGAAGTCCTTTAGACGGTGGGGGCCGAGACTGCGCAGGGTGGCTTGCTCGTGATCGGAGAGCAGGGTCCGGGCGGAGGACGACAGCAGCACCTGGCCGCCGTGCGCGCAGGCGCAGATGCGCGCGGCGCGCGAGACGGCGAGACCGACGTAGCGGTCGCCCGCCACCTCCGGGTCGCCGGAGTGGATTCCCATGCGCACCTTCACTTGCACGCCATCCGGCCAGCCGTGCTCTGAAAGCGCCCGCTGGGCATCGGCCGCGGCGGCGACGGCCTGACGAGCCCGTGTGAAGGCGACGAAGAACGACTCGGTCTGCCTGTCGACGACCACCCCGTCGTGCGCAGCAAACGCCCGCTCCAGCAGCCGCCGGTGCTCCGCGACTACCTCTTGGTAGACGTCGCCCAGGCGATGCTGGAGCTGCGTCGAGCCCTCGACGTCAGTGAATAGGAGGGTGACTGTCCCGTGTGGGAGCTCGGTCACGGGTCGATTGTCGCGGCGGGACCAGTCGATGGCAACGCCGAGCCTGGTTGACCCCGGCGAGCCCGCCGTGCAAGATCCCGCGTGTGAGCAGGAAGAGGATCTTCTTGCTCGCGATGGTCGCAGCGGCAGGAGTTGTCGGAGCAGCGGCTCTCACGAGCTTCGCCGGCGCCGCGTCGGTCCGGGGCGGCACGCTCCGGATCGTCTCATCGCAGGACATCGACTCGCTCGATCCCGCCCTCTGGTTCCAAGCCCCCTCATGGTCGATCGGCTGGGCGACCTGCTCCAACCTCGTCACCTATCCGGATCGCCCGGCACCGGCCGGCTCGCGGGTCGTCCCCGACGCCGCCAGCGGCTGGGACGTTCTCGATCGTGGACGAACCTATGTGTTTCACATCCGGAGCGGTCTGCGCTTCTCGGACGGCAAGCCGCTCACGGCCGCGAACTTCGCAGCCGCGATCAACCGAGTGCTCAATCCCGTCATGCAGGCGCCGGCGGTGGGGAACGGCGACATCGGACCGGACATCGTCGGCGGGCAGGCGGTCATCGACGGCAAGGCGAAGACGGCCTCCGGGATCATCGCCCGGAGCACGACGCTCACGGTGAAACTCACCAAGTCCCGCCCGGACATCCTCGCTCGCCTCACACTGCCCTGGTTCTGCCCGATCCCGACCGACCTCCCCCTCGATCCTGCAGGCATCGACTTCGTCCCCGGCTCGGGGCCGTACTACGTGGCCAGCCGCCAGGTCGGGCACCAGATCGTCCTCAAGCGCAACCCCTACTACCACGGCAGCCGTCCGAGCAATCCGGCCCGGATCGTGATCTCGATCACCGGCACGCCCGAGTCCAACACCGCCCTCGTGCAAAGAAACGGCGCCGACCTTTCCTGGGACGACATCCCGCCGGAACTGGGTCCGCAACTCGCGGCCCGCTACGGCTTCAACCGGTCCCTGCTACGACTCCAGGGCGGTGCCGCCTTCGCCTACTTTCTGATCCTCAACACGAGCAGCCCCCTCTTCAAGGGCAACCCGCAGCTTCGCCGTGCCATCAACTACGCCGTCGATCGTCCGTCGCTCGTCCGTGCGGCTGGCGGGTTTCTCTCCAGCCGCCGCACCGACCAGCTGCTCCCGCCCGGCATGCCCGGTTTCCGCGACGTCCACCTCTACCCGATCAAAGGGCCCGACCTGAAGACCGCACGGCGTCTCGCAGCCGGCCATCTGCGGGGCGGGAAAGCCGTGTTCTACACAGTTCCGAACGGTCCGCAGCAAACCGTCGCGGGCGACGTCCGCTACGAGCTCAAGCAGATCGGCCTCGACGTCGA
Organism: uncultured Actinomycetes bacterium; assembly: GCA_963791225.1. Lineage (GTDB taxonomy): Bacteria > Actinomycetota > Thermoleophilia > Gaiellales > Gaiellaceae > PALSA-612. The sequence goes on from CAWBRV010000008.1 coordinate 698,518, forward strand.
GATCAAGACGTTCGCGGGTCCCGTCCGCTTCCAGAAGATCACGACTCGAGGCGAGCCGTGGGACATCACGTACGGCTTCTTTTTCGCCGACTACCTCGACCCGGACACCTTCGTACGCGGCGTCTACGGCGGGCCTTCCGTGAGCGGAACCGAGCCCGGCAACCTCAGCTGGCTCGACAGCCCCGACGTCAACTACCGGATCCAGGCAGCCTCGCGGCTCTCGGGTCAGCCGCGCTACACCGCCTACGGCCGCCTCGACAACTACGTGCTCACGCGCTACGCGCCAATCGTCCCCGTGCGCTCGCCGCTCATCCCCTGGCTCGCGGGTCCCAAGCTCGGATGCATCTACGACCACGCCTGGTACACCTGGGACCTGGCCGCGCTCTGCCTCAAGTAGGCCTGGCCAGGTGTGCGCTTCCCGGCTGCATCGAGCCCGCTCGCACGCGGAGTCCCTACTGCAGCGAGGCGCAAAAGAAGACGCCGGGCCAGCCGGGCGGTGCGCTCGGGAACGCGGCCAGGCCACGCCGATCCGTGACGGCGCCGACGAGTCTGGTCGTGTACAGTACGGGGCCAGATTATGCGGAAAATCACGAGCCGGGACTGCTAGACAATGCCTCCTTACAGCACGCAGGAACGTGCCAGTCAGCGGTGGGACAAAGGGTTCGCCGTAGCGCCTGATCCGGGCGAACAGGCTGCCGCGAGGATCAAGCGGCATAAGGAGCATCGCGCGGTCATGGAGGATCAAGAGATCGTTGACCGCTATGGATCCGGCGCGGGTGCACGTTCTTGGTTTCGCCTTCGCTGGAGCCCGGGCGAACGCAGGAGAGGAAGAACTCTCTCGTCTTGATCGTCGAGAGGTGGAGGTGCGTCGCACTCCTCACCTCTAGGGTTTCGGGTTTGGAGCCGGCCTCGCGAAACCCGGCAGCCCTCTAACGGCTAGGCCCTAGACTCCCCCTCGTGCCGCCCTGCACCAGTTGCGGTCACGAGAACAGCGACACCGCGAGGTTCTGCGAAGCGTGTGGCGTGGCGCTCGTCGACGGCTCAGGTGAGCGCCGGAAGGTCGTGACGGTCCTGTTCTGTGACGTGGTCGGCTCGACGGAGCTCGGGGAGTCGACGGATCCGGAGGCGCTGCGGGCGCTGCTGGCCCGGTACTTCGACCGGATGAAGGGGATCGTCGAGGTTCATGGCGGCTCCGTCGAGAAATTCATCGGGGACGCGGTGATGGCCGTCTTCGGGGTGCCGGCGGTGCACGAGGACGACGCGCTGCGGGCATGTCGCGCCGCGTTCGAGATGTGCGACGCGTTCGCCGAGTTGGGGATCGAGGGACGGATCGGGGTGAGCTCGGGCGAGGTGGTGACGGGAACGGACGAGCGGCTGGCAACCGGCGACGCGTTGAACGTGGCGGCCCGCCTGCAGCAGGCGGCGCAGCCGGGTGAGGTGTTGATCGCGGAGGCGACGCTCGGACTCGTCGGCGATGCGGTCGACGCGGAGCCGGTCGAGCCGCTCGCGTTGAAGGGCAAGAGCGAGCCGGTGTCCGCGTTCCGGCTGGTCGAGGCGCGGGCGGCGACCGAGCGGCGCCACGAGACGGTGTTCGTCGGCCGCGAGCCGGAGCTGGCGCTGCTCGGCGAGGCCTGGAAACGGGCCCTTGCAGAGCAGCGGTGTGAGCTGGTCACGATCGTGGGCGATCCCGGTCTCGGGAAGTCCCGGCTCGCAGCCGAAGCGCTGGTGTCCTTCGACACGCGAGTCGTCAGCGGCCGTTGCCTTCCGTACGGGACAGGCATTACCTATTGGCCCGTCGTCGAGGTCGTCAAGCAACTCGACGCGCCTCCGTCCGACCCGGCGGCCGCTGCGGCGATCCGCTCGCTCCTCGGCGAGACCGCCGCCGGCACCAGTGCAGAGGAGATCGCCTGGGCGTTCCGCAAGCTGCTCGAGGAGCAAGCGCCGCTCGTCGTCCTCTTCGACGACATCCAGTGGGGCGAGGAGACGTTCCTCGACCTCGTCGAGCATGTCGCGCTGCTCTCCGGCGGAGCCTCGCTCCTGATCGTCTGCCTGGCCCGCCCCGAGCTCCTCGACAGCCGACCTTCCTGGCCGGCGACGGTGCGGCTCGAGCCGCTGAGCAACGAGGACGCGGCCAGCCTGATCGGTGCGGGAGTGTCGGAGGAGCTGCGCGGCAAGATTGCGGCCGCCGCCGGCGGCAACCCGCTCTTCATCGGTGAGATGCGGGCGATGGCCGACGAGAGCGCTGACGACGTCGAGGTGCCGCCGACCCTGAAAGCACTGCTTGCCTCCCGCCTCGACCAACTCGACGCGAGCGAGCGGCGCGTGCTCGAGCGTGGGTCGGTCGAAGGCGAGGTCTTCCATCGCGGCGCCGTCCAGGCGCTCGGCCCGGAGGAGCTTCAGGTGACTCCGCGCCTGGCCGCGCTCGTGCGCCGGGAGCTGATCAGACCGGACCGGTCGCATTTCGCCGGCGAGGACGGCTTCCGCTTCCGTCACCTGCTGATCCGCGATGCCGCCTACGACGCGCTCCCGAAAGCAACCCGGGCCGACCTCCACGAGCGCTTCGCAACCTGGCTGCAAGAGCACGGCTCAGATCTCGTCGAACTGGACGAGATCCTCGGCTACCACCTCGAGCAGGCCGCCCGCTACCGGCGCGAGCTCGGACAGGGCGACGACGTCCTCGCGGAACGAGCCGCCGAGCGTCTCGCGGTTGCCGGCCGGCGCGCGCTCTGGCGCGGCGACGAGCGAGCCGCCGCCAGCCTGCTCGAGCGCGCCCTCGAGCTGACCCGGCCGGCACGCCTGGACGTCGTGCTCGAGCTCGACCTCGCCGAGGCGCTCTCTCGGAACCTCACAGAAAGGGCCTCGGCAGTTGCCGACGCCGCCGCAGAGCGGGCATGCGGGGCCGGTGACGAGACAGTCGAGGCGTTGGCCCGTGTCGAGGCCGCCTACTATCGCACGTTCATTGCCGACGACCCGGCCATCGACGAGCTCGAGAAGCTCGTGCGAACGGCGGTCCCGCTGCTCGAGCAGGCCGGGGACCATGCGGGGCTGGTGCACGTCTGGAATGCGTTCACCTTCGGGGTCGCGAACTGGCGCTGCCACTACGAGGACTATGCGCACGCGTCGGAGCAGGCGCTCCGTCACGCCCGGTTGGCCGGTCAGTACAGAGCGGATCTCTTCCGCTTCGACCGCGCGCTTGCCTATGGCCCGCGGCCGGCAGACGAGGCCCTACGGGAGATCGACGCGCTCCTTCCCGAGAACCCGCATCCCGCGCCGCTGCTGACGCGAGCCTGGCTGCTGACCATGCTCGCCCGCTTCGACGAAGCGGCACAGCTTGGGAGCGACGCCGGTCAGCGGTGGCGCGAGCTCACGGGGGACGACGATGTCGAGTTCATGCTCGGCTTCATCGCGGTGACCGCCGGCGATCACGACAGCGCAGCGGTGCACTTCCGCCGGTTCTGCGACTTCGCCGAAGCGGGTGGCGCGGTCGGCTTCCTCCAGACCTTCGCGCCGCTGCTCGGTCGCTCGCTCTGCGCGCTCGGTCGACACGACGAGGCGGAGCCGCTGGCGGAGGTCGGACGGAGCCTCGACAAGACGGAGCAGGACATCTTCACTCAGGCACTCTGGCGGCAGGTGCAGGCGCTCGTCCACGCGAGCCGCGGCCAACACGAGGAGGCGGAGACTCTGGCGCGCGAGGCTGTCGCGATCATGGAGCCCACGGACGCGCTCAACTACCAGGGTGACACACTCTGCGACCTCGGGGAGGTGCTGCACGCCGCCGGCCAGACCGACGAAGCCGAAGCTGCGCTCGGCCACGCGCTCGACCGCTACGAACGCAAGAAGAATCTGGCCATGGCCGCGCAGGTGCGCGACCGCCTCGCAGAGCTCCACGACACCGCGCCCCTGTAGACGCCGAAATGTCCCACTTACGGAAACAGGAGAGGCCTGTCTCTTCTATCCCCTCAGCCCGGTATCCACGGCTTTGACCCATCGACTAACGGCCCAGTGGTCAATCCCGCGTGATGGGACCCTTCGCGCTCTGCTGTTTCCGTGGGCGAGTGGCTCCCGGTCGCTATAGGGGGTCAGCCGGTGCCTGGGAGGCGAGGAAGGGTGCCAGGTGGCGGCCGGCGATTTTGGCCGGGGGCCACCAGAGTGGCTCCCGGGAGACGGTGGATCGGTAGCCGCTTCCGGTGGCGAGTTCTGCCTTGAGGTAGAGCGGCCGGCTGCCGGTGAGAAGCAGCGTGTAGAGGACAGGTTGGTGCGGTTTCGGGGTCAGGGTGGCTCCGGCTCGGGCGGCGATTTGTTCGGCGACCACGTCTGCCTGTTGGGTAGCGATGCCGCCCTGCTTGATCGGGAAGCGGGTGATGTCCCCGGCCGCGTAGACGTCAACCAGTTCCTCAACTCTTCCCTTCCGGTCGGTGGCGATGAACCCGTCCCCGTCGTGGGGGACGCCTTCGATCGGCTCGCCCTCGAGCCGTGCTAGCGCCACCACGCGGTCTGCGCGAATTGAGCCGGCCGGGGCGAGTGTCAACCATCCCTCCTCGACCGACACCGGGTAGCAGTCGGTGTGCAGTGTGATCTCGGACTGTTCGAGCAGACCTCGGACCGCGTCGCTAGCCGCATCGCCGAGCAGCCCGAGTGGCGCTTTTTCATGCGTGACCAGGAACAGCTCGACACCCTGCAGGCCGCGCTCTTGCGCGTGCGCAGCGGTGAGCAGAGCAAGTTCGTACAAGGGCAGCGGCCAGCCAGCCCTGCGCGGCAAAGCGAACGCAATCCGCTTCGTCGAGCCGGCCTCGACCTCGGTCAGGATCGTCCGGAACGCCTCCACATCCGCCGGGCCTCGGAACGTCAATGCCCCCTCCAAGGCAACGGCCGCCCGCGTGCCAGACGTGATCACGAGCACGTCGTAGCCGATCTCGGTTCCGTTCGTGACCCGCGCCCGGTGCGCATCCGCATTCACCGCGACCAGCGACCCCGGAGTGAACGAGACACCGGCGGCCAACGCCAGCGCCGGCAACTCGAACCGGTAGGCACGCGACGAATCGAACGGCTCCGCGACCGAGATCGGCCGATACCAAAACCAAGGATCAGGCGACAACAACTCCACATCAACCAACTCACCAGCCAGATCGCGCAACGCCACCATCGCCTCTAGGCCCGCGACCCCTCCACCAGCGATCAACACCCGAAGTCCGCCATAACTCGACGCTCGCACCGACTGTCCCATCACCGCCCGAGTCTCAACGCCGCCCCACCGAACCAACATCGGGGAAAGCACCCGAAGCAGAAGCGGAAAGCCCGCACCGCAACGCGTGTCAAGCCCGACCAAGCTCGATACGCCGCTTCACGGCCACGTGCCCTCAGGCGCCTCGCTGTCGCCCGCCGTGCCGCCGTGCCGCCGGCCCTTGCACCCGTGCGGGTGGGGTCCGCCAACGAGGGGCCTTCCGCGGGTTTCCGCTGACCTCGACTGCCGCGATCTACCGAGTGCTCCCTTGCTTGCGGCGACACGCTGCCTAGCCTCGGCTCGGCCGGCGACTGAGAGACTGGGGTTGTGGAGGGATTCGTCGATGTTCACTCGCACGCGGTCCCGTCCGGGGATGACGGGGCGCGCACGTTCGAGGAGGCTGTCGAGTTGTGCCGGATCGCGGTCGACACCGGCACGCGTGTCCTGTTCGCAACGCCGCACGCGCACGCCGAGTGGGACAGCTATCCGCGGAAGCATGAGCGGGAGCGCCTGTTCGCGGAGTCGTTCCCGAAGGTTCAAGCGGCGGCCGGGCAGTTCGGCCTGGAGCTTCGATGCGGTTGGGAGGTCTTCCCGACGGTTCTCCGGGACGCCGACCCAGACGAGTTCGTGCTCGAAGGGACGCGGGCCGTTCTGATCGAGTTCCCCGGTCACTGGCTCGGCTTCAAGGACGACAGCGCGCTCACGCTCGAGGCGGCCGACCGGATAGTCGCCGCGGAACTGGTGCCGATCGTCGCGCACCCGGAACGGTCGATCGGGCTCCAGGCCGACTTCGCGGTCGCGCGGGCGCTGGTCGAGCGGGGTTGCCTGCTCTGCCCGAACGGCGACTCAGCGCTCGGCGACAACGGGCAGGCTGCCGAGGAGCTGCTCTGGCGACTGCTCGACGAGGGGCTTGTCGCGTTGATCGCCTCTGACGGGCACCGGACGCGACGCCCACCGCGGCTCGACCTTGCCCACGAGGTGCTCGCCGACCGCTACGGGGCCGAGGCGGTCGCTCCGTTGTTCGGCGGCTCCGCGCTGCCATGGGTAGACGCACCGATCAGCGCAACAACAGCTCAGTAGTGCGAGTCATGACCAGTGGCGCTGCCGCTCACGTCCTGGCGGCCTCCGGTCGCGGGTAGCGTTCGCCGGATGGTTGCGAAGCCGATCCGGGCGACGCTGTTCAGTGACGCGGCGTGCCCGTGGGCGTACTCGGCGGCCCCGGCGTTCGTCTGACCTTCGCTGGTCAGGACGGCCGGGAGGGCGTCGCGGGTCCGCCGGGGTCAACGGAAAGGCTCCCGTGGCCTCGGAGACATAGTCCCGGTGGAGTGGAAGGTCGCAAGCTCCTCCCGCGCGCTATCCCGCCGGAGAAGCCAGGGGCGATGGGACCCAACGCCGGCATGTTCTCGCGCGGGCGAGTCGCTCCGCGGTCGCCATGGGGGCATGCTCACGGTGTCCACGGCTCAGCGCACCAGGCGGGATGCGGTCGAATGGTGTCGCCGTTGCCTCGCCGTATGTGCACGATATGTGCAGCCATCCGCGAGCCCGCTCCGGACGCCGCTCTCGTCGGCCGCGGGACGTCAACCGGGCGTCCGGGCGCGGGCCAGGTAGCCGAGCGCGCCGCGCTCGACGCCGACGAAGAGGCGGTCGACCTGGAGCGCGGCGCCGAGGACGGCGACCGCGGGGCGCTGGGCGCGCGTCGGAGCGGCCGGCCCTTGCGCCGTGAGCCGCGGCTCGTAGATTCGCCGGTGGTAGAAGCTCGACACCGGGAAGCCCCACGGACGGAGGCGCTCGACGTCGAGCCCGGCGCCTGCGCACAGGTCGAGCAGCGCAGCGCGCGTGTAGCGGCGGAAGTGCCCGGCCCACTCGTCGCTCGGGCCGAACCAGTCCGGGTTCGCCGGGACGGAGATCGCGACGACGCCGCCCGGCCGGACGACCCGGGCCACCTCGCGCAGGCCGGCCAGGTCGTCCTCGACGTGCTCGAGCACCTCGCCCAGCACGGCGCCGTCGAAGGACGCGTGCGCGAACGGCAGCGCCTCCGCCGCCGCGGCCAGCACCGGCCCCGTAACCCGCGCGCGCAGCAACGCGACGGCCTCGGGCGACGGGTCGACGCTCGTCACCTCGAACCCGCGCGCCTCGAGCAGCTGCGAGAACGTGCCCTGTCCGGCGCCGACGTTCAGCAGCTCGCGGCCGGGCCGGCCGGCGAGGAGCAGCCCGAGCAGCAGCGACTCGCGCAGCCGGTGTCGGGGCCCGACGAAGTCGGGGTCGAAGGTCGCGTCGGTGGCCATGCCGTTAAAAGTCAGTAAAGCTGCCGGTTCGCGGGACGTTCGGGCGCGTGCCCTGGCTAGCATGACCTGTCAGTGGCCACCTCGGTCGTCACCGGCGGAGCCGGATTCCTCGGGTCGAACCTCTGCGACTACCTGCTCGCGAAGGGCGACCGCGTCGTGTGCGTCGACAACCTGGAGACGAGCTCGCTGCGAAACATCGAGCACATCCGCTCGGACGACTTCGTCTTCGCTTACCACGACATGGTCGATCACCTCGAGATCGACGAGCCGGTCGACACCGTCTACCACCTCGCCGCGCTCGCCAGCCCGATCGACTACCTCCGCCAGCCCCTGCACTCGCTGAAGGTCGGCTCGTACGGCACGCATCACGCGCTCGGGCTCGCGAAGCACAAGCGCGCCCGCTTCGTCCTCGCCTCGACCAGCGAGGTCTACGGCGACCCACTCGTCCACCCGCAGCCGGAGAGCTACTGGGGCAACGTCAACCCGATCGGCCCGCGCGGGGTCTACGACGAGGCGAAGCGCTACGCCGAGGCGCTGACGATGGCCTACCACGGTCAGCAGGGCGTCGACACGGCGATCGTCCGCATCTTCAACACGTACGGCCCGCGCATGCGCCCGCACGACGGGCGCGCGATCCCGAACTTCGTCCGCCAGGCGCTCGCCGGCGAGCCGCTGACGATCTACGGCGACGGCTCGCAGACGCGGAGCTTCTGCTACGTGGACGACCTCATCCGCGGCCTGCACCTGCTCGCGCGGAGCGAGGAGCACCTCCCGGTCAACCTGGGCAATCCGGGCGAGTTCACCGTGCTCGAGCTGGCGCAGACGGTGCTGCGCGTGACCGGCTCGTCGAGCGAGATCGTCCACGAGGCGCTCCCGGTCGACGATCCGAAGGTACGCCAGCCCGACATCACGCGGGCGCAGCAGGTGCTCGGCTGGGAGCCGGAGGTGTCGCTCGAGGACGGGCTGCGCCGCCTGGTCGACTCGGTTCAGGTCAGGGCAGAGATCCTTGGCGCGTAGGCTGGCCGTCGCGTGTGCGGCGGGAGTGGCGGCGCTGGCGGCGTTTGCGTCGACGCTGTCCGCTTCGACCGCGTCCACGCACATGCTCGTCGGGATCTACGACGAGGGCGTGACTCTCTACGGGAGCACGGCCTCCAGCTTCGCGACCTTCCGGTCGCTCCACGTGCAGGTGATCCGGCTCAACCTCCACTGGGGCGGAAGCTCGCTCGGCGTGGCCACGCGCCGTCCGTTCAACCCGACCGACGCGAACGACTCCGCCTACAACTGGGCTCCCTACGACCGCGTCGTCCAGCTCGCGTCGGCCTACCACCTGCAGGTGCTGCTCTCGATCCTCGACACGCCGGGCTGGGCGAACGGCGGAGCCGGGAAGAACCACGCGCCGCGCAACATGTCCGACCTGCGGAGCTTCGCGCTCGCGGCCGCCACCCGTTACAGCGGGACGTGGACGTCGACGACCGGAGCCCGGCTTCCCGCGGTCAAGCTCTGGGGCGCGTGGAACGAGGCGAACAACCCCGTGTTCCTCACGCCGCAGTACAAGCGCGTCGGCGGAAAGTGGGTGATCCAGAGCGCGATCGACTACGCCAAGATCTGCGAGGCGGTCTATGCCGGCGTGCACGCCGCCCGCGTGAACGGCGACAAGGTCGCGTGCGGGCTGACCGCTCCGCGCGGGAACAACAATCCGAACGAGCCGCGCGCGTCCGTGTCGCCGCTCGTCTTCCTCAGGGCCGTCCACGCCGCGGGCCTGAAGCACTTCGACGCCTGGGCGCACCATCCGTACTCCGTCACCCCGTCCGAGAAGCCGTCGAGCAAGCCGAACTCGCTGAACGCGATCACGCTCGGCAACATCCAGGTGCTGATCGACCAGGTGACCCGCTATTACGGCAACAAGCCGATCTGGATCACCGAGTACGGCTGGCAGACGAACCCGCCGGACAAGTACTTCGGGGTCTCGCTGTCGAAGCAGTCGAGCTACCTCACGCAGGCCTTCACGATCGCGCGCAGGAACCCGCGCATCCAGCTGATGCTCTGGTTCCTGCTCAAGGACGAGCCGAACCTCGCGGGCTGGCAGTCGGGCCTGGAGACGACGACGGGCCAGAAGAAGCCGGCGTTCTCGGCCTTCCAGCATTTGCCTCACTAGCCAGGTAACAGACTGTCTACTTGGCCGCGAGGAGGTCGCGGTAGAGCCCGTCGACGTCGTTCAGCAGGCGCTCGACCGAGTACCGCTCGTGCACCGAGGCGCGGCCGGCCTCGCCCATGCGGTGCCGGAGCGACGGGTCGGCGGCGAGATCGGCGAGCCGCGCAGCCATCGCGTCGACGTCGCCGGGCTCGACGAGGAACCCGTCGACGCCGTCACGCACCACGTCGGGGACGCCGCCGACGCGGGTCGCGACCACCGGGCGGCCGCCCGCAAGCGCCTCGATCGCGCTGACCGGCGTGCCCTCGTTCGCCGACGGGAGAATGAGCGCGTCGAAGGCGGCGTAGTAGGACGCGACGTCCTCCTGGTAGCCGAGGAAGAAACTGTCTCGGACGATGCCGAGGTCGTGCGCGCGCCGCTCGACGGCGGCGCGGTCGGGGCCGTCGCCGACCATGCAGAGGGCCGCGTCGACGCCGTGCTCGCGCAGGAGCCGCACGGCGAGGAGCACGTCGTCCGTCCGCTTGACGCCGGTCATGCGGCCGATCCATCCGACCACGAACCGGTCGGCGGGGATCCCGAGCGCGCGGCGCGTCTCGAGCCGCGGCCCGTCCCCGTCGCTTCCGCCGACGCGCTCGTCGAGCTCGATGCCGAGCCGGACGACCGTGAACTTCTCCGGCGGGGCGACACCGAGCGAGACCAGGTCGTCGCGAACCTCGGGGCTGACGGCGATCAGGGCCGTCGTTCGCCGCGCGAGCCAGCGCTCGAGCAGGCGGAACGCGGTCGAGCGCACCGGGTCGAAGTAGCCGCGCAGGACGTGGCCGTGGAACGTGTGCACGACGATCGGCGGTCCCGCGTCGCCCAGGAGCCGCGCGGCCAGCCGGCCGATCGTCCCTGCCTTGGCCGTGTGCGTGTGGAGGATGTCGGGGCGAACCTCGCGGATCAGGTCGGCGAGGTGATAGACGGCACGCAGGTCGCGGAGCGGTGAGATCTCGCGGTGCAGGTCGGGGATGGCCACGATCGGGACGCCGAGCCGTTCGGCGACGCCTGCCATCGACTCCTCGCCGAGCGCGAGGCTGCCGGCGGCGAGTGTCGTGTCGTATCCGCGTTCCCGCAGGCCCGCCGACAGATACGCCACGTGCAGCGCCGGCCCGCCCATGTTCAGCCGCGCAATCACGCGCAGCACACGGACGCGCTCCTGGCTGGCGCCGGCTCCCGCCGGGCGAAGCCCGGCTCCGCCGTCGCCTGACGCCGGCGGCGGCACGATGCTCTCCGGCCCCGTATTGCTCATACTGTGACCTCCGGCCTCGCACCGCCGCCGGCGCCCAATGAGCGCGTCGAGACGTTCTCAGGCAAACAGGGCCTCGGCCGTCAGGCGCAGCCCGTCCTCGAAACCGACGCGCGGCTCCCAGCCGAGTGTCTCCCGGGCCGCGCTCACGTCCGCGAACGAGTCGCGGATGTCGCCCGGGCGGGGATCCTCGTGGCGCTTGTCGACCGTCTGCTCGAGCAGGCTGCCGATCGTGTCGATGAGCTGGTTGACGGTGTGCGGCGCGCCCGCGGCGATGTTGAAGATGCGCCCGTTCGCACCCGGGGCTTCCGCGGCGAGCAGGCCGGCGTCCACGACGTTGGCGACATAGGTGAAGTCGCGCGCCTGGCCGCCGTCGCCGAAGATCGTCACGGGCTCGCCGGCGGCGATCGCGGTGATAAAGAGCGGCACGGCCGCCGCGTACTGCGAGTGCGGGTTCTGCCGGGGGCCGAAGACGTTGAAGAGCCGCAGCACGACGGTCTCGAAGGCGTCGTAGACACGGCTGAACGAGACGCAGTAGCGCTCGGCCGCGAGCTTGGCGACGCCGTAGGGCGAGATCGGGTCGACCGGGCCCGACTCACGCGCGGGCAGCTCGGCCGAGCTGCCGTACACGGACGAGGACGACGCGAACACGACCCGTCGGACGCCCTCGTCGCGCGCGGCGAGCAGGACGTTGAGCGTGCCCTCGACGTTGACGGCGCTCGTCGTCAGCGGGTCCTGCACCGATCGCGGCACGGAGCCGAGCGCGCCGAGGTGGAACACGACCTCGCTTCCGCGCACCGCGTTGTGCACGCGCTCGTAGCTCCGCAGCTCGCCTTCCACGATCTCCACGTCGAGGCCGACGAGGTTGCCGCGGTTGCCGGTCGCGAAGTTGTCGAGGACGCGCACCGAGTCGCCCCGCTCGAGCAGTGCGCGGGCGAGGTTCGAGCCGATGAACCCGCCGCCGCCGGTGACGAGGACGCGGCGGCTCATGACGGCTTCTCCGCGATCACGTGGTAGTTGAGGAAGATCGAGCCGGGTTGCTTGGCCCGGAGCCCGGCGACCCGCCGGTCGAGCCCGGCGCCCGTCGTGTTCAGCGTCCAGACGAGCCCCTTGGCGACCGGGGTCAGGTGCACGCGGCGGAAAAGCATGTCGACGTAGATACCAGTCATGGCGGCGAGGCAGGTGGCGGTGCCGCCCGCCGGGCGCACGTCGACCGATGCCCAGTCGCCGTTTCGCAGGAAGAGGAGCTCGAGACCGGTGTGGGTCCAGCGCCAGTGGTCCTCGGGAGCGGGGTGGTAGACCTGGACGCCGTGCGTCGAGACGAGGACGCGCCCGCCGGGCGCCGTCACGCGGTGGAGCTCGCTGATCGCCTGGTCGGGGTCGCCCGCGTGCTCGAGCACCTGCGTGCAGAGCACGACCTCGAACGACGCGTCCTCGACGGGGAGGTCCTCGACCGGCCCGAGCAGGTCCGCGTACGGGTTGCCGGCGTCGATGTCGACGCCCACGTACTCGCTCGCTCCGTCGGCGAAGTAGGGGTAGTAGGGCTTCCTGCCGCAGCCGATGTCGAGGAGGCGGTAGCGGCCGAAGTCCGCCGCCGCCCGCGTCGCCTCCGCCTGCAGCCACTCCGCCAGGTGGACGCGCGTCGGATAGGTGACGGAGCTCTTCTTCGGATGACGGTGGAGCTCCCCGGGCCAGTCCTCGAGCGCGGGTGGCCTAGTCTCGAGCACGGACGAGCTCCTTCCCTCCCGCTGCGACCACGCAGAAGCCGAGCGCGAGCCAGAGCAGGGCATCCGAGGGAATGCCGGCGACGAGGCCGAGCGCGCTCAGGACGCCCATCACGAGCACGAGCCAGACGAGCGAGACGAGCGCTGTCACGGCGACCGCCGGGGGAGCGCGCAGGGCTGCGCGGGCCGCCATGACGAGGCCGCTCGCGAGCAGCCCGAGGAAGGCCAGCAGCCCGACGATCCCCAGGTCGGACATGGCCTGCACGTACGCGTTCTGGACGCCCCACGGGTGCTGCGGCGACGGGAAGGCGAGGTCCGGCGTGCCCGGGAACTCGCGGTGCGCGGCGCGCAGGTACGGGGCATAGACGCGCTGCTCGGAGCTCGACTGCCAGCCGGCGCCGCCGATCGGGTTGTCCTCGAAGATCCGCCAGCCGATGTAGACGAGCAGCGTGCGCTGGACGTAGCTCTGGACGCCGTTCTGCTCCGCCTTCGCGCGCTCGATCCCTACGAAGCGCAGGAACTGGTTGATCTCGCCGGCGCGCATCACGAAGACGCCGCCGAGAACGACGACGGTGATCGCAGCGATTGCGACCGCGCGTCGCCGGTCGAGCCAGTGGCGGATCCACGCGGCGACGGCGAGCGCGGCGACGCCGATTCCGAGCCCGATCGCGCCCGCGCTCGAGCCGGAGATGATCAGCCCCAGCCCGCCCGACACGCCGGCGACGGCGAGGATGACCGGAGGCGGCTTCCAGACAGGCCGGAGCGCGAGCCCGACGAGGCAGATCGCGAGCGCCGCTCCCGAGAGCGACGCGAAGTCGTGATGGCCGAGGAATGACGGCTGCCGCCGGCCGGCCGTCCAGGCCTCGAGGATGTCCGCGCCGAAGATCTGCGCGATCCCGGCCACGGTCGCGGCCACGGACCAGACGATCAGCGCCCCGACGACGAACTCGGCGTCGCGCCGCGCGCGGACGAGGAGCGGCACGGCGACCGCGAGCAGCGCGTACTCGGCGAACTTCGCCGCGGTGACGGCGTGCGTCGAGGCCTGGTAGCCGGACGCCCAGAGCTTGGGGTAGACGCTCCCCGCAAACACGTCCGCCAGGAAGATCCCACCGCCGATCCAGATCGGCCACCCTGCACGGAGCGGCGCGAAGCCGTGGCGCAGGCCGGCGACGAGCGCCGTGATCCCGACCGCGAGCAGGACGAGGTCGGAGAGGACGAGGTGCTCGCCGGTCGACCCGACGTGGATCGTGAAGCCCGGCTGGTAGTCGACGTGCAGGAAGAGGATCGGCAGGGCGGCGGCGAGCACGGCCGAGGCCGGGAGGGAGAGGTCTCGGGTCCGCCCGGCCGCCACGGCCCGTGCCTGGTGCGGTCGGACGGCCACCGGCGGCCACTATACTGGCCGCTTTGGCGCGCTTGCCGCTTGTCTGGCGCCGCTCTACTGCCGCGGCGGGCATCTATCTCTCGGTCGGATTCGGGTTCCTCGCGACCGTCCTGACGAAGCGCCAGCTGGACACGTTCCACTTCGGTCTGCTCTCGACGGTGATCGTCACCGCGGGCTTCTTCCAGACGCTGCTCGACTTCACGGCCGAGGAAGCGCTCGTCAAGTACGGCTTCGACTACACGACGGCCGAGGACTGGGGTCGGCTGCGCCGGCTCTTCCGCGCGGCGCTCCGCGTCAAGGTCGCCGGCGGCCTGCTCGCGATGCTCGTGCTGGCCGCGATCGCGCCGTATGCCGACCAGATCTTCAGCGGCGAGGGCCTCGAGGTCCCGTTCCTGATCGCCTCGCTGCTCCCGTTCCTGCAGAGTCCGGAGGGCGTGTCCAGTGCCGCGCTGATCCTGCACGGACGCTACGACGTGCGCGGCTGGCTGCTGGCGGCGTCGATGGCGCTGCGCCTCGCCGGCCTCGCGATCGGCGCGCACTACGGCGTCACGCAGGCGGTCATCGGGCTCGTCGTCTCGCAGGCCGCGGCAACGATCGTCCTCGGCGTCGCCGGCATCGTCGCCTTCCGCCGCTTCCCGCACGCCGAGCACACGGAGCTCGGGCAGCACCGGCGCGGCATCCTCGGCTTCGTCGTCCAGTCGAGCCTGGCGACCGGCGTCGTGTCGCTGCGAGGAACGCTGTCGCCGATCCTGCTCGGGGTCGTCACCAACCCGACGGAGCTCGGTTACTTCCGCATCGCGCAGTCCCCGCAGAACGGCTTCGCGTCGCTCTCCGCCCCCGTGCGTCTCATCCTGCTGACCGAGCAGACGCGCGACTGGTCGCGGGGTGCCTTCGACGCTGTCTTCGCGAGCCTGAAGAGGTACATGATCGGCGCGACGGTGTTGATGGCCGTCGTCGTGCCGCCGCTCTATGTGTTCATGCCCGACCTGATCCGGATCGTGTTCTACCCCGGCGAGAACGGCGCTTCCGAGGCGTCCAACGTGGTGGGCGCAGCACGGTTCATCCTGATCGCCGGTGCGCTGCAGGTGATCTGGGGCTGGGCGAAGTCCCTGCCGGTGTCGATCGGGCGGCCTGGACTGCGCGTGGTCGCCCACGGCATCGAGTCGATCGTCCTGATCCCGCTCGTGGTCGCGTTCGGGATCGCCTGGGGAGCGACCGGCGCCGGCGCCGCCGTGCTCGTGTCGACGGTCGTCTTCTGCGCGCTCTGGACGGTCCTGCTGATCCGGATCCGGCGCGAGCCTCGCGACGCCGCTCCCGCCGTGGCGCCGCCGACCCCGGTCGAGATGAAAGCGTCCGGCCTCCTGTGAAGATCCTGATCGTCTCCGGGATCTGGCCGCCCGACGTCGGCGGCCCGGCGAGCCACGCGCCCGAGGTAGCCGAGTTCATGATCGGCCGGGGACACGAGGTCGAGGTCGTGACGACGGCGGACTGCGAGCCCCCGCGCGAGTCGTACGCGGTGCACTGGGTGTCGCGCGCGAAGCCCGCCGGCATCCGTCACATCGCCGCGGCGTCGCGGATCCGTGCGCTGGCTGCGCGGAACGACGTCGTCTACTCGACCGGGATGCTCGGCCGCACGGCCGCCGGCTGCTCGCTCGCGCGGAAGCCGTTCGTCGCCAAGCTGACGCAGGATCCGGCCTTCGAGCGGGCACTCCGGCGCGGGCAGTTCGAGGGCGACCCCGTGGAGTTCCAGACCTCGAGCGCGGCGCGGGCCCTTCGCGCCGCCCGCGATCGCGAGCTTCGCCACGCCGCGCACGTGGTCTGCCCGAGCGCGTTCCTCGCCCGGCTCGTCCGCGGCTGGGGCATACCGGAGGAGCGGATCTCCGTGCTGCCCAACCCGACGCCGCCGCTGCCGGAGCTTCCGGAGCGCGTCCACGGCGACCGGCCGCTGCTCGCGTTCGCGGGGCGCATGACGGCGCCGAAGGCGCTCGGCGTCGCGCTCGTGGCCGTCGCCGAGGTGCCGGAGGTCGACTTCGTGCTCGCGGGCGACGGCGACGAGCGGGTGGCGCTCGAGGCGCAGGCGCGCGAGCTCGGGCTCGACGGACGCGTCCGCTTTCTCGGCTCGCTGTCGCGGGACGAGGTGCTGGCCCTCTTCCGCAGCGCCGACGCCGCGCTGCTCTCCTCGGCCTGGGAGAACTTCCCGCACACGCTCGTCGAGGCGCTCGCAGTCGGCACCCCCGCGATCGCGACGTCGGTGGGCGGCGTGCCGGAGATCGTCACGCACGGCGAGAACGGCCTCCTCGTCCCCCCCGGCGACCCCGCGGCGCTGGCGGCGGCGATCCGGCGCTTCCTCGCCGACGACACGCTGCGCGCACGCCTGACCGCGGCGGCGGCCCCGTCCGCGGAGCGATTCTCCGCCGAGCGGATCTACGGCCGGCTCGAAGAGATCCTCGTCGGCGTCGCCGCGTGACATGACGGAACCGTTCGTCGTCCACCTGCCGAAGACGAGAACCACGGTGGTCGCGCTGGTGAACGTCGCGCTCACCGCCTGGGGGCTCTACCTCGTGGCCACCTGGCGCTCGGCCTTCGACGGCATTCTGGGCGTCGTCCTGCTGGCGATCTGCGGGCCGATCGCCGCGATCCTGATCCGCCTGCTGGCCAGGAACGAGCCGGTGCTGACGGTCACCGATGCGGGGATCGAGGCGCCCGGGCTCGGCGCCGTCCAGTGGCCCGAGATCACGTCGTTGAAGGTCGACGACCGCGGTCTCGTCCTGACGACGCATTCGTCTGCGCTGCGGCTGTCGCGTTCTCGCATGGACGTGAAGGCGATGCCGCTCCGGGCCGCGATCCAGGAGCGGAGTGGCGGAAGCTGGCTCTCCGGGCAATGGTCAAGCCGCGCGTCCTGATCGTCGGGCGCAGCCGCTACCGGCTGCCGCTCGAGCCGAACCTGCGGCGGAAGTTCGACGCGCTCACCGCCGAGCTCGACGTTCGCGTGCTCGCGAGCGCCCGCGAGGGCTCGGCCACGCACGACGAGATCTTCCGCCTCGTGCCGCCGCGTGAGACGCTCGACGGCCCCCGTTTCTGGGCCGAGCTGCCGTTCCGTGTCTGGCACGAGCTGGAGGCGTTCAAGCCGGACGCCGTGCTCGTCCAGAGCCCCTACGAGGCGATGGCCGTCCTCGTCGCCCGGCGCGGGGAGCCGGTGATCCTGGAGATCCACGGCGACTGGCGGACGGCGACGCGGCTCTACGGCTCCGAGGCGCGGCAGGCGCTCGCGCCCGCGGCCGACCGGATCGCGCTCGAGGCCGTCAGGCGCGTCGACGCGGTGCGGACGATCTCGAGCTACACGACCGGGCTCGTGCGCGCGGCCGGGGTGGAGCCGGCGGCGACGTTCCCGGCGTTCATGGACCTCGACCCCTTTCTCGGGCCGGTCGCGCCGGTGCCTGCGCAGCCGGCGCCGCTCTTCGTGGGCGTGCTCGAGCGCTACAAGGACATCGACGGGCTGGCGGAGGCCTGGCGCCTCGCTGCTCCGCGCCTGCCGGGGGTGACGCTCCGGATCGTAGGAACGGGAAGCCGGGCCGATGTGGTCGAGCGGCTCGTCGGTGACCTCCCCGGCCGGGTCGAGTGGACGCCGTCGGTGCCGAACGACGAGATCGCCGCCCTGCTCGACGCGGCCACCGTGCTCGTCCTGCCGTCGCGCTCCGAGGGTCTCGGGCGGATCGTCGTCGAGGCGCTCTGCCGGGGCCGGCCGGTCGTGGCGACGCGGGTGGGCGGAATCACCGACCTCGTGCGGGACGGCGAGAACGGCCTGCTCGTCGAGCCGCGCGTCCCGGCCGCGCTCGCGGACGCGCTCGTCCGCGTGCTCACGGACAGCGAGCTTGTGGAGCGGCTGGCCGCGGCAGCACGACCGAGCGTCGAGCCCTGGATCTCGACGCCGGAGGACTACGCGCGCCGGACGCGCGAGCTCGTCGAGCAGGTGCGCCGGTGAGCCGGCCGCGCGTCCTGTTCGTCGGGCCGACGCGCTACGCGCTGCCGCTCTCGCCGGGCCTGGACCGGAAGTGGACGGCGATCGAGCACGAGCTCGAGATCCGCGTCCTCGCCCGCCCTGCAACACGGTGTTACAAGGCGGACCCGCGGTTCGAGCTCGTGGGCGGGATGTTCTACGGCTCGCTGCCGGTCCGTGTCAGGCGCGCTGTGCGCGATTTCCGGCCGCACGCGATCGTCGCCGAGGATCCGCGGACGGCCGCCCTCGTCAAGGCGAGCGGAACGAACGTGCCCGTGATCGCCGAGGTGCACGGGAACTGGCGCCACTCGACCCGGCTCTACGGCTCGTCCGCCCGGCGCGCGCTGTCGCCGCTCGTCGACAGGCTCGACGAGTACGGCGTCCGGCACGCCGATGCCGTGCGGGCGCTCTCCGGCTACACGGCCGGCCTCGTCGAGCAGGCGCGCGGCCACCCGCCGGATGCCGTCTTCCCGACCTACAGCGACCTCACCGCCTTCACGGCAGGTCCCGTCGAGGCGCTGCCGGAGCAGCCGTTGGCGCTGTTCGTGGGCGTGCTCGAGCCGTACAAGAACCTCGACGGGCTCGCAGGCGCCTGGCGGCAGGTGGCGGCGCAGGTGCCGGGGGCGGCGCTCACGATCGTGGGCAAGGGCTCGCGGCCGGAGCCGGTCGACGGCCTGGTCGCCGAAGGGCTCGCGACGCACGTCGCGCAGCTCGCGCCCGAGGAGATTGCCCGGAAGCTCGACGAATCGACCGTGCTCGTCCTGCCGTCACGCTACGAGGGGCTCGGCCGCGTCGTGATCGAGGCGTTCGCACGCGGGCGAGGAGTCGTGGCGAGCCGCGCCGGCGGCATCCTCGACCTGGTCGAGGACGGGCGCGAGGGACTGCTCGTCGACCCCGAGGACACGGCCGGATTGGCCGGCGCGCTCGTCCGCGTCCTCTCCGACCGGGCGCTGGCCGAGCGCCTCGGCGCCGCCGCGCACGAGCGCTTCCCCGAGTGGAACCAGTCCCCCGACCAGTTCGCCGCCCGCCTGCGGGCGCTGGTCGACACCGTCTTACACTAGGACTCGCATGCGTGCGGACGAGCTCAAGCAGGCGCTGAAGAACGGCGTCTACCGCTCGATCGGAGAGGCGGCGACCGGCGCCGGCGTCATCGACGGTGTCCACGACCGAACGCTCTGCGTGCTGATGTACCACAAGGTCAACGACACGGACGGCAACACGGTGACCGTCTCGACCAGCCAGTTCGACGAGCAGATGGCGCAGCTCGGCGAGCTCCAGTACACCGTCGTCTCGCTCGACGACGTGATCGCGCACTACATCGAGCGACGGCCGCTTCCGCGCCGGGCCGTGCTGATCACGTTCGACGACGCCTACCTCGACAACCTCGTGAACGCCGTGCCGATCCTGCAGCGCTACGGCTATCCGGCCGTTCTCTTCGCGCCGATCGGCTACCTCGGGGCGGGCCGCCCGCTGCCGCACGACGAGCACCTCGCGACCCGCGGGATCGTCAACCGGACGCTCGACTGGAGCGAGCTCGCCGAGCTCGAGCGCGGAGGCGTGCGGGTCGAGTCGCACGGGATCGGCCACCGGCCGCTCGCCGACCTCGAAGTGGACGAGGCCGCGCGCGAGATCACGCTCTCGAAGCTCCGGCTCGAGGAGGCCCTCGGCCGCCCGGTGCGTGCGTTTGCCTACGTGAAGGGCTCGGAGGCGCACTACCGGCCCGTGCACCTGAGCCTGCTCCGCCAGGCGGGCTATGACGTCGCGTTCACGTCGATCTCGGGCGGGAACGGCTCGCATACCGACCCTCTGCAGCTGCACCGCTACAACGTCGAGCCGTATCCGCCGCGCACCTTCGAGCTCGTGCTCTCCGGCGCCTGCGACCTGATCGCGCTCAAGGACACCGTCGCCGGCACGCACGCGCGCCGCCTGTTCAACGCGGCGCTTGGCACCTCGACCAAGTGAGCTACGAGCTCGCGACGTACGAGCCCGCCGACCGCGAGGCCTACCTCGGCCTGCTCGGCGAGGCGTGGGGCGACCGGACGATGACGGGCGACGAGTTCGACTGGTGGTTCGGCCGCAATCCCGCGGGGAGCCGGATGTCGGTCGCGCGCATGAACGGTCGCGTCGTTGGCGTGGCGGCGCACTCGCTCGCGCGCATGGTGCTCGATGGGGAGGAGCGCGTCGCGAGCTTCTCGGTGCATGCGACCACGCACGCATCGGCGCGCGGGCAGGGGATCTTCGCGGAGCTCGAGCGCAAGCACGAGCGAGAGGCTGCGGAGCGTGGGGTCGCGGCCGTGCTCGCGTTCGCGAGCGCGCCGACGGCGCCGATCTTCCTCGGGCCGCTCGGGTGGACCGAGATCGGGCGGCTGCGAGTCTGGGTCAGGCCGATGCTGGCGCAGGCGGCCGCGCCGGCGGCGGTGGAGCCGTTCGCGGCCGCGCAGGACACGGCGGCGGGTTGGCCGAACCACGTCGTGCGTGACGCGGGCTACCTCAACTGGCGCTTTGCCGACTCGCCGCGCGGCTACCGGGTTGTCCGCACGGAGTCGGCCCACGCCGTCGTCGGGCGAACGCGCTACCGCGGCGTCGAGACGGCTGTGCTCGCGGACTTCGTCGGCGGCTCGCGCGACCTCTTACGCCGTGCGATCGCCCTCTCGAGGGCACGGGCGATGATTGCGCTGCCGGGCCCCGACGAGCGCTCGACATTCCTCTCGCTCGGGTTCGTCCCCGCACCCCACACGCTGCACCTCATGGGCAAGCCCCTTGCAGGCACGCTGAACGCGGACGTCGCCGCCTGGCGGTTCACGCTCGGTGACACGGACTTCTTCTAGACGATGCGATGCGCAAGCTGATCTTCATCACGCAGCAGGTCGACCCCGGCCATCCGGCGCTTGCCGCCACCGTGCCGAAGATCCGGGCGCTCGCGGCGCGCGTGGACGAGGTCGTCGTGCTCGCGGACCGCACCGTCGCCGGCGCGCTCCCGGACAACTGCCGCTCGCTCTCGTTCGCGTCGCGGACGCGGGCCGGCCGCGGCGTCCGCTTCCAGGCGGCGCTCGCGCGCGAGCTCGCGCCCCGGCCCGTCGCCGTGGTAGCGCACATGTGCCCGATCTACGCGGTGCTGGCAGCACCGCTCGTCCGCCCGCTCCGAGTGCCGCTCTTGCTCTGGTACACGCACTGGGCGCGGACGCGGACGCTGGAGGCCGCGGCGCGCGCGGCAACGGCGATCGTGACGGTCGACCGGCGCTCGTTTCCGATCGACTCGAAGAAGGTGGTGCCGATCGGGCACGGCATCGACCTGGCCGAGTTTCCCTGCGCCGACCGCTCGGACGGCTCGGGCGACTTCCGGCTCGCCGCCCTCGGCCGCTACTCGCGCGCAAAGGGGCTCGAGGCGATCCTGCGCGGCGTGAAGCTCGCGCTCGACCGCGGTGTCGACGTCCGGCTCGAAGTCTTCGGCCCAGCCCTCAACGCGGCCGAGCGAGAGCACCGCGGCGAGCTCGAGCGGCTCGTCGCCGAGCTCGGGATCGAGAAGCGCGTGCGCCTCGAGCCGGCCGTTCGGCGCACGGAGGTGCCCGACGTGATGGCGAGGGCGCGCGCACTCGTGAACAACATGGTCGCCGGCGCCCCCGACAAGGTCGTCTACGAGGCCGCAGCGAGCTGCCTGCCCGTCCTCGTGTCGAACCCGGTGTTCGACGAGTTCACGGCCGGCCTGCCTGCCTCGCTCATGTTCGCGCGCGAGGACCCGGCCGGGCTCGCCGACCGGATCGCTGAGCTCGCCGCGCTCTCGCCTGCTGCCCGGGCCGAGCTCGGGCGCACGCTCCACGACCGGGTCGCCGAGGGCCACTCGGTCGACCACTGGGCCGACGCCGTCCTCGAGGTCGCACGCCGGTGACCTTGCAACACAGTGTTGCAAGGAAGGACAGCGGCGTTCGCGTGCTGCACGTCCAGAAGGTGGCCGGGATCTCCGGCTCCGAGGCGCACCTGCTGTCGCTCCTGCCCCGCCTCCGCGAACGCGGCTGGGACACGCGGCTCCTGATGCTGCACGAGAACGAGCCCGGCGCCTGGGACTTTGCCCGCGCGCTCCAGGACAGGGGCGTGCCGCTCGACGCCGTGCAGATCTCGCGCGACGTCGACGCCTCCGCGTTCCTCGGGCTCGTTCGCTACCTCGCCGACGAGCGGCCGCAGATCCTCCACACGCACCTCGTCCATGCGGACACATACGGGCAGATCGCAGGCTCGCTCGCGCGGGTGCCGATCCGCATGTCGACGAAGCACGGCTTCAACGAGTTCCGCGAGGGCCGGGCCTTCGCCCTCGCCGACCGCGCCGTGGCCAGCCTCGCGCACGTGCACATCGCGATCTCGCAGGGGCTCGCTCACTACCTGTCGGAGACCGAGGGCTTCGTCGAGGACAGCTTCGAGATCGTCCATTACGGAATCGCCCCCCGGGACGGAGCCGAGGCGTACGCGGGGTCCGAGCCGAGACTGCTGTGCGTCGGCCGGTTGATCCCGATCAAGGGCCACATCGTCCTCCTGCGGGCATTCGCCGAGGCGCGGCGCGACGTGCCCGGGCTGCGACTCGACATCGCGGGGCGTGGGCCGCTCGAGCCGGCGCTGCGCGCGCTCGCGCGGGAGCTTGGTGTGTCGGATGCCGTGCGCTTCCTCGGGCACGTCGCGCCGATCCAGGGGGCGATCGAAGACTCGGCGATCATCGTCGTGCCGTCGATGGGTGAAGGATTCGGGATGGTGGCGCTCGAGGCGATGGAGCGCTCGCGGCCGGTGATCGCGGCGGAGATCGGCGGCCTCGGCGAGCTCGTCGTCGACGGCGAGACCGGGCTGCTCGTCGAGCCGGGCGTCGCCGAGCCGCTCGCGCGGGCGATCGTCGAGCTCGCCGGCAATCTCGGCCGCGCGGCCGAGATGGGCCGCGCCGGCCGTGCACGAGCGCTCTCGGAGTTCCTCGAGTCGCGCTGCGTCGAGCGGACGGAGGAGCTCTACGAGCGATCGCTCGCGGCACGCTGAGCGCGCTCGTACACGGCCAGCGTCCGCTCCGCCATGCGGGCGACCGAGAACTCAGAGCGCGCACGGTCGAGCCCGGCGCGGCCCATCGCCTCCGCGCGGGCCGGGTCGGCGAGCAGCGTGCCGACCGCCTCCGCGAGCGCAGTCGCGTCGTCGACCGGCACGAGCACGCCGGTTTCGCCGTCGACCACGAGCTCGGGAGCCGAGCCCGCCCGCGCGGCGACGACCGGCTTTGCCGCCAGCATCGCCTCGAGCATCGCGAGCCCGAATCCCTCCCAGCGCGCGGGGTGGACCACGACTGCGGCGTTGCGGTAGAGCGCCGCCACGTCACCGACCCGGCCGGGGAGCAGGAGCCGCTCGCGTACGCCGAGCGAGTCGGCGAGCGTCTCGAGCGCCACTCGATCCGGGCCTTCGCCGAGGACGAGCAGCGTCGCGTCCGGGAGATCCGGGAGGGCGCGAACGGCGGTCTCCAGCCCCTTCTGCGGGGCGAGCCGGCACACGGCGACGAGCAGCGGGTCGTGAAGGTCGAGCGGCGGGTTCTCGGCCCACGGCGCGGGAAGGTCGTCGAGACCGTAGTGGACGACGTCGACCTTCTCCGGTGGCAGCCCGACCTGGTCGACGCTGAACCGCCGCACCGCCTCGCTGATCGCGATCACGCGCGCCGCCCGCCGGGCGAGCGCCCGCTCGACGAACCGAAACGAGCCCTGCCGGAACGGGTCCGGGTTGTGCTTCGTGGACACGACGCGCGTCCCGGGCGCGAGCGCGCCGTAGACGTCGGCATGCACGAGGTGCGTGTGCACGAGATCGGGCCGTGCCGAGCGCAGCAGACCGGCCAGCCGCACCGCGAGCACGGGATCGAGATCGCGCGGCGCCGGCAGTCGCTCGAACGGCACGCCGAGCTCGGCGTAGAACGGGTCGAGCACGCCGGCCGGGTCGTCGAGCCCGACGAACGACACGTCCACGCCGCGCTCCCGCAGCGCGGGCAGCAGCGTCAGCAGGTGTCGCTCCGACCCGCCGATCCCCCGAATCCTGTGGACGTGGACGACTTTCATCGCCCCGACCGGACAGGTCCGAGGGACAGTCCCTGGGACATGGCGCAGGGAGACAGGCCGACGGCGCGAGCCCAGGTGTGATGCGCGGTTCGCGTGGCAGCTCGTCCTCCGCGGCCCGGTCCGAGGGACTGTCCCTCGGACCTGGCTCGTCCAACCAGGTTCACGGCGCGGCCCCGGGCGGAGCGCGCCGGGCGGCGAACCGGTCCCAGAGGTGCAGGACCGCGACGCTCGCGACGAGCGCGAGCAGGAAGTCCCAGGGCACGCGGTAACGCGTGTCGCCGGCGAAACCGATCGCGACCACGGTCTGGTAGCCGAGTAAAAACAGGACGAGTGCGCTCACGCGGCGTGGCGCGAGGAACAGCCCCCAGAGCGCGAACAGATAGAGCGGGATCTCGTACAGCGGCTGTACCCACGTCCGCGCGCGGTCGAGGAAGCCGCCGGCCCCCGGGCGGCCCTCGGTCTTCTGCACGCGGGGGTCCCAGAGCATCCGCACCGCCTGGCCTGCGAGCTTCGCCTTCTCGCCGGGGTGGTCGACCACGAAGTCGAGCGCCTTCGTGCGGTAGAAGCTCTGCTGCGCGCACTCGTCCACGTGGATCAGCTTGTGGTGGACGGCGTAGATGGCGCCGGCCAGCTCGGGCGTCGGCGGCGCGCCGGGAAGGTTCGGCACGTCGTCGATCCATTTTCCGGCCGCGAGCACGGCGTACGTGTTCGCGTTGTTGGCCTTCCAGAGCGCCTTCGTGTCCGTCGAGAGTGTGAAGCAGCCGACGGACACGTCGTTCCGCACCGCCCACGGCAGCAGCGCGACCACGCACGCTCCGATGCAGAGCGCCGGCGCGAGCACGACGCGCCGTTGCCAGAGCACGAAGCCGGCGCAGACGAGCGGCAGGAAGAGGAGCCGTGAGTTGCCGAGGATCCCGAGCGCGAGCACGACCCCGAGCGCGATCGCGACCGCGCGGACATGGCGGCTCGCCCGGTCGGCGGCGGCCAGGGTCAGGTAGACGATCGCGGCCGCGAGCACCTGGTCGACGATCTCGCGGTTGACGTGGACGTCGTGCCAGACCAGGTACGGGTTGAGCGTGGCGACGACGGCGGCGATCAGGCCCGCGCGCGGCGACAGGAAGCGCCGGCCGGTCTCGTACACGATCAGCGCCGTCGCCGCCGCCACGGCGATCTGCCAGAACCCGACCGCCGGCCAGTTGCGGCCGAAGATCCAGTAGACCGGGATCAGGAAGAACGAGTAGGCCGGCTGCGTCCACGCCGAGGGCTCGCCCGGGATGAAGCCGTAGGTGCCGGAGTGGATGAACGTCAGCGCGAAGCTGTCCGACTTCTCGGTGTTGCTGGCGAGGATCGCACCGCGTTCGTGGAGCAGGACGGCGAGGCGCGGCAGCACGCACGCCGCGAGCACGATCGCGTACGACTGGCGACGCGTCACGAGACGGCTGCCGCGGGCTCCACCGGTTGCGCGGACTCGACCCACGTCCGCTGCCAGAGCTCGAGCATCACGAGGCACCACAGCCGGTGACCGTGATCGACCCGGCCCGACACGTGCTCGTCGAGGAGCCGTTTCACCGCTGCCGGGCGGATCTGGCCACGCTGCCGAGCGCGGGAGTCGAGCAGAAGCTCTGCAGCGAGGGGCCGCAGTTCGTTTCGGAACCATGCGGAGATCGGCACGCCGAAGCCCTTCTTGCTCCGCGTCGCCACTTCCTGCGGCAGGTCGGCGGCGAAGGCGCGTCGCAGCGCCGCCTTGCCGCGCCGGCCGGAGAACTGGAGGCGCTCGGGGAGCGACGTGCCGAGCTCGAGCACGCGCCGGTCGAGCAGCGGCGAGCGGAGCTCGAGCGAGTGCGCCATCGACGCGATGTCCGCCTTCAGGAGCAGGTCGCCGGGGAGGTAGGTGCGAATGTCGAGCCGCTGCAGGCCGGGTGTCCCCGGACGGTCGGGTGGGCCGAGCAGTTCGGCGGCCGGGCGCGGCCGCTCGACGAACCCGGGCTCCCAGAGCTCGGCGCGGAGCCCGGCCGGAAAGACCTCCATCAGCCGCCCGTACCGCTCCGGCTCCGGCGCCGCGACCGTTTCCAGCAGGCGTGCTGCGCGCGTGGCCGTCGAGCGTGGCTCGTGTGAGGCCCGGCGAAGCGCCCTGGCCGCTGTCGCCGCGCCGGCGCGCGGCAGCCGCGCGGCCAGGCGGTGCGCGGCGTAGCGCTCGTAGCCGGCGAACGACTCGTCGCCTCCGTCGCCTGTGAGCGCCACCGTCACGTTACGCCGCGCGGCCTCGCAGATCAGGAACAGCGGCAGCGCCGCCTCGTCGCCGTGCGGCTCGTCGTAGGCCTCGACGAGGCGCGGCAGGGTCGCCTCCACGTCCGGTTCGAGCACGACCTCGGTGTGCTCCGTCGAGTAGCGCTCGGCGACGGCGCGAGCGTAGGGCCGTTCGTCGTAGCGGGGCTCGCCGAACCCGACCGTGAACGTCCGCACCGGCCGGTCGGAGGCGCGTGCCATCGCGGCGACGACGATGCTCGAGTCGATCCCGCCGGACAGGAGCGCCCCGACCGGCACGTCCGCGACGAGTCGCCGTTCGACGGCCGCCGTGACCTCGTCGCGTACGAGGTCGAGCCATTCGGCGTCGCTCCGCGGCTCGAGTTCGTGAAGCTCCGCGTACGGCTCTACGCTCACCCGGCCGCCCTCGGCGACGAGCACGTGCCCGGGCGAGAGCTTCTCGATCCCCTGCAGCCCCGTGCCGCCGGGGACGTACTGCAGCGCGAGATAGGCGTCGAGCTGAGCCGGGTCGGGCTCGACACGAACGCCCGGGAGCCGGAGCAGCGCCTTTACCTCAGAGGCGAAGGCGAGCGAGCCGTCGGCGAGCCGTGTGTGGACGAGCGGCTTCTTCCCGACCCGGTCGCGGGCGAGCACGAGCCGATCGCGGTCGGCGTCCCAGAGCGCGAGCGCGAACATGCCCTCGAGGCGCTCGACGAAGCCGACGCCGTGCTCCTCGTACAGGTGCGGGATCACGGGCGTGTCGCCGGTTCCGCGCACCTCGTGCGCGCCGAGCCCGGCCCGCAAATCGCGGAAGTTGTAGAGCTCGCCGTTGAAGACGGCGACGACGTCGCCGGCCTCGTTCGCGACCGGCTGGCTTCCGGTCTCGAGGTCGATGACCTGCAGGCGGCGGTTGCCGAGCACACAGCGACCGAACGCATCGACCGAGCCCTCGTCGGGGCCGCGGTGAACGAGCGCGGCGTTCATCCGGGAGACGAGTGACGGGTCGGCGGTTCCGGTCGGTGCTAGAAGTCCACAGATGCCGCACATTCCGCAGAAACGGTACGCGGTCGTCTCCTGCCACGTCGAACGTCCGCTCGACGACGACTGCTGGTCGCGGTTCTCCGCGCTGCAGTCGAAGCGGCCCGGCGGCTTCCGGATCGCGGCGCTGATGCGGCCGCCTGACGCCGAGGCCGGCGAGGACGGGGAGCGCTGGCTCGAGCGGGCGCGGGCGGCGGCGGAACTGGGCCCGCTCGGACAGCACACGCACTTCGTCTCGGCGGAGCACGCGCGGCCGCCGACCGCCGGGCCGGAGCATGGGGAGCGCGTGCGGCGGGAGGCGGAGTGGATCGCCTCCCGCGGTCTCGCGGCGACGCTGTTCTGCGCGGGCGGCTGGTACATGGACACGGCCGTCGCCGAAGCGGTCGCGGAGGCTGGCTATGCCGACTGCAGCGCCACGCCCTTTTTGCCCGGTTACCTCGACGACGGAGCGCCGCGCGCGTCGGCCGCCTCGCCCGTGCGGGTCGGGCTGCCGAGTGGTGCGCGCCTGCTCGAGCTCCCGTCCACGCACTCGCTCGGGATGGCCTCGCGCGCCGTCCTGCGGGCGTCGCTCGGCGGCGGCGTGATCCACGTCTACTTCCACGACACCGACCTGCTGTCGGCGCGGCGACGGTCTGCGCTCGCCGCCACGCTCGCGCTGCTCGGCAGACGGTGCCGGCCGATCGACCTCGACGAGCTCGCCCACGTCTCGGCCGACGTCGCCCCCGAGGTGCCCCTGGGGGAGGTCCTGAAAGGCAGGAATGCGCCGCCCGGCCAGTAAGATCAATGTTTCGGTGGCTACAAGGCCTCTCCCCTCGGAGCGCCCGAACGACCGAGAGCAGCCGCCTCCCGTCGGCGACATCCGCCAGGCCCGGGCATCTCTGCTCGTCCGGTCGCCGCTGCGCCAGCTCGTCATCCGCGTCGCCAGCCTGGTCGCCCTGATCGGCCTCGACCTGATCGGCGTCGGGCTCGCGCTGTACGCGGCGCTCCTGCTCCGCGAGGTCTACTACGGCACGTCGCCGATCTTCCCGGGCCTGCTCTGGGACCAGGAGACCGACTGGCTCCCGTTCCTGCTGCTCGTCGTGGTGCTCGTCTTCTGGCAAGCCGGGCTCTACGCGCGGCGCGAGCAACGCCCCGGCTTCGGCCGGATCGTCTCGTCGCTCGTGATCGTGTCGCTGATCGTGCTCGCCTTCGGGCTCGGCACCGGCCACAAGTTCTCGACGTTCGGGCTGATCCCGACGACGCTCGTGATCAGCGCGATCCTGATCGGCCTCTTCCGCGCGAGCTACGACGTCGTCACGCGCGAGGTGCTGCACTCGCTCGGTGTACGCCGCCGCACCGTTCTTGCCGGTGAGGGCGACCACCTCGTCCACCTCTACCGCACGCTCGGTCAGGCGCGAAGCGGCATCGACTACGAGTTCGTCGGCGCGATCGCGGCCTCGCCCGGTGAGATCAGCCTTCCGGTGCTCGGGCAGATGGACGACCTGCGCACGATCCTGGCCGAGCACGACGTCGACGAGCTGATCGTCACGGACTCCGACTTCAGCGACCGGCAGCTCCTGGACGTCGTCGACCTCGCGCACCGATCCGGCGTCAAGGTGCGCATCGCGCCGAAGACGACCGACCTGCTCGTCCAGCGTGCCGAGTTCGTGCCGGGACAGGGCGCGCCGCTGTTCGAGCTGCGCCCGCCGGTGCTGGTGGGCGCCGACTGGATGGTCAAACGGGCCTTCGACCTCCTCGTCTCGGGCGCCGTGATCGTCGTCGGGCTGCCGCTCTGGCTTGCGATCGCGGCCGCGATCAAGATCACGTCCCGCGGCCCCGTGTTCTACGCCGACCGGCGCATCGGACTCGGCGAGCAGGAGTTCGGGATGCTCAAGTTCCGGACGATGTACTTGGACGCCGCCGACCGCCAGGCGGAGCTCGAGTCGAAGAACGAGGCAGGCGGCGCACTGTTCAAGATCCGCGACGACCCGCGGGTGACGAGCATCGGACGGCTGCTCCGCCGGTATTCGCTGGACGAGATCCCGAACACCGTCAACGTGCTGCGCGGCGAGATGAGCCTCGTCGGCCCACGGCCGCTGCCGCTCCGCGACTACGACCTGCTCGAGGAATGGCACCGGAAGCGCTACCTCGTGCTGCCCGGGATGACCGGCCTGTGGCAGATCTCGGGCCGCTCGAACCTCTCCTTCGACGACCTCGTCCGCTACGACTTCTACTACCTCGACAACTGGTCGATCTGGCTCGACATCTCGATCCTCGCGAAGACGATTCCGGCCGTCCTCGCGCAGCGCGGTGCGTATTGACACCGTCTCGGCCGTCGGCCAACCTCTCGGAGGTTGGCCACGTCTGAACGCCTGAGCGGCACGGTCACTTTCCTGTTCACGGACATCGAAGGATCGACCGCGCTGCTCAAGCGCCTGGGGCGCGAGCGGTACGGCGATGTGCTCGCCCGCCAGAAGGAGCTCGTGAGAGGGGCGTTCTCGGCCAACGGCGGCGAGGAGGTCGACAACCAGGGTGACGGGTTCTTCGTTGCGTTTCGGAGTGCGCGGG
The DNA here is from genome assembly GCA_963791225.1 of uncultured Actinomycetes bacterium. Taxonomy (GTDB): domain Bacteria; phylum Actinomycetota; class Thermoleophilia; order Gaiellales; family Gaiellaceae; genus PALSA-612. The sequence goes on from CAWBRV010000008.1 coordinate 728,451, forward strand.
ACGCGCTGGTGGCGGCGGTTGCGATCCAGCGGTCGCTCGCCGACCACGAGTGGCCGGACGGCGCCGACGTGCTCGTCCGAGTCGGCATCCACAGCGGCGAGGCCGCCGCCGCGGCCGAGCGGTACGTGGGGATCTCGGTCCATCGCGCAGCCCGGGTCGGCGCGATCGCGCACGGCGGGCAGGTTCTGGTCTCGGACTCGACGCGCACGCTCGTCGAGGACGACCTGCCGGAAGGGCTGTACCTCCGCGATCTCGGCCTCTGGCGGCTGAAGGACATCGACCGACCCGAGCGGATCTCGCAACTCGTCGCGGAGGGACTGCGGACAGACTTCCCGCCGTTGCGCGGGGTGGTCAGGGTCGAAGAGCGCCGCGCTCTCCGCCGGCGATCGCTTCTGGTGGCCGCGCTGGTCGGAGTGATCGCGGCCGCGATCGCTATCCCGGTGTTCGCGCTCAGCGGCGGCGGCTCGGGTGGCTCGGTTGCAACGGCGTCAATCGGTTCGAACAGCGTCGGCGCGTTCGACGCGTCGAATGGTCGGCCCATCGCTTCGAGCCCCGTGGGGGCGACACCGGGCGCTCTCGTCGCGGATCGAAGCTCCCTGTGGGTCACGAACCCCGACGGCGGCAGCGTGACCCGGATCGACCGGCAATCTCACCTGAGGCAGACGATCCCGGTGGGGAACAACCCGAGCGGGATTGCGGTGGGCGGCGGTTTCGTGTGGGTGGCGAACGGGATCTCCGGGACCGTCTCGAAAATCGATCCGAACGCGAACGGCGGGAGCGTCGTCGACACGATCCGGGTCGGCAACGGTCCAACGGGAGTCGCCTTCGCCTCCGGCCGGCTCTGGGTTGCGAACTCGACTGACCGGACGGTCATGGAATTCTTGCCCGGCTCGCATAGCCCGTTGCGAACGATCGGGGTGGCCGGCGGTGCGGACGCGCTCGCGACGGGCTTCGGGTTCGTCTGGGTGATGAGCAGCCCCGGCAACAGCGTGACCCGGATCGGCGTGCACTCCGGGACGGTGCTGTCGCCGATCGGGGTGGGGAACGGTCCGACCGCGATCGCCGTGGGTGACGGCGCCGTGTGGGTAACGAATGGCCTGGACGGGACGCTGTACCGGATCGACCCGAAAGACGGGTCGGTCAGCGTGATCCCGGTTGGCGGCAGCCCATCCGGGGTTGCCGCAGGCGCCGGGTCGGTCTGGGTGAGCGACCGTCGCGCCGGAACGATCTCCCGTGTCGACCCCTCGGCTGCGAGGGTCGCGAAGACAGTCCGGACGGGGAACCAACCGCAGGAGCTTGCGCTCTCCGGACAGGCGTTGTACGTGGCGGTCAAGGCGTCCGGAGTCGCGCATCGAGGTGGCACTCTGACGGTGTTCCCGATCGACCAGAGCGCCTTCAGCTCGATCGACCCGGCCCGCGCCTACAGTGATGACGCGTCGTCGGCGCTGAGCATGACGAACGACGGCCTCGTCACTTTCCAGCGCGTCGGAGGCAGCGACGGCACGCGGCTCGTTCCCGATCTCGCCACCTCCATTCCCGTCCCGACCGCCGGAGGCAGGGCGTACACGTTCCAGGTGCGCACCGGCATTCGCTACTCGACGGGAGCGCTCGTCGAACCGGCCGACTTCCGCCGCGCGATCGAGCGCTCACTCTCCGCGTTCTACCGAGCGCAAGTCGGCGCAGGCGGGTTTTACACGGGCATCGTCGGCGCCTCGTCCTGCGCGAAGAAGACCGGTCGATGCGACCTGTCGAAGGGCATCCTCGTCGACGCGTCCGCGGGCACGGTCACGTTCCGTCTGAGCGCCCCCGACCCCGACTTCCTCGACAAGCTCGCACTCACGGCGGCCTCCGCGGTGCCTGCCGGCACGCCGCTTGTGGCGCACGAGGCGCTTCCGGCCACCGGCCCGTACCTGATCAAGAGCTACGACGCGAAGCACGGTGCCGTGCTGGCGCGTAATCCCAGGTTCCACGAGTGGTCGTCCGCGGCGCAGCCGGCCGGTTACCCCGACGAGATCACCTGGAAATTTGGCGTTTCGCCTGCTGACCAGGTCGCGGCAGTCCGAGACGGCAAGGCCGACTACATGCCCCTCGCGCCCAGCCAGGCCCCCGCCCTGCGGCGCAGCGGGTACGGGAACGAACTGCACGTCGCCCCGACGTTTCAGACCGATTACTTCTTCTTCAACACGCGGCTCGCGCCGTTCGACGACCTCAGGGTTCGTCGAGCGGTCAATCTCGCCGTCGACCGGAGCCGCTTGACCACGCTCGCGAGTGGCGCGGGCAGCGGCCAGCCGACGTGCCAGGTGCTGCCGCCGAACATTGCCGGCTACTTCCGCTACTGCCCCTACGGGCACGACCTGGTCGAGGCCAGGCGGCTGGTCGCCGCATCCGGAACCGCAGGCCTGACCGTGACCGTCTGGTCGATCTCCCCTCTGGCCCGCAGCGCCGCGTATTTCAGGTCGGTCTTGCAGAGCCTCGGCTACGAGACCCGTCTGAAAGTGCTCAGCCCTGGCGCCTACTTCGACGCCGCTCGGGACCCGCGGAGCGGCATCCAGGTCGGCTGGACCGTCTGGCTCGCCGACAGTCCCTCGGCGAACAACTTCTTCTACCCCTTGTTCACCTGCCCGTCCTACCGCCCGCGTGCGCAGAACTACGCGAACTACGGGCACTTCTGCAGCACGCGCGTCGATCGCGAGATCACCCGCGCCCGAATGCTCGAGATCAGCGACCCCCAGGCCGCAGGGGCGCTCTGGAGCAAGATCGATCGCGACGTCGTCGACCAGGCCGCCCTGGTCGCGTACTCGAACCGCCAGACGTTCGACCTCGTCTCCGGCCGCGTCGGCAACTACCAGCACAACCCGTGGTGGGGTGCGCTCCTGGACCAGATGTGGGTCCGCTAACGGCCGTCCGCCCCATCTGTAGTCGGGCGCCGGCGAGCCGTGTTGACACGGTCTGGCGGGTAGGCCAAGCTCTTCCGCAGGGTGGGCCACGTCTGAGCGGCTGAGCGGCACCGTCACCTTCCTGTTCACGGACATCGAGGGCTCCACCGGCTTGCTCAAACGGCTCGGCCGCGCCCCGTACGGCGAGCTCCTGTCCGACCAGCAGCGGTTGCTCCGCGAGGCGTTCGCCGCGCATCGCGGCGAGGAGATCGACACGCAGGGCGACTCGTTCTTCGTCGCCTTTCGCAGCGCCTCGGACGCGGTGGCGGCCGCGGTGGCGATCCAGCGGACGCTCGCCGATCACGACTGGCCGGACGGCGCGGACGTGCGGGTGCGGATCGGCATCCATTCGGGCGAGGCCGCCGCGGCCGGCGAGCGCTATGTCGGCTTCTCCGTCCACCGGGCCGCCCGGATCGGCGGCGCCGCGCACGGCGGCCAGGTGCTGCTGTCGTCCTCGACGCGGGAGCTGGTCGAGGACGATCTGCCAGTCGGCGTCTTCCTGCTCGACCTCGGCCTCGTGCGGCTGAAGGACGTCGACAGGCCCGAGCGGATCTCCCAGGTCGCTGCCGAGGGACTGCAGTCGAAGCTCCCGCCGCTCCGGGGAGCCGAGCAGGTGAAGCAGCCGGTCCTGCGCCGTCGCTCGCTGCTGGCGGCAGCGCTGGTCGGGGTGATCGCGGCGGCGGTGGCGATTCCCGTCTTCGCACTGGGGGGTAGCTCGGGCGAGACCTCACTGGAAGGCGTCGGGGCGGATTCCGTCGGCGCGATCGACTCGGGATCCGGCCGGATCGCCGCTTCGATCCCCGTGGGGGCGTCGCCGAGTTCGGTCGCTGCGGACAAGGACTCGGTCTGGGTGACGAACGCGGGCGACGACACCGTCTCCCGCATCGACCCGAAGACGAACACCCGCTCGCAGACGATTACCGTCGGCGGCGGCCCCGGCGCGATTGCGGTCGGCGGAGGCTTCGTCTGGGTCGTCAACAGCGGGGAGGGGACGGTCACGAAGATCGACCCAGGCGCGATCGGCGGCAGCGGCGCGCCGGTCGACACGATTCCGGTCGGGAACGGGCCCACCGGTGTGGCGTTCGGGGCCGGTCGGCTCTGGGTAGCGAACTCGACCGACCGGACGGTGATGGAGTTCGCGCCCGGCTCGCACGGGCCGCTGCACACGTTTCGCGTGCCCGACGGTGCCGACGCACTCGCCTACGGCTTTGGCTTCGTCTGGGTCGTGAGCGGGCCGGGGAACAGCGTGACGAGGATCGCCGCGCGTTCCGGAACTGTCTTGCCGCCGATCCAGGTCGGCAACGGACCGAGCGCGATTGCGGTCGGCGGCGGCTACGTCTGGGTCGCAAACCGCCTCGACGGGACCGTGTCCCGGATCGATCCGGATACGGCCACCGCGAAGGTGATCCCGGCGGGAGAAGGCCCCGTCGGGGTGGCCGCGAACGACGGCGCCGTCTGGGCGAGCGGTGGGCGGACCGGGACGCTCTCCCGTATAGACCGGGACGGGGGGTCGGTCGAACGGAAGGTCGAGACCGGGAACCGCCCGCAGGGACTGGCCCTCGCCGGGGACAAGCTCTACGCAGCCGTCAAGGCATCGGGGCTCGCTCACCGCGGCGGGAAATTGACGATGCTCGCGCCGCCGTTCGAGTCGATCGACCCGGCGGCTCTCGACGTTGGAGCGTTCGCGGCGACGAGCGTGGTCTACGACGGGCTCATCGGCTTCGAGCGCGTCGGGGGTGGCAACGGTGCCCGGCTGGTGCCCGATCTCGCGACCTCGATCCCTACCGCCAACGACGGGGGCAGGACGTACACGTTCCAGGTGCGCCGCGGCGTCCACTATTCGACGGGGGCGCCCGTGCAGCCTGCCGATGTCCGGCGATCGATCGAGCGTCTGCTGGCGAACGATTTCGGCTTCGGCTTCGAGCGCGTCGTCGGTTTCGATGCGTGCACGAAACCGACGCCGAAGGGAGCGCCGAGGCACTGCGACCTCTCCCGTGGGATCGTCGTCGATGCGGCCGCGAACACGATCACCTTCCATCTGACGGCGCCCGACCCGGACTTCCTGGCCAAGCTCGCGGGCGCGTCTGCGTACGCGGTGCCGTCCGGGACGCCGTTGTTCGGCGCACGCCTGCCGCTACCCGCCACCGGCCCGTACATGATCGAGAGCTTCGACAAGAAGCGGGGCCTCCGGCTCGTTCGCAATCCCCGGTTCCGCGAGTGGTCGCCGGCGGCACAACCGGCCGGCTACCCCGATGAGATCGCCCTCCGGTTCGGCGAAGATCAGGCCGCTCAGGTCGAAGCCATGAAACGGAACGAGGCCGACTACCTGAACCTCTTCCCACCCGACGTCGCCCCGTCCCTGCGGCAAAACGGTTACGGAAGCAGGCTGCACGTCGATCCCGGGCTGAACACGTTCTACCTCTTCCTGAACACGCGACTGGCCCCGTTCGACAACGTCGACGTGCGGCGGGCACTGAACTTCGCCGTCGACCGGGAGAAGCTGGTCGCGCTCAGAGGCGGCCCCGATGTCGCGCAGTCGAGCTGTCAGGTTCTGGCGCCCAACTTCGCCGGCTACGCACACTACTGCCCCTACGTCCACGACCTGGCCAGGGCCAAGCGGCTGGTCGCCGCGTCCGGCACGAGCGGGCAGGCGGTCACGGTGTGGATGCCGGAGGTTCGCAAGACGACCGGCGACTACCTCGTGTCCGTGCTGAAGAGCCTCGGCTACAAGGCAAAGCTCAAGGTGATCCGAGAGAAGGTCCCCGGCGACTACTTCCGCGTCGCCCTGCCGGCCGCGAAAGGCGCCGTCCAGGCCGGCTTCGGCGGCTGGACCCCCGCCTACCCGTCGAGCGCCGCCTACTTCTCCGACCTGCTCACCTGCGCCGCCTACAAACCCGGCCAAGCCGACAAGGTCAACTACGGCGGATTTTGCAACCCGGGCATCGACCGCGAGATCGCCCGGGCGACCGAACTGCAGGCCAGCGACCCGAACGCGGCGAGCCTGCTCTGGAGCAAGATCGACCGCGAGGTCGTCGACCAGGCACCGTGGGTCACGATGGCGAACAGCAAACAGGTCAACTTCGTCTCCAGCCGCGTCGGCAACTACCAGTACAACCCCGTTTCCGGCGTGCTGCTCGACCAGCTCTGGGTCCGCTGAAGCCGGTCAGGATTCTGTAAGCGACGCGGGATCACGCAGGGGGCTCCGCCATACTGAAACGGTGAGCAGGCGTGCGCCGAAGATTCTCGCGGTCGCCTCCGCGGTCGACCTCGACTTCCGCTACGGCTGCACGCCGGCCTGGTGGCAGCTGTGGAAGGGAATGCACGAGGCGGGCTGCGACCTGATCGTCACGCCCTACCGCGGACGGGCCGTCGAGGCACCCTGGTGGCGGACCGAGCCGAACCCCTGTTACCGCGAGGGGGAGACCTTTGCCAGGACGCGCGGGCTCATCGCCCGCCTCAAGCGGGACACGCACCTACGCCGTAGCGAGGACAACCCGCCCGACACGACGTCCGACAGGCTCACGCGCGAGCTGATCTGGCGCTGGGTGACTCCGCGCTGGCAGAAGCACCTCGAGCGGATCCTCGCCCGCGAGCGGGACGTCGACGCCGTCGTCGTCTTCACCGTCCCGATGAGCCACTTCCGCGGGATCCCGGAGGCGCTGCGGCGCCGCTTCTCCGTGCCGGTCGTGTTCTACGACGGCGACGTGCCGATGAGCCTGCCCGAGTTCGGCGGGATGGACACGGGCTTCAACTACTACCACGGTGCCGATCCGGGGGAATACGACCTCGTCGTCTCGAACTCGGAGGGCGGGCTCGACCGGCTCCGCGAGCTCGGCGCTCGCCGCGCCGAGGCCGTGTTCTGGGGCGCCGACCCCGAGCTCTTCCAACCGCTGTCCGTCGACAAGCACATGGACGTCTTCTTCTACGGGTACGGGGACAAGTTCCGGCGCGACTGGATGGAGGCGATGGTCGGCGAGCCGAGCCGCCGCCTCCAGCACGTCGACTTCGCGCTCGGGGGCCGCGACTTCCGCGGCGATACGGGCGCGGCGCGGGAGGTCGGCGACGTGCCGTTCAACGTCTTCGGTCGGGCGATCTCCGAGGCGCGCGTCAACCTGAACATCACGCGGCGAGCGCACGCGACCGTGCCGGCCTCGTCCACGGCTCGCCCGTTCGAACTGGCGATGGCCGGCGCCGCCATCGTCTCCAACCCGTACGACGGGGTCGAGCGCTGGTTCGAGCCGGGACGTGAGCTGCTCGTCGTCTCGAACGCCGACGAGGCGGTCGAGACCTACCGCGAGCTGCTCGACGACCCCGCGCGCACGGATGAGCTCGGGCGCGCGGCGCGCGAGCGCGCGCTCGACGAGCACACCTACGTCCACCGCGCCCGGCGGCTGCTCGAGTTGATCGGGCTCCGCGCGTCCGCGATGGTGCCTACCGGTGGCTGAGACGCTGCAGGAGGCCCCCGGCGGGATCGATCCGCGCCTCCAGGCGCTGCGGCGCGTCGCGATCGTGCCCGGCTACAACGAGGAGGGCTCGATCGGCCAGGTGATCGACGAGATCCGAGCGGTCGATCCCGAGATCGAGATCGTCGTCATCGACGACGGCTCTCGCGACCGGACCGCGGACGCAGCGGCGGCCAAGGGCGCGCGTGTGCTCAGGCTCCCGTTCAACCTCGGGATCGGCGGCGCCGTGCAGACGGGATACCGCTACGCGTACGAGCAGGGCTTCGACCTCGCGTTGCGTGTCGACGGCGACGGCCAGCACGACCCGGCGGAGTTTCTCGTCCTCGCCGGACCTGTCCTTTCAGGCCACGCCGACATCGCCGTCGGCTCGCGCTTCATCGGCCGCAAGGGCTACCGCTCGTCCCGGTCGCGGCGCTTTGCGATCCGCATCCTCTCCTGGACGGTCACGGTGCTCGTCGGCGGCCGCGTCACCGATCCGACCTCCGGCTTCCAGGTCGCGAACCGGCGTGCGATCGCCCTGTTCGCGAGCGATTACCCGCACGACTACCCGGAGGTCGAGGCGACGGTGCTGGCCGCGAAGGCGGGTCTGCGCCGCGCCGAGGTGCCCGTCGAGATGCGGGAGCGCTCGGCCGGCCGCTCGTCGATCGGCGCCCTCCGCTCGGTGTACTACATGGTGAAGGTGATGCTGGCCGTGTTCGTCGCCGTGTTCCGGCGAGTGCCCGAGGTGCCGGAGTGAGACGACCTGGAACAGGGCGTCTCACTCCGGGAGGGGGACTCGGGGGAACCGAGAGGTTCCCCCTTGCGCGGTGTCGCGGCTCTGCCACCGCACCGCGGGAAGGTGCGGAGTGATCGGCGCTACAGGCGTGACCCCGCTCTCCGTCGCGATCGCGGGCGCAGTCGCCTCGGTGCTGCTCGTGCTCGTCGTGCTCGAGCTGATCCGCAAGCGGCGCCTGCGCGAGCGCTACGCCCTCCTCTGGCTCGCGACAGGCGTCGTCCTGCTCGTCCTCTCGCTTTGGCGCAGCGGCCTGAACACGATCGCCGGCTGGCTGGGCGTCACCGGCTATCCGCCCGCCGTGCTGTTCGCGGTCGCGACGCTGTTCATCCTGCTCGTGCTGCTCGACTACTCGACCGTGATCTCGAAGCTGGCCGACCAGAACACGATCCTGGCGCAGCGGCTCGCCCTGCTCGAGGAACGGCTCAAGGACCGGTAGCCACTCGTCCCCGGTGTCAGACACCGGAGTTGCTGAGTCGTTCGGCCATGCCACGGCGGATTGCCTCGGCCACGCGGCGGCGCTCCTCGTCTCCGCCAGCGGGCGGGTGCCACGGCGGCTCGCCCCACACGCAGCCCGGTTGCACCGTGTCGCCCGCATAGCGGGGCACGACGTGGAGGTGGAAGTGAAAGACGTCCTGGCCGGCCTCGCGTCCGTTGTTGGAGCGCAGGTTGACGCCGGTCGCCCCGAGTTCGGCGCGAACGACGGCGGCGAGCAGGTGCGCCACGGCCATGGCGGCGGTGGCCTCGTCCGGCTCGATCTCCCAGATGTCCCGCCTGTGTGTGCGCGGGACGATCAGCGTGTGCCCCCAGGTCGCAGGCGGCTCGCACAGGAAGGCGACGACGCGGTCGTCGGCGTGCACGCGCTCCTGGTCGAGCCGGCCGGCGACGAGATCGCAGAAGACGCAGGGGCCGTCGATCAGCGCACCGTCACCGTCACGGGCACGCTGACGAGGAAGACGTCGCCCTTCGTCGGGTCGTCGAGCCAGTTCGTGCCGACGGCGATGCGGTACGTGAACGTGCCGCGTCCGGGACGGTCGACGTACGAGGTTGCCCGGGTCGTCGCCACCGGGCGGCCGATGTAGAAGCAGTTCGCCGCTCCGCCGGTCGAGCGGCAGATCGTGTCGTTGTCGCCGCGCACGCGCGCCACGCGGTAGAAGACGCGGGACGCGCCCTCTGCGGCGTCGTTCCAGCTGAGCCGCACGTTTCCGCCGGCGACCGTTGCGCGCAGGCCGATCGCCGTGTCGACGGGTACGGCGATCTCGTGGACGATGATCGAGCGGCCCTGGCCGCCGATCGGCTGCAGCGCCGCGGCCGCGACCAGCGGGACGAGCGCGAAGAGCACGACCGCGGCGATCAGCAGGCGCCGGCCGGGAATCCTCGGCACGGGCGCGGGGAACCGTTGCGCGAGCGCGGGGCCGAACCGGGGCACGAGGACGGGCAGGCACGCCACCATCAGCAGGAGCGGCGGGATCGCCGGCAGGAGCAGCCGGAAGAAGGATGCGCTGTCCACCGACGACACCGAGTCCGAGCCCTTGATCACGAAGTAGAGCCAGAACCAGACCGACAGCGCGATCGCGAGCGCCCACGAGCGGCGTGCGACCGCGATCGCGCCTGCGAAGGGCAGGAACTGGAGCACGCGCAAGCTGAAGAACACCTCGGCGAGCCCGTCCAGGTTGTTCTGCAGATGCGACCAGTCGATGTTCGCGTACTTGTGGTACGGCGTGAACACCGACGCCGCCGTGCCGAACGTATCCGGGCCGAGCGCCAGGCGCTGCGGCACGTAGCCGTTCCCGAAGGCCGGCAGCGTCCCGTACCCGCGGTACTTCCAGAGCGCCAGCGCGCCCAGCGCCGGCAGCACGGCCAGCGCGAACGTCCCGAGCTCGCGCCAGCGCTTGCCGATCAGGAACAACACGACGGGAGTCGCGAGGAAGATCAGGTTCGACGCCTTCGTCAGCACGGCGAGCCCGGTCACGAGCCCGGCCGCGATCGCCAGCTCCATGCTCCGCGCCTGGTACGTCCTGACGATCAGGGCGGCCGCGGCCAGCAGGCAGACGACGCTCGGGAGGTCGCCCATCATCGTCAGGCCGAGCGGGTGCGGCAGGAACTGGTCGACGTATTTCGAGTGGTAGTCCTGCTTGAACAGCGGGATCGCGACGTACGGCCCGATCACCCAGAGGCCGGCGGCGACGTAGCCGATCATCCGCCCCGCGATCCGCGAGCCGATGTCGTAGACGCAGAAGAGCGCGATCGGCCCGAGGACGAGCGCCTCGATCAGGATCGCGACCGGCAGGGCCGAGACGTAGCCGGGCCCGATGATGAGCGCGAACGGAGCGAGCACGAACGCCCAGGCCGGCGAGATCAGCGTCTTCGGGATGACGCCGTGCCCGGACAGCCAGCCGGTCGTGTAGTACCAGATTTGGTCGCCGCCCTGGTAGAAGACGAACCCGTTGTGGTGGACGCGGGACGCGAAGACGATCTCGGCGATCCACTCGACGGCGAGCAGCGGCACGAGCACCTTCCACGGCTCCCTGCCCTTCGCCGCGACGCGGCGGACGGCGAGCAGCGCCGACTCAGTGCTCAATCTGCTCGAGCGACTCGTGCGGCAGGCGCGACGCCCGGTACCACGCGACCGTTCGCTCGAGCCCCTCGCGGAGCGGCGTCTCGGCGCGGAACCCGAACAGCTCCGCCGCACGCGAGGCGTCGAGTGACCGCCGCGGCTGGCCGTTCGGCATCGACGTGTCCCAGCGGATCTCGCCGGCGAAGCCGGTCACGTCGGCGACGGCTTCCGCGAGCTCGCGGATGGAGGTCTCGACGCCCGTGCCCAGGTTGACGGGGTCGGGCGCGTCGTACAGCTCGGCCGCGCGCAGGAGCCCGTCGGCGCAGTCCTCGACGTAGAGGAACTCGCGCGTCGGCGTGCCGTCGCCCCAGAGCACGACCTCGTCCTGTGCCTCGACCATCTTGCGGATCAGGTCGGGGATCACGTGGGCGTTCGTCTCGTGGAAGTTGTCGCGCGGCCCGTACAGGTTTGCCGGCAGGAGGAAGATCGCGTTCAGCCCGTACTGCTCGCGGTAGGCCTGCGCGCCGACGAGCACCGACTTCTTGGCGACGCCGTAGGGCGCGTTCGTCTCCTCGGGGTAGCCGTTCCAGAGATCCTGCTCGCGGAACGGAACCGGCGTGTCCCTCGGGTAGGCGCAGACCGTGCCGACGACGACGAGCTTGGAGACACCGTAGAGGCGCGACTGCTCGAGCACGTTCGCGCCCATGAGGACGTTCGCATACCAGTAGCGCCCCGGATTGGCGCGGTTGGCGCCGATGCCGCCGACCTCGGCTGCGAGGTGGAAGACGAGCTCGGGCTCGGCCTCGGCGAACAGGCGGGCCGTGTCCTCGTCTCGGGTCAGGTCGAAGTCGGCCCGGCGCGCGACGAAGACCTCCTCGCCGTCGGCCACGAGCCGTTCGACGAGGTGCGACCCGAGAAACCCTCCGCCGCCCGTGACGAGGATCTTCATGTCGCCGGGAGCGTACTCTCGACGGGGGCCGGCCAATCGACGCGGCCGGCCCAGCGGTCGCGGTTCTCCGCATACCACGCGATCGTGCGGGCGACGCCCTCCTCCCAGGTCACGCGCGGCTGCCAGCCTGTCTCGCGCTCGAGCTTCTCGTAGCCGACGCGGAGCGCGATCACCTCGCTCGCGCCGGGCCGGTAGCGGCCGGGCACGCTGACCAGCTCGCGGCCGGCCGGCCAGTGGCCCTGCTCCTCGCCGACCCGGATGATCAGCTCAGCCCAGTCGCGCATGGACACGTTCTCGCCCTGGCCGTAGACGTAGACGTCGCCGGGGATCCCGTGGGCGGCGACGGTGAGATGGCCGCGCACGCCGTCGGAGCAGAAGCAGAAGTCCCGCATGGGCTCGAGCTGGCCGAGCTCGATCTGCGGGCGGACGAGCGCCTGCGTGATGATCGTCCCGGTGACGAAGCGCGGGTTCTGTCGCGGCCCGTAGTTGTTGAACATGCGGGTGACGACACCGGGCAGGCCGAACGCGTCGTGGTAGTTCATGGTCAGGAAGTCGGCGGCCACCTTCGACGTCGCGTAGATCGACTTGGGGTTGAGCGGCGAGCGCTCGTGGAAGACGACGCCGCCCTCGGGGTCGAAGTCGTGGTGGTGGGCCACGGTCTCACGGACGTTGCCGTACTCCTCGGAGGTTCCGGCCGTGTCGAACTTCTCCAGCTCGAGGCCGTGGTCGACGATCGACTGGAGCAGGTTGAGCGTGCCGACGACGTTGGTGATCGTCGTCTCGTAGGGCCGGTGCCAGGACTCGCCGACGTGCGCCTGGGCGCCGAGGTGAAAGACGTACGGCCGGTCGGGCGCCCGCGTGAGCTCCCGGACGAGGTAGTCGATCGACGTGCGGTCGGTCAGGTCGGCAAACTTCACGGTCAGCCGGTCCCGGAGCCGGCCGATGTTGTTGAGGGCTCCGCTCGACGTGGCGCGGACGAAGGCGACGACGCGGGCGTCGAGATGGACGAGCGCCTCCGTCAGGTGCGAGCCCATGAACCCGTCGGCGCCGGTGACGAGAACCGTCCGGCCGCTGTATGCGTCACCGAAGTCGCGTCGGAGGTCGGCGACCGCCTCGTCGGTCCAGACCGAGTCTCCCATGGGCGCGAAGAGTAACGACCGGATGTTCGGAATCCGCGCCGATGCCTTCACAAACCACTAACCGGCCTGCGTCCTAGAGTCACGGCATGCGTGGTTGGCTGGGTCTCTACCGGACGAGCGTCGGTCTCGGCGCGCGCTACCTCCTACGCCACGGCTACCTGCGCGAGGCGGTCATCCGCGTCGTCGTCCCGCTCGACCCGAGCCGGTATCTCGAGCTGCCGGAGACGATGCGCGAGCTCGCCGCGCGGCCGGGCGAGCGCATCCTCGACCTGGCGAGCCCCAAGCTCCTCGCCGTCGCCCTGGCGCGTGCGGGCTCGGACGTCGTCTCGGTCGACCAGCTCGAGTCGGAGATCGAGAGCTGGCGCAAGCTGACGTCGGGCGAGCCACGACTTCGGCTCGAGGTCGGAGACGGGCGCGCGCTGCCGTACGAGGACGCGAGCTTCGACGGCGCCTACAGCGCCTCCGTGCTCGAGCACATCCCCGAGCCCGGGGACGAGGAGGCGCTCCGCGAGCTCGCGCGGGTGACCAGGCCGGGCCGCCTCGTCGTCCTCACGCTCCCGTATGCGGGCGAGTACCGCGAGGACTGGCGTGACGCGCCGGTGTACGCCGACCAGGGCGGGGCGTCCGAACGGCACTTCTTCCAGCGCTGGTATGACGACGCGCGCGTCGAACGGCTCGCGGCGGCAGCGCCCGCGCTCGAGCTCGTCTCGTCCTGCGCGAGCCGGCTGCAGCCGAACCTCAACGCGGCGTACACGCGCACGTTCCCCCTGCTCGTCCCGCTCGGCCCGTTCTTCGGCCTGCTCGCGCGACGCCGCGACGGCCCCGGCGGCGACGTCGTCCGGCTCACCTTCAGAAGGCGCGAGACGGCGGCTGGTACGGTCCGACCATGAGGCTCCGGATCGCGCTCCTCGCTCTCTGCGCAGCCGCGGTCGTCGTCCCGGCCACCGGGATCGCGGCGCACGACGCTTCGCGCGGGCGCTTCGTCGTCTGGTACGCGAAGCCGCGGAACGCCGACGAGCGCTTCCTGGTCAGCCTGGTCAAACAGAGCCAGCTCGGCCCGGTCATGGCCGAGCTGAGCAAGGCGCTGATCATCCCCCGGAACGTCACGATCGCGGTCAAGGGCGGCAAGGCCGGGCCGTACTACAACCCGGACACGCACGTGATCGTGCTCAACCACCCGTTCCTCGAGCTCGGCTTCAACGTGTACTCGGCCGAGTACCCGAAGATCACGGGCTACGAGCTGGGCAAGGCGCTCGCGTCGCTCGAGTACTTCGTGCTCTTCCACGAGATCGGCCATGCGCTCGTCGACCTGTGGGGGATCCCCGTGCTCGGCCGGGAAGAGGACGCGGTCGACGGGTTCTCGACGATCTTCATGACCACATACGTCCCCGACGGCGGCCAGATCGCGCTCTGGGGCGCGGACTTCTTCGACTACCTCGGACGGCACGAGGGCAAGTTCGGGCGCAACGACTTCGCCGACGAGCACTCGCTCGACCCGCAGCGCGCGTACTCGATCGCCTGCTGGGTGTACGGCTCGAACCCGAAGAAGTACGCCGGCCTCGCCGACGTGATCCCGCATGAGCGGCTCGTCCGCTGTCCGGCCGAGTACCGGAGCCTCCGCAAGGCCTGGTTCCACTTCCTGCGGCCGCACATCTCCGGCTAAGTGCGCTCGTAGACTGGCCGGATGGAACGGCAATCGCTTGCCGTGCTCGAGTATCCGCTGATCGTCGAGCGGCTCGCCGAGGCGACCGTGACGCCGCAGGGCACGACGCTCGCGCACGATCTCGTGCCCTCCCCGGACGCCGGCGAGGTGGCCGCTCGCCAGGCGCGGACGGCTGAGGCCGTCGAGCTGCTCGAGACCGGCGTGGCGCCCTCGCTTCACGGCGTCGCCGACGTGCGGGCCGAATGCGAGCGCGCCGAGCGCGGTGGATCGCTGACCGCCCCCGAACTGCGTGCCGTGGCCGACACGGTGGCGGGCGCGCTCGCCGCGCGCGGAACGGTCGCCGAGCAGCGCGAGACGGCGCCGCTCCTGGCCGCGGTGCTGGACGCGGTCGATCCGGCGTTCGCCGCCGTCGCCGGCGAGGTCGACCGCCGCGTCGAGGGGGACGGCTCCGGCCTCCGGGACACGGCCTCGCCGCTCCTGCGTCGTCTGCGGACCGAGCTGCGGGCGGGACGGCAGCGCATCGCCGACGAGCTGGCGCGGCTCGCCCGCTCACCCGAGCTTCGCGAGCATCTCCAGGAGACGTTCGTGACCGACCGCGGGGGCCGGCCGGTGCTGGCCGTGAAGGCGTCCGCGCGCTCGCAGGTCCGGGGGATCGTCCACGACGCCTCGAGCTCGGGCCAGACGCTCTTCGTCGAACCGCTCGCGGTCATCGAGGTCGGAAATCGCCTCGCCGAGGTCGTGAGCGCCGAGCGCGAGGAGTGCGAGCGCATCCTCGCGGAGCTGTCCGCGCTCGTCGGCGCACGAGCGAGGGAGCTCGAGGCGCTCGTCGAGGCGACCGCGGTGCTCGACCTCACGCTTGCGTGCGGGCTCGTCTCGCGGCGCTGGCGCGGCGTCGCGGTCGAGGTCGCCGACGAGGTGCGGCTCCTCGGCGCGCGCCATCCGCTCCTCCCGGACGAGAGCGCGGTGCCGATCGACCTCGACCTCGGCGACCTGCGGGCGCTCGTCGTCAGCGGCCCGAACACGGGCGGCAAGACCGTGGGGCTGAAGACGCTCGGCCTGGCGGCGGTACTCCATCAGGCGGGCCTGCGGCCGCCGGCCGACCGCGCCGTGCTGCCGGTCTTCGACGCCGTGCTCGCCGACATCGGCGACCAGCAGTCGATCCAGATGAGCCTGTCGACGTTCTCGGGTCACCTCGGGAACATCGTCCGCATCCTCGCCGCCGCGGGGGAGCGCTCGCTCGTGCTGCTCGACGAGCTGGCGGCGGGCACCGACCCGGCCGAGGGCGCAGCGCTCGCACAGGCCCTGCTCGCGCGGCTCTCCGACCAGGCGCGGCTCACGCTCGTCACGACGCACTACGCGGAGCTGAAGGAGTGGGCGAGCACGACCGAGGGGGCCGCGAACGCCGCGACGGCCTACGACGTCGAGACCGACACACCGCTCTACCGCGTGGCTCTCGGCCGGCCGGGCACCTCGCATGCACTTCGCGTCGCCGAGCGGCTCGGGCTCGACCCGGTCGTCGTCGCGGATGCCCGTGGGCGCGTCGTCCCGGCCCTGCTGCGGGCCGAAGAGCTGCTTGCCGAGGCCGAGCAGGCCGAGCGCGCGGCAAGCGAGGAGCGCGTCGCGTCGGAGCTGGCGCGCGCCGAGGCGGAGCGGCTGGTCCGGGAGGCCGAGCAGCGGCAGGCGGCGCTCGAGGCGGAGATCGAGCGCGTGCGCTCATCCGCGGATGCCGAGCGGGCCTCGGCCCGCGCGGGCGCGCAGGAGGAGCTCCGCGAGGCGCGGGCGGCGCTCGAGGCGCTCCGCGCGGAGATCCGGATCGCCGGCCAGCAGGAGCGCGCCCGCCGACGGGCGGAGCCGGTCGCAGCCCGCGCCGCCGAGCGGCGGCGCGACCGCCGTCTCGGCGCCGCCGTCGAGGAGGCGGGCCGGGTCGAGCAGTCGCTACGCGCACTCGACGAGCCGCTGCCGGTGCTGGCGCCGCTCGCGCCGGGGGACCCGGTCGAGGCGCGCGAGCTCGGCGTCCACGGCGTCGTCGCGGCGATCGAGGGCGACGAGGCCGAGGTCGTCGTCAGCGGCGGCCTGCGCGTCAGGCTGCCGCTCGCGAGGCTGAGTCCTGACGCGAGCCCGGCGTCGGCCGCAGAGCCGGAGCCCCGGGTGAAGGTGGTCGCGAGCGCGCGCGGGGACGCCTCGGACCAGCTCGACGTCCGCGGGATGCGGGCCGACGAGGCGCGTGAGGCCGTCCGTTCGTTCGTGGACGACGCTGCGCTCGCGGGGCTCCACGAGGTCACGGTCGTGCACGGCCGCGGCACCGGGGCGCTCAGGTCCGCCGTGCGCTCCGAGCTCGACGGCCATCCCCTCGTCGCGAAGCACGAGACGGGGTCGGCAGACGGCGCGACGGTTGCCGTGCTGACCTGATCCGCACAAAGGCAATACTGGACGCGGAATCGTTCAACTGGGGGAAAACACCATGAGATCCGCGCTCACCATCGTCGCCACGACGGCGCTCGTCGTGGTCGCCATGCTCGCCTCGTTCAGGATCTGGTCGACGCCGGCATCGTCGGCTGCGACCTCGAAGCAGGCCAATTTCCTGCTGCTGCCGCCTGCGGCGCCCGCAGGCCAGATGGTGCTCTACGGCCACGTCAAGAAGCTCAAGCCCGTAGGCGGTCACTACGAGCTCGGCTTCGACCCGGCCTGGTTCACGAGCGGCATCACCGCCAGCCGCGCCCACAAGGAGGACACGGGCTCGAGCGACGTGCCGAACGACAATTACACCGTCGAGGAGGGGCACCGCCTGCTCTGGTACATCCTCCCCGCGGGCGCCCGCATCACCGTGCTCACGAATCAGGCGACGAAGGGCATCTCCGCGACACCGATCCCGGTCGCAGAGCTGTCGCGGATCGTGAACGGCGGCAAGCACCGCAAGCTGTTCGAGCCCCTCGACTCGGGCGTCTGGATCCGCGTCCACAACGACACGGTCAAGGAGCTCGACCAGCAGTACAAGCCCTAACCGCGACTGCTCACTGACCCCTGTTCTTCGGATCGACGCCTGCGAAGGTCAGGAAGTCGACCATGCGGAAATCGCCACGGTCCCGCGAGGGCAGGCTCGGGCGCCAACGCGGGTCGTAGGAGAGATATGAAGCAGGGTCGCTCCTGAGCAGGCCCGTGATCACCTCGGCGACGATGCGGCCGCCGACCGGCCCCAGATGCAGACCGTCCTCGATCAGCTCGGCTTCCTTGAGCGTGTAGTACCAGAGTGGAGTCGAGTGCTCGAGGCCGAGCCCGAAACCGTTCAGCTCTTCGAGATCGGCGGACTCGAGGGGTGTGACGCCCATCTTGCGCGCGAGCATCTGGCCGGAGGGCAACTCCCAGGTCACGTGTCGGAGCAGCGTGCGCACGGGAAGCACGGTCGGGCCGCTGTGCGAGGCGATGGCGCTGATCGGCAGGTGGAAGAGCGGGGTCGAGATTCTCGTGTCGATCCGCTTGTTGTGCTTCACCTGGCCGTCGCCGAAGTCGAAGAACGTCTGCCAGCCGACGAACCGGCGTGCGGCGCGGAAGCCGCCGCGGAGGTCGGCCGGGTCTGACTCCGGACTCGACCCGTCGAAGATGAGCCCGAAGAACGGCTTGCCCTGGTCGCCCGCCAGATTTGCGCGGTAGGAGGGCCGGACCATGGAGTGGCCGAAGCGGTAGGCGGCGGCCTGGAACTCGACCGGGATGAACGCCTCGCTCTTCCGCGGCCGGTAGAAGCGTGGGCCGCGGCCCATGATCGCGTTGACGAGCGGTTGGCCGACGAAGAGCGGCAGGAACTCGTGCAGGATCATCCACTGGTAGTGCCAGGTCGTGAGTCGCCGCGCCTGCGTGTAGAGCTCGAGCGTGTCGTTCGTGCCTTCGGCTCGCAACCGGTCGACGACGCGGTTGTGAAAGAGCAGGAAGGCTGCTTGCATGCCGGCGATGATCACGTGCTCGTCGTTGCGCGGGTCGGCGATGACCGCGGTTCCGTCCGGCATTCGCGGGACGTCTTCGAACAGGCCGCCGGGCTCGACCTTCACCTTGGCGCGGTCCGAGGGGTCGTAGAGCTGCGGTGAGCCGACCGGCCCGGCTCCGTAGACCGAGTCGAGGTCGAAGGACGGGGTGCGCCCGTTCGGGGAGGCGGTCGGCGACGCCGGGTGGCCGAGCGGCGAGGACAGGTCGAAGGTCATGTCGTGATCCATGAACTGACCCATGAACGTCGTGCCTGCCGTGTGCGTCGGATTGTCCGGGTTGTGGACGGACAGCGACGGGTCGGTGATCAGCAGCACCGGCCCGCGGTCGAGTTGGTCGCGGGCGTCGAGGATCCCGTCCGGCGACCCGATCTCGACCAGCGCCGCTTCGAGGCCCTGCCTGGACGGATCCACGAACGGCGGCATCCGGTCGAAGATCCGGCCGAAGTGCGTGGTGATGCCCGGCGCCGAATGGCGCGCGTGCTTGACGGGCGCCGCGGTCGCGGCACGGGCGCCGGACAGGCCGAACGCACCGCTCGTCCCGACCGCGACGGCTCCGACCGCGGCCGTACCGATGAACTTGCGGCGTGTGACGCCGCTCGAGGTCTGGATGTCGTCGTGCTCTGTCATAGCTTGCTCCTCTCCAGCCGCAGTTCGGGTTGGACGCGTGTCTCTTCCGACACGGCCTCGCAGATGTGGACGCACGACAGCGACGCACGCTCGGCGATCTGGCGCACGCTCTCGATCGACGTCGCCTCGTACAGGTGGAAGCACGTCTCGTCCTGGGGGACGAAGATCGAGCGCAGGTACCGCACCGGCGTGCCGTGCCGGCTCAGCTCCTCGGCGACCTGCCGCGCGTGCTCTCCCAGCTTCCGCGCTTCCGCGGTGCGGGAGACCGAGAACTCGAGCAGGAAGGTTCTCATCGAGGAGGAGGGTCGAGGGCTCCTCGTCTGAGGAGAGCCCTGGTTCGGTTCGCCCTCTAGCCGCCGTTGTAGGGATGGACGAGCTCGTTGAAGCCCGAGAACAGGCCGGCAGGGTTCGGGTACCACAGCCAGACGTGCAGCGTGATCAGGTTCGGGTGCCAGAAGCCGAATGCTGCTCCCGAGCCGGGCGCCGTCTTCGGGCAGGCGTCCTGGGACGCTGCCGGTACGAAGGTGCCGTCCGCGTAGTGACAGGCCGCCCCGAAGGCTCCATAGCGGGCTCCCGGCAGAGGCGCCGTCGTCGGCTTCTCGGTGAACACCCACTCGAGCGCTCCGAGCTGCCACCGCGACCCGCGCTTGAGGTAGACGAGGATCGCCGGCTTCGTCACGTCGAACCCCTTGGCCTTCGGGTTCATGAAGTGGTAGCCCATGTTCGGGATCATCTTCGTGATGATCTGGTAGCCGTCCGCCTTCGCGGCGTCGAGGCTCGTCGCGTACTTGGCTGTTGCGAGGCGCGCGCGGGCGAGCGTCGAGGCGAGAACTGCATCGCTCGTCGTGGCCGTTGCCTTCTTCGTCGGGGTGGCCGCACCTGACCCTGTCGCGACGACGGCGGCTGCGGCCGAGACGGCGACGAGTGCGGCGATGAGAATTGATCTGCGCATGGTTCCTCCTGCGGTTGACTTCTGCGCTGAAGCTACGTCCGCGCAGGCCGAGCCGAAATGCCCGATACCGGGACTCTTTGGGTGCTACGCCGAAGCGGTAAGGCGGCGCGGGAGCTGGTTGCGCGAGTGGATGCCGAGCTTCGCGTAGACGTGCTTCAGGTGCCGCTCGACCGTGTTAACAGTGATGAACAGGGCGCCTGCGATCTCCTTGTTGGAGAGCCCGTCCGCCGCCAGCTCGGCGACGCGAGCCTCGGCCGGCGTCAGCTCTCCTGGTGCAGCCGGGCGCCGCGCTCCGACCCGCGCGGTCTCCGAGCGTGCGGTCTCCGCCCATCCGTGCGACCCGATCTCCTCGAACTCGGCGACTGCGCGCTCGAGCGATCGCCGTGCCGCGCCCCACTTCTTCAGGCGCCGCTGGACTCGCCCGAGCGCGAACAGCGTCCTGGCACTGTCGAAGCGGAGGCCGAGCGCGCCGTACGCATCCGCCGCGTGTTCGAGCGCCCCGGCAGCTGCGTCGTCCCATCCCCTCTCGGCCAGGGCGATCAGCCCCGCTCCGCGCTCCGCACTCGCGTGTCCCCACGGATGAGACTGGGCCTTTGCCAGCTCTGCCAGGCGGTCGTTGACCACATGCGCCCTTTCGACCTCGCCCAGCTCGACGAGCGCCTCCACGAGCTCCGGCGCGACCGGGAACACGCCGGGCTCGTCGATTCCCTCCCGGCTCGTGTACTCCCAGACCCCGCCGAGCTCGTGAGCCGCCCGCTGCGAGTCGCCCGCGAAGAGCGCGGCGATCCCCCGGGCGCGGACCGCCTCCAGCTGGTCCCAACGGACACCGGTCGCCTCGGCGCGCGCGATCGCCTCGGACGCCCAGCGGTCCGCCTCCTGCGGAAGCCCGCGCCCGGCGGCAAGGAGCGCACGGCACCGCTCGTACATGGGCCAGAGAAGGATGTCCCGCTCGGAGGGCTCGGCCCATTCGTCGAGCAGGCGCTCCGCCGCCTGCCAGGCGCCGACGCGCACCTCGAGCTCGCACACGTGGAGGCGCTGGAGCACGTGGGAGATCGGCTCGCCTCGCTCCTCGGCGAGCGACAGCAGGCCGGTGAGCACGGGCCGCGCCTGCTCCACCTCGCCGCGCCAGACGAGCTGCTGGCCTGCAATCCGCTCGATCGAGGCGACCATGTACCCGCCCGCTTCCGACGCGGCGCGGAAGCGCCGGCACACGCGGTCGATCCGGCGGCCGGCCAGAGCGCGTGCCCACGCGAGGCCGTAGAGGACGTCTCGGTAGGGATCGACTCCGGCGCGCCGACTGAGGGGGAGCATCTCGAGCAGCCAGGCTTCGGCCTCGCGGACCCCGGCGACCTGCGTGACCAGCTGGTTGATTGCGAACTCGACGCGGACGATGGCGTGCAGGCGCGGGTCGGATCTGCTCTCTGCCAGAGCCAGCTCGAGATAGCGCAACACTTCGTCGTTGCCCGTGATCTCGCCGCCGGGCATGAGCAGGTATCCCCGGACGCGAGGCTCGCCGTGAGGCAGCGTCTCCAGCTCGGGCGAGAGCAGGTCGGTCACCCGCCGCTTCTCGCCTGCGAAGCAAAGGTAGTCGGCGAGCGTGAGCAGCCGGTCGGGTCGCTCGGGTGCCGCGGGCGGCGTCAGGCGCAGCGCCTGCTCGGCGAGGACGACGGCGTCCAGCACGGCCCCCCGGCCGGCGGCGTCGGCGGCCGCTGCGGCGACCTCTCCGGCGAGTCGCTCGTCGGGGCTGGCGGTCGCGAGCGCGAGGTGCCGGACCCGGAGCCTGCCGTCCGCCGTCACCCGTGAAAGGTCGAGATGGAGCGCCTGTCGCTCCTCCGGCCCGGCGCGTGAGAGCGCAGCCTCGGCGAGCAGCGGATGCGAGGGACGCGCCCGGTTGCCGTCGACGAGTACGACCCCGGCTGCGACCGCCGCGTCGACTGTGTCGGCGTCCGTGAGCTCGACGAGCTGCGACTGCCGGATTTCGCCGCTGAGCGCGAGAGCGAGCAGGAGCCTCCGCACCGGCGCCGGAAGCGCCGCCACTCGCGTCCCGAGCATGTCCTCGACGCGCTCGGGAACCGGCAGGGCCTCTCCGATTCGCGGCGTCGGGCGGGCGACCAACGTCCTGCCGACCTCCAGCACGAACAGCGGAGAGCCACGTGTCGACTCGAAGACCTGCCGCACGACCCGCCGCGGCAACGTCAGCCCGAGACGCTGAGAGAGGAGTTGCCGCGTCGCGCCGAGACTCAGCCGTCCGACCTTGACCTGCTCGACGCGTCCGCTCTCGAGACCGCTCTCGAGCTCGGACGGACTGCCCGGGCGTCGTGCCAGCAGGAAGACGACCGACCGCCCGACGAGACGGCGTCCCGCGAAGGCGAGAACGTCGGCCGAGGCGCTGTCCAGCCACTGCACGTCGTCCACTGCGACCACGATCGGCTCGTGATCCGAGAGGGCACGGAGCGTGTTCAGGAAGCCCGACGAGATCGCGAACGCGTCCGGCGGCGCGCCTGTCGGCTCGGCCTGGAAGAGCGCGATCCGGAGCGCCCGAATCTGCGGCTGCGGCACGTGCGGCAACACCTCGAGCTCGATCCCGTGGAGCAGATCGGCGACTGCCGCGAACGACAGCTCTGCCTCTGCGCTGCTCGCCTGAGCCGACAGGACACGCCGGCCGTGCCGGGCGGCGATCGCCACGGCCTCACGCCAGAGCGTCGTCTTGCCGACGCCCGGCTCGCCGGTCAGGACGACGGCGGCCGTGTCCGCGTCCGGCGCAAGGGCGCGCTCCAGCACGTCGAGTTCAGGTTCTCGCCCGACGACCTCGCCGCAGGATCGCGTGACCGTCTGCTGATGCATGTTCGCCCCAGGGTGGGATAGCACAGGTGGGGGCGCGAGACAAACCGCGCTCAGGCGATCTCGACCGCGTAGAGGTCGTACGGGAAGCGGTCGAGCACGGCCTGACGCGGGTCGGGCACGGTGAAAAAGCGCTCGAGCGCGAGCTCGTCCAGCCACGCGAGCTCGGGGCGCAGCTCGATCATCCGGCGGATTGCGGTCCGGTCGCCGCCGAGGGCGACCGCCTCGAGCCGGTCGCGGTGCGGCTCGAGCACTCGCGCCGTGACCTCGCCCGCCTCGTCCAGGAGCACCCTGGCCTGCTCCTCGCGGCGTCTTCGGAAGCGGTTCGCCGACGAGCCGCCCGCGCGGTGGCGGCCGTGGACGAGCCGCTGGCCGACCTTGGACGCGACCAGTTCTTCGCCGTCGAAGACGCCGACGGCGTAGCCGCCGAGCCGCACGAGCACCGCGCCGGCGACGTGGTTCTCGGCGATCGCGTCCAGCAGCGGGCCGACGCGGACGACGTCGTACTCGCCCTCGTGCGCGAGCGTAAACGGCGGCCGGACGACGACCCGGTCGTCCGACGTCTCGAAGCGTGCCTCGCCGTCTGCGTAGACCGAACGGCCCGGCGCCCCCTCCAGCGGAGCGAGCCGTTTCGCAGCGTTTGCCCGCCCGACGTACCGGCTCATGCGCCGGCGGCGAGGCGCCGGTAGACGTCCTCGTGCGCCCGGGCGGTCGATCCCCAGCTGAACAGCCGCGCGCGCGCCAGGCCGCGCTCCACGTACGGCCCCGGATCGGTGAGGACGGCCTCGATCGCGCGTGCCATGTCGCTCGGAGACGAGGGGTCGAACAGCTCGGCCGCGTCGCCGCACACCTCCGGCAGCGAGGCCGCGTTCGATGCGGCGACCGGGCACCCACAGGCCATCGCCTCGAGCGGCGGCAGGCCGAAGCCCTCGTAGAGGCTCGGGAAGACGAGCGCCGACGCCGTTCGGTAGAGCCTGACGAGCTCGTCGTAGGACACGCGGCCACGGTTCTCGACCCCGTTGGGAAGTGTCGCCGCGTGGCCGGTTCCGGTGAGCACGAGTGCGAGCCCGGGACGCTGGCTCCGCACGCGCGCGAACGCTTCGTAGAGCCGGGCGTGGTTCTTGTGCGGCCACGGGTTCGCCGGGTAGAGCAGGAACGGCTCGCGCGGCTCGTCACCCGGCGTGAGGCGCTCGTGGTCGACGCCGAGGGGGATCGAGACGACGCGTGCCGGATCGATCCCGTACCGGACGAGGAGCGTCTCGCGGGCGTGCTCCGAGATGGCGATCACGATCCGGCTCGACATGACCGCCTGCTTGTAGACCACGCGCCGGTAGGCGAGCTCGGCCCTGGAGAAGAATTGCGGAAAGAGCTCGTGCTGCAGGTCGTGGACGGTCACCGCCGCGGGCGGCCGGTCACCGGGCGGGGGGAGGGTCACGGTGAGCGGGAAGTGGATCGCGTCCAGCGTGTCCAGCCGTAGCGCGCGACGAAGCCGGCCCGGCGCCACCCAGGCGCGCGACATCGCGGCGACACGCCCCGCCGTCGTCGTGCTCGCCCGGTACTCGGCGACGACCCGCGTCGGCAGGCCGTCCGCGGCATCCGGCGCGATCGAGGGCACGAAGGCCTCGTACTCGAGCTCGCCGGATCGCGCGAGCGCGCGCGTCAGCTCCCGCGCGTACGTCTCCGACCCGCCGACGACGCCCGGCACCAGCGTCAGGAGGCTGATCCCCACCCTCACGCTGCGAGCCTACGTGTGGTGGCCGCGAATCGTGTGCCAGGCCTGCCAGGTGATCCGCAGGATCACGAGCGTGATCACGAGGCCGATGATCGGGTCGGCGCGATCCCAGCCGATCGCTGCTGCTCCGGCGGCGAGCAGGACGGCGAGGCTGACGTAGCCGTCCGCGCGGGCATGGTCGCCGTCGGCGACCAGCGCCGGGCTGTCGAGCTTCCTGCCGGCGCGCGTTCGGATCCGCGCCGCGAGCTCGTTCCCGGCGAAGCCGATCACGCCCGCGGCAGCGAGCCACCACAGGTGCGTGAGCGTCTGCGGGTGGATGAAGCGGAGGATGGTCTGGACGAGCGCGACGCAGGCGCTGGCGAAGATCGCCAGCACGACTGCGAGGCCGGCGAGCCGCTCCGCACGCGCGCTGCGCATCAGGAACGCGACGGCGAGAGGGATCGCGGTCGACGCGTCGCCGAAGTTGTGGATCAGGTCGGCGAGCAGGGAGACGCTCGACGTGATCGTGTAGATCAGCGTCTGGATCGTCGCCGTGACGGCCAGGACGGCGAGGCTGATCGCGACCGCCCGCAGGCCCGCGTGCGAGCGAACGGTCGCCGGGTCGACGAGCCCGTGGGAGTGGCCGTGACCGCCGTGGACATGGAGGTGGCGATGCTTCAGCACGGGTCGCAACGGCCGGCCCGCGTACTACGCGGGGCGTCTGGTGAACCGGCGCATAGCCGCCGCCAGCGCCAGTAGTGGCACCGCTGCAAGGCTGAGCAGGTTCGTCGTGACACAGGTTCGACATGCGTTGCAGCAGGCCGTCGCCATCGGAGCGTGCCCGGCGTACTTCCCGGCGACCTGAGTCAGCCTGCCGGTGGCGATCTGTTTCACACCAGGGAGCGTACCGGCTCAAGTCACGCGGCTCCGCTTACGATGCCGTAACAGGCCCCGGCTATGATTCGACCGTGGCCGGCGAGTCCGAGAAAACCCCTGCTTCTGCGGGGGTTTTGTCGTCCGAAGAAGTCGACGTGGACGCGCTCTTCGCGCGCCTTCAGGACGAGGTGCGACGGGGCGGCGGCGGCGGCGCGGACGACGGTCGCGACGGCAGCGCCCGGCTGGCATGGCGCAACCAGGCAGAACGGCTCTGGTCCGTGTCGGCCGAACGCCCGATCAGGCGCCGGCCGGGCGCGCGAGGCTTCGTCGCCTACGGCGTCAAGAAGGCGCTGCGGCCGCTCCTGCGCTGGTACGTCGAACCGCTCGCGGCCGAGCAGCGCGGCTACAACGACGCGTTGCTGAAGCTCGTCGACGAGCTCTCCGAGCGGGCCGATAGCTCGGCGGCCGGGGAGGACGCGGCGCGGCGATCGCTGGCCGAGCTCGAGGAGCGCCTCACCCGCGTCGAGCGCCGACCGCGCGCGGACGGCGCACCTGCCCCGGTTCAGACCGTCGCCGCCCAGACCGGCGCCGACAACTTCCCGGACTACTTCGCCTACGAGTCGCGCATGCGCGGCTCGACCGAGTCGGTCCGCGAGCGGCAGCGTCGGTACGTCGACGACTTCCGCGAGGCGGCGCCGATGCTCGACGTCGGCTGCGGCCGGGGCGAATTGCTCGCGCTCCTCCGCGAGGCGGGCGTCGAGGCGCGGGGGGTCGACGCGGACGCCGACATGGTTGCCTACGCCCGCGGCGAGGGGCTCGACGTCGAGCAGGCGGACGCGACGGCGTACCTGGACGGCCTGGAAGACGGCTCCCTCGGCGGCATCTTCGCGGGGCAGGTCGTCGAGCACCTGCCGCCCGCGACGCTCGTCCGGCTCCTCGAGCTGTCCGCGCGGAAGCTCCGCCCCGGCGGGTTGCTCGTCGCGGAGACGATCAACCCCCTCTCGCCGCTTGCGCTCCGGAGCTACTTCGCCGACCTCACCCACGCTCAGCCGCTCGTCCCCGAGACGCTCGCCCTGCTCGCGCGCCAGGTCGGCTTCCGCGAGGTCGAGACGCGGTTCCTGAACGAGCCGGCCGAGCGCCTCACGATCCCGGACGACCCGGTCATCGCCGCGAACGTCCGCAAGCTGAACGAGATCCTGTTCGCCCCGCTCGACTACGCAATCCTGGCTCGCACGTGAAAAGTGACGCGGGCCAGCCGCGGTCATCTGCCGCGAAGCACGGGCTTGGCCCGGGCGTAGCTCGGGCCGCGCGACATGCGAACACAAGGGGAAGGGGGCTCACGGGGGAAACCGGCTGTTTCCCCCGTGCAGCACGGCGATGAGAATCGCCGTGCTGCGCCCGCAGGTCGCGTTCTCGCGCGGCGGTGCCGAGATCTTCACGGACGAGCTCGTGCGGCAGCTCCGCGAGCGCGGGCACGAGGCCGAGATCGTGTCGGTGCCGTTCAAGTGGTATCCGGGGCAGCGCGTCCTCACGCAGGCGTTCCTCTGGCGGCTGCTCGACCTGACCGAGGCGGACGGCGCTCCGATCGACATGGTCGTCGCGACGAAGTTCCCGTCCTACTGCATCCGCCATCCGAACAAGGTCGTCTGGCTCCTGCACCAGTTTCGCCAGGCGTACGAGCTCGACCGAACCGAGCTCGGTCAGTTCTCCGAGTCGGCCGAGGACCGCGCGCTGCGGGGGCGCGTCCAGCGACTCGACGAGACGGCGCTCGGCGAGGCGAGGAAGCTGTTCGCGACCTCGGGGAACGTGGCCGAGCGGCTCCGGCGCTCGACCGGGCTCGAGGCCGAGGTGCTGCCGCACCCGCCGCAGGAGCTCCCCTACCGCACGGAGGCCTACGAGCCGTTCGTGCTCTCCGTCAACCGGCTCGACCGCGCGAAGCGGATCGACCTGCTGATCGAGGCAGCCGCCCGGCAGGGCGTGGACGTCGTGATCGTCGGCGACGGGCCGGACCGAGGGCGGCTCGAGTCGCTCGCGAACGGCCGCGCGCGGTTCACGGGCCGCATCTCCGAACAGGAGCTGGCCGACCTGTACGCACGCTGCCGTGCCGTCTTCTACGCGCCGGTCGACGAGGACTTCGGCATGGTGCCGTTCGAGGCGTTCCTGGCCGAGAAGCCCGTGCTGACGACGACGGACGCGGGCGGGCCGCTCGACGTCGTCCACGAGCGCGAGACGGGCCGCGTCGTCGAGCCGACGGTCGATGCGATCGCGGCCGCGCTCACGATCGGCGAGGACGAGGCACGTGCGTGGGGCAAGGCCGGCAAGGCGCTCGCCGAGCAGGTCACCTGGGACAGCGCGATCGACAGGCTGCTCGCATGAAGGTCGCCTACTACTCGCCGATGCCACCGTCCCGGTCGGGCGTGGCCGACTACAGCGCGCTGCTCCTGCCCGAGCTCGAGCAGCGGATCGACGTGGTGGTCGCGCGGCCGGGGCGGTTCCGCCGGGCGCCGCACGCCGACGTCTCGCTGTACCACATCGGCAACGACCCCGACGCCCACGGCTGGATCGCCCGGGCGCTCGCCGCGCGGCCCGGCGTCGTCGTCCTGCACGAGTTCGTGCTCCACCACCTCGTCGCCGGGCTGACGCTCGGGCGAGGCGACTCCCGCGGCTACCTCGACGCGATGGAGCGCGGGCACGGGCTGGCCGGACGGCTGCTCGCGTTCGGCGTGACCGAGGGCCGCATCCCCCCGCTCTGGGAGACGCGACCCGAGGCGTTCCCGCTCGCCGGCGACGTGCTCGCGGACGCGACCGGGCTGATCGTCCACTCGGCGTTCGTCGAGGGACGCGCGCGCGCTGCCGGCTTCGACGGCCCGGTCTGGCGGATCCCTCACCCGGCCTGGCCACTGCCCGACGCCACGCCGGCCTCGGTCGAGGGCAGCCCGCTGATGGGCTGCTTCGGCCACCTGAACGAGAGCAAGCGCATCCCGCAGCTGCTGGCTGCGTTCGCGCGCCTCCGCGGTGCCCGCCCCGAGGCGAGGCTCCTGCTCGTCGGCGCGTTCGCGGACCGGCTGACCGGGCTCGAGATTCCCGAGGGCGTGATCCGCGAGAACTACGTCAGCGAGGAGCGGCTCTGGTCGCTGATGGCGGCCTGCGACGCGATCGTCTCGCTGCGGTCGCCGACGATGGGCGAGACCTCGGGCTCGGCCATCCGCGCGCTCTCGCTCGGCAAGCCGCTCGTCGTCTCCGACGTCGGCTGGTTCGGCGAGCTTCCCGGCGGCGCGGCGATCCGTGTGCCGGTGGACGAGTACGAGGTCGACTCGCTCACGGCCGCCCTCGAGCTGCTCGCCGGCGATCCCGCCGCGCGCGAGGCGATGGGGGTTGCCGCGCGCACGCTCGTCGAGCGCGACCACGCCCTGCCGCGCGTCGCCGACCTGTACGTCTCTGCGCTCGAGCAGGCCGCGGGCGGCGAGGCCGTCCGCGACGCCACGCTGCGCGAGGTCGCCGAGGCCGCCGCCGAGGTCGGGATCGACCCGGACGGCGAGGCCGCGGCCGAGCTGGCGATGCGGCTGGACGAGGTCGAGCTTGGCGGTTGAGACAGCGGTTCCCACGCGCGCCCTCGACCGCGCCTCGACGCTCGCGCGCGCGATCCCGGTCTGGGCCTGGCTCACCGGGATCGTCGTGCTCTCGGCCGGCATCCGCTACGCGTTCACGCGCCAGATCGTGGCGCCGTGGATCATGGTCGACGAGCTCATCTACTCGGAGCTCGCGAAGAGCTTCGCCGCGTCGGGGCACTTCCTCGTCCGCGACCATTCGACCGGCGCCTACGGCTACGTCTACCCGATCCTGATCGCGCCGGCGTGGGCCGTCTTCAGGGCGGTGCCCGACGCCTACGCGGCCGCGAAGGGGATCAACTCGCTGGTCATGTCGCTCGCTGCGATCCCCACCTACTTCATCGCGCGGCGGGTGCTCGGGACGTGGCTCTCGCTGGCTGCGGCCGCGTTCGCCGTGGCGGTGCCCTCGATGGTCTACACCGGCACGCTGATGACCGAGAACGCGTTCTATCCCGTCTTCCTCGCGGCCGTCCTCGCCCTCGTCGTCTGGATCGACCGCCCAACGCCTGCGAACACGGCGATCGTCGTCGGGCTCTGCCTCTTCGCCTTCCTGACGCGCGCGCAGGCGATCGCGCTCGGCCCGGCGATCCTCACCGCTCCGCTTCTCCTCGCCGGGCGCGAGGCGTTCCGGCGCTACCGCCTCATGTACCTGCTGGTCGGTATCGGCGCGGTTCTCGTCGTGGTCGAGCAGGTCGCGCGCGGCCGGTCCGTGTTCGGGATCTTCGGCGCCTACAAGGTGGCCGGCTCGTCGCACTACTCGTTCGGCGAGGTGATCCGCTGGTTCCTCTACCACGTGTCCGAGCTCGACCTGTCGCTCGGGGTGCTGCCGTTCGCGGCGCTGCTCGTGCTCGCGCTCGGCCTCCGCGCGCTATCGCGGCCCGAGAAGGTGCTGATCTCCGCGACGGTGGCGGTCAGCTTCTGGCTCGTGCTCGAGGTGGCGACCTTCGCGTCCGAGCAGTCGTTCCGGGTCGAGGAGCGGAACATGTTCTACGTCGCGCCGCTGTTCGTGATCGCGCTGCTCGTCTGGATCGACCGCGGGTTGCCGCGCGGCACGGTCTGGGCGACTGCGGGGATCATCGTCGCGGCGGCGCTCCCGGGCGCGTTGCCGTACTCGAGCCTGATCGGATTGAACGCGCTCTCGGACACGATCGCGCTGATCCCGCTCGGATGGCTCGTCGAGCGGGGGTTGGGCCTCGACGACGTCGGACTCGTGGTCGTCTTCGTCTGTGCGGGCGCCGGCCTGCTGTTCCTGCTGATCCCAAGGCGGTATGCCCTCGTACTGCCGCTGCTCGTCCTCGTCTACTTCGCCGTCTCGCAGGCGTCGATCCAGTCGAAGCACCACCAGCAGTCGCTCGAGTCCCTGTACGGCGGCATCTCGGCACCCCCGCTCCATCGCGACTGGATCGACCGCACGGTCGGCTCGAGCGCGCACGTCGCGGCCGTGTGGACCGGGAACACGGACAAGTTCACGATCTGGGAGAACGAGATCTTCAACCGCAGCGTCGGCACCGTCTACGCGACCGGCCCACCGCTGCCCGGCGACCTGGCGGAGACGCCGGTGACGATCAGCCGCGCATCGGGCGTCCTCGTCGGCCCGGGCGGCCGCGTGGTTCGCGCCCGCTACGCGCTCGCGGACACGTCGCTCGCACTGGAGGGCAAGGTGATCGCGCAGGACGTGAACAAGCGGATGGTGCTCTACCGCGTGAACGGGCCGCTGCGGCAGGTCTCGCGCGTGACCGGCGTCTACGGGGACACGTGGTCGGGCAAGCACGCCGCGTACACGCGCTTCCACTGCACCGGCGGGACGGTGATCGTGCAGTTGCAGGGCGACCCGAACCTGTTCAAGACGCCCAACACCGTCACGGCCACGAGCGCCGGCCGCAGGATCCACGCAGTCGTGCCGGCCGGCGGGAAGACGCTGATGCGCGTGCCGCTGCATCCGGCCGCCGGCCGCTGCACGGTTCGCTTCACCGTCGGCCAGGTCGCGGTCCCGGCAGTCGTCCTCGGCCCGCCGAACACGGACACGCGCGCGCTCGGCGTGCACTTCAACCGCTTCACGTACCTGCCCTCGTGAGAGTCGCGTTCGACGTCTCGCCGCTGTCGCATCCACGGGCGGGCATCGGCCGCTATCTCCGCGGCTCGCTGGCGGGGCTCGTCGAGGCGGCGGGCGGCGAGCACGAGATCGTCGCCTTCGCGCCGACGAGCCCGCAGGGCAAGAAGGCGATCCCTGCGGCGCTGGACGGGATCGCGGTCGAGCCGCACCTGCAGTTCCTTCCGTTCGCGCACGCCTGGCGGCAGGCCTGGAGCCGCGCCGGCTGGCCGCCCGCGGAGCGCTTCCTCGGGGCGTTCGACGTGCTCCACTACTCGGACTGGATGTTCCCGCCCCAGCGTGCGGGCTTGCGGGCGACCACCGTCCACGACCTCGTGCCCATGCGCTTCCCCGAGTGGGTGCAGGGGCGCACGCATTCGATGCACACGGCCAAGTACCGGGACGCGCGTCGCTGCGACGTCGTGTTCGCGAACTCGGACTTCACAGCGCGGGACGTCGTCGAGTTGCTCGGGGTCGACGCCGGTCGCGTGCGGGTGGCCTACCCCGGCGTCGACTCGGTCTTTCGGCCGGACGGCGAGCGGGCAGACCTGGGCGGCCCGTACGTCCTGAGCGTCGCCACGCTCGAGCCACGGAAGAACCTCGATGTCCTCGTCTCGGCGTTCAAGCTGCTCGCGCGCGACGACCTGCGCCTCGCGCTCGTGGGCGCGGCCGGCTGGGGCGAGCAGCCCACGCTCGACCACCCGTGCATCGTCCGGCTCGGCTACGTCGACGACGCCGAGCTCGCGCGCCTGTATCGCGGCGCCGCCGTCTTCGCCTATCCGTCGCGGTTTGAGGGCTTCGGGATCCCGATCGTCGAGGCGATGGCGAGCGGCGTCCCGGTCGTCGCGTCGTCTCACGAGTCGATGGACGAGGCCGCCGGCGACGCGGCCCTGCGAGCCGATCCCGAGGACGCGCAGGCGTTCGCCGCTGCGATCGAGGCCGCGTTCGCCGACCCCGCGCCGCTCGTCGAGCGCGGGCTGGCGCACGCGGCGCGCTTCTCGTGGCTCGACACGGGCAAGGCGTTCCTGGCCGGCTATGCCGGAGCCCCGTGATGAGGGTCGGCCTCGACGTCTCGCCGCTCGACCAGACCGCGGCAGGCACGGCGCGCTACCTGCAGAGCCTCGACGGCATGGAGGGGATCGAGCTCGTGCCGCTCGCGCACCACGGCAGCGGCCGCGTGCAGACCGTCTACCGCGACGCCGTCTGGTACCCGCTCGTCCTCCCCAGGCTGGCGCGGAGGGAGCGCCTCGACGTGCTGCACTGCCCGACCTTCCGCGGCCCACTCGCCCGGACCGCGTGTCCCCTCGTCGTTACCGTTCACGACCTTGCCGCCCTGCGCCGCCCGGAGACGTTCAACCAGTGGACGCGGCAGTACAGCCGCGTGTGTGTCTCTCGGGTGGTGCGGACGGCGACGCTCGTGATCGCCGTCTCCGAGCACACGAAGCGCGAGCTCGTCGAGGTGCTCGCGACGCCCGAGGGGAAGATCCGCGTCGTCCCGAACGGCGTCGCCGCGCTCTTCTCACCGGACGGCCCCGCGGAGCCCGGCGACTATGTCCTCGCCGTGGGGACGCTCGAGCCACGCAAGAACCTCGAACGGCTGGCTCAGGCCACCCGCAGTCTCGGCGCCGAACTGCGGATCGCCGGTGCGACCGGGTGGGGCGACGTCCGGCCGGGCGGCGACGGTGTCCGCTTGCTCGGCCGCGTCTCCGACGTCGAGCTCGCGCGCCTCTACCGCGGCGCGCGCTGCCTCGCCTATCCGTCGCTCGAGGAGGGCTTCGGCATCCCGATCGTCGAGGCGATGGCGAGCGGCACGCCCGTCGTCACGTCACGTGGCGGCGCGACCGAGGAGGTGGCGGGAGGCGCGGCGGTGCTCGTCGACCCGCTCGACCCGGCCTCGATCGCCGCCGGGATCGAGGAGGCGGCCCGGCGGCGCGACGAGCTCGTCCAGGCGGGCCTCGCTCGCGCTCGGGACTTCGACTGGGCCGAGACGGCGCGCCGCACGGCCGAGGTCTACCGGGAGGCGGCGGCGTGAGCGCCCCGGTCGTCGTCATCGACGCCGACGTGCTCGGCCGGCAGCGGACGGGCGACGAGACGTACGTCGAGAACCTGCTCGCCCACCTGCCCGCCCTCGCCGGCGACGAGATTCGCCTCGCCGCGCTGACCCGCCGTCCCGACCTCGTCCCGGCCGGGATCGAGGCCGTGCACGTGCCCGCGCGGATGCAGGAGGCGCGGATGCTCCGAGCCGTCCCGCGCGCGCTCCGCCGGCTCGGCGCCGCGCTTGCCCACTTCCAGCATGCGCTCCCGATCTCGTGCCCGTGCCCGGCGGTCGTGACCGTCCACGATCTCTCGTTCGAGCGCGACCCGTCCGTGATGGGTATGCGCGACCGGGCGATCTTCCGTCTCGTCGTGCCCTACGCGGTGCGCCGCGCGGCCCGCGTGCTGGCGGTCTCGCAGCGGACGAAGGACGACGTCGTCGACCTGTACGGCCTCGACCCCGATCGGGTCGTCGTGACGCCGCACGGTGTCGACCCGTCGTTCAGTCCCGGCGGGCACGGGCCCGGCTCGTATCTCCTGTTCGTCGGCGCCGTGCAGCGCCGGAAGGACCCGCTGGCAGCCGCCGAGGCGGCTTCCGAGCTCGGGATGAAGCTCGTCGTGGTCGGCCCGAGCCGCGACGCGACGCTCGTCCACGCCCTCGAGCGGCAAGGAGCCGACGTCCGCGGCTATGTCTCGAAGACCGAGCTCGTCGAGCTCTATCGCGGCGCCGCCGCGCTCGTGCTGCCGTCTCGGTACGAGGGCTTCGGGCTGCCGGTGATCGAGGCGATGGCGAGCGGTACGCCGGTCGTGGCCGCGCCGGACGCAGCGCTGCGGGAGATCGCGGGTGACGCCGCCGTGTTCGTGGAGCCGGCCGATTTCGCCGCGGGCATCCGGCGCGCGCTCGCCGATCGCGACCGGCTCGTCGAGGCCGGCCTGCGTCGGGCGGCGCAATTCTCGTGGGAAGAGACGGCGAGACGGACGCTCGCCGTCTACCGCGAGGTGCTGGGGCTCGGATGAAGGTCTCGGCGATCGTCGTCTCGCACGGCCACCGCGAGGAACTCGCCCGCTCCCTGCCGGCCCTGATGCCCCAGGTGGACGAGGCGGTCGTGATCGCCAACCTCCCGGGGAGCGCGCCCGCCGAACCGCTCGGAGCACGCGTGATCGAGCAGCCGAGGCCGCTCAGCTTCGCCGCGAACGTGAACGCGGGCGCCGCCGCGACGAGCGGCGAGCTCTTGCTCGTGGCCAACCCGGACACGGTTGCCGAGCCGGACGCCGTCTCCGCGTTGCGTGACTTCGCGGCCGCCCATCCGCGCTGCGGCGCGGCCGGGCCGCAGATGCTCGATCCGGACGGCACCTGGCAGCCGTCACGCCGGCGGTTCCCGACGGTCGGCGGCACGCTCGTTCGCCGCACGCCGCTCCGCCGGGTGTTCCCCCCGCTCGAGCATCAGCGCGAGCACTACCTCCTCGACGAGCGGCCGACCGAGCCCGTCCCCGCGGACTGGATGCTCGGCGGGTTCCTGCTCATCCGGCGGGCCGCGTTCGACGAGGTCGGCGGCTTCGACGAGGGCTTCCGCATGTACGGCGAGGAGATCGACTTCTGCTACCGGCTCGCCAGGTTGGGCTGGGAGCGCTGGTACGTGCCGGCCGCCGTCGTCCGTCACCGCTGGGACGCGCTCACAGACCACCGGTTCCTGACGCGCCGGACGCTCTGGCACTGGAGCGGGATGATCCGCTTCGTCCGCAAGCACCCGGAGACGTTGCGCGCGCGGCGATGACCGGGACCGGGAAGTACGACGTCGCCGCCGAGGGTTGGAGCGACGAGCAGTACGCCGACTCGGCCGGGTACCTGCGGCATCGCGCCGAGCTGGTCCTCGCGCTCGGGCCGGCGCTCGAGCCGGGTGACACGGTGCTCGACCTCGCCTGCGGCGACGCCGGCCTCGCCGGTCCGCTCCTCGACGCCGGGCTTCGCTATGTGGGCGTCGACCTCTCGGGCCCGATGGCGGATGCGGCGCGGCGTCGCGTGGGGACGCGCGCCGAGGTCCTCGAGGGCGATCTGAACGACGTCGTCCCACCGACGCCGGTCCAGGCCACGACGTGCTTCCGCGCGATCTACTACGCGCGGGACCGGCGGGCATTCTTCCGACACGTCGCGTCGTACACGGAGAAGAAGCTCGTGTTCGATCTGAATCCGCGGCAGTACCGGGTCGAGGACGTGTGCGTCGACCTCACGGCCGCGGGACTCGGACACGTCGAGCTGCAGCCGTTCTTCAGCCCGCAGCGAGTCTCGCTCGCGCGGCCGCTCGCCGCCACGCTCCGGGCTGCGGAGCGCTCGGGGCCGCTCGCCCGGCTCGCGCTCCGCTTCCGGTTCAGCTACATGGTGGCGGCGTCACGCTCTGCGCCACCGGCCTGAGCGAGAAGCTGTAGCCGACCTGGCCGCCGAGCAGGCGCTGGTCGGAGCCTCCGAACGTCAGCGGCGCGTACGTGGGTGCGATCCGTACCTCGACTCGGAACGGCGGCGGCGGCGACGGCAGGACGAAGCGGCGTGCCGAGCCGATCCGGAGCGTCCAGCGCTCGACGTCGGTCACGTGCCCGATGTGCGGCTGCTTGTCGGCCCCCTCGACGAGCGTCCCGATCGTGACCCGGATGCCCGCCGGCGGGACGGGCGCCCCGCAGGCCGACACACGAGACACGTCGACCACGGCGTACCCCGGCCGGTCGCCGGGCGTCGAAAAGCGGTTGTAGGCGCTCTTTGCCACCGGGCACGGCGCCAGGCTGCACCCCGTCTGACCGTCGTCGAAGACGCCGGTCTGGTTGTACGCGTACCGGATCGGCTTCCTGACTTTGTAGAGGACCCAGCGGCCCGTCTGCGACGGGTGTCCGACGACGGTGCCGTCGAGCACGACGCCCTTCTCGGCCAGCACGTAGTCAACGTCGGCGACGGGATAGAGCCGCCCATCCGCGGTCGTGTTCGGTGTCTGCGTCGGACCGGGACCCGGTGCCGAGCCGTCGACCGACCACACGTACCTGAGCGACCGGTTCCAGAACTCGGTCAGCCAGATCCCGAGATCGGTTCCCGAGTTGAGGTTCTGGCCGAGGTAGAGCGTCGGCTTGCCGTGCGTGAGCTGGTCGAGCCAGTCGAGCGGGCGTGGGTAGTTTCTGACGAGCGCCTGCGACTCGTTGTTCGAGTAGTTCGCCGCGGAGATCTGGCCCGCGAGGCACCAGGCGAGGACGAGGAGCGAGGCCACCGCGACGACGGCGTTCGCGGCCCGCCGCCTTCCGCGCAGGAGCCTTGGCGCTACGATCAGCGCGACCGCGAGCACGAGCGCGACGATCAGCGCCCGTTCGATCCCTCCGTGCGCGAACGACAGGTTGCGGTTCGCCATCTGCACGATCGCCACGCCCGGCGAGTCGCTCGCCGGAACGGTCGTCAGCTGGTACGGCGTCGCCACGATCAGGTAGGCGACGAAGCCCACGGCGGCGGCGAGCGGCACCCAGCGGACGCGCGGGCGGTCGATCCAGAGCGCCGTCCCGACGAACAGCAGCGGGACGAGGTAGATCAGGTTCCGCTCCTCGACGCGCGTGAACGCGACCGTGGACAGGTAGGCGGTCTTGACGGCGGTGTAGACGCCGAAGCCGACGGCAGCCGCGACGAACAGGCTCGTGAACGCGCGGCGCTCGGGCGTCGGCGTTCGCTCGTCGCCCTTCGAGGTCGCAAGCGTGGCGATGGCCGCGACGACGGGCAGGAGTCCGAGCCCGATCGTCAGCGCCCCGACCGCCTGCAGGCCGTAGTCGAGCATCCGTCCCTGGTAGTGCCCGGTAGCGATCGCCCAGCTCTGCGAGAACTTGCCGACGAGCCCGCTGAAGACGATCACGGCCCCAATGCCGAGCACGATCGCCCCGACCCAGTCCCAGGCCGTGAACTGCGACCGCCAGCGGCGCGCCGCCTCGCTCGACAGCGCGTACAGCCCGGCCGCGAGGACGAGGACGACGGGTAAGACGCCGAGCTCGCCGCGGATGAAGCCGCCCACGAGGCAAAGCACGATCGCCGCCGCGATCCAGAACTTCGTGCGCCGCGCGAGCGCCGTCGCGAACGTGAGGAAGGCGAGCGCCGCGTACGGGTAGCTGAGCGGCTCCTCGAGGATCATCGGCGCGTACACGAGTGCGGGCACCGCCGCCGTGCCGACCGCCGCGAACATCGACGCGCGCGGCGACGCGACCGTTCGCGCCAGGAAGTAGGTCGGGAAGAGCGTGAGCGTCATCGTCACGACGCCGATGTACTTCACGACCGCGTACGCGAGCGTCGTCGACGTGATCGCCCAGGCGGGTGCGATCAGCCAGGTGTAGAGCGTCTGCCAGAAGTACGGGTCGCCGCGCCGGGCACCGTGGCCGGTCGCCTCGACGGCGCGAGAGATCTGGGTCAGCTCGAGCTCGTCCGTGAACAGCCACGGCGACGTGTGCCGGGCCGCCTCCCAGGCGTACAGCGCGAGCAGCGCGACGAAGGCCGTGGCGAGCGGGATCGCCCCGTAGACCCGGTCGAACCAGGTCCGCGGGGGCTGCTCCATCGCCTCGGCGCCGGCGGCGCCGTCCGTCACTCGACGCCTGCCCCCATGACGGCGACCGGATCGAGATCGACCTCCCGGCGGACGAAGCGGCAGGAGACGTCCGCCCGCTCGCAGCCGGCGACGACCGCGTCGAGCCGCTCGCGCGCGGCGTGCGGGATCGTGACGAGGACGACGTCGGCGTGGGCCTCCGAGAGCACGCGGTCGATCTCGTCGAGGCCCCCGAGGACGGGGACGCCCTGCATCCGGCGGCGGCGCAGGCGCGGGTCGTCGTCGACGAAGCCGACGACGTGCTCGCCCGGCGTCTCGCGCAGCTCGCGGAGGAGGCTGCGGCCGCTGCGCCCCGCGCCGACGATGAGCGTGCGCCGCCGCGCCTCGCGGTCCTTGACTGCGCCGAGCGCGTGGAAGAGCGCCCGCTCGCCGAAGCGCGAGGCGCCGATCAGTCCGATGCAGAAGAGCCCGTCGACGACGTAGATGCTGGCCGGGAAGTCGCCGAGCGGCCCGAAGCTGAGCCAGATGATCCCGACCGCGATCGGTCCCGAGATGACGACTGCGGCGGTGATCGCCGCCGCCTCGCGCGCGCCGGCGAAGCGCCAGACGCCGCTGTAGAGCCCGAAGGCGATGAAGGCGATGTAGCGGCACGCCAGGATCACCGGCAGCGAGACGAGGAAGATGTGCTTCTGGTTCGTCGTCCCGTCGCCGGTCGTGAACAGGAGGTAGGCGACCCCGAACGCGACGCTGATCAGCACGAAGTCGACCAGCACCTCGATCAGGCGGCGCGGGTTCAGGAGGATCTTGCGCAGCCGTACCGTCCCGTCCGCCGCGTCCGGATCGCCGCGGTCGAGGTCGGTGAGGAAGCCGGCGAACTGGACGAGCAGGACGAAGCTGACGAGGACGCCGACGAGCGTGATTCGCGGGTTGCCGATCGCCGAGTAGGCGAGGCTCGAGGCGCCGAGCCCGGCCGCGACCGCCGTCAGCAGGATGACGGTGCTCTTCTCGCCGAGGCCGCCGCGGACGAGCCGGTGCGACGTGTGGTCCTGGCCGCCCTGCGCGATCGACCTCCCCTCGACCACGCGGACCGTGGTGACGAGCGCGGTGTCGAGGATCGGAACGGCGAGGATGAGCAGCGGCAGGAGCAGCGTCGCGACGGTCGACTCGGCCACCTTCCAGCTCGTCGCCAGGCCCAGCGCGGCGAGGACGAACCCGAGCACCTGGCTGCCCGAGTCGCCCATGAACACCGCCGCGGGCTTGTGCGGGCGGAAGTTGAAGGGCAGGAAGCCGAGCGCGGCGCACCCGATCGACAGCGAGAGCACGAGCAGGAGGCTCTCCTTGTGCAGGTAGACGGCGTCGATCGCGAAGAACGTGGCGGCGACGACGGCGAGCGAGCCGGCCAGGCCGTCCATGTTGTCGAGGAGGTTGAACGCGTTCGTCATCCCGACGAGCCAGAGCCCGCCGAGGAGGGCTGCGAGGATGCCGTTGGAGACGATCTCGACGCGGAGGCCGGCTGCGAGGACGACCGCCGCGGCGCCCACCTGCGCGGCCAGCTTGACGAGGGCGCGCTGCGAGCGCAGGTCGTCGAGCAGCCCGGCCCCGAAGACGATCGCGGCGCCGCCGAGGATGCCGAAGAGCTCGGAGCTGCCGCCCACGGCTCGCGCCGCGACGGCCAGCAGGACGGCGACGGCGAAGCCGGCGAAGATGCCGACGCCGCCGAGGGTCGGCGTTGCGCGGACGCGCCAGCGGTCGCCGCTCGGCGCCGCGATGAAGCGTGCGGCGACCGGCGAGCGCAGGAGCCCCCAGATCGTGAGCGCGGCGACCGGCGCGGCGACGACACAGATGATCGCGCTCACCGCGCCGCCTCCTCCTCGGTCGACAGCGGCACGAGCATGAACGCTACTGATGCCCTGTTAGGTGAATGTTTAGGAGGAGCGTCGGTGCCGGGCCAGGTCGAATCGCCCGCCGTGTGACGAGGCTCGTACGAGCCGCACTCATGGACACGGCAGAAGTTGTAGTGCATGAAGTGGAGGGACACGGCTGCGGCCACGTTCTCGACCATCTTGCGAGCGCCGTTGGTCGCATGAGTCGCCGGCCCGGCCACTTACGCTCCCGTTTCAGGAATCTCGACAGAGGTATAGCTGAGACGGCCCGTGCCGACTTACCCTTGCGGCCTAGTCCGGCGCGGGCCTCTGTTCGCCCGCGCCGGGACGGCTCAGCGCGCGGGGATCGTGAGCGACGCGAGCTCGGCGGGCGGCGGCGCGGTCGACTGCGCCGTGCAGCCGGCGGCGGGCACCGCGCACGGGCCGGCGTAGAAGTTCACGTAGGCGATCAGAGTCAGGTGTTGCCTCACGCGCGTGCGCGCGAACGGGAGCGCGAGGGCGTAGGTGCCGTCGGCCCGCGTGCGGGCCGCGCCGAGGTCGCGGGCGTCGCTCATGTCGGCCCTCGTCGCAATGGCGAAGTGCACAGTGACTCCGCGCCGCGGCGCGCCTGCCGAGACGAGCCGGCCACGCAGGACGAGTCGGCCCGCGAACCGCGCGCGGAAGCCGAGCGTCTGCGGGATGCCGACCACGCTTCTGGTCTCGACGGTGTGGTCGCCGGTCGAGACGAACGCCCGCCAGGTGGTCAGACCGGGCGCGATCGGGTTGGTGAGCACGCCCTCGAGATCGAGGTCGACGTCCACCGCCTGACCGGGTGGGCAGAAGGTGAGCCGGTACGCGCCGTCGATCGGATCGACGAAGACGGTCAGCGCTCCGGCCGTCCACACTGCAGCGTGGCGGCCGACCGCGCAGCCGTCAGCCGCGAACGACGCCGGATCGGCCGCGAGCAGGCTCGCCGAGACCGGCTCCGGAGCGCGGACGATCGCCGAGCCCACGACGGTGCCGGGCGCCGCCGAGAGGTCGAGCCGATAGCCGGCCGGGACCTCCTCCGTCACGACGCCGGCCGCGCCGTTCAGCGAGAGATCGACGTCCGTCTCGGCCGTCGCGCCCGGCGCCGTGTCGTATGCGAAGACGAACAGCTGGGCGGGCGGCGCGCCGGCTGGGGCCGCGCCGGCCGGAAGCGCCAGAGCCAGCATCGTGACCAGCAGGAGGGACCGCATCCGTCCAGGTTCGCGGCCGCGCAACCGCTTGTCTAGACGCGCTTTCGGACGCGCCTCCTACACTCATGTCGTGTGCGACGTGCCTGCAACGCGTGTTCCTCGGGCGCCGCTGTCGGTGCGGGGCCGGAGGGAGCAGTATGGGTAATACGGTCCCGGAGAGCACTGTGCCGACAGCGGCGTCAGGCGCCGGTGGAGGCAGGCTCTGCCGGCCGGGAGCCGACGCCGGCGAGGGGCACGCGTGAGCGTCTACCTCGATCTGGTCACGTACCGCGAGCTGTTCGGGAGCCTGTTCCGGCGTGACTTCCGTGCCCGCTACAAGGGCTCGGTCCTCGGGGTCGCGTGGTCGCTCGCCAATCCGCTGATCCTCATGGGCGTCTATCTGCTGCTGTTCTCGGTGCTCTGGCAGGTCGTCAAGACGATCGACCACTACCCGCTGTACCTGCTCTCCGGGCTTACCGTCTGGGTGTTCTTCGCGACGTCGCTGCAGCAGGCGTCGCGCGCGATGGTCGACTACTCGGAGCTGATCCGGAAGGTGCGCTTCCCGCGCCAGCTCGTCGCGTTCTCGACGGTCGCGACGCAACTCGTCGCCTTCGCGGCGATGCTCGTGGTGCTGTTCGTGATCGACCTGATCGTGCTTCCGCGCGTGCGGGGCGTGATGTGGACGGCGATTCCGCTCGCGGTGTTGATCGTGGGCCTCGTCGCCGGGCTCGCACTCGCGATCGCGTCCGCGAACGTCATCTTCCGGGACGTCGAGCATCTGATCTCGGCCGCGCTCCTGCCCTGGTTCTTCCTCACGCCGGTCCTGTGGACGTTCGACCAGTTCGACCAGCACCCGACGCTGCAGGAGATCCTGCGCTGGGGGAACCCGATCACGCCGCCGATCGAGGCGATCCGCGCGCCGCTCTACGCGGGCACGCTGCCGCACTGGACCGACGTGCTCTACACGATCGGCGTCACGGCCGCCGCGCTCGCCTTCGGCGCCTGGGTCTTCAGCCGCGTCGACGACCGCATCGCAGTCGAGCTCTGACGCACCCGCCGTCGCACGGATTCCTTACCGGATTCGTCTAGCGTCAGCCTGGTGGGCGCGATCGAGGTCGAGGAGCTGCGGCGGGTCTATCGCTCGCGTACGAGCACCTTCAAGCGCGGCACGAAGGAGGTCGAGGCGCTGCGCGGCGTCAGCTTCTCGGTCGAGCCCGGCGAGCTCTTCGGGCTGCTCGGCCCGAACGGTGCCGGGAAGACGACGACGATCAAGATCCTGACGACGCTGCTCCTCCCGACGTCGGGCTCGGCCCGCGTGCTCGGGCTCGATCCGGCCACGCAGCACCGGCGAGCTGCGGCGGCCGGATCGGCTACGTGTTCGGCGGCGACCGCGGGCTCTACGACCGCCTCTCGGCCCTCGACAACCTCAGGTTCTTCGCGGACGTCTACAAGGTCCCGATCCGGGACAAGAACCGCCGGATCGACGAGCTGCTCGAGCTCGTCGGACTGAAGGGCCGCGAGCGCGAGCGCGTCGAGACGTACTCGCGCGGGATGCGGCAGCGCCTCCACGTGGCCCGCGGCATCCTCCACGACCCGGAGGTCGTCTTCTTCGACGAGCCGACGATCGGCCTCGACCCGGTCGGCGCCCGTGAGCTACGCGAGATGGTGGCCGGTCTCCAGGCTGCCGGCAAGACCATCCTGCTCACGACGCACTACATGTTCGAGGCCGACGAGCTCTGTCAGCGCGTCGCGGTGATCACGGGCGGCGCGATCGTCGCCGAAGGAGCGCCGTCGGCGTTGAAGGCCGCGCTCGTCGACCGGACCGTGATCGAGATCGAGACGTACGGCGTCGACGAGCGGAAGCTCGACCAGCTGCGTTCGCTCCCGGGTGTTGCGTCGGTGTCGGTCGAGACCCGCGACCAGGCGCAGGTGATCATCGTCCAGGCGGCGACCGGTGCGTCGCTCGTCCAGCCGCTGCTCGGGGTGCTCGAAGGCACGACGGTCGGGAGGGTCGTGTCGCGCGAGCCGACGCTCGAGGACGCCTACGTCGAGCTGGTCAAAGAGGCATGATCCGCGTCTTCGTCACCGGCGTGCGGCTCCAGTTGCTGCAGCTGATGCGCTCCGGCTTCGACATCTCGGCGATGCTCGTCTGGCCGGTCGTCCTCGCGTCGATCGCCTTCTACCTGCTCGACGCGACGGAGAGCCCGCAGCTCCTGTTCTCGGCCGCGCTCGGGACCGCGGTGATGATGATGTGGGCGCAGGTCGTCGTCGGCGCCGGCGGCGCGCTCGACAACCAGCGGGTGTTCGGCACGCTCGAGCTGCTCGTCGCCGCTCCCGTGCCTCTCGTCGCCACGATCGGCCCGATCATGATCGCGTCCGGCGCGTTCGGGGTCTACGGCCTCGTGGTCACGATCGTCTGGGGCCGCCTCTTGTTCGGCATCCCGGTCACGATCGACGACCCGCTCGCGTTCGCCGTCGCCCTGCCGGCCTGCGTGATCGCGATCGGTCTGCTCGGGCTGATCACCGCGGCGACGTTCGTCCTCTATCGGTCGGCGTTCGCACTAGGGATCGCGATGCAGTACCCGGTCTGGATCGTGACCGGCCTGCTCTTCCCGCTCTCGTTGCTGCCCGCCTGGATCGGGCCGATCTCCTGGATCCTGGCGCCGACCTGGGGCTTCCGCGCGCTCAAGGAGGCGGCATTCGGCGGCTCCCCCTGGTCGTCGATCGGGATGTGTGCGGCCGTCAGCGTTGCCTATCTGGCGATCTCGCTCGTCTGTCTCGCCTACTTCGAGCGGCTCGCACGAAGCCGCGCCAGCCTCCGCCTCGCATGAACGACCTCCGTGTCTTCTTCTCCTGTGGCATGACGAGCTTTCGCGCCCTCTTCGGATGGGTCAACCCGTACGTGTTCATCCCGATCCTCGTCGTCTATCCCGTCGCCCAGATCATCTTCTTCGCCTACCTCGGCCGCTCGGCGGGGGTCGCCTCGGACTCGTTCTTCCTGATCGGGAACACGTTCTGCGC
The DNA here is from genome assembly GCA_963791225.1 of uncultured Actinomycetes bacterium. Lineage (GTDB taxonomy): Bacteria > Actinomycetota > Thermoleophilia > Gaiellales > Gaiellaceae > PALSA-612. Next base: position 772,292 of record CAWBRV010000008.1, read on the forward strand.
CGCGTCCGTCGCGGCCATGTTCGGCATGGGCCAGGCGATCGGCGGTGAGCGGAGGTTCCAGACCCTGCCCGTTCTGCTCGCCTCGCCCGCCAACCGACTGGTGCTGTACGCCGGCCGGGCTGTCCCCACCGTTCTGACGGGCTTCATGGTCGCGATCGTCTCCTTCGTCGCCGGCGCTGCGATCCTCGGCGTGCATGTCGGTGAGACCGAGGCCGTGGCGTTGACGCTCGCGCTGCTCGCGAGCTGCTTCACCTGCGCCGGACTCGGCCTCTGCATCGGGTCCCTCGGCCTCCGGGGACGATCGGTGGGCCTCTTTGCCGACGTGATCGCAGGTGGACTGCTGATCGTCTCGGGGGCGAACGTGCCGCTCGACCGCCTGCCGGAAGTCGTGCAGCGCGCATCGTCGTTCGTGCCGCTCACGCACGGCATCGAGGCCGCGCGCTCGGTCGCATCCGGCGCAGATCTGAGCTCGATCACAGGCCTGCTCGGAAAGGAAGTCGCGATCGGCGCCGTCTATCTGACCGTCGGTCTCGTGCTCGTCGTGCTCTTCGAGCGCGAAGGCCGGCGGACAGGCGCCCTGGACCGCTTCTAGCGACCGGGTCTGACGACGACACGGCCGTCGTAGATCCACGGCTCGTCGGGCGGGGCCGCAAACGCGGGCAGGCCCTCGACGTTCGCGAGCCGCTCCACCTCGACCCCGCGCAGCACCGACGGGCAGAGCAGCCGCTCCCGGAAGCCGGGATCGCGACCCTCCCGTTCGCTCCACGGCTCGAGCGCGCGTCGCAGGTGGCGCGGCGCTTCGATCGACGGCGCGACGACCGCGTACCCCTCGGCATGGGCGGCCAGGGCTACTGCCGTCGAGCCGGGGGAGAGCTCCCAGCCCTCCGGCACGTGCACCTCGGCGACGTCCTCGAGGCGCTCCGCCTCGACCCGCGGCCGTACCTCGAGCTCCTCCTCGGGCCCCTCGGGGCCGAGCTCGGCGAACCAGGCGCGGTGCTCGGCGACGAGGTCGAGCGCGAAGCGGTAGGAGGCCGGCGGGATCGGCGCGCGGACGGCGATGCGGAGCGTCACGCGCTCCTCGGGCGCGACGTGGCCCGGGAGCGGCGTGCGGATGCCGTCCCAGACGATCGGGTTGCCGAGCCCGTCGAGCCAGTGGTACGAGCACGAGACGTCCTCGCGCCAGGTCGCGGTGCCGGCGTTCTCGATCTCCACGCGCGCAGCGCCGAGAGCCCCGGCCCGCGGCTCGTCGAGCATCCAGGTCAGCCAGCGTGCGACGAGGGGGCCGGGCACCGCACTAGTCTAGGTTCGTGCCAGAGCCGGAACCGCTCCTCGTCCGCGCCTGCCGCCGCGAGCCGGTCGAGCGCACGCCGGTGTGGTTCATGCGGCAGGCAGGCCGGTCGCTCCCGGAGTACCGCGCGCTGCGCGAGCGCCACTCGTTCTTCGAGGTCGCGGAGACCCCGGAGCTCTGCGCGGAGGTGACGCTCCAGCCCGTCCGCCGCCACGACGTGGACGCGGCGGTCATGTTTGCGGACATCATGACCCCGGTCGCCGCCATGGGGGTCGAGCTCGAGCTCGTGGAGGGAGTCGGGCCGGTGATCGCCCACCCGGTCCGGACGGCGGCCGACGTCGAGCGGCTGCGCATCCCCGAGCCCGACGCGTTCGCACCCGTGCTCGAAGCGGTGCGCCTCGTTTGCGCCGAGCTCCCGCCCGAGAAGGCCGTGATCGGCTTCTGCGGCGGCCCGTTCACGGCTGCTGGCTACCTCGTCGAGGGGAAGCCGAGCCGGGACTTCGTCGCCGTCAAGACACTGATGTACCGGGAGCCCGCCGTCTGGCACGCGCTGATGGAGAAGCTCGCCGACGCGTTCACCGGCTACGTCCGGGCCAAGGTGGGGGCCGGCGCCGGCGTCGTCCAGCTCTTCGACTCGTGGGTCGGCGTGCTCTCGCCGGCCGACTACGACGAGCACGTCGCACCGTACTCCGCGCGCATCCTCGCCGCGCTCGACGTTCCGACGATCCACTTCGGCACGGGCACCGCCGGCCTGCTCGGCCGCATGGCTGCGGCGGGCGGCGACGTGATCGGCGTCGACTGGCGGGTCGATCTCGACCGCGCCTGGGAGGAGATCGGGGACGAGCGCGGGATCCAGGGGAACCTCGACCCCGCCGCCTTGCTCGCGCCGTGGCAGCGCACCGAGGCGGCCGCGCGCGACGTGCTCCGCCGCGCCAACGGCCGCCCGGGCCACGTCTTCAACCTTGGCCACGGCGTGCTGCCGCAGACCGACCCGGACGTGCTGACGCGCCTGGTCACGCTGGTTCGCGAGTAGACGCCCGGCCGCTCTTGAAGCTCCCGCCCGAGGAGGTCGACACCGTCTTCGGCGGCGGGACCGTCACGGCAGTCGAGCCGCTCGGGGATGCGACGCCCGCGGCGACCGCAGGAGTCTGGCGCGTTCGCACCGCAGAGGACAGTGCGATCCTGAAGCTCGTCCGCCACGATCCGGATGGGCACGAGCGCTGGCCGTCCTCGGAAGACGAGTCGAGTCCCTACTACTGGCGGCGCGAGCCGCTCGTCTACGGCTCGGGCCTGCTCGACTCGCTCGGCCCGGGGCTGCGTGCGCCGCGCTGCCGGCTCTGCGCGGAGCGGCCGGACGGGAGCATCGCGTTGTGGCTCGAGGACGTCGGTGCCCATCCCGAGTGGACGCTCGAACGGCTTCGGCGGATCGCCTTCGAGCTCGGCCGGATGCAGGGGCGGATGGCCGCGGCGCCGCCCGAGGCCGCCTGGCTGAGCCGCGGCTGGTTCCGCGCCTATCTCGATCTCCGCGCGCGTTGGATCGAGCCTTACCGCGACGGGCCGTTCGCGGCGGAGGTCCAGCACATCTGGGCCCGACGCGAGGAGATCCTCGCCGCGGTCGAGGCGGCGCCGCAGACGTTCTGCCACCTCGACTTCTACCCCTCCAACATCTTCGGAGAGGACGAGGCGATCGTGATCGACTGGGCGTACTGCGGCCTGGGCGCCCTCGGCCTGGACGCAGGCAACCTCGTTCCCGACACGATCTTCGACGGGTTCGTGCCGGTCGGGCAGGGCCCGGAGTTGCGCGATGCCGTGTGGGACGGCTACCTCGACGGCCTCGTGGCGAGCGGGCTCGCGGTCGATTCGGACGAACTGCGCTACGCGTTCCTCGCCGCGACGGCGCTCAAGTTCGCCTGGATCCCCGGCACCGCCTTCGCCCGCGGCCGAGAGGACGCGCTCGGGGGGCGCTGGCTCGAGACCTTCCCGCTGCTCGTGTCGTGGGCCGAGGAGTCGCTCGCACTCAAGCCGTCGGCGTAGAACGTCTGCGCGAGCAGGTGGCCGCGCTACTCTCGGCACGATGAGCGAGACGGCGACGGCTCGGGGCGCGATCGACGTCGACCACGTCAGCCGCCGCTTCCGCGTCTACCCGCAACCCGTTCGCACGCTCAAGGAGATGCTGGTCGCGCGCGGTCGCGCCAGGGGACGGGACGTCGAGGCGCTCACCGACGTGTCCTTCGCGGTCGAGCCCGGCGAGGCGGTCGGGCTGATCGGCCGCAACGGGTCCGGGAAGACGACGCTGCTCAAGATCGTCTCCGGGATCATCAAGCCGTCGGACGGCCGCGTTGCGGTCGGCGGGCGGATCGGCAGCCTGCTCGAGCTCGGCGCCGGCTTCCACCCGGAGTTCACCGGCCGTGAGAACGTGTACCTGAACGGCTCCATCCTCGGGCTCAAGCGGGAGGTCATCCGTCGGCACATGGCCGAGATCGAAGCGTTCTCCGAGCTCGAGCGGTTCATGGAGTTGCCCGTCCGCACCTACTCGTCGGGCATGGTCATGCGCCTCGGCTTCGCCGTCGCCGCGCACCTCGAGGTCGACGTGCTCCTCCTCGACGAGGTGTTCGCCGTCGGTGACGAGGAGTTCCAGCGCAAGTGCTTCGGCAAGATCCACGAGTTCAAGCAGCGCGGCGGGACGATCGTGTTCGTCTCCCACGACGCGGCGGCGGTCGAGCGGCTCTGCACGCGCGCCGTGCTGCTCCGCGAAGGGCGACTCGTCTTCGACGGGCCTGTGCGCGAGGCGATCACGCGCTACCACGCCCAGCTCGCCGACGAACGCGATCCGGAGGAGCGCGGCGCGGGCCTCTCCGAGTACGGCAGCGGCGAGGTGCGGATCGTCAAGGCGACGCTGCTCGGCGCCGACGGGGAGGAGCGAAACCAGTTCTCGCCCGGCGAGACGCTCGCGGTCGTGCTCCGCATCGTCTCTGCGCAGCCGGTCGCCGCGCCGCGGCTCTCGTACGAGCTCCACGACGCGGCCGGCCTGCAGCTCGGCGGCGGCGTCCAGAACACCGCCGAGCTCGGCTGGAACGATGACCGGACCGAGCACACGCTGCGGCTCGAGATCGACGGGCTGCCGCTCGCCGACGGACGCTTCCGCTTCCGCTTCGAGCTCGCCGACGCGTCCGGAGCGCACCTCTACCACTGGCTCGACGACGCCGCGCGCTTCGTCGTCTATCCGACCAACGGCGAGGCGGGCCTCGTCAGTTTCGACGCGCACTGGTCGCTAGACGCGCCTGCTTGAATGGACGTGGAATGAGTTCGAGGACCTGCCCTGACTGGCCCGACCTGATGGAGCTCGCGCCGGAGCTCCAGTTCAAGCACTTCACCATTCGCGAACTCGGGCTCTCGTCCGACGTGCTGGTCGAGCTCGGCGACGTGCCGCAGGACGAGGTGAACGTCTGCGCGGACCCCGACAAGCACGTGTTCTACTCGCCGCACACGGAACCGAAGGTCGTCGAGGCGCTTCGCGGCTCGCACTGGTTCGACCTGGACGAGTGGCGCACATCCGGCCCGGGCGGCGCGCAGGCCTACTAGTACACGGAGGAAACAGCCGGTTTCCCCCGTGAGCCCCCTTCCCCCGCGTGTCCACGTTTCCTGCGGCCTGAGCTCCGCCGCGGCGAAGCCACGGCTCCGCGGAAGCTCGATACGCGTGGCTCTTCTGAAGACGTCGGCCCGACCAGCAGCCTAGGAGTCGCGCGTCTTCGCTACTTCGGCGCCGCCCCAGGCCAGCACGGCCATCCCGTCCCACCACCAGTTCTGATCGCCGCCGGCGCCTGCGACCTCCTCGAGGAGACGGGCCTGCGGCTGCGTCGCGAGGTAGTCGTGCACGGCCTTGTGCACCTCGTCCCAGTCGCTGTCGTCGACGATCAGCAGCGCTTCGGCGGCCAGGAACGGCTCGACGAGCCTGAGCGCCTCGAGTTGCGGCTCGTAGTCGTGGCACGCGTCGTAGTAGTAGACGCCGACCATCCGGCCCTTCAGCACTTCGCCACGGAGCAGCTCCAGCGTGTCGCCCTCGAACACCGTCGGATGGACGTCGAAGCGCTCCAGGTTCGCCTCGAACGCGCCGCGGTTCGCCGCCGGGAGCGCGCGGCCGGCGACCGTCATCGGCCCGAACTGGAAGTTGTCGATCGCCACGAGGTCGATGCCGGGGTTGCCGCGTGAGGCGGCGATCAGGCTCGCGCCCATGTACGTCCCCGCCTCGACGTAGCTCTCGCCCGGCCCGAGGCACGAGGCGGCGAGGTTGATCAGGGCCAGCGTGTTCTCGGTCGCCAGGTTGGGCATGCCGTCGACGAGGTCGTCGAACCGCTGTCCGCGCGGATGCTCGGAGCGCGGGTAGTCCTCGAAGAGCCTGGGAAGCTCGGCTGCGAAGCGGCTCGTGTCCATCGTTCCACCGCCATTCTCGTCGGTAGGGTCCGGACATGAGGCGGATCGTGGCGCTCTCGGGCGGCGTCGGCGGGGCGCGCTTCCTGCGCGGGCTCGTGCGGGCGACCGATCCCGCGGGCGTGACCGTGGTCGGGAACGTCGGCGACGACGTCGAGGTGCTCGGCGTGCACGTCTCGCCCGACCTCGACAGCATCCTCTACGCGCTCGCCGGGATCGCCGACGAGGAGCGCGGCTGGGGGCGGGCGGACGAGACGTGGGTCGCGTTCGAGGAGGCGAAGCGGCTCGGCGGCGAGGGCTGGTTCATGCTCGGCGACCGGGACCTCGGGCTCCATCTCGTGCGGACGCAGGCGCTCGCCGCCGGCGAGCCGCTCTCGGCGGTGACGGTGCGACTTGCGACCGCGCTCGGTATCGAGGCCACGCTCCTCCCCGCGACCGACGACCGTCTGCGCACCTGGGTCGACACGCCGGCCGGCTCGTTTCCGTTCCAGGAGTGGTTCGTCGGCCGCCGCCACCGCGACCTGGTCGACCGCGTGCGCTTCGAGGGCGAGGAGGCGGCCACGCCGGCACCGGGCGTGGTCGAGGCGATCGAGCAGGCCGAGCTGATCGTGATCTGCCCCAGCAACCCATTCATCAGCATCTGGCCGATCCTCGCCGTCGCCGAGGTTCGCGCGGCGCTCGCGCGGCGGCGCGTGCCGGCGATCGCGGTCAGCCCGCTCGTCGGCGGTCGCGCGATCAAGGGGCCCGCCGACCGCATGCTCGAGCACCTCGCAGGCGGCACCGATCCCGGCCGCGTCGCGACGTGCTACCCGGACGTCGTCGACGCGCTCGTCTTCGACGAGTCCGACGCGGACGGGGCCGCGGCAGTCGAACTGCAGGGCGTGCGCCCGGTCGTCGCTAAGACGGTGATGGACGACGAGGCCTCCGCGGTCGCGCTTGCCGAGACGGTCCTCGCGAGTGCCTGAGCTCCGGATCTTCGCGGTCGAAGGGTTGCCCGAGATCGTCGAGGGCGACGACCTTGGCGAGCTGATCGCGACACGGGTCGAGCTCGAGCCGGGGGACATCGTGGTCGTCTCGCACAAGGCGGTGTCCAAAGCCGAGGGCCGCGTCGTGCGTCTCGACGACGTCGAGGCGTCCGACCGGGCGCGCGAGCTCGCCGCGGACCACGATCCGCGCCAGCTCGAGGTGATCCTTCGCGAGTCGACGCGGGTCGTCCGCACGCGCGCGCCGCTCGTGATCTCCGAGACGCCGCACGGGTTCGTCTGCGCGTCGGCGGGCGTCGACGCTTCCAACGCACCGGGGCCCGACATGCTCGTCCTGCTCCCCCTCGACCCCGACGCGTCCGCAGCGGCGATCCGGCGCACGTTGCGCCGGCGGACCGGCCACGACGTCGGCGTGATCGTCAGCGACTCGTTCGGCCGGCCCTGGCGGACGGGCATCGTGGACGTCGCGATCGGGGTCGCCGGCCTGCGGCCGGTCGAGGACTGGCGCGGACGCCGCGACGCCAACGGCTACGAGCTGCGCTCCACCGTCGTCGCGGTCGCCGACGAGATCGCGGCCGCGGCCGAGCTCGTCCGCGGCAAGACCTCGGGTGTCGCGGCCGCCGTCGTGCGCGGGCTCGACGTGGCGGGGGAGGGTTCGGGCCGGGAGCTCGTCATGCCGCCCGAGCGCGATATGTTCCGGTGATGGACGAGCCGAAGCCTGTCGTCAACCTGGCCGACGTCGACCCGCGGAAGGTCGAGGTCGGACACCTGCGCGCGGACTGGACCTTCCTGGCGTCCGCGCTCGGTTGCGTCGACGTGGGCGTCCGGAGGATCCAGGTGCAGCCGGGCTGGTTCTCGACGCCGCTCCACGTGCACGCCCACGACGAGGAGACGTTCTACGTCCTCGCAGGCTCGGGCCTGTCGCTGCAGGACGACAAGTCGCACGCGGTCCGCGCCGGCGACTGCCTCGTCCACCCCGAGGCCGGGGAGGCGCACACGCTCCGCGCCGGAGACGAGGGCCTCGATGTGCTCGCGCTCGGAGTCTCGCGAGAGCGGAGCTCGGGGGCGCGGCTGCCCCGCGTCGGGATGACGTGGTCGGCGCGATCCTGGTTCGAGACGGGTGCGGGCAAGTCGCCGTTCGAGCGCGAAGCCGAGCTCGGCCCGCCTGACGTCCCCGAGCCGAGCGACCGTCCCGCCTCGATCGTGAACGTCGACGAGGCCGAGGTGGAAGTCCTCGAGCGCGAGTACCACCACGGCACGTGGCGCGCGCTCGGCAAGTCTGCGGGCGCCAGACGCACCGGGCTCAACCACATCGCGCTCGAGCCGGGCCAGATGGGTGCGCCGCCGCATTGCCACGCGTCCGAGGAGGAGCTGTTCCTCGTGCTCGACGGCGCAGGCACGCTGCTGCTCGGCGACGACGAGCACCCGGTCGGTCCGCTCGACGTCGTCGTGCGGCCGGCCGGAACCGGTGTCGCGCATGCTTTCACCGCCGGCGAGAACGGCCTCGCCTTCCTCGCCTACGGGCCAAACGTGCCGGACGAGATCGTGTACTACCCACGTTCGAACAAGATCCTGTTCGCCGGCGTCCGCGTCATGACCCGCGTCGAAAAGCTGGACTACTGGGACGGCGAGATCTGACGGGGGAAACCATGGTTCTCTCGCGCGGCGTTGCCGCGCGTGCGAGGGCACCGGGCGCGGGTCAGCCGGCCGCGCCCGGCTTTCCCCCGTTGGCCCCCTTCTTCTTCGCGGCGCGTCCCGGAGGTGGGTGAGCCTCCGGCCGAGTGAATCCGCCTGCGGCAGACGCATCGCGACGGTAGGAGCTTGTAAAGACGAACCCGGGATCCCTCGTTCGGGTGCAGCCGTGACCTAGAGCGCGTTTCCGAGGTGCCGATACCCCTCGTGTGAGCGTGCAAAGGGCAGTGAAGGCTGCCGTCTACCCCGTTCCCGACGGCGGCTTCCGCGTGGGTGTCTCCCCGCCCGCCGTCGAGTCGTACCGTCGCCTGGCGGAGATCTTCCACGACGTCCTGTCCGAGCAGGACCTCGACACACTGCTCGACCGCGTCGCCGACACGCTGGCGGAACTCGTCCCCTACGACGCGCTCCACATCTACGAGGCCGACACCGCGAGCCGCGAGCTCGTTCCCCGCCTGGCGCGGACCGAGTGGGCCGAGGAGGTCATGCGCACGCGGCCGGTCTTCGGTCAGGGGATCACCGGCTGGGCAGTCGCGAACCGGCGGCCGGTGCTGACGAACCAGGCGCACCTCGACCCGCGCGTCGTGATCGTCCCCGGTACGCCCCTCGACCCGGAAGCGCTGATCTCGGTCCCCCTGGTCGCGCGCGGCGCAATCAAGGGTGCGCTCAACATCTACCGGATCGGGGAGGACGCGTCGTTCGACGACGAGGAGTTCGAGCTCGCCAAGTTGTTCGGGGACGCGGCCGCGCTCGCGCTCGACAACGTGCAGGTGCGCGCCTCGCTCGAGCACCAGGCGCAGACGGACTCGCTGACCGGGCTCTACAACCACCGCTTCTTCCACGAGCGCCTGCGCGCCGAGCTGACCCGAGCCGCCCGCGCGCACGACTCGGTCGGGTTGCTCATGTTCGATATCGACGACTTCAAGCGCGTCAACGACATCTGCGGCCATGCCGTCGGCGACCAGATCCTGGTCGCGATCGCGGGCGCGCTCACGTCGCTCGTCCGCGCGAGCGACGTTGCCTGCCGCGTCGGCGGAGAGGAGTTCGCAGTGATCCTGCCCTCCTGCGGCGCCGGTGACGCGCTCGGGTTCGCGCGGCGGCTGAACGAGCGGCTCCAGGAGCAGCCGATCGACGCCGCCGGCGAGGTGACCTTCTCGATCGGCGTCGCCGAGGGGCCTCACCATGCGACCAACCCGCGCGAGCTCGTCGCCTGTGCCGAGGCGGCGATGATGACCGGCAAGGCGCGCGGCAAGAACCGGATCGTCGTCTTCAGCGAGGAAGTCGGCGAGCGGCCGGCGCCGGACGAGCCCGGCCGCGACGCACGCTCGATCGCCCATCTGAAGATGCTGCAGTCGGTAGCCGCCCGGCTGAACCGCTTCAACTCCGTGCGGGAGATCGGCGAGGCGATCGTCACCGAGCTGCGCATCCTGGTCGACTACCACAGCTGCCGTGTCTACCTGGCCGAGGGAGACGAGCTCGTGCCGATCGCGGTCAAGGGCGAAGAGGCGGGGGAGGCGGCCACGCTGACCGAGCTTCGCATTCCGATCGGTCACGGAATCACCGGACAGGTTGCCGCGAGCGGACGCTCGCTCCTGATCTCGAACGCGCACGAGTGCGACTTCGGCGAGCTCGTGCCGGGTACGGAGCCGGTCGACGAGTCCGTGGTCGCCGTCCCGCTCCCCTACGGCTCTCGCGTGAACGGGGTCGTGTTCCTCTCTCAGCTCGGCCTCGGCCAGTTCGACGAGAACGACGTGCGCCTGCTCGAGGTGCTGGCGGGATACGCGGCGGTCGCGCTCGAGAACGCGCGCCTCTACGAGAGCCTGCGCCGCGAGGCCGAGCACGCGAAGGCCTGGCTCGAGTTCGCGGACGAGGTCTCGGCAGCCGGCTCGGTGCAGGGCATGATCGACACGGTCGTCGTCACGGTTGCCCGTCTGCTCGAGGCCGACCAGTGCTCGCTCTGGCTCGAGGACCGCGGAGCCGGCGGCTTCGTGTGCACCGCCTCACACGGCTACGTCGAGGAGGAGACAGGAGCCGAGATCGCGGCCGTGCGTATCACCGAACAGGCAGCCGAGGAGTTCATCCGCAGCCGCAAGACGCCGTTCCTGATGAGCGCCCAGGAGCTCCACGACTGGTTCTTCTCGGGCATCGAGGTCTCGGCGCTCAAGCCGGTCGCCACGGCGCCGCTGCCCGCCGGCCACGGAGTGAAGGGCTGGATCACGGTCCGCGCTCCTGCCACCGGGCTCGAGCACTTCACCGACGACCGCCTGCGCCTGCTCGACGGCCTCGCCTATCGCGCGTCGATGGCGATCCAGAAGACGCTCCTCTTCGGCGAGCAGCAGGAGAACGCACACGTCGCCAATGCGCTCCTCGACTTCGGACGGGCCGTCGGCCGCGCCGACAGGCTCGAGGAGGTCTACGAGCGCATCGTCCAGCAGACGGCGCAGATCCTGGAGATCCCCGAGGCAACGCTCTGGCTGCAGGATCCGAAGACCGGCGACACGGTGGTCGAGGCGATGTGGGGCCTTTCGGACGAGCATCGGGAGAAGGCGCTCCAGACGCGCTACGACGGCGCTACGGCGAGCCGCTACGTCGACGCGTGCGAACCCTTCGTCTTCGTGCCCGCCGAGCACCCGGGAGTCGAGACCATCCACGACCCGGCGGACGGCTTCGTCTTCGGCATCGCGCCGTTCCGGTTCGACGGAGGGCGGATGGGGTTCCTGATCGCCGGCGCGCCCTCGACGGAGCACTTCGGCGAGCTGACGCTCAAGATGCTGGCGGGCCTCGCCGACCAGGCGAAGCTCGCGATCGCAGGCGCACGCTGATCGACGCCCAGTCCGGGCCGTAGAGGGGCCGGGTTCGAGATACTCGGTTCGTGCTCTCCCTCGAGGTCGTCGACGGGGACATCACGGCGCTGGACGTGGACGCGATCGCGAATGCCGCCAACGATCATTTGTGGATGGGCGCCGGGGTCGCAGGGGCGATCAAACGCGCGGGAGGCGAGGAGATCGAGCGCGAGGCGGTCGCGAAGGGGCCGATCCCGGTCGGCTCGGCGGTCGCCACCGGAGGGGGACGTCTCCACGCGCGCTACGTGATCCACGGCGCCGTCATGGGCCAGGACCTGCGCACGAGCGCCGACCTGATCGAGCGGACGACCGCGAGCTGTCTCGAGGTGGCGGAGGGGCTCGGCTGCGAGTCGCTGGCGCTGCCCGCGTTCGGCACCGGGGTCGGCGGTTTCCCGCTCGACGAGTGCGCCCGGATCATGGTCGCAGCGACGCGCCGGCACGAGCCCGTGACGCTGCGGCGCGTCGTGTTCGCGGTGTTTGGCGAGGTCGCTGCTGACGCGTTCCGTACGGTCGTCTAGCCCGTCGCGGCCGTTCAAGGGGACGGGCAGCGGCAACTGTTTGACCTCCCCGGTTCTGCGGGTAATCACCAGGTTTCGGCAGGTCCCCCTGACAAGGAGGGTGCAATGAGGGGCAAGCGCCTACTGGTGACGCTGGCGATCGCCGGCGGCACGTTCGGGATCGCGACCGCCGTGCAGGCGAGCATCCCGGACGGCAACGCGGTCGTCCACAGCTGTTACAACACGAGCCTTGCGCACGGCAGCCCGATCGGCGCGATGCGGGCGATCGACACCGACAAGCCCACGGCCGGTGGTATGTGTGCTCCGTGGGAGGGGGCGGTCGACCTGGCAACGCCCACGTACGTGCAGAACCAGATCCAGAGCGCCATCGCGGGCGTTCTGCATTCGCAGTTCATCTACACGGACCCGACGCCGCTGAGCTTCTCCGGCACCGGGATCGCGTTCATCTACTGGGTCTGTCCCGGCGGCTGGGTCGCAACCAACGCGACGGTCAGCATCAAGTCAGGCCAGCCGACGAACACGATCGTGCAGATCGACGGTGCCAACCTCGGGAGTGTCCAGAACTCGCCGACGAATCCCTATGGCGCCGACGGCCAATGGCTGATGCACATGACGTACACGCAGGCGAATGTCCAGTTCTATGCCCAGCTCCAGTGTGTGCTGGCGAATCAGGTGTACGGCAACGCCTTCGGAGCGGCCCAACCGAACGGGGCGGCCACTCACCCGGATCCGACGATGCACGTCGAGTTCAAGCCCTCGGCCTAGCCCGCAGGGGCTCGCCTGACTGAGCGGGGGGCCGGGTACGCCCGGCCCCCCGCTGCACTCTCGATCGCGATGTTCCTAGACTCGCACCCTCGTCGAGTTCGCGAGGTAGCCGGGCGCCGAGGTGCTCACCGAGTACGATCCCCGCCCCAGCGTCACCGTCACCGTGCCGCCGCCGCCCGTCTTCAGGTGCCGGCCGCCGACCACGACGCTGGCTCCCGAGACCGGATCGCCTGCGTCCCGGACCGAGACGGTCACCTTGCCGCCGGCCTTCGCCCTGCTGACGGCGGCGTGCAGGGCGAGGAGCGCCAGCACGTGCGTGTGCCAGAACCCGCCGTCGTCGGCGAACAGGTCGAGCGGCCCCGCCGATCCCTCGCACTGGACGAAGGTCAGCCCGGGGCCCGACGGAAGCTTCAGCTTCTGCACGGGCTCGAATGCGCCGGCGGCACGGTTCGAGCGGGTGACGAAGAACCCGTCCGTCGCGTCGCCCCAGGCGACCCACAGGCGGCCTTCGGGGCCGGCGCAGACGGTGGCGCTCCAGTACGGGCCGCGTGCGAGCGTTCGCGTCGCGCCGCCGTAGCGATAGAGGCGCACCGACTTGCCGTCGGTGTACGCGACGTAGACGCCGGCCGCGCCGATGCGGCTGCTGAGGCCGTCGCTCCACTCCTTCGCGAGCGGCGGCAGGAGGACGCGCGAGCCCGTGCCGGGCAGGATCTGCTGGACGTACACGCCTCCCTGGCCCGCGTTGGTGGCGCCGGCGAGCACGACGGCGCCGCTGCCCGCGTCGGTGGCGAGGTACGACTGCGCCATGCCGCCCTCGTAGCCGTTCTGTGGGATCGAGACGGGCGGGACGCCCTCGGCGGCATTGCCGCGCCAGGCCGTGACCGGCTGCCCGTCCTTCGTGAGCGTCGCGCCGATCACGTACGCGGACTCGGCGATCGCTCCGCCCCACGAGGCACCGTCCTGGTGGCTCCAGCTGCGTCCTGACGCGGGCGCGGTGAAGCTGTTGATGCCGCCGGTGCCCGGGGCGAACAGGCGCAATGTGCCGTCCGGCATGTGGACGAGGGCGAGACCGCCGTTCCCGTTCCACCCGCCGGCCACGGTGGACGTGCCCACGGCCCTTCCGGCAGGCGACAGCCGCGTCTCGGACACGGTCGTGGGCCCGTTGCCGCGGTTCCAGATCACGTGCAGCACGCCGTCGGCGGTGCGGGCGAGCCCGAGCTGCGATCCGGGTTGCGCCGGTCCGCTGATCCGGTCCCAGTGAGTGGCTGTTCCGGATCCGGCAGCGGCCGTGGCCAGCACCGCGAGCGCGGCAGCGGCGGCGAGGACGAACGAGCCTAGACGATGCATGGAAGACCTCCTTCGGTTCAGGGACTGACTGCGTTCGGCCAGGGAGAGCGGGCGGCTTCGAGGATCCGCTCGAACGGGATCGATGCCTGCTCAGCCACGGTACGGACGGCCGTCTCCGAGCCCGCGAACAGGCAGAGCACGACCTCGTCGACGCGCATGAGCAGCGAGCCCAGGTAGCGGATCTCCTCGCCTGCGAGCGCCAGCTCGGACGTGACCGCGGCGGCGCGCTCGTCGAGCGCCTGCAGATCGCCGTCCTGCACACCGGGCCAGAAACACTCGACCACGTACTCGGTTGTCCGCCTTGTGCTCACGCGAACGACGCTACGGCCGCGCCTGGTCAGCCGAAAGAGGTGATTCCCTACGAATCGACCGACGGACCCCCGGCCCCGATCGCCTCTGGCACGCTATCGAGGTGCCAGACGAGGGGGCGGTCGGGCGCCAGACCGAGTTGTCGCGGGTCGAGGCCTTCCTCGACGACGTGTCCTCCGGGCTCCGCGCCCTGACGATCGTGGGGCCGGCGGGGATCGGCAAGACGACCGTCTGGCAGGCGAGCGTGCGGCAGGCGACCGGACGAGGCTGGACCGTGCTCACCGCAGGGCCGAGCGGGGCCGAGGCGCAGCTCTCCTTCGCCGCCCTGGCCGACCTGCTCGACCCGATCGACCCTGCCGCTCTCGACGAACTGCCGCCGATCCAGCGGCGCGCAGTCGACGTCGCGCTCCTACGTGCGGACGCGGGCGGACAGCCGCTGGACAGGCTCGCGGTGTCCGCCGGCGTGCTCGCCCTGCTGCGTGCGCTCGACGGCCCCGTGCTCGTCGCGGTCGACGACGCCCAGTGGCTGGACGCGGCCACCGCGGACGTCGTCGCGTTCGCCCTCCGCCGCCTCGCGGAGCGCCCCGTCGGTGTACTCGTCTCCGTTCGCGACGAGGGAGAGCGGCCGCAGACGTTCGAGCAGTCGCTTCCGTCCGCGAGCCGGGACGAGATCCAGCTCGCCGGCCTCGGCGTGGCCGCGCTCCACGCGATCCTGAAACAGGAGCTCGGGCGCACGTTCCCGCGTCCGGTGCTCGTCAGGATCGCGTCCGCGAGCGGCGGCAACCCGTTCTACGCACTGGAGATCGCCCGCGAGCTGGACCGCCAAGGGACCCTGGCACCCGGTGCACGGCTACCGGTGCCGCAGGGTGTGCGCACGCTGACCCGGCGACGGCTCGAACGTCTGCCGGCCGAGACCCTCGAGGCCCTGCTCGTCGCCGCGAGCCTCTCTCGTCCGACTACGGCGCTCGTCGACGTGGCGGCTCTGGCGCCGGCAGAGGAGGTCGGGATCGTGCGCGTCGGCGAGGACGGGCGGGTGCGCTTCGGCCACCCGATCCTCGCCTCGGCCGTCTACGAGTCCGCGTCCGCAGATCGCCGACGGCGCGTCCACCAGGCGCTCGCCGGATGTCTGCCGGATCCCGAGGAGCGCGCCCGGCACCTCGCGCTCGCCGCTACGGGGCCGGACGCGGAGACGGCCGAGGCGCTCGATCGCGCCGTGGATCGGGTGGCCGCGCGAGGAGCCGCGGAGGCTGCAGTCGCGCTCAAGGAGCTCGCGCTGCGGATGACACCGCCGGAGGACGGGCAGGCCCTCGCCAGGCGCAGGCAGGACCTCGCCGAGCGGCTCTACTTCGCCGGCGATCCTGCGGGCGCCAGGCGCGAGCTCGAGCCGCTGGCCGACGCGCTTCCGGCCGGTGAGCGGCGTGCGAGCGTCCTGCTCGACCTCGGCAGCGTGATCTGGGCGCAGGGCGACGTCGACCACGGTTTCGCGCTCCTCTCCCGGGCGCTCGAGGAGGCGGAGTCGCCCGCGCTGCGAGCCAGGATCCACTCGCGGATCTCGCTGACGGCCGACGACTGCGACGTCGGGCTTGAGCACGCCGCCGCGGCGCTGGAGCTGATCGACGAGCGCTCGGATCCGCTCCTGTACTCGTTCGCCCTGCACAACGAGGCGCGCTTCAGGCTGTACGCACGCGGCGAAGCCGACCACGAGGCGATCGAGCACGGCATGCTTCTCCAGCGGGAGGCCGCCGCCTGGGAGGTGAGCGCGGTTCCGGCGTACTGGGCCCGCGACTTCGACCAGTTCGACACCGCTCGCTCGCGGTTCGAGGGCCTTTTGCGCGTCTTCCGCGAGACCGGCGACGAAGCGCGCAGCTGCGCGGCGCTCGCCCATCTCGCGGTGCTCGAGGCCATGACCGGCAGGATGGATCGTGCCCGCGACCTGGCCGGTGAGGCGCTGGAGCTGGCCGAGCAGACCGGGCAGGAGACCTGGCACAACGTCGCCCTCTGGGCGCATGGACAGGTGTGCCTGCGCGGCGGTGAGATCGACGAAGCTGGCAATGCCGGCGAGGAGATGCTGCGCCGGCTCGAGGCCCACCCGGACAGCACGATCGAGCGCATGGCCAGAGACGTGCTCGGCGTCGTCGCATTCGCCCGCGACGACGTCGAGGAGGCTGACCGGCAGCTGGCGCTCGCCGACGCCGTCGACGAGGCGCTCCATGTCCGAGAGCCTGCCAGCGAGCGGTTCCAGGCCGACCACGCCGAGGCGGTGATCGCGCTCGGAGACCTCGAACGCGCGGAGCGGCTCGTGGAGCGGCTCGAGCTGCGCGCCGAACGGCTCCCGCGCCCGTGGATCTGCGCGGTGGCCGCACGCGCCCGCGGGCTGCTCGAATCGGCGCGCGGCGACCTCGACGGCGCTCTGACGGGACTCGAGACGGCACTCGCGCGCCACGACGGTCTGGAGATGCCGGTGGAGCGGGGACGGACGCTGCTTGCTCTCGGCCGTCTGCTCCGCCGCCGCAAGGAGCGCCGGAAGGCGCGCTCGGCGCTGCAGGAGGCGCTGGAGCTCTTCGAGGACGCGGGCGCGCCGCACTGGGCCGAACGGGCAAGGGCGGAGCTGAGGCGGGTGCCCGTTCGCCGCGCCCCGGGCGATCTGACCGCAACCGAGGAGACGATCGCGCGACTCGCCGCAGCCGGGCTGACGAACCGGGCGATCGCGGAGCGCATCTACGTGAGCCCGAAGACGGTCGAGTCGAACCTCGGGCGCGTCTACCGCAAGCTCGGCATCCACTCACGCGCGCAGCTCGGCCGCGCGATGGCGGAGCGGGAGCGAGTGAGCGAAACGTAGGGAAACACCCGCTGCCGTGCGGGAGGAGCCGACCTAGCCTCGTTTGCGTCCAATCCGACGACGCGAAAGGAGACGACGATGAGACGGATCCTCCTCCGGCCCGGCCTCGGAGCCCTCGTTGTCGCAGGTGCACTCGCAGCGGCAGGAGCCGCCTACTCGACGATCCCCGACTCGGGCGGCGTGATCCACGGTTGCTATGGGAAATCGGGCGGCGATCTCCGCGTGATCGACGCCACCGTGACGAACTGCGCCAAGACGGAGACGTCGCTGAACTGGGACGTCAAGGGCGCCACGGGGCCGGTGGGACCGCAGGGTGACCAGGGCCCCGCCGGACCGGCGGGACCTCAGGGGCCAGCGGGGCCGCAGGGACCACAAGGGCCGCAGGGACCACAAGGGCCTCACGGCCCGCAGGGGCCCCAGGGGCCGGCCGGCACGACGACCCACGGATACGTGGCGGCGAATGAGATCGGCACCCCCCTGACGACCTCCATGACATCTGTCCTCTCGATGAGCCTGCCCGCGGGTACGTACCTCGTCTCGGCTTCCGGCAGGATCCGGGAAAGCACCATCGGCAATGACCGGGATTGGGGCTGCACCCTGAGTGGCGACGAGGACTCCGCTCAAGACAGCAGGATGCTCGGCACGCAGGGACAGAACTCTGCGCCGTTCTCGCTGACGAACGCGATCACCCTGAGCAGCGCAGGCTCGGTGGAGGTCGACTGCACGACGTCGGACATACAGATGAAGGTCCTCGCGGACCGCATCGTCATGACGGCCTTGAGGGTGGACGCCCTGAACTGACGTCCCATGAGCGGGGCGGCCCGGCGACGGGCCGCCCCGCTCATACCGGGGACGAGCCGACCACGACGGCGAGATCCTGCTGCTGCCAGGCCACCGCTGCCCTGAAGCCTGCGTCTTCGAGCCAGGCGAGCAGGTCGGGCACGCGCTCCGGCAGGTCGTACTCTGGCGTGACCGGCGTCACTGCGTCCTCGGGACGTCCGGGGACGACGACGTCGCCGAGCACGAAGCGCCCGCCCGGCCGCAGCGAGCCCGCGACACGCCTGAAGAGGTCACGCTTTCCGTCCGTGTCGAGATGGTGGACGGCGAGCGCCGAGAAGACGAGGTCGAACGGGCCGCCCGGAAGCGGGTCCTCGATCCGGCGCACGACGAGCTCCGCGTTCTCCAGCATCGCCTCGCCAAGCATGTCGGGGCTCTCGTCGATGCCGACGAGGTGGGCCCTGGGGTGGACGGTCCGCACGGCCCGCGCGGTCACGCCTGTGCCCGTCCCGAGCTCCAGCATCCGCTCGACCGCGAGGCCCTCCGTTGCGGCTGCGACCTGGCGCTGGAGCTCGTCGAAGCCCGGGATCTCCCGCATCACCTCGTCATAGCTCGCAGGGTCGAAGTGGTACTGGCTCACCCGAGGCGTTCGTGCAGGAGCGGCAGCACGTCCGCGCAGAACTGCTCGAGGAAGCGGCGCTGGTCCTCGCCCGGGGCGTGGAAGACGAGGTGGTCGAAGCCGAGCCCGACGTACCATGCGATCTTCTCGACCACCTCGTCGGGATCGTTCGAGACGATGAAGCGCGTGTGGGCGCGGTCGGCGGCGGCATCCGCGAGCCGCTCCATCTCGATCGGGTCCTCGACACCGCTCTTCTCCTCCGGCGTCAGCGCGAGCGCGGCCCACCAGCGGCACGCGTCGTGCGCGAACTGCGCGTCGTGGTCGTAGGAGACCTTGATCTCGATGAACTTCGGCAGCGCGGCGGCGTCGCGACCCGCTTGCGTGGCGCCTTCGGCGAGGTTCGAGAGCAGCTCCTCGTACAGCTCCTGCTTCTTGCCGCTCGTGGCGATGAAGCCGTCGCCGACGCGCCCGGCGAGCTTGGCGGCGAGTGGCCCCGAGGCGGCGACGTAGATCGGCACCGGCTCGTCGGGGCGGTCGTAGATCGTCGCGCGGTCGGTTCGGTAGTAGTCGCCCTCGAACGTGACGCGCTCGTCCGTCCACAGCCGCCGGATCAGCTCGATCGCCTCGGCCAGGCGGAGGCGGCGCTCCTTCGCGCCCGGCCACTCGGCGCCGGTCGCCGGCGTCTCGTTCAGCGACTCGCCCGTCCCGACGCCGAGGAACACGCGCCCGGGGTTGAGGCAGGCGAGCGTTCCGAACGCCTGGGCCACGATCGCCGGCTGGTAGCGCATCGTCGGCGTCAGCACGCTCGTGCCGAGGAGCGCCCGCGTCGTGCGCTCGCCGACGGCTCCGAGCCAGGTGAGGGCGGCCGGGCTGTGCCCGCCGTGGTGGCGCCAGGGCTGGAAGTGGTCGGAGACGGCGATCGAGTCGAGCCCGAGCTCCTCTGCGAGCACCGAGTAGTCGAGCAGCTCGCGCGGGCCGAACTGCTCCGCCGACGCCTTGTAGCCGAGAACCAGCGTCATCCGGCTCCCTTTCTCAGCTCGGCGAGATCGTCCGGGGTGTCGACGTCGAAGGCGAGGCCGGGCACGTCGAGGATCCGCGCTGCGAGCCCTGCCTCCGCGGTCGCGTACGCGTGCACGGCGGCGCTCTGCGGCTCACCGAAGTGGGTCATGACCGCGCCGGCCGGGCGCATCGAGACGGCGTTCGTGCCGCCGTCGAGCGCGCGGGCGATCGCCATCCCTCGGTCGGGCGTCGCAGCGACGAGCGCGCGGACGTCGTCGGCCGTGATCCGGGGCAGGTCGGCCGAGACGACGGCTGCGATCGGCTCCGTCACCACCTCACGCATCGCCGCGGCGAGAGCGTCGTTCCAGGCCAGGCCGCCGTCGTCGAAGCGCGCCACGCCGTTCGGCGACAGCGACTCGGACGAGACGACCGTGATCGGCCCCACCTCTGCCTCCTTGACGGCCGCGAGGACGCCCTGCAGCAGCTCCAGCATCAGTGCCGCGCGCTCGTGCGCGCTGAGCACCGCCGCCAGGCGGCTCTTCGCGTCGTCGAGACGCTTGAGCGGGACGAGCACGTGGGCAGCGGCGGCCACTGCGGCACCTTATCCCCGAGACGTATCCTCACCGCGTGCTTCCCCCGCACGAAGCTCTCGCGCTCGTCGAGGCCGACGCGGCCGACCTGCTCGCGCCTGCGCAGGCGCTGCGAGCGCAGGGGAAGGGCGATCTCGTCACCTACTCGCCCAAGGTCTTCATCCCGCTGACGAAGCTCTGCCGCGACGTCTGCCACTACTGCACGTTCGCGGCCCCGCCCAGGCGCGGCGAGCGCGCGTACCTGACGGCCGACGAGGTGCTCGGGATCGCGCGCGCGGGCGCCGAGGCCGGCTGCAAGGAAGCGCTGTTCACGCTCGGCGACAAGCCCGAGCGTCGCTACCGGGCCGCGCGCGAGGAGTTGGCTGCGCTCGGCTGCGAGACGACGATCGAGTACCTGGTACGCATGTGCCGGCTCGTGCTCGACGAGACGGGGCTGCTGCCGCACGCGAATCCAGGCGTGATGAGCCGCGAGGAGCTTCGTGCGCTGCGCGAGGTCACGGCCTCGCAGGGGATCATGCTCGAGACCGCGTCCGACCGGCTCTCGGAGCGCGGCGGCCCGCACTTCGGCTCGCCCGACAAGGTGCCCGCCGTCCGGCTCGAGACGCTGCGCCTCGCCGGCGAGGAGCGGATCCCCTTCACGAGCGGGATCCTGATCGGGATCGGCGAGACACGGCGCGAGCGGATCGAGGCTCTGCTGGCCATCCGCGAGCTGCACGAGCGGCACGGGCATGTCCAGGAGGTGATCGTGCAGAACTTCCGCGCCAAGCCCGGCACGCTGATGGCCGACCGCGACGAGCCCTCGCTCGACGAGCTGCTCTGGACGGCGGCCGCGGCGCGGCTCGTGCTCGGGCCGGACATGAACGTCCAGTGCCCGCCCAACCTGAGCTACGACGACTTCCCACGGCTCCTCGAAGCCGGCATCAACGACTGGGGCGGCGTCTCGCCCGTCACGATCGACCACGTCAACCCCGAGGCACCGTGGCCGGAGCTCGAGCGGCTCTCGGCGGCGACGCGCGCGGCCGGCCTCGAACTCGCGCCGCGCCTGCCGGTCTACCCCGAGTACCTCGACTCCGGGTGGCTCGACCCGGGCGTGCTCCCGGCCGTACTTCGCGCGTCCGATTCGCTCGGCCTTGCCCGCGAGGACGGCTGGAGCCCGGGCGACGACCGGCCCGTCCCGTTCGTCCCCCGCGACGCGCTGCCCGTCGACACCTCGGACGAGCTCGGCGAAGAGGAGATCGTCCGGCTCTTCCGCGCGCGCGGCGAGGAGCGGCAACGCGTCTTCGCCGCGGCCGACCGCCTGCGCCGGGAGGTGAACGGCGACGTCGTCAGCTACGTCGTCACGCGGAACATCCAGTACACGAACGTCTGCTACTTCAAGTGCGGCTTCTGCGCGTTCTCGAAGGGCAAGTTGGCGGAGAACCTGCGCGGCCCCGCGTACCTCGTCCCGCACGACGAGATCGTCCGCCGGGTCGAGGAGGCGTGGGAGCGCGGCGCCACCGAGGTCTGCCTCCAGGGCGGCATCCATCCGTCCTTCGACGGCGACTACTACGAGTCCGTCGTTCGCGTGATCAAGGACGCGGTGCCCGAGATCCACGTGCACGCGTTCTCGGCGCTCGAGATCTGGCAGGGCGCGGCGACGCTCGGGCTCCCGTTGCGGGACTACCTGGAGAAGCTGCGCGACGCCGGTCTCGCCTCCCTGCCCGGGACGGCGGCCGAGATCCTCGACGACGAGGTGCGCGCCGTGATCTGCCCGGACAAGGTCACGACCGACCAGTGGCTCGAGGTGCACGACACCGCGCACCGCGTCGGCCTGCGCTCGAACAACACGATCATGTACGGGCACGTCGAGCGGCCGGTGAGCTGGGCGCGGCACCTGCTACGCGTGCGCGAGCAGCAGCAGCGCACGGGCGGGTTCACCGAGTTCGTGCCGCTCCCGTTCGTGCACATGGAAGCACCGATGTACCTCAAGGGCCGGGCGCGGCAGGGACCGACGTTCGGCGAGATGCTGCTCATGCACTCGGTCGGCCGGCTCGCGCTGCATCCGTGGATCGAGAACGTGCAGATCTCGTGGGTAAAGGCGGGGCCCGACGGCGTCGCGGCTGCGCTGCGGGCGGGCGTGAACGACCTCGGCGGCACGCTGATGAACGAGTCGATCTCGCGAGCGGCCGGCGCCGCGTTCGGCCAGGAGATGCCGCCCGAGCGCATGGAGGCGATGATCCGCGGCGCCGGCCGCGTCCCGCGCCAGCGGACGACGCTCTACGGCACGGCCGACGCGGAGCGCGTCGCGGCCTCGTTCGCCGCCGCTCCGCTCGCGGAGCCGCTGAACCCGCCTGTCGACACGAACGGGCTGCGCCGGCCGGTCCGGCTCGTCCGTCCGGGTCTCGCAGTGGCTTAGTGCCGCACCAGGCGGTGTCCTCCGACTTCTGGAACGCGATCACACGGCGCGCTGCCTTCCCGCTCCGGCTGCGGCCGAGCCGCGACCTCCGCTCCTGGGCCGGCTCTGTCGAGCCTACGCCGGCTGCGTCCTCAGTCGCGCCCGTATTTGCCAATACGAACGCTCCCTGCGTCCTTGCATCGCTTGGTGCTCGCGCCGCAGAAGCTCGCCAACACCACCTGGAGCGGCACTGATGTTCCAGCCCGACCTGGAGGCGATGCCGGTCGAGGAGCGGCGCGCCCTCCAGGAGCGGCGGCTGGGCGAGTTGCTCGAGCGTCTCCGGGCCGCGCCGTCCGAGTACTGGCGCGAGAAGCTGCGCGGCGTCGAGGGCTTCGAGAGCCTCCCGTTCACGACCAAGGCCGAGCTACGCGATGCCTACCCGTACGGGACGCTCGCCGTCCCGCTCGAGCGGACCGTGCGCGTGCACGCGTCCTCGGGGACCCGCGGCAAGCCGCTCGTCGTTGCCTACACGGCGGCCGACGTCGAGCTGTTCGCCGAGGTCGTCGCACGGTCGCTGGTCTGCGCCGGCGCGCGGCCCGACGACGTGCTCCACGTTGCCTACGGCTACGGCCTGTTCACCGGCGGCCTCGGTTTCCACTACGGCGGCGAGCTGCTCGGCGCGACGGTTGTCCCCGCGTCGGGCGGCAATCCCGCGCTCCAGCTCGCGCTGATGTCGGACCTCGGCGCCACCGGGCTCGCCTGCACGCCGTCGTTCGCGCTCCTGCTCGCCGAGCGCGCCGCCGAGGCGGGCGTGCTCGGGACGATCCCGCTCCGCTACGGCGTCTTCGGCGCCGAGCCCTGGTCGGAAGCGATGCGCGAGAAGCTCGAGCAGGCGTGGGGGATCGACGCCTGCGACGTCTACGGCCTCTCGGAGGTGATCGGGCCGGGCGTGGCCGCGGAGTGCCGCGAGGGCAGGGGCGCGCTGCACGTCTTCGACGACCACTTCTTCCCCGAGGTGGTCGACGCCGAGACCGGCCGGGGCGTCGCGCCGGGAGAGCGCGGCGAGCTCGTCGTGACGACGCTGACGAAGGAGGCGTTCCCCGTGCTGCGCTACCGCACCGGCGACGTGACCGCCTCCGTGGACGAGCCCTGCCCGTGCGGGCGGACGCACCGGCGCATCGCCCGCTTCAGCGGGCGGGTCGACGACATGCTCGTCGTCCGCGGCATCAACGTCTTCCCGAGCGAGATCGAGGCGGTCGTGCTCGAGGATCCGGCCCTCGGCGGCCAGTACGCGATCGTGGTCGACAGGCGCCCCACCCTGCCCGAGCTCGAGGTGCACGTCGAGGCGGACGGCCCGGTCGACCACGTCGCCGTGCGGCTGCGCGAGCGGCTGCGCCTGCGCTGCCTCGTAGTCGCGCATCCACACGGCTCGCTGCCTCGGACGGAGACAGGCAAGGCGAAGCGCCTGTTCGAGCGGGTCGACGACTCGGAGCCCTGGTGAACGTCGCCGACGCGAGGGTCGCGCATCTGGCGACGGTCTCCCCGGACGGCAGCCCGCACGTCGTCCCGATCTGCTTCGCCCTCGACGGCGACACGCTCTACACGGCCGTCGACGAGAAGCCGAAGACGACGCGGGCGCTGCGGCGCCTCGCCAACATCGAGGCGAATCCACAGGTCGCGGTGGTGATCGACCACTACGACGAGGACTGGTCGCGCCTGTGGTGGGTCCGGCTCTCGGGGCAGGCTCGCGTCCTCGACCACGACGCCCGCGGCCTCGAGTTCCTGTGCGCGAAGTACGCCCAGTACCGCGCCGATCCGCCGGCCGGCCCGTTCGTCGTCGTCGCGATCGAGTCACGGGCGTCCTGGCAGGCCTCGAAATGAGCGAGAATCGGGACTCATCCGAGGAAAGGGAGAAACGATGGCGATTCTGATGGTGCTCGATCTCCACGGTGCGACGACGGACGACTACGACAGGTTGAACCAGACGATGGGGGTCGACCCCGACCACCTGCCCGAAGGGCTGCTCTCGCATGCCGTGGGGCCGTTCGAGGACGGGCTGCTCATCGTCGACACGTGGGAGTCGCAGGAGGCGCTCGACAAG
This sequence comes from uncultured Actinomycetes bacterium, assembly GCA_963791225.1. GTDB lineage: Bacteria > Actinomycetota > Thermoleophilia > Gaiellales > Gaiellaceae > PALSA-612. The sequence continues at coordinate 796,764 of CAWBRV010000008.1, forward strand.
TTCTTCGAGGAGCGCATCGGCCCCGGGATGCAGGAGGCGGGCGTCGAGGCGCGGCCCGAGCCCCGGATCTTCCCCGTCCACAAGGACATTCCGCAGGGGGCCGGCACCGACCCCGGCGTGATCATCGTCATCGAGAGCCCGGGCTTCCACGCCGACGGCTACGACGACCTGACGGGAGGCATGGACGCGCATGCAGGCGACGGCTCCAACCATCCGGCCGTCTCCCATACCGCCGCGGTCACGGACGACGGGATGATCTTCGTCGACATCTGGCCGTCGACCGCTGCGTTCGAGGAGTTCGCCGAGAGTCAGCTTGCGGACGCCGGGGACGAGCTTGGCCCGATCGAGCCGCGCGTCGTCCCGGTGCACAACCGGATGGTCGCGAGCTAGAGGCGTAGCGCGTCGGGATTCAGGGCGTTTGCCGGCGCGCGGTGCTCGAGCAGCACCGCGCGCAGCGCCCCGACGCAGAGCATCCCCATCGCCTCACGCGTCTCGAGCGTCGCCGAGCCGAGGTGGGGGGTGAGCACGACGTTCTCGAGAGCGAGCAACTCGGTCGTCACCTCGGGCTCGCGCTCGAAGACGTCGAGGGCGGCGCCGGCGATGCGACCGCCGGCCAGCGCACGGGCGAGTGCAGCCTCGTCCACGATCGGCCCGCGGCTCGTGTTGACGAGGACGGCGCTCGGCTTCATCAGCCCGAGCGCACGCCCGTCGATCAGGTGGTGCGTCTCGGCGGAGAGCGGGACGTGCAGGCTGACGATGTCCGCCTCGGCGAGCAGCTCGTCGAGCGGAACGCCGCCCGTGCGGCTCGTGTGGACGACGCGCATCCCGTGTGCTTCGGCGAGTCGCTCGACCGCCTGGCCGATCCGCCCGTGGCCGACGAGGCCGAGCGTGAGCCCGCCGAGCCCACGGCCGAGCATCATGTTCGGCGCCCAGATCCAGTCCTCGCGGCGCCTGACGAGCCGGTCGCCCTCCGCCACGCGGCGGACGAGCGCGAGCATCAGCGCCATCGTCAGCTCGGCCGTCGCCTGCGTGAGCACGTCGGGCGTGTTCGAGACGACGACGCCGCGGCGGGTGCACGCGGGCACGTCCACGTTGTCGAACCCGACCGCGAAGTTGGCGACGATGCGAAGCTGCGGGCCGGCGGCGTCGAGGAGCTCGTCGTCGATGCGGTCGGTCAGCATCGTCATCAGCCCGTCCCGTCCGGCGGCCCGTCCGAGCAGCTCCTCGCGCGTCGGCGGCCACTCGGAGTCGTGCACGTCGAGCGCGAACGACTCGCTCGAGCTCGGCCCGCACCCGCGGCGGAAACCGCCGTGTCGCGAACACCCGCGGCCCAACTGCGGTGTCAGACACCGAAAACTGTCCGCCCAAGACGGTTAGCGCTCGAGCACGTCGGCATCCGGCGCGTGGGCCGGGTCGTCGGCGGCCAGGACGTCGTTCGCCCAGTCGCGCGTCTTCCAGGCCGGGACCGGCGTCGGGCACTCGGCCCTGGGCACGAAGCGAGAGCGCTCGACGAGCGGTAGTGGTGGATGTAGCGCGGGCAGTTCGGGAACACCTCCGTCGCCTCGACGCGCCAGAGGAATTGCGCCTCCGGGTACTCGGCGAGTAGCGGGTCGTCGTCCGAATGCGAGGCGACACCGTTGAGCCGTAGCCGCTTGCGCTGCTCGAAGTCGAGAAACAGGAGGCCGACGTGCGCGTTGACGAGGGCGTTCCCGGCCGTGAGGTACATGCCGTTCCCGTCGTAGTTCGGGAACGCGACCGTCCGTTCGTCGAGCACGCGGGCGAAGCCGGGCTCGCCGCCCTTGTACGAGCATTGCGGCCTGCCGTCTGCGTCTGCCGTCGCGATGAAGAGCATGTCGCAGCCCTCGATGAAGGCCCGATCGTCCTCGTCGATCGTCGGGCGCGACAGGAACCGCTCCTCGAGCCGGTCCGCGAGCCGACTGGTGTCGAAGCGGTCCTGATAGCGGCGGCTGCCCTCGTTGTACATACTCACGCCACGATTATGCGGAACGGACGCGTCCTGCTCGTGCTCTCGGCCTGCGCGCTCGGCGCCGTGGTTTCGCCGCGACCGCGGCCGCCGCTCCCACGCGCACGAGTTGCACCCCCGGCCAATCGACCGTCGACGGGCACAGCGCCATGACGTTCTGCGGGCCGGCGAAGGCGACGGTCAAGGTCGCCGGCAAGACCTATTCCTTCAAGGGCGGCGCGTGCCTGAAGTCCGGCAAGTACCTGAATGTGAACATCGGAACGGTCGTGTACGGAGCCGCGAAGCAGAAGCAGTCGTACTTCGCCGTCCTGATCGGACAGTACCCGGGAGCGAACCCGGGCACGCCGTCGGCCCCGAAGGACGGCACCTACGGCGGTGGGCTCGTGGTCGTCCGCTACCAGGGCAAGGCCTGGGACCTGAACGGCTTCGACTAGGACGTGAAGGTGACACTGAAGAAGAACCGGACGGCGGGCACCTTCACCGGCTCGACGCACTTCACGCCGCGCGTGAAGGTCACGGGCTCCTTCAGCTGCTGAGCCCCGACCGGGCCGCGCGGCCTGCGTGGCATCATGGGCACCTCTGAGACGGCCGCTGCTGATCGTCCTCTCCGCCTGCATCGTCCTCCTGCTCGCGGCTCTGTTGTCGGCGGGCGCACGCGCCCGGGCCAACGCGTGCACGCCCGGGCACACGAAGGTCGACGGCAAGAAGGCCGAGCGTTTTTGCGGCCCGGCAACCGTCGCGCTGCACATGGGCAAGTTCTGGGTGCGCCTGACCGGGGGCTCCTGCGCGTCGACCTCGAAGTTCTTCACGGTCAACGTCGGGACGGCGGTCGTTGCCCCGAACCAGAAGATCCCGTACTTCGGGCTCACGGTCGGCCAGTTCCCCGGAGCGCCGAAGGACCGCAAACCGGTCGGCGAGGACGGCGTCTACCGGAAGGGCGTCGTCGTCATCCGCTGGCACGGAGGCGCCTGGGACATCAACGGCTGGGTGCGGATCACGCTCACGGGCCACCTGAGCTCGGGCACCTTCGCCGGCTCGACGACTGCGTACCCGCACAGCCGGGTCAGCGGCTCGTTCAAGTGCTGAGGCCGGACCGGTCGACGAGCAGGCGCTGCTCGGCGACCGCCTCGAAGCCGATCCGCTCGAGGATCGGCCGGGACATGCTGCCGGCGCCCACGATCAACGCGGGCGTCCCGCGCCGCACCGCCTCGTCCCAGCGGGCCCGCACGAGCGCCCGGAATGCGCCGCGCCCACGGTGGTCGGGCCGGGTGACGGCGCCGGACAGGAAGCCCGCGAACGGGAGGAAGAGCATGTCGCCCGACGCGACCGGCTCGCCGTCGGCGTAGACGAGGAAGAGAGCGGCGTTCCCGGTGCGCTGCCGCTCCTCCCACTTGCTCGCGAGCGTCGAGCGGGCCTCGACGAGCTGCGCGTCCGTGAAGTCGGCCGTCGTCCAGGCCAGCTCGCGTGCGACCGCGAAGTCCTCGAGGCGCTCGACGCGCCGCACGTCGACGCCCTCGACCGCGGGCGGCGGCGTCGTGGAGACCATGGACGCGATCACCGGCTCGTCACCGTAGGGCGTCGCCCCGAGCGCCAGCAGCCGGGCCTCGAGGTCGACCGGCGTGGCCGAGCTGCCGATCCACCAGGTGAACTCGTCGCGGCCGCGCTCCCGGAACAGCGCTCGCAGCGCGGTCACGCGCTCATCGACGCTCCCGTCGGCGAAGCGCAGCCGGTGCACGCCACCCGCGGGCGGGAACGAGAAGCCGGTCTGGTCGAGGAGCACGCAGTCGGGCAGCTCGAGCCGCTCGATGCTCGCCGACGCCGGCAGGTGGACCTCGATGTCCTCCGCGAGCTCCGTGAGGAGCGTCAAGCCGCGCTGTACTCGTCCGCGATCGAGAGCACGTCGTCGAGGACGCCGAGGCCCTCGTCGAGCTCCTCGCGGGTGATCGTGAGCGGCGGCGCGATCATGACCACGTTCCAGTGCACGAACAGGTAGAGGCCGCGCTCCATGGCCGCCTTCGCCATGCGTGCCACGGGCGCCGCCGCCTCGCCCCCCGCGTTGTACGGCACGAGTGGCTCCCGCGTCTCGCGATCGCGGACGAGCTCGAGGCCCCAGAAGAGCCCGAGCCCGCGCACGTCGCCGATCGACGGGTGGCGCTCCTGCAGCTTCGGCAGCTCCTCGCGCAGGACGTCGCCCATCGCAGCCGAGTTCTCGACGATGCCCTCCTCCTTGAACGCCTCGATCGACGCGACGGCGGCCGCGCAGGCGAGCGGATGGCCGGAGTACGTGAGCCCGCCGGCGAAGAACTTGTCCTTGATCGCCTCGTACACGTGCCGACGCACGGTGAGCGCACCGAGCGGCACGTAGCCGGAGTTGATTCCCTTCGCGGTCGTGATCAGGTCGGGGACGACGTCCCAGTTCTCGCAGGCGAACCAGCGCCCGGTGCGCCCCCAGCCCGCCATCACCTCGTCGCAGATCAGCAGGATCCCGTGCTTGTCGCAGGTCTCGCGGATCGACTGCAGGTAGCCGTCGGGCGGGACGATCAGCCCGTTCGTGCCCGTGACCGTCTCGAGGATGACGGCGGCGACGGTGTGCGCGCCCTCGTACATGAGGATCTCCTCGAGGTGTGGCCCGCCCGAGCAGACGGGGCACGGATCCGGGTGTCCGGCCGGGCAGCGGTACGTGTACGGATCGAGCATCCGCACGACGCCGGGGATGCCCGGCTCGGCAAACCAGCGCCGCGGATCGCCGGTCAGCGTGACCGCGCCGGCCGTGGCTCCGTGGTAGGAGCGGTAGCGCGCGATCACCTTGTGGCGGCCGGTCACCCAGCGGGCGAGCTTGACGGCGTTCTCGTTGGCCTCGGCGCCGCCGTTCGTGAAGAACGTCCGCTCGAGGTCGCCCGGCATCACCTCGGCGATCAGCCGTGCCGCCTCCGAGCGCTTGTCGTTCGCCATCGGCGGCCCGATCGTGCAGAGCGTGTCCGCCTGCTCCTTGATCGCCGCGACGAGCTTCGGGTGCTGGTGGCCGATCGAGACGTTGACGAGCTGCGAGGCGAAGTCGAGGTAGCGCTTGCCCTCGTAGTCCCAGAAATATCGTCCTTCGGCGCCGGCGACCGCCAGCGGCGAGAGAGCCGACTGCACCGACCAGGAATGGATCAGGTAGTCACGGTCGTCGGCGACGACCTTCGCGCCCTCGGCGCTGCGGTTCTCGGCGATCGCCATCGGCCCATAGTAATCGCGCTAGGCTGCGTTTGAACCCCGAGGAGGCGAGATGACCGAAGTCGCGACCGCGCCCAGACAGGGCGACACGCAGGAACTTTCGAGGATCAGCCACTGGATCGACGGCCGCATCGTGGCGGGCGTCTCCGGCCGTTCCGGCCAGGTCTACAACCCGGCGACGGGAGCGGTCGCAGCCGAGGTCGACTTCGCGTCGGTCGAGGAGGTCGACGCCGCGGTCGCCTCGGCGGCGGCCGCGTTCCCGGCCTGGCGCGCGATGTCCATCTCACGCCGCGCCGAGCTCTTCTTCCGGATCCGCCAGCTCCTCGACGAGCACCGCGACGACATCGCACGGTTCCTCACGCGCGAGCACGGCAAGGTGCACTCGGACGCGCTCGGCGAGGTCGCCCGCGGCCTGGAGGTGATCGAGTTCGCCTGCGGGATCCCGTCGCTGATCAAGGGCGAGTTCTCCGAGCAGGCGTCGACCGGCATCGACGTCTACTCGATCCGCCAGCCGCTCGGTGTCGTCGCCGGCATCACGCCGTTCAACTTCCCCGCGATGGTGCCCATGTGGATGTGGGGCCCCGCGCTCGCGTGCGGCAACACCTTCGTGCTCAAGCCGTCCGAGAAGGACCCGTCCGCGTCGCTCTACGTCGCCGAGCTCCTGAAGGAGGCCGGCGTCCCGGACGGCGTCTTCAACGTCATCCAGGGCGACAAGGTGGCGGTCGACGCCCTGCTCGATCATCCCGGCGTGTCGGCGGTCAGCTTCGTCGGCTCGACGCCGATCGCGCAGTACGTGTACGAAACGGGCACCAAGGCGGGCAAGCGGGTACAGGCGCTCGCCGGTGCGAAGAACCACATGATCGTGCTGCCGGACGCCGACGTGGACATGGCCGCCGACGCCGCCGTCTCGGCGGGCTACGGCTCGGCCGGCGAGCGCTGCATGGCCGTCTCGGTCGTCGTCGCCGTCGCCGAGGTGGCCGATCCGCTCGTCGAGGCGATCAGGGAGCGCGCCGCGAAGATCACGGTCGGCGACGGCTCGAGCCCCGACTCCGAGATGGGCCCGCTGATCACCGGCCAGCACCGCGACAAGGTCGCCTCCTACCTCGACTCTGGCAGCGAGCAGGGCGCGAAGGTCGTGCTCGACGGCCGTGAGGGCGCGCCCGACGGCGACGGCTTCTTCCTCGGCGTCTCGCTCCTGGACGAGGTCACACCCGAGATGGACTGCTATCGCGACGAGATCTTCGGCCCCGTCCTGTCCGTCGTTCGCGTCGACACCTACGACGAGGCAGTGCGACTCGTGAACGACAACCCGTGGGGGAACGGGACGGCGATCTTCACGCGGGACGGCGGCGTCGCGCGCCAGTTCCAGTTCGACGCGCAGGCCGGGATGGTCGGGATCAACGTGCCGATACCGGTGCCGGTCGCCTGGTTCTCGTTCGGGGGCTGGAAGGCCTCGCTCTTCGGCGACACGCATGCATACGGCCCCGAGAGCGTGAACTTCTACACACGCGGCAAGGTCGTCACGAGCCGCTGGCCCAACCCGGCGACGAGCAAGGTCAACCTGGGCTTCCCGCAGACCAGGTAGTCGCGGCCACGACCGGAGCGGCCTGGCACGTCCCCATAGCCCCACCCAAGGGAGGGGAAGAGAACCACCCGCCACCCGCGGTGAGCGTACCGCTCGAATGCGCACGTGTCTGTGACCGAAACGTGACGAAAGTGCAACTTTCCGTCCACACCGGGCCCGGGCGGACACGCCGAGGAAACGGGCCCTCCGTCGCGGCGCCGGCTAGTCGCCTAGCGCGGCGATGTAGGCCTTGAACGCCTCCTGGCGGCGCCGGGACTGCGCCAGCTCGTCGTTCAGCCGGGCGAGCTCCTCGGCGTGCGCGGCGAGCGGGTCGTACTCGTCGTCGAGGTCGATCAGGTCATCGCGCTCGATGTACTCAGGGCCTTCGTCCGCGTCGAATGGGAGCGGGTTGAGCTCCGCCTTCACGATCTCGGCGTCCTCCGGGGACATCTTCTCGAAGGCCGCGGCGTCGATCTGAGGCCCGTCCACGTCGCCGATCGCGATCGCGATCTGGTCCTCGATCGCCTGCTCGCGCTGGAGCTCGAATTCGAGCGAGTCCTGCGCCTGGCGGCGACGGGCCTCGCGTGCGATCGCCTCTCTGTCCACGCGGCAAAGATAATCGTCCGGTGGCAAGCGCGGGCTTACTGAGGTTTGTGCTCCGGTTGCGGGGCTCGAGTTCCACCGTGCGGCAGACGCAAACACTCGCCGCGAAGCCGTGGCCCTGCCGCGGCGTAGCTCGGGCCGCGTGAGCGTCGATCGCGCAGGGAAGGGGGCACGCGGGGGAAACCGGCTGTTTCCTCCGCGCGGCTCTCCGAGGGTCGTGCTCGCGAGCGCGTCGGCGGCCCAGGCGTCGGTTTCGTTCGTCAACTTCGGCCTGCCGTCGATCGGCCCCGACCTGCGGCACCACTATGGGCTCACCCTTCCCGAGCTCGGCGCCGTCCTCACGGCTGCCCTGCTCGGCTCCGGACTGGCGCTGATCGCAGCCGGCGTCGCCGTCGACCGGTTCGGGGCGCGCGTCTCGACGCTGGCCGGCACCGCGCTCGCCGCTGCGGGCCTCGGCGCGGCCGCGGCGGCGGACTCAAAGGGCGTGCTGTTCGTGGCCCTGGCCGTCTCGGGCATCGGCTCGTCGGTGATCCCGATCGCGGGGGCGGGAGCGCTCTTCCGCGCCTTTCCGGCGACGAAGCGCGCCTGGGCGCTCGGCATCCGCCAGACGGCAGTACCGCTCGGGGGCACGATTGCGGCGCTGACGATGCCCGGGCTCGTACGCCTCGGCGGCGTCGAGCTCGCGTTCGCGGTCGCCGCCGGAGCCGTCGCCGTGACGGGGACCGTGTTCGGGCTGATCCCCGAGGAAGGGTCAGGCCCGATCCGTGCTCGCGTCGCGCGGCCCTTCCGCAGCATCCTGCGCGCACCGGGAATGGGCCGGCTTCTCCTCGTCGGCGCGCTCTACATCGTCGTCCTGCAGGCGATCCTCTCCTACATGGTCCCCTCCGCGCGGGCGGCCGGACTGTCGGCGTTCTGGGCCGGGTTCACGTACTTCGCCGTCAACGTGACGGCGATGGTGGCGAGGCTCGTCTGGGGCAGGGTCGCCGACCGGCAGGGCGGGTCGCGGCGCGTGCGGACGCTCGTGGAGACGGGCATCGTCGCCTCGATCGGCGGGCTCGTGTTCGCCCTTGCGCTGCATTCGGGAGCCGCGCTCGTCCTTCCCGCCGCCGTGCTGTTCGGCTTCGGCGCGCTCGGCTGGAATGCGCTCCTCTACGTGATCGCGGGCGAGCGGACGCCGGCCGATCTCGCCGGACGCTCGGTCGCGGTCGCGGCGACCGTCGTCTTCCTGATCTCCGCGGCCTGCACGCCGCTTGCTCGGAGCACTCGCCGACGACGCGGGCTGGGACGTCTTCTGGATCACGGCCGCCGTTCTGTCGGCGCTCGGGGCGCTCGCAGCAGCGGGCCTTCGTCGCTCTCGCAAGCTGCCTACCTAGCGATCGGCCGACCCAACGATCAGCCGCGGAGTCGTGGCTTGGCCGCGACGTAGCTCGGGCCGCCGGAAACGCGCAACGAAAGAAGAAAGGGGCACACGGGGGAAACATGGTTTCCCCCGTGATCAGATTGCATATTGTATGGTCGGCGCCGTGGCGAGGATCGTCCAGGAACGCGCTCCGCTCGTGCGAAATGCGAGCGCCGCGGCCACGGAGCTGATCCGGGAGGCGATCATCGACGGGCGCCTCCCGCCCGGGCAGCGACTCAAGGAGGAGGAGCTCGCCCGCGAGCTCGGCATCAGCCGCACGCCTGTCCGCGAGGCGCTCCTGATCCTGCAGACCGAGGGCCTCGTCGACGCCGCGCCCAATCGTGGGGCCGTCGTCCGCAGCCACGACGCGGACGATCTCGAGGATCTCTACCAGCTGCGCGCGCTGCTCGAGGGCTACGTCGCCCGGCGCGCCGCCGCCAACATCACGCAGGCCGCGGTCGAGGGCCTGTGGGCGAGCTGCGAGCGGTTCGAGAGCCTGATCGAGGGCGACGTGCAGGAGCTCGTCAAGGAGAATCTCCTCTTCCACAACGTGATCCTCGACGCCGCCCGCAGCAGGCGCGTCGCCGAGCTGATCCGCAAGGTGATCGAGTTGCCGCTCGTCTACCGCTCCTACATCTGGTACTCGATCGACCAGCGGCGGATCTCGGCGCACTACCACCGGCAGATCACCAAGGCGCTCGAGGCGCGCGACGGCGAGCGCGCCGAGCTGGTGATGAAGGAGCACGTGTTCGAGGCGCGCGACGTCCTCGTCGCCCAGGTCCGCGAGCTGGAGGCCCCGCGATGACGGAGGCTGCCGCCGGTCCGGCCGTGCGCAAGCGCGACACGAGCGGCCCCGGCCCGCTCGCCGGCGTACGCGTCGTCGAGCTCGGCATGCTGCTCGCCGGGCCTTTCACCGGGCGGCTCCTCGGCGACATGGGCGCCGAGGTGATCAAGGTCGAGCCGCCGGGACAGCCGGATCCGCTCCGCGAGTGGGGCAAGGCGCGCTACAAGGGCCGCTCGCTCTGGTGGCCGGTGCAGTCGCGCAACAAGAAGTGCGTGACGCTCAATCTCCGCACCGAGCGCGGCCAGAAGCTGCTGCTCGACCTGGTCGACCGCTGCGACGTCCTGACGGAGAACTTTCGTCCCGGTACGCTCGAGCGCTGGAATCTCGCGCCGGAGCAGCTCTGGGAGTCGAACCCCGGGCTCGTGATCGCGCGCATCTCGGGATACGGCCAGACCGGGCCGTACGCGCCGCGTGCCGGCTTCGCCTCCGTCTCCGAGGCGATGGGCGGCGTCCGCTACATCAACGGCTTCCCCGGCGAGCCGCCGCCGCGGATGCACATCTCGCTCGGCGACTCGCTGGCCGGGATGTACGCGGCGCAGGGGATCCTGGCCGCGCTCTACAAGCGCGACGCGCTCGGCTTCGAGAAGGGGCAGGTGATCGACGTGTCGCTGCTCGAGGCGAGCTTCTCGCTGCTCGAGAGCACCGTGCCCGAGTACGACCGGCTCGGCATCGTCCGCGGCCCGGGCGGCACCGGACTCAAGGGCGTGGCGCCGTCGAACATCTTCAAGTCCTCCGACGACAAGTGGATCGTGATCGCGGCGAACGCCGACGGCGTCTTCCGGCGGCTCTGCGAGGCGATGGGACAGCCGGAACTCGCCGACGACGCGCGCTTCTCGACCCACCTCGCGCGCGGCGACCACCAGGAGCAGATCGAGGCGATCGTGGCGGAGTGGGCGGGTGCCCGCGACGCTGGGGAGATCGACCGGGTGCTGAACGAGGCGGGCGTGATCTGCGGCCCGATCTACACGATCGCGGACATCTTCGAGGACGAGCACTACCGGGCCCGCGACATGCTGCTCGAGCACCACGACCCCGAGTTCGGTCCCTACCTCGGGCCGGGTCTCGTCCCCAAGTTCTCCGAGACGCCGTCCGAGTTGCGCTGGTCGGCGACCTGGGACGAGGGAAGTCACAACGCGGACATCTACTGCGGCCTGCTCGGCCTGTCCCGATCGGACCTGGCCGACCTGAAGGCCGACGGCGTGATCTAACGGCGAAGGGAAGGGACGGAATGGCCTACAGGCTCGGAGTCGACGTCGGGGGAACGTTCACCGACCTCTTGCTCGTCCACGACGAGAGCGGGTCGATGCACCGGGTGAAGACGCCCTCGACGCCCGCGGACCCGTCCGAGGGCGTGCTCGTCGGCGTGAAGCGGATCGCGGAGACGGCCGGCACCGAGGTGGCGGACATCCGCAACATCCTCCACGGCACGACGGTGGCGACGAACGCGGTGCTCGAGTCGAAGGGCGCGCGCGTCGGCCTCTTGACGACGATCGGCTTCAAGCAGATCCTGCACCTGGCGCGCTCGCAAACACCGGGGCCGCTCGCGGGCTGGATCATCATGATCAAGCCCGATCCGCCGGCCTCGCTCGCGGACACGCGCGAGATCGTCGAGCGCATGGACGCGCGAGGCAACACGGTGACACCGGTCGACGAGGGCCAGGCCGAGGCGGCGATCCGCGACCTCGTCGAATCGGGCGTCGAGACGCTGACGATCGCATTCATCAACTCGTACATCTCGGCGCGGCACGAGGAGGAGGTCGCCGCGATCGTCGAGCGGCTCTACCCGGGCTTTCCGGTCACGGTCTCCTCGCACGTGCTGCCCGAGTTCCGCGAGTACGAGCGCGCGCTGACGGCGTGCATGAACTCGTACGTGCGCCCGCGGGTGGCCGACTACGTCGAGAAGCTCTCGGGCGACCTGAAGTCGATCGGCGCGACCGCAGAGGTCAACATCCTCCGCTCCGACGCCGGACTGATGACGACGCGCGAGGCCGGGCGGAACCCGATCTACGGCGTGCTCTCCGGCCCGTCCGGCGGCGTCGCGGGCGCTCTCTACGTTGCCCGGCAGGCCGGCTACGAGAACGTCCTGACCTTCGACATGGGCGGCACGTCCACCGATGTCTCGCTCGCGCTCGGCGGCCAGCCCTCGATCGGGCGCGAGACGTCGATCTCGCACTTCAGGCTCCGCGTCCCGTCCGTCGACGTGCACACGGTCGGCGCGGGCGGCGGCTCGATCGCGCACGTTCCCGAGCTGACGAAGGCGCTCCGCGTCGGCCCGCAGTCCGCCGGCGCCGAGCCCGGCCCCGCCGCCTACGGCAAGGGCGGTACGGACCCGACCGTGACGGACGCGAACGTCGTCGTCGGCCACCTGCCGCCGCGGCTGCTCGGCGGCGAGATGCAGCTCGACGTGGATGCTGCGCGGACGGCCGTGCAGACGGTCGCCGACGCGATGGGGCTCGAGTCCGCGGAGGACGCGGCCGAGGGCATCCTCGCGATCGTCAACGAGAACATGGCCGGCGCGCTCAGGGTCGTCTCTGTTCAGCGCGGCCACGACCCGCGCGACTTCGCGCTCGTCGCCTACGGCGGTGCCGGGCCGATGCACGCGAACGCCGTCGCGAAGATCATGGGCTCGTTCCCGGTGATCGTCCCGCCGGCGCCCGGCCTGCTCTGCGCGCTCGGCGACATCGTGGCCGACTTCCGTGACGAGTTCGCGCGCACGTACATCCGCGTGCTCGACGACGCCGACCCGGCCGAGGTGGCCGAGATCCTCGACGGCCTCGGGGCCCGGGCGCAGACCTGGCTCGCGGACGAGGGGATCGACCCGGCCGCGCGGAGCGTGTCCTACTCGGCCGACATGCGCTACCACGGCCAGGGCTACGAGATCCCGGTCAGCCTCGATCCGGCCGAGGTGCGGTCGGCGGGCCTCGCCGAGCTCGACGAGCGGTTCAACCAGCTCCACGAACAGCTCTACGGTTTCCGGATGCACGAGACCCGCGCCGAGATCGTCAACCTGCGTGCCGTCGGCTTCGGTGCAGCGCCGAAACCCGAGCTGCCGCACGGCGAGCTCTCGTCGGACGGCGCCTCCGGCGCGGTCGTCGACACGCACGAGATCGTGTTCGCCGGCGAGCGCCACTCGACCGAGATCTACGACCGCTCGAAGCTGCAGCCGGGCGCCCGCTTTGCCGGGCCGGCGATCGTGACCGAGTTCGACTCGACGACGGTCGTCCTCCCCGGCTTCCAGGCCGAGGTCGACCGCCACTTCAACATCCTGATCACACCGAGCGAGTAGGAGAGACCGAGATGGCAACCACAGCCGACAAGCCGAGGATCGCGCAGATCCCGACCGACGTCGAGGTCGATCCGGTCACCCTCGACATCATCGAGGGCGCGCTCAAGAGCGCCCGCTTCGAGATGGACGCCGTGCTCTTCCGCTCGGCGATGAGCCCCGTGATCCGGGAGCAGCACGACGAGTTCCCGATGATCACCGACCCGAACGGCCGCATGGTCGTCGGCCAGTTCGGCGCCTACATCAACGAGATGATGGCGAGCTGGGAGGGCGGGATCTACCCGGGCGACGTGATCCTCACGTCAGACCCCTTCAAGTGCTCGGCCTCGATCTCGCACACGAACGACTGGCTCGTGCTCGTGCCGATCTTCTACGAGGACGAGCTCGTCGGCTGGTCGAGCCAGTTCGGCCACCAGATGGACTGCGGCGGCCCGCTGCCCGGGTCGCTCCCGACCGGCGCGCGGACGATCTTCGAGGAGGGCCTGATCATCCCGCCGCTCAAGATCATCGAGCGGGGCGAGCACCGTGAGGACGTCCTCAAGCTGATCTTCAACAACGTGCGGCTCCCGGAGATGAACCGGGCCGACCTGTTCGCGATCGTGGCCGGCTGCCGCGCCGGGGAGAAGCGCGTCCAGCAGCTCTGTGAGCGGTTCGGGAAGGAGACGTATCTCGCCGCCTGCCAGGCGCTGCTCGACCGCACGTACGAGGCGATGCGGACGCTGATCCAGCTCGCGATCCCGGAGGATCCGCAGTCGTTCGAGGACTACGTCGACGACGACGGGCTCGGCAACGGGCCGTTCAAGATGAAGCTGACGATCTGGCGCGAGGGCGACCACGCCTTCTTCGACTGGACGGGAACGGATCCGCAGGCGCTCGGGCCGGTGAACTTCTACCTCTCCGAGGGGATGTTCAAGATGTTCATCGGGGTCTACCTGATCATGGTCAACGACCCCCAGATCCTCTTCAACGACGGCTTCTACCCGCTCCTGCACATCGTGCTGCCGGAGGGCTGCCTCCTGCGGCCGCGCTTCCCCTCCGCGCTCGGCTGCCGCACGCATGCCCTGGCCAGGCTCTTCGACGTGCTCGGCGGCGCGCTCTGCAAGAACGCGCCGGAGCTGAACACGGCCTCCGGGTACGGGACGAGCCCGTACATGCTCTATTCGGGCTGGGACTCGAAGGGCGACTTCTTCTACTCGATGGAGATCCTCTACGGCGGCATCCCCGGCCGGCCGATCGGAGACGGGATGGACGGGCACAGCTGGTGGCCGCTGTTCGAGAACATCCCGACGGAGTACCTCGAGGCCTACTACCCGATGCGGATCGACGGGTACACGACCGTCGCCGACTCGGGCGGTCCGGGCTTCCACCGCGGCGGCAACGGCGTCGAGAAGCGTTACGTCTACCTCGAGCCGGGCGAGGTCTCGATCCACGACGACCGGTGGCTGACGCGACCGTGGGGCGTCCTCGGCGGCTGGCCGGGCGCCCGGTCGTCGAAGCTGCTCCAGCGCGCCGACGGGACGGAGCAGGTGCTTCCGTCCAAGTGCGACCGCGTCGAGGTGCAGCCGGGCGACATGCTCGTCTACCGCACCGCGGGCGGCGGCGGCTGGAAGGACCGGCTCGACCGGCCCGCCGAGGCCGTCGAGCGGGACGTCGCGTTCGGGCTCGTCTCGGCCGAGTTCGCGAAGGAGGGCTACGGCGTCGTCGTCGGCGATCCCGCCGCTACCGAAGCGGAGCGGGCACGCCAGCGGGAAGAGCGTGGCGACGCGCCGGCGTTCGACTTCGGCCCGCCGCTCGACGCGCTGCTCGCGAACTGCGAGTCGGAGACGGGTCTCGCGCCGCCCAAGCCGGCCGTGCCGCTGCGCTGGTCGCCGCTGCAGCCGGGCGACGAAGCTCTCGCGCTCGTCCGCGAGGCGGACGGCCTGCCGGAGCCCGCGAAGGCGTGAAGTTCCAGGGCTTCGGCGAACGGGCGGGCTTCGGCGCGAAGCCCGCTCTCGTCGTGGTCGACGTCAACCGCGGGTTCACTGATCCCGCCTCTCCGCTCGTCTGCGACCTCGACGAGTGCGTGGCCGCGATCGCGCGGCTGCTCGAGGCGTTCCGCGGTGCGGCGCTGCCGGTCGTGTTCACCACGGTCTGCTACGACGACTTTGGAAGGCAGGCAGCGGCGGTCTTCATCGAGAAGGTGCCGGCGCTGCTCGCGCTCGAGCCGGGCTCGCCGTGGGTCGAGATCGACCCGCGCATCGCGCCGGCCGCCGGCGAGCCGGTGCTGTCGAAGTACTTCGCCTCGGCGTTCTTCGGCACGACGCTCGCCTCGCTGCTGGGCTCGGCCGGGTGCGACACGGTCGTCGTCACGGGCGCCTCGACCTCCGGCTGCGTCCGCGCGACCACCCTCGACGCGCTCCAGCACGGCTATCGCGTCGTCGTCCCGCGCGAGGCGGTCGGCGACCGCAACCCGGCCGCGCACGAGGCGAATCTCTACGACCTGGACACCAAGTACGCGGACGTCGCCTCGCTCGACGAGGTGCTCGCGTACGTCGACGAGTTGGCCGCGGTGTCGCCGTGATCGTCCGCGACACGAGCGACGCGTGGCAGATCGTCTACCAGACCGATCACGCCGACCTCTCCGTCGCGTTCGCGCGGGCCTGGGCGGAGCGGGGGCCGCACCACGACTCGCTGATCGTCGCCGCCGAGCGGCACGACGACGGCTGGGCCGTCTGGGAGCAGGCGCCGCAGGTCGACGAGACGGGCAAGCCGGTGAACTTCCTCGAGGTCGGAGTCCCGGCCCACCTCGCCTTCTACCGCGCCGGCATCGCGGCGATCACGGAGCAGGACGCGTACGCGGGCCTGCTCGTGTCGATGCACGGGGCCGGGATCTACCAGCAGCGCTACGGCCTCGATCCGGGGCTCGGCCTGTCGCGCGCGGCCGAGGTGCAGGATCAGGTCGACGAGTTCGTGGCGGAGCAGGAGGCGAAGTTCGGCGGCGACCCCGGAGAGCACCGCGGCGACTACGACCTGCTCCAGCTCTTCGACCGCCTGTCGCTCTACTTCTGCCTGCGCGACGTCGAGGCCGGTGAGGCGGCGGAGCTCCAGGGGTACCGCTTCGAGCCGGTCGGCCCGTGGCACGTCCGGCTCGACCCGTTCCCGTTCGTGGACAGCCCGGCGCGGTTCGAGCTGCTGCGCTACGTGCTCCCGAAGCGCGCGTGGACGCCCGACGAGTTTCGCGCCGAGATGCGCGCGGCGACGCCCGAGCGCACGGCGATCACGATCGACCCCTGACCGCCGAGCAGTCTGTTACCTGGCTAGTCGTCCAGGATCGCCGCCGCGCGTACCGGCGAGCCGTAGGCAGGCACGAGCCTGAGCGGCAGCCCGACGAACAGGAAGCGCTGCCCGACGACGTCCTTCAGGTTGTTCAGGTTCTCGTAGTGGGTGACGCGGCGCTCGGCGCACGCCCTGTGCGTCGGGTACTCGTCTGTCAGGTACACGAGGTCGGGCGAGATCGTCTCGACGCCGAAGATCTTCACGCCGCGGTCGGCCATCCAGTGCACCGCCTCGGCCGAGATCCCGCAGAAGCCGTCGAGGAACGCGGGCGTGCCGGCGGTGCGGTTGTAGTGGTCGGAGCAGAGGAGCAGGATGTCGCCCTGGCGGAGCTCCTGGCCCGAGTCGGCCACCGCCTGCTCGAGCTCGGCCGCTGTCACGTCGTGGCCGCGTTCGTACTGCCGGATGTCGACGCAGATCGCGTCGCCGCAGAACGTGTCGAGCGGCATGTCCGAGATCGTCTCGCCCGTCCTGTCGTAGTGGCCGAAGGCGTCGACGTGCGTCGCCGCGTGGTTCGAGGTGATGATCACCTCGGCGTTGAACGACGGGCGGCCCTCGGGCGCGTCCGCGTGGACGATGTGGCGCATGATCTGCGTCGGCGCGAAGAACGGGTGGAGCTGCGACTCGCGGGACAGGGGCTGAGACAGGTCGACAACGCGGGCCATGGTTACTCCTTTCCGGCCATCTCTCGACAGACCTGGACGATGCGGGGGACGAGCGCGGACACGATCCGCTCGCCCGTCTCGGCGCTGGCACGCGTTGCGTCGCCGACGACGCCGGACTCGGTGATGTCGCGGAGCATGTCCATCGGCACGACCACCTTCGGGCCGGCATGGCGCATGCCGTACTGGCCGAAGGACGTCCACTGGAACCCCGCGGCCTTGACGGCGGCGCCACGATCCCAGGCGTCGCGAGTCGCACGGTCCATCTCGACCCGCTGGCCGAGCGCGATCGCGAGCGACGTCTCGGCTTCCTCGGCGTGGATCATCGGCCCCTCGATCTCGCCGAGCGTGTCGGCGGCGAGGTCCCACCACTGGACGAGGAAGACGCGGCGGCCGGTCGTCTCGAAGTAGTGGTTCACGGCCACGGTCAGCGCGGCGATGTTCCCGCCGTGCCCGTTGACGGCGACGAGGTTCTCGAAGCCGTGCTGGGCGAGCGAGTCGCACACTTCGCGGAAGACCTGGAAGAACGTCGTCGTCGAGAGCCGGATCGCGCCCGGGAACTGCATGTGGTACCAGGACAGCGTCATGTTCAGCGTCGGGGCGACGAGGATCGAGACGCCCTCCTGCTCGCCGAGCTCGGCGGCGCGCACGGACAGCGAGCGGGCGATGAAGCAGTCGGTGTCGAGCGGCATGTGCGGGCCATGCTGCTCGGTCGTGCCGATCGGGATCAGCACCGCGTCGACGCCGGCCCCGATCCGCTGGTCGACCTCGGGCCACGTCATGCGCTCGATGAGATGCTCGGCCATCGAGCGGGAGTTTGACGTGTCCAATGTCAGACTTCAAACTCGAGCGAGTCGACCGAGGAGGCTTCCGTGGAAGGGATGATCGAGGTCAACGGCATCAACCTGTGGCACCGGATCACGGGAGAGGGGGAGCCGGTGATCCAGATTCACGGCGCGGGTTTCGGCCACTTCAACCTCGACCCGGCGACGCCGGTGCTCTCGCAGCACTTCCAGGTGGTCGATTTCGACATGCGCGGGTACGGCGCCTCGGACAAGCCGCTCCAGCATTACGACATGGAGGTCTGGGCCGACGACATCGCTGCGCTCCAGGACGTGCTCGGCATCTCCGAGTCGCACATCCACGGCACCTCGATGGGCGGGATGATCGCCATCACCTTCGCCGGCAAGTACCCGGAGCGGACGACGTCAGTCGTGATCAACTGCGCCGCCGCCAAGCTCGGCCGCGCCGGCCGACTGATCTTCAAGAACTGGATCGACATCGCGGAGCTGGACCCGGACGGGCCCGGCAGCCGCATCCTCGCCGAGCTGATCTCGTGGCAGGCCGTCTCGAAGGCCTGGCTCGAGTCCGAGGCCGGCCAGGGGATCGTCGACCACTGCCAGCAGATCCTCCGCGACTCGAACCGTCTCGAGGTCTTCACCGCCGCCTGTCAGGCCATGTGCGACATGGACATCACGCCCTGGCTCGGCAAGATCACGTCGCCGGCGCTCGTGCTCGGCGGCGACGAGGACATCATGACCCCGTGGGACCAGGGGCCTGAAGGCGTGGGCCAGGAGGGCATCTACCAGGGGATCGCCGGCGCGGAGAAGCACGTGGTCCGCGGCGGCGGCCACTCGACCATCTTCGACTCGACCGACGAGCACAACCGGGTCGTCCTCGACTTCTTCCAGCGAAGCTCGCGTGCAAAGAGGGGCGTCGAGCAGACCACGGCATCCGCCTAAGTGACACCGTTTTTTCGACCTAGGAACACAGCGATGCGTCGCCGGAGCCGGGCTTTGCCCGGCGGGAGGCCCAGCAATCGAGAGGCAACTCTGGAGCCAAGGTTGAAGTTGCCGGCTCCGTTGTCGCTTGAACAGCAACCCACGTTCTCGAGGAGGGGGATCGTGGGGGAACCAGGGGTTCCCTCACGCTAATGCCGGCAGTCGAAGAGTTCGGCGTCGAGGCGATCCCGGCCGGGCTGCAGACGGTCGGCTGGCGCGATCTCTTCGCGATCAACTTCACGTTCTTCCTCAACCCGGTCATGTACCTGCTCGGCGCGTTCGCGGTCGTCGAGGGGCATCTGCCGCTGCCGTGGGCGATGGCGGCGATGCTCGTCGGCCAGGCGATCGCGTACGCCGCACTCGTGATCGTCGCCGAGCCCGGGGTGGACCACGGCCTCCCCGGCCAGGTGACGATGCGGGCGACGCTCGGCTTCTGGGGCTCGCGCCTGCTCAGCTCGCCGTACCGGGTCGTGGCCGCGACGTACTGGTTCGCAGCGCAGGCGCTCACGGGCGCGCTCGGGATCCAGGCGCTCGTCGAGGCGATGACGGGCACGCATCTCCGTCTCGTACCGATCGCGCTCTGCCTGGCGGTCTTCCACGCGGTGCTCGCCGTGCTCGGCTTCGACGTGATGCGCTGGGTGCTGCGGGCGGTGCTGCCGGTGTCGCTCGCGTTCACGGCGATCCTCGTCGGCCTGTTCCTGTCCACGGACGACCCGCGCTTCGCCGTCGGCCGTGTGCTCGACTCGCCCGACCAGCACCTGACCTGGGTCGGCTTCGCGACGTACGTGACCGTGATCTGCGGCGCCTCCCTGACGCTGGTCGGGAACATCGCCGACGTCTGCCGCTACACGCCGACGCGCCGCGAGATGCGGATCGGGCTGATCGCCTCGGCGCTGACCGCGACCGCCGTGACGACGTTCGTCGGCGGGTACGCCGCGGCAGCGACCGGGGCGGTGAACCCGTTCGTCGCCGTGGCCGACCTGACCTCGAGCAGCGTGCTCCTGCTGGTGCTGATGCTGGCGATCGCCGTGCAGGGCATCGCCGCGAACATCACCAACGTCTACACGGCCGGGCTCTCGCTTGTGAACTCGGCACCGGTGCTCGGGCGCGTGCGCGCGACGATCCTCGTGGCGATCGCCGCGGTCTCGCTGTCGGCCTTCCCCGACTTCGTCGACCACGCGCAGCGGTGGATCACGCATCTCGGCAACGTGGCCGCGCCGCTCACGGGCGTCGTCCTCGCCGACTACCTCGTCCGACGGCGCAGGGAAGTCGACGTCGACGCGCTGTACGACCCGGACGGCCGCTACCGGTTCCTGTCTGGCGTCAACGTCGAGGCCGTGCTCGCCGTCGCCGGTGCCGTCGCCGTCTACTACGCGGTGCCGGACGCGTGGCTGAAGGTCGCGTTCGGCCTCGGGGCGGGCGCGGGCCTCTATCTCCTGTTCGCCGCGGCCGGGCGCGCGATCGCACGGCCCGCTGCGGCCGCAGCCTCGCCGGCGCGCCGATGAGCGCAGGCCGCATCCTCGAGCGCTGCGACGAGCTCGCGCGCTTCAGCGAGGAGGACGGGCTGATCACCCGCTGGTACGGCTCGCGGTCGCTCGTCGAGGCGGCGGACGCCGTCGCCGGCTGGATGGAGGCGGCGGGTCTGGCCGTTCGTCGCGATGCCGTCGGCAACGTGATCGGCCGGGCGGGCGGCGGCGAGGGCACCTTCGTCCTCGCCTCGCACATCGACACGGTCCGCGACGCCGGCCGCTACGACGGCCCGCTCGGGGTGATCCTCGCCATCGAGGCCGCCGAGCGTGTCGGCGACCTGCCTTTCGTGCTCGAGGTCGTGGCGTTCGCCGACGAGGAGGGGGGCCGCTTTCCACTCTCGTTCCTCGGGAGCCGTTGCTGGTCGGGCCTGCTGTCACCCGAGGACGGCTCGGTGACCGATTCGGAGGGCGACTCCCTCGCCGAGGCCGTGCGTGCCATGGGCGGCGATCCCGCGGCGATCGGAACGCGCTCGGCGCCCGACGACCTGCTCGGCTACCTCGAGGTGCACATCGAGCAAGGCCCGGTGCTCCAGGATGAGGACCTCTCGGTCGGCATCGTGACGGCGATCGCCGCGCAAAGCAGGGGGAACATCGACCTGCAAGGGACGGCAGGGCACGCCGGCAACACCCCCATGCGCCTGCGTCGGGACGCGCTCGCCGGCGCAGCCGAGCTCGTCCTCGAGGTGGAGCGGCTGGCGCGCGAGACCGACGGGCTGACGGCAACGGTCGGGCGCATCAGCGTCGACCCCAACGTCGGCAACGTGATCGCGGGCCGGGCGAGGCTCAACTACGACGTCCGCCACCAGGACGGCGGTGTTCGTGATCGCGCGCGCGACGAGCTCGAGGCGGCCGCGCGTGCGATCACGGCTCGGCGCGGGCTCCAGCTCGACTGGCAGCGGCGCGACGACCTCGCCGCCGTGCCGATGTCCTCGCGCCTCCGCGAGCGGCTCGCGCTCGCGTGCAGGGAGGCGGGCGTGCGCCCGTTCGAGCTCGGCAGCGGCGCCGGCCACGACGCCGTCACCGTGTCGCCGCTGACATCCGAGGTCGCCATGCTCTTCGTGCGCTGCAAGGACGGGATCAGCCACAACCCGGCCGAGTCCGTCCGCGAGGAGGACGTCGAGGTGGCGCTCGACGTCGTGACCCGGTTCCTGCATACATCCGATCCGATTCCGGGTTGAGCGCGAAGGAGCGGGTAGTGGGCGCGACACGGCGCTGGCACCTCCTCCTCGGCGCGAGCTGTGCCCTCGTTGCGGCCGGCGTCGCAGCTGCGATCGTGGTCGCCTTCCCCGGGACGTCCGAGGCGGCGCCGACGAGGGCGCAGTTCCTGGCACGGGTCGCGGCCGTCTGCCGTGTCTACGGCCCGCAGCTCGACAGGGTCCCGCCTCCGACGGACATCGCCGTCCCGGGGGAGGTGGCGACCTCCGTCGAGAAGGCGCTGCCGCTCCTCCAGGCCGAGAGCAAGGCGGTGCGGGCGCTCCGCAGCCCGAGCGAGCTGAAGGCGCGGCTCGCACGCTGGCATGCGCTCAACGACCACTCGCTCGCAAGGCTCGAGGACGCCCTTCGGGCCGCACGCGAGCCGGATCTCAGCACGATGGGCGTCGCGTACGTGCAGTTTCTGCTGGACGGCCAACGGGCCGAAAAAGTAGGCCGGACGATCGGATTCCCGCGACCGCCCTGCTAGGGCCGTGGCGGATGTCAGACATCATTTGACTCCCGGGGTGAACCGCTGTATACAAGTCCCATTCCACGGTCGGGTGTCACCCATCCTTGCGGCGACTTGCGGCATCCCGGTGTCGTACTCGGTCGATGTGACGGGCCCGCGTGGACATTCGAGATCCTCGAGAGGGCGGCGAGGGGAAAGGAGTTCGGCAGATGAGTTTCGAGGAGTACGATCCCCTCGAGGTCGCAAAGGATCTCCAGGCCAACTCGGATCTTGGCCGGAGCGACTTCAGCGAGCCGAGGGCAGACGAGCCGAGCGGAGGGATGAGTCGCCGTGACCTGCTCGTCAGGGGCGGCGTCGGCGCCGCAGCAGTCGCGGGCGCCGGCATGCTCGGCGGCGCCGCCGCGGCGGCGACGGACCGTCCGGCCAAGAAGGGTGCCTTCACCGGCACGCTGAACGTGATCACCCTCGGCGTGGAGTGGCCGACGCCGGAGGTTGCGCAGAAGGCGAAGAAGGACCTCGGCTTCGGCTTCAACCTGACGGTGACCGACCCGGTCACAATGGTTCAGAAGGCGATCACGGCGCCACAGACCTTCGACATCTTCGGGGGTTACAACTACCAGGACATCCAGATGTGGTCGTCGCATCATCTGATGCCCTTCGACACCCACAAGCTCAAGGCGTGGCCCCAGCTCTACAAGCTGTTCGCCTGGGGCAAGACCAACCCCGGCTCGTCGGGCCAGACGTACGGCGACGGAGACGCTCCGTTCCGCGCCCTCTTCCTGAAGCAGGGAACAAGCGGCCTGCCGCTGACGAAGGAAGGCCCGAAGTCCAACAAGGACATCGTCCAGTGGGTCACCAACGAGGCCACCAACAAGACGAGCGGCCCGATGCCCCGGTACATCGTCGGTCCCCCCGCGCACTTCAACGCGGACTCGATCGGCTACAACGCCGACGTCGTCAAGAAGCTGCCGGGTCAGGTCGGGTGGCAGGAGCTCCTGAACAAGTCGTACAAGGGCCGCGTTGCCTTGCTCAAGGACCCGGGCATCGTCATGCAGGACATCGGCAACGCTCTCAAGGCCCTGGGCATCTTCAAGCCCAAGGACATGGGCAACATGACGCAGGCCGAGATCGACAAGGTCGTCAAGATCGCGACCACCTACAAGAAGGCCGGGCAGTTCCGCGCCTACTGGGCGAACTTCAACGAGTCCGTCAGCCTGATGGCGTCGAAGGCGGTCGTGATCGAGTCGATGTGGTCACCGGCCGTCGCGCTGCTCGTCGCGCAGGGCATCAACGTGAAGTACGCGGCTCCGCCCACGGGCTTCCGTGGCTGGTGCAGCGCCCAGAGCATCGCGGCGCACGTCGCGAGCGATCCGGCCAAGCTGCAGGCCTGCTACGACTACATCAACTGGATGTACGACGGTTGGCTCGGCGCCACGATCATGCGCCAGGGCTACTACATCGGCAACGGCGGGACCCTGCGGAACTGGATCGCCACGAAAGGTGCGTCGAATCCCGCTGGCGGGATCCCCTTCAAGACCGACGAGTACGACTTCTGGTACAAGGGCGCGACCGCGGGTCGCAACTTGCCCGGGATCACCGGCCACGTCGGCGACATCAAGAAGGGGACGAAGCGCGACGGAGGGTCGTTCTCCCAGCGCATCGGCCACTACTCGTCGTGGAACAGCTACTTCACGCAGGCTGCGTACCAGATCAAGCGGTGGAACGACTTCCTCAGCGCCTAAGGACTGGATGACTGAGGGGGTCGCAGACGCGAGCACGGAGGGGGCGGCACCGACCGCCCCCTCCGTGCCTTCAGGCACGGGCCTCGACCTGATCGGGCTCACGAAGGTCTTCCCCGGCGGCACCGTCGCCGTCGACGACGTGAACCTCCACGTCGACCATGGGGAATACGTCGTCCTCCTCGGCCCGTCGGGCTGCGGGAAGACGACGACCCTGCGCATGATCGGCGGGCACGAGTATCCGTCGGAGGGAGACATCGTCCTCGACGGGCAGTCGCTCGTCGACCTTCCGCCGCACAAGCGGGCCACGACCACGGTCTTCCAACACTTCGCCCTCTTCCCGCACCGCTCCGCGCTCGACAACGTCGCTTTCGGGCTGAAGATGGAGGGCATGCGCAAGGACGAGCGCCGGAAGCGTGCCATGGAGGCGCTCGAGATGGTCGGGCTCTCGGACCTCGCCAACCGTAAGCCGGGCGCCTTGTCGGGCGGTCAGCAGCAGCGGGTCGCGCTCGCGCGCGTGCTCGTGACGAAGCCGAAGGCACTGCTGCTCGACGAGCCGCTTGGTGACCTCGACCGGCTGCTCCAGCTCCGGATGCGCGTCGAGCTTCGCAACCTGCAGCGTCAGCTCGGGCTGATGTTCGTCCACGTGACGCACAACCAGGAAGAGGCGCTGTCGATGGCCGACCGGATCGTGGTCATGAACGACGCTCGCATCCAGCAGATCGCGGATCCGCTCACGATCGCCACCAGGCCGGCGACCGAGCTCGTGGCGCGGTTCATGGGTGACAACAACATCATCCGCGGCAAGGTCGCCGAGGCCCAGAACGGACGTATCGTCGTCGAGGACGAGCACCACGTCCGGGTCAGCGCTCGGATCGAAGGAGCAGGCGCGCCGGCGGTGGGGGAGCCGGCGCTCGTGGCCATCCGTGCCGCCGCCGTCGACGTCGGTCAAAGCGCCGGTGACGTCGCGGCGGGCAATACCGCGGAATGCGAGATCGTGTTCGTCGAGTTCCTGGGCGATCTCGTCAAGCTGCATCTGACCGCCGGGGGCGAGCGCATGCTGGCGA
Source organism: uncultured Actinomycetes bacterium (assembly GCA_963791225.1). Taxonomy (GTDB): domain Bacteria; phylum Actinomycetota; class Thermoleophilia; order Gaiellales; family Gaiellaceae; genus PALSA-612. The sequence continues at coordinate 821,410 of CAWBRV010000008.1, forward strand.
AGGTTCCCGGCGAGCGCTATCCCGACTTCCGGGGCAAGGAGGGCGAGAAGATCCGGATCTCCTGGAAGGAGGAGGATGTCCAGCTCCTCCAGTCCTGAGCCACCGCAGCCGCCGCACCTCGACCTCGAAGAGATCGAGGAGGACGAACGCGAGGTCGAGCACGAGCACGAGCGGGCGCTCGGGACGGCGCGGGCGGCACGCAAGGAGCATGGACGCGGCTGGGTCACGTTCGCGTGGGCGCTCCCGGGCTTCGTCTGGCTTGCCTTCTTCCTCATCGCTCCGCTCGTCTTCATCGTGCTGATGAGCTTCTGGACGCCGGACACGGCGAAGGGTTTCGTCAAGGTGTGGACGACCACGAACTACGGCGCGCTGCTCCATCCCGTTCAACCTGAGCAACGCCTACTGGAAGGACATGTGGCGGTCGTTCCAGATCTCGATCATCGCCGTCGCTGCGTGCCTCGTGTTCGGCTTCCCCGTCGCCTACTTCCTGGCGATGAAGGTGCAGAAGCTCCAGTACCAGATCGGGCTCTTCATCCTCGCGCTCGCGCCCTTCTGGACGAGTTTCACCACGCGTTCGGTCGCGTGGGCGTACCCGCTCATGGGAAGCCACGGGGCGCTGAATTACTTCCTGACCTACCTCGGCGTTTCCAGCCTCGACCATCCGCTGATCGACACGGAGTTCACGCAGCTCTCCGTACAGCTCGCGATGATCCAGCTCTACATCCTGTTCATGGTCACGCCGATCTTCTTCCTGCTCTCGCAGGTCGACCGGCACGCGATCGAGGCCGCCCGCGACCTCGGCGGCAACTGGCTCAGCACCTTCCGGGAGGTGATCCTCCCCCAGACGATGCCGGGCATCGTGATCGGCTCGATCTTCATCTTCGTGCTGACGATGGGCGAGTACGGCACCGTCCAGGTGATCAGCCAGGGCGCGGTCACCACCGTCGGGGTGTACATCCAGAATCAGATCGTCGGTACCCAGTACCCGCAGGGGGCGGCGTCGGCGGTGTTGCTCGTGTTCATCCTGATCCTGGGCGTGTTCGCGATCACCCGTTTCGCCAATCTTCGGGAGGAGCTGTGACGGCAGTCGCTCCCGCCGTGACGGAACGACCGCAGGATCGCGTCATCCGTCGGCAGCACAAGCCTCCTCGTGACTGGGCCAAGTGGGGCCTCGGCGTCTACTTCGCCATCTTTCTCGTCTTCCTCTACGCGCCGATGATCCTGATGGCGATCCTGTCGTTCCAGGGGTACTACGGCGGCGTCACCTTCCCGTTCAAAGGTCCGGTGAGCCTGGACTGGTGGCGCACGATCTTCGAGAGTCGGGTCGGCAACATCTACACGAACGCAGATGCGATCCGGACCGCCGGTCAGGGCTCGCTCGAGATCAGCCTCGCGGCCGGCGCGGTCGTCGCGTTCCTGGCGTTCTCGCTCTCGATGGCCTTCCGTCGCCGCTTCCGGGGCGACAGCATCGCCTTCTACGTGATCATGCTGGCGCTGATGGCGCCCGGCTTCCTGCTCGGCCTCGGCACGCAGATCTTCTGGAAGGCGATCAACGAGCAGACGTCGCTCTGGCACACCGCGCTCGGGACGAACACGGTCTGGGGGATTCCCTTCGGCTTCCTGGTCATGGTCGCCATTTGGAACCGGTACGACGACCATATCGACGAGGCTGCGCGCGACCTCGGCGCGAACGCGGCGAGAACGTTTGCGGAGGTGACGCTGCCCCTTGTCTGGACAGGCGTCTTCGGTGCGTTCCTCTTCGGGTTCACACTGACCTGGAACGATTACGACAGGACCGTGCTGAACGTGGTCGGAGACCCGACCCTCCCGCTCGAGATCGTCGGTCTCATTCAGAACTCCGCGCTGCGGCCGGACCTCTACGCGCTCGGGACGGCGACGACGCTCGTCACGCTTGCGCTGCTCATGTTCCTCCTGGTCGTCATCTGGGTGCGGACCAAGTTCCGGTCGACCCCCGTGCACCGCGTCGAGGAAGAACTCGGGCTCGGCGGCGGGATCGACGCCGAGGCCGTCGAGCACGTCGCGCAGGCGTAGCCGAAACCGAGCCGGAGCGTTCGGCCGTACTGTGACCGGGATGCGGCTCGCCTGGATCGCGGTGCTCGTGCCCCTGCTCTGCGGGGCCGCCGCCGCACAGGCTTTCGTCCGGAGCCAGCCGGTGCGGAGCGCGGAGGTCGACGTCTCGAGCTTGCCCGGCCCGCAGACGAACGCGACGATCACCGTCGACCCGACGAATCCCGACGTCCTACTCGCGGGATCGAACAGCCTGCTCGAGGGGACGCAGCGGATCTACAGCTCGACCGACGGCGGCCTGAACTGGGCGAACTCGATCACGGTGCGACCCGCCGACGACATCGCCAGCGCCTGCCCCTCCGACCCCGGCGTCGCGATCGACCTGACCGGCCGCCAGTACTACTCGTACGACCTGGCGACGCCGTGCAACGCGCAGGGCTCCTCCCGCATCTACGTGCTGATGCGCGTGGGCGCGCAGGCGGTGTGGTCGGCACCGGTCCTGGTCGCGCGACTCGGCGGCGCGCGGTTCGACGACAAGCCGGCGATCGCGGTGGACGACTCGCCTGCGAGCCCGCACAAGAATCGGGTCTACATCGTCTGGTCCCGTATCGCGCGCAACACGAATTCGAGCGTCGTGCTCAGCCACTCGGACGACGGCGGCAGGACCTGGTCGGCTCCGGTCACTGTGAGCGCGAAGGAAGAGCCCGACGTCATCTACGCGTCGGTTGCCGTCGCTCGCAACGGCACGGTGTACGTCGCCTGGACGGACGATACGAACTACAGCGTACGGGTCGTGCGGTCGACGGACGGTGGCCGTCATTTCGGGCTGCAGCACGTGGCCGCGGCGTTCGCGACGATTCCGATTCCTCATTGCGGCATCGGCATCGTCGTGGCCGCGGAGCCACGTTCCTGCATCCAGGCCGATCCGACTGTCCTTGTCGACACGTCCGCCGGTCGCTATGCGGGACGGGTCTACGTCACCTACACAGGGACGAACTTCACCGGGGACGAGGGAGCGGCGCTGTCCACGTTCGACAGCCGCCTGCGGCCCGTGGCGGGGTATCCGGTGACGACCGAGCATCGCCTGGTCGCGCCGACGCCGGCGCCCACGCGCTCGGACGAGTTCTGGGTCCAGGGTGCGGTCGACCGCTCGACCGGCGCGCTCTGGATGTGCTTTTACGACACGTCCGGTGACCCGAAGGCGAAGAAGGCCAGGTACACGTGCACGGTCTCCCGCGACGGAGGACGGACCTGGTCGCGCACCGTGCACGCGGCCTCCGTCTTCTCGAACGAGACGCAGAAGGGCGCCGTCTACGAGTACGGCTTCTACCAGGGGGTCGCGGCCTCGCACGGCATCGCGCACCCGATCTGGACCGACACGCGCAGGCTGCCGACGCTCAACGAGGAGATCTACACCGTGCGCCTGGCCGAGGCGGCCATGCCCGCCCCGGCCAAGCGGTAGCCGTCTACCGCGGGAAGCGGTTCTTGAAGTCGTCCGCGATCTCGTCGAACGTGAGCCAGCGGATGCCGTCGTGGGAGTTGATGTGCTCGATGATCCGCTCGTGCATGAGCAGCACCTGCGGGTGCCCGCTCACGTCGGGATGGATCGTCAGCGTGAAGACGGCGTAGTCCATCTCCCGGTAGACCCAGTCGAACTGGTCCATCCAGATCTGCTCGAGGTCGCGCGGGTTGACGAAGCCGTGGCTGTTCGGCGCCGCCTTGATGAACATCATCGGCGGGAGGTCGTCGATGTACCAGCTGGCCGGGATCTCGATCAGGTCGGTCTCCTCGCCGCGCTGCAGCGGCACCATCCACTCCCCGGCCGGCTTCGAGTAGTCGATCTTCGTCCATGTGTCGCCGACCCGCACGTAGTACGGCGTGAAGTCGTTGTGCATCAGGCTGTGGTCGTACTTGATGCCGTGCTTGAGCAGGAGCTCGTTGGAGACGGCCGAGAACTCCCACCAGGGGGCGACGTAGCCGGTCGGCCGGCGGCCGGCGACCTTCTCGATCAGGTCGATGCACTTGAGCATCACCGTCTCTTCCTGCTCCGGCGTCATCGAGATCGGGTTCTCGTGGGTGTAGCCGTGCATGCCGATCTCGTGGCCCGCGTCGACGACCATCTTCGTCTGCTCCGGGAACGTCTCGATCGAGTGGCCGGGGATGAACCACGTCGTCCGCAATCCGTAGCGGTCGAAGAGCTTGAGCAGGCGCGGCGTGCCGACCTCGCCGGCGAACAGGCCCCGTGAGATGTCGTCCGGGGAGTTCTCGCCGCCGTAGGACCCGAGCCAGCCCGCCACCGCGTCGACGTCGACGCCGTACGTGCAGAGGATCTCCTTCGCCATTTGTGACCTCCGATTCGCTGGTAGAACGGAGCCTAAATGTGTGGCTTGTGCGGTGTGTTGATGAGCGAGCACTGGGCCGAGGAGAGCGGGGGCAGGCGGGCCCGCGGCTTCCGGGTCGTGCTGCTGAACCGCGTGCTCTCGCACTACGGCCTGTCCCTCTCCGACTGGGCCGGAAGCGTCTACACGCTGCGTGACGCAAAGGGCCGCTCGGCGGTCGTCACCGACATCGGCTCGCTGTGGAGCGAGGCGGAGAAGCTCGCAGGACGCCCGCTCGACCCGCTCGAGCCCGCCCTCCTCTCGACCCTGCCAGCCCCCGTGACTCTGCAACACGGTGTTGCAGGGAAGGTCAGGAGCCGGACTTGAGCTCGAAGACGCCCGTCACGCTCGTTACCGGCTTCCTCGGTTCGGGGAAGACGACGCTCATCTCCCGGCTCCTGGCCCATCCGGACATGGGCGAGACGGCCGTGATCGTCAACGAGCTCGGCGAGGTCGGGATCGACCACCATCTGCTCCGACGCGTCGACGAGCGCACGGTCCTGCTCGCCTCCGGCTGCGTCTGCTGCACGCTGCGCGGCGACCTTGCGGACGAGCTCCGCGACCTCGACAGCCGGCGTTCCCGCGGCGAGATCCCCGACTTCCGGCGGGTGGTCGTCGAGACGACCGGCCTCGCCGACCCGGCGCCGATCGCCTACACGCTCGCGGCCGAGCCGGTCGTCCGGCACCACTTCGAGCTCGCCGGGATCGTGGCGACGGTCGACGCCGTCAACGGCCTGGTCGAGCCGGAGTCGACGAAGCAGGCCGCCGTCGCGGACGTGCTCGTCGTGACGAAGGCGGACGTGGCCGACCCGGCCGCGGTCGAGGCCGAGCTCCGCCGGCTGAACCCGGCCGCCGAGATCGTCGAGGCGAGCTTCGGCGAGATCGACCCCGCCCGGCTGCTCGACCGGCCGCCGCGCGACCCGCGAGAGCTCCAGATCGAGGAGAACGGCCATGCCGGCGACATCAGGCCCTTCTGCCTGCTCTTCGACGAGCCGCTCGACTGGACCGCCTTCGGCATCTGGCTGACGATGCTGCTCCAGGCGCGCGGCGCCGATCTCCTGCGCGTGAAAGGGTTGCTCAACGTCGGCGGTGTCGGCCCGTTGTCGCTCAACGGCGTGCAGCACGTCGTTCACCCCCCGCAGCACCTGGACGCGTGGCTGGACGACGATCGCCGCTCGCGCCTCGTCTTCATCGGCCGCGGCCTCGATCGGGAGACGGTCGAACGGTCGCTGCTCGCCTTCGACGCGGCAGCCCACTAGGGTCCCCGCCGTGCCTCTGACACGTCGCGAGCTCCTCGGGCGAGCCGGTTTCGCCGTCGCGGCCGGGCCGCTCGCCGCCGCCGTTCCGCGCCGCCTCGTGGCGAAGCCCACGATCCGGCCGTTGCGGGTCGTCACGCTCGGGATCGAGTGGCCGCCGAGCGTCCTCAAGCAGGCGCAGCTCGACCTCGGCTTCCCGATCAAGCTCCAGGTGCTGAGCTCGATCGACCAGGTGCAAGCAGTCCTTGCGAAGCCCGACAGCTTCGACGTCTTCGGCGGCTACGGCTACCAGGCGTCCCGGGTGTGGTTCGCCGGCCACCTGCAGCCGGTCGACACGCACCGGATCGCCGCCTGGCGCGACCTGTACCGGCTGTTCGCGTGGGGGAAGCTCTCGCCGGGATCCCGTTGCCCGTACGGCCTCGGCGATGCGCCTTTCCGCTCGCTCTTCCTGCGCGCGGGAACGCACGGCCTGCCGCGCTCGGGCGGCGATCCGACGCGCACCGACGAGATCGTCCAGTGGATCGACGAGCGGACCGGCCGCCCCTACCACGGCGCGCCGATGCCCCGCTACGTCGTCGGCGTGCCGGCGCACTTCGCCGCGGAGTCGCTCGGCTATCTCCCCGAGGTGATCCCGAAGGCGCCCGCCCACGTCTCCTGGGCCGAGCTCCTCAACGTCCGCTGGAAAGGCCGTGTCGCGGTCCAGAACGACCCCGCTGCCGCGTTCGTCGACCTCGGCCGGGCCGTCCAGTCGCTCGGGATCATGCGCTTCGGAAACGTGGCCGCGATGACGATCCTCGAGGTCGACCTGCTGACCCGGGTGCTGAGCACGTACCGCAAGCAGGGCCAGTTCCAGGGCGCCTGGTCGACGTTCAACGACTCGGTCAACCTCGTCGCTTCGAAGGACGTTGCGATCACGCCGCTCTGGCCGTCGGCGGCCGCGCGCATCGCCGCCGAAGGGGTCAAGGTCTCCTACGCCGTGCCGCCGGAGGGGTACCGCGGCTCGTGCAGCGCAATCGGGATCGCGTCGCACGTCACCTCGAAGCCGCGGCTCGACAAGTGCTACGCCTACCTGAACTGGCTCTATCAAGGCTTCTTCGGCGCGACGATGATGCGGCAGGGCTACTACGTCGCGAACGGCGACGGGCTCGAGGCGTGGATTCGCACCTTCGGCGCGTCGCTTCCGTCGAACCCGTTCAGCGGCGCCGAGTATCGCTACTGGTACGAGGGCCGACCGGCTGCCTGGCCGCTCCCCGACGTGAAAGGGAAGTCCGGCGCGATCAGGCAGGGCACGCGCCGGGAGGGCGGGTCACTCGCCTCGCGCATGTGCCGCACGACCGCCTGGAGCTCGTACTTCCACGCCGCCGGCTACCAGGCGAAGCGCTTCCAGGATTTCCTCGGCTCATGATGCGCGTCCCTCGCCGGCGTCGGCTCCCGGCCGGCGGAGCCGGCCTCCGCCGCCGCCTGGCGCCGCCGGCGGCACGGTGCTCTCCGGCCCCGTATTGCTCATACTGTGACCTCCGGCCCCGCACCGCCGGCGGCGCCCGAGGAACGCGCTTCTCAGACGGGCAGGTCGCATGAAGGTCGGCATCGTCGTCCCGTTCTCGTGGTCCTACATCGGGGGCGTGAGCGAGCATGCCGAGGCGCAGGCGGAGGCGCTCGAGCGGATCGGCTTCGAGACGCGGCTGATCATGGGCGACGACCCGCCGGGCACGTTCTGGCGTCTGCTGCATCCGGATGCGGGCCGACTCGACCGGCGCCCGTCGCGCGTGATGTCGATCGGGACGACGGTGACGGTGCCCGCGAACAACTCGCGCACGCACATCGTGCTCAGCCAGGTCGCCGAGATACGCCTCGCAAAGCTGCTCCGGCGCGAGAAGTTCGACCTGCTCCACGTCCACGAGCCGATGACGCCCGCCCTGTGCGTCGCCGCGCTCGCACACGCGCGCTCACCGGTCGTCGGCACCTGGCACGCGACCGGCGAGCTCGGCTGGATGAAAGCCGGCATGCCGATGTGGGGGATGCTGATGAAGCGGATCGACTACCGGATCGCCGTCTCCGAGGTCGCGCGGGCCTCCGCGGCGCGCTACCTGCCCGGCCCGTTCGAGATCATCCCGAACGGCATCACGCTTCCGCCGCACGCCGACCCGGGCGACCGCGAGAACATCGTCGTCTTCATCGGCCGGCACGACCCGCGCAAGGGGCTCGAGGTGCTGCTCCGGGCCTGGCCCGAGGTCAGGCGGCAGACGGACGCGACGCTGCGCGTGATCGGCGCCGACCCCCGGGCCGTCCGGCTCCTGATGTCGCGCCATCGCCTCTCGGACCAGGGCGTCGAGCTGCTCGGCGTCATGGTCGGCGATCCGTTGACGAAGGAGCTCGCGCAGGCGAAGCTGCTCTGCGCGCCGTCGCTCGGCGGCGAGTCGTTCGGCATGGTGCTCGCGCGGGCCTTCGGGTGCGCGACGCCCGTGGTCGCCTCCGACATCCCCGGCTACGACCAGGTCATGGCGCCCGAGGTCGGGCTCACCGTGCCGCCCGGGGACGCGAACCGGCTCGGGCAGGCGTTGATCGACCTGCTGACGGACGAGCCGCGCCGCCAGCGGCTCGGCGAGGGTGCGCGGGAGCGGGCGCTCGAACGCTACGGCTGGGCCAAGCTGGCTGGCCGGCTGGCGGAGATCTACGAGTCCGTGGTCGCCCGGGCCGCCTAGCAAGCGGGTTAGAATCGGGGTCGCAGGGCGTTCGTCTTGCCTGATCCTTCCACGGAAACCTCCTGAACCCCGGCACATGATCAAGGTCCTGACGGTCTTCGGCACCCGCCCGGAGGCGATCAAGCTCGCCCCGGTGATCAAGGAGCTCGAGCAGCGCTCCGACGAGTTCGTCTCGCGGATCTGCGTCACCGGCCAGCACCGGGAGATGCTCGACCAGATGCTCGAGCTGTTCGACATCGAGCCGGATCACGACCTGAACGTGATGCAGCACGCGCAGTCGCTGAACCACGTGACGGTCGCCGTCATCGACGGCCTGCGACCCATCCTCGAGGAGGAGCGTCCCGACTGGGTGCTCGTCCAGGGCGACACGACGACGACGATGGCCGGCGGATTGGCGGCGTTCCAGCAGGGCTGGAAGGTCGGCCATGTCGAGGCGGGGCTGCGCACGTTCAACAAGCACGATCCGTGGCCGGAGGAGATGAACCGCCGCGTGGCCGGCGTTCTCGCCGACGTCCATTTCGCCCCGACACCGTCGAGCGCCCAGAACCTCTATCGCGAAGGCGTCTCCAAGGACCGCGTCTACGTGACCGGGAACACGGTCATCGACGCGCTCCAGACCGTGGCCGGCATGCCGTTCGAGCCCGACCAGACGACCCTCGCCGATCTCGGGCTGAACGGGAAGCGCCTGATCGTGGCGACCATGCACCGCCGCGAGATGAGCCCCGAGGCGCTCGAGGACGTGTGCTCCGGCCTCCGGGCGGTCGCCGAGGGGCATCCCGAGGTGCAGATCGTCATCCCCGTCCACCGGAACCCGAAGGTGCGCGAGCCCGTGCACGACCTGCTCGGCGGCGCGGCCAACATCAGCCTGCTCGACCCGCTCGACTATCAGCCGATGATCTGGCTCCTGCGGCGGAGCCACTTCGTGATCACCGACTCCGGAGGGCTCCAGGAGGAGGTGACCGCGCTCGGCAAGCCCGTGATCGTCATCCGTGGCACGACGGAGCGCCCCGAGAGCGTCGAGGCCGGGAACGCCGTCCTCGTCGGCACGGACGGCGCCGCGATCGAGAGCTGGGCAACGTCGCTGCTCGGCGACGAGAAGACCTACCAGGCGATGGCGCGCTCGACGAACCCCTACGGAGACGGCCACGCGGCGAAGAAGATCGTCGACGTGCTGGCCTCGCGCTCGGGAGCCCCCGGCCAGGCTGCCGGCTCGGGCGGCGGTCCGGGCGGACCCTCGCGCATCGATCCCGAGGTCGTGCGCTGGGGAGCCGACGGCCTCGCGCGCTGGATCTCGTCAGGCGCCTGCCAGAGCTCGAGCGGTGCGTTCGCCGCCTGGGTGGAGCTCGCGAGCGGCGAGAAGGCCTACGACTACGCCGAGATCACCGGCTACGCGCTGACGCATCTCGCCGCGCGCCCCGAGCTGGCCGACGACGAGGTTGCCGTCGGCCGTCGCGCCGCCGACTGGCTCGTCGGCCGCGTCCAGCAGCGCCGCCTCGCGGCGCGCGACGGCTGGGACGGCGGCGCCGTCTACCTCTTCGACCTGGGCATGATCGCGGCCGGCCTACAGTCGTTCGGCCGGCGCGTCGACGAGGAGCGGTACGTCACGACCGGCCTCGAGCTCGTCGAGATGCTCGACCGGGAGCTGGCGGCCGATCTCGGGCCCGTTTCCGCGTACGGCCCGCGCTCGGAGCGGACGAACTGGTCGACGCGCGGCGTCGTCCACCTGGCCAAGCTCGTCCAGTCGTTCCTGCTCGCGGGGCGAAACGAGCCTGCCGCGCGCCTGATCGACGCCGTCCGCACGGTGCAAGGCCCGGACGGCCACATGCCGACCGACCCCGAGAGCGACGTCACAATGCTCCACCCGCACATGTACGGCGCCGAAGGCCTGTGGATGTGGGGCACGGCCACCGGCGACCAGGACGCGATCGATCGCTCGCGCGCCGCCGTCCAGTGGGTGTGGACGCACCAGCTGCAGAGCGGTGGCCTTCCGCGCGCGTACGGGCGGCCGGAACCGATCGAGCAGCTCGACGTGACGTCGCAGGCGGTTCGCATGGCGTTGCTGCTCGGCGTGCGCACCCCCGGTGTCGATCGCGCGATCGAGCGGCTGCTCGAGCTCGCCCGCGAGCGCGACGGCAAGCTCGCGATGCCGTACCAGCCGGGCTCACCCGACGTCCACCTCAACACCTGGGTGACGATGTTCGCCTCGCAGGCCGTGGAGCTCGCAGTGCCCGGCGCCGAGCCGCTGCGCTGGGATCAGCTCGTCTAGCTGTTCTCTGAACGACTGCTCAGGAGCCGTACGTCACTCGTCGTCCGGGTTGTGACGCCGATACCTCTCGGGTGGCTACCGAACCAGGTGCTCTTCCGTGAGCGCACTTCCGGACTTCGACCTGGCCTGGAGGCCCCTCGGCGAGATCCTGATCGGGCGAGGCCTGATCAGCGAACGCGAGCTGGAGGATGCCCTCGGACAACAGAAGCAGGAGGGAGGACGGCTCGGCGAGATCCTCTTCGCGCGGGGTCTCGTCTCGGCAGTCGATCTCCGTGACGCGCTCGCCGAGCAGCACGGCCTCGATCTCCGGGTCGAGTCGCGCGCGCCTCGCGCCGGGACGCTGGTGTCGGCCGACGCTCGGCGAGGCAGCTTCCCGCTCGGTCGCCTGCTCGTCCAGCGAGGTCACATCACCGAGGCCCAGCTCGACGATGCGCTCGCCCGGCAAGCGCGATCAGGCGAGCGGCTCGGCCAGATCCTGATCACGTCCAACCTCGTCTCGACGTTCACGCTCGCTGCCGCGCTGGCAGAGCAACAGGGCCTGGTCACGGCGACCACGAGACTTCCGAAGCGAACCGGAACGCACCGCACCGACGTCCGAGGTCGTACGAGGTTCGCGAGATCGAAGGCGGTCGAAGCTATCGCCTCTACGCATGCAGCAGCTTCCTCGACGCGACCGATCTCGCGGTCGCAGTGCTCCACGAGTGGGAGCCCAGGGAGCTCCATGTGGTCTGCATCGCCGGCAGCGACGACGAGGAACTCTGCTGGCAGTACCCGCCCACGAGCTGACCGCCCGCGTGCGCTCGGCGCCGCTCGTCTAGGCTCTCTGGATGCTCCCGATCATCATCCTCGCGGCCGTCGCGGTTCCGCTGGTCGTGCTCGCGTTCCTCGCCAACCGTCGGCGCCTCTCCGCCGGCGAGCACGAGACGACGGGGGACGCGGCCGCCGACGAGGCTACGCAGGAAGAGTACGAGGACGAGTTCGCGAAGGCCGAGGCCTACCAGGAGCAGTGGCGCAAGGAGCAGCACGAGCAGCACCCGGACGACAAGCTCTACTAGCTCTTCCTAGCCTGGCGGCCCCTCGTTCGGGAGCAGCGCCGAACGCTCGGCCTCGGCGGCCAACCGCCGATCCGCGGTGACGAGGGTGGCGTCGTAGCCGATGGCGAGCGCGAGGTAGGCGGCGTCGTAGGCGCTGATCCCGCGCGCCACCGCCAGCGCGTGAGCCTGAGCCGCGAGCGTGCGAGCCGGGTAGACGTCGAGCGGAAGGTCGAGCACGTCGTCGAGCCTCGACACCGCCTCGTCCGGATCGATCTCGCCGGCCCGCACGTAGCCCGTGAGCGCGTTCGCTACCTCGAGGAAGACAAGGTCCGGAGCTACTGCCGTCATCTCGGCGCGCAGGACGGTCGTCGACCCAAGCGACCGCGGCATCTTCTGCGCGAACAACCGCACGCACGAGCGCACTGGCATCAAGGACGGCTGTAGCGGGAATCGCGTGCCTCTCGGATCAGATCCTCCGGCTTCGGCGCGTCGGGAGACAGAGAGATGCGCTTGTGTCCTTCCCGGATGCTGTGCATGACCTCTTCCGGCGTGCGCTTGGACAGCTCCCGCTCGAGGATCGTCAGGATCTCGGCATTCATCGATCGGCCCTCGCGCGAGGCCCGCTCGCGAAGCCGCTCCAGGAGTTCGGGCGGGATGTCGCGGACGTGGAACGCGGCCACTCCGCGATGATATCAGGGTGATATCAGTACGAGCGCGGCATGCCGAGCACGTGCTGGCCGACGTAGGCGAGCACGAGGTTGTTCGAGACCGGCGCGACCGAGTAGAGGCGCGTCTCGCGGAACTTGCGCTCGACGTCGTACTCCTCGGCGAAGCCGAAGCCGCCGTGCGTGTCGAGGCAGGCGTTCGCGGCCGCCCACGAGGCCTCCGAGGCGAGCAGCTTGGCCATGTTCGCCTCGGCGCCGCAGGGCAGCCCCTGCTCGTACAGCCAGGCGGCCTTGTAGCGCATCAGGTCGGCGGCCTCGATCGCCGCGTAGGCCCGCGCGATCGGGAACTGGACGCCCTGGTTCGCGCCGATCGGGCGCCCGAAGACGACCCGCTCGGACGCGTACGCGGTCGCCTTCTCGATGAACCAGCGCCCGTCGCCGATGCACTCGGCGGCGATCAGGATCCGCTCGGCGTTCATGCCGTCGAGGATGTAGCGGAAGCCCTTGCCCTCCTCGCCGACGAGCGCGTCGGCCGGCACCTCGACGCCGTCGATGAAGATCTCGGTCGTCGCGTGGTTCATCAGCGTGCTGGATCGGGCCGGATCGTCATCGTCCCGGCCGCGAGCGCCTGCTTCATGTCGACGATGAAGGTCGACAGGCCGTCGGTGCGCTTCTCGACCTCGTCGGCCGGCGTCGTCCGCGCGAGCAGGAGCATCAGGTCGGAGTGGAGCGCGCGCGACGTCCAGATCTTCTGGCCGCGGACGACGTAGCCGCCGTCGACGCGCTCGGCGATCGTCTGGATCGTGGTCGTGTCCGACCCGACGGTCGGCTCGGTGACGCCGAACGCCTGCAGGCGCAGCTCGCCCGACGCGATCCGCGGCAGGTAGCGCTGCTTCTGCTCGTCGGAGCCGTGCCGCAGGATCGTGCCCATCGTGTACATCTGCGCGTGGCAGGCGCCCGAGTTGCCGCCCGACGCGTTGATCTCCTCGAGGATCACGCTCGCCGCCGTGATGCCGAGCCCGGCGCCGCCGTACTCCTCCGGGATCAGCGCCGCGAGCCAGCCGTGCTCGGTCAGCGCGCGGACGAACTCCTCCGGGTAGCGGTCGGGCTCGAGCCCGCGCCAGTACTCGCCGGGGAAGCCCTCGCAGAGCTCGCGGACCGCGGCGCGGATCTCGTCGAGCTCGGGCGGGATCGCGAAGTCCACCGCGGCCCTGTCGCCCTACCGCCCCGTCACGGTGTCTGACACTGCCTGTGGGCGCTGGGGATGGATCGCGCAGCTTCCGTTACAGGGACTGTCCCTCCGACATGGTTCGCCTCGACGTGGCATGTCAGGACGTCCGTTCGAGCAGGCGGCGGGCGATGATCAGCTGCTGGATCTCGTTCGAGCCTTCGCCGATCAGGAGCAGCGGTGCATCACGGTAGTAGCGCTCCGGCCGGAACTCGAGCGAGTAGCCGTAGCCGCCGTGGATGCGCATGCAGTCGAGCGCGTTCTCCTGTGCCGACTCGGTCGCAAAGTACTTCGCCATCCCCGCCTCGAGGTCGGCCCGCTCGCCGCGCGCCTTGCCCTGGGCTGCCTGGACGACGAGCAGGCGGGACGCCTCCGCTCGGGTCGCCATTTTCGCGAGCATCATCTGTACCGCCTGGTGAGAGCCGATCGGCTTGCCGAACGCCTCGCGCTCCTTCGCGTAGCGCAGCGCGTCGTCGAGCGCCGCCCGCGCGAGCCCGGCTCCGCGCGCCGCCACGTTGACGCGGCCGACCTCGATGCCGCTCATGAAGTACTTGAAGCCCTGCCCGACGCCCGCCTCGCCGCCGAGGACACTCGTCGCCGGGACGCGGAAGCCGTCGAAGAGGAGCTCGGTCGACTCGACGCCCTTGTACCCGAGCTTCTTCAGGGCCGGCATCGGGATCTGGAGCCCCGGCGGCTCGGTCTCGGGCTCCTTCTCGACGAGGAAGCCGGTGATGCCCTCGTGCGCGGGCACCGCGTCGGGATCGGTCTTCGCGAGCAGCATCACGAGCCCCGAGCGCCAGCCGTTCGTGACCCACATCTTCTGTCCGGTCAGCACGTAGTCGTCGCCGTCGCGGACGGCCGCCGTGCGGATCGCCTGGACGTCCGAGCCGGCATGCGGCTCCGTCATCGAGAACGCGGCGCGAACCTCGCCGGTCGCGAGGCGCGGCAGCCACGACTGCCGCTGCTCCTCCGTGCCGTGGTTTCGCAGCATCCAGGAGGCGATGAAGCTCCCGTTCATGATCCCCGGCAGCGTCACCCAGCCCCGCGAGAGCTCGATCAGGATCAGCGCATAGGTGTCGAGGCCGAGCCCGAGTCCGCCGTACTCCTCCGGGATCGTCGTGCCGAACAGGCCGAGCGCCTTCATCGTCTCGACGAGCGCGCCGGGGAACTCGTCGCGGTGGTCGAGGTCGGACGCGACCGGGATCACGTCGCGGTCGACGAACTCGCGGACGGTGGCGACGATCTCCTGCTGCTCGGCCGACAGCTCCGCCACGCTCACGCGGCGACCGGCTCCTTGACCGCCGTGAGCGGGGCGAGCGCGGCCGTCAGGTCGTCTTGGTTCTCGAAGTCGAGGATCGCGCTCTCGAGCGCGTCGGCGGCATCCGCGCCCAGCGCGAGGAGAGCGTTGAGACGGAACTTCGCCCGCACCTCGTCCTCGGACATCGGGTTCTCCGGGCCGCCCTTCTGGTACGGAAAATCGCGCTGAAGCGTCGACCCGTCGGCGAGCGTCACGCGGACGCCGCCCGGGAACGCCTGCGGGTAGGTCGGATAGTCCGGCGTCTCGTACCTGACCTTCCCGGCCACGGCGAGTACGGCCTGGTCGGCGATCGCCTCGTCCGAGAAGTCCGAGACGGAGACGTGGCCGCGAAGCAGCATCGACGCGACCGAGTACTGGAGCGAGAACTTGCCCTCGTAGTCCGAGCGCGGCAGCTTCTTCTTGTCGGCGGGCTCGAGGACGAGCGAGACGCCCGCCTCGGGCACGGTCACGAGCACGTCGGCGATCTCGTCGGCCGAGAGCGTGCGGCCGGCGAGCACGTCGGCCGTCGCGCCGAGCGAGCCGTGCATGAAGTGGCAGACCGGGAACGGCTTGTACGCGATCCGCGGTGTCTCCCAGCGCGACCCGAGGTCGGCGAGCTGTGCGTCGATGTCGATCTCGCCGCGCTCCGCGCCCAGGAACGCGTGGTAGAGACCGAACTTGCCCTCGACCACCGACGGCGGGCCCTCGGCGCCCAGCGTGGCGAGGCGCACCGCGAGGATTCCGCCGTGTGCCGCCCACGCGGGATGGATCGGCTTCGTCGCCGTCCCGTCCTCGAGGTAGGCGAACAGGCCCGAGGCCATCGAGCCGGCGATGCCGAGCGCGCTGGCGGTCGTCGCCGTGTCGGCTCCCGTCAGCCGTGCCGTCGCGCAGGTCGCGCCGAAGATCCCGCAGATCGCGGTCGGATGGAAGCCGCGTGCGTGGAACCTTCCCGAGGCGGCGGCGCCGAGCCGCGTGATCGCCTCGTTCCCGGCGACGATCGCGGTCAGCACCTCGCCGCCCGACAGGCCGTTCGCCTCGCCGACGGCGAGCGCCGCCGGGCAGGTGACGGTCGAGACGTGGCTGACCGAGTCGGAATGGGTGTCGTCGAAGTCGAGGCCGTGACAGAGCATCGCGTTCGCGAACGCCGCGTTCGGGGCCGGCAGCCGCGCGTCGTGCCCGATCACGGTCGCGTGCGGCTCTCCGCCGAGTTCGGCCATCGCCTGCCGGCCCTCGCCGGCGACGCCGGTCGCGTGCGCCGCCAGGCCGCAGCCCAGCGTGTCGAGGAGGTGGAGCTTGGCGTGGCGGGCGACGTCCTCCGGCACGTCGTCGAGCGTCAGCGTCGTCGCGAACTCGGCCAGCCTCTCGGCAGCGGTCATGTGTGCTCCTTCCAGTGATGCTGATGAGCTTCTGAGTCGCCAGCGCCAAGCAATGCAAGGACGCAGGGAGCGTCAATAGTCAGGACTATTGACGCGACTGAGGACGCAGCCGGCGTAGGCTCGACGGAGCCGGCCAGGAGCGGAGGTCGCGGCTTTGCCGCGGCCGGAGCGGGAGCAGCGCGCCGTGCGACGGCGGGCCAGAAGCCGGCGCGTATCGCTGGATGGAGCACTACTCCACCGTCCATTCGTCGTCGGTACCGGGGAACGTGTCCTGCACCTCGGGTGCCCCGCGCTTGTAGACCATGAACGTCCGCAGGAACTCGATCACGACCTCGTGGCGCTGGTTGATCCCGCGGGAGCGCATCGAGACGATGCCGACACTCGGGTTCGACTGCGACTCGCGCAGTTCCCGGATCTCGCTCTCGGCATAGAGCGTGTCGCCGACGAAGACCGGCTTCGGCAGCTTGATGTCCGTCCAGGCGAGGTTGGCGGCGGCGTTCTCGCTCGTGTCCGGAACGGTCAGGCCGGTGACGAGTGCGAGCGTGAAGGCGCTGTTGACGAGCGGTTGCCCGAAGCGCGTCCGTTCCGTGAACGGCACGTCGAAGTGCATCGGGTTCGTGTTCATGGTCAGGCAGGTGAACCAGATGTTGTCCGTGTCCGTGATCGTGCGCCCGAAGCGGCTGCGGAAGACGTCGCCGACCGAGAAGTCCTCGTAGTAGCGCCCGTGCCAGTTCTTCGGAGCGCTCACCGGCCCGCCTCGCGGAGCACGCGGCGGGCCCGGTCGACGACGGGCTTGTCGACCATCGTCCCGTTGACGGCGAGGACGCCACCGCTCTGGCCCTCGAAGGCGTCGACCACGCTCTGGGCCCACGCGATCTCGCCCTCGCTCGGCGCGAAGACCGCGTTGATCGTCTCGAGCTGCGCGGGATGGATGCAGGCCTTGCCGCGGAAGCCGAGCGCCCGCGCGAGCCGGCACTGCTCCTCGAGCCCGGCCGAGTCCTCGAAGTCGAGGTGCACGACGTCGATCGGCCCGCGGAGCCCGGCCGCGGTCGAGTCGAACGTGACCTTGGAGCGCGCGTAGAGGATCTCCTGCCCGTCCGCCCGGGTCTCGAGGCCGACTTCCGCGCCGAGATCGACGGAGCCGAGGATGAGCGCGGCGACGCGCGGCTTCGAGGCGATCTCGAACGCCTGGCGGAGTCCGAGCGCGGTCTCGACGATCGCGACGACCGGCGGCCCGTCCGGGCCGAGCGAGTCGACCGACTCCGGGCTCGCCTTCGGCAGCACGATCCCGTCCAGCGGCAGCGTGGCCGTCAGGGCCAGGTCGTCCTCGAACCAGGCGGTTCCGGCCGCGTTGATGCGCACGAACCGCGCCTGCCCCGACGCGGCGGCCAGTGCGGCCGCCGTCACCTCGCGGGCACGTTCCTTGTCTGGCGGCGCCACGGCGTCTTCGAGATCGCAGACGACGCCGTCGGCGGCGGAGCCGAATGCCTTCTCGAGCTTGCGCGCGTCGCTGCCCGGCGCAAAGAGGAGTGAGCGCAGATGCGGAAGCTCCATCGACTCCAGCGGTTATGTCAGACATCCGGCAGGGTGTCAAACCGTGAAGCCGAGCCAGGAGCACGGCGTGCTTGACAGGCTCCCGAAAGTCAGACATAAACGCAGGGGACGTCCCCGGCAAGGAGGTCGATCGAGTTGAAGGCAGTGCGGTTCCACGAGTTCGGTGGTCTCGACGTGCTCCGGGTCGAGGAGGTCGACGACCCGCGGCCCGGGCCGGGCGAGGTGCTCGTCCGGATCCGGGCGAGCGCGCTCAACCATCTCGACGTCGACGTCCGCGACGGCACCTCCCGGTTCCCGGTCACCCTTCCGCATACGCTCGGCGTCGAGCTGGCGGGCGACGTCGAGGAGGTCGGGGAGGGCGTCGAGGGCTGGGCGCCCGGCGACCGCGTCAACCCGTACATCATGGATCCGTGCAGCGATTGCCGGTACTGCCGCACCGGTCGCGAGTCGCTCTGCCTGACGCCGGGCTTCATCAGCTTCTCGACCGGCGGAGGCTACGCGGAGCAGGTCGTCGTCAAGGCGCGGAACCTGATCCGGGTCCCGGACGGCGTGTCCTCCGAGCAGGCGGCCGCGCTGCAGGTCGCGTTCGGCACGGCCTGGCACATGCTGTTCACGCGCGGCAACCTGCGGACGGGCGAGACCGTGATGATCAACTCGGTCGGGAGCGGCATCGGTTCGGCGGCGGTGCAGCTCGCGCGGCTCGCGGGCGCCTTCGTGATCGGTAACGCGTCGAGCCAGGAGAAGCTCGACCGCGCGGCCGAGCTCGGCATGGACGCGGGCATCAACCACGCGACCGAGGACGTCGTCGCTCGGGTGATGGAGCTGACCGGCGAGCGCGGCGTCGACCTCGTCTACGAGCATGTCGGCGGCGAGCTGTTCCAGAAAGGGCTCGACTCGCTGACCAAGGACGGGCGGCTCGTCATCTGCGGCGCCCACTCCGGTGAGGTCGTCCCGTTCGACATCATCCCGTTCTTCCGGGCGCAGAAAACCGTGATCGGCTCCTTCGTCTACACGCGCGAGGAGGTCGCGAAGTGCCTCGAGCTCGCCGGGCGCGGGCTGATCACGCCGCTCGTCCACCAGACCTTCCCGCTCGACGACGCCCGCGAGGCGATGGCGACGATGGAGCGGCGCGAGCACTTCGGCAAGCTCGTCCTCGTCCCGTAGACCCGGCAAAGGAGGCGCATGAAACGTGTGGGAGTCGATGTCGGCGGCACCTTCACCGACCTGATCTACGTCGACGACGAGGCCGGCGTCATCCGCGTCCACAAGCTGCCGACGACGCCCGGCGACCCGTCGCAGGGGACGGTCCAGGGGATCGAGGAGGTGGCGCGCCTGGCCGGCGAGAGCCCCTCGGCGCTCGACCCGGTCTTCCACGGGACGACGATCGCGACCAACATCGTGATCGAGCACAACGGGGCGACGGTCGGGATGATCACCACCGAGGGCTACCGCGACATCCTCCACATCGCCCGGCACAAGAAGCCGCTCAACTTCTCGAACTACCAGGATCTGCCCTGGCAGCGCTACCCGGTCGTGCGCCGCCGCTACCGGCTGACCGTACCGGAGCGCATGACGCGGGACGGCTCCGTGCTCGTTCCGCTCGACGAGGAAAAGGCGCGCGAGCAGGTGCGCAGGCTCAAGGAGGCCGGGGTCGACGCGGTCGCCGTCTGCTTCCTGTTCTCGTTCGTCAACGACGCGCACGAGCGGCGCGTGGCCGAGATCGTCCGCGAGGAGTTCCCCGAGGCGTTCCTGTCGGTCTCCTCCGAGGTGCTGCCGCAGTACCGCGAGTACGAGCGCTTCTCGACCGTCTGCCTGAACGCCTACATCGGGCCGAAGGTCGCGACCTACGTCAGCCGGCTCAAGGACGAGCTCGCCCGGCTCGGCGTGCGGACGGGCGTCCACCTGATGACCTCGGCGTCCGGCGTCGCGACCGCCGAGGCCGCGGTCGAGCGGCCGGTCAACCTGCTCATGTCGGGCCCGGTCGCCGGCGTCGTCGGCGGCATCTGGGCGGGCAAGCACGCCGGGTTCGACAACGTGATCACGCTCGACGTCGGCGGCACGTCGGCCGACATCGGCCTCGCGCAGGACGGCCGCCTGCGGATGAAGCACCTGCTCGACACGAAGGTCGGGCCGTACCAGGCGATGATCCCGATGGTCGACGTCGACACGATCGGCGCCGGCGGCGGCTCGATCGCCTACGTCGACCAGGGCGGCATCTTCCGCGTCGGCCCGCGCTCGGCGGGCGCCGTGCCGGGCCCGGCGGCCTACAACCGCGGCGGCACGGAGGCGACGGCCACCGACGCGCTCGTCAACCTCGGCTGGCTCTCGCCGGAGGCGTTCCTCGGCGGCGGCATGGCGCTCGACGCCGGTCTCGCCCGCACGGCGTTCGAGGCAGGCCCCGCGCAGGCGCTCGGGATGACCGTCGAGGAGGCGTCGATGGGCGCCGTCCAGATCCTCACGCACTCGATGGTGCAGTCGATCGAGGAGAACTCCGTCCGCAAGGGCTACGACCCGCGCGACTTCGCGCTCGTCGCCGAGGGCGGCGCCGGCCCGCTGTTCGCGGCGCAGATCGCGCTCGAGGTCGGCACGCCGGTCGTCGTCGTCCCGCCCTACCCGGGGATCACGGCCGCGATGGGCCTGCTCGCCACGGACATGGTCTACGAGTACGTGGCGACGACGTACCAGCGGCTGTCCCGGCTCGACGCGGCGGCGCTGCAGGAGCGCTTCGGCGAGCTCGAGGAGCTGGCCGTGAACCAGCTCGCCGAGGACGGCATCGACGCGGAGAACGTCCTCGTCCAGCGCATCGCCGACTGTCGCTACCTCGGCCAGGGCTACGAGCTGCGCGTCGACGCGCCCAGCGGCGTGATCGACGACGGCTGGGCCGCGAAGGTGCGCGCCGACTTCCACGACATCCACGAGCGCGAGTACTCCCGCCGCTTCGAGGAGTCGGACATCGAGATCCCGAACATCCGCGTCCGCGGGATCGGCCTGACGCCGCCGCTGCGCACGCCCGAGATCGGCCAGGGCGACGACTCGCCCGACGCGGCTCTGCGCCACGAGGGCGCCGCGTGGTTCCGCGTCGGCGGCGTGCTGCAGGAGGTGCCGACGCGCTTCTACGAGCGGGCCGCGCTGAAGGCGGGCAACCGGCTCGTCGGCCCGGCGATCGTCACGCAGTACGACTCGACCACCGTGATCCCGCCCGGGCTCGCCGCTCACGTCGACCGTTTCGGGAACATCGTGATCGCGATCGCCGACTCGGCCCGTGCGGAGCCCGAGACGTCCGAGATGGAGGTGGCGGCATGAAGTCGGTGAAGCTAGTTGTCTGCGGGTTCCTCGGGGCGTCAGGCGTCGGCGGAGCCGGGCTTCGCCCGGCGGGAGCCGTCGCCGGCGAGGGACGCGCATGAGCGTTACCGAGTACGAGGTCGGCCGCCGGCCTGGCCCGCCCACCCGCGCGCGCGTCGAGGTCGACCCGATCACGCTGCGCGTCCTCGGCGGCGCGTTCCACGCGATCGCCAAGGAGATGGCGGGCGTGCTCTTCCGGATGAGCTACTCGTCGATCATCCGCGAGTCCGAGGACCTCGGCGCCGGCATCTTCGACGCCGAGGGGCGCGAGCTCTGCGAGTCGGACTCGACGCCGATGCACATCGGCTCGCTCCCCTGGTACATCCGCGGCTTCCTGCACCGCCTCGGCGACGAGATCGAGGAAGGCGACGTGATCGTCCACAACCACCCGTACCTCGGGGCCTCGCACTCGCCGGACATCGCCGTGGCGGTGCCGATCTTCGCGGACGGCGAGCTGCTCGGCTTCGCTGCCGTGACCGCGCACGTGCTCGACGTCGGCGGCTCTTTCCCGGGCATCAACGCCGACGCCTTCGACGTCTACGCCGAGGCCAAGCTCTACAACGGCCTGCGCTGGTACCGGCGCGGCGAGCTCAACGACGACGTCGACCGGATGATCTTCGACAACGTCCGCACCGAGACGATGAACCGCGGCGACATGAACGCGATGCTCGCCGCGTGCCAGCTCGGCCGCGACCGCTTCCTGCGCCTCGTCGGGCGCTACGGCGTCGAGGTCGTGATGAGCGCGGCGTACGACTGGATGGACTACTCGGAGCGGATGCTGCGCGCCGAGATCGCGAAGATCCCCGACGGCACCTACGGGCCGGTCGTCGGCTGGCTCGACGACGACGCGCGCAACCGCGACGTGCGGCTCCGCGTCGAGACGAGGGTGATCGTCGAGGGCGACGAGGTCACGATCGACCTGACCGGCTCGCACCCGGAGGTGCCGACCGGCTACAACGTGCCGTTCGAGGGCTCGCTGCTCGTCTCGTGCTACTACGCCATCCGCACGATCCTGCTCGACGAGACGACCTTCCCCGAGCACGTGCCGCAGAACGACGGCGTCTTCCGGCCGGTGAACGTGATCGCGCCGAAGGGGACGATCTTCAACCCGACCTTCCCGCGCGCGTGCTTCTCGCGCTTCTGCCAGACGCAGCGGGTCGTCGACAACACGATCCTCGCGCTCGCCGAGGCGCTGCCGGACAAGGTCACGGCCGGCAACTCGGCCGGCATCCACTTCTGCGCCTACGCGGGCTTCGACGAGTCGATCGGCGAGTACTGGCTCTACCTCGAGGTGAACGAGGGCTCCTACGGCGGCCGGTACGGCAAGGACGCCATGGACTCGGTCGACAACCTGATGGCGAACACGCGCAACAACCCGATCGAGGAGCTCGACCAGCGCTTCCCGATGCGCTGCGACCAGTACGAGCTGCGGCCGGAGCCGGCGGCGCCCGGCAAGTGGCGCGGCGGGATCGGGATCATCCGCCGCAACCGCTTCCTCGTCGACGGCACCTACTCGTGCGAGGGCGACCGGCAGACCGACGCGCCGAAGGGCATCTTCGGCGGCTGGGACGGGCTCGTCGCCTCGTGCCGCAAGAACCCGGACACGGCGCGCGAGCAGTACCTGCCGGCCAAGGTGACCGGCATCCCGTTCCAGGCCGGCGAGTTCATCGAGTTCCGCGAACCGAACGCGGCGGGGTACGGCGACCCGCTCGAGCGCGACCCGGCGCAGGTGCGCGAGGACGTGCTCGACGACTTCACGACGATCGAGCTCGCGCGCGACGCCTACGGCGTGATCTTCGCCGACGAGCGCACGCTCGAGATCGACGCTGCCGCGACCGAGGCGAAGCGGGCCGAGCTGCGCGCCGCAGGCGACGGGCGCTCGCTGACGGAGTACTTCAGCGACGGGCTGGTCCCGTACAACGCGCCCGTCTCGATCGCGGGCAACGGGGAGTTCGGGTTCGAGCCGGCGTGAGCACGAGCCCGCTGCGGCCGGTGGAGCGCTCGTCGGATGCGATGTCGGTCCGGCGGGTTCGCAAGGCCTACGAGCAGGTGGCGGACCAGCTCCGCGACCTGATCGTCTCGGGGCAGCTCACGCGCGGGGAGCGACTGCCGAACGAGACGGTGCTGGCGCGTGAGTTCGGAGTCAGCCGCGCGACCGTCCGCGAGGCGCTCCGGCTGCTCACGGCACAGAGCCTCGTGCGGACGGCGAAGGGAGCAGGCGGGGGCACGTACGTGACGATGCCGAGCGTCGACCACATCTCGGAGTTCCTCAACTCGGCGCTGAACCTCCTCGCCGCCGCCGAGCACGTGTCGCTCGACGAGCTGCTCGAGGCGCGCGAGGCGCTCGAAGTGCCGGCGGCACGGATGGCCGCGCAGCGTCGATCGGAGGATGCGCTCGAGCGGCTGCACGGAGCGATCCCGCCCGACTCGGCCGACCTCGCCCCCACGGAGCAGTTCGTCTACAACACCGACTTCCACACGTCGGTGATCGCCGCATCGGGGAACGCGTTCCTGATGATGGCCGCGCAGCCGCTGTTCACGATCCTGCAGACGAGCCTCGCCCGCTCGTCGCTCGGGGCGCGCTTTCACCGTGGGATCAACGAGCAGCACCGGGCGATCGCGGGGGCGATCGCGACCCGCGACCCGAGGCGCGCCGAGCGGGAGATGCGCTCGCACCTCGAGTTCCTGCGCCCGCACTACGAGCGCACGTGGCGCTACGCGATGCGGGCCGCCGAGCAGGCATGAAGTTCGGCCTCCAGGGATCGGGCCAGCTCGTGGACGGAGCCCCGGACCCTGGCTTCTTCCGAGCCGTGGCCGAGCTGGCCGAGTCCTCGGGCTACGACTCCCTCTGGGCCGGCGACCACGTCTCGTTCCACAACCCGATTCTCGACGTGACCGTCGCGCTCACGTGCTTCGCGGCGTCGACCGAGCGGGTCACGATCGGCGCCGGGGTCGTGCTGCTCCCGCTGCGCCATCCGAGCCTGGTCGCGCGCGAGTTCGCCTCGCTCGACTACCTCTCGGGCGGCCGCGTCGTGCTCGGTGTGGGTGTCGGCGGCGAGGGCGGCAAGGACTTCGAGGCCGTCGGGATCGACCCGCGCGAGCGCGGCGCGCGGACGGACGAGGCGATGCTCGCGCTGCGGGCGCTCCTCGCCGGCCCGGAGGCCTCGTTCGCGGGCCGGTTCTTCGCCTTCGAGGGCGTCACGATCGAGCCCGCGCCGGCCCGGCAGGGCGGCCCGCCGCTGTGGGTCGGCGGACGCTCCGCGGCCGCCAGGCGCCGTGCGGGCCGCCTCGGCGACGGCTGGATGCCGATCTGGGTCTCGGCCGAGCGCTTTGCAGCCGGCCTCGCAGACGTCCGGCACCATGCCGAGGCGGCTGGTCGCGACCCCGACGCGATCGAAGCAGCCGTCGTCTGCCCCGCGCTCCTCGGCGACGCCGCCGGCCCCCGGCTCGCCGCGCACCTCGAGCGGCGGTACGGCATGGCCGTCGAGCCGCATCTCGTCGACCGCTACTGCATCGCCGGCCCGCCGGAGGCGTGCGCCGCGCGCGTGCGCGAGTACGCCGACGCGGGCGCGGAGCACGTGATCCTGAACATCGGCTGCGCCCCGGGCGACGAGCTCCTCGACCAGGCCGAGCAGCTCCACGCCGCAGCGTCTCCCGCCTTGCAACACAGTGTTGCAAGGTCGTCCACGTGACTGGAGGTGTCCTGATGGCCCGTGTCCTCGTGATCGTCCCGTTCCCGCTCGGCGAGTCCGGTATGGCCAACCGGGCCGCCCAGCTCGAGAAGGTCGAGCTCGGCCCCGGCATCGAGTTCGAGTTCCGCGGCGTCCGCGCCGGCCCCGCGCTCCTCGACAGCGGCCACGACACCGGCCTGGCGGAGGTCGCGCTCGCCGAGGCCGGCATCCGTGCGCAGGAGGAGGGCTACGACGCCGTCTGCATCGACACGATGAGCGACTCCGGGGTCGGCGTCCTGCGCTCGTTCCTCGACATCCCCGTGATCGGCCCCGGCCGCGCGTCGTACCTGACGGCCCTGATGCTCGGCGACACGTTCTCCGTGCTGACCCAGTGGGACGGGTGGATCCCGATCTACAAGAAGGGCGTCCGTGAGCTCGGGCTCGAGAGCCACCTCGCCTCGATCCGCTCGATCAACATGCTCCCCGACGTCGACAACCTGCTCGGCGGCAAGGAGGACGTCGTCTTCCCGATGCTGCGCGAGGCGGGCATGGTGTGCATCGAGGAGGACGGCGCGCAGGTGATCTGCATGGGCTCGACGACGATGCACCAGGCGGTGCCGTACCTTCAGGCGGAGCTGCCGGTGCCGGTCGTCAATCCCGGCCCGCTCAGCTACAAGCTCGCCGAGCTCGTTCTCGGCCTCGGGCTGACGCAGTCGAGGAAGGCGTATCCGTTCCCGACCGTGCCGAAGCCCGAGATGTTCGCCGCGATGATGGAGGCGGCGGAGGCGAACGAGCGGGCGGTGACGGAGGCTTGACGCGACTGCCCCTGGACGACGTCCGCGTCGTCGCCGTCGAGCAGTTCGGCGCAGGCCCGTGGGCGACGCTGCAGCTCGCCGACCTCGGCGCGGAGGTGATCAAGATCGAGGACCCGCGCGCGGGCGGCGACGTCGGCCGCTACGTGCCGCCGTTCCAGGAGGGCGAGGACTCGCTCTTCTTCGAGACCTTCAACCGGAGCAAGAAGTCGGTCTCGCTCGACCTCAGACACCCGGAGGCCCGGCCGGTGCTCGAGGATCTCGTCCGCGCCTCGGACGCCGTCTACTCGAACCTCCGCGGCGACGGGCCGGCCAGGCTCGGACTCACCTACGAGCAGCTGAAGGAAGTGAACCCGAAGATCGTCTGCTGCTCGCTGTCGGGCTTCGGGATGACCGGCCCGCGGGCGGCCGAGGGCGGCTACGACTTCATGATGCAGGGGCTCGCCGGCTGGCAGCTCCTGACCGGCGATCCGGACGGACCGCCGACGAAGAGCGGCATCTCGCTCGTCGACCTCTCGGGCGGCTACGCGTCGACGATCGCGCTCCTCGCCGGCCTCTGGCGGGCGCGGCGCGACGGCGTCGGCTGCGACTGCGACGTGTCGCTCTTCGAGACGGCGCTGCAGGAGCTGATGTACATCGGCCCCTGGGCGGCCACGCACGGCTACGTGCCGCCGCGGCGGCGCAACTCTGCGCACGCCTCGATCGTCCCGTTCCAGAACTTCCGGGCGTCCGACGGCTGGATCGTCGTCGCGGCCGCCAAGCAGTCGTTCTGGGAACGGCTCTGTGAGGTGATCGGCGAGCCCGGGCTCGCGGAGGATCCCCGCTTCGCGACGATGGCCGCGCGCGACGAGAACCGGGACGAGCTCGTTCCGATCCTCGAGCGCTGTTTTGCGACGAGAACGGTGCAAGAATGGCTCGACGTGCTGGTGACGGCGGGGATTCCGGCGGCGAAGGTGAACACGGTGCTCGAGGCGCTTGCCGAGCCGCAGACCGAGGCGCGCGGCGACGTCGTCGAGCACGAGCACCCGACGCTCGGCACCGTGCGAACGATTCGCACCGCGCTCCGGCTCGAGGCCGGCGGCGAGGCGCTCGAACGGCCGGCAGCGCGCGGCCCGTTCCGCGGCGAGCACACCGACGAGGTGCTCGCCGAGCTGTGCGGCTACGCGCCGGAGCGGCTCGGTGCCCTGCGCGCGGCGGGCGTCTTCGGCGAGACGAAGGTCACGACGGCGTGAGCGAGCGCGACCTCGTCGGCTACGGCGCCACGCCGCCCGACCCGCAGTGGCCCGGCGGCGCGCGTCTCGCGCTCAACTTCGTCCTCAACTACGAGGAGGGCGGCGAGAACACCCCGCTCGAGGGCGACCCGGCGTCGGAGGCGTTCCTGCACGAGGTCGTGGGCGCGCCGGCGACGGTGGGGCGGCGCAACCTGAACACCGAGTCGATGTTCGAGTACGGCAGCCGCGCGGGATTCTGGCGCGTGCACCGGATCTTCGACAAGCACGGCCTGCCGATGACCGTCTACGCGGTCGGCCAGGCGCTCGAGCGCAACCCCGAGGCGGCCAGGGCGATGATCGCGTCGGGCTGGGAGGTGGCGAGCCACGGCTGGCGCTGGATCGACTACATGGAGATGTCCGAGGACGAGGAGCGCGAGCACATGAAGCGCGCGATCGCGGCGATCGAGGGCGTCACCGGGCAGCGGCCGGTCGGGTGGTACACGGGCCGGATCTCAGACAACACACGCCGGCTCGTCGTCGAGGAGGGCGGCTTCCTCTACGACTCGGACTCCTACGCGGACGAGCTGCCCTACTGGGTCGAGGTCGCCGGGCAGCAGCACCTCGTGATCCCGTACACGCTCGACGCCAACGACTTCAAGTTCCTGCTCGTGAACGGCTTCGTCACGGGCGACCAGTTCTACTCGTACCTCGTCGATGCGTTCGACCAACTCCGCGAGGAGGGCGGGAGGATGCTCTCGGTCGGGCTGCACTGTCGCGTCGTCGGCCGGCCGGGCCGCGCGAAGGCGCTCGACGCGTTCCTCGGCTACGTGCGCCAGCACGACGACGTGTGGGTGACGACCCGCGCCGAGATCGCGAAGCACTGGCGCGAGCACTACCCGCCCGGCTACCCGCCGTAGGTGCGCTTCTCGGTCGCCGTGAGCTGACGCGTGACGCGGGTCTTGGCGAGCGCCATCAGCGCGCCCGGGTTCTCGCAGTCGGTGCAGGCGTCCCAGAGGCGAATGATGCCGTAAGCATCCATCGTCGCGATCGTGCGGCCGTCAGGGCTGAACGCCACGCCGAACACCGGGACGGGGTGGTCGAGCGTTCGCAACAACCGTCCGGTCTCCGGATCCCAGATGCGGGCCGTGCCGTCCAGGCTGCCGGTCACGATCAGCTTCCCGTCGGGGCTAGAGGCAAGGTCGACGATGCGTTTTGAGTGACCGGCCAGGGTGGCGATCGTCTGTCCGGTTCCCGTAGCCACGATCGCGATGTTGCCGCGGCCGCTCGTGTTGGCGATTGCGAGGCGCGTCGCGTTCGGGCTGAAGCGCAACGGCCCTCCGGAGCTCCCAATCGGGAGTTTGAGCCGAAGGCGGGCCGCGCCCGCTGCGGTGACCTTCCAAGTCATCAGGTGGTTCGGGCAGCGGTCGACTGCAGCGACGAGCTTTCCGTCGTCGCTGACCGCCTGGGCGCTGAAGCCGCACGCTGAGCTGCCGACGAACGTCGTCTCTCCGCTACGGGTGTTCAGGAGGTCGATGCTGCCCTGGCCCGAATCGGACTCCAGTTGTTCGGCGATGCGGGAGCCATCGTGGTTGAGCGCCGGCGGATCGAGAGAAGCGGACGCCGACGGGTTCATCGCTCTCACCGGTCGTCGCGACCCGATATCCCAGATCCGCAATGTCCGTGGTCGATCTTCCTGGCAGTCCCTGCGTGCGTGGCCTGTGTACGCGAAGCGTGCCTGTGGCTCGACTCCCAGGGTCGGGCAGTTGTCGGTGCTGAGCACGAGCGGCCTTCCAATCGGCAAACCGCTCCAACTCCATGCCTGCGCGAGTTCGCGGCCGGCACTCGACCCGCCGGTCGGAGCGTACGCCGCCACCACCCGGTCGCGGGCGAGGGCGATCGGGCTGCCGATCATCGTCATGTTGATCCTGCCGGCGTCGATCACCTCTTGCTCGGCGCCCGAGGCGCTGTAGACGGCGCCGCTGCCGTCGCCTGCCACCACGGCGAACTGACGTCCGTCCCGCGAGAACCCTGCGCTGGCGAGGTACGGCGCGCTGACAGTAGCCTGATACAGCAGGCGGTGAGCGGCGAGCGAGTAGATGCCGAACACGTCCCCAGCGACGAACGCGACGCGGGTGCCGTCGGGGCTGAACGTCGTCCAGCGCACCACTTCCAGCGGGTCGTTCGACCGGTAGAACGTTGCTCGGCGGTCGAGCGTTCGCGCGTCGAGCAGATCAGCCCGGAACGTCTTCGCCGACGCAGATGGGGCTGACTTCCGGGTTACTGCGATCAGCAAGCCATCGGGGCTGTACTCGGCATGGGTGACTTGCTCGCCGGTGAGGGAAGACGTGGTGAGTTGCCCGGTTCGCACATCGAACACGCCGAGACCGTTGCGGGCCCCGACGACAACGTGATGGCCGTCCGGCGAGAATCCGACCGAGAACGCGTAGTTCGTGCCGTCCGCAGCCGACCCGACGGCCGTCAGAGGGATGACTCGTGACCTGTGCCCCTCCCACACCACGAGTTTGCTGTCGGTCCCATCGGATTCGCCGCTATCGCAGCGAGCCGTAAGCCGTCGGGGCTGAACTGCAGACCCTGAGCGTTGCTCATCGCAGCGATCGTGCCTTGCCGCCGACCGCTTTTGGGATCGAGAAAGACGACGCCGCGGTCGGCTCCGACGGCGAGCACGGAGCCGGCCGGGTTATAGGCAACCCAGGGGGCATTGGCGCCGACGTTGATGCGCCGGCGGACTTCCATCGTGTTGGCGTCGACCAGTTGGATCGTCCCGTTCCACGAGCCCTCGGCAATCTGCGCACCGTCGGGGCTGAACGCGACGTTTGGCCCAAACCCGCCCCCGCGCGATTGGTCGCCGACGCTCGGAAGTCGCTTGCGAAGGGAGGAGAGGTCGATCGCACGGCGGAGCGCGTACGTCGCTTCAGGCGTCTGGCGGGTCTGCTCGGCCTCCATCGCAAGGAGCAGTGCGCGTTCCGGGTCGACCGACAGCTGAGTTGCGCTCGCGGCCGCCAACACGCGCGACTGGGCGTTGGACTTGGCGTCGACCGCCTGACTGCGGCTGATCAGGGCGAAGGCGGCTAGTGCGGCGGCGACGACGACGGCGACCAGGCTCGCTCCGACGACGATCCGTTGCCGTCGTGCGGAGGCGATGCGGCTGGTGAGCAGGTACTCGCGCTGCAGGGTGGTCGGGGCGGGTTCTTTCTCACCGTCGACTCCGGCCAACCATGTCTCGGCGGCCGCCAACTCGCTGCCGCGCAGCAGGAAGCTTTTGTCGCGGCCGTGGTGCTCCCACTCGAGGGCCTTCACCAGCCAGCGGGTGTGCGCGCGGACGTGGTCGAGGTCGGTGTCGAGGGCGGCGACCAGCCGGTCGGAGGCGGCGTGCGCGTCGACGTCCGGGGTGAACGGGATCCAGTTGCGAACCCGCACCGCTTCAGGCAGCGCGTCGTCTGCGACCGGTTCGCGCAGCAGCGGCACCAGCCGCTTGTTCAGCTCGAGCGCGTGCTCGACCTCCTGCTCGCAAAACTGGGACGCGGCCGACTCGGGGGTGATCACGAACACGAATGCGTCCGAGCCCTCGATCGCCGAGCGGATCGCGTCCGGGAACACCTCCGCGTCCTCGATTCCCTCCGTGTCCACCCACACGGTCTTGCCGCGCGCCTCCAGATCCGACACGAGCCCCTGCACGAACTCCCCGTCACGACGCGAATAGGAGAGGAACACGTCAGGCATGCAAACCCGCTTCCACCTTGGGGTACGCGAACGAGCACTTGCTGCGCCGACGACCGACGCCCACCCCGAGAAAGCGGTAAGCGACCGTACCACGTGCGTTTCGAAAAGAACAAGCGCCGTAGAGTGGCGCCATGCCGGAGCCGGTGGAGGTGTGGATCGAGCGGGTGCGCGACGCCGAGCGTCGGGGCGAGCTGCTGTTCGCATTCGACTTGGCCGAGCGCGGCCTCGAGGAGCATCCGGACGACTTTTGGTTGAGGCACCGTGCCGTGCTGGCGCTCGCCCGGGCGGGCTCGACCGACGAGGCGCAACGCCGTTTCGACGCCTACGGCCTCGCCGCCGTCGACGACGAGGAGGCACAGACGCTGCAGGCGCGGATCAGGAAGGACGTCGCCCTCGCAGCAGAAGGAGAGGAGCGTCGGCGGGAGGCACGGCGGGCGGCGGCGCTGTACGCCGGGATCTTCGAGCAGACGGGCGGCTATTTCCCGGGTGTCAACGCTGCCACGTTGATGCTCGTCGCGGGCGAGGCGGACGAGGCGCGGCGGCTGGCGCAGCGCGTGCTCGAGGCGACCGCTGCCGAGGATCCGGGCTCGTACTACGTTCAGGCGAGCGAGGCCGAGGCGCAGCTCGTGCTCGGTCGCGTCGACGATGCCCACCGGGCGCTCGTCCGCGCCGTTGCGGTGCTGGGCGGCGATTACGGTGCGCTTGCGACGACCCGTCGTCAGCTCAGGCTCATCTGCGAGGAGTCAAACCTCGGGACGGAGCTCCTGTCTGCGATCGCGGGACCGTCCGTCCTCCACTACACCGGACACCGAGTCGATCCCGCCGGCGGCGGAGACGGTCGCTTTCCCGCCGACGCCGAGCCGGACGTGGCGGCCGCTATCGCGGCGGAGGTCGAGCGGAATCCTCCGGGGTTCGCGTACGGCTCGCTCGCGAGCGGCGCGGACATCCTCTGTGCGGAGGCGCTGCTCACAGCCGGGAGCGAGCTGCACGTCGTGCTCCCCTTCGCCCGTGACGAGTTCGTGCGCAGCTCCGTCGCGGACGGCGGCCGCGACTGGGTGGCGCGCTTCGAGCGCTGTCTCGCTGCAGCCTCCTCGGTCAGCTATGCGACCGACGACGCCTACCTCGACGACGACGTGCTCTACGGGTATGCCTCCGAGCTGGCGATGGGCTTGGCGCTGCTCCGGGGCCGCTACGTCGACGCGCCCGTGCGTCAGATCGCGATCTGGGACAGTGAAGCGGCGCGTGGCGAGGCGGGAACCGCGATCGACGTCGCCACCTGGACCGGACACGGCCATGCGGTCACGATCATCGCCCCAGGCGGACGGCCCCCGCCGTCGACGCCAATCCCGCCGGCCGGAGCGAGCGGGTCCCGCAGGGTCGTGCGAGCGCTCCTGTTCTCCGACATCGCGGGGTTCTCGAAGCTGACCGACGAGCAGCTTCCCCGCTTCGCCGAGCACGTGCTCGGCGCGATGGCCGATGTGCTCGATCGGCACGCCGATGCGATCGCCTACCGCGAGACCTGGGGCGACGCGATCTACGTCGTGCTCACGGACCCGGTGAGCGCGGCCGCATGCGCTCTCGACCTCCAGGACGCGATGGAGTCGATCGACCTCGTCGCGCTGCGGCTGCCCTCGCATCTGGCACTGCGGCTCGGAGGCCACGTAGGGCCGGTGTTTCCCGTTCGCAACCCGATCATGGGGACTCCCGGGTTCATGGGTTCGCACGTCAGCCGAACCGCCCGCATCGAGCCGGTCACCCCGCCGGGCTCCGTTTTCGTGACGGAACCGTTCGCCGCCGCCCTCATGCTCGGGAACAGCTGGTTCTCCTGCGACTACGTCGGCCACATCCCGGCGGCCAAGGATCTGGGGCGGGTCAGGATGTACCGACTCGGACGCGGGCGGGCGCAGGCCGGGGGCGGATAGCGCACGACGCAGCCTCCGGGTACGTGTCAGGCGGCGAGTGCGTTCCGGA
Organism: uncultured Actinomycetes bacterium; assembly: GCA_963791225.1. Lineage (GTDB taxonomy): Bacteria > Actinomycetota > Thermoleophilia > Gaiellales > Gaiellaceae > PALSA-612. The sequence goes on from CAWBRV010000008.1 coordinate 853,942, forward strand.
AGAAAGCGGTGACGATCCGCGTGGCGTCGGCCGGGCACTCGAGCAGGTCGGCGTGGCCGATGTCCGGGAACTCGTGCGTCGTGATCTGCGGGTTCATCGCCGCCATCTGCCGGGCGCCCAGACCCGACGGCGCCAGCTCGGGCGGGCAGAGGATGTCGTACGTCCCGTTCGTCATCAGGAGCGGCCGCTCGATCTTGGGCACGAGCTCCGTCAGGTCCATGTTCTCCATCGCGATGCAGGCCTGGCGCACGGTGTACGGGTCGTTCCAGCCGATCACCGTGCGGACGAGCTCGAACGTGTCCTTGCCCTCCTCGCTCTCGAGGAACTTCGCTCCGACTGCCTGTGTCGTGACGTGGTCCGAGAAGTCGTCCCACGGCATCGCCTCGGCCATTCGCCGCCAGACGCGGAACAGCGTGCGCCGGTAGACGTCCGGCTTGGCGAAGGCGACGTCGGCGCAGGCGGCGATCGTGCGCTCGGGATACACCGCCGTGAACGCGATCGCGATCATTCCGCCCATCGACGTGCCGTGGACGAGGACCCGCTCGAGGCCGATCGCGTCGAGCAGCGCAGCGCCGTCCCGGGCCCAGCCCTCGATCGTGAACTCCTCGTGCGGGTGGTCGGAAGCGCCGTAGCCGCGCGCGTCGAAGGCGAGGAGACGGAAGCCGGCGTCGCGGAATCCGTCGTTGACGGCGCCGAAGTTGTGCCGCCCGAACAGGCCGCCGCCGAACTGGATCACGACCGGCCCGTCTTCGGGCCCGGTCAGCTCGTAGTAGATCCGCAGTCCGTCGTCGATCTGCGTGTACGGCATCTCAGCCCTCCCTCGCGTGCTTGACGCGCGGAAGTCTGACTTATAGGACTGTGGCCGTGCGGGGAAGCGGTGCTAGTCCCAGGAACGGCCGACGCGATCCCAGGCGACGTCGCTCGGGAGCCACTCGGTGTTGATCGTCGACCAGAGGCGCGTCACCTTGGCCGCACCGCACTTCGGGCAAGGCGGAGTCGGCTTGTCCGAGGTCGAGAGATACTCCTCGAAGCGCTCCTCGCAGGAGTCGCACCGGTACTCGTAGATCGGCACTATGACCGAGTTTAGCCCCACTTCCGAGACACCGTCGATCGACTTCCTCCGCGAGGTGGCCGCGCGGCAGGGGGTGACCGTCTCCGACGAGGACCTGGTCGGCGTGCTCGGGTTCCTCGAGGTGGTGCTGCCGAGGCTGGCCGAGCTCGAGCAGAGGCTGCCGCCGGGGACGCAGCCGTGAGCGTTACCGAGGTCGCACGGCAGATCGCCGCGGGCGCGCTCACGCCGCGCGAGGCCGTCGAGTCGTATCTCGATCGAATCGAGCGGCTCGACGGGCCGCTGAACGCGTACATCTCCGTTCGCGCCGAGGAGGCACTGGCCGAGGCGGACGCGGCACCGAACGGGCCGCTCCACGGCGTCCCGATCGCGGTGAAGGACGTGATCGACGTTGCTGGCGTGCCGACAAGCGCCGGCTCGAAGGTCCTGGACGGCAACGTCGCCGCCCGCGATGCGGTGTGCGTCGAACGCCTTCGCCACGCCGGCGCGATCGTCCTCGGCAAGCTGAACACGCACGAGTTCGCCTTCGGCGCGTCGACGACGAGTCGGCACTTCGGTCCCGCGCACAACCCGTGGGCGCTCGACCGGATCTGCGGCGGCTCGAGCGGTGGGAGCGGCGTTGCCAGCGCGGCCGACCTCGCGGCAGGCACGCTCGGCACCGACACGGCGGGCTCGGTCCGGATTCCCGCCTGCTACTGCGGCGTCACCGGCCTGCGGCCGACGACGGGCCTCGTGCCGACGGCGGGTGTCGTCCCGGTGTCGTGGTCGCTCGACGCTGTCGGTCCCATCTCGCGCTCGGCGGAGGATTGCGCGCTGCTCCTGTCCGTGCTCACGGGCGAGCCGATCGAGCTGGTGGAGAGTGTGCGTGACCTCCGGATCGGCATCGTCGACGAGCTCTTCCGGCGCGCCGACCCGGCGGTGGCGGCGCTGGCGCACGCGGCGGTCGACGAGCTCCGCAGCCTGGGCGCGTCGGTCGAGTCGGTCGAGGTGCCGCTGCTCGAGGAGTCGGGGACGATCGGCCAGCTGCTGATGCTCCCCGAGGCTGCCGAGGTGCACCTCCCCTGGCTGCGCACGCGGCTCGCTGACTACGGCGACGACGTGCGGGCGCGGCTGCTCGCGGGCCTGCTCATGCCCGGCACTGCCCACGTGACCGGGTTGCGCGCGCGGCGGTGGTTCTGCGACGAGCTGCGGAAGGTGTTCGAGCGCGTCGACCTGCTCGTCCACCCGGAGATGCCGGTCGTGCCTCCGCCGATCGACGACCTCTTCGTCGAGCTCGGCGGCGAGCGGATGCCCTACCGGCTCGCGCTGATCCCGTTCAACTCGCCCTGGAGTCTCGCGGGCGTTCCGGCCGCAAGCGTCCCTGCAGGTTTCGTGGACGGCCTGCCGCTCGGCCTGGCCGTCGTCGGGCGCGCTCGCGACGAGCAGACGGTCCTGCAGGCCGCGCACACGTTCCAGTGCGCCACGGACTGGCACGAGCGGCGCCCGCCGCCGGTCGAAATCCAGGCTCGCCCCGCCTCCGTATGAGAAAGATCGTGACCCGAGTCGCTATCCTCTACGCATCGTGACGGGCACGCGTCTCGCGCTCGTGTTCCTGGCGGCACTGATCGCCGCTTCGGTCTGGGCGAGCGTGGGGAGCTCCTCGACGCCCATCCAGCGGGTCGTGCTGGTCGTGATCGACGGCAAGGGCAAGGTGACGAGCGCGCCGAAGGGGATCTCCTGTCCGCCGACGTGCCGCGGGAAGTACCCGAAGGACAGCCTCGTCCACCTGCGCGCCCAGGCGGCGGCGGGGTGGCGCACGCTGAGCTACTCGGGGTGGTGCAAGAGCAAGAAGTCTGCGTGTGCGTTCAACCTCACGACCGATCACGAGTGCTCGTCGCAGGTCTGTGCGGTCGGAGCCTTCGGCGTGCACGTGGCGTTCGTCAGACAGACGTAGGCGCCCAGCGCCTAGAGCCGGCCGAGGAAGGCGAGCAGCTTCGGCCAGGAGTCCTCGCGCGCCCGCGCGTTTCCGGCGAGCGTGCCGCCGAGCGGGTACGGGACTCCGTAGTGGAAATAGGTCCAGCCGATCGGGATGTTCGGCACCGCGGCCCCGATCGTGTGACCGGCGTTCGCGTAGGCGAGCGAGACGAAGTTGTGCTTGCCGTGGGCGCGGAGGTCGGTGGCGATGCTCTCGACCTTGCTGCCGGAGCCGAAGAGCCGGTCGTCCCAGCCGCCCACCATGAACACCGGGCCAGCGATCCGCTCGACCGGGATCGACGTGCCGCCGGGAATCGGCTTCCCCTGGAGCGTCCAGGCGGGGGTTCTGGGGTCGTCGGGGCTGTTGTAGACGACGCTGCTCCCGACGTACTCGACCACCGCGTCGACGAGCTGCGGGTACGTCGTGGCGAGCAGGAACGCCGCCTCGCCGCCCCGTGAGATCCCCCAGACGACGAGGCGGCTCGGGTCGACGCCCGGCTGCTGCCCGAGCCAGCGGAGCGCGCGCTCGAAGTACTCGAGCGGCACGTGGTCGAGCTTCTTCGGCAGGCCCGGCTCGCCGAAATAGGCGAGATCGAGCACCGGATAGCCGTGCGAGGCGAGGATGCCCGGTCCGCAGTGGAGCCCGCCCTCCGAGCCGCCGAACTCGAGGATCGCGGGCCGGGGCTCGCTCCCGGGCGGCGAAGCCCAGTAGCAGCCGAGGAAGCCCTCCTGCGCGATCGTCGTCCGGCGGAGCGAGACGTCCGCGTTCCGCCAGCGGCGCGTCAGCACTACCGAGGCCACGCTCCGGCCGGCCACGACGGCTGCGATCCTGACCGTGGAGACGTTCGGGAGATCCAGCGTCTGCTGGGCCCGCGGCGCCGTCGACCCGACCTCTGCCATCGACCAGAAGAGACCCATCGCGTCGATGCCCCGATACGTGCCGGCCAGCGCGCGCGAGCCCCCTACCACCACGATGCCTGCGCTACTGGCGCGAAACGTCGCGGTCGAGCGCCACGGGTGTCCGTTCGCGTCCGTCGTCGTGGCCGTGAGAGTCACGGTCGAGTTCGGCCGCAGGCCGGAAAGCGTGATCGCCACCGGCTGGTCGACGAGCGCGGTTCTCGGTGAGACGTCGAGGACGATGCGTGCGGTCGCACCGGAGCCGGCCGTTGCCCACAGGCAGGCAACAGCGAGCGTCGCGACGAGGCACACCCGACGCGGCCCGAAGGCAAGCCAAGAACGCTGCGAGAGCACCCGGCGATCAGTATGCCGTCGGCGTCCCTCGAACGAGTGATCTTCGGACCACCGCGGCCGGATTCGGCATGTTCCGACGTCTGAATGGGTACTCGCGCAAGTGGGACTAGGAGGTCTCGATGGAACGCGGCGATCGACGTCTACTCCACGATCTCGACCTGGTCGGCAAGGTCGCCGGCGGTCGGGCATCCGCGCGCGAGCGTCTCGCGGGAGAGCTCGGCGAGGCGACGCTTCGCCGGCTCCTGCCGGTGCGGCCCGGCAGCTTGCTCGAAGCCGGCTGTCCGCGGCGACTCGCGGTGTAGGCCTCACTGTTCGAGGGCGGCGGCGCGGCCGGCTCTCGAACCGCGCGTTGCCCGCAAGCGGCGGTTTTACGCGGGTGTTGCCCTGCTCTCAGGCTGGTCTTAGCCGGCTCTGTTCGAATGCGATTGCGGGCCGAACGACGCCCGCTCAATCGAAGGAAAGGAACCCCCGACAATGCGGTACAAAACCCGGCGGCTTCTCGCGATCGGCGCGGTTCTCGCGATCGTCGCGAGTGGCGGCGCCGCGTTCGCAACGGGCGCGGGCGCTTCGCAGTCGGGAGCGAAGACCAAGGGCGGCGGAACACTCGTCGGCGCAGTCTCGAGCTACCTCGGCATCACCGCGAAGCAGCTCGGCGTCGAGCTCGCCACGGGCAAGACGCTCGCCCAGATCGCGACGGCGCACGGCAAGACCGTCAGCGGTCTCGAGCAGACCATCGAGAGCGCCGTCAAGGCGCGGCTCGACCAGGCCGTCGCAGCGGGCGCGATCACGTCGCAGCAGGAGCAGGAGGTTCTCACGCAGCTGCACTCGCGGCTGGACACCCTCGTCGGACGTGCGCATCCGCTGGCCGCGCTCCGCAAGGGTCTGAAGCTCGGCGGGCTCGTCCGCATCGCTACCACCTACCTGGGTGTGACGGTGCAGCAGCTCCGGACGGAGCTCGAGGCCGGCAAGACCCTGGCCCAGGTCGCGACCGAGCACGGGAAGACCGCCGCCGGGCTCGAGCAGGCGATCAACTCGGCCGTGAAGACACGGCTCGACAAGGCCGTCGCGGCCGGTCACCTCAAGGCCCAGACGGAGCAGACGATCCTGACCAGGCTCGGCAAGCGCCTGGACACCCTCGTCAACCACAGCTTCACGCACTGACAAAGCCCGCGGCCGGAGCCCTGTTCCGGCCGATCCCGAGGGGGAGGCCGGCGTCAAGCCGGCCTCCCTGTTTCAACGACTCACTTCGGCCGTTCGCCCTGGGCGAGCGTGATCATCCCCGCGATCGTCGTGCCGTCGACGTTTCGTCCTCGGAAGTCGAAGCCGGCGGTCATCGCGCCGGCAGGTCCCTGGACGCTCCCGTGAGCCTTGATCTCGAGCAGACCGGCCGGGTTGCCAGGTGCGCCGTCACCGTGGATCTGGCCTTGCCCGCTGGCCGACAGCGTTCCGTCGCCTGTTGCGACCTCGACGAACCCGCCGCCGAAGTCTTCGAGCGCCGACCACTCGAAGCGACGGTGCTCCGCCGACAGCACCTGAAGCTCCACCGGCACGGAGCCGACCGGCGTCGTGAGCTGGCCGAACCAGTTGCCGATCAGTTCGACCGCGGTCGGGTCATCCGCTCTCGCAGTCCCGGCGGTCATCCCCGCAAGGCAGGCGACAGCGACCGCCAGTAGGAGCGCGGCCCCAGCGCGCGATCCCATACGGACTCTCGACTGATCCATCTACCTCTCCTTTCGCTGGGCCGGATTCGAATCGGGTTTCACGCCCCCCGGTGGTTGCGCGCTGTCGAAGCCACGAGTCGCCGTAGCTCGTCGAACAGCTCTGCTCCCATCGTCGTCCAGCCTCCGTCTTGGGGCTCCTTCGTCGACGGAACTCGGTCAACGAAAGAAGCTTTGATTCCCGTTCCGGTGCCTGTCGAAACAGGGAATCTCGAACCGACGGTCCTGCGAAAGGCCGTGAAGGCCGCGTTCCGTCACGTCGTTGCGGCGGTCACGCGTCGCTGCCGCGACCGCGCCGGCCGGGTCGACACGCGACGGTCGCCGAGCCGCCCCGCACGGGGGCGCGGTCGACCGTTCAGCCGACGACGAAAAGGCAGAGCGTCGAGAGGAGCGCCAGGAGATGACGGCTCCGGCGCGCGACTCGGGAGATCGCGTGATCTCGCATGCCCTCCGAACACTACGGAAAGCGCCGCCCGCGGCCGAACGGGGTCACCGGCACCCGGTAGCATCGGATCGTGCTCGGTCGCACCCTGGTCATGTTCCGTCGGCACGAGTCGCTTCCCGTCGAGGTGAAGAAGGTCATCGGCGACGGACCGACGCCGCGGGTGATCCAGTGTGGCGGCGGACAGACCTGGGTCGACCCGAGGGTCGGAGCTTCCTGGGTCGACCTAAAGCGCGGCCGCTGACTGCTCGTCCCGGCCACCCGCCGGGCGTTCGATCACCCTGCGTGTCCGGTGGCGAACGACGAAGCTGGTCGTGATTCCGAGCAGCCAGCCGAGCACTGTCGAGGCGAGGATGATCCAGACGAGCGAGGCGTGGGTCGAGCCGACGACCCAGTCGAGCTTGACCGCGGCCGTGTTGGCGGCGATCAGCGCGATCAGGACGACGATCAGACCGATGAGCAAGCAGGCCCAGGTGTAGAGGCGTGCCCGCTTGCGGTGTCGAGTCGCGCGCTGTCCGCGTGACTCTGCCGCGGGTGCGTCCGGGACGGACGTAACTCGATCGGGTATCGCCGAAGTCGGGGTGCGTTGCGAAATGGTCATTCGTTACCTCCTGGTCTGTGGCGCGCCGGTTTGCTCTCGGGCACGGTCACAGGTTGTTCGCGGTCTGCCCCTGGCCGACCAGCGTGTAGGAGCGGTTCCCGATCGAGAGCGACGCGGACTCGGCGCCGTGGGCTGCGAGCCACTCCTGGACGGCGTCGATGACCCTGTTGATCGCGTGCTCCGACTCGACCTCGGCGTGCACGCTGACGCTGTCGGGGTTTCCTTCCAGCCAGATCGACGCCGGCTCGATGATGCCGGCGAGTCGAGTCGCGAGACTGCGAATGTCGGCCAGATCCAGCTCGGCCAGTCCAATGTTGATCACCATCGTCCGTCCTCCCAGCAACGCGAATTCATCGCCGACCAAGGGCGTTGCGGTCGGCCGAGAACGCTCCGACCTACGCTGCTGAGGGCGGACCCCCGCGGACCGATCGTTACGGCCCGACGGACGATTCGCGGCGCCTACCAACGACGCTGCACGGAGAGCCTAGCACTGCGTCCACCGGGGTTCGACGCCGGCGGGGGTGGCGGCCGTCTACGCGGTCGCCGTTGGGGGTTCTGCGATCGCGGGTAGGAGCAGGAGGTGGCTCTCGACGATTGCCTCTGCGACGTCGACGAGCTTGCGCCCGTTGTGTTGTGAGTGGGTGCGGAGCATCTCGAAGGCCCGTTCCTGGTCGATGGCGTGGCGCGCCATCAGGATCCCTTTCGCCTGCTCGATCGTGGCGCGGCGCCCGAACGCCCCCTGCAGGTTGTGGTACTCCGCAAAGCGCTGCAAGGTGATCTCGATCGCGCTCTGCAGCTCGTCGGCATCGGCATCGACGATGTAGGCGAAGACGCCCCGCTTCGCGGCCTCGTGGATGTAGTCCGGGTCTTCTGGCCGAGAGCAGCGCGATCACCGGGCAGGCGGCCTCGTGGACGATCTCCGCGATCAACTCGAGCGCGTGCTCGGAGCTCAGGCCGAGCCCGACCAGGGCGACGTCGGGGCGAACCCTCGCGGTCGTGGCGCCGACTTCTCTGACGTCGATCTCGCGCGCGATCACCTCGTGGCCGAGACCGGTCACGACCTCGGCGAGCAGCTCCAGGCGGTCCCGCCGCTCGTTCGCGATCAGGACGCGGAGGTGTTCGGGTTGAGTGCCGGGCATACCGACTCCCAGTCTAGGCCGACTCGGTTTGGGGTTTAGTGATCGGTGCTACTATCGGTGTAGTCGGAACCTCAAGCAAGTGAGGTCCGCAGGAGATCCACCCTCAGAAATCGGGTCGGACGTCATGAGCCGGCCGTCGCGCTTTTGGCCGGGACCAAGCGATCTGAGGGAGGGTCGAGATGGAGAAGCAGGTTGTCATGCCGGACGGCATCGGCACCGCGCGCCTTGACACGAACTCGCTCCTCGCAGGCGCAATCACAAGTCGAACGAAGGAGTGACGATGTCTCGTTCCGTCAAGAAGCGTGGGGCGCTGTTCGGAGGCGCCCTTGGTGTGGGTGCAACGCTCGTCCTGGTCGTCGGCCTCGGTGTCTTCGCGGGAGCCGGAACAGCAGCCAGCGCGTCGGCACCGAAGAACACGTCGCCGCCGACGATCACCGGCACACCGCAAGAAGGCCATTCACTCGTCGGTCACAGGGGCACGTGGACTGAAAAGCCCACCGACTACAACGACTTCTGGATGCGCTGCGACAAGGACGGCGGCAGTTGCTCGAACATCACCGGCGCCAACGACAAGAATGGCTATCTGCTGAAGGCGGTCGATGTCGGAAACTCGATCCGGTTCAAGGTCCAGGCCAAGAACCAGGACGGCAGCACCTTCGCCGCATCGGTGCCGACAGCGGTCATCACTGCCGGTGTCGCCCCTCCGCCGCCTCCGCCGGCGACCGGCTGTCCGACCGGTAGCGGCTCTGTCCAGGCCGCCGACCTCAAGCCGCCGGCACGGCTGTTGGTCGATGCCCAGCAGTCCAGTCCGTCCGTGGTTCACGCCGGCTCGCAGACGATCATCCTGCGCTACCACGTCTCCGCCTGCGGCGGCCGGTCCGTGCAAGGCGCGCTCGTCTACGTGACGGCCACGCCCTACAACCAGCTGTCGACCCCGGGTGAGCAGGCAACCGGCTCGGACGGCTTCGCGGAGCTCAGCTTCCGCACGCTCTCCGGCTTCCCGGTCAGCCAGAAGCAGCAGTTGCTGGCGATGTTCGTCCGCGCCCGCAAGTCAGGAGAAGACCTGCTTGGAGGCATCTCGACACGCCGGTTGTTCTCAGTCCCGGTCAGCCTGAAGGGCTAGCTGACCAATGCCGCCGCGGGTCGCTAACCCCCTGGCCCGCGGCGGGGATCCCAGAACTCGAGGAAACACGATCAAGACGACAACAGAGGTCAGAGGAACACTCCTACGTGTTCGACGCTCGCGTCGAGGCCGTTTGGGCGTCGCAGTCGGTTCGGGAGCGATTGCGACCGGACTCGCCGTTCTCGCGGCCCGCCACTTCGCGACGACCTCGTGGCCGCTTTCGACCGGGAACTCCGGGGTGCTGGTGGCGGCGGGGCTGCTGCTCGTCCTCGCTCAGGGCCTCAAGGCGCTCGGGTGGGGCAGGCTGTTCACGTCGGCCGAGCGGCCCCGGCCGCTGGCGCTGCTGGCCGCCAACGGCGGCGCGGCCCTGGTCGGTGTCGTCCTTCCGGGTCGTTTCGACGACGCGATGCGGGTCGCCGTCGTTCGCCGCTTCCCAGGCTGCCCGGCCGGCGTACGCGTGCTCTGCCTCTCGCTCGTCATGCTCGGCCTGATCGACAGCGCCGCCCTGGCGCCGCTCGCGGTCGCGGGCGGTGCAGCCTTTCCGGATGCGGGCGTCGGCGTCCGCGCCGCGTTGGCGGTCGTGGCCGCCGCCGGCGTCGCAGCAGCTGCGCTGATCGTCGCTCTGCCCCGGCTGGCCGCGGGCAGGCGCGTACTGCGCTTCCGGCTCGGCCGCTGGCTGAGCTTGCGCACGACCCCGCTTCGGGGTGCGACGGAAGCCTGGGCGCTCGTGTCCGCGTGCTGGATCGTTCGGGCGGTGGCGCTGTTCCTGCTGCTCGGCACGCTCGGCGTCGGCTTCTCGTTCCCGCTCGCACTCCTCTTCCTCTGTGCGGGCGCGGCCGCGGCCGCACTGCCGATCGGCCCGGCGGGAGCTGCCACCCAGGCCGGCGCCAGCGGCGCGGCACTGGTCGCCTCCGGCATCGGAGCCTCTCAGGCGCTCGCCGTGGCCCTCTCGGTCGGGGCACTAGGGGTTCTTTCCGGCAGTGCGATCTTCTTCCTCGCCGTCGCCTGGCGAAGCGGCCGGTCGCTGTTGGCGACCCGAGCGAACAGGATAGTGATCGGTGCTACTATGTCGGTCGAAGGGTCTCGCACCTCCCGGGTCCCTCCTGCAGGAGAGCGCTCGGCTCTCGCTCTGCTGAAGTCAGACCCGCCCCTAACAACTGGACGGCAGTCCGTGTCTGCGCTCGTTGATCCTGGGAGGTCGCCGTGATCTTGTCCTTCTTGCCGGGCACCACGCTGATCTGGCTGCTGTTGATGCAGGGCTGGATTCTCCTGCTCTGGTACAGCCGGAGTCGAAGTCCGTTCGCGCGCAGGCTCGACCAGCTCCTCGCGCTACTTCTCCCCGGGGCGAAGCCCAACCCGACGGGAAGCCGGACGCTGCGGGGGTTGAGATCGCGCGCCGTCGGTGGGCTGAGAGGGCCCGCGCGGCGGTGGCAACGCTCACTTCGAGTCGTGTACGCGCAGGGCTACCAGGTGGCCGCGGAGACGATCTCCTCGCCGGGCGAAGTCGCAGGAGGCAGCGAGCTCGTGCAAGAGGCCGTGGCGGCACTGAGGGCGGAACGGGCCGGCGGCAGTGCCGACGTTCCCGGCACGGATCCGGTCGTGGTGCTCGCCTACGGGCTCGGAGCCTGGCCCTCGGGAGCCGACCTGACGAGCCTCGAAGAGCTGCTCACGAAGCTCGGCGTTTCACAACCGGAGCTCTACCGCCGGTTCGAAAGCCTCATCCGTACCGTCGCGACCGCCAACCAGAACCGCGAGTTTCGGGAGCTGGCCGGAGCCTCGTTCGTCCTCGGCGCTGCAGCGCGAATCCTCGAAGCAGCGACCGCGCCCGGCAGCAGCGTCCCCCCGCCCGGGTGGATTGCGTCGATCAAGACGCATCTGCGCTGACCGACGCACGTTTCCATCGCCGCTGCTCTGCCCCGCCTTCAAAGCCCCTCTCGCTCTGAACGCGGGGCACAGCAGCGTGTCAAGCGCCAACTCGGCCGTTATGCGACGAGTGGCCCCTCGATCGTTCCCCTCGCCCCGTCGAGAGACGGCGGCGCGTGCGCCGGCAGCGGCGGGAGCAGCAAGAGGTGGCTCTCGACGATCGCCTCTGCGACGTCGACGAGTTTGCGCCCCTTGTGTTGTGAGTGGGAGCGGAGCATCTCGAATGCCCGTTCCTGGTCGACGGCGTGGCGGGCCATGAGGATTCCTTTCGCCTGCTCGATCACGGCCCGGCGCCCGAATGCCCCCTGCAGGTTGTGAAACTCGGCGAAGCGGAGCAGGACGATGTCGATCGCTCCCGCGAGCTGCTCCTGGTCCGTGTCCGTGATGTACGCGAAGACACCACGCTTGGCCGCTTCGCGCACGAAGGTCGGGTCTCGCGCCTCCAGCAGGGCGATCACAGGGCAGGCCGCTTCGTGGACGATCCGTGAGATCAGTTCGAGCGCGTGCTCGGAGCTCGATCCGAGCCCGACCAGGGCCACGTCGGGGTGCTCCTCGCGCGTGGCCCGACCGACATCCGTCACCTCGAGCTCCCGTGCGATCACCTCGTGTCCGAGGCCGGCGACGATCGTCGCGACCCGCTCCAGCCGGTCGGCGCGCTCGTTCGCGATCAGGACCCGAAGGTGCTCTTGCTGACCGTCAGGCACAGACGCTGCCCACGGTGCGGTGAGGTAGCGCCTGTTCGATCGTGGGATGGATCTGAAACACCTGGTCGACCGCCGCGATCTCGAGAATCTTCTTGATGTAGGGGCCGCAGACGATGCCGAATTGCAGGCCGCTCGCCTGCAGCCGCTCGCCTGCTCGCACGAGCGTGTGAACCGCGCCCGAGTCGAAGAACGTCGTCTCGGTCAGGTCGACGACGACACGGCGCGTACCTTCACGGACAGTCTCGAGCAGTTCTGCCTCGAGGTCGGGCGCCGTGGCGAGATCGACGTCCCCGTATGCGGTGACAAAGAACGTCCCTATGGCCAACGCCTGCGTCGCTACGCCGAACTCGACCTTCGCCGATCCGGCATCCGTCGACTTCACGTTCCTTTCCACCCTCAGCCCTCCCAACGCGGTCGTCGACCACGAGTACGGTCGACCATGTCCCTGCGTCGGCCCAGCTTGCTACGGGCAGACAGTCTGCAGAGCAACGGCATTTCGCCCTGCCGCGCACGGAGCCGGTTCGCTGTGGCCCCGTGAGCAGTCCTTCAGGTGGGAGTCTAGCATTCGTGATTCGTGCTACAATCGTCTTATCGAAGGAGCCTCATCTCCCGGCTCCCCGCGATCGTAGAGCTCAGGCTCTCGCTCTTTACGAGGATCCGCCCGTAGCCAACTGGACGGCGTTCGTCGTCCGAGGCTAACCGGTCGTAGATCCCTGACCTTCCAACCCGACCGCAACACGAGAGGAAGTAATCGCATGCGTACGCAGACCAGGAACAGAAAGAGGCGCTTCACCGTGCTCGCTTCAGCCGCCGGCGTCGTCGCGCTCGTCGCGACCGGGCTCGCTCTTGCAGGTACGAGCACGCCCGTATCCCACGTCTACACGCTGAAGGCGAACCTCGCTCCGACCCATGTGACCAACCCGGCGTCGGCGGCCATCGGCCACTTCTCCGGGGTACTCGTCTGGAGCAGGGGCGGGACGGCTGTCGGCCCGCTGCCGGCAGGTTGCATCAAGACGGTGTCGCGCCGCAGTGGGTTGCCGTACCGGATCACCTGCGACCACGGCAACGTGACCATCACGCCGTCGAAGGCCACGGGGTGGAAGCTCTACTGGGTGCTCAGCTTCTCCCATCTGAGTGGGCCGGCGATGGTCGGCGACATCCATACGAGTCTTCTCCCCAGCGCGTTGCAGATCACGCTGTTCACGACCCCCAAGGCGAATGTGACTCCTTCCAGGGGAAGCAACGTCGTGACCGCCAGCCAGGCGAGGGCGCTCATGCTCGGCAAGGACTACGCCGGCGTCAACACGACTGCGAGCGCGCCGGAGATCCGCGGCACGATCACGAGCTCCGCTCACTAGGACCGGAGTGGCGATCCGAGAGGCAGGCCCGAGCGGGCCTGTCTCTCTCGCGCCTCGACCTCGCGAAGAGAAAGGCAAGCACGATGAGCAGCACTGACGACGAACATTTCGGAGCGATCCGGCGGCGGGCCTACGAGATCTCGGAACAGCCCGACAGCGGCAGCCTCAACGAGAACTGGGCTCGCGCCGAACGAGAGCTGACGCGAGGAAGCTCACTCCAGACGGAGGGCGAGCGGGCACTCGGCACCCACGAATCGACCGACCGATAAGGCGGGCTGTCGGGCGCGCAACACGCCGCTTGCTACGCTTTTTGACGATCGCCGTGTCGCATTGACCGGCGCGGGCGATCGGTTCGCGAGACCACATCGACCGGTCTCAGAGCAGGAACCGTCCTCAGCAACGTAGGCCGGAGCGGTGAGAGCCGGAAGTATCGGCTTCGCCGGCGACGTCGATCTGCTGGGAGGACGATGATGGTCAGCATTGCAGTACCGCAGTCGGGTCGCGCTCATTCGGCGGCGCGCCATCGTGAACGCACCGAGGCTCGTCTGCCGTCGCGCCGACTGCCGCAAAGCACGACGCGAGCATCCGGCTACGCGAACCGCACGACCGCCGGCGCCACCGCGGTCAACGGCGGTTACGCCGTCATGTCGCACGGCCCGGTGCCGGGCCGCCAGGGCAACGAGACGATCCGCGCGGTCATTCGGACCCAGGGTCATCAGCTGGTTCCCTTCTTCTGCGAGTGCGCGGACGCCGGGTGTGGTCAGGCGCTCTGGCTGGCACTCGCGGACTTCGACCGGCGCGCCCGGGCGGGCGAGCCGATCCTGGTCGACGGGCACGCCTGTTGACGGCCCGCCACGTCGTTCTCGTCGGCGCGGTGGTCGCTTGCGCCCTGGGTGGCATGGTGACCAGCGTTACGGCTGCGGCCGCTGGGCCGGCTCCCTGCTGGCAGAGGCTGATCTCCGACTGGTCTGACGGTCATATCGACGGGCGCTACTCGGCTTCCTGCTACCGGAGTGCGATCGTGAACGCACCCACCGACCTCAGGATCTACTCGACCCTCGACGACGACCTCCAAGCCGCACTTCAGACACGGATCACCACGCCGTCTCCGGATCACGCGCGGCCTCGGACCCTCGCTCTGGCGAGACCGGCGCAGACGGCAGCGTCCTCGCCGTCGACGCTGACGCGTCTGGTCGCCCTGTTCGCCGTCCTCGGCGGAGCTCTCGCGGCCGCCTGGCTCGGCGCCGTCCTCGTCCGCCGGCGTCGACTTCAGCTTGCGAGGCTGCAGCGATCTCGACCGTGAGGTCGGAAGAGATAGCCCGCCGGCCGGCCGCCCTCGCTTACGCGAATTGCCCGATCAGCGCTCCGGGCCTTCTCTGACGCTCCGTCGAGGGCCGCCGCTCGACAATGGTTTCGAACGACACCGATCAGGAGGAGGCAGCATTGGGTATCGAGCCCGGTCAGTCGATCGGGTCGAAGACGGCGACGTCCTCGGGCGCTGCCCCTCGGCACTCGCGTTGGCGGGCGCTCGTGGACGCCGTGGTCGCGGTGCGCAGCACCAATCCCGGGACCGTGGAAGCGGCGCTCGAGGAACTGGGGGGCCGGCGACGCTGGCTCGCGCCGCTCGCGTACGCCGCGGGCACGGTGGCGGTGGTCTTCGACGGCGTCCTGCTCCTGCTCCGCAACTGGCGGCTCACGCTCCTGCAGGTCGTCCCCGCGGCCTGGATCTGGGCCATGACCTGGAACCTAAAGAACCACGCGCTCGCCAAACCCGGCATCACGCCGACGATTGCCGTCCTGCTCGCGGTCGGCGTGCTGATCGGGGCACAGGTCGCCTACTGGTGTAACGCGACGTTCGCGTACACGATGGTCCAGGGCGCCACGACCGACATCCGGGCTGCGTTTCGCGACGCGCGGCCGCATTGGCGCCTGGTCGGTGGCCTGGCGCTCTTGACCGGCAGCGTGCAGGCCGGAATCTGGTTGCTCGTGCCCCACCTGCACGCGAAATGGCTCTGGATCGCGCTGCTGGTGATGTTCGTGGTGCAGGTGTACCTGTTCGTCGCGATTCCCTGCTGGCTTCTCGGCGTGCGCAAGTCGGGTACCCGGAAGGAGCGGATGACCCAGAGCGTGACGACGGGCGTTCTGGGCGGTGTCGCGTCGACCCCGGGGTTCCTGCTGAACCGGATCGGGCTGCTGCTCATGGGAACAGGCTCGCTCTTCTTCCTCGGTGTCGCGGTCGTCTCGATCGGCGCCGTGCTGCACGTCACGGCAAGCTCGTCGGTGCGCGTCGTCAAGATGTCTCTGAAACTGAAGACGGGCGAGCAGACCCCTGCCCTGGACGACCAGCCCATCGCTGCGCGGCCGATCGGCTCGATCTAGTGCGTTCAGGGTGACGAGCGCCTCGTCTCGATGTGTGAGGCTGGGTGGAACTGCGTGGTTCAGTCGGTAAACGAAAGGAACGAATGACAGAGACATCCCTAGACGAGCTCGGCCCCGTCGACTACCTCGTCGTCGAGTTTCCGGCCGGTGCGAGCAACTTCACGGGCGAGATGGCGACAGAGTTGGTCGCCTTGGTCGACGCCGGCACCATCCGGGTGATCGACATCCTGATCCTGACCAAGAACGAGGACGGCACGGTCGAGGCGCATGAGCTTTCCGATGTCGGCGAGCTCGGTGAGCTACAGGCACTCGAGGCCCAGCTGGCGGAGCTGTTGGCCGAGGACGACGTCGTGCATCTCGCCGCCGCCATGGAGCCCGGAAGCACGGCCGGAGTGCTGATCTGGGAGAACCTGTGGGCAGCACCCTTCGCGTCGGCGGCGCGGCGTGCGGGCGGCCAGCTGATCGCGAACGGACGGATCCCTATTCAGGCGATCATCGCCTCCATCGAGGCCGATGAAGCATCTGCGACCGAAGGAGACTGAACATGCCGCTCAGACCAGCACGCGTAGGAAGAGTCGGTGTCATCGGTGCCCCGGTGGCGAAGACCGCGGTGGTGGCCGCGGCCGTCACACCCGGCCCCTCGCCCGTGGCGAAGACCGCGGTAGTGGCCGCGGCCGTCACACCGGGGCGGGGTCGACGGCGAATCTAGATCGCGGGACGCGGCCCTGGACGGCCCGTCTCCGGCAAGTCGATACCGAAATGTGAGAGGAGACTCCATGGCATCCGACAGCGGCACGCCTGTCGATCTCTACATCGTGACCTACTCCGGCCCGGAAACGGCTCAGTCCGACTGGGACGGCATCAAGCGGATGGCCGACCAAAAGGTGATCGCGTTCAATGCGCTCGTGCTCGTCAGCCGGGGAACTGACGGGAAGATCGACATCGAGGACGACGCCCACGGGAAAGGCGACGCAACGAAGATCGGCGCGGTCGGCGGCCTGCTCGTAGGAGCGCTCTTCCCGCCCGCGTTTCTCGTCTCGGGGCTCGTCGGGGCCGGCATCGGCGCCGGGGTGACCGGGCTCCGCTCTCACTCCGAGAAGAAGGAGGTCAAGGCCGAGATCGAGGACGACCTCCCCCCCGGCAGTTCCGCGATCGTCGGGATGTTCGACGCCAGGTGGGCGGCCGACATCTTCGAGAAGTCGCTGCCGAAGGCCGACAAGATCATCAAGCACGAGGTCGACCCGGAGAGCGCCGAGCAGGTGAAGAACCCGGCGAGCGGTGACGCCTAGTCCGCCTCGACGAGACCGGTTGCTCAGACCCGACGGCGATCCCGGACGAGGTACGCCACGATCAGCGCGGCCGGGAAGAAGAACAGGCTGAAGATGAAGAACAGCAGCCAGCTGTGCCCCTTGCGGCGAGCAACGTGGGCCGGCCACAACGCTATGAGCACCCAGATGATGAGACCCAAGATCCCGAAGCCAAACCAGCCCCACCCAGACATCGCGACCACCATGACAACCCCTCTCGGACGGATCCGGACTCTGCGACTCTATTAGGCGGGGGGAGTTCGGGCCGAATTCGACAAGCGACCTGGTCGGGGTAATCCTTCGCGAAGGCTGTGCCGTCGTCGGGCACTCTCGAGCAGGCATGATCCTGACGTGGATCCGGCGGCGAGGTAGCGGTTTGCGCGGCGAGCAGCCGCGCGTTTCCGGCGCAGTGTTGCCGAGGCCCGTACTGCGGGAGCTCGAGCGGCTGCGCGCCCACCGCTACGACTCGGAGGTACCACGAATGAAACGTCAGAACCTTTTCTCCGACGCTTGGGACGGAGAGAACCAAGAAGCCGGGCGGCATCGCATCTTCTGGCGGCCGGACGACGCCAGGATGGGAGCGACGCTGTACGAGTTGTTCCCCGACGCGCCTGAGATGCGGATGCATATGCACTTCGGAGCCGAAGAGATGTTCTTCGTCCTGAGCGGTCATCCCGTCTTCCGGAACCAGGACGGCGCAGAGGAGCTGGCTCCGGGCGACTTCGTCTTCTGCCCCGAGGGACGTGCCGGACTCCACACGTTCAGCAACCCCAGCGAAGAACCCGCTCAGATCCTCGCGATCAGTGCCGGCAGCTTCCCGGACGTCGTCGCCTACCCCGAACACGGATATGCATGGGTGGCGACTCGCGATCCCGATCCCGAGCTACTCGCGAGAGGCGGCGACCCCGGCATCATCGCTCGCTTCGAGATCCCGATCGAGTAATCGCTCGACCGTATCGACCATCGCCAGAGCCGAAGAGGCCGCGCGAGCGGCCTCTTCACTTACGTGCGCGGCGGGAGACGTCGCCGATCGCCTGGCCTTCGCCGGCGACTAGGCGGGGGCCGACTCGGAAGCCTCAGCGCTGTTCGGGCAGACCTTCCGATGCTCGGCGAGAAGAGCCGGGCCACGGTACTTCTCCGTGACCGCGATCCAGCCGCAGGCCTCGCAGGCGATCTCCCGCTCGGCCGCCTTCACGGCCCGCCGCGTGCGCGCTGCCTCGCCCGCCGGGCAATCGTGCTCCTCGAACTCGCGAACCGCCCAGCGCAGCGAGGGTCGCTCCCAACGTCGACCGCAAACACCGCACGACGTCACGCCGGGGTTGTCGAGTGCCGACTCGGCGTCCTCCCGACGTTTTGCGCTGCTCCAAGCCACACTGCCGACTCTACCGCCCACTCGAGAGGTCGCCCGTTCAGGCTCGGCGTCGTGCGGTGGCGCAGTACCGCGCTGATGAACGCAGGGACGTGGCCGGACATACGACCACTTCCGCCCATGCCGCCGGGCGCTGATCCGCAGTAAGCTGCCCGCGATGCTCGGCGTGAAGGCGCAGGCAAGGGCCGTGAATCGGCGCATGAGGTCGATCGCCCGGCTGAACCTGGAGCTGGCAAAGCTCGAGGCGAAGCAGAAGGCGACGGCCCTGGGGATCGCAGGCGGTCTCGCGCTCGTCGCCGTCGTGCTCGTCTTCTACGCGATTGGCTTCAGCTTCGCTGCAGCAGCCGCGGGACTCAGTGAAAGCCTGCCCCTCTGGGCGTCGTTGCTGATCGTCGCGGGGATCATCGTCCTCGTCGCGGCGATCCTCGCACTCCTGGCAAGGCGCTTCGCGCGTAAGGCTTCGCCTCCCAAGCCAGAGCAGGCGATCGATGAAGCGGAGCAAACGATGAAGATGCTGGACAGGCATGTCTGAGCGCACCGCGGAGGAGATCCGCAAAGAGATCGCCGACGAGCGACGGCGCCTCGACGACGACCTGGACACGCTGCAGACCGAGCTTCGCTCGTTCGTGCCCTACCTGATCGCCGGAGTCGTCGCGGTAGCGCTGCTCACGGGGGGCAAAGGGGTAAGGACCGGCGTCAGGCTGATCTGGAAGCTCCTCTAGCCCGAGAGCACGTACCTATGCCAGAGCGCACCGCCGAGGAGATCCGCAAAGAGATCGCCGACGAGCGACTAGGCCTTCACGAGGACCTCGACGCGCTGAAGGCCGAGCTGCGCTCGCGTTTGCCATTCGCGATCGCCGGAGTCGTCGCGGCCGCGCTCTCCGCGGTCGCGCTCTTCATTGGCATCAGGAGGCTCCGCAAGCTCTTCTAGTCCGAGGGGCACCTGCTTGGTCCAGGCTAGGGTTGACGATCCCGTGCGCTTCCTCGCGACAGTTGGGCTGTGACTCTTCTGTGACCGACGGAGCGAGTACACCCGTGCCCGTGGAGGAAGCGGGCAATCCACGCCTGGCCATTTTGTTGGCGATGGCCATGTTCGTGCTCGTTGTCGACACGTCGCTGATGAACGTGTCGATCTCGGCGGTGACTCATGATCTCGACACGACGGCCAGCGGGGTTCAGTCGGCGATCGCGCTCGAGGCGCTGGTATCCGCTGCGTTCATCCTGATCGGCAGCAAGGTCGGTGATCTCATCGGCCGCAAGCGGGCGTATGTATTGGGTCTGCTCGGTTACGCGGCCGGGGCCCTGGCGATGGCGTTTGCCCAGAGCCTGACTGCAATCATCATCTTCTGGGCCATCGTGGGTGGGCTCGGCGCTTCGCTCCTGCTTCCCGCCATGCAGTCCCTCATCCATGGGAACTTCGAAGGCGCCGCGCGGAAGAAGGCGTATGCCCTGGTCGGGGCTGCGGCTGCGATAGCCGCCGCGGTGGGACCGCTGCTCGGAGGTTTCGTCACCACCTACTTGTCGTGGCGAGTCGGGTTTCTGCTCGAGGTCGCGATCATCGCGATCGTGCTGGCCAACATCAAACTCGTCCGCGATGTCCCGTACACCGGTCCCCGGCACATCGACATCGTCGGCGCGATCCTCTCGGTCCTGGGCATGGGCGGGATCGTGCTGGGCATCCTGGTGTGGCAGGAAGGCGGCGAGGCCGTTGGTGCGCTTCTGGCGGTCGGCGCGGTTGCGATGGGCTCGCTGGTCTGGTGGCTGGTGCGGCGCAAGCGTGGAGGCAAGCCGACGCTGATCGACCCGGATCTCTTCAAGTCCAGGATCTTCAGATTCGGGATCTCCGGGCAGATGCTTCAGCAGATTGCTCTGGGTGGCACGATGATCGTGCTGCCGCTCTATCTGCAGATGGTGCTCGAGTACAACGCGATGCAGGCCGGCCTGTCCATCGCCCCGCTCTCGCTCAGCATGTTCGGAGTGGCGCTCCTCGCGGCGAAGAAGGCAGGAGCGCGGCGCCCGAGCAGCATCATCCGGGCGGGATTCGCGCTCTTGACGATCGGGCTGGCGGTGCTGATTCCGATCGTCCCACGGGCTTCCTCCGGCTGGTATCTCATTGTCCCGCTGATGGTCGCGGGATCGGGGCTCGGGCTGTTGGTGTCGCAGCTCAACAACTACACGCTGGCCCCGATCTCGGAAGAGCGCGTGAGCGAGGCCGCCGGGGTGAACTCGGCAGCGGGCTCGTTCGGGCTGTCGTTCGGCTTGGCCTTCGCCGGCGCGATCATGCTGGCAACGCTGTCATTCACGTTCACCAACATGGCAGAGGCAAGCACCGTGCTCGCCCCCGCCCAGCAGCAGCAGGTAGCGGACGCGCTGGAAGACGATGCCGAGTTGATGAGCAACACGCAGCTCGAGCAGCAACTCGCCGGCCAACCCCAGGCAGTTCAGGACGAGATCATCCGCATCAACACGGACGCACGGCACATCGCCCTTCAAGTGGCGCTGCTCATTCCGATCCTCGCCGGCCTCGTCGGATTGTTCAACTCGTTCCGCATGATGCGCTTGCCGGACCCCACGCCGTCGGAAGCCGCCGAAGGCATGGTTCTGGGCTGACCCTGCCCGGCCAATTTCTGCAGCTGCTCTAGGTGGTACTCCCCCGGCGATCTGCTTCGATCTGTGCCTCGACCGCGCGGTGGACGTTTCCGTGGACGCGGTCTTCGCCGAGGCGTTCCAGGACACCGTCCTTCCCGAGCACGCTCCCGACGGCGGGCTTGACGCGGGCGAGGCGTAGCTGGATACCGGCGCTCTCGGCGAACTCGAGGATCTCGGTGAGTTTTGCCGCGCCCTGGGAGTCGATGAAGTCGACTCCCTCCAGGTCGAGTACGACGGCGCGGAGGGGCGGGTCGGCGTGAAGTGCGAGCTCGCGGATGCGCTCCTCGAGCGCCTCGGTGGTGGCGAAGAACAGGCCTCCGTCCAGTCGCACGACCGCGTAGCCGGGGAACGTCTCACTGTCGGGGTTCTCGCGTACGTCGCGGAATACCTGTGTTCCGGGCTCGCGGCCGAGTAGCGGCATCCCGGGGGAGGTGGCGACGTAGACGAGCCAGACGACCGAGAGGGCGATGCCGATGACGACGCCGGCCAGCACGCCGGCCGAGAGTACGGCGATGATCGCCGCGGCGGCGACCCAGAAGTCGAAGCGCTTGACGCGGTAGAGGCGCCGCAACTCGGGGATGTCGATCATCCCGAAGATGACGGCGTCGATGATGATCGCCCCGAGGACAGCCTTCGGCAGCTGTGAGAAGAGGGGCGCGAGCGCGATCAGCGTCAGGATCACGAGCCCTCCGGTCACGAGCGATGCAACGGGTGTGCTGGCGCCGGCCGATTCGTTGAGCGAGCTCGCGGACAGACTCGTCGAGACCGGCATCCCCCGGAACACGCCGGACGCCATGTTGGCCATGCCCTGTGCGACCGACTCCTGATTGACGTCGATGCGGTAGCGGTGCCGGACCGCGAACGCACGCGCGTCGCCGGCGGTCTGCGAGAAACCGATCAGGAGCAAGCCGGTCGCGGCCACGAGGATGGTCGAGTAGTGCTGCTGGAAGACGTCGGCGCCCGGGAGCGCCGGCGCAGGCAGGCCGCGCGGCACTGGGCCGACGAGAGCGACGCCGTGCGCGCCCAGATCGAAGAGCCATGTCGCAAGGAGGCCTCCGACCACGAGCACGAGCGCGCCCGGCACGCGGGGGGCCAGGAAGCGCAGGCCGAAGATGGCACCGAGCGCCACCACGCCCACGAGCACCGTCGTCCAGCTGACATCTCCGAGCGACCGGATCCACGAGGCGAGTTCAGCCCAGGCGGTATCGCCGGACGTCGACGTTCCCGTCAGCTTGGGCAGCTCGCCGATGACGACGTCGACCGCGGCTCCCGCCAGGAAACCCGTCACGACAGCCCGGGAGAGGAACCGAGCGATCCAGCCGAGTCGAAGCACCGCCAGTATGAGAAAGAACGCGCCGGTCACCAGCGTGATCGCCGCCACCAGCTCGGCAGCCTGCGCCCCGGCAGCACCGGTGAACAGCACCGCACCGCCCGCAACGGCAGCCAGCGACGAGCTCGGCCCCGTCGAGATGTGCCGAGAGGTGCAAAACAGCGCGTACACCAGCGCGCCCGCCGCCGCAGCGTACAAGCCGTTCTGCACCGGCACACCGGCGATTCCTGCATAGCCGAGATCCTTCGGCACGATCATCGCCGCCACCGCGATCCCCGCCAGCACGTCGCCCCGGAACATGCTGCTTCGGTCGTACCGCGGCAGCCAATCCACGATCGGCACCAGGCGACCCACCCCGCGGGGCCGAGCGTGTTCGACGCTCCCCACTTCGGCCCATCCTCCCACACACAACGGTGGCACGTTGGCCCGCCAACGGCGTACGGACAGTCGGCATTGACACGAGCAGCCGGCTGAGGAAGAGTCGCAGGTGGACATTTTTCCCGACACGGCCAAAGGTCGGCAGGAGAGGAAGTCGAGCCATGCAGCGCCGGGATGGGCACGGTGAAGACGCAAGAGCGATGAGGGCCAAGAGGTTCCGTTGGGCCGCGATGGCAGCTCTGCTCGCCTCGCTTCTCGCAGTGGCCGGATGCGGCGGTAGCGGGTCCACCAAAACCGTGACCGTCACGGTCTCCACCTCCACGACGTCATCGCCGAACCAGACCCCTACCGGGCCGGCCGTGGCCGAATTGCAGAGGGTGATGACGCGGCTCGGCTACTACTCCGGTCCGATCGACGGCATCTACGGTCCCGCGACGACCGCCGGTGTGAAGGCGATGCAGACGGCGCTGGGCGTGACCTCGGACGGCGTCTACGGTCCGGAGACGCATGCGGCCCTGAAGGGCAAGGGCAGGTACGTCGTCGTCGAGATTCAGACGGCGCTCGCGGAGTACGGCTACTACACGGGTGCGATCGACGGTGCGTACGGTGCGGCGACGACCGAGGCGGTGACGAAGCTGCAGACGGATCTGGGAGTGACGGCGGACGGTCGCTTCGGGCCGGAGACCGCGACCGCGTTCAACGAGGCGGTCGCGAGCGGCAAGCTGAAACCGGTATAGGTCGAGATGACGAGGCTGCCGAGCGCGTTGGTGCTGGCCGCGCTGGTCGTGGCCCTTGCCGCGTGCGGTGGTGGGTCAGGTGAGGCGATCGGCACCCTTACGGGCGCTACGGCCACCCGCACGACGCCGACCACGACGCTCCCGAGCACCACGGAGACGGTCCCGACCGTCTCGACCAGTCCGGAGACGACGACGACTCCGTCTCCCCCGACGACCGCGAACGGGCCGGCCAACCCGATCGTGCCACCCAAGCCGGTCACGGTCACGACCACGGTGCCGCAGCCTCCGACGACCGTGACGACGACCGTGCCTCAGCCGCCTCGTACGGTGACGACGCCTGCACCACCACCGCCGCCGCCGCCGGTGACTGTCCCGACGACGGTGGCCTCGACGGTTTCCAAGACGGTGACGGTGACTGTGGCCCCGCCGCCGTCCACGGCCGCAACGACCTCGACCACGACGACAACCGTCTCACCCACGACGTCGACGACCGAGACGTCGGGCGGTGTCAGCCCGGGTGCCGCCGCTGTGGCCGGCGCGGCCGCCGCGTCGCAGAACGAGGAGAGCGACAGCACCGACTGGGGCTGGGTCGCCTTCGCGGTTCTCGCTTTCGGTGTTCTCGTCGGCGGGCTTGTCTGGTGGTGGCGAGGCAAACACAGCGACAAGGACAAGAGCGAATCAGCCTGATTGGCGGCGGGCGAATCCGGCTTGGGCCGATTCGAGTGCGACCTACTGCTGGCCGCGGGCCACACGCCCGCGATCTTCTGCGCAAGTGCATGCCCGCTGTTGCCGATACGTCCTGGAATGGCTTCCCCGCCCACGTCGACTCCACGTGCCGGCCGGGCCGCCCGCACGGGCGCGATCGGCACGATCGTCGCGGCCGTCGCATTCTTCGACGGCATCGTTCTCGGGCTGCCGATCGCGTTACTCTCCGCCTCGCTCAAACCCTTGATCGTGTTCATCGCGGCGACGTTCGGCGTCATCGTCCTTGCCATCGCCTGCTGTCGCTGGGTCGACAAACGATGGGACGAGTGGTTCTCGAGCCACACGAGCCGGATCGAGTCGAGGCTGGAGAGGATGCGGGCAAGCCGTTTGATGCGACGTCCCGTTGGCTGGATCCAGCAAGGCCCGGACCGGTCGTACGCGCTCGCGTCGGCGTTGGTCAACCCGGTCCTCGTCGTCGCCCTCGCCAGGTCGATCGGCGGCAAGCCGGTCGGTGAGCGTCGGATCGTGCTTGGTTCGGTCGCCTACGCGATCCCCTACGTGGCACTGTGGTCACTCGTCGGACTCGCGCTCGCCGACGCCGTCCGAGCCGCCTAGATTCGGACCTAGGCCCAGGCTCCTATCATCCTCTGACGCAATGCGAACCGGCGATGGGTACGGCGAGATGCTGCTCGCGGCGCTCGATGAGAGCGGCGGCGAGATGCTGGAGATCGTGGAGCGCGACGACGGTCTCATCATGGCGAGCAGGTTCGGCCTCGGCTACTACGTGGCGCCATATGGGAACTGGCCGTTGCGTCAGCGCCGCGCGCTGCGCTTGGCGCGGGGTCGCGTCCTGGACGTGGGAGCTGGAGCCGGTCGCGTCGCCCTCCATCTGCAGCAGAAGGGTCACGAGGTTGTCGCGATCGACTCCTCGCGTGGTGCGGTCGAGGTATGTCGGCGGCGGGGCGTGCGGGACGCCCGACTGCTCAGACCGGAAGAAGTGGATGGGGCGCTCGGGCTGTTCGACACGGTCGTGATGTACGGCAATAACCTCGGCCTGCTCTCGAGCCGCGCGAAGGGCCGCCGTCTGCTGCGGAGACTCCATGGAATCACGACCGAGCGGGGCCGCATCCTTGGCGAGATACTTGATCCATACCCCGGCGCGGCCCCGATCCACCTCGCCTACCACCAGCGCAACCGCAAGCGGGGACGGATGAGGCGGCCAGATCCGCATCCGCATCCGCTATCGCGATGTCGCCTCCCTGGTTCGACTACCTCTTCCTCTCGCGGCCCGAGCTCGAGGAGCTCGTTGAGGGCACAGGCTGGCTCGTTGCCCGCACCATCGAGGCCGAAGGGCCGCTCTACGTGGCCGTCCTCGAGAAGCAGGCGAAGACGGCCTAAGCGTGCCGCGCAGGGGCCAGCGTCGGCCCCAACCCGAGGGCGGCGCAGGCCCGTCAGGGGTCATTCCTGAACACTGGCCCAGGGACTCGGGCGGGTCGGATCGCGTAGTCGAGGAGTTGGAGTGCGCGGCCGCCGCTTGAAAGTCCGCGTCAATCCGGGCGGGCGACGAGTCGGATGCGCGCGCAGCTGGTGTAGCTCCGCATGGGTGCGCCGGGCGTGTGGTTCCGGAGCGTGACGCAGAAGCGGAGCGATCCGCGCGCCGCCGCGCGCGGTGCGTGCCACGCGACCGAGTAGAGGCCGCCGGCCTCGACGACGGAAGCGTTCTCGTGCACGCGGGCGATCGCTTTTCCGTTTCGGTCGATCGCGACGTCCGTCGCGACGATTCCGAGTGTCGTTGAGCGGTAGCGGAGGCTCACGAGCCCGCCGGCAGTTCCCTCGGCCGGCAAAGCGCTCGGAATCACCGCATCGGTGATCGCAACGACCTGCAGCACAGCTGGAGCGGGGTAGATGTCGTCGTTGCCGTTCTGGAATGCGGTGATAAAGCACAGGCTGGCGCTGGTCACGTGGACAATGCCGTGACGCATGGTGCACCCGCCGTAGTCCGTGTATGTGACCGGCAGGCCCGACGACGCGTGTGCGTTCGGGTTGAAGTCGCCGTCTGCCGTCGTCCGGTCAGGAATGGGCTTGAACGTGATCGTCTGGGTGTGAGGCAAGGCGGGAGGCGCAACGCCTGCGGCGGAGCAGGAGCCCGCTGCCAACGGCGCACCCGACGCCCACTCGGTAGCGGTGCGGCTGAGCGCGAGCGCGACCGCTGCTGCGGCGTCGAGGCGGCCGCAGCCCAGCGTCGGCGTCCAGCCAGCGCCCGCATCGCGGTCTGCGGACGCCTTGATGATGTCGGCGACCTGGTAGTTCTTCAACTCGGGCCGCACGGCCCAGACGAGCGCTGCGACACCGGCAACCTCGGGAGACGCGAAGGAGGTACCGGCGAAGTAGCCGTACTCGGCGCCGCCCGAGCCCGTCCACTGCGGGTAGCACGTATCCGAGAGCTGGTTCCGCCGCGGCAGCGCGACGAGCACGCCGGAGCAGGCGCCCGTGAAGATCCCGGGCGCGACGAGCGAGAGGTGCTTGCCGAAGTTGGAGAACGACGCATGCCTGCCTTCGGCGTTCGTCGCGCCGACCGCGAGGCCGTAGCTCTCCCCGCCTCCGCTGTGCTGGAGGAGCGCCGCCGGCCAATCGACCGGTCCGCCGTCGTTCCCCGAGGCGGCAACGATCAGCACCCCGTCGGAGGCGGCCTTGTCGATCGCATCCACGAGGATCGGCGACGAGGGCTCCGGGCCGCCGACGCTGAGGTTCACGATCCGCACGCCGAGCGCGTCGAGCTTTGCGATTGCCTGAGCGAGGTCGGCGTCGTAGAAACGGCCCTGGTTGTCCGCATGGATGCCGATCACGTGGGCGGCTCCACCGAAACCGGCCATGCCGAAGCCGTCGCCGTCGTTCGCCGCGATTAGCGACGCGACGGCTGTGCCGTGGCCGTAGTCGTCGTTGCCGACCGTCGACGCCGACCGCTGCGTTCCGTGCGCAGTGACGTCGTAAAGGCCGTCGATCTTTCCCGCGAGATCGGGCACAGCGTCGACGCCGGTGTCAATAACCCCGACCTGGATCCGGGGATCGCCCGCCGTGAGGTCGAGGGCGCCGCCGAGGTTCGCCGACGCGAACTGCCATTCGTACGGAAGCTTCGTCTTGGCATCCACGCTCTGCACGAACGGATCGTTCGCTATGTTCGACACATGACGCGGCGGCCCAACCGGAGAGACGTAGCGGATGCGCCGATCACCGGTTGCGTGCGCGAGGAGCGCATGCAACTGGGCAGCATCGACGTGCACCCGCGCAGCGCGCAGAGCAGGCATGACCTGCACGGTCTCGAATGCGTAGGACCGTCTCAGCGAGGCCAGGTCGCGCATCGACCCGAAGCCGATAACCGCCGTCGAGCCGAAGCGGGCGGCTCCACGCTCGAGGGAACGCTTGGCTGTGTGCGAGCGAAACCAATGCATCCGGCGGCCGGGGTTCGGCCGTGCGGAAGCGACCGCCGTGGTCGCAGAGGTCGCGGTCGAGCTCGAGTTGAACACGGCCACGATGCCGACGAGTGCAAGGGTCGCGAGTAGGAATAGGTGTCGTTTCATTTCTTCTCCTCTTCTGGAGGGTCGGTCGTCTGGCGAGGGGTGGTGGGCTGCGCTGCCAGCTCGGCGTGGAAGACGAGCAGCAGCGCCTCGTCGTGCGAGAGCGGCATGCGGTGGGTCTCCGCGGCGTGGCGCCTGACCTCCGCGAGGAGCCCTTCCTCGTCCGCTGCGCGGGCTTCGAACCCGCACTCGCACGTGATCACCGTTTCCACTTGCATCGCGGCGAGGCTAGGAAGACGTGCCTAAATCGAGGCAGAATTGCGGCAACTGAATGGCTAACACGCTGCAGCTGAAGGTCTTCGTCACCGGTCGCGTCGCGGTCGAGACCGACGGCGCCGTGATCGACGAAGCGCAGCTCGGAGGCCGGCAGGGACGGCTCCTGTTTGCGTACCTCGTCGCCGAAGGGAGCCGGCCCGTGCCGCGAGACGAGCTGGCCGAGGCGCTTTGGGGCGAGACGCCGCCCGTCACGAGGGACAAGGGACTGACCGTGATCGCCAGCAAGCTGCGCGCCGCACTCGGGGACGCCGGACTCGACGGCCGGGAAGTGTTGACAGCCGCCTTCGGCTGCTACCGGCTCGACCTGCCCGAGGGAACGTGGGTCGACCTGTTCGCAGCCGCGAGCAGCGCACAGGACGCGGAAGAAGCGCTCGCCGCAGGCGACCTCGACCAGGCACGGGCGGCGGCTGAGTCGGCGGAGTCAGTGGCGCGCCGGCCATTCCTGCCCGGTGAAGACGGAACCTGGGTCGAGCAGAAGCGGCGCGACCTCGCCGACATCCGCGAGCGCGCGTTGAGCGTTCTCGCCGATGTGTGTCTGCGTTCGGGCGGCGCGCGAGAGGCGGCAAAGTGGGCCGAGGAACTGATCGCGCTCTCGCCGTTTCGCGAGGCTGGATACCGCCGTCTGATGGAGGCGCACGTCGCCGCGGGAAACCGCGCCGAGGCGCTCCAGGTCTACGAGCAGTGCCGCCGGCTCCTGGCCGACGAGCTCGGCGCCTACCCGTCGCCGGAGACCGAGTCGATCTATCGCCAGCTCCTGGCCGCGCCGACTCCCGGCAACGGAGCGGTGACGGACGACGCGGAACGCCTGAAAGACGTCGACCGCCCGGAGAGCGTCACCCAGGTCGTGGCCGACGCCCTCCCGTCAGCCTCCCCGCCCCTGAGAGAGGTAAAGCGCGAGCGGTCCCGAGCGGTGCGGCGCCGTACCGTGCTTGTCGCGGCGCTCACGGGTGTGATCGCCGTCGCGGTTGCGGTGCCGCTGGTCGCGCTCTCGGGTGGAGGGTCGCGCGCGCCTGAACTCACGCTCGGTGGCAACGATGTCGGCGCCGTCTCGGCGTCGACGGGGCACATCTTCGCCTCGGCCCCGCTGGCGGGCTCGCCCGATGCGATCACCGCAGGCGACGGATCGATCTGGGCGGCGATGCCCGACCGCGGGATCGTCTCGCGGATCGACACGGCGACGAACGCAGTGCAGCAGACGATCCGGACACCCGGCCCCGGCGGGCCGTCGGCCCTAACGTTCGGCCGCGGGTTCATCTGGGTCGCCAACACGTTCGCCAGCACCGTCTCCCGGATCGACTCGCAAGCGAACGGCGGCCAGCTCGTCGGCAACCCGATCCACGTCGGGAACGACCCGACAGGGATCGCCTACGGACTCGGTGCCGTCTGGGTCGCAAACTCGGTCGACCGCACCGTCACCCGGATCAACCCTGTGACCGGAGTTGCAGACGCGCCGATCTCCGTGGAAGACGGCGCGGACGACGTCGCCGCAGGAGACGGCTACGTCTGGGTGATCGGCCGGTCGAAGGGCGTTCTCTCGCGCATCGACCCGACGGCGCGCACGGTTGTCGGCACGGCGGGCGTCGACGACCCCGCTGCCGTCGCGATTGGCCCCGACGCGGTCTGGGTCGCGAACGGAGCCAACGGGACCGTGTCGAAGATCGACCCGTCTACTGGAGACCTGGAGGCCGCCTTCCCGATCGGTGGGCAGCCGAGCGGCATCGCCGTCGCAGCAGATGGCCACGTCTGGGTGGCGAACGCGGGCTCGGCGAGCCTGGCCGAGCTCGACCCGGCGACGGGCCGGAGAATCAGGACCGTTCACACCGGCGCGGTTCCGGGAGGCATCGTGCTCGACGGCGACACGGCGTACGTCACGGCGCAAGTGCCGCCGAGCGCCCACCGCGGCGGCACGCTCACGCTCGCCATCGCGAATCCGCCCGGCACGTATTCGCTTCCCATCCCCCAGGAGCTCGATCCGGCCGGACCGTGTTCGACCCCACCGCAGCCGGAGAAGACTTCCTGCCGGCTCTCAGGCTTATCGGCAGCGGAGCTGCTCACGCTCACGAACGACGGCCTCCTCGGCTACAGCCAGGCCGGGGGCGCCGACAGCTATAAGGTCGTCGCCGACCTGGCCACCGGCGTTCCGACACCCAACGACGGCGGCCTCACGTACACGTTCCAGCTGCGCAAGGGGATCCGCTACTCGACCGGCGGCGTCGTCCAGCCTGCGGACATCCGCCGTGGGATCGAACGCGCGCTGCTGGATAGCAAGGGCCAGGGCCTGGGCGCCTACCTGGCTGTGATCGAGGGCGCCGGCGGGTGCCTGACCGGCGAGCACTGCGATCTCACACGCGGCATCACGACCAGCCCGGGGTCGAGCACGGTGACCTTCCACCTGAGCCGGCCCGACCCCGACTTTCTCTTGCAGCTCGCGCTACCCGATTACGACGCCGTACCAGCGTCGACACCGCTCCATGCCCGGCTGCCTCTGCCCGCGACCGGGCCCTACATGATCTCGGGCTATCAGAAGAAGGGCGTCGTCGTGCTCGACCGCAACCCGCGCTTCCACGTCTGGTCGACGGCGGCGCAGCCGGACGGCTACCCCAACAAGATCGTCGAGCGCTACCGCTACACCGGCGCGCAGGCGATTCACGCGGTCGAGCGCGGCACGGCCGACATTACGACCGACGGCTTGGACCAGAGATGGCCCCCCGAACTCGCAGCCTCTCTCCAGACGCGCTACTCGAGCCAGCTCTACCCCGAGCCGCAGCTCACGATCCTCGGGCTCTGGCTGAACACGAGGCTCGCGCCGTTCAACGACGTCCGCGTCCGCCAGGCGTTCAACCTCGCCGTCGACCGCAACCGGCTCGCCCAGATCAACGCCGGTCAGGTCGCGTGCCAGTACCTCCCGCCGAACATGAACGGTTACAGCTACTACTGCCCGTACAACGGGCCCAACCTCACCAAGGCCCGCCGGCTCGTCGCCGAGTCCGGCACCAAGGGGCAGCCGGTCACCATCTGGTCCTACGAGTTCCCAAAGGGCACTCCGCAAATCGGCCGCCGCAACGGTGCCTACCTCGTATCGGTGCTGAGAAGCATCGGCTACAAGGCTCGGGTCAAGTACGTTCCGCATGACCCCGGCGTGTTCACCTGGCGCCCCGACCGCCAGGCCGGCATCCAAGGCTGGGGCGCCAACTTCCCGTCGGCCAACGACATCTTCTCAGGGTTCCTCTGCAGCTCCTATACGACCAACTCGAAAACGAACGGGAACTTCGCTGGGATCTGCGACCGCCATCTGGACGCGCAGGTCGCGCGTGCTCAGTCGCTCGGGACGACCAACCTCGCCGCGGCGGCCGGCGCCTGGCACACTGCCGACCGCATGCTGACCGACGAGGCGCCGTGGGTGCCGATGAAGGTCTTCCTTTCGACCGACTTCGTCGCCCGGCGGGTCGGCAACTACAAGTACTGCTGGCTGTCGGGCGCGTCGGGGCTGACCGGCGCGTGCCTCGACCAGCTCTGGGTACGGTAGGCGCCCGCGACAAGGTTGAGCGGCAACCTGATGCCGGCGATATCGCCACTAACTGTGGGTTAAGTCCGAGAGCGCAGCGATGCGTTGCCTGTCGACTGCTTTGGGGGCTCCACGCTACTTGCACGCCCCGCCTGTCAGATCATCCGCCCTGTCGTGCCCAGCCCGTCTTGTCGCGATTATCGCCGACCCGTAGCGACTGGTTACGCCGATAACCCGGAGGTGGCGCATTTCGCGAACACTTAACCCCTATCCGCCATTGCGTTTGACGGGTTCCAGGAATCGACCAAACCCGGACACGCCGATCTATTGAAAACTGCCCCGCCAAAGCCAAACGCGCTTGACCTGCTGCCGATAGACAGGGTCGTTGAGCAAAAACCAGGCTGTCGCTTCCTCGAAGCCGCGGCCCCGCTGATCAAGAGTGATCAGGAACTCCTCCAGCTGAATCGGCAACAGTCTGAACGGTCGTGCGGTGTCGTCGTAGACTCGTTCGGTGGCGGCTTGTCCTGCCTGTGGCAAGGAGAACCCCGACGGCTTCCGGTTCTGCGGGTTCTGCACCGCGCCGCTGTCGGAGTCTGCGTCCGCTCCAGCGGCCGAGGAGCGGAAAGTCGTTTCCGTCCTTTTCTGCGATCTCGTGGGCTTCACGGCGGCCTCGGAGGCAGCGGACCCCGAGGACGTGCGCGCTCGCATTCGCCCCTATCACGCGAGTCTCCGGCGCGAACTCGAGCGGTACGGCGGGACGGTCGAGAAGTTCATCGGCGACGCGGTGATGGCGGTGTTCGGGGCGCCGGTGGCCCATGAGGACGATCCCGAACGGGCCGTCCGGGCGGGACTGCGGATCATGGACGCGATCGCTGAGCTGAACGAGCAGGAGCCGGAGCTCAAGCTGCAGGTGCGGGTCGGCATCGCCACCGGCGAGGCCGTCGTGTCGTTGCACGCTCGGCCGGAGCAGGGTGAGGGGATCGTCGCGGGCGACGTCGTGAACACGGCGGCGCGCATTCAGACGGCGGCCCCGGTGAACGGCGTGGCCGTGTCGCGGGAGACGTTCCGGCAGACTGAGCGCGTCTTCGTTTACGAGCCGCTTGCACCGGTCGAGGTCAAGGGCAAGCGCGAGCCGGTGGGGCTGTACCGTGCGGTCGAGGCGCGGGCACGGTTCGGTACTGATCTGATCCGGACGACTGAGACGCCGTTCGTCGGTCGCGAGGTCGAGAAGACGCTTCTGCAGGGTCTGTTCGACCGCTGCGCTAGGGATTCCATGTTCGGACTCGTGACGCTTGTGGGCGAGCCCGGAGTCGGCAAGAGCAGGCTGTGTGCGGAGCTGTTCCGGTACATCGACGAGAAGACGGAGCTGATCCGCTGGCGGCAAGGTCGCTGCCTCCCTTACGGGGAAGGGATCACGTTCTGGGCGCTCGGCGAGATCGTGAAGTCGCACGCCGGCGTGTTCGAGTCGGACTCGCCCGAGGCGGCGTCCGCGAAGCTGGAGCGTGTGCTGCCCGACGTCGAGGAGCGGGACTGGCTCAGGGCCAGGCTGCTGCCGTTGCTCGGGGTCGACTCCGGCCAGTCTGCGTCTCGAGATGAATCGTTCCCGGCCTGGCGGCGGTTCGTCGAGTCGATTGCCTCCAACGGGCCGGCGGTCGTGGTCGTGGAGGACCTTCACTGGGCTGACGCGCCGTTCCTCGACTTCCTGTCGTACCTCTCCGAGTGGGCGGAAGGCGTGCCGTTGCTGCTTCTGTGCACGGCGCGGCCAGAGCTGTTCGAGGCGCACTCGACGTGGGGAGCCGGGACGCGGAACTCGCACACGATCAATCTGTCGCCGCTCTCGAACAGCGAGACGAGCGACCTCGTGCAGGGTCTGCTCGAGCAGACCGTGTCGGACCCGGTCAGGGCGGCCATTCTTGAGCGGTCGGGCGGCAATCCTCTCTACGCGGAGGAGTTCGTCCGCCTGGTCGCGGACCGTGGGTTGGGCGAATCGGGCGATGAGCTCGCCTTTCCGGAGAGCGTGCAGGCCCTCATCGCCGCCCGCCTGGACACGCTGTCGCCGGAGCGCAAAGCTCTGCTGCAGGACGCAGCCGTCGTTGGCAAGGTGTTTTGGGCAGGCGCCCTCGCTGAGATGAGCGAGCTCGACGAGCACGAGGTCGAGCTCGCGTTGCACGAGCTCTCGCGCAAAGAGCTCGTCCGCCAGGCCCGTCAGACGTCGATGGAAGGCGAAAGCGAATACTCGTTCTGGCACGTCCTTGTCAGAGAGGTCGCGTACGGCCAGACTCCGAGGGCCGCGCGCGCACGGAAGCACGGTGCCGCAGCGGCGTGGCTCGAGACGAAGGCCGGCGAGCGGGTGGAGGACCTCGCCGACGTCCTTGCGTATCACTACCAGGAGGCGCTCGAGCTGGCCCGAGCGGCCGGCGACATCGGGGTCGCGACCGAGCTTCTGCCCAAAGCGCGACGGGTGCTCGTCCTCGCCGGCGACCGGGCGGCGGCGCTCGACCAGACGACGGCCGACGGCTTCTACCGCCGGGCGCTCGCCCTCTACGAGGACGCGGACGCGGAGCAGGCGCCGTTGCTGCTCAAGGCGGGGCGAACAGTTGCCGTGCTGTCGGCGAGTCAGGCGGAGCAGGACGCCAGGCGCGCGGTCGACCTCTACCTCTCGGCCGACGACGAGCTCGGAGCTGCCGAAGCGCTGCTCGACCTCACGCGCTATGCCGGGTATCAGGGCAGAAACGCCGAGGCCGGTGAGCACTTTGAGCATGCGCAGCGGCTGGTGGAGCGCCATCCGCCCGGACGCGTGTCCGTGCTCCTGCTCGCGAGACAGGCAGCGCAATTGATGATGGCGGGTCGGTCGACTGAATGCGTGGCCACCTCCGATCGGGCGATCGCGCTGGCGAACGAGCTCGGCGAGGAGGATTCGGTCGTTCGCGTGCTCCAGTTCCGTGGAAACGCGCGAGTCGAGCTCGGCGATCTCGGCGGCCTCGACGACCTCCGGGAATCCATCGAGTACAGCCTGCAGGCAGCGCAAGCCGTCACGGCGGGGATCGGCTATCTCAACTTGGCCGGAGCGACGTGGCACGGAGTCGGTGCGCAGCAGAGCCTCGCGCTCCACGAGCAGACGCAGGCGTTCGACGAGTCGCGTGGGCTGCGGGGTCCGGTGGCGTGGTCGAAGGCCGAATCCACGTGGATGCTCTTCGATCTCGGCCGCTGGGATGAGATCATCGCCATCACCGACGAGCTAGCTGCGCTGGAGGAGGCCGGATCCGCCCAGGCGCGGCTCCTCGGGCTCCCGTACCGTGCGCTCGTACTCGAGCGACGAGGGGATCGGGCAGGTGCAGCCTCGGTTCTTGAGGAGCTGCTGCCGAAGGCGAGGGCGGCAGCCGACCCCCAGTTGCTCGTACCCTCCCTGGCGGCGGCCGCCCTGGGCGTCGCGGCGCAGAGCGACGGACCGGCGCTCGACCTCGTCCGGGAGCTGATCGAGCTCACCCGCGGCCGGGCGGATCGGTACCGCGCGCTGTTCCTGCCCGAACTCACGCGGCTCTGCACGGCGGCGAACGCTCTCGACCTCGCGCGGGAACTGGCAGCGGGGTTATCGGTCGACATCGGCCGCGTGGGCGTCGGTCGGGTCGCTGCCGACGCCGTCCTCGCCGAGGCCGAGGCCCGAACACCGGAGGCGGTCGCGCTCTACGAACAGGCCGCCGCGCGCTGGCGCGAGTTCGGTGGCCTTCCAGGGCTCGGCGACGCTCTCCTCGGCCAGGGTCGGTGCCTGATCACTCTCGGCCGGCCG
Source organism: uncultured Actinomycetes bacterium (assembly GCA_963791225.1). GTDB lineage: Bacteria > Actinomycetota > Thermoleophilia > Gaiellales > Gaiellaceae > PALSA-612. Next base: position 889,220 of record CAWBRV010000008.1, read on the forward strand.
GGAGCCGGGCAGCAACTGACCGAAGCACGCGACCTGTTCGCCTCCATGGGCTACAAACAGGCCGAGGCGGACGCGGAAAGGCTGCTCGCGAACGCGACCGGACAATCTGCATAGGTGCTCGCGTCCGCCACCGAGGGCTATTGCCCGGAGCGTGCCTCTTGAGACGCTGGAAGTGCAGCCTGCAAGCGCTGAGGTTGAGCCCATCGACTAACAGCGCTGCAGCCGATCGGTGACCCCGAAGCGCCTTGAAGCGGCCATTTGACGCTATCGCCGATATCTCCGGCGTATCGCGATAAGTTCGTCGTGTCCGGGTTTGGTCGATTCCTAGAACCCGGCAGCCGTTTGAGGCCAGTTCGTTGCCGCCGTATACATGTAGGACGCCCGCATGACTGCCGTGTCCGGGTTTGGTCGATTCCTAGAACCCCCCTTGCGTTTGACGCCGCTGCGCAGCCGTCGTATACAACACGCAATCGGCTGAAAGGGGAGCGAGCATGTCCGTGCTCATCAAGGGCGGTCGGATCGTCACCGCCGCGGACGACTACGTCGGGGACGTCTACGTCGAGAACGGGACGGTGTCGCTGATCGGCGAGTCGCTGGACGTGGCGGCGGACAAGGTGATCGACGCGACCGGGAAGTACGTGCTGCCGGGTGCGATCGACCCGCACACGCACCTGGAGATGTTCTTCGGCGGGACCACGACCTGCGACGACTTCACCTCCGGCACGGTGTCGGCCGCGTTCGGAGGCACGACCTGCCTCGTCGACTTCTGCATGCAGGCGCCGGGCACGTCGTTCGCCCAGGCGCTCGAGAACTACTTCGAGAAGATCGACCGCTGCAAACCCGTGATCGACGTCGGCTTCCACATCGGCGTCACCGACCTGCGCGAGGGGGGCTCGCTCGAGGAGCTCGCAACGCTGCCGGACAAGGGGATCACGTCCTACAAGCTGTTCATGGCCTACAAGGGCGCCGTCATGGTCGACGACGAGACGCTCTTCAAGACGATGCAGACCGCGGCCGACACGGGCGCGCTCGTGATGGTGCACGCGGAGAACGGCGACGCGATCGACATCATCGTCAAGGAGGCCGTCGCGGCCGGGCACATCGAGCCGATCTGGCACGCGCGCACACGGCCGCCCGAGACCGAGGGCGAGGCGACGAACCGCGCCGTCCAGCTCGCCCGGGTCGCCGGCGCGCCGCTCTACGTCGTCCACGTGTCATGCCAGGAGTCGATCGAGCCGATCGCGATCGCCCGCGAGAAGGGGTGGGACGTGTGGGGCGAGACGTGCACCCAGTACCTGTTCATCGACGACTCGGCACTCGACCAGCCGGGGTTCGAGGGCGGGAAGTACATCTACACGCCGCCGCCGCGACCGAAGGAGAACCAGGAGCACCTCTGGCACGCGCTCGACAGAGACGTGCTCTCCGTCGTCTCCACCGATCACTGCCCGTTCAACTGGCCCGACCAGAAGGGGGTCAACGGCCAGGAGTTCCAGAAGGTGCCGAACGGCGGGCCGGGGATCGAGAACCGGCTGCACATGCTCCACGAGTTCGGCGTGCGGACTGGGCGGATGACGCTGAACCGCTTCGTCGAGCTGACCTCGACCAACGTCGCGCGCTCGTTCGGGCTCTACCCGCGCAAGGGCACGATCGCGCCGGGCTCTGACGCCGACATCGTCGTCTGGGATCCCGAGAAGAAGCTGACCATCTCGGCCAAGACGCATCACTCGAACGTCAACTACAACCTGTTCGAGGGGACCGAAGTCACCGGCGCCCCGGAGGTCGTGCTCGTGCGCGGCCAGGTGATCGTCGAGAACGACGAGCTGGTGGCACAGCCGGGCGCGGGCCAGTTCGTGAAGCGCGCGAAGGTCAGCGAGGAGCTGACGCCGGAGAAGGTGCCGGCATGAGCGACGAGGCGGCCAGGCAGGTCTACGAGAAGGCGGGGCTCGGCCAGGCGGTCACGCTGGGCTCGAGCCCGGCCGTGCTCGTCGTCGACTTCTCGTGCGGCTTCACCGATCCCGTCTGTGCGCTCGGGGCGGACATGACCGTCGAGGTCGAGGCGACGAGGCGGCTGCTCGACGCGGCGAGGGAGAAGGGGCTGCCGGTGGTGTTCACGACGATCGGCTTCGAGCCCTCCGGCAAGGACGGCGGGCTCTGGCTGCAGAAGGCGCCTGCGCTCGCCGACCTCGAGCTCGGCGGGCGCTGGGTGGAGATCGACCCGCGGCTCGACCGGCGCGACGACGAGACGATCGTGCTCAAGAAGGGCGCGTCAGGGTTTTTCGGGACGAATCTCGCGTCGATCCTCGTCTCGCAGGGCGTCGACACCGTGATCCTCTGCGGCGCGACGACGAGCGGATGCGTCCGGGCGACGGCGGTCGACCTCCTCCAGTACGGCTGGCCGACGCTCGTCCCGCGCGAATGCGTGGGCGACCGCGCGCAGGCGCCGCACGACGCGAACCTGTTCGACATCCAGGCGAAGTACGCCGACGTCGTGCCGCTGGAGGACGCGCTCGCCTACGTCGCGAGCGTGCCCGGGCGCGTGGGCGCAGGCGTTTGACCCACCGCGTCGCCGTCCTGGCGGGCGACGGCGTCGGGCCGGAGGTGGTGGCGGAGGCCCGCAAGGCCGTCGACGCGCTCGCGCTCGACCTGGAGTGGACAGAGCTGCCGTGGGGCTCCGCCTGGTACCACGAGCACGGGCGGATGATGCCGGAGGACTGGCCCGACCAGCTCTCCGGCTTCGAGGCAGTGCTGCTCGGTGCGATCGGCGATCCGTCCGTGCCCGACCACGTCTCGCTGTGGGGCTCGATCCTCGAGCTGCGCCAGCGCCTCGACCTGTGGGCGAACCTGCGGCCGTGCCGGCTGTTGCCGGGGATTCCGGGGCCGCTCGCCGGCCGTGGGCCGGAGGACGTGGACATCCTGTTCGTCCGCGAGAACACGGAGGGCGAGTACGCGGGCGTCGGCGGCCGGTCGCATCGGGGGCTCCCCGGCGAGGTGGGAATCGAGGTGTCCGTCTTCACCCGAGCCGGCTGCGAGCGCGTGCTTCGGCTCGCGTTCGAGTGCGCGGCGCAGCGGCGCGGGCTCCTGATCAGCGCGACCAAGTCGAACGCGTCGCGGTTCGGCTACGTGCTCTGGGACGAGGTCGCCGCCGAGATCGCCTCCGAGTTCCCGCTCGTCCGCTACGAGCGCGTGCTCGTCGACGCCCTGGCGGCGCGGATGGTCAGGTCGCCCGACTCGCTCGACGTCGTCGTCGCCTCGAACCTGTTCGCCGACATCCTCACCGACCTCGGCGCGGCGATCCAGGGCGGGATGGGCATGGCCGCGTCGGCCAACATCGCCCCGGGATCGAGCCCGATCGGCATCTTCGAGCCCGTGCACGGCTCGGCTCCGGACATCGCCGGGCAGGGCATCGCCAACCCGGCAGGCGCGATCTGGAGCGCCGTGCTGATGCTCGAACACCTCGGTGAGGCGGACGCGGCGGCCCGCCTGCTGGGCGCGCTCGAGGACGTGTGCCGCGACGGGCCGAGGACGCGCGACGTGGGCGGCACGGCGACGACGCGCGAGGTCGGCGACGCCGTCGCCGCGGCAGTCGCCGCGAGCTAGGCTCGAAGACATGCCTCGCGCGCTCGTCCTCGGCGGGACCGGGTCGATCGGCCGTGCCACCGCCCGGCGACTGCTCGCGTCGGGCTGGGACGTCGATCTGACCGGCCGCGATCCGGCCAACATGCCCTCCGAGCTCGAGGCGGCTGGAGCACGGTTCATCCCCGGCGACCGCGACGACCCGGCGCACCTCGCTGCCGCGATCGGCGACGGCGTGGATCTCCTGGTCGACAACGTCTGTTACACGGCCGAGCACGCGCGACTCCTCTTGCCCCTGCTCGACGGCGCGGGCTCGACGGTGATGCTGTCCAGCAAGGCGGTGTACGTGGACTCCGCCGGTCACCACACGAACTCCGACGTGGGGCCGCACTTCGACGGCCCGATCCGCGAGACGCAACCCACGATGGCGCCGAGCGACGTGGACTACAACTCGCGCGAGGGTTACGGTGCGAACAAGGTGGCGGCGGAGCACGCGTTTCTCGACGCCGACCGTCCGGTGACCGTGATCCGGCCCTCGAAGGTCCACGGGGCGGGCGCGCAACAGGCGCGCGAATGGATCTTCGTCAAGCGCGTCCTCGATCGCCGGCCGGCCGTCTTCCTCGCGCACCGGGGCGCAGGCGTCGACCATCCGACCGCCGCTGCCAACATCGCCGCGCTGATCGAGACCGTCGCCGCGAGGCCAGGACAGCGCATCCTGAACTGCGCTGACCCTGACGCGCCGAACGCTCTCGAGATCTCGCGGACGATCGCCCGGCAGCTCGGCCACGAGTGGGAGGAAGTGCTACTCGACGGTGAGCCCGACGGGGACGTCGGCCGGCACTGGTGGGATCCCCCGCAGCCGATCGTGCTCGACACGACGGCGGCCGTCGAGCTCGGCTACGTGCCCGCTGGCGACTACGCGGCCACCGTGGCCGAGGAGGTCGACTGGCTCGTCGCCTCGGGGCCACGCCAGATCGACGACGAGTTCTTCGACTACGCGGCGGAGGACCGTTATCTCGACTCGATCGGCCTGCCGACCACGAGCGCCTCACGGAGCGCCGGCTCGACCGACTCGTAGGCCGCGTCCGGCTGGACGCCGAGCGCGTCGAGCGCCTTCGAGAAGAAGCAGCGTGCGGCCGCCGCCGCGACGACGCTGACGATGTCGGCGTCCGAAAGGCCGAACGCTCGCAGCCGCTCGACGTCCGACTCGGTCACGCTCGTCGCGTCCTCGGCGACCTTCTCGGCCAGGTCCATGACCGCCACGTCAACCGGCTCGAGGCCAGCCGAGCGATGGTCGATTGCGATCTCCCGAACGCGCTCGGGGCCGAGGAAGTCCCGCGCCAGCACGCCGCCGTGGGCAAGCATGCAGTAGCTCGAGCGGAGCCGCCGCGCGGCCGCGAGCGTCGCGAGCTCGTAGCGCCGGAGGTCCATCGAGTCCTTGATCGCACCGTTCAGCTGCTGCCAAGCCGCGTAGATCTCCGGCCGCGTCGCGAACGCCGCGCCGTGGTTGGGCACGTCGTCGGACTCACGGATCAGCTCGATGAACGCCATGTCGCTCCTTTCGTCGTCGCGCCCGAGCCTACCGTCAGCGCGTCGCGCTGATCAGCGCGCTGCCCGCGACGATCAGGAGCCCGGCAATCACCGTGCGGCGGCCGATCAGCTCGCTGCGGCCGACGATGATCGCGGCAAAGACGACGCCCCAGATCGACTGCGTCGCGTTCAGCGGCGCGACCACCGTCACGCGCCCGTGTGAGAAGCCCTCGACGAGAAAGGCGTAGGTGACGCCGAGCGTCAGCCCGGCCCACAGGAAGGGGAGGAACGACGGCAGGAATTGCTCGCGGAGCTGCCGGCGGCGCGCGACGAGCAGAAACGCGAGCAGTGCGAGGCACGCGCCGAGCAGCGTCACCGCCGTCGCGAGCAGCGGGGGCGGATGCCGGTGGGTCGAGGCGGTGCGGACGAGGTTGTCGCGCACGCCGAACATCAGCGCGCAGAGGAGCGCCGCCGCCATGCCGAGCGCCTGGAACTCCTTCGGACGCGCCTTCTCGGCGACGAGAAAGACGCCGCCGGCGACGACGACGAGCGTTCCGACGACGAGCCCGACCTGCACGGGCTCGCCGAGGAAGACGATCGCGAGGATCGCCGAGACGACCGGCGCGACGCCGATCAGGATCGCTGCCCGCGACGGGCCTGCGAGCCGGATCGAATGGATGAAGAGGATCTGAGATGCGCCGGGAACGAAGAGGCCGATCAGCAGGAACGGCCACAGCTCGTCCGCATCGACGTGGCCGAGATCGCCGTGCGCGGCGGCCACGGCGAGCGCGATGACGAACGCGACGGGCGCGACCACGATCGCGCCCACCTCTGGGTCTCCGCCGCGCACGAGGGCCGAACGGATCGCGACCGCCAGCAGCCCGAAGCCGATACCTGCGAGCACACCGAAGAGAACCGCGAGCACGCATTAGAGTCTCCACCGTGCTCGGATCGCACGTCGCGTGAACGTTCGGTTCGCGGTCGCGGGTGGCTGTGCGGCCGGGCTCGCCTCAGGTTGGAACGTCGGGAACATCGGCGCCGTCGCGACGCAGCTGAGCGCCAGCTACGGCGTCGGGCTCGCCACCGTCGGGCTGTTCACGACCGCGCTCTTCCTCACGCACCTGCTGCTCCAGGTGCCGGCCGGGCGGGCCAGCGACCGCTACGGCGAACGCCGCGTCGCGCTCGTCGGGCTCGTGATCATCGTCTGCTTCAACGCGCTGGCGCTGATCGGGCCCTACCCGGCGCTCGCGATCGCGGCACGGACGCTCGTCGGTGTCGGGACCGGGCTCGCCTTCGTCTCAGGCAGCGCCTACGTGCGGGTGCAGGGCGGCTCGCCGTTCGCTCAGGGCCTGTTCGGCGGCGTCGCGCTCGGCGGCGGTGGGCTGGCGCTCGCGATCGTGCCGCCCATCGAGGACGCGATCGGCTGGCGGGCGCCGTGGGTGACCGCGATCGTCGTCGGCGCCGCCGGCCTCGTGGTGCTCGCGGCCGGGCCGGCGGACGTGGCGCGCTCGCGGACTGCCCGGCCGGCGACCACACCGGTCGGCGTGATGCGCGACCGGAGGCTCTACCGGCTGGCCGTGCTCTACGCCGCGTCGCTCGGCCTCAGCATCGTCGTCGGGAACTGGGTCGTGACGCTGCTGCACCGTCACGGCGGCCTCTCGAAGAGCACGGCCGGGCTTGTCGGAGCACTGACGCTCGTGCTCGGCGTCGCCACGCGGCCGCTGGGCGGCTGGATCCTCCACGAGCGGCCGCAGTGGGTTCGCCGCGCCGTCGCCGCGAGTCTCGTCGCCGGGGCACTCGGCACCGTTGCGCTCGCCGTCTCGAAGCCCGTGGGACTGGCCGTTCTCGGCGCGGCGTTGATCGGCCTCGCAGCGGGCATTCCGTTCGCACCCTCGTTCACGGGCGCGGCGCTCACGCGGCCCGACGCACCGGCCGCAGCGGTCGGCTTCGTCAACGGCGCGGCCGCGTTCGTGGCGCTCGTCGGGACGCCGCTGATCGGGCTGACGTTCTCGATCCCGGGCGACGGCCGTTTCGGGTTCGCGATCCTCGCCGGTTGCTGGGTCGCGGCGCTGCTGCTGCTGCCGAGCCGCGCGCAGCTCGGAGTTCGGGGCTTGGCAGCGTCCGATTCGACCTAGACGAGATGTTCGACGGCGATCGCGATCGCCTCGTCGCCGGACAGCGCTGCCCCCTCCCCGCGAGTCGATCCCTCGACGTCCGTGAACACGAAGGTGACGGTTCCGGACGGGAGCTCGCGCATGGCCGACCGTCAGGTCAGCGAGTGAATCGCGTTCAGGATGATCTCGGCCGCGAGGGCGGCGTCCGCGGGGCTTGCGTCCTCGAGCGGCGAGTGGCTGATGCCATCCTTGCAGGGGACGAAGACCATCGCGCTCGGGACACGCTCGGCGACGCACATCGTGTCGTGGGCCGCGCCGGAGGGCATGAGCATGAACGGCTCGCCGGTCTCCTGTGCCGCGGTTTCGAGCGCCGAGACGATGCTCGCGTCCATCGGCGTTGCGGCCAGCGTCTGACGCTGGCGGAACTCGGCGGTCATTCCGCGCCGCTCGGCCGCCTCGCCCGCGAAGGCGGCGATGTCGCGCGCGACGCCGTGGAACGCGTCCTCGTCGACCCCGCGGACGTCGACGGAGAAGCGCGCCCGCGCCGGAACCACGTTGATCAGCCCCGGCTCGAACGCGATCTCGCCCACGGTTCCGACCGTGCCGTTGCCGGCCGCGCGGGCGAGCCGCTCGAGCTCGAGGATGCACTCGGCGGCGACGACGCCCGGGTCGAGCCGGAGCTCCATCGGCGTCGCCCCCGCGTGGTCGGCGCGCCCCTCGACCGTGATGTCGGCGTGCACGTAGCCGGCGATCGCCGTGACGACGCCGATCCGGTTGCCCGTGTCCTGGAGGACGCGCGCCTGCTCGATGTGCATCTCGATCCAGCCCGAGAGATCGTCGAGGACGTGGATCGACTCACGCCAACGCTCGGGCTCGTAGCCGGCGTCGGCGGCGTGCTCCCAGAACGGCCGCCCGTCGTCTGTGGCGCGGAACGTGTCGCGCAACTCCTCCTCCGTGACGCGCTGGAGCATGATCCGGCTGCCGAGGAGCATCTGGCCGAAGCCCGAGCCCTCCTCCTCCAGGAAGGAGACCAGCTGCAGCGGAAGGTCGAATCCCAAGTCGGCATTCAGTCGGCACACCTCGAGCGCCGTGACGACGCCCATCGTGCCGTCGTACTTGCCCCCGTTCCGGTTCGAGTCGCAGTGCGAGCCGATGCCGAACACCTTCTCGCCGGCCGGCCGGTTGCGCGCGACAAGCGTGCCGACGGGATCCTCGGAGACGTCGAAGCCGAGCCCCCGCAGCGCGGCGGTGAAGTAGTCCAGCGTCGCCCGGTAGACGGGCGTGTAGGCGTGGCGCCGGATCGCCTCGTCGGACAGCGTGTAGGCGGGCCCGGCCAGCGTCTCGATGTCGTGCTCGATCCGGGCTGCGCTCCGCTCCCTGTCCACCATGGCCGCCCGACTCTACAACGGCCCGGTCGATGTAGAGTCGGCCCGTGGCCGAGAGCTGGCGGCACAAGAAGACGCTGATCCTCGGCCGGAGCGACATGGTCGGGCTCCTCACCCCTGGTGAGTACGTCGACTGCGTCGAGCACGCCTTCCGGATGCACGGTCTCGGGCGCGTCTACATGGAGCCGAAGGGCCACATCGTCCTCGACCGCTACCAGGGCGAGTGGGAGGTGATGCCCTCCTGGATCGAGGAGCCCGAGGCGGCCGCATGCAAGTGGGTCTCGATCCGTGAGGACAACTCGAAGTACGAGCTGCCGGCCGTCTTCTCGGTCCTCGTCTACACGCATCCCGAGACCGGCTTCCCGCTCGCGATCTGCGACGGCTCGCATCACACGCTGATGCGGACGGGCGCCTCCGCTGCGGTGTCGGCGAAGTGGCTGGCCCGGAAAGACTCGAAGGTGCTCGCGATCCTCGGCTCGGGCTCGGTCGGCAAGGGCACGCTCGCGACCTGCGACGCGGTCTTCGACTGGAACGAGGTGCGCATCTGGAGCCGGACGCAGGAGTCGCTCGACCGTTTCGTCGCCGCCGAGCAGCCGTCCTACCCGCACCTGGAGCTGAAGACGACGACGGACGTCGAGCAGGCCGTGCGCGGTGCGGAGGTGATCGTCACCGGGACGCACGCGCGCCGCTACCTCGTCGAGGACGACTGGATCTCGCCGGGGACGCACATCGCCGCGCTCGGCGCCGACCTCGCCGGCGAGCAGGAGCTCGACCCGCAGACGCTCGCCCGCGCGCGCGTCTTCGTCGACGACATCCGCCAGTGCCGCGAGGACGGCGAGATCAACGTCGCGCTCCGGGACGGCGTGATCACCGAGGCCGACGTCGCCGGCGAGATCGGCAAGGTGATCTGCGGCGAACTCGACGGTCGCCAGTCCGACGATCAGATCACGGTGTTCGACTCGACCGGCATCGCGCTCCAGGACTCGGCCACGGTGCCGCTCGAATACGAGCGCGCGGTCGCAGCGGGCGTCGGCATCGAGAAGAAGATGATCAGCACCTAGGCGTCGGCCTAGGCAGAAATAGCCTTTTTAAGCGGTGCAGACTCGGCTGAGACCGGCTCAGATGCTGCCATGTGGGTAGAAAGTTGGGTAGAAAGTCCGAGCAGTCGTCGCTCGAGCCGCTCGGCTTCGTCACGGAACACGACGCCGGCCAGTTTCAAGTAGACCTTTGTCGTCGCCATGTTCACGTGGCCGGCCTTGGCCATGATCGCGATCGGATTCGCGCCGGCGAGCGCGTCGTTGGTGATCGCGGTCACGCGTAGGTCGTGGAAGGGCCGGAATCCGGCGGGCTTCTCGAGCCCTGCCTTCTTGAACGCGGCGTCCAGCGCATCCCTGAAGTCGGCGGGGTCAAGCGGACCGCCTGTCTTGGGGTGGCAGAACACCCCGGCGACGCGTGACCAATGCGAAGTCTGCGCACGTTTCTCCGCAGGCGATCCTCGGTTGGGTCGTCTGCGAGCCCCCCGAGTCGAGGAACTCCTGCCTAGGTTGGCGCGGCAATCACGGAGACGGCCCCTGACCGGAGGGCCGTCTCCGTCTTGGATCAGGTCGGTGTTCTTGGCCGCTTGGGCTCAGCCTTTGCCGACTTTGATGATCGGGCAGTTGAGGACGACGTTGCCGGGGCGTTCGGTCAGCCCGCTCGTCTTTTCGAGCTTGTTGATCTGGTTGTCGCTGGTGATCAACACAGGCTTCGACCCTGGCTTCCAGGTCAGGATCGTCTCCGTCCACAGCGGTGAGTAGCTGGGGTCGCCAGGCTGGGCGCCGAAAACAGCGAGCTGGCCGGGGGCGGCGCGGCCCTGCACGAGGTAGATCTCGGGCAGGTGCTGGACCTTGCCGATGGTGGCGGAGTAGTTGATGTGCATCGACTTGGCCTGCGCCTTGGAGGAGACGTCGGTATTGAGATAGGTGTCTTTGTGTCCGTCGTAGTAGCCCTGCCACGAAGGCATTGCCGTCGTGCCTGCCGGCCCCATGATCGGCTCGCCGCTGGCGGCGTACGCGGTGACCGCGAAGGCGACGGCGATAACCGCCGCGGCGCTCGCAACAACCAGCTTCTTCGACACGTCGAGACCTCCCTCGACTCGGGAACCGGATAGAGATGACTTCTCCGATACGAGCGTTTCGGATTGTCCCGGCCGGTAGCGCTCGGATCGGGCCGATTTCAAACCTGCAGACGAGGAACGCCGGGCCCGGCAGGTAATGGCCGTGAACGCTTGAGGAGAAAGCGCCCGACGAAGCGGGAGGGCAATCCCGTCATCGAGTACGGGCAGTTACGGCCGTCTGGCTCAATCGGATTCCCGATTGCCGTACGGGGACAAGCCCGGGCGCAAATTCGGCGTCTCCAGTCGCAGATTCCACTGCTTCCGGCGAGGGAAGCTAGTGCTGAGAGGGTCGGGCTAGAGCCTCTGACGGGGTGGGAGTCGGTCCTCGGACTCCCGAACGACTTAACGGCTCTCGGACAGACGACCGTCGGCGATCAGTTGGCGCTTTCTCGGCGGATCGCCTTCATCTTCTGCGATCAGAGTCGCGTCTTCGCGACGGCGACTTGGCCGGCGACGGTCGTCATCCCCGGCACCTGGCGCCAGTTGGCCGTGACGAGGCGGGTCGTCCCGTCGCGCACATGGCAGCGCGCGATGAAGCCGAGGGCGCGTGCGTGGGTGACTCTTCCGGTGCAAAGCTGTCCGCTCGGCAGGTATTCCATCTGGAAAGAGGTGGACAGCAGCGAGTTGGTCGCGATCAGGAGGTCGGCGCGGACGAGTACCCGTTGGTCGCCGTGGCCCTGACCGGCGAAGGAGACGATTCCCTTGGTCACCCCGAGTTGCTGCTGAACCTGGCCCGTAAGAGCGTCGCTGAAGGTGCCGGCGTTCCAGGGTTTCGGGTGGAAGCGCAGCGGGCCGACAACGAGGAAGACTGCAATCCCGGCCGTCGCCAGCGACACGGCGACCGATGCGCCGCGGAGGCGCCACCGGTCCAGCCGCGGTGCGAGCAGACGCCACATGATCGCCCATGAGACGACAGCGATCGCCGCCGCTTCGAGCGCGAGAAGCCACGGCGTGCTGCGGTCGGTGCCGCTGCCGAGACTGTGAAGGGTCGCTCCGACCCAGACGGCGAAGTTGAGGTAGTGGGCGCGCCGCCAGAACCGGTAGGAGACACGGGTGTTCCGTAGCCGGTTCGTAATCGCGAGGGCGAGCAGAAGCTCTGCCGCGACGATGCCGAGCCCGACCCAGATCGGTTTGTACGCGGAGGTGAAGGGGACGATGATCGACGCGATCGAGAAGGGCAGCCAGGCGTCGATCGCGATCGTGACGACGTGGATGATCACGAAGCTGCCGACCAGGATGCCGCCGAAGCGGTGGACGTCCTCGATCGCGAACCGCGGCCAGCGGTGCAACTTCTTCTTGCCCGCCATGGTGATTCCCAGCACGAGGGTCGAGCTGATGAGGAGGTAGGCGACGATGCCGGCAGCTCGGGCGGCGTACCAGTCGACAGGGCTCGAGGTCAGATGCATACGGCCGTCCGCAAGATGCTGCGCCGCCACGACTCGTTCACGATGACGCGCTCCTCCTGGTCGACGAAGCGCCCCGGCAGCCCACGCGCGTCGAGCCACGCAGGCCCGGCCTCGCCGACGAGGAAGGCCGACTTGGCGGCCGTATCGGCCGCAAGACAGGTCGAGCCGCAGACCGTGACCTGCTGCCACGGAGAGTCAGCCGGCCGGCCGCTGCGCGGATCGATCAAATGGTGCTGAACCTCACCGCCGCGAAGCCAGCGGCGCTTGACGCTGCCGCTCGTCGCCAACGCCCCCCGGCGAAGCTCGACGCTGCCTCCGAGGGGTAGCTCGACCACAAGCGGCGAGCGAACCGCAAGATCTCCTCCCGCCGAGACGAACCACCCGTGCCGCAAAAGCGCCACCGCCGCGTCCACCGCCAGTGCCTTGACCACACCGTTCAGGTCGAGCCAGACATGCACGGGCAAGGTGAGCAGCCGATCTCGGTAGGCCACTGACCGCCACCGGCCCGGCGAGCCCGGCCCTGCCGGCGCCGGATCCTCCACCAGTTCGTCGAGATCGGCCACATACCCCGCCTCCTCCAGCGCACGGCCGAGTGTGGGGTCGACAAGCCCCCCCGTCTCCTCGGCGACCGCCAATGCGGCCTCGACGGCCCGCGCGAACAACTCCGACACGAGCACGGGTGTGCCGGATCGAGCATTGACTCGGTTGAGTTCGCTGTCGGCACGAAAGCGGCTGAAAGTCTGCTCCCACTCCGCGAACAGCCGCTCTGCAGCCAGCACCTCGCCTGTGCGCCGGCCCGCGACGACCATCTCGCAGCCCATTGCCTTGAAACGACGAGAGATCACGACACGGACGTCGAGGCCCCCGGCGGCGCCTGGGCGGGAGCGATGATGCCCGCCTGCAGCAGATTCCGCCGCACGATCCGGACAAACCCTGGCGGCGCCGCCAGCGCGTGCAGCGGTCGCTTCGAATGCCCCGCATAGGACGCCCGCGTCACCACCAACCCGACGACGAACGCCGCCAACGCAACAGCCGCGAGCGCCAACTTGGCCTGTTCCGCCCGTCTCCGAACCGGCGCAAAACGCGATCCACTCTCCCCGGGCCCAGCATCCTCCAAGACCGGCGCCGTCTGCCGCGGCTCAGGCTTGGGCTTCGACTTCGGAGGCTCTGATCGCCGAGGCGCCGCCGGGCGTGAGCGGACACCCGGCATGCGAGCAGATCGCTTGCGCTTCTTGGCCATCTACCCGACCTGAAGATCCGGCCTCGAACGAACGTCAGCCTCCACGCGGCACATGGCACCAGCGCTCCGTGAGGCATGGATGAGAGAGGGGAGCAACAGCGCGCGTCGTCACCGCCGGTCGAGGACCTTCCGGGCTCGGTGCAGAATCAGGAAGGCTCGGTGGAAGGTTTGGCCGTCATGACGGCGCGGTGGCGTAGGCTGTTGGTTCCGTTCACCATTCGGACCGACTCTTGCTCGTCGTGACGCTGCTCGGCGCGAGGGTAGGCGGGGTTTATCCCGTTGTTGCTCCTCGCGACACGCGGGCCAAGACATGGCGCGACCCTCCGTTGTCGATCCTGATCGGTTCGGTGAAGGTGCCGCGGTTGCCGCAGGTGTCGCTGGCGACGACGGTGAGGAGGTAGGTGCCGTTGCGGAACCGTCGTGTGTCGAGCGACGGCCGGGTGAGATTGAACAGATAGCGGCCGGCGACGTGCCAGTAGAGGTGATGCGTGAAGTCTGGGTAGTTCTGGTACGTGCCGGAGCCGTAGACGCGCCAGAAGTCGCGCGTCGGCGGCTCTGTGTGCCGGAAGTCGGCCGCGACCCCGCGCACCAGTGTGCGGCCGTCTGGCGAAGCCAGCCGCCAGGTGACGAGGGCAGGCGCGACCGGAAAGCCGAGCCAGTGCCCGAGCACAGCTACCGGCGGGAGATCCTCGGCGTCCGCGGCGATCAGAATCGCTCCGCGCAGTCGCAAAGGGTTCATTTGGCGCCCGGAGGGGCTCGTGAAGGTCACCCGATCAATGCCGGGAACGGTATGGTCGCGGTACGGCTCGAGATGGCCCGGGTCGAGCGGGTTGTGCGCTTTGAACGCGTCGATCTCGGTCAGATGGACGTGGTTCCAGACGGGCTTGACCGTGCCGAGCACGGTCCGGTACGCGGTCACCGGCTGCCCCGGTTGGACGACAGGGTCGATGTGGAAATACTGGAAGGTGCGACCGTCGCTGGTCGTGACGCTGACACGATCACGGCTTCCGACGTGGGCGATACCGGACACGACCGGGTACACGGGCGTCCTCGGCGCCGCCGTGATGTCGATGCCGTTGTGGAACGTGAACGAGCCCAGACTCCCGGCTCTATCTGAGCCGAGCCGTTCGAGGCCGATGGTGCGCGGGTCGCCGAAGAATCCGCGAATCGGGTGCTGCCGATCGAACGGCTTCACTGGCCACCCATACGCGAGCGGGCTCCGCTGGAAGTGGTCACAAGGCGCGTCGAGCGCAAGCGCCTGTCGGCGCCAGCCGCCCGGGGCCCGCACGGGCGCCGCGTTACGCGCCGCGGGCTCGGGCCGGTGGGCGCCCTCGGCCACCGCGAGAATCGTGAGGCTGACTGCAACGCACACGATCGCGTTCAGGGCGAGACGGCCGAGCCAGGCGCGGAGACGGATGGTGGGAATGGTGACCAGCCTGCGTGTTTCGTAAGAGCGACGGCAGAACTCGATTTCAGGCTATGGCTCGCCAGCTGACGCGACCATCGGCCGATCGGCGGATTACGGCGTCCGCGATCGGTGCCGATTGTCCGGTCTTCGCTGACCGAAAGCGTTAAGCCGCGTTGATGGGCGAGCAGCGCGCGGACGCGAACATGTCCATCTCGACCGGTCAGGTCGATCGTCCGGGTGCGGGCATCGAAGCGCAGCATGCGGCGGCCGCGCGAACCTTCGCCGTGGACCGCTTGCAGGCTCATCTGTTACCGACGTAGGCATTTCAGCATCGATCCGTACAACCCGTCGTTTGGTCGACCGAATCATGCTCGCCATTTCCCCCCCGCCTCGCGCGCGTAGGCGCGTGCGTGCGCACGGAAAGCATGAGCATGCTTCGGTCGACCATACCTGCGTCCGGACAGCCGCGACTTCTTCGCCGTCTACGCCGTGTCGTCGGCGTGCCGGCAAGCGTCCCATTTCGCTGAGAGTCATCGTGGACGCTCCGTCGAACGGCGTCGGCGCGTACGGCTCGCCGGGCGGCTGCTAACCGGTGTTCTGGCCCGATCTTGCGAGTGTCGAGTTGAGCGCTCGGCGTGTCGCGGCGTCCACCTCGCCGGTCGGCGTCAACCCCGCGGCCGTCTGAAGCTGCTCCGTAGCCGTCTGCGTGGCGGTTCCGAAGTGTCCGTCGGTGGTCAGCGGCGTCTGGGTCGGCGAGGTCAGCTTCAGCCACTGGTTCAGCTGGTTCTGCCAGCTGACGACCGCCGGACCCGTAGCTCCGAGCTTGAGCGTCGTCCCCGAGGGCGAGTTCGTCGACGCGGCCTTCGTGCCGGCCAGCGCTCGCCGGAGGGCGAGTCGTGTGCTTGCCCCGACGATGCCGTCCGGTGCGAGTCCCTGTGCCGTCTGCAGCTGTTCGGTCGCGAGCTGGGTCGATGTGCCGAAGCTCCCGTCCGCCGTCAGCAGCGTCTGGGTCGGCGCCGTGACCTTCAGCCAGTCGTTGAGCGAGTTCTGCCAGGCCGTCACGTCTGCCCCGGTCGAGCCGAGCGAGAGCACCCGACCGCTCGGCGAGATTCCTGCCGGCCCGACGAGGTTCCGCGTCGACCTCAGCAGCGAGCTCTGATCCGCCACGAACCTGGACGCCGGGAAAGAGGCGCCCAGTCCGCGTGCCTGCAGAGCCGCATCCGCCGACGTTCGCACGCCGTCCCAGATGAGGTCGCTCGTGAGCAGATCGTCGACCTGCCCCGAGATGACGGCATTCCACGAGGTGTCGTTCTGAGCGGCAAGCGCCTGGGACAGAGAGTCGCGCAGTCCCTGAAGCCCGCGAAGTCGAAGGTCGAGCGCGGCGAGCGCCTGCGCCTGGTCAGAACTCAGGGTCGCGGGTGCCTGTAACGCCTGCAGCCGCGTGACCTGATCGGCCGCCTGCCGCACGAGCGCGTCGAGCTTCGCGATCACGGTCTTCCTGCCGGCTGCGGTCTGGCTGCCGCTCAGGTCGGCTGCGAGGGCGGCCCCGGTTTGCTGCGAGCTGGACGCGATCGGCGTGATCTGCTCCAGGTAGTTGCTGTTGCTGCCATTTTCTCCTCCCGACCCCGTCGTGAGGACTGCGATCAGGATCACGAGGAGGATGAGCGCTGCCACGGCCACAGCCGCCATTCGGCGGCGGACGACTACGTGCGACGGCGTCGACCGAGTGCGCCGGTGGGCAAGGCGCGGATCGGGTCCGGTCTCCCGGGGTTCATCCTGTCGGTCGTCCCCCGCCAACTCAGGGTGCTCGGGGAAGAACTCGAACTCGAATTCGTCGTCCACGCTGCGCGCTCGGTCTCGACTACCAACCCTACCCGGCTCGTCAGTCAGGCCGAGGAGCTTCGAAGAATCGTCACGTTCGTCGAGGGCACGTGCTCGTAGACCCGGTAGTCCTCGTGCAGGACGCGGGTCAACCTGCCGCTCGGGTCCACCTCGCTGGGGTCTCGGTAGACGATCACGAGACGCGGGTGGTTCCTGCCGTCGAGGAGGCTCCGCAACCGTCCGAGCGCTCCCGGGATCTCCTCCAGGGGGTGTGCCCAGAGGTACGGGAAAGCGGCCCGGCGGTCGGCGAGGAAGTACAGGTCGGCCTCCGAGTCGAGTGCGTAGATCGGGCTCTCCGGACCGGAGTCGGCTCTCACGGCGCCGGCGATTCGCTGATCGGTCGCGTATTGGCCGTAGTAGGGGACGAGCGCTTCTCGGCTCGCGCGCGACATCGCGTCCACCCGCACGACGAAGGGAAGCACTTGCCAGACGGCGACCGCGACGACGAGGACGCCAAGACTTCTCGTCGGCACGCTCGTGGCGGCGATCCCGGCGAGGAGTGCGAGTGGTGCGATCAACTGAACGTAGTAGTGCGGCCAATAAAGCGATGCCGCATTGAACCCGGCGAAAGCGGCGAGCAACCAGCCGACAGGGAGCCAGAGCCGCGGCCTCCGCAGGAGGCAGAGGCCGACACCGGAGAGCGCGGCGAGTACGACTAGCTCAAGGTCTCGCCTGGCGCCGAGCCAACTCGTCGTCAACGGGCCGAGCCGGCTACCGAGGGTCGAGCCCGCGCCGGAATGCGCAGAGAGCTTGTAGCCGACGACTGCGAACCAGTAGCTGTTCCAGCCGACGCTCAGACCATGGAGCGCAGACAGGCCGAGCGGGACCGCCGCCGCGGCCATGAACGTTCCGACGTTCGTCCACCTCCGCGCCGGACTGGCGCCGACCACCGCTCCGGCGACGAGCAGGCCGTCGAAGCCTGACTGCTTCATCAGCAGGGCTGTAGCGGCTGACAGCCCGGCGACGATCAGCCACAGGCTCGCACTGGACCTCCGCCACGCGAGCGCAGCGGCAACCGCCCCGGTCGCCGGCAGAGCGGCCGCGAGTTCTCCGTTGAACGTGAAGCCCTGTACGTGCGGACCGACCCCGACCACTGCGTAGATCGCGGCTGCCGCCGCCCCTGTCCACGGTCCTTTCAGCATCCAGCCGATCGCTCCGATAAGCAGCGTGATTGCGGCTCCGAACACGACTGCTCCCAGTCTGATCGCCCAGGGCCCGTGCGCAACCGAGAGCAGCAGCCGGTACGCGAGCATCAGACCTTGCGGGCGGTCCACCCACGCGGACGGCCCATACAGGCGGGCGCCGCGCGCCCACTGCTCGGCGATGTACGCGTAGCCGCCCTCGTCCGGACTCAACCCCAGTTGCATGAACGGCACCCGCAGCGCCACGGCGGCGGCAGCCGACACCGCGATCCCCGCGGCAGGCCACCAGCTTCGCCTGCCGTGCGCGGGAACGAGCGGATCTCGCACGGACAGGATGAGGCTAACCCACTGTCGGCGCGTTCGAACCTCGAACGGTGCGGCTCGCGCCCGTCGATTCTCGATTGGATTCCAGCGATTTCTCTAGCAGGTGGAGGCGCTCTGTCCGGCGACCGTGTCGAGGGCGGCTGCGGTACTGAAAGCGAAGGTCAGGCGGATCCGGCCGGCCGAGGTCGTGTGAAGCCGGATCATGCCGTCGCTGCCCTTGTTCACACAGCCCGACGTTGCGTGCCAGTAGGGGGAGGCGTTGATAGCGATCCGGTACGTGCCGGGGCGCGGAACGGTGACTGTGATGCTGTTGTTGCTGAGGTTGGCCACATCGGGATCGCCTGGCCCGGTGATGAGCGGTTGCGGAGAGCGGACGGCGTAGATCTTGATGTTTGCGGTCGCCAGCACGAGGCGGAGTGGCAAGCGTCCGCTCGCGATCAGCTTCGCTTCGGCCTGAGCGCTGTAGTCGGGCGGCGCGCCGGTGAGTACGACATAACCGACTCCGAGCCTCTGTAGCCAGGCCGTGTATGCGCGCGCCCCGAGCCGGCCGTACAGAACGGCGTTCTCCGGGAAGTCGTCCTGGCGGAACCAGCCGCGTGCAAGCGGGATCCCTGCCTGTGGCAGATAGGCCGCCTCCCAATGGCCGACGGTGTCGACGGCTTCGACGCGGTAGTCGGGCGAGCGGTGGATCTTCAGATAGCGGATAGCGGGGGCCCAGTAGGAGGCCTGCGAGGTTGGGTCGGATCGAGCGTGTGCGACGCTTGCCGCCAACGGGGTGACGTTCCACAAGACTGCCAGGGTGAGCGCGAGCATCGAAACGGCACGCGGGCGCCAGTCACGAAGAGATAGGACGAGCAGCGCGAGTGGAATGGCGAGGAACCGGAGACGATCGATGTTCTCGCCAAGCGCCGAGGGGACGAGGTAGGCCGCGGCGCAAGCAGTTGCATAGGCGGGGAAGAGGTAGCGAATTGCGCGGGCGCGCTCGTTTCTCCAGGTGAGGGCCGTGCCGATGGCGCAGAAGAGGAGTGCAGCCGCCAGTTCGCCGGTCGCGAACGGGTAGCGACCCGAGCTCGGGAACATGCGCCAGAGCACGATCTCGCCGAGGCTGAGGGTGCCGAGCACGAGCCCGGCGCCGACCAGGAAGTGTCGTTCGGTGCGGCGTCCGAGCGCGATCGCTGCCAGGACGACGAGGAGCAGGAGGAAGGCGACCGGGCTTGCTGCGAGCGAGAGCAGCGACAGCACCCCCATCCGTCGCAGATGCCTGGCTTGCGCCGCCCAGATAGCGAGCAGCGCAAGCGCGGCCCCCAGGCCGAAGGGGAACATCGCCAGCAGCACGGTTCCGGCCCAGACCACCGAGAATGCGCGTGACGACCAGCGAGCGGCGGATCCCCACTGCTGCCAGGCAATAGCGGAGAATGCCAGTGACGCAGCCGCGACGGTCGAGATTGCGAGAGCGTTGATTCCGAGCAGTGCCGCCAAGGGGTAGTAGAGCAAGCTGTAGGTGACGAAGCTGTACCGGCCGGCGTACCAGAAGTTGTTCCAGAACGTCAGCCCGTGTTGAAGGAACAGCGTCCGCTGGTAGACGTGGGCTGCGAGGTCGATCCCCGGCGGAGCTGTCCACACGAGTAGTGCGGAGACCGCTGCGGCTGCGGCTGCGGCCAGGATCGCCTCGCGGGGAACGGCGAAGTCCGGGCGGCGACGCAGGGTCGGGTTGGCGGGAGTCGTCACGGGAAGCTGCGACGAGCAGGATCATCGTGAGCACGCCTGAGAGCCCGGTGAGAGGGGGTGGAGCTCGGGCCGTGGCAACCTGCCCGCGAGGGTGGACGACACGCACTGCGCGTACGCCACGTCCGTGCCTTGCTAGCGGGTCAGCCCGGCCGCAGCGAGTGCGCGGTCGATCACGGCACGGGCCACGATCGGCGCGGCTGCCGAGTCGTAGTGCGTTCCGTCGGGCCTCGCGAGCTGCCCACCGGGCAAGCGGTCGTTGCAGGGACTGGCGTTCGTGTGGCACACGAGCGATTCGATGCTGATCGAGCGTACGGCACCCGTTGTGTGCGAGGCGAGGAAGGCGTTCCAGACGTCCTGAGCGCCCGTCGAATGCAGCAATCGGGAGACGAAGGGTCCGCAGGCCGACGGAGTGCAACGGGTGGAGATCCCGAGCCCAGAGCGTTCGATCTGGACGGCGACGACAATGGCGCCCCTGCGCGCGAGCGCAGCGGTCCGCTCTGCAAAAGCATGTCGCTGTAGCGCCCAGTAGACGGGTGATCCGAAAAGGACCGGACGCCCGCGGGCATCGACGCGGTCCGCGAGCTCATACCGGCTCCACCAGATGACGAGCGCCGGCCTGTACCGGGCGATCGCCGCGTCCTGCCGTGCTGGGACGTCCGTCGAGCAGAGGCTCCCTGGACCCCAGGGCTTGCCCCGTGAGTCGACGAGCGCTACTCCGGTCGCCGGGCAGCTGCCGCGAGTGGCTGAGATGACGACGTAGCCGTGTCTCGAAGCGGCTGAAGCGAGCGCCGGAGCCAGTCGCTGCGGAACGGAGTCGCCGACGAGGACGATCGTCTTCGTCGTGCGCCCGAGCGCCGCCCCGGCGAACGGTACGACCGCCGTCTGGTCGGCGAAGAACAACGCAGCCAGCGTCATCCCCAACACGACCACCATGCGGCGGGGGACGAGGAACGACGCAACGCGGCCGTAGCGGACAGGGGACTCGACGAACCGGTAGGAGGCTGCCGCCAGCACGATCGTGGCGACTGTCAGAACGCAGACACGCAGGGGAGCACCGAGGCTCGTCAGATCCCACCAGCCTCCTCGCTGCGTCCAGACCCAGAGAGGCCAGTGCCAGAGGTAGATGCCGTACGAAAGACGCCCGAGATACGCCACCGGCGCGGCGGCAAGCGCCCGCGTCGCCACGCTTCTCGACGCCGAGACGGCCGCGATCAAAGCCGCTGTCCCCGCGGTAACCACCAGAGCGCCGCCGTGGGCGTACGCGGCGGTCGGGCCGCCCGCCCCACCGAGCGTTGCCATCCCCCAGGCGAGCCCCGTCGACCCGAGCAGGATCAGGGGCCAGTGCATGCGGGTGCATGCGGCCCGAACGTGCGGCGAGGTGATGATCACCGCGAGCACCGCGCCGGCCAGCGGCTCGAAGATACGGCTGTCGGTGCCCATGTAGGCACGATCGTGGCCGCCGGCCCAAAGGCTGCTCAGCCGCCACGCCGAGAGCGCGAGGCCGGATCCCGCCAGCACGCCGACCACGACGAGACGGTGCCGAGGACGGGAGACGACGATCCCGACGAGCGCGAGCACGAGCGGCCAAACGAGATAGAACTGCTCCTCGACACCAAGCGACCACATGTGCTCGAGCGGGCTCACGACTCCGTCGCTCGCGAAGTAGGTGCTGGTGGAGATGAAGTGCCAGTTGGCGAAGTAGAACAGCGCCGACGCGATATCGCCTCGCACACGGTCGCGCAACACGGATGGTGCGAACACCGCTCCCCAAACCAGCATGAGGGTCAAGACCGGCAAGAGAGCCGGCACGAGCCGGCGGACCCGCCGTGTCCAGAACTCCCCCAGCCGAACGCGGTCGCGCTGGAGCTGAGACAGCAGGAGTGAGGTGATCAGGAAGCCGCTCAGCACGAAGAACACATCCACGCCCAGGAAGCCGGCGCGCGCGCCCGGCACGCGGTAATGGAAGGCAAGAACGGCACCGACGGCGACGAGACGCAGTCCGTCCAGGGAGTCGTTCCGGCGGCGGTCGGAGAGGCGCGAGCGATCGGCCGAAGCGCGCCGCGACGACGACGTCTGGCTCCTGCAGCCGGGCCTGTGTCCGTTCCCCGCCTCATCGTTCGTGCTCACGACGCCACCAACACACCCAATGACGATGAGATGTGAATGAGGCGGGTCTGCCAGAGAACCTCCGGGTAGCTCGAGCAAGCCGGCATGCGAGAGCTGGCAACGGCGGTGCACTGGCCGGCGGGTTTGGCCGCGAAAGGAGTGCGCGCGGCGCGAAGCGCAAGGACCCCGCGTTGCGAATGAGCCTCGCGCTGGGCTCTACGGCTTCTTAGGGGGCGCTGGGCTGTGGTTCGGGATGCGTGAGTCGGCACCCAACCGAAAGCGTCCGCCGCAAACAGGACAGAGCCCCGTCTCCCGTTCGGCGCTGTCTCGGCTGATACTCGACGGCGCGGGAGAAGTTCCGGTTCCGGTGCAGCTGCCTTGCGGGACGCTCACGCACGTGAGGCTATCGGCCGCTGGTGGTGATCTCAGTGGGTCAGTTGTCCGTGCGGCTATTGCAACCAGGCGTCGGTGATGGTGATGAGCATGAGGTGTTTACTGGTGGAGGTGGGTGCGTACCAGATCGTCCACGTTGGGGTGGTGCGGTGGGTGAAGCCGACGAGCAGGCCGCTGCCCTGGCAGACGTAGGTGATCGGTTTTCCGTTGATGTCGCCGGTTGCGGCTGCGGCGGTGGTAAGGCAGCGCTTGCCGCTGATGGTGACGATCGCCCACGGCCACGCAGACGCTGGGATCGGCCGCTTGTAGCTTTGCCAATGCGGCAGCCGTCTGGTGAGCCGCAGGAGCAGGACTCGGTTGCTCCAGGGTGCGTCCGGGCAGGCGACCAGGTTGCTTGTTGGGGTTGCGGAGAAGCAGGGGTCGTGGATGTAGTTGGTGTGCAGGCATCGCCAGGTGTAGGGGCGGCTCTCGACGTCGGACAGTGTCCAGCAGGAACCGTGGACGCTCGCGCGCACGACCAGGCCTGGCGCGAGCTTGCCGTTCTCGAACGGCGTGTACGTGTGCAGGACGGTCGGATGCCCTAAGGCCGAGGAGAGCGGCACCCAGACCACGGTGGCGGTCAGCGCGAGCGCGCCGACGGTCGTCGCGAGTGTTCTCCGCCAGGTCATCTGGTGTCTCACGGTGACCGTTCCACATCGACCTGCTAGTGCCTCTAGGCGTCGGACAGGCTCGAATCGGTGCCGGCACCGATGCCGCTGCCCGGTTCGGGAGGCACCGCGTCGGCCCTCTTGCGGACAAGCCGGGCGCCGACGAGACCAGCGAGGACGATAACCACGGCGATTGCCAGTCCGGCGAGCACGATCCCGAACGGGTCGAGCGAGTGATGCAGAACCGTCGCGACCATGATTGAGTCCTGCCGAGCCTAGATGCCGAGTCTAAGAGCGACGTAAAGCGAGGGTCGTGATGTCCGCGGATCTCCGTCGCGAAGAGATCATCGCCGCCCAAGGCGGTACCGGTCTCCGCAGGTCGGTTCTACAGCCCAAGTGGAAACATCGAGTGCCGCCTGACGGCCTTGGTTGCCGACTGCGTGACGTTCAGCAACCGAAGGCTGGCGGAGATCAGCCAGAGCGGTGAGTTGAGCGTCCTCGACGCTTCTGGTTCTCTCGGTTCGGGCTTCCGTCCGGGTCGGACTCCGGTGCTCCCCTACGGCTCGACTCGAACCCTCGGCAAGTTCATCTGTGCCAGCGCATCCACCGGGATGACGTGCAAGTCCCGGACCACGAACCTTGGGTTCAGGATCAATCGCGACGGGATCCAGGCGTACCCAGCTCCAGCGTCCAACCCTCCTCCAGCTGGCAGCGCGGGCACGCCGAGCGGTGATTACTCGCTTCAAACCGTCACTGATGATGGAGCGGTTGTGGTGCTTGACGATGGTTCGATTTGGTCCGTGGATGACCCGGGAACAGCGTCTACCTGGACGGACGGTGACGCGATCACGGTCGCGGGTGGCGGAGGCTCGCTTGTTGATACCGACACCGGCGATGTTGTCGGCGGCACCCGGATCGGCAGTGATTCAGACAGCAACGCTTACGCCGACACCGGCGATCACAGCCTCGCAGCTATCAGCACCGACGGCAGCATCATCACCCTCGAAGACGGCTCGGTTTGGGAAGTCCCAGACCCTGCCGACCAGTCAACCGTTTCGAGCTGGACAGACGGCGACTCAATCACAGTCAGCGAAGACCCCAACAGCACCGGCTACATCGTCGCCGACACCGACGATGGATCCGCCGTCAGCGCCAACTACATAGGTGACGAATAACCCACCGAGCCCGGTTCTCCCTCCTGGGGGCGGCTCGGACTCCGTGCGCGGGTGCGTGTGCGCGACGGGAACGCGCTCGCCTGCCCAGCGAGCCCAAATACGTGCGCCTCGTTCTCCTCCCTGGGGCGGCTCGCCCAACAAGAGCCGAGTCAGCTCCGTAGAATCAGGTGTGCATCGCGAGTGCGGTCGTCTGACCGCCGCCAACCGGCTCCAACGCACGGTGGCTCAAATTGATGCGGCTCCGCTAGGGGGCAACGTTGGGAAGGGGATCAGGATGGATTTGAAGAGGCTGGAGGCGCGGTTGGCGCGGGCGTTCACGGCGAGGCCGCAGGTGCTCGGTGAGGCGCAGATCGTCTGGCGGCGTAAGCCTGTGCTGCTTTGGCAGTACCTCGAGGATGCGCTCGAGGGCGAAGAGGAGCTCGAGGAGTACGGCGGACACGCTCGAGGACTGGCCGGCACATGTGACGCAGCTCCTGGATGGGCATCTGCACGACCTGCTGCACTTCTACTGGGAGAGTCTCGGCCCGATGAGCTGGGTCGCGGGGCTGCAGGTGCTCGAACTGGGCGGGTGTGGCTACCTGGTCTACTGGAACGAGCTGGAGTCGTACAGGGCTGTGGCGGCGCTCGAGCCGTGGCGGGACGACCTTGTCGTCTCGGCAGCGGTGAAGGAGATCCTGCGAAAGAACGGCCGGCCGCACGGCGTCGAGCTCGGTGCCGACGGAGACGACGAACCGGGTCCCGGACCTGCTGCCGGCTGCGGTGGTCAGGCAGGCGTACTTCGATCTTCTGCAGTGGGATGACCGAGTCGGTGGCGATGCGTGGGTGTCACTGTCCGAGGAGCATTTCGGCCGCATCGTCGAGCCCAACCACCTGCAGCGGTCGCTGGACATCCTCCACCGCGCCGCCGAAGCGCCGGACAGGTGGCTCGAGGATCTCGAAGCCGAGAGCGACGAATCCGACGATGACTACCGACAGCGCCTGTTCGACGAGTGGTTCGAGACCGCCTACGAGGTGGCACGGTGACCACATCGGGCCGGTCGCGAAAGTCGTCTCGGCGTCCACAGCCTCCACCGTAAGGCGGGAGTCGATCCGCGACCGCAACGAGAGTATCCCGCACAGTCCGCCAGGACATCGCGGTCCGAGAGGCACTCGGGCGGCGGGCGTATGATCGGCAAAACCGTCCAGAGGAGGAATCGATGGCAGTGGCCTATGTTCAGGAGTTTCCGATCACCGATCGCTCGACCCAGAACTACGACTTCGTTGCCGAGAAGGTCGGTGACGGGCCCTTCGAGGGGCTGATCGCGCACACCGCCGGTTTCGACGACGAGGCCGGTGTGTTCCGGATATTCGACGTGTGGGAGACTCGCGAGCAGGCGGAGCGGTTCCTCGCTGAGCACGTGCAGCCATTGATGGAGCAGGGCCCAGATGCGTTCCCGAATCCGGGCACCGTCACCATGCCGACGAGAGACGGGTTCTACGAACTCCATCACGTAGTTGGCGGCTAGGGGTACGTAGCTGCGGGATCGCTGCGGCTCATCCGCCGGGCAGTTCTGCTCTCTGGCGGGCGGCTCCGTTTTCGGGGTCGCCCGCGAGCTGAGACGCCTGCAGGTCGTTCGCCTTCCTGGGGGCGGTTCGCACTACGTGCGCGAGGGGCGGGTGCTTGTCTGCCCTGCGTCAGTCGGCCTGAGAACCGCGAGCCTTACTGCCCGACGCCCTCGTCCGGCATCAGTGAGGCTCGGTATTCCGTAGGTGCGAGGTTGAAGGCGTCATCAACTGTTCCCCGGATCTGGTAGTAGCCGGCCTTGTTGTTGCGTCCGTCGTATCCGAATACGCGGATCAGCACGTAGTTTTCTGCTTGGGCACGGCTGAGTTCGATCTCGTTCGGTGATACGAAGAAGGCTGCCGTCGCCGCTCCCCGCGTCGTCTTGACCTCGATGAGCCTGGGCGTCTCATCGGGTTCGTATCTCAGTGCGTAGCCGTGCGTAGTAGGGCGAGAGGGTTGCTCGGACGTCCTCGGGATCGAGTTGCTCCGCGCGGCTCGTGAAGCCGACGAGGTCGGCGAAGAGGACCGTGACTACCTTCCGCTCCTCGCGAGCGGGCGCTACGTCAAGCGACGCGCCGCAGGCACCACAGAACCGGAAACCAGCCGGGCTCTCCTGACCACAGCTCGCGCAGATCTGCATGGCGCGTACGTTACGCGGGTTCGCGATCGCCGACTAGTGCGTGGATAGCGAGCGACGGCCAAGAGCCCGCCAAAAGGGGTCGCGGTTCTACCGTCCGAGAAAGCGGAGCAAGCTTGAACCGCGCGCACCTCGCCACGGCGCACCGGTTGTTCCTATCGCTCGCCGCTAGGCAAGCGCCGCAAACCCAGCCACAGAGCCAAATACCGCGACGAGCAGGCGCTGTTCAGAAAGCAGTGATCCAAGCACTCGCCGACGCAGACCAGCCGCTACGAGCCCGCGAAATCCACCAAATCGCCCAAAAACTGGCCGGAAGGCCTCTTTGCTGGAACACCGTCAAGGACTGCCTACATAAGAACGCCCGCCGACCCCCGCAGCCAATCGAACGCGTCAGCCACGGCCACTACCGGCACCGCTGAGCGGCGCTTGCCACACCCGGCGTCGGCTCCTAGTCGGTGAGGTTCGGCGCTGGACCCGCGCTGAGGGGGCCTCAGGGCTCGCTTGCGGCCAGACCGGTGCCGGAAACCTGGTCGCGAAGCCAAATCCCGCGCCGGGCCGGGGCTGTTCAGCAAGCAGTGATCAGAGCACTCATGGAAGCCGGCCGGCCGTTACGAGCCCGCGAAATCCACTCAGCCGCCCAGAAACTCGCTGGAACGCCGCTTTCCTGGAACACGGTCAAGGACTGCCTGCACAAGAACGCACGCCGACCGGAAAGCCCCATCGAACGCGTCACTCACGGCCGCTACCGGCATCGCTAGCCACGGCCGCTGTCAGTGAACCGAAGGCCGTCCGGGCGGGCTCCGGGTGCGAACCGACGTCGCATCTGCGCCACCGGTTCGCGAGTCGTGCGAGCACGTTGCCCGGGTATCCACTAGCCGGGGCTTCGTGCTTCCCCGACTTCGGTCGGCGCTCCTCGGCCGATGTTGGCAACGGCCACGCGGCCAGGAGTGGAACGCGGTCGGGTACCGCTTGGACGGGTGTCAGCGGCTGCTGTCGTCCAGGTCGCTCAGGAGGCGACGCATGATCTTCCCCGAGGAGGTGACGGGTACCTCCTCGGTGAACTGAATGGCCCGCGGGACTTTGTACGCCGCGAGGTGATCGCGGCAATGAGTCACCAGGGCCTCGGGCGTCACTGCCGCGCCGGGCTTTACCACGACGTACGCCTTCGCGAGTTCGCCCTTCATCTCGTCGGGCACGCCATCGACGGCCGCAAGGGCGACTGCGGGGTGCATGCAGAGGACACGCTCGATCTCCGCGGGATACACGTTGAAGCCCGCCGTGAGAATCATGTCCTTCTTGCGGTCGACGATCGTGAAGTACCCGTCCTCGTCCATCGTCGCTATATCGCCAGTGTGGAGCCAGCCGTCCGGCTCGATCGTCTCCGCGGTCGCCTGCGGGTTGCCGTAGTAGCCCTGCATCACAACTGGCCCACGGAACATCAACTCGCCTCGTTCGCCCACCGGCATCTCCGTGCTCGTGTCCTCCACGTCCACGACGCGCATTGCGTTGCCCGGGTACGGGATCCCGACGGTTCCGGGCTTGTTCAGGCCGATCACCGGGTTGGCGCTGCTGACCCCCGCGAGCTCGGTCATTCCCCACACCTCGTGCACGGGGCAGCCCGTTCGTTCGGTGAACTCGATCGACTTCGCCGAAGGCAGCGTCTGGCCGCCGACCCAGCAACGCGTCAGGCTCGAGAGGTCATAGCTCTCGAAGTCGGGATGCGCTAGCAAGTAGTAGTAAGCCGTTGGAACGCCATCCATCAGCGTCGCGCCCTGTTCACTGAGGGCCGTCAGAACCGCGACCTCGTCGAAGCGCGGGATCATGATCAGGCAAGAGCCCGCCATCACCGACGCGTTGAACACACACGAGCCGTAAACGTGCGGCAACGGCAAAGCACTGACGATCCGGTCGTGCGGACCCCTGGCCGCCAACGTCGCAGTACCGACCGCGGCGCCGATGACCGAACGATGGCTCTGCATCGCGCCCTTTGGGCGCCCGGTCGTCCCCGACGAGTAACAGATCGCGGCGAGATCACCCCCGTCCCGTCGCACCGGCGTGAACTCGGGCTTGCCACGGGACAGCCAGTCGGTGAACGCGGTCGCGCCGGTCGGGATCGACTCGCCCCATAGGACGACGTCGGACAGGTTCGCAGTATCGCGTAACTCGAGCAGCGGCTCGCCCTTGTCGGGAGAGGCCACCACGGCGCGCACGCCGGCGTCCTCGACGACAAACGCAACCTCGTCCGGTGTCAGCATCACATTGATCGGGATGACCACCGCGCCGGTCTTCGCAATCCCGTAGTACGCGACCAGCCACTCCCAGCAGTTCGGGCCATAGAGCGCAACCCGGTCGCCCGCAACCACACCAGCCGCCACCAACCCGTTCGCCGCACGACTCGAGTCCCGCTCCAACTCCTCGAACGAGAACGCCCGCCCCTCGACCACGAGTGCCGTACGCGTCCCGAACCGGCGGGCAGCCACCGGAAGGATCTCACCGATCGTGCTCGTCATTCATCCAACCCCTCTGGAACAACCCCCGGCCGACGCCAGACATCAGACTCAGATCTTCAAGCCGTGAGAGCCTAACTCAGGAACTGACCACGAGACCGAGGGCGTCGGAAGTTCTCGCGGTTCATACCTGGGCGCTTTCCTAGGCCCTAAGGCCGGGACCACGCTGGACGAACGTCCGTGTCAGGCGCCGGGGCGTGCCGATGGCATGACCGCATAGAGCCGCTCGAGACTGGCAGCGGGCCACAGGACTTTCGAGTCGTAGTACACGTCGAAGGCCGGCGCCGAGTCCGGAAGCGCGACCCAGGGCAGTTTCGACCTGGTGAAGATGTGGACGTCGGGCGCGATGCTCGAGGGCTCGTCGAGCGTGCCGCCGCGGACGAACCGCACCGCGGGGTGTCCGTACTCGCTGGAAACCGCCACCTGGCAGGTCGGACAGCGGTAGATCCGCTGAAAGCTCCCGTCGTCGCGCGGGGCGTCGACCGGCTGCGGGGTACCTGCGAGGAGCTCGACGCGGTCCGTCTCGATCAGCAGGTTGATGACGAAGGCGCTTCCGGTCTGCCGCTGGCAGTTCAGGCAATGGCAGCAATGCGTGAACAGCGGATCGGACGCAAGTTGGTAGCGAATCGCTCCGCAAGCACAGCCGCCCTTTCGTGTGATGCTCACGAGCTCCTCCTGAGGTCGATGCGCTCAGCATGGACTGTATTGCGCTCCACCGCGTCAGCCTTCGAGCCGGCGCGGCTCGCCGGGGGCGCCGCGCTGCGATTGCGATAGGTCGGGACACCGACGCAGGTGAAGAGCAGTCCGATGAGCGCCTCACCGAGAAGCGTAGGGACCTCGGAGTCCAGGAAGGTCATGCCCGAGATGAAGGCGCGTCATGCAAGGCTCGGTCTCGACGTCTCGGGACGCTGGGGAGGATGCGGATCGACCGAAGCATGCTCGCCTTTCCCCCGCACGCACGCGCCTACGCGCGCGAGGCTGGCCCCGGGGGAACAGGGTGAGCGAGCTCACAGATCACTGCGGCGGGGCAGAGCATCGACCACACGGTTCGACGGAAATCGTTCGCGCGGGCCGCGTTCGCTCGCGGCGAAGTTCAGCCTGTCTGACCGGGCCGGCTCGCGTCGGCGCGTGCGGGTTCGACAACTGCCTGCGCCAGGCAGAAGGGTGTGAGGTCTCCGATCTTCGCCTCCAGTTGTTCGCGGGCGGGGGGACGGTCCTCTACGATCAAGCCGACGAGCGAGAGGTGGCACAGCAGTCGCCGGGCCACCTTATGAGGTTTCTATTTCGCGGACGAGTTCGTTGGGCTGCGTTCGTCGCGATCGGTATCGCCATCGCCGCCGGTCTGACCACTGTTGCTTCGGGCTCTACGACATCCACATCGCGTGCGGAGGCGACGACCCGTGTGACCGTCACAGCGACGGACTCCAAGTTCACGCTCTCGAGTCGACGGCTGTTCGGCCATCGCTCTAGTTAGGCAGGCATGCGCCAGCGGCGCGTAGGGGCATCGGCGGAGGAGATGGGCTTGACGCTCGCGATGCTCGATCACGTCAGCCGAGATGTAGATGTTCGAGACATTCGAGCAGTCCCGCACTACTCGTCCGACGGCAACCGGGTCGGCGTTGGTTTGCGCTAGACGGCGCTGTCGTAGATGTCTGCACCGGCGCGCTCGGGCGGCGCGCCGTAGACGAAGACGACGATTTCTTCGTCGGAGTCGTTCACGATCTGCAGCACCGTCCCCGCCTCGACGTGGACGAGTCCCCCGACGGGCACCTGGTGACGCTCAGGCGGGTCGCCGAGGTACATCGTCAGCGTCCCGCGCAAGGGGACGAATGTCTCATCTTGAACGCGCTCGGCGTGCCGCGGCCCGACCGTGCCTGGCTCGTGGCGAATGAGATTCGCACGCGTGTGTCGTAGGTCAGCGAGTTCGCTGAGCGCAGCCCGGAAACGTCCGGGGTAACGCTCGTACTCCTCCCACTCCAACTGCTCCGCCGTGACGACACGGAACGCCATGCAGGTCAAAAACGACGCGATCGCGTGCCCGATTCCCTGAGAAGGACTCCCGTGAAGGCGTCGTCCGCGGCGCGCACACGGCGTCGGCCGGGTAGTCGTGGCCGTCCGTGATCGCGAACGCGGATAGGTGAGGCGCTGCTTCGCTCGCCGTGATGCCGTACGGCATCGCTGGCCCTGCCCGCCTTCATCGTCCTCACATTGCTCTGAGGCAGAGTCTCGGGCCTCGGATGGAGCGCGAGCGCACAGTCGAATCAGCGAACGGCCTGCCACTGTTGTGGCTAATCGCGATCTTCATCGCCGCCGGTGAGGGCGGCTGGTGGCTCGCCTGGCACGTCGTACTCTGAAGGTCGCTCCCTACCGCACCAAAAGGCAGTCGAGCACGACCCGCGTCGGTGACGCCTTCCCGTTAACGCCGACTTCATCGAACTGGCCTGAGTCTTAGCGTTCCTTGGCCCGGCCTTTACGTCAGGCCGCGTACAACTAGATCACGCACCGCGAGACAACCTCTCTCCTCTCACCGATGCGTTCTCTCCCTCCGTGAAGGGCCGGACACCCGGCCCTTCACCCGTTGATCCGGCTGCGAGCCTGGGCGAAGCGGAATCTTTCTCTCCCTTTATCCCGCGGTTAGCCATGCTCGCCATCTCCCGTACGCACGCACGCGCCTACGCGCGCGAGGGGACGGGGGAGGAGGGTGAACGAGTCCAACAGTTCGCTGCCGCGGGGTAGAGGTCGACCGAAGCACACGCACTGCGTCGCCCGCACACTCGCGCACGCGCGCGTGAGGGGCTGGGAGGAGGGTGAATCAGCTCCGGTGTGCTTGGCGCTGGGCGGGGTAGAAGTTCGGGGTAGAAAGAGCGGCCCAACCGCCTGGTTGAGCCGCTCCATTGAGAAGAAGATGATCTCGACCTAGCGCGGCGACAGCACTCTCGATCGTTCGACCAAGAGCCGCTCAGGAGCGCCGCTACCATGGCCCCGCAGTCCAGTAGCGGCGCAGGCCGCCGCTTTCGTCTAACCAGGGGGGATTCACTTGAAGAAGGCTCTGCTCGCGTTGGCTCTTGCCGCGGTCCTTGCGTCGTCCGCGACGGCCGCCGCATCGACCAGCCCGACCGCGTACAAAGCACAGGTCAACGGGATGTGCGCGAAGGGCATCGCGGCGATCAACGCGATTCCCAAGCCGTCGACGGCGAAGGGGCTCGTGCCGTACTTCCAGAAGGCGGCCAACCTCTCCGACCACTTGCTCGCACAGATCAAGGCCGTGAAGCCGCCGGCGAGCCTGCAGACGCACGTCGCGGCCGCGATCAAGCTCCAGACCGCGTTCGAGAGCGCTCTCCACAGCCTGATCTCGAAGCTGAAGACGAGCTCGAACCCGAAGCAGACGATCATCAGCGCCGAGCCGAAGCTCGACGGCATCAACGCCAGGGCGAACAAGGCCTGGCGCGTTGCCGGGCTCGTGAAGTGCGGCAGCTGATCTAGGCGAGAATGGGGAAGCGCCGTCGGCGGGCTCGCCCCCGCCGACGGCGCGACGCTCCGGGTCTAGGTTCTGCGTGCCCGCGCGAGCAGCACGCGGCCGAGCAGCACCACCGCCGCCAGCCCGATCAGCTGGCCGCCGAGGACGATGCGATTCACGTCCGGGGCCGGCTTCCAGGCGACGCCCTCGTCGGTGATCACCCACGCGCCGACCGGCCTGGCCGTCAGACCGAATCCGCCGCCGCCGCCCTCGCCCTCGTCGCTCCGGCCGCTGCCGCCGCCGCTGCCGCCACGCACCGCCGCGGCCGGGATCACCGTGACCCCGTCGCGCTCGTACGGATCGCCGTAGACGCGCCGCGCGGTCATCGCGTCGCGCGCCTCCGCGATCAGCTCTTGCACGTCCATACGTGCCCTCCTTTCGCTCGCCTGGAGGGTCGCATTCGGCGGTGGGCCGGCGCATCGGGGAACTTGCGGACGGACACTCGCCGGCTCGCCGACGAAAGCCGGGACGGCGATCCTGGACGGCGAGGGGTTCCTCGACGGATCGCCGTCCCCGCATGTGTTCTTCGGTGCGTTCCCGCGTTCGGATTGCGCTACTCGCCGCGCCACTCGGGGGCGCGTTTCTCCAGGAAGGCGGTCATGCCCTCCTGCGCGTCGCCGCGCCTCCGCGTTCGTGGTCATCACGCGGCGCGTCAGTTCGTAGGCGCCGTGCTCGTCGAGGTCGACCTGCCGGTAGAAGGCCTCCTTGCCGATGCCGACCGTGAGCGGGCTCGAGCGGGCGATCTTCTCCACGAGTGCCGAGACTGCGGCGTCGAGCTCTCCGGCCGGGACGACGAGGTTGACGAGGCCCCAGTCGGCCGCTGTCTGCGCGTCGATCGGGTCGCCCGTCAGTAGGAGCTGCAGCGCGCGCTTGCGGCCGACCGCGCGCGAGATCGGCACCATCGGCGTCGAGCAGAAGAGGCCGATCTTGACCCCGGGTGTCGCGAACCGCGCCTCCTCGGCGGCGACGACGAGGTCGCACGACGCGACGAGTTGGCAGCCCGCGGCCGTCGCCGTCGCGTGTACCTTCGCGATCACGGGCTGTGGCACGCGGTGGATCGTCTCCATCATCACGGTGCAGACGTCGAACAGCCGCTCGTAGAACGCGGAGTCGCGGCCGACCATCTCGCCGAGGTCGTGCCCGGCCGAGAACGCAGGGCCTGCGCCTTCGACCACGATCGCGCGCACATCGCGCTCCCCGCCGAGCAGCTCGAGCGCCGCGATCAGCTCCTCCATCAGCTCCAGCGAGAGCGCGTTCCGCTTCTCGGGCCGGTTGAGCGTGATCGTCGCCGCCGGGCCGTCCCGCGCCACGAGCAGGTTCCGGAAGGTGGTGTCGCTTGCCGTCAGCGCCACGATCGCCCTAGGGTACGCCATCGGAGCCCCGGTGCACCTGTCGCCGCTGACGCCGCTCGCCTTCCTGGAGCGAACGGCTGCCGTGTTTCCGGACGCCGTCGCGGTGGTCGACGGGGAGCGGCAGCGGACGTGGGCAGAGCTGCGCGAGCGGTCGCGGCGGCTCGCGGTCGCGCTGCAGCAGGCGGGGATCGAGGCCGGCGACCGGGTCGCCTTCCTGGCGTTGAACACGCCGGAGTTGCTCGAGGCCCACTTCGGCGTGCCGGCCGCGGGCGCCGTGCTCGTCGCCGTCAACACGCGGCTGCTCGCGGACGAGGTCGAGTACATCCTCGACCACTCGGGCGCGCGTCTCCTCGTCGTCGATCCCTCCCTGGCCGCGCTCGTCGAGGGCGTGGCCGTCGAGCGGATGCTCGTGATCGGCGAGGAATACGAGGCGTTCCTCGCCGGCGCGGCCGGGGGTGAGCCGGAGAACCGGCTCGAGACGGAGGACGACACGATCTCGATCAACTACACGAGCGGCACGACCGGTCGGCCGAAGGGCGTCATGTACACGCATCGCGGGG
This sequence comes from uncultured Actinomycetes bacterium, assembly GCA_963791225.1. Classification (GTDB taxonomy): domain Bacteria; phylum Actinomycetota; class Thermoleophilia; order Gaiellales; family Gaiellaceae; genus PALSA-612. The sequence continues at coordinate 923,543 of CAWBRV010000008.1, forward strand.
CGTACATGAACGCGCTCGCCGAGGCGCACCATGCGCGGCTCGACTCGCGGTCGGTGTTCCTCTGGACGCTGCCGATGTTCCACTGCAACGGGTGGTGCTTCACGTGGGCCGTCACCGCCGTCGGTGCGAGGCACGTGTGCCTGCGCAAGGTCGACCCGCCGCTCGTCTGGCAGCTGATCGCCGACGAGGGGGTCACGCACCTGAACGGCGCGCCGACCGTGCTCGTCATGCTCGGCTCCGACGCAGCCGCGCACGTTCTGGAGCGGCCGGTGCAGGTGACGACCGCCGGGGCGCCGCCGCCGCCGGCAGTGATCTCGCGGACCGAAGCGCTCGGCTTCCGGATCAGCCACGTTTACGGCCTCACCGAGACGTACGGCCCGATCACCGTCTGCGAATGGCACGCCGAATGGGACGAGGCGGGCGACGAGGATCGGGCGCGGCTCCGGGCCCGTCAGGGCGTCGGGCTGATCACGTCCGACCCCGTGCGCGTGGTGGACGCGGAGATGAACGACGTGCCCGCGGACGGCGAGTCGATGGGCGAGGTCGTGATGCGCGGCAACAACGTGATGAAGGGCTACTTCGCCGACGAGGCCGCGACGGCCGAGGCCTTCCGCGGCGGCTGGTTCCACTCGGGCGACCTCGCCGTCATGCACCCGGACGGCTACATCGAGGTCCGCGACCGTGCCAAGGACATCATCATCTCGGGCGGCGAGAACATCTCCACGATCGAGGTCGAGCGTGCCCTCGTCCGCCATCCGGACGTGCTGGAGGCGGCGGTCGTCGCGATCCCGGACGAGAAGTGGGGCGAGCGGCCGAAGGGCTACGTGACGCTGCGGCCGGGCGCGACGCTGACCGCCGAGGAGCTGATCGCCTTCTCGCGTGAGACGCTGCCCGGGTTCAAGGCGCCGAGCGAGATCGAGTTCGGCGAGCTGCCGAAGACGTCGACCGGCAAGGTGAAGAAGTACGAGTTGCGGGCGCGGGCCCGTGAGAACGCGGGGACGTGAGCGCGCTCTCCTACGAGCACGGCGCGAGCGACGTGCCGCTGCTCGGCGACACGATCGGCGAACGGCTCCGGGCGACGGTCGAGCGCTTCGGCGACCGCGAGGCTCTCGTCGTACGCCACCAGGGCTACCGCGCGACGTACCGCGAGCTCTGGGAGGAGTCGGGCCGCGCCGCCCGCGGCCTGCTCGCGCGCGGTGTCGAGCAGGGCGACCGCGTCGGCATCTGGGCCCCGAACCGCGCCGAGTGGGTCGTCAGCCAGTACGCGACCGCCCGCGTGGGCGCGATCCTCGTCAACGTCAACCCGGCGTACAAGCGCAGCGAGCTCGAGTACGCGCTGACGCGCTCCGGGATCGGGTTGCTGCTGCTCGCACGTGGGTTCCGCGAGGCGGACTACGTGGGGATGCTCGACGACGTGCGCGGCCGCTGTCCGGCGCTCCGGGAGGCGCTCGTGCTCGAGGACGGCTGGGATTCGCTGCTCGCTGACGGTGACGGCGTGCCCGAGGCGGTGCTGGCCACGCGCGAAACCCAGCTCCAGTTCGACGACCCGATCAACATCCAGTACACGTCCGGGACGACCGGGTTCCCGAAGGGTGCGACCCTCTCGCACCACAACATCCTCAACAACGGCCACTTCATCGCCGGGACGTTGCGCTACACCGAGGACGATCGCGTCTGCGTGCCCGTGCCCTTCTACCACTGCTTCGGCATGGTGATCGGCAACCTCGCCTGCATGACGCGCGGCGCGTGCGTCGTCGTCCCCGGCGAGTCGTTCGACCCGCTGCTCGTGCTCGAGGCCGTCGAGGCGGAACGCTGCACGTCGCTCTACGGGGTGCCGACGATGTTCGTCGCCGAGCTCGATCATCCGCGCTTCGCCGACTTCGACCTCTCCTCGCTGCGCACCGGCGTGATGGCCGGGTCGCCGTGTCCGATCGAGACGATGAAGAGCGTGCGCACGCTGATGCACATGGAGCAGGTGACGATCTGCTACGGCATGACCGAGACCTCGCCGGTCTCGACGCAGAGCTCGGTCGACGATCCGGTCGACAAGCGGGTCACGACCGTCGGGCGCGTGCACCCGCACCTGGAGATCAAGGTCGTCGATCCCGCCACCGGCCGGATCGTCCCGCGCGGGACACCGGGCGAGCAGTGCACGCGCGGCTACAGCGTCATGCTCGGCTACTGGGACGACGACGAGGCGACGCGAGACGCGATCGACCCGGCGGGCTGGATGCACACGGGCGACCTGGCGGTGATGGACGACGAGGGCTACGTCAGCATCGTCGGCCGGATCAAGGACGTGATCATCCGCGGCGGCGAGAACATCTACCCGCGCGAGCTCGAGGAGTTCCTGCTGACGCTTCCGGACGTGACCGAGGCGTACGTGATCGGCGTGCCGAGCGCGCGCTACGGCGAGGAGGTCATGGCCTGGGTCCGGCTCCGCGAGGGCGCGACGGCAGGCGAGGAGGAGCTCGACGCGGCCTGCCGCGGCACGATCGCGACGTTCAAGATCCCGCGCTACTGGAAGTTCGTGGACGAGTTCCCGATGACGGTGACCGGGAAGATCCAGAAGTACCGGATGCGTGAAGCGGCGATCGAGGAACTCGGCCTGGCCGAGGCGGCCGCGATCCGAACGGCCTAGAGCTTCTCCCAGACCGAGATGTGCTTTCGGCTCTCGCTCGTGAAGGGCTCGCGCTTCCAGCCGCTCCAGCGCTCGCGAAGGGTCATCCCGGCGAGCTGTGCCATCAGGTCGAGCTCCGAAGGCCACACGTAGCGGAACGGCATCGAGATGAGCTCGAAGCGCCCGTCGAGGAGTTCGAAATGGTGCGACGTGAGCCCCTGGTTCGCGACGTCGTACTCGTCGATGCCCCAGTGCGTCTCGCTCGCGTGGAAGACGCGCATCGTCTCGCCCGGCGGCAGCCACTGGAGATCAGGGATCCCGACTTCGATCAAGAAGCAGCCGCCGGGCTCGAGGTGCGCGGCGACGTTCTGGAAGCAGGCGACCTGGGCCGCCTGCGTCGTGAGGTTCCCGATCGTGTTGAACACCACGTACGCGACCGAGAACGTCCCGTCGACCCGGGTCGTCGCGAAGTCGCCGATCGTCACGGCGATCTCCTCGGCGCCGGGTTTCGCGTGGAGTCGTGCGACCATCTGCTCCGACAGGTCGATCCCCGCCACGCTGACGCCGCGTCGCGAGAGTGGCAGTGCGATGCGGCCCGTGCCGATCCCGAGTTCGAGCGCAGCCCCTCCGCGGGCAAGCTCGGCGATGAAGTCGACGATCGGATCGACGGCCTCGGGGGCGAAGATCTCGGCGTCGTCGTCGTACCGCGCCGCAACCTGCTCGCCGAAGTGGTTCTCGGGCACGGGCTAGACCGCCCTCGGCACGAGGGGCTCGCCGGCGAGCAGGCGCTCGAGGCCGCCCATGCCCCAGTGGGACTCGCCCTCCGGGGTCAGGAGCGAGGGGACGCCGCGCACGCCCGCCCCCTCGGCCTCGCGGCGCACGTTCGCGAGCTGCTCGATCCGCTCGGGCGAGTAGGCGGCGGCGATCGCGCCGTCGGGGTCGAGCTCCGCGCGGCCCGCCGCACGGCGGATCTCGGCGTCGGTCGCGATGTCCTCGCCCTCGCAGAAGAACGCCTCGTAGAGCGCGTGCTTGAACGGCCGCAGCCGCCCCTCGTCGCCGGCCCAGAGGCAGGCGGCGAGAATCAGCGTCGAGCGCGGCTGGTAGCGCGGCAGATGGATCTCGACGCCGAGCGAGAGCGCGCGCCGGTAGACGTGTTGCGTCCAGTCGACGCGCAGATGGTCGCCGCGCGGCTCGAGCAGCGCCTTCGGCGCCGGCCGGAGCTCGAATGGCAGCCATTCGAGCTCGACCTCGCCGGCATCCTCGGCGGCCTCGACCGTGCGCGACTCCATATACGAGTACGGGCAGACGATGTCGTAGTAGAAGCGGATTCGCTGCATCTCTTGATGTCAGACTTTAGAATCCGAGCGCCGATGCGGGTGGCGGTAGCCCAGATCGAGCCGAAGCTGGCCGAGAAGGAGCGGAATCTCGACCTCTGCCTGGCGCGCCTCGAGGAGGCCGTCGCGGCCGGCGCAGAGCTGCTCGTGCTGCCCGAGTGCGCGATCCCAGGCTATGTCTACGAGAGCGGCGACGAGGCGCTGCCCTACGCGGAGGAGATTCCCGGGCCTTCCACGGCGGTGCTCGAGGACGCGTGCCGCCGCCTCGACGCGCATGTCGTCTGCGGCCTGCTCGAGCGCGACGGCGACGCGATCCACAACGCAGCCGTGCTCGTCGGGCCGGACGGGCTCGTCGGCTCCTATCGCAAGAGCCACCTCCCGTTCCTCGGTGTCGACCGCTTCGTGCGCGCCGGGGACGAACTGCCGGTCTTCGACACGCCGATCGGTCGGATCGGACTCGAGATCTGTTACGACCTGCGCTTCCCCGAGGTGACCCGGTCGCTCGCACTCGCGGGCGCCGAGATCGTCTGCCTGCCGACGAACTGGCCGGTGGCTGCGGCCGGCAACGCCGAGCTGCTCGCCCCGGCACGCGCGTACGAGAACCGCATCTTCCTGCTCGTCGCAAACCGCGTCGGCAAGGAGCGCACGGCCGAGTTCTGCGGCCGCAGCCAGATCGTCGACCCTGCCGGCATTCGTCTGGCGGAGACCGACGCCACGAGCGAGGCCCTGCTCGTCGCCGACATCGACCTCGAACGGGCGCGCGAGAAGTCGATCGTCCCCGCTCCCGGGGAGTACGAGATGCACCTGTTCGGCCACCGGCGACCCGATCTCTACGGCGCTCTCGTCGAGGAGATCCAGAACGTCACGACCTAGAAGGAGGTTCGCGTGAGCATGACGGTGAAGGATCACGAGCTCGTCCCGGAGGCACTCATCGACAAGGACGGGCTGAAGGTCTCGAAGAGCCCCTGGGGGCCGGACGACGAGATCGGCCGGCTGAACTGGATCACGCCCGAGACGAACCGCGCGATCCTCGAGCACCTGAGCGGCGGCCACGTCTTCGATCTCAACGTCGAGTACTTCATCGGGATGCCGTCCTGGGTCGCCGCCGGCGATCCCCCCTACGGGATCTGGATGACGCACACGCCTGACGGCTCGATCCACGACAACCTCTCCGGCGTGGGCGCCGAGGTGCACGAGCGGTACTCGTACTGTGGCGACTCGATCCACCTGTACACGCACTGCGGCACGCACGTCGACACGCTCAACCACCTCGGCCATCACGGCATGTTCTGGAACGGCTGGACGGCGGACAAGGATCTCGGCAGCCGGATCTGGAACAAGGGCGGGCTCGACAAGTATCCGCCGATCATCGCGCGGGCGGTGCTGCTGGACGTGGCCGGGATGCACGGCGTCGACGAGCTCGACGCGGGCTACGGGATCACGCCCCAGGATCTGCAGGACACGGTCGCGAAGCAGGGCGTCGAGATCCGCAAGGGAGACGTCGTGCTCGTCCGCACCGGGCGGATGCGCGCCTGGCCGGACTTCGACGGCTATCTGCAGAAGCCGCCGGGGATCACGCTTCCATCCGCGAAGTGGCTGTGCGAGGAGGCCGGCGCGATGTGCATCGCCGGCGACTCGATCGGCCTCGAGGTGATGCCGTGGGACGAGCCGGACGCGTTCCTGCCCGTCCACGCGTACATGTTCTCGACGGCCGGCGCCCAGATCATCGAGGTCGTGAACATGGAGGAGATCGCGGCCGAGAAGCAGTACGAGTTCGCCTTCCTCGGCTTCCCGATGAAGCTCCGCGGCGCGACCGGGGCACCGATGCCCTCGTACGCCGTGCCGCTGAGGGACTAGTCAGCTCGAGCCATGGCCGAGGGACTGTCCCTCGGCCATGGCTGTTTCGAGCTAGATCAGACCCTGTACAGCTTGCGCGTGTTCGTGATCGTGCAGTCCAACTGGTCGCCCAGGGCGACAGTGACCTGAAGGCTGGTGCCCCACGCGGACGAGCCGTCAGAACAGGCGATCCGAGGCGTGTAGTTGCTCATGTTCGCGTTGAGGCCGGGAGTTTCCGACACGGTGTGCGTGCCCGGGAGCACGGTGATCGCACCGGTCGTGCCGCCGTTCCCGACGTTGGCGGCGTAGGTGATGCCGTCGATCCGCAGGTTGAACTTCGCCGGATCGAGCGCGTTGCTGAGCAGGTGCTTCGTGACCGTGATCGTGGGATTGCTCGTGCCAGAGACGCCGAACGAGAACAGGTGGAAAGCGCCCTCGTTCTCCGTGCTGGTGAAGTTCGCGCCGAAAAACGCCGAGTTGAAGAACGAGTCGTCGACGATGTTCGCGGGGCCAACGTGGTTGGCGGCCGTCCCCGGGGGAACGTCCGACTCGAATGCCCGGTTGGCGCATGCGACGCACACCGGCGTGACGTTGATCCAGTAGGTCGTGCCCGCGCTGAGTACGACCGAGACCGCTACGGAGTCGGTGTATTCCGTGAAGCCGAATCCGCTGCGGCCGGTTGCGGTCTGGGTCACGGCGCCCGAACCAGATGCGACGAGGGTGCCACCGTTCCCTTCGCTGACGCCGGTCCGGATCTCCCAGGTGGCGTTCGTCGGGGTCAACCCCGAGAGCGTATTGACGAACAGGCCCGAAACGTGCCACGTCACGTTGGGCGTGACGGGCGTGTAGACGCTCGCGCTGCTCACGATCGCGTCGCTCTCGTTGGCCAACCCGTTCGCGTTAACGTCGTTGGGGTCGAAGTCCCCGCTGTAGTACAGGCACGGACTACACGCCGCCGGCGGCGCGAAACTCTTCACCTGGCTGATGTGGCCTGACGAGCCTCCGGCCAGGCGCGCCGTCGCCGCCGGGCCCGACTGGCTCGCGCCCGATGCGCTCGCCAGCACGCCCGCGATCACGGCCGCCGCCGAGATCAGGGCGAGCATCATGCTCCTGTTCTTCATTCGATATCCCCTCCGTTGTTTGCCGTCCGGGCTCGAGCTTAGCGCCGCTCGCCGTCGCCTGCGCTCACGCGGCCTCGAACACGTCGAGCGGGAGCAGCGCCGACACGATCGGGTACGGCACGTCGACGGCCTCGGAGATCCGCAGGTCGACGCAGGCCGAGCAGAGCGCGTAGGCGGCCGGTCGCCCGAAGCCGTACCGGCGCTCGAGGTGGCCGATCATCTCCAGGAGCGCTGCCCGCGCGGCCGCGTTCAGGTCCATGCCCGCGTCGACGGGCATGCCGACCGTCGCGAACGACCGCTCGACACGGCGGCCGCCGGGCGTCTCGTAGGCAGGGAACGCCGGCGCGGGGACGTCGTGCACGGCGAAGCGCACGGTCACGGAGCCGGCCACCTCGATCGCCGTCCCACACACCTCGCCGTCGCCCTGCGCGAAGTGCAGGTCGCCGACCGAGAAGAGCGCTCCCGGGACGTCCACCGGTAGCCACAGCTTCGAGTCGGCGACGAGCTGACGGATGTCCATGTTCCCGCCGGTCTCGCGTGGCGGGATCGTTCGGGCGCCCTCGGCCGCCTCGGGCGGCACGGCCCCGTCGGGCATCGAGTCAGCCACCGGCTGACCGCGCTCTCGCAGCGCCTCCTCGCGGGCCAGGTAGCCGGCGAGGCGCTCCGGTGAGGGCGCGACGCCGACGACGCCGGCGAACATGTCCTGCGGCACTGCCACGCCGGGCAGTTCCTCCGAGCGCGCGAGCCCTCCGGCGATCTCCCACTTGACGAGATACGGCTCGGGGAACAGGTCGGCGAGGAAGCCGAAGCCGGGGATGAGCGCCGTCGTCCCGAAGTCGTCCGGCACGTAGGCGACGAACTCGACCTCGAGCGCGTTGCCGGGCTCGGCGCCCTCGACGAAGACCGGCCCCGTGAGGGGATGCGCGAGGCCGAGATCGAGACGCCCCGCGTCCGCATGCGTGCTCGCGCGCGTGAGCTGTCCGCCGATGCCGTCACCGCACTCGAAGGTGACCTCGTCGCCGGGCGCGACCGGCGCCACGGGCGGGAGCGCGGGGTGCCAGCGGTTGTGGCCGCTCGAGGCCGGGACGATCACAGGAGCTCGCCCACCCGCTCGGCGGCCGTTCGCGCCGCGTCGATCTCCTCCTGGCCCCACTGCCGCGTGTGGCCCAGTTGGTGCAGCGAGACGATCGCGGCGACGCGCCCGTCACGGACGACCGGGGTCACGATCTGCGCCCGCAGGCCGCCGTAGAGCTCGAGCATCGCGCGGAAGTGCGGCTCCTCCGACGCTGCCAGGCAGTCCTCCTGAACGACCTGCCGACCCTGCTGCACCTCGAGCACGACCGGCTGACGCGCCATGTCCGGCGTGGCCACGCCCTTGATCGACGCAGCGCCGTCGGCCAGCGCCTCGTGCGTGACGGGAAAGACGTCGCCCGTCACCTCCTGCCGCAGCGTGACCCGGCTGGCGCCGGTCGCGGCCAGGAGTTGCTCGAGGATCGCGTCGATCTCGGTCATCCGACTCGGTGTGGATTATCGACGCGATGGCGAAGGCACGGATGGACGCGTTCAGCGACGGGGTGTTCGCGATCGCGATCACCCTGCTCGTGATCAACCTGCTCGCGATCCACGACCGGCTCGCGCACCACTGGCCGGACTACGCCGCGTTCGTCTTCAGCTTCCTGACGATCGGCGTCATGTGGGTCAACCACCATCACCTGATGAACCAGCTCGCGCGCGCCGACCGCGTGCTCCTGTTCCTGAACCTGCTGCTCCTGATGGGGATCGTCTTCATCCCGTTCCCCACCGCCCTGATCGGCGAGCACATCCGCGACGAAGGCGCCAAGTCGGCCGCGATCGCGTACGGGTGCACGGGCGTGTACCTGTCGATCTTCTTCAGCGCGTTCTGGCACTACGGCCGGCTGCACGTCCTGCGCTCGGACGCGGACCCGAAGGAGGTGAGCGGGATCACCCGCAGCTATCTGCCGGGCATGCCGCTCTATCTCACGGCCACGCTGATCGCGTTCGCGAGTCCGGTCGCGAGCGTCTGCTGCTTCGCCGGCATCGCCGTCTTCTACGCGGTCTCGAACACCTTCTTCGGCAAGGAGCCGATCGACAGGTGACGCGGGTCGCGTTCCACGGGCTCGGGACGATGGGCCTGCCGATGGCGCGAAACCTGGTCGCGGCGGGGCACGAGGTGATCGGCCACGATCTCGACCCCGTCCGGGTGGAGGCGCTCGGCGGTTCCGGGCCCGGCGAGCCCGCGGAGGTGGCGATTGCGTCGCTGCCGTCGCCGGAGGCGGCCGAAGCGGTGGCACGCGGCCTGCCGGGGACGGGCGTCACGACCTTCGTGGACATGTCCACCGGCCCGCCCGCGCTCGCGCGCCGGCTCGCCGACGAGCTCGGCGTCGCAGGCATCGACGCGCTCGACGCCCCTGTCAGCGGCGGCCCTGTCGGCGCCGAGGCCGCAACGCTCAGCGTCTTCGTCGGCGGCACGGCAGAGGCATTCGCCCGGGTCGAGCCCCTGCTGCGCGCGCTCGGCTCGATCGTCGTCCGCGTCGGCGGGCCGGGCTCGGGCCAGGTCGTGAAGCTCTGCAACAACCTGATGGCGGGCGTGAACATGGTCGGGATCGCCGAGGCATGTGCGGTCGCGGAGCGGGCGGGGATCGACGCGGCGACGTTCTACGAGCTCGTGACGCACTCGACCGGCGACTCGCGCGTCCTGCGCACGCGCTTCCCGCTTCCGGGGGCGGACGCTGCCCATCCCGCGAACCGCGACTTCGAGCCGATGTTCATGGTCGACCTGATCGTCAAGGACGTCGCGCTCGCCTGCGAGCTCGCCGAGGAGCACGGCGTCGACCCCGGTGTCGCCCGCGCGGCGCTCGACGCGTACCGCGACGCGCAGGAGCAGGGGCTCGGCCGGCTCGACTACTCGGCCGTGTTCCGCGCCAGAGCGTCCGGCTCGTAACGGTAGAACGGGAGCCGGAGCGGGTCGAGCGGCGTCGCACCGAGGATGAGGTCGGCCGCCTTCTCCGCGACCATCATCACCGGCGCGTAGATGTTCCCGTTTGTGACGTAGGGCATCACCGACGCGTCGACGACGCGCAGCCCGTCGACGCCGTGGACGCGCATCGTCTCGGGGTCGACGACGGACAGCTCGTCGGTTCCCATGCGGCATGTGCACGACGGGTGCAGCGCCGTCTCGGCGTCGCGTGCGACCCAGTCGAGGATCTCCTCGTCGCTGCGCACGGCGTCTCCAGGCGACAGCTCGCCGCCGTCGAACGCGGCGAACGCGGGCTGCCCGAGGATCGTCCGGGAAGCGTGGATCGCCTCGACCCACTCGCGCCGGTCCTGGTCGGTCGAGAGGTAGTTGAACCGAAGCGCCGGGTGTTGCGCGGGGTCGGTCGAGACGATCTTCACGGAGCCCCGCGCGTCGGAGTACATCGGCCCGACGTGCAGCTGATAGCCGTGCCCCTGCGGCGCGGTGCCGTCGTAGCGGACGGCGATCGGCAGGAAGTGGAACATCAGGTTCGGGTAGGCGACCTCGTCGTTCGAGCGCGCGAAGCCGCCTGCCTCGAAGTGGTTCGTCGCTCCCGGGCCGTTCTTGAACAGCAGCCAGCGGAGTCCGACGAGCGGCCGGTTGCGCAACTTGTAGGCGGGAGCGAGCGAGACAGGCTGCTTGGACGCGTACTGGACGTAGACCTCGAGGTGATCCTGGAGGTTCTCTCCGACGCCGGCCAGGTCGTGCACGACCGGCACGCCGAGCGCCTCGAGCTCGCCGGCGTTACCGATCCCGGAGAGCTGAAGGAGCTGTGGCGAATTGATCGCGCCGCCGCAGAGGATCACCTCGCCGGCCCGGATCACGCCCCGGCCCGCGACCTCGACGCCGACCGCCCGTGTCCCCTCGAACACGATCCGCGTGACGAAGCGGCGGCACTGCACGTCCAGGTTGGGTCGGTTCCGCACGGGGCGGAGGTAGGCGACCGCCGCGCTCACGCGGCGGCCTGAGCGGATCGTCCGGTCGAAGGTCGCGAACCCCTCCTGCCGCGCGCCGTTCACATCGTCCGTGAGCGCGTAGCCCGCCTGCTGCGCGGCCTCGAGGAAGGCGCCGAAGAGCGGGTTGGCCGCCTCGCCGCGCTCGAGCACGATCGGCCCGTCGCCGCCGCGCCACTCGTCCGCGCCCGCGGTGCAGGTCTCCATCCGCTTGAAGTACGGCAGGCAGTGCGCGTAGTCCCAGCGCTCCATGCCGGGGTCGGCTGCCCAGCGCTCGTAGTCGAGCGGGTTCCCACGCTGGAAGATCATCCCGTTGATCGAGCTCGACCCGCCGAGCACCTTGCCGCGCGCGTGGTAGATGCGGCGGTCGTGCATGAACGGCTCGGGCTCGGACTCGTACTTCCAGTCGTAGAAGCGGTTTCCGATCGGGAACGAGAGCGCGGCCGGCATGTGGATGTAGAGGTCCCACGGGTAGTCCGGCCGGCCGGCCTCGAGCACGAGCACGCTTGTCGACGGGTCGGCGGACAGCCGGTTCGCGAGCGCGCAGCCGGCGGAGCCGCCGCCCACGATGACGAAGTCGTATGCCGACGTCACGAGACGACGACGGTCTGCAGTTCGGTGAACGTCTCCATCGGCGCCGTGCCGCCGACGCGACCGATGCCGCTCGCCGTCCCCGACCGGCCGCCGAAGGGAAGGTGGCTCTCCCAGTAGTTCGACGACTCGTTCACGTTCACCCAGCCGGTGCGCACGCGGTCGGCGAACTCGAGGCCGCGGCGGATGTCGCCCGTGAAGATCGCGGCCAGGAGGCCGTACGGCGAGGCGTTTGCGAGCTCGATCGCCTCGTCCAGCGAGCCGATCTCGACGACCGGCGCGACGGGGCCGAAGGTCTCCTCGACGGCTACGAGCGCGCCCGGCGGCACGTCGGCGAGGATCGTCGGCTGCCAGTAGAGGTCGGTCGGGAAGCCTTCGGCGCGCGAGCCGCCCGCGACGAGCGACGCGCCGCGCTCGAGCGCATCGGCGACGTGCTCGTCCATCTTCTCGGCGGTCGGCTCGTTGTTCAGCGGGCCCATCGTCGTGTCGTCGGCGAACGGGTCGCCGAGCACGACGCGCTCGGCGACGAGCCGCTCGAGCCTGGCTACGAACTCGTCGCGCACGTCGCGGTGAACGAGCAGGCGCTCGCCCGCGGTGCAGCTTTGCCCGGCGCAGAGGAAGCAGGCGGTGACGGTTGCCTCGGCGGCCGCGTCGAGGTCGGCGTCCTCCATGACGACCACCGGCCCGTTGCCGCCCAGCTCGAGGACGAGCGCCTTGCCTGCGCCGGCCTCGGCGACCTTGCGGCCCGTCTCGGTCGAGCCGATGAAGCCGATCCCGTGCGTGCCCGGGTTGCGCGCGATCTCGTCGCCGACGACGCGTCCCGGGCCGGTGACGAGGTTGAAGACGCCCGGCGGCAGGTCGGCCTCGACGATGCACTCGGCGAGTGCGATGCCCGCGATCGACGTCGAAGCGGCGGGCGTCCAGACGACGGCGTTCCCCGAGGCGAGAGCGGGCGCGATCAGCTCCGCCGGCATCGTGTACGGCCAGTTCCAGGGCGTGATCACGCCGATCACCCCGCGCGGCCGGCGCACGAGCATGACCCGCTTGCCGGGCGAGAACGAGTTCGGCAGCCGTCCCTCGAGGCGCTTGCCGTCCTCGGCCGCCATGCGCCAGTAGAGGAGGAGCTCCTCGATCTCGTCGTACGCCTCGGCCCTGAGCGGCTTGCCCTGGTCGAGCGTCAGCGTCCGCGCGAGGTCGTCGCGGCGCCGCTCGACCACGTCGGCGACGGCGTGCATCTTCTCGGCCCGCTCGAAGGCTGTCAGCCGCGCCCATGCCTCGGCCGAACGGCCGGCCGCCTCGATCGCGCGCCGCGCGTCCTCCCGGTCGCCCTCCGCCACCTCGGCGATCGTCTCGCCGGTGGCCGGGCTCTCGGCGGTGAACGTCGCCCCGGAGGCCGCCTCGACCCAGGCGCCGTCCACGAACATGGGACGCGTGGCGCTCAGTCGCCCAGCTCCGTGCGGCGCCGGTCGACGTACGCCTTCAGCTCGGCGCGCAACTCGCCGTCCATCGCCGGCTCCTCGTACTCCTCGAGCGTCCGCTTGTAGATATCGGTCGCGCGAGCGGCCGCGTCCTTGCCGCCGTCGCGCTGCCAGCGCTCGTAGTTCGCGGTCGAGGAGAGGAGCGGCCGGTAGAAGCACTCGCGGAATCGCTCGAGCGTGTGCACGGCACCGAGGAAGTGCCCGCCCGCGCCGACCTCCTCGTGCGCCGAGAACGCGAGCGTCTCCTCGGTCACCTCGAGCGGCGTGAACTCGGTCTCCAGCATCCGCAGGATCTCGACGTCGACGATGAACTTCTCGAAGCAGGAGACGAGGCCCGACTCCAGCCAGCCGGCCGCGTGCATCACGTAGTTCGTCCCGGCGAGCATCGTCGGCAGCATCGTCATCATCGCCTCGTAGGACGCCTGCGCGTCGACCGCCTGGCTCGAGGTCAGCCCGCCGCCCGAGCGCCAGGGCAGCCCGAAGTGCCGCGCCATCTGGCCCGTGCAGAGGAGGCCGATCGCCGACTCGGGCGTCCCGAAGCTCGGCGAGCCGGACTGCATGTCCGTGTTGGACAGGAAGGAGCCGAAGACGACGGGGCAGCCGGGCCGGATCAGCTGGACGAGCGCGATCCCCGCCAGCGCCTCGGCCAGCTGCTGCGCGAGCGCCGAGGCCACGCTCACCGGGGACATGGCGCCCATGAGCAGGAACGGGGTCACGATCGTCGGTTGGTTCGCGCGCGCGTACTCGAGCAGCGCGGCCAGCATTCGGTCGTCGTAGCGGAGCGGCGAGTTGACGTTGATCAGCGAGATCACGCAGGGCGTCTTCTCGATCGACTCGCGGCCGAAGACCATCTCCGCCATCGCGATCGTGTCCGCGGCGTTCGGGCCGGACGTGACCGAGCCCATGAACGGCTTGTCCGACAGGGTCAGGAGGTTGAAGACCATGTCCAGGTGGCGCGAGTCGAGTGCCACGTCGTTCGGCTCGCAGATCGTCCCGCCGACGGAGTCGAGCTGCGGGAAGCTCTGAGCCAGTCGGGCCAGGTTCTGGAAGTCGGCCAGCGTCGCGTCGCGGCGCTCCAGGCCGTCGCGGATGAACGGGCAGCCGTAGACCGGCGAGAAGACCATGTGGTCGCCGCCGATGTGGACGCTGCGCTCCGGGTTGCGCGCCTGCAGGTCGAACTCGCGCGGCGCCTTGGCGACCTGCTCGAGCACGAACTCGGGGTCGAGGATCACCTTCTGGTCCTCGACGGTCATCCCAGCCTTGCGGAAGGCGTCGAGCGCGTCCTCGTGGAGGAACTCGATGCCGAGCTCGGAGACGATGCGGCGCCAGCCCTTGTCCAGCGTGGCCACCGCCTCCTCGGACAGGATCTCGTAGCGCGGCAGCTTGTTGATCAGCACGTCGCCTCCTCCGTTTCGAGCAGCCGTTCGAGTGCGGCCTCCAGGCCCGAGTCGCCGACCTCGCGAATCTCCAGCGGGAGCCCCAGGATCCCGGCGGCGCGCTCCGCCTTCGCGCGCAGCTCCGGGGTCGGCCGCTGCGCCAGCCAGGCGACGCGCGTGTAATGGCGGAAGTAGTCGTCGCGGAGCTCCGGGTAGCGGTCGAGCCCGAGCGGGCGCACGACGGCGCGGTCGAAGGCGCGGACGAGGAAGTCGGTGAGGAAGAAGACGCCGGGCTCGTGGTGGGCTCCGTAGACCTCGTAGCAGTCGGCGCCCTCGAAGCGTCGGAAGCCCTCGAGGTCGGCGCCGCAGTGGGCGTAGGCCACCACCACGTCGTCGCCCGCCGCTGCGTCCTCGACGGCGGCGCGGATCCGCTCCGGCCGGTTGTGGAGCTCGGGCGGCACCGGGCGCACGTCGAGGTCCCAGCCGCGCCGCTTCGCGATCCTGTTGATCTGGAGCGCGAGCGCCCCGCAGGCGACCACCGTTCGGCTCATGTCGGAAACGCCAGCTGGTCGATGAACAGGTCGTTGAAGTCGCTGCGGCCGGACAGCTCGACGTAGTCCACCTCGTCCAGTACCGCGCGCGCGGCGGCGCGCTCGGTCACCGACAGCGCGGCGATCTTCGCTCCCTCGCCCGCCACGTTGCCGGCCGAGACGATCCGCGGCAGCGCCAGCTTGGGCACGAGGCCGATGCGGACGGCGCTCGCGGCCGAGAGGTAGGAGCCGAACGAGCCGGCGAGAAGCACCTGCGCGATCTCGGAGGGATCGATACCGAAGTCGCGGCAGAGGATCGTCCAGCCGGTCGCGATCGACGCCTTCGCGAACTGCAGCTCGCGCACGTCGCGCTGCGACAGGAAGACCTCGCCGTGGAGGTAGAAGACGTTCTCCTCGCCGATCTTGCCCATTCGCTCGGCGAGCGGCCCGTCGACGGGCACGAACTTGCCGCTCGCGTCGAGGATTCCGGCGCCGACGAGTTCCGCGACCGCGTCGACGAGCCCGGAGCCGCAGATCCCGACCGGCTCGACATCGCCGATCACCGTCAGCTCGACCTCGCCGCCCTTGATCTTCACGCCCTCGATTGCGCCGTCGGCGGCGCGCATGCCGCACTTGATCTGTGCCGCCTCGAACGCGGGCCCGGCCGGCGCCGCGGTCGCGAGCGCCTTGGACGACGAGCCGAGCACGATCTCGGAGTTCGTGCCGACGTCGATGAACAGGCGCAGGCGCTTGTCGAGCGTCAGCCCGGTCGCGAGCACGCCGGCGACGATGTCGGGGCCGACGTAGGCGCCGAGCGCGGGGAAGAGGACGGCCGGCGCGCGCGGGTGCACGGCGAGACCGAAGTCCGCGGCGGTCGCGGCGGGCATGGTCTGCGCGACGATCGTGAACGGCGCCATCGACAGCGGCTCGGGATCGATCCCGAGCGCGATCTGGATCATCGTCATGTTCCCGACCACGACGACCTCGTAGACCTCGCGCGGCTCGACTGCAGCCTCCGCCAGCACCTCAGCGGTCAGCTCGGCAAGCGTCTCGTGCGCGTGCGCGCGCAGGCGGCCGAGCGCCTCCGGGTCCATCATCACCGCCGAGATCCGCGTGATCACGTCGGCGCCGAACGGCTGCTGCTTGTTCAGCATCGAGCGCACGGCCGCCGGCTGCCCCGTCTCCAGGTCGAGCAGGTTCGCGACGACCGTCGTCGTGCCGAGGTCGAAGGCGAGCGCGAACCGGCGTGCGGTCGTGTCTCCCGGCTCGACGTCGATCAGCACGTCGTCGCAGAGAACGGCCGTGACCTTCCAGTCCGACCCGCGCAACGTCCCTCCGAGGTCGGTCAGGACGGCGAGCGGGACGCGCAGCTCGACGTCGTCCATCGCCGCGAGCACACGCTCGAGGTCGGGCGTCTGCTCCTCCATCGTCGGCTCGTCGAGCTCGAGGTAGCGCTTCTGCACCGCCGGGCGAAGGATCACGTGCCGCCCGACGCCGGCCAGCGCCGCTTTCGGGCGCGTCTGCAGCGGCGGGACCTCGACGACGACATCGGCGCGGGCCTCGGCGCGGCAGGCGAGCCGCCAGCCTGCCTTCAGCTCGTCGGTCGAGAACGCGCGCGGGTCGACCGCCGAGATGGGCACGGAGCCCGACGCGACGCGCACCTTGCACTTCTTGCACGTGCCGTGCCCGCCGCAGGTCGAGTCGATCGCAACGCCGTTCCAGCTGCCCGCGTCGAAGAGCGTCGTCCCGGCCGGGACGCGCGTCTCCTTCACCTGGCCGTCGGCCTGCTCGAACGTGAGCCGGACGCGGTCGGGCTGGAGCTCGACGACAGGAGCGGGAGTACTCACCCCGCTGCCGTCTCCGCCGCCGCCAACTTGGCCCGGTAGCTCGCGATCCAGCGCCCGCCCCACTCGTCGCGGCCGAGCAGGAAGTCGGTCGCGCGCACGGCCTCGACGGTCTGCTGGTTGCGCGCGTCCATGATCGCACTCGTCAGCCCGTGGCTCTGCGCGACGGCGAGGAACGCGGCGCCGAGCGTGTGCCGTCCCGGGAGCCCGAAGGACGTGTTCGACGCGCCGCAGGTCATGTTCACGCCGAGGTCGTCGCGGATCAGCCGCACCGTCTCGAGGAAGAGCGTCACCGCGCGCGGCTCGGCGCCGACCGGCATCGCCAGCGGGTCGATGACGACGTCCTCGGGCGGGATGCCGTGGTCGCCGGCCGCGGAGACGATCTTCCGCGCCACCTCGAGGCGCCGCTGCGGCTCCATCGGGATCTCGTCGTCGTTCGCGAGCCCGATCACGGCAGCGCCGTGCCGCGCGACGATCGGCAGGATCGCCTCCAGCCGCTCGTCCTCGCCGGTCACCGAGTTGACGAGCGCCTTGCCCTCGTACGCCGACAGGCCTGCCTCGAGCGCCTCGATGATCGAGGAGTCGATGCAGATCGGCAGGTCGGTCAGCTCCTGGACGAGCGCGATCGCCTCGCGCATCAGGCCGATCTCGTCCGCGAGCGGGTCGCCCACGTTGACGTCGAGCGCGTCGGCGCCGCCCGCGACCTGCTCGGCGACATCGATCTCGAGCTGCGAGAGGTCGCCGGCCTGGAGCTGGGCCTGGAACACCTTGCGGCCGGTCGGGTTGATCCGCTCGCCGATCACGCAGAACGGCTGCTCAGGCCCGATCACGAGCTCCCGCGATCGCGAGCTGATGACGGTGTTCACGCCGTGTTTCCCCGGTGCACCGCAAGGGGGAACCTCTCGGTTCCCCCGAGTCCCCCTCCCCGAGTGAACACTCTCGTGTTCACGCCGTGACGGCCGCCCGCCGGCGCGCGATCAGGTCCTTCGCCAGCCGCACGGCGGTGGAGGCGTCGGCCGCGTAGCCGTCGGCCCCGACCGCGTCGGCGTACTCCTGCGTCACCGGCGCGCCGCCGACCATCACGATCACGTCGTCGCGGATCCCGGCCTTCTCGAGCGCGTTGATGTTCGCCTTGAACATCGGCATCGTCGTCGTCAGGAAGGCCGAGAAGCCGACGATCTCCGGCTTGTGCTCCTGCACCTGCGCGACGAAGGTCTCGGGCGCGACGTTGACGCCGAGGTCGTAGACCGTGAAGCCGGCGCCCTCGAGCATGATGTTGACGAGGTTCTTGCCGATGTCGTGGACGTCGCCCTTGACCGTGCCCATGACGAACGTTCCGACCTGGGCCGCGCCCGTCTCGGCCAGCAGCGGCCGCAGGATGTCGAGTGCGCCCTGCATCGCGCGGGCGGCGATCAGCATCTCCGGGACGAAGAAGTCGCCGCGCTCGAACCGAGCGCCGACCTCCTCGAGCGACGGGATCAGACCTTCGTAGAGCATCTTCTCCGGCTCGAGGTCGTCCGCGAGCCCCTGGTTGACCAGGTCGCGCACTTCGGGTGCGTTGCCGACCAGCGTGTTGTCGTACAGCCCCTGGAGGATCTCCTCGTGCGTCATGCCGCTCCTCGTGCGTCGTTTACGTGGCCGAGCCGCGCCGCCAGCGCGCGTGCCTCCTCGACGAGGAGCGGCGCGAGCCCGGTGATGCGGTCGGAGGTGAGGCGGGCCGTCGGCCCGGAGATGGAGAGCGCGGCGATCGCGGTGCCGTCCAAGGCGAGCACCGGCGCGGCCATCGCCGTCAGGCCGACCTCGAGCTCGTCGACGCTCGTCGCGTAGCCGCGCGCTCGGACGCGCTGCAGCTCGGGCGTGACGTCCTCGGCGCCGCCGAAGGCGAGGAAGCACTTGCCGTTCGCAGCCTGCTCGAAGGGGACGCGCCGGCCGACCCAGTCGGTGACGCCGACGAAGTGGGCCGTGTCCTCCTGGGCGAGGTGCTCGACGCCGCCCGGGCCCGGGACGGCGAGGTTGATCGTCTCGCCGGAGGCGTCGGCGAGCCGGCGCAGGCTCGGCCCGGCGAGCTCGACCAGGCTCTCGGCGCCGTCGCGCGACGCGAAGCGGAGCAGCACCGGCCCGGGGCGAAATCGCCCGCGGTCGCCGAGCCGCTGCACGAGCCCCTGCCGCTCGAGCGCACCGACGAGCCGCGATGTCGTGCTGCGCGGCAGTCCGGACCGCTCGGCGAGCTCGTTCACCCCGAGCGGCCGGGGCGACTCGACGACGCGCACGAGCAGCTGCGCCGCCCTGTCGATCGCCTGTGTGCCACTCTCGGTCGCCATCGGCCCATATTGTGGAACATCAGTTCCACGCGCGTCAAGCGAGGCCGATCAGCGAAGCTCCGAGAACATGCCCGGAGCCCCGCCGTGACAGGTCCTGCTACGCGCCCGGGGTGAGCGGCGCTTGCCAGGCCACCGAGAAGGAGCCGGTGCCCGAGAGCACGCTCGGCTGGGCGCTCGCCGACGCTCCACCAGTCCCGAAGCGTCCGAACGTCGGGCCTCGCGAGCCGTCGAGGCTGATCGGTATCGATGTCCAGGACGGGTCCGAGATCAACCCGGAATGGCGCGACCCGGTGGCGGCCGCCTGGAGGAAGTCGACCGAGCCGAAGTTCGCGAGCGGCAACGTCGTGCAGCGGCCGGAGCCGTTGCACGCCGCCGGTGCCTCGGCGACCCACTCCGCGGAGGACAGATCGGGCGCCGCCATCTTCACCTTCTTGTTCACGACGGTGTGGAGCGTGAGGTTGCGCAGCCGCATCGAGACGGTCTTGCCGCTGACCGTCACCGCGGCCGAGACCGTGTCGCCGGGCCTGACCGCGAGCCTGAGCGTGACCGGAGCCGCGGGAAGGATCTCGTACCACGCCGAGTACACCGGCGTGCCGGCCGCCGTGCAGTTCGCGTCGGTGCCGATCTGCTCGAGCGAGGTCGCGCCCTGGATCAGCCCGCCGAGGCCGACCCAGAAGGCCGAGTAGGAGTTGGTGCCCGAAGTGCAGCTGACCGTCGGCTGCACCCACGTCCCGAAGACGTTCGAGAACGACGAGACCGTCCCGCCGGCTGTGGGCGTCACCGCGTAGCCGGCCCAGTTCGAGCTCGCGATCGAGTCGTGCATCAGGGTCACCGGCCGAACCCGGCCGTGCCGAAGCGTCGTCCGTCCGGTGTTCGCCGAGGCAGCGCCTGCGAGCGATCCGGCGAGCGCGGCCAGTCCGATCGCGAGAACGGCTCCTCGTGCAAGGGGCCGGGAGAGCCTTCTTCGCATGCGAGTTCCTTCCGTGTTCTGAGTCGGCCGCCGGGTCCGCCGCCGGCACTAGGGGGAGCGTCTATCCGAGCAGCCGCGGCTAAGAATCGTCCAAGAAACGAGCAAGCACTTCGTAAGAGCGCAGTGTCAGAGTCGCGCGTCGCGTGCGCTCGCGACCTCGATCCGGAAGCCGTCCGGGTCGAGGAAGAACGTCGCGTAGTAGTCCGGGTGGTACTGCGGGAAGACGTGCGGCACGTGCAGCATCTCGGCGCCGGCCGCGACCGCTCCGGCGTGGGCAAGGTCGACGTCGGCCCGCGTCTCGACGGCCAGCGCGAGGTGGTGGAAGCCCGGCGCGTACAGCTCGAACGGCTGCTCCTCGAGCGCCTGCCGCAGACCGAGCGAGCCGGAGCCGGGGGCCGGGAAGCGCAGGTAGTGGATCGACTCGCCGCGCTCGCCCTCGAACAGCACCGGCTCCTGCAGGCCGAGCGGCCCGAGGACTGCGCGGTAGAACGCGAGCGAGCGCTCGAGGTCGTGGCAGACGAGATCGAGGTGTCCGAGCCGACGATCACGCCGGCCCGGTCGGCAGCGACTCCACGAGCAACGTCGACACGTCCACGACCCGCAGTTCCTTGCCGCTCGCGCGGACGCCGTCGTCCAGCATCACGGTGCAGAACGGGCAGGCGACCGCGAGCGTGTCGGCGCCGGTCTCCGCGGCCTCGCGGACGCGCTCCTCGTTGATCCCGCTGCCGCGCTCCTCCATCCACATGTGCGCGCCGCCGGCGCCGCAGCAGAACGTCTGCTTGCCGCTTCGGCCCATCTCGACCGGCGTGCCGACGGCGGCGACGAGCTCGCGCGGCGCGCTCCGGACGTCGTTGTGCCGGGCCAGGTAGCAGGAGTCGTGGTAGGTGATCGAGCCCGCGTCGCCGGCCGGCGCGAGCCGGCCCTCGCGGACGAGGTCGGCGAGCAGCTCCGTGTGGTGGACGACCTCGTAGCGGCCGCCGAAGTCCGGGTACTCGTTCGCGAGCGTGTTGAAGCAATGCGGGCAGCTGGCGACGATCTTCGTCACGCCGGCTTCGTCCAACGTGGCCACGTTCTGCTCTGCGAACGCCTGGAAGACGTATTCGTTGCCCATCCGTCGCGCGGGGTCGCCGGTACAGGACTCGCGCGGGCCGAGGATCGCGAAGTCGACGCCGGCCGCCTGGAGGAGCTTCGCCGTCGATTCGGCGGCGAGGCGCGCGCGCTCGTCGAAGGAGGCCGCGCAGCCGACCCAGTAGAGGACCTCCGGCGAGTCGGATCGCCGGGCTCGAGCACGCGCACGCCCAGCTCCTCCGCCCAGGCGGCCCGCTCGGTCTGCGGCTTGCCCCAGGGGTTGGACGAGCGCTCGACGTCGCGCAGCATCGGCTCGGCCTCGGCGGGGAAGCTCGACTCGACCATGACCAGGTGGCGGCGCAGGTCGACGATGTGGTCGACGTGCTCGATCGACACCGGGCAGACCTCGACGCAGGCGCCGCATGTGACGCAGTCCCAGATCATGTCCTCGGGTACGCCGTTGCCGGCGATCGGCGCCTCGCTACGGGAGAAGACCTGGTCGCGGATGCCCATGATCAGGAGCTTCGGCGAGAGGATCTTGCCGGTCGCGTGGGCCGGGCACGCGTCCTGGCAGCGGCCGCACTCGGTGCACGAGAACCCGTCCAGCACCTGCTTCCAGGTCAGATCGGCGACGGTGCCGGCACCGAAGCGCATCTCCTCGTCCGGTACGTCGAAGCGCAGCGGCTCGAGCCGTCCACGCGCGCGCGTCCGGGCGAACCAGACGTTGACCGCCGCGACGGCGATGTGCAGGTGCTTCGAGTACGGCAGGTAGGCGAGGAAGCCGAGGACGAACGCCAGGTGCGCCCAGACGAAGCCCCGCTCCGACGACTCGCCGGTCCTGAACGCGTGCGAGAGGCCGTTCGAGAGGAACGACCAGTGCGCCGGCCACTCGTTCAGTCCGGCGGCGATCCTGGCCGCGTGCCAGCCGAGCAGGGTCAACACCACCCCGGCGATCAGCGCCAGGATCAGGTCGGCCTCGCCCCGGTGCGAGCCTTCGAAGCGCGCGGGCCGGACGAGCTTCCGGATCACGAATGCCGTCAAAACGCCGAGCAGCACGAGGATCACGAACACGTCGACGAGGGCCATGAACCAGCCCTGCCGGCCGAGCCACGGGAGTGTCTGATCCTGGTCGACGGCGCTGATCAGCGCCATCACGATCGTCGGGAACAGGATGATGAAGCCCCAGAAGATGAACGCATGCATGAGGCCGGGCACGAGCCGGTCGAGCAGCTTGCGCTGGCCGAGTACGAGCACCGCCTCGTTGCGTGCGCGGCGCGGCACGTCACCCGAGCGCGTGACCGGTCGGGCGCCGCGGACGAGTCCGGTGAGAAAGAGCACGCGGCGGACGAAGAGCCCACCTGCGACAGCGAGCAGCGCTGCCAGCCCGAGCGCGCCCGCCAGGGTGTCTATGCCCCTCGCGCCTTTCTCAGCTCCGCCGAGATGGCGGGCACGATCTCGTGCAGGTCGCCGATGACGGCGTAGTCGGCGCTCGCGAGGATCGGCGCCTCCGGGTCGGCGTTGATCGCGAGGATCTTCTTCGCCCCTTTGCACCCGGCGATGTGCTGCGTGGCGCCGCTGATGCCGCAGGCCACGTAGAGGTCGGGCGAGATCTTCGTGCCGGTCTGGCCGACCTGATTCGTGTGCGGGCGCCAGCCGGCGCTCGTGACGACGCGCGAGCAGCCGACCGCGCCGCCGAGCAGGCCGGCGAGCTCCTCGATGATCGCGAAGCCCTCCGCCGAGCCGACGCCGCGGCCGCCGCTGACGACGACCTTCGCCTCGGCGAGTGAGACGCCGCCCGTCGCCGCCTCGACCCTGTCGACGACCTGCGGCGACGCGCCGGCCGCCGCAACGAGTGTCTCGACGGGCGCTCCGGCCTCGTCGGCCGCGTATGCGTGCGGCGCGACGGAGAGGATCAGCGGCGAGCCGTGCACCCGTGCCTCCTCGAGCAGGCTGCCGCCCCAGCGCTGGCGCGTGACGACGTCTCCGTCGATCCGGGTCACGTTCGCGGCAAAGGGCTGGTCGAGCCGCGCGGCGACGTGGGCCAGCACCTCGTTCCCACGCTCCGACCCCGGAGCGACGATCGCATCGGCACCGTCCGCGGCGGCGGCGATCGCTCCCGCCCAGGCCGCGGGCGCATAGGCCCCGTCGACGGACACGGCACGGACCTCACCGAGCCCGCGAGCAAAGCCGAGCGCCTGCAACGACAGCTCGTCCCCCGGCTCGACGAAGACCAGCGCGGTCAAGCCGGCACCTCCGAAACTTTGCAACACAGTGTTGCCTGGAAGGACCGGTGGGGGGTCATGCGACTCCGATCTGTTGCATGACCTCGACCACTCTGGGCGCCGCTTCCGGGCCGGTGCCGAGGATCTCCGCCTGCTTGCCCTGGCCGGGCGTGACGATGAGGCGCAGCTTCTCGAGCTTCGGCTTGGGCCGGGTGGGCGTGCGCGTCTCGACCGGCTTGCGGCCGGCGCGGAGCTTGGCCGGAACGGACGGGTAGCGCGGCAGGTTCAGCCCCTCGAGCACGGTCACGACCGCGGGCAGCGGCACGTCGTAGACGTCGCGTCCGCCCGCCGCCTCCTGCTCGCCGCGAACACGCCCGTTCTCGACGGTCAGGCCCTTGAGGCCGGTCACGACCGGCAGCCCGAGCGCGTAGGCGACGCGGATCCCGACCTGGTAGCCGCCCGCATCGGCCGACTCGTTGCCGAACACGATCAGGTCGAAGGGCTCCTCTTCGCGCACCGCCTCGACGATCGCCGCAGCGGTCGCCTGCGCGTCCCACTCCTGCTCGTCCGTGACGAGGTGGATCGCGCGGTCGGCGCCGATCGCGAGGCACTCACGGAGTTGCTCCTCGGCCTCCGGCGGCCCGAGCGTGAGCACGACCGACTCGCCGCCGCCCTGCTCGACGATGCGCACCGCCTCCTCGACGCCGCACTCCTCGTGCGGGCTGATCGTGAAGCCGAGGTGCAGCGTCCGGATCGCCTGCTCGTCGTCCGTGAGCACGATCTTCCCGCCCGTGATCGGAACGCGCTTCACACAAACCAGGAGCCTCATGACCGGATCCGCGTGTTCTCGGGATCGAAGATCGGCGCCGATCCGACGACGTCGACGGTCACGGGATAGCGCTCGCCGAGGTACTCGACGAGCAGAGACTCGCCCTCGTTCGCGTGCTCGGGCGGCAGGTAGGACATGAGGATGTGCTTGCCGATCGAGGGGCCGGCACCCGCCGACGTGACGTGCGAGCGGCGTCCCTTCGCGTCGGTGATCGGCTTGCCGTCGCGGGTCAGGACCGGCTCGCGGCCGAGCATGTACCGCTTCACGCCGGAGCTCGACGTGTGGTCGTCGACCGTCAGCGTGCAGAGCGTCGCCGCCGGCTCGGCCTCGCGCTGCGCGACGTGCGCCTCCTTGCCGACGAAGTCCTCGTCCTTGACCTTGCCCCAGGCCATGCCGGCCTCGATCACGTCGTAGTCGTCGTCGAGTTCGAAGCCGAACGCGCGGTAGCACTTCTCGAGCCGGCCGGTCGTCCCGTAGACGCCGATCCCGGCAGGGACGATCCCGTGCGGCGCGCCCGCCTCGGCGACGAGGTCCCACAGGCGCGCGCCCTGCTCGATCGGCACGTACAGCTCCCAGCCGAGGTCGCCCACGTAGGAGATGCGCGACGCGAGCACGCGCAGCGGCCCGGTCTCGATCGTCTTGCAGGTCGCGAACGGGAAGCCCTCGTGCGAGACGTCGTCGCGGGTGAGGCTCGCGAGAATGTCGCGTGAGCGGGGGCCCCAGAGGCCGAGCGTGCACCACGCCGAGGTGACGTCGGTGACCTGCGCCGAGCCGTCCTCGGGCAGGTGGTCCGAGAACCACTTCATGTCCGCCATGCCGTGCGCGCCGCCCGTGACGACGCGGAACTGCTCGTCGCCGAGCCGCATGATCGTGAGATCCGACCTGAAGCCGCCCGACTGCGAGAGCACGGGCGTGTACACGACCCGCCCGAGCGCGACGTCCATCTGCCGCGTCGCGACGCGTTGCACGGAGGCGAGCGCGCCCGGCCCTGAGACGTCGAAGACGACGAAGGCGGTGAGGTCGAACATCGCCGCGCGGTCGCGCATCGCCAGATGCTCGGCGTTGATGATCGGCGACCACCAGCGCGAGTCCCACTCCGCCTCGCGGCGGTTGACCCGCTCGCCGTACTCCTCGAGCAGGGGCGCGTTCGACTCGTACCAGTGCGGCCGCTCCCAGCCCGCGGTCTCGAAGAAGACGGCGCCGAGGGCGCGCTCGCGCTCGTAGAACGGCGACAGGCGCACGTTCCGGTTCGACTCCCACTGCTCGGACGGGTGCACGATCCCGTACGTCTTGTTGAACCCCTCGGCCGCGCGCGCCTTCACGTGCGTCGCCGTCTTCTGGTGCTCGTAGAAGCGCGCGATGTCCGACGACTGGAGGTCGATCTCGGGCTGGCCGTGCACCATCCACTCGGCGACCGACTTGCCGATGCCGGGGCCCTCCTTCACCCAGACGGCGGCGGCCGACCACAGGCCCTTCGCCTCGGGCGTCTCGCCGAGGAGCGGCAGTCCGTCGGGCGTCAGCGAGAGGATCCCGTTGACGGCGTACTTCACGCCGACGGCCTCGTCGCCGACGATCTCGGGCATCAGCTCGAGCGCCTGCTCCATCTGCAGCGTGAAGTCGGCCTGCGTGAACGGGAACTCGGTCGGCGACAGCGCCGCCTCCTCTACGGAGGGGATCTCGTCCGGGTCGTGGAGGATCGGGCGGTGCGCGTAGGAGCCGATCTCGAGCCCGGTCCCGTCCTGGCGCTCGTACATGTTCGTGTCCATGTCGCGGACGATCGGGAACTCGATCATCCCGGTCGCGCCCGCGAACCTCGGCACCGGCCCGACGTCGATCATCTGGTGCACCGCGGGCGTGAGCGGGATCGACGCGCCCGCCATTCGCGCCAGGCGCGGGCTCCAGCAGCCGCAGCAGATCACGACGTACTCGGCCTCGACGTCGCCGCGCGTCGTGCGGACGCGGCGCACGCGGCCGTGCTCGACGTCGATCCCGAGCACCTCGGTGTTCGCCGCCACCGTCAGCGCACCCAGCTCCTGCGCGTGCTCGCGCATGATCGTGCCCGCGCGCAGCGAGTCGACGACGCCGACAGTCGGCGAGTAGAAGCCGCCCAGGATCACCGTCTCGTCCAGGAAGGGGACGAGCTCCTTCACCTCGGACGGCGACACGATCGAGACGGGCTCGACGCCCCAGGCCTTCGCGGACGTGACCCGCCGGTGCAGCTCCTGGATGCGCTCCTCCGTCCGCGCGACCTCGAGGCCGCCGCTCTCGGTGAAGACGCCGAGCTCCTCGTACTGGCGCATGCTCTCGAGCGTCAGCTGTGTCATCTCCTTGGAGTGGTCGACCGGGTAGATGAAGTTGGAGGCGTGGCCGGTCGAGCCGCCCGGGTTCGGGAGCGGGCCCTTGTCGAGGAGCACGAGATCGCGCCAGCCGAGGCTCGCCAGGTGGTAGGCGAGGCTGTTGCCGACGATGCCGGCGCCGATCACGATCGCGCGCGCCGTCGAGGGCAGGGAACCGGCGGTCTCGGGCTGATCTGGCAACGGCCTCCTTCGCTCTCCGTCGGGGTCGAGGGTCGAGAGCGTATCGCGCTTGTCATCGCCGCCACCCGGGGGTACGGTGACCCTCTGACCAGGTGCTTCGCATGACGGCGGCCGCGGTGACCGCCGACGCGCCCGGGCCCGGCTCGAGCCAGACCGGCGAGCAGCGCCCGGCTCCGCTGATTCGCGCCGACGGCGTGTGGAAGGTCTTCGGCCCGAACGCGGAGAAGATCATCGGCAGCGCGGACGCCGATCTCCCGCGCGGCGAGCTGCGCGAGAAGACGGGCTGCGTGGCGGCCGTGCGGGACGTGTCGCTTCACGTCTGGCCCGGCGAGGTGTTCGTCGTCATGGGCCTGTCCGGCTCGGGGAAGTCGACGCTCGTCCGCACGCTGATCCGGCTGATCGAGCCGACCGCAGGGGCGATCGAGATCACCGGGCGCGACGTGATGGCGGCGTCGCCGTCCGAGCTCCGCGAGCTCCGCCGCCACGACGTCTCGATGGTCTTCCAGCACTTCGGCCTGCTCGCGCACCGGCGCGTCATCGACAACGTCGCGTTCGGTCTCGAGGTGCAGGGCGTCCCGAAGGCGAAGCGGCTCGAGCGGGCGGCCGAGATGCTGCGCCTCGTCGGGCTCGAGGACGCCGCCAACCAGTTCCCGGACCAGCTCTCGGGCGGCATGCAGCAGCGCGTCGGCGTCGCGCGCGCCTTCGCGGTCGACCCAAAGGTGATGCTCTACGACGAGCCGTTCAGCGCGCTCGACCCGCTGATCCGCCGTGACATGCAGGACGAGGTCTGCCGGCTGCAGGAGGAGACCGGCAAGACGATGATCTTCATCACGCACGACCTGCCCGAGGCGCTCCGGCTCGGCGACCGGATCGCGATCATGCGCGACGGCCGCTTCGTCCAGGTCGGCACGCCCGAGGAGGTCGTCGGCTCGCCGGCGGACGACTACGTCGCCAACTTCGTGCGCGACATCCCCCGCAGCCACGTCCTGACGCTGCGCTGGATCATGCGCCCGGCGAGGCCCGGGGAGGAGGACGGCCCCAGGCTCGACGTCGGGACGACCGTGCGCGACGCCGTCCCCGTGATCGCGGGCAACGAGCGGCCGGTCTGCGCGGTCGAGGGCGACGTGGTGGTCGGTGTCGTCGACCGAGACGGCGCGCTGCAGGCGATCGCCGGGGAGCACGCCTAGCCATGGCCGTCGCGGCCGAACGCGTCTCGCGGGTCGCGATCCCGGCCGCCCGGCCGTGGTGGCGCAACCGCTTCGTCCTCGCGGGCCTCGTCGTCGTGGGGCTCGTGATCGCGTACGAGGCCTGGCCGGGCGGGTATCCGTGGCCGGCGGCGCTCGAGTGGAAGTCGCTGCCCACCGATCTCAACAACTTCCAGAGCTGGCTCTCGGACCAGCAGAGCGCGGCGAATCCGAGCGTGATCTTCACGATCCTGAACGGGATCTCGACCGGCCTCGGCGACTACGTCTCGGCGCTCTCGTCGCTGTTCCACGACCTGACCTGGGTCGGGACGCTCGCGCTCGGCGTGCTCGTCTCGCTCCGCTTCGGAGGTGTCCGCGCAGCGCTGTGGGTGCTCGCCGCGTTCCTGTCCTTCGCGGTCATGGGGCTCTGGGAGCCGGCGGTGCAGACGTTCTCCCTCGTCTTCGCCGCCGTGACCCTGTCGCTCGCCGTCGGCATCCCGCTCGGGATCGTCGCCGGCCGCTCGGACCGGTTCCTCCGCTCGATCACGCCGCTGCTCGACGCGATGCAGATCGTCCCGGCCTTCGCCTACCTGATGCCGATCGTGATCCTGTTCTCGGTCGGCCCGGGGGCGGCGGTCATAACGACGATGATCTATTCGGTTCCCGTCGCGATTCGGATCACAGCGCTCGGCATCCGCGGCGTGCCGGGAAACACGGTCGAGGCCGCCGCCGCGATGGGCTCGACCCGTCGGCAGATGCTGACGAAGGTGCAGATCCCCCTGGCCCGCAAGATGCTCCTCCTGTCCGTCAACCAGACGATCCTGTTCGCGCTGTCGATGGTCGTGATCGCGAGCCTGATCAACACGGATCCGGGACTCGGCGGTCTGGTCACGGGAGGCCTGAACACGAACCCGGCGATCGCAGTCCTCGCGGGCGCCGCGATCGTGATCATGGCGATCTCGATCGACCGCTCGACCGAGGCGATGGCGGAACGGACGGATCCGGTACGGGCGCACGTCACCGACGCGAAGCGTCGACGCCTCCGGGTCGAGACCGCCGCCACCGCCCTTGCGATCGGGCTCTCGGTCGGAATCGCCTACGCGCTGGACGCGGGCTCCGTGTACGTCAACGTCGGGAACGCGCCTGCCTGGATCGAGGCGAAGATCCAGAGCGTGCTCAACTACATCGAGGACCCGACGACCTTCATCTTCACCGTCACGAGCTGGATCGGGAACCACCTCGTCGAGAACGTGCTGCAGCCGCTGCTGAACTTCTTCACCCAGACGCCGGCGCCGCTCATGCTCGCAGGCCTGACGCTGATCGCATTCCTGATCTCGGGCTGGCGGCCGGCGGTGACGACCTTCGCGATGCTGAGCGTCATCGGCGTCGTCGGCGAGTGGGACAACGGGATGAACACGGCGTCGCAGGTCGTCGTCGCGCTCGTCCTGACAATGGTCGTCGCCTTCCCGGTCGGCGTCTGGGTGGCCGAGAGCAAGCGGGCGGAGAAGGCGGTCCGGCCGGTACTCGACGTCCTGCAGACGCTGCCGCAGCTCGTCTACCTGATCCCGTTCGTCTACCTGTTCCCGATCTCGTACGTGCCGGGGATCATCGCGGGCGTGCTGTACGCGGCCCCGGTCGTGATCCGGCTCGTGTCGGCCGGCGTTCGCGACGTGCCGGCGAACACGGTCGAGGCGGCGCAGTCGTTCGGCGCGACGCGTGGGCAGGTGCTGATGAAGGTGAAGATCCCGCTCGCACGCGAGGCGATCATGCTCGGCGTGAATCAGGGCATCATCATGGTGCTCGCCGTCGTCGTCATCGGCGGGCTCGTCGGATCGGGCGGTCTCGGCTACGAGGTCGCGTACGGATTGCAGCAGGGCCAGTTCGGGGCGGGCGTCGTGGCGTCGATCGCGATCCTCGCGCTCGGCATCGCGCTCGACCGCGTCACCCGGGGTAACAGGCAGGCGCGTTTGGAGGGAAGTCGTTGACGAACCAATGGAGGAGGGCTGTATGTCGAAGCACCTGATGCGGCGGAGCAGGTTGCTCCTGCCGCTGCTCGCGCTGAGCGTGGCCGTGATCGCGGTCGCGGGCGTCAACAGCGCGACGGCCGGCAACTCGTGCGGCACGGTCACGCTGAACGAGCAGGCTTGGTCGGGCTCGACGGCCAACACGTACGTGGCCAAGTACGTGCTCGAGCACAACCTCGGCTGCAAGGTGAAGATCACGCAGATCACCGAGGTCCCCGTCTACCAGGCGATGGCGGACGGCAAGACGGACGCGGTCCTCGAGGACTGGGGCCACGTCACCCAGCAGAAGCAGTACGTCGCGAAGCAGAAGTCGGTCGTCGCCGAGGGCCCGAACGGCGTCATCGGCGTGATTGGCTGGTACATCCCGGACTACCTGATGAAGCAGTACCCGCAGTTCAAGACCTGGAAGGGGCTGAAGGGCAAGGAGACGATTTTCAAGAGCCCCGAGTCGGGATCGCAGGGGATGTTCCTCGGAGGGGATCCCTCGTACCAGCAGAAGGACCGGACGCTGATCAAGGCGCTCGGACTCAACCTCAAGTTCGTCAGCGTCGGCGCGGAGGCTGCGCAGGTCGCCCGCTGGACGCAGCTCTACAAGCAGCACAAGCCCGTGCTGTTCTACTGGTACGACCCGCAGTACCTGAACGCCACCTACAAGCTCGACCAGGTGAAGCTCCCGCCGCGCTTCGCGGGCTGCCAGGACGACGAGACCAAGGGCGGCGACCCGAAGAAGTACGCGTGCGCGTACCCGACCTACATCCTGCAGAAGTTCTTCAGCAAGAAGTTCGCGACGAGCGGCTCGCCCGCCGTCAAGTTCCTGAAGAAGTGGAAGTGGACGAACGCCGACCAGAACGTGGTCGCCGGACTGATCGCCGGGAAGCACATGGACCCGGACAAGGCGGCCGCGACCTGGGTGAAGGCGAACCAGGCCAGGGTCAAGGCCTGGACTTCCTGAGCCGCTAAGAAGACGACTCCGGGGTGCCGGGCTCGACCCGGCACCCCGATCGTCTCAGATGTCCGCGACCGCCCGGGCGATCGCGGCCACGTGCTCGGGCGTCGAGCCGCAGCAGCCGCCGACGATTCGCGCGCCCTGCTCGACGTAGCGCCGAACGTGTGCCGCCAGGGTGGTCGGGCCGGCCTCGTAGACGACCTGGTCGCCCACGATCTTCGGGACGCCCGCATTCGGCTTGATCCAGACCGGCACGTCGCCGGCGAGGTCGACGAATTCGGCGGCAACGACATCGGCGTCGGCGAGCGACTTGCCGCAGTTGGCGCCGATCGCTGCGACGCCGAGCGGGAGGATCGCCTCGGCCACGTGCGTCGGCGAGTGCCCCATCATCGTGCGCGTGCCCTGGTCGAAGCTGAAGGTGACGACGAGCGGGAGGTCGCTCGCCCGCCGCGTGCCCTCGATCGCGGCCAGCGCCTCGTCGAGCGAGAAGAACGTCTCCAGGAGGAGCAGGTCGGCGTCGCATGCGAGCGCGCCCGCCTGCTCGGCGTAGTTCTCGACACACGCCGCGCGGGTGAGCGGGCCGAGCGGCTCGAACAGGTGGCCGGTCGGGCCCATCGAGCCCGCGACGAGCACGTGGTTGCCGGCGGCCTCGCGGGCGAGCTCGACCGCGCGCATGTTCACGTCGCGGACGCGCCCGACGAGCGAAGTGTGCTGGAGGCGGAGCGGCGTCGCGCCGAACGTGTCCGTGAGCAGCAGGTCGGCGCCGGCCTCGACGAACGCCCGGTGCAGCTCGATCACGCGCTCCGGTGATTTGAACAGCCACTCCTCGGGCGCCTCGCCGATCTCGAGGCCGCGCTCCTGGTAGCTCGTGCCGGTGGCCCCGTCGGCCACGAGCACCCCGCGCTCGCTGAGCAGTTCGGCGAAGCGGCTCATTGCACCGTGAAGAGCGGGTCGCCGAGGAGCTCGAGGTCGACCTCGATGCCGAGTCCGGGCCCGGTGGGCGTTCGGCCGACGCCGTGCTCCGAGCGTGGCTGGTAGCCGGCGACGTGCTCGAGCGTCCAGTCGTTCATGAACGAGACGGTGAAGAGCGCCCCCGGGCTCGTGCTCCCGGCGAGGTGGCTGACGGCCGCCGTCACGATGTCGCCGCCCCACGTGTCCTCGATCGTCATGCGTAGCCCGAGCTCGTCGGCCAGGTCGCGGACGCGCTTCGCTCTCGTCAGGCCGCCGACCTTGCTCACTTTGAGGTTGATCGCCTCCATCCCGTTCGCCGACCAGGCGCGCAGGAGCGAGTGCACGTCCGTGATCGACTCGTCGAGAATCATCGGCAGCGTCGTCAGCCTGCGGACGTAGAGGCACTCCTCGAGGCTCGCGCACGGCTGCTCGTAGAACGTGCGCGGCATGCCCTCGAGCAGCCGCGCGGCGACGACGGCGTCCTGGAGGCGGTAGCCGCCGTTCGCGTCCGCGATCACGATCTCGTCGTCCCCGGTCGCCTCGACGACGGCCGCCACCCGTCGCGCGTCCTCCTGCGGGTCGCCCCCGAGCTTGAGCTGGAAGCGGTGGATGCCCTCGGCGACACGCTCCCGCACGTGCTCGACCATCGCCTCGGCAGGCCCGAGCGGCACCGCGATGTAGAGCGGATAGCTCTCCTGCCGCAGCCCGCCGAGCAGCTTCGCGACCGACTGACCCGTGGCCTTGCCGAGCACGTCCCAGCAAGCGACGTCGACGGCGCTCTTTGCGTACTCGTGGCCGCGCAGGGCACGGTCCATCGCCTCGTTCACGAGCGCGAGGTTGCAGGGATCGAGGCCGACGAGCGCAGGCAGGAGCTCACGCAGCGCAGCCCGCGCACCCTCCCCGAACGCAGGCAGGTACGCGGGGCCGAGCGGACACGTCTCGCCGAAGCCCTCGATCCCCTCGTCCGTCCGGATGCGCACGACCGTGCTCGGCAGCGCCTCGATCGCGCGGCCGCCCGACATGACGTAGCTCCCGTGGCGGTACCGGAGTTCGTACCCGAAGACGTCGACGCCGACGATCTTCACGACGCGAGCACCCGGTCGAGGAGCGGAACGTCGATGGCGGGGACGATCTCGTCGGCGGCTGCGAGCCGGTGAGGGTCGAGCGTCCCGAGCACGGCCAGGCAGCGGAAGCCGGCCGCCTTGGCCGACGCGACACCCGCCTCGGTGTCCTCGAACGCGACCGCCTCGCCCGGGCCGACCGGGCCGACACCGAGTACGTCGAGCGCGCGCAGGTAGCCCTCGGGATGCGGTTTGCCCTCGACGACGTCGTCCGAGGACACGATCGCGCCGATCGAGGCGGAGAGCCCGGCCGCCTCGAGCACCGGCTCGACCTCCGCGCGCGCCGCCCCGGTCACGACGGCGACCGGCACCCGCGACGCCGCGTGCCGCACGGCCGCGCGGACGCTCTCGGGCACCGTCGACCCGTCTGCGACCGCGGCACAGTAGCGAGCCACGCGCTGCTCGATCACCTCGTCGACGTCGGGATGGTCGCGGCCGAGCCAGGTGCGGACGATCTCCGGGTCGGAGAGGCCGGCGAGCTGGTCGAAATACTCCTGCGCTGACAGTGGCTTGCCGTGCTCGGCGAAGAGCTCGACGAAGATCTCGCACAGGATCGGCTCGTCGTGCGAGAGCGTGCCGTTGAAGTCGAAGCAGACGGCGAGGGCCATGCGAGCGAGCGTATCTAGGCCAGGCTGACGAGCGCGACGCCTGCCGCGACCAGCACGGCGCCGGCGAGGCGTACCGGGCCGACGCGCTCGGAGAGCACCTTGCCTGCGAGAAGGGCTGCGATCACCACGCTCGTCTCGCGGACCGCGGCGACCGAGGCTGCCGACGCGCGCTCGAGCGCGGCGAGGACGAGCGCGTACGCGGTGAACGTCGCGATGCCGGCCGCCACCGTGCTCGCGCCGAGCTCGGCTCGGAGCGCCGGCGCACCCTTTGTCCGCCACATCGCCGCCGCGTACGCGAGCGAGGGCATGATCATCGTCAGCTCGAGGTACGAGATCGGGGCCGCGTGCGTGATCCCGTGCTTGTCGACGAGCGTGTACGCGGCGATGCAGGTGGCGATGGCCAGGCCGAACGACACCGCTCCCGCGTCCCCGCCGCGACGGACGCCTCGCACGAGCAGGATGCCCGCCCCGACGAGCAGCACGCCGGCCACCTGTCCCCAGGAGCTCGACTTGCCGAGGACGACGACGCCGATCAGGAGCACGAGCACGGGCGCCGCTCCTCTCGCCATCGGGTAGACGACCGAGAGCGGCGCGCGGCGATAGGCGGCGGCGAGCAGAACGAAGTAGAGGAGCTGAAGGCAGCTCGACACGACGAGGAACGGCCACACGCCCGGCCGCACGTCCCATGTCAGCGCGGCGACCGGCGCGAAGACGACCACGGCGACGAGCAGTGCGACCGCCGTCGCCGCCTGGGGGTCGCGGGCCCGCGCGAGCAACACGTTCCACAGCGCATGGACGAACGCCGCCGTGAGCGCGAGCGCGAAGGCAAAGGCGGGCACGGCGACAGGGTAGGCTCGTCGCCGGATTGGCGCAGCCGCTCGTGATCGCGCACCGCGGGGCGTCGTGGGACCTGCCCGAGAACACGCTGCCCGGGTTCGAGCGCGCGATCGCGGTGGGCGCCGACTACGTCGAGTTCGACGTCCACGCGGACCGGGAGGGCCGGCTCGTCGTCACGCACGACCCGCCGCGGCGGCCCGGCCTGCCGACGCTCGAGGAGGTGCTCGAGGTCTGCCGCGGGCGGATCGGGCTGATGGTCGAGCTGAAGACGCCGGGCCGCTACCGGCGCCACGACCTCGTCCGCCGCACGCTCGCGCTGCTCGACGACGAAGCCGTCGTCGTCTGCTTCCAACGTCCTGCGCTCGACGAGGTAAGGCGGCTGCGACCGGCAATGCGCACCGTGCAGCACGTCGGCTTCGGCGTCTCGATCCGCGGCGCGGCCGGCGCGTGGGCGGCCGGCTTCCAGGACAGGCGCGTCACCCCGCGCGGTCTCGCGGCGGCGCGACGGTTCGGCCTCGAGACGACCGTTTACACGGTGAACGACGAGGCGCGGATGCGCGAGCTCGCCGGGCTCGGCGTCACCGGGCTGTTCACAGATCGTCCGGATCTGGCTCTGCGGACATTCCGTCGGCCGGGCCCGCCTCCTCCGGAATCGGCTCGGCCTCGACGCCCTCCAGGCTGAGCAGGCGCGTGTCGCCCGTGGGCACCTGGGCGACCACCTTCGACCCGACCGGCAGCGACCCGGCGTGCGCCGTCGACACGTCCGCGATCAGGTCGGCGCCCGGCCCGACGACCTTCAGACGCGTCACGGGGCCGAGGAAGGTGTGCGAGAGGACACTGCCGGCGAGCTCGTTGTCTCCCGGCGAGCGGCCGTCGAGCGCCTCGACCGTGAGCGATTCCGGCCGGACGAGCACGAGCACTCGTTCGCCCCTGGCGCGGCCGCGCGCCGACTCGATCGTCAGCCGCGTGCCGCCGTGGTCGACCCCGCCCGTGTCGTCGACGACGACTCCCTCGAGGCGGTTCATGGTGCCGATGAACTCGGCGACGAACGGCGTCTCCGGCGCCCCGTACATGTCGCTCGGCGGCCCGACCTGCTCGATCTTCCCGCCGTACATGACCGCGACCCGGTCGGAGATCGAGAGCGCCTCCTCCTGGTCGTGCGTGACGTAGATCGTCGTGATGCCGAGCTCGAGCTGGATGCGGCGGATCTCCTCGCGCAGCTGGACGCGCACCTTGGCGTCGAGGGCGGAGAGCGGCTCGTCGAGGAGCAGCACGCTCGGCTCGATCGCGAGCGAGCGTGCGAGCGCGACGCGCTGCTGCATGCCGCCCGAGAGTTGGTGCGGATAGCGTCTGGCGGCGTGGCCGAGCCCGACGAGCTCGATCAGCTCGGCGACGCGCTTGCGGCGCTGGGCGCGCGGCTGCTTGCGGATGCGGAGCCCGTACTCGACGTTCTTCTCCGCGTTCATGTTCGGGAACAGGCTGTAGGCCTGGAAGACCATGCCCATGTTGCGTCGGTTGGGCGGGACGTTGGACACGTCCTTGCCGTCGACGACGACGCGGCCCGACGTGGGCCGGTCGAAGCCGGCGACGAGCCGGAGCGCCGTCGTCTTGCCGCAGCCGCTCGGCCCGAGTAGCGAGACGAACTCGGCCTTGTCGAGCGCCAGGTCGATCCCCTTCAGCGCCTCGAAGTCGCCGAACGACTTACGCAGCGTCTGGAGCTCGACGTGAGGCATCAGCGCCCGACCTCGGCGGCGAAGCGGCCGCTGGTTCCGCGCTTGCGCCCGATGAGCAGGATCGACAGCATCGCCAGCCACGTGATGCCGAAGCTCAGCAACGTGAGCGCCGAGGCGGGGTAGCCCTTCGTCTCGTTGATGTACTGGATGTAGGTCGGGAAGGTGCTGAACTGGGACAGGCTCGCGATCGTGAACTCGCCCATGACGATCGCGAGCGTGAGGAAGGCGGCGCTGAGGCAGGCGACCCGGATGTTGGGAAGGATGACGCGCAGGAGCGTCGTCCGCCAGCCCGCGCCGAGGTTGAGCGACGCCTCGGTCAGCGTGTGCACGTCGATCGAGCGGAAGCCGGCCTCGAGCGAGAAGAACACGTACGGGAAGGCCAGGATCACGTACGCGGCCGGGAGGAACCAGTGCGGGTTGCCGAGGAACCAGAACGGTGCGTGCAGCGTGTCCTTGTAGAACTTGAGCAGCCCGACGACGAGGATGATCGGTGGCACGACGAACGGCACGAGCGCGATGAAGGCGATCACCGGCCGCAGCTTCGGCAACCGCAGATGGACCCAGTAGATCGTCGGCACGAACAGGACCAGGCTGACCGCGATCGTCTCGGCCGCGAGGATGATCGAGAGCTTGAACGTCGACCAGAACTGCGGGTCGTGGATGATGGTGCTGTAGTTCTCGAGGCTGCAGCAGTTCCCGGTCTGGTTGCTCTTGAGCGAGAAGATGAATGTCGAGATCAGCGGGATGAAGAAGTACGCCATCCCGAGCACGATCCAGATCCACGCCGACCACGGGAACCGCCTCATCGCGCCCACCTCGACGTCCGCCGTTGCAGCGGCACGTAGATGAGCATCATCCCGAGCAAGATCGCGAACATCCCGAAGGCGAGCGCCTGGCCCTCGTGTGGGTTCGAGAGTACGTTCCCGGTCAGGTCGTTGCCGATCACGATCGGCACGATGTTGAGACCGCTGCCGCTCGTCAACGCGTACGCCGTCGCGTAGGCGGCGAACGCGTTCCCGAACAGGAGGATGAACGCCCCGAGGACCGACGGAAACAGCACCGGGCCGCCGACGTGGCGCCAGAACTGGAACGAGCTCGCGCCGAGGTTCGACGACGCCTCACGCCACTCCCGCCGCAGTCCGTCGATCGCCGGCGAGATGACGAGCAGCATCAGCGGGATCTGGAAGTAGAGGTACACGACCGCGACGCCGAACGAGCTGAACAGCGAGAACGTCGAGCTCGATCCCGGCGGCGTCCACTCGTAGAGGTTGAACCCGAGCTGGTCCTGCAGGAACTTCGTGACGACGCCGATCGTCCCGATCGTGGCGATGAACGCGAAGGCCAGCGGGATGCCGCCGAAGTTCGCCGCCACGCCCGAGAACGTGGTGAACATCGGGCGGATGAACCGCGGAATGCGGTCGCGCATCGCCGCATAGGCGAGCAGGAAGCCGAACAGCGCCCCCCAGAACGCCGTCTCCAGGCTCAGCTGGATGCTCGCCTGGAAGGAGTCCCGCAGGTTGGGGGTGTGGATGATGGCGGAGACGTTCGCGGTCGTCCAGCCGCCGCTCGTGTTCTTGAACGCGCCGATCATCACCTGCGCGGACGGCAGGAACAGGAACATGAGCGTGTAGACGAAGAACGGGACGACGACGAGCCAGGCGAGCGGAAGACGCCTCCGGCCGGACACGGTGTCCGGCCGGAGATCGTCTGCGCTGGTTGCGACCGAGGTCGCCAGGGCTATCTACCTAGCCGACCTTTGCCGACCACTGCGCGTTGATCAGCGCCTTCGCCTTCAGCTGCTGGGCGAGACTCGCGAACTTCACCTTCGCGTACGCCGCCGGGGCGGGAAGCGCCTTCAAGAGCGACGCAGGGATCACCTTGCGCCGGGCGAGATCCGTGAACCGCGCCGGGTGCGTGAAGCCCTTCAGCCAGATCAGCTGTCCCTGGTCGGAGTAGATGAACTCCTGCCAGAGCCGCGCCGCCCACGGATGCGGCGGTGCGGAGTTGATCGCCTGGCAGTAGTAGCCGCCGTAGATGCCGTCGGCGGGGACGCCCACGGTCCACTTCGCCGAGGGGAACTCGGCGACGTAGGCCAGGTTCAGGTAGTCCCAGTCGATCGAGATCGGGGTCTGGCCCGACTGCACCGTCTGCGGCGTCGACTCCACCGGAATGAAGTTGCCGATCGACTTCAGCTTGGCGAAGTAGTCGATCCCCGGTTGGACGTTGCTGAGCGAGCCGCCGTTCGCGAGCGCCGCCGCGAAGACTCCGGCGATAGCCGATCCCGACGTCAGCGGGCTGCCGTTGAGAGCGACCTTGCCCTTGTACTCGGGCTTGAGCAGGTCGGCGAACGTCTTCGGCACGTTGGAGATGATGTTCCTGTTGGCGCCGATCGAGACCGCTCCCCAGTAGTCGCCCCACCAGAGGCCGCGGCCGTCCTTCATCGCCCGCGGGATCGTTCCCCACGTCGACACGTAGTACTTCCCGAAGCTGCCGTCGTTCGAACCCTTAACGGCGAACGTCGCGTTGACGTCGACACAGTCGGGCGCGCGCGGGTCGCCCTTGAGCGACGCGATCGCCTGGAGCTCCTGGGCCGAGGTGCCCTGCGGGTTGGTGTCCGTGTAGCTGATGCCGTACTTCTTCTGGAAGGTCGTCAGCATCTCGCCGTAGTTGGCCCAGTCGAGCGGCAGGGCGATCAGGTTGACGTGACCTTCCTTCTTGGCCTGGGCGACCAGCTCTTTCGTCGAGAAGCCGCGGCCTTTGGTCGGGGGGCTGGCGACGCTGCGCATCCTCGCTGCGAGCGCGGCCCCCGGTCCTGCCATCACCGTGAGGCCGGCAGCCGCCGCGGCGCTTCGCTTGAGCATCTGCGAGCGGCTGATGTCGGTCTCCCAGAGCTTCCGCCAGAACTCGACTTCTTGGTGCTCGTAATCCTCCACATGCCCTCCTTGGCGGCGAATTGTGAACAGGGCGAGTTTACGACTGCTTTGGTGGGAATTCAACGAGGACACCGCTTCGTCACCGGTCCGTAGCCTCCCGTGACCCGCTCCGCCTGCTCGTTATGCTCGCCGGATGCCGGGTGCGTTCGAGGCCGGGGGCGAGTGGTTGAAGTGCGCGCTGCACGCGCACACGACGAACTCCGACGGCGAACTGGCACCGAGCCTGCTCGTCCGGCACTACGAGTGGGCGGGCTTCGACGTGCTCGCGATCACGGACCACTGGGTGCGAACCGTGGCCGACTCGACCGAGCGGGTGCTGGTGATCCCGGGCACGGAGCTGAACGCGCAGGCCGGCGGCCGCGAGCACGACGCGCACGTGCTCGCGATCGGTATCGAGGCCGACCCCGAGCAGCCGAGCGGCGAGTCCGCGCCGCTCGAGGAGGTCGTGGCCTGGATCGCGGCGAGCGGCGGCGTCCCTTACCTGGCACACAGCTACTGGAGCGGTCTGCGGACGGATCAGTTCGAGGGCTGCGAGGACCTCGTGGGGATCGAGGTCTACAACGCCGGCTGCGAGCTCGAGATCGGCCGCGGAGACGCCGGCCTGCAGTGGGACGAGGCGCTCGAGCGGGGCCGTGTCCTCTACGGAATCGCGTGCGACGACTCGCACCATCCCGGCTACGACAGCGGCTTCGCCTGGGTCTGGGCACGCTGCGCCGAGCGGACGCAGGCGGCGGTGCTGGACGCGCTCCGAACGGGCTGCTTCTACAGCTCGGCCGGGCCGGAGATCCACTCGGTCGAGCTCGACGACGACGCCGTCACCGTGCGCTGCAGCCCCGTGGCGAGCGCGACGCTTGTCGCAGGGCCGCGCCGCGGCTCGCGCGCGAACGCCGGCCGGCTCGGCTACCCGCACGGAGCCGAGATTCTCGAGCGCGACTCGAGCGGCGCGATCACCGCCGCCCGGCTGGAGCGCCCCCGGACCGCCGCGTACGGCCGGCTCGAGCTCGCCGACGCCTCGGGGAGGAAGGCGTGGACGAACCCGCTGTGGCACTAGAACGGCGCGCCCGCGCGCTCGCCGAGCTCGGGGAGCGGCGCTTCGACCTGCTCGTGATCGGCGGCGGCATCGTCGGCGCCGGCATCGCCGAGGCGGCCAGCGCCCACGGCCTCGCGGTCGCGCTCGTCGACAAGGGAGACTTCGGCGGAGCCACGTCGACCGCCTCGTCCAAGCTGATCCACGGCGGCCTGCGCTACCTGCGCCTCGGTGACGTGCGGCTCGTCCGCGAGGCGCACCAGGAGCGGCGCCTCTTGATGCGCGTGGTC
The DNA here is from genome assembly GCA_963791225.1 of uncultured Actinomycetes bacterium. Lineage (GTDB taxonomy): Bacteria > Actinomycetota > Thermoleophilia > Gaiellales > Gaiellaceae > PALSA-612. Next base: position 963,861 of record CAWBRV010000008.1, read on the forward strand.
GCGCCGCACCTCGTGCGCCGGCAGCCGTTCCTGTTCCCGCTCTACGAGCACGGCCCCTACCGGCCGTGGCTCGTCCAGACCGGGATCCTGGTCTACTCGACGCTCGCCCGCGCGCGGCTGAACGGCCCCGTCGCGCTCGACCGTGCCCGCCGGCTCGTCCCCCGGCTGCGGGGCGAGGAGCTGCGATCGTGCGCGCTCTACGCGGACGCGGTCACGAACGACGGACGCCTCACGCTCGCCAACGTGCGCGCTGCCGCGGATGCGGGCGCGACCGTCCTCAACTACGCCGAGGTCGTCGCGCTGCGCGGGCGGGAGGGAGCCGACGTCGTCGCGGACGGCGAAACCGTGCGCGTCTCCGCGCGGGCGGTGGTGAACGCGAGCGGTCCGTGGGTCGACCACGTGCGCCGGCTGGAGGACCCCGACGCCGAGCCGTCCGTGCGGCTGAGCAAGGGCGTCCACGCGCTCGTCGAGGGGGGCGAGGACTGGGCGGTAGCGCTCACGATCCCGCACGACAAGGTGCGCGTCAGCTTCGCCGTGCCGTGGGAGGGCATGCTCCTGCTCGGCACGACCGACACGCTCCACGAAGACCCGGGTGACGTCGCCGTCAACGCGGAGGACGTGGAGCAGGTGCTCGCCGAGGCCTCGGTCGCCGTCGAGGGACTGCGGCCGGAAGACGTGCGGGCGACGTTCGCGGGCCTCCGCGTGTTGCCGGTCGGGAGCGGCGAGACCGCGACGGCACGGCGCGAGACCGTCTATTCGCGGGGCTGCGGCGGCATGGTCAGCATCGCGGGCGGCAAGCTCACGACCTATCGCCGGATCGCCCTCGACGCTCTCGAGCACCTGCGCGGGGACCTCGGGCTCCACAGCCTCGATCGCCGTCCGCGACCGCTGCCGGGGGCCGCCGGGCTGAGCCACGTGCCGTTCCCGCACGGCCTTTCGCCCGAGACCCGCACACACCTCCTCGAGCTGTACGGCTCCCTCGCGACCGACGTGCTCGCGCCCGCCGCCGATGACCCGTCCCTGCTCGAGCCGCTCGTTCCGGGCCGTCCCGACCTCGTGGCGCAGGCGCTGTACGCGCGCGAGCACGAGTGGGCGGTGACCGAGGAAGACGTGCTCCGGCGGCGGACGACGGCCTGGCTCGCCGGCCCTGCGGCTCAGGCCGGGACGGCGGCGCGCTCCTCGCGGAGCCGCGAGGTCGCGTCCGCGTTCAACGACAGCGTCTCGGGGTCGATCACGACGCCGTAGTCGCGCTCGGCGAGCTCGACCGTCGTGAAGCCGTCGAGCACGTCCGAGCGCACGAGCTCGGGGTCGCGCTCGAGCGGGTCGCCGTAGCCGCCGGAGTTCGGCACCGTGATCTCGATCGCCGCCCCGGCGGGCAGCGTCTTGCCGGTGAACTTCGACGGCCAGCTCTCGACGCGTCCGTCCGGGAACCGCACGACCGTCGAGGCGTTGATCCCGTCGTGGCCGCCGAAGATGCCCCACGGCGGGTCGGTCTCGCAGCGCTCGCCCTCGCAGGTCACGATCGTGTCGACGAGGAAGCGGTTGACGCGGACCATGCCGATGCCGCCGCGCCACTTGCCGGCCGCGCAGGCATCGTCGCGCAGCTCGTAGCGCTCGGTCCGCATCGGGAAGCGCCACTCGAGCTCCTCGATCGGGTTGTTGCGCGTGTTCGCGATCAGGCAGTCGATCGAGTCGAGGCCGTCGCGACCCGGCCGGCCGCCGTACGAGCCCTCGTCCACCTCGAGGTAGACCCAGTACTCGCCTTCCTCCTCGAGGAAGCCCGAGTAGGAGAGGAAGTGCAGGTGCGCCGAGTTGCCGGCGGTGATCTTGTCGGGCATCACCGGCGCGAGCGCGCGCAGCGCCAGGTCGACCGCCCGCTGCACCTGGCAGAAGCGGGCGAAGCAGGCGCGCGGGAAGTTCGGGTTGAAGATCGAGCCCTCGCGGCGCGATCACCTTCACCGGGCGCCAGCATCCCCTCGTTCTGGGGCACGAAGACGGGATAGGTGGCCTCGTCGAGGAAGATCATCCGCGTGATGAACGTCATCGCCGAGACGGTCGTGCCCTCGAACGGACAGTTGAACCCCGTCGGCACCTCGTCGCTCGAGCCGGTCAGGTCGAAGGTGATCTCGTCGCCCTCGATCTCGACCGCGACCTTGATCGGCAGCTTGACGCCGCGGTTGACGCCGTCGTCGTCGAGCCAGCCGACGTCGGTCTCGTAGCGCCCGTCCGGCACCTTCGCGATCTCCTGCGCGCAGCATCCGCTCGGAGTAGTCGAGCCAGGCGTTGGCCGCGCCGAGCACCGTCTCCTTGCCGTAGCGGTCGAGCAGCTCCCCGTAGCGCCGCTTGGCCAGCTCGCAGGCGGCGATCATCGCCCCGATGTCGCCGTGGTTGAACGTCGGCGTGCGGACGTTCTCGAGGATGTGCTTCCAGAGCCCGGTCCTGCCAGACACCCGCTCCTGAAGCTTGACCGCGCGGTAGATGTTCCCCTCCGACCAGTTGTCGACGAGGTCGATGGCCAGGCCGGGATAGGCGCCGCCGATGTCGAGCACGTGCGCCGACGCGCCAGAGAAGCCGACGAGCTCGCCGTCGTGGAAGATCGGGATCACGATCGCGACGTCGGGCGAGTGCGTGGCGCCGCGGTAGGGGTCGTTGTGGAGGATCACGTCGCCCTCGTGGATGTCGTCGCCGAGCAGCGCGATCACGTTCTTGACGATCTTCGGCATCGCGCCCATGAACATCGGCGTCGAGTCGGACTCGGCCAGCTCGTTGCCTGCCGCGTCGAAGATGCCGGCGCCGAGGTCCTCGGACTCGCGGATGATCGACGAGTACGACATGCGGTAGAGCACGCCCGGCCATCTCCTTGGCGATCGCCGCGAAGGCGCCGCCGATCACGCGCATCAGGATCGGCGTCGCGAGCCCGGCGGCGCGCTCGGCCTCCGTCCGCGGGGCGGCGGAGCAGTCGACGACGATGTTGCCGTGCCGGTCGATCTCCGCGATCGAGCCCCGGCGGGACGACCGTCGTCGAGTCGTACTGCTCGATCACTGCCGGGCCCTCGACGCCGGTCGCCGGCGCGCAGGAGCTCGCGCTCGTAGAACGGCGTCGATGCGCGCTCGGGCTTGCCCTCGACGTCGAAGACGACCTCGCGCTCGAGCGTGCGCGCGCTCGAGGGATCGCCGTCGCCCACGGGCGAGCTCGGTCGGCTGCAGCTCGTCGACGCGCCCGATGCCGACGACGCGGATGTTGATGATCTCGATCTCGGCGTCGAAGCGATGGCCGTACTCGGCCTCGTGCGCGCGGTGGAAGCCGTCCTTCAGCTCCTCGACCCACGCGTCGTCGACGTCGCCCGCGGGCACGTCGAAGCGCACCTCGTAGCCCTGGCCCGCGTAGCGGCAGTCGGCGAGCCGCCGGACGAGCCGCCGGTCCTCCGGGACGCCGTCCGCCTCGAGCTGCGCGACGGCCTGCGCGACGAGCTCGTCGTAGCGGCGCTGCAGCCGTCGCCCGGTCGAGCGTCTTCGAGCGGGTGGCGCTCGGTGGCGACGAACTCGTGCTCGAGGTCGGTCGCGAGCAGGCCCGTGGCGGCGACGATGCCGGGGTGCGGCGGCACGAGCACGCGCGCGATCTCGAGCTCGAGCGCGATGTCGCAGGCGAACAGCGGGCCGGCGCCGCCGGCGGCGACGAGCGTGAACTCGCGCGGGTCGTAGCCGCGGCGAACCGAGTTGAGCTCGATCGCCTGCGTCATCCCGTACTTCTGGATCTGGAGCGCGCCGAGCGCCGCCTCCTCGACGGACATCCCGAGCCGGTCGGCGAGGCCTCTGCATCGCGCTGCTCGGGCGAGGTCGACGTCGAGCCGCATCTGGCCGCCGAGGAGGCCGCGGTCGGGGCGCAGCCGGCCGAGCACGAGCTGCGCGTCGGTCGAGGTCGGCTCGGTGCCGCCGCGGCCGTAGCAGGCCGGGCCGGGATCGGCGCCCGCCGACTGCGGGCCGACGCGGAAGACGCCGCCCTCGTCGACGTAGGCGATCGAGCCGCCGCCGGCGCCGATCGTGTCGATGTCGACCATCGGCACCATCGCCTGGTAGTCGCCGATCTTCGTGTCGAGCAGGTGGCGCATGCGCAGCTGCCCGCCGGCGGCGACGCCGATGTCCGCCGAGGTGCCGCCGATGTCGAGCGTGACGACGTTGTCGAAGCCGGCCAGCCTGCCGGCCCAGATGCCGCCGATCAGGCCGGCGACCGGGCCCGACATGAGCAGGTTGACCGGCCGCTGCGCCGCTGCCTCGACGGTCGCCATGCCGCCGGAGGACTGCATCAGCTGGACGCCGTGCGCGAAGCCCTCGTCGCGCAGCGCCTCGTCGAAGCGGGCCACGTAGCGCGACACCTTCGGGCCGACGTAGGCGTTCAGGCAGACGGTCGAGAAGCGCTCGAACTCGCGGTAGAGCGGCAGCACCTCGTGCGAGACCGACAGGTAGGCCTCCGGGAACTCCTCGAGGACGATCTCCTTGATCCGCCGCTCGTGATCCGGGTTGAGGTACGAGTGCAGCAGGCAGACCGAGACCGCCTCGACGCCCGCGTCGCGCAGCTGCCGGACGCGCTCGCGCACCTCGTCGTCGTCGAGCGCGACGAGCACGTCGCCGTTCGGCACCGTGACGCGCTCGGTCACCGTCAGCCGGTGGCGGCGCTTGACGAGCGGCCGCGACTGCCAGGGCAGCTCCTGCTGGAGCGAGAAGTTGTAGGGCTTCTTGTGGCGGGCGATGTGGATGATGTCGCCGAAGCCCCTCGGTCGTGATCATCCCGACCTCGGCGCCCGTGTGGGTGAGCGCGATGTTCGTCGCGACGGTCGTGCCGTGGAGCAGGTTGTCGATCTCCGCCAGGCCGACGCCCGCCTTCGCGCACAGGTCGCGGATGCCCTGCGACCGTGCCGCGTGCCGGGTCGTCGGGCGTCGACGGCACCTTGTCGACCGTGATCCGACCCGACTCCTCGTCGACCAGGATCAGGTCGGTGAACGTGCCGCCGACGTCGACGCCGAGGCGCTTCATGCCGGGATGGCGGTCAGCGCGGGGACGATTTCGCGGCCGACGAGCCGAAGCTGGTCGAGGCGGCCGTTCAGGTACGCCGTCGAGATCTCGCCGACCCCGAGGTCGGCCAGCTCGCGGATCCGCTCGAGGCAGCGGTCGGGCGGCCCCGTGATCGCGAAGTCGTCGATCAGCTCCGGCGTCAGCCACTCCGTGTGCTCCGCCGACGAGTCGAGGTGCCCCTCGTAGTCGTACGCCTGCGTGCGCGCGTCGACGAGCCGGGTCAGCTCCTCGGGCATGCCGTGCTCGGGCACCCGCTGGATCACGTCGCCGATGTGGTTCGCGGCGCAGGCGGCCGCCCACCGGCTCTCCTCGCGTGCCTCGTCGAGGTCGTCCGAGACCCACATGCCGCAGAAGATCGCCACCTCGACCTCGTCCGGGTCGCGTCCCGCCTCCTCGGCGCCGGCCCTGATCTGCTCGACCGCCCAGCGGACGGCGATCGGGTTGGCGCCCACCTGCGGCATCGCGATGTCCGCGAGTGCGCCCGCAAGGCGCAGGTTGCGCGGCCCGGTGGCCGCGACCGCGATCGGCACCTTCTCGCCGCTCGCCCAGCGCAGGCGGATCGTCGCCGCGGCGGTCACGACGTCCTCGCCGGCCATCAGCGACCGGACCTGCGGGACGACCTCGGCGAACTTGCTCGTCGCCACCTGCTTCAGCCCGAGCGTCCGCACCGCACTGTCGCCGCGGCCGAGACCGAGCAGAACGCGACCCGGATGGAGCTGGGCGAGCGTCGCGGCCGTGCTCGCGGTGACCGTGTAGTGCCGCGTGAGCGGGTTCGCGACCGCCACGCCGAACTGGATGCGCTCCGTCGCGGCGAGCGCCCGTGTCAGGTAGACCCACACGTCCTCCCAGAGCATCTGCGAGTCGACGACCCAGGCCCGGTCGTAGCCCGCCCGCTCGGCCGTCTCGACCGACTCCATGAAGACGGGGAAGTCCTCCGGCAGGAAGTGCGCTCCGATCTTCATTACCGCCTCCTCTCAGGCCTCGGCGAGGACGGACGGGAACGCGGCCAACTCGGCGAGCGTCTGATCGAGCGCGTTCACCTGACCCCAGCCGACTCGCATCATCTCGATCGCCGGCTCGTGGAGGTGGGGTAGCGTCGTCCCGGTCGCCTCTTCGACCACGGTCGGCTTGAAGTCGCGGAAGAGCGCGTCCTTGCAAGTGGCGCCGACGCACTGGTTCGTCAGGACGCCGGCGATCAGGACGGTCTCGGCACCGAGACCGCGCAGGACGAGCTCGAGGTTGGTCTGGAAGAACGCCGAGAGCCGGTTCTTCTCGACGAAGCGATCCTCGGCCTGGGGCTGCAGGTCGGCGAGGATCTCGTACCCCCACGTGCCCGTGCGCAGGCCGCCGTCGCGAAGCACCGGGCGGAGCTCCATGAACGGGCCACCGTCCTCGACGCCGTGCGTGCCGTGCCGCGTCCAGACGACGGGCACGCCGTGCGAGCGGCAGGCGGCGATCAGCTGCTTGACCGGTTCGACCACCCGCTGCATGTGCGAGATGTCGATGTCGTTCTTCGCGTACCAGCCGTCCGGGTGCAGGAAGTCGTTCTGGAGGTCGATGTTGACCAGCACCGTCCGTCCGGGAACGAGTGGCCAGGATGCGGTCCCGAAGGGATCGCGAAAGTCAGACATACGGCACGTCTAACGCCCGTCGGCCCCGGTGTCAAGCAGCCATCGGCACCGGCAAACACCGCCCAGTAGCATCGCGGCATGCGTGAGTTGCGACCGGGCCTGTGGCACTGGGAGGCGCCGCATCCGCAGTGGGAGCCGGGTGAGCCCTGGGGCCCGGAGGTCTCCTCTTACGCGAGCGACGACGGAGAGCGTCTGTTGTTCTTCGATCCGCTGGCCGTACCCAACAAGATCGAGGAGCTCGCGGCCGAGCGCAGCGCAGCAATCGTGCTCACGAACCCGTGGCACGAGCGCGACTCCCGAGGCATCGTGGAGCGGCTCGGTCTACCCGTGTACACGCCGCTGCCCGATACCGCCGAACACCTCATGCAGAAGTACGGCCTCACGGCCGAGCAGGCGGGCGACGGCAGCCGCGACGTCGTCTGGCTGCTCAAGGAGGGGATCGGCGAGGCGCATCTGTACTCGGCGGGCGACCGACTGGACGTCGGTGTCGAAGCGTTTCCCGGACAAAAGCCGAATGACACGGTCCTCTGGATCGAGAGCCATCGCGCGGTCATCGCCGGCGACACGCTCGTCGACTTCGGCGGCGGGCTCGAGGTCAATCCCCGGTGGCTGACCCCGGACCTGACGCGGGAGCAGGTCGTGGAAGGTTTGCGTCCATTGCTCGACCTGCCCGTAGAACTCACGCTCGCGACGCACGGCGGCGCCTTCGACCGGGCCGCCCTCGAGCGTGCGCTCTCCTGACCACCGCGCCATCTCGAACGTCTCTCTCTGGAACGTCTCTGCGTCAGCTGCGCAGGCGCTCGCCGGCAGGGTCGTACAGCGGCGGTTCGACGACCCGGGCCGGGCGGCGGTCGCCGAGGATCTCGATCTCGAGCACGGTGCCGTCCGCGGCGTGCTCGACCGGCAGGTAGGCGAGCGCGAGCGACTGCTCCACGGTGTGGCCGTACCCGCCCGCCATCACGTAGCTGACGAGCTCTCCGCTCACGAGCACGGGCTCATACGCATGCGCGTCGGCGCCGTCCGCGTCCACGACGAGGCAGGAGAGGCGGATGCGCGGCCCGCCGTCGTCACGCTGCCGCACGAGCGCCTCGCGGCCGACGAACTCGCCCTTGTCGAAGGCCACGAACCGGTCGAGCCCCGCCTCGAGCGGCGTGTAGTCGGCGGACATGTCCGCGCCCCAGAGCCGGTACGCCTTCTCGAGCCGCATCGAGTCGAGCGCCCGGTATCCGAAGTCGCGGAGCCCGAGATCGGCGCCGGCTGCGCAGACCCGGTCGTAGAGCTCGCCCTGGTGCTCGAGCGGATGATGGAGCTCGAAGCCGAGCTCGCCGACGTACGACACGCGCAGGCAGATGACCTGTACGCCGCCGACCTCGACATGGCGCGCCCGGAAGAACGGCAGCGCCTGCCGCGAGAGGTCCTCGGCGGTCAGCCGCTGCAGCAGCTCTCGTGACCGCGGGCCGGCCAGCGTGAGCACCCCGTAGCGATCGGTGACGTTCTCGACCTGCACGGAGTCGTCGGCGGGCGCGTGCCGATCGATCCAGGCCAGATCGTGGGTCTCGGTCGCCGCCGCCGAGACAACGTAGAAGCGCTCCGGCTTCAGGCGCGACACCGTCAGGTCGCACTCGATGCCGCCCCTCGGCGTCAGCGCCTGCGTCAGGCACATCCGTCCGGGCTCGGCGGGCAGCCGGTTCGCGCAGAGGCGGTCGAGGAACGCCTCCGCGCCCGGTCCCGAGACGAGGTACTTGGCGAAGCTCGTCTGGTCGAGCACACCGACTGCCGAGCGCACCGCGCGGCATTCGTCGCCGACCGCGTCGAACCAGTTGCCGCGCCGGAACGAGTACTCGTCGTGGGCCGGCTCGCCGTCGCGGGCAAACCAGAGCGGCCGCTCCCAGCCGAAGCGGGCGCCCATGACCGCGCCCCTCGCGAGCAGCGTCTCGTACAACGGATCGGTCTTGCACGGACGCCCGGCCGGGCGCTCCTCCTCGGGGAAGTGGATCTTGTACTCGTCCTCGAAGACCTCCGACGCGCGGGCGACGAGGTAGGACGTCGCGTTCGCGTACGACCCGAAGCGACGGACGTCGAGCTCCCACATGTTGTCCGACGGCTGCCCGTCGACGATCCACTCGGCCGCGTACGCTCCCGCGCCGCCCGCGAACACGATCCCGAAGATCGAGAAGCCGGCGAGCACGAACAGGTCGCGCTGCCCCGGCACCCAGCCCATGAGGCAGCGGCCGTCCGGCGTATACGCGTCCGGTCCGTTGACGACCGTTCTGATGCCGGCGTCGGCGAAGGTGGGGATGCGCTCGCCGGCCGAGACGAGGTAGCCGGAGATGCGATCGAGGTCGGGCGTGAGCAGACGGCTGTGGAAGCCCACCGGAATCCCGTCGAGCGCCCACGGCAGCGGATCGCGCTCGAACGGCCCGACGAGCAGCCCGCCGTGCTCCTGGCGGCAGTAGAACGAGCGGTCGGGGTCGCGGAAGACCGGCAGCTCCGTGTCGCGGCCCGCGATCTCCGGGATCGGCTCCGTGACGACGTAGTGGTGCTGCATCGGCACGAGCGGCAGGTCGTGGCCGGCCATCCGCGCCACCTCCCGCCCCCACTGGCCGGCCGCGTTGACGACCACGTCTGCGTGGAGCTCACCCTTCGCCGTCTCGACGACCCAGCCCGCCGGGCCGCGCGCGAGCCCGGTCACCGGGGTCTGCCTGAGGATCGTGGCGCCGAGCGCCGTCGCCCCCCGCGCGAACGCCGTCGTCAGGCCGGTCGGGTCGACGTGCCCGTCCGTCGGGAGATAGGCGGCCGCGACGACGCCCGCCGGATCCATCACGGGCAGGAGCTCGGCCGCCCGCTCTGGCGAGACGAGCTCGAACGGCACGCCCACGGAGCTCGCGATGCCGGCGACGTGGTGGAACTGGTGCACGCGCTCCTCGGTGGTCGCGATCCGCAGGGAGCCGCAGCGGTGGTAGTCGACCGCCTGGCCGGTCTCGTCCTCGAGCGTCTCGTACAGCTCGACGCTACGCCGGAGGAGCGCCATCAGGTTGTAACTCTGGTTGAACTGCGTGCAAAGCCCGGCGGCGTGCCACGTCGACCCGCTCGTCAGCTCGTGCTGCTCGACCAGCACGGCGTCCGTCCAGCCGAGCCGCGCCAGGTGGTAGAGCAGGCTGCAGCCTGCGACGCCGCCGCCGATCACGATCACCTTGGCTTCCGCGAGCATCGGTGGGATCATCCAATGTCAGACATCCGCCCACAAGGAGGGACTGATGAGCGACCAGATCCGGGAGGCGCTCGAGAAGATCTTCTCGGCCGACTCCGATGTCTACCGGCAGCGGGGCTTCCAGCGGCGCGTGGGCTTCGGCGAGCGGCCGGCGCAGATCCACATCGACCTCGCCAACGCGTGGACGCGGCCCGGGAACCCGTTCACCTGCGACGGGATGGACACAATCATCCCCGGCGTGCAGCGGCTGCTCGCGGCCGGGCGGGCGAAGGGCATTCCCGTCGTCTACACGACCACTGCGTATGCGGTCACGGAGGGGCCGGCGACGGACATGGGGCTCTGGCATCACAAGATCCCCGTGGAGGTGCTCGAGCTCGGCAGCGACGCCGTGGCGATCGACGAGCGCATCGCGCCCGAGCCCGGTGAGCACGTGATCGTCAAGAAGCACGCGAGCGCGTTCTTCGGCACGAACCTCGCCAGCATGCTCCGCGCTGCGGGTGTCGACACGGTCATCGTCACCGGCGTGACCATGGCCGGCTGCGTCCGGCACACGGTCGAGGACGCGATCGGCTACGGCTTCCGTCCGATCGTCGTGCGGGAATGCGTCGGCGACCGCGTCGCGGGTGTCGTCGAGTGGAACCTGTTCGACATCGACGCGAAGTTCGGCGACGTCGAGCCGCTCGAGACCGTCCTCGACTACCTCGACGGGATCGAGCCGTTCAGCCGCGCCGATCAGGCCGTCTCGGCGGCCAGCAGCGAGAGGAGCTCCTCGGGGTAGAGCCGTTCCCCGGCCGGGCCGAAGTCGGCGGGGCGCTTCCAGAAGAGCTCGTGTGTGACGACGCCGTTGGGAGTCGGCTCGTCGGCGTCCCACGCGCCGGCCGGAAGAGTCGTGCCCGGGGAGCATTCGTAGACCAGCACGATCTCGTGTCCGGGCTGTCCCTCCCAGGTGAAGACGTTCTCGATCGTCGCGACGAGCTGATCGACGTCGACCTCGACGCCGAGCTCTTCGCGAAGCTCGCGACGGACAGCTTCGGCGCCTCGCTCTCCGAACTCGATCGCCCCGCCGAGCAGCCGGTAGAACGTCTCGCCCTTGACCTCGTCGCGCCCACGCTCGACGAGGATCTCCCCGTCCCGTCGAATGAGCGCCAGCGCCAGGGGGCGGATCGCGTGCGGATCTACAGTCATCGGCTCCGCAGGGAGGCAAGCAGCGGCCGAAAGCGGTCGGGGCTGAGCGGCGTCAGGTCGATGCTGGGCTGCTCGCCGGCGTAGAGCTCGGCGACGAGCCGACCCGTGATCGGGGAGAGCGAGAGCCCCTTGCGGGCGTGTCCCGTCGCGAGCACGAGCGGCTCGACGCCGAACGGGCGCCCGATCACGGGCAGGCCGTCCGGCGTGCAGGGTCGCAGGCCTGCCCACACGTCGAGCTCGGTGCGCTCGTCGTCGATCGCGAGCACACGCGCGGCGGCGCGGCGGATCGCGTCGACACGGACGCGGCTGATCGACGTGTCGAGGCCGGCGAGCTCGAGCGTCCCGGAGAGCCGCAGCCGGCCCGGCAGCGGCGTTGCGATCACGTGCGCCTCGTCGAGCGAGATCGGGATCTTCGGGTCGCCGGCCGTCGGCACGAGATCGAGGTGATAGCCCTTGCCGCCCTCCTGCGGGAGGCAGACACCGAGCTCGGCCGCGAGCCTCGTCGTCCAGGCGCCGGCCGCGAGCACGACCGTCCGCGCCTGGACCGTGCCGTGGCGCGTTTCGAAGGCGATGCCGCCGTTCGCGCGCCGCAGCGCACGCACCTCGACGTCTGTCTCGATCGTCGCGCCGGCCTCTTTCGCCGCGCGGCCGACCGCATAGACGAACGCGAGCGGGTCGCAGTGCGCCTCGTCGGGGAAGTAGACGCCGCCGGCGACGCGTTCGCCGACCGCGGGCTCCAGCGACTGCGTCTCGGCGCGGTCGAGCACCTGCGAGGGCACGCTGGTCGCGTCGGCGTGCGCCCGGGCCTGCGCGAACGCGGCGTCGGTCTCGTACACGTTGAGGATGCCGCGGCGCTCGAAGCCGGTGTTGAGCCCCTCGCGTGCGAGTCCGGCGTGCAGCTCCAGGCCGGCGAGGGAGAGCTCGCGGATGATGCGCGTTCCCTCCGCGGCCCGTGCCGCCGTCGACGCCTTCACGAACCGCGCCAGCCAGGGTGCGACCGAGGGCCGCGGCCGCAGGAAGAACGGGCTGTCCGGCGACATCATCCAGCGCACGCCGTTCCGGAGCGAGGCCGGGTTCGCGATCGGCTCCGAGTGGCTCGGGCAGAGGAGCCCGGCGTTCCCGGACGAGGCTCCCGACGCGAGCTCCTCGCCCCACTCGAACAGCGTCACGTCGGCGCCGCGCCGGGCGAGCTCGAGCGCGCAACAGACCCCGATCGCGCCGCCGCCGACGACCACGACCTCGTGCTCCACCCGCAGAGAATGGCACAGCGGGCGGGTTCGTCAGCTCGACGAGGAGCAGATCCTCGGAAAGCCGATCGCCTTGCCGGCGGTCGAGGTCTGTCTCGCCAGCTTCAGGAAGGCGATGTAGGCGACCGCGGTCCCCGTGATGTCCGGGGTCTCGGCGGCGCGTAGCACCCGCTCGAGCGAGGCGATCACGCGGGCCTTGAGCGCGAGCCAGTGCTCGATCTTGCCGGCCAGCTCGGGCGGCGACTCGAGCGCACCAACCGCTTCCGTCTCCGCTCTGAGGAGCGGCAGCACCAGCTTGATCGGCGTGACGACCTCGCCCGGGATGGTCACGTCGTTCGGCGGCGCGATGCGATCGAGCCTGGGGCCGTACACGCCGCAGATCTTCGACACCTGCGCGAAGTACTCGGCCTTCGTCGGGGCCGCGTTCGAGCTGCCGCTGAAAGCGAGGACGATTCCGGCGGTGACGCCGCCCGCGACGAGGGCGGCGCCGAGCCAGGCCAGGACGCGCGAGCGGCTCATCATGTTCTGCACCCAGTCCCTTCGTCGGCTACCCACCGAGCGGATCAGTAGCCGTTTGTACCACGGGTGGGCCGGCTCGCAAGGTGTCCTGGCGTTCAGGTGCCGGAGTCGGCGGTTGCTGTCACGATCTCCTGCGTGGCGGCGCCGTCGCCGTCGAACGTCCCGATCCCTGGAAGGAGGAGAAGACCGTGGAAATCGAGCAGATCCGCGTCGAGCCGGACCCGTACGAGCCGTACCGCCTGTCGCAGGGAATGCGGGTCGGCGACCTGTTGTTCGTGTCCGGCCAGGCGGCGATCTCGCCCGAGGGCGAGGTCGTCGGTCTCGGCGACTTCGACGCCCAGGCCGAGCAGACGTTCCGCAACCTCCAGCGGGTGCTCGCGGCCGGCGGCTCGGGCCTCGACCGGGTCGCCAAGGTGACGATCTTCCTCACCGATATGGCGAACTTCCCGAAGATCGTCGACCTGCGAGGCCGGTGGTTCACGCCGCCCTATCCGGCAGACACGATCGTCGAGGTCGCCTCGCTCGCACTCCCCGGCCTCGAGATCGAGATCGAGGCCGTAGCGGTCGCCGGATAAACGTGGCGGAGGCCAACAGGCTCGCGATCGAGCCGAACCACGGCATTCCTCGCTACCAGGGCAGCGCCGGCTCGCCGGCGGTCCAACCGCCGTCGACCGGGAGGACGACGCCGGTGATCGCACTCGCCAGCGGGCTCGCCAGGAAGACGATCGCGGCCGCGATCTCGTCCGCCTGGAGCAGCCGACCGAGAGGGATCCGTCCGGTCGCGGCCCGTGTGAACGTCTCGTTCTCGAAGAACGCCTCCGTCATCGGCGTCACCGTGAAGCCGGGAGCGACCGCGTTGACGCGGACGCCGTGCTCGGCCCAGTCGATCGCGAGCGAGCGGGTCAGCGCGGCGACGGCGCCCTTGCTCGCGGTGTAGGCCGCCTGCTGCGGAAGCGAGACGAGCGCGGCCTGCGAGGCGACGTTGACGACCGCGCCCCGGCTCGCGCGCAGCAGCCCTGCGAATGCCTGGCACGCGTTGAGCGTCCCGAGCACGTTGACCTCGAAGTTGCGGCGGAAGTCCTCGGCCGCGAGCTCGTCGACCGGCCGGTTCTCCGTGAGGACGCCGGCGGCGTTGACGAGCACGTCGAGCCGGTCCAGCGACGCCGCCAGCCGGTCGAGCGCGGCGCGGTCGGTGACGTCGAGCGCCGGGTCGCCGTCGCGGTCGACGACGTGCACCGTGGCGCCGCTCGTCTCGAGCAGCCGTCGGCAGGCGTCTCCGATCCCGGACGCGCCCCCGGTCACGACGGCGACGGTGCCATCCAGCCTCAGTGCTCCGTCCGCCGTAATGGGGGCCACCTTGCGATCATGCCGCAACGTGAGCAATGTCGCCCTGTTCTGGCACCCGGCCTGAGGGAGCTGTGCGGCGGCCAGGGAGTTCCTTGGCGAGCACGGCGTCGAGTTCGAGTCGCTGAACGCCCGCGACGGCGGCGAGGGCGAGCGCCGGTGGGAGGAGGCGGGCCGGCCGATCGTCCCGTCGCTCCTGGTCGGCGGGCGCACGACGCCGATCCTGCACGTCTCGCAGCTCGCCGAAGCGCTCGGGCTGCCGCCGCCGCCCGCCGGATCGCCCCGACGCGACGGCGCCGACGCGGCGGCGATCCTCGAAGCCTGGCTCGGGCACCTGCGCAGGACACCGTGGCCGGCGCTGCTCGAGCCGACTCCCGCGCGCGGCCGCAGCCTGCGAAACCTCACCGTCAACGTCTTCCATCCGTTCGAGCTGCTGCCGGCGGCGTGGACGAGCGGCGACCTCGACTGGCGCCCCGAGGAGGACGACACGCGCGAGGCGGCTCTCGCCACCCAGAACGACGTGATCGCGTTCGCAGACTCGACGAGGGCGAGCTGGCGGAGCTTCCTCGACGGGCACGACCTCTCCGGGCGCGACCCGCTCGTCGCGACTCCGCGGGGGCAGGTTCCCTTCTCGACGCTCGTCGCCTTCCAGCGCTGGCACGCGGCGTACCACTATCGCCAGCTCGTCTCCGTGCTCGACGAGCCGGACGGCGCGCTCGACCTGCTTGCGCTCGACGACCTCGTCCTCCCGAGCGGCGTCTTCTAGGCTTCGCGCGTGGCGCTGCAACCCGATCGCACCGTCGCCGAGCTCCGCGAACTGCAGGAGCTGACCGGCGACGAGAACGGCGCCCAGCGCGTCGCCTGGACGGACACGTGGGAGCGCGCACGGGAGTGGCTCCGCGGCAAGCTCGCGGGAGTCCCCGTCCAGGAGGAGATCGACCAGGCGGGCAACCAGTGGTTCACGCTCCCGGGGGCATCGGAGCGCGCGCTGCTCCTCGGCGGGCACATCGACTCCGTTCCGAACGGCGGCTGGCTCGACGGCTGCCTGAACGTGATGGCCGCGGTCGAGGTGGTGCGCCGCCTGGCCGCCGAGGGCGAGCCCCCGGTTACCGTGCGGCTCGTCAACTGGGCCGACGAGGAGGGCGCGCGGTTCGGTCGCAGCCTGTTCGGCTCGAGCGCGGCCTGCGGGTCGATGCACGACCAGGACGAGCTGCGGCTGCTCACGGACAGAGACGGCGTCGCGCTCCCGCGCGCGCTCGCCGAGCACGACGTCGACCTCGACCGCGCGGCGGACTCGCGCAGACAGCTCGAGAATGCGGCCGCTTACCTCGAGCTCCACATCGAGCAAGGCCCCGTGCTCGAGGGGCTCGCCCTGCCGCTCGGAGCCGTGCTCGGGACGTTCGGCGTCGAGCGTCACCGGATCACCTGGACGGGCCAGGCCGCGCACGCGGGCTCGACGCCGATGGACCGCCGCCGCGACGCGCTCGCGGGCGCGGCCAAGCTTGCGCTCGAGATCCGCGACATCGCCGCCCGTGTCGGAGACGGGGCCGTGTGTACGTCGGGCGGCGTCGTCTGCCGGCCCGGCATCGTCACCTCCGTCGTCGAGACCGCGGAGCAGCTCCTCGACCAGCGGCACCTCGACGCTGCGAAGCTCGCGAGCCTGCTGGCCGAGGCGAAGACGGCGGCCGACCGCTTCGCCGGCGATGAGAACATCGAGGTCGCGTGGGAGCGGATCTGGTCGATCGAGCCGATCCTGTTCGACCGGGAGCTCGTCGACATGTGCGACGCGTCGATCGAGGACGTCGCCGGCGCCTCGCACCGGCTCCCGAGCGGCCCGCTCCACGACGCCGCCGAGGTCGCCCGCGCGGGCATCCCGACCGTGATGATGTTCGTGCAGAGCCTCCGCGGCCTGTCGCACACGAAGCTCGAGGACACGCTGCCGGAGCACCTGGAGCTCTCGGTCGAGGCGTTCGACCGCCTGACGACCGAGGCGCTCGCCTGGGTCGCGGCCCGCTAGCGCGCGCTCACATCCCCCGGACGCGGCTACAGATTCCGCGCGCGCGGCCGATGAGAGACGCATGGAGCGTGTCGCCACGGCAGGAAAGCCATGCTCAAGTGCGAAGTTTGCAGCAGTCCGGGATGATCGCTATCCTCAGGCTGCCTGTTAGTCAACGCGGTTGTGAGCCGCCGGAACGAGGGGGTCTCGTGAAGAACGTCAGAGTTTTCGTCGCGCTTGCGGCCGCCGCGTGCATAGGAGTGTTCATCGCCGTCCCATCCGCGTCGGCTGACACCGGCCCCGGCGGGATGGTGAAGTCGTGCGTGCGGACGAAGGCCGCAGTGGCCACTGCGATGGGCGCGGTTCGCATTCTCGACGGGCCGGGGCTTGTCTTCCAGTTCCCACCGCCTCCCTGTAACAGCTTCGAGACCGAGCTCGACTGGCCGAGCGTTCCCGGTGGTGCCACGGGAGCGGCCGGTCCGAGCGGCCCGACCGGCCCGACCGGTCCGTCCGGTGCCAGGGGTCCCACGGGAGCCGGCGTGACCGGGCCGACCGGTGCGATCGGCCCGACCGGGCCGACCGGTGGGCGTGGTCCGACGGGGCGCGGCGCGACGGGTCCAACAGGCGCCCCAGGCGCAACCGGCGCAACCGGTCCATCGGGCGCTCGTGGTCCGACGGGCCGCGGGGCGACGGGCCCAACAGGCGTGCCAGGCGCAACCGGCGCAACCGGTCCATCAGGCGCGAGAGGCCCGACCGGCGCGGGTGCGACAGGTCCGACAGGCCCGCCCGGACCGGCTGGGTTCCCGGGCAGCGTCATCATCGCCGGCACGCCGGTGACGACAGCGCCGAATCCCGCACCCGGTCAGAAGGCGAGCGCGACAGCATCTTGTCCGCCGGGGTCGTCCTTGCTCGGCGGCGGTGGGCGCGCGACGGTGAACGGCCTCCCGCAAGCCCCGCTGGTGGCGATCTACCAGACGTATCCGAGCAGCGCCGACACGTGGACCGCGAGCGGCATCGTCTTGGTTCGTCCTGTCGGCGGGGGCGGCTCGGCGATGACCGTCCAGGCCTACGTCGTCTGCACCAATACCAGCGACTAGCGGCTCGAACGCAAGGAACGTGCGAAGCGGGAGGCCTCGGGCCTCCCGCTTTCGTTCTGGCGCCTCTTCAGTCCGCGCGGAGGCGTTCGGCCGCGGCCTGCAGGTTCACGCGGCCGGCGCCGTTCGTCGCAACGTAGCTCCGCGCCTGCTCCGGGCGCCACAGCGGCAGGCCCGTCTCGACGAGGATCGCGTCGGGATGCTCGGCGAGGAGCCTCTCTGCCAGCGCGCGAGCCCAGTCGTACCGGTGCGCGTCACGGAGCACCATTACGAGGCGCCCGGCGTCGTCCCTCCCGGGCCCGAGTAGCTCCGCGAGCGAGTGCTCGGCAGGCCCTGCGGCGATATTCGGCTCCGGGAGAAGCTCGACGACGCGCGCCGGGCCGGTCAGCCGGACGTCGCCTTCAACCCGGAGCGCCCGCCGCGCAGCGTCGAGCCCGACGGTGGGCGTGACGTCGACGGTCTCCGGTCGCGCGGCCCACTCCGCGACGTGGGAGATGCGCGAGCACGCGTCGGCGAGGCGCGCCTCCGCGAGGCGTCCCGACTGCACCGCGTCGACGATCGCGCTACAGACGCTTTCGACCGCGTCGTCGCCGAGGTCGTGGCCGAGGCAGAGCGCGTCCGCGCCCGCTTCCAGGGCGCGGACAGCGCCCTCGGCGACGCCCACGGAGTCCGCCAGGCCCCGCATCTCGAGCGCGTCCGTGATCGCGAGCCCCTCGAACCCGAGCTCCCCGCGCAGGACGTCGGTGAGCAGCTTCCGACTGATCGTCGCCGGCACGTCGTCAACGCCGTCGACGACGATGTGCGCGGTCATGATCGCCTTGACGCCGGCCCCGACGGCGGCGCGGAACGGCCGTAGGGCGGTCGCGAGGTCGCCCTCGGCGCGCGGCAGCTCGACGTGCGAGTCCTGGGCCGTGTCGCCGTGGCCCGGGAAGTGCTTCGCGCACGCCGCGACGTGGCAGCGCTGGAGCCCCTGGACGAACGCGGCGACGTGCCGCGCGACGAGCTCGGGGTCGGCGCCGAACGAGCGGACGCCGATCACCGGGTTCTCGGGATTCGAGTTCACGTCCGCACAGGGGGCGAAGTCGAGGTTCACGCCCGCGCGGGCGCAGAGCGAGCCGACGGCAGCCGCGACTTCCGCCGTCACGGCCACGTCGTCGACGACGCCGAGCGCCCAGTTGCCGGGATACGAGCTGCCGCCGGAGACCTCGAGCCGCGTGACGTCGCCGCCCTCCTCGTCCGTCGACACGACCACGTCCGGGCGCTCCGCCCGGAGCGACGCAGTCAGCTCGGCGACCTGCGCGACGTCGCGGACGTTCCAGCCGAACAGGCACACGCCGCCGAGGCCCTCCGCGAGTCGGCGGCGCACCCAGTCGGGCGCCTCGTAGCCGGGGAAGCCCGGCCAGATGCACCGGAGCGCCGCCCGGCGGAGGTCGGTGCTCAACCTTTGACCGCGCCGGCCGTGAGCCCGAACGCGATCTTCCGCTGGACGAGCAGGAAGAAGATGATCACCGGGATCGCCGTCAACGTCGAGGCGGCCATCAGCGCCCCCCAGTCGGTATGGCGCGCGGATCCGCTGAAGTACGAGAGCCAGATGGTCAGCGTCTGCTTGGACTGATCCTGGAGGAGCACGTTGGCGAAGATGTACTCGTTCCACGTGGTGATGAACGCGAACACCGACGTGGCCACGAGCCCGGGCGCGACCAGGGGCAGCAGGATCCTCACGAACGCGCCCAGCCGGCTCGATCCGTCGACCATCGCCGCCTCCTCGAGCTCCTTCGGGATCCCCGCGAGGAAGCCGCGCAGCGTCCAGACGCAGAACGGCAGCACGAACGTCATGTACGTGATGGTCAAGCCGATCAGGACGTTCGCGTTCTCCGTGAGGTGGTAGTTCCGGAGCACGACGTAGAGCGGGATGATCAGCCCCACCTGCGGGAGCATCTGGATCCCGATGATCAGCACGACGAAGACCTCACGGCCGCTGAAACGGAACTTCGCCAGCGCGACCGCGGCCAGGAAGGCGAGCACCATCGAGAGGGCGACGGTGATGCTGACGACGATCAGGCTGGTGACGACGGAGTTCCAGAAGTACGGGTGGTCGGCGCCCGCGATCGCCTCGCGGAAATGCGAGAGCGTGGTCCGGAGCGGCAACCAGGTCGGTGACGTGCTGATGATGTCGCTGTCCTGCTTGAACGCCGTCGTCACCATCCAGTAGACCGGGAAGACCATGATCACGAGCACGACCAGGCCGACGACGTTCCAGCCGGTCTGGCCTGCCCGCCTCCGCGCCACCTTGCCGCGAGCCGTCTCCCCCCGTGCTGCGTGCGCGTTCATCGGGCGTCCCCGTAGCGCACCATCCTGCGCACGTAGAAGAAGCTCATGACGGCGACCATCAGCAGCATCAGGATGGAGATCGCTGCGCCGCGGCCGAAGTCGCTCTTGGCGTACCCCTCCTCGTAGAGATAGACCGCCATCAGGTAGTTCGAGGGGACCTGCTTGGCCTGCCCGATCAGGAGGAAGGGCTGCGTGAAGACCCCGAAGTCCCAGATGATCGAGAGGCTGGTCAGGATCAGGAAGATCGGCTTGAGGACCGGGAAGGTGACGTCGCGGAAGATGCGCCACGGTCGCGCCCCGTCGATCTCGGCCGCCTCGACGAGCTCGGTCGGCACCTGGGCCAGGCCGGCATAGACCGTGATCGTGACGAAGGGGATCGCGCCCCAGACGATCAGCGACGTGACCATGCCGAGCTGCGAGGTGGTCGACGCATACCAGTCGTGCTGACCGAGCCCGAGAGCGGAATTGAGGATCCCGTTCTCGAAGTTCGTCATCCAGTACCAGAGCTGGACGGCGACGACGGCCGGCATCGACCAAACGAGGATGAGGCCGACCGTCAGCAGGATCCGCATCCAGGAGCTGACCCGTACGAGCAGGAGCGCGATCAGCGTCCCGAACAGCATCGTCAGGCCGACGTTCACCACCGTGAACACGACGGTCCGCTGCAAGGTGTGCCAGAAGACCGGGTCGTGGAGGACGGAGCCGAAGTTCGCGAGCCCGATGTAGTGCCCGGAGTGCTGGATCAGCTCGGGGAGGCCGTACTGCTCGAGCGAGATGCGGACGAGGTTGTAGAGCGGGTAGCCAAGGATCGCGCCGACCGTGATCAGCACGGGCAGGATCAGCCAGAAGGGCGTGGAGCCGCGGAGGAAGCGGCTCCGACGCGAAGATCGCCGCCGAGCCGGGCCTGGGCCCGATTCGGCGGCGATCTGTGACTCAGCCGGGATTGACGTCACGTCCCAGCCTGATTCTCGCTTACGACTGGTTCAGCGTTGCGGTGATGTTGTCGCTCGCGAACGTGGCGGCCTGCTTGACGGAGTACTTGTTCGTCAGCAGTTCGGCCAGCATCGTGCGCAGGACGTTGCCGGTCTCGACGTCGACCCAGTGCTTCGCGGTCGGGACGAACCAACTCCGCGCCGCGGCACGCTCGTTGATCTTCGTCGCGTTGAACAGAGTGGTGGTGTTCGGGATGTTGCCCTTCGCCTCGAGCGCCTTCTCGGCGGAGTTGCTCGTGAAGTCCCGGATCCACTCCGCGCCGAGCGCCTTGTCGGCGCCGACCGGGACAGCCAGGTCCGAGCCGCCGAGGAAACCGGGCATGACCAGGCCCTTGGTGTGGCTCGGCATCACGAATTGGCCCGTCACGCCGGTGTACTGCTTGCCGACGCAGCAGGTGAACCAGGTCGGGCCGATCATCGACGCCGCGTTTCCCTGTGCGTACACGTCGTAGGGGTTGGGCTGCGTCTCGATCGTCGTCTTGCTCCCGTGCGAGGCGGCGTTGAAGAAGTTCTTGAACGCGGTCAGGCCGGCGACCGACTTCGGCGAGTTGAGCGCACCCTTCCACTTGCCGCTCACCCGCGTGGCGATGTTTCCGCCGTAGTCGAAGACGAAGCCCATCGCGACGTACCAGTCCTCGCCGGCGATGTAGACCGGTGAGAAGCCGCTCTTCCCGAACTTGGAGTCGAGCTTCCTGGCGGCGGCCGTGTACTGCGCCAACGTCGTCGGGACCTTGACGCCCGCCTTCTTGAACAGGTCGGTCCGGTAGGTCACGACCCGCGAGCCCGCGTAGTACGGCACGCCGTAGACGTGGCCGTTGTACCGCCCGGAGGCGGCCAGGCCGGCCAGCCACGTGGCCGAGTTCGCGAACGTCGACTTCTCGGCGGTCAGGTCCTGGAAGGCCCCGGCAGCCATGTACTTGGTCATCTCGGTGTTCCCCATCTCGATCACGTCCGGCGCGTTGCCGCCCGCGAGCGTCGCGTCGAACTTCTGCAGATGGGTCGGCCAACTCTGGTACTGCACGTTGACGCTGACGCCCGGGTGCGCGTTCTGGAACTGCGAGTTCGCGGACGCGACGACGTCCGGCCAACCCGATTGCGCGTCGACCTGCAGCCAGACGGTGATGCTCTTGGCCTTGGTCGCGCCGGAAACGCCTCCCGCGGCGATCGCAAATACGAGCGCGGCGAGAGCGACGAAGCCGACGGCGATGAGCTTCCGCCTCTTCATTGACGAGCCCTCCATTGCTCTGGCCGGCCTCGAGCTGTTCGCCCTCCAGGGGCGGCGCCTCGGCGCGGCGGATTGGTTAGTACCATTCGCCATCCAGTCGGGAAGGCTCGCACACTTGTCCGTGTATGTCAAGACCACTTTTTCGCGATGTGTGCACGAACTGCCTCCGCCGACGTATTGTCGCCCGCGTGGATGGTACTGACCAGATCAGTCCGCGAAGCCGTCGTCGTACAGGGCGATCGGCAGACCGGCACGTCGAGGCGTCGGGCGGACGCTCAGCTCCGTGACGAGCCGGTAGCGGTCGCCGCGATAGATCGAGCTGACGAACTCGACGATCTCGCCGCTCTCCGAGCGGGTGATCCGTTCGAACAGGAACGCGGGCGAGTGTAGCGGCACGCCGAGCGCGGCCGACTCTTCCTCGTTCGTCACGGTCGGCTCGATCGTCTGGGCGCCGCCGACGATCTCGATCCCGTACCGGCCTCGCAGCAGCTCGTAGAACGAGCCGTTCTCGAGGTCGTCCTTGGACAGGCCGGGGATCAGCGACTCGCGGACATGGAGCGTCTCGATGGCCATGGACTCGCGGTCGGCGAGCCGGAGGCGCTTGGCGACGACGACGGGCTCGGAGGGAGAGACGTGGAGGACGCGGCCGAGCCGGGCACCGGCCTGGACGACGCGGAGCTCGAGGGTGCGGCTGCCGGGCGTCATCCCACGCGCGCGGATGTCGTCCGTGAACGAGCTCATCGTCAGCTCCTGCGCGATCTTCGGCTCGCTGACGAACGTTCCCGAGCCGCGTCGGCGGACAAGGCGCCCTTCCCGGGCGAGCTCGTCGAGGGCGGCCCGGATCGTCAGCCGCGAGACACCGAGATCCTGGCTGAGCTGGCGCTCCGACGGGATCGCGTCACCCACGTCGAGCTGCTCGATCAGGTCACGGACGCTTTCACGCGTCTCGGCCTGCTTCGTCACGCCGGCACCGCGGTCTCTTCGGGCTCCGCAGGCCGGGCGGTGCCGTCGGCGGCCGGCTCGGGCTCGACCAGGTTGGCGCCCGTGGTGGGGTCGAAGAAGTGGAACCGCACGGGATCGACGGCGAGGCGCAGCGTCTCGTTGACGTGCGCTCGCGTGCGCGGATCGACCCGGGCCGTGAACAGCGCGTCCTCGAGCGCCAGCAGGGTCGCCTCCTCCTCGCTCGCCTCGAGCGTCTCGGCCGTGATCCGCGGTGCGTCGACGTGGAAGAAGACATGTGCGTCGGAGCCGAGCTCCTCCAGCACCTCGACGTTCACCTCGATGCGAGGCAGTTCCGGCGGCGCGAACGCGTCGTCCTCGAAACTCTCGGGTCGCATGCCGAGCACGATCCGGTCGCCCGCGCCTCGCAGCGGGCGCCGGCCGGGGGCGAGCGGCAAGCGGAACCGCCCGAAGACGACGTCGTCGCCCTCGATCGTCGCCTCGACGAGGTTCATCGCCGGCGAGCCGATGAACGCTGCCACGAACAGGTTGCGCGGCTGTTCGTACAGCGTCTGCGGCTCGTCCGCCTGCAGGATCTTCCCGTCGCGCATGACCGCGACGCGCTGCCCGAGCGTCATCGCCTCGATCTGGTCGTGCGTGACGTAGACGGTCGTGATGCCGAGGCGGTTGTGGAGCTGCTGCAACGACGCCCGCATGCCGACGCGGAGCTTCGCGTCGAGGTTCGAGAGCGGCTCGTCCATCAGGAAGGCTTGCGGCTCGCGGGCGATGGCGCGGCCCATCGCGACGCGCTGTCGCTGCCCGCCCGAGAGTTGCGCCGGTTTCCGCTCAAGGAGGTCCGTGAGGCCGAGCAACTTCGCGACCTCGGCGACCCGCCGGGCGATCTGGTCCTTCGGCGTCCGCCTGACCTTGAGGCCGTACGCGAGGTTCTGGCGAACACTCATGTGCGGATAGAGCGCGTAGCTCTGGAACACCATCGCGATGTCGCGTCGCCGGGGCGCGAGGTCGGTGACGTCGGTCCCGCCGATCGAGATCACGCCGTCCGTGACCTCCTCGAGCCCTGCGATCATCCGCAGGAGCGTGGTCTTTCCGCAGCCGGACGGCCCGACCAGGACGAGGAACTCGCCGTCCCCGATGTCGAGCGAGACGTCGTCCACGGCCGCGACGCCGCCGGCGAACAGCTTTGTGACCTTCTCGAGACGGATGTCGGCCATGGGGGCCGATGGTACAACGCCCCATGGGCGAATGACAAGACCAAAGTGGGCAATTTGGTGAAATGGTATTGACCACTTCGCCTCGGAGGCGTAGACTGCCGGCACGATGGGGCTCGACGACCTGATCACCGAGGCCCGGAGCGCGGAGACCCGGGACCTCGACCTCCGCACCACGCCGGAGCTCGTCGGGCTGATGAACCAGCAGGACGCGGTCGTGCCCGCGGCCGTCGCCTCCTCGGCCGCAGACATCGCCGCCGTCATCGACACGGTGGTCGAACGCCTCCAGGCGGGCGGCCGCCTCCTCTACGTCGGCGCCGGCTCTTCCGGCCGGCTCGCGGCGGTCGACGCCTCGGAGTGCGAGGCGACGTTCTCCGCCGCTCCCGGGCAGGTGGTCGCCCTCCTCGCCGGCGCCGACGCTCCCTCTTCGCTCCAGCAGGAGGCGGCGGAGGACGACGCGGCTGCGGGTGGGCGCGACCTTCACTCGGTCGGCGTGGGCGCCACGGACGCCGTGATCGGCATCAGCGCGAGTGGGCGCACGCCGTACGTGCTCGGTGCGATGGAGGCTGCGCGTGCCGCCGGGGCGGCGACGGCCTGTCTCGTCTGCGCGCCGCACTCGGAACTCGCTGCGCTCGTCGACCAGGAGATCGCCGTGATCGTCGGCCCGGAGCTCCTCGCGGGCTCGACGCGCCTCAAGGCCGGCACGGCGCAGAAGCTCGTCCTGAACGCGATCTCGACGATCGCGATGGTCCGGCTCGGCAAGACATTCGACAACCTGATGGTCGACGTCGTCGCCACGAACGAAAAGCTGCGTGCGCGCGTCCGGCGGATCGTGATGACCGCGACCGGCGCGCCGCAGGACGAGGTCGACGAGGCGCTCGCGGCGGCGGACGGAAGCGCGAAGGTGGCGATCGTGACGCTCCTCGCGGGTGTCGACGTCGAGACGGCGCGCTCGCGCCTCGCGGCGGCGGGCGGCAACATCCGGCAGGCGCTCTCGCCTTGAAGCTCGGCGTCGAAGCTGCAGTCGTCGGCGGCAGCCTGGTTCCGGGCGACGTCGAGATCGTCGACGGCCGGATCGGCCGTGTCGGGATCTCCTCGCCGAACGGTCGCGGCCGGATCGCGGTGCCCGGGTTCATCGACCTCCAGGTCAACGGCTTCGGCGGCGTCGACTTCCTCGAGGCGGACGCGGCCGGCTACCGCCGGGCGGGCGAGGCGCTGCTCGAGACCGGCGTGACCGGCTATCTCCCGACCCTGATCACCACGCCCGAGGACGAGCTCGTCGCCGCGATGCGCGAGATCCCGATCGTCGCCGAGGGCCCGCGGATCCTCGGGATCCACCTCGAAGGCCCGTTCCTCTCGCCGATCCGGCTCGGCACGCATCCGGCGTCGGCGCGCCGCGATCCGGAGCCCCAGCTGCTCGAGCGTCTGCTCTCCGCCGGGCCGGTGCGGATCATGACGATCGCGCCCGAGCTCCCCGGTGCGGGCGCGCTGATCGACGCGTTGCAGCGCCACGGCGTGACCGTCTCCTGTGGCCACTCCGACGCGACCGCCGAGCAGGCGAACGCCGCCTTCGACCGCGGCGTCCACACCGTCACGCACCTCTTCAACGCGATGCGGCCGTTCGAGCACCGCGATCCGGGTATCGCCGGAGCGGCACTCGCCCGCGACGACGTGATCGTCCAGATCATCAACGACGGCGTCCATCTCGCGCCCGACACGGTCGGCCTCGTCTGGCAGGCGGCGGCAGGGCGCGTCGCCCTCGTCACCGACGCCACGGCGGGAGCGGGCGTGTCCGACGGGGCCTACAGCCTCGGCAGCCTCGAGGTCGTCGTCCGCGACGGGGTCGTCCGCGGCCCGAACGGCGTGCTGGCCGGAAGCGTGCTGACGATGATCGACGCGGTCCGCAACCTGCATGCGCTCGGCGTCGGCCTCGCCGAGGCGGTCGCCGCTGCCACCTCGGTGCCGGCATCGGTGCTCGGCCTGCCGACGCTCGGCCGGCTCGACCGCGACCTGCCGGCCGACCTCGTCGTGCTCAGCGATAGTCTCGAGATCGAGGGCGTGTTCGTCGGCGGGGAGGCGCGTGTCGTCGCTTGAGGCCCGCGAGGCCGAGCCCGTGCCGGACGGCGAGCTCGGGGCGCAGTTCCTCGCGGAGATTCGCGAGCAGCCGCGCGCGCTCGAGGGGCTGTTCGCGAACGAGCAGGAGTTCGCCCGCATCGCCGCCGTCGCGCGGGAGCGGGGGACGAGCCTCGTGCGCATGGTGGGGCACGGATCGTCCGACAACGCCGCCTCGTACGGCGTGTACGCGTTCGGCCTCCTGCCGGGGCTGACCGCGCTTCGCGACTCGATCTCGCTGAGCGTCTACTACGGGACCGAGATCGACATGTCGGGCTCGCTCGTGATCGGCCTCTCCCAGTCGGGGCAGACGCCGGACGTCGTCGAGTACGTCCTGCGGGCCCGGCGGGCGGGCGCGTTCACCGTGGCGATGACGAACGACCCGGACTCCGATCTCGCAGGAGCGGCCGAGGCGCTGCTGCCGCTCGAAGCCGGGCCGGAGCGCGCGGTCGCGGCGACGAAGACCTACGTCAACACGCTCGCGTCGCTCTTCCTGCTAGCCGGGCACGTGGCCGGCGAGGGCAAGCGCTGCGCGGAGGAGCTACGGGCCACGATCGCCTCGCTCGACACGGCCATCGCCGACCTCGAACAGCGCATCCCTTCGGTTGCGCTCCCGTTTGCCTTCGTCGGGCGCATGTTCGTCATCGGCCGCGGCGTCGAGCTCTCGACCGCCCGCGAGATCGCGCTCAAGCTGCTCGAGACGTGCCGGATCGCCGCCGAGCCGCTGACCGCGACCGACCTCGCGCACGGCCCGGTCGCCGCGCTCGACCCGTTCTTCCCCGTGTGGGCGATCGCCTCGCACGACCAGACGCTCCCCGCGGTGCTCGAGGCGGCCGCGCGCGTGCACGAGACCGGCGCCACGCTGGTTGCGAGCGGCGCCGCCGCCGACCACGTCGCGCACGCCGACTACGTGCTCGCGGTCCCAAGGCCGGCGACGCCGCTCCTGTCGCCGCTCCTGTCGGTGATCCCGGGCCAGCTCTTCGCGTGGGCGCTCGCGCGCGCCAAGCGCCTCGACCCGGACCGCCCGAGCGGACTCAGCAAGGTCACCTTCGCTCGATAGCACGGGTGAACCCATGGTTCCCCCGTGAGCCCCCTCCTTTGCCGGAGCGCATCCGGGCATCATGTGTCGAGCCGGGCCAAGCCCGCCTCGGCCCCGAACGCCTTGTCCCGTCGAACTGAACCCACGCCCAGGCGTCTGAGTAAAGCCTTCATCACGGGCGGCGTCTTGCTCGTGACCCTGACGGTCGCCGCCGCCGCGACGGCCGCGAGCGGCTCCTCGCCGCGGCGCGTCCTGTTCGACGACTTCTCCTACGCAAGCGCGGCGCAGCTTGCGCCGCACGGCTGGGTCGTGCGCACGAAGCCGGGCTGGCCCGGCGTGCCGGGCGCGACCTGGCGTGCGGCGAACGTCTCGTTCCACACGGGGCTGCTGCGGATGACCTCCACGACGAACGGCACCTATGCGGGCACGACGCAGACGCAGGTCTGCCAGCAGCGCAAGTTTCGCGAGGGCACGTACGGCTCACGTGTCCGGTTCCGCAATGCGCCCGTCGCCGGTCCAGCCGGGGACCAGCCGGTGGAGAGCTTCTACGCGATCAGTCCGCTGAAGAAGCCGCTCGACCCGGACTACAGCGAGATCGACTTCGAGTACCTGCCGCGCGGCGGCTGGGGCCTGCCGCAGAGCGTCGGCTACGCGGCGTGGGAGACCTACAGCCCCGAGCCGCACTGGATCGCGGTCAGCTGGGCGCATCGCGAGAACAGGAGCCTGAACGGCTGGCACACCCTCGTCCTGCAGGTCGCCCACGGCACCATGACCTTCTACGTCGACGGTCGGCAGGTGGCGCAACACGGGGGCCGCTACTACCCCGAGGTGCCGATGTCGATCAACTACAACCTCTGGTTCATCCCGGCCGGGCTGGCGAAGACGCACGCGCTGCGCTCGTACTCGGAGGACGTGGACTGGGTCTACCACGCCGCCGGCGCCGTCCTCTCACCCGCAGAGGTGACCGCCGCCGTGACCGCCATGAGGCGCAACGACGTGTCCTTCCGCGACACGGTGCCGGCCTCGGGCCTCGCCTCGCCCTGCAACCTCTGACGCGGATGTTGCGCGGGCGCTCCGCGTGTGAGATGAATCCGCACGATGAGTGAGCCCGCCGGCACTCCGAAGGCGCTGAGGAGCATCCCGCTCCTGCGCTGGTCGGGCCTCGGCGGCATCCTCTACGTCGTCCTGTTCGTGATCGGCACGGTCCTGGCCCAGCACGGGCAGCCCGATTCGGACGCGCCGCCGGCGACGGTGATGAAGTACTTCGCGTCGGGGAGTCACCGCGACCGGATCGCGCTCGGCTGGTTCCTCGTCGTGCTCGGCGTCTTCTTCTTTCTCTGGTTCCTGGCGGCCCTGCGCCAGGCCGTGCGGCGCCTCGCCGGCGACGGCGTGCTCGCCATGGTGGCGACGGTCGGCGGCGCCGTCTACGCCGCGCTCACCCTCGCCGCCTTCAGCGTCGACGCCGGCGTCAAGACGATGAGCGACGACACCTACCAGCACACCGTCTACCCGGAGCTGATCCACGCTGCGAACGACACCTGGTGGGTCCTGCACTCGGCCGGCGGCGCCGGTGCCGGGGCGATGATGGTCGCCGCGTCGCTCGCGCTCCTCGCGTCGCCGCGGGCGCCGAGCTGGCTGGCCTGGCTGGGCGTGATCGCGGGCATCTCCGCCCTCGCGTCGGTCTTCTTCGTCCCCTGGTTCGTGATCGCGGTCTGGCTCGTCGTCGCGAGCGTCCTCGTCCTGCGAGCGCACGTGGAGGACGACCCGACCTTCTAGCCCCGGCAGGGACTATCCTCGGCACCTCGTGCTGAGCTTCGGCGTCACGGTCTTGCCCGATCCGCCCGCGAGCCGCCTCGTCGAGCTGCTCCAGCTCGCCGAGCAGAACGGGTTCGAGTACGGCTGGACGTACGACTCCCACATCCTCTGGCAGGAGCCGTATCCGCTCCTGACGATGTCGGCGCTCGCGACCTCGAAGATCCACCTCGGCCTGAACGTGACCAACCCGGGCACGCGCGAGCCGACCGTGACCGCGAGCGCGTTCGCGACGCTGCAGGACCTCTCCGGCGGCCGGATGATCATGGGCATCGGCCGCGGCGACTCGGCCCGCCGGACGATCGGCCTGCAGCCGGTGAAGGTGGCGGAGTTCGAGCAGTCCGTGACGGCGATCCGAGCCCTCATGCGCGGCGAGCAGGTGCACTGGAACGACACCGATATCGAGCTCACGTGGATGGGCGGGCTGCCGCAGCCGCTCTCGCCCGTGCCCGTCTACGTCGCCGGCTATGGGCCGAAGGTGCTCGCGATCGCGGGTCGTTGCGCGGACGGTGTGATCATCCAGCTCGCCGACCCGGAGATCGTCGAGTGGATCGTCGGCCAGGTGCGCGCCGCGGCCGAGGAGGCAGGGCGCGACCCGGCGGAGTTGAAGGTGATGGCCTGCGCTCCCGCGCACGTGTCCGAGGACGTCGCGGCTGCCTGCGAGCAGGTGCGCTGGTTCCCGGCGATGGTCTCGAACCACGTGTTCGACCTGCTGTCCAAGTACGACAAGTCCGCGCTGCCCGCGTCGCTCACGGACTACGTCGAGCGCATGAAGCGCGAGTCGTACGACTACTCGGAGCACAGCCGGGTCGGCGCGACCCACGGCGAGCAGGTGACCGACGAGACGTGCGAGCGCTTCTGCGTGCTCGGCACCGCCGAGCAGCACGTCGAGAAGCTGCGGCGGCTCGAAGCGGCGGGCGTCGACCAGTGGAACATCTACCTCATGACGTCCGGTCAGGAGGAGACGCTGGCCGCGTACGGCGAGGAGATCATCCCGCGATTCCGCGCCGCGGCCGCTTAGCTCTCGGAGTCCTCGTTGTCTCCCTCGCCGTCGCGGCGGCGGCGACTGCTGCCCTGCAACACAGTGTTGCAGGGCAGGCCGCGGTGACGGGTTGGCTCACCTTCGGCGGCGGCACCGGCCGGCCGGGCGCGACCACCGCGTCCGTCGGCGCGCTGCGCAGGTCCTGGTTCGCGCCGCTGCCGGGGACCGTGACGACGCAACCGCTCGTCGCGCGCAACGTGCCGCGAAACGGCGACATGACCGTCTACGTGGGGACGGCGTCCGGCTTCCTCTACGCGCTCGCCGCGGACGGCTACGTGCGCTGGCGGGTCGACCTCGGACGGCTCGTCGAGGACGCGTGCCCGCAGATCCCGGACGGCTTCGGGGTGACGGGAACGCCCGTGATCGACCCGTCCACGCGGACGCTGTACGTCGCCGACGCGTTCGGTCGCCTGCACGCGCTCGACCTCGCGACCGGCGCGGAGCGTCCGGGCTGGCCTGTCCTGCTCTACGGGGATCCGCGCCGCGAGCTCGTCTGGGGTGCGCTCCTGCTCGCCGACGGCTCGGTGTACGCGGGCACGGGCGCCTACTGCGACCTGCCGATGGAGGGCCACCTGGTCCGGGTCGCGCTCGGCACGCGCAAGGTTTCGAGCTGGACGGTCGTGCCGCACTCGCTCGGCGGCGGTGGCGGGATCTGGGGGTGGGGCGGACCCGCCTACAGCGCGTCGCGGGATTCGATCTACGTCGTCACCGGCAACGCGTTCGAGGGCGGTTCGAACAAGGGCGCGAACTTCAGCGAGGAGGCGGGGTACGGGGAGCACATCGTCGAGCTGTCGCCGGGACTCGACGTCCGCACGTCCGATGCGCCGGGCCTCACGGGCTTCACCGACCTCGACTTCGTCGGCTCGCCTGTCGTCGCGGACACGGCCGACTGCGGCGAGGTCGTGGCGGCTCAGGCGAAGAACGGCATGCTCTTCGGCTGGGACGCGAGCTCGCTCGACGGCGGTCCCGCCTGGACCGTGAAGCTCCAGAAGGCCGATCCCGGCGCCCCGCTCCTCACGCAACCGACCTGGTCGCCGGCGTTCCGCTCCTTCTTCGTTGCGGCAGCGTCGAAGCTCGTCCGGATCATGCTCGGCCCGGACTGCAAGCCAAAGGTGGCGTGGCAGACGACGCTCGGCAACGCGACGCTCTACCCGTCGCCGACAGTGGCCGGGAGCACAGTCTGGATCGGCCTGCCCGTCAAGGATCTGTCCGGCGTGGCCGAGGCGCTGCTCGGTGTCGATGCGCGCACGGGCCGCGTGCTCGTCCGCCGACCGATCGGCGGCGTCTCGTTCGCGCCGCCGTCGGCGCTCTCCGGGATGCTGTTCGTGGCCACGATGCACGGCCTGGGCTCGGTGCGGTTCCCGGTCGGCCACGGCCGCGTCGTCTCTGCACTGCCCGAGTACACGAGCCGCCTCGACGCGAAGCACGTCTGGCAGAGCCGCGAGGACGGCGTCTACTCGACGGACGACGGTGGCAGGCACTGGCGGCGGATCTATCCGGCCTACGCGGTGCGGGTCGACCGCCTCTCCGCCACCTCGGGAGTGCTCAGCGTCGGTGCGACCGCGCCGCCGTGCGGCTGCGCGACGCAGCGCCTGTGGACGGTGAACAACGGTCGCAGTTGGCGGATCGCGAGAGGCATCGGTGGCGACTTCGAGGGCAGTGGCACTGCGCTCTACTGGTGGGCGGGCGGGTCGCTCTACCTCGCCGGGCCGAACTTCCAGACGTCGAAGCGCCTCACCACCGCGGACGGGAAGATCGTCGACGCTGCGGGCATCCCGGGCGGGGTCGTCGCGCTCGTCGACCGGCGCTCGAAGGCGCCCCAGGTGATCGTGGCGCAGGGCTCCGATACGCACATCGTCACGCTCCCTTCCGGGCCGAGCGCCGGCGTCGTCCGCTGGATCGCCGCTGCGGGTCAGACCGTCGTCGTCACGGGCCGGGACTTCTCGTCGCCCGGCACCGATGCCGACCCAGCGCTCACCTGGCGCTCGCACGACAGCGGCCAGACGTGGACGCTCGGGTCGTAGAATCGCCCACGTGGCGACCGAGACGAGCGAGCCGGCCCGTGTGGCCGCGGAGTCCGGGCCGGCCGTCGACATCGGCCTCGTCTCGATCCGGAAGGCCTACGGCGACGTCGTCGCGGTCGACGGCATCGATCTCGAGGTGCTCCGCGGCGAGTTCTTCACCATGCTCGGGCCGTCCGGCTCCGGCAAGACGACGACACTGCGGCTGATCGCCGGCTTCGAGCGGCCGGACGCGGGGCGGATCATGCTCGGCGGCGAAGACGTGGCGGGCCGGCCCCCGTACGACCGCGACGTCAACACCGTGTTCCAGGACTACGCGCTCTTCCCCCACATGACCGTCGGCGAGAACGTCGCCTACGGGCTCAAGGTGAAGGGAGTCGGCAAGGCCGAGCGGAAGGCGCGGGTCGGGCAGGCGCTCGAGACCGTGCGGCTCGAGGGCTACGACGCGCGGAAGCCCGTGCAGCTCTCGGGCGGTCAGCGCCAGCGCGTCGCACTCGCCCGAGCCATCGTCAACCACCCGCGCGTGCTGCTCCTCGACGAGCCGCTCGGGGCCCTCGACCTCAAGCTGCGCCAGGAGATGCAGTTCGAGCTCAAGCGCATCCAGCAGGAGGTCGGGATCACGTTCGTGTACGTGACGCACGACCAGGAGGAGGCGCTGACGATGAGCGACCGCATCGCCGTCTTCTCGTGCGGGCGCGTCGAGCAGATCGGCACGCCGGTCGAGGTCTACGAGCACCCCGCGAGCGAGTTCGTTGCTGGCTTCGTGGGCGTCTCCAACCTGCTCGAGCGCGACGGCCGCCGCTTCACAGTGCGGCCGGAGAAGATCCGCATCCTCGCGGACGGCGAGTCCGCGCCCCCCGGGAACGAGACCGAGTCCGGGGCCGTGACCGCGGTCGTCTACGTGGGCTCGGTGACGAGGACGATCGTCGACCTCGACCTGGGCGGGACGCTGACCGTCGTCACCCAGAACGTCGACGGCTTCGCGGGTCGCCCGGCCGAGGAGCAAGGACGCCGCGTGGTCCTCGCATGGCGCCCGGAGAACACGTTTACCATCGACGCTTCGAACAAGGAGGTAACGGAATGAGATCGCTCTCCAGACGGCGGTTGGCAGGCGCTCTGGCCGTCGTCGGGCTCATGGCGGCGCTCGTCGTACCTGCGACGAGTATCGGCTCGGGCAGCAAGGCCTACTCGCCCCCGACGAAGATCGGGAAAGGCGAGGGTGCGCTCAACGTGATCGAGTGGCCGGCCTATACGGACCCGAGCTTCGCGAAGACGTTCGAGCAGCAGACGGGCTGCAAGATCCACCGCAAGGACGCCGGCTCGTCGAACCAGATGGTTGCGCTCATGCGCGCGGGCGGTGGTGGCGGCGGCGGCCAGTACGACCTGGTCTCGGCCTCCGGCGACGCCAGCCTGCGGCTGGTCTACGGGCACGACGTCGTCCCGATCAACATCAACCTGCTCCCGGGCTGGAAGCTGTTCTTCCCCTACTTCAAGTCGCCGGCGCACAACACCGTCGATGGCGTGCACTACGGGATCTCACTGCAGTGGGGCCCGAACACGCTCGTCTACAACACGAAGAAGGTGAAGGCCCCGAAGAGCTGGAGCGTGGTCTACACCAAGAAGTACGGGGGCAAGATCAGCATCCCGAACAATCCGATCCAGATCGCGGACGCGGCGCTGTACCTGATGAAGACCAGGCCGTCGCTCGGGATCCATGACCCGTACGAACTGACAAAGCCGCAGTTCAACGCGGCGGTGGCGCTGCTCAAGCAGCAGAAGCCGCTCGTCAAGCGCTACTGGAACTACGCGTCCGACCAGATCCAGGACTTCAAGAACCAGGACGTGGTCCTCGGCTCGACGTGGCCGTACCAGACGCTGACCCTGCAGGCGGCCGGCCTGCCCGTCAAGGACACGATCCCGAAGGAAGGGACGACGGGCTGGGCGGACACGTGGATGCTGGCGTCGAAGGCCCCGCACCCGAACTGCGCCTACCTGTGGATGAAGTACGTGACCATGCCGAAGGTCGAGGCGCAGCAGGCGATCGTCTTCGGCGAGACGCCGGTCACCCCGCTCGCGTGCCCGTACATGAACAAGCTGCAGGCGGGCTCGTGCGCGCAGTACCACCTGAACGCACCGGCGGCGTACCTGAGGTCGATCCATTTCTGGAAGGTTCCGATCGCCGACTGCGGCTTCGGCGGGCGGAAGGACTGCGTGGACTTCACGGCCTGGCAGCAGGCCTGGACGCAGATCACCGGCTGACGCCGCGTTGAGCGTCGACGCTGCACGGGACGCGGGCCCCTCACGGGGGGCCCGCCTCCGCGTCTCGGCGGCGTTCTGGAGACGCCCCTGGCTGAAGGGCTCGGGGCTGATCGTGCCGCCCGTCGGCCTCTACGGGATCGTCTACCTCGGCTCGCTCGTCGTCCTGCTCCTGGCCGGCTTCTGGACCGTGGACGCGTTCACGAGCGAGACGGTCCACACCTGGAACCTCGACAACTTCAGGACGATCTTCTCGACCAGCGACCCGACGTACTGGCGGATCATCGGCCGCACCGTCGCGATCGCCGCCGCGGTGACGGTCGCCGACGCCGTGCTGGCGTTCCCGCTCGCGTACTTCATGGCGCGGATCGCGACGCCGCGGCAGCGGCAGCTGCTCTTCGTCGCCGTTCTGCTCCCGCTCTGGTCGAGCTACCTCGTCCGCATCTACTCCTGGCGCACGATCCTGTCGTCACACGGCGCGCTCAACTGGGCGCTCGGCGCCACGTGGTTCCCGACCGACAGCATCTCCATCGGGACCGTCGGGGCGATGTGGCTCGTGTTCACCTACATCTGGTTGCCGTTCATGGTGCTGCCTGTCTTCGCCGCGATCGAGCGCATCCCGGACAACTACCTCGAGGCCTCGGGCGACCTGGGCGCGCGCGGGGGGCGAACGTTCCGGAGCGTGATGCTGCCGCTCGCGTTGCCGGGCGTCGTCGCCGGGTCGATCTTCACGTTCTCGCTCACGCTCGGCGACTTCATCACGCCGCTCCTCATCGGCGGCGGGCCGGGGACGTCGATGATCGGCAGCACGGTCGAGGCCAACGTCGGGCTGAACCTCCCGCTCGCCGCTGCGCTGACCGCGGTGCCGGTCGCGATCATGGCTCTCTACCTCTGGGTCGCCAAGCGCGTCGGCGCGTTCGAGGCGTTGTAGTGGAAACTCGCGCGACTCGCATCGGCCTCGGCGTCTGGACGGTGCTCGTCGTCTGTTTCCTGTGGCTCCCGCTCGCGATGATCGCGGCCTACGCGTTCAACAGCTCGCAGATCCAGAGTTGGCCGATCTCGAGCTGGACGCTGCACTGGTTCCGGGTCGCGTGGGACAACCCGGACGTGCGCAGCGCCTTCTGGCTGTCCGTGGAGGTCGGGCTGATCGCGACCGCGATCGCCGTCGTGCTCGGCTCGATGGCCGCGTTCGGCGTCCACCGCTTCCGCTTCTTCGGGCGCGACTCCGTGTCGCTCCTGCTCCTGCTTCCGATCGCGCTTCCCGGGATCATCACCGGCCTCGCGCTGCAGCAGTTCTTCACGTTCGCGAACCAGCAGGCCTCGTGGCTCCCGGGGCTTCCGTTCTCGATGCTGACGATCGTGATCGGGCACGCCACGTTCTGCGTGATCATCGTCTACAACAACGTCCTCGCCCGCCTGCGCCGCACGAGCGGGTCGCTGGTCGAGGCGTCGATGGACCTCGGCGCGGACGGTTGGCAGACCTTCCGCTTCATCACCTGGCCGGTGCTGTCGACGGCGCTCGTCGGCGGCGCGCTGCTCGCGTTCGCGCTCTCCTTCGACGAGGTGATCGTGACGACGTTCACGGCCGGCGCGCAGTCGACGCTTCCGATCTTCATCCTCAACAACATCAACCGCGGCACGCAGCTGCCGGTAATCAACGTCGTCGCGTTCGTCGTGATCGTGCTGACGGTGATCCCGGTGTGGGCGTCAGTCCGGCTGACCCACGCATCCGGCCTTTCTCGGCGAAACTAGATCGACGCGAACTGGAGGAACGACATGTCGACCACGGTGACGAGCTACAAGAACTTCGTCGGCGGCGAGTGGGTAGACGCGGCCGGCGGCGAGACCATGGAGGTGCTCAACCCGGCGACCGGCGAGGTGATCGCCGAGGTGCCGCGCGGTGGGGCAGAAGACGTCGACCGTGCCGTCGCCGCGGCTGCGAAGGCGCTTCCGGACTGGCTCGACAAGACGCCGAAGGACCGCATGGAGCTGCTGCTCAAGCTCGCCGACGTGATCGAGGACAACGCCGACGAGCTGGCGCAGCTCGAGTCGCTGAACGTCGGCAAGCCGATGTGGATCTCGCGCGACGAGCCCCCGTTCATGGCCGACAACCTGCGTTTCTTCGCGGGCGCGGCCCGGAATCTCGAGGGGAAGGCGTCCACCGAGTACGTCGCCGGCTACACGTCGTTCCTGCGGCGCGAGCCGCTCGGCATCGTCGCCGGGATCACGCCCTGGAACTACCCGTTGATGATGGTCGTCTGGAAGCTCGGCCCGGCGCTCGCGGCGGGGAACGTGCAGATCCTGAAGCCGGCCGAGCAGACGCCGCTGACGACGCTGAGGTTCGTGGAGCTGGCACAGGAGATCCTGCCGGCGGGCGTCGTGAACGTCATCACCGGCGACGGCCTCCCGGTCGGCGACGGGCTCGTGCGCCATCCCGACATCGCGCTCGTCTCGCTGACCGGTGACGTCGAGACCGGCAAGACGATCGCCCGCAACGCCGCGGACACGCTCAAGCGCGTTCACCTCGAGCTCGGCGGCAAGGCACCGATGGTCGTGCTCGACGACGCCGACCCCGAGGCCGTCGCCGCTGCGGTCAA
This sequence comes from uncultured Actinomycetes bacterium, assembly GCA_963791225.1. Lineage (GTDB taxonomy): Bacteria > Actinomycetota > Thermoleophilia > Gaiellales > Gaiellaceae > PALSA-612. The sequence continues at coordinate 1,000,754 of CAWBRV010000008.1, forward strand.
GGTCGGCGGCTACTTCAACTCCGGCCAGGATTGCACGGCGTCGTCGCGGATCCTCGTCGCGGAGCGGATCTACGACGACGTCATGGCGCAGACGGTCGACGCGGTCTCGTCGCTGAAGGTCGGCGACCCGTCGGAGGGGGACGACGTCGAGATGGGCCCGGTGATCTCGGCCGCTCAGCAGGAGAGGGTGCTCGGCTTCCTCGAGCGGGCCGTCGAGGCCAAGGCCACGGTCGTCACGGGCGGCGGCTCGGTCGGCGAGCGCGGCTTCTTCGTCGCGCCGACGATCGTCGCCGACGTGGCCCAGGACTCGGAGATCGTGCAGCGCGAGGTGTTCGGCCCGGTCGTGACCGTGCAGAGGTTCTCGTCGGACGAAGAGGCGCTCGAGCTCGCCAACGACGTCCGCTACGGCCTCGCCGCCTCGGTGTTCTCGAAGGACGTCGGCCGCGCACTCGGCGCCGCGCGCAAGCTCGCGTTCGGAACGGTGTGGATCAACGAGCACCTCTACCCGCTCACCCCGGAGATGCCTCACGGCGGCATCAAGGAGTCGGGCTACGGCAAGGACATGTCGATCTACTCGATGGAGGAGTACACGCGCGTCAAGCACGTCGTCGCAAAGCTGGGCTGAGCCACCGTCAAGCACCGCCTCGTCCGGACATGCCTGGAGGGCCTGGCCAAACGGTCGGTGTCAGACACCCACGGGCCGATCGAAGCGGTGCCGGCGGTCGCTAGTCGGCGACCGCAGCCGGGGCGAGCCCGCCCGGCGTGCGCTCCGAGATGCCGTGCGGTGAGCCGTACTCGGCGAGCAGATCGAGGAACGGCACCGAGTCGAAGGACTCCGGACCGACCACGCCCGTGCCCTTCCAGTCGCCGCGCGCGAGCAGCTCCATCGCCACCACCGGGTTGACCGCGGTCTGCCAGACGACCGCCTGCGAGCCGTACTCACGCATCGACCACTCGTTGTCGACCACGTGGTAGATGTAGGTCGCCCGCGGGGCGCCGTCCTTGCCGGTCCCGGTGACGAACGTGCCGGCGCAGGTCTTGCCCGTCATCCGCTCGCCGAGACCACCCGGATCCGGGAGGCAGGCCGCGACGACGTCCCTCGGCGCCACCTCCACGCCGCCGGCGCGAATCTTCTCCTTCGAGGCGAGGCCGAGCTCGCGGAGCCACTTGAGGACGGCGACGAACTCGAGGGTCAGCCCGTACTTGAACGTGACGCGACGGCAGTCGATCTCGCGCGGGATCAGCACGACCTCCTCGTGCTCGACGTTGACGCACTCCATGGCGCCGATTCCCTCGGGGAACTCGAACATCTCCGGCTCGGACAGCGGTTCGGTCGTGAACCAGCCGCGGTCCTTCTCCCAGACGAGCGCTGGGTTCAGGCACTCCTCGATCGTCGTCCAGATCGAGAAGGTGGGTGCGAACTCGTAGCCCTCGACGACGAGATCGGCCCCGTCGCGGACGGAGACTTCGTCGAGTTCGGAGAACAGATGGTCGGCGGCATACCGGGCGGCCACGTCCGAGAAGCCCGGCTCGACGCCCATCCCGACGATCGCGAGTCGACCCGCCTGCTGCCATTCCTCTGCGCGCTCGAACTGCCGGTCGGCGAGCTTGACGCCGCACTCCTCGTACGGGTTGTCCGGGTGCGGCTCGGACAACGTTGTGGCCATGTCCAGGTAGATCGCACCCGCCTGGAAGCAGGCGTCGAAGACGGGGACGACGAAGCGAGGGTCGACCGCGTTCAACACGGCGTCGGCGCGGAGGGCCCGGATCAGTGCGGCGAGCGAGGCGGTGTCGGTCGCGTCGATGCGGGTGGCGTCGAAGCGGTCAGGCTCTCCGAGCGACTCGACCGAGGCCGTTGCGCGGCCCACGTCGAGGTCGCCGAGGATGATCCGGTCGAAGAAGTCGCGCCTCTGCGCAATTCGCGCAAACGCCGTCCCGACGCCGCCTGAACCGATCACGAGGATGTTCATCGCCCGCCCGCCGTCACCCGGCGATTGACGCAATGCGCCCGAATGTGGTAGGAGTGCCTCGCATTGCGCGCCACTCGGGCCGGACATTACAGTAAAGCGCAGGTCGCGTCACGGGGCCCGGTCGGGCAGGCGCGCCGGCTCGACGACGTCGACTCGGCGCTGATCGAAGCGTTGCAGCTGAACGGGCGCGACTCGTTCCGACGGATCGCGGCCGAGGTCGGCGTCTCCGAGGCGACGATCCGCTCGCGCTACCAGCGACTCTGCGACGACGGCATCGTCCAGGTCACGGCGGTGACGAATCCGCTCGGCCTCGGGTACGACGCCATGGCGATGGTCGGCGTCAGGACGTCCGGCCCGCCCGAGGACGCGGCCGAGCTCATCGACCAGATCGAGGAGGCCAGCTACGTCGTGGTCGCGGCCGGGCAGTTCGACCTGCTGGTCGAGCTCGTCTGCGTCGACCGGCGCCACCTCCTCGACGTCACGAACAGGATCCGGGCTCTGGACGGCGTCGCCTCGACCGAGACGTTCGTCTACCTCGAGCTGCGCAAGCAGCTCTACGACTGGGGCATCAGGAAGACACCCAACGAGCCGCCTGCCGTGGCGGGAGCGGGAAAGGGAGGCTGATGGCAACCGCAGAGGTCACCACGGTCCCTCGGGCCGGCGTCATCGAGGCCGACAAGGGTCTCAAGGCAGGCGCGCTCGGATTCGTCTCGAGTGTCGTCATCGGCGTTGCCTCGACGGCACCGGCGTACAGCCTGGCGGCGACGCTGGGCCTGGTCACGGCGACCGTCGGCATCGGCGTTCACGCGCCGATCGTGATGGTGGTCGCCTTCGTGCCCATGCTGTTCGTCGCTCTCGGCTTCAAGTACCTGAACCAGGCCGACCCCGACTGCGGGACGACCTTCACATGGTGCGCTCGCGCGTTCGGCCCGATCACCGGCTGGCTCGGCGGCTGGGGCCTGATCGTCGCCGACGTGCTCGTGATGGCGAGCCTCTCGCAGATCGCCGGCTCGTACACGTTCCTCCTCTTCGGCGCGGACAGCGCTGCCAACAGCACCCTCTGGGTGGGAATCGCGGGCGTCGTCTGGATCCTGCTCATGGGCTTCATCTGCTACGTCGGCATCGAGGCGTCGGCGCGAACGCAGTACTTCCTGCTCGGCGCGGAGATCCTGATCCTCGGCGTCTTCTCGATCGTGGCGCTCACCAAGGTCTGGACCGGCCATCCGGCCGGCAGCATTCATCCTGCGTGGAGCTGGCTCGACCCCACCGGGATCTCGTCGTTCGGCGCACTGAGCAGTGCACTCCTGATCGCGATCTTCATCTACTGGGGCTGGGACACGGCCGTCTCGGTCAACGAGGAGACCGAGGACGCGACCCAGACGCCCGGTAAGGCTGCGGTCGTGAGCACCTTCCTGCTGCTCGGGATCTACGTCATCGTCACGTTCGCGGCGCAGGCGTACCACGGGATCGGCTACCTGAACGCCAACTCGGACGACGTCATCGGCGCTCTCGGCAAGGACGTGCTCGGCTCGCCGTGGGACAAGCTGCTGATCATCGCCGTGCTCACCTCGGCGTCGGCATCGACCCAGACCACGATCCTGCCGACCACACGGGCGACGCTCGCGATGGCGAGCCACGGAGCGCTGCCGAAGACCTTCGCGAAGATCCATCCGCGCCACCTGACACCGAGCGTCTCGACCGTCTGGATGTGCGGCGTCTCGATCGCGGTCTTCCTCGTGCTCAACTCCATCTCGCAGAACATCCTCTTCGACTCGGTCACCGCGACCGGATTCGGCATCGCCTTCTACTACGGGCTCACCGGTCTCGCCTGCACCTGGTACTTCCGGCGGGAGCTCATGAAGAGCGTACGCAACTTCGTCTATGTGGGTCTGCTGCCGCTCGTGGGCGGGATCATGCTCCTCGCCATCCTCGGCGACAGCTTCTACGAGGCCTGGAGCCCTTCGAGCTCGAACACGGGCTCGTCGTGGCTCGGCCTCTCACCGCCGGTCGCGATGGCGCTGCTCTCCGTGTTGATCGGGGTCGCGGTCATGATCGGGCAGCGGATCGTCTCTCCGGAGCCGTTCTTCCGCTGGAAGACGCAGGTCGCCGATCCGGCTGTCCTTCAGCCGGCAAAGGAGGTGGCTCATGGCTAGGACGCTCGTCCTCGGGTACGACGGATCGGACGGCGCTCGCGCCGCACTCGAGAAAGCGGTCGAGGTCGCCCAGCTGGAGAGTGCGCGGATCGTCGTCGTGTTCGCCTACGAGATCCCGGCTGCGTACGGCGGCGAGACGGGCGACTACCGCCGGGCCGTGCGCGAGCTCGCCGAGCAGAAGACAGCGGAGGCGGTCGAGCGGATCACGGCAGCCGGGGTCGAGTACGAGGTCGAGCTCGTGCCCGAGCGGCCGGCGCACGGGCTCGTCGACGTCGCCGAGCGGGTCGGGGCGAGCATGATCGTCATCGGCACGAACGGAGAGCATCCGATCAAGGGCGTCGTGCTCGGCTCGGTGCCGCACAAGCTTCTCCACATCTCGCACGTGCCGGTCCTGGTCGTCCCCGAGCCGGAATGAGCACCGGCACCCCGATGTCCGCCGCGGAGCTCCAGCAGGCCGCGCGCGACCACCTCTGGCTGCATTTCACGCGGATGGGGAGCTACGCGAGCGCCGACGTGCCGGTGATCGTCCACGGCGACGGCTGCTATCTCGAGGACACGACCGGGCACCGCTATCTCGACGCGCTCGCTGGGCTGTTCTCCGTCAACATCGGCTACGGCTTCGGGCGGGAGATCGGCGAGGCGGCGCTCGAGCAGATGACCGAGCTGCCGTTCTACACGACCTGGTCGTACGCGCATCCGCGCGCCGTCGAGCTCGCGGCCGAGCTCGCGTCGCTCGCGCCCGGCGACCTCAACCGCTCGTTCTTCGTCTCCGGCGGCTCCGAGGCGGTCGATTCGGCCTGGAAGCTCGCGCGCCAGTACTACCAGGCCAGGGAGGGCCACTCGGGGAAGCCGGGCCGCCGCTACAAGGCGATCGCGCGGCGGCTCGCCTACCACGGGACGACGATGGGCGCGCTATCCCTGAACGGCGTGCCGCCGATCCGCCAGCCGTTCGAGCCGCTCGTCCCGGAGGTACGTCACGTCCGCAACACGAACCGCTACCACCGGCCGGCCGAGGAGACGGAGGACCAGTTCACCGCCTTCCTGCTCGACGAGCTCGAGCACACGATCCAGGCGATGGGGCCGGAGACGGTCTGCCTCGTCCACATGGAGCCGGTGCAGTCGACCGGGGGCTGCCTCACGCCCCCCGCGGGCTACTTCCAGGGCGTGCGCGAAATCTGCGACCGCTACGACATCCTGCTCTCGGCGGACGAGGTGATCTGCGCCTTCGGCCGGCTCGGGCACTGGTTCGGCTCGGAGCGGTACGACATCCGGCCCGACCTGATGACGTGCGCGAAGGGCCTGTCCTCGTCGTATGCGTCGATCGGCGCCGTCATCGCGACCGATCGCGTCTTCGAGCCGTTCCTCGCCGACGCGGCCATGTTCTCGCACGGGATCACCTTCGGCGGCCATCCCGTCATGTGTGCGATCGCGCTCAAGAACATCGAGATCATGAAGCGCGAGCGGATCGTCGAAGGCGTGCTGGAGCACGAGGACGCGTTCCGACGGACGCTCGACAAGCTCCTCGAGCTGCCGATCGTCGGCGACGTGCGAGGCGCGGGCTTCTTCTACTCGCTCGAGCTCGTCAAGGACAAGGAGACGCGCGCCACCTTCGACGCCGACGAGTGCGAATGGCTGCTGCGAGGCTTTCTGTCGCACAGCCTGCTCGAGCACGGCCTCATCTGCCGCGCCGACGACCGCGGCGACCCGGTGATCCAGCTCTCGCCCCCGCTCGTCGCCAGGCAGCCCGAGTTCGACGAGATCGTCCGCATCCTCGGCGACGTGCTCACCGAGGCGTGGGACAAGCTGCGCCGTCGGTAGCGCCGGGCGACCGGCCCGCCTGGTGGCTCGAGGACGCTCCGCCCGACCTGGCGGCGCCGCCGCTCGAGGGAGAGCACGCCGTCGACGTCGCGATCGTCGGCGGCGGGTACACCGGCCTCTGGACGGCCCTGGCGCTGAAGGGGCGTGAGCCGTCGCTGGAGGTGGTCGTGCTCGAGGCCGACTTCTGCGGCTCTGGGCCGAGCGGGCGGAACGGCGGCTTCATCGAGAGCCTCTGGCCCGCACTCGGACGGCTCCGCGAGCGCATGGGCGGCGAGGACGCGCTCGCCGTAGCCCGTGCGTCGACGGGCGTCTTCGGCGCCGTGCGTGCGCTCGGCGATGACGACGTGCTGGTGCGGGAGTCGGGCACGCTGATGGTCTCGACGGCTCCGTCGCAGGATGCGACCGTGGGCCGGGCCGTCGAGGTCGCAGCCGGGCTCGGCGTGCCCGCGGAGGCCGTGCCGCTCTCGGCCGACGAAGTGGCCGCTCGGTGCGCGTCGCCTCGTTTCCGCCACGGCGTCCTCTTTCGCTCGGCGGGAACGGTGCAGCCCGCCGCGCTCGTGCGCGCGCTCCGGCGCGCGGCGCTCGGACGCGGTGTGCGGCTCTACGAGGGGACGCGGGCGGAGCGGATCGCGGACGGGCTCGTCGAGACCGCGCGCGGCCGCGTGCGTGCGCGCGAGGTCGTCGTCGCCACCAACGCGTGGATGACCGGCTGGCGGCCTGCGGGGCGGCGGCTGACGAACTTCGGCAGCTTCGTCGTCCTCACCGAGCCCGTGCCGGACGCGCTCGCCGGGATCGGCTGGACGGGCGGCGAGGCGATCGTCGACGGGCGCATGTTTCTCCACTACTTCAGGACGACTGCCGACGGCCGCGTGCTCATGGGCTCCGGCTCCGGGCCGATCGGCTTCGGCGGGCGCGTCGACCGCCGCTTCACGCACGACGGCGCGACGGTCGCGCGGGCGGAGCACGGGCTTCGCACGCTGTTGCCGGAGCTTGCCTCGGCGCGGATCGAACGAGCCTGGGGCGGACCGGTCGACGTCTCCGCCGACCACCTGCCCTTCTTCGGGACGGTGCCGGGGACGCGCATCCACTTCGGTGCCGGCTACTCGGGGAACGGCGTCGGCCCGAGCTGGCTCGGCGGGCAGATCCTCGCCTCGCTCGCCCTCGGCGCCGACGACGAGTGGTCGCGCTCGCCGCTCGCGACGCGGCACGCCCCGTCGTTCCCGCCGGAGCCGTGGCGCCGTCTCGGGGGCGGGCTCGTCCGCTGGGGCATCCTCGCGGTCGAGGAGGCCGAGGAGTCGGGTCGCCGCCCGCCCCCGGGTGCGCGTGCCGTCGCGTCGCTCCCCCGCCGCCTCGGCCTGCGCGTCGGGACGCGTTAATCAGGACGTCAGGCGTCGACGTCGATCTCGGAGCTCTTGAGGCCGACGACGTACGGGAGGATCCGCGCGGTCATCGCGGCGTTGTAGCTCGTCCGCTCGAGCCAGGTCGCCCGCCCGGCCGCCGGCACGGGCTGGGCCACGCTGGTCATGTCCACGTAGAAGAGGTGCTCCTCGCCGAGGCCCGCGAGTTCCTCGTCGATCGGCGTCGCCAGCTCGGAGAAGGGCGATCCGGCGAGCGCGTGCACGGGCTCCGTCATCAGCACGTACTCGGCGACGGGGACCGAGTTCTTCAGCATCCGGTGGACGAGGATCACGTCGACGCCGGCGAGCGTCGTCCCGCCCCGCCGCGGCGTGAGCACGACCTCGCCGTAGTGGGCGACGACCTTCACGTTCAGCCGGCCGGTCTGGTGGCAGGCGTCGCAGCGGCAGACGCTGAGCGATTCCATCTTCCCCTGCTCGGTGTGGAACGACGCGTGCATCGCGGTCGTCATGCCCGCAAGCGACCGGGTGACCTCCTCGGCCGTCGGTTCGGTCGCGTAGAGGAAGGCAGCATCTCCCTCGAGCCCGGACAGCTCCAGATCGGGCGCCGCGTCGATGACCGCATCGAGGAGGCGGAGCGTGTTCTCCTGCGCGTGCGCGAGGCTCATCCGGTGCAGGTTCATGAACCGCGTGTACCCGCCGATATCGGCGATCAGCAGCAGCGCGTTGACGGTCTCGGAAGACACGGGCCGATGCTACTTCGCCCGCGCCGCCGCGTCAGTTCGGCGGAAGCTCAGCGGCTGGCCGGGACTTCTGTCGCGGCTGCCTTTGCGCGGCGTTGCGATGGGCGGAGCACGAATCGGTTCTCCGTCCCGTTCAGCAGCCGGCGCACGTTCGCGCGGTGCAGCACGAGGACGCCCACGAACGCGGCGCCGCCGAAGGCGATCACCGGCCAGCCGTAGCCGAGCCCGTACGCGAGCGGAGCAAGCGCTGCCGCCGCGAGTATCGAGGCGAGTGAGGCGTAGCGCGTGACGAGGAAGATCACGATCCACAGCGCCGCGCCGACCAGGCCCAGGACCGGCGCGACACCCAGGAAGGCGCCGCCCGCCGTGGCAACCATCTTCCCGCCCTTCGCGAACTTCAGGTAGATGGGACGCGCGTGCCCGACCATCGCCGCGGCGCCGGTGAGCACGCCCGCCAGCTCGCCCGAGACGTGGCTCGCGATGATGACCGGAATGAACGACTTGAGCACGTCGAGCAGCATCACCGGCAGCCCGTAACGCCAGCCGTACGTTCGCCAGACGTTCGTCGCCCCGAGGTTGTGGCTGCCGACCGTGCGGATGTCGACGCCCTTCGTGAAGCGCACGATCCAGTAGCCGAACGTGATGCTGCCGGCCAGGTAGCCGATGACCATGAAGAGCGCGATCGACATCGCGCGACCCGCTTACTCCCCCACTGCCACGGCTACGCCCGGATCCCGTAGCTCGAGATCCAGCCGTTCACGACGCCCCAATCGAGGTTGCGGAAGAACGCCTCGATGTAGGACGCGCGGTCGGTCTGGTAGTCGAGGAAGTAGGCATGCTCGTAGACGTCGAGTGCGACGAGCGGCGTGGCGTTCCAGATCGGAAAGGTGTTCTGCGCGTCGCCGATGTAGTTGACGAGCCGCCCTTCGTCCCAGTCGTAGGCCGCCCAGGCCCAGCCGCGACCGGCCATTCCCGTCGCCTTCAGGTCGGCCTTCCACGCGTCGAACGACCCGAAGCCCTGCTCGATCAGGCCGGCGATCGCCCCCGTCGCCTCACCCCCGTCGCCGCCGAGGTGCTCGAAGTAGACCTCGTGGTTCTTGATCCCGCCGACGGCGAAGCTCAGATCGACCTTCAGCGCCCGCAGCTCCGAGTAGACCTGGTTCGCGGACGAGAGGTCAACCTCGGCCAGCTTGCCCAGGATCTCGTTGCGCTTGGCCACGTAGCCCTGGTAGAGCTTGTAGTGGGCCTCCACGGACTGGCGGGAGATGCCGTCCAGCTCGTAGAGGCTTGGCTTCAGCTCGCGCGGGGCAATCTCTTCGGCGTTGAAGGCAAGCGTGGCCATTCGGGTCCTTTCGGTTTCGGAGTCGTGAAGCGGTGGGAGCATAACCGCCGGGAGGGTTCGAAAATCCGCCCGCGGCACGACGCCGTAAGTCATGGTGATGGCCATTGACGTTGCCCTGGACCGCCCCTTCCGCTTGCCGACCGCCGCGAAAGCCGCGACCATCCCCGAGGTGAGCACGCTCAGCCCTACGGACGAGGAGCTGCTCGAGCGCGTCGGTCGCCGTGACGGGGACGCGTTCGAGGCGCTCTACCGCCGGTATTCGCGGTCGGTGCTCGGGCTCGCCCTGCGCCGGCTGGGCGACCGCGGGCGCGCCGAGGACGCGCTGCAGGAGACGTTCACGGCGATCTGGCGCGCCGCGAAGACCTACCGGCCCGAGCGGGGCCCGGCGGCGCCGTGGCTCTTCGCCGTCGCGCGCAACAGCATCTCGGACCGGGGGCGGGCACGGCGCGAGCCGCCGGCCGAGGCACCCGACGAGCCCTCTTCCGAGGCAGGCCCGGACGAGCAGGCCGAGCAGAGCTGGGTCTCCTGGCGCGTTCACAGCGCGATCGAGACGCTGCCGGACAACGAGCGCCGGCTGATCGAGCTGGCGTACTGGAGCGGGCTGTCGCAGAGCGAGATCGCCGGGCTCGAAGGGATCCCGCTGGGTACCGTGAAGACACGAACGCGTAGCGCGCTCGCCCGTCTGGCGGACGTGCTCGAAGAGGAGCTGAAGTGACGAACGATCCTGATTTCCGCGAGCTGATCGGCGACGAGGCCACACCCCAGGAGCTCGAGCGGCTCCAGCGGGTCCACGAGCTGATCGTCGCTGCCGGGCCGCCGCCCGAGCTCTCGCCGGCCTACGAGCACCCGCCGAAGATCGAGGAGTCGAAGGTGTTCGAGTTCAAGCGCCGGCGGCCTGCAGCCGTGTTCGCGGTCGCGGCCGCGATCGCGGCGGTGGTCTTCGCGGTCGGCTACGCGGTCGGGAACCGCAGCAACTCGTTCGCCTCGGCGGCCGAGGTGCCGATGCACGGGGTCGGCGCGCAGAAGGCTGCGACGGCGAGCATCCAGGTCGGCAAGCACGACACCGGCGGGAACTACCCACTCGAGATGAGCGTCAGGGGTCTGCAACATCTGCCGAAGGGCGGCTGGTACGAGCTGCTGCTCTCCAAGAAGGGCCGGCCGACGCTGCCCTGCGGCGATTTCGCAGTCGACGGCGGCACGACGAACGTCCGCATGTCGGTGCCGTACGACCTCACCGAGCTGCACAAGGCGAAGCTTTACGACGGGTGGGTCGTGGTCAAGCACGCCCCGAAGCAGAAGGCCGCACCCATCGTGATGACGACCTGACGGGCGCTAGGGCGCGGTGCGGTCGTTCGCGACGAACGCGGCGTGCGTGACCGGCATCTTCCCGGCGAAGAACGTCTCGACCGCCTCGGCATAGCGCTGGATCTCGCGCTGCGCGTTCTTGTTCGCGCGCAGGGAGACGAAGTTCATCAGCGCCCGCGCGTTGACCGTCCAGTAGAACTCGGTGTAGGCCCCGACCGGCATGACCGCCCGGGCCAGCTCGCGCGCGACGCCCGCCTCGACGAGGCGCTCGTAGGTCGCGAACGCCTGCTCGTAGACCGCCTGCAGCTCCTCGCGCGTCTGCTCGGCGAGCTCGGGCGCGACGGGCTCGAACGAATAGGCGCCGGGCTTGCCGACCTGCGTGCGCACGTCCTCGGGCTCGGGCACGTAGAAGTCGTCGGTCGCGCGGGCGTAGCGCATGCTGAACTCGTTGAAGGAGCCGACGCGGTGCCGGAACCACTCGCGCGCGACGAAGATCGGCGCCCGGATGTGGAACCGGAACGAGTTGTGCTCGAACGGCGTGCCGTGACGGTCGCGCATCAGGAAGCGGATCAGCCCCTCGTCGGACTCGTCCATCTCGGTCTTGCGGCGTCCGAAGGAGACGCGGGCCGAGTTGACCACGGACAGGTCGGTCGCCATGGCGTCGTCGAGCCGCACGAAGCCGTGGTCGAGCACCTGGATGGCGTTGTCGGGCGTCACGTCGGTTGCTACGGCCATTGTCGCGACTCTACCGAGGCGGCCCGACGGCACCTTTCGGCCGGGGTTTCAGAGCTCGAACGCGATTCGCCACTCGCTGCGCAGGATCGCCGCGTACACCTCGTCGGGCCCTGCCTTGCCGCCCGTGGCGTCGGCTACGGCTTGCGCCCGCGCCGCGCGAGCCGTGAGACCCGGCCGCCGTGTCGCCTCGCCGACCAGTTCCCACCGGCCGTCGCCGACCTGGCGCAGCACCACATAGCTCGGTCGTCCGGTCGGTCTCGTCCTCGCGTCTGCCATGCCGTCGGGTAACACTTTCGCCGATGTCGCCGCTCTACGTCGGCTCGTCGGGTTTTTCCTACGCCTCGTGGAAGCCCGACTTCTACCCCGCCGGGACGAAGGCGAACGAGTTCCTGCGCACGTACGCGGAGCGGCTCCCGAGCGTCGAGCTGAACGCGACCTTCTACCGGCTTCCGTCCGAGGATCAGCTCCGCTCGTGGGCGGCGCAGACGCCTGACGGCTTCCGCTTCGCGGTCAAGATGAGCCGGCAGATCACGCACTTCGGAAGGGTCGACGGGATCGCGACGTTCTGCGAGCGCGTGCAGGCACTGGGTGACAGGCTCGGGCCGATCCTCGTCCAGTTGCCGCCGAGCCGGCCGCGCGACGACGGGCTCCTGCGGCTCTTCCTCGACTCGCTCGCCCCGTCGCTCCTGTATGCGTTCGAGTTTCGTCACGAGAGCTGGGCCGGCGTCGACCTGGAGGGGCACGCGCTCGTCGACTCGCTCGAAGGCGATGCGCCGTTCCGCTACCTGCGCCTCAGGCAGCCGCCGTACGCCGAGGCCGGGCTCGCCGAGTGGGCGGCGCGAATCCGGCCCGTCCTCGCCGACGAGATCGACGTCTACGCCTACTTCAAGCACGAGGACGAGCCGACGGCGCCGGCGTATGCGCAGCGACTGCTCGAGCTCGTGAGCTAGCTCGGTTCGGATGTCTCGGATCGCCGGCAATGAACCTCCTGCGCTCGCCGCTGATCGACCGGGGCGATCAGTTGCTCATCGAGATCGGAGGGGTCGAATTCCCGCTTCCGTCGCGGTTGCTCGACGAGCGGCCCGGGTTGCGTGAGTACGCGGGTCGAGACGTCGTCGTCGGCATCCGGCCCGAGGACATGGAGGACGCCACGCTCGTGCCAGGGCTCGACGGCCGGCCGACGCTGGACGTGAGCGTGACCCTCGCCGAGTCGATGGGAGCTGAGGTGATGGCGTACTTCCCGGTCGCGGGCCACCGGCATGCCGCCGTTCACGCAGCGCCTACGGCGCCCGAGGAGAACGAGTCCGATGCCGCCCTGCGGGTCGCCGGCCGCTCGGCTGCCGCCGGCGAACTGACGCTGACGGCCCGGCTGAGCCCGCGGTCGCCGGCAGCGACGGGCCGCCCGCTCCGCATCGTGGTCGATACCGCGCGGCTCCACTTCTTCGATCCGGACAGCGAAGCGTCCATCTGGTAGCACCGCCCTGGTCCAGCCGGGCTCTGCGAAACTCCGTAGCCCATGCCGGACGAGCGCGAGCGCTTCCTGATCCGCTACGCGGCGGGCTTCGCGCCGTTCGTGGTCGCGCGGGCCGAGGGCGCGTGGGTGGAGACGACGGACGGGCGGCGCGTGCTGGACTTCACGTCGGGGCAGATCTGCTCGACGATCGGGCACGGCCATCCGCGCATCTCCGACGCGATCCGGCGCTCGCTCGACGAGGTCGTGCACCTGAACTCCTGGATGCTCTCCGAGCCGGTGCTCGAGCTCGCCGCCCGCCTCGCGGGCCTCGTCCCGGCACCGCTCGAGCGCTCGATCCTGCTCAACACCGGGTCGGAGGCGAACGAGGTCGCGCTCAAGCTCGCGAAGCTGCACACCGGGCGCTTCGAGGTCGTCGGGCTGACGCGGAGCTTCCACGGGCTGCTCACCGGCATCGCCTCGGTGAACTTCTCCATGGCCCACGCCGGCTACGGGCCGCTGTTGCCGGGCTCGTTCGCGCTGCCGGCGCCGTACGCGTACCGCTGCCCGATCCGTCACTGCGACGGCGAGTGCGACTGCACCTGTCTCGACGCGGGCTTCGAGCTCGTCGACCAGCAGTCGGTCGGCTCACTCGCGGCGGCGATCGCCGAGCCGGTGCTGTCGACAGGCGGCGTGATCGTCCCGCCCGACGGCTATCTGGCGCAGCTCCAGGACCGCTGCGCGCGGCGCGGGATGCTGCTCGTGCTCGACGAGGCGCAGACGTGTCTCGGGCGTCTCGGCACGATGTTCGCCTTCGAGCGCGACGGCATCGTGCCCGACCTGCTCACGCTGTCGAAGACGCTTGGCGGCGGGCTGCCACTCGCCGCCACGGTCACGTCCGCGGCAATCGCCGAGGACTGCGAGCGCAAGGGGTTCCTCCACGTCACCTCGCACGTGTCCGACCCGCTGCCGGCCGCTGCGGGCCTGGCCGTGCTGGACGTGATCGAGGAGGAGGGCCTCGTCGAGCGCGCCGCGACGGCGGGCGAGTACCTGCTCGTACGGCTCCGCGAGCTGCAGGCCCGGCACGAGCAGATCGGCGACGTGCGCGGGCGCGGTCTGCTCGTCGGGCTCGAGCTCGTCACCGACCGCGAGTCGAAGGCTCCCGCCGACGAGCTCGGCCGCGCGGTCACGGACGAGTGCCTCGATCGCGGCCTGTCGATGAACATCGTGCGGTCGGGGAAGATCGCCAACTGCTTCCGTCTCGCGCCGCCGCTGACCGTCACCGAGGACGAGATAGACCTCGCCGTCGAGATCCTGGACACGTCGATCACGGCCGTGCTCGCCGGTCACTCCCGGGCGGCTCCCGCGCCGAGGAGCTGAGCGTGCTCGAACTCGACGCCGAGGCTCGTTCGAGCGCGCCGCCCGAGCGCGTCTGGGCGCTACTCGCCGACGTGCGCACGTGGCCGCAGTGGGCGGACTTCGACGAAGCGGCGGTGGAGAGCGGCTCCGGCCTCGGGGAGGTGAGGAGCTTCCGCCACGGGCGGACGCGTACGCGGGAGCGCGTCACCGCCTTCGAACCGCCGCACCGGCTCGACTACGACTTCCTCTCGGGCCTGCCGATCCGCGACTACCACGCTCAGGTCACGCTGACCCGGGAGGACGGCGGCACACACATCCGCTGGCATTCGACGTTCCGGGCAAGATTGCCAGGCACCGGCCGGCTGATCCGCCGCGGCCTGCAGCGGTTCGTCGCCGACACCGCGGAGCGCCTGGCCCGAGCGGCTGAGCGGCCCTAGCCTTTGGACGAGCTTGCCCGGCTGACCTCTGAGCTCGTGGCGATCGACTCGGTCAATCCGTCGCTCGTCGCGGGCGGCGCGGGCGAGACCGAGATCGCACGGTTCGTCGCAGCCTGGCTCGGCGAAGCGGGCATGGACGTCGAGGTGCTCGAGCCCACACCCGGGCGGCCGAGCGTGGTCGCGGTCGCGCGCGGGTCGGGCGGCGGCCGGTCGCTGCTCCTGAATGCGCATCTGGACACGGTCGGCACGGCGGGGATGGAGGCGCCGTTCTCGCCGCGCGTCGAGCGCGGACGCCTGTACGGCCGCGGCGCGCTGGACATGAAAGGGAGCCTGGCCGCCGTGATGCTCGCCGGTCGAGAGGCGACACGCCTCGGTCTGCGCGGAGACGTGCTCGTGGCTGCGGTCGCGGACGAGGAGGCGGGCAGCGTCGGGACGGAGGCTCTCCTCGAGCGCTACCGGGCCGACGCCGCGATCGTGGCGGAGCCGACATGGCTGGAGCTCGCGATCGCCCATCGCGGCTTCGTCGGCTTCGAGGTCACGGTGGCCGGCCGGGCGGCACACGGCTCGCGGCCGGAGCGCGGTGTCGACGCAATCGTCCGGATGGGCCGTGTCCTCGTCGGGCTCGAAGACCTCGACCGGTGGCTGCAGTCGGCGCCCGCGCATCCGCTCCTGGGCACGGGTTCCGCGCACGCGTCCGTGATCGAGGGCGGACAGGAGCTTTCCAGCTATCCCGAGCGCTGCGTCCTGCTCGCCGAGCGGCGAACGCTTCCCGGCGAAACCGCGGCAGACGTCGAGCGCGAGCTCGCGGAGATCCTGGCCGAAGCCGGCCGCGACGATCCCGACTTCCGCGCCGACCTGCGCGTGCCGTTCGCCCGCGACGCCTACGAGCTCGCCCCCGACGATCCATTCGTCGAGCTCGTCCGCCGCCACGCCGGCGAGCCGAACATCGTCGGCATGCCGTTCTGGGCGGATTCCGGGCTGATCGCCGCCGCGGGGATTCCGACGGTCCTGTTCGGCCCGGGCGGTGAGGGGCTCCACGAGACCGAGGAGTGGGTCGAGCTCGCCGGCCTCGAGCGCTGCCTCGCCGTCTATCTCGCCGTCGCGCGCGACATCTGCGGGTAGAGGCTCGACGTGAGGCCCGGCACTGGCAGCGCGGTGAGACGACCGATCGTTCTGCTGCTGTGCCTCTCGGCGCTCGCGATGGTCGGTGCGAGCTGCGGAGTGGGCAACGGATCCTCCGGGAACCAGCCCGCGAAGCTGGACGCGGTGCGGATGTCCGTCGACGCCCTCGGGTCCGGGCTGAGGGCACTGGAGCTGATCGACACGGAGGGGTGTTGCGCGCCCGGCCGGCTGGAGTCCTCGAGGAAGGTCTACCTCACGTCGGTACAGGGCTTGAACACGGCGCTGGGCCCGATCGCCGGGCTGATCAGCGGGCTCCGGCTGCCGCCCGCGGTGCATTCCGCCCAATCCAAGCTCGAGTCCGCAACCTTGCACCTGGTCGCGGAGACGCAAAGAGCCGTCGACACGATCCAGAATGCCAAGCCCGCGGACTTCCCCGCGCTTGCAAGCAAGCTCGACTTCACGAAGAACGGTGTGGTAGAGGAGCTGCAAGCGGCCCTCGACGAGCTCAGGGCCAGGGGGTACGACCTGGGAACGCTGCGCCTCTAGCTCGCGACGAGGACGAGCCTCGTGTCGCGAGAGAGCGGCGTGCCGTCGAAGTCGCCGTGGCACGCGACCTGCTCGAAGCCGGCCTCGCGCAGGAGGCCGATCAGCTCGGTCGCCGTGTAGACGCGCATCTCGTAGTGCGCGCGGTTTCGCGTGCCGGACGCCTCGACCAGCTCGTGCCGGACCGATGTCGTCCCGCGCTCGTAGTCGATCGTCCGCTCCTCGATCAGCAGCGACCCGTCCGGGAGGTCGTGCCAGTGCCGCGGGACGTAGATCGCCATCAGCCGGTCGCGGTGCATCGTCTCGATCACGAGCGTCGCGCCCGGCCTCAGGACGCGCCGGAACTCCGTCAGCGCCTTCCGGTCACCCTCCTCGCCCCAGTAGCCGAGCGACGAGAACAGATTCGCGACACAGTCGAAGCTCGCGTCCTCGAACGGCAACTCGCGGTAGTCGGCGTGGACCCACTGCGGCCACGCTCCTTCGTTCGCGCGCCGCCTCGCCTCGGCGAGCAGTACCTCGGAGCGGTCGGCGCCGACGACGTGGAGGCCGAGGCGCGCGAACTCGACCGAGTGGCGGCCGTAGCCGCAGGGGCAGTCGAGGAGGTCGGCGCCCGGCTCGAGCCCGACCAGCCGCACGAGCCCTTCGGCCTCACGCCGACCCTGCTCCGGATCGGCGAGCTGCACGTACGTCGTGAGGTAGAGCTCGTCGAAGATCCTGTCCCAGTCGCGGGCCTCCATCAGCTCACCCGCTTGAGGAGCGCGAGCGCCTGCTGGTTCCAGGGGACGCGATGCGTTGTCCCGGCGCGGCCGAGCGTCTGGCGGTGGGCCAGATACCAGTCGTACGTGCGGCAGAGAGCCTCGGCGTTCGAATACCTGGCCTGCCAGTCGAGCAGCCGGCCTGCCTTGGACACGTCGACGAACGAGTCGCGGTGCGCCGTCTTGTAGTGCCACTCCGCGAGCGGGGAGAGGTGCGCGAGCTCCAGCGCCCGCAGCGCGAGCTCCGCAGGCCGGGCCGGGACGGCGGTCAGGCGGCTCGGTGACCCGGCGTGGTCGATCAGCGCCTGCAGGTCGGTCCGGACGGTGTCGAACGACTGTGCGCCGACGTTGATCGCCTCCCCGGCGACGCCGTCGGCGGACGACGAGAGCGCGACCGCCTCGACGAGATCCTCGACCGCGAGCAGCTGGTAGCGGTTGCTCCCGTCGCCGAGGACGTAGATGCGACGGCCGTCGTGGATCCAGTCGAACAGGATCTCGAAGACGCCGAGCCGCTCGGGGCCGATGAACGTCTTCGGCCGGACGACGACCACCTCGAGGCCTCGGTGCACGAACTCGAGGCAGACGTGCTCGGCCTCGATCTTCGACTCGCCGTACGGCCCGACCCCGACCAGCGGGGCGTCCTCGGAGATCGGGTGCACCCTGGGCACGCCGTAGACCGCGGTCGACGAGATGAAGATCGTCCTACGGACGCCCGCTTCGCCGGCAGCGGCGAGCGCGGTCGCCGTGCCGCCGACGTTCACGGACACGATCTCGTCCCGTGAGCCGCGGATCGGCAGCGCCGCCGCGGCATGGACGAGCACGTCGGCGCCGTCGACGAGGCGACCGACCGCCGCCGGGTCGCGGACGTCGCCGCGCAGCTCCTCCACTGCTCCCTCGAGCCCCCGGTCGTCGAGCGGCGCGAGGTCGAGGGTGCGCACGGCGTGACCGTCCCCGACCAGCCGCCGCGCCAGGTGCAGGCCGAGGAATCCTGCGCCCCCCGAGATGGCCCAGAGCATGCGCCGACGTTAGCGGCGGTGGGTCGTCGCTGCGCCGATCGCCTGCGTCGCGGCTGGTGCCGGCCGCGTGGGCGGCTTCGAGTTGACGAGGAAGGCCGCGACGAGCAGAACCGCGAGGCCGACCGCCGTCTCGCCTGCGAGGCTGCCGCGGGCGCGTCGCTCCACGTCGGGGCGTCCGAGTCGCGGCTCGACGATGAAATGGTGGAAGCCCCCCCAGGCGAGGACGAGACCGACGAGCGAGAGCTTGACCATCAACACGTGCCCGTAGCCGGTCGTCCACAGGTCGTGGAGCGCCGGCAGCCGCAGGATGCTGAGGTAGATACCCGCGGCGAGCAGGAGGCCGATCAGGAGCGGTGCGAGCCGCGCGAAGCCGACGAACGCCGTCCGGCGGAGCGCAGGCGCGGTGAAGAAGAGGACGAGCAGCATCACGAGGCCCCCCGCCCAGAGCGAGGCTGCGGAGAGGTGGACCCAGTCGGCGAGCTCCGACCACTTCGACGCAGGTGGGTCGACCGCCGAGTGCCCCGAGAGCGAGAGGCCGGATGCGAGCGCCAGGGAGAGTGCGAGCGCGGGCCAGAGGAAGTGGCGCGGCCGGTCGGTCAGCCAGCCGAGGAAGACGAGCGCGGTCACGACGGCGAGGCCGAGCGTCATGACCACGAACGCCGTCCCGAAGCGCGTCCCGTCCGCGAACGGCGTCAGGTCGCCGTAGAGGAAGCGGCTGAACGGGAGCTGTAGAGCGTCCTCGGCACGGATCAGGAAGGCGAGGATCCCGATCTGGATGGCGCCGACCACGCCCGCCAAAGCGAGGAGGTAGAAGACCCGCTCGAATGCGTGCGGCACCGCCCGCGGCAGCACGACGAGTCGGAAGGCGAGGCCGCCGATCAGCAGTGCGAGGCAGACGAAGTAGAGCCAGCGCAGGACGTTCTCGGTCGTCGTCGGCCCCGAGGAGCCGTAGGCGTCCGTGGGCGGCGGGGCGGCGACACGGACACCGAACGTGAAGACGCCGGAGACGACGTGCCCGTCGCCGGAGAGCGCCTGCCAGCGGACGGTGTAGGGGCCGGTCGGAAGCGACGCGACGCGTGTGACGATCGCGTGGCCTCCGCTCTCGGCATGGACGCCGCGCGAGAAGACCCGCCCGCGGGCGTCGTACACGCGGATGCCGTTCGGGAACACCTTCACGGCCTGGTCGAAGTCGATCTCGACCTGCTTCGGAGCCTGCTGGACCCGCTGGCGCGAGGCGGGCTTCGAGTCGCGGATCGAGGCGTGGGCGAAGGCCGCGGCCGGCGCCGCGAGCGCGACCAGCACGACCGCGAGGAGGGCGAGCCGTTTCATCTGTGCGGGTTCCCGGCTTCTGGTGAGAGATGGCCGAAGATCGGCGCCGTGTCGCGGTCCGCGAAGAGCACCGTCGAGAGCGAGACGAGCAGCACCGCGAAGCAGAGCCCGGCCGCGATCGAGCGGGGCCGAATCGACAGCGCGACGGGGATCAGCGCGCCGACGATTGCGATCCATCCGATCAGGTGGTGCCCGAACGCGGCCCGCGAGTAGAGCCAGCCGTTCTGCTCGTGCACGAGGATCGCGACCCCGCCGACGAACAGGGAGATCCCGAGCGTCAGGTTCCAGAGCGGGCTCCTGAGCTTGCCCGCCGCGAGGCCGAGCTGCGCCCCTCCGGCGAGCATCATCGTCTCGGCCCAAGAGCCGTGGGCGACCATGTGGATGGTCGAGTTGGTGAAGAACACCATCACGGGGAACATGAGCAGGCCCATTGCGAACAGGACGCCGGGGAACAGGTAGCGCCGCCACGGCCGGCGGTCCCACACCTCGGGACCGACCGCAGCGCGGGCCGCGAAACAGAGCGCGAGGACGAGGAAGCCGGTCGCAAACCACCAGTGCACGTGCTCCGACGGCGGCATGAGCGAGCCGGCGATCATCGCCCACCACCCTCCCGCTCGGCCTGCTCGAGGTCCTCGATCACGCCCGGCGCGACGAGCCAATGGAATGCCAGGCCGACGAGGACGACGTAGAGGGGCGGCTCCGAGAGAAGCCACCAGAAGCCCTGCCCGTACGGGTGCAGCAGCGTGATCCGGTACGGCTGCAAGAGCGCCCAGACGACGCCGCCGAGCGCGCAGAGCGGCCCCAGCGAGAAGACCAACAGCGCTCGTCGGGAACGCCGTATCGCGCTTTGCGCCAGATCAGTCGAGATTTGCACGGACACCTCCTCTCCCCAGGGGACGACGACGACTCCGCAAAGACGCGCAGGGTCTGGGCGCGGCGCGGGTTACGCGGCGGCGGGAGGCGGCCGGCTGTCGAGAACGAAGCCGAAAAGCCGGCGAGGCGGAGCGGCGAGGACGGCTCGCGGGAAGACTGCGACCGGTGTGAGGCGGGCACGGGTGAGGTTGTGCGCCCGACGGGCAACGTCCTCGGCGTAGCGCTCGTAGTCGGCCAGCCAGCGCTGGACGGCGCTCCAGAGCACCGCCATCAGCACGGCGAGCACGGCGAAGACGGGCAGGGCCGACGAGTGGATCCACGGGAAGAAGAGCGCCCAGCGCCCGCTGGCGGTGTGCTCTACGTCCACGTGGACGAGGTGCGTGATCGCGGTCAGGGCAAAGAAGGCGACCCACAGGCGCGGTGAGAGCTTCACGTGGACGCGCGGCACGTCGGGTCTGACGGCGCCGAGCACGCTGTTCGCGGTCTGCTCGGTCGAGCGGGCGCGTGCCAGCCGCCAGACGAGCCGCGCCGCCAGCAAAGCGATCCCGACCTTCACGACCGCGAGCAGCGCCGGGTAGTACGCGGCGTGGCTGTAGCTCGGCGAGCGTACGTGGCGGCCGAGGTCGATGCGGTGTGTCAGGCTCGCACCGACGAGTTCGGCCACAACGGCCAGGAGGCCGAAGGCGAGGGCCGAAAGAAGGCGCTGATGCTTGCGCGCCCGCTCCATGCGCGGATCATACGCTCCGCTCGGGGTCAAGCCAAGCTTCGAAGCGCCGCGGACAGCGGCACGAAGGTCACTGAGTTGCGTGCGGCGTAGAAGACGCCGGCCGGGGTAATCTGCGCCCCGACCAGCCCCTTGACGGTGACCAGCCGGCCATCGTGCCCGTCGGCGAGCCGCAGCAGGTGCACCGACGAGCCGACGGTGTACACGACGAGGCCGCCGGCGACGTCCTCGACGCCCGCTCCACGCGGCAGCGTCCGGGTCAGTCCTGCGCCGGACGGCGAGTAGATCTGCACCGTCCGGCCGCGCTGCACGACGACCGAACCGCCCGAGATCCAGCCGCCCCTGACGCCCGCGACCCCGACGACCTTCCAGATGCGCTTGCCGTTCGTGTCGTAGACGGTGAGCACGTTCTTCGGCTCGACGACCGCCACACGCCAGTTGCCTGCATCGAGGAAGCGGCGGAAGTCGACCGGCGGCAGCATCGTCTTGACGTTGCCCCCGACCTCGCGTCGGACCTCGACACCGTAGTCGCCGTCGGGGAGCAGCTTGCCGTTCTCGTCCGTGCAGTCGGCCTCGCAGACGGAATAGTCGGCGATCGCGACCACCGTCGCGTCGCCCGCGACCTCGTAGTACGTGTCGCCCTCGGTGCCGTCGCAGACCCCGAGGCCCTTGGCCTTCGGGACCGGCAGCGAGGCGGTGTACACGTCGTCGCAGTAGACGTGGTTTCCGGTGCTGTAGTCCCACCAGATCGCCGTCGAGCCCGCGAGCGTCAGATCGGAATAGCTGTAGTCGCTGCTGCACGGGTCCTTCAGGTGGACGGTCGCCCCCGTCTGCGGCGTCCAGACGACCCCGATGGCGCCGGCTGCGCAGCTTCCCACCTCTCCGGCCTGGATCGCGACCCGGCCGCCCGCGGCGGAGATGGACTGGATCGGGCCCCGGACGGCGAGTGTGCGGCCGCCGCCCGCGTGAGCCGTGCCGCCGAAGACCGGGCCGGTGCGGCTCGTACCCGCGACGAGCGCGACGGCGAGAGCGACGACAGCGAGCGCTGCCGTCTTCATCCTCAGCCGATCAGCGTCAGCTCGTAGCCGGCACGCGCGTCGCCGTTGAAGCCGAAGAGCAGCACGCGCTGCCACTGGCCGAGGGCGAGGCGGCCGTCCGTGTACGGGATCTGCTCCGTGCGCGCACCGAGCAGGCCGAGGATCAGGCGCTCGCGACTCTCCGCAGGGAGTGGCACGAGGCGGGCGAGCATCTCCTCGAAGTCGCAGAAGAACCCCGACTCGCGCTCGGTGACACGGACGAGCGAGGTCGAGGCGAGCGGCGTCACGTACGCGAGTCCCGAGCCGAGGTCGGCCTTTCGCACGTCGCGCGACACCTCGTTCGTGATGTCGAACACGGCGAGAGTCGGCAGTGCCGCGGCGACCGAGCTCGGAATCTCGACAGACGTCACGCGTAGACCTCCCGGGGTAGACGGAAATGTACGTCCTCGCGAGCAACCGTGATTTCCTCGACCTCTTCGTAGCCGCGCCCGGCGAGCGTGCCGAGCACGGACTGGACGAGACCTTCGGGCGTCGACGCGCCGGCGGTGAGGCCGACGATCCGGTGCCCGTTCAGCAGTTCGGCGTCGAGCGGGGTCTCGCCGTCGATCAGCGTCGCCTCGGCGCCGCGCGCCTGCGCGACCTCGACGAGGCGGTTCGCGTTCGAGCTCGTCGGCGAGCCGATCACGAGCAGCAGCGTCGCACCGCGGCTGACGATCTCCTTCACGGCGTCCTGGCGGTTCTGGGTCGCGTAGCAGATGTCCTCGGCACCCGGCCGCTTGAGACCGCCGAAGCGCTCGCCGAGCACGTCGACCGTCGCAGCCACGTCGTCGAGCGACAGGGTCGTCTGGGTGATCACGGCCAGCGGCTGCCCGTTGGTGTCGAGCTCCGCGGCGTCCTCGGGCGACTCGACGACGACGATCTGCTCGGGCCGCTCACCCTTCGTCCCGATCACCTCGACGTGGTTCGCGTGGCCGATCAGGGCGACGAGATGGCCGGAGTCGGCGTAACGGCGGGCCTCGGCGTGCACCTTCGAGACGAGCGGGCAGACGGCGTCGACGACGCGCAGGCCCTTCTTCTCGCAGCTCTGGCGCACCGCCGGCGCGACGCCGTGGGCCGAGAGCACGCAGATCTCGCCCGGCGGGATCTCGTCCTCGTGGTCGACGAACACCGCGCCCAGCGCCTCGAGCCGGCGGACGACGTTGTCGTTGTGGACGATCTCGTGGCGAACGTAGACGGGCGGCCCGTTGCTCTCGAGCAGCCGCTCGACGATCTCGATCGCGCGGTCGACACCGGCGCAGAACGAGCGGGGCGCAGCGAGCAGCACGAGCTTGTGACCGTTCTGCCCGCTCAAGCGACCGCTCCTTCCGACCTTGCAACACTGTGTTGCAGGGAATCGAGGGCGTAGCGGACGTCGGCGAGAGCGCGGCCCGTGCGGCGCGGCGCGACGAGAGCGCGCACGACGCCCGCCGGCCGGACTCGACCCTCGGCGTCGAGGACGTTCGCGAGCGGGCCGAGCGTCCGGTCGGGCGTGTCGGAGACGGCGCGCAGGCAGCCGGCGAGTCGCCCCGCGCGGGCGAGCGCCCCGGACTCCATGTCGGCCGCGTCGGCGCCTGTGCGCTCGTGAAGCCTGCGCCGCTCGCCCGGGTCGTCGACGACCGTGTCGACGGCGACGATCGTCGCCGTCCTCGCGCCCGGCACGCCGAGCGGCGCGCCCTCCCAGAGCACCGCGCCGTCGGCGTCGACGACGCGTGTCGCGTCGAGCACCTCGCCGCACACGACGCCGTCGTGGAGGCCTCCGGCGAGTCCGAACGAGACGACCTGCTCGTCCGGCACGCCGCGTCGCACGCCGATCCCGACGAGGACGGTGCGCGCGCCGAGCTTGCGGGCGGCCCGCTCCTCGGTCTTCGTGGCGCAGGCCAGCGTCATCCCGTGAAGGTCCAAGCCATGCTCCGGACGGTCTCCTTGATGCTCGACGTGGCGGCGAACGCGGCGGCCGGCTCGAAGCCGCAGTGGATCGCGCAGTGCTCGCAGCGCGGGTCGTTGCCCGGGCCGTACATCTCCCATTCGATTCCCTCCATCAGCGCCTCGTAGGAGGGGAAGATGCCGTCGGTGAGCAGGTAGCACGGGCCCTTCCAGCCGTACGGGTTGCGCGTGATCGAGCCCCACGGCGCGCACGGGAGCTCCTTGTCGCCGGTGAGGAAGTCCTGGTAGAGCGGGCTCGCCAGCCAGCGGTAGTTGTGCTCCTTGGCGGCCGCGCGGATCTGGCGGAACTTCACGCGGTGCTCGTCGCGCGTCATCGTCAGCGCAGGATCGATCTGCGAGTACTGGTAGCCGGGAGCGATCAACAGACCGTCGATGCCCACCTCGTTGGTCATGTAACCCATCATCTCGATGACGTCGTCGACGGACGTCTCCTTGAAGATCGTCGTATTCGTCGAAACCCTGAATCCCGCCTTCCGTGCCTGCTTGATCGCGTCGACGGCGACGTCCCAGAGGCCCGGGTAGTCGCAGATGTAGTCGTGGATCTCGCGCATGCCGTCGAGGTGGACGACGAAGGTGAGGCGCGGGTCGGGCTTGAAGACGTCGAGGAACTCGACGAGCCGGAGCGCGTTCGTGCACAGCTCGACCGTCTTCTTGCTCTCCAGGAAACCGGCGACGACGTCCTCGATCCCCTTGAAGATCAGCGGCTCGCCGCCGCAGACCGAGACGACCGGCGCCGGGCACTGGACGGCGGAGTCGATGCACTCGTCCACGGTCAGCCGCGCCTTGTTCGACTCGTACTCGCGGATCTTCCCGCAGCCGATGCAGGCGATGTTGCACGCCAGCGTCGGCTCGAGCATCAGGACGAGCGGGTACAGCTCCCCCTTCTTCTTCTGGGAAGCGACGTAGCGGCCGATATCGAAGGTCGAGCGCAAGGGGAATTTCATGTGTTGAGCCTCTCTCTCAGTCGTCCAAGGGCGATGAGTGGGAAGTGGAGACGGTAGAGGTGATAGCGGATCATGAAGTCTGTCGGGAACCCGGTGCCGGTGAAATGCTCCTCGTTCCAGTCTCCGTTGTCCAACTGTGCTGCGCAGAGGAAGTCCGCCGCCCGCCGGGTGGAAGCTCTCTCTGCCTCGCCTGCCGCGACGTAGGCTAATACGCCCCACGCTGTTTGTGAAGGTGTGGTGACGCCCCGGCCACGCCACTCGTGGTCGTGGTAGGAGCGGATGTCCTCGCCGAAGCCGCCGTCCTCGTGCTGGACGGAGTCGAGCCAGGCGACGGCGCGGCGGAACGCAGGATGGTCGTCGGCGAGCCCGCAAGCCTCGAGCGCGGGCAGCACCGCGGCGGTCCCGTAGACGTGGTTGACGCCCCAGCGGCCCCACCAGGAGCCGTCCTGCTGCTGCTCGCGGAGGAGGTAGTCGAGCCCGCGCCTCGTGGCGTCGGCGTGCCGTGGATGCGGCGCGAGCGCCTCGACCGCATGGCCGGCGACGTCCTCGCTCGGCGGGTCGATGACCGCTCCGAAGTCGAAGAACGGGATCCGGTAGAGCCACTTGCTCGTGTTGTCGACGTCGAACGCGCCCCAGCCGCCGTTCGAGCACTGCATGCCCTCCATCCAGGCGAGGCCCCGGGCGACGGCGTCGTCGCCCATGCCCAGCTCGCGCAGCGCGAGGCAGATGACGGCGACGTCGTCGACGTCCGGATAGAGGTCGTTGGCGAACTCGAACGCCCAGCCGCCGCCTGGCTCGAGGTCGGGTACGCGCACGGACCAGTCGCCGCGGCCCCGGATCTCCTCGCCGAGCAGCCATTCGCCCGCCTTGACGAGCTGCGGGTGGTCGGCCGAGACGCCGCAGGCACGCAGACCGAGGAGGGCGAGCGCCGTGTCCCAGGTGGGCGACTGGCACGCCTCGGGCCGCAGGCGGTCACCCTCGTCGATCAGGAAGCCGCCCCAGCCCTCGACCGCCGAGCGCAGCTGCTCGTCCTCGAACCCGTGGCCGAGCGACCCAAGCATGAGGATCGACCACACCCACGGCGGCTGGATCCCGCCCCAGCCACCGTCGGCCTCCTGGCGTGCGCGAACCCAGCGCTCGGCCTCGGCGATCGCGCGGCGGCGGACCGGCCCCGGACGCGGCGCGGGCCTCGTCTCGCCCGGACGGGCGCCGATCTCCCTGAGATCGACGGTCGCGGGGCGTGTCGCGCGGAGCGCCATCACGACCGACAGCGGCACGACGGTCTGCCGCGCCCAGCAGGCCAGGTTGTAGATCGAGAACGGCGACCACGACGGCAGCAGGACGATCTCCGGCGGCACCGGCGAGACGTGCTGCCACGGCCACTGCCCGAGCAGGGCGAGGAAGCACTTCGTGAAGACGCGCGCCCTCGGGATGCCGCCGCGGCGCCGGATGTAGCCGCGAGTCTCATCGCCCGCGTCGACGCCGAGCATCTTGAGCGCCACGTACGACTCGATCGTCGTCGACAGGTCGGCCGGCCCCTCGAACCAGTTCGACCAGGTGCCGTCGTCGCGCTGCCGTGCGAGCAGCTCGTTCGCCAGCTTCCTGTCCGTGGCCGCGTCGCGCAGGCCCATGAAATGGAGCCAGAACAGGTGCTCCGCGACCATGGTCGCGTTCGACTCCAGCTCCCCGACCCAGAAGCCGCTCGGGTGCTGGAGCTCGAGCAGGCGCTCCGTGCCCGCGTCGATTGCCGCGTCGAGCGCGCTGAGCTCCTGCACGACGGTCATGCCCTCACCGCCCGCATCTCGCTGATCGTACGCGCCGCGGCCAGGCCGCTGCGAACTGCGCCTTCCATCGTCGCCGGCCAGCCGGTGTCCGTCCACGCTCCAGCGCGCACGACATTCGGCCGGTCCGTTGCCGTTCCGCGGCGCTCCCTGCCCGTCCCGGGCCTGAGCGCGACGGTCGCGTACGGCTCGCGGCTGACACGCGACCAGAGGAGCTCCGCATCGCCGAGCCGCCCCGTGAGCTCGGCCGCCATCAGCTCGACGAGACCCTTGCCGCGGATGTCGAGCAGGTCGGGGACGCCGCTCGCCACGACCGTCAGGTACTGGCCCCGCTCGGGCGGATGGCCCGTGAGTGCGCCGCGGTCGAAGACCCAGTGCGCCGGAGAGCCGAGCAGCGCGGCGAGGGGCGAGCGCAGAAGCGTCCGGTCGAAGAGCAGGTGCACGGAGACGATGGGCGACGGCTCGAGCCCCGGCTCGGGCTCGCCGAGGAGCCGCGCCGACTCGACCGGCGCCAGGGCGACGACGATCGCGTCGGCGTCGAGCTCCTCGAGCCTCTCGACGCGCTCGCCGGTGCGCACCGTCGCTCCCGTCGCCTCGAGCGCGCGTCCCGCGGCGTCGCCGTGCATGGCCCCGAGCGGCCTGGCGGGCAGAATCACGTCTGCGGCGGCCGCCTTGCCCAGGAGCGCGGTCCGCACCGTGAAGACGCCCATGACCGCGCTCGCCTCGTCCGTGCGCAGGTTGAGCGCCGGGCGAACGAACACGTCCCAGAAGCGCTCGACCTGCGCGTCGGAGGCGCCGAGCCGGCGCAGGAGCGTCCCGAACGCCTCTCCGTCGTCTCCCTGCGTGCGCCGGAGCGCCAGCAGCGTGCGCACGACGCCGAGCCGCTCGCGGGCCTGCAGATGGCGGTAGCGGAGGATCGAGACGGGTGAGCGGCTGATCGCGGCCACGCTCGCGTCCTCGCCGATCACGGGCAGCGACAGGCGCTGCCGCCGGTAGGAGCCGCCCTCGCCGATCCGGTCGAGGAAGCGCAGGTACTCCTCGAAGCACCCGAGCGCGATGTGCTGCCCGTTGTCGGGCGGGGGCGGCGGATCGCCTTTGCGCTCCGGCAGCGTCTGGACGGCGCCGCCGAGCGTCGGGCGTGCCTCGATCAGCGTCACCTCGTGGCCGCTGTCGGCGAGCTCGAGAGCCGCGGCGAGCCCGGCGAGGCCGCCGCCGACGACGGCGACCCTCACGGCGAGTTCACCCGCCCCGTCAGACCACGCGGCTGCGCACGAATCGTCACGTTCCGGTCACACACGCGCGACAGTTTCGCGGCTACGCTCCTGGCGGGGGCCGGGCGCGTCAGCGCCCCGGGGGAACGAATGGTGTGGGGCTCGGCCGGGCCGAGGCTTGTCACCGGAGGACGAGGCCGGAGCCGACGATGCGGAGCTTCGTCAGCGGCGAGAGATGTGGAGGCTCGCCGAAGACGTCGAACCCCGCGGCCTCGATCCGCTTCAACGTCGCCTCGTAGAGGTTCGCGAACGCGGCGACGCATGCGGCGCTGCGGCGGTCGAGGTAGGGGAGCAGAGTCCTCCCCTCCTGGAGGTACGACCTGGCGCGGGCCGCCTGGTAGGCCATCAGCGCCTGCCAGGCCGACGAGCAGCGGCCGGCCGCAATGTCCCCTTCGGTCACGCCGAACGAGGCCAGCTCGTCCTGCGGGATGTAGACACGACCGAGGCTCCAGTCCTCGTCGACGTCGCGCATGATGTTGATCAGCTGCAGCGCGATGCCCATCGCCTCGGCCCGCTGCGGCTGGTCTGCGCCGTACACCGCGATGCACGCGACACCGACCGCGCCCGCGACGCGGCGACAGTAGCCGGCGAGCTCGTCGAAGTCGGCGTACCGGGCCTGCTCCGTGTCCTGGAGGCCGCCCGCGACGAGAGCGTGCAGCGCGTCGCTGCGGATCGCGTAGCGTCGGCGGGCGTCCGCGAGTGCGACGAACATCGCCGAGTCGCCCGGCTCGGCGTCGAGCGATGCGTCGAGCGCCCCGAGGCGGGCGCGCTTCTCGACCACGGGCAGGACCGGGTCGTCGGCGACGTCGTCGACCTCCCGCGCGAAGGCGTAGATGGCCGCGATCGCGCGCCGCTTCGCCTTCGGCAGGAGGCGGATGCCGTAGGAGAAGTTACGCGCCCGTTCCCTGGTCAGCCGCTCGACCTCGGCGTACGCCTGCTCGACTGTGACCGTCATCGGACGAGTGCCACCACCGCGGCCCGCGCGAGCCGTGCCCGGGAAGGGCGAGGCCGCTGCGTGAAGATGTCCCAGCGCGCGTTCTCGAGCGCCTCGAGGGCGGCGAGGCCTCCGCTCGCGAACAGGCCCACGCCGCGACCGAGGCGCCCGCCGATCGCCTCACGAAGACGCTCGCCGGCCGCGAGCAGCCCTCGCGCCCGCTCGGCCTCGAAGCGAAGCAGCCGCGTCAGCGGCTCGTTCGGCCTGTCGAGCTCCGTCACGTCGAAGCGGCGGCGGTCCTCGACGGGCAGGTAGATCCGCCCCAACGCCAGGTCGCGCGGGACGTCCTGGAGGAAGTTGACGAGCTGAAGCCCGGTGCAGACGTCGTCGGACCACGCGACGAGCCGCGCGTCGTCCGAGCGGCCGATCACGCCGAGCACGAGCCGGCCGACGGGATCCGCGGAGAGCGTGCAGTACGCCCTGAGGTCGGCCCAGGCCTCGTACTCCGATACGCGCTGGTCCTGCCGATTGCACTCGATCAGCCGCCAGAACGGCTCGCGGGGGAGCGAGCAGGCCCGGATCGTCGGCTGCAGCTCGCGCATCACCGGCCATTCCGGCTCGCCGTCGTAGCAGCGGTCGAGCTGCTGCTCGAGCTCGTCGAGCGCCTCGAGGCGGTCTCCCTCCCAGTCGTCGCCGAGCATGTCGACGAGCCGCGCAAAGCCGTAGATCGCGCGCAGATGAGGCCGGTACTCGCGCGGGAAGATGAGCGAGGCGATCGGGAAGTTCTCGGTCCGTGCGTGGGCGGCGACCTCGGCGACGTCCATCGGCATGCCACGATTATCGCTGCCGATGCGAGCCATGGTCCTCGACCGCCCCGGTGCGCCTCTCCGCGAGGCCGACCTCCCCGACCCCGAGCCGGGTATCGGAGAGGTGCTGCTGCGGGTGGCCGCCTGCGGTGTCTGCCGCACCGACCTCCACGTCGTCGACGGCGAGCTAGGATCGCTTTCCGCGCACGGGCGGGCTTCGCCGGGTCGTGCTGCGAGCGAGAGGGAGCCGACGCTCCCGCTCGTCCTCGGGCACCAGGTGGTCGGCACCGTCGTCGCCGGCGGCGAGCGCTTCTCCGTGGGCGAGCGCGTCGGCATCCCCTGGCTCGGATGGACCTGCGGTGAGTGCCGCTACTGCCTGAGCGGCCGCGAGAACCTGTGCGACCGCGCCCGGTTCACGGGCTACCACCTCGACGGCGGGTACGCGGAGCGGGCCGTCGCGGACGAGCGCTACTGCGTGCCGATCCCGGACGGGTACGGCGACGAGGAGGCGGCACCGCTCCTCTGCGCGGGGCTGATCGGCTACCGGGCGCTGCGGCTCGCGGGCGACGCCGAGCGGCTCGGGCTGTACGGGTTCGGCGCCTCGGCGCACATCGTTTGCCAGGTCGCGCGCCACCAGGGACGGCGCGTGTTCGCGTTCACGCGCGCGGGCGACGAGGCCGCGCAGTCGCTCGCGCTCGAGCTCGGGGCCGAATGGGCCGGCGACTCCGCCGGTCCCGCGCCCGAGGAGCTCGACGCGGCGATCCTGTTCGCGCCGGCCGGCGAGCTCGTGCCGGCGGCGCTGCGCGTCTCGGCGAAGGGGGCCGTCGTCGTCTGCGCCGGGATCCACATGAGCGACATCCCGTCCTTCCCCTACGAGCTCCTGTGGGGCGAGCGCTCGGTCCGCTCGGTCGCGAACCTGACCCGTCGCGACGCCGAGGAGTTCATGGCGCTCGCGCCGCAGGTCCCGGTTCGCACGAAGGTCGAGGTCTCGCCGCTCGCGGACGCGAACGACGTCCTCGCGAGGCTGCGGCGCGGCGAGGTGCGCGGCGCCGCCGTGCTCGCCGTCGCTAGCGGATCGTGAACGGCTTGCTGACGAGGAGCGTCGTGCGGTCGGGGTTCATCGTCGCCTTCATCAGCGCCGCGAAGACGTAGCGGCCGGGCACGAGCTTGCCGTGGAACTTGAAGCTGCGGCTCGTGTTCGCCTTGACGAGGCCGCCGAGTTGCGCGATCCCGGTAGAGGTGCCGCCGGCGACGAGCGCGGAGCGGAGCGACGCCGCGCCGAGCGTGCTCGGGCTCGCCGGGAAGATCCCGGTCTGCGCCGTCGCCTCTTCTCCGGTCGCCACTCTCGACCAGAAGGTCCGCTGCGCCGCGGGCTTGGTCGTCACGTTGAACTGGCCCCTGGCGCCGATCACGCTCGTCGCGTGGCGCCACCTGTGCGGCTTGGCGCAGGTGCGGGCGGCCGCGATCGCCGTCTTGACCGTCGCGTAGGCCGGCCGCTTGCTGCCGTCGACCCGCAGGAGCCCACTCTGGAAGCCGAGCAGGATCGGCTCGTCGATCAGGTGGAAGAGGTCGACGGTCGCGACTGTGGTATCGCACTTCACGAGGCCGATCAGGTCGGAGTAGTAGCGCGCCTGCGTCGACTCGTCGACGAGGGGCACGTTCTCCCTGCCCGTGTACAGCTTCGTGTCCACCTTCGAAGCGTCGATCTTCACCTGCGTGCCGCTCTCGTCGATCCGGAAGGTGACGTAGCCGCCGGGCTTGGCGAGGTCACCGGCCTCCTTGAACACGGGCTGCGCGGTGCCGTGGAAGGCGTCCCACCAGGCCTGCTTGAGCCGGTCGAGGTCGGCGGCGCCGGCCTGCGGCCACTGGTACGGCCGTGTCAGCGGCTGCGTGTTGATGTTCGCGTAGGCGTGGAAGTCGACGACGTCGGCGATCGGCGTCGTCCGGCCGCTCTTGCGATACGCGGCACCGAGCGCGGCGATGAAGCGGACCGGAGAGACGGACTCCGCGCCCGCTCCGAGTTGCATGTCGTTGCCGCGCGGCGAGATGGCGAGCCCGTCCACCTTGATGTCGGGGTCGATCGCCTTCAGCGTGTCGTAAGACGCCGCGAGGGTCTGCTCGTAGATCCCGGCCGAGACGATCGAGCCGTCGGACGCGTGCTGGGGCTGGAAGAAGCGCTTGACGTTCGGCTCGTTCCCGATCACGTACTCGCGCACCTGCGGGTAACGGAGCGCGACCTCCCGCACGTAGTTTGCGAACGCCGCCACCCTCGCCTGCGTGTTCGTCGAGAACGCGAACGCGTGGATCGGCTGAATCGCGAGGATGATGCGGATGCCGGCCGCGGCTGCCGCGGGCCATCATCCGATCGGCGAACGGCGCCTCGAGGATCTTCGTCGGCGTGTTCTCGTCCCAGAAGACGATCGCGCGGTTCTCGACCATGCCGAGGTCGTTCATGTCGCGGAAGAGGAAGGCGCCGCCGTCGTCCGCGTACTTCATCGCGTCGTCGGTGACCCCGAAGCTGATCGTGGTCGCCGCACGGGTGCCGCTGTCCGCTCCGGCGGCGCCGAAGACGCCCGCGAGCAGGCAGAAGGCGAGTGGGGCGAGCAGGAGGCGGCCGCGGCTCACGGCTTGGAGGTTAGCCGCGTGGGTTCGGGAGTGGCGTCAGGAGGGGCTCGACCTGGGCCCGGAGGTGCTCGAAATCGGGCGGCAGCGAGAGGCGCTCGCCGAGCTGCTCGAGCGGCTCGTCGGTGGCGAAGCCGGGCCCGATCGTGGCGATCTCGAACAGGACGCCGCTCGGCTCGCGGAAGTAGATCGACTTGAAGTAGAAGCGGTCGATGACCGGCGTCGGCCTCGCCCCGGCGCGTGCGACCTGCTGCTGCCACGCCTCGTGATCCGCCGGCAGCGACGACCAGGCGACGTGGTGAACGGTGCCGGCGCCGCCGACGCCGGGCTCGGCCGGAGCCGTCGTCGTAGCGGTACCAGGACCCGCGCCGGTCGCCTCTGACCTCGTAGCACTCTCGCCTGCGGCTCGAAGCCGAGGGTCTCCTCGAGGAGCGGCCGGCTTCGGTCCGGGTCGGCCGTGTACGCGCGCACGCCGTCGAAGCCCTGGAGCGCGAGCTCCGGCCGGGATGTCCGGGTGACTCGCGACGAGCGGCTCGTCCGGCGTCTCGACGACCGCGAGCTCGAGATCGAGACCCTCGGGGTCGGAGAAGAGCAGGTTCCCGTTGTCCCGGGCCGTCGTCACGCCGGCATCGCCGAGACGCTGCTCCCAGAAGTCGAGCGCCTCCGCCGAGCCGACCCGCCAGACGACGCGGTGCACCATCCCCGCGCCGGCCCGGCCGCGCCGCGCGTGCGGGTACTCGAAGAAGGTGATGTCGGCGCCGGCGCTCCCGCCCTCGTCCGCGTAGAACAGGTGGTAGACGGTCGGGTCGTCCTGGTTGACCGTCTTCTTGACGAGCCGGAGCCCGAGCAGCCGCGCGTAGAAGTCGACGTTCCCCGGCGCGTCGCCGGTGATGCAGGTGACGTGGTGGATCCCCTCGAGCTTCACGGCCGCGAACGCTACCGGCAGGCCCACGAGTAAGGGCCGCCCGGGGCGAACACGGGCGGCCCTTGGGGAGCGCGTCGAGGCAGAGGACGCTCTAGCGAAGCACGGGCACGGAGACGAGGCGTCGTGTCGAGACTCCGGCGAGGACGTTCTCGCCGGGCTTGCGCGCGCGGACGAAGAGCGCCAGCAGCTGCTGCGAGCTGCTGACGGGGTAGCCCTTGCGCATGTGGAACGTCAGCGTCGCCCAGCCGGTCGAGTCGGTCGTCGCCTCGGGCGGCGAGTCGACCTGGTTGTAGGGGACGCCGGCGACGTACACGAGCGCACCCTGCACCGTCTGGTTGCACGTGTCCGAGACGTGGATGCGCGCCGTGAGCGAGGTGGACGTCCGCCGCAGGATCATCGGCGAGAAGTGCAGCCCGTCGACGACCAGCCGGGCCGGCGGGCTGATCTGCGTGACGGCGACGACGCTCGTCCCGATCGGACACCCGTTCGCGGTCGACGAGACCGCCGCGGTCGGCACGGTGGTCGCCGACGTCGCGCCGAACGGGTTCTTCGCCCGCACGCGGACGCGGATCGCGTGACCGGCGTCCGCGGAGGTGAGCTGCAGCGTCTGGTTCGTTCCGCCCGAGATGTTCCCGCAGCCGCCGCCGAACTGGTCGCAACGGAGCCACTGGAACGTGAACGTGATCGGCTGCGATCCTGTCCAGCTGCTGGGGTTGGCCGTCAGGGTCTGGCCGAGCTGGGGTGTGCCCGAGATCGTCGGCGGGACGGTGTTCGCCGGTGCCTGCGGCGCGGCGACGACGGCGGTCGGAGAGGACGCCGCTGTAGCGCTCCCGGCCGAGTTCGACGCGGTGACGACGACGCGGACCGTCTTCCCGACGTCGGCCGACCCGAGCGTGTAGTCGACGTTCGTCGCGCTGCTGATGTTCGAGCAGCTACCCCCGCTCGCGTTGCAGCGCTGCCAGCGGTAGTCGAAGTGGATTGGGTTCGAGCCGCTCCAACTGCCGGGCGAGGCGTGAAGCCGCTGGCCCTTCTGCGCCGTGCCCGAGATGGTCGGCGGGGACGTGTTCGACGGCGGCGTGGCGGCGCCGGACGCGCCGGCGCCCGCGGCCAGGCCGAGTACGACGACGAGCGCGAGCGTTCCGGCAACGCCGAGCGAGGCTCCGAGGAGCGCCGAACGGTGCTTTGCAGTCGAGGACATGGACAGACCTCCTTCGTCGGAGATGCCTCTGTGCTGTGTTGAGACGCGGCGCGTGCGGCGTTCGGTCGCGCTGGTGGCCCGCCTTACAACCGTTTCGCGAAGCTTTTCCCGCCCACTTGCATCTCTTACCCGGGGACCTTGAAAGTCATGCGGCCAGCGGGTAAGAATTCCGCACCCAAGGGATTCCGTGCTTGGACGGCCACGGGAAGGACGGGGAGTGAGCAGGTCAGCGAAGCTGGCAGGCGTGCTGGTCGGGATCGCGGCAGCCTGCGCGCTGCTCGCCTACTACATCGCCGCCTACCTCGTCGCCGTTCCGCCCAACGTCCAGGCGGCGGGGCAGCGGCCACAGGCCCGCGTGACGCTCCAGACCGTCGCGGCGCTCGGCACGCCGCCGCACCCGGACTGGGTCTCGTATCTCATCGAGAAGCCCGGCGGCTCGTGGGTTCACTCGACCGTGCTGACCGTCCCGGCGAACTCGCTCGTCACGGTGACCGTCTACCAGTTCGACACCGCAACCGGGCTCCGCAATCCCTACTGGGGCGGGCCACGCGGGATCGTCGGGGAGATGACGCTCGACGGAAAGCCGATTCCCACGCTCGACCCCGACCTCGCCTCGCACACGTTCGCCGTGCCCGAGCTCGGCGTGAGCGTGCCGCTCGCGGGCGTCGCCGACGACGCGAAGGATCAGTGCAGCGTTGCTCCGTGCACCCTCGCAGAGGCGCATCGCACGATCACGTTCACATTCCGCACCGGCAAGGCCGGCACCTACCGCTGGCAGTGCTTCGTCCCCTGCGCGGCCGGGTTCATTCTCGGATTCGGCGGGCCGATGCAGAGCCTCGGGTACATGGACGGACTGCTGCACGTCGTATGACGACGGGCGCGTCCGCATCCCCCTCCCGGCCGCACATGCGGGCCGTGCTCCTCATCTGGCTCGTCGCGACCCTCGTCGCGGTGCCGCTCGTCATCTGGGTCCTCGGCCCGCACCTGCCGCCCGGCGACATGACCTCCGAGGCGTCGGACCAGACGAGCGCAAACATCGTCCTCACTGCGGTCAGCACACCGCTCGTGCTCGGAATCGTCGTCTACTTCGCCTACGCCATGGCTGCCTTCCGTGCCCGCGGGGCGGCGATCGAGGACGGCGCGCCGATCAAGGGGCACGCGCAGACCCAGACGTTGTGGATCGTCCTCACGTCCGTGCTCGTGGTCGCGCTGGCGGTCTGGGGCAGCCTCGTGCTCGTCGTCAACGCGCACGGAGCCGGCGGCGGTCAGGGGCCGAGCCCCGTCAACCCGCCGAGCGGCACGAAGCTCCAGGTGCAGGTGATCGGCCAGCAGTGGGCGTGGACGTACCGCTTCCCGGCCTCGAACGGCGTCGAGACCGACGTGCTCGAGCTGCCCGCCGACACGCTGGTCGAGTTCCACGTCACGTCGCTCGACGTCACGCACTCCTTCTGGGCATACGAACTCGGCGTGAAGGCCGACGCGGTGCCGGGCGCCGACAACGTCGCCTACGTCCACACGCGCGACCCGGGCAGCTTCTCGATTCGCTGCTCCGAGCTCTGCGGCCTCTGGCACACGCACATGGTCCAGACCGGGCACGTCGTCTCGCGCGCCGTCTTCAAGAAATGGCTCGCGACCGAACTGAAGGGTGAGGCCCTGAATCTGAAGTACCTGCCGCCCTACGCGCCCTTCTACTTCCCCGAACCGCAGCGGAGAGCCGGCTAGTGCGCCGCCTGATCGGCTTCAACCTGCTGGCCGCGATCGTGCTCGGCGTCGCGGGCTTCTTCCTCGGCGCCTGGGTCGGCCGCGAGATCGCGGACGGCAAGGACTACCTGATCGGCACGGACCAGAACGACGTCGCCGTGTTCACCGGCTTCTTCTTCGGGACGATCGGCTGGCTCGCGGGCCTCGGCTTCTTCAACTACCCGCTGCGGCGCCTCGCCGGCCGGCCGGCCGGCTACCCGGTCGCCCGGGCGTCGGGAGCCGGCCGCTACTTCGGTCTGAGCACGGACCACAAGGTGATCGGCATCCAGTACTTCTTCGGCGTCGGCGCGTTCTTCCTGATCGGCGGGATCAACGCGATGCTGATCCGGGTCGAGCTGCTGACGCCGAACGAGAAGGCGTTTCCGTCAGGCCAGTACCTGTCCCTGGTCGGCCTGCACGGGACGATGATGATCATGATGACGTCGGCCTTCATCCTGGGGCCGTTCGGGAACTACTTCGTGCCGCTGATGATCGGCTCGAGGCGGATGGCGTTTCCGAGGATCGAGGCGCTGACCTTCTGGCTGACGCCGCTCGCGGGCATCGTCCTGATGTCCGCGATCGCGTGGAACGGCTTCCCCACCGGCTGGACCGGCTATGCGCCGCTCGCCGACGAGGCGCGGTCCGGAATGGACGCGTACGTGTGGGCCTTCATGCTGATCGGCATCTCGCTGTGCCTGAACGGGCTCAATCTCATGGCAACGATCCTGACGATGCGCGCGCCCGGCCTCACGTGGACACGCCTGCCGATCTTCGTCTGGGGCGTGCTCTCGACGTCGATCCTGATGGTGCTCGCCTCGCCCGTGCTGCTGGCGACGCTCCTGTTCGTGCTGATGGACCGGGCCGCGAACACGTCCTACTATTTGGCCAGCCAGGGCGGCAGTCCCTATCTCTACGAGAACCTGTTCTGGTTCTTCGGGCACCCGGAGGTCTACATCCTCGCCCTGCCCGGCTTCGGGATCGTGCTCGAGATCCTGCCCGTCTTCGCGCGCAAGCCGCTGTGGGGCTACCGCCTCGCCGTCGCGGGAATGCTCGGCGTCGCCTTCCTGAGCTTCTTCGTCTGGCAGCACCACCTGTTCGTCAGCGGCATCAACTCGAGCCTGCGGCCCTTCTACATGCTGACGACGGAGCTGATCTCGATCCCGACGGGATTCATCTTCCTGAACGCGATGGGGACGATCTGGCTCGCGCGCATGCGCTACACGGTGCCGATGCTGTTCTCGCTCGCGTTCTTCTTCAACTTCCTGATCGGCGGCCTGTCCGGGATCTTCCTCTCCGACGTGCCGAGCGACGTGACGACACACGGCTCGTTCTTCACGATGGCCCACTTCCACTACACGATCATGGGCGGGCTCGTCTTCGCGTTCTTCGCTGCGACGTACTACTGGCTGCCGAAGATGACCGGCGTCAAGCTGAACGAGACGCTCGCCAAGATCCACTTCTGGACGACGTTCGTGTTCTTCAACCTGACCTTCTTCCCGCTGTTCGCGGCCGGCTTTCTGGACATGGTGCGCCGGGGCTCGGTCTACCCGTCGAACCTCGAGACACTGAACCAGTTCGTCTCCGCTTCGGCCTTCTGCCTCGGTGCCTCGATGCTCGTGTTCCTCGCCAACCTGATCTACTCGCTGGTCTTCGCGCGCGTTCCGGCCGAGCAGAACCCGTGGGACTCGCGCGGTCTCGAGTGGCAGGTACCGACGCCGGTGCCGCTCTACAACTTCGACGTGATCCCGGAGATCACCGGCGATCCCTACGACTACGGCGTCCCTGGAGCGGCCCCCGTGGCACGGCTCGGGCCTGCGTCAGCGCCTGCGAGGGCGCGCTGACGTGAGCGCGCAACCGCACGCCGTCCCGGTCCCGGCCGAGCCGCCCGAGCTCCAGGCGCGGCTCGTCTCGATCGGCTCCTACCTGCTCTCGGCCGCGACGACGTTCTTCTTCGTCGCCTTCCTGTTCGCGTTCTTCTACCTCCGGGCGCTGAACTCGCACGGGCTCTGGGGCGGGCCGAAGCCGGGTCACCACGTCCCCGTCCCGACCGGCTCCGGCGTCGCGATCCTCGTCTGCGTCCTCGTCAGCGTCGTGCTCGTGTGGGTTGCGCGCCGCGAACTGGACGCCACCAAGAAGACCTGGTGGACGATCGCCGGGGCAGCGTTCCTGCTCGGGCTGGCCGCGATCGCGATCCAGTGTTGGCAGTACACGGATCTCGGTTTCGGGACCGAGGACGGCGGGTTCGCGAGCGTCTATCTCGGTTGGACCGCCTTCTTCGCCGTCTTCGCTCTCGGTGCGATGCTCTGGCTGGAGACGATCCTGGCGACGGCACGTCGCGCGGGGACGCGGCCGGCGGCCGAGTTGGCCAGCTTCGCCGTGTTCTGGACCACCCTCGGCGTCGTCGAGATCGTGGCGTTCATCCTGCTCTTCGGAGTGAAGTGAGTGGACGTCGACGCCGGAACGGTGATGACGCTCGTGATCCCGCTTGCCTTCCTCTTCGTCGTGCTCGGCTGGTGGGCGATCGTGGTGCAGCGGGCTCGGCGCCGGTAACGGCGTGAGCTGGCTTCCCGATCCGAGCCTGCTCTCGGCGCTCCTCCTCGCCGGCGCGCTCCTCTACGCGCTCGGACTGCGCCGGCGGCTCGCGACCGGACGCAGGCGCCCGGAGCTGCTGCGCCGGACCGCCCTGCTCGCTGCCGCGCTCGTACTGCTCGCAATCGCCCTCAGCCCGGCCTTCGACCGCTACGCCGACGAGTCACTGACGATGCACATGCTCCAGCACGTCGTCGTGATTGCGTTCGTGCCGCCGCTCGTCGTCCTTGCAGCACCGTGGCTCACGGTCTGGCGCGCGGTTCCGCTCGACGCGCGCCGCTCCCTGGCCCGCGCAGTGCTTCGGCTGCCGGCCGGCGTTCGCGGCGGCCTGCGCGGGCTGGTCTCTCCGGTCGTGGCCTTCCTCCTGATCACGGTCGACCTCGCCCTCTGGCACGTGCCCGCCCTCTACGACCTGACGCTCCGGAACGTCGCCGTGCACGACCTCGAGCACGCGTCGTTCCTCGTCTTCGGGATCCTGTTCTGGATCCCGATCCTCGACTCGCCGCCGCTCCACGCGCGGCTCGGTTACCTGCAGCGTGCGCTCTACGCGGGGGCCGGCGTCGTCACGGGCTGGCTGCTCGCGCTCGTCCTCGCCTTCGCCTCGGCGCCGCTCTATCCCGCCTACGCGGCGCTCCCTCGTCGCCTCGGCGGGCTCTCGGCCGTCACGGACCAGCAACTGGCTGCCGGCGTGATGCTCGGGATCGGCTCGATCCCGCTCACGATCGCCTTCGTCGTCTTCGTCTACCGCTGGCTCGACGAGGAGCGGCCAGTCGTCACTCGCCGCACCGCGCTGACGACGTCGGCCGAGCGGTAGGGATAGAGGAAGAGCGCGCGCTCGAAGCCCGACGGGTCGATCACGTACGCGGCCTCGGT
This sequence comes from uncultured Actinomycetes bacterium, assembly GCA_963791225.1. Lineage (GTDB taxonomy): Bacteria > Actinomycetota > Thermoleophilia > Gaiellales > Gaiellaceae > PALSA-612. Next base: position 1,040,486 of record CAWBRV010000008.1, read on the forward strand.
GTGGTCGACGGTGTGCACGGTGACGCCGGCGAGCGTCTTCGCGTGCACCTGGACGCCGATCGCGTACTGCTCCCACACCTTCGAGAGCGCTGCGTAGCTCCCGAGCGCCCAGCGCCACTCGGGCGGAAGGCGCCAGTGGGCGGCGTCGCGCCGGAGGTCCGACCGGGACTGGTTCCAGGGATTGACGCTGACGGCCACGATCACCGGGCGGCTCGCGCCCGGCAGCGCGCGGGGCACCTCGCCCAGGATCTTCGCCTCGAGCGGGCAGAGGTTCCGGCAGACGGGATCGATGAAGGCAATCACCACCGGTCGGCCGCGCAGCGAGCGCATGCTGATCGTCCGCCCGGCCTGGTCGCGGAGCGAGAAGTCGGGCGCGCGCCGCGAGCCGGCCGGGAAGGTCGTGCCCGGATCGGCCCCGGGGCCGAGCGTGTTCTTCTTCCCGTCGCCCGAGCCTTGCGCGATCGCGACGCCGATACCCACCCCGGCGCCGACGGCGACGGCAGCCGCGACGAGCGCGACCTTCAGCCAGGAGACCCGCTTGGATGACGGCTCGACGCCCACGTGCCGGAGCACGGAGCGTAGCCGCCGGCTACGCGGCGCGGCGCTCCGAGGCTTCCGGCGCTTCGTACGAGGTGCGATGGAGCTCGAACCGGTGCAATGACCGGTCGAAGCGGCCTTCCGCGGCGAGGTAGCCGAGGCAGGCGGCGGCTGCGACGCCGGCGATGACGACTGCTGCTGCGATTGCGTTGATGGTGATGAGTGCGATCATGGCTGCGGTCTCCTTCGTTCTCTTGGCGTCATGATCTGCCTGAAAGGAAACCGCGCCGGTCTCGGAAGCGCCTGAACGCGAGGTGAGGAATCGCTGTGAACGCGACTGCTCCCCCGAACGGGTGACCCTGGGCGGCTGGACGCCTAAAGAGCACCGATTAGGCGGCCGATCCAAGTTCGGTGCACTTCGCACGAACGCGGCCTTCGTTTGCGTTGCCCTGCGCCGTCGCACTCGCTGCGATCGCTGTGGCGCTGCTCGCTACCGCGTCCGGCCGGACGGCGACGCGGGCCGAGCCGAGGCAGGTTCGGATCACCGAGCGCGACTTCAGCATCTCGACGACGAAGACCCTGAGCCCGGGAACCGTGACTCTCCGCGTCCGAAACAACGGACCGGACTCGCACGAGCTGATCATCACTCGAGCCGACGGCAAGCGTCTGCCGCTCCGGTCCGACGGCCTGACCGTGGACGAGGAGACGCTGCAGCCGCGGATCGTTGGCGGGCTCGAGCCCGGTGCGCCGGGAAGTGCGCGGACGCTCCGGCTTCACCTCGCACCCGGTCGCTACGTCCTCTTCTGCAACATGGCCGGCCACTACCTCGGCGGCATGCACGCGACGCTGGTAGTGAGGTAGCGATGCGGAGGCAGCGCGCCTTCAGGCCGTTCGCCTCGAGCGGACGGCGGATGGTGGTCGCGATCCTCGTCACGTTCGCTCTCTACTCCGCCGTGAGCGTCGGCCTGTCGATCCGCGCGACCTCGGGCTCGCGGAACAAGGCGGCGGTTGTCCAGGTGGCGGCACGGCAGCGGACACTCGCCGAGCGGTACCTCGCCGACGTGCTCCTGGCGCGCGAGGGCGTCACGGTCGACCCCTCTGTCACCGCCGGGCTCCTCGCCCGCAGCGCGAAGGCTCTGCTCGACGGGGGGCTTGCGCCGCCGGTTCGGGGAGACGACGACGAGACGAAGCTGATGCCCGCGAACGGCGGGATCGTGCGCGCCCAACTCATGCAGGAGCGGCGTCTCGTCCGCGATCTCACGGGCACCGGCGCGGCGGTTCTCGCCGGCAGGCCGATCGCGTCGGTTCCGTTGACTGCGCACGAGCATCTCTCGTCCCCCGACGCGATCGCCCGGCTCCGCGTGCTGACCGCGATGACGTCGAACGTCTCGCTCGACGCGGCGCGGACGATCGCGAGCGGCACGGACCGGAACATCAACGACCTGATAACCCTTCAGGTCGCGCTCGGGATCCTCGGCCTGCTCACGTCGCTCCTCCTCGCCTGGGCGTTGAGCTCGGCGACCAGGCGGCAGACGGCCCACTTCCGGAGCCTCGTGACCTCGTCCACGGACCTCGTGCTCGTTCTCGGCGACGGCGGCTGCCGCTACGCGAGCCAGTCGGTGATCTCGATGCTCGGCCGGCCCGACGACGAGTTGCTCGGCGAGGGCATTCTGGTCTTCGTCCACCCGGACGACATCGCCACGCTGCGCGCGATCTACGCCGAGGGCGACCCGCCGAGCGAGATGGTGCTCCGCATGACGAACCGCTTCGGCGAGGTGCGCTCGCTGGAGGCGCACATCACCGACCTCCGGAATGACCGCCGCATCAAGGGCGTGGTGCTGAACGCCCGCGACATCACCGAGCGCGTGCAACTCGAGGAGGAGCTGACTCGCCAGGCGTTCCACGACGGGCTCACAGACCTCGCGAACAGAGCGCTCTTCCGCGACCGGCTCGACCAGTCGCTCGCGCGCGGCGCGCGTTCCGCCGGCACGGTCTGCGTGCTGCTGATCGATCTCGACGGCTTCAAGCAGGTCAACGACACGCTCGGCCACGATGCGGGCGACCACCTGCTCCAGGAAGTCGCCCGGCGCTTCGCCGAGACGAGCCGGCCCGGCGACACGCTGGCGCGCCTGGGCGGGGACGAGTTCGCGCTCCTGCTCGAGGACGCGGACGAGCAGGCGGGAATCGGCGTCGCGCAGCGGCTTCTCGAACGGCTCTCGGATCCGATCGCGGTCGCCGGCCACCAGCTGACGCTCGGGGCGAGCATCGGCATCGTCTCGCACACGGGCGCGGGATCGAGCGACGACCTGATCCGCCACGCGGACGTGGCCATGTACGCGGCGAAGGAGGCGGGCCGCGGCCGGTTCGAGCTCTACCAGGACGGGATGGCGCGGGAGCTCGGCGAGCTGCTCGGCCTCGAGCACGAGCTCCGGCTCGGCCTCAAGCGAGGCCAGTTCAGGGTCCACTACCAGCCGCTGATCGACCTCGAGAAGAACACGATCATCGGCGTCGAGGCACTCGTGCGCTGGCATTCCCCGACTCGCGGCATCGTCGCCCCGTCACGCTTCATCCCCGTCGCCGAGACCACCGGGCTGATCATCGCGCTCGGCGAGTTCGTGCTCTCCGCCGCCTGCCGGCAGACCGCCGAGTGGGCGAGCGCCGGGTTGCTGCCGGCGCCGTTCACGACCTGGGTCAACATCTCCGGCAAGCAGCTCTCGAGCGGCGACGTGAGCGGCCTCGTCAAGCGGACGCTCCTGGCCGCGGACGTGCCGCCGGAGCTCCTCGGCCTCGAGGTGACGGAGACGGCGATCGTGGTCGGCGGCCTCGCCGGCGAACGGGCGCGGCGCGAGCTCCAGGAGCTGCACGACCTCGGCGTCCGGGTCGCGATCGACGACTTCGGCACCGGCTTCTCGTCGCTGGCCCATCTCCGCAGCTTCCCGGTCGACGTGATCAAGGTCGACCGCTCCTTCATCGAGGGCATCGGCCACAGCCCCAAGGACGCGGCGATCACGGCCAACCTGGCCAGCCTCGCCCACGCGCTCGGCCTGGTTGCGACCGCGGAGGGCATCGAGTCGCAGAGCCAGCTCGACACGGTGCGCGAGCTCGGCTGCGACCACGCCCAGGGCTTCCTGTTCGCCCGGCCGGTCCCGCCGGAGCAGGTGAGCGCGCTGCTCGCGACGCGCGGCGGGCTGGTCGATCCCGAAGTCCTCCAAGACACGGCCTGACGGCCCGCGCCCGGCCGGGTGGCGTACGATCCGGGCGTGGAGCGGGCGGTGCACGACCGGGGCGGAGTGCCGACGGACGAGCCGATCGACCGGACCGAGCACGAGCTCGCCGACTGGGAGCTCCTGACCGATGCGCTCGTCGGTGCGCTCGGACGTGCGGGCGTCATGAACGTCGACGAGCTGCGGCGCGGCATCGAGAGCATGCCGCCTGGCGAGTATGAGCGCGCGAGCTACTACGAGCGCTGGCTCTTCTCCATGGAGACGAACCTGACCGAGAAGGGCGTCCTCGCCCCCGGCGAGCTGGAGGAGCGGCTGTGAGGTTCCCGCCGGGCGCGCGGGTGCGGGTCGCGGCGCGGGCACATGCGGGCCATTGCCGGACGCCCGTGTACCTGCGGGGCAAGACCGGGACCGTCGACTGTGTCCACGGCTCGTTCACGAACCCGGAGACCCGGGCGTACGGCGCGGACGGGCTTCCGGAGCAGCCGCTGTACGGCGTCGTCTTCGCGCAGCGCGACGTCTGGCCGGCCTACGCGGGACCCGCGCGGGACGAGCTCGTCGTCGACGTCTACGAGCACTGGCTCGAGGAGGCCTGATGGCCCACGACCACGACCATCCGCACGACCACGACCATCCGCACGAGCTGATCGGCCACGACGGCGAGCCGCCCGCCGCCGCCCGTGTACGGGCGCTCGAGGATCTCCTCGTCGAGAAGGGCGTGATCACGCGCGAGGCGGTGCGGCAGGGCGTCGACTGGCTCGTCTCGCGCTCTCCGGCCGACGGCGCGAAGCTCGTCGCGCGCGCCTGGGTCGACCCGGGGTTCAGGGAGCGCCTGGTCGCCGACGCCAGGGCGGCCGCGGGAGAGCTCGGGCTCGACGCCGGGCCGTCACCGAAGGTCGTCGCCGTCGAGAACACGGACGAGCTGCACAACATGGTCGTCTGCACGCTCTGCTCCTGCTACCCGCGCGCCCTGCTCGGCCCGCCGCCGGCCTGGTACAAGAGCCTGGCCTACCGCTCCCGGGCCGTCTCCGAGCCGAGAGCGGTGCTGGCCGAGTTCGGCGTCGAGCTGGATCCCGGTGTGGAGCTGCGCGTGCTCGACTCGACCGCGGACGTGCGCTACCTCGTCGTTCCGCAGCGGCCGGAGGGCACCGAAGCGCTGAGCGAGGACGAGCTGGCCGCGCTCGTGACGCGGGACAGCATGATCGGCGTCGCGGAGCCGCGCGAGCCGCTCGCAGCGTCAGCCTGAAAGCACGCGCTCGAGGAAGGCGGCTGCTCTCGGATACGCGTCGAGGCGGTTCGAGAGCCTCTTCAGGCCGTGGCCCTCGTCGTCGTAGACGTTCAGCTCGCACGGAACGCCGCGCTCGGTCAGCGAGCGGTGGATCTGTCGCGCCTCGCCGACGGGCACCCGCGGGTCGTTCGCGCCGTGGATGATGAAGAGCGGCGCCCGGATCTCGTCGACGTGCGTCAGCGGCGAGACCTCGAGCAGGAAGTCGCGGTCGTGCTCGAGCGACCCGTACTCGCGCTCCCTGACCGCGCGGCGCCAGGCGGCCGTGTTCTCGAGGAAGCTGACGAGGCTGGAGATCCCGACGATCTCGATCCCCGCCGCCCAGCGGTCGGGGTAGAAGGCAAGCCCGGCGAGCACCATGTAGCCGCCGTACGAGCCGCCGTAGAGCACGGCCTGGGACTCGTCGACCCACTCGACCGACCGGAGCCAGTCGTGGAGCGACGCCAGGTCGCGAACCGAGTCGAGTCGCAGGCGGACGTCGTCGAGGTGCTCGAAGCGCTTGCCGTAGCCTGTCGAGCCGCGCACGTTCGGTGCCGCGACCGCGTACCCGTTCGTGACGAAGTACTGCGCGAGCGGACTGAAGATCGGGCGGAGCTGCGACTCAGGCCCGCCGTGGACCATGATCACGACCGGGAACGGCCCAGGCCCCGACGGCCTGTACAGGAAGACGGGCACGGACTCGCCGTCGAACGAGTCGAAGCGGTGCAGTTCCGGCTCGACGAGCTCACTCGCCGGGACGCCGCTCGGGCTCTCGGTCAGTCGCTCGCTCTCGCCCGTGGACGTGTCGCAGACCCAGACGTCGCCGGGGACGAGCGGCGAGGAGAACTGGTACGCGAGGCGGCGCCCGTCGCGCGAGAAGACGTAGGCGGGGACGACGCCGCGGCCGGGCAGCTCCACTTCACGCCCGAGCTCGAACGTTTCCGGGTCCCGAAGCTCGAGCCGCGTGTACCCGTCGTCGTTCCAGTCGACGAGCAGGTTGCGCCCGCTCTCGTCGATCGCGCAGCGGAGATCCCAGCGCTCCTCGAGCACGTAGCTCCAGCTGCGCGCGGCGAGCTCGTAGCGCGCGATTCCGGTCGTGTCGCGGCCGACGCTGGTCGCGAACAGGAACGCGTCGCCGGACGGGAGCCACGCCGGCGGCCCGACCTCGGAGTCGTCGTCGTGCGGCACGGCGCAGAACCAGTCGCCGCTCGCCACGTCGACGAGGTAGAGGTCGTTGTCGCCGCTCCGCTCGGTCGCCTTCAGGACGGCGAGCATCGAGCCGTCGGGCGAGAAGCCGGCGACCTCGCACCAGCCTCCGTCGGCGAACACGACGCGCTCCTCGCCGGAGGCGAGCTCGCGGACGACCACGTCCCAGTCGACGCCGTTGCGGCGGTTCGACGCGTACGCGAGCAGGCTTCCGTCACGACTCGCGCACGGCGCGCGGTGGAAGAAGCCGGGCTCGACGACGAGCGGCTCGAGGGCTGCCCCCGGCCGGGCGTCGAGGACGTGGAGCTGCTCGAGCTCGTTCCCGCCGTCGTCCATCTGCAGGAGCACGCGCCCGCTCCCGGGCAGGAAGAACCCTGCGACCGGCTCGGGCAGGTCGGTGAGCCGGACGAGCTCGCCGCCCGCGAGCGCCCGCAGGTAGAGCTGCGCCGTGCCGCCGAGGTCGGACGAGACGAGCGCGACCGAGCCGTCCGCCGAGAGATCGGCCGGGGCCGCGGTCCGCATCTCGAGCAGGTCGTGGAGTGCAGGCACGGCCGCTCAGCCTAGAGGGCGGGGCGGCTCAGGGCCGGCCGCGACCGGTGAGGCGGTTGAGGAAGCCGCCGGCCTTGTCAGGCATCGAGAGGGCGCTGACGAGGTCCCGGAGGATCGCCTCGACGTCGCGCTCGACGGTGTCGGCGATGCGCTGCTCCGCTTCGACGACGGCCCCCATCTCGTGCTCGGCCGTCTCCCGGACGACCGCGCGCCCGAGCTGGCCGGCCGCCACCTTGATCGCCTGCTCCGCGTCGGCCCGGGCGAGCCGGGCGGAGGCGATCGTCTGCTCATGTCCGCCCGGGGCGAGCCTGGCACGGAGTCGGACGACGCCGCCCATCCGCAGCAGGAACAGCGCGACGAGCGCCCATGCTCCCGCCACGACGAGCGCCGCTCCCCACGAGGCCATCACGTGCGAGAGGCCGAGCACCGCGGCCCAGCTGGCCGCGGCGAAGGCGAGCAGCGCGGCGGCTGCGGCGGCTCCTGCGGCTGCCGTGTCGACGACGACCTCTCTGATCTCCGGCGCGCGCTCGGCGGCGGCAAGCTCGAGGTCGCTGCGGATCAGGACGGTGAGCTGGTGCGCGACCTCGCCCAGGAGCTCGTCCGCGGACGGCTCAGGAGTGATCGGCTCGGAAGCGTCGCTCGCCATCAGGGGATCGAACCAGAGGCAGCGAGGACGGACATCATCCCGTTCGCATGATGACCGCCGCCCGGGGCGAGGCGCAGCATGCGGGGCGATGCGCTCCCGTGAGTTCGCCGCGATCCCGCTCGTCGTCGCGCTCCTCGGATTCGTCGGCCTGCTCCTGCTCGCCGTCTACACCGGCCCCTGGGCCTGGTTCCTCCTCGTCGCGTTCACGCTGGTCGCCGCGGGCTTCCTGTTCTGGTGGTACTCGAAGCGCCACCCGCACCCCTCGGCCGACGACGCGCCCGTGGTCGCGCGCGTCGACGACGGGATCTTCAGAGTCCTCGTGGTCGCGGACGAGAGCTGCTCCGCGGATGCGCTCCGGGACGAGCTCGCAGCCCGCTCGGCGGGGCGTCCGACGCGGGCGCTCGTGATCGCGCCGTCGCTCTCGTCGCGGCTCGACCGGCTCACGGGCGACGAGCAGGCGTACCAGGCCGCGCAGGATCACCTGAGCGCGACGCTCGACTCGCTCGATCGCATCGGCGTCGAGGCCGAAGGGCACATCGGCCCGCACGACCCGATCCAGGCCGCCGACGACGGGCTGCGCGAGTTCCCGGCCGACCTCGCTCGTGTTCGCGACCGGGCCGACCGACCAGGCCAACCGGCTGGAGAAGGATCTCGTCGAGGTCGCAGGCAGTCGCTACGACGTTCCCGTCGTGCACATCGGCTCCGACGCGGCGGACAGGGGTTGAGCGGCTGGATCGACGCCGAGCTCGCGCTGACAGCTGTCGCCGCGATGCTCTCGCCGACGACGCTCTCGTTCTCGGTGCTCGCCCTCGTCGTCGGCGACCGGCCGTTCCGGACGGGCTCGCTCTTCTACGTCGGCGCGCTCTTCACGACGCTGCTCATCGGCGTCGCGGCGGCGTTCGTCCTCGGCAACGACGCGGCGTCCCACACGTCGACGCCCGAAGACCTGGGTCGCAGTCGTCGACGTCATCGCCGGCCTGCTCCTGCTCGCCTGGGTCCACCGCGTCCTCCGCCGGCCGCCGGACCCGGCCAAGGTGGAGGGCATGGTCAAGCAGATGAACAAGGTCGCGGCGTCGCCTGCCGTCGCGGTGGTCGGAGCCGGCGCCGTGCTCGCGAACCCCGGCGCCTTCATCCCGCTCGCGCTCAAGGAGATCTCGGAGACGAACCCGAGCTCGACCGAGTACGTCGTCGACTGGGTGTTCTTCTCGGTCGTCTCGCTGCTGCCGCTCCTGCTCGCTCTCGTCATGCTCGTCGTCGCCCGCGACCGCACGAGGCGCTGCTCCAGCGCGTGCGCGACTGGCTGCTCGCCCACGTGCGGACGGTGGCGGCCGTCATCGTCGTCCTGCTCGCGCTGGCGACTGATCCGGAACGGCATCGCCGGTCTGGTCGGCTAGCCCGGCCCGGTCCTGCTTCGCGAGCACGAGCGTGGTGATCAGCGCATTCGTCGGAGCCTCGACGCCGACCTTCGCGCCCTCGCGCGGGACGGAGCCGTTGATCCACTCGACCTCGGTCGGCCTGCCCGCGAGCAGGTCGAGGAGGAGCGACGGGCGCGCGTCCGGGATCGCGAGGCCGTAGTCGCGGACGTACGCGGCGCAGTCGGCGATCTCGAGGTCGACACCGCGCGCGCGGCCGACGTCGAGCGCCTCCTGCGCGCAGCGGGCGGCGATCGACCACGCCTGCGGGTTCTCGATCACCTCGCCGATCGTGAGCTCGAGCAGACCGCAGATCCCGCTGTAGCAGGCGTTGCAGATCAGCTTCTCCCACAGGAGGCGGCTCACGTCGTCGTACGTCCTGACGGTGAACCCGGCGCTCGCGCCAGACGTCCGCGATCCGCTCGCACCTGTCCGTCACCGGCCCGCGTGCGCTCGCCGAGGCGGACGAGCTCCATGCCGTGGTGATGGGCGTGGCCGGGCTCGACGAGCGAGGCGCCGAAGCCGCCGGCGACGCCGACGATGCAGCTGCCGCTCGTCGACGACCTCGGCGACCGCGTCGGCCGCGCCGAGGCCGTTCTGGATCGTGAGCACCGTCGTCTCCGCGCCGATCAGCGGGTGCGCCGAGCGCGGCGGCGGCTCGCGCGTCGATCGCCTTGGTCGCGATCACGACGAGGTCGACGACGCCGACGTCCGCCGGGCTCGTCGTCGCCGCGATCTGCACGACGCGCTCGCCGCTCGCCCCGCTGACCCGGAGCCCCTGCGCGCGGATCGCCTCGACGTGCTCCGCGTTCACGTCGACCGCGGTCACGTCGTTCCCGGCCGCGGCGAGCAGGCCGGCGTAGACGGAACCCATCGCGCCCGTCCCGACGACGGCGATCCTCACGCGAGCAGCGCCCGCACCCGGGCCGCCGAGACGATGTTGCCCTTGCGCTCGTAGAGGGCGAGCGCCTCCTCGAGCGCGGCGGTCGACTCGGGCACGCGGCCGGCGAGCCGGTGCACCTCGCCGAGATCCTCGAGGGCATGGGCATGGTCGTCGACATAGTCGGTACCGGCCGCGAGCTCGACGGCTTCCCGGCCGAGGCGGACGGCCTCGTCGTACTCACCGCGCCGGGCGAGAAGCTTCGCCTGCACGCGGCGCCAGGCGATCTGCGGATCGAGGTCTTTGTCCATCGCCCAGCGGGTCGTGATCTCGATCATCTCCGCCGCCTCCTCGTCCCGGTCGAGCGCACAGAGCACGTCGGCGAGGATGGCCGCGACCGTGACGAGGTGGCCCCGGTCGCCCATGTCTTGGAGCGTCTGCACAGCCGTTCGGAGAGGTTGCTCGGCGGCGTCCGGCCGGCCGCCGAGATGCTCGATCCGCCCGGACTCGAACATCACGCCTGCGGCCGCCACCGCGAGACCGAGGTCCTTCGTCAGCGCGACGGCGGCGGCGATCAGCTCCCGCGCGGCGTCGAACCGTCCTCGCATCGCCTCGAGATACGCGCTGCAGCGAAACACGGAGATCTCGAGCCTGCGCTCTCCTCCGACGGTGTCGCCGATCCGTCCGATTCGCTTCAGGGCCGCATCGACCGGGGTGGGACCGAGCGACGTAGCAAGGGCTATGTAGTGGAGGCTCTGGATCTCCTGCACGCGGTCGCCGGCGTTCCGTGCGTGCCGAGCAGCTCGCTCGAGGTCCCCGAGCGCACCGGTCGCATCGCCCCGCCAGAAGCGGAGTTGACCGGCGAGCCCCAGCGCGCGGCCGAGCCCGGCCTCGTCTCCGAGCTCCTCGAAGACCGTGATCACGCCGGCCACCTCGCTCCTGATGCTCTCGTGGCTCTCGAAGGTCGCTCTGAACGTCCGGAGGTAGATCAGTCCGACGGCGCCGTAGGCGGCCGTTCTTCGATCGCCTGCGGCCTGCCCCAGCTCCACCGCCTCGGAGAAGGCTGCCTCTGCAAGGTCCCACTCGCCGCCCTCGTGCAACGCCCTCCCGAGCGTGGGGAGGAGGACGAGACGGCGCGGATCGTCAGTCGGATAGAGGGCCACGGCGCGGCCGAGCAAAGTGCCCGCCGCCCGCACGTCTCCTCTCGCTACGGCCCTCGTTCCCGCGGCGGCAAGTCGCTCCGCCGCCCGCACTGCGAGCTCCTGCGCCTCGTCCGCAGTTCCGAGCTCGACGCGGTAGCGATACGCCTGCTCGAGGTGGTAGCCGACGACCTCGTCCAGCTCGACGAGGTCGGCGTACTCGTCGAGCCAGGCGGCGAATCGCTCGTGCAGTTCGGCCCGGCTGGCCTTCGGGAGCGCGTCGTAGGCCGCGTCGCGGATCAGCAGATGCCGGAAGCGGAACGCGTCCTCTCCCGGGAACTGTGACCGGTCCGGGCGGAGCAGCTCCCGCCGGACGAGGGCGGTCAGTGGTGTCATCAGCTGCTCGTCGGTCGGCGAGAGGGCCTGCACGGCACCGCGGTGGAACACGCGACCCTCGACCGACCCTCGCTCCAGGACGTTTCGCTCGGTGGGGTCGAGCTGGTCGAGGCGCGCCGCGAGCAGCGCCTGGATCGTGGGCGGGACGGTGACGGCGCCGCCCGGGGACTCGCGGACGAGCGCGACCATCTCCTCGACGAAGAGCGGGTTCCCCTCGGCCGCGTCCAGGATGCGCGCGTGCAGCGTCTCGTCCACCACCCCGCCGTCGAGCAGGTTCGCGACCAGCGCGCCCGCTTCGCCGGCGCCGAGCGGCTCGAGCAGGACGGTCGTCGCGTTCAGCTTGCCGCCGCCCCAGTTCGGCCGGCGGTCGAGCAGCTCCGGACGGGCCATGCAGAGCAGCAGGATCGGGGCGTCCCGGCTCAGGTCGGCGACGTGGTCGACGAGGTTGAGGAAGGCCTCCTCGCCCCAGTGGATGTCGTCGAAGACGACGACGAGCGGTGTCGTCGCGGCGACCGCCTCCAGGAGCCCGCGCATCGCCCAGGCGATCTCCTCGACCGACGCGACGAGCGTCTCGTCGCCAAGGACGGCATGGATCGCCCTCGCGGCGAAGGAGTCGAGCCCGAGCTCCGCGAGGCGCGGCTCCGTGTCGGCGCCGAGAAGCTGCTTGACGACCTCGACCACCGGCCAGTACGTGATGCCCTCGCCGTACGGGAGGCAGGTTCCTCGCACGACCGGTGCCTCGTCGAGGCCGGAAAGGAACTCGTGGACGACGCGCGACTTCCCGACGCCCGCGGCGCCGAGCACCGTGAACAGCTGGCAGGAGCTGTCCGCGATCGCCTGCGTCAGCGCCGCCCGCAGCCGGTCGAGCTCCCGCTCCCTCCCGACCATCGCGCCCGCATGGCGCCGCGCCGGGGCCGCCGGGCCGACCGACAGGAGCCGGTAGGCCTCGACCGGCGCCCGCTTCCCTTTCAGCGCGAGCGGCTCGACCGCCTCCACTGACACGGCGCCGCGGACGAGCGCCACCGTCTCCGAGCCGACGAGGATCTCGCCCGGCGCCGCCGCCTGCTCGAGCCTGGCGGCGACGTTGACGGCGTCGCCGGTGGCGAGGCGCTCCTCCGTCCCGGTGACGACCTCGCCGGTCGTGATGCCGATCCGGCCCTGGACGCCGAGCTCGGGGAAGGCATCGCGCATCTCGACCGCTGCCCGGACCGCGCGCAACGCGTCGTCCTCGTGGACGACCGGGACTCCGAACACGGCCATGACCGCGTCGCCTATGAACTTCTCCACCGTGCCCCCGTGCTGCTCGACGCACGCCTTCATGCGCTCGAAGTAGCGGGCGAGGAGTGCGCGCAGGGCCTCCGGGTCGAGGTGCTCGCCGAGCTCGGTCGAGCCCGTCACGTCGCAGAAGAGCACCGTCACGATCTTGCGCTGCTCGCGTTCTTGCGATGCCTCGGAGAGCGGCGCAGCGCAGTTGAGGCAGAACTTCGCCCGCTCGGGGTTCTCCTCGCCGCAGCGCGCACACACCGGCATGCCGCGAGTCTATGTCCGTCGGGCGCGGCCTACAGATCCCTCGGCCAGGGGATGGACAGACCCGGCCGACGCGGCCAGAATGCCGTCGACAGGATCACTCGGGTAGCGGCCGCCGGGAGCCAACCGGAACGATGGAGGACACTCGATGGCCAAGATCGCCGCACTGAATCCCTGGCAACTGATCGTCGTCCTGCTCGCACTCGCCTCCGCTGCGGCACTCGCCGTCTGGGGCGTCGTCTGGGTCGCCTGGACGCTCCGGCCGCTGCTGGTCGCGGCCGCGGCGCTCGCGTCCGTGGGCTGGGCGCTCGTCGCGGTCAGGCGGCACCGCTCGAGGGAGGACTGGCACGGGGAGGAGTGGATCGGCTCCTGACCGGCCGGGGCGGCCCGTTGGCTGCGGCTCAGCCCCAGAGGTGGTAGACGTGGACCTGCCAGGGCTGGAAGCGGTCGGTGAACGAGCCGTTCGCGATCCTGATCGAGCGGTGCTCGGCGTAGACCGCCGCGCCGGTGATCGTTCCGGGTAGGCCGCTGATCGTGACCCGGCGCGTTCCGGGGCCGCTGTGGGCCGCGATCAGCCAGCGGTCGCCCGTGCGTGTCGTTCGGCGTATCGCTTCCAATCGTCGTAGGGTCGTCGGTTGCGACGGTCCGGGTCGACCTCGGGTTGGTGAGAGCGGGGGCGAGTGGGCTCTGGGCGCTGATCTCTCCGACCAGGCTGGAGAGCGTGCTGTTCCAGAACGTCCAGTTCCAGCCGGTGGTCTTGTCGGCGAGGTCCCAGCAGTGAGGGTTGTCGCCGCCGAAGAAGGAGAGCCCGCGGGCGCCGTTGATGATCGCGTCGTAGATCATGTACCGCTCCTGCCGGCGGGTGGGGAGCACGTAGTCGCCGGCCCGGTCGTAGCTGCCGCTCGAGCAGACCTGGAGCGTCGTCCAGACCGAGTGATTCGGCGTGATCGAGGCGAGCCTGTGCGTCCAGGTGCCGACCTGGTGGAGGTCGGGATTCGCGGCGGTTGCCGTGACCGGGTAGACGTCGACTCCGTGCGTGTCGGTGACGTCGCTGTACGGGGCAAGGCCCTGCGCCGTTCCGCGGGGCGCCTGGATCGTCACCCAGGGGTGGTTCGGGTCGAGCGACGGCTCGCCGGCGCACCAGCCCGGGTCGCCTCGCGACGTCACGCGGCAGTACGCGAACCGGAGCCGCGACGGCGGCGGCCCTCCCCAGCCCGGCTCGTCGGCGCCCTTCCACATGCCGATGCCGCCGCCGGACGGATCCGAGGTCAGGGCCCCGACGACCTTGCCCAGCATGATGTCGGAGCGTGAGCCCGGCGCGGCGGTGCTGAGGTTGCTCAGGCTGATCCAGGTGCGCACGCCTCTCGTCAGTGCCGCCTGGTTCCATGCCTCGGTCTGGGCGATCGCATCCGAGGTCCACGGCACGGAGAACGGCCCGACCCTGAACATCGTCACGCCCGCCCGAACGACCTCGTCGAGCGCATCGCCGCCGGCGGGCGTCGTGGCGCCGAGGGGCGGCGGGTTCGAGAGCGCGATCGGAAAGCTCGGCTGCCCGTCCAGGAGAAAGGTCCCGCCGGCGTCGTACGCGGACACGACCGTGGCCGACGACGACCGCGCCTGCGTCTGCCCGACCAGCACCCCGGCCACGACGAACCCCACTGCGAGCACCAGACCCGACCGTGCACCAAGCCGTCCCCGTCCCAGCACTCCCGCCAAGCCTCCTACGAGTAGGAGGGCGCGGATTCGCCCTCTACACGGTCAGACGACGGCCGTGTAAACAGGAGCGCCGAAATCGATGAAGCAACTGTTGCCCGCGGGTTACGACGTCGTATCGACGGACGCGTCCCGTCAGGCGGCCAGGAGCAGCCTCGCACAGTCGATGTGACCGCCGTGGACGCCGCCGGTGTCGATTCCCCACGCCACTGCGCGCGCGATCCCCCAGCAGCGGACGCGCTCGCGGTCGAGCCCGAGCTCGCTCGAGAGCAGGTCGAGTCGGCGGCGCATCCTGCGGTGCGGGTGCGGGTCCGTGAGGATCGACGCGCGTCGGTCGCGCAGCAGCCATGCAGTGTCGAACGCGCGCTCGCCGACGAGGGGCTTCGGGTCGATCGCCAGCCAGGGCTCGCGCGTTGCCCGCAGGATGTTGCCGCCGTGGAGGTCCCGGTGGCAGACGACGGCCCCCTCCTGCCCCGGCCCCAGCTCCCGGTAGGCAGCGACCGCGGCGTCGAGGAGCGGGCGCTCGAACGGCCGGCCGAGAGCCTTCCAGCGCGCGGGGAGCTCCCTCGCCCGGCGTGCCGCCTCGTGCTCCAGTCGGCCGAACGGGTGATGCCTCGGCGGAGGACGCCAGATGCTCGCAAGGACACGAGCCGCCGCGATGTTCGCCTCGTCCTCGTCCGCCACGTCCGAGAGCTGGCTGCCGGGATCGCAACGCTCGACCAGCAGCGCGTACAACTCGTCGTCGAGCTCGAGCAGACGCACCGCCCCGTTCCCCCGCCAGAGCCCGAGCGCGATTGCCTCGTGCTCGCTCTCGTAGTCAGGGAAGTTGACCTTGAGGACGGCGGGTGACCCGTCGGCACGCTCGACCCTGAGCGCGAGCCCGACCTTGCCGCCGTTGTACGGCTCCCCGAGGCGCAGATCCCAGGCATCGGCGCACGCCCGGACGATCTCCGGGAGGCGCCCGAGCCATTCGCGCCCGCCGGGCACCGTCCGCCACCACTCGAGCGCCGGCGGCACGCGCAGAGTCTCAGCGATGCTTGGCGTCGCCCAGGCACGGGCCCGAGCACTCAAGCCCCGCACGCCTGCCACGCGACAATTATCTGGCTCCGTCTGGATAGCGTCAAGACGAAGAACGCGAGTGTTTGTGGCGTATCTGCGAACCTGGCTCAGTGCAAATCCGAGCGGCCGCCTGCACCTTCGCCTTGGCTTCGGTGGCTCTCTGCGCAGGCTGCGGCGGGAGCGGGAGTGGTAACGGCAATCCTCCCGTTGAACAGGGGCGGATCACAGGGACGTTCACGGTTCCTTCGTCGGCGATGGAGCCGACGCTGCATTGTGCGAAGCCGGCCCCCGGTTGTGAGGCTGCGGCCAACGACCGTGTCGTCGCCGAGGCCTATGGTGGCAATCATCTTCACCCCAGCCGAGGCGACATCATCGTCTTCAACACACCGCCTGCCGCGGCCCTGAAGTGCGGCACGGGCGGAATCTTCGTGAAGCGTTTGATCGGCCTTCCCGGCGAGACGGTGCACGAGGACGGCCAGGGCTTCATCTTCGTTGACGGCAAGAAGTTCGAGGAGTCGTACGTCCGGGTCGCTGCGCGTCGCGCGGACGGCTATACCTTCAACCAGACCTGGCACGTCCCGAACGGCGAGTACTTCTTCATGGGTGACAACCGACCCGTCTCGTGCGATTCGCGCGAGTGGGGCTCGGTGCCGCGGGCGAACATCATCGGCAAGGTCGTCGAGATCAAGCGGCCAGGCTAGGGGCAACCGAAAGCGTCCTCACCGAGCTCGACCACGACAACAAGCGAGGGGTCGCAACCCCACGACGGCGGCGCCTCGCCCCGCTTCCGGATGGCTCTCGCGTTCGGCCAAGCCTCGTTCGAGTCGAACGTGGGGCGGGTATGGGGAAGCAATGCGCGTACGTGCCTGCACACGAGCGCTCGACCCGGATCATCGTCCGAACCGACGACCGTGACGTCGGATAGGGCAGGGGTCGCGCCGTCCGGCGAACAGGTCGAGATCGCCCACGGGAGCCAGCGGGCCGTGGTTGTCGAGGTCGGCGGCGGGATCCGCACGTACTCGGCGGGCGGGCACGAACTCCTCGACGGTTACCGGGCCGGCGAGCGCTGCACATCGGGTCGCGGCCAGTTGCTCATTGCCTGGCCCAACCGCATCCGGGACGGGGAGTACGAGTTCGAGGGGCGGCGCCATCAGCTTCCCCTGACGGAGCCGGAGCTGTCGAACGCGATTCACGGGCTCGTCCGCTGGGCAGGCTGGCGCGTCGGTGAGCGCGAGGCGGATCGCGTCGTGATGGAGCACATGATCCACCCCCAGCCCGGTTACCCGTTCACGCTCGCCCTCGCCGTCGAATACGCGCTCTCGGACGGCGGGCTCTCGGTCCGGACCAGGGCCACGAACGTCGGCGCCGACACATGCCCGTACGGGAGCGGGGCGCACCCGTACCTCAGCCTCGGAACCGCAGCCGTCGACACACTCGTGCTGCGCGCGCCCGGACGGCGCGTGCTCATCTCCGACGAGCGCGACCTGCCGATCGGCTCGGAGCCGGTCGAAGGCACCCAGTACGACTTCCGGACCGCCCGGCCGATCGGCTCGACGAAGCTCGACAATGCGTTCACCGACCTGGAACGCGATGCCGACGGACGGGCACGCGTGTCCCTCCACGATCCTGCGGAGAGGCGGACCTTGACGTTCTGGGTCGACGAGCACTATCCGTACCTCATGCTCTTCACCGGCGACCCGCTGCCCGACGTCGACCGCAGAGCCCTCGCGGTCGAGCCGATGACCTGTCCACCGAACGCCTTCCGCACCGGAGACTCCTTGACCCACCTCGCACCCGGAGAGTCGGCCACCGGCGCCTGGGGCATCACGCCCCGCCAGGCTTCCAGGAGCATGCAAGCGGTTTCCCGCGCACGCGCGGAACTTGAATAAGTAAGAAGAGGGGGCTCCGCTGGCGCGTGTTGCCCCGTCTGCCCGGGACTCACAGAGAGACTCGCGTTGCGCCTGGTCAAAAGATTCGCCTTTGCAGGTATTTCGTTGAAGCCGACGCGCGGATTCGAACCGCGGACCCCTTCATCACGAGAAGCGCTGGCTGGTTTCGGCCCGTCTCGGTCTAGCTGGATTCAAGCGGCTCTTTGGCATTCAGAGTGTCCAACGTTTCGGTCGCTCGCGGGGGTTGCCCCTTTGTTGCCTTGCGGATTGCGGTCTGTCGCAGGTGGGGGGGTTGCCACAGGGTGAGCGACTTTCAATCGTTTTACGTTTGAACTCGGGTCGCAGCGGAGATAGAAACGGTCAAGCTGGCTTGGCCGCTCGCGCCCGGATCTAGCGCGTGTGGTCGCCGGGAAACCCCCTTCCTTTGGAGGCGAACGCGATGTTTCTCGTTGCGCTGCTGTTGTTGCTCTTGCTGCTCGGAATCGTCGGTGGCGTCGTGTTCACGAAGTTCTTGTTCCTCGTGCTGATCGTCGCTGCCCTCATTGCCGTGTTCGGGTTGTTCTCCCGACGCACGGCCTAACCGAAGGAGACGAGGTTATGGGACTCGGAGTGAGTCTGATCTTGATCGCCGTCGGAGCCGTGCTGGCGTGGGCCGTTCACGTGTCCACGACCGGCTTTAACGTGAACACGATCGGCTACATCTTGTTGGTCGTCGGCATCGTCGGTGCGTTGCTCTCGCTCGTGTTCTGGTCGAGCTGGGCAGGCCCCGGCTACCTGACGCAAGGGACCGGCCGTCGGCGCACCGTGATCGAGGAGTAACACGCTCACCTCGTCGAGGCTCGTGCGGGCGCCTTGGCGGGCGCCCCACGAGTGTCTGTTCTCATTCGATTTGGAGGTAGTGGTGGAGGAAGTCTGGCGTTTCAATGTTGGCGAGCGGGTGCGGCTCATACGTGACCCCCCGAGCGTGCCGGCAGACTCCGAGGGCGTCGTCCGCGGCGTCTCAGCGAACGCAAGCGGCGTCAACTACGCCATCCGCTGCGACAAACTGATGCGCATCGTTTCCGAGCGCGACCTTGACGCAAGCGCGGGGTTGCGGTGAACATCGCCAAGAGCATTTGGTCGTCGGTTCAGGGCGATCCGGTGTTCATGCGCCGCTTGAACGGTTGGATGACGGTGTTCTGGATCGTGATGATCCCGGTCTCGTTCGAGTTGGGTTGGTTGAAGAGCGTCGCGTTCGTGTCGGCACTCTCGCTCTGGGCGCTCGTCACCGGCCATTGGTCGACATGGCAGGCCGCTCGGGTCGAGGTCAGCCAGCAGGAACAGATCGAGAAGGAAGCAGCAAGCCCGGTCGAGGAACGCGTGGTTGACAAGCTCGTCGCGGAGACCTCGGTCGAGTCCGCTGGAGACAACCCGGTTTGACGGCCGCCACCTGCCCAACAACGCACTAGGCCCCGAGGGAAGTGGCAGCCCCGGGCATAGCCGCAGGTTCAGGCCGACCGGTCGCCGGAGGCGACCGCCACTTCGACGATTACCACCCACGTCTGAACAGCCCGTTATGCGACTTCTCGGAGCTTTCCCGTTTCGACCTCGTAGACGAACCCGTGAACAGCGCTGGCTGTTAGCGGAGACTCGCGGATTCGGCGTACGCTCTCACGCACGCTTTCATCGAGGTCGGAGAAGGCATGGAAGGCGAGGTCCGTCCCCAGTTGCTCTTGGAGCGCCTCGTCCGAGAAGGTGAGCATGCCGCAGTCCGAGTGCGCGATGACGAACACCTCCTCGGTGCCAAGCAGGTTGTGAGAGATGATCAGCGATCGCAGAGCGTCGTCCGTGACGAGGCCCCCGGCGTTTCGGATCACGTGCGCGTCGCCTTCTTCGAGGTTGAGAAACTTCGCCGGGTCGAGTCGCGCATCCATACAGGTGACGACGGTGAAGCGCCGGCTAGGCGGCATCGGCAGATGGCCCTTCTCGAACGATGCGGCGTACTCCTCATTCGCGGACAAGAGCTCGTTCTTCCGGCTCATCTCGGGCCTCCTGACTCAACTTCAGAATGTGAAGCGGCGAGACTACACATTTTGAAGCACAAGAAGCGCTGACCTTCGGCCTCCCGCACGCCGGGGGCGGGGAGGTGCTGTGAGTGCGCCCCGGCCCACTCACAAGCCGTGTGTTGCCCGTCTGTTGCCCCCTCGGCCTTTCACGCCTTCCTTCGAAAGCAAAGCCCCGCCGGAAAAGCGGGGCTTTGCAGGGGTTCCCTTGGAGCCGACGCGCGGATTCGAACCGCGGACCCCTTCATTACGAGTGAAGTGCTCTACCAGCTGAGCTACGTCGGCGAGACGCGGATTTTAGCCGTTCTCCGCGCGTGCAACGGGTCCGAGCCGGAGGCGCGTCGGCGGCGACAGGCAGGATGTCGCGCGTGTTCTTCTCGCTGAGCAGTTGGGCGCTCGCGCTGATCGTTTTCGCCGTGGTCTTCGGCGTGACCCTGGTGGGAGTCGCGGTCGGTCGCTATCTGCGCAAGCACTCGGACACGCTGAAGGAGCCGTTCGGTGTGCTGCAGGGTGCGCTCCTCGGTGTTGTTGGGCTGTTGCTTGCCTTCGGACTGTCGCTCGCCGTGGGCCGGTACGAGGACAGGCGGGCGGCCGTGGTGGCGGAGGCGAACGCGATCGGGACGACCTTTCTGCGCGCCGAGACGCTGGCCGAGCCGGTTCGGAGTGAGTCTCTCGATCTGCTCCGCCGCTACACGGATCAGGCGATTCGGCTGTCGGTCGAGGTGCCGGGTAGCGCCGCCGCGAAGCGCACGGCCGCCGCCGAAGGAATGCTGCAGCGGAGGCTCTGGAGGCTCGCCGGCCAGTCGCTCGTCACGGCGCCGGTGGCCAGCGCGCCTCGCCTGTACGTCGACAGCCTCAACACGACGATCGACCAGCAGACCGTCCGCATCTCGGCCCTCAACAATCGGGTGCCGGGTGCCGTGCTGGCGCTGGAGGTGTTCGGTGCGGCCATCGCGCTCGGGCTCCTCGGCATGTACCTGGCGGTGCTCGGCCGCGGCCTCGTGCCGATGGTGCTGGCGGCCGTGCTCGTCACGCTGCTCCTGCTCGTGACCTTCGACCTCGACCGGCCCACGCGCGGCCTGATCACGGTCCCGGACACCCCGCTGACGTCTCTGCGTGCGTCGGAGGCATTGCCGCCGGCAGCCAAGGGCCCCTAGCTAGTAGCGGGACGGGGTGAAGCGGATCGTGCCCCGAATGCCCGGGTCGTAGTGCACCTCGACCCGGAACGGCGCGTTCGGCACCGGCACCGCGATCGTGCCGGAGCGGAGCTCGACGTCCTTCGTCGCCGTCACGCGTCCCATCGCCGGGCCCGGGCCGTGCGACGTCAGCGATCCCACCCGGACGTGCACGCCGATCGGGTCGGAGCCTTCGGGTCGCGCGATCGCGATCCGCACCGTGCGCGCCGTCCCGGGGCCCCAGCGGTCGTAGGCGGCGTAGGCCGAGCTCTCGCCGTCGCGGAAGACGCCTTCGGTCGCCGAGACGAGCCGGACCGGCGAGGCGACGCGGTCGTAGAGCACGAGCGCGGTGGACGCGCCCCGGCGGCGGCCGGCGACCTCGAAGCGCGGGTCGACGAGCACGGCGGCCGCGGGCGGCACGCCCGAGACGACTCCGGTTGCCCAGTCGAGCGTGCCCGAGCCCTGTGCGAGCGGCAGCGGCTCCGGTGAGCCGAGGCTGTCGACCGTGCGCGCGCTCCGGTTCCAGAACTGCGTCTCCCACCACGGCGCGAAGACCGGGAAGATCTCCTGCCGCACGGTCTCGGGCATGAAGTTCGAGGTGTTGAGGAGCGTGACGTTCGTGCCCTTGCCGACCGCCGCGTCCACCCAGGAGCGGTGCGCGGGCAGCATCGCCGTCGCGGCGACGGCGCGCGCCTGTTCGTCCGCGACGCGGGCCGCGAACGCCGCCGAGACGGCCACGAACACGCCGACGAAGACGAGCGCGACGACGCGCCGGCGGGCGAGCGCGGCGGCCACGAGCGGCAGGGCGATCGCGGCCACGATCAGCAAGGCGCGCAGGCCGTCCCCGAAGCCGATCACGTTCCCGATCCGCCGGAACACCTCCATCCCGAGCGCGTTGCCGGGGAGCGACGGCGCCGTCAGCAGCGAGTGGAGCGGCAGATACGCGACGCAGAGCGCAAGGACGCCTGCCGCCACCAGGGCGACCCGCAGCCGCCGGGCCGGTCCGAGCTCGACCCAGAGGACGAGCCCGAGCAGGAGCAGCGGCTCGACGTAGAAGAGGTAGCGCTCCTTGAGCCCGAACGGCTCCCAGTGCCCGGACAGGCCGCCGACGACGAGGAACCAGCCGAGCGACGCCCAGGTGACGGCGAGGAAGGCGCGCTCGGCGGGCCGACGCGGGGTCGCGCGCGGCAGCGTCAGGAGCACGAGCGCGACGAGCGGGATCGCGCCGGTCGCGAGGTCGAGCTCGGCCAGGCTCCGCACGATCCACGTGAGCACTCCGCCGACGCTGTACCCGGCGGACGTCTCGGGGAAGGTCTGCAGTGCGTCCTGCAGGCGGGACGGCTGCACGGCGTCGAGGACGGCGAGCACGACGATCACGCCGACGGTCGGCACGACCACGCCCGCGAGCCGGCGGATGCTCGCGCGGGCGAGCAGCACCGCGGTCGGCACGATCGCGACGAGCACGAGCAGCTCGAAGCGGGCCGTTGCCGCGACCGCGATCGCCGCGAGCAGCCCGACCTGGCGGAGCGGTGTCGGCTCCTCGAGGCAGAGCACGAGCAGGAGCGCCGCGGCCAGGAAGGCCGGGTAGGCGAGGTTCTCCTGCATCAACGCGCCGGTGAGCGCGAGGTCGGAGACGAGGATCGCGAGCACCGCGGCGACGGCCGCGCCGACGGGCGACACGAGTCGCCGGCCGAGGAGGTAGACGGGCACGGCCGCGGCCGAGACGAGGACGACGTTGATCGCCTTTGCGACGGCATAGGTGGCGCCCATCGACGACAGCAGCCACGCCGGCGCGAGGACGAGCGGATACGCGTACGTGATGTTCACGTGCCGGCCGCGGATCTCGAACAGCGAGCCGTTCGCGAGGTTCTTCGCGAGCTCGGAGTGCACGAGCTCGTCGCTGAAGAGCCACGGCATCGCGATCCGGCTCGCCAGCCAGCCCCGGAGCGCGGCGACGACGGCCACGCCCACCACGAGGATCCACCAGTGCACCCGCACGCGTGAAGCGTAAGCGGGTGACCCGGCTCGCTCTACGATGGCGCGGTGCGCACCGAGCCGCTCGGCGATTCCGACCTCCTCGTCTCCCGGGTCGGCCTCGGCTGCAACAACTTCGGCGGGCGGATCGACCTCGGCCGGACGCGCGAGGTCGTCGACGCGGCACTCGACGCGGGCATCACCTTCTTCGACACGGCCGACATCTACGGCAACCGCGGCGGCAGCGAGCGGTTCCTCGGCGAGCTGCTGGCCGGGCGCCGGGACCGCGTCGTCCTGGCGACGAAGTTCGGGAACGACATGGGCGAGGGGCCGAACGGCTCGGCGGACTACGTGAGGAGCGCGATCCGCTCATCGCTCGAGCGCCTGCGGACCGACCGCATCGACCTCTACTACTACCACCGCCCTGACGGCGTGACGCCGATCGCCGAGACGCTCGGCGCGATGCAGGAGCTCGTCCGCGAAGGGCTCGTCCGCGCGATCGGCTGCTCGAACTTCAGCGCCGCCCAGCTCGCGGAGGCGGACGAACTGGCTCGCGCGAGCGGCGGCCCGCGCTTCGTGGCCGTGCAGAACGAGTACAGCCTGCTGGAGCGCGAGGCCGAGGACGAGGTGCTGCCGCTCGCCCGGCGCCTCGACGTTTCCTTCGTCCCGTACTTCCCGCTCGCGAGCGGGCTGCTCACGGGGAAGTACCGGCGCGGCGAGCCGCGGCCGGAGGGGACGCGCCTCGAGCGCCGGGAGATCGACGGAGCGATGTTCGACCGGGTCGAGGCACTGGACGCATTCGCGCGGAAGCGCGGCCACTCACTGCTCGACCTGGCGATCGCCGCGCTCGCCTCGCAGCCCGGGATCCCGTCCGTGATCGCCGGCGCGACGAGCGCCGAGCAGGTGCGCGCGAATGTCGCGGCGGCCGCCTGGGAGCTCTCGGCGGACGAGCTCGCCGAACTGTCCCGCGTCGCCGCCTGAGCGGGGCCCGACCGGAGGGCAGGTCAAGGCCCCGCGAGGCGTGTCCTCAGCCTCCGTAGCCTCCGTAGCCGCCCGACGACGGCATCGGCGACGGGGTCTTGGCCGCGGTCAGCGTGGCGACGAGCCACGTGCCGACGTCCTTGAAGCCGTTGCCGTTCGCGTCACCGGGCCTCTTGTCCTCGCGGAACGAGTACAGCGGCAGGCCGCGGTACGTCACCTGCGTGCGTCCGTCGGGACGCTTGACCGTCGCCAGCTTCGCCGTGCCCGCCGGCTTCGTCCCACGCGGGACGACGAGCGGCGTCCACAGCGACCGGCAGACGCTGTCGGTGCAGATGAACCGGCCGTGCGTCTCCGCGCTCAGCGAGTAGAGGGTGAATCCCCGGCGGTTGACCAGGACCTGCTTGCCGAGCTTCGTGTTCTTCACCACCTTCACCACGGTGGTGCTTCGGGCTGCGCCGCCCGACGTGGCGAGGACCGTCGCAGCGAGTACGGCGGCCAGGACCGCCAGGACTACCACTGCGAGCAGCCGCGATCGCGAGAGCGATCTGCTCATCGGAGAACCTCCTCGAAAGGATGGACTGGGCGATATCGCACTCGACCCCGGCGATATCACTCAGGACTACGAATGTCGGGGCGGGGCGGTTCTCCCCAGGGCGCCCGGATCACGCATGCTGCGGCCCTCGGCGAGGGTCACGGCGGCGCCGACGAGCGCGAGGTGCGTGAACGCCTGCGGGAAGTTCCCGAGCTGCCGTCTCGCGACCGGGTCGTACTCCTCCGCCAGCAGGCCGACGTCGTTGCGGAGGTCGAGCAGCCGCTCGAACAGCTCGCGCGCCTCGTCGTCGGCCCCCTGGAGCGCGAGCACGGAGACGAGCCAGAACGAGCACGGCAGGAAGACGCCCTCGCCGGGCGGCAGCCCGTCGACGTCGGCGGCCTCCTCCGGCAGGTAGCGCAGGAGGAGCCCGTCGAACGACAGCTCGCGCCGGATCGCCGCCACGGTGGAGACGACGCGCGGGTCGTCCGGCGGGAGGAAGCCGACGAGCGGCATGAGCAGGACGGCGGCGTCGAGCCGGTCCGAGTCGTACGACTGCGCGAACGCCTGCTTCTCCTCGCACCACGCGCGAGCCAGCACCTCGGCGTGAATCTCGTCCCGGAGCGCTCGCCAGCGCTCGACCGGCCCCTCGCGGCCGAACTCGCTCGTGTGAGCGCACCGCGCGGTCGAACGCGACCCACGCCATCACCTTCGAGTGCGTGAAGTGCCGCTCGGGCCCGCGCACCTCCCAGATGCCCGCGTCCTCGCGGCGCCAGCCCGTCTCGAGCCACTCGAGCAGCTTCAGCGAGAGCGACCAGACGTGGTCGTCGGGGTCGCCGCCGTGCGCACGCGTCTGGTAGAGCGCGTCGATCACCTCGCCGTAGACGTCGAGCTGGAGCTGCTCGGACGCCGCGTTGCCGACGCGCACCGGGCGCGACGTCTCGTAGCCGGGGAGCCAGTCGAGCTCGCGCTCCTCGAGCCGGCGCTCGCCCGCGATGCCGTACATGATCTGCACGTCGTCGGGGCTCCCGGCGACGGCGCGCAGCAGCCACTGGCGCCACGTCAGGGCCTCGTCCCGGTAGCCCGAGTTGAGCATCGCGAGCAGCGTCAGCGTCGCGTCGCGGAGCCAGCAGAAGCGGTAGTCCCAGTTGCGCACGCCGCCGATCTGCTCGGGGAGCGAGGTCGTCGGCGCCGCGACGATGCCGCCGGTCGGCCCGTAGGTGAGCGCCTTCAGGACGAGCAGCGACTGGTGGATCTCGTCGTGGTAGCAGACCGTTGTGGCCGCACGCCGACGCCCACTCGTGCCAGTAGTCCTCGGCGTCGTCGAGCGCCTGCTCCGGGTCGATCTCGTCGGGGAGAGCGACGTGCGAGGGAAACCACGTGAGCACGAACGGGACCCGGTCGCCCGGCCGCAGGACGAACTCCGAGACGGTGGTCATGTCCTCGCCGCGCGTTTCGACGGGCGTGCGGAAGCAGAGCGCGTCCGGGCCGGCGACGGCGACACGGGCGCCGTCGACGCGGCGCACCCAGGGCACGATCGAGCCGTAGTCGAAGCGGATCACGAGCTCCGAGCGCATCGGCACCTCGCCGTCGAGCCCCTCGACGATGCGGACGATGTCGGGCGCGTCGCCGCGCGGCGGCATGAAGTCGATCGCCCGCACCGAGCCGCCGCCGGTCTCGAAGACCGACTCGAGGACGAGCGTGTCGCGGCGGTAGCGTCGCGTCGACCTGCGGATCTCGACCTCCGGCGCGAGCAGCCAGCGGCCGTTGTCCGGCGTGCCGAGGAGCGCTGCGAAGCACGCGCCCGAGTCGAAGCGGGGGAAGCAGCACCAGTCGATCGAGCCGTCGCGCGCGACGAGCGCGGCCGTCTGCAGGTCGCCGATGAGGGCGTAGTCCTCGATCTTCATCGCGCGCGAAGGGCGTCGAGTGCGGCGCGGGCCCTGTCGACCCGTCCGGCCGCCTGCTCGGCGTCGTGCTGCGTCTGCTGCCAGCGCTTGTGCGCCTGACGCTCCTCGGCGAGCGCCGCGCGGTGCTCGTCCTCGGCCTCGCGCAGCCGCGCCCGGGCCTCGGCGAGCGCCTTCCTGCTGTCGGCGGCGCTCTCCGCGCGCCGTGCCCGGCCCTTCGCCGCGGGCGGGCTTTGCGTGCGCGGCGAGGGTCCCGAACCCGGCCGGCTCGAGCTCCTTCGCCAGCCGCCCCTGCCGGACGGCCTCGGCCGCGCCGTCGTCGACCGCGGCCGCCTCGAGCGTCTGGCGGATGCGACCCGTCACGGCCTCGGAGGCAGCGCCGCCCAGCTCCTCGCGCGCTGCCCCGACCAGCGTCTCGAGCGCGCGCCGCTGGCGGGCGATCGCCTCGTGCAGGTCGGCTCCGCCCCCGAGCTGCGCGTCGCGCGCGGCGGCCGCCGCTTCGAGGAACTCGTCCAGGTCGGCGTGCCGCCGTCGCGTCAGCTGGTTGACGGCCCAGGCGGCGACGCTCGGCTTCGCGAGCGCCTTGACGGCGTCCGCCTCCGCCGCGCAGG
Organism: uncultured Actinomycetes bacterium; assembly: GCA_963791225.1. Taxonomy (GTDB): domain Bacteria; phylum Actinomycetota; class Thermoleophilia; order Gaiellales; family Gaiellaceae; genus PALSA-612. The sequence continues at coordinate 1,067,140 of CAWBRV010000008.1, forward strand.
CCGCGGTCGCGGAGCTCCTTCGCCGCCGCGTTCCGCGCCACCGTGAACTCGTCGAGCGGCAGCCCGTAGAGGAGCTCGGCGGCGGCGTCGACCGGATCGGCCATGGCCGGTTCAGCCTAGACAACGCCTGTGCTGCCTGAGGTCGGTCAGACCGGGACGGGCACCGGCCCGGCGAGTGCCTGCCGCAGCTGGACGAGCAGCGCCTCGAGCGCGAGCTTCGGCTGCAGGTTCAGCTCCTCGTACCGCCGCCAGGTCACGCGCACGAGCTCGACGGCGCGCTCGGCGCCCGCCAGCCGCTCGGGCGACGCGTCCTCCGTGAGCGAGGCCAGGTGGTCGTAGTGCACGACGACGTTCGCGGCTCCGACGGCGACGCAGATCAGGTCGCGATACCAGGCGGCCAGCTCTTCGAGCGCCTCGAGCACGCCCTCGCGCTGCGCACCGAGCTCGGCCCGGCGCCGGCGGAGCTCCGCCTCGCGCTCGGTCAGGTCGAGCCACTCGAGCTTCTTGTCGGCCTCCTCTCTCGCCTCCTTGGCTCCGACGTCGACGAGCTCGAGCACGCGCCCGGCCGCGATCGACGCCGAGAAGCCCGGGTCCGAGTAGACCGAGCGCGCGATGCCGAGCAGCTCCTCGCGCCGCGCCGCCGCGTCCGCGTCGAGCAGCCGCTCCGCGCGGTCGAGCCTGCCGCCGGCCACGCGCGCGACCGCGGTCGCGCGATCGGGCGGGATGCCGGGAGCCCAGGCGTCGACGACCGCGCGCACCGCGCGCTCGGACAGGCGCGAAAACGGGACGAGCTGGCAGCGCGACCGGATCGTCTCGGGGAGCGGGCCGAGCTCGTCGGCGAGCAGCACGATCACCGCGTAGTCCGGCGGCTCCTCGAGATCCTTGAGCAGCGCGTCGGCCGCCTCGGTGTTCAGGAGGTGCGCCGAGACGACGAGGTAGACGCGATACGACGCCTCGAACGGGCGCATGTGCAGGTCGCGCCGGAGCGTGCGGATCTCGTCGATGCGGATCTGGTCGCCGAGCGGCTCGAGCACGTACAGGTCGGGGTGCGCGTGCCGCTCGACCCGCCCGCGGTCGCCGAGCAGCGCTCCGGCGAACGCGATCGCGGCCTTCCGCTTGCCGACGCCGGCCGGCCCGAAGAAGAGGTAGGCGTGCGTCGGGCCCTCGTCGAGCGCGACCTGCAGGAGCCGCTTGGCCTCGACCTGCTCGACGATCTCATCGAACACGGGCGGCCAGCTCCTCCCGGATCTGCGCCGCGAGCTCGTCTCGAGGGCGGGCTCCGTCGAGCAGGACGATCCGCTCCGGAAAGCGCTCGGCGACGGCGCGGTAGCCCGCGTCCACGGCGTCGCGGAACGCGGCTCCCTCGCGCTCGATCCGATCGGGCCGCCGCCCGAGGCGCGCCGCAGCCGTCGGCTCGTCGACGAGCAGCACGAAGGTCCGGTCGGGGAGCAGGTCGGCGACCGCGGCGTTCAGCTCGAGCACCCGCTCGATCCCGAGGCCGCGCGCGACACCCTGGTAGGCGAGCGACGAGTCGAGGTAGCGGTCGCTGACGACGATCGCGCCGCGGGCGAGCGCCGGGCGGATCACGAGCTCCGCGAGCTCCGCGCGGGCGGCGGCGAACAGGCTCGCCTCCGCCCAGGCCGTCATCTCCGGCCCGTCCAGCAGCAGCTCGCGGACGCGCTCGCCGAGCGGTGTGCCGCCCGGCTCCCGCGTCGCGACGACCTCGCGCCCGCCCTCGGCGAGGTGGGCAGCGGCGAGTGCGGCCTGGGTCGACTTGCCGGAGCCGTCGACTCCTTCAAACGTCACGAACATGCGGCGCCTACGATACGGCGCGATGCGGGCGATCGTGACGGGCGGCGCGGGGTTCATCGGCTCGCATGTGGCGGAGGCGCTCGTCGCGCGCGACGACGACGTGCACGTGCTCGACGACCTCTCGGCGGGCAAGCCCGACAACGTGCCGGAAGGCGCACGTCTGCACGTCGCCGACATCCGCGACCCGGGCGACGTCTTCGACGCCGTGCAGCCGGAGGTCGTCTTCCACCTCGCCGCCCAGGCGTCCGTGAGCGTCTCCGTGGCGAAGCCGACGCTCGACGCAGACGTGAACGTGCTCGGCACGGTCGCGATCCTGGCCGCGGCGCTCGCCCACGGCGCGCAGGTCGTGTTCTCGTCGACCGGCGGCGCCATCTACGGGGAGTGCGCGAGCCCGGCGACGGAGGAGTGGGAGCGGCGACCCCTGTCGCCGTACGGCACGTCCAAGCTGGCCGGCGAGGAGTATCTCGCCGCCTGGAATCGCCTCCACGGGACGCGTCACGTCGCGCTGCGCTACGGGAACGTCTACGGGCCACGGCAGGATCCGCACGGCGAGGCGGGCGTGGTCGCGATCTTCCTGCGAACCGTCGCGGACGGGCGGCGGCCGACGATCTTCGGCGACGGCTCCCAGGAGCGCGACTACGTGTACGTCGGGGACGTGGCCCGCGCGACGCTCGCGGCGACGGCGCTCGGCGGCGGCGTCCTCAACGTCGCGACCGGGCAGCCGACGTCGGTGCTCGGGCTCGTCGACGCGATGCGCCGCGCGACCGGGCGCGAGATCGACCCCGAGCTCGGCCCGGAGCGGCTCGGCGACCTCCAGCGCTCGGTCCTCGACCCAGGCCTCGCCGCACGCGAGCTCGGCTGGCACGCCGAGGTCTCGCTCGAGGACGGCCTCCGGGCCACCTGGCAGTTTTTCACAGCCTCGGCTTAGTTTTCCCCAACGGGCCGCGCTTTTCCACCACCGTTTCCCCGGCGGACATGTCCCAGGGACAGTCCCTCGGACGTGGCTCGACCGGCCACGGCCTGTCGGCAGGAAACGGCGGCGGCGAGCGCGAACATCGACCGGCGATGGATCATTACGCGCCGACGCATGACCTCGCGCAGCCGTGGCGGACCCGGACGATCGTCGTGTCCGCGATCGCCGCGGCGGAGCTGCTCGCGCTCGTCGCCGTCGGCGTCGTCCTGCTCGGCAAGGGCTGGTTCCAGACCGAGCGGGCGAGTGCCGTCCGCGGCGCGACGCATCACCGCGTCGCCGCCGCTCAGCCCCCGGCGCCGCCGAAGGCGCACGCGAAGTCGCACCGGACCGCGCCGATCGCATCCGCACGCTCGCTGCTCGCGCGCGCCCACACGGGCGTGCTCGTCCTGAACGGCAACGGCCGGGACGGCGCAGCAGGCGCCGAGGCCACCGTCCTCCGCGCGCACGGCTACCCGGTCTCGGCGGTCGGGAACGCGAAGCGCAACGACTACGCGGCCAGCATGGTCATGTACCGCCCGGGCTACGACCGCGAGGCCCGCCGGCTCGCCCGGGACCTGCACATCTCGGTCGTGACCGGCCTCGACGGCGTGCTGCCGAGCCAGCTCCACGGCGCCCGGCTCCTCGTCATCGTCGGCAGCTAGGCGTCCCGCGCTTCTCGACGGCCGCCCGCGCCTGGTCGAGCGGGCCGCCCGGGATGCCCGCAGGCCCGAACCGATCGAGCGTGTAGGCGTGGTTCAGCGCGTCGTAGGCCTCGCGCACGCTCCCCTTGCAGAGCGCGTAGTTCCCGAGCGCGACCCAGGTGGCCGGGTTCTCCGGCTGGAGGCGCGCGGCCCGTCTGTACTGGACGAGAGCGCCGGCCGGGTCGGGAAGCTCCGCGTACGCCTCGGCCAGCGCCCAGATCGGCTGGATCGAGAACGGGTTCAGCGACGCGGCGTCGCGGGCGTCCGCGGCCGACGAGCGCAGGTTGCCCGCGAACAGCGCCGAGTACGCGTCGGCGACGCGATTCGACGCGAGCCACGGCGCCGCGAGCGAATAGACCGCGGCCAGGAGACAGGCCGCGATGCCTGCCGCGACGAGCGGGCGCATCCGCAGTCGCACCGAACGCACCTCGCCGCCGACGCCGATCAGCAGCCCTCCGAGCAGGAACACGGGCGCGCAGACGGCGACGAAGTCCCAGTCGATGTCGGCCAGCGCGTGGAGCAGGAACGCCGGGATCGCGATCGCGAGCGCCGCCGCGGCCGCGCGCTCCTCCCCACGCAGCCGCGTCACCGCACGCCCGATCGCGACGAGCGCGGCCACCGCGGCCCCGAGGCCGAGCAGGAAGCCGACGATGCCCGTCTCCGCCAGCGCCTGCAGCGCGATGTTGTGCGGCTCGTTCGTGACCGTGCTGCCCAGGCGCACGCGCAACCGCGCGTCGACGAACGACGCCGCGCCCTTGCCGCCGGCCGGCTTCTCCTCGAAGACCTTCCACGCCTCCTTCCACCACTCCCAGCGGTTGTTCGAGCTGAACGTCCCGAGCCGTGACGAGTTCGAGACCTCGCCGCCGCCGCGGAACTCCCGCAGCCACGCGCCCGGGCCGCCGCTCGCGGCCGACACGGCGATCACGCCCGCGACGGCGACCGTGCCGATCGCGATCCCGATCCGCCGCGCCCAGAGCCGCCGCGCCTCTGGATCGGCGAAGCGCCGGTCGAGCCCGTCCGCCCACAGCGCGGCCGCGACCACGCCGAGTCCGACGAGCAGCACGACGAGCCCGAACCAGGCGCCGTCCGACCGGCGCGCCGCGAGCGCCTGACCGTCGTCGACGAGACCGGCGCGGGTCGAGGCCCAGCCGGCGACGGCCGCCGCGGGCACGACCGAGACGAGCAGCGCGCCGAAGCTCTCGAGCCGCGCCGGCACGAGCGCGAGCCAGAGCAGGACGGCAACGGCCGCGACGAGGATCCCGGCGCGCGAGAACGTGAGCACGAGCGCGATCGCGGCGAGGTAGAGCAGCACCGCTCCCGCCGCGCGCAGCTCGCGCCGCCACGAGCGTCGCGTCGCGATCCACAGGCCGAGCGGAAGCGCCAGGGCGCAGGCGAGCGCGAGCGCGTTCCAGTAGCCGATCGGGTTCCGGAGCCGCGCCACGCGGGCGCCGTCCGGGAACAGCGACGGGAAGACCTTGCCGAGGAGTGCCCACCCGACGACGCCGAACAGCAGCACCGCGAGGCCGCCGGCGACGACCCGCGCCGGCGCCCGCACGCTCGCCGCGACCGCCAGGCCGAGGAGCGCGAAGCCGACGTAGACGGCGCCCCGGTTCAGGTACGCCCACGAGAGGTCGGGCGTGATCGACCAGATCATCGTCACGCCGTTCCAGCAGACGAACGCCGCCAGCAGGCCGAACGCGGCCAGGCCGACCCGACCCGGCACCGCGACGGGAACGAGCCCGGCGAGCCCCGCGGCGAGCCACCCGAAGCCGACCGCGACGGCGAAGATGCCGATCCAGAACAGCCGGCTGTCGCTCAGGCTCCCGCCGAAGAAGAGCGAGAAGGTCACGAGCGCCGCGGCGGCCGAGAGCGGGAGGAGGCCGGCGGCCGAGCGCATCGAACTGGGACGGTAGCGCCCGGCCGGGCTGGTTCAGGGCACCCGTCGCCCTGGCTAACAAAACCCTGACGTCGGGATTACGACCGGCACACGGCTGTGACCGAGACTGCCGGTACGGTTCGGGGACGGGGCCGGCTGAGGCTATGCGTAGACTCGTTGACGAGAACATCGACCATTCCGACACACATTTGTTGAAGCGCCCCTCCTTCAGACTCGCCGTCCTTCTCCTCGTCGTCGCTGCCGCGTTCGCGGCCACGGCCTCCGGCGCCGCCGCCAGGAGCTCGTGCGGCGAGAAGGTGATCGACGACTGGTACGGGAGCAAGTCCGGCCAGCTGAGCAGGACCTACCCGCTCCACTGCTACCGCGACGCGCTGGCGCTGATCAAGGGCCGGTCCGACCTCGACGTCTACTCGAACGCGAACCAGGACATCCTCTTTGCGCTCCAGGCTGCGATCGCGAGCGGCAAGGGCGGGGGCGGCGGTCCTCCCGACGTGACCGACAGCATCTACACGGCTGACGCCCTGCCCAGCTGGCGCGGCGGCCCCGACGCGAAGAACAGCGGCCACGCACCGGCCGCTGTCGTCGTCGTGACGCCGAGCCTGCACAGCCAGCCGGACAGTCCGGTCTCCGCCGTCTTCCACGGCTCGAGCGCCTCGTCGGTGCCGCTCCCCGCGATCGTGCTCGGCGGGATCGCAGCGCTCCTGCTCATGCTCGGCTCGGCCGCCTACGTCGCGCGCCGCCGCCAGCTCCGCCGCCAGACGCTCCGTCCGCAGGCCGAGTCCGGCCCGCCGAGCGCCTAGCCGTACCCGGCCGTCAGCTGACTGCAGGCGGCTGAGGGCCGCCGAAGTCGACGTCCCTGGACTCGACCGTCCCGCCGGTCCGTCGCGGCGCCGTCTCGTCGCTCCAGTACAGGTTCGTGTGCGCGATCACCTGGTCCGGCGGAGGCGCTCCCCATGCCGTCTGGTCCTCCGTCGTATGGGCATCGCTGACGAGGGTCGCGTCGTAGCCCCGGACGAGCGCGCCGTGGAGCGTCGCGCGGATGCACGCATCGGTCTGTGCGCCGACGACGACGAGTCGCCCGACCCCGAGGCCCGACAGCACGCTCTCGAGCGTGGTGTCCTCGAAGGAGTCGCCGTAGCTCTTCTCGACGAGCGGCTCGGCGTCGCCGGGATTCAGCTCGGGAACGATCCGCCAGGCGTTGCTCCCCTTCGCGAGCTGCTCGGAGGAGTGCTGGACCCAGACGACGGGGACCTGCTCCCGCCGCGCCTTCTCGACCAGGCTGCCGACGTTCGCGACGACCGCGTCGCGCTCGTGGGCTCCCTCGACGACGCCGTTCTGGACGTCGACGACGAGGAGTGCGGTGTTCGGCCGGTTCTCAAGTGAGGTCATGGTCTCTCCTTGCTCAGCGGGCTCCCGTGCCCGCCGAACAGTAGACCCAGCCACCTAGGCCGCAGCGAGGTTCGTCGCGCCCGGCTTTTCGAGCAGGGCCAGGTAGCGGTGGACGAACTGGACCGCCATGGCGCCCTCGCCGACGGCCGAGGCGACGCGCTTGACCGACCCGAGCCGGGCGTCGCCCGCGAAGAAGAATCCGGGCTGGCTCGACTCGAGGAAGAACGGGGCCCGCTCGAGCTTCCAGTGCCGGCCGAGGTCCGGGCCGGTGACGACGAATCCCTGCGGATCGCGACGAATGCCGTAGGGGCAGCTCGCCGTCGAGGGCGTGCCGCCGATGAGGATGAAGAGCGCGTCCGCCGGCAGTTCGCGCTCCTCGCCGCCCGACTCGACGACGATCCGCTCGAGCTTGCCGTCTCCGTCGGCGCGCACGATGCGGGTGTCGGTCAGGACGTTGATCGCGGGGTGGTCGTCGCAGCGGTCGACGAGGTACTGTGACATCTGCTCCTCGAGCGTCTCGCCACGCACGAGGAGCGTTACTGTTCGGGCGTGGGCAGCCAGGTGCAGCGCGGCCTGGCCCGCCGAGTTCGCTCCGCCGACGACGAACACGTCGCCGCCGCGGTGGTAGAGCGCGTCGCTCGGCGAGGCGCCGTAGTAGACGCCCACGCCGACGAAGTCGTCGACTCCCTCGGCGTCGAGCCGGCGGTAGTCGAAGCCTGTGGCGCCGATTGTCGTCCGGCCGCGAACGACCGAGCCGTTGACGAGGTCGAAGAGGAGCTCGCCGTCCTCTCCGAGCCCGCCGTCTCCGAGGTCGGAGCCGAGCACGATCTCGGCCCCGAAGCGCACCGCCTGGTCGTGAGCGGCGTCGGCGAGCTCCTGTCCGCTGAGGCCGTTCGGGAAGCCCGGGTAGTTCTCGATCCGCGCGCTCGTCCCCGCCTGGCCGCCGGGCGCGTGCTGCTCGACGACCACGGTGCTCAGGCCCTCGGAGGCGGCGTAGAGCGCGGCGGTGAGCCCGGCAGGCCCGGCGCCGATGACGGCGACGTCGTAGAGGTCGAGCGACGGGCGCGTGTGCAGCCCGGCGCGCTCGGCCAGCTCCGCCCGCGTCCGCCTGAACGCGAGCCCCTCGTCCTCGTCGGCGAACGGCTCGAGCCGGCTCCCGTCCGGGAACAGAAACACGGGCAGCCGTACGCCGTCGACGTCCTCCGGCGCGCCCAGGAAGCGGGCGAGCGGGTCGTGCTCGACGTCGATCCACTCGTGCGACACGCCGTTGCGGTCCAGGAAGTCGCGGTAGTCCTGGACGTGCGGCGACGCGCGGTATCCGACGACGTAGATGCTTCCACCATTCATGGTGCGGAGCCTGCACCGGCCCGGCCGAAAGGGCAGTGGTGCCACCCTGTGAGCCGGGGTGCGGCCAGCCGTACTCCCGGCCGAATCTGCCTGGAAAACGCCGATTTTCGGAGTAATCCCCGGCCGATAGAATGGTTCTGTCCGACCGTGCCTCTACGGTCCGTTTCCCTTTTGCGACGAAAGAGCCCGGGAGGCAGAGGAATATGGCGACCGTAGAGCACAGCGAGATCACCGACACCGAACTCACGAACACCGTCACGGACGGCGCGAAGACCCTCGGCGTGAGGCGGTTCTTCACGATTCCCGGCCGCGACCCGTTCGACGAGATCGAGTGGGAGATCCGCGACGCCTTCATCCCGGGCAAGGAAAAGGCCGCGTTCGACCAGAAATCGGTCGAGTTCCCGAAGTTCTGGTCGCAGACGGCCACGAACATCGTCGCGCAGAAGTACTTCCGCGGAAAGCTGGGCACGCCGGAGCGCGAGACCAGCGTCCGCCAGATGATCGGCCGCGTCGTCGACACGATCGGCGGCTGGGGCCGTGAGGGCGGCTACTTCGCGACCGACGACGAGGCCGACACGTTCGAGGCCGAGCTGAAGGCGATCCTCGTCAACCAGCTCGCCTCCTTCAACTCGCCGGTCTGGTTCAACGTCGGGTTCGAGGAGAAGCCGCAGTGCTCGGCCTGCTTCATCCTCTCGATCGACGACTCGATGGAGTCGATCCTCGACTGGATCCGCCGCGAGGGCGTCATCTTCCGCGGCGGCTCGGGCTCCGGCGCCAACCTCTCGCGCCTGCGCTCGTCGAAGGAGCAGCTGTCGAAGGGCGGCTACGCCTCCGGGCCCGTGTCGTTCATGCGCGGCGCCGACGCGTCCGCCGGCACGATCAAGTCCGGCGGCAAGACCCGGCGCGCGGCCAAGATGGTCATCCTCGACGTCGACCACCCGGACATCGAGGAGTTCATCTGGTGCAAGGCGCGCGAGGAGCAGAAGGCGCGCGTGCTCGAGGCGGCCGGCTACGACATGTCGCTCGACTCGGCCGACTGGAGCTCGATCCAGTACCAGAACGCGAACAACTCGGTGCGCGTCACGGACGCGTTCATGGAGGCCGCCGAGGCCGGCGGCGACTGGAACCTCACCGCCCGCACCGACGGCACCGTTGTCGACACGCAGAGCGCCCGCGACCTGCTGCGCCAGATGGCCGACGCCGCCTGGCAGTGCGCCGACCCGGGCATGCAGTACGACACGACGATCAACGAGTGGCACACGTGCCCGAACTCGGGCCGCATCAACGCATCCAACCCGTGCTCCGAGTACATGCACCTCGACGACTCGGCCTGCAACCTCGCCTCGCTCAACCTGATGAAGTTCCGCCGCGAGGACGGCGAGCTCAACGTCGAGATGTTCGAGCACGCCGTCGACGTGATGTTCCTCGCGCAGGAGATCGCCGTCGGCTACTCGTCCTACCCGACGCCCGAGATCGAGAAGAACGCAAAGGCCTACCGCGAGCTCGGCCTCGGCTACGCCAACCTCGGCGCGCTGCTGATGGCGCGCGGGCTGCCGTACGACTCCGACGAGGGCCGCGCCTACGCCGCCGCGATCACTGCGCTGATGACCGGCCGCGCCTACCGCAAGTCGGCCGAGATGGCCGCGCGCATGGGCCCGTACGTCGGCCATCAGAAGAACCGCGCCGCGCACTACGGTGTGATCTCCCAGCACCGCGCGGCGGTCGGCAACATCGAGCACACCGAGTCGGTGCCGACCGACCTGCTGAACGCGGCGCGCCGCGTGTGGGACGAGGCGCTCGACCTGGGCGAGGTCTCGGGCTACCGCAACTCGCAGGCGACCGTGCTCGCGCCCACCGGCACGATCAGCTTCATGATGGATTGCGACACGACGGGGGTCGAGCCCGACTTCTCGCTGGTCAAGTCGAAGAAGCTGGTCGGCGGCGGCGAGCTGACGATCGTCAACCGCTCCGTGCCGATGGCCATGGAGAAGCTCGGCTACGCGCCCGAGGAGGTCGAGCAGATCGTCGCCTACGTCGACGAGCGCAACTCGGTCATCGGCGCGCCGTTCGTGAAGGCCGAGCACTACCCGGTGTTCGACTGCGCGGTCGGCGAGCGCGCGATCCACTACTCCGGCCACGTGAAGATGATGGGCGCCGTCCAGCCGTTCATCTCCGGCGCGATCTCGAAGACCGTGAACGTGCCCGAGGAGACGACGGTCGACGAGGTGATGCGCATCTACATCGACGCCTGGAAGCTCGGCGTCAAGGCGATCGCCATCTATCGCGACAACTGCAAGGTCGCGCAGCCACTGTCCGGGAAGTCGGGCGGCTCGGCCGCGGCCAGCCCGATGTTCGCCGGCGTCGTCGCACCGCAGCCGCAGCGCCGCCGCCTGCCGGACGACCGCGTCGAGGTCGGCCGCAAGTTCAAGGTCGGCGACTACGAGGGCTACATCCACGTCGGCCTGTTCGAGGACGGCACCCCCGGCGACATCTTCGTGGACATCGCCAAGGAGGGCACGACCCTCGCCGGCCTGATGAACTCGTTCATGATCTCGGTCTCGCTCGGCATCCAGTACGGCGTGCCGCTCGAGGTCTACGTCTCGAAGTTCTCGCACATGCGCTTCGAGCCGAGCGGCCTCACGAACGACGCCGACATCCGCGTCGCCAAGTCGATCGTCGACTACATCTTCCGTTGGATGGGCAAGAAGTTCCTCACCGCCGACCAGCAGGAGGAGGCGGGGATCCTCTCACCCGAGGTGCGCGCCCGGATCGCCGAGCGCTACGCGAACGGCGACACGACGGCCGAGCCGTACGAGCCCGAGCCGGCCCCGAAGGGCCAGACGGCCCTGTTCAACACGTGGGAGGACGCAGTCGAGTGCGCGAAGTGCGGCGGCCGGATGGTGAGGACGGGCAGCTGCTACACGTGCCGCGACTGCGGGACCAACACGGGCTGTAGTTGACGCGCACGGAAGGCGACCGCGCGAAGTGCGTGGACGCCCTCAGCCGCGGCGTGAAGGCGCTGATGGCCGCACGACGTACGGTCTAGAGGGGCGTCGCCGTGCTCTCCGGCCAGGCGACCGACCGGCGAGATCAAGGCCGCCCCCCGACGTGACCGTGCTCGGCTCGACGAGTTCTGGGGGCGAATCACCGGTATCCCGGACTTCCGGGCCCGGATGATCAAGGCGTCGATGATCCTCTCGCCGCTCGTCCGATCGCGTGCCGGGCACGAGGTCGATCGGATCCAAGGCCGAGGCGCTTGCGCTCCTCGGAGGCCGGGACGGCGGCCTGGACATCGAGGCACTAGCTAACCCGCCTAGGGCGGAACTGCGCCGTTAGCCGGCCTCGGCTAACGGCTCTCGCGACTCGTTGCGGCCTCATTCGGCGTCATGCGCCCGTCCCTTTCCTTGCGTGGGGCAGCCAGGTTCTGTCTCGCGCCCCATGATGCTAACTTACCAATCAGTGAAATACATGATGATTTACAGGTAGTCTCTTGACAGTCATGCTAATTTTCGTACCAACAACCGAAAGGAGAGAATGTGGCTGTCTCGTACAAGGAACAGGACGGGCGCGCGACGCCGATTGAGGCCGTTCTGAGGGCGATCTTGGCGGTTCTCGTGGAAGAGCGTGATGCGCGCCTGAAGGCGAGCGATGCGAAGGACGTGACGAAGATCGAGCTGCTCCTCGCGAACGCGGGCATGGACAAAGACGAGATCGCCGCAGTGACGGGCAAGACACCCGATGCCGTGCGCAAGGTAATCGAACGCCGGAAGGTGAAGTAGCTGTGGAGCCGGAGGAAGAGGCCGTGCGGCTCCTCGCGATCCTGGTCAGGCGCGAGCTCGGCAACCAGGCCGAGACGATCCGCGAGCTCGATAAGACCGGGTTCGGGCCGACGAGGATCGCCGATCTCATCGGCACGACGCCCAACACCGTGAACGTGACGCTCGCCAAGCAGAAGAGGGCCGCGAAGAAGCCCACCAACTAGGAGGCCAGGAGATGACGAACGAAGACGCGATCGGCCTGAAGCTGGACATGATCGCGGCAATCTTGAAACTCGGGCTCCGCGATCAGATCTCAAAGACGCGGGTCTCGATCCGCGAGGACAAGACGAACGCGGCGATCCTGGACGCCGTGGACACGGACGACTGGACGGCCTCCGGAGCGCTCCAGAAGGCAATCGCGAAAGAGGAGAAAGTGTCGGAGCGGACCGTGCGCGACGGGCTCAGCGACTTGGAGGCGATCGGCGCGCTCGAGAAGCAGGGCGGCGGGCCGGCCACGCAATATCGCTCGACCGGGCTGGTCTAGGCGATGACCGTCAACGTTTCCGATTTTCGGGCGAACTCGAACGAAAACATTCGGCATGCCGCCGAGACGATCGGCCGCTCTAAGCATCGCCGTGCGGTCTTCGAGTCGATCTATCGAGGCAAGAAAACCGTGAAGACGATCCCGGACCTCATGAAGCAGACCGGCCTCTCTCACAAGCAGATCCTGATCGCGGGACAGAAGCTTGCCGCCAATCAGATCGTGGAGCAGGTCAGCGTCGATGGGCGCGTGGCGTACAAGAAGGACGGAACGCTTAGCCATCACAAGAAGAAGATTCTCGATGTTGTCGACGATCCCCAGAAAAAGGACCGCTACCCGACCAAGCAAGAGCCGCGCGTATCGGGGTCGGCTATCACGTACCGCATTTCGGTCGCCCGGTCAAATCCGCAGCCACAAGAGATCACGGTTGATGACTTTGACGCGTTCTCGGCTGTGAGCGCCGCCGTGCCCGCGAGTACCGATTTGTCGAAGACGCGCGAGAGCGACGTTAAGCAGTTCCTGAACCGGATCATCGGCGAGGAGAACGAGTTCACGGACTGGGGTGGTGAGAAGAACGACACTTACACGAGCCGCCTGCGTTTTCGCGGCTCGCGGCGAACGGCGGCGTTCGCGATCAAGGGTCGCGGGACGAAGGGCACTCTTACGCCAAAGAAGATGGGGGCGAACGCCGACCAGGTCGCGCGACTGTTCGCCAGTGAGGCAAGTGTGTTCTTCGTCGTCTACCACGGAAAAGTCGACCAGTCGATTCATGAACAGATGCGGGCGTTTGGTATTGCCCGAGCTCTTACCGGCAACCGGGTGTACTACTGCGTCATCGACGGCCAAGACCTCGCCCGCCTGGTTGCGGCGTACCCCGAAGAGTTCGCCGCCGCGAGTAGCAGCTAGTCACTGCTCTTCGTACGCACTTCTCGGCTGACGCCTTTGAGCATTCCGCTCAACACGTCTGAGCCGAGACCTAGTCGAGCCTTGATCTCGGCTTGGGTCAGTCCGCCTCTCCAGAGTTCGATCGCGAGCAGGTGCTTCAGAAGCATCACCGTCTCGTCCGTTCTCGGCTCCGGCTTTTTTGGCACGCCGAGACCTAGTCAGCGTCCTGTTCATGCTTGGAAGCATGCTTCTGGATGTCCCGAACGGGCATCCACTTGCTGATGGTGCTTTTGTCGATCCCAAGAGCCCTAGCAATGTGGCTGCTTTGAGCACCCGAAACAAGAAGCTGCATGATCGCGAGGCGGCGTAGATCCTCAAGCTGATCAGCGATCCGAGACAGCTCAGACTTAGGCTCTGGCATGTCGAAGACCTTAGGGAGTGTGGCGGACGACAATACAATCCTGACGAGGTTGCCACCTTGACACCTCGAGAACCTCGGTCGCCTCGACGAACGCTAGCTACCCGCCGCCGAGCCGAGCGTCCTCGAGATCCGACTCGCGGAACACCTCCCCGCTCCACCAGGTCGCTGATCTCGCCCGACCGCCGCAGCTCCACCGCTGCCGCCTGCTCGCCGTCGAGCAGCTCGCTGCGCAGCGGACGCACTTCTCAGCCTTGCTGTCTGCATCACCATCATTGCGCGCCTCGTACTGCGCCAGCCGCAGATCGAACGTGTTGCCGAGCCGCTGCGGCACGCTCGGGTCGACCTAAGGCTCGTCGTGCGACTCTGCGAGCCGGGCGAGTCATGTCCAGGGCAACGTGTCCCAGTACTCCGGCCGCCCCGGCTGCGGGCGCTGGAACCGCGCGTACGCCTCCCCGGGTTCGGCGTTGCCTCCTCCGCGCTCGCGTCGTACTTCGCCGCCAGCTCGGACTTCGGGTAGCGCAGCGTCTCCGTCTCGTGGCGCGCGCCGACTGCCAGGACGATCGCCGGGCCGTCGCCCGCGCCCACGATCACGTGCTCGGTTCCGGCCGGGCAGTGGAAGAAGTCCCAGGCCTTGAGCGGCCGCTCCTCCTCGTTCACGAGCAGCATTGCCTCGCCGGCCAGCATCAGGAAGTCCTCCTGCGCGCTCTCCTCGTGGTACAGGCAGAGCGGCTCCCCCGGCTGGAGGACGCTGATGTTGATCCCGAGCTCCGGGAAGTGAGCGTTCTCTCGGCTCTCGAAGACGCAGCCGGAGCCGAACGCGTGGTGCGTCATCCACTTGGTGTCGCGCACGTTCAAGACGAACCAGCCCGCGCCGTCCGGCTCGAGCCCGCCGTCGACGTCCTTGAGCGCAGCTTCCTCGATCACTTGCCTCTCCTCTCGCGTTGACGGTCGGTTCTCGCTAGCGTCGCGCCATGGACGATCTCGGCCTCTCGCGGGACGCGTTGATTGGTTTCTACCGTTCCATGCTCGTCACGCGGCGGCTCGAGGAGACCGGGCACACGCTCTACAAGCAGGGGAAGATCCCCGGCTCGTTCTACACCGGGCGTGGGAACGAGGGCGCCTCTGTCGGCGTCGCCGCTGCGATGGCGCCCGAGGACGTCGGCACGCCGCTGCACCGCAACGTCGGCGTCCACGTCCACCGCGGCACCGAGCCGTGGCGGATCTTCGCCAACTACCTCGGCCGCGTCGACGGGTCTTCCCGCGGGCGGGACGGGAACATCCACCTCGGCGACATCGACCGCGGGCAGATCACGATCGTCAGCCATCTGCCGGCGATGCTTCCGGTCGTCGTCGGCTGCGCGCTCGCCTTCCGCATCCGCGAGGAGTCGCGGGTGGCGGTGGGCTGGTTCGGCGAGGGTGCGTCGGCGAGGAGCGACACTCACGAGGCGATGAACCTCGCCGGCGTCCGGCAGCTCCCGGTCGCGTTCGTGTGCGACAACAACCAGTGGGCGTACTCGACGCCCGCGCACCTCGAGTACGCCTGCGAGCGGCTGTCCGACCGCGCCCGGGCGTACGGCTTCGAGGGCGTCACGGTCGACGGCACCGACGTGCTCGCCGTCTACCGCGAGGCGAAGCGCGCGATCGACAAGGCCCGGGCGGGCGGCGGCCCGACGCTGATCGAGTCGGTCACGCTGCGCATGGAAGGCCACGCCGTGCACGATGACGCGTTCTACGTGCCCGACGAGATGCTGTCGGCCTGGGCCGAGCGCGACCCCGTCGAGCGCCACCGCGCCTGGCTCGGCGAGCACGCCGAGTTCACCGACGCCGAAGACGAAGCGCTGCTCGCCGAGGTGACGTCGACGCTGCGCGACGCCCTTCGCCGGGCCGAGGCATCACCGCTCCCCGACCCGGCAACCCTCACCGACGGCGTCTACGCTCAGTAGCTGAACACGGTCGTGTCGTCTCCGGCCCACTCCCACATCGGCGTGGCGCCGGCGACCTTCGTGTTCGCGACCATCTCGCTCTCGGAAAGCCCGCGCGCGCTGAGGCAGATGGGGCAGAGCCAGAGCTCGCCGCCGCCGTCCGCGAACTGCTGAAACAGGCGCTCGAGCGGCGGGCAGCCCTCGCAGGCCTCACCCTTCGCCTCGCCGGGCAAGCCGAGACGCACCGCGTCCTTCGTCGCCCAGATGACGACGGACTTGCCCTGTTCGACCGCGGCCGTCGCCACGAGGAACGCAACCAACACTCGCTCCGCATCCTCCATTCCGGTCGCGAGGTTGACGAGCACTTTCCCCGGCATTTTTCGGCTCCTTCCTCGGTGATTCGTTCTCGCCCGCCCGGATCGTATTCGGCAGTCCGCCACTAAGCTGAAGAACCGTGCGCGAGAACCGCTCTACCCCCACGGCCACGGCAATCCCCGTCCTCATCGAGTCGTGGGGCAGAACGCTGCTCGTTTCGGACCAGGAGGGCTGACTCTGTCGGTGCACCAGCTCACCAGAACGCAGGCCCGGCGCATCGCGGTTCGCGCACAACTCCTCGACGCACCCCGGCCGACGGACCTGGTCGCGGTCGTGCACCGGCTGACGCTGCTGCAGATCGACCCGACCGCGGCGATCGCGCCCAGCGCGGACCTCGTCGCCTGGAGCCGCCTCGGCTCGACGTACCAGCCGGCCCACCTCAAGCAGGCCCTGGAGCAGGACCGCACGCTGTTCGAGCACAACGCGCTGGTGCGGCCGATGAGCGACCTGGGCCTGTGTCTTGCTGCCGCGGCCGACTGGCCGAGCCACGAGAAGATCCGCGTCTGGCTCCGCGAGAACGACCGCTTCCGGCGCGACATCCTCGACCTCCTCGGCAGCGCGGGGCCGATGACGTCGCGCGACATCCCGGACACGTGCGTGGTGCCGTGGGCCTCGACGGGGTGGACGAACAACCGCAACGTCACCCGGATGCTGGAGTTCCTGATGGTGCCCTGCGAGGTCGCCATCGCCGGGCGCGTCGGCCGCGAGCGGCTCTGGGACCTCCCCGAGCGCGTGTACCCGGCCGACGTCGTCGTCCCGACGGTCGAGGAGGCCGAACGGATCAGGAACGAGCGGCGGCTCGCCTCGCTCGGAATCGCCCGGCAGAAGATGCGAGCGATGCCGATCGAGGCGATCCACGTCGGCGAGGCCGGCGAGCCGGCCGTCGTCGAGGGCGTCAAGGGCGAGTGGCGCGTCGACCCGACCCTGCTCGGCGAGGACTTCGAAGGGCGGACGGCGCTGCTGTCGCCGTTCGACCGGCTCGTCTACGACCGCGACCGCGCCCTGGAGCTGTTCGACTTCGAGTACACGCTCGAGATGTACAAGCCCGCCGCCAAGCGTCGCTGGGGCTACTTCGCGCTCCCGGTGCTCCACTACGACCGGCTGGTCGGGAAGGTCGACGCAGTCGCGGACCGCAAGGCCTCCGTGCTGCGGGTGAACGCGATCCACGAGGACGTCAGGTTCACGCGCGCGATCGCCAAAGCCGTGCAGGCCGAGCTGGACGATCTCGCCTCCTGGCTCGAGCTGGATGCGGTCGAGCGCGTCTAGCCGCCGCCGAGGCGGGCGTCCTCGAGGTCGAGCTCGCGGAACACCTCACGCTCGACCAGGTCGCTGATCGCGCCTGACCGACGCAGCTCGACGACCGCCGCGCGTTCAGCGTCCAGGAGCTCGCGGCGCAGTCGCCGCGACGCGCGGACGCGCTTCTCCGCCTTCGGGTCCGCCTCGCCGTCCTTGCGCGCTGCGTACTGGGCGAGGCGCAGGTCGAAGGTGTCCCGGAGGCGCTGGACGACGTTCGGGTCGACCCACTTCTCGTCGTGCAGCTCCTCCAGGCGCGCGAGCCCCGCCTCCATCGCGCGGGTCCACGCATACGCCTCCTCCTGCGGCTCGCGCGGGTCGGTCGGCAGGTCGACCGCGCGTGCGAGCACCGGCAGTGTCAGCCCCTGGATCACGAGCGTGACCACGATCACCGCGAAGGCGAGGAACACGATCAGGTTGCGCTCCGGGAACCCCGCCCCCGAGTCGGTCGCGAACGGCAGCGCGAGCGCGGCCGCCAGCGTCACCGCGCCGCGCATGCCGCACCACGCAAGCACCGCGAGCGCGCCGTTCGTCGGCATCCGTTCGGGGTCGCGGATCAGCGGGATGATCCGCCACTGCAGATGTGCGGCCGCGAACGACCACGCGATACGGGTCGCGATCACGGCTCCGCTCACGGCCGCGCCCCACAGCACGAGGTCTCCGGTCGACCGGTTCGAGATCCCCTCGACGATCGGGCGCAGTTCGAGGCCGACGAGCGTGAACAGGATCGCGTTCAGCATGAAGGTGACGATCTCCCAGACCGCCTGGCCCTGGAGCCGCGTTCTCGCCGTCGTCAGCTCCGGCGTGTACCAGCCCATGTACAGCCCGACCGTGACCGCCGCCAGCACGGCGGAGACGTCCAGAGCCTCCGCGGGCAGGAAGGCGAAGTAGCCGGACAGGAGGGCGATCGCGATCTCGGTCGGCGAATGGTCGATCCGCCGGCGGATCTGGCGGATGACGAAGCCCACGCCCAGCCCGACGGCGATGCCACCGATGACCGAGACGAAGAACTTCCACGTCGCGTGCCCGAGCGAGAACGAGCCCGTGACCGCTGCGACGACCGCGAAGCGATAGACCACCAGGGCAGTCGAGTCGTTCAGCAGCCCTTCGCCCTCGATGATCGACACGAGCCGCCGCGGCAGACCGACTCGGTTTGCGATCAGCGAGGCCGCCAGCGGGTCGGTCGGCGCGACGATCGCCCCGAGCACGAACGCAGCCGGCCACGGCATGCTCGGGATCACCGCGTGCGCAACGACCGCGACGACGCCCACCGTCGCGAACACGAGCCCGATCGACAGCGACGCGATCGGGCGGAACTCCCGGCGCAGGTCGCGGATCGACGTGTTGTAGGCGGTCGAGTAGAGGAGCGGCGGCAGGATCCCGAACAGCACGATCTTCGGGTTCAGCTCCGGGTGCGGGAGGCCGGGGATCAACGCGAGCACGATGCCCGCGAGGACGAGCAGGATCGGGTATGCGATCCGCAGGACGAGCGCGCCGACGAGCGCACCGGTCGCGATCGCGAGCAGGGCGAAGATCACCAGCGAGTCGTGAGCGCTGAGTGTCACCGCCGTACTCTCTCAATCGCGCCTGTCGCTACGGACGAACGGCGTGTGCGAGCTGCTTCGCCTGGATGCCGGCGACCCGGAGGGCGCCCCCGAGCGTCAGCTGGAAGCCGGCGAAGACGAGACCGGGCGCCGAGGGATGCTCGCGAGGGGCGTGGACGACAGGCTCGGCGCGCTCGTCGAGAACGCCGAGATGGCCGACGAGCGGCTCCAGGCCGGTGCGAAAGCCGGTCGCGGCGACGACGGCGTCGACGTCGACCGCGCTGCCGTCGGCGAGAAGCGCGCGTCCGCCGTCGAACCGCTCGACCGCGGGGACGATGCGGACCCGACCGTCCTGGACGGCCTTCGCGAAGCCGACGTCGAGAGTCGGGATCACCCGCCGGCGCAGGAAGTCGGAGTACGGCCGCTCGGGCGCAGGCAAGCCCTGGGCGGTCATGTCCGGCAAGGAGACGCGGCGCATCGTCCGAGCGACGCGGTCGACCACCGGCACCGGGAGATGCGAGGACGCGATTCCGAACAGCTGGCTCGGCATGCCGAGCGTGTCGCGACGGACGAGGCTCGGCGGCGTCCGCAACGCAACGAGCACGTCGCCCGCGCCGCCCGCCGCGAGGTCGGCGGCGATTTCCGCGCCCGAGTTCCCGGCGCCGACGACGAGGACGCGGCGACCCACATACGGCGACGGGTTGCGGTAGTCGGCGGAGTGCACGATCTCTCCGGCGAAGGCGCCCGGCCAGTCCGGAACGAACGGCACGTCGTTGAAGCCGGTCGCGACGACGACGCGCGCTGCGTCGAGCTCGCCGTCCGTGGTCTCGACCAGCCAACCGGTGTCGCCGCGCGCGATACGCACCACCGCGACGCCGGTCTGCACCTCGAGCGCGTGGTGTGCCGCATAGCGCTGCAGGTACTCGAGCACGCGCTCGTGCGTCGGCCACTTGCCGAAGTTGCGAGGCATCCGGTAGCCGGGCAGGGAGGAGAGCCAGCGGACCGTGTGCAGCCGCAGCCGGTCGTACCGCTTCGTCCACGCCTCGCCGACGGCGCCGCGCTCGACCACGACGACGCGAGCACCGGCCTGCTGCAGCATCGCCACGCAAGCCAGCCCGGCCGGCCCGGCCCCGACCACGACGATCTGGCCGCCGCGTCCCTGGGTCGTCAGCCCGGCCATCGAAACCTCTTTCCCGAGAACGACGAGCCGGGAAACCGTAGCGTCTTGCGCCGAGCCGCACGGCTTCACGAGCGGAGCGCGATAGGCTCGGCCGGTGAACGTCTCGTCTCGGTTCGACGTGGGCGGGTTCGGCGTCGTCGTCACCGGCGGTGCCAGCGGGCTCGGGCTCGCGTACGGCGAGGTGCTCGCGGCGCACGGCGCCCGGGTGACGCTGATCGACGTCGACGGCGACGGAGTCAGAGCGCAGGCGTCCCGGTTGCAGGCCGAGGGGCTCGACGTGCGTGGCGCCGTCGCCGACGTGACCGATCACGCGGCTCTCGACCGCGCGATCGACGAGGCGGCGACCGAGTACGGCCGACTCGACGTCGCGTTCGCGAACGCCGGCGTCGACTCGGGTCCGGGCTTCGTCGCCGGCTGGGCCGGCAGCGAGCGGCCGCGCGTGGAGGAGGGCGCGCTCGAGCGCTATACCGACGAGCGCTGGAACCGGGTGATCGACATCAATCTGAACGGCATCTTCGCCACCGCGCGGGCAGCCGTCCGCCACATGCGTCCGCGGGGCTACGGCAGGATCATCATCACGACGTCGGTGGCGGCGACAAAGGTCGAGCCCGTTATCGGCTCCGCCTACATGGCGGCAAAGGCCGGCGCCAAGCACCTCATGCACTCCCTGGCGCTCGAGCTCGCGGCCTACGGCATCACTGCCAACGCGATCGCGCCGGGGTTCTTCGTCACCAACATCGGCGGCGGGCACGCGCACGACCCCGACCTCCAGGCCGCCGTCGCGAAGGACGTCCCGATGCACCGGGTCGGTCAGCCGGACGACATCAAGGCTCTCGCGCTCTTCCTCGCGTCGCCGGCCTCGGAGTACATCACCGGGCAGGAGATCGTGATCGACGGCGGCTGGGCGCTCGGGATCGCGGACTGAGGCGGCGGCTACGGCGCAGCTTCGAGCGCCGGTGCGACCGGAACGGCCACGCCGCCAGACGTGTCTCGGTCGTTCCGGTCGAACTTCTGCCAACGCCGTTCTCCGCGGAAGAAGCCGACCGTCCCCTTGATCCGGGCCCAGGCGAGGATTGGCCGGTATGCGACGAGCTCGAGCGGACCGAGCGCGACCAGCCTCGTCAGGTCGCGGACACGGTAGTCGCGGCTCGACGCGTCCTCGAGCCAGATTCCGGCTGTGGCCAGGAGCGCGTTTGCGAACGTGATCACCCCGAGGAAGAGAGCAAACTCGCGCCAGTCGAAAAGGCCGAGCACGACGGCGAGCACGACGCTGACGGTGCCTACGACCTCCAACACCGGTGCGAGCGCCTCAGACAGGACGAAGAATGGCGTGCCGACGAGGCCGACGGTCTTGTAGCGCGGGTTGCCGATCATCCGGCGGTAGTGCCAGATGGTCTCGAGCGTCACCCGCTGCCAGCGCGCCCGCTGACTGACGAGGGCTCGGGCCGACGCCGGGCCTTCCGTCGTCGCGACCTTGTCCGGGAGCGCCACGATCCGGTAGTCGCGACCGGTCCGTAGCAGGTGCTCGTGGATCCGAAAGGTGATCTCGATGTCCTCACAGCTGAACTCCGGCGAGAATCCACCTACTTCGTCGACGACGTCCCGCCGGTAGAGCATGAACGCACCGCTCGTGCAGAGCATGAAGCCGAGCCGGCTCCAGGCGAGGCGATCGTTGAGGAAGGATCGCAGGTACTCGAGGTGCTGGAACGACCCCAGGAACGAGACGTCGGCGACGTCGCGAGAACCGTCGCCACGACTCACGTGGGCTTCCGGCCTGGTCGAGACACCGATTCGGCTCGTGACCCCGATCACCCGCACGGGGTCGCGGTGTACTGGAGTCATCGCCCTGACCAGGGCGCGGCAGTCGTAGATCGTGTCCCCATCCACGCAGCACACGTACGGAAAGCGGCAGAAGTCGAGGCCGAGATTGAGGGCGCTCGCCTTCGAGCCGCCGTTGACCGGGCTGTCGACGACCGTGAGGCGGGCATCAGTCCGGCTGCGATAGGTCACGGGATCGGTGCCGCGCGAATAGGTCTGCCGGGCGAACGTCGCCCGCCGCTCCAGGGCGAACTCGCGCTCGAGGACGGCGAGTGTGCCGTCGCTCGAACCGTCGTTGACGACGACGATCTCGTGCTGGGGATACTCGAGGTCGAGCAGCGAGCGGACAACCGGGACGATTACGGCCTCCTCGTTATAGGCCGGAACGAGCACGCTGACCGGCATCACGTATCCCGACGCGAAGATCGCGTCGACGCTCTCGGCCCGCCGTTGCCGGATGCGCCTGCCGTTCTCGACGGCGGAGAGGCCGAGCAGCACGACGTCGAAGAGGAAGATCACGCCGAGATAGGCGAAGCACGCGAGAACCATCCAATGGAGTGCCTCGGTCAAGCGTCAGCCTCCTACGCGGCCCGGGCCCTGGTCGCCTTGTGTTCCGTGACCTGATCCTGACCGAGCGCATCCAGGGCGACGGTCTCGGGCCCGTCGAAGACGGCACCCGCGACACGGGACCCGCCCGCCTGCACGATCTTGCGGAGCAGGGACGCAGCTGCCAGTGCGCGCGTCGGGTCCGATCCCTTCGCCTCGGCCGTGAGGTCGTCGACGACGCCGAGGTTCTGGAGCACCTCGGCACAGCTGTTCCGCGCGAACGCGTCGGGGTAGTCAAGCCAGGGAAGGAGCCGATCCCTGACGGCGGGGCCGAGGTCGACGAGAGCCTCCTTCGCGGCCTGCCGCACCCACCAGACCCGACTCGCGAGCAGCCGGGCGAGCCTGTCCGTGCTGCTCACGTCCCGGAGTTGCCCGAGCGCTCTCGCCGCTCGGACCTGGACGAACCACACCGGATCATCGAGCATCGACGCCAGTTGCTCGGAGGCCCGCGGGCCCCGGCGCTCGCCGAGCGCCCTGCAGGCGGCTGCTCTGACGTCGGCCTCGCAATCGGCGCAGAGGCGTAGAAGGGCGTCATCGATCTCCGCATCGGACCCGTCGACGCGTGCGAGTAGTCGAGTCGCGACGGCGCGCACCTCGGGGCTCGGCTCGCCGAGCAGGGGCAGCAGCGAGCTCTTCCGGATCGCACGACGGTCGAGAAGGGCAGAAGCCCAGCGCGCCGGGCAAATCCCTTTCCGGAGAGCCTCGATGAGGAGCGCGGTCGCTCGCTCGTCCTCCATCTCGCCGAGAACAGTCAGGGCGGCGGCGCGAACATCCCCGTCGCCATCCACGAGCATGCGCTCGAGCGCGGGCAGGGTTCGAGGGTGATGGGCCTGCGCGAGGATGCGCACGGCTTCCACGCTGCGCCAGCCCCCACCGGGGTCCAGGGCAGCGTCCACGACTCGCCGCTCGTCGGTGTCGAGCATGTACCGCGTCAGCGCGGCCGACAGCTCAGGGTCCGAGGAGGAGTCGGCTGCGACCCGCCCCACGATTCGCCACCGCAGGCGATGACCTCTCGAGCCTCGCCGCAACCCGGCAAGGAGCCGGTCGTACGCGATGCGGTCGACCACAACCCAGGTGGAGAGGCCCAGCCACGCGAAGAAGACAACGAGCAGTGCGGTCGTCATCCCTGAGCGCCTTCCAGAGGCGACCTGCAGGCAGTGGATGCGGCTCGAGGCACAGACGTTCCCGCGGCTCGATCAAGCGTTCAGGTCTATGAGCCGGCGGTTCATCGCGATCGCAACCGCATGCGCCAGCGAACGTGCATGGAGCTTGATGCGGGCACGCTGCTGGTGCGACCGGACTGTCTCTTCGGCGATGAACGTCGACGCTGATGCCGACAGAAGCTGCGAGATCTCGTGCGGATCGTGCCCGTTCGCTGTCAACTCGAGACAGTCGCGCTCCGCGGCGTCGAGGTCGGAAGGCGTAGAAGTCATGCAAGAGACTTCGGCCGAGTCCTCCATTCAGGGGAGCCTCGATCAAGGGATCCGCTGCTCAACGACTAGTGCGTAGAGTCACGGCGCGCCGCCGCTCGATGCCGGACCGTGGTGATCGCGCCCGCGACGTGCTCAAGGTCACGACCCGCACCATTCTCGAGAAGATCGACACGCTTGAAGCTGCAAGCGCGGGCTTCCGCTTCCTCGAGACCGATGCCTCTCGGAAGACAGCCGCCCGATCCGCGAACGGCTCGCCTTCGTTCCGGTTGCGACGACGCGGTACGGCTGGCAGCTGAGCCGCCGTCGGAGCCTCAGGGCGCCGGCGTGAGGCCGTGGCGCTTCATCGCCGCTCCGATCGCTGCGAGGTCGGGCGGGCCGCCGGCGGCTGCGTCGACGACGGCGGCGATGTCGCGGAAATACTCCGGGCCGAGGATGCCGGGGCTGACGATCGCGAGGCTCTTCGCGTCGGTGTCATGCGTGTTGTCGAAGCGGTGGACGGCTCGGCGGGGGATGAGCAGCGCATCGCCGATGCCGACCTCCGTCTGCACTCCCTCGACGGTCATCGTCAGCACTCCCTCGAGCCCGTAGATCGTCTCCTCGTACGCGTCGTGGCTGTGCGCGACGGGCACCTTGGCCCCCGCCGGCACGTCGAACTCGAAGATCGCCACCGACCCGCCCGAATCCTTTCCCTCGACCAGGAACCGGATCGCCAGCTGCCCGATCCTGATCTCCTCGCGTGTGCTCGTCGGCATCGTGAACTCCTCGCTCTCGGTCGGGGTGGTAAAGTGACTTGACGATATATGACCGAAGACAATTCGTCAAGTGTTTTTACCGATTCGCCCTTCGGCCCGCCGCTGATCGGGGCGCTGCTCCGCATGCCGCTCGAGACCGTGCGGCGCCGGATGCTCGAACGGCTGCACGAGAGCGGCTTCACCGACCTCGAAGCGGCGCACCTGATCGTCCTTCAGTATCCCGGTCCGCAAGGCGCGAAGCCGTCGGAGTTGGCGGCTCGGCTCCGGATCAGCAAGCAGGCCCTCAACTACCAGCTCGGCCAGCTCGAACGGCTCGGCTACCTCGAGCGTCGGCCCGACTCCGACGATCTGCGCTCCAAGCGCATCGTCCTCACCCCGCGGGCCGAAGCTGCAGTGCCCGTGATCCGCGACGCGGTCGCCGAGATCGAGACCGACTGGGCACGACAGCTCGGCGCGGAACGCTTCGGCCGACTCCGTGACCTCCTGAGCGAGCTCAACGGGCTGATCCAGTAGCCGCACGGCTACTAAGCTGCGGGCCGTGCGCGACAACCGCTCCGTCCCGTCCGCCACCGTCGTCCCCGTCCTGATCTACCCGGACGTGCGAGAGGCGGTCGCCTGGCTCGGCGCCGCCTTCGGATTCGTCGAGCGCGTGCAGATCGGCGAGAACCACCGGTCGCAGATGAGTGTCGGCGAGGGCGGCGCGGTCATCATCGGCGACGTGCGCCACGACCGGGTGCCGCCGCGGCCGGGCGAGACGACGCACTCCGTGAGGGTGCGCGTCGACGACGTGAACAGCCATCTGGCGCGTGCACGCGAGCACGGCGCGGAGATCCGCATGGAGCCGGTCGACTGGGAGTACGGCGAGCGGGAGTACGGGGCCGCCGACCCGTGGGGGCACCAGTGGACGTTCGCCGAGACACTCGAGGACGTCCACCCCGAGTCGTGGGGCGGCACGCTGCTCTCGCCGGAGTGATGTGACGTCACCCGCTCCCGCCGACCTGCTCACCGCGTTCGACGCGCAGCTGCGCGCGTACCTGCCCGACCGCCTGCCGGCGGGAGAGATCGTCGAGCGGGACGGGCCGCTCGTCCGCTTCTCGGGCAGGCCCGGCCGTGGCTGGGTGCTCTACCGCGACCTCGGCGGGATCGAGGGCGCCGCACTCGACGAGCTGATCGCCCGCCAGATCCGGTTCTTCGCCGAGCGCGGCCAGCGGTTCGAGTGGAAGTACCACGGCCACGACCTCCCGGCCGATCTTCCCGCGCGGCTGCTCGCGGCCGGCTTCGCGACCGAGGACGCGGAAACCGTGGTGATCGCGCCCGTGGCGGACATCGCGGGCGAACCTGTCCTGCCCGAGGGCGTGTCGCTGCGGGAGGTGACGAGGCGCGCCGATCTCGAGCTGATCGACGGCCTGGAGGCAGCGGTCTGGGGGGACGACGAGGACGATGTCGGCTACGCGGACTTCCTCGAGGCGGAGCTCGCCGTCGACCCGGACGGGCTCACGATCGTCGTCGCGGAGGCGGGCCAGACGGTCGTCTGCGCCGCTTGGGTGCGATTCGTTCACGGCACCGAGTTCGCGACCTTCTTCGGCGGCGCCACGCTCCCGGCCTGGCGGGGGCGCGGGATCTACCGCGCGACAGTCACGTACCGCGCGAACCTGGCCGCGCAGCGTGGCTTCCGCTACCTGGAGACGGACGCGTCCGACGACAGCCGTCCGATCCTCGAGCGGCTCGGCTTCGTCCCGGTGACGACGACGACCCCGTACATCTGGTCGCCGCCCGCCGCCTAGCCGGACGGCACGACGCCGAGCTGCTGCATCATCCCCATCGCGTCGGTGACGCCCCAGTGCTCGTGCCCAAGCCCGTCGTCGTCGAAGCGCACGATGTCGATGCCCTGGATGCTGAAGCTCTTGCCGGTCGGCGGGATCCCCATGAAATCGCCGTCGTGCGTGCCGCTGATGGTCACCCTGCCGACGACCTTGTCGCCGTCGGTGAGGATGTCCTGCACGTCCCAGTGGATATCGGAGAAGGCCCCGATGAACATCGTGAAGAACTGCTTGACACCGTCCTTCGTCGGGGCGAGACCCGGTGACGCCTCGTGCTCGACGAAGTCGTCGGCGAGGAGATCGCCGAACGCGTCGATGTCGTGGGCGTTGAACAGGTCGTAGGCGCGGCGCATCGTCGCGGCGTGATCCATCTCTACCTCCTTCGGACGGTTTGCGGCCGCGATCATGACATGCTGGTCCGGCCATGGTCATCCCGGACGAGATAGCCGCAGTCCCGCTCTTCGCGGGTCTGCCCAGGGCGGAGCTCGAGCGCCTGTCCCGCGTGTCGGCGGACATCCATCTCCTCGCCGGCGAGTACCCCGTCAGCGAGGGCGACGAGCGGGCGCTGTTCGCGGTGCTGTCCGGTCACATCGAGGTCGTCAAGATCTTCGACGGGGTCGAGCGGGTGATCGGGAATCGCCACGAGGGCGACATCTTCGGCGAGGTCCCGATCACGCTCGCGATGCCGTTTCCGGCCGGGTATCGCGCGGCCGAGCCCTCGCGCATCCTCCGACTCGAGGTGCAGGACTACCACGCGACCGCGTCGGTAGCGCCGGAGGTGGCGGCCAAGGTCGGCGAGATCGCCCGCGGGCGCATCGGCGGCCTTCAGCACATCACGGCCGAGCCTGCGCCGCCACGCGCAGTCGTCGTCGGGGCGCAGTACGAGAGGTCGTGCTCCGAGCTACGGCACTTCCTCGACCGTAACGAGATCAAGTTCGAGTGGATGCAGCAGGAGAACGGCGCGGCGACCGAGGTCCGCTTCGAGGACGGGACGACGATCGTCGAGCCGTCGCTGCGGGAGGTCGCCGCCAGGCTCGGGCTGCAGACACAGCCCTCGGACGCGGAGTACGACACGGTGGTGATCGGCGGCGGGCCGGCCGGCCTGGCAGCGGCCGTCTACGGCGCCTCGGAGGGGCTGCGCACGATCGTGATCGAGCGGCAGGCTCCCGGCGGCCAGGCCGGCACCTCCTCGAGGATCGAGAACTACCTCGGCTTCCCGTCCGGCGTCTCGGGCGAGGAGCTCGGCCGCCGCGCCCACCAGCAGGCGAAGCGGCTCGGAGCCGAGATCCTGGTCACGCGCGCCATCACGGGGATCGACGCCGCCACCCGAACCGTCACGCTCGACGGCGGCGAGATCCTCCGCACGCACACGATCATCGTGGCGACCGGGGTCACGTGGCGTCACCTCCCGATCGAGGACTTCGAGCGCCTCGTCGGCAAGGGCCTCCACTACGGCGCCGTGCGCAGCGAGGCTCCGGCCACGCACGGCCTCGACGTGCACATCGTCGGCGCGGGCAACTCGGCGGGGCAGGCCGCGCTCTTCTTCGCCAACCACGCGAACAGCGTGACCATTCTCAGCCGGTCGGCGCTCGGGAAGAGCATGTCCCACTACCTCGTCGACCAGCTCGCGACCAAGGACAACATCCACGTCGCAGTGAACAGCGAGGTGACGGCGGTGCACGGCGACGTCTCTCTCGACGCGATCGACGTCCTCGACCGCTCGACCGGCACGACGACCCGCCACGCGTCGGGCGGCCTCTTCATCTTCATCGGCGCCGACGCCGACACGGGCTGGCTGTGCGACGAGATCGCGCTCGACGAGCGGGGCTACATCCTCACAGGCCCCGACGTCCGGGCGACCGGGCGCTGGACGCTCGACCGCGACCCGTTCCTCCTCGAGACGAGCGTCGAGGGGATCTTCGCCTGCGGTGACGTGCGCTCGAGTCCGATCAAGCGGGTCGCCGCGGCAGTCGGCGACGGCAGCATGGCCATCGCCTTCGTCCACCAGTACCTCAAGGATCCCTGAACCGGTCGGCCAGCACCTCGGCCAGCCATCGCCGGGCCTCGAGGACGAGCACCGGGTTCGTGTCCATCGTGTAGTAGCCGAGCGCGATCAGGGCCTGGGAGAGCGCCAGGCCGCAGGCCCTGGCCCACGTCGCGTCGTCGACCGCGAGTGCAGTCCGGAACAGGTCGCGCGTCTCGGCGGGCAGCAGCTTCCACGCGACCATCACGTCGTACGCGGGATCGCCGACGCCGAGGCAGCCGAAGTCGAGGACGGCGCTCAGCCGGCCCTGCGTGGCGAGCATGTTCCGCGAGTCGAGGTCGCCGTGGATCCAGGTGGGCGGCCTGTCCCACTCCGGCGCCGCGAGTGCTTCGTCCCACGCGCTCGCAGCACCTGCGTCGACTGCGCTCCCGAGTGAGGCGATCGCGGCGCGCGTCGGATCGTCGCGTGTCGCGAGCGGCGCGCCGCGGAACGCGTTGTGCCGACCCGGACCGGGCCCGCCGGTCGCATCGACCCGCCGCAGGGCGGACACGAACCCGGCCAGGGCCAGCGCGGCCTGGCCCGGATCGGCGAGGCGCTCCGGGGTCGCGTTCTCGCCTTCGAGCCACCGGCAGACCGCCCATCGCCACGGATAGCCCTCGCCCGGCTCTCCCCTGGCGATAGGCACGGGAACGGGAAGCGGCAGGAGCGGCGCGAGCCTCGGTAGCCACTCGCACTCCTTCTCCAGCGCCTCGGTAGCCCGCTCGATCCGGGGGAGCCGCACGGACACGTCGTTGCCGACCCGGTAGATCGCATTGTCCGTCCCGGCGGGCAGAACGCGCTCGATCGGCAGTTCGGCCCACGCCGGGAACTGCGCCGCGAGCAGCCGGCGCACGAGCGACGCGTCGGTCTCCACCTCGTCCGCGTGCATCCTGAGCGCGGCGTCGACCTGAATCCGATACGTGACGCTCGGCCGGCCGGCCCCGTCGGGTCTCGTTCCGATCTCGACCGCGCCCAGCTTCTCGACGGCACGTCGCGAGCGCATGTTGCCGGGTGCGATGAGGAAGTCGACGTTCGCCACCGACCGGAAGGCGTGGCCCAGCATCAGCTCCTTCAGCTCGCGGTTGTAGACGCCGCCCCAGTACGACCTGCCGAGAAACGTCCAGCCGACCTCCACCTCGCTCCGCTCGGCGTCGTACCCGTGGAAGCGCGACATGCCGATCGCCTCGCCCGTGCGGGCGTCGAGCACGACCAGCGCGCCGCCCGACGCGAGCTGCTCGTCGAAGAACGCCCGGAAGACGTCCGGCTCGTGGCGGTCCCTCTGGGGATGCTGCTCCCAGATGAGCGGATCCGACGCTACGGCGTAGAGGGCGTCGAAGTCGCTTGCCCGCACGGGTCTGAGCTCGAGAAGCGCTCCTTTCAGCGTCGGCTGAGAGTCGAAGAGCGGCTCCTTCGGCGCCTCCTTCACGCGCGGAAGTGTGACCGAGGTCACACACGGACTGTCGCGTGTGCGACCAAGAGAGGCAAGGAACCCGCCGCGCTCCCGTCATGTGGGCATGAAGCAGTTCGCCCCCGAAAGGAGCAACGAAATGTTCCGGCGCAATCGCATTCGATCCAAGAGGCTGCTCGTCGTGGGATTCGGTCTCGCGGCCCTCGTCATCCCGTCCTCGGCACTGGCCGGCGGAGTAGCCGCCCGCTACGGAGCCCCGGACGGCTGGATGCCCTACGTCGTCTCGTTGACGAAGGCGAGCACCGTCTCCAATTACGGCGCCCCCGACGGCTGGACGCCCTACGTCGAGTCGCTGACGACGCAGAGCCAGTCGATGCCCGACGGCCGCTCCCAGGACATCCAGGCCACCGAGCAGGGGCTCTGGCTGTCGCAGAGCCTCACCCCGGTCGACGGCCGCTCGCCCGACACGAAGGACTCCGCCCAGGCGGTTCAGGCACAGAACATGGCGCAGATCGACGGCCGCTCCCAGGACATCAGGACGACCGAGCAGGCGATCGCGCTGTCGCAGAGCCTCACCCCGGTCGACGGCCGCTTGCCCGACACGGTCGACGCATCCGTCCAGGCGCACAGCCCGGTCGTTTCGATCACCCGAACCCCGGGCTTCCAGTGGGGCGACTTCGGGATCGGAACGGCCGCCGCACTCGGCGCCGTCGCTCTCCTGTTCTTCTCCTTGCGGCGCCTGTCCGGCCGCCAGGGCCGCAAGCCGGTCGCCACCGCCTAAGCCTTCCTCCTCCTGGCACGAGGTGGCCGGAACAAGGAGGGGCCCCGCAGCAACGGGGCCCCTCCTCTCTTGCGTCTAGCCCTGCGCGACGAGGCGTTCCTCAGGAACGCCTCGTCGCGGAGTCGCTCGCGGCACGGCACTGAGTGCGCGGCGGCTTCGAGCGTCGTCCTCCGCGTATTCGCGAATCGACGCGTGCATGCCCTCCGCAAAATGCATGAGCAGCCAGCCGATCGCGCCCCAGCGCTCGGCGTCGACCGTCGTATGAACGAAGACGTGTTCCTCGCCGGCCGACTCGACGCGGGTGTCCCAGGATGCCTCTGCCGGCCCGCAGCCCACGCGCCAGGCGAGTCGGATCCGCTGCCCGCCCTCATCTCGGGCGACGATCGGCGGCGCGGCGAGCACGATGCCGAGCGCCTCGAAGCTGCGTTCCACCGGCCCAGCGAGATCGAGCCGACGGAGAGCCTCGAGTGCGTCGGCCGGACGCGCGTCCACGCGGGTGACGAGCGACTCGGTCATCGGGCTTCGCGCGGGTGAGGCCCCACGACCTCCATGCCGAACTCGGCCAGCGCCCGTCCGGCTTCCTCCGGTGTCTTCGGCCCGAGCTCGAACATCCGCTCGAACCCACCCGGCGTGTTGAAGACGACGAAGCGTGCGGTCGGGGCCAGGATCTCGAACGTGTGCGGGATGCCCCGCGGGAACGAGACGAATGAGTTCGGGACGCCGTGGAAGACCTCGTCACCGACGTGGAAGTCAATCTCGCCGTCGAGCAGGTAGAACCACTCGTCCTCACGGCCGTGCACGTGCAGCGGCGGTTCGTCACCGGGGCTCATCAGGCACTCGACGGCACCGATCCCGGGGTCGGATGCCTTCAGCGTGATGCCGGCTGAGAACCACGCCATCTTCTCTCCTTCGCCGGGGCCGAGAGCGTAGGGGGTGCCGGTCTCGAGCTGTGCTGTCATGACGACTCCTTTCTGAAACGGATGTCTTGTTGTGAGAGTTGCGTCTCACCATGAGATTGCCGTATTATGCAAACACGATGGCTGCCCGTCAAGCAAAACCTTCGGGACGCGAGCGACAGAAGAATCGCACCCGGCGCGCACTCGTCGACGCGGCCACTGCCATGGTGCGCGATGGGCGGACGCCGACGATCGCAGAGGCGGCGGAGGCCGCAGAGGTCTCCCGTGCCACGGCCTATCGCTACTTCCCCACACAGGAGATGCTGCTCGCGGAAGTGGCGCTCTTCGCAGCAGGCGGCCCGCTCGTCGACCTCTCCGAGGACGAAGGCCTTCCGACGCCGGAGGCCGTGGGCCGACTCGTCCGCCGTGTGGCCGAGTGGGCGTACGACAACGAGCAGCCGTTGCGCACCCTCCTGCGGCTCTCGCTCGATCCCGCCTCGGGCGTGACTCGACCCGGCCATCGCGTCGGCTGGATCCCGGACGCGCTCGCTCCGGTGCGTGACCGGATCGACCCGGAGACGTACGGCAGGCTCGCTGCCTCACTGACCCTGCTCATGGGGATCGACCCGGTCGTCGTGATGACAGACATCGCCGGCATCTCGCGCAGGCAGGCGCTCGACTCGCTCGAGTGGAGCGCCCGCTCGCTCGTCGACGCGGCGCTGCGCGCGACGTAGAGCCCTACCCTTATGTGTCCGCCGGGCCCGGGCGGCGCTGCGATGGCTCCTGTGCGCTACCGGGCTGCGGC
Organism: uncultured Actinomycetes bacterium; assembly: GCA_963791225.1. Taxonomy (GTDB): domain Bacteria; phylum Actinomycetota; class Thermoleophilia; order Gaiellales; family Gaiellaceae; genus PALSA-612. The sequence continues at coordinate 1,099,499 of CAWBRV010000008.1, forward strand.
TGCGGTGCCCGGACGCGCCGCCTCAGGAGATGCGCCAGGTAGATCACGATCAGGACGTTGAGCGCCAGTCCGCCCGCCTTCCAGACGGTCGGGTTCCGTACGAGCTCGTAGAGCTCCCACGGGATCAGCAGCGCGGTCGCGGTCACCGTCAGGTATTCGGCCCAGAGTTGGTCGAGCCAGAGGCCGACTCCCTCGACCAGTTCGAGCACGCCGTAGCCGAGAGCGGCGGCGGCGACGATGCGGACCTGCGAGGCGTGGAGATTGTGGAGGTACGCGACGACCCGGTGCAGGAGCGGCCGCCGCGGATCGAGCTCGATATCGCGCATGATCCGGTCGGCCACTCGGCCCAGGTCGCTGCCGAGGTGGGAGAGCAGGTAGATCCCGGCGGCGAGCAGGATCAGCCCGCGCACCATCCGCTCGAGCGCGATCAGCCGGAGTACGCGGCGACTGCGCGGGGGATCGGCGGCTCCGGTCACTGCAGGAGCCTACGCCCGGTCGGATCGTGATCGCAGGAGTCGAGAAGCTGCTGACCAAGCGCCCTGGACAGGCGGCGTAGCGGAGGATTGAACTCCTCATCGATCCGGGTATCTCCCGGCCGACAGCTCGAACCGGAGGAGGAACGATGGCGTTCATCATGACCCGCATCCAGGTCGGCGACTACGACGCGTGGAAGCCGAACTTCGATAAGGACGTCCCGCAGACGAGGCGCGACGCGAAGGGCTACCGGATCTACCGCAGCGTCGACGATCCGAACCAGGTGTTCATCCAGGTCGAGTTTGGCTCGGCCGACGACGCCAGGGCCGGGCGCGAGCGGTTGCTCGCGTCGGGGGTGCTCGACCGCTTCGCGGACAAGTCCGGCCCGACCGTGGTCGAGGTCGAGGAGGAGATCGTCTACTAGCTACCGAAGCGCTCGGCCCTTTCAGTTGAATCCGCCTGCGTGAGATGGGACCCGCGCGACTAGGCTGCGAGCCATGGATGCAGACGCCGTCGAGATCCGTGTCCTCGGCTGCCTGATCGAGAAGCAGCGCACGACGCCCGACGTCTACCCGCTGTCGCTGAATGCGCTCCGGCTCGCCTGCAACCAGTCCACCAACCGCGATCCCGTGGTCGAGTACGACGAGCCGACGATCAGGCAGGCACTCGAACGGCTCGATCGCAAGCGCTGGGCAAGGCTCGCGAGCGGCGCCGGCAGCCGCGCGGCCAAGTACCGCCATCTGCTCGACGAGACGCTCGTGCTCGACGGCCCGGCGATCTCGCTGCTCGCCGTGCTGATGCTTCGCGGCCCGCAGACGCCGGGCGAGCTCAAGCAGCGCACGGAGCGACTGCACCGGTTCGACTCGCCGGCCGAGATCGAGGCGACGCTGCAGCACCTCGCCGAGCGTGAGCTCGTCCGGAGGCTCGGCCGGCGCCCCGGCCAGAAGGAAGATCGCTGGGAGCAGCTCCTCGGCTCGCACGACGACGACTCATCTGCCGAGACGTTTGCGCCGCCGCCACGCGACTCGCTGGAAGAGCGCGTGGCGGCGCTCGAACGCCAGGTGGCCGAGCTCCTGGAGCGGCTTCGCCTAACGGGTTAGGGGGCTCCGGCGCCGACATTACGGCCGGGCTCTCGACGGACCAATACGCCGGCGTGCCAGGTCTTAGGATCGCGGCGTGGAGCGAGACGAGGACATCCGTGCTGCGTGTTTCGCGCGACTCGCAGTTCTCCAGGCGCGATACGGCGACGAACTCCCGTATCGGACGGTTCTCAGCGAGGGGTTTCCGTTTCGCGGCCGGCGCGTTCCATTTTTGAACCGACAGAAGGGCATCTTTCGCGCTGCCGCCCAGGCGCGGCCCAGCGGCTCTCGCGATCCAGACGTCTCACGATTCGCCCTACGACGATGCCGAGGCCGCCGACGGCTCGTTCAGCTACGCGTACAGAGCGGGCGACGTCAACCAGGCGGACAATCGCGCCCTACGTGCTGCGGCGGCGCTCCGAACTCCGCTCGTGTACTTCTTTCTCGACTCGGCCGGGTATCTATGAGCCCTTCTACCCGTGCTTCGTGACGGCCGACGGTCCAGTGACTCGGTTCGTCCAAGTCTCGAAGGGCGCGATGCGTGGGCCTCTGGACGAGCAAGAGCCGATCCTGCCGCTCGACCCGATCGAGCGACGCTACGCAAATCGCGAGGTGAAGGTGCGGATGCACCAAGGACGCTTCCGCGGGCTCGTGATCCCCGCCTATCGAGACCAGTGTGCGATCTGCAGGCTCAAGGAAGTCCGGCTACTCGACGCTGCGCACATCGTCGGGGATCTCGAGCCGACCGGCACGCCCGAGGTTCCGAACGGGCTGAGCCTCTGCTCGATTCATCATCGAGCCTTCGATCAGGATCTTGTTGGCATCTCGCCCGACTATGTCGTTCACGTCGCCGGTCGGCTCCTCGATGACGATGACGGCCCGATGCTCGACGTGTTGAAGGGATTCCAGGGTCGTGCGATCGAGCTTCCACGCAGGAGCGCGTTGCATCCGGATCGAGAGCGACTAGCCGTTCGCTTCGAACGGTTCGAGTCCGCGGCCTGAGGGCTCGACGTCGACGCAGGCGCTGCTTCGGCCACGGCGGGGAGTCCTATTGCGTTGGCGACGTGCCGGTTCAGGTGCCGACGCCGGCGACGAGCACGTACTTCACGTCCAGGTACTCGTCGATCCCGACCGAGCCGCCCTCGCGGCCGTAGCCGGACTCCTTGACGCCGCCGAAGGGGGCGTTGGCGGCGCTGATGATCCCCGCGTTCGCGCCGACGATACCGTAGTCGAGCTTCTCCGCCACACGCAGGAGGCGCGCGTAGTCGCGCGTGTGGAAGTAGGCGCAGAGCCCGTAGACCGAGTCGTTCGCAAGGCGGATCGCCTCCTCTTCCGTCTCGAAGCGCGAGATGCCGGCGACCGGGCCGAACGTTTCCTCGGAGCAGATGAGCATGTCCGGAGTGACGCCCTCGAGCACCGTCGGCGCGAAGAAGGAGCCGCGCGCGAACTCGCCGTCCGTGAGCCGCTCGCCGCCCGTGACGAGGTGCGCGCCCTTCGCGACCGCGTCCTGGACGTGCTCCTCGGCCTTGTCGACGCCGGCGTCGTTGATCAGCGGGCCGATCGTGACGCCGGGAGCGTCGCCAGGGCCGACCACCATCCGCGTCACCTTCTCGGCGACGCGCGCGACGAACTCGTCGTAGACGCCGCTCTGGACGTAGGTGCGGTTGGCGCAGACGCAGGTCTGGCCGGCGTTGCGGAACTTCGAGGCGATCAGGCCGTCGACGGCCTCGTCGAGGTCGGCGTCGTCGAAGATCAGGTAGGGCGCGTGGCCGCCGAGCTCGAGCGACAGCCGCTTCACCTGGTTCGCGGAGAGCCGGATCAGCTCCTTGCCGACCTCGGTCGAGCCGGTGAACGAGACCTTGCGCACGCGCGGGTCGGAGAAGATCGTCTCGGCGACCATCCCGGACGAGCGCGAGGTGACGAGATTGACGACGCCCGGAGGCGCGCCTGCGTCCTCGATCGCGCGCAGGACGAGCGCGGCGGTGAGCGGCGTGGCGCTGGCGGGCTTGACGACGCTCGTGCAGCCCGCGGCCATCGCCGGCCCGAGCTTGCGTGTCATCATCGCGGCCGGGAAGTTCCACGGCGTGATCGCGGCGACGACTCCGACCGGCTGGCGCAGCACGAGGACACGGTTCGCCGGGTTGTTGGCGAGCGCTACCTGTCCGTAGACGCGCTCGGCCTCGCCGCCGAACCACTCGAAGAAGCTGGCCGCGTAGTCGACCTCGCCCGCCGCCTCGGCGAGCGGCTTGCCCTGCTCGGCGGTCATCACCGCGGCGATCTCGTCCTTGCGCTCGCGGATGACGTCGGCCGCGCGGCGGAGAATGCGGGCGCGCTCGATCGCGGCCAGCGACTTCCAGCCGTCGAGTGCACCGGCGGCCGCGTCGATCGCCGCCTGCACGTCCTCCTGCGCGCCGTCGGGCATGCTGCCGACGATCTCGCCGGTCGCCGGGTTGGTCACGTCGAAGCGCTCCTCGGACGCGGCCGCGACCCACTCGCCGCCGATCAGAAGTTGCTCGTCCTTGCCGGTCACGACTGCCATCGCTCGCATCTCCCCGCTCGTCGTTTTCTCGACCCCGAGGCTAGCGAATCGCGTTTACCCTGCAAGCATGGCGACGACGAAGGGCACCGAAACCGAGCGCGTGCTGGCCGAGCGATCGCGCTACGTCGCGCGCGGCGTCGCCGCCGCTGCGGTCGTCGTCGCCCGCGCCGAAGGCGCGCGGATCTGGGACGTCGACGGCAAGAGCTACGTCGACTTCGCCGGCGGTATCGGCTGCCAGAACACGGGCCACGGCTTCCCGGCCGCGGTCGCGGCGATCCACGAGCAGGTCGACCGCTACCTGCACCAGTGCTTCATGGTCGGCACCTACGAGCCGTACATCGAGGTCTGCCGCCGGCTCGCCGAGCTGTCCCCGTGCGGGGACGGCGAGCAGCGCAGCGTGCTCGTCAACTCGGGCGCCGAGGCGGTCGAGAACGCGGTCAAGATCGCGCGTGTCGCGACCGGCAGGCCCGCGGTCGTCGTCTTCGACTACGCCTTCCACGGCCGGACGCTGCTGACGATGACGATGACGAGCAAGGTCGCGCCGTACAAGCTCGGCTTCGGCCCGTTCGCGCCCGAGGTCTACCGCGCGCCGGCGCCGTACCCGTATCGCGGCGTCGACACCGACGCGGCGATCGAGGCGCTCGAGCACCTGTTCAAGGGCGAGGTCGACCCCGGCTCGGTCGCGTGTGTCGTGCTCGAGACGGTTCAGGGCGAGGGCGGCTTCATCCCGATGCCGGCCGACTTTCTCGGGCGGCTCTCCGCGCTCACAAGCGAGCACGGAATCCTCTTCGTCGCCGACGAGATCCAGTCCGGGATCGGCCGCACCGGGCCTGTCTGGGCGATCGAGCACTCGGGCGTCACGCCCGACCTCGTCGTCTCCGGCAAGTCGCTCGGCGGCGGACTGCCGCTCGCGGGGGTCACGGGACGGGCCGACGTCGTCGACTCGGTGCCGCCCGGCGGGCTCGGGGGCACGTTCGGCGGGAACCCGGTCGCCTGCGCCGCCGCGCTCGCCGTGCTCGACGAGGTGGCGACGCCGGAGTTCCGCACGCGGGCCGAGGCGCTCGGGACGGAGATTCGCGCCCGGCTCGATGCCATCGCCGAACGGGTGCCGCAGGTCGGCGAGGTACGCGGGCTCGGGCCGATGCTGGCGCTGGAGCTCGTGTCCGACCCGCAGAGCAAGGCGCCCGCCGCCGACCTGGCCAAGCGCACGACGGAGATCGCCCGCGAGCGCGGGCTGATGCTGCTCGCCTGCGGGCTCTACTCCAACGTGATCCGCGTACTCGTGCCGATCCTGGCCGACGAGGCAGACGTCGAGGAAGGGCTCGCCCTGCTCGAGGAGTCGCTCAGGGCCGCAACCGCCTGAGACGGGAACCAACCGGCCCGATCCGGTGTAGGAACGCCATGGTCAGGACACTCGCAGCGATCGCCCTCGCCTTCACCGTCGCCTCGCTCGCGCTCGCGGGGGGGACCATCGCGGCGTCCACTTCCTCCTCGTGCAAGGTCACGCTCGCGAACGGCCGCACGCCGCCGGGCGAGAAGAAGAGCAACCTCTGGCACGGCAACGGGAAGCTCTTCGTCGTCCTCTGGCCGAAGGGCATCGCCTTCGCGACGAAGGACCAGCTCGAGCCGAACGGTGCGATCGACATGAAGTTCCCCTGGTGGCGTGTCGCGCACGGGCAGCTGAGGATCACCGGCCGCCGGCTGGACGCGCAGGCGAAGCCCGCCGGGAGCATCGTCCCGGACGGCTACGGGCCCTGGGGCTTCCAGTCGAGCGCGGTCGTCTTCCCGACGGCGGGCTGCTGGAGCGTGACGGGCAGGGCCGGCAAGGCCACGCTGACGTTCGTCACCCGCGTGGTCGCGCCGACGCCGAAGCGCTAGCGCGTCGTGCCGCGTATCGGGCGACGCGGGCGCGGTTCGCGCACGCGTCGGAGCAGTACTCGCGGCGCTTGCCCGCGACGAAGAAGTGGACGCACCGGGGGTTGCCGCAGCGATACACGCCTCCTGTCGCGACCAGCTCGACAGCCGTCCGCGCCGCCTCCGCCGCGGCCTCCTCGGCCGCGAGCGCCGGACCCGCCGCGTCCCAGGTGAGACGCGGCGCTCGCGCGAGACCGTTCACGAACTCGATGGCTGCGCGCGAAGGCACCGTCCCGGCCGCCGCGGCGTCGAACAGCTCGCGGACCGCGTCGCGGAGCGGGTGCAGACCGAGCCCGGGGTCGAGGGTGTCGACGATCTTGCTGCCGCCCCGGACGAGGGAGTTCGCCAGCTCGAGCGCGTTCACGGCAGGAGCTCGACCGGGTCGCCGACCGCGATCCGGCCCGGTGTCTCGACCCGACAGTCGAGCGCGGTCCGCCCGTCGAAGTCGTCGACGATCCGCTGCAGCACGCTCCGGTCCTGCTCGATCGTGTCGGGGTCGAAGGTCGTCATCACGCAGCGCGGCCGGAGCCTGACGACCTCGATCACGGCCTGGCCGACGAGCAGCCGATGCCCGGGCCACTCGCGCTCGGCGAGCCCTTCGACGTCCGCGACGGCGATGTTGGGGCGAAGCCGGCGGCCGTCGATGCCGAGCGCGGCGATCGCTCCGTCCGTGGCGATCGAGAGCGGGAGCACGTCGAAGCGGTCGAGCCCCTCGTAGCGCTCGAGTTCGACGTCCGCCCCGGTGGCCTCGCGGACGGCGCGCAACGAGGCAGGGTCGCGCCACGGGCGGCCGTTGATCAGCGGCTCCCCGTCCGGTGCGAGCGTGCCGGCGAGCGCCAGCAGGCGCGGGCGGATCCGGGACGTGACGACGCGCCCGTCCGCTGTCCGCACGTGCACGACCCGGTCGCCGGGGATGCCTTCGTGGGAGAGCTCCGCGTTGTCGAGCTGTTCGCCGCGCAGCGACTTGACCGGGTAGCGCCAGATCTCGGCAACCTCCACGATAAACACTAACGGTCATACCGTTAGCTCATATTCCCTCAGGCAACCGCGTAGAGCTCCCACTCGCCGACGTCCTTCAGCTCGCGTCGGCCACGGTCGACGAAGGTCACGCCGGAGCCGGCGACGAGGTCTTTCACTGTTCGCGACACCAGCACCTCGCCGTCGCCCGCGACGCCGCAGACGCGCGCTCCGATCGACAGAGCGACGCCGGCGACCTTGCCCTCGTGGAGCTCGCACTCGCCGGTGTGGATGCCGGCACGCAGATCGAGGCCGAGCGGCTGCACCGACTCGAGGATCGCCTGCGCACAGCGGATGGCGCGCGCCGGGCCGTCGAAGGTTGCGAAGAACCCGTCGCCCGCGGTGTCGCGCTCCTCGCCCCGGAAGCGGGCGAGCTCGCGGCGGACGGCGGCGTTGTGTTGCGCGAGCAGGTCGCGCCACGCGCGGTCGCCGAGCTCGGCGGCTCGCGCGGTCGAGCCGACGATGTCGGTGAACAGCAGCGTGGTCAGCACGCTGTCGGGAACGGTTGGCGTGGCCTTCCCGGCGACGAGGTGGTCGAGCTCGTCCGCGATGTCCGGCGAAAGGAAGATCCCCCAGTAGTCGCTGCCCGAGACTCGCATCGGTCGGGCACCGGGGATGAGCGCGGCGACGGCCCGCGACTCGTCGGCGGTCGGGGGCGTCCCCAGTGTCTCGCGGTAAAGCACGACCGTCGGCACCCGGACGGCCGCGTACACGTCGCGCATGTCGGTCTGCGAGAAGGCGCGATTCAGCTCGTAGCCCATTGCCGGGCTCGCGCCCACACGGAGCCAGTTCGCGAACCACCGTCGAGCTTCGGGATCGCCCGCCAGCGTCGGGCAGGTTTCCTCGAGGATCTCGTCGCACTGCTCCTGCGTTCCCCAGCGCTCCCTGAGCGACAGCAGGTCGGCCTCGCTGTCTTCGACGTACTCGAGGAGCGACGGATGGAACAGTGCCAGGCCGACAGTGCTTCCGGGATAGGTGGCCGCGAACAGCGTCGCCATGAGACATCCCTCGTACGCGCCGAAGATCAACGCTCGCTCGCTTCCGACGGTCTCCATCACCGCGCGCACGTCCTCCATCCGGGTCTCGAGGGTCGGGAACGAGCCGCCGCGATCGGAGAGGCCCGTGCCTCGCTTGTCGAAGAGGATCAGCCGGAACGAACGCGCGAGCCGCTCGTAGAACGGCCGCCAGTACGGGGACTCCCAGGCGTAGACCAGGTTCGAGACAAAGCCGGGCACAAAGACGAGGTCGATCTCCCCGTCGCCGACCACCTGATACGCGATCGCAACGCCGGCGCTCCGTGCATAGCGAATGTCGAGCTCCACGGCGTAAGCCTCACAAATCGCGTCACCAGACGCCCGGGACCAGCCGGGCGTGGCTGCGCGCGTAACGCTCGTACGGCTCGCCCAGCGCGCGGGTGAGCTCCGCCTCCTCGACGCGGATCCGCGGGATGTGGCCGGCGAGAGCGATTGCCGTTCCGACGGCGGCGCCGATCCAGCTCCCCCACGCGAGCCCGAAGCCGAACACGATCAGCAGATCCCCGGTGTAGGCGGGGTGCCGGACCCAGCGGTACGGGCCGCGTTGGTGGACGGTCTGGTCCGGCTCGATCGTCACCTCCCGGCGGAAGTACCGGCCGAGGCTCCAGACGGCCCAGACCCGGAGGGCGATCCCGGCGCAGAGGATCGCCAGGCCGAGCGCATATGTCAGCCAGGTGTTCGCGCCGACCCGAAGTGACGGGGCGCGAGCGATGAGCACCGAGGCGAATATGCCGGCGACCATCAAGAGCACGAGCACCTGCTTCGTCCCGCGGTCGACTGTCGTCCCGCTGCCGCGGCGCGGCCTGAACGCCTCACTCCGTCGGCCGTGAGCTGTCGCGATCGCCTCGGCGACGATTCCGGTGGCGAGTGTCGCGAAGATCACGTTGCGCGCTCCGTGGTGGGCGTCGACGAGCAGCACTCCCGGCGACGATACTCCCGACCATGGCCGTCCTCGCTCTGACCGGGATCGTGGTCGCGGCGATCCTGTACCACCTGGGCACGCGGGGGCTCGAGGGCGGGCGGTCACGCCGGGAGCGGCCGTGGCGCGCGCAGTCGTTCTACGCGGGGCTCGTCGCGCTCGCCCTGGCGGTCGCGCCGCCCGTCGACGGCCTCGCCGACCGCCTCTTCTGGTGGCACATGGTCCAGCACGCGCTGCTGCAGATGGTGGCGCCGCCGCTGATCGTGCTCGGCGCGCCCTGGCTCGCACTCTGGCGGCCGCTCTCACTCGGCGGGCGGCGGCGGACGAGCCGCTGGCTCCTGCACTCCCGCGGTGCCGCACCGCTCCGCGCCGCCGCTCGCGTGCTCACCGTCCCGGCCGTCGCGTGGGTGCTGTTCGTGGGGGCGATCTGGCTGTCGCACCTGCCGGCGGTGTTCGACTACGCCGCCGGGCATGCGCCTCTCCACGAGGGCGAGCACCTCTTCTTCTTCGGACTCGGGCTCCTCTTCTGGTCGCGCGTGCTCGACTCGCCCCCGTTCCACGCCCGCGTCACGCACTGGCGGCGCGTCGCGTTCCTCGCCGCGGCCGGGGCGGCGGAGACCGTGCTCGCCGTGATCATCCTCGCGCAGCGCGGCCCGCTCTACACCGCCTACGAAGGCATCGTGCCGCGACCCGAGCACCTGACCCTGATCGCCGACCAGCAGCTCGGCGGCGCGATCATGCTCGAGCCCGCATCGATTCCGCTCGTCCTCGCGCTTCTCTGGTCGATCGGCACCGTGCTCGCCGCGAAGAGTCGGCGGGCGCGCGAGTCCGCGGCCTGATCGTGGGGCGGGCGGTGGTGGGGAGCCTCGACGCCCCCCACCACGCGCCCCTGCTGCACGGTCGCTAGCCGACCGAGAGCGCGTTGAAGTCCGGCTCCGCGAAGTACGAGGAGTAGACGTAGTTGTGGACCTTCGACGACACGAAGAAGACGCCGTTGATGATCGAGTAGGGAACCCACGGCGCGTAGTCCTTCATGATCGTGTAGTCGAGCTTCTGGTACGCGAGCGTCCGCGCGTTGCCCGAGAGCGTCGGCCGCCTTGTCCATCAGGCCGTTCAGCTTCGAGCTGTTCAGGTACGCGTAGTCGACGTTGTTCGCGTCCTGGATCGACCGGCCGTCGAGGTTGACGTTGATGTAGTCGAACGGGTCGAAGTAGTCCGCACACCAGCCGGCACGACCCAGGTCGTAGTCGACGCCCTTGGTACCGAGCGTCTTGTAGTAGATCGACCCCGGCACCGGCCGGTCCTTCGTCTTCATGCCGATCTTCGAGAGGTTGAACGCGGCGACCTGGGACGTGTTCACCGCCAGCGAGCTCGTCGAGTGGAAGACCACGGCCGTCTGGCCCGCGAGTGACGGGTCGATCTTCTTCGCGACCGTCGGGTTGGCCCCGCGGAAGGCGTAGAGGTTGTACGGCTTGTAGCCGGGCACGCCCGGGACCAGGATCTGGTCCGAGCGCTTGGCGCCCAGGAAGCCGTAGAGCCTCGTCATCGCCGGGCGGTCGAGCGCCCAGTTGACCGCCTTGCGCGCGGCGAGCGTGTTGAACGGCGCCCGCGACGTGTTCAGCGACCAGTAGATGACGCACGACGAGCCGCCGACGAAGAAGCGGCGCTTGTTGACGCCGTATTGCTGTGCCAGCGAGGCGTTCGCGGTCGGAGGCGGCCCGGCCGCGTCGACGTCGACCTGCCCCGCCCTGACCTGCAGCAGCGTCTGGTCCTGGTCCGTGTTCGCCGTCCAGACGATCTTGTCCGGGTTGGCGGGGCGGGAGCCCTTGTAGTACGGGTTCCGGGCTTCCACGAGCGAGCGGCCGACGTCACGGCTCTGGATGTAGTACGGCCCCGCGGACGGATAGGAGCCGGTGACGCCAGTCGTCGTGTACGGCATGTCCGGCTTGACGGCTCCGAACCACTGCATGCCGAGGAAGGCCGTGAAGGTCGGATTCGGCTTCGTCAGGTGGAAGGTGAGCGTCAGGCCGTTGGCGGTGATGCCCGAGATCTTCTGGGCCTTGCCGTCCAGGAACGACTGCGCGCCGACGATCACGCTCTGGAACTGGTCGTTGACCCCCACGGGTGAGCCCATCTTCGGGCTCAGGTTCCGCTCCCAGGCGCGCTGATACGCGGCGGCAGTCACGGCCGAGCCGTCAGAGAACTTCAAGCCCGGTCGGATGTGGAACGTGTACGTCTTCCCGTTCTTCGACACGGTCGGGAACGACGTCGCCGCCTCGGGGTACAGCACGCTCCCTGCCTGGCCGCTCTTCTCCGGGAAGTTCACGAGCAGCATCTGCGTCGTATAGAGCATCGACCAGGCGAGCGTGTCGTAGGCGAGGCCGGGGTCCGAGAACTCGAAGTCGTTGTTCGAGGCGTTGACGCGCAGCGTGCCGCCCTTGAGCGCGTGCTTCGAGACGGGCTTGGCTGCCGGCTTCGAAGCCGAGCTCGCAGTCCCGGCGAAGATCGCCGCGACGATCATCACGAGACCGAGCCCGGCGAACGCCGCCGAGAGCATCGTCTTCCTTGGCATAGGACTCCTTTCCTTCCGATCGCTTCACCGGAACCGGCGGAGGCGTGGGGGAGGGCCCCACACCTCCGCCCACGAACGGTTCAGTTGCAAGGAGGAGCGACAGGGCAAGCACAGGCCCGGAGAATCGGCCCCGCGTTCACGGTCTGTCCTGCTCGTTCGCAACACCGCTGACGCTAGGCCGAGGCCTGCGCCGCGTCTTGTACGCGGCGAGCAGACTCTGGTATCGACGTGCGAGCTAGGGTTCTTCGATCGGCTCGAAGGCGCTCTACGATCGGATTGGCCGCACCTACGGGGTCATTCGCCGGGCCGACCCGAGGCTGGCCGAGCCCATCTGGAAGGCACTCGGCGACGCGCAGACCGTCGTCAACGTCGGGGCGGGCACCGGCTCGTACGAGCCGACCGACCGCGACGTGACCGCCGTCGAGCCCTCGGATGTGATGATCGCGCAGCGCGCTCCCGGCGCTGCCCGGGCGGTTCAGGCATACGCCGAGGAGCTTCCGTTCGCCGACGACTCGTTCGACGCGGCGATGGCGGTCATCACGCTCCACCACTGGAGCGACGTCGACACCGGCATCGGGGAGATGGTGCGTGTCGCGCGGCGCCGGGTCGTGGTCGTCACGTTCGATCCCCGGGTCTGGGCAGATCAGTGGATCGTCCGCGACTACCTCCCCGAAATCATGGGCTCGCCGGCCCGGAAGTCCCCCTCGCTCCAACAGGTGCTCGATGCGCTCCCGGCGGCGACGGTGCAGCCGTTGCTCGCGTCGCGCGACTGCACGGATCGCATGTTCGCCACCCTCTGGGCCAGGCCGGAGGAGTATCTCGATCCCCGGATTCGTGCTGCGACCTCGGTCTGGCACCAGCTCCCGGAGGCCGTCTCGACGCGCGCGCTCGAGCAGCTCCGCCGCGATCTCGACTCGGGCGCGTGGGACGAGCGGTACGGGTATCTGCGAACGACGACGGAGTGGGACGTCGGCCTTCGCCTGATCCGGGCCGAGCTCGCCTAGGCTGCGCCTTCCGCATCGTCGAGGAAGCCCGTGAGCGCCGGGGAGAGCGCGGCGATCCGCTGCGGGATCGAGGCTGTAGACGACGTAGTAGCCCTCACGGCGCGGCACGACGAGGCCGGCCTCGGCGAGCCGGCGCAGGCTCTTGGAGAGGCCGGCCGTGGAGAGCCCGACGAGCGGGCCGAGCTCCTGCGTCGTCCGCGGCCGCTCGGCGATCAGCTTCAGGATCCGCAGGCGGGTGTCGTCGCCGAGCGCGCGCAGGATGCGCAGGAGCTCGGCCGGCGGCACGCGGGGCGCCGCCTCTCGGGCGAGGAACGGCGCGGCGTAGACGAGCGCCGTCGGCCAGGGCGGGTCGCAGTTCACGCGCAGGTGCGGCCACACGAACACGCTTGGGCAGAGGAGGAGCGGGCTCGTCTCGGAGACGACGACGTCGTGCTCGTGCGGCAGGTCGATCAGCAGCTCCTCTCGCGTCGCGTCCGCCCGGCAGCGCGGCGGCAGCCGCCCGAGCACGGCCCAGATGCCCGCCGCGGCGAGCGTCCGGCCTGCCTCGGCGACGCTCCCGGCCAGGAGCGGCTCGATCCGCTCCCACTCGTCCTCGAACGCCGCGTGCCAGTAGTCGCCGAGCAGCCTTGCGAACCGCCGTCCGAGCTCGACGGGATCGTCCAGCAGGACCTCGGCGAGCTCACGCGATGCCTCCCCGTCCGCGGCTGCACGCAGGAGCATCGTCTCGCGGACACCCGGCTCGTCGAACACCCCCTCGCCGTGGCGGCCGCCGTGGTCGTAGAGCGGCCGGCCGAGCTCCTCGAGCGCGAGTTCCGGCCCGAGCGCCTCGATCCGCGCGAGCTCCTCGTCGAAGCTCTCCGCCGGGCCGAGCGGGCTCGGCACGAGGAAGTCCGGCAGGTGCCTCCGGTAGAGGAACGAGAACGCCTCGATCTGCCGCTTGAGGTCGGGGTCGAGCGCGCTGCATCCGGCGCACCCAGTCGTGCTGCAGCGCATGGTGCTTCGGCCCGGCGAGGACGTGGAGGCTGAGGACGCATTCGAGCAGGGGCGAGCAGGCGAACGCGACGTGCTCGGCGGGATGGGTCGGCAGCTTGATGCGGATCAACGGTTCGATCTTCTCTTCGGAAGAACAGTTGACTGGATCATGACGCGACCGCGATCCTCGGCGCATGCGAACTCTCGTGGCAGCTGCACTGGCCGGCGCGGCTCTGGCGTCGTCCGCGTCGGCCCGGACGGCGGCGACGAACCCGACGCTGGTCGGCAAGGTCGGCCTGCACGACGCCTACACGATCACGCTCACGTTCGCGAACGGCCGCAAGGTCAAGAGCCTTCCGGCCGGCACGTACAGGCTGGTCGTTCACGACTACTCGAAGATCCACAACTTCGCGCTCGGCTCGCAGACCCAGAACAGACGCCTGCTGACGACCGGGATCCCGTGGGTCGGGACGAGGAAGTACACGCTGCGCCTCGTCCCGGGGTCGTACGTGTTCGCCTGCTCCGCGCACTTCCGGACGATGAACGGGACGTTCGTCGTCACACCGAAGACGTAGTCGACCTGCCGTGCCCGAAACCGGCGGCCCTCGCTAGGATGCCGCCGTGTGGTTCTTCCTGATCCCGGTCTTCATCCTCGTCGCGCTCGTGGTCGTGCTGGGGATCTTCGCCCTGCTCGGGCGGATCAAGGGCGGGCGCTACCTGCGGCCGATCGTCCAGTTCCTGATGAAGGTGCCGATTCTGGGCAAGGGGCTGAAGAAGATGTCGGAAGCGGCCCTCGAACGGTCCGACCCCGAGCTCGCGAGTGCCGTCAAGAAGCTCGAGCGGGCCGGCGCAGGCCGTGACCCGCGCCGGGCGCAGCAGGCGATGTCGCAGCTCTCGGCAGCGGAGCGGAAGGCCGTGATGGACGCGACCATGCAGACCGAGCAGGCGCCGGTCGCGATGAACCGTGCTCAGCGGCGCAAGCTCGAGCAGCAGCGCAAGCGAAGCTGATCCCACTCGCGTGGCCGAGTACGACGACTGGAATCGCGGCGTCATCGACGAGTTCCGCGCGAACGGCGGCAAGGTCGCGCAATTCGAAGGTCGTCCGTTGCTCTTGCTCCACCACAAGGGCGCGCAGACCGGTACCGAGCGCGTCAACCCGCTCGTCTACCTGCCGGTCGGCGACGCCTTCGCGGTGTTCGGATCGAAGGCGGGCGCAGACACGAACCCGGCGTGGTACCACAACCTCGTCGCCCACCCGGACACGGCAGTCGAGGTGGGCACGGAGACCGTCCCCGTGCGAGCCCGCGTGACGGAGGGCGAGGAGCGCGAGCGGATCTGGGACGAGCAGAAGCGCGTGAACCCGAACTTCGCCGACTACGAGCAAAAGACGACGCGCCCGATTCCCGTCGTGCTTCTCGAGCGCGTCGCCTCCTAGCGGTCGCCGCCAGGCGCTACGAGCGCCTCGAGCACCGGCTTTACAGAACCGCCCCGGCGGAAGCCTCGTAGGCCCTAGTCGGAGGGCTTCGGTCCGACGAAAGGGGAATCGATGCATCGCATCGTCCGGAAACCGAGGCTGACCGCGGCGATCCTGGCCGCGGCTGTGGTTGCCGCCGGGGTGGCGGCGTCGGGTGCCTCGACGGCGTCGAAGAAGAAGGAAGACCGCTACACGGTTCACGCGCTCGTGTCCGACCAGCCGGGGAAGGCCGATCACACCGACCCGAACCTCGTCAACTCGTGGGGGATCACGGCCAGCTCCACGTCGCCCTGGTGGGTCGCCGACAACGGTACGAACGTGTCCACGCTCTACGACGGCAACGGCGTCGCCCAGTTCCAGCCGCCGCCACCGCCGCCGCTCGTCGTCACCGTCGGCGGCGGCCCGACCGGAACGGTCTTCAACGGGAGCTCCGGGTTCGTCGTCAGCGATGGGAACGGCCATTCCGGCCAGTCCGTGTTCATGTTCGCGAGCGAGGACGGGAAGATCCGTGGCTGGAACCCGGGCGTGCCGCCGCCGCCGCGGTCGACTCAGTCCTTCGTCGTGGTCGACCGCTCCGGTGAGGACGCCGTCTTCAAGGGGCTCGCGATCGCCGGCGACCGGCTGTACGCGACCGACTTCGGCAACGCCAGGGTCGACGTGTTCGACAGCAGCTTCACCCAGGTTCCCGGCGGCTTCGTCGATCCGAAGCTGCCCAAGGGCTACGCGCCCTTCGGGATCCAGAACGTCGGCGGGAACATCTTCGTGACCTATGCGAAGAAGGCCGCCACCGGTGACGACGAGGTCGACGGCCACGGACTCGGCGTCGTCGACGAGTACTCGACGGACGGGACGCTGCTCGCCCGCGTCGCGCAGCATGGCGATCTCAACGCACCGTGGGGGATCGCGATGGCGCCGTCGAACTTCGGCGAGGCGAGCGGCGACCTCCTCGTCGGGAACTTCGGCGACGGCAGGATCAACGTGTTCGAGCCGAAGAAGAACGGCGAGTTCAAGCCAGGGGGCCAGCTCCGGGGCGACCACGAGAAGAAGCTCACGATCGACGGGCTCTGGGGGATCGGCTTCGGCAACGGCAGCGGGTCGGGCGCGAAGAACGCGCTCTATTTCGCGGCCGGGCCCGACGCCGAATCCCACGGGCTGTTCGGCCGGGTCGAGGTGGCACCCGACCACTGAGCACCCTCTCGCTCCGACGCGCGGAGGCGTCTGCGGGCGCCTCCGCGCGTCTCGGAGGAATCCACGTCGCTGCCGGATCCGTAGGATCAAAGGAGAACGCAAACACGCAAGAGGGGGTCCGTGTGAAGTCCCGTTTCCTGAACAACCGTCTCGTCGCCGTCGCCGCCGTGCTCGTGGTGCTGGCCGTGACCGCGACGGCGATTGCCGCCACGCGCGCGCCGAGTCAGGTCAAGACCCGGAAGACGAGCATCGGCACCGTCCTCGTGGACAGCAAGGGCAAGACGCTCTACCTGTTCGAGAAGGACAAGGGCACGAAGAGTTCGTGCTACGCGAGCTGCGCGGCGAACTGGCCGCCGTACCTGACGACCGGGAAGCCGAAGGCCGGCGCGGGCGCCAGTGCGTCGAAGCTCGGCACGACCAAGCGCACGAATGGAACGCTCCAGGTCACGTACAACAAGCATCCGCTGTACTGGTTCAAGTTCGACAAGGCGGCCGGCTCGACAAAGGGCCAGGACGTCCATGCCTTCGGCGGTGACTGGTACGCGGTCACGGCCAAGGGCACTGCGGTCCAGCCCGCTGCGCCCTCGGGCGGCGGCGGCTACGGCGGCGGCGGCGGCTCGACCGGCCCGACCGGTAGTGGCGGCACCGGCGGCTACGCGCCCTAGACACCGCTCTTTCGCATCGTCACACGCAGAGCCTGGAGGCCGCCACCGAGCGGCCTCCAGGCTTCTCGCGACCTCTTGGCTGCTGCTCGGCTACCTGCGCAGGTGAGTACCCGTTCGCTTCTCGACCGTGATCGCCGACAACGCGAGCACGGAGGGATCGCTCGCCCCGGCCCGTCAGTCGATCCACTCGGTGCGCCCTGCCCCGGACGCGACTTTGCCCGTGAGGGCGCTGGTCCACTCCCCACCCAGGGTGGGGAAGATGTCCACCCGCCACCCGGCGTCGACGCTATCGACGAAGTGCGCACGAATGTGTGCCCGAGGTGTGACGATTGTGCAACTTTGCGTCCACAGGGCGCTGTACGGGGCAGGTCGCGGCTAGCCCTTGGCCGCCTCCGCCGCGTACAGCCTGAGCAGCCCGCTCCAGCCTTCCGGGCTGTCGATCCCATCGTGCACCGCCTGTGCCCGCTCGCCGTGGATCTCGAGGCCGCGGTGAACGAGGTCGACGCGGGTCGTGTCCGGGCCCTCCGCGACGAACTGCACCTCGAGCTCGGTCGCCTTCGCCGGGTCCGGGTTGTACTTCCAGTCGGCGTCGAGATGCCACGCGAGCAGGACGCGCGCCGGCGGCTCCCACTCCAGCACCCGACCCCAGTCGCACTCCGTCCCGTCCGGGGCCCGCTCGAACCAGCGCCCGCCGGCCAGCGGCTCGATGACCACGGCCTCGGGTGCCGTCTCGCCGATGTGGTGGCTGTCGCGCATCCACCAGTCGGACATGCCGGTCGTGAACACGTCGAACGCGCGCCGCTGCGGAGCGGCGACCGTGATCGTCTTGTGGACGGCGAGATCGGTCACGTCTTGCACCATCACTCCTCCTTCGAGTCCTGCTCCGCCGCGGCCTTGAACGCGGCGAGAGACTGTGTCCAGAACCGGTCGACGTAGGCGCGGAGGGCGCCGACGCCGTCCGGGTCGAGCTGGTAGAGCCGCCGCGTCCCGACCGGGCGGTCGAAGACGAGGCCTGCGTCCTTCAGCACGCGCAGGTGCTGGGACACCGCGGGTCGCGTCACCGGCAGTTCTTCGGCGAGCTCGCCCACCGAGCACGGGCCGCGTGCGAGCCGTTCGAAGATCGCCCGCCGCGTCGCGTCGCCGAGGACACCAATGCCGTTCTCTCGGTAAGTATTCACTAACCGTAAGTATAGACTTACATTTACTGGGACGTCAAGCCACCGGCTGCCGGCGCAACGGAAGACGTTCGCGCGCGCTGCTCAGGTGGGATCGAGGTACGCGCAGCGGCGAGGGTCGCCGGGGAGCGGCGACGGGCCGAGCCTGGCGACGACGTGCTCCGCACCGGCGATCGAGAGCCGGGTTCCGGCTTCGGGTGCATTTCCCTCGGCCGCGTGCAGACCGTAGCCGCCCGGCGTCCAGACGAAGATGAGGTAGGTCGCGCCCGGCTCAGGCTCACGTTCTGGCTCGGGCTCCGCGGCGGCGGCGCCGTTGCTCTCCGCGATCGCCTCCTCGAGGCGCCCAACCTGCGCCGCCTTCGCGGCGGCGGCCAGCTCGAGCTGCATGATTGCCGCCTGCGTTCGCTCGATCGCCGCCTCGTGCTCGGAGTCGCGGAAGAGCCGCCGGCCAAGGCGGTCGCGGCGCGCGGGACCGTTGGCCCGGTCGGGCCAGTGTGGCCAGTCGGCTCGTGTCCGATCGACGTCCATGGTCGGGTCGGCGCGATCGTTTGCGCCGCCCGTGACGTTCGTGATCGGCGGCGGAAGCCCTGCTCCGGCTAGCTGCTAGCGTGCCGGTCGAGGAACGCGACGACGCGGGCCCAGGCGTCGTTGGAGGCGGCCGCGAAGTCCTCCTGGCGCCGGTCGAAGAAGCTGTGCGGCGCACCGTCGTACGTGACCAGCTCGTGCACGACGCCGGCCGCATCGAGCGCCTGGTCGAACGCCTCGTTGTCCTCGGCGGTGATGTGCTGGTCGTCGCCCGCCTGGAGCGCGAGGATCGGACAGGTCATCTCGCCTGCACGCTGCGCCGGGCCCGGCGTCCCGTCCTGCCCCTGGCCGGGTCGGCCGTAGAAGCCGACCGCGCCTGCGAGCCCGTGGCCACCGGTCGCGGACAGCCACGACTGGCGCCCGCCCATGCAGAAGCCGACGGTGAAGACCGACTCGACGCCGGCGCGCATCCGCAGCCACTCGACCGCGGTGCCGACGTCCGCCTGGATCCCGTCGCCCGTCGTCGCCTGGACGTGCGGCATGTACTCGAAGTCCGCGTCACGCTTGCCGACGCCGGCCGTGCGCCCAAAGTAGTCGAACGCGATCGCTGCATAGCCGCGTTCGGCGAAGCGCAGTGCGAGCTCCTCGTAGAAGCGGTAGAGGCCGCGGACGTCGGGCAGGATCACGACGCCGGTCGAGGCCGCCTCGTCGGGAAGCGCGGCGAACGCGGCGAAGCGGTTGCCGTCGCGCGCCTCCAGCACGAGCTCGTCGTGCGAGAGCGCCGCGCCCGAGATGACCGGGATCGGTGGGAAGGAGTCGTGGTCGAAGCACATGGCGGCGCCGAGGGTATCTCACTCGCCGCGCGCGCCGGCGGGACGTGCGTGCGGCACGAAGTCGCGGCGCCGCACGAGCGCGAAGCCGGCCGCCGCTCCCGCGAAGGCGACGAAACGCCGCGACGAGCAGGATGGCGTTCAGCCCCGAGACGAACGCGCTCCGTGCGGCATGGACGACCGCCGCCCTCACGCCGGGCGGTGCGGCGGCGATCGCCTGCTTCGTCGAGCCGGTCGCGACCTCCGAACCCGCGAGGGGGACCGCCCCAGCCCGCCGGTCCGACGGTCGGGGACATCTAGGGTGCGAGCAGGGGGAAGTAGTGCCAGGCGGCGTGTCTGATGAGGTCGAGGATGACCGAGGGTGTGGGTTCGGTGGTGGGGTCGTTGAGCTCTGCTGGCAGTTCGACTCCGAGTTCTTTGGCGTGTTCGACGATGCCTGGCCCGATGCTTTTGCCGAGTCCGCTGAGTCCCTTGTTGAGGGCGTCCTCGTCGAGATGCCATTCAGGGACGGGGAGGGCGGTGATGGTCGCCCATGTTTCTGGGTCGCGCGGCATGTCGAGGGTGAAGAGGTCGTCGAAGGTGCGTGCAGAGGCGTCGCGCTGGGTGAGAGGTTCGCCGAGGTCCCAGGCCTTCCGCAGGGTGGCGATCAGCGAGGTGTGGCGGTACTCGTCGTTGAACACGGATCCTTGCGGGACCCAGGGGCTGACGAGGATCGCCGGTACGCGGTAACCGGATCGGTCGAACGTGAAGCCAAACTCGCCGGCAGGTCCGGTCTTTTCCGGCGGGGGTACTGGGCCTGGGGGTACGTGGTCGTAGGTTCCGCCCGGCTCGTCCCAGCCGATCAGCAGGGTCGTGTTCCAGACATTCGAGCCAGAATCAGACGTGCTTGAGCGGTAGGCGTTGAAGATGCGCTCGAGGAAGGCTTCGCCGGCCAGTAGCGAGGACGGAGCGTCGAACGCCTGGGCGTCGACGGTGACGCCCAGCGAACGACCGAATGCCGGGTGGTAGTCGCCGTGCCCGCCGATCATGTTCGGCTCGATCAGCGAAAAGTCGGGCAGCGTTCCAGCGGCCGCGTCTCGTTCGAACTCGGCGAACGGGACCACGTTCGTCGCCAGGCGATCCTTCAAGCGCGAGTAGTGGATGACGCCGTGAAACGACAGCGGCATCGGCTCCATGACGTAGATCTTCCAGCTCCTGCCGTGCTGCTCGAGCCGCTCGAAGATCGTCTCCGCGTCGTTCTTGGTGAACCACTTCTTCACCGGGCCGTTCACGACGATCCCGGACGATGTCGCCGCCGTCCAGAAGGATCGGTTCATGAACGTCTGCGACGGCACCTCCGAAAACCAGTGATCGAAGACACCGAACTCACGCGCGATCCCGTTCAGCACCGGCAACTGCTCCGGCGTGTACCCGGTCATGATCTGCGAGTACTCGTCGTAGGTCGGCTGACGGCCCATCTCGGCGGTGAACGTGCTGATGTAGTCGGTCACGAACCCGTCCATCGTCGGCGTCGCACCCGGTGGCGGCGCGTTCCACGGCGCAGTCACCTCCTCGCCGATCTTGAATCGGTTGTGCTCGTCGAGGACGTCGAACAGCTGCGTGTTCGTGTGGTACCACTCCTCGCCCGAGTCCGGGTTGGGCGCGTCCATATCCGTCCCGACCGTGTACGGCACCACCTTCCGCTCAGCACCATGCTCAGCCCAGTCAGGGATCGGGTTGCTCAACTCCTTCCCGACCACGCCCTCGAACGTCCTGCCGTCACCAGGGCTGTACAGATGCCCGAGCACATTGTCGAGAGAACGGTTCTCGAACAACACGACAACCACGTGGTCAAGCGCGCCTGCCACGGTCACAGAGTCAGACATGTCTGTCTCCAATCCTTCTCTGGACGTATTCGTGCGCCAGCATCGTCGAGAGGGACGAAGCGTCAGGTGCCGGGTCAGTCTCACATACCGACTCCCCGACTGGTCGTGGACGCGCTGCGCGGGCTGTCAGTCCACGACCTGGCCGCTTTGAAGAATGGTCGCCGGCATTCGGCCGACCGGCGGGCGGCTCAGCCCGGCCGGTCCATGTCCTACGTCTTCCCGGTCGGCGCCGTCTCTACCAGCGGTCCCAGTGCACCATCGTGTCCAGCGGCTTGCGTTGCGCGGGCCGGAAGTCGGTGCCGATGGTGTAGGCGACGGGGAGCAGGGCCGCCTGCATGATCTCGTCGTAGGGGAGGCCGAGGATGTCCGCCGCCTCGCGCTCGAAGAAGAGGTGGAAGCTCGTCCAGCACGAGCCGAGGCCGCGCGAGCGTGCCGCGAGCATGAAGCTCCACGCGGCGGGGACGATCGTGCTCCAGCGACCGGACTGCAACGGGCCCGGCTGGCCGTCGGTCCGGCCCTCGATGCACGGGATCACGTGCACCGGCACCTCGTGAATGTGGTCGACGAGATGGAGGACTGACTCGAGCAGGCGCCGGCGTGCCGGCGGCAGGTCGCTCATCGCAGCCGGGTCGATCCGGCCCAGGTACTTGCGGCCGCCCTCGCGCCAGAGCTCGCCGAGCGCCGCGCGCTGCGCCGCGTCCGTCACGACGACGAAGTGCCAGTCCTCTCGGTAGCTCGCGGTCGGGGCCTGCTGGGCGAGCAAGAGACATTCCTCCAGCACCTCGCGCTCGACCGGACGGGTCAGGTCGAGCCGGCGGCGGACGCACCGCGTCGTCGAAAGCAGCTCGTCGATCGAGAGGTCGAGGATCATCTACGCTCCGCCGGCATGACCGCACAATAAGGAAAGGAGAGAGACATGGCCGTGGTCAAGATCATCGAGCTGGTCGGAAGCTCGACGTCGAGCTCTGACGACGCTGTCCAGCAGGCGCTCGCGGAGGCTCGGAAGACGCTCCGCAACATCAAGGCCGTCGACGTCGTCTCGACCGGGCTGCGCGGCGACTCGCTCGACGAGTGGCGAGCGCACGTGCGGGTCGCCTTCCTCGTCGAGAGCGTCGACTGAGACCGGTCCCGGACCGGCGGACGGCGCGCCGGACCGGGACCAGAACGAGCCTCAGCGGGTGACGCTCAGCTGGGACGCTTTCGTCCCGCCTGCGTAGGCGCCCGCGATCGACACCGACGTGGCGCGCATGACCGGCCGCGTGGCGATCGTGAACGTCGCGGCCGTCGACCCCGCCTTGATCGTGACGCTCGGCGGAACGGTCGCCACGCTCGGCTGGCTGCTCGTGAGCCTGACGACGGCGCCGTTCCCGGAAGCAGCGGCCGTCAGCTTGACGGTGCCGGTTGCCCGCGATCCGCCCCGGACCTGGGGCGGCGAGACCGACAACGACCCGAGTGCGGCACCCGGCGGCGGCGGCGGTGGTGACTGGCCACCGCTCGTGTCCACCGCGTACAGGTACGCATACTGGTCGGGACTGTCGGGTGCCGAGACGAAGGTCCCGAAGTACACGGTCTTTCCGTCGGCGGCGAACCGTGGTCGAGATTCCACAACCTGGTAGCCGCCGTTCTCGGACGGCAGCGCCAGATCCCACTGCACGTGGCCGTCCGCGGCGCCGAAGTCGCGCACGGAACCGGGCTGACCGTAGTTCGGCGCGTCCCCGGCGATGATCTGCGTGTTCTGCGGGTCGACGGTCGGGTGCTGCAGAACCCCTCCGTCGAACTTCGTCCACTTCAGTGTCCCGTTCGGATTGACCGCGTCGAGGTAGCTGAGGCTGCGGCCGAGGTAGATCGTCCCGTCCGTGCCGACCGTGGGCTCCGACGCACCGTTCGACGGCCACGGCGACGAGGTCCATCTGATCGCGCCGCCCGCCGCGTCGAAGGCGAACAGCGTCGACCCGGTTGCTCCCCAGGTGGTCATGTACACGGTGCCATCGGGGCCGACCACGGGTTGGCGCTGGCCCTGCATTCCGCCGTTGTCGACGCCGCCGGCCGCCACGGCCCATTGCTGCTGGCCGCCGAGTGACAGCGCGAACGTCGTGCCGGCCCCGACGCCGAACTCGTCGAAGGAGGCGTAGAGCCGGCCCTGCCCGAACACGATCTCGGCGCCGAGTTGACCGTACTCCATGAAGATCGGATCGCCGGGGTTGCTCCACAGGAGCTGTCCCGTGGGAGAGAGCGCGAAGGCGCCCAGGCCGCCGAAGTCGGTGATGACGTAGACGTTGCCGTCCGGTCCGACCGTCGGGCCGGCGATCACTCCCTGGCCGCCCTCCGGCTCGGTGAACGTCCACTTGACGGCTCCGTTCGAGGCGATCGCCGTGATCGTGTTCGAAGACCCGACGTACGTCGTGCCGTCGGCGCCGATCGACGGCGGACCGCTCGACCCGGCTCTGACGACCCACTTGAGGCCGCCGTCGGGCGTCAGCGCGTAGACGTTCCCCATCGCGTCGACGGCGACGACCGTTCCGTCAGGCCCGACTGCGGGCCGCTGATAGAGATAGCCGTACTGCGCGTCGACCTGGAAGCGCCACCTGACCCGCCCGTTCGACTGGCGGAGCGTGACCGACAGGGGCAGCGCGTTGCTGGCGACGCCGGAAACGACGACCTGGACGTCGGCGCCGCCGAGCGCCGTCCCCTCAGGAACGTAGCCCACGACCAGCGTGTCCGACCAGCGTGTCACCGGCGCCGCCAGACCGCCGATCGTCAGCGTGCTCGACGCCTTCGTCGCACCGAAGCCAATGCCCGAGACGAGCAGGCGGCCGCTACGCGGAAGCGTGCTCGCCGACAAGGACGTGATCGCGGGACCGCCGGCGGCTCGTGCCACGTCGAGCCTCGCGACGGCGGCGGACGAAAGTCCGATCGCGAGCATGAGAACGATCGCAAATCTCCTCACCTGTGCCTCCTTCGACTTCTGCCTGTCTGACACAAGTGGTACGGGGACAGCGTCGGTGGACGCATGCGGAGGACTGCCGATCCACGGCGCGGGGAACTACTGACCCGAGGAGACCCAGGTGCCGAGACCACGCCGGGTCTCGACCAGCGAGTCGGCGCGAAGCAGGTTGTAGGCGGCGACGACGGTCGTCCGGCTGACGCACGCTGCCCGGGCCAGGTCGCGCTCCGAGGGGAGGCGCGTGCCGGGGGTGAGCTCGCCGGTTGTGATTCGTCCTCGCAGCTGGTCGGCGAGGCGGCGGTACTCCGCCACGCCGACCTCGGTCGGGCACGTCGCCATGCCCGTACTACGCCCGCGACCTGCGGTGTGGTTTCGCCGGGCTAGGGCAGGACGCGGACGGCCGTCACGACAACGGGGCGAGCTCCGCGTCGCGGGATACGAGGGCCGCGTAGCGCCCGCCGAGCTCGAGCAGCTCCTCGTGCGTCCCCTGCTCGACGATCCGGCCGGCGTCGAGGACGACGATCTGGTCGGCGTCGCGGACGGTCGAAAGCCGGTGCGCGATCGCGATCGTCGTGCGGCCCTCCGCCAGCCGGTCGAGCGCGTCCTGGACGGCGCGCTCCGTCTGCGTGTCGAGCGAGCTCGTCGCCTCGTCGAGGATCAGCACGGGCGGGTTGCGGAGGATCGTCCGCGCGATCGCGATCCGCTGCTTCTCGCCGCCCGAGAACCGGTAGCCTCGCTCGCCGACGACCGTGTCGTAGCCTTCCGGGAGCGAGACGACCAGGTCGTGGATGCGGGCGGCGCGGGCGGCCTCCTCGATCTCCTCGTCTGTCGCGGCCGGTAGCGCGAAGCGCAGGTTCTCGCGCACCGTGTCGTGGAAGAGGTACGTCTCCTGCGAGACGACGCCGACGGTCGCGGCGAGCGACGCGAAGGTGACGTCGCGGATGTCGTGCCCGTCGATCGTCACGCACCCGCGCTCCACGTCGTACAGCCGCGCGACGAGGTAGCCCATCGTCGTCTTCCCGGCCCCGGTCTCGCCGACGATCGCGAGCGTCGTGCCCGGCGGCACCGTGACCGTGACGTCCTCGAGCGTCCAGGGCGCACCGGGCTCGTAGCGGAACCAGGCGTGGTCGAAGACGACGTCGCCGCGGCAGGCGCCGAGCTCGACCGCGTCCGGTTTCTCGACGATGTCGACCGGCAGGTCGAGGTACTCGAAGACGCGGTCGAACAGCGCGAGCGACGTCTGGACGTCGACGCCCACGGACAGCAGCTGCCCGATCGGGAAGAACAGCCGCACCTGCAGCGTGGTGAAGGCGACGAGCGTGCCGATCGAGATCGCGCCGCCGCCGTGGGCGTAGCTCCAGCCGCCGAACCAGTAGACCAACGCCGGCATGACCGCGAACGTCGTCTGGATCAGCGCCATCACCCAGCGGCCGGCCATGCGCGAGGCGACCTCGAGTCGGGCCAGCTCCCCGGATTGCCGCGAGAAGCGGTCGCTCAGCTCCTCCGAGCGGCCCATCGTGCGGCCGAGCAGGATGCCCGACACGGACAGCGACTCCTCGACGAGCGTCGAGATGTCCGCCAGCGTCCGCTGCTGCGTCGTCGTGATCTTCCGGCGCTGCCGCCCCACGCGCCGCGTCAGGAAGACGAAGAACGGCAGCAGCCCGAGCGAGAAGACGGCGAGGCGCCAGTCGAGCAGGAACATGGCCACGACGGTCGCGATCACCGTCGTCAGGTTCGAGACGATCGAGGTCGCGGTCGACGTGACGACGGTCTCGACGCCGCCGATGTCGTTCGCGATCCGCGACTGGATCTCGCCGGTGCGCGTGCGCGTGAAGAACGCGAGCGACAGCCGCTGGAGGTGCCGGTAGACGGCCGAGCGCAGGTCGTGCATCACCTGCTGGCCGACGACGTTCGACATGTACGTCTGCACGACGCCGAGCGCGCCCGTGACGATCGAGATCGCGATCATCCCGGCGACGAGGGCGGTCAGGAGCGCGACGTCCTTCTCCGGGATGGCGGTGTCGAGGACGGCGCGGAGCAGGAACGGCGAGATGATGCCGAGCAGCGACGAGAGGCAGATCAGCGCGAGGACGGTGCCGAGCGGGAGCTTGTAGCCCTTGAACAGGCCGGCGATGCGACGGAGGTTCGCCCGGCGCACCTCCGGGTCGGCCGGGCGCTCGGGCGGCTCGCCCCCTTCGAACGCCCACCGGCCGCGGCCTCTCCCGTTGCTCCGGACAGCCATGCCCCGTATCGAAGCACGCTGACCGGGGCTGGGCGAGTCAGCGCACCCGGGCGACGTGCAGCGACAGCGAGATGCGTCATCTCCATGCTGCCGCTCGGTCGGGCCTCGATGCGGCGACGCTTGAGGCGGAAGAGCTCGTCCCGGACGTTGTCGGGCAGCAGACGATGGTCGGACGCCGTCTCCATCAACGCGATGTACTCGTCCGCCGTGTAGGCCCGCGTGAACAGATGCCTCCGAACGACGACCGTCCCCGAAACAACCGCTCGCTTCGATCTCGTCTCGGAAGTCGGGGACATCCTCCGGGGATCCGGGCGGGTCGTCTCCGGCGAGCCCTACCGCCCGGTAGTCCTCCTGCATCTCGAGGAAGATCGGGTCGCCTCCGGCCGGGACGACGTGTCGCGGCTCGACGAACGCGAGCGAGCCGTGAGGGCGGAGCAGCCGGGCCGTGAGCTCGTAGCGGCGCGTGGGGTCGATCCAGTGAAAGGCGTTGAACGAGACGACGGCGTCGTAGTCATGACGCGGCGCCTCCCACCGCTCGAAGTCGGCGTGGACGACCTCGACCTCCGGGTATTCCTCGAGGTTCCGCCGGGCGATCGCCGCAAGCCGGGCGCCGAGTTCGACGCAGGTGATCCTGAGCCCGCGGACGACGAGCGGCACCGTTGCCTGACCCGTGCCGCACCCGATCTCGACCACCGCCGAGTCTCGCGGTAGCCCCGCCAACCGGACGAGGTCGTCGACCACCTCTTCGGGATACGGCCGCCGAGCCGTGGCGTACAGGTCGGCGACCTCGTCGAAGGTGCGCCGCCTGGCTTCTCGTTGCGGATAGTCCGGCATTTTGCGCTTCGCATCCTTCCGTTTAGAGTCCGCACATGGCGATCGAGCAGTTGCGGATGAGCTGGGACGAGCTCGGCACCGGGTCGAGGTCGCTCGCCGAGCAGGTGGTCGCCGACGGCTTCCGCCCCGACTTCATCCTCGGCATCTCGCGCGGCGGGCTCCTCGTCGCCGGCGCGCTCGCCTACGCGCTCGGTGTCAAGAACACGTTCACGATGAGCGTCGAGTTCTACACGGGCGTCGACGAGCGGCTCGACCTGCCGATGATCCTCCCGCCCGTGCCGCACCTCGTCGACCTCCACGAGGCGCGCGTGCTGATCGCCGACGACGTCGCAGACACCGGCCAGACGCTCGTCCTCGTCAAGGAGTTCCTCGAGGGCAAGGTGGACGAGGTGAAGATCGCGGTGCTCTACGAGAAGCCGCGTTCGGTCGTCCAGTGCGAGTACGTCTGGGAGCGGACCGACCGCTGGATCGTCTTCCCCTGGAGCGCCGACGACCCGCTCGAGACGCCGCTCCCGGCGGGCTCGGCCT
Organism: uncultured Actinomycetes bacterium; assembly: GCA_963791225.1. Classification (GTDB taxonomy): domain Bacteria; phylum Actinomycetota; class Thermoleophilia; order Gaiellales; family Gaiellaceae; genus PALSA-612. The sequence continues at coordinate 1,127,293 of CAWBRV010000008.1, forward strand.
CAGCCTCTGCCTCCGGCTGACGATCGGCCGCGAGGTACGCGTCGAGGACGTAGAGCACGAGCATCCACATCGCGAGGCGGCCGAACACGCCGACGAGCAGGACGTGCCGCTCGCGGCCGAGGGCATCCGCGTTCCAGATGAAGATCCCCATCGGGATCGTCGACGCCAGCACGAGGGCGGGCACGAGCCAGGCGCGGCGGGCGTAGCCCTGGAACGCGGCCAGTGTCGCAACCGCCGCGACGACGCACATCCAGCCGAACACGAGCCAGCCGGTCTGCGGGTAGAGGAAGCTCCGGACGAACTCCGGCAACGTGTTCGAGTAGCCGACCGGCTTGAACGAGTCGAGCCCGTCGGCAGGCGTCGTCGCGGGTGCGACGATCCGGTCGAGGTTCCGCAGCGGCTCGCCGAGGGACGCGTCGGGATGCGTCGCCAGCCAGGTGAGGTAGACGTCGGTGCCGCGCGCGCTCGCCCAGTGCCGGAACGAGGCCAGCTCGGGCACCTCGTAGAAGTGGCTCGGCGGGAAGCGGTTGTCGAGCAGCAGCGAGTACATGTTCGGCAGCACCGGCATCCCGCGTGACTGGAAGTAGCGGAGCGTCGCGGGGTCGGGAAGCACGCGGATCGCCACGTTCTCCGCCATCCCGATCTCGTTCCCGCGATGGTCGACGGCGGCGGTGCTGCCGGCGAAGACGAGCACGGCGCCGCCCGCGAGCGCGAGGCCGAGCGGGAGCAGGCGGCGGTTGCGCCACACCACGGCAACGGCGACGGGGACGAGCATGAACAGCTCGAACACGGTGTTCTGGTCGCGCGCGACGGCGCCGCACACGGCGATCGCGAGCGTGAGAGCAACCGTCCACCAGCTCGGCCGCGTGAGGACGAGGAGCAGGGCGGCGATGAAGAGCACCGTCACGGAGACAGCGATCGACTCCGTCAGCAGCACGCCGTCCCACTGCGCGACGAGCGGCGTCAGGCCGAAGGCGAGGATCACGGCGAACCCGACCACCCTGAACCGGCGCCCGCGCAGGGTCGTGGCCACCACCGTCGCGAGCACGAGCCAGGCTGCGACGGAGACGAGCCACTGCGCGATCGGGGCCGCCGTTCCCGTCGATCCCGGCAGGATCTTCCAGAAGAGCGGCACGCCGGGCGTCTTCAGCGCCTGACCTGCCCAGAAGTGGCCGTTCAGGACGGACATCGACGTCATCTGCTCGTAGACCTGCGTATCGGGATAGACGGTCCCCGACCGGCCGAAGACGTCCCAGTACGACCAGACCCGCAGGCCGACGAAGACGAGCGCGACGACGCCGTACGGGACCCAGGCTCCGCCGGTCGATCGCCTCGCATCGACTCTCACGAGACTGATTGTCGCCGACGCGCCCGCGGGTGCCCCTTCTAACCTGAACGTGATGGAGCGGCTCCGTTCGCTCGCAGGCTCCCTCTGGGTGCGTGCCCTCGTCAGCGCCGGCCTGCTCGCGGCGGTGGCGGTGACGGTCGACTGGGGCGCGGCCCGGGACACGCTGGCCAAGGGGAGCTGGGGCTACTTCGTCGGCGCCGTCGCCGTGCTGTTCGCCTCCTTCCTGGTCGCAGGCCTCCGTTGGCGCCTGTTCCTGGACGCCGCGTCCGTCGTCACGACGACGTACCTCGCGATCAGGGCGTACCTGATCGGTGCGTTCACGAACAACTTCCTCCCTGGCCAGGCGGGTGGTGACGTCACGCGGGCCTGGGTCGTCTCTCGCCCAGGGACGCGCATGACGGCGATCACGACGGTCGTCGTCGACCGCGCGACGGCGCTCGCCTGTTTGATCCTCGTAGCCTGGATCGCGGTCGCCGTCGACCCCGGGCCGGTGGCGGGGACGCTGATCGGCGCGCTCGGCGCGGCGACCGGGGCGCTCGTCGTCGTGCTGGCGGTGGCCGCCGTGCTCGTGCGCGGCGGAACCGGTCTCGGCCGCCGGCTCCCCGATCGGGCGCAGGGCTGGCTGGCCGAGGCCCGGGATGCCGTCCGGGCCTGCGCGCGTCCGCCGGTGCTCGCGAGGACGGCCGCGCTCGGGCTTGCGTTCGAGGGGCTCGTCATCCTCGCTCTCTGGCTCGTCGCGCGGGCGATCGACCTGGACGTCTCGTACTCCGTGCTCGCGGTCGTGCTGCCGCCGGTGCTGATCGTCTCCGCGCTCCCGATCTCGATCGCGGGCTACGGCGTGCGCGAGGCGAGCTTCGTCGTCCTGCTCGGCGACGTCGGGATCGGGTCGACCGACGCGACGCTGCTCTCGCTGATCGGCGGGGTCGCCTTCGCGCTCGCGAGTCTCCCCGGCGGCCTGCTGCTTCTCCAGCGCGCCTCCGTGGAGCCGGCGGAGCCGGTCAGCCGCCCCGGCGCCTCAGGCCCATGATCGAGAGCAGGAACGACGTGAAGAAGATCTGCGTCCCGACGATCACGAGCGTGGCCGCGACGACCGACAGCCGCTCCTCCGCCAGCGGCCCGAACCCTTCGGCGACCCACCGGCCGACGACGACCCCACCGGCGGCCAGCCCTGCGCAGAAGACGAGTGCCCCGACTGCCAGTCCGTGCTCAAGCGTCAGCCGGCGCTGAAGTCCCTCCAGGAACGGGTCGTGGTCTCCGAGTTGGTAGACGGCATAGGTGCGGGCGCAGAGGCCGAACCCGATCAGCTGCGTGCCGACGACGACGAGCAGGGAGGCGCCGATCAGCGTGTGCACGAACACCCCGTGGCCGGACACGGTCACGTTCGCGAGGACGAGCAGCATCAGCACCGAGCCGACCGCGAGCAGCACGACGCCGGGCACGAGGAAGAGAAAGGTCGGGTTGTAAACGAGGATCAGCCGCAGGTGCCGCCAGCCGTCGCGGAAGCGGGACAGCTTCGACTCGCCCGCGCGCGGGTGCAGCGTGATCGGGAGCTCGTGGATGACGAGGTGCTCCCGGACGGCACGGATGATCATCTCCGAGGCGAGCTCCATGCCGCCGCTCTGGAGGTCGAGTCGGGCGAGGGCGTCGCGACGGATCGCGCGCAGGCCGCAGTGGACGTCGCTGATCGGCGTCCGGAAGAGCATGTTCAGGAGGCCCGACAGGAGCGCGTTTCCGGCCCGGTTCAGCCAGTGCATCGAGCCGGGCTGGAGCCCCTCGAGCCGGTTCCCGACGACGAGGTCGGCACCGTGCTCGAGCTCGGCCACGAAGGCCGGGATCTCGGCGGAGTCGTACGTGAGGTCGGCGTCGATCATCACGACGTACTCGCCGCGCGCCGCCTCGAAGCCCGCGAGATAGGCGTTGCCGTAGCCCCGTTTCGGCTCGAGGACGACCGTGGCCCCGGCCGCCGCGGCGAGCTCGCCGCTGCCGTCGTCCGAGGCGTTGTCGACGACGATCACCTCCGACGTCCTCCCGCTCGCGTCCAGCACCTGCCGGGCGCGGGTGACGCACTCGGAGATCGATGCGGCCTCGTTCAGGCAGGGGATGACGACCGATACCGAGGGCACGGGCTCAGTCACGAGGCCGCCGCGGGTGCGCCTTCACCCCGAGTCGCGACTTGATCCGTTCCGGCAGCAGCCGGTGGTGGATCCCGAGCTCCATCCCGGCGAGCTTCGACAGCTCGTAGACGACTGCGTACGGAATCTCGGTCGCACGCCCTTCCTCCCAGAGCCAGCGGAGCTCGCCGGCGGCGTACCGGTAGGCCGAGGAGCCGAGCTCTCGCCTTGCGGCACGCCCGCCGCTCAGATACGTCTGGTCGGCGCCCATCCCGGAGTCGAAGAAGCGGTTGAACGCGGTGCGGACCGTGTAGGCGTGGGAATGCAGGACGGCGGCGCGAGGCTCGTAGACGATCGACCTTCCCGCCAGGAGCGCCCGCCGTGCGAAGTCCTGGTCCTCGGCCCAGCGGAGGCTCTCCGTGAACGGGAACGCCTCGAGCGCCGAGCGGTGGTAGGCGGCGTTGACGTTCGAGAGCAGCGTCGTCTTCAGCGTGAGCTCGTCGGGGCTCGCGGCCCGCTGGACGCGAGGCTCGGGCCCGTAGAGGAAGTCGAGGAAGTACTGCTCTGACGGCGACGCGTCGTCCCTGGCCACCTGCCTTCCGTACGCCGCGGCGGCGTCGGGCGTCGCACGCAGCGCGCCGACGAGCGAGGCGAGCCAGCGCTCGTCGGCCGGCTCGGCGTCGTCCGTGAGGAACACCGCGACGTCGCCTCGTCCGAGGCGCCAGAGGAGATTGCGCGTGCCTCCGTGGGAGAACGCCTCGGGCGGGATCTCGTGGACGGTCGTTCCCAGGCGGCGCATCGCGTCGGGGCTCCCGTCCGTCGAGCCCGAGTCGACCACGACGACCTCGAACTCGTCGTCGATCGCCTGCCGCCGCACGGCCTCGACGACACGGAGAACCGTGGTGCCGCCGTCCTTGACCGGGATCAGGACGGAGATCACGGCCCTGAATAGTCGAACGTCGACGCGTACGCGCAGACGCCGTGGTACTCGAACTCGAGCGGCTCCTCCTCGGTGACCTTCAGCACCTGGACCGTCAGCTCCTCTCCGGCGCGGTCGTGCCCCGGGATCACGCACGTCACCGTCGGCTGCTCCGCCACGGGCGCGGACACCCGCACCTCGACCCGGTCGCGGACACGGAGCCACTGGCGGCGCGGCGTGTGGTCGATCTCGATCGACGCCGGCGCAACGCCGAGCAGGTGCGACTCCTTCCAGATCCACGGCGCGTGTTCGCGGATCGAACCGTCTCGGCGGCCGAGATAGATGTCCTCGAGCGCTGCCCGTTGGGACGGATCGGCGCGCTCGTCGAGGTAGAGGAAGTGGGTCCAGGGCGAGCCGGGCTCGTCGTCGGAGTAGCGGATCGCGAGCGCGACGCCGAGCCCGTCGAGCCGGACGTCGCCGGCGCGGCCGTCCTCGACCAGCCAGGAGAGCGCGCCGAGGCAGATCCCGTGCGTCGAGCGGCCGCCCGCGACACCTCCGACGCGCCGGCACGGGCAGATCGCGGCGCAGTTGCACGACTCGAAATACGAGCCCCGAACGTGCCAACCAGCCTCGTCCACGGTGCTGAGGCTACGCTGAAACGTGCTCCAGCGACGGCTGCTCATGATCTGTGTGGTCACGAGCATGCTGAGCCTCGTCGTCATCGCCGCATACCGGTTGGCAGCGCACAGCAGCGACCTCGATTTCCTGCTCTGGAACCTGGCGCTCGCGTGGATCCCGTTCGTCGCGGCGCTCGCACTGGACGACGTGCGCTCGACGCCGCTCAGCCTGCAGTTGCCCCTGCTCGCGATCTGGTTCGCGTTCTTCCCGAACGCGCCCTACCTCGTCACCGACCTGATCCACATCGACCCGGCGAACACGACGACGATCGGGCTCCTCGGCGACGCGGCGCTCGTGTCGGTCGCTCCCGCCGGCCTTGCGCTCGGCTTCTCCTCGCTCATGCTCGTCGAGCGGGCGGTGCGCGAGCGGTTCGGCGGCCGGACCGCGCTCGCCGTCGCCGTGCTGTCGCTCGCAGCCGCGTCCCTCGGGATCTACCTCGGCCGCGTCGTGCGCCTGAACAGCTGGGACCTGCTCACGCGCCCGCGCGTCGTCGGCAGCGTCCTGCACCAGCTCGTGCAGAACCCGCTCGCGCACCCCCTCGCCGTCGCGGCCACGATCGCGCTCGCCGCAACGCTCTCCGTGCTCTACCTGCGCTTTCGCCGGGTCGCCGTCTAGCTAGCCGGCCGGCTCGTCCTCGCAGTCGACGTTCACGTAGCCGGAACGGAACGGGTGGCGCTCGCCCGACTCGGGGTCGAACGTGTGACGCCAGACGCAGCCCGTGTCGTTCGTCAGCAGGTGGATCGAGACGGACGGCTCGGGAGAGGTCGTGCGGACGCGGTGGATGTCGTCGCGCGGCGGGATCAGCGCGTAGAAGTCCCCCTGCTCGAGGGCGCGCCGCTCGACGAGCTCGAGCCGGCCTTCCGCCTCGGCGAAGACCTCCTCGTCCTGCGTGCCGCGATAGAGGCCGACGAGGCCCCAGGCAAGATGGTCGTGGACCGGGGTCGCCGATCCGGACGGGACGACGAGCGAGAAGAGCGACAGCGACTCGTCGCCCGCGCGGTAGAGGAGCCACTGCCCGATCCCGCCGCCCATGCCGCTCTCCGGGACCGGTGCCTGGTACTCGGCCGGCAGCCACGTGTCGTCGGCGAGCAGGTCGGCGAAGCCCGGACGGATCGCGTCGCACGCCGCCTCCGGCGAGGAAGCGCCCGCGATCGCCTCCCGGACGGAGCCGAGAAAGTCGCGCAGGACGGGCGTGTCGAGGACGAGCTGGTCGGACCTCACGCCGCATAGTCTGCCCGTCGCCATAATTCCTGTCCTGACAGACCGACTCCGGAGGTTTCAGTGGCAGAGCAAGACGACGTGGTAGCAAGCACTCCCGCCGAGGCGTCCGGCGAGAACATCCTGACCATCATCACCGCCGACTCGGGCTGGCGCGCGATCTACGGCGGCGGTTCGGTCGGCGACGAGAGCGGCCTGAGCCGCGTGGTCGCCTGGGCGCTCGTCGAGGACGACACGGGCGAGCGGAGCGTCGTCGGCCTCGTGGTCGATCCGCAGAACCGCTCCAGCATCGTCACGGCGACGGGCACGGAGTCGGCGGCGGCCGGCACGTTGACGGGGTACGGCTACAAGGAGCGCTAGGCGCGCGTCAGCCCGAAGCGCGCGGCGCGAGCCGCGCGACACACAGGTCCGGCTCGACGAACACGTCGAGCTCGCTGACCTCGAGCCCGCTGCCGAGCTCCTCGAGCGCGCCCGAGATCAATCCGCGGTGGACGGCGCAGACGACGTCCGGGTGCTGCTCGGCGAGGTCGTGGAACGGGCACCGGTGCATGCGGACGTCGGTCCCGTCGGCGTCAGGCGCGAAGCCCTGCTCGTCCAGGAGCCGGACGACCTCCCCGACCGCCTGCTCGTCCGAGACGCGGGCCAGCGGCTGCGGGCTCCGGACGAGGTAGCGCCCCCACGCGCGGCCGGCCGACTCGGCACCGGATCGCCCGCCCTCCTGCTCGGACACGGTGCCGGCGAGGATCGTCGCGAGCAGCCGATATTCGTCGCGGCCGGGTGCCGTCGCGCTGCGACTCAGCGAATAGAGGATGCGCGGTCGCCCCGGTGCCGAGCGGGGCGCGGGACGGGAGTCGACGATGCCTGCGTCGGCGAGCACGCCGAGGTGCCAGCGCACCGTGTTCTGGTGAAGCCCGAGGCGGCGCGCGAGCTCCTGGACGTCGAGGCCGTTGCGCTCGCCGTCCAGTTCCTCGACGAGCCGCCGCCGCCGCTCGTCGGCGAGCGCTCGGTGCAGGCCCGTCTCCGTGTTCGCGACCGTGGCCATTTTCACCATGGTGCCGGTGGAATCGAGGCGCTGAATCAGTAAGAACCCGTATCGGAACCCGTAGAGACACCGGATAGATCCCGCCGTCTTTTTCCTATGTTCGTCGTGAATACACGAGAACAGGAGGGATCCGGTGGCCTATCAAGCATCGCAACGAGTTCCGGTCGTAGCCCACGATTCGCACGAGTCGAGGGGCGCGCTCCTCGGCGTCGTGGCCGTGCTGCTCGGAGTCGCGGTCGGAGTCCTGATCCTCGTCGCCGTCTGGATGGGCGACTCCGCCCACACGTCCGCGCGAGAGGCCCAGGCTGCCGCCGCCCAGGCGAAGGCTGCCCGGTCGAGCACGGCCGGGATGTCCGGCATGGCAGGGGTGGCCGCCGGAACCGAGTCGGCGAGCTTCGCCGGCGCGGCGCCCGCGAACGCCGACGCGCTCGCGGCCGCGCACAAGGCGTACCCGGCCGAGCTCGCGCCGGCAGCGCCGGGCGCCGTCGTCGCCGTCAACCTCGGGATCACGCACAACGTGATCCAGGTCGCGCCCGGGATCAAGTACGCAGCCTGGACGTTCGACGAAACGGCCCCCGGGCCCGTCATCCACGCCCGCGTCGGCCAGACCGTGCGCGTGACGCTCACGAACAAGGCGCCCATGGCCCACTCGGTCGACTTCCACGCCGCTCGCATCGCACCGAACGTCGCGTTCCACGACGTCGACCCGGGTAAGTCGTTCACCTTCAGCTTCAAGGCGACGGCGCCGGGCGTCTTCATGTACCACTGCGGGACGAAGCCGGTGCTCGCCCACATCGCGAACGGCATGTACGGCGCGATCGTGGTCGACCCGCCGGCGGGGACGCTTCCCCACGCCGACCGCCAGTACGTGCTCGTCGCGAGCGAGTGGTACCTCGGGAGCGACGGGCTCAAGGAGCCGGCCGCGCTCGACATGACCAAGGCGCACGAGATGCAGCCCGACTGGGTGACCTGGAACGGGTACGCGTCGCAGTACGTCAAGCACCCGCTGGCGGCGATGCCCGGCGAGACCGTGCGCTTCTGGGTCGTCGACGCCGGCCCGTCGCTGAACACCGCCTTCCACGTCGTCGGCACCTTGCTGAACCGCGCCTGGCTGAACGCCGACATGACCCAGTACGAGCGAAACGTGCAGACCGCGCTCGTCCCGGCGGGCGGCGGCGGTGTCTTCGACGTGAAGATCGACCAGCCGGGCCTCTACCCGGTCGTCTCTCACTCGTTTGCGAGCGTCGACGAAGGTCAGGTCGGCCTGCTCAACGTCGGCGGCGTCGCCGGAACGATGAGCCACTAGCCCGCCCTCCCTCCACGCTCGAAGCCGCGGCCCCACGCCGCGGCTTCGGCGCGTTCGGCCAGAATGCGGCCGTGCTCACCGACGGCGTCATCCGGCTCGTGACGATGTCCGGGGACCACCTGGACGGGCTCGCCGGCCTCCTCCAGGATCCCGAGGTCGTCCGCAACACGCGTGTTCCCGAGCCGTGGGAGGAGGGCTTCGAGCACCGCTGGCTCGAGGCGTACCGGAGCGGCGCGGAGGACGGCACCCGCGACGGCTTCGCGATCGAGGACGCCGAGACCGGCGCTTTTCTCGGCATCGCCGGGCTCGTCGCGATCGAACGCGACGCGAATCAGGCCGAGATCGGCTACATCGTCGTCCGCGAGGCGCGCGGCCGGGGCATCGCCACGCGCGCGCTCGGCCTCGTCACGGACTACGCCCTCGGCGAGGTCGGCCTCGAGCGCGTGCAGCTGATGATCTCGGTGGACAACGAGCCCTCGCTCCGGGTCGCAGAGCGCTGCGGCTACCGGCGCGAAGGCGTGTTCCGGTCGCTCTACCTCAAGCCCGGCCGCCGGACAGACACGGTGATCTACTCGCGTCTGCCCGGCGACCAGATTGCCGGCGGCTAGCCCTTCGCCTCGGCGTAGAGCCGGGCGACCTCGGGCCAGTTGACGACGTTCCACCAGGCGGCGAGGTAGTCGGGGCGCCGGTTCTGGTAGTTCAGGTAGTAGGCGTGCTCCCAGACGTCGATGCCGAGCAGCGGCGTCTTGCCGTCCATGATCGGGCTGTCCTGGTTCGGGGTCGACATGACCGCGAGGCCGGTGCCGTCCCAGACGAGCCAGCTCCAGCCGCTGCCGAAGCGCTTGACGCCGCCGTCGTTCACGGCCGCCTTCAGCTCGTCGACCGAGCCGAACGTGTCCGCGATCGCGGCGGCGAGATCGCCTTCCGGCTCCCCGCCACCGTCCGGGCTCATGATCGTCCAGAAGAGCGAGTGGTTGGCGTGTCCGCCCGCGTTGTTGCGAACGGCGGTGCGGATGCCCTCGGGCAAGAGCTCGACGTTGGAGAGGATGGCCTCGACCGGACGGTCGGCCCATTCGTTGCCATCGAGCGCCTTGTTCGCGTTGTCCACGTAGGCCTGGTGGTGCTTGTCGTGATGGATCTCCATCGTCCGCGCGTCGATGTGGGGCTCCAGCGCGCCGAAGTCGTAGGGAAGGGGAGGTAGCTCGAACGCCATCGATTGGCTCCTTTCGGTGTCCGGCCGATCATATGATCCCGGCCTTGTCTCACCGCGTGGTCCCCCCGGTCGTGCTCGGCTGCGGCAACTTCGGCGGCATCGGCTCGGCGCCCGCGTTCTTCGGGCAGGGCGAGGCGAAGGAGCAGGCGTTCGCGCTCATGGACGCGGCCTGGGAGCTCGGCCTGCACTGGTTCGACACAGCCGACGCCTACGGCGGCGGGCGCAGCGAGGCATGGATCGGGGAGTGGATCGCGGCGACCGGCAACCGGCCGCAGATCACGACGAAGACGTTCAACCCGATGGACGAGGGCGCCGACTCGGGTCTCGCGCCGGGGCGGGTGCGGCGGCAGCTCGACTCGAGCCTGGAGCGGCTCGGCGTCGACCGCGTCGACCTCTACCTCGCCCACGAGCCCGACCCCGGAACGCCGATCCACGAGACGCTCGGCGCGTTCGCGGAGCTGGCCGCCGCGGGTCTGGTCGAGGCGTACGGCGTCAGCAACTTCGGCGCGGACGAGCTGCGCGAGGTCCTCGTCGCCGGTACGCCCGTGCTGGTCCAGAACTCCTTCTCGCTGCTCGACCGGGCGGACGAGGCGACCGTGATCCCGCTCTGCACCAAGCACGGGCTCGCCTACCAGGTGTTCGGGCCGCTCGCCGGCGGCTGGCTGACCGGCAAGTACCGGCACGGCGCGCCGCCGCCCGAGGGGTCGCGTATGACGCTCCGGCCCGAGCCGTACACGCGGTTCGACAGCGAGCACGTCTACCGGTCGCTCGACGCGCTCGGAGCGGCCGCGTCCGCGCGCGGCGTCAGCATGGCCGGCCTCGCGCTCGCCTGGCTCCTGGCCCACGACGGCGTCACGTCGATCGTCGTCGGGCCGCGGACGCCGGCTCATCTCGAGCCCGTCCGCGAGGCGCTCGCGCTCGAGCTGACCCCGGACGAGCGCGAGGAAGTAGGCTCGATCTTCACATGACGCCGCTGCTGGTCCTCTCCGAGGAAGAGGTCGTCGAGCTCCTCGACATGGAGGGCTGCATCGCGGCGATGGAGCAGGCGCTGGCGGCGCTCGAGCGCGGCGAGGTGACGTTCCCCCTGCGACCGATGGTCCGGGCGCCCGGCGAGAACCACCTGCTCGGGATGATGCCCGCCTACCGCGGCGGCGAGAGGCCGCTGTACTCGCTCAAGACCGTGGCCGTGATGCCTGACAACCCGGCGCGCGGGCTCGACGCGCACCAGGGCACAGTGACTCTGTTCGACGGCGCGACCGGGCAGACGCTCGCGGTGATGAATGCGTCGCCGGTGACGGCTATCCGCACGGCCGCGGTGACCGCCGTGGCGACGCGGCGGCTCGCGCGCGAGGACGCGAAGGTGCTCGCGGTCGTGGGCGCCGGCGTCCAGGCGCGGTCGCACCTGCAGGCGCTGTCGGGCTACTCGGAGGTGCGGATCACGAGCCGCTCGCGGGAGCACGCGGAGGCGCTGGCCGCCGAGTTCGGGGCTTCCGTCCGCGGGAGCATCGAGGAGGCGCTCGACGGCGCCGACGTCGTCGCGTTCACGACCAACTCGGTCGAGCCGATCCTGCGGCGGGAGTGGCTGAAGGAAGGCGCCCACGTGAACGCGGTCGGGATGGGCCGGGAGCTCGACGACGAGACGCTTCTCCACAGCACGCTCGTCGTCGACCGGCGAGAGTCGGCCGAGGTCGAAGGGAAGATCGATGACGCCTGGATCCAGGCCGAGCTGGGCGAGCTGATCGTGGGTTCTGCCCCGGGCCGGGCGTCCGCCGAAGAGCTCACGGTGTTCCGCTCGCTCGGGATCGCCGTCGAGGACCTTTTCGCCGCCGAGTACATCGTGCGTCGCGCGGGAGAGACCGGCCGCGGGCTGACGATCGAGTTTTGATCCCGCTCGACGAGATCCGGCGGGCGCGCGAGACGATTGCCGGCGCGGCGATCCGGACGCCGCTCGTGCGGCTCCACGTCGCCGAGGCGCCGGCCGAGATCTGGCTCAAGCTCGAGAACCTGCAGCCGATCGGCTCGTTCAAGATCCGCGGCGCGACGAACGCGATCCGGCAGGCGACACCGGAGGCGCTGGCGAACGGCGTCGTCACGGCGAGCGCGGGCAACATGGCGCAGGGCCTCGCCTGGGCGGCGCGCGAGGCGGGTGTCACGGCGACGATCGTCGTCCCCGACCACGCGCCGCAGACGAAGATCGACGCGATCGAGCGGCTCGGTGGGCGCGTGATCAAGGTGCCGCACGAGCGCTGGTGGCAGACGATGGAGGAGCACCGGCACGAGGGCGTCGACGGCCTGTTCGTCCACCCGGTCGAGGACGAGGCGGTCATGGCCGGAAACGGCACGATCGGGCTCGAGGTGCTCGAGGACCTGCCCGACCCGGACGCCGTCGTCATCCCCTACGGCGGCGGCGGCCTGACCGCCGGCATCGCGAGCGCCGTGAAGGCGCTGCGGCCAGAGACGAAGGTGTTCACGGTCGAGCCGGAGACGGGCGCGCCGTTCGCCGCCTCGTGTGCGGCCGGCTCGCCGGAGCGGGTCGAGTACACGCCGTCGTTCGTCGACGGCGCCGGCGCACCGGTCGTCCTGCCGAAGATGTGGGGCATCGACTCCGAGCTCGTCGACGGCGCGCTGACGGCGTCGCTGGACGAGACGGCGGCGGCAGTGCGACTGCTCGCCGAGCGCGTGCGCGTGATCGCAGAGGGCGCCGGCGCGCTCGCGGCCGCGGCGGCGCTCGCGGGCCGCGCCGGATCGGGGAAAATCATCTGCATCGTGTCCGGCGGCAACATCGACTTCTCCCGGCTCACCTCGATCTTCGGCGGGGAGACTCCCTCGTGACGGGCTACGCGCGAACCGCCGGCGGGGACATCGACGAGCGGCTCTCGCTGAGTCTCGTCGAGGTCGAGGGTCGGCTCGAGGGAACGACCGGAGACCGGCAGGAGATCCTCTACGTCCTCTCCGGCTCCGGCACGCTCCACCTCGACGGTGACGAGCATCGGCTCGAGCCCGACGTCGGCGTCCTGCTCCTCCCCGGCGAGGAGTACGCCCTCGACGGGAACCTGCGCTGGGTCTCGGTCGTCGCTCCGGTCGAAGGCGAGATCGAGCGTGAGCGGGTCGTCTCGCGCTTCGTCGACCGGGAGGAGGAGCGTGCAGACCCGAAACGGACGTTCCGCATCCTCCACCAGGGCGAGCTGACGCAGTTCATCGGGATCGTGGAGCCGTGCCGTGCGCCCGACCACAGCCATCCCTACGACGAGGTCGGCTATATCGTCGAGGGCGAGGGCGTCGCGCACATCGCCGGCGAGCAGGTGCCGCTGCAGGCGGGCTCGTGCTTCTACCTGCCGCCGGGATGCGTCCACTGCATCGAGAACACCGGGCCGGGCGTGATGCGGATCATGGGCGTCTTCCACCCCGCGGGTAGTCCGAAGCAGCGCAGCTACGACGCGGCCGGGACATGATGCGGCACGCCGAGGCAATCGGCCGGGTGGGCGAAGCGGTCCTGGGGACGCCGGGCGACAGCGATCCCGCCCTCCGTGCCGCGGTCGAGCAATACGCGGCGTCGCTCGCCGGACGCGGCAAAGCGCCCGAGCTTCCCGCCGACCTGCGGCCGTACGTGGAGAAGGTCGCGCAGAACGCCTACAAGGTCACGGACGCCGACGTCGACGGACTGCGCGCTGCCGGCTACAGCGAGGACGCGATCTTCGAGCTGACGCTCGCGGCGGCTCTCGGAGCGGCCCGGGCGCGGTTCGACGCCGGCCTCGACGCGATGGGCTGATGCGCGTCGGTCTGTTCGGACGGGCGCCGGAGGACGCCTTCGCCTCCGATGTCGTCCTCATGCTCGAGTACCGGCCCGAGCTCTTCGGCCGGCCGTTCTCCGAGGCGCTGCAGCAGGTCATGCGTGGGCCTTCGGCGTGGTCGGTCGCCGAGCGCGAGCTCTTCGCCGCGTTCGTCTCGGCGCAGAACCAGTGCCCGTTCTGAACTGAGTCCCACGGCGCGGTCGCGACCGTCGCGTTCGGCTCCGCCGAGATCGTCGACGCCGTGCTCGCCGACTGGCGGACGGCGCCGGTCGAGTCGGGTCTTCGCGCGACACTCGGCCTGCTCGAGAAGGTGACGTTGCGGCCCATGGAGGTGGGTTCGGCCGACGTCGCGGCCGTGCGCGCGACCGGCGTCTCGGACGAGGCGATCGAGGACGCCCTCGCCGTCTGCGCCTGCTTCAACCTGATCGACCGGCTCGCCGACGCGTTCGGGTTCACGCCGATCTCGCACGTGCTCGGCGCCGAAGGATTGCTGCGCCACGAGGCCGCGTTCCTCGAGCGCGGGTACGTGTAGCCTCGTGAAAATGCGCCTGGCCACGATTCGCGAGACGCTGACCGAGCGCGACTTCGACGTCGTGCGGACGATGCGCTACCGCTCGGAGCTCTTCGGCCGTCCGTTCTCGGCGGCGCTGCAGCGGATCATGCGCGGCCCGTCGGACTGGTCGCCGGGCGAGCGCGAGCTGTTCGCCGCGTTCGTCTCGGCCCAGAACCAGTGCCTGTTCTGAACAGACTCGCACGGCGCGGTCGCGTCGTACGCGCTCGGCGATGAGCTGGTGGCGGCGATCCTCGCGGATCACCGCAGCGCGCCGATCTCACCGTCTCTGCGCGGGACGCTCGACCTGCTGCAGACGGTGACGCTCGCGCCCGCGGACCTGTCCGCGGCTGACGTCGAGGCGGTGCGGGCGACCGGCGTCTCGGACGAGGCGATCGAGGACGCGCTCGCCGTCTGTGCCTGCTTCAACCTGATCGACCGGCTCGCGGACTCGCTCGGCTTCGACCTCCCGCCGACCGAGATCCACAGGAGCTACGCCGAGCGGTTCCTGGCCGAGGGGTACGGCAACGAGACATGAGGGAGAATGCGCCCGTGGACAACGTCGCCATCGCGCGCTCTTCCTACGAGGCCTTCGGCCGACACGACCTCGACGGCGCGCTCGCGATGATGGACGACGACATCGAGTGGCACCAGGCGCAGGGGCTTCCTCACGGCGGCGTCTACAAGGGGCTCGCGAACGTCCGCGCGGCGATCTTCGACCCGCTCGACGAGGAGTGGTGGGAGGACTTCGACGCGACTCCGAGCGAGTTCATGGGCGGCGGGGACCACGTCGTCGTTCTCGGCCGGTACACCGGTCGCGGCAAGCAGACCGGCGCCCCGCTCGACATCCCGTTCGCCCACGTGTGGCACTTCCGTGACGGTCGCGCCGTGCGCTTCCACCAGTTCACGGACACGCGCGGCTGGGTCGAGGCGCTCGGCCTCATCTGATCCCGCCCAAGCCGCGGCGCCGACGGTTCGAATTGACGCGGCGTGGGCCGGACGGGACAATCACCCCTTGAACCGGTACGTCGTCTCCGGGGGTAAGCACCTGCAGCGGCAGGACGACGAGCCGGGAGCAACTATCCCCGTCCAAGACTCGTCTCACGTGGGGAGCAAGAAGCAACCAGCAAGGAGGAGGGCATGAAGAAGCTACAAGCGACCCTGGGCGTGATTTTCGTCCTCGGGGTCGCGGCGGCGGCGGCTTCCGTCGCGGTCGCGAACACGGGCAAGACAATTCAGGTCGCCGCCGGCCCGTCGTGCAAGGTCGCGACGATCGGCGTCACCGGCCCGTTCACCGGCCCCGCGGCTTCGGCCGGTATCGACCAGCGGAACTGGGCCGACCTGTTCATCAGCTACTGGAACACGGGCAAGCCGATTCCAGGCGTTCCGGCCGGCACGAAGCGCGTCAAGCTCGTGGCGATCCACGCCGACACGCAGCTGAATCCGCAGGTGGCGGCGACCGTCGCCGTTCAGCTCCGCTCGAACCCATCGGTCGTGCTCGTCAACGGGTTCTCCGGCAGCCAGGAGAACATCGCCGGCGGCCCGATCCTGCGGCGCGGCAACCTCGGGTTCGTCTCCGGCTCGGCTACCCGTGCCAGCCTGACCGACCCGACGACGCCCGACGGCCACGTGCTGTCGAGCGGCTACTTCCACCGCGTCGTGCCGAACGACAACTTCCAGGGCAGCGTCGACGTGGCGTTCATGCTGAAGAAGCTCGGCATCAAGTCGGGTGACGAAGTCATGACCGTCGACCAGGCCGAGGCGTACTCGGTACCGCTGATCACGCTGATGAGCAGCCTGCTGACGAAGGCAGGCGTCAAGGTCGACCGCGAGTCCCAGCCTGCGACCCAGACCGACTTCACGTCGCTGGCGCAGAAGGCCGTGGCCGAGAAGGCAAAGGCTGTGGCCCTGGCCGGACAGGTCGCATCGAACGCACAGCTGTTCCTGCAGCAGCTGAAGGCGGACGGGTTCACCGGCAAGTTCATCTCGACCGACGGCACCTTCGACTCGACGAAGTTCACGGTGCCGGGCGCGTACATCTCGTCGTTCTCGCTCGACATCCACAACGTCAAGTCGGCGGCGAGCATCGTCGCGGCCTACAAGGCGCGGTTCAACCAGGACACGATCTCGTTCGGCGTGCCGACCTGGGTGGCCGTTGAGACGATGGCGCTGGCGATCTCGAAGGGATGCGCCGACGGCAAGATCACGCGCGCCGAGGCGCGTCGTGACCTCGACAAGGTCAGCATCAAGACCTCGATCATCGGCCGGCCGATCGCGTTCACGAAGAACGGCGACGTGAAGGGCGGCATCAACTTCTCGATCTTCCAGATCGGAAGCGACGGCAAGTACAACGTCGCCCAGAGCGGCTAGCACCGGACGACAACGAACCGACGTGCGGCCCATCGACATGGTGGGCCGCATGTCTTTCTGACAGGCTCTGAGGCTCGTGCACGGACTGCAGCTCCTCGGCTACTTCCAGGACTACCAGCTCACCTGGAGCTACCTCCTGAACCAGCTCGTGGCCGGAGTGACGCTGGGGAGCCTCTACGGCCTGATGGCGATCGGCTACTCGATGGTCTACGGCGTCCTCAAGCTCCTGAACTTCGCCCACGGCGAGGTGTTCATGATCGGGGCGTACATCGGGTACTTCGTCCTGATCGCCCTGGGCGGCTCGATCGCTCCAGGTGTTCCCGTCGCGCTGCTGATCTTCCTCATGCTCGCGTCGGCGATGATCGGGGCCGGACTGCTCGGGGTGGCCGTCGAGCGGTTCGCCTACCGACCGCTGAGGAAGGCGCGGGCGCCGCGGATCGCGCCGCTGATCAGTGCGCTCGGCGCGTCATTCGTCCTGCAGCAGCTGGCGTCGATCTTCTTCGGCACGGCGTACAAGCAGTACAACCCGTTCGGGCTCTCCGGGGGCACGCTGACGACGCCGTTCCACATCGGCTCGCTGGAAATGAGCTGGATGCAGGTGTTCGTGATCCTGATGTCGGCGTTCCTGATGTTCGTGCTGTGGCAGCTCGTGACCCGGACGCAGATCGGCCGCGCGATGCGCGCCGCCTCGTTCGACCTCGAGGCCGCTTCGATGATGGGCATCGACGTCGACAAGGTCGTCGTCTTCACGTTCTTCGTCGGCTCGGCGCTCGGCGGCGCGGGCGGCGTGATGAACGGCCTCTACCTCTCGAACACGTTCCCGCTCGTCGGCTTCACCGTCGGGCTGATCGCGTTCACGGCGGCCGTCGTCGGCGGGATCGGGAGCATTCCCGGCGCGATGGTCGGCGGCCTCGTGATCGGCCTGCTGAAGGCGTTCGCGATCGGCTACTGGTCGTCCGCATACCAGGACGTGATCGTGTTCGGCATCCTCATCCTCGTCCTGCTGATCCGACCGTCCGGCATCCTCGGGGTGCCGGCGCCGCAGAAGGTCTGACGTGAGCGGACCCGACGAGCCCAGACCGGCCGGCGCCGCGACCGACCCGCAGATCGGGGCCGACGAGTGGGTCTCGCGCTCGACCGAGCGCATCCTCGGTCGCGGCGGACTGCTCGGCCACGCGGAGCAGCAGTGGCGGCGCCTACCGGCCTCCGTCCGCTTCCTCGGGGTGTTCGGCCTGATCGCGCTGATCCCGGTCGTGACCCACGACGAATACCTGATCCGGATCGGCACGGTGACGCTCGTCTTTGCGCTGCTGTCGCTCGGGCTCAACGTCTCGGTCGGCTTCGCCGGCCTGCTCGACCTCGGATACATCGCCTACTACGGCTTCGGCGCCTACGGCTATGCGATGCTCGCGTCCTCGAAGTTCGGCGTGCACTGGCAGGCCTGGGAGGCGATCCCGGTCGTCGTGGGCGCAGCGATCCTGCTCGGCTTCCTGCTGGCGTTGCCCTCGCGTCGCCTGTCCGGCGACTACCTGGCGATCGTGACGCTGTTCTTCGGCCAGATCTTCTACACGCTCGTCACGCAGGGCTACCGGATCTCGTTGCTCGGCCTGAACAAGGACCTCGGGCTGAAAAGCGCCAACTGGGATGTCACCGGCGGCCCGAACGGCATCGCCAACGTGGACGGCTTCAACGCCTTCGGGGTCACCGCCCTCACCGACCACGCGTACTTCTACATCACGCTGATCGCGGTCGTGCTCGTCTACGCGGGGCTCCACTTCGCCAACCAGTCCCGCACGGGCCGGGCCTGGCGCGCCCTCAACGACGATTCGCTCGCTGCGCAGGTGATGAGCATGCGGATCAACTGGCTGAAGATGCTCGCGATCGGCGTCGGTGCGGGTATCGGCGCGCTCGCCGGCACGATCAACGGGGCGCTCCTCCAGGGCGCCTTCCCGGACGACTACAACACGTTCGTGCTGATCACGATCTACGCGGTCGTGATCCTCGGCGGTGCCGGCAGCCTGGCCGGCGGGATCCTGGGCGCGTTCGTCGTCACCGTCGGCCTGGAGGCGCTGCGCCCCGGGACGGAGTTCGCCGACTGGACGTCGAACGGTCGCGGCCTCTTCTACGTGACGATCCTGATCGTCATGCTCGTCGCCATCAGGCCCTGGCGGCGGCTGCTGGTCGTGCTGGGCGGGGCGCTCGCCTTCGGGATCGCCCTGCACGCGATCGTCGGCGCCGCCTGGCCGCGCGGCGTGCACGGCGGGATCCTGAACAGCGCGAACGAGTTCAGCGACGGCGGCTCGATCGGCTGGGCGATCCGGCACTGGCTCGTCCTTCCCGCCAACACCTACCAGGTCGGCCTGTACACGACCTTCAACTACCTCGTCGTCCTGCTGATCGCCATGATCCTCGGCCTGACGCTGCTCAAGGGCTGGAAGCGCGACCTGCTGCTCATCCCGACGCTCTGGCTCGCCGCGTTCTGCTACGAGACGCGGCTGATCGAGGAGGGCTCGGGCGCGACACGCTTCCTGCTCCTCGGCGCGGGGCTGATCGTGATCATGGCGAAACGCCCGCAGGGCCTCCTCGGCAAGCCGAGGGTGGAGATCGTATGACCCCGCTCTTGGAGCTCACCGGCGTGCGCATGGCCTTCGGCGGCCTGCAGGTGATCACCGACCTCGACCTGCACGTCGACGAGGGCGAGATCGTCAGCGTGATCGGGCCGAACGGGGCCGGCAAGACGACGCTGTTCAACCTGATCACCGGCATCTACCGCCCCGTCTCCGGGGACATCCTCTTCGAAGGCGAGAGCATCGTCGGGCTCGCCCCCTACGAGATCACGAATCGCGGCATCGCACGGACGTTCCAGACCCTGCGGCTGTTCCTGAACATGACGGTGAAGGAGAACGTGATGGCCGCGGCCTACGGTCAGACGCACGCGACGATCGCCGAGTCGATGCTGCGCCTGCCGCGCGCGCGCCGCGAGGAGAAGGCGATCCACGCGCTCGCCGAGGAGAAGCTCTCCTTCTTCGGTGAGCGGCTGATGGGCTACCGCTGGGACCAGCCGGCGTACTCGCTCTCGTACGCCAACCGACGCCGGCTCGAGATCGCCCGCGCGATGGCGGCCAACCCGCGCCTGCTCCTGCTGGACGAGCCGGCCGCGGGGATGAACCCGGTCGAGACGCACGAGATCACCGAGCTGATCGCCAAGCTCCGCAAGGAGGGCGGCTACACCATCTTCGTCATCGAGCACGACATGCACGTCGTCGAGGGCATTTCCGACCGCGTCGTCGCGCTCGACCACGGCGTCAAGATCGCGGAGGGCTCGTTCGAGTCGGTGGCGACGAACGAGAAGGTCGTCGAGGCCTACCTCGGCCTGCGCACCACGGAGACGAAGTGATCGAGAGCGGCGCGCCACTGCTGGAGCTCGACTGCGTCGACACGTACTACGGCCCGATCCACATCCTGCAGGGCCTGTCCCTCGTCGTCCGCTCCGGCGAGTTCGTCTGCCTGCTGGGCGGCAACGCGTCCGGCAAGTCGACGACGTTGAAGACGGTGCTCGGGATCGTGCAGCCGCGGTCGGGCACGGTGCGCTTCGCGGGCGAGGACGTGACGAACCGGACGACGAGCTACCGGATCGCGAAGGGCATGGCGATCGTGCCCGAGAACCGGCGCCTGTTCGGCCCCATGACCGTCCTCGAGAACCTGCAGATGGGGGCGTACCTGACGGGCGGCGGCACGAAGGAGGACTTCGACCGCGTCTACACGCTCTTCCCGCTCCTGCACGAGCGCCGGAGCCAGCTCGCGGGAACGCTCTCCGGCGGCGAGCAGCAGATGGTGGCGATGGCCCGGGCGCTCATGTCCCGGCCGAAGCTGATGTTGATGGACGAGCCGTCGATGGGCCTGGCGCCGATCCTGGTCGAACGCAGCTTCGAGATCATCAGCCAGGTGCACGAGGCAGGCGTCGCCGTGCTGGTCGTCGAGCAGAACGCCAACGTGTCGCTCTCGATCGCCGACCGCGGCTACGTTCTCTCGACAGGTCGCCTCGTCCTCGAGGGCAAGGCCGCCGACCTGCTCCAGGACGAGAACCTGCGCAAGGCCTATCTCGGCCGCTGATCTTTCATCGCAGCCGCGGTCCAAGCATCGACATGCTGAAACAACGAGAGGGGAGACGACGATGTCCGTGAACGACGCGGGGGCATGGCCCGGGAGTATCGAAGCGATCACGCTGTTCGTCGAGGACCTGGAGGAGGCGAGGCGGTTCTACCAAGACGTCTTCCAGCTCCAGGTCGTGTTCGAGGACGAGAACTCGGCGGTGTTCAGGTTCGGCGACACGCTCGTCAACCTGCTCAGGACGAGCGAGGCTCCCGGGCTCGTCGAGCCGGCGGCCGTCGCGCCCCTCGACGCCGGGGTTCGCTTCCAGTTCACGCTCGGTGTGGACGACGTCGACACAGCGTGCAAGGAACTGGAGCGGCGCGGGGTGGAGCTCCTGAACGGGCCGATGGACCGACCCTGGGGAATCCGCACCGCCAGCTTCCGCGACCCGGGCGGTCACATCTGGGAGATCGCCAAGTAGGCGACAGGGCCTGCTCCTGGGTCTACGCTTCAGCCATGGCCATCGAGACGAGCCGCGTCGGGGCCGCGATCCGCGGCGAGTTCCCGATCTTCGCGCACACCACGTACCTCAACTCCTGCTCGCAGGGCGCGCTCTCGCTGCGCGTGCGGCGTGCGTACGAGGAGTACCTCGACGGCTGGGACGAGAACGGCGCCGAGTGGGCGCACTGGGTCGAGCGCGCCGAGGCAGCGCGGGCCGCGTTCGCGCGCCTGCTGCATGCCGACTCGTCCGAGGTCGCCGTCACCACGTCGGTGACGCAGGGCGTGAGCGCGATCGTCAGCTGCCTCGACCTCGCCGCGCGGCCGCGGATCGTCATCTCGGAGTACGAGTTCCCGACCGTCGGCCAGATCGCGCACGCGCAGGAGCTCCGCGGCGCGGAGGTCGTCCACGTGCGGCCCGACCCTGACGGCTCGATTCCGCCGGAGCGCTTTGCCGAGGCGATCGACGAACGGACGGCGCTCGTCTGCTGCACGACGATCTCCTACCGCACCGGCCACCGGCACGACGTCGCCGAGATCGCCCGCCTCGCGCACGACGCAGGGGCGCTCTGCCTGGCCGACTCGTACCAGGCGATCGGGGCGATCGACTTCGACGCCCGCTCGCTCGGCGTCGACTTCGCCACCGGCGGCACCGTCAAGTACCTGCTCGCCTCCGCCGGGCTCGGCTTCCTCTACGTGCGCGGCTCGCTCCTGCCCGGCCTCCTGCCGACCCAGACCGGCTGGTTCGCCGACGAGGACATCTTCCGGATGGACATCTCCGACTACTCGCCGGCGCCCGATGCGCGCCGCTTCGACGCCGGCACGCCGCCCGTTCCCAACATCTACGGCGGCCTCGCCGGCATGGCGATCGTGGAAGAGGCGGGGACGCGGGCGATCGAGGAACACATCGCCGGGCTCGCCGACCGGCTGATCGCGGGGCTCGACGAGCTCGGAGCCGTCGTCGTCACGCCGCGTGAGCCCGGGCGCCGCGGCCCGCTCGTCGCCGTCCGGTCGACCGACGTCGGGACGCTCGTCGACACGCTCGCCGCCGCTCGTATCGTCTGCTCGGAGCGCGACTCGAACCTCCGCATCGCGCTTCACCTCTACAACGTCGACGAGGACGTCGACACGGTCCTCGCGGCGCTCGCGCGCCACCGGCACCTGCTCGCCTGATGAGACTCCTTGCGGTCGCGATGACTGCCGTTCTCGCCGGGGTAGCCGCCGCGGCATCGGGAGCACACACGCGAGCCGGAGCAACACTTTTCTCCGACCGCTTTTCGAAGCCGAACGGCGCAAACGGGCTGATCACGAACGAGTACGCCTTGCGAATCCCGTCCGACGCGCTCGCGGTTCGCTCCAGGAACTGGGTGGTGACGAGCGGCTCGTTCTTCGTCAAACGAGGTGTCGGCTGGACCGGAGTTCCGGACGGGTGCAAGCCCGATCGCTACTCGCAGACCTGCAACGACTCCGCAGTGTTCCGCCTGCACACGCGCCGCCTCACCTTCGGCAACGTCACCGTCTCCCTCAGGCTGATCAACCACTCGCTGACGAGCACGACGCGGACGCCCGCTCGGGCCATCGACGGCGTCCACCTGTGGCTGCACTACCAGTCGGAGACGCAGCTGTACGCCGTTTCGGTCAACCGCCGTGACGCCTCGATCGTGATCAAGAAGAAATGCCCCGGCGGCCCGTCCAACGGCGGCACCTACGTCGACCTGGCCAAGCCGCTTCCGAACCAGCCCATCCCCTTCGGCGTCTGGCAGAAGCTGGCCGCCACGATCCGGGACAACACCGACGGCTCGGTCACCATCTCGCTCTCGCGGAACGGCATCCCGCTGACCAGCGTGACCGACCACGGCGTCGGCTGTTCCCCGATCGTCGCGGCAGGCGCGGTCGGCGTCCGTGGCGACAACGACGACTTCGGCGTCGACGACTTCACCGTCACCGCCGGCTCGTAACGGTCTTCAGCCGAAGGCCCGGCGAACGGCTGTCCGCGGGTAGTCGCGTTCGTCCCACGTCGGGGTCGTCTTCGGGACGAGCGCGTAGACGTCGTGGCCGATCAGGAGTCGTCAGGCCAAGCGATCGCGCACCTGTTGCACCCAGTGCGGCACGGGAAGTCCCGCGCGCCGAAGTTGCTGGGTGACCGCGAGGCGCCAGCGGGTTCGGAGCGCGTCTGCCCGGCCGTTCGCTCCCTGCGCCTCGAGCTTCATGCTGGAGACGAGCGCAGCGTGGGCACTCTTCAGCGTGGCCGGCGGGACGATCCGCTTCAGCTTGCCCGCCGTCTGCAGGAGCGTGGCGGTCAACTCCTTTCGGTTCACGCTGGGATTCGTGTTGTTTGCGTTTCCCTTCGGGTGCGCCTTTGCCTTCAGCCACGAAGCCTCCGCCGCGACGACGGCGGCGTTCAACGGCTTGACCTTTCCGAGATAGGCGCTGAGCGCATGTCCGGTCGGCGGGGAAGCTCCCCAGGCGGCCTGCGAGAGCCCACCGACCACGACGGCCACGGCTGCAATGTGTCGAAGCTTCATCTGGGAGATCGACGGGGCGCGCCGGTGCGCGCCCCGTCTCGATTCTCGCTTCAGGCTACGGAACGACGATGTCGAACGCCACGTTGTTGGAGAGCACGTTGTCGCCGCCCGCCGTGAACGTGTACGTCCTGACCTCGAACTGCGCCGGGTCGGGGCAGCTGTTCCCGAGGGGATGCTCCCGCCAGTACGCAGACAGGTTGCTGCCGCTGGATTCGCCCCACTCCACGGTCACCACGGGCGTCGATCCGGCCTCGGTCACGCCGCCTGAAGGCGTGAGACAGTAGATGCCCGTGCCGTTGTTGATCACCGCGCTGAAGTTGTGGGTGCGTGCCGGATCCAACGTCGGCGTGCCACCGGGAAGCACGTACGCAGCGGCGCGTACACTCGGCCCCGTTGGTCCGGTTGGTCCCGTTGGCCCCGTCACTCCGCTCGGCCCCGTCTGGTTCCAGCTGAGAGGGTTCTCGATCGGCTTGCAGATCCCCGAATCCGAGACCCGCAGATTGCCCTGGGCCGGGCTGCCCGCCTTCGCGTAGCAGCCGTGGATGACGCCGTTCGCGTCGGGAATGCTCGCCTGGACGGCGGTGGCGATGCCGAAGACGGCACCTCCGACGACGACCGCGAGCAGGAGGCGGGGACCCCTGCGACCCTTGTTGAACTGCTTCATCCGACCTCCGATTCGTCTATCGCCAAGCCTGCCACGCTTGAGTATGCACGCCCCGTGCGACGTTCGCCACTTGCGGGAACGTCCAGGCGCGGTTTCCGGACGCCGACGGGCTCTCCTTCAGCTGAAGACCCAGCGGACGGCCGTACGCGTGTAGTCGCGCTCGACCCACGTCAGCGCCGTCTCCGGGAAGAGTGCGTAGACGATGGCGTCGAGCGCGACTAGGTCCGGTCGATACTCGTGCTTCGCCTCGTAGGCGTCGAGGAACGGCTCGAGTCCTTCCCGTTGCTCGGCAACCGTGCCTTCGAGGATCACGACCCGGTCGCCGCTCTCGAGATGGATCGAGACCGCCGGGTTGCGCGCGATGTTCCGCGCCTTCACGGAAGTCCGGCCGATGCAGATCCACACGCCGTCGTCCAGCCACACACCCCACACGGGCGAGGCATGGGGTCGGCTGTCGGGCCGTGTGGTCGAGACCCAGTAGTTGCGCGGCTCGACGAGCTGTTCGACGGCCCACGACCAGGGCAGGAGTTCGGCGCCCGAGGCGTCCTTGACGACGCCGTACGACGGGTCGATCTGCGGCGCGGTCGGGGTCGGCTCGCTCACGCCGGGAGGCTACGCGAGCACACGCGGCACCGCGTTAGACTCGGCCGATGCTGCTGAGGGAGGTCGAATATGCGCTTCCGGAGACGGTCGACGAGGCCGTCCGGCTCCTCTCTTCGCGCGAGGACGCCCGTGCGCTCGCCGGCGGCCAGAGCCTCGTCAACGTGATGAAGACGCGCGTCGCGGCCCCCGAGTTGGTCGTCGATCTGAATCGCATCGCGGAGCTGCGCGGAATCGCGACCGCCGCGGACGGCTCGCTCGTGCTCGGCGCCATGGTCACCTACGACGAGCTGATTCGCTCGGACGCCGTTCGCGCCGCGAGGCCGATCCTGGCCGAGGTGGCGCTCACGATCGCCGACGTGCAGGTGCGAAACCGGGGCACGGTCGGCGGCAACCTCTGTGTCAACGACCCCACCAACCACCTGCCGCCGCTGATGGCGTCGACCGGCGCGACGATGACCATCCGCGCGCTCGAGTCGGAGCGGACGGTCACCTCCGGCGAGTTCTTCCAGGGCGTGTACCTGACGGCTGTCGAGCCGGGCGAGATGCTGACGAGCGTGACGGTGCCTGCGCTCGCCGCCGGCGAGGGCGACGGCTGGGCGTCGGTCACGCTCGGCAAGGAGGGCACCGGCATCGTCAACGTCGCCGCCACCGTGCGCGACGGGCACGCGCGCATGGCGATCGGCTGCGTCTCTGCCGTGCCCGTCGTGGTCGAGGCCGAGGCCGACGAGGTCTCGGTGCGCAAGGCGGTCGTGGATGCCGAGCTCGACCCGCCGGGCGACGTCCACGCCTCGGCCGACTTCCGGCGCCACCTCGCACAGGTGCTCGCGTGGCGCGCGGTCGCGCAGGCGCTCGAGGGGGCAGGAGCCTGATGGCGACCCCCGTGTCCAGCGAGACGATCAGGGTCACGATCAACGGCGAGGTCCACGAGCAGGAGGTCGAGGCGCGCAAGCTCCTCGTCCACCTCATCCGCGACGTGCTCGACCTCACCGGCACGCACGTCGGCTGCGACACCGGTAACTGCGGCGCGTGCACCGTGCTCCTCGACGGCAAGACGGTCAAGTCCTGCATGCTGCTCGCGATCCAGGCCAACGGCGCGACGATCACGACCGTCGAGGGGCTGGCCGGCGCGGACGGCGAGCTGACGCCGCTCCAGCGCGCGTTCTCCGCGTCGCACGCGCTCCAGTGCGGATACTGCACGCCGGGCATGCTCCTGTCCGCGACCTACCTCCTCGAGCAGAACCCGCAGCCGACGGAGGAGGAGATCCGGCGCGGCATCCAGGGCAACATCTGCCGCTGCACGGGCTACGTGAACATCGTCGAGGCGATCAAGTCGGTCGCCGACGGAGCAGGAGCGTGAACGTCCTCTTCGTCTGCACCGGCAATACCTGCCGCAGCCCCCTCGCGGCGGCGATCGCGCGCTTGCGCGTACCGGAAGTCGACGCCGTGAGCGCCGGCACGGGCGCCAGTCCGGGTGCACCGGCGACGGACGACGCCGTGCTGGTCGCGCAGGAGCTGGGCCTCGAAGACCTGCGACACCACAGCGCGCAACTCCTCACGTCGGAGCTCGTGAGCCGTGCAGATGCGATCCTCGTCATGGAGCAGCACCACCTCGACCGCGTCGAGCAGCTCGGCGGCGGGGACAAGGCCCGGCTGCTCGCGGATGACGGCGTCCCCGATCCCTACATGCAGGGCATCGAGGCCTACCGGGCCACGGCGAGGATCCTCGAGCGCGCCGCCGTCTCCCGGCTCCAGGCGATCGAGGCCGCCGGTGGGGAGCAGGCGTGAGCGAGACGCAGACCGTCACCGAGCAGGCGACCGAGCTCCGGATCGGCTACGCCGGCACGTCGATCCCGCGCAAGGAGGACAGGCGGCTCGTCCAGGGCGAGGGCGTCTTCGCGGACGACGTCAAGCGGCACGGAATGGGCTACGTCCACTTCGTGCGCTCCCCGTACGCGCACGCGAAGATCGTCTCCGTCGACGTGTCGCAGGCGGAGGCTTTGGAAGGCGTCTACGGGACGCTGACGCCGGACGAGGTCGCGGCCCAGACGGATCCCTTCTTCGAGCTGACGACTCCGCCCGGGAGCCAGATCAAGGACTTCGCGCTCGCCGTCGGCAGCGTGCGCCACGTGGGCGAGCCGGTCGTCGCGGTCGTCGCGAGCACGCGAGACGTCGCGCGCGACGCGGCCGACCTGGTCGAGGTCGAGTACGAGCCGCTGCCCGTGCTCGTCGACGCGCGCCGTGCGCTGGACGAGGACGCGCCCGTTCTCCACGAGGACGCCGGCACGAACGTGGTCTGGTCGGGCACCTTCGACTGGGGCGACGTCGACGGCGCGCTCAGTGCCGCCGACCGCGTGATCAAGATCTCGGAGCTGCACTTCGACCGTTTCTCGTCGACGCCGCTCGAGTGCTCGGCCGCCCTCGTCGAGTACGACCGCGGCACGGAGCAGTTCACGATCCACTCGAACCACCAGATGCCGGGCGTGGCCGCGATCTGGATGGGCCCGGCACTGCGGGTGCCGCTCGACCGGCTCCGCTTCGTCTCGCAGGACATCGGCGGCGGCTTCGGCAACAAGATCACAACGCACACGTACCTCACGGCGTGCTGTTTGCTCGCGCGCAAGCTGCGCCGGCCGGTCCAGTGGACGGAGTGGCGCACCGACCAGCATTCGGCGAACGCGCACGGCAACGAGCGCTGGTTCCACGACGTCGAGGTGGCCGTGATGAACGACGGCACCATGCTCGGCTTCAAGGTCAAGGCGCTCGACGACTGCGGCGCCTTCCCGCGGTACGAGCCGCTCGGTTGCATCATCTGGGCGCAGGTCACTCCCGGCCTCTACCGCTGGCGCAACATCCGCGTCGACTTCACGCAGGTCGTGACGAACAAGTCGCCCGTGGCGCCGAACCGCGGCTATTCGCGGATGCAGCAGCTCTGGCTGACCGAGCGCATCGTCGACCTGGTCGCACACGAGCTCGGCCTCGACCCGGTCGAGGTGCGCAAGAAGAACTACGTCCGTACGGAAGAGATGCCGTACACGACGCCGAACGGATGCGTCTACGACTCCGGCGACTACGCGCGCTGCCTCGACATCGCCCTCGAGCTCGTCGACTACGAGCAGGTAAAGGCACGGCGGGGACAGCAGAACGGCAAGCTCGTCGGCATCGGGATCGGCTCGACGCTCGACTCGGGCACGAACAACTTCGGCCAGTCGACGCTGCTGAACCCGGAGCTGCAGTTCTCCGGGAACAACGAGGTCGCGACCGTCAGGCTCGACACGTTCGGCGAGATCGTGGTCACGCTCGGCACCGTCCCGCAAGGACAGGGCCACGAGACGACGGCGTCAATCGTCGTCGCCGACATCCTCGGCTGCACGCCCGACGACGTCCATGTCCGTGCAGGGCACGACAGCTACTGGAACTCGCACGCCGGCTTCTCGGGCACCTACGCAAGCCAGTTCGCCGTCACGGGCCTCGAGGCGGTCAAGGGCGCGACGGAGAAGCTCGCGCTCGAGATCCGCCGGCTGGCCGCGGCGATGTTCGGCGCCGGTCCGGACGACATCGTGCTCGAAGGCAAGATGGCGCAGCTCAAGGGCAACCCCGAGGCGGCGCTCCCGTTCATGGCCTGCGGCGCGATCGTGAACGCGAACAACGCCGTTCTTCCGCCCGACGCGCGCGACATCACGCTGAACTGCCGCTACGTCTACGTGCCGCCGTTCGAGCTGCCGGACAAGGAGACGAACTACGGCAACCTGACGCTGACCTATGCGACGCAGATCCACGCCTGCGTGGTCGAGATCGACCGCGACACCGGCGTGGTCGAGATCGTCGACTACGCGGCGGTCGACGACTGCGGCGTCCGCATTCACCCGCAGATCGTCGAGGGCCAGGTGCACGGCGCAACGGCCCACGGATTGGGCGCCGCACTGCACGAGACCTTCGCCTACGACGAGGACGGCCAGCTGATGACGGCCAACTTCTACGAGTACCACGTGCCGCATGCTCTCGACATGCCACCGATCCGGACCGGCTACATTGAGAGTCCGTCACCGTTCTCCTCGCTGGGCACGAAGGGGATGGGCGAGGGCGGCGGAGCGGCCATCCATGCGGTCTGCGCGGCAATCCAGGACGCGCTGCGCAGCGCTGGAATCCCCGGGGTCGTATCCGACAGCCACAACCCCGCAGAGCGGGTGTGGCGCTTGATGACGAATCCCGAAGAGAGCAGGGCTCTCGTGGAGGTGGTGAGTACGTGAAGGTCGAAGGGGTCAAGGAGTTCGACGCTCCGGCGCAGACCGTCTGGGATGTCCTGATGGATCCGACGCGGATCTCCCAGCTGCTTCCCGGGGTCGAGAACTTTGAGGTACAGGACGACACGCACTGGTCGGCCAGCGTCAAGGTGCCGCTCGGCATGGGCGGCCTGAAGCTCAAGTTCAAGTTCGAGAAGGCCGAGGAGCGCCCGATCGAGTACGCGAAGCTCAACGCCAAGGGCCAGGGCGTCGGCGCGATCGTCGGAATGGACACGGAGTTCTATCTCACGCCCGTCGGCGAGCGCACGAGCATGAGGTGGGTCGCCGACATCCACGTCGCCGGGCCGATCGGAAGCATGGGCCAGCGCGTCTTCCAGCCGATCGTCAACCAGCAGGTCGGCAACGTGCTGAACGCACTCGAGGGCCAGGTCGACCAGGCGAAGGTGACCGCATGATGCGCCGCTTCGCACTGCTCGCCGTGCTTGCCGTGGCCGGTCTCGGGCTGCTCACCGGCTCGTCCTCCGGCGCCACGGTCAAGTGCATCCCGAACAAGCGGGCGGGCATCACGGTCGTGAACCACGTCACGGTTCTCATCTACTGCGGCTCGGCGAAGCTCAGCATCACGTCGGCCGGCAAGACGACCCGCTACACGGCGGGCGCCTGCTACAAGCTCCCCGGTTCGGTGAACGTCGCGATGGGGAAGTGGACGTCGATCAGCAGCCCGCCCCTCTACAAGGCGGTGCTGTTCGTGATCCCTGCGGACAAGGACGGCACCTACCGGCTGGGCACGATCACGATCCAGAGCAAGGGGAAGCCGACGCTGGCTGCCAATCGCATCAAGGTGGTCGTCAGCGGGAACCGCTCGAAGGGGACCTTCAGCGGCAAGTTCCCGAAGGGCGCGAAGTTCACCGGCTCTTTCACCTGCAAGTAACCGCGGCATGACCCCGGCTCCGCCCCTTCGGATCGGGGTCATGCAGCTGACCATGGAGCCGCTCGAGGAGATCCTCGAGCACGCCAGGGTCATGAACGAGGCCGGGTTCGACACGATCTGGCTCGCCGAGGCATACCCCTGGTGGCGCAAGCATTCGATGGAAGCGCGGTCGTCGACCGCGCTCTCCCCGCTCGTCGCCCGCGAGACGGACCGCCTCGCGGTCGGCTGGGGAATCATCTCGCCGTACACGCGTCACCCGATCCAGATCGCGATGGAGGCGCGCGTCACGCAGGAGGCGGCCGGGCCGGAGCGCTTCTATCTCGGGCTCGGCGTCTCGAAGATCTTCATGCGCCACGCCGGGCTCGGCGACGGCGCGAAACCGGTGGGCGCCATGCGCGAGGCGGCGACGATCATCCGCGGCGTGCTTTCGGGCGAGGCACTGGACTTCGAGGGCAAGGTCTTCTCCGCCCATGTCCCCGCGCTCGCGGACGAGGCGGACACGCCGCGCTGGGACGTGCCGCTCTACTTCGCCGGCACGGGCCCGATGATGCTGAAGGCGGCTGCCCAGGCCGGTGACGGTCTGCTCACCGCCTCGATCACGACGCCGGCGTTCGTCCGCTACGTGCGCGAGCGCGTCGCCGAGGCCGGCCGCGACCCCGACTCCCTCGACCTCGGCTGCACGATCGTCGCGTCGATCGACGAGGATCGCGATCGCGGCCGCGACGGCGCGCGCGAGATCGCCGGCATGTATCTGGCGAACAAGGTGCAGAACATCCAGGCTGCCGCCGACACGCTCCTCGAGTGCGCCGGGCTCACGCGCGACGAGATCGTGCCGATCGCCGAGGCCATGGAGCGCGGCGGCCGGCTTGCCGCGAAGGCAGAGGTCACGGACGCGATCCTCGACAAGTGCAAGCCGATCGCGGGCACGCCCGAGGACTGCATCGCTGCGATCAAGGAGTACCGGGACGCCGGCTGCACGCACGTGATGCTCGAGCTCTGGGGCGAGGATCGCGCCGGCCAGCTTCGCCTCTTCGGCGAGCGCGTGCTGCCGCACGTCCGCTGAGCCACAGCCGTCGCGGCCGACTGTGG
This sequence comes from uncultured Actinomycetes bacterium, assembly GCA_963791225.1. GTDB lineage: Bacteria > Actinomycetota > Thermoleophilia > Gaiellales > Gaiellaceae > PALSA-612. Next base: position 1,158,482 of record CAWBRV010000008.1, read on the forward strand.
ACGGTCTGCGCGGCTTCCGTTCCAGGGACTGTCCCTGTGACATGGCCCGGGAGGACGTGTCGGTATCCTTCACCGAGGCGCTGACGGAGAGGAGTAGCGCGGACCTCCGGAGCTGAGAGAGCCGCCGGGAGCTGTGAAGGCGGTCTCCGGACCCGCGTGAAGACACTCCCGAGCCGGGTACGGCAACGAGGCCGCTTCGGCGGCGAAGAGCGGTGGCACCGCGGGGACGCCTCCTCGCCCGCTCCGTCCAAGGCGGAGACCGAGATGCGATGAGGAGGCTGATATGGAACGGACGCTCACGGGCGAGCTGCTCCCGCTCGTCGGCGCGCGCGTGCGGCTCGCCGGCTGGCTCCACCACCAGCGCCGTCTGGCGCGGCTGAGCTTCGTCCTCCTCCGCGACCGCGCCGGGCTGGCGCAGATCGTGGTCGAGGCTCCGGCGGCGATCGAAGCCGTCGGACGGCTCCTGCCCGAGACCGTGCTCGAGGTCGAGGCGACGGTGGCTGCGAGCGACCAGGCTCCGGGCAGCGTCGAGCTCCGCGAGCCCCGGTTCACGGTCCTCGCTGAGCCGGCGGACGCGCCGCCGGTCGAGCTTCGCCGCCCCGTGCTCAAGGAGCAGCTCCCGACCCTGCTCGACCACGCGCCGGTGGCGCTCCGCCATCCACGGCTGCGAGCCGCGTTCGAGATCGCGGCCGCCTCGGTCGCCGGCTATCGCGCTGCGCTCGACCGGCTCGGATTCGTCGAGATCCAGACACCGAAGCTCGTCGCCTCTGCGACCGAAGGCGGCTCGAACGTGTTCGAGGTCGACTACTTCGGCCGCCCCGCGTATCTCGCCCAGAGCCCGCAGTTCTTCAAGCAGATGCTTGTCGGTGTGTTCGAGCGCGTCTACGAGGTCGGGCCCGTCTTCCGCGCCGAGCCGCACGACACCTCGCGGCACCTGGCGGAGTACGTCTCGCTCGACGCCGAGCTCGGGTTCATCGGAGACCATTTCGACGTGATGCGCGTGCTGAGGGAGGCGATCGCAGGGATGGTGGAGGGCGCGCGCGAGCGTGCGGCGGGCGCGGTCGAGCTGCTCGGCGTCGAGCTGCCCGTGGTGCCTGCGGACATCCCGTGGGTGCACTTCGCGGACACGGGCGTCGACGACGTCGACCTCAGCCCGGCCGACGAGCGGCGCCTCTGCGAGGAGCACGGCACAGAGTTCCTGTTCGTCACGGGCTATCCGATGGCCAAACGGCCGTTCTACACGCATCCCGAGCCGGGCCGGACCGAATACTCGAACTCGTTCGACCTCCTCTTCCGCGGGCTCGAGCTCGTCACCGGCGGCCAGCGGCTGCACCGTTACGAGGACTACCTCGCGGCCCTCGCGGCACACGGCATCTCACCCGAGCCCTACGAGGGCTACCTGCAGGCGTTCCGGTACGGCATGCCCCCGGAGGGCGGCTTCGCGATCGGGCTCGAGCGCTGGGTTGCGCGGCTCACCGGCGCGCAGAACATCCGCGAGACGACGCTCTTCCCGCGCGACCTGAACCGGCTCACGCCGTGACGACGCCGTCCGGGAACGGCGACAGCTTCTCGGCGCCGTCGGCGGTGACGAGGAAGTTGTCCTCGAGGCGCAGGCCGCCGCCGCCTTCCCAGTAGATCCCGGGCTCGATCGCGAGCACCATCCCCTCGCGCATGACGCCGCCACCCGCCTGGTGGGCGTAGGGCGGCTCGTGCGCGCGGGCGCCGACGCCGTGGCAGATTGGGTGCGAGGGCTGGCCGGGATAGCCCGCGGCGGCGATTCCCTCACGTACCGTGCGGTCGAGCCCGGCCAGCTCTGCCCCGTCCCGGAGGTACGAGACGGCGCCGTCGTAGACCGAATGCAACGCCTCGAGCAGCTCGGCGTAGCGCGGCTCGAGCCTGCCGACGCAGAGGTTCTTCGAGTGGTCCGCCCAGTAGCCGTCGCAGCAGACCCAGATCTCGAACAGCGTCGGCTGCCCCTCGACGACCGGTCGCGAGCCCGTGGCGGTGAACGTCCTGATCCCCGGCCCCGCCCAGACGAGCGTGAAGCCGCGCGCGAGCTCGACCTGGCCGCGGTAGCCGGTGCCGACGCCGTGGACGTAGCCCTCCCAGATCGCCGCCGCCTCACTCTCCGTCATCCCCGGCCGGATCAGCCCAAGCACATGGTCCATCGCCTCGGCCGCGAGCTCGTTCGCGAGGCGGATCCGCTCGATCTCCTGCCCGGTCTTGATCGCCCGCGCCTCCGCGAGCAGCGGCGTCGCGTCGTCGACATTCGCGCCGAACGCGTGGAAGAAGTCGTGCGTGTACGTGGTCGGCTCGCCGACCATGATGTCGGCGGCCTGCGTGCCCAGGGAGAGCTCGAGGCCGACCCGCTCGTAGCCGCGCTCGCGCACGACGGCCTGCGCCGCCTCGATCGCGCGGACGAGCGGCGGCCGCGGGTCGGCTGCGTCGTAGCCGGCGAAGAGCTGCAGGTCACCAGCCCACGAGCGCTCGGCCTCCTCGGCCTGCGGCTCGAGCACGACGAGCGTCGCGTCTCCCTCGCGCGGGAAGACGGCAATGTCGTAGCCCTTCATGCACCAGTAGTCGGTGAGGTAGAGGACGTTGTCAGGTGCGCGGACGACGAGGGCGTCGAGCTCGCGCTCGGCCATCAGCGCGCGCACGCGGTCGAGCTTCGCGTCGTCCCTCGACCAGCTCACCTCTCCAGCCCTGTCCTTCCTTGCAACACAGTGTTACTTGGAAGCCTGGGCGGCCTGGATCGCTCGCCAGACGTTCTCGCCGTTCGCGGGCATGTCCACGTGACGCACACCGAGCGGGGAGAGGGCGTCGACGACCGCGTTGTGCACGGCCGGCGTGGCACCGATCGTCCCCGACTCGCCGATCCCCTTCGCCCCGAGCTCGTTCATCGGCGTCGGCGTCTCCATGGGCACGAGCTCGAACGAAGGGAGCTCGGCAGCGCTCGGGAACGGGTAGGCGAGGAAGTTCCCGCTGAGCGGATTCCCGTCCTCGTCGTAGAGGAACTCCTCGTAGAGCGCCTGGCCTATGCCGCTGCCGATGCCCCCGTGGCGCTGTCCCTCGGCGATCACGGGGCTGATGATCCGGCCCGCGTCGTCGACGGCGACGAGTCGCTCGAGTTCGACGCCGCCCGTCTCGGTGTCGACCCGGACGACTGCGACGTGCGCGCCGAACGGAAAGGTGCCGGCGTCGGGCTTGAAGTCGCGCTCGACCGCGAGCTCGGTGAGGCGGTCGCCGTCGACGAGTCGCGCCGCGAGCTGCGCCCACGTGAGCGACGGCTCGGGCGTGCCGGTGACGTGGAAGCGGCCGCCGTCCAGGTCGAGCACGACGTCGGCCGGGTTCGCCTCCAGCTCCTCGGCGACGAGCTGCTTGGCCCGCTCGACCACCTCGGCGGAGGCCTGCGCCGCGGCCGTGCCGCCGATCTGCAGCGACTTGGAGCCGTACGTACCGCCGCCGCGCGCGACGGCGTCGGTGTCGCCCGCGACCACTGTGACGGCATCGAGGTCGAGCCCGAGCTTGTCGGCGACGATCTGCGCGTACGACGTCTCGTGGCCCTGCCCGTGGGCGAACGAGCCGGTGCGCAGGATCGCGCCGCCGTCGGGCGTGATCTCGACCGCGCCGAACTCGGGCTCGGCGCCGCCGTTCGTCACCTCGACGTACACCGACAGACCGATGCCGAGTTGCCTTCGGTCGCCGTTCTCGCGCAACTGCGCCTGTTCGGCGCGCAGTTCGTCGTAGCCGGCTGCCGCGAGCGCGCGCTCGAGTGCCGGCGCGTAGCCGCCCGAGTCGTACGTGACCCCGGAGGCGGTCGTGAACGGAAACGAGTCCGCGCCGATGAAGTTGCGGCGCCTGACCTCGGCCGGGTCGAACCCGATCTCGGCGGCGAAGGTGTCGATCGCGCGCTCGATCGCCTGCGCCGCCTCCGGTCGGCCGGCTCCGCGGAATGCGGTCGTGAACGCCGTGTTGGTGACGACCGAGTTCGACTCGTACGCGAGCTTCGGGATCGCGTACACGCCTGACTGCATCCACTGCGTCAGCGCCGGCAGGAAGGCGCCGACGCTCGGATAGGCGCCCGCCTCGTGCAGGACGTCGAGCCGGTAGGCGGCGATCTTCCCGTCGCGGCTGCCGCCGATCGTGAAGTCCATGATCTGACCGCGGGCGTGGCCGATCGCGAGCATGCTCTCGCTCCGCGTCTCCGTCCAACGCACGGGCCGGCCGGTGTCGCGGGCCAGCCACCCGACGAGGATGTCCTCGGTCGAGAGCGTCTTGGCGCCGAACCCGCCGCCGACGTCGCGCGCGATGACGCGGACCTCCGACGGTTCGAGCCCGAGTACACGCGCCAGCCCGTCGCGGTCCGAGTGTGGCGTCTGGGTCGCGAGCCAGACGTTGAGCCGCCCGTCCTCGGCGACCAATGCCGAGGAGGAGCGCGGCTCGAGCGGCGCGGGTGCCATCCGCTGGCTGACGACGCGCCCCGTGGCGACGACCTCGCAACCCTCGAACACGTCCTCGTCGGCTCCGACGGCGATGTGCGCGCAGACGTTCGTGCCGACCTCCGGGAAGAGGAGCGTCTCGCCGCGCAGCGCCTCCACCGGGTCGACGAGCGCCGGCAGCGGGTCGTACTCGACGAGGACGAGCTCGGCGGCGTCCATGCTCGCGGTCGCGCTGTCGGCGAGCACGATCGCGACGATCTCGCCCGCGAAGCGGACGACGTCGACCGCCAACGGCGGCCTCGCCATGCGCGTCTCGATCCCCGGGTAGAGCGGCGCGAGCGGCTCCATCCCGAGGTCGGCCGCCGTGAGCACATGCGCGCCCTCCACCATGCTGGTGTCGATGCCGTCGATGCGTGCGCTCGGGAACGGCGAGCGGACGAAGGTCACGAAGAGCGCGCCCTCGAGGTCGAGGTTGTCGACGTACCTCCCCTCGCCGGTGAGGAAGCGAGGATCCTCCTTGCGCAGGACGCGCTGGCCGACAAGACCGGTCATTCGCTGACTTCTACCAGCGGACGCGCGGGGGAGGCGGCTCTCCGTGACCTTCCTGCCACGAGATCACCGGGTTGCGGAGCACGCCGATCTTCTCGATCTCCGCCTCGATCACGTCGCCGGGCTTGAGATACAGCGAGGCCGCGTCGGGCGAGAACCCGGCTACGCCGGACACGGTTCCCGTGGACACGACGTCGCCGGCCGAGTACCCGAGCGCCGAGTAGTGAGACAGGATCTCCGGGATCGTCACGGACATGCGCCCGGTGTGCGACACCTGGCGCGGCTCGCCGTTCACGCGCAGCTCCATCGCCAGGTCGTGCGGGTCGCCGATCTCGTCCGGCGTCACGATCCACGGGCCGAGCGGACAGAACGTGTCGATCGCCTTGCAGAACGAGAAGACGCCGGAGCGCATCTCCCGCCGCTGGATGTCCCGGGCGGTGATGTCGTTGAAGATCACGTAGCCGGCGACGTAGTCTGCGGCCTCCTCGGGGCCGAACCACTTGCCGGGCTTGCCGATCACGACCGCGAGCTCGAGCTCGTAGTCGAGCTCCTCGGTCAGGTGCTCGGGGTAGATCACCGGGTCGTCCTGACCGATCAGCGCGTCCACGTTCTGGAAGAACACGATCCAGGGCGCGATCTCGTGCGCCCAGCCGACCTGTTTCGACTCCTCCTCGTGCTCGCGGAAGTTGCCGGCCGTGTGGAAGAACTTCTTCGGCACGATCGGCGGGCGCAGGCGCTGGCCTTCGAGCGGGACCGACTCGCCTGTCTCGTCCGCGCCGCCGCGCTCGAAGTACGTGCGCAGGTCGGGCACGTCGAGGACGCGGATCTCGTCGCCGTCGATCCGGCCGGGGCGACCGTCGTCGCCGAAGGTCACGAGCCGAGCCATGCGAGGACCTCCTCCGCGTTGCGGTCCGGCGGGAAGACGGGGTAGAAGACCTTCGCGATCGCACCGGCTTCGAGGACGAGCGTCACGCGCCGGTACAGCGTCACTCCCTCGAACTCGAAGGTCGGCAGGCCGATCGCCGCGCCGAGGCGGCGATCCGGGTCGGCGATCACCGCAAAGGGCATGTGCAGCCGCTCGGCGAGCTCGGCCTGCTCCTCCGGCGTCTGTGACGAGAGGCCGGCGACCCGCGAGCCTAGAGCCGCCAGCTCGGCAGCGTGGTCGCGGAAGCCGCACGACTGCGGCGTGCAGCCGCGCGCGCCCGGGATTGCGTCCCAGCCCTCCGGGACCGCCCGGTCGGGCCGGCCGGTCCGCGGGTAGACGTAGAGGACGGCGCGCCCGGCACCCAGCTCGGCTAGGTCGATCGGCCCCTGCGACGAGTCGAGCCTGAGCTCCGGCACGAGGAGCCCCTCGAGGCGGTCGCAGGCCCCGTCGTCGGCGGGCGCGGGCAGGTCGGGCGGGAGCGAGTAGACGCTCACGCGGCCCCGCAGAGATGCGCCGCGGCGAGCGCGTAGACCTGCGCCGTCTGGACCAGCCCGGCGATGTCGAGGTTCTCGCCCTTCTCGGTGTCGAGCAGGCCGGTGGAGGTGCCGTAGTTGACGGTCGGGACGCCGTAGCGGGTCAGGGCGGAGGCATCCGAGAACCAGCGCGTGACGTCGCGCTCGGGCGGCGCGCCGAACACGGTCTCGTGCCCGGCGTCGATCGCCGCGACGAGCGCGTGCCCCTCGTCGATCTCGGCACCCGGCGCGGTGACGTAGACCTCGCCCTCGACGCCGTACTCGGGAAAGCGCTGTTGCAGGTCGCGGACGAGGTCGAGCACTTGCCGTCGTGCGACGGCCATCTCCTTCGTCGGCGGCACGCGCACGTCGAGGAAGAGGTCCGTGCGATGCGGCGTCCGGGAGACGCGCCAGCCGAAGCCGCCCTGCAGCGCACCGACGTTGACGAGTGCGGAGATGCCGCCGTAGCTGTTCTCGGGGTCGCTCTCCCAGCCGGGGATCCACTCGAGGACGGCGTCGAGCACCTCGCGCATGCGCAGGATCGAGTTCTGGTCGCGCTTGCCCTCGGTGAACGCGGTGTGGATGAAGTTGCCGTGGGTCGAGATCCGGAGCCAGAGCGACCCGAAGTGTCCGAGCACGACCTTGCCCTCGGTCGGCTCGCCGAGGATGCACATGTCCGCGACCCCGCCGTGCGAGACGAGATAGCGCGACCCGGCCGCGTACCCGCGGTACTGCGCGCCCTGCGCCTCGCCCTGCTGCGTCTTCTCGATCTCGCCGCAGACAGCCGCGATCATGACGTCGCCCGCGAGCGAGACGCCCGCGTCCTGAAGCGCGCGCACCGCCTCGACGTAGCACGCGAGCGCGCCCTTCATGTTCGAGACGCCGAGCCCGTACAGCCGGCCGTCCTCGACGAACGGCGCCGGCTGGAAGCCGGGCACGTGCCGCAGCCACGGCTCGCGACCGCTGTAGGACGTGTCCATGTGCCCGTTGAACATCAGGGTCTGACCCCCGCCTGACCCCGTGAGCGTGCCGAGAACGTTGGCGCGGCCGTCCTCGACCTGCTGCCACTGGACGTGGAGGCCCATCTCGGTCAGCGTCTCCGCGATCAGCTCGGCCATGGCCTGCTCGTCGCCTGTGAAGCTCGGCACCGAGATCGCGGCCTCGGCGAAGCCGACGAGTCGGTCGGCGTCGACGGCGGCGGTGATCGCGTCGGTGAGGCGGGCGTCGAGCACGACAGGCGAGATAATCCCACGCGTGGAGGGGATCTGGACCGGGCAGCTGAACGAGCGGGCTCTCGACGGCACTCCCGCGGCCGGCCGAGTGCGGTTCTACGACACGACGCTCCGCGACGGCGAGCAGACCGTGGGCGTCGTCCTGCCGCCCGAGCAGAAGCTCGTCATCGCGCAGGCGCTGGACGAGCTCGGCGTCGAGCGGATCGAAGCCGGCTTCCCGCGCGTGTCCGACGACGACTGGCGCGCGGTAGAGCTGATCCGCGACGCCGGCCTGCGCGCCGAGGTGTGGGGCTTCTCGCGCGCCGTGCAGGCCGATGTCGACGCGATCGTCGAGCTCGGCCTCCGCGCGACCGTGATCGAGTCGCCGCTCTCCGACCTCAAGCTCGACGCGCTCGGCGTCTCGCGGGAGAAGATGCTCGGCCGGATCACGGACGCCGTGTCGTACGCGGCGGGCCGGGGCATCCTGGTCGCGTTCTTCGGGGTCGACGGCAGCCGCGCCGACCTCGGCTTTCTCGAGCAGGCGTACACGGCCGCGGTCGAGGCGGGCGCGCGCGAGGTCGTCGTCGTCGACACACTCGGGATCGCCGCACCCGAGGCGGCCGCGTTCCTCGTCTCGAGCATGCGCGGCTGGGTCGGTGACGGGATCCCGATCCACTTCCACGGCCACAACGACTTCGGGCTCGCGACGGCGGCCGCAATCGCCGCCTTCCGGGCCGGGGCGGAATGGATCCAGGGAACGATCAACGGCATGGGCGAGCGCGCCGGAAACGCGTCGATCGGCGAGGTCGCGATGGCGCTGACGGCGCTGTACGGCGCTGAGACCGGGATCGACCTGGGGAAGATCCGCGAGGTATCGGCGCTCGTCCGCTCGCTCGGCGGCTACGAGCTCGAGCCGTGGAAGTCGGTCGTCGGCGAGAACCTGTTCGTGCGCGAGAGCGGGGCCGTCGCCGCGCAGTTCCACGACCCGCCGTCGATCGAGCCGTTCTCCTCGACCCTCGTCGGCGCGGAGCGACGGATCGTGCTCGGCAAGAAGAGCGGCATCGACTCGATCCGGATCAAGGCCGAGGAGCTCGGCCTCGACGTCCCCGAGGAGCAGCGCCCGGCTCTGCTCGAGGCGGTCAAGCAGCTCGGGACGGAGAAGCGCGGCCTGGTCACGGACGACGAGTTCCGCGCGCTGGTCGCCTCGTCCGGTTGACGCCGTTCGCTTTCCCCCTGGGCCTTCGGCCCCTTTGCCCCCGGTTTTGAGCGTAGCCGGGAACTCGTCACGCGTGACGCACGCATTCGTGCCGACTGTGTGACTCTTCGTCCACAGTCCCGGCACCCACGTCGGACGCGATTTGACACTTGATCAACGGCGCGAGACGATCGCACGGTGACGCTGCAGACGCGGGTTGCGCTCGAACGCACACGGCATCCGACCATGGCCGAGGCGGCGCTCGCCGAGCTGCGGGATTCGATCCTGTCCGGCGAGCTCGCGCCCGGAGCCCCGCTCCGGCTCGAGGAGCTGGCGGAGCGGCTCGGGATGAGCATCTCACCGGTGCGCGAGGCGGTGCGGCGACTCGAGAGCCTCGGGCTCGCCGTCCACGTCCCGCACCGGGGCGCGCGCGTCAGCGAGCTGGCACTCGACGATCTCCGCGACACGTACGAGGTCAGGCTCGTGCTCGAGCCGTTGGCGGTTAGCCGCGCGGCCGGCCGCTTCACGGCGCAGGACGCGGCGACGGCCCGCGCGCGCCTCGCGGACTACGCCGGGGCGCACGAGCGCGGAGATACGCGCGCAGCGCGAGCTGCACACACGGCGTTCCACTTCGCGCTCTACGCCGCGGCCGGCTCGGACTGGCTTCTACGGCTGATCCGGCCTGCCTGGGAGAACTGCGAGCGCTATCGCGCGATCTCACTGCAGCGCCGCAGCGTCCCGCAGGTCGAGCGCGAGCACGAGCGGATCCTTGCCGCATGCGTTCGCCACGACCCGGAGCGCGCGGCCGCCGAGCTGACTCGACACCTGTCGGCGACCGCCAACCTCGTCGCGCATGAGATGGGATCGGACGACCTCTTCGGCACGTGAGCGACTTCGGCGACATCTCGGCCGACCTCTCGCGCTTCCTGCGCCGCGGTGAGATTGAAGCGGACAGCGCCTTCGCGGCCGTCCCCGAGGCGCCTCCGGCGGTCGACGCCGAGGCGTTCAAGGCGGCGATGCGGGTGCTTGCGGCGGGCGTCGTCATGGTCACGGCGCGTCGCGGCGAGCAACTGTACGGCCTCACGATCAGCGCGTGCTGCTCGATCTCCGCCAGCCCGCCGCGCGTCCTCATCTCGCTCGCGGAGACGGCGAGCTGCCTGCCGGCGGTGCTCGAGACGCGCCGCTTCGGCCTCTCGATCCTCCGCACCGCGCAGCGTCCGCTGGCCGAGCTCGGCGCCGTCCCGGGTGGCCCGAAGGAGGTCGATGCGTTCTCCGAGAGCCGTGACGGGAGCGTGACGATGATCGCCGGGGCGCTCGCGCATCTCGACTGCGCCGTGCATCGAACCTTCCGCGTCTCCGACCACGTGCTTGTGATCGGCGACGTCGAGCACGCGGTCAGCGTTCCGCCCGAGGAGCTCGAGGAGCCCGGGCCGCTCCTCTATTTCAACCGCACGTTCCACGCACTCGGCGAGGCGATCGAGTGAGCGAGCGCTACGACGTCGTGTTCGTGGGCAGCGGGATCAACTCGCTTGCGGGAGCGGCGCTGCTCGCGCGCGGCGGCAAGCGCGTGCTCGTCCTCGAGCGCGCCGACCGCCTCGGCGGTGCGATCTGGACGGAGGAGATCACCGAGCCCGGCTTCGTGCACGAGGTGATGGCCTCCTGGCATCCGCTGTTCGTCGGGTCGGCCGCGTACGCGGAACTGGCCGACGACCTGCACGCGCGCGGGCTCGAGTACCTGAACACCGAGCTCCCCACCGGCTGGCTCGGACCGGACGGCGACGCTGCGTTCCTGACCACCTCGCACGAGCGCAACATCGACGAGTTCGAGAGCCTCGCTCCCGGCGACGGCGATGCCTGGAGCCGCGTCGTTCAGGCGTTCATGCCGAATGCCGACCTCTCCTTCGGCGTGCTGACGACCGAGCTCTGGTCGCGCGCAGGCTCCGGGCTCGGGCTCAAGGCCTACCGGCGGCTCGGGCGGCGCGGGCTGGTCGAGTTCACGGGCAACGTGCTCGTGACCGCACGCGACTGGCTGACGGACACGTTCGCGTCGCCAAAGACGCACGGCCTGTTCGCCCCCTGGGTGCTGCACACCGGGCTCGGACCGGACGCCGCGGTCTCCGGTTTCATGACGCAGGTGATCGCCGTCGCGATCGAGCTCGGCGGGATGCCGGTGCCGAAGAGCGGAGGGGTCAAGCTCGTCGAGGCGCTGGCCGGGATCGTCCAGGGCGCAGGCGGTGCGCTCGAGACGGGGCACGACGTCGAGCGGATCCTCGTCGAGAACGGCCGAGTCACCGGCGTTCGCGTTGCGGGCGGCGCAACCGTCTCGGCGAGCCACGTTGTCGCCAACGTGACGCCGACGCAGCTCTACGGTCGCCTGCTCGACGCGTCCGATGTGCCCGAGGCGGCCGTCGAGGCCGGGCGTCGCTTCCGCTACGGCCGCGCCGAGATGCAGATCCACTTCGCGCTCGACGAGCCGCCGCGCTTCGACGGCGACGAACGGCTCGGGCGGACGGCGATCCTGCACCTGACGCCGGGCCTCGACGGCGTCTCGCGCGCCGTGAACGAGGCCGAGCGTGGACTGCTGCCCGCCGAGGCCACGATCGTCCTCGGCCAGCCGCTCGCGGTCGACCCGTCGCGCGCGCCCGAGGGGAAGTCGATCCTCTGGATCCAGCTCCAGGAGCTCCCCCGCCGGCCGAAGGGCGACGCGGCGGGCGAGATCGACGTCGGCGACGGCACCTGGACGGAGGCGCTCAGGGAGCGCTATGCGGACCGCATCCAGGCGCGGCTCGCGCGGCACGTGCCGAACCTCGAGTCGGCGCTCCTCAAGCGCGTCGCTCTCTCGCCGGCCGACCTCGAGCGGGAGAACGTGAATCTCGTGGGCGGCGACATCTACTCGGGCTCGTGCGCGCTCGACCAGAACCTGCTCTGGCGGCCGCGGCCCTCGCTGCCGGGGCACCGCACCCCCGTCGCCGGGCTGTACCACATCGGCGCGAGCACGCACCCGGGGCCAGGCCTCGGCGCGGGGTCGGGAACGATCGTCGCGCACGACCTCCTGCGGGAGAGCCCGCTGCGGCGCGCGAGATCGAGCATGGCGAACCTCGTGGGCAAGCGATAGGGACCCCTTTGACACTTGATCAAAATCCGGTCAGAGTCGCCTGACGGAAGGGAAGGAGGCGTGATGAGGTTTTCCATCTACTCGGAGATCCAGTACTGGGGCGGCAGGTCGCAGAAGCGCGCGTACGACGAAGTGATCGAGCAGGTCGTGCACGCCGACCGGCTCGGCTACGACGCGTACGGCATCATCGAGCACTTCTTCTTCCCGAAGTTCTCGATCTCCGCCAACCCGTTCGCGTTCTGGGGCGCCTGCGCAGCCCGCACGCGGAACATCAAGTTCCGGACGCTCGGCCACGTCCTCCCGTACCACAACCCGACGATCCTGGCCTCCCAGATCGCGATGGCGAGCGTCCTCTTCGAGGGGCGGTACGAGTTCGGCGCGCTGCGCGGCCACGGCTGGATCCCGGCCAAGGCCGGCGTGCCGATCCGCGAGTCGCGCGACCGCTACGAGGAGTCGCTCGAGATCCTGTTCGAAGCACTGAACAACGAGCGCTTCTCCTACGACGGCACGTACTACACGATCGACGACGCCCACGTCTGGCCGCGGCCGAACGGCAAGTTCCGCGTGTTCCTCGGAGGCACGAGCGACCGGACGTACGAGCTCGCCGCGCAGCACGGCTGGGCCGTGGTCGTGCCGCCGCTCCTGCCGTACGCCGCGCTCAAGGACCAGCTCGACCTCTACCGCGCCAAGTGCGCCGAGCACGGCACCGAGCCCGACATCGTCTGGATCCACGCCTGCTACATCGACGAGGACCGAGACACGGCCCGGCGCGAGGCCGAGCGTGGGATGCGGCAGTTCCTCGAGGGCAACGCGTCACCGCTCACGGGCGACGACCGCCTGCCGCCGGACGACGACATGAACGCCTCGGGCTACGGCTTCTACATCTCCGGGATCATGCAGCAGCTCGCCGCAACGCCGTACGACGAGATGATCGACGGCGACATCGTCTGGGTCGGCACGCCGGACGATGTGATCGAGCGAATCGAGGCGGTCCGCGACGTCTGCGAGGGGCTGACCGAGGTCTCGATCACGGTCAACCCGGGCGGATTCGCACACTGGCAGGCGATCAAGGCGCAGGAGCTGTTCGCCGACCTGGTCATGCCTCACTTCAAGTCGAAGGACCGGGAGGCTGCCTCGGTTGGCTAGGCGCTTCGCGATCTGCGAGCTCTCGACGCTCCCGGCGAGCTTCGAGGACGATCTCGCCGCCTACGCGGCCGCCCGCGCCGACGGAATCTCGATCTTCGAGGGGAAGCTCGTCGACGGCCGCGAGCTGGAGCAGCTGGCGGCGTTCCGGGCGAGCGGGCTCGAGGCGAGCGCGGCTGTCACGACCGTTCCCTCGATCCTGCCGCTGCCGAAGTTCCCCGGCCCGGACGACCCCGAGGTGCGCGTCGAGGCGATCCTGGCCGGCATGCGCCGCCTGGCGCCGTTCGAGCCGAGCGCGTTCGTCTGCCCGAGCGGCCCGGCGGGAGAGCTCGACGAGGCGGAGGCGCGCGCGACTGTGGCCGAGGGACTGCGGGTGCTCGCCGACGAGTCGGCGCGGCTCGGCATCCCCGTCGGGCTCGAGCCGATGTCGAAGTACCAGCAGGAGGACTGGACGCTCGTGACCACGCTCGGGGACGCAGCGGCGCTCGTGGACGACGCGGGTGCCGACGTCGGGCTCGTCTTCGACACCTGGCACCTGTGGGATTCACCGGGGCTCGAGGAGGAGATCGAGCGCTTCGGCGACCGGTTTGTCGCCGTCCAGGTCAACGACTGGCGGGAGTCGACGCGAAGCTGGTGCGACCGCGTCCTGCCCGGCGACGGGGTGATCGACCTCGGTCCCGTGCTCGACGCCGTCGACGCGACGGGCTGGGCGGGCTGCTACGACCTCGAGGTGTTCTCGGACGACGGCCTGTTCGGGAACGCGTTCGAGGATTCGCTCTGGCGACTCCCTCCCCGGGAGCTCGCAGAGCGCGGGCGGGCACGATTCACCGAGTTGGAAACGTCAAGCAGCACGAAAGGGAGGGCAGCATGAGAGGTACGAAGAGGTGGGGCCTCGTAGGCGCGCTGGCGCTCGTCGTGGCGGTTGCGGCCGCCGCCGTCGGCGTCACAGCGGCTTCCGGGGCCAAATCGGCCAAGAAGACGATCGTGATCGGCTTCGCCGCCGACCTGAGCGGCCAGATGGCGCCGTTCGACAACCCGGCGCTGACTGCGGCACGGCTCGAGGCCAAGAAGATCAACGGTCTCGGCGGCGTCAACGGGGCGAAGCTCGAGGTCATCAGCTGCGACACGCAGAACTCGAAGCCCGACGTCTCGAAGTCCTGCGTCGACAACGTCGTCTCGAAGGGCGCCGTCGTCGGCATGGTCACGTGCGACGTCGACTTCGCGACGGCCGCGATCCAGGAATTCCTGAGCAAGGGGTTGCTCACGATTGCGCCCTGCATCGGCACCGACCAGATGGGCCCGAAGCGTTTCGGCGCGGCCGGGAAGCTTGCGTTCAGCTACGGAAACGTGGCGCAGGACGAGGGTGCAGCGATGGCCGAGTACGCCTACAACGTCAAGCACTGGAAGACGGCGATCACGGTCACCAACAACCTGCTCGTCTACTTCAAGAACATCATCCAGGCATTCACGTCGCGCTTCACGCAGCTCGGCGGGAAGATCGTGGACACGGAGAGCTACACGTCCTTCCAGAACCAGGTTCAGGGCGCGGTCAGCCGCGTGAACGCTCACAAGGCTGCGGTGATCGCGGTCTGCGACGGGTTCCCACCCGACTGGCCGGCGTTCTTCGCGGGCATCCGCAGTCTCGGCAACAACACGCCCATCCTGAACTCGTGGGCCGGGGACGGCACCTTCTGGTATCCGAAGAGCCCGGCGGTCTCGAACTACTGGTACGTCACGTACGCCTCCGTGTTCGGCGACGACCCGAGCGCGCAGGTCAAGCGGCTGATCGGCCAGATGGGGGCAGTCCACCAGCCGCCCGCGACCGGCGGCTTCGTCACCGGTGCAGCTGCGGTGGACGGCGTCGCCGCTGCGATCAAGCAGGCGAAGGGCTCGACCAAGGGCAGCGTGCTGGCCGCGATCATGCAGCGGTTCAAGAACCTGCCCACGATCTCGGGCAAGGTGAGCTTCTCGCCGAAGCTGCACAGCGTCTTCGGCCGCGCCTACCGAGTCATGCAGGTGCAGAACTCGACGCCGAAGTTCGTCCAGCTCTACACGGCGAAGAAGCTGGGCAGTCTCTAGCGCCGTTGGCGGACGACGTCTCGCGTGAGGCGAGCCGGTGGCCCGGGGGCAGTCTCCGGGCCACCGGCGTCTCGCGCGCCTTCGAGGGCATCCACGCTCTGCGCGGCGTCGACATCGAGGTGCACCGGCACGAGGTCGTCGGGCTGATCGGCCCGAACGGCGCCGGCAAGACGACGCTCGTCAACCTGATCACCGGCTTCGACTTCCCGACCTCGGGCTCGGTCGCGCTCGCCGACGAGCTGATCACGTCGTGGAGCCCTCACCGCCGCGGACGGGCGGGGCTCGCCCGCACGTTCCAGCACAGCCGCTCGTTCGGTTCGCTGTCGGTGCGGGAGAACGTGGAGGTGGCGGCGCTCGGATCGGGGGCGAGCAGTCGCGTGGCCCGCAGCCGCGCCGCGAGCTTGCTCGAGCTGCTCGGGCTCGGGGCGTACGGCAGGCGGCCGGCGGCGACGCTGGCCCACGGCGACGAGCGCAAGCTCGGCGTTGCTCGGGCGCTTGCGACGGCGCCGAGATTCGTGCTCATGGACGAGCCTGCCGCCGGCCTGCCCGAGGCAGAGGTACCCGACTTCGCCGCCGTCGTCCGCTCGGTGCGCGACGAGTACGAGGCGGGCGTGCTGCTGATCGACCACAACATGGCGCTGATCATGGAGGTCTGCGACCGGATCCACGTGCTCGACCAGGGCCGCACGCTCGCCGAGGGGACGCCGCAGGAGATCCGCGGCAACCTCGACGTCACGGCCGCATATCTCGGCGAAAGCGCCGTCCACGAGGCGGCCGGATGAGCACCACCGCCGCGCTCGAGCTGGTCGACGTCTGGGTCAACTACGGATCGGTGCCGGCCGTGCGGAAGCTCGACCTGACCGTGGCCACAGGGGAGATCGTCGGCCTGATCGGCCCGAACGGAGCCGGTAAGTCGACGACGCTGCACGCGATCACGGGTCTGATCCGGCCCAGATCCGGCGATATTCGCCTCGCCGGCGCGTCGATCGTCGGCAAGAACCCGGAGACGATCGCGCGGGCGGGCATCGCGCTCGTCCCGGAAGGCCGCAGGATCTTCGGCGAGCTGACGGTCGAAGAGAACCTGCGCCTCGGGCTCATCGGCCGCGACGGCCGCGAGGGCCTCGAGGAGGACCGCCGGTGGGTCGAGGAGTTGTTCCCGGTCGTGGCGGAGTACGGGTCGAGGCACGCAGGCGTGCTCTCGGGCGGGCAGCAGCAACAACTCGCGATCGCACGGGCGCTCGTAGCGGGCCCGTCCGTGCTGCTCCTGGACGAGCCGTCACTGGGACTCGCTCCGACGATCGTGGACGTCGTCTTCGACGCGCTCCTGAAGATCCGCGAGCGCGGGGTGACCGTGCTGCTCGTCGAGCAGCGGGCGCAGCGCACCGTGGCTCTCGCCGACCGCACCTACGTGATGACGAACGGCGAGATGCGCATGACCCTGACCCCGTCCGACGCCGACGACACCGAGCGCATCGTCGCCGCATACCTGGCGTCGTGATCCACGTCCAGAACCTCATCGACGCGGTCGGCCTCGGGGCTGTCTTCGCGCTCATCGCCGTCGGGATCGGGCTCGTGTTCGGCGTGCTCCGGCTGATCAACTTCGCCTACGGCCAGCTGATCATGGTCGCCGCGTACACGCTCGCGTTCACGGATTCCTGGCCCGACGCCGCGAGCGTCCTCGCCGCCGTGCTCGTCGCAGTCGTCGCGTCGCTCCTGATGGAGCGGATCGCGTTCCGGCCGTTGCGGACGGCCGACCCCTCGACCATGCTCGTCGCCACCTTCGCGCTGGCCTTCCTGCTCGAGAACGCCGCGCTGGTCCAGTACACGTACCGCCAGCAGGGAATCGTCGGGGACCAGATCGGAACGCTGACGCGGCTCAACCAGGCGGTCACGATCGGGTCCCTCCACATCCGCTGGTGGTCGTTCGTCGCCATCGGCGCCGGGATCGTGTCACTCGGCCTGCTGGCGCTGCTTCTGAACCGGACGTCGATCGGCCTGCAGATGCGCGCGGCGTCGATGGACTTCCGAACCGCTCGGCTGCTCGGGGTCAGGGCCGACACCGTGATCATGGCCGCCGTTGCCGTCTCGGGCGTGCTGGCCGCGGTCGCGGCCGTCGTCCTCAGCATCGGCACTCCCTCGGTCACCCCCACGACCGGCCTGTACGAGACCCTCTTCGTGCTCGTCGGCGTCGTCGCCGGCGGTATCGACCGGCTCGCCTCGGCGACGCTCGGCGGCTTCACGATCGGCTTCGCTATCTCGCTCGTCGGCGCCGAGCTTCCGTCGTCGGGGGAGACGCCGTTCACGTCGAACGTCTACATGCCGTCGGTCATCTACCTCGCCGTCATCGTCGCCCTGCTGCTGAGGCCGGCCGGTCTGTTCGCTCGCGGCGACAGAGGATCGGTGGAGCGCGTATGAGCTTGCTCATGCGTGCTCCGGGGAGGCGGGCTCGGGGGAACCGAGAGGTTCCCCCTTGCGCGACACCGCAGCTTTGCCGCGGCGTCGCGAGAGAAGGGGAGCGCGTATGAGCCGCCTGCGCGGGCTGGAGGAGCTGCTCGGGCCGGTCGCGCTGGTGGCCCTGCTCGCGCTCGTCTCGGCGCTCGCGGTGTCGGAGGCGAACCAGGTGCAGTACCTGACGGCGATCGTGTACGTCGCGATCGTGGCCGCGCTCTACGTGTTCGTCGGCAACTCCGGCGTCATCTCGTTCGGCCAGGTGAGCTTCGTCGCGGTCGGCGCCTTCTCCGCCGGCGTGATGACGATTCCCATCGACACGAAGCCCGGCGTGATGGCGACGCTGTTCCCCCTGCTCCGGGATCACTCGATCTCGAGCCCCTGGTCGCTCGCCCTCGCCGCCGGGCTGGGCGGCGTCTACGCCTTCGCCGTCGGCATCCCGCTCATGCGCCTGTCCGGGATCGCGGCCGGCATCGCCACGCTCGCGGTGCTCGGCATCACCTACAACCTCCTCTACAACTGGAACAGCATCGGGCCGGGCGCCACGGTCGAGTCGCTGATCCCGACCACCACCGACTACTGGCAGGCGACGATCGGGGCGGTCGCGGTGATCTGCGTCGCCTTTGCCTACCAGCGCAGCCGTTTCGGCCGCCAGCTCCGGGCGGCGCGCGAGGATCCCGCCGCCGCGCGCGCCGCAGGGATCGACATCCACCGGCAGCGGTTGCTCGCGTTCACGCTCTCGGGTGCCCTGTCCGGCTTCGCCGGCGGCCTGTACGTGCACCTGCTCGGCAGCATCGGCGCGAACCAGGTGTACCTCGACCTGACCTTCCTCACCCTGGCGATGCTGGTCGTCGGGGGGATCTCGAGCCTGTTCGGAGCGGTGGTCGGCGCGATCACGATCAGCCTGTTCAACATCCTGCTCGTCAACTCGCAGCTCGGAATCCACGTCCTCGGGCTGAAGATCACGGCGCCGAGCGGGACGAGCCTGGTCGGTATCGCGATCGTCATGCTCGTGATCTTGCTGCTCCGCCCTGCCGGAATCACGGCCGGGAAGGAGTTCTCCGTTCCCACCTGGGTGCGCCGTGGAAAGCCGGACCGGACTGGAGTATCGTGAGGTCGATGCGCAGCGTTGCCGTTCTCGTCGCGGTCGCCGCTCTGGCCGCTCCCGCGCTCGGCGCCTCGGGCCGGACGGCCACGTACATCTCTTTCCGAACGCCGAGCAAGAACATCTACTGCGGCTACAGCTCGGCGCTCGCTCCGTCGCCCGCCTACCTCCGCTGCGACATCCGCAGCCACCTGCACCCGGCACCCCCGCCGCGCAAGTGCGCGGAGGGCGTCTACGGCGAGTCGGTCGGGATGACGAAGACGGGCGCCGCCAGGGTGCTCTGCATCAGCGACACGACCTACAACCCGCAGGCCCGCGTGCTCGCGTACGGCACGAGCTGGTCGCGCGACGGCTTCCGGTGCACGTCGCGCTCGACGGGCCTCACCTGCACGAACAGCCGCGGCCACGGCTTCTTCCTCAGCCGCGAGAGCTGGCGCGTCTACTAGCACGGCGGAAGCGCCGAGTGAACGAGTCGCCGTACGACGTGATTGCCGCGACCTCGCGAGACGATGTCGAGGCGTGCGTGGCGATCAACGACCGGGTGTCGCCGCACCTGCCGGTGAGCGCCGAGCAGATCGAGCACTCGCTGACCTCGGAACCCCTTCGCCGTCTGTTCCTCGTGCGCGTCGGCGGGACGGCGGCTGGCAGCGGGTACGTGTCACCGTCGTCAGCAGGTCCGCGGGTTCCGTACGCGATGGTGCGGGTCGTGCCGGAGTTTCGAGGCCGCGGTATCGGGCGTGCCCTGTACGGGGCGCTTTCCGAACACGGACGCGAGCTTGGTGGTGAGTGTTTGTGGGGCCGCGTCCGCGACAACGACGCGGAAAGCCTGCGCATCGTGCTCGCGCACGGCTTCAAGGAGACCGGTCGCCAGCCGATGGTGGCCGTCGATCCGCAGCGGGCTCCCGCCGCGGGGCGGCCGCCCGGAGGCGTCGAGATCGTCAGCCTCGCCGACCGGCCGGAGCTGGCGCGTGGGGCCTGGGAGGTCGAATGCGAAGCGGTTCAGGATGTTCCGGCACCGGAGCCGCCGACACCCGAATCGTTCGAGCGCTTTGCAGCTGACAACCTGGAAGGCCCGTCCGCGCTTCCGGCAGGGTGTTTCGTCGCGCTCGTCGACGGCGAGGTCGTCGGGCACAGCGGCCTCGCCGCGCTGCCGGTCCCGCCGCACGCCGCCGAGAATCTGTTCACGGGTGTTCGCCGAGCCTGGCGCGGCCGCGGCATCGCCACCGCACTCAAGCAAGCCCAGATCGCCTGGGCGCGCGCCCACGGCTACGAGTGGATCCAGACCGAGAACGACGAGCTCAACACGTCGATGCGCGGGATCAATGCGCGACTCGGCTACGAGCCGGTTGCGGGCTCGATCCTGGTCCGCGGCCCGCTCTCGTAGCCGACGCCGGGCAACAGGCCGCCACGGCGCATTCACATGCGTCGCGCCAGGTGCATCAGGTACTCCCCGAGGTTGAGCGGGTCGGGGGTCGTCCGCCGCCGGGTCGGCGGCTCGCCGGCGACGGGCTTGTAGCCCGCGAAGTCGGATTCGAGCACGCCTTCGCCGCTCGTCAGCGCCGTCAGCTGCCGCTGGAGGTCCTGCTCCCGGGCGGCGGGCAGCTCCGTCTCGAGCCCGGCCAGCTTCCCCTGCAGCGTCGGCGCCTCGGCGCTGGCACCGAGCCGCGCCAGGGCGGCCATGACCGCCCCGATCGTGCTCGTCGGGATCTCCAGGGTGGCACGGACGAGCGGCTCGCAGACGACCACCCGGGCTTGCTGGAGCGCCTGCATGACGACGATCGGCGTCAGCTTTCGGAAGTCTGCGGGCGGGCTGAGCGGTCCCCGTGTCGCCGCCGGGCCGTCGGGAGAGCTATAGCCGCACCGGTTCATCGTCACCACGCAGTCGGTGACCTGCCAGCCGTACAGGCCCTCCTGCAGCGCCTGGCGGACGTACCGGCCCATGCTCTCCGCGAAGAACTCGAGCTTCTTGTACGCGTACAGCGGGGCTGTGCGAAAGTCGACTTGCAGCCGGAACTCGATCCCCGAGCCCTCGGGCGCGGGCTCGATGCGCAGCCCGATCGTGGCGAGAAACGGGTTCGACTCCGCGTGGAGGATCTCGACCGCTTCCCCCGTGCCGGTTGGGCGCTCGACGCAGATCGTCGTCGTCTCGTTGAAGCCGACATCCAGGCCGAAGTCGCTCAGGAGCGTCGCCTGGATGACCTCCTTCTGCACCTCGCCGTAGAGCGACACGGAGAACTCCTGGCGTGTGTCGTCCTGGCGTACGTCGATGAGCGGGTCCTGCTCGGCAAGCTGCGTGAGCGCGACGCGGAGCCGGGCCCTGTCGTCGGGGTCGATCGGAGCGACCACCGTCTCCAGCGTCGGCGGTGCGAAGTGATGCGCGGTCGACGCCGTTCGGGTCTCGCCGATCCGGTCCCCGATCCGGATCTCGCCGAGTCCCCAGAGCTTTCCGATCTCTCCAGCGGACACCGACGGACGCTGGACGGCCGACCCGCGGTCGAAGACGGCGACGGCGGTCACCTTGTCCTCCGCCTCCAGGCCGAACGTCACGCGGTCCCGCGTCCGCACCGTCCCCGAGAACATCCGGACGTAGGCGATCTTCTCGCCGCCGCTGCCCCGCTCGATCTTGAAGACCGCGCCCGAGACGGGACCGTCGGCGTCGCCTGCGGCGGCGGGCAGCAGCTCTGCGATCCCGGCCGTCAGCGACTCCACGCCCGCGCCGGTGATCGCCGAACCGAAGAACACCGGGTGCACCTGCGCCCGCTTCGTCTGCCCGGCGAGCGCCTCGCGGAGCCGGCGCGCGGAGACTCCCGCCTCGTCCTCGACATACGCGGCGAGGATCCCCTCGTCGCGCTCCGCGAGCACCTCGGCCAGCGCGGCCCGGAAGCCGTCGTCGTCCTCCCTCCAGGGCGTGAAGCCGGCGTCCCGCGTCCCCAGGCCGTGCGCGAAGCCGACCGGGACGATCGCCGGCGTCAGCCGCTCCGAGATCGCCAGCAGCACGCGGTCGTCGTCCGCGCCGGGACGGTCGATCTTGTTCACGAACAGGAGCGTGGGAATGCGCAACCGCTGCAGCGCCCTCATCAGGAGGAGCGTCTGCGGCTGGACGCCCTCGACGGCCGAGATCACCAGCACCGCGCCGTCGAGCACGCTCAGCGCGCGCTCCACCTCGGCGATGAAGTCCGGATGGCCGGGCGTGTCGATCAGGTTGACGGCGACGTCGTCGATCGTGAACGCGGCGACCGCAGCCTTGATCGTGATGCCGCGCTGCTGCTCCAGCGCGAGGGAGTCGGTCTGCGTGGTGCCAGCATCGACGCTGCCGATTTCGTCGATGACGCCGGCTGCATAGAGCAGCCGTTCGGTGAGAGTGGTCTTACCGGCGTCTACGTGCGCCAGGATTCCCAAGTTGAGCGTTCGTCGCAGCAAGGTTCATACCCTCCGAGGTCATGAAGCTCTTCTCGATGGACATGAACGCTGCGCGCATCACCACTCCCTGGTCGCCGGCGCGGACGTGCTACAGCAGTGAATCATAGGGCCCCGGCTGGTCTCTGACCAGGATGGTTGCGCCGGTGCGTGTCGCCGACGCGTGGCGCACCGGCCGCGCGTACCTGTCAGGGTGGTGTCGGTATCCGACAACAAGGGAGTAGTCATGGCTGTACTCATCCGGCACCGCACCGCAGGAATGACCACGTCGCAGTACGACGAGATCTCACCTCCGCTCGTCGAGAAGCTGAAGGCCCAGCCGGGCTTCATGTACCACGTCGCCTTCATGGACAATGGGGTGTTCACGGTCTCCGAGATCTGGGAGAGCCAGGAGCAGCACGACCGCTGGTTCGACGAGAACGTCAAGCCGAACGTTCCAGGCATCGAGCAAGAGGTCGTCGAGGTCCACGCCGTCCACAAGCCCTGAGGCTGGGAAAGGGCGGGGCGACGTAGCAATCTGCGGAAAGCCGTTGTGACAGGCGGGCGGTTCTCACGAGCCGCCCGCTCCGGCCCTGTCGCAGATTGCGGAGGCGACGCCTTTTCGCGATTGATCCGAGCTATGCGGGTTGGTCTCTGACCAGCTCGAGCGTGGCGCAGTGCAGGCCCGCGATCGCGAACTTCTGGCTCTCCGAGAAATCGACCTGGATCACGTCGACGCCTGCCTGCTCGAGCCCGGCGACGACCGTCGGCGAGCCCTTGTTGATCACGACCTTGCCCGGCTCGAGGGTGACGCCGTTCACGGCCAGGTCCCAGTACTCGTCGACCGGCACCTCGACGATCCTGAAGTCGCGCCGGACGAGCTCGCGCACGAAGCCGTAGTTGACGAGGTGCGGCGAGAGCACCGCGACCCGCTCGGCGGGAACCATCAGCACCATGTCCATGTGGGACGTGCCGATGTTCCCCTGGCCGATCGAGTCGTACCAGCCCGGGCTGTGCGCGAGCACGAACTCGATCCCGAGCCCCTCGAGGACGAACTGCAGCTGCCGTAGCCCCTCCTCGTTCGCGACCACGCTCTCGTTGAAGACGAACGTCTTCGAGTCGAGCCACCGGCCCGCGCCCGGCTCGCAGATGCCGCGCCCGTGGATCGTCAGGTAGACGGGGAGCTGCAGCGCCGCGAACGCCTTCGCCCAGATCACCTCGCGGCCGCGCTGCCAGGAGCCGAGGCCGTAGCGGTGCATGATCACGCCGCCGCGCACGACGAGCCCCGCGCCTGCCAGCGTAACCAGGTTCTTGATGTACCCGTACGTCCCGATCGCAGGCACGGGCGCCTCGACCGAGTGGACGCGGACGCCGTTCGCCCGCAGGACGTCGTAGTACGCGTCGAACTGGGCCTGGAGCTTGCCCAGGTCGGCATTCCCGGCCGCGGACGAGTAGTAGTACTGCCACTCGTCGGCGTACTCGGGGCGGATCTCGTTCTCCGTCGGTCGCGACACGAGCACCTCGCGGAGCTTCCCGATTCCCTCTGCGCCCCAGCGCGTGCCCCAGATCTGCTCGACCTCGTCGTAGAAGTCGGTCTCGTGGAGCATGTAGTTCCGGAGCGGCTTGCCCGCCTCGAACCAGGGCGTCTGCTCGAGCAGCGCCATCTCGTCGTGCCCGGCGGCCGGCCGCGGCGACGAGTACGAAAGGTCGATCGTCTCGCCGTCTGCGGTGACGACGCGGAACGGAACGTCCTCGCGCGCGCTCACGACCCGGCCAGGTCGAGCGTGGCGTCGATCACGCCCAGGTAGGCCGGGAACGAGAACTCCGGGATCTGCGCGAGCGCGCTGTCCGGGAAGTGGCCCTGGTAGAGCGGGAACCAGACGTCGGGCGGCGACGGGTTCAGCCCGACCGTCGTCAACCCGGCCGCCCGGTACTCCTCGATCCGGCGGCGCACGTTGTCGGGCGAGCCGGCGATCGTCAGCGCGTCCGCCATCTCGTCGGTCACGAGCGCGAGCGCGCCCTCGATGTCACCCGCGTCGACCCGCTCCTGGATCGGCGCCACGTCGTAGCCGGCCGCGGCGAAGCTGGACGCGTACTCGGGGGACGAGCTCTTCGCGGTCGCGAACATCATCACCTGGCCCTTGATCTGCTCGAGCCCGGCGTCGTCCGGCGTGACGATCGTCGGGAAGCCGCACGCGACATCGAAGCCTTCGAGCGAGCGTCCCGCCCGCTCCGCGCCGGCCAGCAGGTTCGGCAGCACGCTCTCCCGGACGTACTCGGCCGAATAGCAGTAGCCGAGGATCCCGTCCGCGACCTCGCCGGCGAGGCGCGTCATCTGCGGCCCGATCGCCGCCATGTAGATCCGCACCGGCCGCTCGGGCGGCTGCATCTGCAGCTGGAAGCCCTGAACGGAGAAGATCTCGCCCTCGAACGTCACGTTCTCGCCGGACAGGATCCGGCGCAGGATGGTCACGAACTCGCGCATCGCGCGCACCGGCCGCTCGTAGCGCTGCCCGTGCCAGCCCTCGACGTAGCCGCGCGCCTGGAGCCCGACCCCCAGGAGCAGGCGCCCGTCCGAGATCTCGTTCAGCGTCGCCGCCTGCAGGGCCATCGTCACCGGCGAGCGGCTCCAGATGCCGACCACGCCCGTGCCGAGCTCGATGCGCGACGTCTGCGTCGCGACCGCCGTCGCCGGGCCGAATGCGTCGCCGAACGTGATCTCCGGGAACCAGGCGGCACGGAAGCCGTGTTCCTCGGCCCGTTTCCCGTAGTCGATCTGGAGACGGGGCGGTAACGCTTCGACGAAGACGTCGAGGTTCGGCTCGGTCACGGCTACGAGCCTAGTGCTTTCGGGGATGATGGGCCGCTAGACAAGCGACGGCTCCGAGCCGTCGTAGATCCGGAGCGGCACGTCCGAGAAGGGCACGCCGCCCTCCGCCGTGACGAGCCACGTGTCCTGCATGTACAGGCACGTGCGCTCGTCCTGCGTGAACGCGTGCGGGTGCATCGAGACGACCATGTTCTCGCGCAGCACGGTCTCGTTGCCCTCGCCGATGCGCGGGTGCTCGATCATCGTCATGCCGATCGAGTGGCCGGTCACGTGTCCGAGCTGGAAGCCGCGGTCGACGAAGCCCTTCGAGACGGCCCGGTGGACGTCGTGGGCGGTCGCGCCCGCCTTCATCGTCGCCTTCGCCGCCGCGTAGTACTCGTGGTACGCCTCCATCGCGGCCAGCGTGTCCGCGGACGGCCGGCCCGCGCAGATCGGACGCGAGAACTCGACCCAGTGACCACCCGGCCCGGCGACCTCGAGCCCGTAGAGGAGCAGGTCGCCCTGCGCGACACGCGTCTCGGCCGAGGGAAAGCGGAACTCCGGGTAGGCGGCCCCGTCAGGCCCGCCGATGATCATGTCCATCGTCGTGCGGTAGCAGCCGGCGGCGGTGAACACCCGCTCGGCTTCGCCCATCAGCTCGGCCTCCGTCTTGCCGAGCTCGTACGCGCGCAGGACGGCCTCGACGCCGGCCTCGTTGATCCGCATGCCCTCGCGCACCGACTCGAGCTCGGCTTCGGACTTGACCGCCCGGGCCAGGTCGAACTGCTCGTCGAAGGGGACGAGCTCGGCCGGTCCGTCGGCGAGCGCGCGGTAGTCGCGCACCGCCATCACGTAGTCGAGACCGCTGACACCGACGCGCCGCCACCCCTTGTCGCGGGCCTGGTCGGCGATCCAGCCGCCCGGGTGCTCGGCGAACACCTGCTCCATCCAGGCCTCGCCGTGGTCGCCGACCCAGCGTGCCTCGCGCGGGAACACGATCGCCGGGTCGCCGTCGACCGGAACGACGACGTAGGCGTAGCGGTGGAGGATGCGGAAGCCCGAGAGGTAGCGGACGGCGCCCTCGAAGCCCGTGTACTCCGAGCCCGAGACGACGACCGCGTCGACGCCGGCCGCCTGCGCCGCCTCGCGAACCGCGGCGTAGCGCTGCTCGATCTCGGCCTGCGACGTCTGCGTCTGCGTCATCCGTTGCTCCTCTCCAGTCCCTTGACGAGTGCGGTCAGCGCGCGGTTGAGCGGCGCGTCGACGCCGTGTCGCTCTCCGAAGTCCACGATGGCGCCGTTGAGGAAGTCGATCTCGGTCTGCCGGCCTGCCTCCACGTCCTGCAGCATCGACGGCTTGTGGTCGTACGCGACCTCCTTGCGCGCGGCGAAGTCGAACAGCTCCTCGGGAGACATGTCCAGGATGATCCCCTGCGCGTCCGCGACGGCACGGCCCTCGCCCATGACCGCCCAGGCCAGGTCGCGCGTCGGCGGCTCGGCGACGCGCCCGTGCGTGAGCCCGGTCAGCGCTGCGATCGCGTTCGAGGCAGCGTTGAAGATCAGCTTCCGCCACTGGGCGCCGCGCGCGTCCGCGAGCGCATGCGTCGGCATACCGCCACGAGTGCATGCGTCGGCGAGCGCCTCGACCTTCTCCATCGGCGCCGGGCTCGGCTCGAACGGCCCGATGTGCGTGTCACCCTTCGTGTCCCAGCCGACGTGGCCCGGCTCGACGATGTGCCCGGCCGGGAAGGTCGTGCCGCGGATGACCTCGCGGACATGCTTGGCGATCAGCTCCTCGTTGCCCGCGCCGTTCTGCACCGAGCAGACCGCGCCGTCCCGGAACGCATGAGCCGTGTCGGCCATGGCCCGGTCGGTGTGCATGCTCTTGACGGCGACGATCCCGAAGTCGCACGGCGGCAGCTCGTCCGCGCGCGTGGTCGCGTGCATCCGCCCGACGAGCTCGCCGGCGCCGGAGATCCGCAGCCCGTGCTCGTTGATCGCCTGCACGTGTGCGTCGTCCAGGTCGTACGCCCAGACCTCGACGTCGTCGAGCTGCGCCAGGGCAGCCGCGAACAGGGACCCGACTGCCCCGCAGCCGACGACACAGACCCTCACCGCCACGTCCCCTCGAGCCACGTCGCAGGGACAGTCCCTGGAACAGAAGCGTCGCAACTCGTCCACAGCCGGCTCACGAGTACGCCGCCTCTCTGGCCTTGACCAGTCGATACATCGCCTCGTGCAACGGGACAGGCACGCCTGTCCGCGCCGCCTCGCGCACGAGCGCGCCGGTGATGAAGTCGACCTCCGTCTGACGACGCGACCGGACGTCGTCGAGCATCGACGGCACGTGCGCGTAGGCGCCGGCGGCGGCCTCGGTCTCCCCGCGGTGGACGGCGTGGACGTTCATCTCCCACGGATCCTCGTGAAGCTCGACGCCGGCTGCCGCGGCAACCTGCTTGCCCTCGTCCATCAGGTCGCGCACGAGCAGCCCGAGATCGGTCGGCTCGTCCACGCGGGCGAATGCGCCGACGTGCGGAAGGTCGGTGAGCGCCGCGACCGTGTTCACCGTCGCGTTGAAGATCAGCTTCGACCACTGGGCCGGGCGCAGATCCGGGAAGGCACGCGCGTGGAGCCCGGATTCGACGAGCAGCGCCTCGATCTCCTGCGCGTGCTCGAACGTGGTCGTTCCGGCAAACGGCCCGAGCCAGGTCTCGGTGTCGAGCTCGTATTCGACGTGCGCGTCCGAATGGCGGACGCCGCTCATGAACGTGACCGCCGAAACCAGCGGCCGCTCCCCGTGGGCGCGCACGATCTCCTCGGCGCCGAGCCCATTCTGGATCGTCATCACCGTCGCCGAGGGCACATGCCCCGCGAGCCGGACCGCCGCGTCGGCGACGTCGCTCGCCTTCGTGGCCAGGATGACGAGGTCGGCGTCCGGCAGGATCGATTCGTCCGCGGTCGCGCGCAGCGTCGCCGTGAAGTCGCTCTTGCCGGAGACGCGGAGCCCGCCGGACACGAGCGCGTCCGCGTGGTCGGCCCGCCGCGTCAGCACCCACGTCTCTGCGACGCGCGCGAGATGGCCCGCGTACAGGCTCCCGATCACACCGCCCCCGACCACGACAACGCGCTCGATGCTCACCCGTCAAACCTAAACGGTAGGTTCGAGCCGTGGCGGCGGTCGTCCTCGCGCTGTGCTCGGCAGTGGCCTTCGGCTCGCTCGCCGTCACGCTGACGAAGGCCCTCGGCCGCTATCCGGACGCCGAGCTCGGCGCCTTCGCGACCATCCTCGCGGCCCTGATCCCGGTCGGGATCGGCGCACTCATACGGTTCGAGTGGAGCGGGCACGTGTGGCCCTACCTGCTCGCCGGTCTGCTCGCCCCGGGCGCGTCGCAGATCCTCTACGTCGCGGCCGTCCGCGACGCGGGGCCGTCGCGCACGGCCCTCGTAGTCGGCGCCGCGCCCCTCGTGTCGGTGACGATCGCGCTCACGGCGCTCGGAGAGCCGGTCAGCGGGCCGTTGATCGCAGGGGCCCTGCTGATCGTCCTCGGCGGAGTCGCACTGACCCGCGAGCCGGTGCGCCCGGACGCATTCCGCTCGGTCGGGCTCGCACTCGCCTTCGGCTCGGCCGCGTTCTTCGCGACGCGTGACAACGTCGTCCGCCGGCTGGCGACGCACGAGCACGTCTCGCCCGAGCTCGCCGCCGCGGCGACGATCGTCGCGGGCGGAGCGATGGTCGCCGTGTTTCTGATGGTGCGGCGCGGCCCGTCGGGCCCGGTGCGCGGCCTCCGGCCGGCGTTCGTGGCCTTCGCGCCCTCGGGTGTGCTCTGGGGCCTCTCGTACGTCTTTCTCTTCGAGGCGTTCTCCCGCGGCCGGGTGTCGATCGTCAGCCCGCTCGTCGCGGTCGAGTCGCTCGTCGGCGTCGTCCTGGCGGCGCTGTTCCTCGGCCGCACCGAGCTCGTCGGCCGGCACCTCTGGGTGGGCGCGGCGCTGATCGTGACCGGCGGAGCGCTGATCGGAGCCTTCCGGTAGCGCTGCCTATGCTGCCGCGGTGATCGTCGCGCACCTCGATCTGGACGCGTTCTTCGCCGCCGTCGAGGAGTTGGAGGAGCCGTCGCTGCGCGCGAAACCGCTGATCGTCGGAGGGGATCCGCGTGGCCGCGGCGTCGTCGCGACCGCGAACTACGCGGCGCGGCGGTTCGGGATCCACTCCGCGATGAGCTGCGCGGAGGCGATCCGCCGCTGCCCGCACGCGGTCTTCGTTCGGCCTCGACACGCGCTCTACCGCCAGTACTCCCAGGCCGTCTGGGCCGCGGTACGCGAGGTCGTGCCGACGGTCGAGCGGACCGGCCTCGACGAGGGCTACCTGGACGTCGGCGAGGTCGCCACGGACTTCCTGGCCGGACGCCGCGTGGCGAACGCCGTGCAGGCCGCCGTTCGCGGATCGACGAGCCTCACGTGCTCGCTCGGCGTCGCCTCGTGCAAGGTCGTCGCCAAGGTGGCGAGCGACGCGCGCAAGCCGGGCGGCATCACCGTCGTGCCGGCCGGCCGCGAGGCGGCGTACCTGGCACCGTTCGCCGTCCGCAAGCTCCCGGGAGTCGGCCCGAAGGCCGAGGTCAGGCTCGCGCGCGCAGATGTCGAGACGGTCGGACGCCTCGCTGCGCTCGACGACGCGGAGGTCGCCCGGCTGCTTCCGGGCAAGGTCGGCCTGATGCTCCGCGACCGAGCCCGCGGAATCGACCCGCGTCCGCTCGACCTCGCCGTCGAGCGGATCTCGATCAGCCAGGAGGAGACATTCGAACGTGACATCGCCGAGCGGGAGGTTCTCCACTCCGAGCTGCGTCGCATGTCGGAGGGCGTCGCGAAGTATCTGGTCGGCCGCGGTGAGTGCGCGCGCACGGTCACGACGAAGGTGCGCTACCCGGACTTCGCGATCCGCAGCCGCTCGACAACCCTGCCGGCCGGCATCGACGACGCAGAAACGATCGGCGACCTCGCGTGCTCGCTTCTGGACCGCGCCCTCCGCGACCGCCCCGGCCCCCTCCGCCTCGTCGGCGTGGGGGTGACAAACCTCGAGCCCTACCGTCAACTCGCGCTTGGCTGACGAGGCTCGTCATCGAGTGATCCGTCAGGCGGCGCTCGGTGTGCTGTCAACTCGCCGGCGTCGAGTTCGGAAGCACGCATCACTGCTTCTGTACGCGTGCGCGCACCGAGCTTTTGGCAGATCTTGCGCACGTGCACCTTGACCGTGCTCTCGCTGATGAACAGCAGACGCGCGATATCCTTGTTCATTAACCCTTGTGAGACAAGCTCAAGCACCTCTCGCTCGCGCTTGGACAGAACCCCGAGCCCCTCGCTCCCCTGCGCCGGAGGTAAGCGTAGTCCGACCGCATTCGCAAGGCGGTAGTCGGTTGCCCGT
Source organism: uncultured Actinomycetes bacterium (assembly GCA_963791225.1). Lineage (GTDB taxonomy): Bacteria > Actinomycetota > Thermoleophilia > Gaiellales > Gaiellaceae > PALSA-612. Next base: position 1,188,823 of record CAWBRV010000008.1, read on the forward strand.
TCCAGAATCGTCCTGAGCTCGTCATGGTTGCCCTCGTCCTTGGCCAGAATCCGTAAGACATCCGGGCAAGCTCGGTAGACGGTGACGAAGGCATCAACGTTACCGGTTTCCATTGCTTTGGCAAAAGCCTGCTGCACCGCCTCATGAGGCGACCGTCGCCTCCTCAAACCCAATAGTGCATTTGTCCAACAGACGAGAGCTGAGATTTCGATGCGCTGAGACATCGTCTCTGCGCGATCAGCCAAAATCTGCGCTCTTTTCGGCTGCCCAGCGATGGCAAGCGCGAGCGATCGCCAGGCGAAATACTCCGCATCCATTGCGTTGCTCGAGACAAGATGCTGATGCCGCTCGAAGATGTTCACGGCCTCATGCGAACCGGCGGCAAGATGAACTCGGGCTCGGAGGATAGCTACGTTCATATGCAGAAAATTGTGGTCCCGACCCATTGCTGGGCGTTCCCGTTCGCAAGCCATCAAGCTTGTCTTACAGCTTCGGAAAGCACGCAAACCAAATAGCGCAAGCGCTCGCTGGAACAACGCGTGCGGCAAGGCAAAGTTCAACCCATAAAGGGAAGCGAGTGCAATCTCGCCTTCTGCCGCCTGAAGGGCATCGTTGTACCGTCCGCCCAGTGCCAGTAATGCTGAGTGTACGTTGAGAAAAGACGAATGAATGAGAGGATCATGGGCGCGAGTCGTGAGCGGCGCAACGATGTCAACGCCATCAAGAACGTCTCGAGCGTGGCCCGAAAGAGAGGCAAGCATCAACCGTCCCGTAGCGACGCGTAACAACTCGTCTGCGGTCGGCCCGGAAAGCTCCTCAAGTTCATCCAACAGTCGCTTGGCGCCCCCAGTGTCGTCGAGGAAGTGCGTTGCGGAAAACCGCCCCCAGAGGGCTTGCCGAAGATCCAAATCACACTGCGCAGCCTCCATAGCGCGTTCGAAATGAACGAGTGCGGACTCGTGGCGCGACGTTACATGTGCGCTCACACCTGCAAGCCAATGAGCTTTCGAGGCAAGCGAATGGCCATCCGGGAAACGGCGCGTCGCCTGGACGGCGAAGGCTTTGGCTCGTCGAAGGTCTCCTTCTTTGAAAGCAACCTCGGCTTCTGCGAAGTCAACGACTGGTGAGTCCACGCGATGATCGGCAGCCAACTGAATCCAGCGGCTCAACGTCGGCAGTCGAGCTTCGTCTACCATCCGCGTGAGGGCAGCTTCGAAGAGCATGATCAACAGCTCTGGATCAAAGAAGCGTTCGACTAGTTCGAAGGCGTTGTCCCACTCCTCGCGATCGATCTGAACCGTGACGAGCCCTTTCACGATGTGCCCATCGGAGTCTTCTTGGCTATCAACGAACTTCGCGGCCAAGAAAGCTCGGAGAAGCGGGTGCAACTCCCAACGGGTTCTTGACCAAGAACTGAAGAACCCTAACTTGAGAGCCTCGCCAATCATTGAAAGCGCGCGATCGCCGACCAATGAGGTTGCTATCTCGGGTGTCACAGTCGGCGCGAGGGAGAGGCGGCGTAAAGCTTCCTGACACTCTGCGGAAAGCGCCTGATACAGTTCATCGGCAAAATAGTCGTAAAGTTCGTCGGGAACTCCTTGGCTTGGGAGATCGAGATCATCTTGAAGAGTCGCGAGTCCGATTAGAGCGGGCCACCCGTTGGCAAGTGCGATCAAACCGCTCGCTTCGCTGGCATGACGATTCGTGAGGACTCGTTCCGCTTCGTCTGTACTCATCGCCAAGAGGTTCTGACCTAACTCGCAAACCTCCCCGTATAGAACACGTCGGGGAGACGCCCATATCGGTTGTGACCGACTCGCAACGATCCATCGAACCGGCGATCGCGAGAGGAGGTGTTGCATGAATCGCTCGGCTGGCTCTGAATCGCAGGCGAACTGATAGTCGTCGAACATCAGCCAACTTCCTGCGGGCCATTCGCACAGATCGTCAGCAAGCAGGTCCGCGATCGGTTCGACCTCAGCGGTCGGCGAGTTCGATACCCGCAGCCTCGTTGCTAGGCGTTCGTGAGCGCTGGTTGCGACCGCGGACGCCGCCTTCGCAAGTCCGAGAGCAAGGGCCGCGACGTCTGCTGATGACGTGGTTCCTCGGTACCAGCCGTGAGGATGGTCGGCGAGCCATTCGCGCGCGAGGGTTGTCTTGCCGTACCCAGCAGGCGCGACGAGCAGGATGATCCGGGCGTTCGTCTCGTCCAGGAGGCGCGTCAAGCGAGGGCGCCTGATGATGTGGTTGCGCCCTCCCTCGATTGCCTCGCCTGCCTCGAGCATCATCGCCCACCTCGAAGCGCCTCGTGTTTGTGGCGCCACCGTAACGAGTTTCCGCCGTGATTACGAGTCCCGGCGCCTGCGCCGAGAAAGTCGGCGCCGGCGCCGGGAGTCGCGTCAGTAGCTGCGACCGGCTTGAGCTACGACCCGCGTCGCGAGTGGGTCGTCGCCGGTGGCAGCGCGGTAGGCGGCCGGGATCTGGCGTCGCCGGGTCACGCCGAGCTTCTGGCGGAGGATGTCCGAGTGGGCCTTGGCGGTCCGCGGCGAAATGCCGAGGCGCTCGCCAATCTCCTCGTTGGAACAGCCCTCCGCGATCAACTCGACGACCTCCCGCTGGCGGGCCGTGATCGCCGGAATCGCGCTCTTCAGGGTCTCGTACATGATGGTCGCGACGCTACAGGCACCGATCGTGCCCCGCTATTGCCCGAAAGACGTATCTTCGCGCGTTACGCGACGCTCGGGGACTTGGCGCCTCGCACGAAGCTCGCGTCGTGACCACGCGTATTCGCCTCGCAAAGGCCCTCGCCGTCCAGCGCGCCGATCCGCAGCAGGAGCTCGAACTCGTCACGCAGCCGCGTCCGCATCATCTCCGGTCCGTCGGTCGCGATCGTGAACGCGACGTCGTGCTCGACGAAGGCGAGGATCGTGTCCCGGAGCTCGTCCTCACCGGGAAGCGCCTTCGTGAGCAGGTTCGACGTGGGGCAGATCTCGAGCACGATCGTGCGGGCCGCGAGCTCGCGCATGAGCTCGGGCTCGCGCGCCGCCAGGATGCCGTGTCCGATCCGGTCGGGCCGCAGCGCGTCGACGACCTCGCTGATCTCCTCGACGCCCTGATCCCCGCCTTCCTCGCCCACGTGGATCGTCACCCCGAGGCCGGCGGCGCGCGCCTCCTCGACGAGGGGCGCGAGGTCGCGGTAGGCATACCGCTCGCCGCGGGGGCGAGGGCCGGCGATGTCGACCCCGACGATCCCGCGGGACGACCAGCGGATCGCCTTCTCGACGATCACCGCGTTCTGCGCCTCGTTGAAGGTGCGATCCATCATCAGGATCAAGCCGGCCCTGACCTGGGGGTATTCGAGCTCGGCGCGGTCGAGGCCGCGGATTGCGGCAAGGATGATGTGGTCGAGGTCGCGCTCGCCGCCGCGGTTCCGCTTCATCGGGTTGAAGCGAAGCTCGAGCGTCGTGATGCCTTGCGATCGGTAGGCGCCCCCGATCGCGCCGTGCACCGACCGCTCGACCGCGAGCGGGCTCGACTGGATCAACTCTGTCCAGTGGTAGATCGCGTCCAGCGCGTCGAGGTTGGGAACGCCGCGCGGGTCGGAGACGGTGACGAGCCGGTCGAACTCCCAGTAGTCCTTGACCGGGAGCGTGATCCCCTGCTCGTGGGCGAGGCTCCACATTTCGTTCGAGGCGACCGAGCCGCCGAGGTGCGTATGGAGCTCGGCGAGACCGCCCGGGAAGTCCATCGCGCGAGTCTAGCCCTGTGGACGAAGAGTCACACTTTCGGCACGACCGCGTTTCACCTGCGTGCCGACGTCCTCGATAGAATTGGCAGTAGGCGGGGGCTGGCGGGTGCCCGGGACCACACCTCTGTAGGGACCAACTACCGCGTTCGCGAGGCGACCGCTGCGGCGAGCTTCGTGCCCTTCACGCGCTCGGGGATCGTCTCCAGCCGGGCGAGCGGCTCGGCGCTGAAGACGAAGCGCACGTAGCGCCCGGCCACGTCGTCGCCCCAGCCGGCCATGCCCGTGGCGGCGATCGCGGACTCCTCCAGCAGGAGCCGTGAGGCCTCCGCAGGCTCGAGGCCGAGCGAAGCGACGTCGAGCAGCATCGACCAGCCGCCGGCCGGACGGACGAACGGCCAGTCGGGAAGCCCCGAGAGCAGTGCGTCCCGGCGGCGCTCGAGCTCGTCGACACACTCTTGCACATGGGCCTGGTCGCCCCGGAGCACGGCGGTGGCGGCAGTTCGCGACAGGGCGGTCGGCATCGTCGTGTTGTAGACGTGCACCCAGCCGACGTCCTCGATCGTCGCCGCTGGACCGGCGACCCAGCCGACACGCCAGCCGATCATGCGGTGCTCCTTCGAGAGCGACCCGACGACCACCGTCCGCTCGACCATCCCCTCGAAGCGCAGCGGGTGGAGGAGCGGGCGGAAGTCGAACAGGAGCCGCTCCATCGCCGAGTCGTAGATCAGCCCGAGCTCGTGCTCGCAGCAGAGGTCGCAGACGAGACGCCAGTCCAGCTCGTCGAACCAGCCGCCGGACGGCATGGACGGGCTCATCAGGAGCATCGCGCGCGTCTTCGGGCCGATCGCGGCCACGAGCGCGTCTCGGTCGAGCCGCCACTCGCCGTCGACGACACGAAACGGTGCGAACCGCGGCACGCCGCCGGCGAGGTGGACCCGGTTGACGATGCCCGCGTAGGTCGGGTCGGTGACGATCACCTCGTCACCGGGATCGACGACTGCGAGCGCGACGTCGAGCAGTCCTTCCATGCCGCCCGAGGTGACGACGATCTCCTGCTCCGGGTCGAAACGGTGGCCGGTGCGTGCGGTGAGGAAGTCCGAGATCGCGGCGCGCAGATCGAGATCGCCGGTGAACGGGAGCCAGCTGTTCGACTCGGGGGCGGTCAGGTTCTCCGCCGTCACCGGCACGGCCTCGGGCGGAAGCGGGAGGTCGGTGTCGAGGTTCTCCATCCGCAGCACCGGCCATTCGGGCCGGGCGCGCTCGGGCGCGTCGGCGGCCGCTGCGACCCGGTCGATGCCGAACCCGCGCACTGCGTGGAGCCGCTGGGCGCGCCTGAACACGCGGCGATCCTACTCCGGCCCGAGGCAAGAGTATTTGACATCTATATGTATCTAACATATGTTGTCGTCATGCATCGGAGATCTCACGGGCGCGGTTCCCGGAGCCGGCGCCGGGTCGGACCCAGCGAGTGGGCGGTCCGGGCGCGGGTCGAGCGCTTCCACGAGCCGGCGCTGCTGCTCCTGCTCAGGGAGCAGCAGCGGCACGGCTACGAGCTGATCGAACTCCTGCCCGAACTCGCCGGCGGCGACCGCATCGACGTGGGCAACCTCTACCGCTTTCTCCGCGCACTCGAGTCCGACGGGCTCGTCGAGTCCGAGTGGCACGGCGACCTGCCCGGCCCGGCCAAGCGCACGTACCGCCTCACCGAGGCCGGTACGGCGCTGCTCGGGCAATGGGCCGGCGCGCTCCGGCTCTCGCGCGAGGAGATCTCCGCGTTCCTCGACCGTTACGAAGGGGGTGAGTAAATGCACAAGAACAAGCACCGGCACGGCAGGCGCTGCCACGGTCTCGGCCGCGGGCGCGTCCCGAACGCCGACCAGCTGCTCCAGCAACTGGAGGAGCACCAGCGCGACCTCGAGCAGGAGGTCGCCGACGTGGCCGACCTGATCCGCCGCCTGAAGGAGCAGCGGCCCGAGACGGCCTCCGTCTAGTCCGTGCGGGCCGCTCCTCCCGGGAGGGGCGGCCAAACCGGACAGAAACATAGACTCCGCTCCAGTGAAGGTGGGCATCGTCGTTCCGTTCTCGTGGTCCTTCTGGGGCGCCGTGAGCGAACACGCAGAGCTGCAGGCGGCGGCGCTCCGGCGCCTCGGCGTCGAGACACGGACGATCATCGGCAACGATCCACCCGGCTCCTTCACACGGCTCTTGCACCCGCGTCTCGGCCGTCACGACGAGCCGCCGTACGACGTGATCCCGGTCGGCCGGACGGTGATCGTGCCGGCCAACGGGTCGCTCGCGAACATCGTGCTCAGCCCGTCGGCGCCGCGCAAGATCCGTCGTGCGCTCGAACGCGAACGCTTCGACGTGCTCCACGTCCACGAGCCGATGACGCCCGCCGTCTGCGTGGCGGCGATGGCGGCCGTGCACTGCCCGGTCGTTGCGACCTGGCACGCGGCCGGGCCGCTCCGCTGGAACCGGAGCGCCGTCCACTTCTGGGGTTTCCTCATGGACCGGGTCGACTACCGCATCGCCGTCTCGGAGCAGGCCCGCCGCTCGGTGGAGAGCAGCTTCCCCGGCCCGTTCGAGGTGATTCCGAACGGCGCGCTGATCCCCCCGTGGGCCCATCCGGGCGATCGCGAGCACCGCGTCGTCTTCGCCGGCCGGCACGATCGGCGCAAGGGGCTGTCGGCCCTCCTCTCGGCGTGGCCCGAGATCCATCGGCGCACCGGCGCGCGCCTGCGGGTTGCAGGCGCCGACCCGCTCGCCGTGCGGCTGCTGCTCACACGCCGCGCCGTGCCGGACGACGGCATCGACGTGCTCAGCCTCCTCTCGCAGGACCGGCTGACCGAGGAGCTCCTGTCGGCGAAGGCGCTCGTCGCCCCCTCGCTTGGGATGGAGAGCTTCGGCATGGTGCTGGCGCGGGCGTTCGGCTGCGCGCTGCCGGTCGTGGCGTCGGACATTGCCGGGTATCGCGACGTCGTGACGCCGGAGACCGGCCTGCTCGTGCGTCCGGGCGACCCGGACGCGCTCGTCGACGCAGTCGTGGGGCTGCTCGACGACGAGCCGCGGCGCCGGTCGATGGGCGCCTGTGCGCGCCGGATCGCCGAGGAGCGGTACTCCTGGGACACGATCGCCGAGCGCCTCGTCGAGATCTACGAGCTCGTCTGCGGCCGGAAGGTGCACACCCCCGAGCTCCGCGAAGCGGTTACGGCGTGAAGGACACGCTGCTCAGAATCGGGCACAACCGGTGGGTGCGCCTCGGCGCACTGCTCGTCTCGGTGGTCGGTGTCGGGATCGCCCTCTGGCTCGCGCCGAACTGGAACGGCGTCGGCAGTGCGTTCCAGGACGTGCACTGGGACTGGGTCGCCGTCGCGATCGCGTTCAACTTCGCATCGATCGTGGCGCGGACGTTCGCGTGGAAGCTCGTCATCGACCAGGCGTTGCCGGCCCCAGGGCCGCGCTACCGCTACGTCTTCTCGGCGTTCAGCGTCGGGATGCTCGGGAACGCGGCCCTTCCGGGGCGCATCGGCGAGCTGGCGCGGGTCGGCGTGCTCAACCGCCACATGAACCGCCGCCGCGGGATGTGGGCGACGCTCGTCGGCACCGTCGTCGCCCATCGGATCTTCGACCTGATCCCGATCGGCCTGCTCATCCTCTACGTGCTCGCCACGGCCAAGATCCCCGCCTGGGCGTACTCGAGCCTCGTCGCCGTCGTCTCGATCGGCGCGGCGCTGTTCATCTTCGCCCTGTTCAGCGCGCGCTCGGCCGGGCGGACGCGCCTCGAAGGGATGGGATCGGTCAGGCGAGTGCTCGCAATGGCGCGCGAAGGCCTCGCCGTGATGCATCGGCCGTGGCCGGCGGCAGGCGCGATCTTCTTCCAGATGCTCGGGTGGATCTGCCAGCTGTTCGCGGTGTTCACGGCGATGCGCGCGTTCGACATCCACGAGGGCGTGCCCGCGGCGGCGCTCGTGCTGCTGGTCATGAACGTGGCGACGATCATCCCGCTCTGGCCGGGGAACGTCGGCGCCGTCCAGGTCGCGATCGCGATCCCGCTCGTCTCGTACGGCGTCGCCTACTCCGACGGCATCGCGTTCGGCTTCGGGCTGCAGGCGATCGAGGCCTCCGTCGGGATCGGCCTCGGGCTCTTCTTCCTGGCGCACGAAGGCCTGTCGTTCGCCACGCTGCGCCACATGCCTCTGGCGACCGACGCCGAGAGGTCGGACGAGGAGTCGGCCGACCCCTCGGCGAGTGGAGAGCGTCGTGCGCGCGCTCGCGTGCCCGGCTAGCCTCAAGGGCGTCCTCGACGCCGCCGCGGCGGCGGCCGCGCTCGCGACCGGGCTGCGGGCCGGAGGCGCGGAGGCGGTTGAGTTGCCGGTCGCGGACGGTGGCGAGGGCACGGCCGATGCGATCCACCGCGCGCTCGGCGGTGTCTGGCACCGGACCGTCGTGCCGGACGCGTTCGGACGGCCGCGAACGGCGCGCTGGCTCGAGCTGCCCGACGGGACCGCGATCGTCGAGGCAGCCGAGGCGATTCCGCTCGATCCCGCCCGGCTCGACCCGATGCGCGCGTCGACCCGTGGGCTCGGGGAGCTGATTGCCGCAACAGGCTCGCCTCCGCGACTCCTCGTCGGCCTCGGTGGGACGGCGACCGTCGACGGAGGGGCCGGGCTCCGCGAGGCGCTGCCGGAGCTTCCCGCACCGACGCGCGTCGCCTGCGACACGCTCGTCAGATTGCTCGACGCGGCACGGCTCTATGCCGCGCAGAAAGGCGCCACGCCGGAGCAGATCGACGAGCTCGCCGCCCGGCTCGCGGCGATGAACGAGCTCGCCCCGTTCGCCGGGCTCCCCGGGGCGGGCGCTGCCGGCGGCCTCGGTGCCGCGTTCGCATCGCTCGGTGCCGAACTCGTCCCGGGCGCGGCGCTCGTCCTCGACACCGCGGGCTTCGACGCGACGGGTTTCGACCTCGTCGTCACGGGCGAGGGCCGCGTCGACCGGACGACCGCGACGGGCAAAGCGCCCGGCGAGGTGGCGCGACGCTGCGGCGAGGCCGGCGTCCGCTGCGTCGTCTTCGGCGGAGTCGTCGACGAGCCGCTGGAGGATGTCGAGACGGTCGCGCTGTCCGGCGACCCGACGCGCGCGAGCGGCGACCTGGTCGCGCTGGGCGACCGACTGGCGCGCGAAGGTGCTGCGCCCTAGCTAGGCGTCGCGCTCGCGGAGGATGCCGGCGACGCCGCGGAGCAGGCCCCAGGCCAGCCCGGGGTCGTCCTTGACCAGCGCGCGGAAGTCCCAGGCGACGAGCACGTGCGCCTTGACCTCGTCGTCGGCGGTCACGGTCGCCGTCCGCGGGCCGTCGTCGATCAGCGCCACCTCGCCGAAGTAGGAGCCCGGCCCGATCGTCCGTCGCTCCTCGCCGTGCACGCTGACCTTGGCGTTGCCGGACTCGATCACGAAGAAGCCGACGCCGTGCTTGCCCTCCTCGGCGATCACGTCGCCACTCGTGTAGTCCCGCTCCTTGAACAGCGGGGCGAGCTTCTCCGCCTCCTTGTCGTCGAGGCCGGAGAAGAGATCGACGTTCTTCAGGACTGCCGGGTCGAGCGCCATGGCGGGATTCTAATCAGCCGGTGGCGGAGGCGTGGGCCGGGCCTCCTCGACGCGCCGGGCGAGCTCCTCCACCTCGCCCTGCGCCGCATCGAGCCGCTCGCGGCAGAGGCGGTAGAGCTCCTCGCCGCGCTCCCAGAGCGCGACCGCGTCGTCGAGCGGGACGCTGCCGCTCTCCAGCCTCTCGACGATCTGCTGCAGCTCTTTCTCGGCTTCCTCGAACGTCATTCGCCAAGTACCTCGCCGACGGTCCCCGAGAACCCGCCCTCGGCGAGGCGGACGTCGATGTCGTCGCCCGCGGCCAGCATGGCGGACGAGCGCACGACCGTGCCCTCGTGCCTGACGATCGCGTAGCCGCGCTCGAGCGTCGCGAGCGGAGACAGGGTGCGCAGCTTCGCCGCCGAGCGCTCGACGGCGGCGCGGCGGCGCTCGACGAGGAGCCCGGCCGCACGCTCGAGTCTCGCCCCAGCGGCCGTGACGCGCTCTCCGTGCCGTTCGAGCGAGCGCCGAGCGCCGCGCCCGAGCCCGACCCGCGCCCGTTCGAGCGAGGCGAGCAGCTCGGCGAGATCGGGCACGACGAGCCTCGCGGCGGCGGTCGGGGTCGACGCCCTCACGTCCGCGGCCAGGTCGCAGAGCGGCGTGTCCTGCTCGTGCCCGACGGCGCTCACGACCGGTACGGGACAACCGGCGACTGCGCGGACGACCCGCTCGTCGCTGAACGGCAGCAGGTCGTCGAAGCTCCCGCCGCCGCGCGCGAGGACGACGACGTCGACCTCGGGCTCGGCGCAGATCGCCCGCAGCGCCTCGACGACGGCGTCGGCGGCGCGCGGCCCCTGCACAAACGTCTCGGCGACCAGGAGGTGTGCCGGCGGGAAGCGCGCCTGCACGGACGCGATCACGTCACGCTTCGCGGCCGCGTCGTTCCCGGTCACGAGGCCGATCCGGCGGGGGAAGCGGGGAAGAGCCCGCTTGCGCTCGGGCGCGAACAGCCCTTCGGCTGCGAGCTTCTGCTTCAGCCGCTCGAGCGCCGCCAGGTGCTCGCCGAGCCCGAAGCGCTCGATCCCGAGCGCACGCAGCCGCAGTTCGCCGCGCGGCTCGAAGAGCTCCGGCCGGCCGTACACGTGCACACGCTCGCCGTTTCCGAGCTCGAGCCGCAGTGCATCGAACTGCCCGCGCGGCATCAGTCCGGCCAGGATCGAACCGTCCGCCGTGTCCTTGAGCGTGAAGAAGACGCTCTGCCAGCGCTCCTGGCGGCGCAGCTCGGAGATCTCGCCCTCGACCCACACGGTCGGCAGCCGCTGCAGCCACGAGCCGACGCCGCGGTTGAACGCCGACACCGAATAGACCTGCCGGTCGCCGTAGTCGATCGCCTCGACCTTGGTCATCGAGGCAGATGGTAGGCGAGGCTAGATCAGGATCTCGGCGGCGAGCTCGGGACTGCAGCCCGCGTGCACGAGGGCGACCGCTCTGTGGAGGTCGGCGTTCGAGTGCGCGACGCGCTCTGCGAGCGGCACCGGAAAGCCTGCTTCCATCAGCACGTGCAAGCGCCAGGTCTCGACCTTGACGCGCTCGTCGTATGTCTCGACGGTCTGGGTCATCTGCATCGCCCCATTTGCTTCGTTGTGACGTAGACGAACCCTGCCCGTCCAGGTTGGCGGTCTTAACGAAGGATTTACGAGTGTTCGCCGTGGCCGGCGCGGTTGCGCCGGTCACGACGACGCAGGTCCTCACCGGGTCCGCACCGGCGCCGCTTCAAGCGACTCCCGGGTCGGGCCGGTCGCCCCCGGTGAGCTACTCGGAGTAGATCTTTTCTTCCTTTCGGTTCTTCACGACTGTGTAGATGACGAGGCCGATGACTGCCAGGACTGCGAGTGCTCCGATCACGAACCACCAGAACCACCACATGGTTGCTCCTTGTCGATGTCCGCGCGGGTGTGTTGATGGGTACGTCCTGCCCCTCTCATCCGCTCCTCGATCAGCCTGCCGGCTGAGGGCAGTGATGTCGATGCCCGCCATATCGACAACGCAGCTTAGGTGAAGACAGGGCCGCTCAGCACTGTCCAGACAGCCCTATCCGCGTGGATGCGGGACGCTCAGACAAACGAAGGAGCTACAGGTCTGCGCAGGCGGAGAATTACGTCCGCAGCCGCTCGGCTTCCTGCCGCATGAGCCGCTCGCCTTCGGACGAGATCGAGGCGATCGCGCGCTCGAGCTCCCGGGCGAGCCGCCTCGCCGCCTCCTCCTGGGCGGCCCGGACCGTCTTGCTGAACTCGCGGGACGCGTCCTCGAGCAGCCGCGACGCCTCGTGCTCGAGCGATCGCTGCAGCCGCTCGACCTGGCGGCGCTCGACGTCCGCGAACTTGATCTCGATCCTCGTCGTCGCCTCCGCCTCCTCGCGGTCGATCCGCTTGAGCAGCTCGCGCTCCCGCACGCCGAGCCGGTCGGCCACCTCCTGCAGGGCCTGCCGGCGCTCGGCGGCCGTCTCCTCGAGGTCCGCCGTCGAGGCGTCGATAGCCTCCTTGGCCGCACGCTGCGCCTCGTCGCGGAAGCGGAGCACGGTCGCCTTGTGCTCGCGCGCCTCGACCGCGATCTCATCGATCTCCTGGCGCAGCCGCCGCCCGACCTCCTGGAGCGCTTCGCGCTGGCGCTCCTCGAGGCTGACGATCGCCTCGGCCAGGGCGTTCTCGAGCCGTTCGAGATCCTGCGCCCACTCGGCGAGCCGCTCCTCGACCTTCTGCTGCACCCGGTGCAGGCGGATCGAGTACTCGGTGGCCGCGCGGCGCTCCTTCTCCTCGAACTCCTCGCGCCGCTCCTCGGCGAGCCGACGGGCCTCCTCGGAGAGGATGCCGCCGAGCTCCGAGCGAACGATGGCGAGCGAGCGCTTCAGCTCGGCCGTGCGCTCCTGGTACTCCTGCTCGATCAGCGCGTCGAGCTTGGCGCGCTCCTCCTCGAACGTCCGATCGACACTCTCGTTCTTCTTCTTGCGCATTCCGTCCATCCTAGTCACCGCGCGCGGAGGATCACGAGCGCGATCGCGAGCGCGACGACTGCGGCCGCCATTGCCTGCAAGGCGTCCTCGGCGCCGCGGACGAGCGCGGCCCGCGCGTCGTCGTCGATCTCCGGAAGCCGGCGCCGGACGGCCCGGATCGGCGTCGACAGGCGCCGTTGCGCGATGATCAGGAGCACCGCGAACACGGCGGCGAAGAGCGCCTGCCAGGTCACGATCCCGGCCGCCGCGACGTAGGCCGCGAGCACCGGCGTGGCGCCCCAGGCGATCGCGAGCCACCAGTCGCCGTGAAAGCGGCCGCCGAAGAGCTCGAGGTTGTACGCGCAGACCATGAACGCCCCGAACGCGACGAAGGCGAGGAGCCAGGGCGTCCACGCGACTGCGGCGACGACGCCGATCGCGACGGCGCCCGCGAGCGAGCCGGCGGCGAGCGCCCAGAGCACGCGGGAGGGAATCTCGGTGCCGAGCGGCCGGCCCTGAAGCTCGTCCAGCGCGTGCGCGGCGATCCCGAGCCCGAGGAAGAACGCGACCAGGCCGGCGCCGAGGCGGAGCGGCAGCCACTCGGGCGCGAGTGCGGCACCGATGCACACGTAGCTCAGGTTCCAGAGCGTGTACGGCCAGTGCAGGAGCGTGACGTAGTCGCGCCAGCCTCCCCGCTCGAGCGCGTAAAACGCAGGCTTCACGCCTTCCGCCCCCAGATCACGATCCCGCCGCCGAGGCTCATGATCCGGTGCCTGACGTCCCCGACGCCCGCCTCGCGCCAGAGCTCGAGCTGCCGCTCGAGCGGGTAGGCGGTCCAGAAGCCCTTGATGCTGCCGCCGAGGAAGTCGCCCGCCCCGGCCCAGCCCGGCGAGATCAGCCGACCCAGAGCAGGAAGCCCGATGCGGACGTATGCCTCCCAGGCGGCGCGCGCCACAGGGTCGGAGGGTAGGGCGAACTCGAGCGACGCGATCGTCCGGCCGGGGCGCACGACTCGCGCGAGCTCGCGAAGCGTCGCGCCCGGGTCGTCCACGTACCGCAGCAGGTACGTGACCGTGAGCCCGTCGAAGGACGCGTCCGGGAAGGGCAGCTGCTCGGCGTCGCCCTGGACGAGCGTGACGTGAGCGGGAACCCGCCGCCTCGCCTCCGACAGCATCTCCGAGCTCTGGTCGAGCGCGACGACCGTGCAGCCCGTGCGGCGCACGAGCTCGGCCGCGACCGCCCCCGTGCCGGTGGCAACGTCGAGCACCGTCTCAGCAGCGCCGACGCGGAGCCGCGAGACGAGGAACGCACGCCAGCGCGGGTCCTGGCCGAGCGAGAGGACACGCGCGTAGCGGTCGTACGTCGGGCCGAGCGGCGCGAACAGCTCGATCGCCTGTCGATGCCGGGTCGAGAGGCCGACCACTGAACCTATGCTGGCACAGCCATGGGCCTGAAGGAGGACCTGCGCCGGATCGCCGAGGCCGCAGTGGTCTACGCCGCGCCGGGCGAGGAGTTGTCGGCGGTGATCCCGACGGAGGCGGCCGGCGGCGCGCGGGTCTACCTGTGCGCCTTCGTCGCCGGCGACGCCAAGTCGTGGCTCGCGCTCGATGCCGCCGGCGAGCCGGTGCGCGACCGGCGGGTGCTACGCGACGCCGTCTCGATCGCGTGCATGTGCGAGATCGCCGAGGAGACGGCAGGCGGCGGCAGCCTCCCCGAGCTCCGCGCGCAGCTCGCGATCCTGCGCGAGACCGAGGCTCCCGAGGGCATCGAGGAGGCCGAGCGGGCCGTCGTCGAGCTCGAGCAGACGGTGGGCGGTGAGCTCCGCGTCGCCTCGCCCGCGTATCTCGACGAGATCGGCGCGGCGACGCGCCGGCTCGAGGTCGCGCTCGGCGATCGGGGCGCATCACCCTTTTCGGAGGCGATGAAGGCCGCGGGACTAACCATCGACGGTCTGGCGGCCGATATAGAGGAGCACTACAAGCTCGAGCTCGTCTAGCCCCAATTCATTGTTCCCCAGGTACCGACACGCCGTCCGCTGGCCGCTCTACCGGCTGCCACGCCCGCTGCGCATCGCCGTCGACTGGTTCGCGACGATCGGCATCGCCGGTGTGCTCGTGCTCGTTCTCGAGACCCAGGTCGCCAAGCCGTACCGCATCCCGACCTCGTCGATGGAGCCGACCCTCCACTGCGCGGCTCCGGCCCCTGGCTGCCTCGGCAAGTCATCAGACCGCGTGCTGGCGGCCAAGATCGTCTACGACTTCCGCAGCCCCGCGCGCGGCGACGTCGTCGTCTTCAAGGCACCGCCCAGCGCGAAGAGGCAGTGCACCGAGGGCGGCACCTTCGTGAAGCGGATCGTCGGGCTCCCCGGCGAGGTCGTGTCCGAGCGTCGCGGCGTCGTCTACATCGACGGTAAGAGGCTCCTCGAGCACTACATCGACCCCTCCCGGCGTGAACGGATGACGAAGACCTGGCCGCGCGTGCCGGCGCACCAGTACTTCGTGATGGGCGACAATCGCGCCGCCTCGTGCGACTCGCGCGAGTGGGGGACGGTCCCGCGCGGCGACATCGTCGGCCCGGTGATCGGCCTCTACTGGCCGTTCGCCCGCACCGGCTTCCGTTAGCAGCTAGCCGGCCGCCTCCGGCGCGGTCGAGGCCGGAATCGGCGCGCCCACCTCGTCGCGCTCGCGCTCATGGCTCGTGCCCGGCTGGAAGAAGCGCTGGGCGATCGCGGTCGGGACGATTGCCGAGAGGACGACGACGGCGACCAGCAGCGAGAACTGCGTCCGGTCGATGATCCCGGCGTTCAGCCCGTAGAGCGCCGTGATCGTGCCGAACGTGAGGCCGGTCGACATCAACAGCGTCGTGAACGTCGCATGGGGAGAGGCGTAGCGCCGTGCGAGCGGATACACCCCTGCGAGCTTCGGGACCATCTTCCCGGCGAAGAGCAGCGCGAGGACGCCGAGATTCGCCCACAGGGCGTGGGCGGAGACGTTCATGCCGCCCTTCAGGAAGAAGAAGGGCGTCAGGAACGCGAACGCCACGACCCGCATCCGCTCCTGCTCCAGGCGGTGCTGGGCGTAGTGGCCGCTCATCGCGAGGCCGAGGACGAATGCGGGCAGCACGGCCTGCGAGTTCGCCCGGTCGCCGAGCCACGCGAGCAGGAAGAGAACGGCGAAGACGAGCTTGATCTCGGGCTCGATCACGCGGTCGCCGTAGCGGCCGAAGAACCACGGCGCGATCGCTCGGGAGGCCGGCGATCACCGCGACCGAGACGACGACGAACGGGATCATCCAGATCGTCGGCGTGATGAAGAGGATCGTCAGGCCGGCGACGGTGGCGATGTCGGTGACGAAGGTCGCCGACATGATCCGCTTGCCGACGAGTTCCCGGTTGAGCCCGGTCTCGACGAGGACGGCGTAGACGACGGCGAGGCTCGTCGTCGACAGCGCGAGCCCGCCGATCTCGGCCTGGCGATGGTTCCAGCCGAGGCCGTAGTAGCAGAGCAGGCCGACGACCGCGAACGGGGCGAAGAACGAGACGAGCCCGATCGACGACGACGCCTTCCACTCGCGGCGGAACTGCGGCACGTCGACCTCGGCGCCGGCGAGAAAGGTGAGCACGATGCCCGCGAAGCTGCCGATGAAGCTGAGCCACGACGGCACGTCGAGCGAGAACGCGTTGCCGACGATGAAGCCGCCGGCGAGCTCGATCAGCGCCACCGAGATGCCGATCTCGATCGACACCATCGAGGCGACGAGGATCGTGGCGGCGAGGAGTGCTGCTACTGCGATGTCGCTCATCTCTACCTCCGGCGAATCGAACGTCAGTGGTAGAGGCCATCAGCCCCACTCTGGTCAACCAGGAGGGCGGTTAGGCGCGAGCCTCATCGCGCGTGCTGCACGGCCACTATAGCCCTCGTCGTGCCAGCTACGCTCCCTGCATGGACGACGAGGGCGGCTTCAGCTTTCCGTTCGGGGGCAACCCCGACGACCTGATGCGCTCGCTGCGCGAGTTCGCCGAGCAGCAGGCGGAGTCGGTCGCCGAGGCCCAGCGCGAGCAGTTCGCGACGCTGACGCTGAACACGGCCGTCGACCTGACCGCCGCCGCGCTCAAGCGCATGCAGGTCACCGGCGGGCCGGACGAGCAGGCGATCGCCCTCCGCGACGCGATGCGCGTGCTGTTCCCCGAGGCGGTCGCGCTCGTCAGCGCCGCTCGCCAGGGCTTCATGCGCGAGCGCTAACGCGTGGCCGGGTCTTCCTCGTGGCCCCCTTGACCGCTTGTGCGGTCTCCTTGGCTACTCGCGAGTTCGTCGAGTCGCCGGGTCGACGTGGCTCGTCGGGCTCCTCGGCCGCCTTCTGCGCCACGAGGGCGAACGCGCCCGGGACGCGGGGGTCCTGGCGGCGTGTCTCGGACAGGGTCGGGAACTCCTCGAGCCGACGGACGACGAGGTCGGTCGCCGCGATCGCGTTGACGATCTCCGACAGTCGCCACAGCTTGAGCCTGCCGACCGGCTGGAAGCGCTGGCCGACGACCAGGTCGCCGCCGAAGTAGTCGTCGCGCCAGCGCAGGGTCGTCCCGTCGACGCACGCGCCCGCGGGGTGGAGGTCGACCACGAGCAGCCGTCCGCCCGTGCGGAGCGCAGCAGCGGCGTCGCCGGCCCAGGCGTTCAGGTCGTGGAGATAGGGGAGGAGGCCGGCCGCGTAGACGACGTCGAAGCGGCGGCGGCGCAGGTTGACCGGAAGCTCGTGGGGGTCGGCCTGGAGGAAGACGATGTCCGGGAAGCGCGCCCGCGCCGAGACGAGCGGCTGCTCGGAGACGTCGATCGCAGTCACCATCGCGCCCATGGCGGCGAGTTCCGCGCTCGTCTCGCCGGTGCCGCACTGCTCGTGCAGGACGTGCTTCCCGGCCAGGTCTGGGAGCAGCTCGTGAACCGGGCCGGGAATGCCGGGAGCCTCGGTCGACTGATCGACACGGGCGCGCTGGAGGCGGTCCCAGGCGCGGCGGTTCTCTTCGGTCGGCTCCATCGGCGCGGTCAGGCGAGGAGCGAGTAGCCGCCGTCGACGACGAGCGTGTGCCCGCACACCATCTTCGCCTCGTCCGAGCAGAGGAAGCAGACGGCCTCGGCGACGTCGCGCGGCGTGACCATGCGTCCGGCGGGCGTCCGCTCGAGCGCCGAGCCGAGCATCTGCTCGCGGTTCGGGAAGTGGTCGAGCGCCCCGGTGTCGACGAGCCCGGCCGAGACGGTGTTCGCGCGGATCCCCCGTGGCGCGAGCTCGACCGCCAGGTAGCGGACGATCGCCTCGAGCGCCGCCTTCGACGCGCCGACGAGCGCGTAGTTCTCGAGCACGCGGGCAGAGCCCAGGCTGGAGACGGCGACGATCGAGGAGCCCGCCGTCATGCTCGGGGTCGCCACGCGGGCGAGCGAGATCAAGGCCCGGGCGTTCGCCGACATCGTCCAGTCGAAGTGCTTGTCCTCGGCCTCGACGGCGGGGCGGATCACCCCCGTCGCCGCGTTGTGCACGAGCACGTTCAGCGGGCCGAGCCCGGCCACCTGGTCGGCGACGCGCGACGAGGCGACGTTGCCGCGGACGAGGGTCGGCTCGGCGCCGAGGTCACGAAGCTCGGCGGCCGTCTCCTCGGCGGCCCGGTCCGAGCGCATGTAGCCGATCGCCACGCGCGCGGCGCCCCGCTCGGCGAACGTGCGGGCGATCTCCCGGCCGATCCCGCGAGAGCCGCCGGTCACGAGGACCGACGCGCCGTCGAACTGCTTCATCGCCGCCGCGGCAGCGGGTCCGAGGCGGGCGCCGAGCTCGGGATCCCGTCCCAGCCGATCCGCCGGCGCGATTCCACCGTCCCCTCTTCCGCCTTCGACGAGGCATGGCCGAGGCGGTCGAGGAGCTCCATCTTCTCCTCGCCGTAGCGCCGCGTCGGATTGTCGGCGGGAAGGGTCTCGATCAGCTCGCGGACGCGTGCGCGCAGCTGGTAGGCGAAGTGCGGCGTCGCCGAGCCGACGAGCCGGTCGATCTCCTCGATTGTCCCGTCGCGCACGGCGTGAAGCCTAGTCGAGAGAGGTCGAGCGTTAGGGTCGTGTGGTGCGGCGCCTGGGGAGCACGACCGACCTGCTCCTGCTCACGACCGTCTGCATCTGGGCGTTCAACGTCACGGTGACGCGGTACGTCTTGCACCACGGGTTTCGGCCGCTGGCGTACGCCTCGGTGCGCTACGGCCTTGCGGCGGTGTTGGCCGCCGGGCTCGCGCTCGCGCTCGAGGGCACACTGCGCGTCCACGGCCGTCGCGCCGCCGGCCTCGTCGCACTCGCGAGTTTCTTCCTGCTGCTGAACCAGATCTGCTTCGTCTACGCGCTCAAGCTGGCGACGGCGACGACGGTATCGCTCATCCTCGGAACGACCCCGATCTTCGCTGCGCTGATCGCCTCCGCGGTCGGGCTCGAGCAGGTGACGCCGCGCTTCTGGCTCGCGGCGGCGGTTTCGATGGCCGGTGTCGCGCTCGTCGCTCTCGGCTCGGGCGGCGCCCTCTCGGCCGACCTCGGCGGGGACCTGTTCGCGCTCGGCATGGCGGCGAGCTGGGCCGCCTACTCGGTGTGCGTCGCGCCGCTCATGCGCACGTACTCGCCGTACCGGATCAGCGGTCTCGTGCTCCTGCCGATGACGGCGGGACTCCTGTTGCTCAGCATCGGACAGCTCTCGGGCCAGAGCTACGGAAGCGTCACGACCCTCGACTGGCTCGGGCTGGCCTTCGCCGTCGTCGGTCCGCTGATCCTCACCAACGTGCTCTGGTTCACGGCGATCGGCCGCGTCGGGCCGGCCCGCGCGACGCTGTTTACCAACCTGCAGCCGTTCATCGCCGTCGTGTTCGCGGTCGCCCTCCTCTCTGAGACGCTGAGCGGGATTCAGATCGCAGGCGGAGTCCTCATCGCGGTCGGCATCGCCATCGGCCGCGTGCGGTCGATGCGGAGCGACCCGGTACCGGCCCCGGTCGAGTGACTCCGGGGGTGCGAGGTATCGTCGAAACGTGAGCTCACTGCGGGAGCGCCTCGCCCGGACGCCGCCGGGATACCGCTTCTCGATCGGCCGGGTGCTCGCGATCTACGCGGGGCTGATGGTCACGCTCTTCCTCGCGGCGCTCGACCAGACGATCGTGGCGACGGCGCTCCCGAGGGTCGTCTCCGACCTCGGCGGGCTCTCGAGCTACTCGTGGGTGTTCACCGCCTACATGCTCGCGTCGACCGTCAGCGTCCCGATCTACGGGAAGCTCGGCGACATCCACGGGCGCCGGCCCCTGATCCTGATCGCGATCACGATCTTCCTCGTCGGGTCGGCGCTCTGCGGACTGGCCGAAAACATGCCGGAGCTCGTCGTCTTCCGCGGCATTCAGGGGCTCGGCGCCGGCGGCCTGATCCCGCTCGCGATCGCGACCGTCGGCAACATCGTCCCGCCTCGCGACCGCGGCCGCTACCAGGGGCTGATCGGCTCGACCTTCGCCGCCGCGTCGATCATCGGGCCCGCGGTCGGCGGCTTCATCGTCGACAACGCGAGCTGGCGCTGGATCTTCTACGTCAACCTGCCGATCGGCGGCCTGGCGCTCGTCGTCGTCTACCTCACGATGCCGCGGCGGACGGAGAAGCGCGAGCACTCGGTCGACTGGCTCGGCGGCTCGTTGCTCGCGGCCGGGTCGTGCGCCCTCCTGCTCGGCCTCGTCTGGGGCGGTGGGCAGTACCCGTGGGGATCCGCGCACGTCGCAGGCGCGCTGACCGCCGCGGCGGTGCTGCTCGGCGCGTTCGCGCTCGTCGAGCGCCGCGTCGTCGAGCCGATCCTGCCCTTCGACCTGATGCGCTCGTCCTCGACCGTGACCGCGAGCGTGATCTCGATGGGCCTCGTCGGCTTCGCCATGTTCGGGACGATCTCGTTCGTGCCCTTGTTCGTGCAGGGCGTGATCGGGACCTCGGCGACGTCCTCCGGCGTCGTGCTGACCCCGCTCATGCTCGCCGCCGTGTTCACCAGCTTCCTGTCCGGTCAGTGGGTCTCGCGAAGCGGCCGCTACAAGCCGAATGCGCTCGTCGGCCCGATCATCCTCGGCATCGGCCTGCTGCTCCTCTGGCAGATGGACGTCCACACGACGAACGCCGAGGCCGCGAGGAACATGGTGGTGGTCGGCATCGGGCTCGGGCTGATGATGCAGGTGTTCGTCCTCGCGGTCCAGAACTCGGTGCCGTCGCGCCACATCGGCTCCGGGACGGCGCTGATCCAGTTCTCGCGGGCGATCGGGTCGACGCTCGGCGTGACGATCATGGGCGTGATCGTCAACCAGAACCTGCCCGACTCCGTTCGTGCCAGCCAGGCATCGCTGCACCGGCTGCCGGAGCAGGCCCGGGTCGCGCTCGCCGACGCACTGCAGCCTGCCTTCCTCGCGGCGGCGCTCATCTGCGTAGTCGTGTTCTTCGTGGTGCTGTTCGGGATCAAGGAGGTGCCGCTCCGCAAGGGACTCGACGAGCCGACGCTCTCGGCCGAGCTCGGCGAGGGCGGGGGCGGGGAGCCCGCTACGGCGTCGCGTACGTTGCGCTGAAGACGCCGGTCTTCGTGGCGCGAACGCGGACGGACAGCTTGCGCTGCCCGCAGACCGTGAAGGCGGCACGCCGCGCTCCCCTCGCCACCACCTTGCCTGTCCTCGTGTCGACGAGCGCGATCGACGCTCCCTGGGGCGCGCGCGTGAGCTTGACGCTGAACGAGCCGTCGAGCGGGGTCGCGACCACGTGCCTGGCCGCGAGCTTGACGCTCGCTACGCGTCCGCCGAAGCTCGCCACGGCCGGCCCCGCCCACGGGTCGAGCACGTCCTCCTTGAGCGCGTCGAGTGCAGCCGGCGTGGGGGCGAAGCTGGAGTCGACGATCAGCGGCGCCAGCACGGTCCAGCTGGGCCACGATTGCTTGTCGAAGTTCAGGATCCGGTAGCTCTCGGCCAACGCCTCGCCGGGATCGAGGCGGTAGTTCGCGCCCTCGTCCCCGGGAAAGGCCGTCCCGGCCGCCGTGCGGGCGCAGACGTTCATCGCCGTCGCCCAGCGCTTGGTGCCCCAGTCGACGGGCGACCAGGGCGGGTTGAGCCGGTTCCGCGCGAGGTTGTGGCCGAGCTCGTGGACGAGGATCGTCTCCTTCGTCGTCCCGTCCGGAAGCACGTCTCCGGGCACGACGATGTTCTCGTCGGCGGGGTCGTAGCAGCCGCCTGCGCCAAGTCCGCAGATCGACTGCACCTCGTCGAACGGCGCGACGTAGACGACCACCTTCTCGAGCTCGTCGCCGTGGTAGAGCTGGACCATGAAGTCGGCGAGGCTTTGCGTCACGGTCGGATCGACGGGGTACGAGTCGGAGACGAAGACCTGCAGCACCTCGCCGTCGCTCGCCGTCACGCTGCCGCCCCATTCGCCGGCGCGCACCGCCGCCTGCAGCCTGCGCGACCCGCTGAGCACCGTCTCGCGGAACGCAGCCGGGCCGGTCGCGAGACCCGAGAGCGTGAAGTGTGTCGCCCGCTGCACGTGCCCGGAACTTCCCGATGCCGCCGCCGCGGCGACTCCGAGGCCGATCACTCCGAGCAGGAACAGGCGCCGCACGTCGACCCAAGGTACAGGCGGTCAGGCGGTTCGGATCTGAGGAAGATCTAAGATCTGATCGTGGCCACCGACTTCATGCCGATCGACGGATGGGACCACGTCGAGCTGTGGGTCGGGAACGCCAAGCAGTCCGCCTTCTTCTACGAGCACGCGTTCGGTTTCACCCCGATCGCGTACTCGGGCCCCGAGACCGGTGTTCGCGACCGTGCTTCCTACGTGCTCGCGCAGGGCGACATCCGCTTCGTGCTCTCGACGGCGCTGCGGGAGGACCACGACATCGCGCGGCACGCCGTCCGGCACGGCGACGGGGTCAAGGACATCGCGCTCACCGTTCCGGATGCGACCGAGGCGTATCGCCAGGCCGTCCAGCGAGGCGCCCGCGGCGTCGTCGAGCCGCACGTCGTCGAGGACGAGTTCGGCCGTGTCGAGCTGGCGTCGATCGCGACCTACGGCGAGACCTTGCACTCGTTCGTGAACCGTGCCGACTACGCCGGGCCGTACCTTCCCGGCTACCGGGCGGTCGAGTCCGAGCCACGGGAGGGTGTCGGCCTGATCGCGATCGACCACTGCGTCGGGAACGTCGAGCTCGGCCGCATGAACGAGTGGGTCGAGTTCTACGAGCGTTCCTTCGGAATGACCGAGATGATCCACTTCTCCGACGAGGACATCTCCACCGAGTACTCGGCGCTGATGTCCAAGGTGATGACGGACGGGCAGGGGAAGGTCAAGTTCCCGATCAACGAGCCCGCCGAGGGCAAGCGGAAGAGCCAGATCGAGGAGTACCTGGAGTTCTACGGCGGCCCGGGCGTGCAGCACATCGCCATGACCACGAGCGACATCGTCGGCACGGTCGACACGTTGCAGTCGCGGGGCGTACGCTTCCTGAATACGCCGGACACGTACTACGAGGACGTGTCGGAGCGGGTCGGCGAGATCGACGAGGACTACGACGACCTGCAGCGGCTCGGCATCCTCGCCGACCGCGACGACGACGGCTACCTGCTGCAGATCTTCACGAAGACGGCCCAGGACCGGCCGACCCTGTTCTTCGAGGTGATCGAGCGCCACGGTGCTCGCGGCTTCGGCGACGGGAACTTCAAGGCCCTGTTCGAGGCGATCGAGCGCGAGCAGGCGCTCCGCGGAAATCTCTAGGCCCTACTCCTCACTGGTTTTCCCCCGGGGCCTTCGGCCCTAGCCCCCCGTTTTGAGCGTAGCGCGGAAATCGTCGCGCATGCCATACGCAAGTGTGCCGATTCACAGGCGACCTGGCGACAAGGCTGTCGGGCGGGTAGGCCCGGCGACTGGCGCTGGCCGTAGCCTTCCGACATGAGCCCGCAGCGGCGGATCGCGCTCGTCTCCGTCGTCGCGGCGGCCGCGCTGCTCGGGCTCAAGCTCGTCGTCGGCCTGCTGACGCACAGCCTCGGGCTCATGTCGGAGGCGCTCCACTCCGGTACCGACCTCGTCGCCGCGCTGCTCACCTTCTTCGCCGTCGGGTACGCGATCCGCCCGGCCGACCGCGGGCACCACTACGGGCACGGCAAGGCCGAGCACCTGTCGGCGCTCGCGGAGGCGACGATCCTGGTCGCCGCCACGGGCGTGATCATCTGGAATGCGGTGACGCGACTCACCGGCTCGAGTTCGGTGGAGGTCGACCCGACGTGGTACGCATTCGTTGTCGTCGGCGTGGTGATCGTGATCGACATCACCCGCGCCGTCGTCTCGTGGCGGGCCGCCAACCGCTTCTCGAGCGCGGCGCTGCAATCGAACGCCCTTCACTTCGCGAGCGACCTCGTCGGCTCGGTCGCCGTCATGGTCGGGCTCGCGCTCGCGCGTGCCGGCCATCCGGGCGCCGACCCGGTGGCGGCGCTCGTCGTTGCCGTGATTGTGCTCCTCGCCGCCACACGCCTCATCCGCCGCAACATCGACGTGCTGATGGACCGGGCGCCGGCCGAGGCGACCGCGGCGGCGAGGCAGGCAATCGAGCGCAACGTGCCGGGTGTCAGCCTCCGGCGGCTCCGTCTGCGACAGGCGGCGGGGCGGCACTTCGTCGACGTCGTGATCGGCGTCCCGCCCGGGGCGGCGGTCGCGCAGGGTCACGCCGCTGCCGACGACGTGGAGGAGGCCGTACGCCGCGCGCTTCCCGAGGCCGACGTCGTCGTCCACGTCGAGCCGCAGGCGGGATCCGAGGCGGCGCTCCGCGAGCGCGTGCAGGCGGCTGCGCTCCAGGTTCCGGCCGTCCGCGAGATCCACAACGTGAACGTCATCGAGGTCGGCGGTCGGACGGAGATCTCGCTCCACCTCAAGCTGCCCGGGGCCCTGTCGCTGGACGACGCGCACGACGCTGCCGAGCAGGTCGAGCGCGCGATTCTGGCGGAGCTGCCGGAGGTGGCCGCCGTGCGGACGCATCTCGAGCCGCTGGCGGACGTGGCCGAGGCGCACCGGCCGCCCGCCGGCGTGGTCGGGAGCGAGGAGGCTTTCGTCCTCCGCATCGTCCGCGACGAGACGGGCGGTGCGCCGCGGGAGCTCCGCTTCCTGGAGACGGACTCGGGGCTCGTCGCCTTCCTGACGCTGGCGCTCGACCCGCACACGGAGCTCCAGTCGGCGCATGCGACGGCGAGCGCGATCGAGGAGCGGATCCGGCGCGAACGACCCGAGATCTCGGAGGTGCACGTCCACACCGAGCCTTCGCACGGGTGAACCCATGGTTCCCCCGTGAGCCCCCTCCTTCGCCTCGCGTGGGCCGGCGTTACTGGCCGACGCCGGCCAAGCCGGCATCGACGGCCGGCGCTGGCGCGTCTCGACGCTCGAAGACAGGCCAGGCGATTCCCGCTGCATCAGTGGCCGGATAACGTCTCGACGTGAAGCTGTGCATGTTCAGTCCGAAGGACCGCGAGCTCGAGCGCGGATGGCCCGGGCGGATCGACGGCGACCGTGTGGTCCAGCTCGCGGCGCAGACGCTGCAGTCGTTCTTCACCGGCGGTGGGCAGGCGCGGGAGCACGACGAGTTCGCTCTCGCCGACGTCGTCCTGCGCTCGCCCGTCCTCCGGCCCCCGTCGATCCGCGACTTCTACGCCTTCGAGCAGCACGTACGCGCCGCGCGCGCGTCGCGTGGGCTCGAGGTTCCGCCGGAGTGGTACGAGATCCCGGTCTTCTACTTCTCGAACGCCGCAGCCGTGTACGGGCCGGACGACGAGATTCCCTTTCCCGCGGGCACCGAGGAGCTCGACTACGAGCTCGAACTCGCGGCGGTCATCGGCGCCGACGAGCAGATTGCCGGCTTCACCGTGATGAACGACTGGTCGGCACGCGACCTGCAGCGCGCCGAGATGAAGGTCGGGCTCGGTCCGTCGAAGGGGAAGGACTTCGCGACCAGCCTCGGGCCCGTGGTCGTCACGACCGACGAGTTCGACGGGAGCGCCGGGACGATGGTGGCTCGCGTGAACGGCGAGGAACGATCGCGCGGTTCCGTCGGCGACATGCATCACTCCTGGCAGGCGATCCGCGACCACGCTGCGCGGAACACCGCCCTGTTCCCCGGCGACATCCTCGGATCGGGCACCGTCGGCACCGGCTGCATCCTCGAGCTCGGCGACGGTCGCTGGCTCCGGCCCGGCGACGTCGTCGAGCTGGAGATCGAGGGCATCGGCGTGCTCCGGAACACCGTCGGGCCGCGAGCCGTATAGGCGGCGATATCCTCCTGCCATGCCGTTCTATCAGCGTCTCGGCGACGTCCCGAGGAAACGACACGTGCAGTTCCGCGACAACGGCCTGCTGCTGACGGAGGAGGTCTTCGGCCTCGAGGGCTTCTCCGGCAACGAGTCGATCCTCTACCACCTGCAGTCGCCGTGCCGCGTCAGCGAGATCGGCGCCTTCGAGCCGATCGTCCGGGACGAGTGGGTGCCCGATGCCCACGCGCATCGCCACCTGCGGACCTGGGACGTGGCTCCGGCGGGCGACGAGATCGGCGGCCGGCGGCTCCTCATGTGGAACGAGGATGTCGAGATCTCGCTCTGCCGCCCCGTCGAGGCGATGCAGGGCTTCTACCGGAACGGCGAGGGCGACGAGGTCGTCTTCGTCCACGAGGGCACCGGGACGCTCGAGACGATCTTCGGCAACGTGCCCTACCGCGAGGGCGACTACGTCGTCATCCCGCGCGGGACGACGTACCGGTTCGCCCCCGAAGGGTCGCAGCGGCACCTCGTCTTCGAGTCGCCCGGGCTGATCGAGATCCCGCGCCGCTACCGCAACGACTACGGCCAGCTGCTCGAGCACGCTCCGTACTACCACCGCGACATCCACCCGCCCACCGAGCTCCAGACGCACCGCGAGAAAGGCGAGTTCGTCGTCAGGGTGCGCGTCCGCGACGGGTACCAGACGTACGTGCTCGACTACCACCCGTTCGACGTGCTCGGCTGGGACGGCTACGTGTACCCGTGGACGTTCTCGATCCACGACTTCGAGCCGATCACCGGCCGGATCCACATGCCGCCGCCGTCACACCAGACGTTCGAGGGCCACAACTTCGTCATCTGCTCCTTCTGCCCGCGGAAGCTCGACTTCGACCCGCTCGCGATCCCGATCCCGTACCACCACTCGAACGTGAACTCGGAGGAGATGATCTATTACGTCTCCGGCAACTTCTCCTCACGGAAGGCGGTCGACGTCGGCTCGGTGACGCTGCACCCGTCGGGCATCCCGCACGGGCCGCACCCCGGGCTCGCCGAGAAGTCGATCGGGATGACCGAGACGCACGAGCTGGCGGTGATGTGCGACACGTTCCGCCCACTGCGCCTGACGATGTTCGCCCGCGACCTCGACGACGGGACGTACGCGTACTCGTGGCTCGACGACGGCGCCGCGTCGACGACCGACGAGGACCCGGCCGGCGTCACCTCGCACCTCTAGGAGACGAGTCCGGCGGCGCTCGGATCGCCGACGAAGCCTGAGACACGCTTCTCGTTTGGCGCGCCGGATTTCGGGTACGAGCAGCCCAGCCCTCGCACGGCGGATGGGTCCCAGCCTTCGAACAGATAGATGGAGAGGAGAGCGTATGCCTCGGTTTATCGCATCGCGGCGCCCGAGCGTTACCGGCGCCGTCGTTTTGGCGATCGCCT
The DNA here is from genome assembly GCA_963791225.1 of uncultured Actinomycetes bacterium. GTDB lineage: Bacteria > Actinomycetota > Thermoleophilia > Gaiellales > Gaiellaceae > PALSA-612. The sequence goes on from CAWBRV010000008.1 coordinate 1,215,871, forward strand.
CGCTGGTGAGTGTGGTGGCGGCCCTGGTGAGCGTGCCTAGGACGCACGCCGCCGTCTCGAATCTGCCCTCGAATCAGCCGCTCTGTGTGCAGCGCCCGCAAATGTGCACAGAGGTGGCCGATCCATGGACTTGGAACGGATACACATATCCCTCCGGCCACGACGAGCCGTCGGCGCTCTTTTACTCGACGGTGCCAGGGTCGGGCAATTCAAATCGGTACCAGCTGACGCTGCCGACCGATCCGGTCGCCGCGCCGCTGCAGAACGGGACCGGCAGCACGTGGAACTTCCAGCTCCACCCGGCCTTCTGGTTCGGCATGGCCTTGTGCGACGACCAGGCCGCGCCGAATCCGGGTGTGGCCTGCCCGGCGGATAGCGACAAGAACATCTTCAAGAGCACCAACCCGCACTCCGCCGACTACATGGGCCTGACGCCGGGGACGGCCTTCATGGAGATGCAGTTCTATCCGCCTGGCTGGGGTCCGGTCAGTTGCACCGACGCCTCCGGGAATCAGGACGGCAAGTGGTGCGCGGCGCTCAACATCGACAGCGTGCAGTCGAACTCGAACACCGGCACCGCGAACAACGCTGCGTGCAACAGCCTGGTGGGGCCCGAGCCGGTCAACTTCGCGATCATCACGAAGAACGGCGTACCGGTGGCGCCCGCCCGACCGGACACGGGCTTCGGGAGTCAGGCGGTGGTGACCGCCAACACGCTGGAGTTCAACAACGGCGACAAGCTGGTCGTGGACATGCACGACACGGCCGCGGGCTTCCAGGTCGTCATCAATGACCTGACGACCGGGCAGAACGGTTCGATGACCGCCAGCGTCGCCAACAACTTCGGCCATGCGCTTTTCCAGCCGACCGCGTCGACGTGCACCCTGGTCAACTACGCGTTCCACCCGATCTACAGCACGTCGAGTCCGGATACGCGCGTGCTGTGGGCGGCGCACTCGTACAACGTGGCCTTCTCGGACGAGATCGGCCACTTCGAGTACTGCAACACGGTCAACTCCTTCGGCGGCAGCTGCAACTCGTCGCTCGGCTTCCCCAATGCCACGGATCCCACTCGTGACAGCGACGACCGGGGCTGCTTCCCCTATCCGGTGGTCAATCCGGCGGGGGCGACGATCAGCTCGTTGACCGGGTGCTTGGCGTCCGACACCGACTTCGATGGTCCCGGGTACCACGGTGCCAGCTGGCCGGGGGGACCAGGCGCGGTCGCGGGCAACGTCTCGACGCCGATTCAGTTCAGTAGCCCCCTCTTCACAGGACCGGGAAACAGCGGGCTGCGCAACTACCAGCAGGTGGCGTTCGAGACCGACCTGCCGCGCATCGAAGGAACGGATTCCGCTCCCGATGCCACCAACAACTGCCAGCGCCACGCGAGCAACCCCGCCGATCCGAGCCCTGGGTCCGGATGCGTGAATCCGCCTCTGGGGCCGGGTGGCGTGCCGGCCTTCTATCCGATCTACAGCACGACGAACGCTTCGGACGGGTCGTGCATCTGGCAAGAAGGAGGCGCCAACATCGCCGGTAGCACCAACACGTTCGGTGGAACCTCCACGGCCGAGTTCGGAGGCCTTCTGCTGTCGAACTACCCGGCGGCTGGGTTCACCATCACCCAGCGCTACAACAACTTCCGGAACGTCCTCGACTCGAATCCGTGCCTCGCTCCGGGCGGGAAAAGCAACTGAAGCCACATTGACGGCCTGGCTGGGCCACGTTCCAGATCACGGCCGGATCGCAGCAGGCGGTCCGGCCGTGATTCGCTTGGCCGACGATTCTCCTGGCATGCACCAGTTCGTAAAACGACCGAAAAACGCAATCCGACGCCGCACCGCGGCGCTACCCTCAGGAGAGACATCGCTCCTCAGGAGGAGGTCCGCCGATGAGTCGCTTTGCCGTCCTCGTCGCCGCAGGTCTACTTGTCATGAGTGCCGGAGCTGCCCTCGCGAAGCCGCCCGGAGGCGGCCCGCAGCCGGATCCCGGTCTCGAGCCCAACGATCCGCTCCCGGCGAGCCTGTGCACCGATTTTCCGCATCCGACGCTCGCGTGCAGCGCGGTGGTCGTATCTTGTCCGCGGAGCGGCCAGAGCCAGGTCGTGTGCAAGACGACCGCCACCGCCGGGCCCGCAGACGCGGACATCCGCAGGTTGGCGCTTCGCCTGCCGCGCCAGTACGCCAAAGCCGTGCTCGTCTGCGCCGCCAGCGGCGACGTGAGCGTCCGCTGTAGGGTCGTGAGCCGCGCTCTGAGCATCGCCACCGGAGTTCGGACAAGCGTCGTTCGGCTGCCGAAGAGCTTCAAGTCCGTGCGGATCTCGTGCGCGAATCGAAGCACGCTCGCGTGCACGGTCGGCCGGCACACGTAGCCCGGACGACAGCGGTTGGAATCCACCGGGCGCGTCACGGCTCGCTGCTTTCGACTCGAGCCGACCGCCCCCCGGCCCAGTGCCCTTGCTCTGCCATGCGAGCCGACGACGGGTGGCTCCTCTCCAACTGACTCGCGGTTGCACCCGTAGACTCGAAAAGTGGCGGGGGCGATGCTCGTACTCGACTGGGACGGGACGGTCACGGTCGTCGACACCCTCTGGCTCGTGCTCGGGGAGTTCGGCGACGAGGAGGTCTTCCGCCGTGCGGGCGAGCGGCTCTTTGCCGGGGAGATCAGCTACCGCGAGCTGATGGAGATCGAGTTCTCGACGATCCGGGACGCGCAGCTGGTCGAGGTCAACGCCTGGCTGGCGGGTCACGCCGAGATCCGGCCGGGCTTCCACGAGCTCGTGCGCCGTCACGACCCGCTTGTCCTGTCGAGCGGTTTCGCGGAGCTGATCCGACCTCTGCTTGCCCGCGAGGGCGTCGAGGTCGAGGTCGTCGCGAACCGGGTCGACCCGCGGCCGGGGGGCTGGCGCGTGCTCTGGAACCGCGAGCGGCCGTGCGAGGTTTGCGGCGACTGGTGCAAGCGCGCGGGCCTGCCACCTCGGCCGTTCGTCTACGTCGGCGACGGCTACTCCGATCGCTGCCCGGCGCTCTCCGCCGAGCGGATCTTCGCGCGCGCCGGCCTGGCCGAGTACCTCGATGAGCAGGAGGTGCCGTACGAGCCCTTCGAGGACCTGCACGACGTGCTGCGCGCGCTCGGGGGCTGACCCGCGTGCCGCTCCTTCCCGTCCCCGAGCCGTACGACTTCGCGCTCTCGACGGAGCGCTTCCGCCGCTTCGGGCCGGACCTGGCGAACCTCTGGCACGAAGGCGGCCTCCATCGTGTGGTCGGCGGGCGCGAGGTCCGGATCGAGCCGGCACCGGGCGGCGTGCTCGTCGAGCCGCTCGACGAGGAGGTCGCGCGCGTGGTCACGACGCTGCTCGGGCTGCCGTTCGACCTGGCCGCGTTCGAGCTCTTCACGAGCGGGAACGCCGACCTCGCCGCCGTCGTCGCGCGGCTCCGGGGGTACCGGCCGCCGATCTCACCTGACGCGTTCGAGACGCTGGTCACCTCGATCACCGCGCAGCAGGTCTCGCTCGCGTCCGCCTTCGCCATTCGCAGCCGGATGATCGAGCGGCTCGGCGCTCGCGGTGTCCACGCCTACGCGTTCCCGACCCGCGAGCGGCTCGCGGCCGCCGACCCCGTCGAGCTGACGGCGGCCGGCTTCTCGGGCCGCAAGGCCGAGTACGTGATCGGTCTCGCGCGCGCCGACCTCGACTTCGACGAGCTGGAGCGGCTGGCGGACGACGAGGTCAAGGCTCGACTCGTCGCCGAGCGCGGCCTCGGCGAATGGACGGCGGACTGGTACCTCGCACGCCATCTCGCCCGCCCGCAGGCGTGGCCGGCCGGCGACCTCGGACTGCGCAAGGCGGTCGCGGCGTTCTATGGTGACGGCCCGTTGCCCTCGATCGAGGAGTTGCGCATGATCGGCGCACGCTTCGCCCCGTTCCAGAACCTGACCGCGCACTACATCCTGGCCGACCTCTACCTCTCGGGTCCGGCGGTATGACGATCCGCAAGGCGACGAAAGGCGATCTGGACGCGATCCGGGCCATGTGGGAGGCGATGGAGGAGGAGATCGGCGGCCCGGACTGGGTGCGCGAGACGTGGGAGGAGGAGCTCGTCGACGTCGAGCGGCGCCTCCGAGATTCGGCGATCTTCATCGCCGAGGACGACGACGGGTCGGTCGGGCTGCTCGGGCTCGACTTCGGGAACCCGAAGATCGCCCACGTCCAGAGCGTCTACGTTGCACCGCGCGCGCGGCGGCGCGGGGTCGCTGGAGCGCTCTTGGCCGAGGCCGCGGCTATGACGCGCGAGCACGGCTACACGCACATCGAGCTGGACGTCCTCAACTCGAACCACGGCGCGATCGCGGTCTACGAGCGTCTCGGCTTCGCCGAGTACCAGAAGCGGTTCTTCGTCTCGCTCGACGAGCTCGACCAGCGGGTCGGCAGGCAGCCGCGCGGGGAGTCGATCGGCCGCGTGTTCGTGCAGACGGACGACGAGACGCTCATCGAGCGGGCGGTGGCGCAGTTCGTTCCCCGCCTCGGCCGCTCGGCGCGCACCGACGTGTCGAAGCCGCGGAACGGCTGGATCCAGGTCGACGACGAGCTCTGCAGCCGCGACCCGAGGGCGCTGCGTCGTCTCGGCCAGGAGCTCTCCTACCGGACGGGCGGCGTCGTGCTCACGCTTGGGATCGAGGAAGGCGAGGTCGTGCGCTACGTTCTGCTCGAGCGCGGTTCGATCGCGGACGAGTACGCGTCGCTGCCGGAGTTCTACGGGCCCCTGCCGCCGGGCGACGTGATCGCGCTCGGTGCCAACCCGACCGTCGCGCATAGGCTCACGGGCGCGGACCCGGAGCGCGTGCGGGCGGTCGCGAAGACGGCCAGGTCAGTGGAGGAGCTGCCTGCGCCGCACGACCTCTACGCGCAGCTGGCCGACGTGCTGGGAGTAGGATCGGAGGCCGAATGATGAGGAGCCAGAAGCACGTCTGCGGTTTCCTCGCGGCGCCAGGCGGCGGCGGAGCCGGGCTACGCCCGGCGGTAGCGGTCGCCGGCGAGGGAGCCGCATGATCACGTTGTACGATGCCGATCGCTGTCCCTACTGCGCCCGCGTCCGCATCGTGCTGGCCGAGAAGGGGATCGAGTACGAGACGGTCGTGATCGACCTGGCCGACCGGCCGGAGTGGCTCTACGAGAAGAACCCGCTCGGCAAGGTGCCGGTGCTCGAGGAGGACGCCTTCGTGCTCCCGGAGTCCGAGGTGATCATGGCGTACCTCGACGAGCGCTACCCGGAGCCGCCCCTCCTCCCGGCTGATCCGGCTGATCGTGCCCTCGCCAGGCTCGCGATCCATCGCTTCGACAACGCTCTGGGCGACGCCTACTACGCGTTCCGCCGCGGCGAGGATCACGCCGAGGAGCGGCTCGGGCACTGCCTCTCGTTCTTCGAGCGGAACCTCGGCCGCTGGCCCGATCGCTACAGCCTGGCCGAGATCGCCTATGTGCCCTGGCTGATCCGGCTGCGCGACCTGTTCGGGTTCGACCTGTCGCCGTACCCGGCGCTGCTCGAGCGGATCGACGAGCTCTGCGAGCGGCCCGCGGTCGCCGCCGAGGTCCACGTCGTCGCGGCGCTGCGGTGAGGATTCTCCTCCTCCACGCCTTCCCGTACGACCCGCCCATGTGGGACGCACAGCGCCCGGTGCTCGGCGGCCGCGAGACGATCGCGCCCACCATGTACGGCCGCGGCAACTCGATGGACGGGTGGGCGTCGTCGCTGCTGGACGAGGTCGCCGGCTCGTTCGTCGTCGTCGGCGCGTCGATGGGCGGCGGAGCGGCGCTCGCGATGGCTCGCCGGCAGCCGGACCGCGTCGAGGCGATCGTCCTCGCAGGCGCACACGCAGGGCCGGACGCGCCCGAGCGGCGGCCCGCGCGGGAGGCGCAAATCGAGAAGATCCGCGCGGAGGGCGCCGCCTCGATCTGGGCCGGCGAGGGACCGGCCCCGAGCGCGGACGAGCTGATCGCGATCGTCGAAGCATTGCGGGACCGGCCGGACGACCGCGCCGTCGTTGCGTCGCTCGGCGTGCCGCTTCTCGTCGTCGTCGGCGACTCGGACCAGATGGTCTCGGTCGAAACCGCGCAAGGGCTCGCCGACTCAGCCCAGGACGGCTCCTGCGTGATCGTTCCCGGGGCCGGGCACATCGTCAGCCTCGAGCAGCCGGAGCCGTTCAACCGAGCTCTCGGCGAGTTCCTGGGACGGCTGTGACGGGCGAGCTTCCCGCCGTCGTCGACGCCGACTGGCTCGCCGCGCATCTCGGCGAGGAGGATCTCCTGCTCGCCGACGTCCGCGGGCCGAACGCGCACACGCGGAGCCACATCGCAGGCTCGATTCCGATGATGATCGGTACTCCGGGGCAGTTCTCGAGCCCAGAGGTGCGCGACGCGTTCGCGGCCGAGGCGTCGCTTCGCCTGCGCCGGCACGGCGTGACCGGCGAGGAGCGCCTCGTGCTCTACGACGGCGGCGACTGCATGAACGCGGCCGCCGCACTCCAGGTCGCAGAGTTGGGGGGGCATCGGAACGTGGCCGTCCTCGCCGCCGGGCTCACGGGCTGGAACGGCGAGCTGGAGGCGGGTGTCGTCGAAGTGGAGAAGACGCGAGCCCAGCTGGAACCGCGGCCGTACGCCGTGGCCGCGCTGTGGAACGTCGTCGAGGGAGGGGATCCGCCGTTCCTGCTGCTGGACGTCCGCCGCGCGGACGAGTTCAGCGGCAAGGGGGGCTATCCGTGCGATTCGCGGCAGGGCCATATTCCGGGTGCGAGGAACGTCGAGGTCTCGACGCTCTTCGCCGCACCCGGCGTCCCCGGGCGCGCCGAGGAAATTCACGCCCTCGTCGGCGGCGACGCGGACGGAAAGAGCCTCGTCGCCTACTGCCACTCCGGCTCCCGCTCCGGTCTGGCGGTGATCGCGCTCCGTTCAGCCGGCTACGACGCGAGGAACTACTTCGGCTCGTGGCACGAGTGGTCGCGCCACGACGACCTGCCGATCGAGCGCTAGGCCCGCTCGGCCACGCCGAGGAAGGCGCCGCAGAGCGAGCGGCCGAAGGCGACCCACTCGTCGATCCGTCGTTCCGTCTCGGCGAGCAGCGGTTCCGCCGGGCCGGGCAGCTCCTCGGGCGCCTCGGCGACCCAGCGCGCGACGATCTCGCGCGTCACCTCGGGATGGAACTGGACGCCCCACGCGGCCTCGCCGAGCCGGAACGCCTGCGGGCAGACAGGGCTCCGTGCCAGCTCGCGCCCGCCGGCGGGGATGTCGAAGCCGTAGAAGTGCCACTGGAGGGCCGTGAACCGCCCGGGAAGTGCGCCGAGGATCGGGTCGTCTGCCGCGTCCGCGGTGAGCTCGACCTCGCACCAGCCGATCTCCGGCTCCGCCGTCCGCCTCACTCTCGCGCCTGCGGCTTTGGCGGTGAGTTGCGCGCCGAGGCAGACGCCGAGCAGCGGCGTGCCGCGGTCGAGCAGCCGCTCGATGAACGCGTGCTCGTCGCCGAGCCAGGGATGGTCGGCCTCCTGGTCTGCGTGCATGGCGCCGCCGAAGAGCATCACTGCGCCGTAGTCGTCGGCCGGGCGCGGCGGTGTCGGCTCCGTCGCGATGCTCCAGGTGTCGAGCCCGTGGCCCCGCTCGGCGACGACGTCCCCGAACGAGCCGGGAGGCGCATCCGTACCGTGGACGACGGCGAGGACGTTCATACGCCGAGGTCCAGCTGCGTGTCGGCGATCGGCTCGAGGCCGCCCGTGGCGGGCTGGCCGGCCTCGTCGAGGAGGCCGCGCATGATCCGCGCGCTGCGCGGCGCGAAGTCGTCACGGTTGTTGTTGAAGAGCGCGTAGACCTCCTCCGCCTCGCCCGCGAGCCGGCCGAGCGGCTCGACCCACTCGCCGAGCTCCTCCTCGGTGTACAGGTGGTCGAAGCGGTCGGCCGAGCTGCGGGCGTTGCGGATGTTCCAGGTGCGCCAGTTGCGCCCGTGGAAGCGCACGTAGGCGAGCGGGTGCGTGACGGCGGCGATCGTCGGTACGACGTTCGTCGCGGTCGTGGGGGGCGAGTCGACCGAGACGAACGCGAGGCCGTGCCGCTCGAGGAAGCGGAGCGTGTCCGCGAGCTCGTCCTCGGTCACCCACGAGCGGTGGCGGAATTCGATCAGCGGCACCAGCGGCTCGAGCAGGGCGCGCACCCGCGCGAGCTCGGCGAGCGCCTCGGCCGATTTCTTGACGCGCGGGTGGTACTGGAGCAGGACGCCGCGCAGCTTGCCCGACGCCTCGAGCGGCGCCAGCGCCTCGCGGAAGTCCCGGAACGCGGGCTCGAGCTCCGACTCGCGGTGCCCGGTCATCTCGCCGCTCGCCTTCACGTGGAAGACGAAGTCGGCCGGCGTCCGCTCGGCCCAGCGCGCCGCGGTCTCCGGAGCGGGGAGGTGGTAGAACGGCGAGTCGACCTCGACCACGTCGAAACGCTCGGCGTAAAAGCGCAGACGTGACTCGGCGCTCGACACGCCGCGCGAGTACCAGTGCTTGACGAGCCCCTCGTCGGCCCAGCTGCACGTGCCGATGCGGACCGTCGCCGCCACCGCCGCACCCTACAATCGGCGCGTGGACTCACGGCCGGTGGGCGTGTTCGACTCGGGGATGGGCGGTCTCACCGTCCTCCACGAATGCCTCGTCACGATGCCGCACGAGGACTTCGTCTACCTCGGCGACGGCGCCAGGCTGCCGTACGGCCCCCGGCCGCTCGACGAGATCCGCCGTTTCGCGCGCGAGATCGCCGGCTATCTCGAGGGCCAGGGAGTGAAGCTGATCGTCGCCGCGTGCAACTCGGCGACCTCGGCCGCGCTCCCCGAGCTGCAGGAGCGGCTGTCCGTCCCGATCGTCGGCGTGATCACGCCGGAGGCGCACGCCGCGGTGCAGGCGACGCGGAATCGCCGGGTCGGACTGCTCGCGACGCAGGCGACCGTGTCCAGCGGCCGCTATGAGGGGCTCGTCCGCGCGCTCGACGCCGGCGTGCGCGTGTCGGCCGTGCCCTGTCCTCGGCTCGTGCCGCTGATCGAGAGCGACGACCCCTTCGGCGAGGCGACGACTGCGGCGGTGCGCGAGTACGCCGAGCCGCTCAAGGCCGTGGGTGTCGACACCGTCATCCTCGGCTGCACGCACTACCCGCTGATCCGGCCGATCTTCCAGCGCGTGTTCGGCCGCGGCGTCACGCTTGTCTTCTCCGCCGAGGAGACGGCGCGTGAGACCGCTGAGACGCTGGCGCGCAAGGGGATCGAGAACGACGAGAACCGCGAGGGCTCGTACCGCTTCCTGACGACCGGCGACGCAGAGCAGTTCCGCGAGATGGGCGCACGCTTCCTCCAGCTTCCGATCGGCGAGGTCGAAGTCGTGACGCTCGCCGAGCTCGAGCGGGCCGCGGCATGAGCCGGGCCGACGGGCGGCGCGCGAACGAGCTCCGGCCGCTCGAGCTGACGCCGGACTTCCTCGAGCAGCCGCACGGCTGCGTGCTCTGGGAGCAAGGGAAGACGATCGTCCTCTGCACCGCGACGATCGACGACGGCGTGCCGCGCTGGATGTCCGGAAAGGGAGTGGGGTGGATGACTGCCGAGTACTCCCTGCTCCCCGCCTCGACCGGAGACCGGACGGCGCGCGAGGCCCGGACCGGCCGCCAGCAGGGACGCACGGTCGAGATCCAGCGGCTGATCGGCCGCGCCCTGCGCGCGGTGTGCGACTTCGAGGCACTCGGCGAGCGGACGCTGTGGCTCGACTGCGACGTGCTCCAGGCCGACGGCGGCACGCGCTGCGCGGCCATCTCGGGGGCGTACGTCGCGGCGCGGCGGGCGTTCGACCGTTTCGGGCTCGCGAAAGCGTTCCGAGACTCGGTCGCCGCCGTCTCCGTCGGCATCGTCGCCGGCGAGTCGCTACTCGACCTCGACTACTCGGAGGACTCGACCGCCGACGTCGACCTGAACCTGGTCATGACGGGCGACGGCCGGCTCGTCGAGGTGCAGGCGACGGCCGAGCGAGACCCGTTCAGCCGGGAGCAGCTCGACGAGCTGCTCGAGCTCGCCGCGCTCGGGATCGGGCGGATCGGCGACGAGCAGGTGCTGGGCATCGAGGCAGCCCGCTGACCACGCTCGTCCTCTGCTCGCGCAACGAGAACAAACGGCGTGAGCTCGAGGCGGCGTTGCCCGGCTTCGCTGTCGAGCTCCTCGACGCCGAGGATTATCCGGAGGAGACGGGGGACACGTTCCTCGAGAACGCGCGGGGCAAGGCGCTGCACGGGTTCGAGGCCGGGCCGACCGGCTCGTGGTTCCTCGGCGAGGACTCCGGGCTCGAGGTGGACGCGCTCGACGGCGCGCCGGGCGTCGAGACGGCGCGCTGGGCGCAGGGCCGCCACGTCGAGCGGATCCTCGAGGCGCTCGCGGGCGAGGAGGATCGGCGCGCGCGCTACGTCTGCGAGCTCGTCGCGATCGCGCCGGACGGCCGCGAGTTGCGCGCGACGGGAACGCTCGCGGGTCGGATCGCCGACGAGCCGCGCGGCACGGCCGGCTTCGGCTTCGACCCGGTCTTCGTCCCGGACGGCGAGGAGCGGACCGTGGCCGAGCTCGGGAACGAGTGGAAGGCCGCGAACTCGCACCGTGCCCGCGCGGCGCAGGCTCTGCGCGCGCAGCTCAGCTAGCTGCGACAGAGCAGAGGCGGGCCTGCGGGCGAGACCCGCGCGAAAGCGTGATCGTGCGCGATCCAGACCGCCGAACCGAGCTGCGCACCCCGGGCGCACCACATCCGGACGATCCGGCCCGTGTCCTGCGCGAGGACGACCACAACCTTGTTGTCTCGTTGCACCCACAGCGGACGAAACGAGTGGGGCCGCGTGGACGCCGAGGGGGGCGGTGGAGACGCCGACCTGCCGCCGCCGGAGCTCGCGATCGCGAGTCCGATCGCGATCCCGGCGCACGCGAGGACGGTGAGAACCGCGAGGCCGACCCGCCGCCGGCGCCGACGTCTCCGCGCATCCTCGATCACCGCGGCCATCTCGTCCCTCTCATGGTGCTACTATGCCTAGCATCATGCTCCCCGTCAAGGTCGATCGCGCCGAACCGACGCCGCTTCATGAGCAGGTGGCCGCGGAGATCCGCCGGGCGATCGGCGAGGGTGAGGCGAAGCCCGGCGAGCGGCTGCCGCCCGCCCGCGACTTCGCCGCTGTGCTCGGCGTGAACACGAACACCGTTCTGCGCGCGTTTCGCCTGCTTCGCGACGAAGGCTTGCTCGAGTTTCGTCGCGGCCGGGGCGTCACCGTCGCCGGCACACCGGAGCGCGGTGCCGTCCTCGCGAAGGCCGACGAGCTGGTCCGCTTCGCCCGCCGCCACGGCTACCGCCGCGACGAGCTGATCGAGCTGATCGAAACCCTGCCCGGCTAGCGGGCGCCCCAGTTTCGAAGAGGTCGCCCTTGAATGGTCGCGATCTGGTGGCGACCCGAGTATGGGGCGAAGCCGGAGCATTGCTCCGGCGTAGCTCGGGCCGCCTGGAACGCGACTACCAGGGAAGGGGGCTCACGGGGGAAACCGGCCGTTTCCCCCGTGCCGGCTAGGCCAGCCCGGGCACGTCCTCGGCCGGGGCAGTCTCCGCGCGGCTGGCGCGCCACCAGTTGTACTCGGCGCCGAGCACGATCACGTTCGCCATCAGGTACAGCCAGACGAGCAGGATCACAGGGCCCCCGAACGCGCGTTGCGGCGTCGAGTCGCGCGCCAGGTGCAGGTAGATCGGAAGCGCCTGGAAGGTCACCTCGAGCACGACCGTCGTGATCACGGCGCCGGGCAGCACGTCTCGGAGCGTGTGCTCGACGTTCGTCAGGAAGTAGTAGACGCTGAGCAGGAAGCCGAAGACGGCGAGCGACGAGACCATGACCGGCACGGCGTACGCGACCGCGGAGTTGCGCCCGACCCCGGGTGCCACCCGGTCGAGGACGCCGAAGCCGAACGAGCCGATCGCCAGTCCCGCGAAGAGCAGCACGAGCAGGCCGGAGAGCAGCGCGACCGCGTGGAACTTCCCGGACAGGAACGACCGGTTCGGTCGTCCGTAGACGATGTTGAACGCCGACTCGAGGGCGCTGAACAGCGAGATGGACGTCCAGATCAGGAACAGCAGGCCGATGACGCCGAGCGCCGTCGAGTGCGACTCCAGCCCGTTGACGGTCTTGGCGATCGTCGAGAGCGACTTGTCCGGAAAGATCAAGGAGAGCTTCTTCACGATCGTGCTCGACTCCCGGGCGTGCCCGGAGAAGCCGAGCAGCGCGAAGGTGATGAACGTCAGCGGCACGAACGAGAGCAGCGCGTAGTAGGCGATCATCGCCGCCAGGTGCGGGCCCCGGTCCGAGTTGAACTTGAAGAAGATCCGCCGAAGACCTGGCACCGGGCCATGCTAGGGTCAGCTGCCGATGGACGCGATGCAGGCGCTCAGCGAGCTGACGGAGATCTCGTCCCAGATCGAGGCCGCGTGCCTGTTCGACGAGAAGGGCAAGCAGGCTGCCTCGACGCTTCCGGACGACGAGTCCACGACGCGGTTCGTCGACGCCGCGCGGGCGCTCCTCGACGCGGCCGCGAGTCTCCCGCGCGACGCGGGTGCCGGCCCGCTCGCACAGCTCGAGGCGGCGACGCTCGAGGGCAGCGTCTTCGTCGTGCTCGACGGCGACCTCGCCGCAGCCGCCGCGACGGGGCCCGAGCCGACCGTCGGCCTGGTCTTCTACGACCTCAAGAGCTGCCTGCGCGCCGCGCGCGCGCCGGGCGTCGACGACGGCAAGCCGCGGCCGAAGGCCAAGAAGCGGGAGACGAGCGCCAAATGAGAGCGCTGCGTCGGCTCTTCGGCTTCCTGATCCTCGTCGGCGTGGCGTTCGCGGGCCTCGTCGTCTACCGGCGGCGGTTTGCATCCCGGCGCGAGCGCGTCGACCTGTACTACGAGGACGGCTCGCTCGTCTCGCTCGAGCGGGGCACGGACGGGGCGGCGGGAGTGCTCCCGCTCGCCTCCGATGTCCTCCGCGCCGCGCGCTGACCGCGGGCGCATGAACGACCGCGAGCTTCTCGCCGCAATCCGCGAGCACGCCTACCTCGAGGGCGACTTCGTCCTGCGTTCCGGGCGGCGGTCGTCGTACTACCTCGACAAGTACCGGTTCGAGACCCGGCCCGACCTCCTCGGCGCGCTCGCCGAGCGCATCTCCGTTCGGGTCGCCGAGGTCGAGCCCGACGCCGTGCGGCTCGCCGGCCCCGAGTTAGGCGCCGTCGCCCTCGCCGCTGCAACGTCGCTGCGCTCGGGGCTGCCGTTCCTGATCGTCCGCAAGGCCGAGAAGGACTACGGCACCGCCAACCGGCTCGAAGGAGCGTTCGAGCCCGGCGACCGCGTGTGCCTGATCGAGGACGTCGTCACCTCCGGAGGTGCCGCCGCGGAGGCCGTCGAGGTCCTCCGAGCAGCCGGGCTCGAGTGCCGAAATGCGGTCTGCGTGGTCGACCGCGAGGAGGGCGGAATCGACGCTCTCGCCCGTCTCGCGGTCAGAATGTGGCCGCTTTTCGCCGCGGCCGACGTTGCAGGTGCTGGAAAACCCCCGCAAAAGCCGCATGGTTGAGCGGGTCCGATGCGCCTGTTACGCTCCGATTCGTCCCTGATCTCAAGGAGGGTTGGCGCGTGACCAAGCAGGAGTTCGTCGATCGGGTGGCGGCACAAGCAGGATTGTCGAAGAGCGATGCGGGCAAGGCCGTGGAAGCATTTCTGGACACGGTCACGAGGGAGCTCACGAGCGGTGGCCAGGTGAATTTCACCGGCTTCGGCAAGTTCTCGGCACAGCGCCGCGCAGCACGCATGGGTGTGAACCCGCGCACGGGCGAGAAGGTCCAGATTCCCGCCGCGACGGTGCCGAAGTTCCAGGCAGGCAGTTCGCTCAAGGCATCGGTCAAGGGCGGCGGCGCGGGCGGCTGAGGCGAGCCGGCACGACGTTCCTCCGAGGGCCGCGTCTTGCGGCCCTCGGTCTTTCCGGATTGGCGCTCCGGCATCGGGTCGCGCTACGCTTCTCGGCCGGTGGTACGGGGTCGAGTCTGGTTGGTCGTCCTTCCGCTGCTGGCGATCGGCGGTGAGGGGGCGCATTCGCTCCTCGGAATCTTTGCGCCTGCTGGTTATCAGGGCGCGGAGCTCTTCGGGGGGTCGTTTGGCGACCGAACGCTGCTGCCGCTGCTGCTCGCGCTCGCCGCCGTGATGCTCCTGGGCGGCCTCTTCGCCGCCTCGGCCGAGGGCCGGAGCCTGCGTGTGTCGCGCACCATGGTTGCCGTGCTGCCTCTCGTCGCGTTCGCGATCCAGGAGCACGTCGAGTACGCGATCGGGCACGGCGGGATGTCCTGGACAGTCGCGGCGCACCCGACGTTCGCGTTGGGATTGGCGCTCCAACTCCCGTTCGCCGTCGTCGCGTGTTTCGCCGCCAGATGCCTGCTCGTCCTCGCCGACGCCGTCGTGACTCGCCGCGCCGCGCCGCGCGGCAAGCGGCTCGACTTTCGGCCGCTTTCGGCCCCGACCTCGGGCACGACTCGCCCACGCGGGGGACGCCCTTCGGGGGATGCGCGCTTCAACCGCGGGCCGCCGCCGCCGATCTCAGTCTGAGCGAGGATCGAGCGGCGCCGTCTTGGCACCGCTCCCAAAGCTGTTTCGAGAGGAGTTCGGATGCGCAACGTGATTCAACGAACACCGAGTGCGACACGCCGCGGTATCGGCGTCCTGTTCGTGCTGGCGGCGATCGCGGTAGCGTTTGCCGCTCAGACCGCCTACGGCACTACCCCACAAATTCCCAAGCACATCGGCGGGGTCGTGCCGACGGTCGGTCGCCAGGTGCAGGGCAGCGGCGATCTCCTGAACCACGGGGGACCTGTGATGACGACGAACAAGACGTACGCGATCTACTGGGTGCCGTCAGGCTCGTCGATGCCCGCCGGATACCAGTCGACGATCAACCAGTACTTCACCGACGTCGCGCATGACAGCGGGATGTCCAGCAACGTCTACGCGTCGGACACGCAGTACTCGTCGATCCAGTACAGCTCGACGTTCGGTGCCTCGTTGATCGACACCAACGCATTCCCGACAAGCGGCAACTGTCCGATCTACAGCGACGTCACCGTGTGTCTGACCGACGCGCAGTTGATCACCGAGATCAACAACGTGACCACCGCCCAGGGCTGGTTGAGGAACGGCACCAACATGTTCTTCATCTTCACCCCGGTCGGCGTCGGCAGCTGCTTCGACTCCAGTGGCAGCTCCTGCGCCTACACCTCGTTCTGTGCGTACCACGGGCACACGGCCTCGAACGCGATCTACGCGAACCAGCCCTACGCCAAGCACTCGGGCTGTGACGAGGGCCAGTACCCGAACGGCAGCGCCGGGGGGGCCGATCCGACGATCAACGTCGTCAGCCATGAGCACAACGAGGCGATCACCGACCCGCAGCTGAACGCCTGGTACGACGCAGCCGGCTACGAGAACGGAGACAAGTGTGCCTGGGACTTCGGCACCGTCTCGGGACCGAACGGCAGCGAGTACAACCAGACGATCAACGGGCACCATTACTTCCTGCAGCGCGAATACTCGAATGACGGACACCTGTGCGTGCAGACGTACGGTTCAGGCGGTGGTGGGTCTGCGCCGACGGTGGCGTCGTTCAACCCGACGAGTGGTCCTGTTGGAACGAGCGTGTCGATTACCGGGACGAACTTCACGGGTGTCACCGGTGTGACGTTTAACGGCGCGTCGGCGAGCTTTACCCCGAATACGAGCACGAATCTGAGCGCGACGGTCCCGGGCGGTGCGTCGACGGGGCCGATTGCGGTCACGACGGGGAATGGCACGGGGACGAGCTCGACGAACTTCACGGTGACGGGTGGCGGGGGGAATCCGCCGACGGTGACGTCGTTCAGCCCGACGAGCGGTCCTATCGGGACGAGCGTGACCATCAACGGCACGAACTTCACCGGCGTTCAGTCGGTCAAGTTCGGCGGCACGTCGGCGACGACCTACACCGTGAACTCGACCGTGAAGATCACGGCCACGGTTCCGGCCGGTGCGCCGACGGGGAAGATCGCAGTGACGACCGGCAGCGGGACGGGGACGAGCGCAGGTTCGTTCACGGTGACCACCGCGGGCGCCCCGAGGATCACGGGCTTCTGGCCGGGGTACGGGCGTACCAACGCCACGATCACGATCACGGGCTCGGGCTTCGCGGGCGCGACCTCGGTCAAGCTCGGTGGGGTGTCGGCGAGCTTCGTGCTCGTGTCGGGGACGAGCATCCGGGCGACCGTCCCGGCCATGCGCTCCGGTCTCTACAAGTGGCAGGTGACGACGCCGGGTGGCACGGCGACGAGCGCCAGTTCCTTCTTCCACCAGTAGGACCGGACGACGGCACATCCGAGCGAGAGGGGCCCTGCGGGGCCCTTCTCGCTTTCGCCGCCCTGTAGCAGGCGCGTACCCTGAGGGCGTGCGGCTCGTGGTCGTCGTCGTCGCGCTCTTCGCCCTCGGGGCCGGCTCCGTTCACGGGTCGACGCCCCGAGACCACCTCCGCATCGTCGTCTGGCCACAGGGTGTGGGCAGCGCGCCGCGTGCGGCGCAGACGCTCACCTGCAACCCTGCCGGCGGCACCTTGCCGGGCGCGGCGAGAGCCTGCGGGAAGCTCGCCGCCCTCCCGCAGCCGTTCGCGCCCGTGCCGTCCGGAGTCATGTGCTCGCAGATCTATGCCGGCCCGCAGGTTGCGCTCGTGACCGGCTCGTATCGCGGCCGCAAGGTCTCGGCCCGCTTCCGGCGAACCGACTCCTGCCAGACCGAGCGCTGGAACCGCGTCGCGTTCCTCTTCCGGACCGGGTAGCTGCCGCCCTCGCTAGCCTGTGGCCCGATGGAGGCCCAGGCAGCGGTGGCGACCCGCGCGTTCGCCGACAGGCTGGCGGCCGCCGTCGTCGAGCGGCGCAGCCAGCTCGTCGTCGGTCTCGATCCGCGGCTCGACCTCCTTCCTCTCGAGCTGCGCGGAGACGCCCACACCGGCCGCGAGGCGGCGGCGACCGCGTACTCGCGTTTCTGCCGCGGCCTGATCGACGCGATCTGCCCCTACGCCGTCGCCGTCAAGCCGCAGAGCGCGTTCTTCGAGGAGCTGGGTGCCGACGGCGTGCGTGCCTTCGAGGAGATCTGCGAGTACGCGATGACGGCGGGGCTGCTCGTGATCGGCGACCTGAAGCGGGGCGACATCGGCTCCACGGCCCGCGCGTACGCCGCCGCCTATCTCGAACCCCACGGAGCCGCGGGCCCGCTCGTCGACGCGATGACGGTCAACACGTATCTGGGTCGTGACTCGCTCGAGCCCTTCGTCGCCGAATGCCGGCGCTCCGGCCGCGGGATCTTCTGCCTCGTCAAGACCTCGAACCCCGGCGGCGTCGACGTCCAGGACCTGAAGCTGACCGACGGCAGCGTCGTCTGGCACCAGGTGGCGAAACTCGTCGCCGAGCTCGGCGAGGGCGTGGTCGGCGAGTGCGGGCTCTCGAGCGTCGGCGCCGTCGTCGGGGCAACGTACCCCCGCGCCGTGAGCGACGCACGGCGGCTGCTCCCGCAGGCCGTCCTGCTCCTGCTCGGAGTGGGCGCGCAGGGTGCGACCCCGGCCGACGTCGCGCGCGCGTTCACGAGCGGCCCGGCGAGCGCGCTCGTCAGCGTCTCGCGGTCGATCAACTACGCGTTCCGCGAGGACGGGACCGACTGGCGGACGGCCGCCGCGGCCGAGGCTGCGCGGCTCCGCGACGCGGTCTGGCGGGCGTCCGGCTGGTGAGGGCGAGGGCCCGCCTCGTCCTCGTCGCCGTCGCTGCGCTCGCATTCGGCTCGACGGCGCTCGCGGCACCGCGTGTCGGCGGCCGCGCCTATCTCGTCGTGAGCGCGAACGGCGACACGCTGCTGCAGCGAAACGCCGACGAGCACGTCCCGATCGCCAGCATCACGAAGCTGATGACCGTCCTCGTGACGCTCGAGCACGCGAAGCTCGACGACGTCGTCACGATCGGGCAGCAGGCCGCCGAGGTGGGCGAGTCGTCGATCTACCTCCAGGCCGGCGATCAGCTGACGGTGCGCGAGCTGATCGAGGCGGCGCTGATCCAGAGTGCCAACGACGCCGCCGTCGCACTCGCGCAGTACGTCGGTAACGGGAGCGTCCCGGCCTTCGTGGCGATGATGAACGAGAAGGCGCGTGAGCTCCGACTGACCGAGACCCATTTCGCCAACCCGGACGGGCTCGACGCCGCCGGCCACTACTCGAGCGCACGCGACGTGACGAAGCTCGCCCAGATCCTCATGCACGACCCGTTTGTCCGCTCGATCGTCCGCCTGCGCGTGGCCCACATCACCGGCCGCACGCTGCACACGTGGAACGACCTGCTCGCGACCTTCCCCGGGGTGATCGGCGTCAAGACCGGGCACACGAACAAGGCCGGCTGGTCCGAGGTGGCGGCGGCGCAAGGACGCGGGGTCACGATCTACGCAACGCTGCTCGGCGAGCCGAGGCGCTCCGTGCGGAACGCCGACCTCGCGCAACTCCTCGCCTGGGGCCTGGCGCAG
This sequence comes from uncultured Actinomycetes bacterium, assembly GCA_963791225.1. Taxonomy (GTDB): domain Bacteria; phylum Actinomycetota; class Thermoleophilia; order Gaiellales; family Gaiellaceae; genus PALSA-612. Next base: position 1,234,486 of record CAWBRV010000008.1, read on the forward strand.
TACCGCGTCGTCCCCGTCGTCTCGACCGGGCGCGTGTATGCCACCGCGAGCGTGCCGTGGGGAAAGCGCCCGCTCGGGCTCGTGGCCGCGAAGGAGATCGTTCGGGTCGCGCGCCTCGGCCGTCCGCTGACGGAGCGCGTCGTGACGCCGATGGTCGTCTCGCTCCCGGTGCGCGAGGGGCAGCGCCTCGGCGAGGTGCGCGTCTACGACCGCGGCAAGGTCGTCGCGCGGGCGCCGCTCGTCGCCGACCGCTCGATCGCTCGGCCAGGCACCTTCGGACGCGTAGGCTGGTACGCCGAGAGGACGCTCGACCACATCGGCAGCTGGTTCGGCTAGGAGGACTGCGTGATCGTCACCGTCACCATGAACACGGCGCTCGACCGGATCCTGACCGTGCCGAACTTCCAGCGCGGCCAGCGGCACCGGGCGAGCGAGAAGCTGACGTTCGCAGGCGGCAAGGGGATCATCGTCGCGCGCGCGCTCAAGCGGCTCGGCGTTCCCGTCGTCGCGACCGGCCTCGTCGGCGGCCGCAACGGACGGCGCATCCTCGAGGAGCTCAGCGGGGAGGCGGTGCTCAACGACCTCGTCCGGATCGAGGACGAGTCCAGGACCTCGACGGCGGTCATCGACCCGACCTCGGGCGAGTACACGGAGATCATCGAGTGGGGCCCGCTCGTGCAGCCGGAGGAGCTCGAGATCCTGCGGGAGAAGATCGACTACCTCTCCCGGGGCGCCGAGATGGTGATCTTCGCCGGATCGCTGCCGCGCGGGGTCGACGAGAGCTTCTACGCCGAGATGATTCGCGAGCTCGGCCGGCGCGGAGTGTCGACCGTGCTGGACACGGAGGGTGAGCCGCTTCGCCTCGGGGTCGAGGCGGAGCCCGAGCTCGTCACGCCGAACCAGCTCGAGGCCGAGTCGCTGGTCGGGCAGGAGTTCTCGGACCAGGACGACTTCGTGCTGGCCCTCGACACGATCACGGAGATGGGCGCGCGGAACGTGCTCGTCAAGCACGACCGAGGCGTCTTCGCGCACCTGCGGCGCGAGAAGGAGAAGGGCCGCCCGCTCCGTTTCCGCATCGAGGCCCCCGCGGTCGAGATCGTCTCGCCGGTCGGGGCCGGCTCGGTCCTGCTCGCCTCCTTCATCGCCGCGCGGCTCGAGCACGTGCCGCCCGACGAGGCGCTGCGGCGGGCCGTCGCGGCGGGGACCGCATCGACGCTCGTCGTCGGGTCGGGGCAGTTCGAGCCTCGCGAGGCCGGCCGGCTCGTCCACGACGTGACGGTCGCGGACCTTGCCTCGGTCGCCGCAGAGCGCTAGCCCGTCCGGCCCGGCAGCTGCACGAGCACGGGGCCGTTCGCCGCGTCCCCAGGCCGTCAGGGCGCGCTGGTAACGTAGATCGTCAGTTGACCGAGTTTGACGTCGGACGGATCGAGCGGCTCCTCTCGCTCGAGGACAAGTTCGCCCGTGAGGGGCTCACCTTCGACGACGTCCTGCTGGTGCCGGCCGAGTCGCACGTCCTGCCGAACGACGTCTCCACCGCCACGCGGCTGACGCGCGAGATCCGTCTCGCGATCCCCGTCGTCTCCGCGGCGATGGACACGGTCACCGAGTCGCGGATGGCCGTGGCGATGGCCCGGGTGGGCGGCCTCGGCGTACTGCATCGTAATCTCTCGATCGCCGACCAGGTCGCCGAGGTCGACCGGGTCAAACGCTCCGAGTCCGGCATGATCGTCGACCCGGTCACGCTCGGCCCGGACGCGCTCGTCGCCGAGGCGCTCGAGTTGATGGCGCGCTACCGCATCTCCGGCGTCCCGATCACCGACGGGGACGGCCTGCTCGTCGGCATCCTGACGAACCGCGACCTCCGCTTCGAGAAGGATCCCTCCGCTCGCGTCGCCGAGCTGATGACCGCGCGGAACCTCGTGACGGCGCCGCTCGGGACGACGCTCGAGGAGGCCGAGGAGATCCTCCATCGCAACAAGATCGAGAAGCTGCCGGTCGTCGACGCCGACGGGATTCTGCGCGGGCTGATCACCGTCAAGGACATCGCCAAGCGCATCGAGTACCCGCAGGCGACGAAGGACTCGCGCGGCCGGCTCTGCGTCGGCGCTGCGGTCGGGGTCGGTCCGGACGCCCTCGAGCGCGCCGCGTCGCTCGTCGAGGCCGGCGTGGACGTGCTCGTCCTCGACACCGCACACGGCCACTCCGAGAACGTCCTCACCATGACCCGCACGCTCAAGGAGCGATTCGCCGTCGAACTCGTGGTCGGCAACATCGCGACCTCGGAGGCGGCGGAGGCGCTGATCGACCTCGGCGCGGACGCTCTGAAGGTCGGCGTCGGGCCGGGCAGCATCTGCACGACGCGTGTCGTCGCGGGAGTCGGCGTTCCGCAGCTCACGGCGATCCACGACTGCGCGCGGGTCGCGGCGCCGCACGACGTGCCGGTGATCGCCGACGGCGGCCTCACCTCGTCTGGCGACGTGGCGAAGGCGATCGCGGCCGGCGCCGACACGGTTATGGCAGGCTCGCTCCTGGCCGGCACGGACGAGGCTCCCGGTGACGTGGTCGTCGGCCAGGGAGAGCGGTTCAAGGAGTACCGCGGCATGGGCTCCCTCGGCGCGATGAAGGCGCGCGGCTACTCGAAGGACAGGTACTTCCAGGGTGACGTCGAGGATGTCGACAAGCTCGTGCCCGAGGGCATCGAGGGGCGCGTGCCGTACAAGGGCCCGGTCGGCATCGTCCTCAACCAGCTGATCGGCGGGCTGCGCCAGGCGATGGGCTACTGTGGCGCGCCGACGGTCGAGGAGATGAAGCAGGCGAGGTTCGTGCGCATCACGGGAGCGGGACTCCGCGAGAGCCATCCGCACGACGTCACGATCACGAAGGACGCACCGAACTACCGGCGAGCATGACGCGGTGGTAGACAACTTGGGGGCGGAGGTGATTCCGTTCCCCGAGCCCGAGCAGGGCCCGGAGGACCGGCCGGTGCTCGTCCTCGATCTCGGCGGCCAGTACGCCCAGCTGATCGCACGACGCGTCCGTGACTGCCGCGTCTACTCCGAACTCGTCCGTCACGGCATCACGGCCGCCGAGGCGAAGCGGCGGAGGCCGGCGGCACTGATCCTGAGCGGCGGCCCCGCCTCGGTCTACGCCGACGACGCGCCGAAGATCGACCCGGGTCTGTACGAGCTGGGCGTGCCCGTGCTCGGCATCTGCTACGGCGCGCAGCTGATGGCGCTCGACCTCGGCGGCCGCGTCGAGCGCACCGGCGTGTCGGAGTTCGGCAAGACCGGGCTCCGCGCCGCCTCCGGCGCGCTCTTTGCGGGGCTGCCCGAGGAGCAGACCGCCTGGATGAGCCACCGCGACACGGTCACGGCGCCGCCCGAGGGCGCGACCGTCACGGCCGAATCGCCGGCGACGCCGGTCGCCGCCTTCGAAGCGCCCGAGCGCTGCCTCTACGGCGTCCAGTTCCACCCCGAGGTCGTGCACACGCCGCACGGCCAGGAGGTGCTGAAGAACTTCCTCTACGGCGTCGCGGGAATGCCTCCGGCGTGGACGGCGGTCGCGGTGATCGAGGAGCAGGTCGAGCGGATCCGCGCACAGGTCGGCGGCGCGCGCGTGCTCTGCGGCCTTTCCGGCGGCGTCGACTCGTCCGTCGCGGCGCTGCTCGTCCACAAGGCGGTCGGCGAGCAACTCACCTGCGTCTTCGTCGACCACGGCCTGCTCCGGAAGGACGAGGCCGTGCAGGTCGTCGAGACCTTCCGGCGCCACTTCCACGTCCCGCTCGTCCACGTCGACGCCGAGGCGCGCTTCCTCGCCCGCCTCGAGGGCGTCACCGACCCGGAGGAGAAGCGGCGCCGCGTGGGGGAGGAGTTCATCCGCGTCTTCGAGGAGGAGGCGGCGCGCCTGGGGAGCACGCCGTTCCTCGTCCAGGGCACGCTCTACTCGGACGTGATCGAATCGGGCGGGGAGGCGGGCGTGGCGGCGAAGATCAAGTCGCACCACAACGTCGGCGGCCTTCCGGAGGAGATGGACTTCTCGCTCGTCGAGCCGCTCCGCTCCCTGTTCAAGGACGAGGTGCGCCGCGTCGGCGAGGAGCTGGGGCTTCCCGAGGAGATGGTCTGGCGGCACCCGTTCCCCGGGCCTGGTCTCTCGATCCGGATCATCGGCGAGGTCACGCGGGAGCGGCTCGAGATCCTGCGCGAGGCGGACTCGATCCTGCTCGGGGAGATCCGCCGTGCCGGGCTCTACCGCGAGCTCTGGCAGTGCTTCGCGGTGCTGCCGGCGATCAAGTCGGTCGGCGTCCAGGGCGACGAGCGCACCTACGCGTACCCGATCGTGATTCGCGCCGTTACCTCCGACGACGCGATGACGGCCGACTGGGCGCGTCTCCCCTACGACCTGCTCGAGACGATCTCGAGCAGGATCATCAACGAGATCCCGGCCGTGAACCGCGTGGCGCTCGACCTGACGTCGAAGCCGCCCGGCACGATCGAGTGGGAGTAGGCGCGGCGGGCTTCGAGCCCGACGTGTCGAAGTGGGACGCCTGGCGGCCTGAGGAGGCGGCGCGGCGCCTGAAGGGCGTGCGGGCACCGTGGTATGTCGCCGCCGGTTGGGCGATCGACCTCTTCCTCGGCGGGCACTATCGCGAGCACGAGGATCTCGAGCTCGCGATCCCCGCCGGCAGCCTGGACGAGTTCGTCGATGCGCTGGCCGGATTCGAGGTCTTCGTCGTCGGCGTGCCGTCGCAGGGCCTCGTGACGTCGCTCGAGCACGCGCGCGACTCGCTCGCGGACACGCACCAGACCTGGATACGAGAGCCCGCGACCGGGCTCTGGCGACTCGACCTGTTCCGCGAGCCGGGTGACGGCACGACCTGGGTCTGTCGCCGCGACGAGCGGATCAGACTCCCCTACGGCGAGGTGATCGCACGGACTGCGGACGGCATCCCGTACGGCAGGCCGGAGGTCGTCCTGCTGTACAAGGCCAAGCACGTCCATCGCGACAAGGACCAGGCCGACTTCGAGGCCGTCGTCCCGCTTCTCGAGCCGGCGGCGCGAGAGCGGCTCGCAGCATGGCTCGAGCTAGTCCATCCAGGCCACCGCTGGCTGGCCGAGTTGCGCTGACCGCGCGGCCGTGCCTCTTCCTGCCACGTCCGAGGGACAGCCCCTTCGACGCGGCCGGATGGGACGATTTGGCGTCCGTGGTCAGGTCCGAGGGACTGTCCCTCGGCCATGGCTGCGCGGCCGGGTCTGCCGCGGCGTCGCGGAGGCCGAAAGCAACTGCTGGTGCGGGCAGGGGCAGAGAAGCGGCCGGCGAGAACGCGTCGGCTAGGACGCGTCAGTTCCGGTCAGGTCCGGGGGATTGTCCCTTGGACCCGACCACAGGGGGCACGGCTGCCGCCGGGTAGCGCGCCCGCACCGAGTCGACGAACGCGGCCAGTTCGTCTGCGATCTTCGCGTCGTGGATCTCGAGCATGTTCTCGGCGTTCCGCTCGCCGGACCTCGAGAGGTTGAACGACCCGCAGAAGACGGTGTCGTCCGCCACGGTCACCTTCGCATGCATGTAGTCGTGGACGCTCGTCGGCGTGTACGGCGTCGAGCGCTTGCCCGAGAACTGCGCTCGCGAGAGCACCGTCTGGAGCAGCGGGATCTTCCACGCCGAGACGCCGTTCGTCCGCCACTGAAAGAACACTTCCTCGACCTGCGTCTGGTCGACGCAGCCCGCCAGGTCGACCTTCCCTTCAGACGCGACCTGGCAGAGCGTGGCCAGGATCGGACCCGAGGTCAGCACCGGCGAGCAGATGCGGATCCGCCGCCGTGCCTGCCCGCACGCCTTGGCAATGCGGTGGGCGAGCGCATCGCCGAACCCTGGACAGAACCAGGGGCGGAGCTCGTCGCCGTCCGCGTCGACCGGCCGCGGCTCGACGAACCCGCTCTTCATCACGTCCTGCTTGTCCCAGAGCTCGACGAACGCGAGCGTGTACGCGGTCGCGAGCCCCGGCGAGTCGACGGTGACGATCACGTTCTCCTCGCGCGACCACGAGTCGTCCGTCCAGTTGGTCGAGCCGGTCCAGACGGAGGCGCCGTCGCGGACGACGAACTTGTGGTGCATGAGGTCGGGGATCCCCGGGATGGCGCGTGTCGGAACGCTCAGCCGCTCGATGTCCTCGGGCTTCGTCTTCGGCGGCGGCGGCACCGGGATCGGCGCCCGGAAGTCGGCGTTGTAGGCCAGGCGCACGGCAACGCCGCGCTTCGCCGCGGCCTCGATGGCGCCGATCACGACCGTCTCCGTCTCGGCCCCGAGCTTCAGGTCGTACAGCGCGATGTCGAGGCTCGTCTTCGCCTCTGCGAGGAAGTCGGCGACGAGGTTCGCGATCTCGATCGGCTGCTGGCCGCCGTCCGTGAGCGTCCTGGTTGCGATCATGTGCGGGACTATGGACTTTGCGGATGTCCTGCGGCGCCGGAAGGCGGTTCGCAACTACGAGGAGGAGCCGGTTCCGCGCGAGACGCTCGAGCGGATCGTGGCGCGCGGCCGGCGGATTCCGTCCGGCGGCTTCAGCCAGGGCCTGCGGCTCGTCGTCGTCACCGACCGGGAGACGCGCCACCGGATCGCGGAACTCGCGGACGAGCAGGAGTACGTTGCAATGGGGTTCGAGCCGTGGATCTCACGCGCCCCGGCGCACATCGTCATCGGCACGCGCGAGGAGGACTACCACGACCGCTACCGCCAGCCGGACAAGCTGCAGGAGGACGGCACGGAGATCCACTGGCCGGTGCCGTACTGGCATGTCGACGCCGGTGCCTCGATGATGCTCCTGATGCTCGCGGCGGTGGACGAAGGGCTGGCGGCCGGCGTCTTCGGCGTGCTCGACTGGGCGCCGATCTGGGAGCTGCTCGGCATCCCCGAAGATGTCCTGCCGGTCGCGATCGTCACGGTCGGCAAGCCGGCGCCGGAGCCCGAGGAGCTGGAGGCTCGTCGCAAGGAGGCGATGCGTCGCCGCCGGAAGCCGCTCGACGAGGTCGTGCGCTGGGAACGTTGGTAGAGCGTCTGGCCCGCGCGAGCATCGGCGAGACCCACAACCAGTACGCACGCTCGCCCCTTCGCCGTAAACGCCTCGCCGACTACCTCGCCTCGCGGAGCGATGCGCCCCTGCTGCTCGTCGGCGAAGCCGCCGGCTATCGCGGCGCGCGTGTCTCGGGCCTCCCCTTCACGTCCGAGCGGCAGCTGACCGGGACCGGCCCCGGCGAGGCGACGGCGACGATCGTCCACCGCGTGCTCGAAGAGCTCTGCATCGAGGAGCACGTGCTCCTCTGGAACGTCGTCCCGACCCATCCCGGCACCGAGACGTCGAACCGTCGGCCGAGCCGGGCTGAGATCGAGGCGGGATTGCCGTTCCTGCGCGAGTTCGCCGCCGGCCGGCACGCCGTCGCCGTCGGCCGCGTTGCGCACGCGGTGCTCGGCGGCCCGTACGTCCGCCATCCTTCGCACGGCGGCGCGGAGGCGTTTAGGGCGAGCATGCAGGCGCTCGTTTCCTCGCTCGCTTGACAAGAACGGCGATCGAGGTGACCACGTCGTAACGTCCACGGACCGCTGCGGCGTCAGGGCGTGTGCGCCGCTTTGCCGTCCAGGGGAGCATCGAGCGGAGGCGGGTCGGGCTGGTTCCTGGTTGCGGTGGCGGCGGTCGTCGCGGCCGTGTTTGCCTCAACCGCTCTAGCTGCGCACGACCTGGACAAGATTCACTCCTGCGTGCAGAGTGGCGGGTCGGGAAGCCGCGGCAGCGTCAGGATCATCTACGCGCCGGCCGTCTATCCGACGAGGAATATTTACGGGAACCCCTCGGCCGGGTGCGGCATGACCGAGGTCGAGATCGACTGGGCTCAGAGTCCCGCCGGCGGCGTTACGGGGCCGACCGGCCCGCGGGGGCCAACGGGAGTGCGCGGACCGACCGGCGCCCGCGGTCCGACAGGACCGACCGGGCGCGGACCGACCGGGGCCGGCACGACGGGAGCAACAGGAACGACAGGCGCGACAGGCGCGACCGGCGCGACCGGGGCGACGGGAGCCGGAGCGACGGGCGCGACTGGAGGGGCGGGCGTGACGGGAGCCACGGGCCTTCGCGGGCCGACCGGCCTTCTGGGTCCCACGGGATCTAGTGGGGCGACGGGCGCAACGGGTGCGACTGGAGGAGCCGGAGCGACGGGCGCGACTGGAGGCGTGGGCGTGACGGGAGCCACGGGCCTTCGCGGTCCGACCGGCCTCCTGGGTCCCACCGGCGCCACGGGAGCGACGGGCGCCACCGGAGCCAGAGGCGCGAGCGGGGCGACGGGAGCCGGAGCCACGGGCGCGACCGGAGGAACAGGGCCAGCGGGCGCCACCGGCCTTCGCGGGCCGACCGGCCTCAAGGGACCCACCGGAACGACCGGCAACAGAGGGCCGACGGGACCGGCTGGGGTCGGGAATGTCCAACTGGGGACCACTGCCACTGCAAGCGTCGACGGATCGAACGCCGGCAACCTCTCGGGGAGCGCGGTCTCGACCTGTCCGACCGGGTCAACGGCAATCGGTGCAAACATCACGTTCTCCGAGACCGGGGGAGCAGTCGGCGGGGACCACAACTCGACTCGAATCGGCACCACCCAGTGGAGCGCCGACGCGGTTGTCGTCCGTGCCGGCACCGGTGCGACCACCGTCGCGATCAACGTCACGGCCATCTGTGTCTGACGCGGGTGCATGACGCCCTCGCGGCCTGCCCGCTGAGAGCGGATTCGGCTACACTTCTTCGTCGGCGGACGCCTGGTCCGCCGCTTTTACGTCCGAGATGAAGACCTGGAACGCGAAACCCGGCGAGATCGAGCGCGAGTGGCATCTCGTGGATGCCGAGGGGCAGACCCTCGGCCGTCTCGCGACGCACATCGCCGACACGCTGCGCGGCAAGAACAAGCCGCAGTACACACCCCACGTCGACACCGGTGACTTCGTCGTCGTCGTGAACGCCGAGAAGGTCGCGGTCACGGGCAAGAAGCTCGACGACAAGATCTATTACCGGCATTCGGGCTACCCGGGTGGCCTGCGCCAGCGGACGCTCCGCGAGCAGCTCGCGCGGAGGCCGGAAGAGGTCATCCGCAAGGCCGTGAAGGGGATGCTGCCGCGCAACCGGCTTTCCCGCGCGCAGCTCCGTAAGCTGAAGATCTACGCCGGCCCCGAGCATCCGCATACGGCACAGGAACCGAAGGAGCTGAAGACGAGATCGTGACGCCAGAGTTGGCCACCTACCAGGGAACGGGCAAGCGGAAGACCTCCGTCGCCCGCGTGATCCTCCGACCCGGCGACGGAAGCTGGTGGATCAACGGGCGCACCCTCGACGAGTATTTCCCGCGCCTCATCCACCGGGCGCAGGTGCAGGCCCCGCTCAGGGTCGCGGGCGCCGAGGGCACGTACGACGTCCGCATCCGCCTCCACGGCGGGGGCCCGAGCGGACAGGCAGGCGCGGCGCGCCACGGCATTGCCCGGGCGCTCGTCGAGGCCGACCCGGAGCTGCGCGTCCCGCTCAAGCGCGAGGGCTTTCTCGCCCGCGATGCCCGCGCGGTCGAGCGGAAGAAGGCCGGCCTGAAGAAGGCCCGCAAGGCCCCGCAGTGGGCCAAGCGCTAGCCTCGACCCCGCATATGCGCAGGTACTTCGGCACCGACGGGGTACGTGGCGTCGTCGGACAGGACCTGACGCCCGCGCTCGTCGAGCGGCTGGGCCGGGCGGTGACGCTCTGGCAGGGTGGCGGGGCGGTGCTGATCGGCCGCGACACCCGCGCCTCCGGTCGTGAGCTCGAGCGCGCGTTCGCGTCCGGCGTCGCCTCCGCGGGCGGCAACGCCATGCTCGCAGGGGTGCTGCCGACCCCCGCCGTCGCGCTGCTCGCACTCGATCTCGGCGCCGTCATCTCCGCTTCGCACAACCCGCCCGAGTACAACGGCGTCAAGCTCTTCGACGGCCAGGGGCAGAAGCTGACGGACGAGGCCGAGGAGCAGATCGAGGCGCTGCTCGGCGAGCCTCCGCGCAACGCGGACCAGGGGCGAATCGACAACATCGACGTCGTCCACGGCAGCTATGTCGACCATGTGATCGAGCGCTTCGCCGAGGACCTCGAGGACGTCAAGATCGGCGTCGACTGCGCCAACGGCGCCTACTCCGGCATCGCCCCGGCCGCGTTCGAGCGGCTCGGCGCGCGCGTGACCGCGATCGGCGACCGCCCGGACGGGAACAACATCAACGTCGGCTGCGGCGCCACCGATCTGCGCGCCTTGCAACAGACTGTTACGAGGGAAGGGCTCGACCTCGGCGTCGCGTTCGACGGGGACGGCGACCGGATGCTGGCGGTCGACGAGCGCGGTCAGGCGATCGACGGCGACCAGATCCTCGCGGTCCTCGCGCTCGAGCTCGGCGTCGATCTCGTCGCCGTGACGACGATGGCGAACCTCGGCCTCCACCGCCTGCTCGCGGAGCGCGGGATCCGCGTCGTGACGACGGATGTCGGCGACCGCTACGTGCTGGAGGCGCTCCAACGCGAGGGCGGCGTGCTCGGCGGTGAGCAGTCCGGGCACCTGATCTACCTCGAGGGCCACGTCACGGGCGACGGCCTCGTCGCAGCGCTGCTCCTCTGCCGCGCGCTTCGCGGCCGGACACTGTCCGAGGCGGTTTCCGTGATGGAGCGCTTCCCGCAGGTGAAGGAGAACGTCCGCGTGGCGGTGAAGGTGCTGACACCGGCGATCCTCGAGTGGGTCGCAGAGACGAACGGCGCGCTCGCGGGGCGGGGTCGCGTGCTCGTGCGGCCGAGCGGCACGGAGCCGGTTGTCAGAGTGCTCGCGGAGGCCGAAAATGAGGAGGAGGCTCAAAAACTCTGTGGTACCATCGCTTCGCTCGTCAGCACGGAGCTCGGTTGATCGTCGGCGGCGCTGCCGGCGGCCAGGCCGGGCTCGTCGTGTTTCGAGGATGCATCACCCCGACATGATGGAGGAGGCCTGAATGTGCGGGATCATCGGGTACGTCGGCCACAGGCCGTGTAAGCCGCTCCTGCTCGCCGGCCTCGCGCGCCTCGAGTACCGGGGCTACGACTCGGCCGGTATTGCGCTCCTCGCCGACGGCGACCTCCAGTACGCCCGCGCCGTCGGTCCGCTCGACAAGCTGAAGGCGCAGGCCGGCCGCGGGAAGTCCCGTGCGGTCACGGGTCTCGGACACACGCGCTGGGCGACGCACGGCGCCGTCACGGAGGCAAACGCGCATCCGTTGACCGGCTGTGACGACGACCAGCTCGCCATCGTCCTGAACGGCATCGTTGAGAACTACCGCGAGCTCAAGGCCGGCCTCGAGGGCGAGGGTCACACGTTTTCCTCCGAGACCGACGCCGAGACCGTTTCCCACCTGATCGAGCGCCACTACGACGGCGACCTCGTCGAGGCTGTCCGCAAGGCGTACGGGGAGATGGAGGGCCACTTCACGTTCGTCGCCGTTCACGCCGATCATCCCGACCTGCTCGTCGGCGCTCGGTGCGAGACGCCGCTCGTCGTCGGGGTCGGCGAGGGTGAGGCGTTCCTGGCCTCGAACGCCGCCGCCTTCCTCGAGGAGACGCGGCGCGTCTACTTCCCGAACGACGGTGACGTGGTCGCGATCACGCCCGAGAGCATCGAGTTCTGCCGCGTCGACGGTACGCCCGTCGAGCACGAGCTGGTCGTGCTCGACTGGGACATCGAGGGCGCCGAGAAGGGCGGCTTCGAGACGTTCATGCTCAAGGAGATCTACGAGCAGCCGGAGGCCGTCGCCGAGACCATCGGCGACCGCGTGCGACACGGCCGGCTCTGCCTTGAGGGCCTCGGTATGCCGGACGAGGATCTCCGCGATCTCCAGCGCATCGTCATCCTCGCGACCGGCACCGCCTACCACGCGGGCGTCGCGGCGCGGTACGCGATCGAGGAGTGGGCGCGGATCCCGGTCGAGCACGACATCGCGTCGGAGTGGATCTACCGCAACCCCGTGCTCGACGAGAGCACGCTCGTGCTCGGCATCTCGCAGTCGGGAGAGACCCGCGACACGATCAACGCCATGCAGCTCGCGCGTCAGATGGGCGCGCGCACGGTCGGGATCACCAACATGATGGGCGCGCAGATCACCCGCGAGGTGGATTCGGTGCTGTACACGCGCGCAGGGCTCGAGATCTCGGTCTGCGCGACGAAGACGTTCACCGCGCAGCTCTCCCTGCTCTTCCTCGTCGCACTCAAGCTCGCGCAGGTGCGCGAGACGCTGCCGCCGAACGAGCTCGAGTTCATCGTCAACGCCCTCTACCAGCTCCCGGCCCAGATGACGCAGTTCCTGGACGGCAACCCGCCGATCGACGACATCGCCCGACGCTTCTACGACCGGCCCTTCTTCCTCTACCTCGGCCGCAACATCGGGCTGCCGGTGGCGCTCGAGGGCGCGCTCAAGCTCAAGGAGATCTCGTACATCCCGACGGAGGCGTACTCCGCCGGGGAGATGAAGCACGGCCCGATCGCCCTCCTCGACGAGTCGACACCGGTGGTCGTCGTTGCGACCCGCATGGAGCGCACGTACGAGAAGCTCGTCTCCAACATCCAGGAGGTTCGCGCGCGCGGTGCCCACGTGATCGCGATCGCGAGCGACGACAACGAGGACATCCAGCACCACGCGGACGACGTGATCTACGTCCCCAACGCCCCCGCGTTCCTGTCCGCGATCCTCGCCGTGATGCCGCTGCAGCTCCTCGCCTACCGCATCGCCCGCCTGCGCAGCCTGCCGGTCGACCGGCCGCGCAACCTGGCGAAGACCGTCACCGTCGAGTAGCCCCCGGCGCAGGCGCGTTACCCGCGTGTTGGCCGCGCAGTGCACGGTGGCCCTGCGGTGGACTGCAAGAGACGCGTACGCGCTATGAGGGTTTCCCCTGATGCCGGCGGGGAGTCTGCCTGATGCACTCGTGCCGGTCGAACTCCAAGGTGAGGCTGTGGGTGTCGATGTGACCTCAGGCTCCGATGTTCGGCTCGAAGAGCTCGAGCGGCGGATTCAGACGCTCGAGGGCGAGCTCGCCGACCTGCGCGCGCTCGTTGCGCCGGGGCTCGCGCTGGAGGCCGAGTCTCGATTCGAACCCCTGCCGGAGCCCGACCCGGAGCCGGAGCCCGAATCTGAGCCAGAGCCGGAGCCTCGTTTCGTACCGGAGCCCGAGCCGAAGGTGGTTGTCGATCCACGGGACCTCCGCCGGAAGCTCGCCGAACTCGACCGGATCCGCGAGCAAGCGCTCTGGAGATCCGACCTGCCCGCGCTCCGCGAGGTTCGTCGGCTCGTGCGTCGGCTCGAGCCGGACTTCGCGGCCGCCGGTCTCGCCTCGCAGACGGTGGCGCTCGAGCGGGCGATCGACGAGGCGATCCAGTTCCTCGGCATGCCTCCCGAGCCGGAGGCGGCCGCACCCGGGCCGCCGCCGACATGGGAGCCTGCACCCGCCCGTCCGCGGCCCGAGGCGACCCCGCCCTCGCCGCCGCGGCCGCCGGCCTTCACGTTCCCCGAGCTGAGCTTCTCCGACCTGCTGGGGGCGAAGGCCCTCGCGATTGCGGGCGGCATCGTGACGCTCCTCGGGATCGTCTTCTTCTTCATCCTCGCCGTAAACCGCGGCTGGATCGGCCCCGGAGGGCGGGTGGCTATGGGCGCGATCGCCGCAGCGGGCGTGTACGCCGGCGGCCTCTGGCTCCGGCGCCGCTACGGGGAGACGGACTCCTCGCTCGCCGCGGTCGCTGCCGGGATCGCGGGCGGCTATGCCGTGCTGCTGGCTGCCACCGCGCTCTACGACTTCGTGAGCGACCCGGTCGCGCTCGTGCTGGCCGCCGGGATCGCCACGGTCGGCCTGGTCACGGCACTGCGCTGGAACTCGCAGATCGTCGCAGGGATCGGGCTCCTCGGGGCGATGCTCGCACCGCTCGCCATCGCCCTGCAGGGGGGCGTGTCGGTCGTCGGCACGTGGTTCGTCGCATTGATGGCGGTTGCGACCGCGACCGTGGCGGTGCGCCAACGGTGGAAGATCCTGCTCGTCGTCGGTGCGGCCGCCGGGCTCGTGCAGGCGCTCGCGCTCGTGCTGCAGCCCGAGTACCGGGGGCAGTCGCCGGTCGAGATCGTCGCGCTCGCGGCCGTCTTCGCCGCGATCACGGTCGGGACCGGCATCGCCCTGCAGCGGCGCGAGGCAACGATCGCCATACGCCCGATGGTTACGTCGTTCCTGTTCGTGGGCACGTCGTTCGCGGTCCTGAGCATGCTGCGCCTCTATGGCAGCACCGAGTCGCGCGGCGTCGCGCTGCTCGCGGTCGCGATCGCGCTCGGAGCCGTCGCCGCGATTTACTTCCCGCGGCGGGCCTGCGGCGACCTGAGCGCCCTGCTCGGCGCCCTCGCTTTGATCGTCGGAGGGATCGCGTTCGGCGAGCTGATGAACGGCAGTCCGCTCGCATTCGCGTGGGCAGGCGAGGCGGCGGTGCTCGCGTGGCTCGCCCGGCAGGTCAAGGACATCCGCTACCAGCTCTGGGCTCTCGTCTACTTCACCGCCGCGCTCATCCACGTGCTCGCTCTCGACGTGCCGCCGTCGCACTTGTTCAAGCCGCTCGAGACGGCCGCCGGCGGCGCCCTCGCCGTTGTCGCCGTCGGTGCCGCCTCGGCGGCGATCGCATACTTCGCCCCCCGGCGGCGAATTCAGCTCGGCCGCCACGGCGGCTTCTTCGGTGCGTTCGATCCCGTCTTCCTGACCCTGGCCGACAGCCAGCGTCTTCTCCGCATCGTGGGGTACTGCCTGGCGGCTGTCGCTGCCGTCTATGCCCTCTCGCTGGGCGTGCTCGCGGCCTTCTCGAGCTTCGATTGGGGCCATGTGGCGATGTACACGCTCTGGAGCGCGATCGGGCTCGGCCTTTACGCGTTCGGTCTGCGACCACGCCGGTTCGCGTTCCGCTTTGCCGCCCTCGCGTGGCTCGTCCTCACGAACGTCGCGGCGATCGCCAACGGCCAGGCGGAACTCATCTCGACCGCGCGGGCGGCTGCCTGCCTCGTTGCCGGCATCTCCCTGCTCGCGGTGTCGCTCATCGAGCTCTTCGTGGTGCTCGCGCCGCGCTTCCGGAGCCTTTCGGACGACGTGCGCGTGGTGTGGCTCGGATCGGCCTTCGGGACAGTCGTGGTGGCAGTCGCAGCGCTGTCCGTCGGGATCGTGTCCGCGATTCCGAGCTACGACTGGGGCCGCGTCGCGATGTTCTCGATGTGGAGCGCGCTCGGCCTCGGCATGGCGCTCGCGGCGTTCCGGCGGAAGGCGGGGGAGATCCGCGCCGGCGCTCTCGTCGGCCTGCTGGTGACCGATGCCGCCGCGATCTGGACCGGCTTGGCGCTCCTCGGCCGTGACGCACGCGCGACGTCCTGCCTGATCGCGGGGCTGGCTCTGCTCACCGCGGCGCTCGTCGAGCTGTTCCTCGTCATCGCGCCGCGGTACTCGAAGCTGAGTGCGGATGCGCGCGCGGCTTGGCTCACGTTCGGTTGGGCGGCAGCCGTCACGTCCGTCGCCGCCCTCTCCGTCGGCGTCGTCGCGGCGATCCCGAGCTACGACTGGGGTCGCGTCACGATGTTCGCCGTCTGGAGCGCGCTCGGGCTGGGCGTCCTCGTCGCCGCGCTCCGCCGCCGCGCGCCGGAGCTCGTGTCGGGCGGCGCCGCGGCGCTCGGCATCACCCTCGTCGTCTCGTTCGAGGTCGGCGAGCGTTATCTGCAGGCCACTCCGCGCGGGGTCACGTTCGTAGTCGTCGGTGCCACGGTGCTGCTCGCCGCGCTGGCCCTCCAGCTCCTGCCGCGCAGGGACGACCTGTCGCCGGTGGCGCTCGGCTTCGTCCTTGCGAGCGTCGGCATGGGCCTGGCGGCCGCGGTCGAGCTGTTCGGCGGTAGCGTCGGCGCCGCCGACGAGCGTGGGCTTGCGATCCTGGTCTTCGCCGGCCTCTACGCCGTCCTCGCAGCTGCCGTCTACGGCATCAACGGGCAGCGCGACTTCTCGACGCTGCTCTGGGCGTCCGCGCTCGTTCTCGGCTACGGCGCCTCCGAGCGGCTGCTGCCGGGCACGTACCACGTGCTCGTGCTGGCGATCTCCGCGACCGGGCTGGCCTGGCTCTCCCGCCGGGCGAAGGAGCCGCGCTTCCTGGCCGCCGCCGCGGTCGCCCTGCTCGTCGGGGTCGCGACGGTGGTCTTCGGGGTGGCTCCGCCGACGCACCTGTTCGTGGCCGGTGCGCACCCGGGCAGCGGCGCGATCGGCGCGCTGTTCGTCGCAGCGGCCGCGGTCGCCGTCGGGCACCTCGCGGGCGAGAGCACCGAGCTCCGGCGCCGCTTCGGCACAGTCTGCTTCTGGACGGCCGGTGTCCTGACCGTCTACGGCCTTTCGATCTTCATCCTCGCGTTGTTCCAAGTCGCCTTCTCGGGCAGCGTCGACACGAACTTCCACCGTGGACACACCGCGGTCAGCTCTTTCTGGGGGCTGGTCGGGCTGGCGGCGCTCTACTTCGGGCTGACCCGCGTCGGTGCCCTGCGGGTGGCCGGCTTCGCGATGTTTGCCGTCAGCCTGGCCAAGATCTTCCTCTTCGACCTGCCCTCACTGAGCTCGATCACGCGCGCCCTCTCGTTCCTGGCCGTCGGTGTCGTCCTGCTCCTCGGCGGCTTCTTCTACCAGCGGCTCTCGGCGGCGCAGCCCGTGCAGCCGAAAGGCCGTCGTGAACCGGTCGAGTCGCCGCCCGGGCTCCGGCGGCCGGAGCTCGTGGCAGGAGCGCTGGCGGCGATCGTGCTCATCGTCTGGTTCGGAAGCGGGCTCGCTCCGCTCGGTCTTTCTTGACGGCACGGGACTCGTCCCGGAGATCGGCCCTGCCGGAGCTGCCGGTCGTCTGGGGACTGCTCGCCGTCGTCACCGTCGAGATCCTCGTCACCTACTCGCGGATCGCGCCGGTCGAGCTCTACCACGTCACGGGCAGCGGCATCGAGGGCGGTGCGAGCCGGGCGCTCCTCTTCCTCAACTTCCCCACCGCGCTTGTCGCGATCGGCGTCGTCCTCTACCTGCTCGACCGGACCAGGAGAGGCGGCGAGCGCGGTGTTGCCCTGCTCGCGCTCGTGCTCTGCGCCGCCGTCTTCTGGCCGAAGATCGTCGACCAGGGCAAGCTGGACGCACGGCCTGCGAACGCGATCGCCGCGGTCGGGGTGGCGCTCGCGCTCGGGCTGACCGTGTGGTGCCTTCGCAGCGGCGGTACGTGGCGGATCGGCCACGTCGCGGGCGACAGGATCAGGATCGCGCTCGCCGCCGTCGCGGTCGTGCTCGGGCTGCCGTGGACGGCGGCCGACCTCGGATTCTCCCTCGCCGGCGTCCCGGTGCTCGGGTCGATCTACCTGACCGGCGAGCTCCGGACTCAGCCGGGCGACCCGGTGCTCCATCCCGCGGTCCACCACGGTCACCACCACGGAATGGACGGCGTGCTGCTCGTGCTCGTCGCACTCGTCCTCTCTCGTCTTCTCGGCTCCATGCGCTCGCGCGTCCTGACCGGCGTGCTCGGCGCCTACCTGACGTTGCTGTTCTGCTACGGAGTCGGGAACATCGCGAACGACTTCTGGCTCGAGCAGGTGGTCAAGCGCGGCTGGACGCTCTGGGAGGTTCCGGACGTGACGACGCCGAAGGCGAGCGTGGCCTGGGCGCTGATCGTGATCGCAGCGGCGACCCTGTGGGGGCTTCTCCTGCTGCCCGGGCCCCGCGGCGGGCCTCAGGACGCGCGCTCGAGCACGGCGACCCCGTGACCCGAGTAGAGCAGGCGCGTCCCCGGCTCGCGCAGGAGGCCGGCGATCGGGCGCGAGCTGACGGCGCGGTCGAGGACGAGGATGCGGAACCCCCGCGTTGCCGGCCGCCAGGAGGCGCCGAACGCATTGTTGAAGTTGAAGATCTCCGCGATCCGAAGGCGTGAGAGCACCTCGAAGCGGGCGTCGAAGGCGAGCCGGCCGTCGAGTTCGGGGTGGTCCCAGAGCAGCCAGTCGGCGTACTTGACGTCGGCGTAGACCCGCGCCCCCGGATCGCGCGCCGCCGCCTTCGCAACGACGTCCCCGACGGCGGGCGGATAGGGCTCTGTGTACCAGGAGGCAGGCCGGGCGACCGTCGCCGCGAGCAGGGCGAGGAGCACCGCGAGCGTGACGGCTGCTGCGATCGCGTTCGCCCGCGAGCGCAGGGCATGACCCGCCGCCTGCGCGGGCGAGATCTCCTCGACCGCCGACGGGCACAGCATGATCGCCGCGAAGGCGAACCAGCCGATGTTCCGCATCGCGCTCAGCCCGGCGAGGAGCGTCACGAGGAGCGCGATCCGCTCGAAGCGGGTCAACGCGCTCCGCGAGCGTCCGCAGAGCCACGCGACGCCGATCGCGAGTGCGAAGAACGGCGCTGTCATCACGCCGAACCTCGGCGGCTGCCACTCGTTCAGCATCGAGCTGAAGGCCGGGTTGAGCAGGGTCGAGTGGTAGTAGCCTGCAAGCGAGGCGCCGTACGGGGAGACGAACAGCATTGCGGGCGCGAGCGCGGCCAGCCCGAGCCCCGAGCGCCGGCTGCCCTTCGCGGCCCGGTCCAGCCCGCGCAGCACGACGAGGGCCGCGCCGAGCGTCACCGAGCCGTGCAGGTTGCCCCAGACGGCGAGCAGCGGCAGACACCAGAAGACCCGCAACGACGGGCGTCTGGCATCGTCCACGAGCAGCCACAGGCAGGCGACGAAGAGCAGGTACGCGAGGCTCTGGGTCCGCACCTGCCATGTGCTGCCGATCAGGCAGAAGAACGAGAGAGGCAGGAGCAGGAGCACACTGCGCTGCGAGGCACCGCGGCGCCGGGCGACGACGAGCGCGACCGTGATCGCCGCCAGCGTCAGCAGCGCGTGGAATGCGGCCAGGAGCCCGAAGCCACCTGCAGCATGGACGAGGTAGAGCACGGCCTGTCCGAGCCACTGCTGGTCGACGAACGCCTTGCCGGCGCCCCAGAGCGTCCACACCTCGTGGTGCGGCAGGCCGTGGTCGAGGACCGTCCTTCCGCCCGCCAGCGCGAGCCACGCGTCCTGGTTGACCTGGCCGGAGAGGCGCAGTACGAACGCGATCGCGAAGATCGCGGTGCAGAGGACCAGTAGCGACTCGTCGGCGAGAAGCCGCCAGGCGCGCGCGACGAGCGTCGGCGGCGCGAGCGGGCCGAGCGAGACCCGGGGAGCCGCCTCGTCGTGCACCGGCTCAGGCCTCGAGCGTCAGGCGGTCGCCCTCACGGACGCCGCGGCGCTCGCAGGTGCCGGCGGGGAGCTCGAGCACCGAGTGCGCACGGACCTTCGACGCCATCCGCCAGGGCGCGAGCCCGCGCACGACCCTGAGCACGGTCAGGTCGCGAGCGAGGAAGACGGCGTCGATCGGGAAGCGCATGAAGGCCATGTGGATCGACGACGCGGGGCGGAGCAGGATCCCTTCTCCGTCCGGCAGCTCGCGGCGGCCTAGGAGCCCCTTCATCCGCAGCCACGGGCTCTCCGCGACGAGGCACGCATCGCAGACGACGGCGCCGCCGCTCGTCCTCACCGTCGAGAATCGCTTCGCCATGGGCACCTAGTAGCCGATGTGGATGTGGTTGTAGTGGTCGGGGAGCGCGAAGGACGGCCCGCCGAGCGTCATCAGCGAGATCACCTGCAGCGGCTCGACCGCGGCCGGTAGCGCGAGGATCTGCCTGATCGCCATCTCGGTCACGCTTCCGGGGCCTTGGTGGTCGACGATGGGGGTGCCGCCCACGGAGCTGATGTCGACCGCGCGGCCGTAGATGTGGGCCGAGACGACGCCGGGTCGCCCGTGGACGTACAGCGAGTGGCCCGTGATCAGGCACGAGACGCCGACCGAACCGTTCGCCTGCGCGAGGTACTCGATGATCGCCAGGACGCGCACGTCCATTCTCCCGGAGCTCACGTCGCCGCGACCTCCCGGGTAGATGCTCACGCGCGAGTCGTTCAGCACCTGCTGCTGGAGCTGGTCGCGCGAGGCGTCGAGGCCGGTCAGGATTGTCTGGGTGCCGAGCGCCTGCAGGTAGTTGTCGAGTGCGATGGCGCGCTCGCTCGGCTGCACCACCGGTTGCTTCGGCACGGCGGCAGGGGCAGCTGCGCGCACGTCGGTCGAGCCGGCGCGACGCGCCGTGATGCCGGCAAGCTCGAGCCGGCGGAGCAGATGGAGCTTCGCGGCCTGCGCCTGCTTCACGGCCCGGGCGTGGTCCCGTGCAGCGACGACGGGGTCGACGAGTGGCGCGCGGGCGTCGTCCGGCCTGAGCGCGAGCCCGGCGCCGGCGAGCACGAGCGCCGCCAGGGCGCCGGCAAGTGCGAGATGGGCCGGTTTGTGAAGACGCGTGCGGGGCGCGGGCGCGACGGCCGGCTCGGACTCGAACTCGGGAAGCTCGATCGGCGCATCGACGAACGGCTCGATCGCCGGGGGCTTCGCGGCGGCGGCGGGCTCGGGCCTGCTGCGCGCGACCGACCAGCCGACGACGAAGGCTCCGACGAGTAGGACATCTCGCGGTCGCACGAGGGGCGTCACCGGCTGTGTCGCAACTGCCATACGGTTCTCATCGAACGTCCTCCCTGTCGCCCCTTCCCCCGAATGAGGGATGGGGAGGCCCCGACCGGCACCAACCGACCCGACTAGAAGACGCTGACGACGCTGTTCATTGCCCCTGAGACGCCGCCGGCGAGGACGGTGAACACCGCGACGACCGCGAGGGTGATGACGCCCAGGATCACGGCGTACTCGGCGAGGACCTGCCCCTCGCGCCTTCCCAGGAACCGGAGGTGGGACTCGATGACGTACACGTCACTTCCCTTCTCGCCGCCACAATCGCTCCGCGGCGCCGGCTCCTGGTCGTCGAGGGTGCCGGTGCAAATCCCTCGAAGAAAGCTCCGTTCGGTACGGCGCTCACGCCCGGCCCGCGCTGCTCGCAGGGGCCGAGCGTCAATGCCTCAGATCCGGCTCGTGACGGTGCTGATGGCGCCGGAGATGCCGCCGGAGAGGGCGGTGAACACGCCGACGACGGCGAGTGTGATCACACCCAGCACGACGGCGTACTCGGCCATCGTCTGACCCTCCTGGCGCTGGCGCGCCCACCTGATCAGGTCGAGACAGTCGGAGAACGTCATTTCCTTGTCACCTCCTCTCGGCGGTAGCTCACTACGCTTGGCTGCACGACTTACGGTGAACAAATCGTCTGAATGTCGGGCTCGCTGGATCCCCGAACGAGGGATCCGTGCACGGGCTAGATGTTGGTGGTGACGTTGCTGATCGCGCCGGAGATGCCGCCGGAGAGGGCGGTGAACACGCCGACGACGGCGAGCGTGATCACACCCAGCACGACGGCGTACTCGGCCATCGTCTGACCCTCCTGGCGCTTGCGCGCCAAGTTGACGAGGGCGATGTAGTCGGAGAGCGTCATGGTTTTCAGTCACCTCCTCTCGGCGGTTGCGGGCCGCTGCCCGAACAGCATCGTGCTGGACGCGGCCACGCACGATCCCCCGTTCGTGGGCTGTTGAGCCGGCGCTCGGCCGGGACCGAATCGGCGAATCCCCCCGTCGGGGGATGGGCCGATCCCCCTCCACGCGCGATCAGAACATGCAGAGGCGCGAAACGGGCGCCCCGACGATCACCCAAATGAGAATGCCACGGATCAGACTCCGATCGCAGCGTGGGCAGTCGATGGCCGAGTTCGCCATCGTCGCCCCTGTCCTCCTGCTCGTCCTGATGGGGATCATGCAGCTCGGCGTCGTCTACAACAACTGGGTGACGCTGACGGACGCCGCCCGCGCCGGTGCGCGCAAGGCGGCAGTCTGCCGCTCGGGCTGCACCCCCGACGCCACGACCGCGACGGTCAACGCCGTCAAGAACTCCGCGGCCAACCTGACCCTGGCGAGCCTGACGGTGACCGTCACCTCGACCTGGGCGCAGGGCGCCGACGCGACCGTGGCGGCGTCGTACCCGTGGTCGATCAACGTGATGGGGGTCAACGTCGCATCAGGGACGATGACCGCCTCGACCACCGAACGGGTCGAATAACACGCCCGTCGGCGGCCGTTGAAGGTCCCTCTCAAGACCGTGCGCCCCTCCGCCGATACAGGCGTCGGAGGCGCCGAGCCTCTCGAGGAATCTGACGACGAAGGAAGGCTGAATCGATGACCTATCGGATGCGGAACATCCTTATCGCCGTCGCCCTCGCCGGCTTCGCGGCGCTTCTCGTGACGTTCTACGTCTCCAACTACAAGAGCAGCGTCCAGCACCAGTCGGCGACCGTGACGGTGCCGGTCGCCGCGCACGACATTCCGCTGAACACGCCGGGATCGACCGTCGTGGCGAAGGGCTGGCTGACCACGCGCCAGATTCCGCGCAGCGCTGTCGTGCCCGGCGCGATCTCGAGCCCCGACCAGATCAAGACGCTCGTCGCGACCCAGCCCACGTACGTGGGCGAGCAGATCACGGCGGAGCGCTTCGGGCCGATCGTCCAGACGGGGTATCCCGGGCTGATCACCGGTACCGAGCGCGCCGTGCAGATCGAGGGTGACGCGAACCAGACGCTCGCCGGGACGATCCAGGCCGGCGACCACGTCGACTTCGCGGGCGTGGTCGAGGTCAACCTCGGCAACAGCACCCAGTTCCAGTTCAGCCGCATCGTCGTCCGAGATCTCAAGGTGATGGCGGTCCAGGCCGCCCCCGCGACCACGACCGGGAAGATCTCCGGGCCGAGCGGCCCCGGCTCCTCGGGCAACGGCTCGGTCATGCTGCGCATGACCGATGCGCAGTCCAACAAGGTGCTGCTCGTCTATGCCGCCGCCAAGCAGAGCGGCGCGTACTGGTCGCTCGAACTGCGCCCGGGCCTCCGGTCGCAGGACAGCCCGAACGGCATCGAGACGCCGTTCACGATCCTGACGGACGGCATCGCACCCACGACCCTCAAGGCTGCGCTCGGCATCGCCGTGATCGCGGCCGCGGCGGGAGGCCACTGATGAGCGAGAACAACGGTTCCGCAGCCCTGCGTATCTACATCACCGGCTCGTGCGAGGGCCTGGCGGAGATCGTCGACGCACTTGGTATCCACGGAGGCGTCGAGCTCGTCGGAATGACCGAGGACGTGCCGGAGGCGGCTTCGGCACTGACCGGGGGTCACCTCGACGCCGTCGTCCACGCGACCCGCGGGGCAGAGTTCCCGCGGGACGCGTACGCGGCGATCCGCGAGTACACCCGTGCCCCCGTGATCCTGCTCTGCTCCGGCGAGTGCTCCGGGATTCTGGCCGAGGCCCTCGACGCCGAGGTCGCGGACGTCATCCCGCTGCCCCAGCTGACGGAGAACATCGTCTTCTCGATCCGGAAGGCGTGCCAGGCCGAGAAGCGCTCGGCCAACGCGTCGAGCCACATGGGCAAGGTTGCGACCGTGTTCTCGCCCAAGGGTGGGATCGGCAAGACGGTCGTCTCCACGAACCTCGCCGCCACGTTCGCGAAGTACCACAAGAACCGCGTGTTGCTCCTCGACCTCGACCTGCAGTTCGGGGACGCGGCGATCATGCTTGGCATCGAACCCGAGAAGACGATCTACGACCTCGTCGTCGCCCCGGGCGAGCTCGACACGGAGAAGCTGGCCGGCTACACGACGGCGCATCCGTGCGGGCTCGACGTTCTGCCCGCGCCGATCCGTCCGGAGGACGCCGAACTCGTGACCGAGGGGAAGCTGGCCCGGCTACTCGAGGTGGCCCGCGCCTCCTACGACACGATCATCGTCGACACGTCCCCGTTCTTCCACGGGCCGATGCTGGCGACGCTCGACCGCACCGACGTCCTGCTCCTGCTCTGTGGTCTCGACATCCCGACGATCAAGAACGTCCGGCTCGGGCTCCAGACCCTGGAGCTTCTCTCGTACCCGTCGGAGCGGATCCGCGTGATCCTGAACCGCGCGAACACGAACGTGGGGCTGAAGCGGAGCGAGGTCGAGGACACGCTGCGCACCAAGGTCCACGTCGAGCTCCCGAGCGACCGCGCTGTGCCGATGGCCGTCAATCGCGGCAAGCCGGTGGCGCTCGCCGAGCCCGGCTGCGAGTTCTCGAAGGCGATCCGCGAACTGGCGGATTCGATCGCCGGCGTGAAAGGCTCGAAGACGAAGACCAAGAAGGAGACGAACGCGGCCAAGGAGCCTCGTAAGTCGCTCGTGTCCAGGCTGAGGAGCTAGGGGCATGGGTCTCCAGGACCGCATCAAGGTCGGCGCCGAGCAGCAGCAACAGCAGCAGCAGAACGGCGGCTCTTACGAGGACAGCCAGCTGTCGAGCCCGATGGCGTCGACGCAGCAGCTGCGCGCCCGGGAAGGCGACAGGCGGGCCGATCCGTACGCGGAGCTGAAGACGCGGATCCACCACGCGTGCATCGCGCGTCTCGGGCCCGAGCTGTTCGCGAGCGACGCCTCCGGCGACATCGCCGACCGCGTGCTGCGGGCGGTCATGGAGCAGCTCGCTCTCGACCGGACGCCGCTCACGCGGGAGGAGCGCCGCAAGCTCGTCCGCGAGATCGCCGACGACATCCTCGGCTACGGGCCGCTCGAGCCCTTCCTCCGCGACGAGGCCGTGACGGAAGTCATGGTCAACGGGCCGAACCAGGTCTACATCGAGCGCTCGGGCAAGCTCGAGCTCACGAACACGTCGTTCCTCGACGACGCCCACCTGCTGCGGATCATCGACAAGATCGTGTCGCCGATCGGCCGTCGGATCGACGAGTCGTCGCCGATGGTCGACGCGCGCCTCCCCGACGGCAGCCGCGTCAACGCCATCATCCCGCCGCTCGCCCTGCGCGGACCGACGCTGACGATCCGGAAGTTCTCGCGCGACCCGTACACGATGGACGACCTGATCACCTTCGGGACGCTGACGCCGCGGGCGGCGCACTTCCTGTCCGCCTGCGTCCGCGGCAAGCTCAACATCCTCATCTCCGGCGGTACCGGCTCCGGTAAGACGACCACACTCAACGCCGTCTCTGCGTTCATCCCGAACGACGAGCGCATCGTCACGATCGAGGACGCGGCCGAGCTCCAGCTCCAGCAGGACCACGTCATCCCGCTCGAGTCCCGCCCGCCCAACATCGAGGGGACGGGCGAGATCCGCATCCGCGAACTCGTCCGCAACTCCCTGCGTATGCGCCCCGACCGCATCATCGTCGGCGAGGTCCGCGGCGCCGAGACGCTGGACATGCTCCAGGCCATGAACACGGGCCACGAAGGCTCGTTGACGACGATCCACGCGAACACGCCCCGTGATGCGCTGTCCCGGCTCGAGACGCTCGTGCTGACTGCCGGCGTCGACCTGCCGCTGCGCGCGATCCGTGAGCAGATCGCGGCCGCGTTCGACCTGATCGTCCAGATCTCGCGTCTCGTCGACGGCTCGCGCCGGATCACGCACATCACCGAGGCGCTGCGCATGGAAGGCGAGACGATCACGTTGCAGGATGTGTTCATCGCCCGGCCGCCGGACGAGCAGACGTCGCAGGGGACGAAGGGGCTCCGGTTGCTCGGTGCCCTCCAGTGCAGCGGCCTCAAGCCGCATTTCCTCGACAAGATGGCCACCAACGGCGTCGTGCTGCCGGCAGCGTTCTTCGAGAACGAGGAGGATGACCAGGCCGGCCGCGGCGGCTTCGCCACTGCGAACTTCGGCAGGGGCTTCCGCCGATGAGGCTCCGTTTGCCGGCCGCCGTCGCGGCGCTCTGCCTGCTCGCGCCGGCAGCCGCGGTCGCGGGAATCCATGTCCGCGCCGTCGACTCGGCCGGATATCCGCGCGTGCGCGTCTCGGTCGTTACCGACCGGCCGTCTGCGAAGCCGCCGAAGCTCCGTGAGAACGGCAAGGCGGTCGAGGGCGCGTACGCCGTCAACCTCGGCAACGCCAAGAGCGTCGTCCTCGCCATCGACCACTCGCGCTCGATGGCCGGGAAGCCGCTCGCGGAGGCGGTCGCCGCAGCGAAGGCGTTCGTCGACTCCAAGCCTGGCGCCGACCAGATCGCAGTCTCGGCGTTCGCGACCGAGTCGGTGATGCTGACCGGCTTCTCGACCGGGACGACCGACGCCGACGCGGCGTTCCGCTCGATCGCCGTCGACCGCAGTGCGGGAACGAAGATGTACGACGACCTCGTCCTCGGGATCGGCTCCCTGCAGCACCAGTCGTCGCCCGGCAAGGTGGTCATCGTCGTCACCGACGGGAACGAGACGGCGAGCAGCGCCAGCCTGGACGACGTGATCTCGGCCGCCCACAAGGCGCACGTGTCGGTCTACGTGATCGGCATCGAGAGCCGGCTCTTCACCCCCGACAAGCTCGAGAAGCTGGCCGCGGACACCGGTGGCCGCTACTACGCCGCCGCCTCGCCCGGCTTCCTCCACGCCATCTACACGCGGATCGCCGACGAACTCGCGCGTACCTGGCAGGTCGAGTACCTGACCTCGGCGCGCCCGGGGGACAAGATCGTCGTCACGGCCTCGGTGGCAGGGCAGGGGAGGACGGCCTCGTCGGCAGTGATCGCCGGGGCGAGCACGGTCGCGCCGTCGAAGGGCTCACTGCCCAAGTCCGCGTTCAGCGGCGCCGGTACGTTCGTGCTCGCAGTCATCGTCGCCCTGCTCGTGCTGCTCGCGATCCGGTTCCTGTTCCGGAAGAGCAAGACCGAGGAAATGCGCCGGAGGATCCAGCCCCATATCGCGCAGGAGAAGGAGAAGGTCAAGCGCAAGCGCGAACGGCCGGGTCTCGTGCGCGGCCTGTTCGCATCGACCGAGCACGTGCTCGGCAAGTCCAAGCAGTGGTCGTCGCTCGCACGGCTGCTCGAGCGCGGCGACGTGCCGCTGAAGACGGTCGAGTTCGCCTACGTGATCCTCATCTGCGGCCTCGCCGTCGGCTTCCTCGCCTCCGTGATGGGGCTGAGCGGGATCTTCCTGGTCGGCGCGTTCCTACTCGGGGCGTCCCTGCCGATCGGCTTCGTGTACCGAAAGGCCCGCAAGCGCCTGTCCGCGTTCGACGAGCAGCTCCCGGACCTGCTGATGGCCGTGGCGGCGTCGCTCAAGGCCGGCCACAGCTTCAAGCAGGGCATCCAGACGCTGGTCGAGGAGGCGCAGGATCCGGCCAAGAAGGAGTTCCAGCGCGTGCTCGCCGAGGCGAGCCTCGGACGCCCGATCGATGCGGCGATGGCCGACATGGCGGAGCGGATCGGCTCGAAGAACTTTGCCTTCATCGTCACGGCCGTGGCGATCCAGAACCAGGTCGGCGGCTCGCTCGCCGGGCTCTTCGACATGGTCGCCGACACCGTGCGCCAGCGCCAGCAGTTCTCGCGCAAGATCAAGGCGCTGACGGCGATGGGACGCGCGTCCGCCTACGTGCTGATCGCGCTGCCGATTTTCCTGGCCATGATGCTGACGGCCATCAACCACAAGTACATGGCCCCGCTGTTCTTCACCTCGGCGGGCCACATGCTGATGATTGTCGGCGGCGTGTCGATGGTGATCGGCTCGCTCATCCTCCGCAAGATCGTGAGCTTCAAGGGGTAGCCGATGATCCTGCTCGTCCTCGCAATCATCTGTCTCGGCGGCGCGATCTACGTGATCGGCCAGCTGATCACATTGCCCGCCCAGGAGCGGCAGCGCTTCATCAAGCACGTCTCCGAATACGGCAACGAGCAGAAGCGGCAGATCCTCGACGCAACCGAGGAGAGCCTGAAGACCCGCGTCGTGACGCCCGTCGTCGAGCGCTTCGCGAAACTCGTGCTGCGGATCAACCCGAAGACGACCACCGACGGCGTCGCCTACAGGCTCGTCTCGGCCGGAGTCAGCCGGAAGATCTCGCCGACCACGTTCCTGGCGCTCAAGGGCATCCTCCCGATCGCCTTCGGGCTCTTCGGACTCCTGGTCGCGTCGTCGATGAGTCCGCTGATGACGTTCGCACTGGTCGTCGGTGGCGGCGCGCTCGGCTTCATCCTTCCCGACTACATCGTCAACTCGAAGATCAAGTCGCGGCAGGAGAAGATCCGCGCCCAGCTCCCGGACGCCCTCGACCTGCTCGCCGTCAGCGTCGAGGCCGGCCTCGGCTTCGACAGTGCCGTCAACAAGCTGATCGACAGCCTCGAGGGGCCGCTGATCGACGAGTTCAACCTGACGCTGTCGGAGATCCGCGTCGGCGAGGGCCGGTCGGACGCGCTGCGCAAGCTCGCCGAGCGTGCAGGAGTCTCCGAGCTCTCGGCCTTCACCCGCTCGCTGATCCAGGCGGACACCCTCGGCATCTCGCTCGGGCGCATCCTCCGCGTCCAGGCCGCGGACGCCCGTGAGCGCCGGCAGTCGATGGCAGAGGAGCGGGCGATGAAGGCGCCGATCAAGATGCTCTTCCCGACCGTGATCTTCATCTTCCCGT
The DNA here is from genome assembly GCA_963791225.1 of uncultured Actinomycetes bacterium. Classification (GTDB taxonomy): domain Bacteria; phylum Actinomycetota; class Thermoleophilia; order Gaiellales; family Gaiellaceae; genus PALSA-612. The sequence goes on from CAWBRV010000008.1 coordinate 1,262,949, forward strand.
CGATGTTCATCGTCACGATCGGCCCGGCGTTCCTCTCGCTCACGGGCCTCTTCGGCAGCCAGTAATCCGCGGGGGAAACGGCCGGTTTCCCCCACGAGCTCCCTTCCCAGGCCGTAGCGCGTTTCCTGCGGCCCGAGCTACGCCGGAGCACGGCTCCGGCTTCGCCGCGACTCGCAGCGCGTGCCCCGGGCAGACGACGAAGGTCGATTCCACGAGCCCGGTGTTGCTCAGGAGAACGGTGACCGCGGCCGGTATCAGACCGAGGAGAACCAGCTGGATCGGGCCTCGCCGTACGAACGGTCGCTTCCGACGTGGCGCCATCGGCATGCTGCAGCGGCGTACGGCGAGGAAGGATCGAACGCGCTACGAGTTGACGACGCGGAGCGCTGCTTCGCGCTTGCCGAGCTCGCCCTGGGCGCGGGCGATGAAGGACTCGAGCTCGCCTTCCTTCTTGCTCACACGGGTCTCGCGGGCTTTCAGCTCCTGCTCCCACTTGTCGAGCCGGTCGGACTCGAGCTCGATGTCCACCTCGACCTTGGCGCGGTGGTTCGCGACCTCGGATTCCTTGTCGTGGAGAACGGCTTCGCGCTCGTCGACCTCCTCCGCGCGTGAGTCGAGATCTGCCTCGCGGGACTTGAGGCGCGCCGCACGCTTCTCGATGCGCGCCCGCTCGCCCTCGATCTGCTCCTCGGACTTGGCGAACTCGCTCTCCCGGCCGGCGAGCTTGCGCTCCCGATCCTCGAGATCCTCGGCCAGCGAATCGAGGTTGCGGCCGCGGACACAGTCGGCGGCGAGCTGTTCGAGCTCCGTCGCGCGCCGGTCGAGGTCCGCCTTCAGCTCCCGCAGCTCGCGGCCGCGGAGGACGTTCTCCTCGGCGCGCTTGATCTCCGCAGCCTTCGCGGACAGCTCGGCGCTCCGCGTGTCGAGTTTGCGGGTGCGCTCGGCCAGCTCGCTGTGCTGCTTCGTCAGTTCGTGGCGCTCGTTCGCGAGCTGGGCAGTCTCGGTCTCGAGCGCGGCACGCTCGGCGGCCAGCGCGTCCCGGTCCATCTCGACGGAATGCGTGTCGGCCGAGAGCCCCTTCCGCTCGGCTGCGAGCTCCTGCTCCAGCTCGCGCCGGCGCTGCTCCAGCTCGCGCTCACCCTCGCGGGCCCGGCGCTCGAGCTCGCGTTCGAGGTCCCGCTCTCGCCGTTCGAGCTCACGCTCGAGTTCGGCCACCCGGCGGTCGCGTTCCTTGAGCTCGGCGTCGAGCTGGCGCTCGTGGTCGGTGCGATCCTTCTTGCGGTTCTCGAGACTCTCCTCGAGCTTCTCGAGCCGCTTCTCCGTCCGTTCGAGCTCGGCTGCCTGCCGGTCGATCTCGGCGGCGCGGTCGCGCAGCTCGTCGTCGTGGCGGTCGAGCTCCGCCACGCGCTCGTCGAGCGCGGCGGCCTGTGTCTCGAAGTCGGCCCGGTGCGAGTCGAGCGCCTGCTCGCCTTCACGAAGCTCCGCCTCGCGCTGCTCCTGCTGCGCGGCCAGCTCGTCCATCTCCGCCGAGCGGCGCGCGAGCTCGTGCGCGAGCTCGCCGTCGACGTCTTGTCCGGGCTCCGCCTTGGCAGCTTCTGCGGGCTCCGCCTTGGCAGCCTTTCGCGGCGGCTTCTCGGCGCGCTCGGCGGCGCTCGCCGCGGCAGCGCGCTTGCTCTTGACAGCCGGAGCCTTGCGCTCGAGCTGCGCGCGCAGGCCGCTGCCGAACCCCTGCTCGATCTCCTCGACCGGGCTTTCGCCTTCCAGGGGCTGGTTACTTGCGGTCTGTTGCGGGCTCACGCGCTCACGTCGTCGCTCATGAGAGGGATCGGCGCCGGGGGAGGGGTGGTTCTATCCCTCATGCGAGGGGCGGTTCCCGGCTTTACGCGTCCGTGCCCGCGACGGCCACGATCGTCATGCCCCGTCGCACGATCCTGGCCCGCGACGACGCCGGAAACAGGCCGAGCACGCCCGCCGGCGTGAGCAGCCGCAGACCCAGCCCTTCGGGGCGCCGAAGCGCGCGGTAGACCCTGTCGCGCCGCTCGTCGCCGAGCCAGTGCGCGAGCGGCACGAGCGTGTGCGTGTCGATCGGGAACTGCCGGTTCGGCGTGGTGAGGAAGACGCGCCGGGACACCCGGCAAAGCTCCGCGACGAAAGCGCGCTGCGAGTCGAGGTCGTCCAGGTGCTCGACGACGGCGTTCGAGAAGCCGATGTCGAACTGGCCGTCCAGGAAGGGGAGCGCGCGCCCGTCGGCGCGAACGGCCGTTACTTTCGGAAACGCCTCCTGGAAGACGGTCAGGTGCTGCGTCGAGACGGCGACGATCTGCTCCGGCCAGGGGTAGAGGGCCTCGAAGAAGTTCGCGGTGCCGTAGGTGTCCTCGCCGTACCCCCCGTCGCTCACGCCGACGTCGACGACGGTCATCTCTGCCGTCGGCCGCATCGTCTCGAAGAAGAGGTCGAGCTTGCGTCTCCGGCTGCTCGCCGAGACGCGCGCAGCGAGACGGCGCACCGGTCCGCCTACACGACGACGATCGTGGCGGAGCGGTAGATCCGGTTCCCGTTCTTGTCGTTGATCGCGAAGCTGACCGTGTAGGTCGTGCCGCCCGGCGGACTCTTCAGAGGCACCATGAAGCTCGCGTACCCGTCGATTGCGATCGTCGAGGTCGGCTGCGCCACCGCGATGTTGCGACGCCCCTGAAATGTCTTGACGGTCGCCCCGAGGTTCGCGCCGACTCCGTCTCGCGCCGCCAGCTCCCAGACGGGGACGCGCACGATCGGATTGGACTTCTTCGCCTTGATGTAGACGATGGGACTCTTGAAGTTGAGCCTCGCCGCACCGGCTGAGAATGCCGGGAACGCGGGCTTCTTCGAGTTGTCCTCGTTCTCGATGCCGCTCTGCCACGTGCTGGTCGGGTCGTCACGGAAGATGAACCAGATGAACATGTAGATGTACGGGCTCTGCTCGACCGCGGCGAGTGTCTGCCTCGTGTACGCAGCCTGCTGCGCATTCGTGACGCCCTTCGGCTCGCCGGGCTTCGTCTCGAAGCCGTACTCGGTGATCCAGATCTTCACGAACTTGCGGTTGAACCACTGCTGGAGCTTCTTCTCGAACGTCGGGATCTGCGGGAGGTTGACGTTCGGGAACGCGACCTTCACGTTCGGCCCCTGGCCGAGGCCGGAGTACGGATGGTGCGCCCAGGCGTCGAACTTGAGCTTCGGAGCCGCCTTCGCGACGAGCTGTGCGAACAGGCCCGGTGCGATCGTGTTCTGCGTTCCACTCGGTGAGATCGCCCTTTGCCGGCCACGGGGGGAGGTCTCGCCGACTCCGACCTGCGCGCGCGAGTTGCCGGCCTTGATCCCGGCGTAGGCCGCGCCCGCCATCTGTGCGTAGACGGCCGGGGAGGAGGGCTTGCCGCTCTTGTTGTACGCGGGAGCGAGGAACTCCTCCAGGTTGGGCTCGTTCCAGACCGAGTAGTAGCCGACGAAGGGAATCCCCGGATAGCGGCCCGAGTAGCGGGCGGCCAGCGCGTGCGCGAAGTCCTGCAGGTCGGCCATTCGCGTCGGCGCGTGGTTCTCGCCCTGGTCGCCGTTCGCCCAGCCCGGGGTGCCCCAGATCGTCAGCAGCACGGTCATGCCCCGGAAGGTGGCGTTGCGCACCAGTTCGTCGATGTCCTCGAAGTGGTAGCCGGGGTCGTTCGGGTCGGTCGCGTTCGCGGGCCGCGCCGGCGCGATGCGAGACCAGTACGCGGTGCTGCGGATGATCGTCGCGCTCGTCGACGCCGCGTTGTTGAAGTTCGTGATCCGGTCGTCGCGCCAGCGGAAAGAAGGGTCGTCCTGGAACCCGACGGGCATCCTCGGTGCGCTCAGGGCAGTGGCGGGGGCCACGGCAGCCAGCACGAGTAGGCAGCCGAGGATGAGGCGGGTTCGTGTCATATGAGGCGGGCGGCAGCGACGGGCCGAGCCAGGGGACCTTAGCGGGATTGTGAACCGGTGGGGTCGCTACTAACAGACATCTAACCTTCTCAACCCCGGTTTTACTCGTCGGTCACCGGGCCGCGACGGCGCTTCACCTCGCCCCGGCGCCGCTTGTCGGTCAGACGGTCCTCTATTGCCGAGCGAGGCGGGCGCGTTGCCCGTCGCTTCCGGGACACGCGCAGTGCGTCGCGGAGGGAGGCGACGAGCCGCTCGAGCGCGAGCTCGCGGTTCCGCGCCTGGCTGCGTTCGTCCTCGGCCACCGCGCGCAGGACCGGGCCGGCCTTCGCCAGGACGCGCCGCTTCTGCCCCTCGGTGAGCGACGTCGAGGCCTCGACGTCGAACAGCGCCTCGACCCGCGTCTCCGTCTTCTGGGCGTGCTGGCCGCCCGGTCCGCTCGACCTGGACGTGCGCACGCGGATCTCGGAGCGGCCGATCGAGACGCTCCGCGTGACCTGGATCCGGTTCGCACTAGACTCGCCCGCGATGGCGTCCATTCTGGTGAAGGGGGCTGCTGTTTCGTGAGCGTCGGCGTCGACCTGATCGAGATCGAGCGTGTCCGGCGGACGCTCGCGCGCTACGCCGGCTTCCGGGAGCGGTGCTTCACCGAGGCCGAGCGGGCCTACTGCGACTCCCGTCCGAACCCGGCCCAGCACTACGCGGCGCGCTTCGCGGGCAAGGAGGCGGTCGGCAAGGCGCTCGGCTTCGGCGTCGCGGTCAACTTCGCCTGGCGCGAGGTCGAGATCGCCGGGCGGCCGAAGCCGTCCGTGCGTCTGTCCGGTCGATTGCGCGAGCGCGCCGAGCGGCTGGGCGCGGGCGAGGTCGAGCTGTCGATGACCCACTCGAAGGAGCTCGCGGCCGCGGTCGCGGTCGTCGCGGATGCTTGAGCCGCTCTACACGGCGGCCGAGATGCGTGCCGCCGAGGAGCGCTATCCGGGCTATCCGGGGACGGTGCCGGAGCTGATGGAGCGGGCGGGGAAAGCCGTCGCCGACCTCGTGCTCGCGAACTTCGCCGAATTGCGGCGGATCACGGTCGTCTGCGGCGGCGGCTCGAACGGCGGCGACGGGCGCGTGGCGGTCCGGTACCTCGAACAGGCGGGACGCGAGGTGCGGGTCGTGGACGCGAAGGCGGGGGAGAGGGACCTCGGCGAGCCCGAGGTGATCGTAGACGCCCTCTTCGGCACCGGCTTCTCGGGCGAGCCGCGCGCGGACGCCGCCGGGCTGATCGAGCTGATCAACGCGAGCGATGCGGAAGTCGTCGCCGTCGACCTGCCTTCGGGCGTCGATGCCTCGACCGGCGAGGTGGCCGGGGCAGCCGTCGAGGCCACGTGCACGGTCGCGTTCCACGGCGAGAAGGTCGGCCACCGGGTCACGCCCGGCGCGGAGGTCGCAGGCGCCTACGTGGAGATCGCAGACATCGGGCTCGAGCCGCTCGAGACGCGCCACCGGAAGGTCGTCGGCATCGACATCCTCCAGCTCGTCCCGCGCCGCATGCCGCGCGACAACAAGTACACGGCGGGGTCGGTGCTCGTCGTCGGCGGCGGGCCCGGAATGACGGGGGCGCCGGCGCTGGCTGCACGGGCGGCGTTCCGGGCCGATGCGGGCTACGTCGCGGTCGCCACGCCCGCCGAGTGCATTCCGGTGCTGGAGACGCTCGTGCTGGAAGCGGTGAAACGGCCGCTCGAAGACGTGTTCGACGCCGCCGGACGCGCGGGCGCGCTGGCGATCGGCCCGGGCCTGGGGCGGAGCGACGAGCGTCGGGCGCTCGTCCGGAGGCTGCTCGAGGAGACCGATCTGCCGGCGGTGGTCGACGCCGACGCGCTCTTCGGCCTGGAGCCGTTCTCGCGCGCTGCGCCGACGGTGCTCACCCCGCACTCCGGCGAGCTGGCGCGCCTGCTCGGCGTCGACTCCGCCTGGGTGGACGCGCACCGTCTCCAGGCGCTCGACCGGGCCGTCGAGACGTTCGGCTGCGTCGTCCTGCTGAAGGGAAGTGACACGCTCGTCGGCGCGCCGGACGAGGGTGTGATCGTCAGCAGTGGCTGCCCGGCACTGGCCACGGCCGGGACCGGCGACGTGCTCACCGGGATCGTCGGCGCGTTCCTCGCGAAGGGCATGGATGCGCGCCTCGCGGCTGCCGCGGCGACGACGGCGCACACGCACGCGGCGATGGCGGTCGACCACGCCGACGGCCTCGTGGCGAGCGACGTGGTCGAGGCGCTGCCGCGGGTGCTGGGTGCCTCGCTCTGAGGTCACGATCGACCTCGGCGCGCTGCGCCGCAACGTCGAGCGCCTCCGCGGCGTCCTCGGCGGGACGGAGCTCTGGGCCGTGGTCAAGGCGGACGGGTACGGTCACGGCGCGGCCGATGTCGCCGGCGCCGCGGTGGACGCGGGCGCGTCGGCCCTGTGCGTCGCGACCGTGGCCGAGGGACTGTCCCTCAGACGCGTCCTTCACGGACAGCGGATCGTCGTGCTCGGCCCCACCGATCAGGTTCGCGAGGCGCGAGAGGCAGGCCTCGAGCTCGTCGTCGGCGACGGGCGGATGCCGGAGGACGTGCCCGTCCACGTCAAGCTCGACACGGGGATGGGCCGGTACGGATTCAGGGAGCTACCGACGATCCCCACCAACGTCGTCGGCCTGATGACCCACCTGGCCACGGCCGACTCCGACCCAGCTCCCGACCCCGACTTCGCCCGCCTGCAACTCTCGCGCTTCCGCGAGGCAACTGCGGGCACCGAGCTGACCCTGCACGCCGCGAACAGCGCCGCGGCGTTGCGGTTGCCGGAGTCCCACCTGGATGCGGCCCGGATCGGCATCGCGCTCTACGGCCTCTCGCCGTTCGGCACCGACCCGGCCGACGACGGACTCGAGCCGGTGCTCTCGTGGCGGAGCGAGCTGGCGCAGGTCAAGCGGCTCGCAGCGGGCGAGAGCACGGGCTACGGGAGGACGTTCGTCGCGGAGCGGCCGACGTGGATCGGGCTCGTCCCGCTCGGCTACGGGGACGGCTTCCGGCGAGACCTGACCCTCACGGAGGTGCTCGTCGCGGGAGAGCGGCGGCGCGTCGTCGGCACGGTGTCGATGGACTCGTTCGCCGTCGAGCTGCCCGGGCCGGCCGAGCCCGGCACGACGGTGACGCTGATCGGCGACGGGCTGCTCGCCGAGGAGCACGCCCGGCACGCGGGCACGATCTCGTACGAGCTCGTCGTGGGCGTCCACGCGGGCCCGACCCGCGCCACACGGACGGTCGTCGATGCTTGAGCGGGCGGTCGAGATCCTCGCCGGCGAGGAGGCGTTCGTCGTCGGCGGCACCGTCCGCGACGAGCTGCTTGGCCGGCCCGTGGTCGACCTCGACATCGCCTGCGCCGACCCGGAGCGGGCCGCCCGCGCATACGCGGCGGACTCGGACGGCGCGCCGTTTCCCCTCTCCGCCGCACACGGCGGCTGGCGGGTCGCACTGTCCGAGGGCCGAACCGTCGACTTCACGCCGCTCCGCGGCTCGATCGAGGAGGACCTCGCGACGCGCGACTTCACGATCAACGCGATCGCGCGGCCGCTCGCGGGCGGCGAGCACGTCGACCCGTTCGACGGGCGCGGCGACCTCGACGAGCGGGTCGTCCGGGCGGTCGGCGCCGGCGTGTTCGAGGCCGACCCGCTCCGTCTCCTGCGGGCCGTCCGCTTCGAGGAAGAGCTCGGCTTCGTCATCGAGCGGCGCACCGAGCGCCTCGTCCGCGAACAGGCGAAGCTCGTCACACGACCGGCCGGCGAGCGCATCCTCGAGGTGCTCCTCCGCCTCGGCGTCCCCGGCTGGCACCGCCTCGACGGGCTCGGGCTCCTGCAGCCCCTCGGCGGCTCGCTCGAGCTCACCGACCGGGCCGACGCCGTCGACGCACCCGAGTACCGGCTCGTCGTCTTTCTCCAGGACTCGCTCGGCCTGCTGCCGATCTCGCGCGAGCTCCGGCGCTACGCGGTTGCCCTGCTGCGGAGCTCGCCGCCGTCGGACTCGTCCGCGCGCTCGCTGCACCGCTTCCGCCGTCGAACCGAGCCGTGGGCGCTCGAGGCGCTCGCCTTCCACGGCCGCCTCGACCTCGAGGGTGCGCTCGCCGAGTCGCGCGCCGCCGATCCGTCCGAGCCGCTGCTGCGCGGCGACGAGCTCGGCCTCCCGGAGGGTCCCGAAATCGGTGTGCTACTGGAGCTGATCGCCGAGGAGCGGGCGGCAGGCATGATCTCTACCCGAGAGGAGGCGCTCGAGCTTGTCCGACGACAATCACGCTGAAGCCGTGCAGGAGCGGTTCGCCCGTACGGCGGCGCGCATGATCGAGCGCGAGCGGATGCGGCGCGAGGCACTTCGGGCCGACCTGCGCCAGTTCGTGCCGTTGTCCGGCAACGAGCGCGTCCTCGACTCGGGCGCCGGCACCGGCGCGCTCGCGCTCGCCTTCGCGCCGCTCGTCCGCAAGGTGGTCGCGCTCGACATCGTCGAGGAGCTCCTCGAGCACGGCCGGCAGGCCGCGGAGGGGCTCGACAACGTGAGCTTCGTGAAGGGCGACGCCACCGCGCTGCCGTTCGAGCGGGATGCCTTCGACCTCGCCGCCTGCCACCGGACGCTGCACCACGTCGCCCGCCCCGAGCTCGTCGTCTCCGAGTTGGCGCGCGTGACGTGCCTCGGCGGCCGCGTGCTCGTGATCGACCAGATCGCGCCGGCCGACCCGCTCGCGGCGATCGAGCTCGACCGCTTCGAGCGCGCCCGCGACCCGTCGCACACCCGGCTGCTCTCCGACATCGACGTCCGCTCGTCACTCGACGCAAACGGGCTCGTGCTGCTCGGCTCGAGGATGGAGCAGGAGTCACGCGACCTCGACAGCTACCTCGACCTGGCCGGCTGCGAGGGCGAGGCACGGGAGGCCGTCAGCTCCGTGGCGCCGGCCCAGATCGTCGCCACGATCGGCTGGTATCTGGCGGCCAAGCCGATGCCCTGACCAGTAGGCTTCGCACGTGAGCGACAGCGATCTCTCCCGGCTCGCCGATCTCGCTGTCGCGGTCGGCGCAAACGTCCAGCCGGGGCAGATCGTCGGAGTCACCGCCGAGCTCGAGCACCACGATTTCGCACGCGCGATTGCGGCGAGCGCCTACGACCGAGGCGCGAAGTTCGTCGACGTCTGGTACATCGACCCGCTCGTCAAGCGCGCGCGTATCGAGTTCGCGCCGGACGACACGCTCGAGTTCGTGCCGCCCTGGTACGGGCAGCGGGTGCTCGAGCTGGGGGAGCAGCGCGGCGCGAACATCACGATCCGCGGCACGACCGTCCCCGGCGCACTCGGTGGGCTCGACCCGAAGCGGGCCGGGCGCGACATGCTGCCTCGCATCAAGGAGTCGACCACGATCGTCAACGAGCGCACGGTCAACTGGACGATCCTCGCCTATCCGACCGCCCCCTGGGCGCGGCTCTGCTACCCGGAGCTCGACGACGACGCGGCGCTCGCGCGGCTCTGGCAGGAGGTCAAGCACGTCAGCCGACTCGACGAGCCCGACCCGCTCGCGGCCTGGGAGGATCGGATCGTCGCCCTGGAGCGCGCGGCCGACGCGATGAACGACGGCGACTTCGACGCGATCCACTTCGAAGGCGAGGGCACCGATCTCACCATCGGCCTGCTCCAGACCTCGACCTGGCGGATGGCGCGCTGGTCGACGGTCGACGGCATCCGGCATCTTCCGAACGTGCCGAGCGAGGAGGTGTTCACGTCTCCCGACCCGGCGCGGGTCGAGGGCCACGTGCGCTCGACGAAGCCGCTCGTGCTCTCGGACGGCACCCTGGTGCGCGGGCTCCGCGTCCGGTTCGAAGGTGGCCGCGCGGTCGAGATCGACGCCGACGAGGGTGCCGAGGTGCTCCGCGGCCGGACGCAGATCGACGAGGGGGCCTCGCGGCTGGGCGAGGTCGCCCTGGTCGACCGCGAGAGCAGGATCGGCCAGCTCGGGACGGTCTTCTACGAGACGCTGCTCGACGAGAACGCCGCCAGTCACATCGCGCTCGGCTCCGGCTTCAGCTGGGCGGTCGAGACCGACGAGGACCGGGCACGCGTCAACCAGAGCGCCGCGCACATCGACTTCATGATCGGGAGCAACGACGTCGACGTCACCGGCGTGACGAAGGACGGGGAACGTGTCCCGGTCCTGCGCGACGGCGCGTGGCAGCTCACCCCGGTCCACGCGGCTTGACGCCGCCTCCACTCGCGGGCCGGCTCGCCGACCTCGCGGTCGGCGTGGGCGCGAACGTGCAGCCGGGTCAGATCGTCACCGTCTCCGCCGATCTCGGGATGGAGGAGGTCGTGCGCGAGGTCGTGGCCGCGGCCTACCGGCGAGGGGCGCAATTCGTCGACGTGGCCTACTTCGACCCGTGGGTCAAGCGGGCCAGGATCGAGCGGGCCGACGGCGACACGCTGACCTTCGTCCCGCCCTGGTACGGCGAGCGCGTGCGCGCGCTCGGGCGCTGCCACTCCGCCCGCATTGTCTTCACGGCGCCCTCCGACCCCGAGGCGCTACGCGGCCTCGACTCGGAGCGGCTCGGCCGCGACCCGCTTCCGGCGCTTGCCGAGTGGATGGAGGTCCTCGAAGAGCGGACCGTCAACTGGACGATCGTGCCCTACCCGACCATGACGTGGGCGCGGCTCGTCTACCCCGAGCTCGACGACGAGGCGGCGCTCGAGCAGCTCCAGAGGGACGTCGTCCACGTCTGCCGGCTCGACGAGGCAGATCCCGCGGCCGCCTGGCGGAGCCGCACCGACGAGCTGAGCGCCGTGGGGGCGCGACTGACCGCGCTCCACCTCGATGCGCTGCACTTCGACGGGCCGGGAACCGACCTGACGATCGGCCTGCTCCCGAGCTCGGCCTGGATGGGCGCGATGTCGACGACGATCGACGGGCTCGAGCACCTTCCGAACGTGCCGACCGAGGAGGTGTTCACGACGCCCGATCCCGAGCGTGCGGAGGGCGTCGTGCGCTCGGCGAAGCCGCTCGTCCTCGTCGACGGGACACTCGTGCGCGGGCTCGAGGTTCGCTTCGAGGGTGGCCGGGCGGTCGAGATCGACGCCGAGGAGGGCGTCGACGTGATGCGGGTGCGGACGGCGCGCGACGAGGGCGCCGTGCGGCTCGGGGAAGTGGCACTCGTCGACCGGGAGAGCCGGATCGGCCAGCTCGGTCGCGTGTTCTACGAGACGTTGCTGGACGAGAACGCTTCGAGTCACATCGCCCTCGGGTCGGCCTACGAGGAGGCTGTCGACGAGGACGACGTGCCGCGCGTCAACCGCAGCGGCATCCACATCGACTTCATGGTCGGCGGGGACGACGTCGACGTCACCGGGATCACGCATGGCGGCGAGCGCGTACCGCTCCTCCGCGGCGGCGTCTGGCAGATCTGAGGGCGAGGGCTCGGGAGCGGCGCTTCGCCCCCGAGCCCCGCATCTGCGCTACGGCGTGACGAGTGCCGACGCCGGGTTGTTCTGGAGGAGCACGGCGGTGAGCGTGACCGGTCCGAGCAGTGCGGCCGTGCAGTCGCTCTTGCCGTTCAGGTAGACGGTGTTCGATCCGTTCGCGACCGGGACGACCCGCGTCGCCGAGGCGTTCAGGCCGAGATAGGTCCCGGCGCCGAACTGGGTCGGGAGGTTGCCGTTGATCCACTGGTCGACGAACCCGGGCGCCGACTGGTCCGGGACGCCGGCCGACGGCGAGAGCTGCGTCTGGACGCGGCAGTCGGCGGCGGGTGCCTGGTGGATGCGCGTGGCGAAGTTCGCCGTGACGAGGGCGAAGCCGGACGCGGACGAGGTGAACGTGAGGTGGGCGAGCTCGGCGCCGCCGGCCGAGTAGATGCTCGCGGGGGCGCCGGGATAGGCGTAGCCGGTCCAGGCGCTCGTGACCCCGTTCGCTCCCGGTTCGCCCTTCGCGCCGGGATCGCCCTTCGCACCCGGGTCGCCTTTCGGTCCCTGCGGGCCGGCGATTTTGGCGCTGGCCGCGAGCTTGGAGAGCGTGACGGCCTTGTTGGCGATCTTGGACGTGGTGACGGCACCGTTCGCGAGCGCCGCCGTGTGGATGCTGCCCCGCGGGAAGGCCGCCACGGCGGCGACGCTGGTTCCGGCGAGCGCCGCCAGCAACGCGATGCACGCGACGACGAGCGCCGGTGAAGGCTTGAAGCGGTTCATCGTTCGACTCCTTTCGGTTCGGTGAAGGCCTCGGAGACGCGTTCCAGCGGCAAGGCGGCGCGGCGCGCGGCCTCTCGCACTGCGTCGGCCGAGACGGCCTCGTAGAGGAAGAAGCAGGTCTCCTCGTCCGGGACGAAGATCGAGTGCACGTATCGGACCTGCAGCCCCTCGCGGTTGACCTCCTCGGCAGCCCGGCGGGCGCTTTCGGCCTCCTTCAGCAGTGCCGTGCGGTCCGACCGGGAGAGGTAGAGCTCGGCGAGGTATTCGGGCATGGGTTCGACGGTACGCCGACGCGCCCCGGAGCGAAATCCCGGAAAACCTCAATCTTTGGCAGCGCCGCTAGCCGCTCTCGGCGAGCCGTGCAGCCAGTTGTGAGCGCGAGCGGATGCCGAGCTTCGCGTACGCGTGCGAGAGATGGACCTCGACCGTGTGGACGGTCACGACGAGCGTCCGGGCGATCTCCTTGTTGGCGAGACCCTCCGCCGCGAGCTCGGCGATTCGCTGCTCGGTCGGCGTCAGCTCGCCGGCGGGCGTCGGTTTCCGGGCGCCGACTCGCGAGAGCTCCGAGCGCGCAGACTCGACCCACCCGGGTGATCCGATCTCCTCGAAGACGGCGATCGCCTGTTCGAGCGTGCGCCGCGCATCGCCCCACTTCCTGAGCCGTCGCCGGCCGCGGCCGAGCGCGAGGAGCGTCCGACCCTGATCGAAGCGGAGCCCCAACCTCTCGTAGTCGGCGGCCGCGTCGTTCAACGCCGCCGCCTCCTGCTCGTACCGCTTCGCATCGAGCCGCGTGACGCCCCCGCAGCGCCTCGCGGTCGCCAGGCCCCAGGGGTGCTCGAGCGCCTCGGCGAGCTCGGTAAGCCGTGCGGTCACCGCCGTGGCCTCGTCTGCGGCTCCGAGCTCGGCCAGCGCCTCGACCAGGTCGGGGGCGACCGGGAACACCCCGGGCTCCTCGACGCCTTCGCGCTCGGTCTGCTCCCAGACGATCCTCAGGCTCTCGGCGGCCCGCTCGGGCTCGTGGGCGAGCAGGGCGGCAATACCCCGGGCGCGGCGGGCTTCGAGCTCGTCCCAGCGCACGCCGGTCGTCTCGGCGCGGGCGATCGTTTCCGCCGCCCATCGCTCCGCCTCCTCGGCGTCGCCACGGCCGGCGGCGAGGAGCGCACGGCAACGCTCGTACATGGGTGCGAAGAGGAGCCGGCGGTCACCCGACTGCTCCCAATCGTCCATGACCTCCGCGGCCGCGTCCCAGTCGCCTGCGCGGAGGTGGTTCTCGCACACGTGCAGCCGGTAGAGGACGTACGAGAGCGACTCACCTCGCTCGTCGGCGAGGGCGATCAGCTGCGCGAAGACGTCCTTCGCTCGTGCGGTCTGGCCTCGCCAGACGAGCCGCTGGCCCGCGATCCGGTGGGGCGACGCGGCGAGGAAGTAGGTCGCCTCCGACACCTCGTCGAACTGGCGGCACAAGTCGTCGATCGGACGGCCGCGCAGGCTTCGCCCCCAGGCGAGCGCCTGGAGCACGTCGCGCTCGGCCTCCGGCCCGGTCGCGCGCGCCGCCGGCAGCCCGGCGAGCGCGGTCGCCTCCGCCGCGGCGATCTGCTCGACCCGCAGGACGGCGCGATCCGTCGCCATCTCGGCCAGGATCAATGCGTGCAGCGTCGGGTCGTCTCCGCACTCGCCGAGGGCACGCTCGAGCAGCCGCGTACTGTCGTCGACGGTCGGGACCGCCTCGCACATCAGGCGGCAGGCCCGGACGCGGGTCGCCGCCGTCGGGAGTGCGTCGAACTCGGGCGCGAGCAGGGCCTCGACGCGTTCGAGCTCGCCGGCAACTACGAGGTACTCTCCGAGCGCGATCACGCGGTCGCCCCGCTCCGGGGCGTCCGGAGGTGTGAGGCGGAGAGCGTGCTCGCCGAGGACGACGGCTTCCGGCGCGGCGCCACGGTCCGACACGCGCTCCGCCGCTGCCGCGACGGTGGCGGCGAGCTCTCCGTCCGGCTCATCCGCCGCGAGCGCGAGATGGCGAGCGCGGAGCTCGCCGTCGGTCGCGAGTACCTCCGCGAGCTCGAGGTGCAGCGCGCGGCGCTCGCCGGCCGTCGAGCGCTGGAGTGCGGCCGCCGCGAGCAACGGGTGCGATGCGCGCGGCCGGTCGTCGTCGACGACGATCAGCCCGTCGGAGACTGCGGTGTCGAGCGAGCCCGCGTCTCCCAGGCCGGCGAGCTGCGACGCCCGCAGATCACCGCTGAGCGCGAGTGCCAGCAGGAGCTTCCGCACCGGCTTCGAGAGCTGCGCGACGCGTGTCCCGAGCAGGTCTTCGACCCGGTCCGGCACCGGGATCTGCTCGCCGATCCGCGGCGGCTCCCGGTCGAGGAGCGTGCGGCCGACCTCGAGGACGAACAGGGGATTGCCGCCTGTCGACTCGAAGATCTGGCGGACAACGCGTCGCGGCAGGCGCAGGCCGAGCTGCTCCACGAGGATCCGGCGGACCGCGCCGAGGCTCAGCGGGGTGACCGCGAGGCGCTCGAGGCCGATCGGCTCGAGCTCCTGGACGAGAGTGGAGGTGGTGCCGGAGCGCCTGACGAGCAGGAACGTCACGTCGTCGCTGCGGAGGCGCCGCGCGGCGAAAGCGAGCGCGTCCGCCGACGGAGCGTCGAGCCACTGCACGTCGTCGATCGCGACCATCACGGGCTCCCGCGCTGCGAGCTCGCGCAGCGCGCTCAGCAGGCCGGCCGCGACCGCCCGTGGCCCGAGCTGCGCGCCCTCCGGATCTGCGCGCAGCAGCGCCACCTCCAATGCGTGCCGCTGAGGCGACGGGAGCCCCTCGAGGTCGCCGCCGTCGACCTCGTCGAGCAGGTCGGCGAGTCCGGCGAACGCGAGCTGCGTCTCGGCGCCGCTCGGGCGAGCGACGAGGATGCGGAGCCGGCGGCGGCGGGCGGCGTGGAGCGCGGCCTCCCAGATCGTCGTCTTGCCTGCCCCCGGGCCGCCGGTGAGCAGGAGCCGTCCCGGCGCCGAGTCGAGGAACTGCCCGAGCAGCGCCAGCTCCGGCTCGCGCCCGACGATCTGCTCCCCCTGGCGACTCCCGAGCTCCGTCACCCTCATGGGTGGATAGCAGAGCTGACCTGCCCGAAGCAAGCGGGCCGAGTGCTCACGCCGCCCGGCCCGCTCGATGTGCTCTGTCGTCGTGCCTAGTTCACAGCTCCGACCTTGAGCGCGGTCGTGCGGCCGAACTCCTGCGCGCCGTCCGTATTCGCGTCACACCTCGTCGCGATCGAACTGTTGTCGGTAGGCACAGTCACGATCGCGAACATGTCCGCCCGCCCGAACCCGTTGTCCTTCCCGTCGTACATGAACGTGTCGCCTTCTCCGAGCACGAGCGTGCTGCCGTTGACCACGAACAAGCAGGTGTTGTTCGTACCGTCGTCGTTGTCGCCGACGACCTCGACCGGCGACCACACCAGGTAGGTTCCCGCGGGCAGTCCGCTCAGCGTGATCACATCGGTCGAGCCGTGAATCGTCACGAAGCCGCCCGAGGTCGCCGTGTACGCGTGACCCGTTCCTTCAGGCCCCTGCGGCCCCTGTTGGCCCTGAGGGCCTTGTGCTCCCTGTGGCCCCTGGGGCCCGGGAATACCCTGCTTGTTCCAGTTGAGCCCCGTCTCGCTGCTCTTACACGAGTCGGCGCTGCTGTCGATCACGCGCAGGTCGCCGTTCCCGTTCTTGTAACAGCCGTGGATCACGCCCCCCGCGTCCGGGATCGACGCGTAGGCGATGGCGCCGAGGGCGGCCGAGACGACAAGGCCGACGACGACTGCGGTCAGGCCGAGCCAGCGCCTGCGCTTGAGTGCGTTGAGCATGTGGATCTCTCCTCTCGTGTGGTCGGTTGTGCGCCGGTCAGCCAACGTTCACGCAGACCGCGCGCAGATGGCCCTGGACGTTGCCGGGCCCGTGCGAGACGACGTTCACGACCCAGCCCGATCCGTCGGCGGTCGGCCCGCTCATCTGGATCGTGAGGTCGCGGAAGTCGTCAGCGACGAAGCCGCCTCCGACCGCCTTCTTGCCGTTCGGGCAGCTCACGACGTCGTACTGTCCCGTGCCATCCGGGATGTTCTGGTCGTGCGAGACGATCTCGTAGCCGCTGACGCCCGAGGCCCCCTGCTGCCCCTGGACGCCCTGCGGCCCCTGCAGCCCCTGGATTCCCTGCGGCCCCTGCGGCCCGGGAACGCCCTGCTGGTTCCAGTCGAGCGGTATCTCGCTCGACTGACAGGAGCCGCCGGCAGAGGGGTCGATGACCCGCAGGTCACCCTTGTTCGTCTTGTAGCAGCCGTGGATCAGGCCGCCCGCATCGGGGATCGACGCGTACGCGACTGCTCCGGCGGCGGCGAACACGACGACTGCCACGACGCCGAGCGTCAGCGCCCGCCACCGTCGGCTCCTGAGTGCCTCCATCATCTTCACGCTCCCTTTCGAAGTGGGCTCCGACAAGCTGCGCTCGACGGTATGCGGGAGCCCTCCGGAGCGAAATCCCGGAAACCCTCAATCTTTTCGAATGAGCTACGCGGGCTTCTTGAGCCGCCCCGAGGCGGCCGTGTGCGCGACGGGCCCCGGGAAGAGGGCCTGTGCGAGCGTCGCGAAGCGGTAGTACCAGGGGACGTAGACCTCGCGCTTGTCGCGGTCGAGCGCATGCAGAACGGCCTTCGCCACGTCCTCCGGCTCGGCGATCAGCGGGTGCATGAGGCGCGGGAAGACCGAGCGCTGCGGGAAGCCCTCCGTTTCGACGAAGCCGGGGAGGATCGTGTGCACGCGCACGCCTTGCGGCTTGAGCTCGGCGGTGACGGCGCGCGAGAACGAGACCTGCGCGTGCTTCGAGGCGCTGTAGGGCCCGGACGTGCCGGCGGTGACGGTTCCGGCCACGGAGGCGACGTTGACGACGTCCGAGGGCGCGGCGGCGAGCAGGCCGGGCAAGAACGCGTTCAGGCACCAGACGCCGCCGAGGTAGTTGACGCGTGTCACGAGGTCGATCCGGTCGGGGTCGGAGTCGACGAAGCCGGTGCGGCCGGGGATGCCGGCATTGTTCACCAGCAGCTTGATCTGCGGATGGCGCTCGAGGACGGCCGCCGCCGTGCGGTCGACGGCGTCCCGGTCGGCGACGTCGCACACCTCGTATTCGCCGCCGACCTCCTCGGCCAGCTTGCGCAGG
This sequence comes from uncultured Actinomycetes bacterium, assembly GCA_963791225.1. GTDB lineage: Bacteria > Actinomycetota > Thermoleophilia > Gaiellales > Gaiellaceae > PALSA-612. Next base: position 1,280,290 of record CAWBRV010000008.1, read on the forward strand.
GGCTCCTCGCGGCGGGCGATCAGGACGCACCGCCACTCGCGGGCGGCCAGCGCCCGCGCCAGCGCCGCCCCGATCCCCGACGACCCACCCGTGACGACTGCGATCTGCTCCATGGCTCGACCCGAAGTCTCGCCGATCTGCGCCGCCGTCACGCGGCGGCTAGCAGACGCGAACAGTGCGGGTGGCCGTGGCCTTGTGCCCGGCGCGGTCGGTGACGACCGCGTGCAGGACGTGGTGGCCGCGGGCGAGGCCGCTTGTCTTCAGGGTCGCGGTGTAGATGTCCGCCACGCCGGTCTTGTCCGTCGCCAGCTTGCGAGCGCCGTCGAGGAACGTGACGCCCGTGATCTTCGACGTGTCGCTTGCGAGCACGCCCAGCGGCTCCGACTTCTTCGCGCACGCGTTCGCCTGCGGCGTGATCCAGGTGATCGCCGGGCCGTCCACGACCGACATCGCCAGGGTCTTGATCGTCGTGTTCGGCAGTGCGTTCGCGCCCAGCGTGTTCACGTTCTTCGCCTCCTGGTTGTCGGAGGCGAGCAGGAGCACCTTCGGGTGGCCCGCGTTGAGCTGGGACGCGCTCGCAGGGATCGGGATCAGGACCGTGCCGGTCAGCGGATCGAACGCGGCCGCGCCGACGAGCTGCTGGCCGTAGCCGAACGCCACGGAGAACGGGTCGACGCCCGCCTGCGAATCGGTCACGCGGAGCGCGATCGTGGGCCGACCGGCGGCGACACGGGTCGTCAGGAGCGTCACCTTGGGCGGCTTGAGGTCGTTCACCCACGAGCGCAGGACGTAGCTGCCCGCGAGCGACTTCCCCGACACCGGGTCGCTTTGCGAGTCGACGGAGAAGTAGTAGCGGCCCGGGCTCGCGAATACCGCGCCCGCGGCTCCGAGGTCGACGTGGTAGTCGACCATGATCCCGTTGACGTTCACGGGCGTGCCCGCGTAGCCCTGGACGGTGTTCTCGTCCGGTGCCGAGAGCAGCCACGGGTCGACGAGCGAGCCGGACGACTCCGACTGGACCGCGACGCCGAAGTTGACCACGTTCTTCGTCAGAGTCGTCACGTAGAGGTGCTCCTTGCCCTTCTCGTCCATCGTCGGGCCGGTGTAGCTCGCCGGCTGCCCGAACGGCGCCGTCGGCCAGCGGTAGACAGAGGCCCGGTTCGTGCCCTTGCGCGTGTCGCCCGTCTGGACGGTCTTGAGCGCGACGGCCGTCTGCGCGGCGAGGCCCGGCCGGCCGACGAAGAAGTCGTAGGGGATGCGCCGCGTGTCGTTCCCCCGCCGCAGGACGAGGAAGCCGTAGTCGTCGCCCGCGACGGCGTCGGCCGTGGCGCGTGCCGTCACCGTGAGCATCCCGGTGCCGCCGGGTGCGACGATCACCATCGGCGACACGTCGAGCGAGGCGCCTGTCGAGGCGCTCTGCGGGTGGAGCTCGACCTGCCACGTCCCGTCGCCGCCGCCCGCGTCGGACACGTTCAGGAGCATCTGCTTGCTCTGCGCGCCCCCGGTGACGTTCAGCTCCCCGAGCGAGAGCGACTGCGGGTCGGTGAAGACGAGTGGGTTGTCGGCGGTCGGCAGCCAGGCGAGCCCGGCGCCCTCGAGCAGCACCGACGCCTCCTTCGTCCTCGACGTGTCCGCCCAGGCCGGGCCGGCGGTCGACATCAGCGCCGACTTCACCTGCTTCGGCGTCCAGCTCGGATGGCGCTGGAGGAGCAGGGCGGCCGAGCCCGCGATGTGCGGGGTGGCCATGCTCGTCCCGTCGAGCACCATGAAGGGAGACCCGGCGAACTCGGGCAGCGTCGAGGAGAGGACCTGCGCTCCCGGCGCCGAGACGTCCGGCTTCAGCAGATGGCCGAAGTCGGTCAGTCCGGCCGACGAGAAGCTCGTGATCACGCCGGAGCGGCCGGTTTGGATCTCCAACTCGTCGCGACCGATCGTGATCTTCGCCTGCCCGCCCGTCGATGCCGTCGCGCTGACGAGGCGCTGGCCGTCGAGGTCGGAGATCATCGCGATCGGGAAGCCGGGCGCGATTGGAATCGGGTTCGGGTCGCCGGCCCGGTTGTCGCTCACGATCAGCCCGATCGCGCCCGCGGAGACCGCGCGGTAGGCCTTGGAGAAGAAGCTGCAGTTTCCGCGCTGGGCGAGGGCGATCTTCCCTTTCAGCGAGCCGTCGGGGAGCGTCGCCTTGAGCAGCTCGGGATCCGAGGCCGGGCCGCAGAGGTGCCGCTCCGCCGGCTTGCCGTTCGTCCCCTTGAGCGTGCCGACGTCGACGAGCGTTTGCGGCGTGGTCGCCCATGCACTGGGGACGCCGTCCGAGGTCGGGACGACGGGGAAGGGATTCAGGCCCTGGAGCGACGGCGAGACGACGGTCAGCGTCTGGCCGAAGTAGTGCAGGTTCGTCACGGCCGCGACGGTGATCGCCTCCGGGGCCGAGCCCGGGGAGCCCGCGGTGCCGTACCCGAAGTCGTCACGGTCGTTGCCGGCCGCGATCACGGGGACGACGCCGGCTGCGGCGACGTTGCGGACCGTTGGGATCATCGCGTCGTTCGCGGGATCGCTCTCCGGCCCGCCGCCCGAGAAGTTGATCACGTTCATTCCGTCGGACACGGCGCTCTCGAAGGCGGCCACGATCTGCGGCGTCTCGGCAAAGTCACCGCCGACGAGCGGCGCGGGAACGTTGAAGACCCGGTAGTTGCCGAGCCACGCTCGCGGGGCGACGCCGGACAGGCCGGTGACCGTCGGGTGGTCGCGGCCGGGCGGTGCCGTCGTGTTCGCGTCGCCGGCGGCGATTCCGGCCACGTGCGTGGCATGGAACGAGGCCTGCCGGTCGAGCGGCAGCGTGCCGGCCGTTCCCGAGCCCGGGCCCGGGAAGGCGCGCGCGACGATCACCTTCGGCGTCGTGAAGGCCGTGTTGCCCTTGGGGAAACCGGGCGGGTACGAGAAGCCGGTCGGGTTGAAGAACTGGTTCGTCTGGTCGATCCCGTCGTCGACGACGCCGATCTTGATGCCGGCGCCGCTCGCGCCGGTCGCCGCCTCGAGTTGCGTGGCCCCGATCACGCTGCCGCTCTTGTTCAGCGAGAGCGTGTAGCGCGAGCTCGGGTAGACGTGCGCGAACCCGAGTTGCAGCAGGCGCGGAAGCTGCGTAGCGGGAACGGTGACGGCGAAGCCGTCGAGGACGACCCGGTAGTGCCAGGAGACGCGCGCCTGCGGGATCGCCCGGCGGAGGCGGGCGATCGCGACCCGCTGCGCCGCGTCCAGCTTCGCCAGGTACGCCTCGGACGAGCGGCTCGCGACGTCCAGCTGTCGCTGGCCGACGCGGTAGCCGAGCCCGTTCACGTAGGCCTGCGCCAGCGGCGCCAGGGCGAGCGTCACGATCACGGTCGCCTTCCCGCGCTCGGAGGCGGACGGGAGGGCGATCGTCCCGTGCGTGACCCGCGGGATCGTCACGTCGCCGAAATGACGGCGGAGTGGGATCAGCCCTGCGGAGGCGGAAGCGCTCCCGAGGAGCGCCGCGACGAGCATGATCGAAAGGATGATCCGGCGCACTGGGCGGCGCCTAGCGTACACTCGCGCCCGCATGGCTGGGCGGTTCGACGGAAAGCAGGGGCTCGTCCTCGGGGTCGCCAACAAGCGATCGATCGCGTGGTCGATCGCCCGCGCGCTCGCCGACGAGGGCGCACAGCTCGCGTTCACGTACCAGGGCGAGCGCATCGAGAGCAGCGTCCGTGAGCTCGCCGACAGCATCTCGAGCCCGCTCGTCACGTCGTGCGACGTCCGCTCCGACGACGACGTCGCGCGCGTGTTCGCCGAGGTGGGCGAGGCGTTCGGCGGCGGCCTCGACCTGCTCGTCCACTCCGTCGCCTTCGCGGCCGCTGAGGATCTCGCCGGCCGGTTCACCGACACGTCGCGCGACAACTTCTGGCTCGCACTCGACGTCAGCGCGTACTCGCTCGTCTCGTGCGCCCGCGCGGCCGAGCCGCTGATGGAGTCGCGCGGCGGCGGCTCGATCCTGACCATGACCTACCTCGGCGGCGAGCGCGCCGTGCCGCACTACAACGTGATGGGCGTCGCCAAGGCTGCGCTCGACGCGTCGGTTCGGTACCTGGCCTGGGACCTCGGCCAGAAGAACATCCGCGTGAACGCGATCTCCGCCGGGCCGATCCGCACGCTGGCGGCGCGGTCGATCGCCGGCTTCCCGACGATGGAGGCGATCGTCGAGGAGCGCGCGCCGCTGCACCGCCAGATCGACGCCGACGACGTCGGCGCCGCGGCCGCGTACCTGCTCTCGGACTCGGCCCGGAACGTGTCCGCGACGACGCTCTACGTCGACGCCGGGTTCCACTCCATGGGCATGTAGCCCGTCAAAGCAGGACAGGCGGCTCTCGCCGCCTGTCCTAAATCTGATCTGTTTCCAGAGGTCTTACTTGCCCTTGGCTTTTTGCACCGCTCCAACCCTCCCTTCGGCCACGAAGCGGAAAGCGCTTACAGATACTGGACGCGCTTCGACGCGAGAATCTTCCCAGCTGGATCGGAATGTACACAGGATCCCGGCCTGTAGCAAGCTCCAACCAGCAAGCTCTAACTTGATATTTGCCCGCGAGCAGACGATGCTGCGACGCCATGGCAGGTGTTCGGACGCAGATGGGCGAGTCAGCGCTCGCGTTTCGCGAGGTCTTCTCGAACCCGAACCTTCGCCGGCTCGAGTACGCCGCCACCGGCTCGACGATCGGCGCCTGGGCGTATTCGATCGCGGTCTCTGTCTACGCCTTCAACACGAACGGTGCGAAGGCTGTGGCGCTCGTCTGGGTCATCCGGACGATCCCTGCCGGCCTCGCGTCGCCGCTGCTCGGCGTGATCGCGGATCGCTACCCGCGAAAGCGCGTGATGATCGCCTCCGACCTCGGGCGTGGAATCCTGATCCTCGTCGCGGCTCTCCTGGTCTGGAAGGGATCCGCGCCGATCGCCGTGTACGTGCTGACCGGGGTGATCACCGTGGTCGGGATGGCCTTCGAGCCCGCGCAGGCCGCGCTGCTGCCGACCCTGGCCCGGACGCCGACCGAGTTGACCGCCGCAAACGTCACTTCGAGCACGATCGACAGCGTCGGCTTCTTCGCCGGTCCGGCGATCGGAGGAGCGTTGCTCGCGTTCACCAATGTCCAGACGGTGTTCGTCTTCACGACCATCCTGATCGTCTGGTCGGCGTGGTTCGTCAACCGGATCCACCCGCCTGAGGAGGAGGTCGCAGCGGACGCGGCGGCAGCCGCGACGGCCGCAGAAGAGCCCCTGGGCGAGGCGTCGGAGAAGCTCCTCACGAGCGCCCTCGCGGGCTTCAGGACGATCGGGTCGAATCAGCGGCTGTTGATCATCGTCCTGCTGTTCGCGGCGACGTCGGTGGTCCTCGGGGCGACGGAGGTCCTCGTGGTGACGGTTGCCATCGACCTCCTCCACATCGGCAACTCGGGTGTCGGCTACCTCAACGGAGCCTTCGGGGTGGGCGCCCTCGTGGGCGCGGTCGTCTCGGCCGGGTTCGTGGGCATCCGGCGACTCAGCGTCCCGTTCGTCATCGGTGCGCTCCTCATCGGTGCGCCGCTCGGGCTGATCGCCGCGAGGCCGACGACTGCGCTGGCCGTCGTCTGCTTTGGCGCGGTCGGCGCCGGCAACACGCTGCTCGACGTGTCGGGGTTCACCCTCCTGCAGCGTGCTGTCCCGCAGGCCGTGCTCGCCCGCGTCTGGGGCGTCCTGCAGATGATCTTCCTCGCGGCGCTCGGCATCGGCGCGGCGCTCGCGCCGCTGCTGCTCGCGGGGCTCAGCATCGAGGCAACGCTGGCGGTGGTCGGACTCTCAGTGGCCGTGCTCGTAATCCTGATCGGACCGCGTCTGATTCGGATCGACGCCTCGGCGACCGCACCTGCGGCCGACCGGCTCGAGCTGCTTGGGCGGACGCCGATCTTCGCTCCGCTTCCCGGTGCGACGCTCGAGCGGCTCGCGGGCCAGCTCATGCCGCTCTCCGTTGAGCCAGGGCACGTGCTCATCCGTGAAGGCGATCACGGCGATCGCTTCTATCTGATCTCCAGTGGCCAGATGGACGTCGCCGTCGAAGGCAAGCCGGTGGCGACGCTCGGGCCGGGCGACCACGTCGGGGAGATCGCGTTGCTCCGGGACGTGCCGCGCACGGCAACGGTCACGGCGAGCACTGCCGCGGAGCTCTACGCGCTGACGCGCGAGGACTTTCTCGGCGCCGTCACGAGCCATGTCGCGAGCCGCGAGGCTGCCGAGCGGACGACGGCGGAACGCCTCACCGGCCTGCAGGGCGTCAGCGGCCGAATCCCGCTGCCGCGGGTATAGAGAGCGCGAGTTAACGGTTCGAGCGCGAGTCGCCATTGCACGCGACGAGTGTCCCGCTTTGCTTGGAGCTCACTGGGAACGCGTCAAGGGGAGTCTGAGAGCAGCGGCAGCGTGACCACGAACGTCGAGCCCTCGCCGGGCGTCGAGCGGGCCGAGGCGGTGCCGCCGTGCGCCTCCGCGACCGCGGCGACGATCGACAGGCCGAGCCCGACGCCGCCGCTCGAGCGAGAGCGCGAGGGGTCGCCGCGGTGGAAGCGCTCGAACACCTGCTCCGCTTCCTCCTCGCCGAGCCCGGGGCCCGAGTCCTCGACCTCGAGTACGGCGTCTGTGCCGTTGCGAGAGACGCGCACGTGCACGGGGCTGCCGGCGGGTGTGTGCGAGCGGACGTTCGAGAGCAGGTTGTCGACGACCTGTCGGAGCCGGTCACGGTCTCCGAGCACGACGGCGTCCACCGTGTCCAGGCTGATCGGCCTCGAAGGCTCGACCGTGCGCGCCGTCTCGACCGCTTCACCGACGACCTCGTCGAGTGCGACCGGCTCGCGTTCCAGCGGTCGCCCCTCGTCGAGACGGGCGAGCAGCAACAAGTCGTCGACGAGCAGGCTCATGCGCTCCGATTCGCGGCCGATGCCGCCCATCGCGCGCTCGAGGTCGTCCGGCCGCGAGGCGGCGCCACGGCGGAACAGCTCCGCGTAGGCGCGAACCGCGGCGAGCGGCGTGCGCAGCTCGTGCGATGCGTCGGCGACGAAGCGGCGTAACCTCGCCTCGGACGCCTCCCGGGCTCGAAAGGCGCTCTCGATCTGTCCGAGCATCGCGTTCAGCGCCAGCCCGAGCCGGCCGATCTCGGTGTTCGGCTCGGCGCGCTCGACTCGGCGGGAAAGATCACCGGCCCCGATCGCTGCTGCCGTTCGCTCGATGGCGACGAGCGGGCGCAGGCTGATCCGCACGACCCAGAGCGCGAGGGCCACGAGGGCGACCAGGACGGCAAGCGCCACGAAGAGCTCGATGAGAAACAGGCGGTGCAGCGTGGCGTCGACGCTCTTCAGCGGCGACGCGATCATGAGGAGGTAGCCGGGAGCTCGAGCCTCGATCGACGCTCGGATCCGATAGCGACCGCCGCCCTTCGCGGCGGGCACGGTGAGAAAGCGCACGCGATCACCCTCCGCCGTGTTGGCCCTGGTCGGAAGTGAGACCGTCGACGGCCACTTGGGTGCCGAGGACGCGGTCGCGCCGGGAAACGCCGCATAACAGGTGCTTCCGACCACGGCTCCGGTCTGGCGGCGCACCTGCACGCAGTCGCCCGGCACCTGTGCGTTGAAGCGGCCGTGTCCAGGCCCGCCACGGCCGCCACTGTCGTCTCCCTGGAACACGGTCTGCTCGACGCCCGGGTGGGCCGCGTTCAGGTTGCTGTCCACCTGATCGAACAGGAACGAGCTCAGCGACTTGTACGTCGCGATGTCGGCTGCGACCAGCCCGGCCGCGGCGAGGACGAGCAGGCCGAGGACCAGCCGGGTGCGGAGCGACAGGCGCCGCACGGGTCGCTAGTCCCGCTCGACGTCGAGCATGTAGCCGACCTGCCGCACCGTCCTGATCAGGGGTGGGCCGGACGCGTCGAGCTTCTTGCGAAGGTAGCTCACGTAGGTCTCGACGACGTTCGAGTTGCCGCCGAAGTCGTAGCGCCACACGTTCTGGAGGATCTGCGCCTTCGAGAGCACGCGGCGCGGGTTGAGGAGGAAGTAGCGCAGCAGGTTGAACTCTGTCGCGGTCAGGGGCACCTGCGTCTCGCCGCGGAAGACCTCGTGCCGGGCCTCGTCGAGTGTCAGGTCGGCGAAGCTGAGCACGTCGCCCGGGAGTTCGCTCGACGTGCGCCGGAGGATCGCCTGCACGCGCGCGACCAGTTCGGCGAGGCTGAACGGCTTCGTCACGTAATCGTCGCCGCCCGCCCGCAGCGCCTCGACCTTGTTCTCGGTCGCGTCCTTCGCGGTCAGGAACAGGATCGCCGTCTTGTAGCCGCGGTCGCGGAGCCGCCGGCCGACCTCGATGCCCTCGACGTCCGGGAGCATCCAGTCGAGGACGATCAGGTCGGGGTCGAATGTCGTCGCCGCGGTCAGGGCGTCGCGGCCGGTGCGTGCCTCCTCGACCTCGTAGCCCTCGTAGCGAAGTGCGGTCGCGACGGCGTCGACGATCGACGGCTCGTCGTCGACGACGAGGATCCGGTGGTCCTGCGTTGTCTGATTCATGGCTTCACCGTCCCACGCGATGCTGTGAGCCTCCTGAGTTTTCCGTGCGCGATCCTGAGAGTTTGCTGTGAACGCCGGGGGAAAGGGAAGGCAGCGGTGGTGCGTGACTTGTCACACCTGCGTCTCCCACGCGTGCGGATTTCACGGCTAGGGTCCAAACCGGGCGGCCAGGGCCGAAGGCCCCGGGGGGAAGAGAAGAGAGCTCGGTTAGCGGACGGCTGGCTCGTCGACCGTGAGCGTGCGCGCGTCGGCGTCGAGGGTGCACGTCACGCCGAGCGGCAGCGTGGCCAGGTGCTTCCCGTGGCCGAGCGGCAGGCCGTGCAGCACCGGGATGCCGAGGGAGCCGAGGCGGTGCTCGAGCACGTTCTCGATCGACTTCACTCGGGGAAAGCCGGTGCGCAGCTCCGGGAACTCGCTGCCCGCGATCTCGCCGACGACGACCCCGGCGACGCCGTCGAGCTTTCCGGCAGCTTGCAGCTGCACGAGGAAGCCGTCCAGGTGCCAGCTGTGGAGGTCGACGTCCTCGAAGAACAGGATCGCCCCGGCCGCGTCGAACTCCCAGGGCGTCCCCATCGTCTGCGCGAGCAGCCAGAGGCAGCCGCCGACGAGCGGCGCCGTCACCCGCCCGCCGGCGATCGTGCGCAGGTACGGATCCTCCGGTGGGCGCGGCACCTCGCCGGTCGTCCCATGGAGGCGTGCGAGCAGTTCCGTGCGCGTCAATTCGGTCGCGCCCGGGTAGCCGACGCTCATCAGGTTGGGGCCGTAGAACGTCGCCAGGCCGGTCCGCTGACGGATCGACTCGTGCAGCGCCGTGATGTCGGAGTAGCCGACGAACGGCTTCGGGTTGGCGGCGATCACGTCGAAGTCGAGCAGCGGGATCAGCTGCGCCGATCCGTAGCCGCCGCGGAAGCACTGGACGGCGTCGACCTCCGGGGCGGCGAAGAGGGCCTCGAGGTCGCGGGCGCGCTGCTCGGCCGCTCCGGCGACCCAGTCGTCGTTCGCGAACACGCCCTCGGCGAGCTTGACCCGGTAGCCCCGGGACTGCCACCACTCGACGCCGCGCTCGACCTCGGAGCGCTTGAACACACCGGTCGCGGGCGAGGCGACGCCGATCGTCCCGCCGTCCGGGAGAGGCTTGCCGAAGAGCGACGCCGCGATCAGAGGGCGGCCGCTAGGACCACGGCTTCGCGGTCATGTCGAACACGATGAAGAGCAGCAGCACGACGTCGATGCGGGCGACGAACAACAGCCGCCCGATCAGCGCCTGCGCCTCGGCGTTCTCGGGCCCGTGCGCCTCGATCAGCCTGTCGACCTTCTTCGACGTCGGGCCGAGGAAGCCGGCGCCCATCGCGAAGGAGGCGGCCCAACCCGCGATGGCGATCTGGATCCAGGTCGCGCTGTAACCCAGGTCACCGTTCTCGACCATGCCGAACCCGAAGGCGACCACCATCAGCGACAGGAGGGGAATGTAGGCGGAGCCGAGGAACGCGACCTGCTTGACGAACTGCGCCAGCCGCACCGGATCGCGCATGCCGATCGTCATGAGCGCGAGCAGGGTGAGCATCGCGCCGCCGCCGACCCAGAGCACCGACGCGAGGACGTGCCCGGTCTTCAGCCACTCGTAGGTCGTGATCGCCAGCACGCCCGGTTTCTACCGGGTCGCGGCCCGGAAATCAATCGAGCGCGTAGGCGATCAGTCGCGCGCCTTCGCGCCTGCCGTCGACCTCGCGGAGCGTCGGCGTATCGAGCGCGACGAGGTGCCAGCCTTTGGCGCCGAGCGGGATGCGAGCCTCTGTGAGCGCCGAGATGCGGCGCGTGAACAGGCGGTGGCCGTCGACCGAGAAAGTCACGGGGATCCCGGCGTAGGAGCGCATGACGAGCGAGAGCGAGCTGGCCGGGCCGTTCGAGTAGGCCCACAGCGGTGCGTGCCCGGACGACATCGCGCGGCCGTTGCCGTCGTTCCCGTACCAGCCGGCGCAGAGCTGCGCCGTGTCGCGCCGCGGCTCGCGGACGGGTGCCTTCGGTGCCGGCCCGTGACCGTGTAGGCGGTCGAGCATCGTCACCTCCCCGTCCTGGGCCCACCGCCGGTAGCCGTGCTGGACGAGCCCGCGCCACGCGAACCACGCGCGTCCGGGCACGGCGGGGTTGAGGACGAACAGGCCCCGGTGGAAGGCGATCTCGCGCACGCCGAGCTTCTGCAGCTCGAGGCCGGGGCGAGTCGTCCAGTCGCCGCAGTTGATCGCCTGCAGTTTCCGTGCGATGACGTCGGCGACCACGGGCGCCGTCGTCGAGTAGCCGCTCGGCCGCTCGCGCTGCGGGCCCGTGTCGTAGTACTCGTACACGCTGCCGTAGTGCGTGTCCGGAAGGAAGACGGGCACCTCGAGCAGCCGCGCGTCGCGGGTGCCGCCCTCGAGTGCCTTGTAGGCCCTGTTCCCCTCGTCCGCAGCCGTCGCCTTCAGCGCCTCGTAGTGGAGATCGGCGGCGATCGCAACGACGGCGACGGCTGCGACGATCCCGGCCCGGCGGCCCCAGCCCGGGCCGAGCACGCGATCGTCTGCGAGCAGCTGGACCCCGAAGGCGACCAGTGCTGCGACCGCGAGGCACGCGACGGGCATCAGCCGCTCCGGTACGCGCGGGTACTGGAGCCCCGGCACGATCGCGTGGACGGGCCGATAGAGCGGCGTGTTCGTCCCGAGCGCGAGCAGCATCGGGATCACGGCGCCGAGGCCGAGGACGGCTGCGAGCCACGCCCGGCCGGTGCGGAAGAGCAGGTACAGCCCGACGATCGCGACGAGCGGCGTCAGCCAGCCGAGGAAGACGAAGCTCTCGCTCCCGTGTCGCTGGGTGCGACTGAAGAAGTCGAGCCAGCTCGCCGAGTACGCCGCGACCGCGCTCAGCGAACGCCCCTGCGCGCTCAGCGAGCCCTGGACGACGACGCGGTCGATGAGAAGACCGGCGCCGATCGCGAGCGCGACGCCGGTCCCGGCCCCGGCGAGGTAGAGCGACCGCCGCTGCTTGACCGCGGGCAGCCGGACGAGCGCGTACGCGGCGTAGAAGGGCACGGCCCCGATCGCCAGGTGCACCTGCCCCGAGAGCGGGATCGAGGCGATCGCGACCGCCGAGAGCGCGAGCCAGGCCGGGTTGCCGCGGCGGCCCCGCTCGAGCGCCAGGAGCGAGAGCGGCAGGAGCAGCGAGATCGGCCCGAGCAAGTGACCGGCGCTCTGGAGCGCACGGTAGGGCGCGATCTCGAACGCGAGCCCGCCGACGATCGCCGGCACGCGCGCGAGCCCGAGCTCGCGCAGCCAGGCCATCGCGAGCAGGCCCGCGGCGACGAACGTCAGCAGGACGAACAGGTTCCAGCCGAGCACGAGGCCGAAGACGTGGTAGAGAGGCCAGAACACGAGGCCGTACGGCCAGACGGCCGGGTTGGCCGTCGGCTTGGCCTCGGGCCGGAACGAGTACGGGTCGCGCCAGGGGTAGCGGCCATGCTCGACCTGGTCGCCGAAGAGCCAGAGGTGGTACGTGGTCTGCAGGTGGTCGCCGGGCGCCGCCTCTCCGTATCCCGGGGCGCCGCCGGCGAGGAACTCGCTGCCGATGTGCTGGATCCCGGGGACCGCCGCCAGCACCGCCGCGACCGCGAAGATCGCGACGGCGAGGGCTACAACGCGCCGGCCGCCGCGATCAGCTCGTCGAAGTCCGGGACCTCCGAGTCCTCGTAGCTCCACGTCGCCCGGACCGTCCCCTCCCCGTCCACGAGGAACGCTGTCCGGCGGGCGATGTCCTGAAAGCCCCGAAAATCGCGCGACACGCCAAAGCCCCGCACGGCCTCGGCGTTCCAGTCCGAGAGCAGTCCAAAGTTGAGGTCGAGTGCCTGCATCCATGAGATGTGGGTCCACGGCGAATCGCGTGAGATACCGAGCGGTTTCACTCCGATTCGGTCGAACTCCTCCCTCCTGTCACGCAGGATCTCCATTTCGTTCGTTCAGGTCGAGGTCCAGTCGAAGATGTAGAAGAGCAGCAGCACCGGGCCGTCCGCGACGATCTCGCCGAAGGTGTGCCGCTCGTTCGGGTGCAGCCACACCGATGCGTCGAGGGGGATGCGGTCGCCGACCGCGAGCATCACGCTTTGCCCCGCAGACGCACGACGATGACGTGGTCGTAGGTGCGCACGTGGATCAGCGAGCCCTGCCGCGTGATCGTGTCGGGCGCAGAGGGGAGCTGGACGATGCCCGCGCCGCGACCGGTCTTCCGGTCGAGCGCGAAGAGGTAGTCGGTCTCGTTCGTGAAGCCGTAGCCGGTGATCAGGTAGTGCGGGGTGACGACGAAGTTCCGCGCGTTGGCCACAAGCGGCCCGCTGCGCCAGATCGGGCGCCTGGTCTTCAGGTCGATGGCGGTGATATAGGCGTTCTGGCCGTACGACGAACGGGCATAGGTGAGATGGGTCGTTTCTACGTAGAGGACGCCGCCCGCCTCCGCCGCCCACTGCGGCTGCTCGTATACGAACTCGCGCTCGCCGGGCCTGATTCGCGGCGGCCAGCCGTAGTTCTTGAAGTCGAAGGTGTAGAGCGCGTGCCCGACCCTGTCGTACGCGACGAGATAGCGCCCGGTCGAGCCGTCTTTGCCGTAGATGCCGAAGCTCCGGTTTGCGGTCGTGATCAGCTGCTGGCCGGGGAGCCCCCGGAACGAGTTCGCGGGCGCCATGATCGAGTCGTGCTCGAGGTTTCCCGGTGCCTCGTAGCGGGAGGACACGAGCGTGAACGCGTTCGGCGCGTATGCCGCCCAGCCTGCACGCGGGAACGCCGGTCGTGGCAGCGTCGTGACCGTGAAGCCGCCCGCGCCGAGCGCGAGCGCGCCGAGGGCGATCGCAACCTTCATCGGCCTGAGACTACTTGCCGACCCAGCCGGCGACCACGGGGAAGCTGCCCCCGCCGAACTGGCGCGTGATTCCCGAGAACGCGAGGATCGCGTGTGTCCCGTTCGCGCGGACGAAGATCCACTGGTCGGCTGCCGGCCAGGTGACGAGCAACCAGCGCCCGTCCGGCGCCGAGACGAGGTTGCGCGAGCCGGGGGCGCGGAAGAGCACGCCGGGCAGGCCGCGTTCGATCACGTAGCCGCTGGTTCGCAGCACGGCGATCCTGTTCGAGTCGCCGATGAAGGTCGCGTCGGCGCTCGCGCCGTCGTCTCGCCAGACCACGCGGCCGGCCGCGTCGAACACGATCAGGTGGTGCAGCGAGACGAGGAGTAGCTCGGACCCGCTCGTCGACCACGCGATCCGCTCGACCGGTTCGTTCGTCGCGCGGCTCCGCCGCCACTGCAGGACGTCGGAGTCGGTGTTCACAACCCGCACCTCGCTTCCCGTGACGTATGCGAGCTTCGCCAGTGAGCGCGACTTCCAGGCAAAGGGGCCAGTCGCTCCCGGAACGAGCAGCCGGTCGCCTGTACCGTCTCCGGCCACGACGTGCAACCCGTCGTTCGCCACGAAGGCGATGCGGGTGTTCGCGCGCACGCCGCCCCAGCGCGGCAACTCGACGCCTGGCTTCGACAGCGTCCAGTGGACGTTGCCCTGCGGATCGAGCGCGACCACCTCGTTCGCTCGTCCGCCGACCACGAAGCGGCCGAAGGGCGACCAGGACGCCTCGCGGTAGCTTCCGAGCAGCCGCTTCGAGCCGTCGGCGTCGACCACCCACGCGCCGCTCTTCGACTCGACCAGCAACCGCCCGGCCGAGGGCAGCGAGAACAGCTCGTGCTGCGCCTTCTTGACGCCGACCGCCTCGCGGATGGAGTTGATCACCGAGCGGCCGGGCGGGCTCGCCAGCACCCCGGCGAGGGCGGCGACGGCCACGATCGCGATCGCCGGCTTCCAGTACGAACGCCGGTGCGGGGTCGGACGGAACGAGCCGTACGCGGTCATGGCCACCCTGTGGGCGCGCTCCTCGGCTCCGTCCGGGATCGGCACGTCGAAATCGAGCTTCACAGGCGCCCCTTCAGCTCGTCGAGGCCGCGGCGTAGACGCGAGTTGACCGTCCCGCGCGGGAGCTCGAGGATCCGTGCGATCTCGCCGGGTGTGTAGCCGAGCAGGTGGCGCAGGACAATCACGGCGCGATGCTCCGGCGACAGCTCCTGCATGCGGGCGACGGTGTCCGGGCCGACGTCGGGCGGCGCCTGCTCGACCGGCGACTCGTGGAGTTCGACCTCGCCCCGGAGGGCGCGTCGCCGCGACCAGTCGATCGCACGGTTGACGACGATCCGGTGCAGCCACGGCCCGAATGGACGGCGGCGGTCGAAGCGGTCGAGGTTGCGGACGGCGGCCAGGAACGCCTCCTGGGCGATGTCCTCGGCGGCGGCGGCGTCGTGCACGACGAGGTACGCGGCGCGGTACGCGCCCGGCCAGTACGCCCGGAACAGGGCCTCGAAGTCCGAGGCCGATCCCGCCTGGGCCCCCCGAACCCAGGCCCGCTCGCTGCCCTTCGGGCCGGCCATCGCGCACCAACAATACGAGCGAGTCCGCCCTTCAGGTCCACGCCGAAAGTACGCACGGGAGCGCGGTGCAGGTCCGGACCCGTTCGCGCCCGGCCGGTGTAGTAGCCAAAACGACGAGGAGGAGCGCTCACATGCATACGTGGTTTCTGAAGGTCCTCGCTCTCGCCGGTCTCGTCGCGGGCCTGGCGGCGGCCGTCGCCGCGGCGGCCGGGCCTACACCGGGATTCGCGGAGGCCGGTGTGACGGCGCCGAACAGCGTGGTTCGCTACGTCGCGGTGCCCCGCGGGAGCACGACCTTCGTCAAGGCGGTTCGCGTCGGCGACGGCCGCATGCTCAGGCACCTGACCATGCACGGGTTCTACGGCGTACCGCTCGTCGCCTACGACGGAACGGCGGGAGGCCTGACGCACGACGGCAAACGGCTCGTGCTCGAGACCGGGGCCGGTAAGGCCACGACACGCTTCGCCGTGCTCGCCACGAAGACTCTTCGCGTGCAGCAGTCGTTCAGCCTGCCCGGCACCTGGGCCTACGACGCGCTCTCTGCGGACGGAAACACGCTCTACCTGATCCAGATCCTCCCGACCACCGGCGTGCTTCGGTACCTCGTGCGCGCGTATGACCTCGGGCTGCGCCGGCTCGTCGAGGGCGCCGTCGCCGACAAGAGCGAGCAGGGCGCGATGACCGGCTATCCGCTCAGCCGGGTCTCGAGCGCGGACGGCACCTGGGCGTACACGCTCTACCAACGGCAGGCCGCGCAACCGTTCATCCACGCGCTGAACACGCGGGATCGGGTCGCGGTCTGTATCGACCTCGACTGGAAGGGCAACCCCGACAACCTCGGCTCGGTGCGGCTGACGCTGAGCCCTGACGAGAAGCAGCTCGTCATCCGAACGTACGGCAGCGGGAAGGCCGTGCTCACCGTCCCGGCTCCGCGCTGAACCGCGGACCTCTCCTCGCTCGGGCTGCGTAGTCCCGGCAACCCGAGCGAGGAGGAGGACATGAACCGCCGCCTGCTGATCGTTACCTGTTGTTGCGTCGCCCTCGGGGCCGCTCTCGCGGTCTCGCGTGCCGCCGCAGACGGGCCGCCGACGGGCGTCGCGCAGGACGGCACCGGAGTCGTCTCGCCCGACGGAAAGCTCCGCTACCTCACCGTCGTCGAGGGCCGGCGCACGCTCCTCGAGGCGGTGAGCACGCGCGGCGGCGCGCTCTGGAGCGAGACGCTCCTGCGTGGCCGGTTCGCGATCCCGGCGATCGCCTGGACGCCCACGGGCATGACGCCGGACGGCAAGAGGCTCGTGCTCACGACGTATCCCTGGAGTACCGGAGGGTCGACCTTCCTCGTGCTCACGACGCCCGCGTTCGAGCACCGGCAACTGGTGACCCTGCCCGGGTCGTGGTCGTATGACGCGATCTCGCCGAACGCCCGCACGCTCTATCTGATCCAGTCGCTCGCCGCCGGAGACGCGACCCGGTATCGCGTCCGCGCCTATGACCTCCGGCGCCAGCGGCTGATCGAGCGCGTGATCGCTGACCGGCGCGAGACGGGCCCGATGACCGGATCGCCGATCACGCGCGCCATGTCACCGACCGGGCGCTGGGCATACACGCTGTACGCGCGCGCCGACGGCACCGCGTTCATCCACGTGCTCGACACCGTCCGGCCCGCCGCCGTCTGCGTGGATTTGCCGACGCCCGGTTGGAACGATCCGTGGAACGTCCACATGTGGGTGAGCCGCGACGGAAAGGCGTTGCATCTCCGGGACACCGCCAACGGAGGAGCCGGGGCGGCGGTCGTCGACACGCGCACCTGGAAGATGAAGACCGCCTGACGGGAGGAGTCCCACGGGCGGAGGGCGAAGCAGTCCTCCTCGTGCTGGGAAGGAGCGTCAGGACTCGGCCGTTCGGCGGGGCGATCGCCGTTCGCCTGCCCGGGTGGCCGTCGGCGAGGCTGGCGACGCCCGTGCTCGCCGTCGCCGCGCTGCTCGCAGGTGCCGGCGTCGGCTCCGCGGTCTTCGCGACCCTCTGGCACCACGAGGCCTCGGGCCGGCAGGCCGCGGAGGAGCAGTTGGCCGTGTCGCAGGACGCCGCTCGGACGTTGCGCGCCGAGATCGCCGCGCTGCAGGCGCGCCTCGACACAAGCCAGAAGACGGCAGCCGCGGCCGGCAAGGCGGCGAAGCAGGGCAGCGCCCACGTGTCCGCGCTCGCCCACGACGCCCAGCCGCTCCTGTGGACGGCGAGCTCGCTCGAGAGCCAGGCCGGCTCGCTCACCGACCGCTCGAACACGCTCAGCTCGCTGATCGGCACGCTGAACAAGGATCTCGCCGCCATGGCGCACTACGTCGGCGACTCGAGCGGCGCCACGCTCGACCCGGCGTTCCTCAAGACCCAGCTCGGCTACCTGACGCCGAGCCTCGACAAGGTCGGGGCCGCCTCCGCCTCGCTTGCCGCCGAGGCCGGCACGTACTCGCAGACGGTGCAGGCGTTCGTCTACCGCCTGTCCGCCTACGCCAAGACGATCCGGCCTTCGGAGCGCTGAGCCGGGAAAGGAGGTCACGTGGGGGAGTCCTTCGACGACGTGATCAGGCAGCACCAGGAGCTCAAGCGGCGGAACAGCAGGCTCGAGCCGGAGATGCCGCTCGCGGACTACGTCGGCACGGGCCCCGTCTTCGACGTCGAGGCCAGCCAGAAGGGCGCGGCGTTCGACACGGCGGAGTGGAAGGGCCCGAAGGGTGGGAGCAAGCGCGACAGGTCGAAGGCGGAGACGTTCCTCGAGTCGCTCGAAGACGTGTGGTCGAGCGGCCCCGTCTTCGACTGGGGCGACAAGCGGTAGCCCGCCTAGCCGGCGACGGGAACCGCGGCTGCCTCGGTAGCGTCCGCGATCGCCTGGACGACCTCCACGATGTCGCGGTTCGCGTTGAAGATCCGGAGCTGACCGTCGGCGCTCGCGCCGCGTGAGAGGATGTCGCGAACGCCCTCGAGCTCGCGCTCGCACCCGAGCTCCCGTGCGTGCGGCTCGATGTCCCGGAGCGTGCGGCGGACGAGCTGCGTGACCGGGACACGGTTTCGGCGGCCGGTGGCGAGGTCCATCACCGGCGCCTCGAGCCCGTAGCGCGCCGCGAGCCACTTGTTCTCGCTGGTCAGGATGCGATGGTAGGAGGGGATCTCCTGGCCAGCCTCGTAGCGCTCGCAGTAGAACTTCACCAACGCCTGGCAGTAGGCGGTGATCGCGACAGCGTGCTCGACGCGGGTGACCGCGTCGCAGATCCGGATCTCGATCGTCCCGAGTCGCGGGTGGGGACGGATGTCCCACCAGATGTGCGTGTAGTCGGCGATGCAGCCCGTACGCTCGAGCTGGCCGACGACCTCGGCGTAGTCCGCGTAGTCCCGGAACCGGGGCGGGGGGCCCGAGCGGGGGAAGGCGGCGAACACGAGCTGCCGCGTGGACGCGAGCCCGGTCGGCTCGCCGCGCCAGAACGGCGAGCTCGCCGACAGGCCGAGGAACTGCGGCAGATGGACGAGGAGGCCGTTCACGACCATGATCGCCTTCTCCGGGTCGTCGATCGCCACGTGGATGTGCATCCCGAAGATCAGCTCGCGCCGCGCCACGTACTGGAGCTGGTCGACGAGCGCGCGGTAGCGGTCGCGCGCCGTGATCCGCTGCCGCTCGAACAGGCTGAACGGGTGCGTGCCTGCCGAGCCGACGCGCATGTCCTTCTCGCGGGCGATCTGCGTCACCGCCGTGCGCAGCTTGCGAAGCTGATGGTCGACGTCGGCGATGTTCTTGCAGACCGGCGTCGAGATCTCGAGCACGGACTGCATCAGCTCGGGCCGGATGACCGCCTCGAGCTCGCTCCCCTCGACCGCCGCCAGGACCGTGTCGATGTGCTGTACGAGGTCGAACGTCGTCGCGTCCAGCAGCATGTACTCCTCCTCGACCCCGAGCGTGTACGGGTCGCTCTTGCCGAAGGAGTGCTCGTAGACGCTGCCGTGCGTGGCCAGGCCCTTGCTCGTGATGCTCGCCGGGACGACGCTGTCCATGCAGAGACTTTATGGCAGTTGCGGCCGCTTTCGGGCAGCGCAGGCAAGCCCAGCGGTGTCTGACACAGATCGGCGCGGGCCGACCCTAGTGGACGATCGCGTCGGCCTCGATCTCGACGAGCCAGCGGGGGTCGAGCAGGCCGGAGATGACGAGCATCGACGAGGCCGGGAGCGCTTCGCCGAACACCTCGCCGTGCGCGCGTCCGACCTCCGTCCAGTCGTCGGCGTTCGTGAGGTAGACGCGCGTCCGGACGACGTGCTCCGGGGCGGCGCCGAGCTCGGCCAGCGCGCCGACGATGATCTCCAGACATCGCCTGGCCTGGCCGTAGGGGTCGGCGGGCGGATCGCCTCCGTCGGGCATGACCGGCGCGGTTCCAGCGATCGAGACGACGCTGCCGACGCGGACGGCCCGCGAGTAGCCGACGGTCGCGGCCATCGGGGACACGGCGGGGACGATCCTGCGTTCCACGTCCCTAGTATCAACCGCGTGGAGGCCCTGCGCGAGGTCGACGGCTGGGACGTGCCGAACGCGGCGGTCGTGGTGCTCCGGGCAGACGGCGAGCTCGACTCACGCGGCGACCGCGAGCATGTCTACCGCCTCGCCTCGGTGACGAAGCTGATGACCGCGCTCGCGTGCCTGGTCGCAGCCGAGGAGGGCGTGGTCGACCTGGACGACCCGGCAGGCCCTCCCGGGTCGACGGTCCGCCACCTGCTGGCGCACGCGTCCGGGCTCCCCTTTGAAGGCGCCGGGCCACCGATCGCGAGGCCCGGCACGCGGCGCATCTACTCCAACGCCGGCTTCGAGGTGCTCGCGGACGCCGTGTCCGAGCGGGCCGAGATGCCGTTCGCCGACTACCTCGACGGTGCCGTCTTCCGTCCGCTCGGGCTCGGGGCGGAGCTCCGGGGCTCGCCCGCAGCCGACGTCCACGCGTCGCTCGAAGACGTGGCCCGCTTCGCGCGCGAGTTGCTCGCGCCGATGATCGTCCACGCGGAGACGCTGGGTGAGGCGACGAGCGTCCAGTTTCCCGGGCTCGCCGGTGTCCTCCCGGGTGTCGGGCGCTACGACCCGCTCGACTGGGGCCTCGGGTTCGAGCTCAAGGACGCGAAGGCGGGCCACTGGAGCGGCAGCCGGACCTCGTCGAGAGCCTTCGGCCATTTCGGCGGCAGCGGCACCTTCCTCTGGGTCGACCCGGAGCCGGGAATCGCGTGCGTGTGCCTCACCGACCGCGAGTTCGGCCCGTGGGCGCTCGACGCGTGGCCGCGCCTCTCGGACGCCGTGCTGGCGGAGGCCGCGTGAGCCGCCGCAATTCTTAGGCACGCCTCAGCTCGCTCTTAGGCGTTGCTGGTTCTCTGACTGCCGGATGTTCTTCCTCGACTACGTGCGCAACGAGCTCTTCCGCCGGCGCACACGCACGATCCTGACGATGCTCGGCCTCGGTCTCGGCGTGGCGCTCGTCGTCGCGATCGCCGCGATCTCGCACGGGCTCGACAACGCGCAGAAGAAGGCTCTCGACCCGTTGGCGGGTATCGGCACCGACCTCACCGTCACCCGCGCCGCGCAGACGGGCAACGGCGGCTTCGGCGGCGGGCCGTTCGGGGGTGGCGGGGGCGGCGGCGACACGCGCGACCTCCTCGCGGCGAACAGCTCCGTGATCACCGACCTGTCCAAGCTCGGGAAGCCCGGGCAGCACTTCGTCCACGACTTCTTCCTCCCCGGCACGCAGCTCACGTTTCCGGTCGCGCAGGCGAAGCAGATCGCGAAGCTGAGCGGCGTCGCCGCTGTGAGCAACGGCCTCGTGCTGATCGCCGAGCACCAGGAGGGCACGGTGCCGAAGATCGTCGCCACGCTGAAGGCGGGCGGGCAGACGTTCAACATCCAGCGACGGATCACGCCGCCGACTGCAGCCGAGCAGCTGGCGATCCAGAAGTGCATCGCCAAGCTCCAGGGCTCGTCCGGCGCGAACACGACTCCCGCCGGACCGACTGGCGCGGGCGGCTTCGGGCAGCGGAACGGCGGAAACGGTCAGGGCGGTGGGGGCGTCCGCGCGTTCGGCCGCGGTGCGTTCGCCAAGTGCCTGCCGACCCGCCTGCAGCAGTTCCGCACGCAGTTCCGCACGCCCGTGCAGACGCTCCGCCAGGTGCTCGACCCGCCGCAGACGAACATCACGACCGAGCCGTACACGATCGCCGGCGTCGAGACGTCCCACCCCGGCATCGCCCTGATCACGCCCGCGCAGGTCACGAAGGGCCGTTACTTCTCGCGGGGCAACCTCCGGGAGGCGCTGGTCGCACCCACTTACGCGAGCAAGCACGGGCTGAAAGTCGGCTCGATGCTGGCTCTCAACGGCACGTCCTTCAGGGTCGTCGGGCTCGTCCAGCCGCCTCTCGGCGGGCAGACGGCCGACGTGTACCTGCCGCTCGCGCAGCTGCAGCGGCTAGCCGGCGAGAAGGGTCTCGCCAATGTCGCGCTCGTTCGGGCCGACTCGAGCTCGCAGGTGAGCGGCGTCCAGAAGGAGATCAGCAACACGCTCGTCGGCTCGCAGGTGGCGAGCTCGAAGCAGGTGGCCGACAAGATCACCGGCTCGCTCGTCGACGCGTCGAACCTGTCCAGCAAGCTCGGGCTCGTGCTGTCGATCGTCGCGGTTGTCGCGGCCTTCCTGATCGCCGCGCTGCTGACGCTGACCTCGGTGGGCAAGCGCGTCCGCGAGCTCG
The DNA here is from genome assembly GCA_963791225.1 of uncultured Actinomycetes bacterium. Taxonomy (GTDB): domain Bacteria; phylum Actinomycetota; class Thermoleophilia; order Gaiellales; family Gaiellaceae; genus PALSA-612. The sequence continues at coordinate 1,302,099 of CAWBRV010000008.1, forward strand.
GCACGCTGAAGGCGCTCGGCTGGACGCAGCGGCTTGTCGTCCGCCAGATCGTCGGCGAGTCGCTCGCCGTCGGCATCCTCGGCGGCCTGTTCGGGATCGTGCTCGGCATCGCCGCCGCGGCCGCGATCGACGCCTTCGGCCCGACGCTGACGGCGTCCTCGACCGCGGGCGGTAGCAACGGTCTGTTCGGGCTCGGCGCGGCCGCGACGAGGACCGCCAGTACCCACATCTCGCTGGACGCGCCGCTCACGATCTGGCTGATCGTGATCGGCTTCGCAGTCGCCCTGCTCGGCGGGCTCGTCGCCGGCGCGGCGGGAGCGATGCGCGCGGCACGCCTGCGCCCGGCCGATGCCCTGAGGCAGCTCGAATGACCGACACGAACGGGACGCTGTACGAGCTCAAAGCCGCATCGAAGACGTTCCGGCGCGGCGACACGACGATCCCGGCGGTCGACTCGATCGATCTGACGATCCCGTCCGCGGGGTTCATCGCCCTCGTCGGCCCGAGCGGCTCCGGCAAGACGACGCTCCTGCAGTTGCTCGGCGCGCTCGACCGGGCGTCGAGCGGGCACGTGTTCTTCGACGGGCGCGATCTCGGCGAGCTGCCCGATCGCCAGCTCGCCGAGCTCCGGCTGCGCGCGTTCGGGTTCGTCTTCCAGCAGTTCAACCTGATCCCGACCCTCACGGCGCTCGAGAACGTCGAGGCCGGGCTGGCGCCGCTGGGCTACGGTCGGGAGGAGCTGGAGCGCCGCTCGGGCTCGCTGCTCGAGGAGGTCGGGCTCCGGGAGCGGGCAGACCACCTGCCGAGCCAGCTCTCGGGAGGCGAGCAGCAGCGCGTTGCGATCGCGCGCGCGCTCGCGAAGGAACCAAGGGTGATCCTCGCCGACGAGCCGACGGGGAACCTCGACACGAAGACCGGCAACGACATCGTCGAGCTGCTCGCGGGCCTCGCCGCGCGACACGGTACGACGGTGATCGTCGCCACCCACGACGCCGAGCTCGCCGCCCGCGCCGACCCGCGCATCGCGATGCGCGACGGCCGCGTGGTCTCGGAGCCCGCCTCGGCCTGATCGGGCGCTACGCGTCGGCCGCGAACAGCGGGCGGACGAACTCGTCGAACGTCTCGCGATCGCAGCTGGCCACCACGGACGGTGTGAGTGCGCGGATCGACGCCGTCCTCGGGATGTCCATCGTGAGCGCGACCTCGCCGAAGTAGTCGCCCGGACGGAGGACGCGCCGTGCGCCCATGCTCTCCTGGCTGACGACGAGCATCCCTGACAGCACGATGTAGAACCGTTCGCCCGGCTCGCCCTCGATGACCGGCGCTTGCCCGGAGGCGATGTCCTCGCGGCTCATGCGTCCGGCCAGCTTCATCAGGAGCTCGCCCGGCAGCTCGGCGAGGAGCGAACAACGGTTCAGCTCGTGTTGTGTCGCGGGAACGTGGCGAGGGCTCACGAACGTATTGTGCCCGCCATGGGCCGGGTCGACGGATGGCGCTACTGCCCGCGCTGCGAGGCCGAGCTCGGCCACGAGCGCGAGCGAGTCGAGTGCCCGGCCTGCGCCTTCGTCTCGCACTCGAACTCCGAGCCGACGGCCTGCGCGCTCGTCGTCGACGCCGACGGCCTGCTGCTGCTCGTCCGGCGCGCCCACGATCCGTTCGGCGGGACGTGGGATCTCCCCGGCGGGTTCCTCGAGGAGGCCGAGCATCCGCTCGAGGCGCTGCGCCGGGAGCTCCTCGAGGAGACCGGGCTCGAGGTCGAGCCCGTCGACTTCGTCGGCGTCTGGCTCGACCGTTACGGCGACGGGCCCGACGCCGCTACGACGCTCAATCTCTACTGGACCGCGCGTGTGACAGGCGGCGAGCCCGAAGCCGGCGACGACGCCGCCGAGCTGCGCTGGTTCGCGCCCGAGGACCTCCCGCCGGACGACGAGATCGGCTTCCCGAACGTGCGCGAGGTGCTGCGCCTCTGGCGCGAGGCCCGCGACGCCTAGACGGCGACTGCGAGGCCGAGCGCCCGCTCGATCGCGCCCTTCGGCTGGGCGCCGATCACGGCGGCCGAAGGCTCGCCGTCTCGGAACAGGATCACGGTCGGAATCGACATGACGCCGTAGCGCGCCGCGAGATCCTGCTCCTCGTCGATGTTGACCTTGACGAGCCGGAGCTCGTCGGGGCGCTCCTCGACGATCTTGTTCAGCACGGGCTCGACCGCGTGGCACGGCCCGCACCATTCGGCCCAGAAGTCGACGAGGACAGGCTTGTCGCTCTGGAGCACCTCTGCGTCGAACGTGTCTTGTGTGACTGCTTCTGCCATCGATTCCTTTCGGTTTCCGGTGCTACGAGAAGGTAAACGGTCGAGCGGCGGGTGCTGTTCCCGTCCGAAACTAGACTGAGCTCGTGCCCGGCCCGTTTCAAGAGCTCCCGGACAAACCCGACCACCCCGCGCTCGAGCGTGACGTGCTCGAACGGTGGGAACGCGACCAGACGTTCGAACGCCTGCGTCGGCAGACGTCGGGCAACCCGCGCTGGAGCTTCATCGACGGGCCGATCACCGCGAACGGCCCGATGGGCGTGCACCACGCCTGGGGCCGGACGCTGAAGGACGTCTTCCAGCGCTACAAGGCGATGCGCGGCTTCGACCAGCGCTACCAGAACGGCTTCGACTGCCAGGGACTCTGGGTCGAGGTCGAGGTCGAGAAGTCGCTCGGCCTCAACTCGAAGCGGGACATCGAGGAGTACGGGATCGCCGAGTTCGCCGAGCGCTGCAAGGAGCGGGTCGCCAAGTACGTCGGCGTGATGACGGAGCAGTCGAAGCGTCTCGGGCAGTGGATGGACTGGGGCAACGACTACCTGACCTTCTCCGACACCAACATCGAGTACATCTGGCGCTTCCTCGCCGAGACGCACGGGCGCGGCTGGCTCTACAGGGGCCATCGCTCGACGCAGTGGTGTCCGCGCTGCGGCACGTCGCTCTCTCAGCACGAGCAGGCCGGCGACGAGAACCACCGCGAGATGGAGCATCCGTCGCTCTTCGTCCGCTTCCCGCTGCTCGATCGCGACGGCGAGTCGCTGGTCGTCTGGACGACGACGCCGTGGACGCTGCCGGCGAACGTCGCCGCGGCGGTGAAGCCGGACGCGGAGTACGTTCTGAGCGCTACGGGCGAATGGCGCGCAGCCGAACTGACCGACGCGTCGCCGGTCAAGACGGTTCGCGGGGCCGAGCTCGTCGGCCTCCGGTACGAAGGCCCGTTCGACGATCTCCCCGCCCAGGCGGGCGTCGAGCATCGGGTCATCCCCTGGGACGACGTTGCGCTGGACGAGGGGACGGGGATCGTCCACATCGCGCCTGGCGCCGGGCCCGAGGACTTCGAGCTCTCACGAGTGCACGGCCTTCCCGTTCTCGCCCCGATCGACGAGTCCGGCCGGTTCCTCCCGGGTTACGGAGCGCTCGAGGGCACCTCGACGGACGCTGCGGCTGGGCCGATCGTCGATCTGCTCACCGAGCGGGACCTGCTCGTCGAGGCGGGGACGATCGTGCACCGCTATCCGATCTGCTGGCGGTGCAAGACGCCGCTCGTCTTCCGCGTCGTGGACGACTGGTTCATCAGCTGCGACGAGATCCGTCAGCCGCTCCTCGATGCGAACCGGGACGTTGCGTGGACGCCCCCGCCGTACTCGAAGCGGATGGACGACTGGCTCCGCAACATGAGCGACTGGAACATCTCCCGGAAGCGGTACTTCGGGCTGCCGCTGCCCATCTACCCCTGCACGTGCGGTCACGTGAACGTGATCGGGTCGCGGGCCGAGCTCGAGGCTCGTGCGCTCGGCGGTCTCGAGCAGCTCCAGGAGCTGCACCGGCCCTGGATCGACGCCGTGACGATTCGCTGCGAGGCGTGCGGCGAGGAGACTCGGCGGATCCCCGAGGTCGGCGACGCCTGGCTCGACGCCGGCATCGTGCCGCTCTCGACGCTCGGCTGGCAGAACCCGACCCGGATCGAGCACGGCTACGGGACAGGGGCGGCTGCCGGCCTGACCGGCGCCGACCTGCCCGACAACGCCTACTGGGAGCAGTGGTTCCCGGCGGACTGGATCTCCGAGAGCCGTGAGCAGATCCGGCTCTGGTTCTACTCGATCGGCTTCATGTCGATGACGCTGGTCGGCCGACTGCCGTACCGGTCGGTGCTCACCTACGAGCGCGTCCACGCGGAGGACGGGAGCCCGATGCACAAGTCGGCCGGCAACATGATCGAGGCGAACGAGGCGTTCGACACCATCGGCGCCGACCTGATGCGCTGGCTGTATTGCGCGACGCCGCCGTATTCGAACGTGAACTTCGGCTACGGGCTCGCCGGCGAGGTCAGGCGGCGTCTGCTGACGCTCTGGAGCTCGGCGGGCTTCCTGGTCACCTACGCCAACATCGCCGACTGGCGGCCGCGCTGGGATGCTCCGCCGGCGTCCGACCACCCGCTGGACCGCTGGCTCGTCGCCCGGACCGCCCAGCTCGCGAGCGAGGCCGAGGAGGCCTACGAGCGGTTCTGGACGCCGTCGGTCACCGTCGCCTTCGACTCCTTCGTCGAGGATCTCTCCAACTGGTACGTCCGCCGGTCGCGACGCCGGTTCTGGGACGGCGATCCAGAGGCGCTGGCCGCGCTGTGGTGGGCATTCCAGAACGCCCTCCGGGTCGTCGCGCCCGTGATGCCGTTCCTGGCCGACCACCTCTGGCGGACGCTCGTCGCCGAGGTCTGCCCCGATGCCCCGGACTCCGTCCACCTCGCTGGTTGGCCCGAAGGGCTCGAGCCCGATGAGACCCTGCTCGCCGATCAGGCCGAGGTGCGGCGCGTCGTCGAGCTCGGCCGGCAGGCGCGCTCGCAAGCAGACATCAATCTGCGCCAGCCGCTTCGGCAGATGTTCGTCCGTGGCGCGAGGCGGGCCGGCGGGTACCGGGACGAGATCGCCGACGAGCTGAACGTCAAGGAGGTGCTCTTCGACGAGGGACCGGTCGCGAGGATGCAGCTGAAGCCGAACCTGCCCGTGCTCGGCCCGCGGCTCGGCGCGAAGCTCCGCGACGTGAGGGCGGCGCTCGAGGCCGGCGACTACGAGGAGCTCGGAGACGGTCGCGTTCGCGCCGCGGGCGAGGAACTCGGCCCCGACGACGTGATCCGCGGCGAGCGGCTCTCCGTCGAGGGCTTCGTCATGGCCGACGACGACGTCGTCTCGGTCGCGCTCTCGACCGAGCTCGACGACGAGCTCCGGCTCGAGAAGCGCGTCCGCGACCTGATCCGCGCGATCAACGTCATGCGGAAGGAGGTGGGGCTCGCAATCACCGACCGGATCGTCGTCACCCTCGACTCCGCCGACGCCGACCTCGTGTCTGCGCATCCCGAGTGGATCAAGCAGGAGACGCTGGCGGTCGAGCTTCGTGTCGACGGGGGCGCCCTGCAGATCGAGAAGGTCTGACCGCCGCCGAGCTCAGGGAGCTGTTTCAGCTCGACCCGGAGGTCGTGTTCCTCAACCACGGCTCGTTCGGCGCCTGTCCACGGCCGGTGTTCGAGGAGTACCAGCGCTGGCAGCGGGAGCTCGAGCGGCAGCCGGTCGAGTTCCTGGCCCGGCGGCTCGACGGGTTGATCGATGCGGCGAAGGCACGTCTCGCCGCGGAGATCGGCGCCCGCCCGGACGACCTCGTCCTCGTCACGAACGCGACGTCCGGGATGAACGTCGTCGCGCGTTCGCTGCCGCTCGGGGCGGGCGACGAGGTGGTCGCCTCGAACCACGAGTACGGCGCCGTCGGACAGCTCTGGCAGCACGTCTGCGACCGGTCGGGAGCGATGCTCGTGCGTGCCGACGTCCGCCCGGGCTCCGACCTCATGGACGAGCTGTGGAGCGCGGTCACCCCGCGTACCCGGGTGATCTCCGTCAGCCACCTCACCTCGGCGACGGCGATCCGCTTCCCGGTCGAGGAGATCTGCCGCCGCGCCCGCGAGCAGGGGATCCTCGTCGCCGTCGACGGTGCCCACGCGCCGGGCCAGCTCGACCTCGACGTCGAGGCGGTCGGCGCCGACTTCTACGCCGGCAACTGCCACAAGTGGCTCTGCGCGCCCAAGGGCGCCGGCTTCCTCCACGTCCGGTCCGAGCACCAGGACGAGCTGGTGCCGCCGGTCGTCGGCTGGGGCTCGAAGCCGGGTGCGAGCTTCGCCGAGCGCTTCCGCTGGCCGGGCACCTACGATCCGGCGGCGTTCCTCGCCGTCCCGGCGGCGATCGACTTCCTCGCCGAGCACGGCTGGGACGACGTGCGGCGCCGCTGCCACGGCCTCGCCGAGCTGGGGCGGCTCCGGCTCGCCGACCTGACCGGCATCGAGCCGCTCGCACCCGACGAGAGCTGGCTCGGGCAGATGGTGACCGCGGCGCTCCCCGAGCTCGACCACGAGGAGCTGAAGCGACGCCTTTACGACGAGCACCGCATCGAGATCCCGGTGCAGCGCTTCGACGGTCGCCCCGTCATCCGCGCGGCGTTCCAGGGCTACAACGACGCGTCGGATCTCGACGCGCTGCTCGCTGCCTTGCGGGGCGAGCTCTAGCCGATTCCGCGGCTAGGCTCGCGACGTGGTCGAGCAGCTGAAGTCGGCGCCCGAACGGCTGCTCCAGGCGCCCGAGCACGCGCTCCGCTTCCTCGTCCCGCGCAGGAGCTCCGCCTCGGTGTTCGGCGACGACTGGTTCGGCCAGTTCGCAGAGCGGTTGGCGCGTCTCTTCGGCACGCCGAAGTACATCTTCGGCCAGACCGTCGTCGTCATCTTCTGGATCATCTGCAACGCGTACGCGATCTTCTTCCACTTCGATCCGTACCCGTTCATCCTGCTCAACCTCGCCTTCTCGACTCAGGCCGCCTATGCGGCGCCGCTGATCCTGCTCGCGCAGACGAGACAGGCCGAGCGCGACAAGGTGCTCGCCGAGGCGGATGCGGAGCACCGTGAGGCGCTGGCCCAGGAGGGCTTCAAGCGTCAGGAGACGGCCGCGACGCAGAACGAGATGCTCCAGAAGCTGCTCGAGCAGAACACCGAGCTGACGCGCGAGACGAAGAAGCTGGCCGAGCGGATCGACACTCTCACCGGGCAGCTCCACGAGCACATCTGCAAGAGCTAGCCGGCGGCTTCGACGCGCGTCAGGAAGTCGTCCAGCACCTCGAGGTAGCGCTCAGGCTCCTCGGCGAACTGCATGTGCGAGCCGTTCTCGAACACGACCCATTCGGAGCCTGCGATCCCGCGGTGCACGATCTCGGCCTGCTTGGGCGTGCACTCGTCGTACCGGCCGGTGGTCACGAGCGTCGGCGCGTCGATCTCGGCGAGCCGGTTCGTGATGTCCCAGTCGCTGAGCGTCCCCGTGATCACGAACTCGTTCGGCCCCTGCATGTACAGGTAGACCTCCGAGTCCTCCTCCATCTTCGCGAAGGTGCGGGCGACGCCGTCCGGCCACGGCTCGAGCCGGCACACGTGCCGCTTGTAGAAGTCCATCGACGCCGCCTGGTACTCGGGTGAGTCGGTCGTTCCCGCCGCCTCCTGCTCGTCGAGCGTGCGCTGCACGTCCGCGGGGAGCTCCGAGCGGAGCCGCTGCGTCTCCTCGGCCCAGAGCGGGATGCTGGCCGGCGAGGAGCTGATCACGAGGCTCGCCAGGCCGCTCGGCTTCGTCAGGGCGTACTCCATCGCCAGCATGCCGCCCCAGGACGAGCCGAACAGGTGCACCCGCTCGAGGTCGAGCGCGTCGCGCACGGCGCCGACCTCGTCCACGAACGTCTCGACGTTCCAGAGCGACTCGTCGCTGCGGCTCGAGTTCCCGCAGCCGAGCTGGTCGTAGAAGATCGCGCGCCGGCCGGTCCCGGCAACGGCTTCGAGCGATTCGAGGTAATCGTGCGGCGCACCCGGTCCGCCGTGCAGGAGGAGCAGCGGCAGCTTGCCGGGCCCCTCTCCGTCACCGACGACGCGGTACCAGGTCTCGAGGCCGCGGAACGGGATCGTGCCTTCGGTCGCGCTCACGGGAGGTGTTCTAGCGCATCGGGATGCAGTACGCTCCGGGCGAAGGAGGGGACGATGCCGCTGACCGCATGTGGGCACTGTGGAGGGTCGCTCGAGGAGGCGTTCCGCTTCTGCCCCTGGTGTGCGGCCCCGCTGCGCAGCAAGCTGGTCGAGTTCTTCCCCGCGCACCCGCTCGTCGAGTCGGATGCGGGCCGTGCGCTCCGCGTTTCGCGCTACCTCGGCCCGGCGGCAGAGGAACGGCACGTCCGCTTCAGCGTCTGGAACGAGGTGGGGACGGCCGAGGCGGCGGTCTCGCTCGACGAGGCCGAGGCTCTGCGGCTCGCGCGCTTCGTCGCCGGCACCACGTCGCCCCGCGGGCCACGACCGACGCTGGTCGACAAGCTGCTCGCCGCCGCGCGGCGCTGAGCGGAACGGCTACGCCGCGGAGTTCGCGGACCGCCGGAGCTCGACCGGCAGACGGAAGAAGCACGTCCTCGACCAGCGAGCCGAACGGGCGGATGTCGGTGACGCCACGCGCGCGGAACCAGTCGCAGACGCGGCCGACGAGCCGCTCGGGCGCGGAGGCGCCTGCCGTGATCCCGACCGTCTCGCGGCCATCGAGCCAGCGCTCGTCGATCCCGGTCTCGTCGTCGATCAGGTGCGACTCGACGCCGGCCGCTCGAGCGACCTCGACGAGCCGCTTCGAGTTCGAGCTGTTCTGCGAGCCGATGACGAGCAGCAAGTCGACCTCGGCGGCGAGCTCCTTGACGGCGGCCTGCCGGTTCGTCGTCGCGTAGCAGATGTCCTCGCGGCGCGGCGCGCGCGCAGCGGGGAAGCGCCGTTTCAGGACTGCGACGATCTCGGCCGTCTCGTCGACGGACAGCGTCGTCTGCGTCACGTAGGCGATCCGCTCCGGGTCGGGCACCGTGAGCTGCTCGGCCTCGGCCACGCTGCCGACGATGCGAACCGAGTCCGGTGCCTCGCCGTGCGTGCCGACGACCTCCTCGTGGCCGTCGTGTCCGATCAGGACGACGGTGTAGCCCTCGGCGGCGTAGCGGCGCGTCTCGGCGTGCACCTTGGTGACGAGCGGGCACGTCGCGTCGATCGTCTCGAGACTCCGCGCGGTCGCCGCCGACCGCACCGCGGGAGACACACCGTGCGCCGAGAGGACGAGCCTCGCGCCCTCGGGAACGCTCGCCTCGCTCTCCACGAAGACCGCGCCGCGCCGCTCGAGGTCGCGCACGACGTGCGCGTTGTGGACGATCTGCTTGCGCACGTAGACAGGCGGGCCGTACAGCTCGAGGGCTCGCTCGACGGTTTCGATCGCTCGCTCGACACCTGCGCAGAATCCACGCGGCGCGGCGAGCAGCACGCGCTTCACCACAGACGAGCATGCTAGCTCGGAGCCCGCCTAGTCCGCGGCAGTTCCCACCGGGACCAAGAGAAAGCCCGCCACCTGGGGGGTCGAGTGCGGCGGGCCTTCTCCGACTGCTCACCGCGGCCATTCGCCAAGCGCCGCGGTTCGCATCGCCCAGTAGTGCGGAACCTAACGTGTTTGTGGGAACTTGTAAAGAGGTCTATCTCGCAGTCTGCGCAACGCCGATCGCCAGCAGCACGAGAACGCCTCCCATGAGCTGTGCCGGAGCCAGTGTCTCGCCCAGCCACGCATAGGCGACGAGGGCCGCGACGACGGGCTCGAGCATCCCGCAGATCGCGACCCGTGTCGCCGGCAGATGCTCCAGCGAACCGACGACCAGGATGAACGGCACGACCGTCCCGAGCACGACGATCCACGCAATCAGCGCCCACTCCGGCAGCTGCGTCCCCGCCAGGTTGCCCTGCAACGACACGTCGGTCGACAGGGTGTGCCAGGGCAGGCTCCACCAGGGCTGGACGACGGTCCAGAGCACGGTCGCAAACAGGAAGCCGAAGCAGAGCAGCGAGATCGGGTCCCGCCGGCCGACCGCGTGCTCCGCGTAGAGAACGTACAACGTGTACGCGCCGGCGCCGGCGAGCGCGAAGGCGACGCCGAGGCCGTCGAGCGAGAAGCGGTCCCACAGGCGGACGACGAGGACGAGGCCGACGATCGAGAGCCCGAGCGCCAGCCAGAAGCGCGGCCGCACGCGCTTCTTGCTGACGAAGTGCGCCCAGAGCGCGACGAGCAGCGGCCCGAGGAAGATCAGCACGAGCGCGACGCCGATCTTGAGCCGGCGGATCGCGAGCAGGTAGAGGAGTTGCGTGAGCACGACGGCGCATGCGCCGAAGACGGCCAGGTAGGCGAGCTCGCGCCGGTCCGTCCGCAGCCGGTCCGGCCGGGTCACGGCGACGATGATCAGGAAGATCGCGAGCGAGAGCATGCAGCGAAGCTCGGCGAGCCGGTACGCGGAGAGCTCGGTGTCGAGGGCGACCTTGACGACGGCGCCGTTGACGCCGAAGAGCGCTGCCGCCGCGAGCGCCATCACGTATCCGAGCGCGGGCTGGGGCTCACGGCGGAGCGGCTTCGCCCCCGGGATCGGGATCACGTCGGTCAAGGGCCGCCGAACCTACAGCACGTGCCCGCCGTACACTCTGACCAGCGGGACGTAGCGCAGCCTGGTAGCGCGTCCGCTTTGGGAGCGGAAGGTCGCCAGTTCGAATCTGGCCGTCCCGATTGGCGTGGGGGAACCCCAGGGTTCCCCCACGGGCCCCCTCCTTCTTCGCAGCGCGTGTCCTGCCGCCTGAGCTACGCCCGGGCGAAGCCCGGCCTCCGCCGCGAGTGCTGGCGCGTGCCGTTGGTACCTTGGGTCGCCGTGAGACGGCTCGCGCTCTTGGCTCTCGTTTGCGGCGTGTTTGCCGGCGCGGCGGGCGGCTCGACCGGCGCGTTCCGCGGCACCGTGGCGACGCTCTCTCCCTCCATGCGGGCGACGATGACCGGTCGCTCGTGGCACAGCGGCTGTCCGGTGTCGCTCTCGCAGTTGCGGCTCGTCACGGTCGGCTATTGGGGCTTCGACGGACGGCCGCACACGGGGCGGATCGTCGTCAACGCCGACGTCGGGCGCTCCGTGGTCGCCGTCTTCCACAGGCTCTACGACGCGCGTTTCCCGATCCGGCGGATGGAGCCGGTCGACGTCTACGGCGGCAGCGACTTCCGCTCGATCGAGGCCGACAACACCTCTTCGTTCAACTGCCGTGCGGCGACGGGCTCGACGCACTGGTCGGAGCACGCCTACGGCCACGCGATCGACATCGACCCGATCGAGAACCCCTACGTCGACAACGGGCAGACGTCACACGCGGCGAGCCGGCCGTACCTCGACCGCTCGCGGCACAGGCCCGGGACGGCGTATCCCGGCGGCACGCTCGTCGCAGCGTTCGCCTCGGTCGGCTGGGGCTGGGGCGGGAGCTGGTCGGGCAGCATTCACGACTACCAGCACTTCTCGGTGAGCGGGCGCTAGATTGCGCCGATGATCTCCGGTGCCCTCGCCGCGGCGGCAACGCCGCTCAGGGACGACGGCGACGCGCTCGACGAGGACGGCTTCGGGCCGCTCGTCTCCTTCCTCGCCGCCGCCGGACTCGACGGGCTGCTCGCGCTCGGTACGACGGGCGAGGGGATCCTGTTCTCCGTTCCGGAGCGCAAGCGCGTCACGGAGTGCTTCCTCGAGGCGGCGGGCGGGAGCCTCAAGGTCGCAGCGCACTGCGGTGCGCAGACGACCGCCGACACGGTCACGCTCGCTGCGCACGCAGCGGAGATCGGGGTGGACGCCGTGGCCGTCATCGCCCCGCCCTACTTCCCGCTCGACGACCGGGCGCTCCTGGCGCATTTCACCGCCGCCGCGAAGGCGTGCGCGCCCACGCCGTTCTACGTCTACGAGTTCGAGCGGACGAGCGGCTACGCGGTGCCGCCGCACCTGATCGAGGAGCTGCGGAGCTCGGCACCCAACCTGGCGGGCATGAAGGTCTCGGACTCGCCGTGGGAGCGCTTCCAGCCGTATCTGCTCGAAGGACTCGACGTCTTCGTCGGGCCCGAGGTGCTGATCCAGCAGGGCATGGCCGGCGGGGCCGTCGGCGCGGTGTCCGCGCTCGCGACCGCGTTCCCCGAGCTCGTGCTCGAGGCGGTCCGCTCGCGGAGCGTCGAGGCCGCGCGCCGGGTCGGCGAGTTGCGCGCCGCGATCGAGGCGTTCCCGCGCCACGCCGCCCTCAAGCACGTCCTGCGGACGCGGGGTGTGGCGATCAACGAGGACGTGCGCCGGCCGCTCCGCGGCCTGACGACAGACGAGTGCGCCAGGCTCGACGAGCTGCTGCCGGCGTGGCTCGAAGCACACGCTGTTCGCTAGATAGACAACACTCGGACCAAAGAATTCGCCGAGCCGGTTTCGCTTTCGTCCACCCTTCCCACCGACCTTCGGCTTCCGCCTAGTGCCGCCCGGATGGGCTTCGGTCTACTTGCGCTCCGTGCTCGGCGCAGGAGGGAGACTAGGGGGTGGGGGCCAGGGATGCAAGGCTCCGAAAATGAAACTTCCCGCAATTTGCGGGAAGCAATTTCTTGTCAGAACTGGCAACATCGGGACCAAAGAATTCGCCGAGCCGGTTTCGCTTTCGTCCACCCTTCCCACCGACCTTCGGCTTCCGCCTAGTGCCGCCCGGATGGGCTTCGGTCTACTTGCGCTCCGTGCTCGGCGCAAGCAGGAGACTAGGGTCTAGCCGCCCTCGATGCAAGGGTCCCGAGCAACGAAAGTTCGCGCATTTTGCGAACTACCGACCCGCTGTCGAGAGCAGGTCGCGCGTCTCCTCCTCGTGGAAGAAGCGCGTGACGTAGACGACGAGCAGACAGAAGAAGAGGACGGCCTCCTCGACGGTCATCGCGACCCCGGCAATGCGCTGATCCCGGAGGGCGTCGATGCCCCAGAGGCGCGGAGCGTGCTCGTAGAAGGGGTAGATCGGGCGGCCGAGCAGCGACACGACGAGCCCGAACGGGGCCGCGAAGACGAATGCCGCCGCCAGGTACACGGCCTTGCCGCCGTTTGCAAGGCGCCGTGGCGCGTCCTGGAAGACGGGCCACCAGAGCAGGCTCCCGGCGACGAGGTAGCACAGGTGCTCGAGGTGGAGGAGGGAGCGCGGATGCTCGAGTGCTGCGTCGTACACCCAGGGCAGGTGCCAGACGAGGTAGGTGCCGAGCCAGAGGCCGAGCGCGACGGGGGGGAACGTGACGACGCGCGCTCCCGGCGCCCGCGCGAGGAAGGCGCCGAGCGCCGGCGGGATACCGAGCACGAGCAGCGCCGGCGCCCACTCCGCGATGGCGATGTTCTGCAGCAGGTGGGCCGAGAGCAAGTAGTGGTTCGCGATCGTCGCGAGCGGTGTCACCCGCGTGAAGAAGACGACCGCGACTCCGGCTGCGAAGCACAGGACCCGCCAGCGCGGTGCCGGGAACGCCCGCGTCCCCGCGGCGTAGAGGACGATCAACCCGGCGGCGGTGACGAATCCGTCGGGATCGAGGCTCCAGTCGGACGGCGCCACCACCCTCGGTACGCTACTCCGGCGGCGCCGAGACGCCGCCCGCGCGGGCGTAGCTCAATGGTAGAGCCCCAGCCTTCCAAGCTGGTCATGTGGGTTCGATTCCCATCGCCCGCTCCTTCGAACAGTCAAGCCGGGAGCCGATGGCATCACTCGTCTCTGTGGGCGCCCGGGAGGAAGGGTCGCCGTGCGTGCGGGGAGATGTACAGCCCGACGGCGGAGGCGATTCGGTTGTAGTGGACGAGGTAGACGCATCGGCCGATCGCCGCTTGCGCCGCCTCCGAGGGAGTCCCGGTGAGGTAGTAGAGGCTCAGGTTGTCCTCGTGCAGCAGTCGGCCGGCGACCTTCGCCTGCGAGACGCCCTTGCTTCTCAGGCTGGAGACGATCCGCGCGTCTGCCCTGTCCACGGAATCCGGCGACAGCGAGTCAGCGAACAGCGCCACGGCTCGAACCTGCTTCCAGCGAATCCCGAGCGGCCGAAGCCCCGGGCTCTCGAAGCGGACCGCCTCCGTCGGGTCGTTCGCGAGCGCGCGGTCGCGGCGGACGCAGCCGGCCGATCTCGTGTACGCGTCCGAGCCGCTGTTCAGGGAATGACCGAAGGTGAGCGCGAGCACCAGCCAGGCACCGCCGACGACCACGACGACAACCACGGCGGCGGCGATGTAGACACGCATCCGACCGGCATCATTCTGGCATCAGCTGTTCGGCCGGGCGTCAGTCCTCGATCCGGTAGTCGACGATGGTGTTCGGGGTCGCGACCGCGACCGATCCGTACAGCGGTCAGCGGCCCTTGAACGTCTCGACCAGGTGCCCCGCCTCTTCGCTCGTCAGGCCCTGGAAGACGAACGTCAGCTTCGCCGCGTCGAGCACGGGCGGCTGGCCGGTCGAGGTGGGGTCGCGGGTCGCCTCCATCTCGGCGCGGATCGGGCCGAGCGTCCGGTTCTCGGCGCGGGCGATGCGCTCGAGCATGAGCACGGCGCAACTGACGATGCCGCCGAGGAACAGCTCGAGCGAGCCGGGCGCCTCCCCGGGGCCGTGGTAGTAGCTGGACGGCTCGGAGGGGTCGTCGGTGACGAGGTGGTTCTCTCTGACCTGGACGATCGCCCGGCCCGGCGTGCCGCTGGAGTAGCAGGCTGCGCTTCCTCGGATCAGGTCGGCCGACACCGTCACGTGATCTTCGGGGGGTCGGAAGGAGGTGTCAAGCAGGCCGTGATCGCGTGACGAGGAGAGTCAGATCGGAGCGACCCACGACGGTGACCTCCTCGCCGATGTCCGCACCCTCGTCGCAGCGGGCCGACCAGATCTCTCCGCCGACTCGCACCTGACCGTGCGGGCGGCAGACCGACACGAGCGTCCCTGTCTCGCCGATCACCGTCTGTGCGCCGACCACACTCCGCTTTCCCCGGACCCTTCGATGCCAGAAGGCCACCTCGCCGAGGAAGAGCACGAGGCAGCACGCGAAGCCGACGAGGTTCCACGGCGAGGGAAGGAGCAGCAGGAGGACGATCGCGATGAGAACGAACACGCTGAATGCGAAGCGTAGGCCGTTACCTGCCCGCCTGGCGGCGAAGCCAGTAGCGAAGGAAGTAGATCGGGATCGCGATTCCGGCGAAGAGGAAGGTGAACGCGCCCCAGCGGGTCGCGTGCGTGTTCCCGTGCCTATCCGCGTGCCAGAAGACGAGGGTCGCCAGCACGGCGTCGATCGCGACGGCGATCAGGAACGGGCCCGGGGAGACGGCGACGATCATGGCGGCAATCATCGGTCATGTGGGCTCGATTCTCATCGCCGGCGTCGCCGTCGCTGGTTGCTCGGCCCCCTCGGCGTCCCACGCGTCGTCCGCCACCGCGGCGCTGAACACCCGTCGCGCATGCCACACGCCCCAGAGGGCGAGCGCGACGATGATGGGCGTGCCGGTCACCGTCGACACCACGAGCATCCCGCCGACGCCGGCCGCGAGCAGGACCCAGAGTCGCAGGCCGCACCGGGCCAGGCAGTAGACGCCCCAGACGATGCTCTGCATACCGAACTCCCGCCGGTAGATCGCGCTCGCGCGGAACTCGGGCGGGAACGGGTACCAGGCGCGCGCGAAGGCGCCGATCAGCGGCTTGCCGATCGCCACCGACCCGAGGTAGGCGATGCCCCAGAGGCCGCTCAGCACGACCGGCTGCGCCAGGTAGACGGTGGCGCTGTGCGCCGCGAGGCCGACGATCGCCTGGATGACGATGAAGAGGCAGGTGACGGCGGCCAGCGCGATGTCCAGGCCGCGCCGCAGCTGCACGAGCACGACCAGGCCGGCGGCCGCCGTCGACGCGACGACGGCCGGGCCGAGCCCGACCTCGCGCCAGACGCCGTAGAAGACGAGCACGGGCAGGATGCCTTCGAGCGCCAGGTTGGGCAGGCCGCGCCGGAAGAGCAGCCGCCAGGTCGGCTCGGGAAGCTCGAGCTCGCTCACGCGGCCTCCTCCCGGCGCAGGCGCTGCTCCTGCGCATCGCACCAGTCGACCCCCCACTGGCAGTAGTCGAGCGCCCACCGGTAGACGAGATCGACGAACGGAGGGTCGGGCACCCCGCTGCCGTCGTCGAGGCTCCGCAGGTGCTCGAGCATCTGCCGGTAACCCTCGCGACGTCCGGCGAGCAGGCCGAGGCCGTGCTCGCGCGGGATCGTGTCGGAGAAGAAGAGCCGCAGCAGCGACTCGTCGCGCAGCTCCATCCGGGTCTCGCGCCCGGCCAGCCAGCCCGTGAGCGCGGCGGTCCCCGCAGGGGTGATGGTGTAGACGCGGCGCTGCCGGCCGCCGCGGGGTGTGTCGTCACCGGCGATCCAGCCCGCGCGCTCGAGCCGCTTGAGCTCGGGATAGATCTGACCGGGGCTCGCCGCCCAGAAGTGCCGGATCGCGCGGTCGACGAAGCTCTTGATGTCGTAGCCGCTGCGCGGCTTGAGCCCGATCAGCCCGAGCACCGCCCAGGTCGCCACGGTGGTCTCCATAGCTCGTAACGATACATCGTGCCGATCTATTGGTCAAGGGCGACCGAGGCTCACCTCGGTAGGGTGCGGACGGCGCTCGCATGCGCGACGGCGACGTCGTCCGCCTTCTGCGGATAGCGGTAGCCGAGTGCGTCGCCGACCTCGATCGCGACCCGTCGGAAGAGCTCCATCGTGCGGAAGAGTGCGTCCCAGTTCTCCTCCACGTCGGTCCCGACGTACGTGCGCGCCAGCTGCGACCAGAGATCCGCGGGCAGCAGGTGTTCGAGCCCGCGGCCGTACGCGCCCGGCTTCATCGACCAGTCGTGGTCGAGCTCGATGCGCCACTCGAGGAGCCGCCGGAGCGCGCCGATCTTCGCGTCGTTGTCGAGCACCCACTTCGCGAAGACGATCTCGCCGCGCCAGAGCGCCTTGGACACGTAGGTCGTCGTCCACCAGAACTCGGCCACGAGCGCGTCGAACTCCGCGCTCGTCGGCCTTGCGGGAATGTGTGCGCGGTACGTCGGCGGTCGCCAGCCTGCGGTCCGCCCGTCCTTGTCGAGCAGCACGCGGTAGCCGACGTCGAGGCGGTCGGTGAGCGCCGGCTGCGCCGCGACGAGCTCGAGGAGCGCGTCGGGCCAGATGCTCCAGTCGATCTTCACGCCGTCCTCGTAGACGACGCCGCGAAAGTGGATCGTCTGGCCGTAGAGCTCGTCCTCGTCGCCCCACCAGCCGAACCGGGCGCCGTAGTCCGACTGCCACTCGTCGCTCTCCGTGAAGGCATCCGTGTCTGCGACGAAGAGGATCACGTCGTAGTCGGAGAGAGCGTCGACCGGTCCGTCCGGCCTCGCGCGCGTGCTCGTCAGGACGAGCGCGCAGACGTCGGGTCGTGCCTCGCCCCACGAGACGAGCCGCGTCAGTACCTCGGCCTCCGCCGGGAGTGACGACATCCTGCGGGACGATAGGCTCTACGGCGGTGCGGGGTGTGTGCTTTCTGGCCGTCGTGCTCGCGGTGCTCACCGCCTGCGTTTGCGGCTCGTCGGCCTCGACGGACGGCTTCGGCTTCTTCAAGACGCCGTCCGGGAAGATCGTCTGCCAGTGGGCGACCGGGGGCTCGCCGTCGGCCTCGGTCGAGTGCGGTGTCGCGACGGGGCTGAAGCCGCCAATCCCGAAGAGCGGCGTTGCGTGCAAGCACCTCGACTACGTCGGCAACCGGGTCGACCTGTCCGTCACCGGTCATGCCGAGCCGATCGCCTGCGCGGGCGACGCCGGCCCGTTCGGCGACCCGGGGCACACGGTCTACCTCCACTACGGCAAGACCTGGAGCGCACCCGGCCTCAGCTGCAAGGAGGCCACGAGCGGTCTCACCTGCCGCAACCGCGACGGCCACGGGTTCTTCCTCAGCCTGCGCAGCTGGCGCACGTTCTAGCGCCACGCGCGGGAAACCCGGCGTCACACCCAACCGTCGAGCGGCATCTACGTCCATGTGACTGTGGGTGCGGACTCGGTGCGCGTGCGCGAGCAGCTCGGCCGGCTCGCGTTGCCGCTGCCCGATGCGCCCTCGCGCTCGGGGGATCCCGCGGCCGAGCGTGTCGGCGAGCTGTTCGCCGCTCTCGAGCGGCGCATCGGGCGCTACCTCGCGCAGATGGTCGGTGACCGCACGCTCGCCGGGGACCTGCTGCAGGACACGTTCCACGACGCGCTGAAGGCGCGCGACCAGCTCGGCGAGGTCCGGAGCCCGGAGGCCTGGCTCTACGGCATCGCGCGTCACCGGGCGCTCGCCGCCCTCCGCCGCCGCCGCCGTTTCCACCGCGCGCTTGCCCGCCTCGAGCGCGGATTCGGCTGGAGCCTCGAGGAGGAGCCCGACGTGCTCGGAGTCCGCGAGCTCCTCGAGCGCTCGGTCCGCCCCGACGAGCGCGCGTTGCTCGTTCTCCGCTACCTGCACGGGTTCGACGCACCGGAGCTCGTGGAGATGACCGGGCGGACGCCCGACGCCGTGCGCCAGCAGCTCTCGCGAGCGCGGCGCAAGCTGCTCGCCGCCGCGGGCGCGGAGGGACTGCTGTTCCGGCTCGAGGAGGAGGTCTGACCATGACGATCGAACGCCAGGACGAGCTCGCGCGGCGGGTGCTCGCTCCTCTCGACCGCGTTGAGCCGGTCCGCCTCCCCTCCGGTGACCGCGGCCGCCGCCGGCGTCGCTCGCTGGCGCTCGCGGTCGCCCTCGCCGTCGCGGCGGGCGGCCTGGCGGCGGCCGCGGTGTCCGGGCCGCTCGGGGGCGTCTTCTCGGCCGACCATCCACGCGCTGCGCGCGACGTGCTCGACCCGGCCACGGCGGCGATGCTCCGCGGCGACGAGCACCATGACGCGGCCGCCGGGATCCGGCTGCTCGGACAGTCCCGGCTGCTCGGCGCGCTCGCGACGGGCAGGCGCGTCTACCTGGTCCCCACGAGCACCGGGCGGCTCTGCGTCGTCGTCGAGCGGCTCACGGAGTCCTGCGGCGACCCGCTCACGCAGACCGTGCCGCTCACGTTCGCGGTCGCCGACCCCGACCGTGCCGGCGGCGGCGAGGGGCCGATCGCCTACGGCGTCGCGCGTGACGGCGTCGTGTCGGTGTCCTTCACCGTCGACGGGAGGCGGGCGAGTGTACCCGTACGACACAACCTGTTCGCGTTCCAGGGACGGCCGACCGACCGGCGGTTCTCGGCCCCGGTCGCCCACTTCGCGAACGGTCAGAGTCGGACGATCGGCTGATGGCGGCGTTCCTCGTCCGGCGGGTCTTCTGGGCGATCTTCCTGCTGCTGGCAGCGACCGTCATCACGTACGTGATCTTCTTCCTCGTCCCGGGCGACCCGGCGCAACTCGCCTGCGGCCGGGCGTGCACGCCGCGGGATGTGGCGCGGGTCCGCCACCTGCTGCATCTGGACGAGCCGGTGTACCAGCAGTACCTCCGCTTCCTCTGGAATCTCGTCGGTCACCAGTCGCTCGGCACCTCGTTCGCGAACCGCGTCAGCGTCAACTACTTCATCGGCCAGGACGCTCCGGTCACCGCCTCGCTCGTCTTCGGCGCGGCGCTCTTCTGGCTGGCGTTGTCGATCCCGATCGGCGTCCTCTCCGCCCTGCGCCCGCGGTCGCTGCTCGACCGCGCCTCGATGACGTTTGTGCTGATCGGGATCTCCGCCCACCCCGTGTGGATCGGCCTGATCCTCTCCTTCGCCTTCGGGTACAAGCTCGGCGTCACCCCGATCTCCGGCTACTGCAACTTCTTCGGCGCCGGAGCGGGCTCCGACTGCGGCGGTCCCGTCGAGTGGGCGTACCACATGCTCTTGCCCTGGTGCACGTTCATGGTCCTGTACGCGGCGCTCTACGTCCGCCTGATCCGGGCGAACGTGATGGAGACGCTCAACGAGGACTACGTTCGGACCGCGCGTGCCAAGGGCAGCCCGGAGCGCCGCGTCCTCGTGCACCACGTGCTCCGGAACTCGATGCTGCCCGTGGTCACCATCCTGGGCATGGACATCGGCCTCGCGCTCGGCGGTGCGATCTTCACCGAGTCGATCTTCAACCTGCACGGGCTCGGCCAGCAGCTGATCACGTCGTACAACCAGCTCGACCTGCCGGTGATCATGGGGATCGTGGTCTTCTCGACGATTGCGGTGATCATCTTCAACCTCGTCGTCGACATCGCGTACGCGTTCCTCGACCCGCGCATCCGCCTGGCCTGAACGACGAGGCGCAGGCTTCCCCCCGGCGCGGACGCCGAGGGGAAGCCGTGAGCTTCCTGAGACTCGTTACGGGACCAGCTTGTCCGCGGAGCGGAGCGTGTTGGTGCAGTGGGCGAACTCGGAGTTGCCCTTCGGGATCGGGGTGTTGTTGAACTCCGCGTTGAAGAGGTCGTTCTTGATCGTCGTCGCCAGGGAGTCACGATCGCTGCCGAGGCTCTTGATCTGCGAGAGGACGTTCTGGTACGTCGAGTCGTCGCTGCTCGACCCGGTCTTGAGCGCGGCCGTGTCGGCGAGGAGCACGTCCGTGCCGAACCGTCCGACGCTGGAGTTGAGTTGCTTGTAGCAGACGGCCAGCGGCTGGAACTTCTTGTCGCCCGTCTGGCCGGGGCTGATCGTCAGATCCTCGGTCAGCACGCGTCCGTCGTCGATGTAGTCGTCCTTGAGCCCCGTCAAGGCCATGATCGTCGGGCGGGTGTCGGTGTGGTCAGCCCACGTCCCGGGGTTGGCGATCGCCGTGACCAGCTGCGGGTTGGAGTTCGCCGTGCCGGCCGAGTTCGGCCCCTGGCCGGCGCTGAACCCGTCGACGCCCTTGTGCGCCACGCCCGGCCCGACCAGGCCCAGCCACGTGTTGTCGATCTCCTGGGCGTAGTAGCCGTGGTCCCAGGCGAAGGCGCTGTTGACGAAGCTGCAGTTCGCCGCGGCGTTTGCCTGGGTCGTCCCGGCCGGGCATCCGTCCACGGCCGAACTCTTGTCCTGCGTGCCCGAGGTGAAGAAGAAGTCGGGCTTCGGGAACACGGTGAACGACGGCGTTCGGTTCGGGTCCGCGTTCACGAAGTGGAGGAGCTGCTCGGCCGTCGGGTCGGCCTGCCATTGCGAGATGTTCTCGGGAACGCCACCGTCCCACGTGTCGTTCGCCGTCGCGGTGCCGAAGTCCCGCTCGAGCTGGCGTGTCGCGGGATCGTTCGGCCCGGGGTTGCCCGTGATGAAGATCGAGTTCCCCTGAGGCTCGTCGTAGAAGGGTGTCGAGTTTCCGAACTGGTGCAGCAGCAACCCGTGGATGTTCACCTGTTGCTCACCGATCTTCCCCGGATAGAAGCAGCTGTAGCCGGTCGTGAGCGGCGTGCCCGTGCACGACGGCGTCGGATCGACCGAGCGGCCCACGTTGGCGCCGGCGAAGTGGTCGCCTTCGTCCGCGGTGAAGACGAACAGCGTGTTGCTCGCGTTGATGCCGTCGTCGGCGAGCCGCTTGAAGAACGTGTCGAACGCCTGGTTGTAGGCGGCGAGATTCTCCTTGTAGCACTTGTCGGCCGGCCCCTGAGCAGCGCTGCTGCTCGTGCTCGTGTTCGAGCAGCCGGTCTGGCTCGTGCCCGCGGCGGTCTTCTTCTCGTGGGCGTCGGAGATGTAGGCGTACGTGATCGGGACGCCGGTCTCCTGCATGTCGGCCGCGTATGCCAGCGACTGCGCGGCGCTGATCGGTCCGAACCCGGGGAAGCCGGGGGTGAACGTGGGTGGGCCCGGGAACGGCACGACCGAGAACGCACCGTTCATCTGGGTGCCGTTGAGATCGGTGAGGTTGCCGGCGGCGTCATAGACGGGGTACGTGTGGCCGTTGACGACGCGGTTCCCACCCGAGTTGGCGGCCTGCTTGAGCTGCGGCTGCAGGTACTTGTGGCCGAAGACGGCCTGGAAGCCGCCATAGCCGCCGGGCTCGTCCGGAAGCACGTCGTTGACCGCCGTGTTCGACGGCGTGGACTGCCCGAACTTGATCGCCTGGGCGGACGAGCAGAACGTGTCGGCCTGCGCGCAGTGGACACCGAGGCCCTCGTAATCGTTGACCTCCTGATCCTTGAAGACGGGATCGACGGTGTCGGCGTTGAGTTGGGCCACCTCGGGCGAGTTCGGCCCGAAGATGTTCGCCAGGTCGGGGTTGAGGTTCTCCAGCACCATGTTGGCGGTCGAGACGTCGCCGACGCTGCAGCCCGCCCGTGTGAACGGCACCCAGGGAGCCGGCGGCGTCTTGGGTGGGGATCCGGCTGCGGGCACGTTGTCCGAGTAGGGCATGTTCGGAAATGGATCCAGCCCGTACGTACCGGTCCAGTACGCGAACGACGACTTGGGCGTCACCGTCCCCCCGCCGTTGTAGGTCTCGTAAGTGTTGGTGAGCCCCTGTCCGTGCCGGTCGCCGTAGAGCCCGCTGTAGTTCGTCAGGCTGTCGTCGGCCGTGTGGGCGATCAACGGCGTGTTGTTGTTCGAGAGCATCGTGCCCTGGCTGGTGATGAAGTTCTGGAGCGCGGGCATCTGCTCCAGGTCGGAGAGAACGTTTGGGTTGTCGCGATTGAAGTGGGTGTTGTCGAAGGTGACCTCGATCACGTGCTTGATGCCGTTGCCGAGCTGGCAGCCCGAGACGGCTGCCGTGCTCCTGCCTCCTGACGCGATCGTCGCGGTGCCGGCGAGTGAGGCTGCTACGGCCGCGCCGAGGACGAGCAGGTGTCGTGCTCTCATCATCTCTCCTCCATGGTTCGCGTTTGGCGTTTCCCCGCGATCGTCGGCCGCCCGGGATCGGTCCGGGGTGTCACTCTGGCGAACATTCGGAGTGGGTGAGGTGGACGCGTGCGATCGAAACGCACAGGCGCGCGCACCTGTCCCTCCCGGTTGCGGGCTACCGACCGAACGTCGCTGGCATGCCCCGCCGAGCTATAGATCAAACGCGAAACAGGAGACCGGATTTGCCGTGCGTCAGATGGCGGCGAGCGCGATCCTGGCCAGGCGCCGCTGGCCGAGCACGTTCGGGTGGAAGCTGTAGCGGAAGTTCGTCGGGATGATGTTCAGCCCGTTGAACCACGGGCTCTCGGAGCAGGCGTCGTGCCCGGCGAATCCGGATGGGGCGAGATAGGTCACCTTGGCGCTCGCGGCGGCCGCGGCCGCGTAGCGCACGGATGCGTCGAGGGCGTTGACCGCGTCGTGGAGGAAGCGCAGGTCCTCCGGCTCGAACCACAGGCGGCAGTTCGAGAGCTGTGGTGCCGAGGACGGAAACGGGTTCGGATAGCCGAGGACGAGGATGCGTGCATTCGGCGCCCGGGCGTGGACGGTGCGGTACACGCCCGGCAACGAGGTGCGGAGCCGCGCGATCGCATTCTTCACCCGCGCGCGCCAGTCGCCCTCGCAGCTCTCGAGTCCCGGAACGATGCGGGCGAAGACACATGCCATCGTGGCGCTTCCGAACTGCGCGTCGTTGCCCCCGATCGTCAGCGTCACGAGGTCGACGCGGGGGTCGGTCGTCCCGGGCCGGGAGATCCGGTCGAGCTGGGCGATCTCGCCCGGATTCTCGTGGTTCGTCCGGACCATGTCGACGGTGAGAGCGCCGCTGCAGGCCCAGAACCCCCATGTCCCGGGCGAGCTCCGGCGGCCCGCGATCATCGCGGGATAGCCGCGGAAGGAGCGGTGGCAGGTGTCGCGGACGGGGAGGTACTTGTCGGTGCCGGGCCGGAAG
Organism: uncultured Actinomycetes bacterium; assembly: GCA_963791225.1. Lineage (GTDB taxonomy): Bacteria > Actinomycetota > Thermoleophilia > Gaiellales > Gaiellaceae > PALSA-612. The sequence goes on from CAWBRV010000008.1 coordinate 1,325,757, forward strand.
GGCGGAACGCCCTCGCCGGAGGAGAACGAGTCTCCGAGCGCGATGTAGCGCAGCGGGACTGGCGCGCTCCGACCCTGGCCTGCCGGTGCGATCAGGGCGGCGCACGCGAGCCCGGCGAGGAGCGCGAGTGCGAGGACGCGTCGCATCGGCCCGTAGATTAGGTGCAATGCGTGCGCCGCCACGGATCCGGGGCAGCCTTGCCCTGCGGCTCGCCGTCCTCGTCGGCGGCCTGTTCCTGTTCGCCCTCGGGATCGTGGCGTTCCTCGAGTCGCGGCTCGGGCTGTCGCCGTGGGACACGCTGCATCAGGGCCTCTCACGGCACACGCCGATCTCGTTCGGCGAGGCGAACATCGTCGTCAGCGTCGTCGTCGTGACGATCGCCTGGCTGCTCGGCGCGAAGATCGGCATCGGGACGCTCGCCAATGCGCTGCTCGTGGGCGGCTTCGTCGTCGTCTTGACCTCGATCGGTGCCGTGCAGGGGCTTGCGCACGACCCGCTCGGCGTTCGGATCGGCCTGCTCACAGCCGGCGTCGCGCTGACCGGCTTCGGCTCGGGGCTCTATCTGACGGCCGCGCTCGGCGCCGGCCCGCGGGACTCGCTGATGGTCGTCGGGTCGAAGCGGCTCGGCCGGCGGATCTCGGTCGTCCGCGCGGCGCTCGAGATCTGCGCGCTCGCGGTCGGCTTCGCCCTCGGCGGCACGATCGGCGTCGGCACGGTCGCGTTCGCGCTGCTGATCGGGCCGTCGATCGAGGCGTCGTTCTGGCTCCTCGACCGGTCCAGCCTGACACTGCCGCCCGCGCCGGCCGCAGCGGTCGCCTCCGCCTAGCCGTGGCGGCGTACGATCGGGCGGTGGCGATCGTGACGCACGAGCTCGGCGACCCGGACGCACCGCCGCTCGTCTTCCTGCACGCGCTGGGAGTCGGGACGAGTGGCCGCTACGCGTCGGAGATCGCGGCGCTCCTCCGCCGTCGGGTCATCGGCGTCGACGCGCCGGGCTTCGGCTCGAGTCCGGCGCTCGCGCCCGAGGAGTACGAGCTCGAGCCGTATCTCCGGCTCGTTCGCGGCGTCCTCGACGAGCTCGGCCTGACCCGGACGGCGCTGATGGGCCACTCGTGGGGCGGACTCGTCGCCTGTCATTTCGCGGCAGCCGACCCGGAGCGGGTGAGTGCGCTCGTCCTGCTTGACAGCGGCCACCTCGACTACCCCGACCAGCCCGGGGTCGATCCCGATCTCCCGCTCGAGGGGTGGATCGAGCGCGTGAGTCGCGCCCGGTGGCGCTGGCCGTCCCGGGATGCCTTCCTCGCCGAGCTCCGCGTGGACGCGACGCGGACCACGCCCGAGTACGAGGAGGCCGTCCTCGCGGGGATGGTCGAGGAGCCCGACGGCTCGCTCCGCGGCCCGACGCCTGAGGTACGCGGTGCCGTGTACCGCGCGCTCGCCCGGGAGCGCAGCAGCGCGGCCTGGCCTGCGATCGACGCCGCCGGGATCCCGACGTTGCTCGTCTACGCGACCGAGCCCGCCGACCGGGCGGCCGGGAACGAGGCAGGCGCGCAACGGCTCGTGCAGGCGGTCCGCAGTGCGGAGGCCGTCCCGCTCCCGGGGGCGGGACACGACGTCATCGCCGACGGCGGGCCTGAGCTCGCGAGCATCGTCGCCGACTGGCTCGACGCGCGCGATCCGGCCTAGCCGACCGAGCTAGTCCGCGAGCTCGACGCGCTCGATCACGACCGGTTCGTCCGGCCGGTCGCGCGAGTCCTTCGGCAACTGCGAGATCGCGTCCACCGTGCCCATCCCCTCGACGACGCGGCCGAAGACGGTGTGCTTGCCGTCGAGCCAGGGGCAGGCGTCGGCCGTGACGATGAAGAACTGGCTGCCGTTCGTGTCCGGCCCAGCGTTCGCCATCGCGAGCGCGCCGCGGGCGACGTGCTGGTCGTTCGCCTCGTCCTCGAACGTGTAGCCGGGCCCGCCGGTGCCGTCGCCGCGCGGACAGCCGCCCTGGATCATGAACCCGTCGATCACGCGGTGGAACGTGAGCCCGTCGTAGAAGCCCTTCCGGGCCAAGTCCTCGAAGTTCCCGACCGTCTTCGGCGCGTCGTCGGGGAACAGCTCGATCCGGATCGGCCCGTGGTTCGTCTGGAGGGTCGCTTCGCTCATGGCTGCACCGTACACGTCCGAGAGACAGTCACTCGGACCTGTCCCGACGGGCCACCCGGAGGAGTCGGGCGGCGCCCCTTGTACCCTTGGCGGACGGACGCGCCTGTAGCTCAGCGGAAGAGCGACGGCCTTCTAAGCCGTGGGTCGGAGGTTCGAATCCTCCCAGGCGCATTGGAAACAAGCCAAATCTCGGCGCATCGACCTCGTAGGACAGCTATGCGGGTACAAAGGGTCGCCGGCGGGAAGGCTCCGCAGACAAGCGAGCGCCAACTGCACGTCATCGAGCGTCAGTGATCCGCACTCGGCTAGGAGCAGGCCGAGCCAGCGACGGGCCGCCGGGTCGTACCGATCGGGTGCCTCGGCAGCGAGCAGCGTGCAGTAGTCGAGCGCGTCCAGCAAGCCGACGCGGCGCTTCTCCCTCATCGCCATCTCTGCCTGGTTCACGCTGCGAACCTCGATCGACCGGCGGAAGCGGGTGACCGGCGAACCGTCCGAGGTCATGCGCCAGGGTATCGAACACACGTTCGTGGCAGATCTGTACAGCAGGCTCGCCCCGGGCTGTCGCGTTTTGGTGGAAGGACGACGCCCGGCGATCAGGTGGCTGTGGTGGCCGGTTCTTGAACTGCGTAGAGTCGCCATTCGCCGGGGATGCCTTTGAGCTTGTGTAGGCCGCGGTCTTGGAAGGTGATGCCGGAGCCGGCGACGAGGTCTTTGACGGTGCTGGAGACAAGCACTTCGCCCGGCTGTGCGTTCGCGGCGACGCGCGCGCCGGTGTGGACGGCGATCCCGGCGACTTTGCCGTTGGCGAGTTCGCACTCGCCGGTGTGCAGGCCGGCGCGGACGTCGAGGCCGACCTGCGGCATCGTTTCGACGATTGCGCAGGCGCAGCGGATTGCCCGGGCGGGGCCGTCGAAGGAGGCGAAGAAGCCGTCGCCGGCGGTGTCTACTTCGTCGCCGCGGAAGCGGGCGAGCTGCTGGCGGACGAGCTGATGGTGTTGTTCGAGTAGCTGGCGCCAGGCCCGGTCACCGAGTTCGGCTGCGTGTTCGGTGGCACCGACGATGTCTGTGAACAGCACGGTGGCGAGCACCCTGTCTTGCTCGGCTTCTTCCCAGGGCCGCTGTTCGGAGATGCCGACCGCGAAGGCCTGGATCTCGTCGAGGACCGCTGTGACGTCGCCGTAGTAGGGAAAGTGTGGGCCGCCGCTCAGTTCGACGAAGCGTGCCCCTGGAATCTGCGTCGCCATCCAGCGCGCTGCTTCGATCGGTATGTGGTCCTCGGTTCGGTGCAGGACGAGCGTCGGAACGCGGATCGTTGGCAGCACGCCGCGCACGTCGATTTCCTCGTTCATCCGCTGGAGCATCTCGATAGCTCCCGGGCTCGCGCTCAACCGCTGGCGCGACGCGTGCTGGCGGATCTCGTCGTCAGTCGCGTCAGGCTTCTGCGACCTGAGGACCTCGGCTGCCCCCTCCAGGCTGCCCCATCCACGCGCCCAATCTTCAGCGTCGCGCCGGTACTCGTCGAGCGGGTCGCCCCACGGGAAGTCGGGCGCCCACGTGAATCTCGGCATGCTGCCGTACAGGACGAGGGCGACTGTCCGCTCCGGGTAGGTCGCCGCGAACAAAGCGCTCATCGGGCCCCCCTCGGATGCGCCCACCAGCACCGCCCGCTGCGAGCTGGCGGCGTCCATCACCGCCCTCACATCGTCCATCCGCGTCTCCAGGTTGGCGATACCGCTCACACGGTCAGACAACCCCGTACCGCGCTTGTCGAACAGAATCAATCGCGAGAACGACGCCAGCCGCCCAAAGAACGCCGCCCGAGCTGGATCCTCCCAGATCAGCTCAACATTCGAGACAGCACCTGGCACGTAAACGAGATCGAACGGGCCATCACCAACAACCTGGTACGCGATGCTGACGTCCCCACTTTTCGCATAACGCGTCTCCGGCTGCACCGCCACAGTCTCGCGCACGACCAGCCCAACTGCGACCCCCGGAACGATCGAACCGCCTCCACCTGTCCCGACCACCTTGTCGCAGAATGCGGCAAGGTGCCCGTGCTGGCTTAGGCCGCGATCGGATCTGTGATCAGCAGGCCTGGATCGTCGTTCCGGACCGAGTTCACGAGCGGCGAGGCTGCCGCCCCCACCATCGCCTTCGCCGGGTACGGCTGAAGCAGCGACAACGCATGTTCCTTTGAGACGTCGACGTCGAGCCATTCCGTCTCGAGCTCACACGGCTGGATCACCGGCATCCGGTCATGCACCGGCGCCACGAGCTCAGCACTCGCCGTGTGCCGGCGCCGAACTCAACGCCGCACTCCTCGCACGGCACCGTCAACGCACGGCACCGTCAATCGGGATCGAACACAGTCACGACGGTGTCAGGCCTGTGGCCAGCTTCCCTGCTCGCGCTTTCGGATGCGTCCGTTTTCGGTCCAGCTCTCACCGCCGTGTGTTGGCACGCAACAGCTTCGAAAACCTCCGCAGGTTCGCTGTCCGCTCGAGGGACGACAGGCCTGCTCCGAAGAACTACCGGCCTACGCACTTCTTCGGTCGGAGAGCGCAATCATCGAGAATCACGTGTGCGATAGCTGCCTGCCCGGGCTGAGTCGGGCGCGCGGCGCCCGGCTCGGAACATCGAGGCGCCCCCACGGCGAGAAGTTGAAGACGCCTTTCGTGCTGGGTGGACTAGAGCGTGACGGAAGCGTCGTAGCTGGTGGAGACCAGGGGGGCTGCGTCGGTGCAGTGTCCGACTTGGGGTTGTCTCGCCTGGAGGTCATACTTCACTGTGTCGCCCTTGAACAGGCCGGATGTGACCTTGCCCGACAGGATCTGGTGTCCGGTGCCATTGACGAAGGTGACCCGCACTGAGATCTTCGAGCTTGCGCCGGTGTTCCACTGAATCGTCAGGACGCCAGCCTCCGGAGTCGTCTTCGGGGCCGCGACGCAGGCGACCTTATGCGAGCGAAGGAATCCGGCCAGGGCGCCAACCAGCACGCCGCCGCCCCTGCAGGTGAGTGTCGCGACATGGCTGATGGCGGTTGGCCGGATGTGAGAGACGTTGATCGGCGGCGTCCAAGTCGCCTCACCGACAGCCGTACAGTTCGTCCCTGACGTCTTCATTCTCGAAGCAGAAGCCGCCGACCAGGCCGTGCAAAGAAGCAGCGCGATGATCGTCAAGGCGCACATGATCCGCTTCATCTGATTCCTTCCCGTTCGGTTCGCTCGCTGCCTGCCGCCGGGAGTGTGTCAAAGAGAGACATCACGTAGCGCCCCCAGCAGTGCGCATGTCCCACTTACGTAAACCAAGAGCCTCTGTCTCTTCTATCCCCCAAGCTCGGTATCCAGGGTCTCGACCCGTCGACTACCAGTATCCGACGGGAACCCCGACGCGAAATAGGCGGGTGGCAGGAGTCTCGTGCGAGCCCGTTAGCGCCGCACGAAAACGACCGCCCGCCGCGGCGAGTCGATCATCAGCACCTTGAACCCGAGCCCGAAGTAGACGAGGCCGGCCGGGAGGAGGAGGACGTCGAGCGACTCGCAGGGCTGAGCCAGTCCGCAATCAGAGCTCTTGCGGTCCATTCGATAGCTGGCCATCGATCGCGTGGACGCTCATGCCGAACGTTGACGCCGCGATGCGCCGCAGTGGCCGTCCGTCGCAAGGGCTGTTACGCGGGTACAGAAGTGGGTACACCCTTACACTCATTCGCCCACTTTTCAGCACCGTTCACCAAAGCTAACTAGAAGCTGTTAGCCAGGCGTTTACAGATGTTTTGGCTCCGGAAGCCAGGTTGTGGCTCCTCGTCGGGACGGCCTTCTAAGCCGTGGGTCGGAGGTTCGAATCCTCCCAGGCGCATCAGGACGCATCGCGCAATGCAAGAACCGCGACAAGTTGCGAGCGGGGGCACTCGCGCGGTTGTCGCGAGGAAGATCAAGTCTCGGCGGACGGCCGCTGATGCTTCTACTGGAGCTGGTCGACCTCGACGTACCAGGTCGACGCCGGGGCGTAGGGGACCACCTGCAGCTGGAAGGTCCCGGGGCCGCTCGACGGGTAGAAAGTGTGCACGCCTTCGGCGCTGTCCGCCGTGAAGCTGTCGGACAGATCGTAGGGACCCGTCCACGAAAAGCTCGTCAGCACGAACCCCCAGGGATAGCCACTCCCGCACCGATAGCGGATGCGCCAGCTACGGCTCACCGTGAAGGGTGCGCTCCGGTAGACGCCGGACCCGAACTGGGAGAGCACTCGCCTCCACTGGAAGCCGCGACTCACCTTCAGCTGGACGGTGTGTCCGCGCACGCTCACCGAGCCGGGCGGAGGCGACTGGCTCATCACGCGCCCCGCTCGAGTCTGCGACGGCACGTAGGCGACGGCCGCGCGGAGATGCCTCGCGCTCAGCACGCTCTCGGCAGTGGGCAGCGCGAGCCCACGTAGCGTCGGCACCCTCGACTTCGGGTAGCCGCTCGCGATGAGGATCGTGACCCTCGCGGGCCGACGGACGTTCGCGCCGGCGCTCGGCATCACGCCGACGACGTTGCCCTTGCGAACGGTCCAAGAGGGAGTGAAGCGGCGCCAGGTTTCGAATCCGCCGGCGGTCAGCCGCGCGGCTGCGAACGCGGGGTTGCTCCCGGCCGCGACCTTGGGGACCGGTGCGAATGCGGAGCCTCGGCTGACCGTGAGGGCGACCCGCGCGCGCGGGCCGGAGAGCCGGGCGTCCGCCGTCGGCCGCTGCCCGACGATCACGCCGCTCGGCGCGTGCTCGGAGTAGACGCGCGAGATCCTCGCCACCGGCGTTTCGACCGACACCCGCTCGGCTGCCAGCCGCAGTCGTCTCAGTCCCTCGCCGAGGGGCAGGCCGACCAGCCGCGGCAGCGTCACCGTCTCCGGGCCGCGTGCGCTCCCGCCCGAGCCGATCCCGAGCGACGCGGCCTTGAAGACGGCGACTGCCACGCCGGCGGCGACCAGCGTGGCCACCACAGTCAGAGTTGCGGCCTCGCGGAGACGGACACGCGGCACAGCCGGCTCGTCGGCAACCTCGCGCCCGACGTGCGACGGCACGAGCACTATCGTCGGGCTCCTGGAGACCGGCGCCGCCACGAGGGTGGCGGCAGTGGCCTCCGGCCGCGCCATCCTGAGCGTGGGCGCCGCGCTCGCCACGCCCTGCGGGAGCAGGCGGATCAGCTCGTGCGCGGTCGGACGGCGGTCGTGATCTCGCCGGAGAAGCGCGTCGACGGTCTGTGTCGCCTCCGTCGAAAGGTCCGGCCGGAGCGCGGCCAGCGAGGGCGCATCCTCGTGCGCGCGACGGAACCCGACCGCGAGCCGGTCCTCGCCCTCGAACGGCAGGCGCCCGCTGAGCAGCATGAACAGCACGCAACCGAGCGCGTACATGTCGGTGGAGGGATCGTTGTCCGTTCCGGTCGCCTGCTCGGGTGACCAGTACTCCGGCGTTCCGACGAGCACGCCGGCCGAAGTCACGCTCGCCGGACCCCTCGCCACGCGGGCTAGGCCGAAGTCGGTCACGACGACTCGGCCCGTCGCCCACTCGAGCAGGATGTTCGCCGGCGTCAGGTCGCGATGGATCACGCCGTGCTCGTGGGCGTATTCGAGGGCCTGGCAGACGGGGGCGGCATAGCCTCTCGCCCGCTGCCAATCGACAGGAAGCCGGCCTGCGACCGCCTTCTCCAAGTTCTCGCCGTCGACGAACTCCAGCACGAGGAAGACCTCGTCCCCGGACTCCGCATAGTCGTAGACGCGGACGATGTTCTCGTGCGCGAGTGCCGCCAGGGCCCTGGCTTCGCGATCGAACCGCTGACGCTGCTCCGGCAGTGCCGCGATCTGCGGATGGAGCAGTTTGATCGCGACGTCGCGGTTCAGCTTCCGGTCCGTTGCCCGCCACACCGCACCCATCCCGCCCTCGCCCACCTTCGCTCCGAGGACGTAACGCCCAGCGAGGACGCGTGCGGGGCCGGCCATCCCACGTAGTGTCCGTGATCGGACGCCGCGGTTCAAACGATCCAGTGGCGCCGGACAGGCGGCAAGCGAACGGGGCGTCGGTTCTCGTGACTGCACAGGCTTGCCAAGGGTGAGGTCGCCCAAGCTGATGTCACCTCGCGCCCCGGGGTAACGCAACTGGCTGTCAATGGAGGACAGAGATGACCTAGGGTTGCGGTCTGGGTGCGGTCGAGCGTCGGAAGGGTCGGCCAATTGCTTGCGCGGGTGATCCCAGCTCTAGGCTGGCTGCCCAACTGGCGGCTGACCGTGAAGCGAGACACGCTCTCGGCGTTGGCGGTGTGGGCTGTGCTGGTTCCGCAGTCGATGGCGTACGCGTCGCTGGCCGGGGTGGCACCCGTACAAGGCTTGTATGCCGCCTGTGCAGGACTGTTGCTGTACGCACTCCTGGGTACGAGCAGGCAGCTCAACGTAGGTCCGAGCTCCGGTGTGGCGATCCTCTCGGCGGCAACGGTCGCGCCGATTGCCGCCGGCAGCAGCGCCCGGTATCTGGAGCTGACTGCATTGCTGGCGCTGATCGTGGGCGGCTTGCTCCTGTTGTGCGGGATCGCGCGGCTCGGGTTCATCGCCGAGTTCATAGCCAGACCGGTACTGGCCGGTTACATGGTCGGCCTCGCGCTCGTGATCATCGTCGGCCAGATTCCGGCGCTGCTCGGCATCCCGGGCGGCTCGGGCAACTTCTTCCAACTCGCCTGGCACTTGCTCCCCAACCTCGACGCCGTCTCCGGCTGGACGGTCGGGATCGGTCTTGCCTCGCTGGCGCTGATCCTTGTCCTGCGGGCAGTCTCACCGCAGCTGCCGGGGTCCCTGATCGCGGTCGCCGTAGGCATCATCGCGGCTCGAGTCTTTGACACGGACGGACACGGCGTCGCCGAGCTCGGGAAGATCGCCGCCGAAATGCCAGACGTGGCACTGCCGAACGTGACCTACGCCGACTTCGAGCGCCTATTCGCCGGAGCAGTAGGGCTGTCGCTGCTCGCCTACGCCGAATCGATCGCGGCTGCCCGCTCATTCGCCGCCAAGCACCGCTACGAGGTGGACGCCAACAAAGAGCTGATCGCGCTCGGCGCGACGAACGTCGGATCGGGACTGGTTCAGGGCTTCGCCATCGACGCCAGCGTCTCGCGAACGTCCGTCGCCGACGGCACCGGTCAGCGCTCGCAGCTCGCCGGCCTCGTCAACCTCGCCCTCCTGATCGTGACCCTGGCGTTGCTGACTCCGTTCTTCGCCGACCTCCCGAAAGCGACCCTGGCCGCGATCGTGATCGCCGCAGTCTTGCCACTCCTGAAGACCGCCGACCTGCGCCGCCTCTACCGCATCGACACGGCCGACTTCTCGATCGCGGTGGTTTGCCTCTGCGGCGTGCTCGTCGTCGGCGTGCTCGGCGGCATCATCGTCGCGATCGTCGCCTCCCTCGTCGTCCTCGTCCACCGAGGCTTCCGGCCCGAAGTCGCAGTCCTCGGCCGATCGCGCTCGCAAGAGACCAACGAAGACATCGGCTACAGAGACGTGTCCAGGCACCGCGAGGTCGAGACGTTCCCCGGCCTTGTCATCTTCCGCTTCGACCAGGAGATCTTCTTCGCCAACGCCACCTTCTTCCGCGACCAGATCCAACGTCTAGCCAGCACGACCAAGCCGCCGCCGCGCACGATCCTCGTCGACGCCGCCGCAGTCACCCACATCGACACCACCGGCCTCGACATGCTCACAGAACTCCACGACGAACTCTCGGCTGACAGCATCACGCTGACCTTCGCCCGGATCAAAGGTCCCGTCCAAGACACCCTCGACCGAGCCGGACTCACCGACCAACTCGGACCCGAACACGTCTACCCCACCATCAAAGCTGCCGTCACAGCCTTCCTCGACGAGCAAACCTCAGGCAGCACCATCCCTGGCAAGGGACCCAGCCTCGCTGATTAGCCGCTGAACTGGGTTCGCGTGGCGCGGGCATCAATCCGGCGACGGCCGCATGCTCGCAATGCGGCACGGCGCCACGATCGTCGGCTCGTCAGCCGGCTGGCGCTGCGAGACCGGCTGATCCGTTCGGAGTACCGATTCCCGTCGGGCCGTCGTACCCGGGGCCGGCGGTGCAGAGGTAGCTCGGGTTGCAGGTGCCGTTTGCGTGCGTCGTGACGTCGTAGAGCGACGGCGTCGCATATAGCCGGCCTGCGGGAGGCGCCGTGCCGGTCGGTCCGGCGAGAGCGTAGGCGGCCGCAACGAGCGGTGCCGCGAGGCTCGTTCCGCCCGCCTGGTACCAGCCACGGGAGCAGCTCCTCGTGCAGAACGGGGTCGAGTCGTAGACGGCGATCCCGGTGAAGGGATCAGCGTCGGCCGCGATGTCGGCGACGGTCCGGCCGCTACAGCCGGAGTCGGTCTGCCAGGCCGGCTTGGGCTCGTACGCGCTGCAGCCGCTGCCCGCGCCGGTCCACGCCGTCTCGCTCCGCCGTGTCCCGTTCTTGTTGAGCTCGAGCGTCGTCCCGCCGACCGCGATCACCCCGGGCGAGGCGGCGGGGTACTGGACGCCGTAGCCCCCGTCGCCGCTGGGAAACGTGATCGGGATGCCCGCGCGGGCGAAGTGGGAGTCGTACGCAGTCTCCGTCGGGAATTCTCGATCGGTGCCCCATGAGTTCGAGACGACGGTCGCGTGGGTGGTGGCGTAGTCCTCTGCCGTGAGGAGATCCGCGAAGTCGTCGGTGGCCGATTCGACGAGGAGCAGGTGGCAGTTCGGGCACAGGGCATGCGCGGCCTGGAGATCCGTCGACGCCTCGAGCGCCCAGCGACCGTCGGCGACCGGCAGCTGCGATGTGCCCGTCTGGCTCAGCTTGGTGAAGCAGCCGGTGCCGGACGAGCACTGCGCTAGTCCGAACCGTCGGCTGTAGACGGCGAGGTCGTGCTCGGCGGTCGGGTCGTCGTAGGCCACGACGACGGCGATCGTCTGGTCGGCTCCGGCGGAGGCGCCCGCGGCGAGCAGCCCGTAGGCGGTCCGAAGCTGTCGCGGGCTGTAGCCCCTGGTCGTGCGCCCCGCGATGGGGGCACCGTCGGTGTCCGTCACGACCAGGAGGTTGCAGGCGGCGCGTTCTGTAGGAACGGCGGAGCAGACGGCGCGCGACGAGCGATCAGCCGCCGGGCCTGGTCGAGCAACGAGCGGAAGCAGGAGCAGGACGCCTGCGAGCAGGCCGCAGGCGAGCGCCACCCTCGTCCAGAGGACCGTCGTCGTCACCACTCAAAGCATGGTCGATCCCGGGCCGGGACTCAATTCCCACACGAACGACCGGGTCCTTGATCGCGGTCACGCTCGCCGTGATCGTGGCCTGCGCCCGCCGCGGGGTCGTGAGCGGCCACGAGCCGTGGTTCGGCGTGCCGAGTGGTAGCGCGTACACGATGTCGTCGCTCGGCTCGAGCTGGTCGGGCGGCGGCGCGGGCGTCCGTAGCGCGGCGGCCACGTCGAGCATCCCGTAGCCCGTGTCGTCGTTCGGCACGGGCGAGCCGAGCGGGCGCGCCGAGCGGCGCAAGAGCTCCGCAACCTGCGACGCCTGCAGGCTGGGGCGCATCGTCCAGACCCACGCGGCAGCCCCGGCGATGATGGCCGCTGCGTAGCTCGCGCCCGTGCCGGTGCCGTAGCCGCTCGGAGTCGTCGCCAGGGGCTTGGCGATCGGGATGTCGACACCCGGCGCGGCGACGTCGATCACGGGCGACGCGCTCGAGAACTGCGCGACCGTGCCGTCCTTCGCCGTGGCAGCGACGGTGAGCACGTGCTGCAGGGTCGCCGGGTAGGCAGCGCTGGGCCCGGCCGCCGGGCGTGCACTGCTTCGGGTCGCTCCGAGGAGGAGCCCGACGACCACGAGCCCGAGCAAGCACGCAAGCGGGAATCTCGTCTTCACAAGCTGACCTGGGCTACGCGCCCGGCGGCGAATCGGATCAGACGAGCCGGCCGCTAGGCTCCGCCGGTGCGGATCGCGATCGTCCTGTTCGAGAACGCCGAGGAGCTCGACTGGGCCGGCCCCTGGGAGGTGCTCGCGGCCTGGGCGAAGCAGTGGCCGGAGGACGGGGTCGAGGTCTATACGGTGGCCGACTCCGCGACGCCGATCACCTGCGCGAAGGGGCTGCGCGTCCTGGCGGACTACACCTGGGACGACGCGCCCGCACCCGACGTCGTCCTCTGGCCGGGCGGCCTCGGGGCACGACAACAGCTCGGCGACGAGCGCGTGCGCGAGCGGGTCCGGTCGCTCGCCGCTGGCGACACGCTGATGACGAGCGTGTGCACGGGCTCGCTCGTCTACGCCGACGCCGGGCTGCTCGACGGGCGGCCGGCGACGACCTACTGGGGCTCGCTCGACCGCCTCGCCGAGATCGGAAACGACGTCCGCGTCGATCGGGAGGCGCGCTTCGTCGACGACGGTGACGTGATCACCGCAGCCGGCGTCTCGGCCGGGATCGACATGGCGCTCCACCTCGTGCGGCGGTTGCACTCGGAGGGACGCGCCCGCGACGTGCGCCGCTACATCCAGTACGACCCCGAGCCGCCGGTCTAGACGGCCGGTCGATAGCCTCAGCGAGGTGAGGTCGAGCCGTATCGCCGTGCTCGTCGTCGCGATTGCCGCCACCGGCGCGCTCGCGCTGGCTGCGACGGCCTCGAAGCCGCGGGTTCTGCTCGGTGTCCTCGGCGATCCGGGGCGCTTCCAGCAGCAGACCGGCCAGGTGTCGGACACGCGGCTCCGCATCGTCGGCTGGGGTCAGGGTGCGACGTATGGCTCGCCGTTCGCGGCACTCTTGCCGACCATGGGCACCGTGCCGATGCTGGGTCTCTCGACCGGTCTCCAGCGCGGCGGCGAGATCACGCCGAAGCAGATTGCGCTGGGCTCCGGCGACGCCTATCTCGTCGCGATCAATCACGCCCTTCAGGCCTTTGGCAAGCGGATCTTCTTCCGCCCCTTCGCCGAGATGAACGGGCACTGGAACCCGTACAGCGCCTATAACACGAACGGAACGGCGCGTGACTCGAGCCACACGACGGCAGTGTTCCGGGCCGCGTTCGCGCGCACGTACCTGATCGCCCACGGAGGCCCGAAGGTCGCATCCGTCCTGAAGAGTCTCGGACAACCTCCCGTCCGCGCGACGCTGTTCGCGAACCCGAATGTCCAGGTGATCTGGAACCCGCAAGGTGCAGGGAGTCCCGACGTCGCCGGCAACTCCGCGGCCGCGTACTACCCCGGTGACAGCTACGTCGACGTCGTCGGTGACGATGTCTACGACATCGGCTTCCGGCCCGACTGGACGGACGCCGAAGCGCTCTATCAGGCTCACCCGGCCAAGCCGTTCGCGTTCCCCGAATGGGCTCCGTGGGACATCGACGACCCGGGGTTCGTCGCGCACATGGCCACGTTCGTGAAGACGCACAGCCGGACGATCCTGATCTCGTACTACGCCGGCCTGCCGGGCTCGGTCTTCGACCTGGCGAAGAAGCCGAAGTCGCTCGCCGCCTATCGCTCGCTGATCGCCCCGCTCAACCGGTAGAGGGGCCGCTCCGCCACCCGGTATGCTGGCCGCAGCGAGGTGGTCGTAGCTCAGCTGGTAGAGCCCCGGGTTGTGGACCCGGTGGTCGCGGGTTCGAGTCCCGTCGGCCACCCCTCGGTTCTCACACTTCCCTAACGAATTTGCGAGCGATTTACGGTCGGGCCGCCCGGCCCTTACGCCCGCGCCGCATGCTGATTCTCGGTTCGTGCAATCCACAAAAGGAGTCTGAGCTGTGAAGACTGGATGGAAACGAGGATTTGGCGTCGTCGCCGTGGCCGCGGCGGCACTGGTGGTTGCGGGGGGTGCGGTTGCCGTCGCCGATGCGGCACACGGCAAGGCCGCCAAGCGCCACGTCGCGAAGCGGCTCGTCCGGGCCGGCGTCCACGCCGACGTGACACTGATCCGCGCCGACGGCACCACGGATGCGTTCGCCGTCGATCGTGGAAAGGTGAGCACGTCATCCTCGACGTCGCTGACTCTTCAGCGCCCCGACGGAAAGACCGTCACCGTGTCGCTGACGACCAGCACGATCGTCCGCGGGACGATCACGGCCAACCGGCGGGTGCTCGTGTTCTCGCGCAACGGTGTCGCGTTCAGGGTCGCCGCGCCGGGCAGGATGCTCGCGCCGGCGACGATGCCTGCCGCCGCGTCGAAGTCGCCGATCGTCCACCTGCAGGCGAGCTTCGTGCGCGCCGACGGCTCGACCGGCACTGCCGCGCTCGACCGCGGCCAGGTGACGGCTTCGTCGAGCACGTCGCTCACGATCAAGCGCGCCGACGGCAAGAGCGTCACGTTCACGATCTCTGCGGGCGTCCACGTTCGCGGCAAGCTCGCGGTCGGGGGCAAGGCCCTCGTCCTCTCGCGGGACGGCGCCGTCGTTCGTGTGCTGGCTCGCCCGGCCTCGGCCTAGTTCGCGCAACAGGAGCCCGGCCTGCGAGGGGCCGGCCGGGCTCCCTGCCTACACTGCGGCGGGGCCCCGTAGCTCAGCGGATAGAGCGGCAGACTTCGAATCTGCGTGCGGTGGTTCGACTCCACCCGGGGCCACCATAGTCTCGTAATTCAAACCGCGGCCTCGAAGAGGCCGGGTGGTCCCGGAGGCGCTGGCGACGAGGTCGCGGGCGCCTTCCTCGGTGGACGACGTTTCCCATTTCCCCGAGTCGGGCTCGTGCGTCTGGGAGGACGCTTGCGGCGCGCGGGCGGCTGCGAGCTGTCGAACCTCTGGGCTGAGCAGGACCTTGAACGGCTCGGCGAGCTGGCTGGAGATGTCTCCGTCTTCGTCGATGTAGATGTGTGTGAACAGCACTTGGTTGAGCTGGCGGCGGACCGAGTCGGCTGCGGTGATGTAGGCGGCTTGCGCGTTGGTGGCTAGGGCAAGTGCGTTCTTGAGGTTGGTGTCGGTGAGCTCGTGTTGGTGGTCGGTTGCGGCGAGTCTCTGATCGATCTGGGCGAGCGCGTCGCGGATCCGGGTCTGCTCGCTCTTGAGCAGGTCGAGTGGAACGGCGTCGGCATAGTGGGCTTGGAGAAGCTTCGCGCGTTCGTCGAGAAGTCGACGTTGGCGCTTCAGTAGCTTCCCTCGTTCAACCGCGGCCTCTGCACGGTGCGCGGCGAGTTCTTGGCTTAGCGCTCGTTCGAGCGCGTCCCGTTCGTCGGCGGTTAGTTCGTGGATGGCGTAGTGCTCGATGATCTTTTGCTCAATGGTGTCGATGAGGACGGCTTTGAAGGTGCAGTCGGTGCGTTTGTTGTGTCGGCCGGAGCAGACGAAGTACGGGTAGATGCGCCCGGATCGGCTGCGGGCGTTGGTGATGATCAGGCGTTTGCCGCAGTCGGGGTTGCCGCAGTAGACGGAGCCTTTGAGGTAGTGGTTGTGGATGCGGGGCCGGTCGCCGGCCTTGCTGTGGGCGGCGAGGGTGTCTTGGACGCGTTGCCAGGTTTGCTCGCTGATCAGTGGTTCGTGGCGGCCGTGGTAGTCGCCGCCGCGGTAGCGGACGATCCCTTTGTAGTAGGGGTGCTGGAGCAGCTTGTGCAGGTGCGAGAGGTAGAGCGGTCGGGAAGGCCGTTTTGCTGTGGGCGTGGTCTCTAGCCCCTGCTCTGTCAGCTCGTCCAGCAGGCGCTGCACTGACCAGCCCCCGGTCGCGTAGCTCTCGAACGCCCACTTCATCAACGGGCCGCGCACTGGATCGATCTCAACTGTGCGGACCTCGTGGCCGTTCTCGATCCGACGGATGTTCAGGTAGCCGAGCGGCGCTTTGCCGACCGTGCCGCCATTCTGGGCTTTCTGGACGAGGCCTTTCATGACCTCGTTCGCCAGGTTGCGCGAGTAGAACTCGGCGATCGAGCTCATAATCCCGTGCAGCAGGATCCCTGAGGGTGTTTCGTCGATGTTCTCGGAGCAGGAGACGAGAGTCGCGCCGGCTGCCTTGATGGCGACGGTGATCTCGACGTCGTCGGCGCGGTTGCGGGCGAGGCGGTCGACTTTGTGGACGATCACGTATTCGACCTGGCTGGCCTTGATGTAAGTGAGCAGGCGTTGCAGCTCGGGCCGGTCGGCGTTGCGGGCGCTCTCTCCACGGTCGACGAACTCCTCCACGACAACAGCTCCGAGAGCGCTGGCCTTGCGTTTGCAGGCCTCCCGCTGGGCGGGGATTGAGTATCCCTCTGGATCGCCGTCTCGCTGGGCCTGTTCCTTGGTCGAGACCCGTAAATAGAGAACGGCCCCGAGTGAGCCGTTCTGTCCGTCTTCGGACCGTGAAGAACCGTTGACGCCCTGAGAGGTCATTGGCGCTCTCCGCTGACGGCTGCTGGGCCGAGCGAATGTCTTGCTCTGCTCGGTCTGGGCACTGTCTGAAACCGCCGGCTACATCGCGGCGGGCGTTCAGTGAGCCCGAGTTGGTCGAGTCGGTAGCGCAGCGCTGCCGGACTGACTCGGAGTCTGGCGGCGAGGCCGTCGATCGACTGTTGCGGTTGGAACCAGAAGCCCTTGACGACCCGCTTGGGCATCAGCAGGCAGGCAGCGAAGTAGTCAGCGACGCGCTCTGCCTGAACGGCTGCCGTCTGAAAGGTCGTGTCTCGGTACATGTAGTGCTTGGTGGTGTGGTCGATGACGTGCTTGAACTCGTGCATCAGGCTGAAGCGCTGTCGGAGCGGGTGCTCGTCGGCGCTGAGGGTGATCAGCCAGTTGCGTCCGTCCCAGTGGGCGGCGCCGGAGATCGGCAGGTTCGTCTCGCGCACGACCTTGATCCGTGGCAGCTCGCTGACGATCTCGCTCGGAACAGGCCCGGACGGGATCTGGAAGTGCTCAAGCAGGCGGTTGGCCTGAAGCTCGGCGATCCGGAGCGCTTCGTAAGAGCTGAGCGGTCGGCGTGGTACGAGTCCGCGTAGGTGGGCGAGCACGCTCCGCTCGGTCTGGGTTGTGGTGTTGTGCATGTTCGCCTCCTTTCTTTGGCTTAGTGCTTGCTATGGCTGTTCGTCTTCGCCTTCGCGGGGTCCGCTGGCGTCGTAGCCGTGCTTCTTCGCGATGCGGGCGAACGCTGTGTCGAGGTCTTTGATCGCCTTTTGGGGCATGCCTCGGTACTTGGTGCGCAGGTAGGGCTGGAAGCTGGGTAGGTTCTCTGGGACGGCGTAGTCGGCCATCGCGTAGACGTCGGCTAGTTCGATCCCGAGTACGTCGGCGATCCGGGCCAGTTTGTCGGGCGCCGGTGCCGAGAAGGCTCCCTGCTCGAGCCGGACGATCGTGGTGTCACTCATGCCCGCCTGCTTGCCAAGTTGGATCGTCGATAATCCGGCTTCTTGGCGCTTGGCGCGTAGCCAGCGACCGAGCCGCTTGGCGTGTTTCTTGTCCATTAGGTGCTCCGTTTAGCACTTTCTAGTATGGCATAGGTCCTGCGTAAACGCAGCACTTTGTCGGGTATTTCACAACATGTGATGTGTGTGCAGATGTACAAGTAATCTTTGTAAATAGGAGAACTTCTTTGGCCACTATTATACTTTAACTCTATGATCGAATTCAAATCGTGGAAAGTGAGTGTGGTGACCCGGATGCTGTGCATCCGGGTCACCGTTCCATCCTGCGGCTAGGCGCTGAGGGCGTCGATCTTGGCCTGGATCGAGGCCTTGCGCTCCTCGGCGCTGTCGCGGAGGTGTTCGTAGTTGGCTGTGGTTTCGTCGACGCGGGTCTGGGCGGCGGCGATCTCGGCGTCGATGCTGGTGATCGCCCTGGTCAGGACGATCACCGCTGATTCGATCGCGTCTTCGGTCGTCGTCTCCCGCTTGCTGCGGGCCCGCGGAGTGCTCGTGCCGGTGGTGCGGGTGTGGGCGTAGTAGGCGCCGCGGATCGAGTTGAACGGCTGTTCGTACTCGGCGGCGAGCTGCCGGAAAGCGTCGGCCTTCCGAACGCCCGAGGCCACCAGGGCCTCCACTCGCTCGTACACCTCTTGAGCCTTGGTCATGGCTCGTACCTCCTTGTGGGAGAGATGGATGGCTAGGCGGCAGGCAGGAACCCCGATCCGGGTTCCCGCCCACCGTTCCGCCATCGCACCCGCGCAAGCTCATCCCGCCGGCTGCTCGCGCTGCGCCGCCTCATCACGGCTTCGCTCTGACCGGGCCGCCTTGATGCGATCTTCCGCCAGCTTGGCGTAGACCGGGTTCAGCTCGATACCGAGCCAGTCGCGGCCGTGCCGCTCGGCGACCAGGCCGACCGTGCCGGCGCCGAAGAACGGATCGAGCACGACGCCCGGTCGACTGGCAGCTTGGCAGCGGCAATCCGGTTGCAGCGGACCGCGTTGACGCCTGACCGTGTAGTGCAGCCGATAGCGCAGCACATGGCTTTCAGCGCGCTGTGGTCGGCGCGTCTTGACCTCGTCTCGCCAGGACCGGGTCGGCCGTCGGTACGGCACGCCGCACTGCTCGCAGATCTGCTCCGGGCAAGTCGCGAGCAAGGGCCGCTCGACGAGCGCTGGCGGGAAGGTCGCGAAGTGCTGGCCCGGGAAGCTGGCGCTGGCGATCGGCCAGACATCGCCCGGGTTCTTGCCCAACCAATGGCCAACCACACCCCGTGCCTTCTGGGCCGCGAGACCAAGGTTCCCGCCGCCGGGCTGCCGCCAACCTGGTGCCGAGGCGTCAGCTGGCGGATAGGCCCGTCCGTTGCGACTACTGGTCGAGCTGCGGTGCGGCAGGCGGATACCGTCGAGGTCGAAGAAATAGTGCGGTGAGCGGACGAGGAAGTAGACGACGTCGTAACTGTTCGTCAGCCGGTCCTTGACTGCGTGCGGCATCGGGTTGGTCTTGGCCCAGATGATCTTGTTGCGGACGATCCAGCCGTCGTCGGCCAGCCCGATCAGCAGCCGCTCCGGTGCCAGCAACAGGCCCTTCGGCGGCGAGCCATAACGTAGATGCCGTGAGTAGGTGTCGCCGAGGTTGAGCCACAGCGAGCCGGTCGGCTTCAGCACCCGCGTCAGTCCGTGCAGGATCAGACGCAGCTCGTCGACCCAATCGCTGACGCTGGCCTCGAGCCCGAGCTGATCCGAGACCCCGTAGTCGCGCAGCTGGTAGTACGGCGGGCTGGTGATGATGCAGTCGACCGAGGCGTCCGGGATATCGGCGAGCCGGTCGCGGACATCGCCGATCAGAATCTGGTTGCGCAGCTGCAGGCTCATGATCGGCCCTCTGTCAGGACCCGGAGGGCTTGGTCGGCGGTCGTGACGATAAAGAGCGCGTCTGCCAATCGCCGGTCGCGGGCGATCGCCCCGTGGAGGCGTTCCGCCCGTCGCTCGTCCAGGGTTATCCACAGCACCCTGGGGAAAATGTCGTGCTCCGCCTGCTCAACCCCGGAGCGGTAATAGCTGTCGTACAGCCGGCACTTGTGGATCAGTGCAGGGATCGACTGGCTCGATCGGTCGATCTCGACGAACCAGCGCAGCTCGGTGTCGCCGACTCCGAGCGCCAGGTACAGGTCGGAGCGCAGCGTGACGTTGCCGCCGAGGCTGGGCACTCGCCGCCAACAGCGAGGCTCTGGCTGCCAGTCGAGCACCGACAGGCTGCCGGAGCGATGCTTGGCAAGCAGGTCGACGACCACTTGGCCGCCGGCCAGGGTGTGCTGAACGTACTTCTCGGTCGGCTCCGGGTACCAGCGATACCGACGAACCGAGCCGTCCAGCAGCCTCTCGCCGACTGGGCCGAGTGCGTAGACGTAACCGTCCGAGCCGGCCCGGACTCCTCCGATCCGCCGGTCAAGCCGGATCAGCAGATAGTCACGGACGAGCCGGGCAAGTACGCGCCTGCAGCTGCGGGCGGCCGTTTCGGCAGTCGCGAATTTCTCTGGCGCGAAGTACAGGTTGCGAAGCTGATGGCCACTTGCCAGTCGTAGCTCGCCGACCATCTCAACGATTGCCACGTCCCGCTTGGCCAGTCGCTGCCGCAGACTGGCCAAGTCGACCTGCGTCAACCGCCGTACGCTCATGGCCGCCTCTCCTCGCCCCTTGAGAGGAGAAACAACAGCTGCGACAGCAGATGATGCGGCGCACCAAGAACGCCCAACCACCAATGCAAGCGCCGAGAACTCTCGGTCCAGCTCGACGTGACCGGACGGCGGACCGGAACAGAGGTGGTCCGGCTCATGACGAGCCTCGCGGACGTCGCGGACGCCCCCCGATGTCGTCACCGCTTTCAGATCCGCCTTGACGCAGCAGTGAGCGGAGCTCATGGTCGACGGCATCCCGACTCAGCCCGTAACGCTGCCGTGAAGTTGCACGGACGGCTTGCTCGTCGCTCGCTGTCGGACTAGGCGGGAAGCTTCGTATGGATACCCACGGCTGCACGCTTCCTCCGGCGACGAGCTGGGCGTAGGCCTCGAACGCGCCCAAGCTCATGAAGTCGTCCGGGCCGAGCGTTCCGCCGCGGCTGGCGATGGCGCGGGCGTCTTCGATCGCGAGCTGGAAGCACACGCGGCTCCGGGCGTTCGACAGGACCGCCGAGCGGATCTGCGGCCGCAGCTGGCTCAAGTGCTGATGAGCCAAGGTCAGGCCGACGCCCAGACCACGCGCCTGCGTCAGCGCCTCGCCCAGGTCGGTCGGCAGGTTCAGGTAGTCCTGAAACTCGTCAATGAACACGAACACCGGATGGCGTCGCTCAGCCGCAACCGAGGAGCGCTCAAGGGCCGCCTGCCAGAGTTGCGCGACAACAAGGCTGCCGAGTAGCGCTGCTGCCTCGCTGCCCATCTGCCCTTTGGCGAGGTTGACGAGCAGGATTTTCCGCTCCGTGAATACCTGGCGAACGTCGAAGCGCGGCTCGGCTTGGCCAAGCACGGCGCGCAGATTCGCCCGAGAGAGGAACGGTCGGATTCGAGTCAGCGACGGCGCGATCGCCGCCGTCCGTTCAGCTTCCGACCAGGCCTCGAACTGCGCCCACGCTGGCTCCAGCACGATCGGCTCGTTCAGTCGACCGACGACCTGTCGGCGAAAGGCCGGGTTGCTGAGCAGCAACGGTAGGTGGACGAGCGTCGAGCCCGGGGTTCTGGCCAGCGTCGCCAGGGCGGTCCCGAGCAAGTCGTTCGTCCGAGGAGCCCAGCCCGGGTAGAGCTGGATGAAGACCGCAAGCACTTGGTCAGCCACGAGCTCCCTGGAGCGGCCATGAGCGCTGAGCGGGTTCAGGCCGACGACGGCCGTCTTGTCCGTCGGGTCGAGCAGTACGACATCGTCCAGACGGTCGACAGGTACGCGGCGCACTACGTCGGAGATCAGGTCGCCTTTCGGCTCGACGACCACGACCGAGCGTCCGGCCTTCATGTCCTGTTCAAGCAGATTCAGGATCAGGGTCGACTTGCCGGTGCCGGTCGGCCCGAGGACGTGCAGATGTCGCAAGGAGTCGGAGATCGACAGCGCCACGGGCCGCTCTCGGCCGGGGAAGGTCGCCTGCCCAAGCACGCGGCCGCTAGTTGTGAGCGTGCGCGACGGCGGCTGCGGGTGGCTACCCGCCCGGACGACGGGCTGATCACTTGTCGGGCCAACCGGCCAAGCAGCAACGGCGACCACTTCGCCCGCGTTCAGCCGTAGTCGGACTCGCCATGGGTTGCGGAAGCTGTTGATGCTGGCGGTCGAGACGCGGCGCGCCCGGAAACGGACGTCCGGCGCTTCGGCCAGCCGGAGGGCATCAAGAACGTGACCGGCGAGTTGACGCTGACGTGGCACAGTCGAGGCCCGAACAGCGATCCGTCCCACGGCCTGCCAGACAGGCAGTCCGCGCTTCGCCCGGAGTGCGCCTCGGGCGTCCGCGTCAAGTTGATGATCCGCGCCAGTTACGGCATCAAGCAGCGCCGTGCCCCACGACTCGGCCATCGGCGTCTCCTGATTCCTGACCGAGCTCGGCGAGCGAACACCGACAAGGAACCACTGCAGAACAAGCAACTCGCCCCGCTTCGGCGAGCTGAGCGCCGTCAGCAGCGTCCGGCTCGCAACCGGCGTGTTGTCGACCGACAGCGGCCGAAGATGAGTGCTGAGTCGCAGATCAAGAACGAGTGAGGCCTCGACGGGATCGCGGCGATCAAGCTCTTCTATAAAGAGACCTGGAAGCGCCGTCCGAAGATGCTCGGACAGCGATTCGCTCCGGGAAGCCTGTACGCCGAGCCGATGCTCGACCATGCCGGCCGAGCCGACCGCTTCTAGAACGACCGGCGCCGAGGCCACGCTCGCCAGCAAACTGCTGAGCGCGCCCAGCTGGCCGAGGTCGACTTCGCGCGGCCAGCGCAGACGAAGCCACACAAGACTGTCGCGATTCACGCCGCGTCCCTCTTGCCGGGTGGCGTCTGTTCGCGTTCAGCCTTGCGGCGCTTGTGCTCGGCCTCGGCTTCGGCCTCAGCCTGGGCTTGCGCCAGGTCGATCAAGGCCCGGGCGAGCCGCTTAACGTCAAGCTCGCTGCGCCGAACACCGCGCACACGGATGCGGCGCTCCCCGTTATGAAATGTCTTACTCATGGACCCTCCTTTCCAGCTGCAAAGGGCCGACGGCATGACGAACACAAGCGCGCACAGCTGAGCTGTCCGGCTTGGTCGACTGAAAAGCTGCTCGGTCCTGTCCTGCGTTTACGCAGGACGAGCTACGTCCAGTAAAACACTGCGCAAACGCAGCGGTCAAGACGGGTTGCCGATTCCACAACGCCGACCGGAACAGCGACGTCTTCGGTGCCAGCACTACCATCGGCCGCGGTACCAGCTGACGACCCGGAAGATCGCGAACGCGATCAACCCGCCCAGCAAGTACGGCACGACGGGCTCAACCAGCTCGAAGATCAGCCTGATGCCTACGGCGAGGGCAACGACGACCGCGAGCCCCCGGATCACTGGGTTCTGATGGAGGTTCACGCAGAAATCGTCGGCCGCCCGAGAGTTTTTGAGCAAACGGCAAAATCAAGTCATGGGCCGCCCGACGGATCCACCGCCGCTCGTACCCCGACGGCCAGCCACCGTCCTCGGCTGGACGATGCGCAACATGCGACGACTCGCCGACTGGACGATCGAACGTACGGCCACGGAGTACGGCTGCAGCCCGAGCCATATCTCCCGCGTCGAACGCGGACAGCCGGCCCCAAGCAGAGAACTAGTCCAGTTCTACGAGGACACCTTCGAAGGTGACGGGCTCCTGCACTCGCTCTACGAGGCAGTCACTCACATCCCGGAACAGAATCGCCGCCGAACACGCGGGCGATCGAAGATTCGCACTCGGGCGGTACCGGGCGACGCCACCGCCTACGTGAACGAGACCATTCCAAGCGGCACTCTCATGACGCCCGGCCTGCTCTTCGTCAAGACATGGCGCATCCGTAACGTCGGCATCGTGCCGTGGCGGGGCCGCAGGCTCGAGCGCGAAGGTCCACTCAGCGGCCCGGGGCTCATCATGTCCTTCAGCCGGTCGGTCGAGATCCCGGACACCGACCCGGGCGAGACCTGTGAGATACAAGTGCCGTTGCGTGCACCCGGCTACGACTGCTCAAGCATCGCCTACTTCAAGATGACTGATGCCGATGGTTTTCTCTCCTTTCCCGATGAACACCAGCTCGGCCTCGATGTCGAGGTGTTGGTCAGACGAAACACACGCGGCGTCCAGTAGCGAATGCTCGCATCGCGGCAGCTCATCGAGATAGGCTCGGCGGTGTGGAAGGTGGACTGGTCGCTTGTTACAATAGCCACTAATGACTACGACACTCATCCTCGCTCCTGAGCCCACGCGTATCAGCACACTCGACGCGGGTGTCTCAATTCTTGAATGGGTACCTCACGACGTAACTTCCCGCACGGTCGTCCTCGTCCCGGGTTGGGGCGCTCATCCCCGCTATTACGGGGGTTTGATTCGAGCTCTCCTCACGGAGCGAGCACGCGTGATGTCGGCGTGGTCAAGTGGTCAAAACGGCGCTCCCCTAGATGCCCACTATCGTCACCTAGCCGACCTCTTTCTCCGTGCCCGCGCGACGAGTGAAGCGACAGGTGTAGGCGCGGTCGCCGAAAGTCTAGGCGCGACATACCTTCTCTCCGACGATGTCCTGACCTCGACCGATCGAGCCGTTCTTCTCGCTCCGGGTCTCTTCCTACGCTGGCGTCAGATCGCTTCTCGTCCTGCGCTCCATGACTTCCTAACGCTGATTCGCGAAGGTCGGGTCCCGTTCACAGATTGGAGACTCGATTCGGTATCGAACAATCCTGAACTCCGCGCCCTCGTCCACTCGTCCCAGCTAGCACCCCGGTACTCCGATCGTGCTTACGTGTGGCACGCCCTCAAAGCGGCCATCGGCGCGATCATCTCGCCATCGGCTCCAGGAGACACGTGGATAATCCAAAGCAAGGCCGACGAGCTCGTAAGTCCCTTTGGTGCAAAGCTTCTTGCCCGACGGCTCGGGAAGACTCGGTGCAGACTCACTCTGGTCTCGCACTCGGCTCATGGGATTCTCTGGGATCAAAACCAGGGCGCCGCACTTTCCTCCGACATCGCAAAGTTTCTAGTGCCCGGGTCAGATGTTCACTGAAGCTGATCTCAACGAGCTACGCACTTTTTCGATCAGTCGCTTCAACTACACGTGCCGACTTCTGCGGTCAGGCTCCCGGCGTGTCGCACTTCTGCCCCCCGTTATTGCAGGCCCCCTCCTTGTGGTTGCAACTTTCGCTTTCCTCTTTGGTCTCTGCGCTGGTGCCTCGGCCATCGAGGGCCGGTTTGGCTCGACGACGTTTACTTCAGACTTGAAGCAGCTCCTAAACCGAAAGGGAACTTACCCGCCAAGACCGATTCCGTTCCTCCGTGATTACGCCGCCCTAGCTATCGTCGTACTCGCGGCACTTAGTTTCGGCCACTTTACGAAACAGTGGACGCGGCTCGAGGCGATGCCGGCTCGTCTGGCAGAAGGAGGGCTTCTGAGAACCGATCGCATCTCTAGCGAAGTCTTTCGGCATTGGTTCGATGATCTAGCAGCCCGAAGCTGTCGCCGGCGTTGGGAAACGCTTGCGTTCACGATAAGCGTCATTGTCACGGGAGGGATTGCAGCCACGCTCCTCACCGGCGGTCTCTATCCCCTTTTGGATCATGGGAAAGACGTCGGTGCTGTTCACTCCGAAGGATGGTGGGCGCGTCCGGCAAACGGTTGGCTTGGATTCTTGTCGTTCTTGTTCGTATTGTGGTTCTTTTTTTACGTTACTATCAGACATACGATCATGGGAACGCATGTGATGCTCTGGTTGAACCGCATACGATCGACGGTAAGAGCGACAACGGGAAAGAGCGAGTGGTTCGGATATTCTGATCCATTTGCTGCTCCTGACCCGGCACTTGGCGAACTTCGCGGGGCAATCATCGACGTATTCGTGGCGATTCTCTTGGGTGCGTGTGCTGCCGCGTGCGCTGTCTACGCTATGGAGATCCCGCCCCAGCTTGCGGCGATCCTTGTCGTCTATCTGTTCTACAACTTGTGCGTCTTCTTAGTTCCGTGGCTCTATCTCAATCGTCAGTTGTCGCGCAGCAAGTTTGAGATTGAAGCGAATGTGCTTGGCGAGCTTCGGAAACTCGCCCCAGTCGGGCAGGAACGCCCGCAGGGCGCCGATTGGCTGTGGGCTACGTACAGCCGCGCCGCTGATCTTCCGGAACGCGTCATCGACCGCCTCCCTGTGGGTGCGTTAGTGGCTCTGTATCTCATCCCTCTCGCAGGAATCATTCCCGCGTACAGGTGAAGGGCGACGGTGGGAGGAGACGGCCGGTCTGGTGTGTGGAGCTTGAGACCGGCTCGAGCAACACCGGACAGTCCGCGACGACCAGCTGAAAGGCATCGCCGACGGGCTATGCCGCTCGTGCTCCGCGATTCGAATGGCAAGCCTTCCGCGACTGATTCGGCTACCGGCCTCGGAGCGCGAGAACGGAGTCACGGAGCTTGACCGGCTCAGCGACGTTATCTTCGTGCGGTAGCTCCACTCTTTCGCGAAGATCTTGCTGGCTTCCAAGCAACACCATGCCGTGTGCGAAGGTCATTCTGAACCCGTCTGTTTTGACCAGACTCGTATCCTTGACGAACGCGACTAGGGGATCGATGCCTTTCTCAGCCACGCGAGCAAGGAAGGCCGGGCGATCGTCCGGCTCTAGTTGCGCTTCAGCGAACTGACGGGGCGCAAGATCGAGCTGCTGATCTTGGAGGGTGGCCTGGAGCGCGACAAGGTAGCGACCTTTGCGTTCGTCGCTCACAACGTCTGTGTTCACGAAGGCCTCGGCCGCAGCGACGAAGTCCGCTGTCGCCTTTGCCGGATTGAGCTTTAACCGGCAGCCGAGGAAGGTGTACAAAAAAAAGGTCGCGACGCCGGTGCCGTCGTCTCGTCCCCGCTGGTCATCTGATACGCGACCAAATAACGACTGCGGATTACCAGGGTCACCAAGTTGGAAGAGCGACGTCTTGAAGATCTTGGTCTTGTCCGTGAGAGTGAGATCTCTGAGGTGTTGAAGGTTGACCACCCTCCGGCCGCCTTCAGTTTCGATCCGCAGTCGCAAGCCTTCCTCGCGTTCCAACTTGAGCACCCCGATAGCTGAAGTGCCATCGACCATGCCGTTCAAGACAATGAGTAGCCCGGCGCTGTTACGCCGGTTCTGGCTGTTGCTGAGATGGACTGCGATTCTTTGCGAGGCCGCGACAAGGTGATCGCTGTCGGCAGTGATCGTCTGAACCGCCTCACGGACGATTGCACTCCCTTCTGGATCAGCGACTACGTCGAGTCCTCGGTCTTCAAGGCTGCCCACGATCTTGCGCCGAAGGTAACGCCGCAAATCATCGTCGAGCTCGACGGGAGCATCGGTTAGAAGGACTTCCTCGTCCCGATCTGGCCGTGGGACGTCGTGGATAATGGCATTCCCGACTGCAAAGCTCGAGACGTCCAACCCTTAGCTCCCTTCCGGCTTGGCAATGGGGGCGTCCAAAGCTTCTCTCGCCGTCTTCAAAAATCCTTCGTTCGCTGTCTCAAAGCTCGCGAGCGCTTCCCGATGCCTGTTCTCCGAGTCAGCGCTTCCCACTGCCTCGAGCGTCGTGAGTACTGCGTCGTACGCGCTCATGACCGTGTGTTCGAACGGCAGCCGTAGTAGCAGGCGCTGCTTGAGGAGATGAACCTTTCTGGCCCACTCTCGGACCTCGGGGGGCTCGTCGCCACCGCGAGCAGCCTCTTCCCGCGCAACGCGCAGATTGGTCCCCCCTGATCCGAGCAGGACCGCCGCCTCGTCGATCAGATCCCGAAGATCGGCTCGACGCTTCGCTGCCTGGTCCTGCTCGAACTGTTGCCGGTTGGCCTTTCGTGTTGCCCAAGCGGTTGCCATCGGACCAATCACGCCTGAGACGCCGATTCCTACTACGGCGATGAGCGTAGCGTTGGACATGGAACCGAAGTCTTTACGATCCTTGGACATCTGTCACGCGCCATCTTGCTCGGAGCTCGCCGACGACAGGTCGGCCCGTCCGGCCGTCCGCTGCGAGTCTCAGGGATGGGTCGTCCGCTGGGCCTGCGAGAGTTAACAAAATGACGAACGACGAAGCTTCCCGGCTGGTACGAACACTCATCGATGCCTTTCCGCAGGTTGAGCTGCGAGCGCGGACCGAGGAGATTTATGTTCGCTGGCTCGCCGATCTCGATCGCGGCCATGCCGAGGAGGCGATCGACCTTCTGATCGGCTCGTCGATGACTCTTCCCACAATCGGAGAGATCCGTCGGCTGGTCGTCGAGCATCAGTTCGGGATCCCGACGGCCGAGGAGGCTTGGGTCTCGGTCAATGATCGCGACGTGGAGATTCACGATCTCACGCGGGAGGTGGTTCGCTCATTCGGTGGCTCGTTCAACATCCGCACCGCCGAAGAGCCCGGCATCATGCGCGCGCAGTTCCTCAAGGCGTTCGACGCGACACGCGAGCGCTACATGCGGGACGCGAACTCCGCCAGCTACCGGGGACGAAGGGACGCTCGAGCAGCGTAAGAAAACATCCGGCCCGACCTGCATCATGGGTTCGTGGCCAGCGAATCGAGCGAAGCTGTTCGCGTCCAGGAAGAACTGATCGTCTGCGATCAGTGTGGCGATGACTATCATCCGAGAGAACAGGCATGCGTGAGGGTGGGGGTTGGCTGCCGTGTTGGTGGCCGCGAGCTCAAGAGCCGGACTGTATGCCGCTGCTGCGTATCAATGCTCGGCTTCACTGGATGCACGCTTGAGTCGTACGGCGGCTACCTCGCCGATCCCTTGGGCACGGACACGCCGCCACCCGACTGGATCCTGTCGACGAGCTGGAGAATGACGTTGGAGGCGCTGCAGGGCTTCTCGTTTCCGCCGAATCCGCGCGACCTCCTCGAGGACATTTTGAAGACGATCTAGTTTGGCTACCGATGGTTGGCGCCCCGCGTTACCAGACCAGAGGGCTCAAACCAGCGACCTGATTGTTCGAGCAGTTTGGGTTGTCTCGACCACTCGCCCACGATCATGTGCAGCTATCGACGCGACGCCGCGGCCCAGATCCGCCTGTCGAGCGTTCCCGGGTCCACTCCGAGCCGCTCGGCGGCGGCGACCATAAGGCTGTGCGCGTCGGCGTACCCCGTGTAACGGATGCCGGCGTCTTCGAGGAGAGCCCGCATGTGCCTATCGACAGCAAGGGCGGGCATCCCGGCAAGGATCTTCAGGTAGTCGAGGGTTTTGGGGCCGATCCCCGGTAAGGTCATGAGTGTCTGCGCACGTTCATCGTCCACGAGATACTCGCGGAGGCAGTTCTCTGTTTCGATCCCGGACGAGACCAAGACGCACCCGAGCGTCCTTATCCGTGCCAGTTTGACAGGATCCTGCCAGCGGAGGACGTCATTCAAGCCATACCGGTCGATCTTGATGAGGAACGAGGATGTTGTCCTTGCTTGCGGCCAGAGATGCATTAGCCGATTCACGCGTGGGGCGACAACAGACCGATAGTTGAGGCCGGCTTGGAGGATCGCGTCACAGATCGTCGCGCCCATGTGCTGGTATTGCCGGCGCGCGGGAGGCGGCGACTCCGTTCTGACGTAAGGTTCGAGGTGCGCGGCTAAGGCGGCGACCTGGTTAATCATCCGAGCGCGCCCGTTGTTCCTCTGTGGCTAAGTCGAGAGCGTGGAGACGCTCGACACAGTTCGGGCACGCCCCACAGGGCGTCGAGGCAGCTATTTGGCACGAGTAGGTCAGGCCGACTGGCACGCCTAGCTTGATGGCCTTCAATACGACATCGTGCTTGGCCAGCTCACGAAAGGGCATCTTTATCTTGACTCCACCATAGTCAGCGAGCATCAACGAGAGTCGGTCGAAGAACTCGGTCGAGCAGTCAAGCTCGATGGCATGGTTGCTGTTGATGAAGGCGGAGTAAACATGGCCGATGCCGTTTGACTGGGCGTAAGCAGCACCGACGCTCAGAAACAGGAGGTTTCTGTAGGGCAAGTACATGTCTTCTGATGAGACGCGATCGTTCCAAAGATCCGCCTCGTCGATCAAACGCGACGTGCTGCCACGATAGATCGATGAGATGTTGAGCGTTTGGACACGTTCAGCCAGTCCGGGTGGCATGACCTTCAGGAGCGTCTCGTATTCCGTTTTCGCGCAGTGTTGGCCATAGTCCAGGAATAGAGGGCTCGCACTGATCCCTCGGTCGATGAGCCAGTAGATCAGCGTTGTTGAGTCGAGTCCTCCGGAGGCGAGCACGACACCGTCACACGCGGACGTCTGGTTCACAGGAGTTTCCCGATCTGCTCGAACACCGCTGAGACCGCCTCGTCTAGGGATCTTGTCACGATGACGGCTGTCTGGGTCAGCATAGGGTTCGTTGCTCTACCGTGCGGGTCGTAGACGATCACCGGCAGACCTCGCTCGTAGGCGATGCCAATCTCGACCAAGGTCCCCGGATCCTCATAGAGAAGAACAGCAACCATCATCTGACAGCAGTCGAGAAGGGCCAGATCCGCTTGCGCGACACGCAGATGGTCTGCCGTGGTCGCTTCAGGCGGTAACTGGCCGTTTTCCCGCACTGGGAAACGTGGGACAAACCCGTGGTACAGCAGGGCGTCTGCGATCACGTCGAGTGGTCGCGTATTGACGTAATCGAAGTCGGGCGCAGCCATGTAGATCGGAAAGGCATCGCGGCTCTCCCACGGTACGACAACGCCCGAGAGCGCAACGATTTCGTCCGGTGGAACGCAGAGCGACGCCTCGACGGCAGCCTTGAAACGATCAGGATATGTAGTGGACGCGTAGTCGGCCGCGATCGCCGACGCGTAGGCGACCGCCACGCGATCGTCGTAGCGCTGGCGAAGAACGCAGAACGCCGCATCGAAGCAGTCCCCGACGCCGACCGAGTGCACCACCGGCCGTACGTGCGCAGGTGTCGTGAATTCATCAACACTTGTAAACAATCGAGACCCTCCGCGATTTTCCTTGAAGAGCAGCGCTTTCGATTGACCAGAAAGCACAGCGTCGCGGAGAGCGGAAACCGAGCCGCCGTATGTCATGCGAAAGACTTCCGACGACGTGGACAGCATCACCGCCTCAATGGCTCCGACCACGCCGAACTCCGCGAGGCGGCCCACATCCAGGTCACCATCCAAGTAGACACGCGCACCGTCGGTAGGGAGGTAAGGAGCGAGGGCGTGCAGATACCCCACGTCTGGGAACACGAGGAAATCGGAGGGCGACACAGTACTGATCAGGCGGGCGAGCGCGTCGTTGTCTAACGTCACCTGGTGCTTATCCCGGAGGAGAAGCTCGTATCCCTGCGGGCCTGCCTCCTCCGCGTGTCCGATGAGCATTACGTTGGGAGAACCATCCACCGTCCCAACAGGCACTACACATGACGCGCCGATACTGGCCAAGTAGTCGAGTGTGTTGGCTTCGAGGTAGGCAGGGGCGATGAATCCAACCTGATAGCGAGCCTCGAGCGCCCAAAGGGCGCGGGCAGCATGCACGATGCCGCCGAGCCGCATCTTGGTCGATGCCTTCGACGTCGCCAGCGTCACATCGACGAGCGCCTGACCGATCAAGCAGACGCTAAAGTCGGTCAAGGCGTCGGTGTAAGCGCCACACGGACGACAGCAAGCGGCGCTGTAGAGGAACCAGTTACTTCGCCCGGGTACGTAAAGCCATGCCTCAAGCAGCCGAGGAGATAGTTGAACCGAGTCGGCACGAGTCCGATGACCTCACCGTCAGCGTCCACTGCGACAGCGATTCGCCCTCCAACGAGCTGAGTGGCTACCAGAATGTCAGTCCCCGCCGGCGGAACATCCTGTGTCCTCGCGAAATAGGCGCTGCGTTCGACATCCTCCAACGAGAACTCGGCGATCGGGTTGAGACACGGACTCGCTTCATTCTCACCGTCATCAGGCCCGCCTGGCTCCTTGGGTTCGCCGCCTGACACCTCCGATCCTGCGGCTGCGTCCTCGGCCTCGCTCCGTCCGGCGGGGTAGTCGCTGAAATTGTTCGTACCAGAAGAACCCACGTCATCCTCCTTTTTCGTGCTGGAGCAAAAGGTCCCTGCTCTCTGGGGTCAAGTCTCCTCGGACGGATTCGCCTGTCTGTCTACGGCGTTCCCGAAGGACTCATCGCGTACATCGCGAAGTTTGGCTCATCGCCAGACTGGGCAGGATCGCGAACGAAGCGTCCGGCGGCGATCGCCAGCACAATCACTTACCAGCATTCGAGTTAGGTATTCATTGTCCATTTACATTAAATCAGGAATGTAATAAACTGGGATGTGTAATAGAGTAAAATGTCATCAGAATTAATTGATCCACGAACTAATCCAGAATTGCTCGCCGATTTTACGGATTCCCGTTTGTTCGACTTCTACCAACGCCATGGACTTATAGAAGCCGATGATGAGACGACATATACCCGAGAACGCGTTTTTCGTCTTGTCCGTGCCGCATATTGGAATGGTGTGCGCGATGTACGCGCGGATAAAAGCGGTGAGATACAGCGTTTTGCGGCAGGCCACGCGGAGCGTGAGCGGCGGCCAGAAGCCCCGAAAAGCTGAATTTCCTCGAGGGCTAGCAAGTTTACGACGAGTTCTTGATTGAGCCGGCTGCAGGCGGGCACGTGAGGGGCCAGTCGACGGAGGAGCTCCAGACCATTAGCCTTGCGTGAGCGAGCCGGAAGTAGCGGCTCCAGAACTCGTAGATCGATAGCTCGACAGGATCGGATAGAGCTCCAGAGTGCGGAATCTCACCAGCTCCGACGACGTAGACACAGGCTCCCTGTAGCTCGGAGACCTGCGTGTGGAGACTCGCCAGAATGTTGTCGAGCTGCTTGAGGCTATAGCGCTTCTTGAGATCGAGCGCGCCGCTAACGTTGGCCATGTTGCTTAGGAGAATGATCGTTCGAGAACTTGCCTTTGGATAGGTTGAATACTCACGTTCGGTCGCGAGCAGGATCCCTAAGACATCGGTCCCTGGGCGCGTCGACGGGGTGGAGAAAAGATCATTGGTCTCTGCGAGGAACGGAGTAAGGCGTTTCTCGAGATCTCGCGATGCGGAGTGAGCGTCGTGCGCGTCTTCTGGCGGTGGAACAAAGGTTTGGTGGTGCCAGCTCGCTCTCGACCAACCATGATCTGCGAAGGCAGTTGCGTCCACAGCACCTTGCTGATCCTTCGACTGACGGATGACCTTCGCCAAAATCATGTGCGCACGTTCGCGTGTGACTGGCGTCGAATCCTGCGAGACGTCGCCGAGGACGAAGTAAGCCGGATGCGTGCCGCGGATGGCGCTATCGGCAGCCATCAGCCAGAAGACCAAGCCTCCGGCGGCGGCGAACACGAGGGCCGCCCCAAAGAACCGCCCAACCGGCCAACTGCGCTGATCGTAGTAAGCCCGCTGCTTTATCACGATCCATCGAGATCTGACGAAGCCGGCCGCTGCTCAGGCGGCTCTTCACCAGGTGAGGGATCTGCCCCTGAGGACGCCTGAACCGACAGAGTGTCCTGAGGCTCTTCAGGCTCGGCGGGTGCGGCCGACTGCTGAGCGTCAGCCTCTGCTGTCTCGGCCACGACCGCCAACCCATCATCAGAATCGTCTTCAGTGAGCGGTGACTTCTGTTGCCCGGCCGAGCGTTCTGGCTCAAAGGATGCGTAGATCGGCTCGAGTTCGGTGATGAGGGCTAGCTGCCAGGCGTTCCAATCCTCGACTGAGGTTTGCTGGGCGGATGGACGGATTCGGCAGAAGATTGTCCGGTAGCAGCTGTCTCGGGCGGCAGCAGCTGCCAGGATCGCTCGGTGGTATTGCTCGGCGATCGCGCGGAACACGAGGCGCCGTGCGGACAGTTTCTCGTGTTCCACATCGAATTGTACGAGAGTGTCTTCCCAGTTTCGAGCCTGCTTCTTGTGCTCTTTGACATCGGCATCGAACTTCCGCCAGCCGTCGCCATCCGCCTGGAGCCGAGTCAAACCGACGGCAGCCGCCGTGGCGACGATCTGCAGAAACGCCAACGCCGCCGCCAGGCTGATGAGGTAGGCGCCGGAGGCGTCAGAGAACTCGCTGCTTGACGAGAAGCCCTCAGAACGGACAACTCCCATGAACAGAATGAAGAGGACGGTTGCGCCGCCGATCACGGACAGGAGCGCGGCACTGAAGATCCAGCCCCGGCGTTTCTCGATCCTCTCTCCATGCCAACGGAAGAACTTGAGAATGTGGCTCCCGTTCAGCTCGATGGCGATGATGGGGATGACGCCGATGAGAATCGCGGTCAGCGTCTTGACACGGTCATCAAGCCGCAGGAGATCGAGCGCCGTGCGTATGAGCACGTACTCAAATGCAGCAAGCAACGCGAACGTTGCCCACTTCCAGGCGCCATTGATACGGCCCGGCCAGTGAGGCCGGGGGACACTTGAGAGGCGTTTCTCAGCCGCTTCAAGCGAGGCTCGCTCACGTTCGAGGCGAGTCGACACATCAGCGTGCTGGACGCGATTCGCATCGATGTCGCCGACGAGCGCCCCGAAGTCCTTTTCGCGGTGTTCGAGATCTAGTCGAATCGCTTGATTGCATTCGTCCCGAACGCGCTGCTGAAATGGCGACGGTTGCGCAAGAGTTGGCTGGGCTTCGGCGTCTCGTCGAGCCTCGCGCTCGGCCTCGCCTCGAACTGAACGCGCAAGCGTTGGCAGGACCAGGACAGATCGCCTCGAGCTCACTGTTCTGCGCCGTCGCCCTCAATGATGAGAGCCCGCCGAGGTTTGAGAACAACCATCGAGAGCAAGCGACCAGTCAACGCAAAGCGCCACGCCGCACTTAGATCGGCGTAGCCGCCTGGCCGCAGAGCATGAGGTTGCCGCATGAGGTCATCACCCTAACCGCCTGTAGACTATTGTCAACACTAGGCGGCGCTCGAGGAACTCAATGAGACGGTGGTTGGCCGTTGGTCGGGCGCCGCCTAGCTCAGTCTCGAACCGACTCTGCCTGAAGAGCCACGGCCTGCGTGAGCACGTCGAGCGCCTCGTCGGTCCGACCCGCCTTGCGCAGGAGATCGGCCAGTTTTGCGTAGATCTCCACGCGATAGCGCCCGGTCAGCGGGATCAGCTCGGCCGCCCGCCTCTGCGATCGGATCGCCTCGTCGACGTCACCGCGGCGTTCATGGACATCGGCCAGGATGGCCCAGACGCGAGCGGCATCTCCTTGACTCGAGCCCTCGAATAGCTCCAACGCTCGGTCTGCGTTCTCCCGCGCCGAATCGAGTTCATCGAGCTTGGCTTGAGCCCGGGCTTCCTCGGCGAAGAAGAGGCCCTGTTGAAAGGCATTGCCGCCTTCAAGGACCAGGGGTAGGCCCTGTTCGAGCAGCTCAAGCGCGGCTTCGGGGTCGTCCTGATCGTTCCGGAGTAGAGCCAGTGTCTGAAACACGGCTGCCGAATAGCGCGCGTGTTCGGTCAACTGCGTTGAACTGAGTGCCAATCGGGCATAGCGCTCCGCCGCAACTGGGTCGTTCTCGAGCGCGTGAAGCCGCGCTTGTGTCCACCAGATACGGGCCCTGACGACTGGGTCACGCGACTGCTGAGTGAGAGCCAGTGCGTGTCCGATGACTTCCTCCGCATGACCAAACCGCCCACGATCAATGAGCGTGTTGGCATACAGGACCGAGAAACGGATCGTCTCTAGGAAGTCCTTCTGCTCTTCGGCTGCTCGGAGCCGGCGCTCGAAGATCGCCATCGCTTCCTCGTAGCGGGATGTGAGGGCATATGCTCGGCCTAGGTTCTCAGCGATCGCCGGTTCGTTTTGCTCGAGGTCGGGATGTACTTCCAAAGCCGTCTGGAGCTGGTCGATCGCCAGGTCGTGCTCGCCGGCCTCGAATGACAGATGACCTAGTCTCGCGAGAGCGCGCGCTCGCGTCCGGGCGTCGTCGCTTCCAGTGAGCTCGGTCAAGCGCTCTTTGGCCTCAGATACGTCTCCAAGTCGAAGATCGAGTTCGGCCTCAAGCACTGGATCCTCAGAGATCTGCACGCTCTGACTGCCCGTGGCCAGGAACTCAGCTGACACACCGAGCCGCTTTGCGAGCTCAGCGAGGATCTGCAGTGACGGGATCCGCTTGCCAGCCTCGATGCGAGAGATGTACGCCGTTGTGCAGCCAGGAAAGGCCAACGCCTTCTGGGTGAGGCCGGCAGTCTCGCGAGCTGCGCGCACCCGCCGACCGACGGCGATCGGGTTGTCAACATGCTGGCTAGGCCGGCGCGGCATGCGCTCAAGGATGACTCATGCACCGGTTGTTGACAAACGGATGAGGCCGGAGAGTCCGGCCTCATCCGCACTTTCTTCAGTGCCTCTGTTGGGCTCTAGGGCCAGTCGGGGCCAATGATGCCGAGCAGGGCGCCTACCGCCAACGCCGCGGCAACGACGATCAGAGTCTTTCGCTTCATGGCTGTCCCTCCGGTTGGGGTTCAGGACAGCCCGGGCCCGGACTTGCCAAATAGCGTATTTAGTCATCCGGACAGATGACTACAGTTAAGTCATGGCCACGCTTGCCGCGCCAGGCAACTCATCCGCTTACGACCTGCTAGCTCCGTTCTATGACGCCCTAGAGGGCGATCGGACGCGCCAGGTGGAGTACGTGCGCTCACTCATCGACGAGCACGCCTTCTCCGCCTCGTCCCTGCTCGAACTCGGGTGCGGCACGGGCGCGGTGCTTTCTCGCCTACATGCTCGATACGAGGTGACGGGCGTCGACAATTCGCCGGCCATGTTGGAAGCGGCCGCTCGAGCCCTGCCTAGAGCGCGTCTGCTCCAAGCTGACATGACAAGGGTTCATGTGGGCGAGACGTTCGACGTCGTCCTATGCGTCTACGACACGATCAACCACTTCCGCCAGTTCTCTGAATGGGAGGCTGTCTTCGACCGGGCAGTCGACCACCTCAATCCAGACGGCATCTTCATCGTGGACATGAACACCGCTCGAAGCCTGGAGGACTTGGTCGCCCGCTCGCCCATCGTC
This sequence comes from uncultured Actinomycetes bacterium, assembly GCA_963791225.1. GTDB lineage: Bacteria > Actinomycetota > Thermoleophilia > Gaiellales > Gaiellaceae > PALSA-612. The sequence goes on from CAWBRV010000008.1 coordinate 1,362,385, forward strand.
CGGTGGTTCGGGACGGGCGACCTGGTGGTCCTCGACATCCGGTTAGTTGGCGACGACGACTTCCCTCCGCGTGTCTTGACCCGCTGGACAGTGTCACTCTTCGAAAACATCGGAGGCAACAGCTATCAGCTGCACGCACTAACACTCGACGAAGTCGCCTTTGAGAATCGACGCATTGAGGAAAGCCTTCAACAGCGCTTCAAGAAAGTCTGGGCCTACGACCCTGAGAGACAAGCGCCGAGCATCGAGACCCGCCGACTTCACTTCGTTTGCCGGAACTGAGGCGGAGCGCACCCCTTTAAGTCATGAAGCATCACGTCGACCACAAACAAGAAGTAGGATCGTCCGCGTCAGCTCAAGCAAAGAAAGGAGTCGACGTGGCGAAAAGGACCGTTGTGGTAAGCGATCTCTCAGGCGAGCCCATCGGGGAGGGCAAGGGAGCTGTAATTGCGATCAAGTTTGCCGACGCACGCAAGGGCACGTATGTCCTCGACGTAACGGATGACGAAGCCGAAGAGCTCGGGCGCAAAGGCCGTCGCCAATCTCGCCGCGGTCGCCGACCGAAGGCACCATCGGAGTAGAACTTGAACTTCTCGCACGGCCGCCGGCCACCTGGCCGCGCCCGCAGGATGACCTTGCTGCCAGAGGCTGCACGACCACTAGACTCGCCGATCGGTCGCCAGGAGCGCGAACATCAGGCAGTCGCGCCGACCGCATGGGGTCGGCATCCAGGCACGGAGGCGCCCCTCGCGGATGAAGCCGGCCCGTTCTGCAACCTGCTGCGAGGCGATGTTCGCGGGATCGGTGGTCAGGTGTAGCCGCTGGATACCGAGCGTGTCGAACGCCCATCTGGCTACCAGTTGGAGGGCTAGTGTCGCCGCCCCCTGCCCTCTGGCCTCCTTCCGTAGCCAGTAGCCGACCCCCGCGAGTCCGGGGTCATTTGCCGCAAGGTGAAGTTCGATCACGCCTAGAGCCTCAGCCTCCGAGTTGATGATCACAAACGGTGCGTGGGTGCCCTCCAACCAACCTATGGCAGCGCGTTCGACAAAGGCGCGAGCGTCGTCCTCGGTATAGGGAAACGGGATGAGGGCGGTAAATCTGCTCAATTCTGGATCGCCGCAAGCATCAGCGATCCAGGGAACATCGCTCGGAGAGAGCCGCGCAGGACGATACCGTCTGCGCTCAGAGGCGGATCGGGGAAGCCGAGCAACACGCGACAGGATAGGCCGGTTCAGTGGCGCGAGCCTTCTTCGCCAATACCGAGGGTAGAGGCGGCATAGCCGCCTCTACCCGACCTCTGCGCGACCCTACGGGTTCACGTCACAGGTGCCGTTCTTCTCTTTCGCCTTGCACTCGTCGCAGAGCTTCCCCTCTGGGCGAGTGGAGGTCGAGCCGCCGATGCTGCTAGGCCACTTCGAGCAGTTCCGGCACCAGTGGTAGATCTGCCGATCGGTTGCCGAGTGAACATAAGTGGTCATGCGCACCTCCTGAACCGTTGGAGTTGCCAGAAGTCAATCACAGATGAAGCTGGTTCGCTGGCTTCGTTACAAGCGTTGTGCGGCAGCAGACGTGGGCTGATTGCTATCGACATGGCTCTGGGGGACGATTTGGTTCTAAGTATCCGCTGACGTTGGCAAGCCGTCATGGGCATGTCTCAGAACGTCGTGTGTCTGGCGTGCTTTGATCACAGCGCGCTGCTTGCCGACGTTGACTACAACGCTGAGATGGTCGTCATGGGGCGAGGCGCGTGGCTCTACTTGGCACGGCAGCAAAGGCGATAGACGCGTGTCGCGCTGGCGAACGTGGAAAGGCCTCAGGTAGAGGCGATTCCACTCGGCGGAGCCGTAGGGAATCGGGGTGAGCGGGATCGGGCGTCCCTTGCACAGACAGATGATCGGCGCGGCGCACCGTTCCCGCACTTCGTCGATGACCCGGGTGTTGTCGTAGCCTTTATTGGCGGTGACGTTCATGCGGGCTGTTGCCCTGGTGCCATCCAGCGTCGTCCAAGAGCAGCACGAACGGTAGTGGAGACTCGCTCGCACCCAAGACTTTTTACCCATGCCGCTGCAGGAACAGTCGTGTGCCACGCAGCGAGCCGGCAAAAGCCAGTGCTGCGGCGTCGGCACTGACTGCCGCTCTACGCAGGGGGTTTCTCGGACGGAAAGCCGGGCGGCTCGTTCCCAAGATTCGAGTCCAGGGAGGCCGCCGCCCGGCTTCAAGAGAATAGCTCCAGGTCATGATTCCATCATGCTGGCGTTAGAGGTCATGTCGCGATGTTGACATTAGTCAGATCGGTGCTAGCCTCGTTGCATTCGAGTCCACTGTGGCCTAGGGAGGCCAGAAAGAATGATCTGACCGGCGACACGGAGGTCAGTTCGCCAATAGGTCTGAAATCGAGACCGTTTGGCTCTCTCGCGCACAAAGCGTGCCTCGCTATCACGGCGGACAGTCGTCAATCCGCGAATGAAAGGAGGAACGGTGTGCCATTTCGAGGTCTACGCTCGTCGCGTCGCTCAACCTCGGCGAGCTGTCCTGGGGAAGTGCGAATGAACGTTCGAGCCGGGTGCTTGGTGGCCAGCCTGTTTATCGTCGCGATATTGGTTTCTGCGGGTTCTGCCGCAGCGAGTTGTAATCCCGGTCGAAGCAATTCGTCGGTCAGCAACCAGGCGGGGTGGCTAAAAGGCCCGCCTTCGGGCGTGTGTTACGACGGCAGTTTGGCCAACATCCTCGTTTACTCGCCGTACGTTGCCGCCACTGATGTAACCGCATGGGCGATGCTGTACAACAACGCTACGGGCTCTTATGGGCAAGTAGGATGGCTCCAACAAACAAGCGCTCGCTACAACTTCACGGAGTCGAGCACGGCTGGCGGCGGTTTTCACCAGCTCTTACTCTCAGGGAGCAGTATCGGCAGCAGTCCAGCCTACAAAGTTACATTCTCATCTGACGCGTTCCACTTTTTCATTGACGGCATCAATGTCAATACAAACTACAACACAGGCTATACTGGATGCTACTTCGCACAAGCTGGCGAAGTAACAAACAGCGCCAATCAGATGCCTGGCGGATACAACAATCACGACACGTTCACCAGTGGACAAGTGAGGCGTTCCGACACAGGCGGATGGAACTACGCAGACGCAACCGCGTACGTTCAGGGTCCGTCATCATGGTATGCGTCGTCTAAGGTCTCGTCCACAGAGGTCGACATTTGGGACAAAGCATGCGCAAGTTAACCCACATCAAAGTGAAGCGCCGCCATCTCTTCGTTCTCTTCGCTGTGATCATCGTCGCGATCGGTCTTGGGATTGTCTCTGCCGTGCAGTCAGCGAATGGACCGGGGCCAACGCCGGTTGTCTTTAGCGACGTCACGCCGGCCACTCTTGAAAGCGCGGGCATTGATCTGACGCAGACGACGAATCCCGCGCCTCTGTCTTCTCAAGAGGTGGCAGAGAGCGCGGCCGCGAGTTATCTCAATAACGCGGACATCCGCGAGGCCCATTTCGCACACTGTAGCGTCGCTAATGTCACGCCACCGATCAACGAGGACTGTTGGGCTGTATCGCTGAGCCCGGCAGGTTTCGTCTCGCATGGACCGTCGAAGCCGATGTCGGCAAGCTACCTGATAGCACTGGTGGACCCGAACACTGGGCGCGTGCTTCTTGGCGAGGCCGGAAGACCCTGAGACAAATCGCAAACTAACAAAATAGCGGCCAGCAGCAACCGACGCTGCCGGCCGCTATTTCGCTCTGGAGTTGATGTCGAAGGTGGACGGGTGCTGCGCGCCGAACGGGCCTGCTCGACTGCCTGCCTGAGAGCGGCGTAGTCTCCACTTCGCGACCCAGCGACACCGAGCCTTCGACACCGCTCGCCAAAGGGTCAACAATAGGCACTAACGGCGAAAACCTCGGTTCAAGCCCTGGAAGCTCCTCAACCGAGCGAATCTCCACGAGCCGCTCCTTTCACGAGCCAGAAACCCGCCGGGACCTGGCCCAACCTGACGACCAAACAAGTATCGCACGCCACACAACCAGTTTCAATCACCCGACTCTCGCCGACTCAATCACGGATGACGCTGTGGAGTGGCTTTTGTTCGACAATGAGAGCCGCGGCGAACGCGTGCCGAGATCGAGGCGCCGAGCGTGGATGGCACGCGGCTGGTGCTTCGTCCCTTCGACACGGCGAGCTTTACCGCCTCCTTACGAAGGTTGACATACGTGGCAACCAGGTCGGAGAAGAGGCACACCAGAGGAGTTACGGAGGCGCGGAAGAGCATACGAAGCTGAAAGAGCGATTGAGGGGAAGATCTCGCGATTGGGTTGGTGCCCTGGCACGAGCCTCGCAGCCTGCGGCCAAGCTGATAGCGCCCGCACTCTGGTTCGGTCTGGGGATTGTCTGAAGCCGCCGGTTACATCGCGGTGGGCGTGCAGTGAGCCCGAGTCGGTCGAGTCTGTATCGCAGCGCTCGGGAGCCAGCGCTAGGGCCCTCTCCGCACTCAGCCCCAGCACGACGTTCGCCTAGCCGATCGGCGTCGATCCTCGCGACAGCGACGCCAATCCGGTGACTGCCGCGCTGCCGATTCTCCCGTTGGCGAGCCACGTCTCCGGCGGCTTGACGGCAGTTGCCACATGTTGTATAAGGCAGTGACCGCAGTCAACTGAGGAGTCGCTGTGGATGGGAGCACGTCTCGGACTCCACGCTTTGTGGTGAGGTCGTCATGGTTCGCGCGGCTATGGGACACACGCTATATGAGTTCCCACGTAAGGAAGGCTTTGGAGCCAGACGCTCCTCAGGTCTTGAAAGACCGGCGTGATCCACAAAACTCCTTAGCCGACGCTGGCCAGCGGTCGCGGATCTTGGACAAGAGAGGAGTTGATTCCACACATGCTGCATATCCGATTATTCACGGTCGTCGGCGCGTTCGCGGTAACATCGCTGATATTTGCTGCCAGTGCGTTGAGCTGGTCTCAGTATTATGAACAGGGCGTTACATGTTATTCGGCAAATCACTCTAAACAGTCAGATTTTAATCAATCACTAGCTTTGAACCAAGTCTATTTCGATGAATGGCTTGGGTGTGGAAGCGGCGGCCTCCCGCAGATGGGGACGCGATACGTGAAGTCCGATGGAACGACCACATACTCCTGGATGTGGTCCAACACAGGTTCCATCTACGACTACAGAACGATCGGCTACGGGGCTGCGCAATGCAAAGCCAATTCAGGCAACGGCCGTCAGGTGGAGGTGGATGATTGTTTCACACAAAACTAACCCATCGAAATTTGTCGAGAGTCATGCCGGGCGGCCAGATCGTCCGCGGCCGGCGGCGGCGCATGTACCTCAGCATAGTGGTAGTGGTCAGTGTAGCTGCGGTGTCTTCAGGTGTACTCTTGAGCAATAGCTCCGCCGGACCGTCACCCACGGAGCAGCCTGGAGGTGTGGCAAGCGGGGTCTCCGCGCTCGTGCGGCTTCCTGCCGTTGCGGACTTGCCTACTGCTGTGGCTCAGTTTGTCCGACTGAGTTCTCGCTCGGCGTCCACCAGCGTCGTCGCGCGGGAGCTGAAGAGCGTGCGGCTCTTGCGCAGCGATATGGGCGACCATTTCAGCGTCTACGCGTTCAGGGCGACGACAGGTAGTGTCTGTTACATTGTCGTTTCATTGAGCGGATCATGCCCAACACATCCAGACAATGGGACATTAGGGTTCCAGTGGACGGTTGGCGGAGGACATAGCGGTCAGCCCAGTCGTCTCGTCGGCATTGTCGCGGATGGCGTGAAGGGAATTGACCTTGTCGTCGACGGGCAACTCTTCCCTGTAAGTGTCGAGAATAATTTTGCGTACGCAGAGTTCCCTGCGTCGTCAGGATCGGCAGCTATTCATGTTCATGAAGCCGACGGAAGCGTCAGCGCGGACAATGTCCAGCTACAGGGTTGAGTGAAACAGACCAGACCAATGCAAAGGCGCTCGTATCGGGCGCAGTGGCTGCTGCCGCCTCAGGCGTCGCGCCAACATGCCTTCAGGCGAACATGCCTCCAGACTGGTCTGGCCCCTGTTTCGTGGACTCGGTGTGTGAGAGTCAGGCGGCGTTTGCGGTTCAAATTCAATCGGTGTCAGCATCCCGAGCACGCTGTGGCGGCGGTTGCGGTTATGGAAGATCTCGAGGTAGTCGAACAGCGCCGTGCTGAGCTCGATCCTGGTCTTCCACTTCTTACGGTTGAGCAGTTCGGTCTGCAGCCGCGCCCAGAACGCCTCGATGAGGGCGTTGTCGTAGGCGTTGCCGATGGTTCCCATCGAGGGCACGAGGCCGGCTTGGCGGACGCGTTCGCTAAATGCCCAGGAGGTGAACTGGCTGCCGTGATCGGAGTGGATCACCGTCCGACTGGACGGCATGCGGTTGCTGATCGCCATCGCCAGCACGTTCGTGACCAGAGAGGTCGCCTGGTGGCTGTCGATCGACCAGCCAACGACTCTCCGTGAGTGGGCGTCGAGCACGACGCAGCAGTAGACGCGCCCCTCTCTGGTTGGGTGCTCGGTGATGTCGGTGAGCCAGAGCTGGTTGGGGTGATCGCGGTTGAAGTCTCGGCAGACAAGGTCCTCTGAGGTCGCGACGTTGACAGGCTCTTGCGCTGCTTGCGGGTCGGCAGGCCCTGCAGTCTCTCCTCGGCCATCAGCTTGTGCACCAGCTTGTTGGAGACACTGATCTGCCAGCCGAGGTTGAGCTCGGCGCGGATGCGCCGATAGCCATAGACGCCGCGAGAGTTGGTGTGGATCTGGTTGATCAGCCCTCGCAACCACTCTCGCCGTAGCTGCGCCGGCGACGGCGTCCGTCGACGCCAGCTGAAGTAGCCCGACGGTGCGACGCCGAGGATCCGGCAGCAGCGTTTGACGTGGCAGCCCTGCCCGGCCAGAGCAGCGATCACCGGGTATTTCCTTTTGGGCGCACCTCGCTCTCCGCGAACAACGCCGAGGCTCTCTTGGTCATCTCCAGCTCGGTCTCGAGCTCCCGGATCCTGCGCCGCGCCATGGCGAGCTCCGACCGCTCGCCGCTCGACAGCCCAGGGCGCTCACCCCGATCAACCTCGTCCTGCGTCCGCCAGCGATACACCGTTGCCTCGCTCACCCCGGTCTCGGCTGCCACCACGCCGACCGAACGGCCCGAACGGACAAGCTCAACCACCCGCCGGCGAAACTCCGGCGCATCCGACCTCGACATCCACGATCCCCTTTCCCTGAAAGCCCGATTCTCATCGACCGAGTCCAGAAAACGGGGACCAGATCAGGGTTCTCGACCGAGCTCCGCTGGGATGAACAGGGTAAGTCGCTGACGTTCATCGGCGTCGATTTCACGCCGCCGGAACCGATCGAAGTCGCGCTGAACGACGAAGTGACCCTTAAGGTCATCTTTGGGTGGACTTGGAGCGGCCGGAGGCCGGTCACGACGGATGTCAGGATCGCGCAGGAGGCCAGACTGTGTCTGGCCTTTGGCCGACCGGTCAGCATCGACGGCTGCCTGGCTTATGTGGGGCAGCTTCGCAACTTTCTGGCTTTGGCGGTAGGGCGGCCGATTCGGGTCCTCTCGGTGCACGGCTTCCACAACCCTCCGGCGGATGCCGAGCCGGATCCGTTCACCGGGCTCTCGCCGCATCCAAATGCCGTCGAGCTTTTCTTTCGCCTCGTCGGCGTTCCTGAGCCTGCAGCGCGCGAGTTGCACCCGATCGAGATGCTGTTCACACTCGCGGATGCCAAGCCTCGCCTCGAGGCGATCGCGAAAGCGTGGTTCGGCAAGCATGAGCTTCTAGGCCCCGTGCTCGTTCGGTATTTCCACCTGATTCACACGGCGCCAACAAGCCGCGAGCAGGAATTCGAGAATCTTGTTCGGGTGCTTGAGACGCACCATCGCCGGACGGCTCCTGGGCTTGGGAGGACGTCTGAGCATGAGGGGCGGCTTGAGGTGGTGCTTTCTTCTGTGGGGGACGAGCACCGTGATTGGCTGGCCGACAAGCTCGAGTTCAGTCACGAGCCCTCGCTCGCACAGCGTCTCAAAGACGCGCTTGGCCGATGTCCGACGGTCACGGGCCGCCTGATCGGCAACGCCGACGCTAGAAAGTCGTTCATCTGGAGGGTGGTCGCGACCCGGAACTTCGAGATTCATCTGGATCCGGACAAGGAGGCCGAGGCGGCAAAGGGTGCAGCGCTCGTCGCCCTGATTCACCAGCTCCGAGGCTTAGTGGAGATGACACTGCTACTAGAGATGGGGTTCACCTGCGACGAGATCGCTGCCATTTTCGAGCGCCTTGACCGCCGCTATCGGCTCATCGAGCATCTTCGCGGAATCATTTGATCGGTCGGCTCATCTAGACCATCGCGACCATGGGTCCAGCTAGAAGCATCGCGAAGATATAGGTCCGTGGCTCAAGTGACATATGGCACTTAAGAGGGCTGCGATCGGTACACTTCGTTTGACACTCGCTCGAGAGCATGGCCTTCGACCGCACAAGCGAGTTCAAATCACACGGTGTCGCGTGGCGGCTTGATTATCTGACGCCGAGGCCTTTAGGATCGGTTCTTCATGATCGTCGACTCTGACTTCTTCGCTGAGCGTCGGACTATCGAGGCGATGGCGACACTCCGACGTGCTGATCCGCTCGTCATTTTCGCCGGCGCCGGCGTACCTGCTTCAGTCGACGTACCCCCTTGGAACCAGCTGTTGCGAGAGCTTCTCATCGACGTCGTGGCGGCTCGAGATCCGCTGCTTACCGAGCCATCTCAACGCGAGATGTATGTAGACGCGTTAATCGCTACGCACCCGGCGCCGTTTCTCGGCTCACTCGTGCGCGAGTATCTTCCCGACCCGAAGGCGTTTGCTCGTCGTCTGCATCATCATCTTTACTCACCCTTGCAGGACGAGTACCGCACACCGGTTGGAGTCAACTTTCCGCGTGCGCTCTGCGAACTTGTCCTGAGTCGCGCCGAGCAGGGTCAGACGACAGTTCTGGTCACGACAAACTTCGATGATGTTGTTGAACATACTTTTAGAAACGATGCGGTCGTCAAGCGCGCCAACAAGCCTGGGCTCACCCTCCGGGCGCGGTATGGCAACAGACTTCCAATGGGAGACCGCGTTCTGCCAGTTCACCATATTCACGGCTATGTCCCGAGAGCCGGTGCTATCCCGGCTCGCCAAACGCTTGTCTTCTCTGAGCGGGACTTCCATGAACCTTGGAATGATCAATGGCCACATGAGTTGCTGCTTGACCACGCTGCTTCTCAATGGCTACTCGTCGGGATGTCGTTCGAAGACCCGCGGGTTCCTTTCTATCTCTCACAACGCCACGGGCTCGCGACTGGCGGTCCGCCTCCGATTGCTCTTTTCTCCTTGCAGGGCCGGCGATGGCGGAATATCGCTGACCGCATGGTTGTGGAGTCGCTTGTGGCAGCCGAGACCAGCCGCATGCGGGAGTTTGGCGTTAGCGACGTCTTGGTCACCCGCTACTACTTCCAAGATGCACAATTTCTGCGTGATCTCTCACTCAGTGATGGCGGTCCGGAGCAAAACTACTGCCGACGACGCAACCAATGGTTCGAGGGGCTCCGCACGAGTTATCTCGAGCGAGCAGGCGATGAGATGCTCGAGCGGTCGCGAGCAATCAGTACCACGCTGTTGGAGTTGAGGCATCTCATGGAACGCAACGTTCACGACCGAGATCGACTCACGGACGAGAAGATCAAAGTTGAACTTTATGCACGTGACACCGATCATCGGGCTCTTTTCCTTATCGCCTCCTCAGAATCTGTCTTGCTCGACCCATCGCGATCGAACCGGTTCGAGCTGACATCAAACGAAGATCGCATGTCCGCAGCGGTACACGCGTTCACAACCGGCACGCCCGGATTTGTCAAGAAACTCAAGCGCCACGAACACGGACGCTGGAACGGCTTTTGGGCCACGCCAATCATGCTAGCTGCACCGCCATGGTACTGGCTGCCCGTTGGTGCGCTCGTCGTCTGTACCACCTACGACATCAAGCGCACCTCGCTCCGGTTCACAATTCCGGAAGTAGAGAAGGAGCTTCACTTGGCGATACAGGATTGCGGAACGTTTCTCGACCCAGGGGAGGTTTTGACCGATGCATTGCTGACCGCGGCCGTGCGCGCGAGACGTGGTAAACTGAAGTTGAAAAGCAAATGAAATGACTGGAAGAAATAAAAGCGACTACGGGACCGCGACGGAGAATCAAAACTCTGACGCATTTCTCGTGCCTACAGATTACATAGCGACCCGTTATGGGGAGAGCGCTGCCTTGGCGCATATCGATGAATTCGGCATAGACGACGAGATCGTGCGGGAGAAGATGCGAGTGCGAGCGCGTCACCTTGGCAGGATCGGCCTGTCACCAGGTGGTCCAGAGCAGGATCGGCCGCGTGACGCCAACGGAACAGCGTAGGCGAAGACGCGCACAAAGCGAGTCGGCTAATTGGCTCTACGTTCGTACCCAAGAGCCTAAGCACGGAGCTTTTCGGAGAACACCCAGTCCTGCTCTAGCTGCTGTCAACGCCTATGGTCGCGGCGCACCGATGCGGGGCGACGCTGGGTGTGCTCCGCTTTGCTTTCGGGCTTGGTTGGAGCTTCTTGAGGCGCGGTCATGGAAGCCGTCGGATCGCACTGAGTCTGCCACGAGGAGCGGGTCGACTCGGTCAGCCTCGCGATTTACAGAGCACACCGGTCTGGCTTGGAGTCGAGTCCACGTTCCTGGTGTATGGCACAAGCCGCCTGCCGAGTCGGGATGGTTCGCGGGCTGCGATTGTTACTTGTTCGTCACGGCCCACTCTGCTTCCCAGAAGTTGGCATCGCCGGTCATCGATTCGGGTCTGCTGGTTCTCTTGACTATCGACATTAGGCCTGTCATGAAGGGGGTCGGTAGGCAGCCAAATTGAGCCGGGGCCGTCTTCTGTTGCGGCCGACGGGCACCCGGGACGCCAAGAAGGGGGAGAGGTCATGGCGCGTCCCGTGGTCACGAGGTGTTCTCGTCTGTTGCTGTCGTCTTTTCTGGTGGTGCTGGTCGCTGGCTTGCTAGCGGCGTTGGCGAGTGCACGTGGCGAACGGCAACAACCCATTGGTAGGTCTTCGGGCGCTGCCGATCCTCGTGCGCTGGGAGTGGACTCGCCGGTTGATGTTGTTGGTCTGCTGCTTCGCAGTCGAGCGTCTGCGGATTCGCCGGCGGTGGTGCGGCGTCGGTTGACGACGCACATCTCGACGACGACGTACTCGAGTAACACGACGTGGTCGACGTCTGGCAGTCCGTACGTACTGGATGGGAACGTGACTGTGAACTCGGGGGTGACGTTGACGGTTGATCCGGGTGTGATCGTGAAGTTCAATGGGGCGGCGCGCGGGCTGACGATCAACGGGACGTTGAGCGCGATCGGCACATCCGGGTCACGAATCACGTTCACCTCGTATCAGGACGACACCGCTGGCGGTGACACGAACGGAGACGGGAGTGCGACCACTGGAGCAAAGAGCCAGTGGGCGTCAATCAACACCAGTTCAGGCGGTCACATCAACATCTCCTATGCCGACGTCCGCTACGGGGGCTCCGGCTACGCGAACGGAATGCTGGACATCTACGGCTCGAGCTCGCAGACGACCCTTGACAACGACACCCTGTCTCAGAGCGGCATCGCCGACCTCTGGCTAAACAGCAGCGCCACGGGAACGGTGACCAACTCGACCTTGTCGGCGGCGACGACCCGCGGCATCGGCGTCAACCTCGCGACGGCGACCGTTTCGAGCTCGACCGTTTCGAACAACTACGACGGTATTTGGTTCAACTCTGACGCGTCGCATCCGGGCTCGTCGGTGTCGAACACTGTTGTCCAGAACAACACCCACGACGGCGTGTACCTCGGGTTCGATTCGACGACGACCTCGGACAAGCTGCCCTCTCTAAACCGTCTCGATGTGACGGGTAACTCGACGAACGCGATCGAAGTGCCGGGCACGATCAAGAATCGCAAGCTGATCTCACGCGCGATCTATCTCGGAACCGACCCGTACTACTTCACGAACGCCGGCGGTTGCTCCAGCTTGGGGACGCCGTATGCGGTTGGCAAGGTCGGTAATCGCTCGAGCGGCTCATCGATCCCGGCCGGCCCGCTATCCGGCGGCAGCTACAGCGTCTTTCCGAATCCGAACACGCAGGTCAACTGCGGTTACGACGGTGTCGATCTGCGCGGCGCCCTGGCGACCGCCTCGGTGGCGAGTGGGTCACCGTATGCGGCGCAGGGGCAGACGTACGGCGGCTGTCCGTTCGGCGGTTCGGGCAGTGATGCCTACGCGGCGAACCCAACTGCTTGCCTGCAGGACCCGGTCGACACCGCGTCTGGGAACTTCATGCAGTCGGTCACGGACGCCACCCTGCCGGGGATCGGCGTATCGATTGCTTTCACGCGCTTCTACAACTCGCTCGATTCCGAGCCGGGTGGCCCTCTCGGCGTCGGATGGACCGACAACTACAACGCCCGCCTCGAGGTCCAGGCCAACGGAGACGTCCTCGCCATCACCGACACGGGCCAGCAGCTCTACTATGCGAAGCAGTCGGACGGGAGCTTCGTCGGTGATCCAGGCGTGTACGCCACGCTGACCAAGTCGGGCTCCACTTACACGCTGACGCGCAAGGATCAGGTGGCGCTTGGCTTCGACAGCAGCGGCAAGCTGACGAGCATGGTCGACCGCAACGGCCAAGGGCTCTCGTTCGCATACAGCAGCGGGCACCTATCGACGGTCACCGACGCGTCGAGCCGGCAGATGACGCTTGCCTACACGAGTAACGAACTCACGTCGATCACCTTGCCCGGCAGCCGCACTGTCACCTACACCTATGTCGCCAGCGGCTCGAGCAACACCGGTCAGCTGGCAACCGTCACCGATCTGCGCGGCAAGGTGTGGACGTACGCCTACAACAGCGCCAACCTGCTCACGAGCCTGACCAACCCGCTCAGTCACGCTGTGTTCACGAACACCTACGACAAAGACAGCCGCGTCCTCACCCAGAAGGACGCGCTCAACAACACGACCAGTTTCAGCTGGGATGCGAGCTCGCAGACCGACACGGTCACAGACGCCCGTAGCCACACCTGGAAGGACGTCTACGCAGGTAACACGCTCAGCCAACGGATCGACCCCCAAAGCAACACCTACCCGTTCACCGTCGACAGTTCGCTAAGCCTGACTAGCTATGAGAGCGGCCGCGGCAAGACGTGGGCGATGACCTACGACTCAAACGGCAACATGCTCACCCGCACCGCTCCCTCGCCGCTCTCCTACGAGGAGCAGTGGACGTACAACTCGCGCAACGACCCCACCACCTATACCGACGGACGCGGCAACGAAACCACGTTTGGCTACGACAGCCACGGCAACCTGACAAGCATCGTCCGCCCCGGCAGCATCGAAACCGACATCGGGCGAAACGCCACAACCGGACAGATCACAAGCATCACCGACCCGCGCAGCAAGGAATGGACGCTCGGGCACGACTCAAACGGAAACCTGACCTCGGTCACGAGTCCGCTCGGCAACGACGTCACAGCCGGATACGACACCGCCGGCCGGCCGACCACGATCGTCGACCCGCGCGGAAACGTCTCAGGCGCCACGCCGAGCGACTACACCTGGACGATCGCCTACGACGCCGCCGGCCATCGCACGAGCGTGACCGACCCTCTTAGCCACGCGACGACCTATGCCTATGACGACGCCGGACGACTGACGAGCGTCACCGACGCCAATAGCCATGCAACCAGCTACGGCTACGACAACGCAGACAGGCTGACATCCGTGACCGCGCCCGGCAGCGCCGTCACCAGCTACGGCTACGACGCGGTCGGCAACATGAGCTCACGCACAGACGCCAACAGCCATGAGACGGACTACGCCTACGACAGCTCCAACCGACTGACCAGCACCACCTCACCGACCAGCAAAGTCTGGGCATACACCTACGACGCCGACGGCAACATCAGCCAAGAAACGTTGCCGTCGACCGACACGATCACCTACACCCGCGACGCGATCGACCGCATGACCGGCATCGACTACTCCGACTCAACACCTGACGTCACCTACAGCTACGACGCTAACGGCAACCGAACCCAAATGACCGACGGACCAGGCACCGCCAACTACACCTACGACGCCCTCAACCGACTCACCCAGGCCACACGCGGCTCCAACTCGTTCTCGTACACCTACGACAACGCCAGCAACCTCGCACAACGCACACTCCCCGACAGCCGCACCGTCGCTTACAGCTACAACGACGACGAACTGCTCTCAAGCGCCACCGCAGACAGCGCCACCACCAGTTACAGCTACGACGCCGCCGGCAACCTAACGAGCATCGCCTACCCGTCCGGCAACGGCTACACCGAAACCCGCACCTACAACCACGCCGGCCGGCTCACCAACGTCTCCAACTCAAACGGCACCGTCCTCTCCAGCTTCGCCTACACATACGACGCGGTCGGAAACCCAACCGAAGTCGACCTCAACGGCGGCGGCGTCAACAGCTACACCTATAACAACCGCAACTGGCTGACAAGCGTCTGCTTCCAAACCAGCTGCCCCAACTCAAGCGATCCGAAGATCAGCTGGACCTACGACGCCGTCGGTAACCGGCTCACCGAAGTCCGCTCAGGAACGACAACGAACTACAGCTACAACAACGCCGACCAGCTCACCAGCGCGAGCTACACATACAACTCCAACGGCGACCAAACCAGCAACGGCAGCCGAAGCTATAGCTGGAACCTCGCCGACCACATCACTTCCACCACCCTCAGCGGCACCACAACCGCCTACGCCTACGACGGGGACGGCAACCTTCTCCAAGCAACGACCGGAAGCAACACCACCAACTACTACTGGGACACCAACGCCCCCGTCCCGCTGCTCTCGCTCGAGACCAACGGCTCCGGAACAGCGCTTCGCAGCTACACGTGGGGTGCCGGCTTGACCGGAATGAAGGCCGGCAGCAGCGACTACTACTACCTTCCGGACGGCATCGGCAGCACTGCGAATCTGACCTCAAGCTCGGGCGCAACCGAATGGACGTATAGCTATGAGCCATTCGGCTCGAGCCACACCACCACGAAGAATGACTCCAGCGCTCCTGACAACCCGATCCAGTTCAACAGCCAGTACAACGACCCTCAGACAGGGCTGTATGACCTTCGCGCCCGCAACTACGACCCCACGATTGGGGGATTTCTTTCGGTCGATCCGCTTCCGACGACATTCAACAAGGGAACGATGTCAACCTATACATACGCAATCAACGATCCGACGACATTCGAGGATCCGACCGGAATGGGCGCGATGAGCATTGGCGCAAGCCCTCCTCCCGTCTCCGCCTCACCCGCGTTGACCGTGAATCCCCTCTGTCCGCCTCCTGACCTTTCACATTGGCCCTTGCCCGAGGTTCTTAAGAAGTATTTCGTACAGGGTTACTACGAGGTATGCGACAAAATGAATAGAGCAGAGAGTTGGATAGGTAAGAAACTGATTAACGCGGCGCATTGGGTCGCTAATGCCAGCGTAGCGCAGTTGGTTCTAGCTGGTATTGGCATTGGGTTTTTTGCCGGAGGCGCTGCTGCCGGAATCTACGGTGCTGAGCTCATCTCGGTTGGCGCGAATCCTGCGGTCGATGCCGGCTTCCTGCACGCTGGAGGTACGCTAGTGACTGTTGGCGCAACTGGTATTATTTCTGGCACTGGCACAATCGTTGCGGCAATCGAATAGAATGACTGATCGTTCATCAAGCGCACCAGAGCGAGCTCTTGAAATAGCATCGCGAGCTACCATTGTACTAGTAGTGCTCATAGTACTATCTCTAGCACTTGTAGTTCTTGATTTGTTCGGTATCGTCAACATTAGCGCACTGCTATTCGGCATAGTGATTGTGCTAATGGTGATCAGTGTCGTTGCGATCTTCCAACTCAGACACGTTACATCGCGTGCTAAGGGATAGACGCGCCAAATCGTCCACGACAATTGCCTACGGGCCAGGAGTCCTGTTCAGACCGCCTGGTTGGCCTCAAAAGCTCTGAAAGTCCTCCACTGAGAACCGCTTGCGCGAACGCGAATCTCTACCGTCACTCGCCGCTCGCAGTACTTCAACCTGAGCCGGAGGGTTGGAAAGCTGTCTCATGAGGTGCACCCACAACGCGTCATTCGAACCCGTCGAGTAACTGAGAGTCGTCGATCTCGCGCAGGAGACGATAGTGGCCGTGGCGTGTTCGGATGAAGAGCGGTCTCGTGCCCTTGGAATGAGTTATCAGGTAGTCCGAAACGGAGAAGCGGGAGACACTCCCACCAAGCAGGGCCTCGACCTCTGCTCGGATGGCCTTCACAGACATTTCTGCTTCGCTGCGGGCAAGGACTTTGACGATTGCCGTGCCGACGGTGCCGAACTTGCGTCGGCCGTCCGGCCAGCCAGCGTTGGTGTTTCGCTGCAGAGACCGCCCTTTGCTGGCCGCACGACCTGTGAGACACTGGAGAAGGTCCTCTAAGAGGTGGTTTGAGAGTCCTCCACTCAGGACCGTTCGTTGTCGTTATTACATCAACTACCCTGCTTTGAGCCGGATTTGCGTGTCCGGTCGCTCGGGCAGCGAACTGCTCTTGTTCAAACCGTCTGTGCTCTGCGTACCTAGCCAGACGGGTTTCCCGCGGTTAACTCTCGTTGCCGGCGAGGTTTGTCGGCGTCGCGCGCGGCTTGGCAGTTTGGTCCAACCAAACAAGCCGTACCGCTCAGACCATCGGTACTGGCTAGCGCTTGTCGCGGGGCGGGAAGGGATCATGTCCGGGCGGCACTGTGTCTGAATCACGGATGCGGCCGTCGCGTCCATGGACGACCACTTCGCCGCCGCCGGTGTTCCCGACGATCTCGCGCGCTCTGTCGATCGCATCGGCTTGTGTTGCTTTATGAGCGCTGGCTCGCCCAGCATCTGGGGCCTTGACGTCCCAACCTCCATCGGGGTTGGGCACGACGTGACGTTCGTTACGGGGCATGTCGTTACCTCCGGAAGATGGTCAAGAACATGTGTTCGATTGTAGCGAGGAGGTCCGACGCCTTGTTCTTTGCGGGTTGCCGCGTGTCGAGGCTGCGCACGTCCAAGACCGTCTCGTGGGCGCGCACTCATGAGCGTCGCTCGCTGAAGCACCAGTAGCGCTGGCCCGCATCGCCGGCATTCGCCGCGCGCTCGATCGTTACTCGACGAAACACGACGGCCCGTGGGACGCCGCGCATGTGGACCTACAGCTCTGCGCCAACCTACTGATCGTACGTAAGTCGGATCTGCATCCCGGGCCTTCGTCAAAGAGTTTGAGCCGCCGTCGTCACGGCGGCCGAATCCTGGTAAGTCTCGTAGTCTGCCGTCTAGTTGAGCCAGCACATGACCGATTTGTATGAGCGCTTTTCCACATCGAGCGTGCGATCGGAAGCGCGATCGCCCGTTGCGAAGGATCGCGACCGCCTGATCCATTGCAGCGCCTTCAGGCGCCTGCAAGGGAAGAGCCAGATCGTCGGTGTCGAGGCTGGCGACTTCTTCCGGACGCGGCTCACGCACTCGCTCGAGTGCGCTCAAGTCGGGCGGGCGCTCGCGACGAACCTGCTCTCTGGTGGGGAGTGGGAAGCTGTCGTTGAGAAGCCCGATGACTTTCCCGATCTTGTTGAGGCGGCCTGCCTTGCGCATGACCTTGGCCATCCACCGTTCGGGCACAACGGCGAGCAGGCGTTGCGTGAGCGCATGGAGGACCGCGACGGTACGCTCTTCGAAGGGAACGCCCAGAGCTTTCGGATCGTCACGTTCCTGGAGCCAAAGGTGTACGAGCCCTCCCGCGCGGGCAGCGAGGCGCGGTGGTTAGGACTTGACCTGACCCGGGCCACCCTTCGGGCGGTCATCAAGTACCCGAACCTGGAGACCCAGGCGATGCGCGCGGACGTACACCCGAAGTTCGGCGTGTACGACGACCCGGTGGATCGCGAGTACTGGGACTGGGTCTGGGACGGAGAGACACCGGCGAAGACGATCGCCGCAGAGGTTATGGACGTCGCCGACGAGATCGCGTACGCCGCCCATGACTTCGAGGACGGAGTATGGGCGGGGATGATTCCATTGCACGGTCTTCTGAACCGGAACCCGCACGTCGTCAGCCTGCTCGAGGGCAAAGTAAAGACGCAAGACAGCCGGGGCCTGTTCGGCGGAGGCGAGTTCGACGCCGCTTTGAGCGACCTGCTCGATCCATCCAGGGTGCCCTATCTGACTGACGTGGGCTTCGACCGGACTCGGCACGCCCGCGCGGCGCTCAAGAACTTCACGGCCGAGCTGCTCGGCGAATTGATTACGGCGGTCACGCCCGGCGGTACGTTCGTCTCTCCGTTTGGAGATGTTGCCCGTCGGATCGCGCTGCTCAAAGGAATGGCCTGGCAGTGGATGATTGAGAGGACAGACATCGAGACACGCCAGTACGGACAGCGTCGGCTTGTCGCACGGATCTTCGATGGCTACTGGGAGCGGCCGGAGATGTTGCCGCGCCGCGAGGAGTGGGATGACGTGGCTAAGCACTCGTCACCGTCACGGGTCTCGTGGTTCAGTCGTCGAAATCCGCGAGAGCGCTGGCCCGAGAAGGCGCGCGTCATCCGCGATCATGTGGCCGGGATGACGGATGGGTACGCGCTTCAGGTGTACGACCAGATGTACCGAGGTCGCGTAGAGCGCGATCTCCGACTCGCCTACTGATGAGGCCTGCCAGGTGCGTCCGGTACCTTCCGTATGTTACGAGCCTCGGTTCCTCAGCCGAGAGGAGGTCCTATGTCCGAGCATGATGTCGAGGTCCGCCGCAACCCGAGCGGCGGCTGGGACGTGACAGGTGGCGTCCACTCCTACCACGACACCGTCGTGCAGGCCGAGGCCTGGGCGAAGACGGTGCTCGCCCGGAACGGCGGGGGGCGGATCCTGCTCTACAGCGAGCGAAGTGACCCGCCGCGCGAGGTGCAAGTCGCATCACGGCGCGAGGCGGAGCGCGGTTAATCCAAGCCGCTGAGAGGGCGCATCGAGGGCGACTGGATTAGGCCACCGCTCGCTAGGTCTTGAGCCTCGGCCTCTCCGTAGCTCCCGCAACAGTCCTATTCAACAGGTTCGATCGCCAGCCGCCTAACACTCTGTCATGAGGGAACTTGACAATAGTCATAGGAGCAGATAGGGTCCTTACTTACACTTCAGTCAGGAGTCGCCAGAACGGCAGTCTATGGCTAGATCACTCTTTAGGTTGGCACTTGTCTGTGCGATGTCCGCGATCGTTGCTGGCGGGTTCGCGGCATCCGCACTCTCCTTTACAGATTATGTCAGCAACAACATCTACGCAACCAATGCCAATCTCGGTCCTGGTGGGTATTATTCGATCGGCTTTAACTACCGCACCCAGAACACAGCATGCCGGTCTGATAACTCTGGAAAGATGTCGGTTAGCTATTACAACACAAACCAAGTACGCGTCACGTACTCGGGTGTCGTTTGGACAAACTGTGGTCAATTCGCTACCGTTGACATCTTGAATAACGGTTACTATTCTCCACGCTGCACAAACGAGGGGACGGTTGTCTTTCCCGTGGACTGCGAGGCGTGGAATTACAGCCCATAACGCAAGATGAGATCGGCCACTTCAATGCTCCGCACACGCATTCTAATCGTGGTCGTTGTTGCGGTCGGCGCGGCGGCTGGCATCAGCTTTGTGTTAGAGCGGACTTCGGATGCTGGCCCGCGGTTCGATGCGACCGGCGCTTTCGCCGCGTTTAAATCGCTGCCTGCTTCAGCGGCTCCTGACGCCCTCAAAAAGTCGCCGACGTTCGCCGCGTCGGATCTTGCTCAGACGCGCGTTTTGGGTCAGAATCTGGGGCGTTTTGCATCGGAACTCGTGATCTTTCCATCAAACCAGTCTCACAACGTGTGCATTGCGTTAGCCCCGGCGGTCTCTACGGATCCCGGTATGTCTTATTGCTACTCGCCAGGCAATCCTTCTGCTCCTTCGGACATCGCTGGAGAGCACTTCAGTGTCTTGGCTCCAGAGTCGGTGACCCAAGGGCAGGTCGGTGTACAGCTTTTCGGTGTTGCCGACGACGAAGTTGCAAGCGCTCGCGTGCAGGTCGCAGATCAGTGGCGGTCTGTGTCTATTGTGAACAATGGGTTTTATCTGGATCTTCCCGGAGTTCGCTATGAAGACATGGGTCACTTCGAGGCGACGCTGAAGGACGGGTCGGTTCAGGTCCACGACATCAAGTCTGCAACCAGACTTCGCTGAGCCCAAACGCACGACGCCTCTTCGTGACCGTGCGTCAGGATGCGTGACGAGCGCTGAGGGGCGCCGACGACGGCTTCGTTGGCCGAATCGATGCAGCCGATGAAAGGTTCGAGCGCCAGGCGCACGCAATCGCGACCCTGGGCCCTGTGATTGAAGGCTGACTCGGAACCAGCGGCACTATGGAGAGTGTCGATGGCGGCGTCGACGTCGGCCGTGAGCATGAGGTTCGTGCATGATCCCGGTCGAGGCGCGCGGCGGATCAATGGGCCTGTCCAGCCCTCCTCCCGCAGCGACCTCGTTCGCGGAGCGGGTCGAGTCTGACGAGCCCCGGCCCGCCCGAGCTACACGTCGGTTATCTAGCTAGGTGGGGGTCGGCGCTTCATCTCCTTCACGCACAACTCGCGGCTGCGCCGACACCGAGCAGCGATGAGCGCATTGCGGTCGAGCGTCTTGCCGGTCAGCCTCTCTAGATTCTGGATCCGGTCGAACGGCCCGGAAACAGAACTTCCCGATGCCCGATCGGCAGCCAGTCTTCAAGAGCAAGCCAAAGGCCGTGCGCGGCCCAGATCTCCCACTACGATTGTATTTAGGGAGTTCTGATCAGCCCGTCGGATCACGATGGTGGTCGTGGGGCCTTTCCGCCGGTGCGAAAGATGCACTCGACTGCTGCTTGCACAGAGTCGGCAATCACGGTGGGTCTTACTCAACCCAGTGTCTTGACTGGGCCGCGCCTCAGCGGCTGTGCTTTGTAGCTAGATGCCGCGGTTGAGTCGGCAAGGCCAGAACTTGCGCCCGGCTCCCTGTCCGCGTCGACTGGCGACCGCGACAGCATCTCCCAGGGGCCTCCGATCTCGGCGGCGTCGGTCATTCTCCACCGACCTCCGCGTGCGAGCTTGAGCGCCTGTTGACGCGCAGCCGCGTCTTGTTCCTGCTGCCACTCGAGCAGCAGTTGCTCGGCAGTCGGGTCCTCGTTGACCAGTTTGTCGCCCGCGTTGAGCAGGGCGTAAGGGATCTCCTGCCGTTGCACAGTCTTAGTAAGAGTGAGCGCAGGCGATGCGTCCTCCCCCGAAAGAGCGAATTTCCTTGCTGAGGTAGATCGGCCCGATGACCTTTTCGTCTAACCGGAGACGCGCCGAGCCGGTGTCGCGTGACGAAGTCAGCCGCCCACGCGCGAAAGCCCGCCGCCCGGTCGATCAGCGTGTTGTCTAGATCGAAGAGGATCAGCCTGCGCTCCATCACGGGCGTCGTCGCAGAGCCTGGGGACACGCCATGGCCAGCTAGCGCGAGGCGGTACCGACAATGCCAATCAGCCTGGCGGCTGCGGCGGGTGGCTCGACCTTCGCCAAGGCCGCCTTGCCTTTGGCCCTCACGCCCCGCCGTTAGGGGGCATCGCGCCGAGTCCGGGCGGCCGCCGCTTTCCCACAGCGGGCCGGTCGACCCGGCCTCTTCATCGCCGCAGCGCCCAAGAATCGCGTCCTTTTGCGGTCAATGAGGCGTTTTGGGCTCCTGCGAATCGGGTGTAGAGTCCCGCACAATGCGCGGCGATCGAGACCCACTGCACCTCTCGTGGGCCGGGACCGTCCTTCGCGTCGTCGGGAGCCCGGCGGGTCGCCGCCCCGCGGACTTCTGCGGTGAAGCTGGAGAAACCGTTTGCGTTTGTGGCAACATCGCCGCGCGCAACAGCAGGCCTCAGGCTGCCGAAACGTGCGCGCTATAGGCTCGCCCTTTGTCACTCGAGAGGCTCGGCATTCCGAAGATCTTGCTTTACATCGATATCCATCGAGCGTTGTAAATACCACATTGGATTTACGCTAGAGGTTTGTAGGAGAATATAGGTTAATGAAAAGCTTCATGCAGCTCGTAGCCGTCTCCTATCCGGCTGCCCTTTTTGTGGGCGATAAAGATGTTGTCCGGTCAGGTCCGTATGCTCGCTGCGCTTGTTGTCTCCCGCTGAGTGCCCATTCTGCATCATCGAGCGTGCAAGCGTTGCCGCAGAGAGCGCGGGATACCTCGGAAGGGAGCAACAGTAGGGTGCTGGCTCGATGACAGCTGCCGACAGAGGCGAGCGCGTGTTAGTGGTCGGGAAGGACGGGCGGACCGACGCGATCGCTGCGGCGTGTGAGGCGAGCCCAAGCAAACCCGAACTTTTCGGGTTGAGTGAGGCCGCAATCCCGGGGCTGGTCGAGAAGTGTAGCGAGCTGGTTGTTGGATCGCTCACGGATAGGGCGCTTCTCCGGCGGCTCGTCGAACGGATTAGGCCGAGCCTCGTGATCATCGGCCCGGAAGAACCACTTGCCGCTGGCTTTGTCGATGAGCTCGTTGAGCTTGGTGTGCCAGCGTTTGGTCCGGTGAAAGAGCTGGCGGCGATCGAATCAAGCAAGTCTTGGGCGCGGCGACTTATCGATCGTCATGGGATCCCAGTGAATCCGGAGTATCGCGTGTTCGAGCACGCTGAGGGGCTGCGCCAATACATGAGCGAGCTCGGTGAGTTCGTTATCAAGCCGGACGGTCTTACCGGCGGCAAGGGTGTACAGGTCTTCGGAGAGCATCTTCATTCGATCGAAGATGCACTGAGCTACTGCCATGCAATCCTTGCAAAGCACGGCCGCGTCGAAGTTGAAGAGCGCCTCGAGGGCGAGGAGTTCAGCCTGCAGACGATCACGGACGGCGACACCATCATCCATTGCCCGCTCGTCCAGGACCACAAGCGTGCGTACGACGGGGATGAAGGGCCGAACACTGGCGGTATGGGCTCCTACTCCTGCCCCGACTTCGGTCTGCCCTTCTTGGACGCCCGTGACATCGAGACCGCGCAGTCGACCAATGAGCAGGTCATCCATGCTTTAGCACGCGAGACTGGCAAGCCCTATCGGGGAGTGCTCTACGGCGGTTTTATGGCGACGGGCGATGGTGTTCGCTTGATCGAGTACAACGCCCGCTTTGGCGATCCTGAAGCGATGAACGTGTTGCCGCTGCTTGAGGCCGATTTCGTCGAGCTCTGTCGAGCCACAGCCGAAGGGAACCTCGGTCGGGTCGCATGCTCGTTCGCTTCCAAGGCGACCGTCTGTAAGTACGTCGTGCCGGAGTCATACCCGGATGGTCCAGCCACCCGCGCTGCGATCGTTGTGCCCGACGAGTATCGGGAGCGGACAGATGTCCGCTGGTTCTGGGCTGCGTGTCGGCAGGAGGGCTCCGACGTCCACTTGACCGGCTCCCGCGCTGGAGCATTCGTAGGCATCGGCGACACCCTGGAAGCAGCTGAACGGGTCGCAGAAGAAGCCGCCTCAGCAGTCGGTGGACCGGTGCGACACCGCGAAGACATCGGCCGAACAGAGATCATCGACGCGCGGATTCGCCACATGGAGACACTTCGTGGCCTCGGCGTCTCCGCGACGCATCTGCCCACGCTCGCCTGACCCGAACCGCCAGCTAGCTCGGGGAGCGCTCATTCATTAGTGTTCGCGCCCGCACATGCGCTCCTACATCGACGAGATCCGAGGCACCAAGGTTCCGCCCGGCTGGAACTCGCGGGCACTGACTGAGCGGCTGCTTGCTGCGTCGCGCCGGCACGGCGACACAACTGATACGAGCGGCCGCCCTGACTACGTCGTGCGGTTCGTCGTCAACCAGCAGGCGCCTCCGCTGGAGATGAGCCCGGCGCTGATCATCGAAGCAAACAACGACGGCATTGCCGTCATCGAGCAGCCGACGAACGGCTCATCGACCACCGTGGCAAGCTTCAGCTACGACGATCCATGGCTGGACGGCGTCGAGCGCTGCTTCGAGACGTTTCGCACGCGCCTCTCACAAACATAGGCGACCGTCAGCGCGACGGTGGCGCTGATCTCGGACCTTCAGGACCCACCGCGATGGACACGGCCCGACCTGATGCCGAAGGGCGCGACCTGGCTAACCCACCGCGTTTAGGGGCCAGGAGATGGCCGGTTCTCGCTTGGCGCGTTCTCGGTCATGGTTGGGTTCTCCGCCAGACCTTTCCCTGCGCGAACTGGCGCCATTCAAGTTCGTCGGCCCACGCCTCGGGGTAGCCGACCAGGGTGGCGATCTCTCTGATCGCTCGTCGAGACTCCAGACGCGCAGTGCTTATCCGCTGCCCGGCTAGAGCGTCGATGAGTGCGCGGACGACCTCGACTGCGGTGAACGGTTTCAGGACGTATGAGCTAGCGCCGGCGGCGACGGCCCGTTCGGCGAGTTCGCGTGAGCGGCCGGTGAGCGCCACGATCGGGACATCGCGCTCAGCGAGAATCTGCTTGGTTGCCTCGACGCCGTCGAGGCGGGGCAGGCTCAGATCGAGTAAGACGATGTCTGGTTTGTGTTCGCGGGCGAACTCGACCGCTTCGACGCCGTCGCGGGCGTCGGGGCAAACCGAGAAACCCGCGTCTTCGAGGACGAGTCGTAGGTCGGCTCGGACGATGGGATTGTCCTCCACTGTGAGCACGGATGCAGCGGCAGTCGTCATCACTTCCTCCTTCGTTTGGCTCTTAAGACACAAAGAGACCCGGCTTACGTCCGCGGCCTCAGAGCCGAACCACAGCCGCCTGCAGAGACGACCGTACGTTGGTCAGAGCGTAGCGGAAGGTGTCAGACGACGCGCCGCGTACGCGCTTGGGAGGTGTCCGCCGACGGAGCAGAGCTGCCTGATGCGGCGGGCGGGCGCGGCGGCCTGTACCCTGCCGTTAGAGGTCGGGCACCGCTGCGGGTGTCTGGTGTGTGGCTTTGGCGCCACGGGAGAGCTTGGTTCTCCCGTGGCGCCTTTTTTGGTGGACGAACGAGCTGATGAAAGGACGAGATGAGCGGCAAGCTGCGAGTCTTGGTTGCCGAGGACGAGACGATCATCCGCCTCGACCTGTCCCAGCTGCTCGACCGTGCCGGCTTCAAGGTGTGCGCGGA
The DNA here is from genome assembly GCA_963791225.1 of uncultured Actinomycetes bacterium. GTDB lineage: Bacteria > Actinomycetota > Thermoleophilia > Gaiellales > Gaiellaceae > PALSA-612. The sequence continues at coordinate 1,387,651 of CAWBRV010000008.1, forward strand.
GGCAAGGAACGGCATCGAAGCCGTCGAGCTGGCCCGCATCCACGAACCGGACGTGGCGATCCTGGACGTAAAGATGCCAGCGCTTGATGGCATTGAGGCCGCCCGTCGGATTCTGGAGGAGCGGCCGATCCCGATCGTGATCTTGACCGCTTACCACCAACAGGAGCTGGTGGCTCGTGCCGCTGAGGTGGGGGTGTTCGGCTACTTGGTCAAGCCGTTCCGTGAACGCGACCTGGCGCCGGTGATCAGGACCGCGCAGGCCAGACACATCGACCTGCAAGCGGTCCGCGAGGAGGCTGAGACGCTCGCCGACGCGCTCGCGGCGAGGAAAGCGATCGAGCGGGCCAAGGGCCTCTTGATGGAGAAGGAAGCCCTCAGCGAGCAGCAGGCGTTCGTCCGACTGCGCAAGGCGAGTCAGGTCTCGGGGCGGCCGATGAAGGTCATCGCAGACGCGCTGATCGACACGCTGGGAGGTGAAACATGAGGATCCTGGTCTGCGAGGACGAGACAATCATCCGCCTCGATCTCTGTGGACTACTCGAGCGTCACGACTTCGAGGTCTGCGGGCAGGCACGTGACGGCGAGGAGGCAATCGATCTGGCCCGATCGCTTGAGCCCGACCTCCTCGTCATGGACGTCAAGATGCCGAAGCTCGACGGGGTCGAGGCAGCCCGCCGAATCAACGCCGAGCGGCCGGTCCCGATCGTGCTCTTGACCGCCTACAGCGATCGCCACCTCGTCACCCGCGCCGTCGACGCTGGAATCTCGGGCTACCTCGTCAAACCATTCCGAGAACAGGAGCTCCTACCCGCAATCGAGACAGCAGCTGCGCGTCACCAGGACCTCCTCAGCGCCCGCCGTGAGCTAGGCCAAAAACCACCAAAGGAACCGCCACTCGACCTCACCGTCATGAGTAACTCCGGCCATCGCTGGCCGCTGCGTATCGAGCGCACCCCCACCGGCGACATCAACGTGTCCATGCTGACCGACGACTAGGCCGACACCGACGAATCGGAGCGCTTTTCACACGTGTCCGCGGATCCCTGGCTGGCAGGCCACAGAGAAGCAGCGACTTCAATCGTCGTCTGGGAACCTCATGCGATAGTGCCCGTGGCGCGTTCGGATGAAGAGAGGTCTTGGACCCTTGGAGCGAGTTAGCAGATAGTCCGACACGGAGAAGCGGGAGAGACTCCCGCCAAGCAGGGCCTCAACCTCCGCTCGGACTGCCTTCACCGACATCTCTGCTTCGCTCTGGGCAAGAACTTTGACGATTGCCTTGCTGACGCTGCCGAACTTGCGTCGGCCGTCGGGCCAGCCGGCGGGGGCTTTTGGCTGTAAACCAGGGTCTTTGCCGACGCCACGACCTGTGAGACACTGGAGAAGGTCCCCCAGGAGGTGGTTTGAAAGTCCTCCACTCAGGACCGTTCGTTGTCCTTATTACATCAACTACCCTGCTCTGAGCCCGATTTCCGTGTCCGGTCGCCCGGCGAGCGAAGGGGTGTTACTCAAACCACTGGCTAGAGCCCGATCGCGGGAGCTGTGAGTTCGGAGCTGCTGCCGTGCCTTACTGTGTCAGGGAGCATGAGCCACACCGCCACTTGCGCTCTCGATCCTCATCATGTCCATGAGGACGAAAGACCCCAACCTGATCATGAGCATGGTCATTCGCATGGCCCTCTGGTCGATCGTTCAATCCTCCGCTCTCGCGCCGGTATCAAGGCCGTTTCGCTCAGTCTCGCGATTCTGACAATCACCGCTGTTGCTCAGACCGCGATCTATGTACTCGTCCTCAGCGTGGCGCTTCTGGCCGATCTGATCCACAATTTCGGAGACGCTCTGACCGCAATCCCGCTTGGGCTGGCTTTCTTCTTCAGGAGCGTCCGAGGCGAGCGCTGGGCTGGCGTGGCAGTCGTGTTGACGATCTTCGTCAGCGCCGTCGTGGCCCTCGTCCAGACAATCCTCCGATTCATCCACCCGCACACCCTGACTCATCTCTGGTGGCTGGCGGCAGCCGGAGTGATCGGCTTTGTCGGCAATGAGATCGCGGCGCAGATCCGGTCGCGTGCGGGGGCTCGCCTCAGTAGCCCCGCCCTCGTCGCAGATGGCAACCATGCTCGCGTCGATGGCTTCGTTTCGCTGGGAGTCCTTGCGAGTGCGGGCGTCGTCGCGCTTGGCGCTCCAGTCGCCGATCCGATCGTCGGCCTCGTCATCACGATTGTGATCCTCAAGATCACCTGGGACTCCTGGCGAACGGTTTCCACGACAGACCCAGGCCAGATGGTCGAAGACACGAACGACCACCATCAGTAGCAACCAAGGCGAGTTCGAACCGGTCGCGCACGGTCTGCGAACCAAGCCCATGCGCCGACGGCTGTTGACCGATGTGCGAATCCTGTAGCTCAACCTCACACGCCGGCCGGCGGCGCTGGACGAGCACCCATCTTCTCCTCTTGGCGTTGATTACTACGCTCGCGGTCTTGGCGGCAGTCGGGTTGGCTAGGCGGCTCGAGGGCGGTGGCGCTGCCGGCGCGGCTAGCTGTGGCCGCGCTGGGGGGTGATTCAATTGCTTACCAGGCTGCTGTTACGCGCCACCTGCACGGAGGCGTCCGTCTGCTTCTCGCCGATACCAGCCGGTACGTGTTGAAGGTGCGCGCCAGCGATGCTTCGGCTTGCTCGCAGGTTCAGAAGTTCCTTAGTGCGACGAGGGCGGCTCTTGAATCGGTCTGTGCACCTTGTTCCGAGCGGCTTCGGCGGACGCTGTTGAGTCGCTCGATCTGATCCGCGCTGCGGCTTTAGAGCAGGCGCAGCGAGCATGTTCGTTTCCTGGTCTGCACAATCACTTCGTGCGATCTCGCCTGAGCCTGTGCTGTCTCGGCCTTTGCGTCTTGCTCGTGAGCGCTTGTGGCGCGGCGTCTCAGTCCACTAATCGGTCCCTAGGTTCCGGGCCAACTTTGGCAAAGCTTGCCATGGGCGCCAGGCAGGGGGAGCTGATTCTGGGCACGTCGGATTACGCGCCTGGCCGGATTCGGATCTCGTTCCTGCTCGCCCGCTCCGATGGCAGCCTGGTCGGGCGCGGTCGAGCCCGTGTCTGGATCGCTGCCGGCCGTACCTCAGCGTCGTTCGCGCAGGCAATCGCTCTGCGCGAGGCGATCACGGTCCCTGGGGCGCGAGTGAACCCCTTGGGTACGAGCCACTTGTTTGTCGCTCGCGTGCTGGTTTCACGGGCGGGCGAGTACTGGATGCTCGTCCGGCCGATCGGGGGCCGTCGACTCGCCGCTCTCGCCTCGTTCGTCGTGAATCAGCACACGGCGGCTCTTCCGATCGGTGCGGACGCCCCGTCTTCGCAGACACCCACCATCGCGTCGAGTCACGGGCAGGCGCGGGCGATCACAACGCACGTTCCGCCCGACCGGGCGCTACTTCAGTACTCGGCAGCCGAGGCGCTTGCCGCTGGCCGTCCGTTTGTGCTGGCGTTCGCTTCACCGGCCATTTGCCCCAATCGGACATGCGGTCCGGTGGTCGACGTCGTGGAAGCCGTCCGCCGGCAACTCTCAGGTAGCGGCATCCGCTTCATCCACGTCGAGCCCTACAAGAACAACAACCCAGGACTCGGCCTCAACCAATGGGCCAAGCAATGGCACTCGCCCGACGAGCCATTCACGTTCCTCGTCGGACGCGACGGCCGGATCAAGGCCAAGTTCGAAGGATCGTTCTCGGCGGGCGAACTGCTTACAAGCGTCCGCGCACAGCTACTGCGCAAACCCTGATGCTGCAGCCGAAGGAATGACTGCTAGACGGTCTCGTAACCGGCATCCGTGATCGCGGACCGGAGCTTCTCGTCCACGAGCGGGCTGCCGTGGACGACGACCATCTTGGTCTCCAAGTCGACGTCGACCGTTTCGACTCCGTCGACCCGTATCAGCTCGCGGGTCACGGCGGCCCGACAGTGGTCGCAATTCATCCCCGGCACCTGATAGGTAGATGTTGTATCACGCATCCCGTACGCGCTCTCACGGAGACGGCATGATACCACCCTGGGGTATGTTCCGACTATGCCTCGTCGAAGCGCAAGCTGGTCAGCTTGAGCGTTCGACAGCGAGCACGCCGATCAGCTGCCTCTGATAATTGGCCGCCTCCCGATCGCCTTCCTCGCCGCGCTCCTGTCTTTTCTAGCTCCCTGCGTGCTAGCGGATCAGCGCGAACGAGTCGCTACCGCTGGTACTTCGGTCTGGCAGCTGCTCGGTCTTCAAAGCAAGTCGCGACTGACCTGGGCGCCAGGCGACCACGAGATTCTTCCCTTTGCTCTCCGCCAGCAGTACTAGGCGACCGTCTGGAGTCCATTGCATGCTGGTCATTTTCAATGCGATGAATGTCGGCATGCCTGGGAGCTCAAGCATCGTTCCGGTATCGATGTTGAGTAGCCAGATGTCGAAAGCTTGGCCTGCGGGTGAAGTCCAGCTCGGGTTAGCGAACGAGAGGGCCACCCAGCGAGCCTCAGAATCCACAGCGGCCTGGTCTAGGCCGCCGAGGATGCTCGGCCAGCGGAACTGGCGCTGAGCACCGGTGCTTCGGTTCAGTACCGTGAAATTGCCGTTGGGACCGTCTTCGAGCAGGATTCGAGTCGCCGTGATGGCGACAATGCCGAGAGGTGACTTGAATGCGTCTAGGGGGGTTGTGAAAACGATCTTGCCGGTGGAGGGGTTGATCACGCTTGTACGACTGACAACCAACCCGAGTGAGCTGCCGGGGGAGATCGTGAGGTCGCAGGGGAACGCACGGGGCTTGCGAATCGCTCGGCCGTCGAGCGCGACTCTCCCTAGAGAGCAGGCCGAGCGATCAAGATGGTGTTTAACCCAAATGGACCGATTGTCGACCGCCGGCGCAACAGCGGCCCCACTGCCCAGGTTGAGCGTCCGTGGCACGTTATTGCGGTTGACGGCATAGATCCGTGCACCGGCCTGAGCACGTTCGGCAACAACTACCGCTGTACGGTTTCCAACGCCGGTGACCGAGACGCCTAGATCCCTACGCTGACTCGTGAGCACACGAAGTGGCGTGATGCGGTTCGTGTCAACATCCAGTAGGTACGGGGGTTTCCCTGGGATCACCAAATGCAGTTCTGTCTTGGAGGAAAGCGGGACTCCAGCCAGCGGTGCCGGACGCCGATCGGCCTGAACTGCCACTCCGCCCTGGGTTCTACCCGTCGCAGGGACGACTGACCCAGATATCACGACAACCGACAGGACGAGAACCAGCCTCAATGATCCGTCCACCAGTGTCGGAACGCCAAAGTGTGCAAAGTCCGATTGGGCACGTTGTAGTTCATGATACTTGCCGGCGTTAGATCCGCCACGTAAGGAGTGAGACCCATCGGTTAGGTTTGCTCATTAGCAGTTGTTGCCCAAGAACTGACCGTAGGAACACTTATAGTCCGTGCCGCTGAAGCAGTCGTTGCTGGTGCCTCCGTTGAAACACTCTCCGCACAGCCAGAGTTGCTTTCCATAGCAGCACCACCAAGACGATTTGTGTGAGCCGCCGTGATCGCAACTGAAGTCGCAACATCCGCTCGGCGCGCACCAGAGATCCGGTCTTGCGAGGGTGCAGCACCCCGGGCTCCCATTGCCCATGTGCGCTTCAGCAGCCGGAGTGTCGCGTGAGGCGATCCCGGCGAACAAAGCGGCGCTCGCGATCGACACCTTTCGTGACATCGCCCAAGGCGACCACGTTCTGATGAGCGAGCGGCGTGACAATGCTTGCCCCATCTCAAGCTCCTGGAGCGCATCACTCAGCGGCTCGGCTTTGGTGTCTCTGAATGTCATTGACGTCTCCCTTCGTGCTCCATCCTGCGGCTTGGTTAACGTGGATTGACTAATACGCTCCTAGAGCGCTGCCCGAACAATGAATCCGATTGCTGCAACAGCTAGCCCTGCCGCTGTGTAACGGACATACTTGAGTGGGTACAGCAGGGCCGGCATGATTGACTCCGTACTTTGGTGCCACCAACGTCTGTTCCTCCGATTATCCACCGGTAGGGCAACGATGAGCACGCTGAGAGGAATGCAGAACGCGGCCGCGTATGCGATACCGGCCCACCATCCCGCCCATCCGGCGAATGTCAGTGTCAGCGCCGCCCAGGACGCAGCCGAGGATCGAAACGTCGATACGACCGTCCCGGTATCCAGTCCCCAAAGGAAGAGAGTAGAAGCTCGGGAGTAACGGCTTGCGAGACTCTTTGGGGTTTGTCGATTGAACAAGGTGGGTCTCAGGCGTGGAAACAGAAGATCTATCGTCGCGTATAACCCGAGTGCCGCGGCGATGACGAGGCTGCTTGGCATGAAAGTGACGGACCTCAACGCCGACCCAGTTTCGCTGGCGATCGCAAATACGGCGAGCGACGAAAGAACGAAGCCCAGGAGAAGTGGCGCAACCATCTGTGAGCGTGTCATCCATGTCGATTTCGTCCCCACGGGACGATGGGTCTGGCGAAGTTGGCCCATGAAGGAGCATCCTCAAGGACTTGCGACCTGAGAGGCTCCGGCAAGCACCGCGAACCCTAGAGTCAACGCATCGTGAATCACTTCACCTCCTCTCCAGTTTTGACCACATGCGAGCGTGAGGTATCAGTCCGCGTGTTCGTCTTAACTCCGTTCTGGCGCTTGTTCCTTGCCTGCCCGGTGAAGACAATTGGAACCAACTTTTGCGCTTGTCGAGGAGTTGATACGGCGTGCGCCCTCACGAAGTCCCCGAAAGAGGTCGTGAACACGGATGGAGTAACGTGCATTCCGATCCTGCTAGCGATCAGATCCTCTTCGTCGACAATGACCCGGTCTAGCGATCGCGCCAGTAACTCAATGAGAGGTTTTGGTCCCTGTGAGTCGATGTTTGATGCAGGCGGCCCCGTCAAGACGAACCAGACCGTGTCTGGAGATCCACCCCGGAACAGTTCGGCAATTGCAAGACAGGTTGCGCACTTTGATGAGAGAAACACTAGGATCGCTTTCGGTTCGAGCGCTATCTCGGCTGGTAAACCGACATCGGTTGTCGTGAACTCTCCGGCCTTCACGCCGAGCGGCGATGGCTCGTCCTGAAGATCGAGCGCGTTTCTAAGTTCAGTGAGTTGCCTAAATACCTCAACCAGAGCAGCGGCGGAGACCGCGACGACGACCGCAACGATCACGCCTCCAACCACGAGAAGCCAGATCACGGTGACGCCTCCAGCTTCTCGATTGTCCGCGCTTCGACCGAAGTCCGTTGAACGTATTCGCGGACTCGACTGAAGGAACGGCGATCCCGTCGAATCGGGCGCCACAGCGGAACAATCTGCGCTAGGGAAACGGCAGAGACGGCGGCGAGCAGCACGAAAACTACGAACCAGCCCGTCTGCTCACTCCAGGTTGGCCCATACACATCTACGACGATGATGGCGGGCACTATGAACAAGAGTTGTGCGATCTGGGTCCAGCCGAGTGTCGAGCGCCGAAGCCCACCGAAGCAGCCGCATTGCACGACTCGTCTGGTGCGCAACGCAACAGCGCCAATGACCGCAAAGGCTGCGAAGAGGGCCACACAAGCCGCTGCCGTCTTTGCCTCACGTGGCCACAGGATGAGCGCGCCAGCGACGGTTGCTTCCACTGCTATGACGGCACGAATTGTTGTCGTCGCGTAGTCGGCTGGTAAACCAAGCTCGATCAATGCAGCTGCGGCGTGGCCGGGCTGCACTGCCTTCGCTGCCGCGGAGAGGAGAAGGGAACCCGAGATCACGGCAAGCAGGACGAAGGCGACCACGGTCATCGCGTTAGTCCCCTTTGCGCAGATCCATTGCCGTCGCCTCGCCCGTTACCGGGTTAGTCCAGATTGAGGACGAGTAGATCGCATCGTTATGAATCCCCGAAGGCTCGTCGCGTTTTACTACGGCCGGAGGGACGCGAACACGCATACCGGTCGGCGTGAGCAGCAACAATCCGCCAGCAGTAGCAGCGACATTGCCGTTCACACGCGTGTACACCGTTTGAACCTGGTCGGCGAAGATCGTCCCGTCAGACACCTTCCCCACAACGACGACCTCTTCGCCGGGCAAGAATGGGACTAACGTTCCAACGACCCCGTCTGGTCCGTGGAAGACGACAGATTGACGGTCAAGAACCACCTGCATCGAGCGATCGTCCACGGAGATAACGCCACTGCGGGCCCCTTGAGCCCGCACGAAGCGACCGACAACCACGTTGTCATCGGATGTCCCCGCGCCGGCCCGCGAGGCCGCGTCGATACCCACAGCCACGGCAGCCGCCGATGCGATGCTGCCGACCACGAGTGATCGTCGAGTGAGTCTGTGCTCATCCATCTTCACTCCTCTCCGGTCGAGAGCGGTGAGCTATCTGTGGCCATCGCAGATGCGATGACTTCGGCCAGGTCTGAGTGCGTCTGGAAGGCCATGGGTGATTCGCCTCTGCGGCGACTCACCCCGACGGCTAGGGTGCTGCACTCGACATGTGGCGTCTGCGGCACGCCCATACTCCCGCTCTGGATTGGAACCAACGACGACGCTATCGCAGCTCACGAAGATCGTCAACTTTGTGACGAGCTCGTGACAGAATCCGCACAGTCATCCATGAAACGAAGAGGGAAGCTAATCTCCGATATGACCGGCGGCGCTCCCGCGGATTGGAACCCTTGGGCGACGCCGCCGGTCGGCTCTCGTGGCTTCGATGCATGCGGTGGTCGCGGACTGCAGCGTCTCTCGGACGGCACGATCTACCACCGCCCCAAGTCGAATAGGAGCGGTCCTCAGCGCAAGAGCCGGTAATGCCCATGTCGAGTCCGTTCGAAGATTGGCTTCGGTCCCTTTGAGCGAGTGAGCAGATAGTCAGCTACTGAAAACCGAGAGACGGCTCCTCCCAGCAGGCGCTCGACCTCGGCGTGGATGGCCTTGGCGCGCATTTCAGAGTTGGTCTGTGCGAAAGCTTTGATGATGGCGCCACTGACGGTGCCGAACTTGCGCCGGCCGTCAGGCCAACCAGCCGCCGGTGTCGCTTTCAAACGAGCAACTTTGTGCTCAGTGCCACCTGTGCGAGAATGGTATTTAGAGGCCTTAGTGCCTCGGGGTCGTCCTGAATCCCTGTATCCAAGCCCAAATAAGAGGTCATCCAGAGGTTGGGGAAGGTTTGAAAGTCCTCCACTCAGGACCATGACGCGGCAGCTCTGCAAACAAGCCCAAACGGAGCGAGGGCAAACAGGCTCGCCTCGCCTTAGCTCGTAGGGCCAGGAGCATCCGAGGCGGTCTAGGAGCCGAACGGTCCCTGGTCGGTCTGGGCCGCTAGGCGCCGCGCGGTGACTGATCGTCGAGGGTGATCCGCATCAGGTCACGGATCGAAACGATGCCGACGACACGGCCGCCTTCGAGGACCGGCAAATGCCGAAAACCGCCGTGGATCATCAGCGTGCCGGCGTAGCCGGTCTCGTCCGACGGCTCGATCGTCTCGGGGTGCCGAGTCATCCAATCCTCGACCGTCTCACCCTCGACTTTGCCTGACGCCACCGCCCTGAGTAGGTCTCGCTCAGTCAGGATCCCTTGCAACTGCTCGCCCTCGAGGACAAGCGCGGAGCCGATGTATCGCTCCTGCATTCGTTGCGCGGTCTCGACCAGCAACGCCCGAGGGCCAACGCAGAGGATGTCGCGGGCCATGATGTCGGCGACCGTCGTCACTACGCGGATCCTACTCAGGTGCGGGCAAAGGATCTCGCAACCGCCCGCGGGGATCCGCGCAAGGGATTGGCGCACGAAAGGCCCGATCCCGCAGGTTCCCTGAGGCCGTTGCGCTCGATCGCATGCCCGCGCCGGTAGCCTCGGCGTGGTGTTCGACCACGTCGGAGTCGCCGTCTCGGACCTGGCCGCGTCCGAGCGCTTCTACCGCACCGTCCTCTCCGTGCTGGGGGTCGAGCCCAGCCACGCGGACGCCGAGCTCGTCGAGTGGGAGGACTGGGCCATCGGTCCCACGGACCGCGAGCACCCCGTGACCCGCGGCCTGCACGTCGGGTTCCGCGCGCCGAGCCGCGCGGCTGTGGACGCCTTCTGGCAGGCGGGGGTCGACGCCGGGTACCGCGACGACGGCGCGCCCGGGCCGCGCACGGAGTACGGACCCGACTACTACGGCGGGTTCTTGCTCGACCCGGACGGCAACAGCGTCGAGGCCGTGCACGGCGAGCGCGAGCGCCCCGTGCCCGACGGCCGCGTCGACCACCTGTGGATCCGCGTCGCCGACCTCCCGGCCTCCCGGCGCTTCTACGCGACCATCGCGCCCCACGCCGGGACCCGGCTGGGGAACGACGAGCCCGGCCGCGCGCACTTCAGGGGTGAGGACTACAGCTTCTCGCTGATCGACGATGAGCGGCCGCTCACGGAGCACGTCCACCTCGCGTTCGCCGCCCGCGAGGACGCCACGGCGCGCGCGTTCCACGCCGCCGCGCTCGCCGCCGGCTACGAGGACCACGGCGGTCCGGGGGAGCGCGCCGTGTACCACCCCGGCTACTACGGCGCATTCGTCCTGGACCCCGACGGGAACAACGTCGAAGTCGTCAACCACAACCGCTGAGCGATGACCGACGACGCCGCCCGCTACGTCTCGCCTCTTGGGCCGCAGGAGCCGCGCAGGGGCGATCCACAGCCGTCTCCGGGACTTGTTCGCGCTCCTTGGCGAGGCCAACCGACCCAAGTCAAGAAGACGGCCCGATGCCTCGGGCCGTCTCGAGACTTCACTGGATGATCTAGCGGTTGATTGGTAGTGCCGGACTGACGACTCTCCACGCGGAGATCACTCCGTGCTGCAGCGTCACGAACGCGCTCGTCTCGCCGGTGTGAGCCCAGAACTCGAAGTGAACATAGCCCTGGCCACCAGCGTTGGTCGTCAACTCGGCCGTCTCGTAGATCGGCCTCAGCACCGGCGCGGTGCAATCGTGGCCGTACTGGGTCACATAGACGCTGTAGGTCAGGTTCGGCCTCAGATTGTCCACTTGCACCGAAGCTCGGACGACCTGAGAGCCATGCGTGTCGACAAGCCCAAAGATGCCAAACGACTGTCCAGACGGATCGACCTGACTGCCGCCGGCACACGTGACTGGCTGGTTGGCATACAGGCCGGACTGGAAGTACTGGATGGGTGAGGTCGTTGCCGACACGGCAGCCGCCGTAGCGAGAGCAACTGCCCCCACAAGAGCGACGAAGAGCGCGAACATCGAAACCCCCATCGCGGAGCTGGGCCAACGGAGTTTCAACATGATCCCGATCCCTCCTCTCGGATCGCTGCATGCTCCGACGCCATCCCATGACCGATCCACGAGGGTCGGCGAGGCACATCGGGTGCGTCCTTGTGCATGCCCGGATGGTCGCGCAGTTCGGTCGCAGAGCCGTCGCATTCCGTTCGCAAGGGTGAGCCGGACCACGGGGCCGAGGGGACGAGCGACGACGTGCGGCAAGACGAGCTCGGGATCGAGCCTGGTGACTGTCTCCCCGCCTCGGCGCCTGTGCGGGACGCCCACGCCCCGGTCGCGGACGGTCGGATCGCAGCCCGATCACGGTTCGGGTCGCAGGCCGACGCGCGCTGCGGTTACCGGCCGGCTGGGCCGGCGAAAGAGACGGCGATCTGGTTTCCAAACGCGGCAAGACCGTTCGGCCTGCCCCCGACCGCGAACGTCCGTTGCGCCAGCGTCGCCGGGTCGATCCGGGAGATCGTTCCTGCCAGCTCGTTGGCGACCCAGAGCGCGCCGCGGGCCAGCAGGACGGCGCTCGGCGCCTCGCCGACCGGGATCGTCGCAGTGACCTGGCCGGTGCGGGCGTCGATCCTGGAGACGGTCGCGTCCAGCCTGTTCGCCACCCACACCCGGCCGTCGCCCGCCGCGATCGCGGCAGGCCCGTCGCCGACGGTGATGGTCCGGACGATCCCGTTCGCGTGCGGGTCGACTTCGATCACCGTGCCGGTGGATTCGTCGCCCACCCAGACCCCGCCCGCCCCCACGGCGAGGCTGCCGCCTTCCGCGCCGGTCTGGATCACAGCGAGTACGCGACCGCTCCCGGGATCGACGCGAGAGAGGCTGCCGTCGTGCTGGTCGAACACCCAGATCGACTCCGCCCCGTACGCCGTCGACGTCGGCGCGACCCCGACTGGAAACACGCGCTCGACCGCAGTGGTCCGCGGGCCGATCCGGCAGATCACACCGGCGCGCGTGCTCGCCACCCATACTGTCCGCCCGTCCACGGCCACGCCGCCGGCCTCGCTGCCGATCTTCACGGTCTTCGCGATCTCCCCACGCTCGGCATCGACCAGCAGGGCCGTTCCGTGGCTCGGCTGCGTGACCCAGAGCGACCGGCCCGCTGCCGCGATCGCGCCCGGAGGTACCGGTGTCGAGGCGACGCCGTGCGACCTGCCCGAGCGGGGATCGAAGATCGCGACGCCGCCTGCCGGGCTCGTTCCGCTCGATCCGTCGTGCCTGAACGCCACGAACGAGATCGCGACGGCTGCGGCCAGCACCGCGACCAGCGCGACGAGGTGACTCCGCGAGAGCGACGTACGAACACGGCGTCGAGACGTCTCCTCCATGGGCCGGGGAGCCGCCCGGGTCGGAGGCTCCGAGGGCCGGATCGCAGGGTCGTGCCGGAGGATCGCCTTGTGGAGCTCCTGGAGGCGCTCGCCGGGCTCGATGCCGAGTTCGTCGACGAGCCGCTGCCGCCCGGCTCGATAGACCTCGAGCGCCTCCACCTGCCGCCCCGTGCGGTACAGGGCCGTCATGAGCTGCTCGCGAAGCGTCTCGCGCAGCTCGTGTCGCGAGACGAGCGACGTGAGCTCGGCGATCACGGCCGCCTCGTCCCCCAGCTCGAGCGCCGCCTCCATCCTGAGCTCGACCGCGGCCAGCCGCCGTTCCTCGAGCCCTGCGATCTCGGAGGCGGCGAACGGCTCGGCGGCAAGGTCGGCCAGCGGTTGGCCGCGCCAGAGCGCGAGCGCCTCGTCGAGCAGCTCGGCGGCCTTCGCCGGCACGGATGCCTCGAGCGCCGCCTTCGCCTCCGCCACCAGCTGCTCGAAGCGACGGAGGTCGAGCTGCGCCGGATCGACCCGGAGCGCGTACCCGCCGGGCCGGCTGTCGATGCACGGCTCGATCCCCGCGGCCTCCAGCGCCCGCCTGAGCCTGGACACGTACACAGCCAGGGTGTGCTTCGCGCTTTCGGGCGGCTGCTCGCCCCAGAGATCTTCGATCAGGCGCTCGTAGGAGACGGCTTCGTTCGCGTGCAGGAGGAGCACTGCGAGCACCGCTCGCTCCTTCGGGCCGCCGAGGTGTAACGACCGACCCCCGCAGTCGATCTCGAGCGGTCCGAGCACACGGAACTCGACTGTCTGCACAACGACCTCGCCCGCGCGACTGGGACTCTCGTCACGACCCTCGTCCCGAGGCCCTCCAACTGCATCCGCGGAAACACGCATGACGCTTGCGGTTTTCCCACCTGACTCGTCCCGGGTGGGCACTGCGATCAGGCTGCGACGGATCTGCGAGGCCTCTGCGCCACGATCGCGCCGAAGGAATTGAACAGCACCGACGTGCAGAAAGGGTGGTGCACCATGCGCAAGATCTTCTGCCTCACTGCCGTTGCGTTCGTGGCTGGGATCGCTGCCTACGTCGTGGCTTCGCCGGCAAAGGCGACGACGACGCCTCAGTGGTACACGGTCTCGACGGCCCTCGTCGCCGGGCCTGGGCACACGTTGCAGATTGACGTCGCCGTCACCAACGTGGGCACGATCACGCACACGGCCAACATCGTCGTGTCCCTGAAGGGACCGAGCTCCTACGGCATGTCTATGCCGATTGCCATCAAGCTCGCGCCAGGCGAGAAGTGGACCTGGGGCGTCGCGGCCACGGTCGTCCCGAAGGGGACGTACACAGGCGCAATCAAGGCGGCGCATCTGTTCGAGAGGAACGACCCCGCCGCACTCCAGAACGCGCCGAACCTGAGCGCGAGCAGCACCGTGCTCGTGAAGTAAGAGCCGGAGTCCAGCTTATGCACACCCGTTCAGCGGGTCGTGCGGTGCAGGGGTGGGGGCGTCGAGAGGACGCCCCCACCCTTACCTCCCAGCCGGAAAAGGGGGATTGAGATGAGACATCCACGACGAACGCTCATGACGACGTTCCTGGCGTCGGCGGCCGTCATCGTCGCGGCCGTGCTCGTGACCGGTGTCGCGGCCGCCGGAACGAAGCCGACTCAACCGCCGGGAGTCCACCTCGGGCCGGTGCACGTGTGGATCTCCGACGTCAAGGCGGTCGAGGGCGCGACGGCGACCATGTCGATCACGAGCTCGGCGGCAATGAACGTCCCGCTCACGATCTACTGGGAGACGCGAAACGGCTCCGCGCTCGCTCCCAGGGACTACACGCACCAGTCCGGCGAGGCGACGATTCCTGCCGGGAAGACAGCGACCACCTGCAAGGTCGCGAGCGTCTCCAACGGCGTCCACGGTGACACGCTGTCCTTCGTCGTGCACCTCTGGAGCGAACTTCCCGGCCTGGTCATCACGCATGACGGCACGTACACGATCGTCGACGACGATCCCGTGCCGACGGTGCACATCGGCGACGCGCCGTCGGTCACCGAGGGCGGGACGCTCGTCTACTCCGTGACGCTCAGCAACAAGACGGTGGAGCCGGTGACCGTCGACCTCGGCCTCTGGTACTCCGCCGCGTACCAGGGAGCGATCCTCGACACCGGCGACTACGTCGGAACGCTCCCCGCCTCGGTGCACTTCGACCCGCTCGCGACCGGTGCGACGTTCGCGATCGCGACGAAGGACACCGCACTCGACGACGCGTACGTGAGCCCGATTCGAGCGTGGATGCACCTGACGGGCGCCACGAACGCCGTGCTGCCGTTCCTGCCGGCCTTCGGGCCACCCTGGGGCGACTTCATCGGCGACTACGCGCCCGACGACAACTGGGGACTCGGGCTCGTCTTCCACAGTCCGAGCGCCTAGCGCTCGAGCACGCAGCGACCGTCCCGCCGATGCCGGGAATCGGCGGGACGTCTCGCCTGCCGCGCCTAGCCCTGTCCATCACAAAGCAGCCAGGTGACCCGGCGGTGACGGCGAGAGCGAGCCGCCGGCCGGTGTCGCGTGCCCATCCGGCCCGGAAACCATCATCGGCGCACGGGAGCAAGGTGCCCCCGATCACTTCGTCCACCGGGAGGGAAAGGGAAATGAGGCGGATCTTCGACGAGTTCCTGGCGTTCCTGATGCAGGCCGACACGATCACGCTCGCGATCGCATTCGTGCTCGGCGTCGCGTTCACGGCTCTGATCGCGGCGATCGTCGGCGACCTCGTCACGCCGATCATCGGCGCGATCTTCGGTGGCAGGGGCAAGTTCGGCGACCTGTCCTTCACGATCCACGGCAGCGTCTTCAAGTACGGCAACCTCCTGGACGCCGTGATCACCTTCCTCACGGTCGCCGCGGCCGCCTTCTTCATCGTCCTGAAGCCGTACCAGGCCTACTCGGCCCGCCGTGCAGCGGGCTTCGAGACCGCCGTGCCGCTCACGACCGACCAGCAGCTCCTGAGCGAGATTCGGGATCTGATCAAGGCCCGTGGCGCCGGCATCGGCGGCGGCTCGACCTAGCCCGGCGTCGCTGTCTGCAGATTGTCGAGCGCGAGCGTCAGCCACGGTGTCGCTTCGCGCTGCCAGAGCGACTGCGAATGGCTGCCGGGGTAGAGGCGGAACAGGTGGGGCACCTCGGCCGCGGTGAGCTCTTGTGCGAGGCGGACGTTCTCCGCCCGGAAGCGCGTGTCGTCCTTGCCGACGTAGAAGGCGAGCAGGGTCGGAAAGCGCCGGACGGACTGTCGCAGGCTGGAGACGAGCGAATGGGCGCTCGCATCCGCATCCGCCTGGGGCGTGCCGAGCTCGAGCGGCTTCGTCCCGTCCGGGTCGGTCGGGTGGAAGTAGCCGCTCCAGGACTCTACGACCGCGAACGACGAAAGATGGTGCAGGGTGAGGAGGAACGCGCCGTACCCGCCGGCGGACACGCCGATCAGCGCACGTCCGGTGCGCCCTCGAATCGTCCGGTAGTGCGCGTCGACATACGCCGGTAGCTCCTCCGAGATGGCCGTCTCCCAGTTCCGGCCCGGGCCCCAGTCGAGGTACTCGGGGTCCGAGTCGCCGTCCCGCGCGCCCTGCGGCGCAACCACGACCGCCCGTAGCCGGCGAGCCTCCAGCGTCGCGGGAACGAACCCGAATGTGAGGTACGCGCTCGAGCTCGCCGGCAGTCCGTGCAGGTAGTAGATGACGGGATAGCGGACGCGGCCCTTCCCGTAACCGGGTGGGAGGTAGACGGCGAAGCGGAGCTGCCCCCGCAGGGCTGTCGAGGCGAACGAGTCCTCCCGGACGGTGCCCGCGAGCCCCGGGCCGGTACTGACGCCGTACGCGGTGCCGGCGGCAGCGGCTGCGAGGACGACGAGCACCGCAGCGAGTCGGGTAGCCACGTTTCAGTATTGCCGCCGCCCAGTAGCCTCGGAGCTCCTGCCCGGCCTGCGATCGGACGACCCGCCGGATGAGTCGTTGATCCACCGTTTCCCAACCGGATGATCGAGCGGCTCCGGCCGGCCGGTCGTCCGCTTGCACGATTGGCAGCCGGCGGCAGGCGGACGAGAGTGCTCCCGTGACAACCGTTGCCGCGAGGACGCTCGAGCGCCTTCGCTTCCACGGCCTCGCGCTCTGGATCGCGTTCTCGGCGGCCGCGATCGTGACGATCAGCGCCGGTCTGATCGGCACCTACCACTACCTGGACAACTACTGGCTCTACCGGGGCTTCGCGCCTCCCAAGGATCCGGCCTTCGTCTCCAGGAAGGGCCGGCTGACGGAGTTCACGTTCATGAGCGCCGCTCTCGGCCGTCGAGAGCCCGTCGACGTCTACCTCCCGCCCGGATACGCCGAGCACCCCGGCGCCCGCTACCCGGTGATCTATCTGCTGCACGGCGTTCCCGGAGTGCCGTGGAACTACTTCCGGACGGGTCGACTCGGGGTCGTCGAGGACATCCTGGTCGCGAAGGACCGGACGCGGCCGGCGATCCTCGTGGCGCCGTTCGGCTCGACGGGCGCGTTCACCGACGAGGAGTGGGCGAACGGCGCCCGGCCGCACGAGGCCTGGGAGTCCTATCTCGCGCACGACGTCGTCCAGGCGATCGACTCGCGCTACCGGACGATCCGCGCCGGTTGGGCCCGAGCGCTCGTCGGGCTCTCCGAGGGCGGGTACGGGGCGCTCAACATCGGTCTGCATCATCCGGGCGAGTTCCACGTGCTCGAGAGCTGGTCGGGCTACGTCGTCGCGGACGACATCGCCTCGATCTTCGAGCACCGCAAGGCCCTGCTCGACTGGAACAGCCCTGCGCTCACGCTTCCCGCGGCCGCGCCGGCGCTGCGAGCCGCGCACACGTACGTCTGGTTCTACTCGGGCTCGAGCGACAGAAAGATGCTGGCCGAGAACCGTCGGTTCGCCCGTGAGCTCGCCAGGCTGCGAATCGGCTCGCACTACGCCGTCATCCGCGGCGGCCACGACTGGGCGCTGTGGCGTGCCCAGGCCGCGAAGGCGCTGTACGCCGCCTCCGCGCACCTCGTCCCGCCGGGAGCCGCCGCGAGGTCCGGGCCGAGCGGTCATGCGTAGCGTCGCTCGCGTCGCGGCGATCCTCGGCGGGGTGCTCGCCGGCCTCGCGCTCGCCGTCTCCGCCACGGGGCTCCTCTACCTGCTCCGCGGAGTGCCGCTGCCGGGGCCGCTCGTGCGCGACGCGCTGCCGCTCGACGAACTACCCCGGCGGGACGCGATTCCGCTGCTCCTGCTCGTCGCCGTCTGGGGCACGATCGGGCTCCTGCTCGGGTGCCTGGCGCGCGCGCTGCGTGCGGAGCGGCTGACGGGCGGAGTGCTGCTCGCGCTCGGCGCCTGGGGGTGGACTTACGCCGGTGTCGGCGTGTCGCTCCTCGTCGTCCGGCAGATCCCGGCGCACGAGGCCTTCCGTCTCGCGACGCATCTGCGCGCCGTCTACCTCCCGGCGGCGCTCGCCGGCCTCGGAGGGGCGCTCCTCGGACGGCGGCGGGAGACGAGCGAGCCACGGTCACCGCTCCTGATCGCGTCCCTCGTCGCCGCCACCGGCCTGATCAGCGTCATCGACGGCATCCTCCCCGCGCACCACCACGCGCTGCTCGCCGGTCTCTCGCTCGCGCGCGTGAGCCCTGTCGCGAGTGCGCTCGTGGCACCGCTCGGGTTCGCCCTGCTGCTCGTCGCACGCGGGCTTGCCCGCCGAAAGCGGCGCGCCTACCACGTGTGCCTGGCACTGCTGATCGGCCTCGCGATGCTGCACGAGTCACACCGGTTCGACTACGGCGCCGTCGCGGCGGCGCTCGTCGCGGTCGTGCTCGTCGCGAGGCGCCATGTGTTCGACGCTCCGGGAGACCCCGGGGCCAGGCCACGCCTCGCTCTCCACGCGCTCGGGCTCGCGGTCGCGATCTACGCGTACGGCGCGATCGTGCTCTGGATCAACCGCATCGAGGCCGACCAGCCGTTCACGCTCCGTTTCGCGGCCGGCGAGACGACCAAGGCGCTGGCCGGGATCAGCCTCGGCGGCTCCAGGCACCTGGAGGACGGCTTCGGCGCCTGGTTCCCGATCTCCGTCTTCATCGTCGGCATCGCCGCGGCAGCCTGGCTGCTCGCATCCTGGCTCGGCCCCTGGCGCTACCGCCTGATCCAGGAGGCGCGAGAGCGCGAACTCGCCCGCTCGCTCGTCGCCGCCTGGGGCTCGGACACGCTCGCACCCTTCGCACTTCGCGCGGACAAGTCGTACTTCTTCAGCGCGAGCGAGCGGGCCTTCGTCGCGTACCGCGTCGTTCGCGGCGTCGCCATCGTGTCGGGCGACCCGATCGGGCCGGCGGACGAGATCGACGAGCTGCTGGCCCGGTTCGTGCGCTTCGCGCGCGCACGCGACTGGCGGATTGCGATCCTCGGCGCGTCGGACCGCCTGCTCGAGACCTACTCCGGCCACGGGCTCAGCGCGCTCTACCACGGCGACGAGGCCGTCCTCGACGTCGCGTCGTTCTCGCTCGAGGGCCGGCCGATCCGCAAGGTGCGGCAGTCCGTGACCCGGCTCCGAAGCTCCGGCTACCGCGCAGAGTTCCTTCACCCACGCGACATCGACGGGCCGCTGCGCACGCAGCTCGAGCAGATTGCCGACAGCTGGCGAGGAGCGGAGCCGACCCGCGGCTTCGCGATGGCCCTCGACGCGCTCTTCCGGCTCGAGGACGACGACGCCGTCTTCGTCGTCGGGCGCGACGCCGGCGGGGCGCCGATGGGCTTCCTGCATTTCGCCGTCGTGCGACGCTCGGCCTCGCTCTCCCTCTCCTCGATGCCGAGGCTCCGCGCGACGCCGAACGGCTTCAACGAGTGGCTGATCTGCGAGGCCGTCGACTGGGCCGGCGCACGCGGCGTCGCCCGCCTGTCGCTCAACTTCGCGCCGTTCGCCGCCCTGCTGGCTCCCGAGGCCGAGCTGAGCGGCGTCCAGCGGCTCGAGCGTCAGGCGTTGCTCGCGCTCAAGGGGCACTTCCAGCTCGACAACCTGCTCCTCTTCAACCGGAAGTTCTTCCCGAGCTGGGAGCGGCGGTTCGTCGTCTACGAGCACCGGCGCGACCTGCCCCGAATCGGGATCGCGGCGCTCGCGGCCGAGGCGTATCTGCCCTTCTCGGGACGGGATCGTGCGTGAGCACGGACGAGGCCGCAGGACTCTGTCTGGCACTCGCCTCGGCCGTGTGTCTCGACGTCGGCTTCCTCTGGCAGCACGGGTCTGCGTCACGGCTGCCGCCGCTCTCCGTTCGTCGGCCGCTCGTGTCGCTGCGATCGCTGTTCGCGAACCTCCGTTGGCTCGCGGGCTTCACCGTCGGCATCGCCGGCTGGGCGTTCTATGTCGGCGCGCTGCGGCTGGCGCCGCTGTCGCTCGTGCAGGCGGTGTCGGCCGGTGGGATCGGCCTCCTGGCGCTGCTCGTCGAGCGCACGACCGACGTTCGCCTCTCCGGCCGCGAGTGGGCCGGTGTCGCGGCTGCGGGTCTCGGGCTCGTGGCGCTCGGCCTGTCCGTGACGGGCGCCGGTGCGTCGTCCGGGCACCACGCCTCGGCGGTTGCCGTCGCAGCCTGGGTGGTCGCCTCGCTCGCGGTGGCGGGTCTCGCCTGCGGGCCCGGTGCGGCCAGGCTCGGCGGCGGCGCCGGGTTCGGTCTCGCTGCGGGGACGCTGTACGCGGCCGGGGACGTGGCCACGAAGGCAGCCGTCGTCGGCGGCGCCGCAGTGCTCTTCACCGCCGCCGTGCTCGCGTGCCACGGGTCGGCGTTCGTCGCGTTGCAGCTCGGATTCCAGCGCGGAGGCGCGATGGCCACGGCCGGTGTATCCACGTTGGCGACGAACGCGTTGCCGATCGTCGCCGGCACCCTGCTGTTCGGGGAAGCCGTGCCTCCGGGACCCATGGGCGTCCTGCGGCTGCTCGCGTTCGCCGGCGTCATCGTCGGCGCCGGCCTGCTTGCCCGCGGTGAGCCGGCCGAAGGCGAGCCGGCCGAGGTCGCTCCGACGACGGTGTGGGGGAGCGGGCAGCAGCTCGGGGAGAGGCCGGCCGGTTGACGCGGACGGCGTGGGTCCGCGTTCTCGGCGCGGGTCTCGCCTGCGTTGCGGCCACGATCCTGGTGGGCGCGAGCGTGGCAGCGCCGGCCGGTGCGACCGGAACGCGCCGATTCGCGATCTACTTCCGCGGCCCGGGCGGCGTGCGCGACAGCGCGGTCGTTGCGCTGCCCGGCTGGTACGGGCCGCACGACCATCCGCCACTACCGCTCGTGATTTCTCCTCATTCGCGGGGCATCACGCCCTGGCAGCAGGCACGCCGGTGGGGCGACCTCCCCGGCCGCTTCCGGCTGATCGTCGTGAATCCGGGCCTCCACGGGCGGGTCATTCCCCGGCGCTCGTGGGCGTGGCCACCCGACATGGCCGAGATGGCCGATCTGCCGGCGACGCTCCGGAGACGGATCCCGTATCTCAGGTACGACCCGGATCGGGTCTACGCAGCCGGTGACAGCATGGGCGGTCAGGAGGCGCTGATGCTGGTCGCGCGGCGGCCGGACCTGTTCGCAGCGGTCGTCGCCGCCGATCCGGTGACCAACTTCCTCCGGCGCTGGTACGAGTTCCCCTCGTCCGGGGAGAGTTGGCGCGAGCAGGCCGCCGCCACGCGCGAGGTCGGAGCGACCCCGCGGCGCAGGCCGTGGCTCTACATCCGCCGCAGCCCGCTGTTCTTCGCGCGCACGTTCGCGTCGTCGGGCGTCCCGCTCCAGCTCTGGTGGAACCCCCGTGACACGGTCGTGATCAGGGAGGGTCCGGCCCAGGCCGGCACCTTCTATCGCGCGATCGAGCGCCTCGACCCGCACGCACCCGTCGTCGCCCGTCTCGATCACGAGATGCACGGCTGGGTCTTCAAGTACGACCACGACTTGCCGGCGATGCTGAGGTTCCTGCTCGCGCACCGCAGGCGCCCGCCCCCCGCGAGCGGGTTCGCGTATTCGTCGTGGCTCTCCGAGGCGTCGATCTGGGGCTGGCACGTTCGCTACTTCGGCGTCGGCACGCGCCTGTGGACGATCTTCGACGTCACCTCCGCCGGCCTTCGCACGGATGCTCCGGGCCGGCTGCTGATCCGGCCCCCGGCTCCAGTCGCAAGCGCCGTCGTCGACGGCAGGACGGCCGCGCTCGGTGCGTCGGGCATCCTCGTGCCGCCGGGACGGCACAGGCTCCTGCTCGGTTACCCGGAATCGGGGAAGGAGAGGCCTGGGATAGAGTTACCTTCAATCTGACTTTGCCGGTGTTGAAATCGGGTGGGCTCGTTGGGCTCGTTGCGCTGATTGCAGCTTTCGCGGTGTGCGGAGCGTCGTCCGCACACGTCCGGGCGGCCGAGCCGGCACCGTTCGGCTACGACGCGACGAAGCCGCTCGACTTCGTCGACCGCGGACGCGTCAACCACGGCTACCCGATCGCGGTCGACGACGTGTCCTACACGTCCGGCCGTGATCGGATCGGCGCGTTCCTCGTTCGCCCGCCGCATGCGCGCGGACGCGTGGCCGCGGTCGTCTACCTCCATGGTGCGGGCGGCGACCGGAAGGAGCTGGTCGTCCCCTCGACGTGGCTCGCTGCCCGGGGCGCGATCGCTCTCGTCATCACCGCTCCGTCGACGGCGGCGCCCGAGCCCAACGGGCTGAAGGGAGTCCCGTTCCTGCGCTGGCATGCGCAGATCCAGACGCGGGACGTCGTGGCGATCCGGCGCGCGGTCGACCTGCTCGCGAAGCGGCCGGACGTCGACCCGAACCGGATCGGCTTCGTGGGCTGGAGTTCCGGCTCGCACACGGGTGGGATCCTGGCCGGAGTCGAGCCGCGTCTCAAAGCAATGGTGCTGATGTCGGGCGGCGTCGCACCGGTCTCGGCCTACACCGCGCTGGCAAGGCCCGAGCAGCGCCCGGCCATTCGACGCTACCTGGGCAGCATCGACCCGCTTCGCTACCTTCGGCGAGCGCGGCGCTCGACGCTGTTCCTCGAGGACGGGCGGCGCGACGCGATCGTCCCGCGGAAGGCGCTGCTCACGTTCTGGCATGCGACACCGCCGGGAACGCGGATCCGCTGGTACGACGCCGGCCACGCGCTGAACGACCGCGCCTACCGCGATCAGCTCGCCTGGCTGGCCGCGAAGCTCCGGATCGCCGGGCCGGTCGTGCCCGGCGCCGCGACCGGCCCGTAGCGACTCACTCGTTGACGCCGTGCTCGGCGAGCCAGGCCTTTGCGACGCGCTTCTGCGCGCGGGTCAGCCACGCCTCGACCACGGTCTCGCGCAACTCCTCGCGATCGAGGCGGGCCAGGTCGGGGATGCGGATCAGCACCGCCGCGTAGCCGTCGAAGTGCGGCGTGGTGAAGAACAGGCCGCGGTCGTCGCCGAGCACGAGTTCCTTCACGTCCACGTCGGCGACGCGGAACATCAGCACGTCGTCCATCCGCTCCCGCGTCTCCGGGTCGACCGCATCGGGCCGGCGGCCGCGGTGGAAGCAGAACATCTTGCCGTGGACGAGATACGACGGCCGGCCGTCGTCGGAGACCTCCTTCGTCGCCTGCGGCATCGCGAGCGCGAGCTCGTCGAGGTCGGCCATCGTCGCCACGGCAAGGCACTCTGCCACGCGCGGCCGGCTCGACGCGAGCCGGGCGAGCGGCGCGCCTCAGGGCTCGTCGACGTGGCGGAACACGAGGTACAGGCCCGCGTCGTACATGCTCTTGAGCGCGCCGGCGATGAAGAACGGTGCCCCGAGTGCGCCCTTGAGCGTGGCACCTGCGATCAGCGGGGCGATCGGCCGCGTCACGTAGCGGGCCGTGTTCGTGTAGGCCGCGGCCGCTGTCCGCTCGGTCGGGTCGACCACGGCCATCACGTAGGCCTGCCGGGTCGGCACGTCCATCTGCGACAGCGCGAACCGGGCCAGCAGGAGCGCGATCGCCGTCGCGAGGTTGGGCGCGAACGCGATCGCCGCGAGCAGCAGGTTCGAGGGCAGGTGCGTGAAGACCATCGTCCGGAGCAGTCCGATCCGACCGGCGATGCGGACGGCGAGCTGGAACGAGACCGCCTGCAGGATCCCGATCGCGAAGAAGACGATCGCGAGCGTGTGCGCCGACGCGTCGTACTTGCGCACGAACAGGTAGGCGATGAACGTCTGCGGGACGAAGCCGCCGCCGAAGCTGTCGAGCGCGAAGAGGCCGGAGAGGCGGAAGACGATCCCGCGCGAGCGATGGAGCGGAGGGAGCGGGTCACGGTCGAGCTCGTGGCCCAGTTCGACGGAAGGCGAGAGCCGGGCGGAGGCGAGCAGTCCGGCCGCCGCCGCGACGGGGTAGGCGAGGAGCCAGCGCGGGGAGGAGCCGAAGAGCGCGATCAGTGCACCGACCGACCCGGCGAGCGTCGCAACGGTGTTGTACGTGCCGAAGAGGCGCGTCGGATGGTGCTCGCCGGCGGCGTGGGGGAGCATCGCCTGCTCGAGCGACGTGAACGGCCCCGACTCGACCACGTCCGTCGACACCGTGCCGGAGAGGCCGGCGAGGATCAGCGCCGGGAGCCAGGCCGTGAGCGCGAAGACGGTGCCCGCGATCCCCATGCCGACGAAGAGCACCCAGTAGCACCGTCGGCGCCCGACGCGATCGCCGTAGCGGGCGATCAGCACGGAGACGAGCGCGATGCCGCCGAGCAGCGACGCGAGCACGACGCCGACCGTCGCGTCGGACAGGCCGCGGTCGGCGAGCGTGATGCCGATCAGTACCGAGCCGAGCCCGTAGGCCAGCGCCCGTGCAGCCTGCGCGGCGAGGATCCGGCGCGCGTCCGGGCTCAGGCGCGTTCCTCGAACACCGCGGCGCCGCTGCTTCCGGGACAGAGCACGTACAGCCTGCGCCCGTCCGGATCCCAGCCCATCGTGTGCGCTCCCGGCTCGGTCTCGACCGTCTCCAACGGCTCGAGGCGGGCGGTGTCGAAGATCGAGACGACACCCGGGTCGCCGATCGCCACGTAGACCCGGCGACCATCGGGGTCGTGCATGACGACGTCCGGGACGCCGGGCAACGGCAGGCTCGCGAGCACGGCTCCAGTGTCGCTGTCGAGCACGACGAGCGCACCTTCGTCGGCGGCGCAGAAGAGCCGTCCGCCGCCGAATTCGAGGCCGTGCGGCCCGGCGCTCGGCACCGGCAGTGACCGCTCCACCGCGACGCGCTCGCAGTCGAGAACGACGATCTCCGCCGGCTCGCGGATACAGGCGTACACGACGTCCTGCTCGGGGTCGTAGACGGCCCAGCGTGGGCGGCCGGGCAACGGAAGCTCCGCCGCCACCTCCAGGGAGTCCAGATCGACGACCGAGACGGTGCAGTTCTCACCGACCGGCTCGCCGAGGTTGAAGCTGTAGAGACGCCGCCTGCGCGCGTCGAAGGCGAGCCCGTTCGGGTGCGGCCCGACCGCGACCTGCCCGAGCAGGGTCTCGTCCGAGCAGCGGAACATGCTCACCCGGGCACAGCCCCGATCGCTCGAGAAGAGCAGGTCCTGTTCCGCGTCGACGAGGACGCCGGCGACGCCGGGAAGGTCGACGGGAAGCGCGTGGAGGTATCGGCGTGAATCGCAGTCGAGCACGTCGATCCGGTTGGCCCCGGTGTGCGCGACGTACATGCGCCTTGCCGGCCGGTAGACGTCCGCGTGGTCGAACCCGGCCGCGGCGCCTGCCGGGATGGGGATGAACCCGGCTCGCTCGAGGCTCATGCCGCGCTCGCGACCTCGTTCCGGCACCAGGCGTAGAGCGCGTCGTAGACCGGCAGCGAGAGCTCGAGCTGCCGGTGGTCGCCGAGGTTGAGCAGGTGGAAGCCCTCGGCAACCGCGAGCAGGCCACGCGATTCCGGCGTCGCGTCGCGGTCTTCGGCGACGTCGGCGCCGTGGACGATGCGGGCCAGCCGCGCGAGCGCAGGATCGGCGAGCCCGTACTCCTCGACGAGCACCTCGAACGAGCAGAGCCCGTCCCGATGCGTGTACCTCGCGCCCGGTGCGTCGTAGGAGTTCGCGCCCTCGCGCTCGGCCACGGCGAGCACCTCGCCGGCCGGGACGTAGATGAACTCGGCCTCGGGATCGATGAAGGTCTTGATCAGCCAGGGACAGGCGATCCGATCGGTCTTCGGCCGCTCACGGGTAACCCACTTCATTGCGGCTCCTTTCTGTTCAGGACGGCTCGCGGCCAAGGAGAATCGCTCGCTTGCGGTACTCGTAGAGCCCGTCGAAGAGCGGCCCGGCGAGCGCGAGCAGCTCCTCGTCGTCGCGGATCATCGAGAGGCCGCGCAGCAGTACGTCGAGCCCGGGGCCTTCGGGCGCGTCGTAGCGCTCGTCGCCGAGGTCTGCCTCGTGGACGATCCGTCCGATGTCCCAGAGCACCGGGTCGTCCAGCTCGTAGCGGCGCAGAAACGCCTCGAAGCTGCACTCGCCGTCGTGATGCGACAGCTCCCCGCCGAGGATGTCGAACGGCGTCGCATCCGCGGGCACCTCGTCCGGGTCGTCGACGAACACGAACTCCGCGTCCGGGTCGACGAAGCGGCGGATCAGCCAGGCGCAGGCGGCGCGGTCGATGTGGCAGTGGCGACGCGTCGCCCACCTCACGCGACCCGCTCCTCGACCAGTGCGGCCAGGTCTTCCACCGCCTGTAACGCAAGCTGGCGCTCCGGCGGCGGGAAGTAGTCGCGGGCGCGGATGCGGCGCAGTTCGCGGCGCAGACGCCCGAGCGTGCGGCGTCGCCTGCCGGAGTTGTCCTCACGTGCCGCTGCCGCCTCGTCGACCAGGGCCCGGTACTCGGCGGCGATCGCGGCGGCCATCCGCCCGACGAGCGCGCGCTCCTGCGCTGCAGAGCCGAGCTCGCCCACCCAGATCGCCGCCTCTCCTCCGGCCTCGACGGCCTCGTCGGCGAGCCACTCGAGCTGCTCCCGGTTGCGTGCGTCGAGTGGGAGCGCTGCCAGCCCGTCGAGCAGCTGGGCTGCCCCGAGCCGTCGCAGCTTTCTCCACATCGCGCTCCGGGGCGTCGAGGGCGCGCGCGGCAGGCGATAGGCGAGCAGGACCCAGGTCGTTCGCTTGGCGGGCACGCTCGCAGTATGACAGATGGTGCAACCGCGGTTGCACAATCCATGTGGACGAGCTCAGAAGTCGAGCGACTCGCCGGGAGCGAGGACCCGCACCGTGACCTGGGGCGCGAGCTCGCGCGCGGCCGCGACGAACGCGTCGGCCGGCTCGCGGAGGAACCCGGCTCGACCCGTGCGGTAGAACGGCCGCAGCGTGCCCCAGTGGATCGGCACGGCGAGCCTCGGCCGCAGCAGGGTCAGCGCCTCGGCCGCGCCGCGAGGGTCGAGGTGTCCGGGGCCGATCGTCGCGCCCCAGCCCCAGATCGGGAGCAGTGCCAGGTCGAGGTCGGGGACGAGGTCGTCCATGCCGTCGAAGAGCCCGGTGTCGCCGGCGAAGAAGATGCGGGCGGAGCCGAGCACGGCGTAGCCGAGCGTCGCGTCGGAGCGGCCGGGGAGCGTTCGGCCGGGATGGTTCGCGTGCGTCGCGCGGACCGTCACGGAGCCGAACGCGATCTCCTCTCCCTCGTCGACCTCGCGCACGTCGCGGAACCCGCGCCGCGCGACGACGCTACCGAGGCCGCGTGGGCAGACGACCGGCGTGTCGCGCGGCAGGCGGTCGAGCGATGGCAGGTCGAGGTGGTCCTGGTGGCCGTGCGAGATCAGCACGGCGTCGGGCTCGCCGTGCCCGGGGGCCGGCGACGCGCGCCGCAGATGTAGGACCCGGCGGCGGAGCAGCGGATCGGTGAGGAGCCGCACGCCGTCGAGCTCGATCAGCGTCGTCGAGTGCCCGAGATACGAAAGGCGGCGAGGGTCGCTCATCCTGTTGGGATCATGCTCGGCCCCGGCTGCTTGTTACCGTCGGGCTCGCGATGTCGGACCCACCGCCGCACGGCGAAACACCTGCCTGGAAGCCGCAGCGGCCGCGTTTCCGTCCCTTCCGGCTCCTGCTCTCGTGGCTGGTGGCCGCGGCGTCGCTCCTCGTCGCGGCGTATCTCGTGCCGGGGATCACCGTCCACGGTTTCGGGGGAGCGGTCGTCGCCTCCCTGCTCATAGCCGTCCTGAACGCGATCGTGCCACCGATCGTCGCCGCGCTGCGGATTCCGTTCATGGCGCTGCTCGGGTTCTTCGTGGTGCTGCTCGTCGACGCCGCGCTGCTCGAGTTGGCGTCCGAGATCAGCCCGGATGCGATCAGCGTCGACAGCTTCGGCTGGGCGCTTGTCACGGCGCTCGTGGCGGCGGCCGTCGGCGTCGTGCTCGACGTCGCGTTCGGAACGAACGACGACGACACGTACTCGCTCCGCGTCGTCCAGCGAATCGCGAAGCGGCAGGGAGGGGTCACGACAGACATCCCGGGAATCATCTTCCTCGAGATCGACGGCCTCGCGCTCCCCGTGCTCCGGCGTGCCATGCGCGACGGAAGTGCGCCCACCCTGGCGGCGTGGCTGACGTCCGGCTCGCACCGGCTGGTCGAGTGGGAGCCCGATCTCTCCTCGCAGACCGGCGCCAGCCAGGCGGGGATCCTGCTCGGCTCGAACGACGACATCCCGGCCTTCCGCTGGGTGGACAAGGAGTCGGGGCGGGTCATCGCCTGCTCCGGTGTCGCCGACTGCGCCGAGATGGAGAAGGCGCGCGCGACCGGCATCGGGCTGCTGGTCAACGGTGGCGCGAGTCGCGCCAACCTGTTCTCCGGAGAGGCGGAGGAAACCATCCTGACATCGAGCCGGATCGGCGCCGAGAAGCGTGCCAACCCGGGCTACCGCGCGTTCTTCGCGAACGGGTTCAACGTCACCCGGACGCTCGTGCTCTTCGCCTGGGAGATCGTCCTCGAGTGGGCGGCGGCCTCGCGCGCGATCCGGCGCAACGTGCGACCGCGCGGTCATCGGGGCGGTATGTACCCGCTGCTGCGGGCCGCGATGTGCGTCGTCGTCCGCGACCTGATCGTGTACGGCGTGCTCTCCGACATGATGCGCGGCCGTCCGGCCGTGTACGCGACGTTCTCGAGCTACGACGAGGTCGCCCACCATTCGGGGCTGGAACGGGCGGACACGATGGAGGCACTTCGCAAGCTCGACCAGCAGTTCGGGCGCATCGAGAAAGCCCGCCGCTATGCCGCACGGCCCTTTCGGCTCGTCGTGCTGTCCGACCACGGGCAGACCCAGGGAGCCACCTTCCTACAGCGGAACGGCTACTCGCTCGCCGACCTCGTCGAGCGCTCGCTCGAAGACGGGAACGTCCAGGGCATCGGCGGCGGGGACGAGCAGAACTCCAAGGCCACGCTCGCGCTGGCCGAGGCCACCGGCAAGAAGGCGAAGGAGGGCAAGCCGACGGAGAAGGGCGTCTCCGGGCGCCCCGTCGTCGTGCTCGGCTCCGGCAACCTCGGGCTCGTCTATCTCATGGACGAGCCGCGCCGGCTCACCCTGGAGGAGATCGACGAGCGGCACCCACGGTTGATCCCGGCGCTCCGCGAGCATCCTCACGTCGGGTGGCTGCTCGTCCGCTCCGCCGAGCACGGTCCGGTCGCACTCGGGGGGCGCGGTACGCGCTATCTCGCGGATGGGCGGGTCGAAGGCGAGGATCCGCTCGCCAACTTCTCGCCGACCGCGCCGGCGCACCTCCTCCGCACCGACGGCTTCCCGCACGTCGGGGACATCATGGTCGGGAGCTTCTATGACCCCGACCTCGACGAGGGCTGCGCGTTCGAGGAGCTGATCTCGTTCCACGGCGGGCTGGGCGGGCCGCAGACCCGGCCGTTCATCATGCACCCCGTCGAGCTGTCGCCGCCCATCGCGCCCATCGTCGGCGCCGCCGAGGTCCACGATGTGCTCGCCGGCTGGCGCCGGGAGCTCCAGGGCGACGACGCCGTGCCGGTGCGGGCCGCACCGGCCGTTCTCGCGGCGGGCTAGGCGCGACCTCGGCGGCCCGAGACGCCGCTCGTTGCATGATGAGAGTGATGACTCGGCCCGAGCACGTGCGGCGGCGCCTGACCGGTGTGGCGGCCGGCCTCGTGCTGGTGTTCGCAGTCACGGGCGTGATCGAGCTCCTGAAGCCGCACGTGCCCGTCCTCAGCCTGGGCGTGCTCTACCTCTTCGCGGTGCTCCCGGTCGCCGTCTTCTGGGGGCTCCCCTACTCGATCGCGGTGTCGATCGAGTCCATGCTCGCCTACAACTTCTTCTTCCTCCCGCCGCTCTACACGCTCACGCTCCAGGACTCGCGGAACTGGTTCGCGCTCCTCGTCTTCCTCGTGACGGCGGTCGTCGTGAGCGAGCTCGCCGCGGGGCTGCGACGGCGCGCGACGGAGTCCGCGCTGCTGGCCGAGATCGCGACGTCGCTGCTCGCGCACGGAAGCCTCGATGCGCAGCTGGAGCAGCTCGCGCCCGAGGTGGCGCGGGCACTCCAGGCGGACCGGGCGCGGATCGACCTCGGCGACGCCCTGCGGCAGGGCGAGGGCGACTACGACTACCCCCTGGTCGCGGGCGCGAGGCGCGTCGGATCGATCGCGCTCGAGGGCCAGCACGCCGGAACGGCCGCGGCGCGGCGCCGGCTGCTCCCTGCGCTCGGCTCGCTCGTCGGCGTCGCGGTCGACCGTGAGCGGCTGGCGCAGGAGGCCGTCGAGGCCGAGGCGCTCCGGCGTAGCGACGCGCTGAAGACGGCCGTGCTCCGCGCCGTCAGCCACGACCTTCGCACCCCGCTGATGGCGATCCTCACGGCGGCCTCGGCGCTGGCCCGAAGAGACCTCCACCTCGATCCGAGTGACCGGACCGAGCTGCTCGGGACGATCCTCGCCGAGGCGGAGCGGCTCGACGGCCTCGTCGGAAACCTGCTCGACCTGTCGCGCCTGCAGGCTGGAGCGCTGCAGGCGGAACCGGCGCCGTGGGCGATCGACGACCTCGTCGGGCAGGCGCTCGGAGAGATGGGACGGAGGGCCGATCGGGTCGAGGTGTCGCTTCCCGATCACTCCCCGATCGCGAGTGTCGACGCCCGGCAGGTCGAGCGTGCGCTCGTCAACCTGATCGAGAACGCGCTCCAGTACTCGCCCGCGGACGAGCCCGTCCGGGTGTTGATCTCCTCGCACGGAACGCACGGCATCGTCCGCGTGATCGACCACGGGCCGGGCATCGAGAGCGACGAGGTCGAGAGGATCTTCGAGCCGTTCCACCGCGGTCGCGGCGCTGGCACGGTGCGGGGAGCAGGCCTCGGGCTCGCGATCGCGCGCGGATTCGCCGAGGCTAGCGGCGGCCGGGTGTCGGTCGAGTCCAGGGACGGCCAGGGTGCCACGTTCACGCTCGAGCTTCCGCTCGCGAAGGCCGAACCGTGACCGGACCCCGCATCCTCGTCGTCGACGACGAGCAGCAGATCCTCCGCGCCCTGCGGACGAGCCTGAAGGCTGCGGGCTACGAAGTGGAGACGGCTGACACGGCCGAGAGCGCGCTCGTCGCGGCGGCGATGCGCCCGCCGGAGGCGGTCATCCTCGACCTCGTGCTGCCGGACGGCTCGGGGACGGACGTGTGCCGGGAGCTGCGGACGTGGAGCTCGTCGCCGGTGATCGTGCTGTCGGCCGTCGGCGACGAGACGGAGAAGGTGGCCGCGCTCGACGCCGGCGCCGACGACTACGTGACCAAGCCCGTCGGGATCGACGAGCTGCTGGCGAGGCTCCGGGCGGCGCTGCGGCGCGCGGGACCGCCGGGCGAGCCGGTCTTGCGCGTCGGCGAGCTCGAGGTCGACCTCGAGCGTCGCGAGGTCCGGATGGCGGGCTCCGCCGTCCACCTGACGCCACACGAGTACGAGCTGCTGCGCTTCCTGGCCCGCAACCAGGGGAAGCTGCTCACGCACCGGATGATCCTCCAGGAGGTCTGGGGCCCGGGCTACGTGGACTCGAAGAACATCCTGCACGTCAACGTGTCGCAACTCCGGCGGAAGCTCGAGCCCGACCCGGCGCGGCCGCGCTACCTGCTCACCGAGCCGGGCGTCGGATACCGACTCGTTGACCCCGCAAGTCGCTCCTAGAGCCGAACACTCGTCTTCAGAACTTCCGTAGACCGAGCGCCCGAACCTACAGGCGGCGTTCAGACCACCGCTCCTAGCTTGGAGGCGTGAGGACAGCGAGATACGCAGAGGTCGTCTCGGTGCGCAAGCGAAAGTCGCTCGCGCGCTCGCTGGACGGAGTCGTCCGCAGCCTCGATCCCAAGCGCCTTCCCGGCGCGTCGCCGCTCAACCGGCGTGGCCTCTGGCTCTACGTGCCGGAGATCAAGACCCTGGCGAGGCGCGTCGGCGATCTCGACCGGCCGGCCTCCCCACATGGCCTGATGCTCGTGCGCAACCTGCTGACGGACGGCGGGAGTCCCCTCTACGACCGGGACCGCATCGACGAGCTCCCGGCGACGATCAGGCACATCCTCGAGGCGCTCGAGGCGCGCTGATGTACGACCTGGCCGCCATCGCGATCGCGCTCGCCTGCTTCGCCGTCATCTTCGCGCTCCTCTACATCCTGGACAGGGTCTAGCGCGATGACGGCCGCCGACGCATTCGGGCTCGCGATCTCGCTGCTCATCCTCGTGTATCTCGTCTACGCGCTCTTCCGCGGAGAGAAGCTTTAAGTGGGATTCCAGGGCCCGGCGCAGATCATTGTCTACACGATCGTCCTGATCGCGCTCGCCTATCCGCTCGGCATGTACATGGCGCGCGTGTACAGCACGCTTGGCGCGCCGCGGATCCTGCGTGCGATCGAGGCCGTGTTCTACCGGCTCGTTCGCACCGACCCGCGTAAGGAGCAGGACTGGAAGAGCTACGGCTTCACGGTCGTCGTCTTCAGCATCCTCTTCTCGGGGGTCGTCTATGCGTTCCAGCGTCTCCAGGGGCACCTGTTCCTGAACCCGGACAACCTCAAGGGCGTGCCGGCGCACCTGGCGCTGAACACGACCGCCAGCTTCGTCACGAACACGAACTGGCAGTACTACGGCGGCGAGTACACGATGTCGTACTTGACGCAGATGGCCGCACTGGCCGTGCAGCAGTACGTGTCGGCTGCAGTCGGGATAGCGGTGCTCGTCGCAGTCATCCGCGGCATCGCGCGGCGCTCGTCGACCGAGCTCGGCAACTTCTGGGTCGATCTGTACCGGTCGCTCGTCTACGTCCTGCTGCCGCTGTCGCTGGTCCTCGCCGTGATCCTCGTCTCGCAGGGCGTGCCGCAGACGTTCAACGGTGCCGCCACCGCGCACACGGTCGAGGGGGCGACGCAGCTCATCGCCCGCGGCCCGGTCGCGCTCATGATCGCGATCAAGCAGCTCGGCACGAACGGCGGCGGCTTCTACAACTCGAACTCGGCCGTGCCGTTCGAGAACCCGAACGGGATCACGAACTTCCTCGAGATGCTCTCGATCCTGCTGATCCCGGCCGCGTGTGTCTTCATGTTCGGGAAGATGGTGCTGGCGCGCCGGCACGCGACGATGGTGCTCGCCGCCATGGTCGCCGTGTTCGCGATCGGCGTCAGCGTCGCCTACACGGCCGAGCAGCACGGCTCGGCGGTGCTGCGCTCGTCCGGTGTGAATCTCGCCAACAGCAGCAGCCAGGCGGGCGGGAACATGCAGGACAAGGAGGTGCGCTTCGGCCAGGCTGCGACGGCCAACTGGGCCACCGCGACGAGCGACGCCTCGAACGGCTCCGTCAACGGCGGCTTCGACGCCATGACGCCTGCCGGCGGCGCCGTGCCGCTGATCAACCTCTTCCTCGGCGAGGTGATCTTCGGCGGAGTCGGGTCGGGCCTCTACGGCATGTTCTTCTACATCGTCATCGCCATCTTCGTCGCCGGGCTGATGGTCGGCCGCACGCCTGAGTGGCTGGGCAAGAAGATCGAGGCGAGAGAGATCAAGTACGCCGCGCTCGGCGCGCTCTTCGTCCCGACGATGGTGCTGACCATGGCCGCGGTCGCGATCGTGACGAAGGCCGGCCTGGCGTCGATCTTCAACCCCGGTGTCCATGGCTTCACTGAGACGCTGTACGCCTACGACTCGCAGTCGAACAACAACGGCAGCGCCTTCGCCGGCTACGGGCTGACCAACTTCTCCGCCGAGTTCGGCGCCGTTGCGCTCTACCTCGGACGGTTCGTGCCCATGCTCGCCGCGCTGGCGCTCGCCGGCTCCCTCGCAAAGAAGAAGATCGTCCCGGCCTCGGCCGGCACGTTCCGCACCGACGGCGCCACGTTCGTCGTGCTCCTCATCGGAGTGATCGCGCTGACCGCCGGTCTGATGATCCTGCCCGCGCTGACCCTGGGGCCGATCGTCGAAGGGCTGATGCACTGATGGACAAGGTCGTGCGCAACGTCGTTAGCTCCGTGGTCGCGATCGTCGTCATCACGGCCGTGTTCGGCTTCGCCTTCCCTGCCCTGATGACCGGCTTCTCGCAGCTCGCCTTCGACCACGAGGCGAACGGCAGCCTGATCACGAAGAACGGCAAGGTCGTCGGCTCGGAGCTCGCGGCTCAGGGGTTCACGAGGCCGCAGTACTTCCACGAGCGGCCGTCGGCGACTTCGCCCGCGTACAACGCCGACGGGACGACGTTCTCGAACCTCGGCCCGACGAGCGCCGCGCTCCAGAAGCAGGTCCGGGACGCGATCGCC
This sequence comes from uncultured Actinomycetes bacterium, assembly GCA_963791225.1. Lineage (GTDB taxonomy): Bacteria > Actinomycetota > Thermoleophilia > Gaiellales > Gaiellaceae > PALSA-612. The sequence goes on from CAWBRV010000008.1 coordinate 1,421,944, forward strand.
GCGATCCTCAAGCTCGAGCGGCCGTACAACCCGGGTCTGACCGTCCACGACATCCCCGTCGACGCCGTGACGACGTCCGGCTCGGGGATCGATCCCGACATCACTCCCGCCAACGCGCAGCTCCAGTCGCGGCGCGTCGCCGCGGTCAGGCACATGAGCCTCGACCAGGTCGAGCAGCTCATCTCGGACAACACGGACGACCGCGCGCTCGGCTTTCTCGGCGAGGTGGGCGTCAACGTTCTGAAGCTCAACCTCGCCCTCGACAACGCCCAGGGGAAGTAAGGACATGGCGCGCCGCGACACCAACATCTTCGAGCCTGCAATCGTCAAGCAGGCGATCCGCGATGCATTCCCGAAGCTCGATCCGCGGAGCCAGATCAAGAACCCGGTGATGTTCATCGTCGAGATCGGCAGCGTGATCACGACGATCATCTTCTTCCTCGACATCGCCCGGGGAACGACGTTCCAGCTCTGGTTCGTCGCCGCCATCTCGATCTGGCTCTGGCTGACGGTGCTGTTCGCCAACTTCGCCGAGGCGATCGCGGAGGGCCGCGGGAAGGCGCAGGCGAACGCGTTGCGCGCGACCCGGACGACGACGGTCGCGAAGCGGCGTACCGAGAGCGGCGGGATCGAGGACGTGCCGGCGCCGGAGCTCCAGCGGGGCGACATCGTCGTCGTCGTCGCCGGGGAGATCATCCCCGCGGACGGCGAGATCATCGAGGGCGTCGGCTCCGTCGACGAGTCGGCGATCACGGGCGAGTCTGCACCGGTGATCCGTGAGGCGGGCGGCGACCGCTCGGCGGTCACGGGCGGGACGCGCCTGCTCTCGGACCAGCTCGTGATCGAGGTCACGCAGGAGCCGGGCAAGTCGTTCCTCGACCGGATGATCGCGCTCGTCGAGGGCGCCGAGCGGCGGAAGACGCCGAACGAGATCGCGCTCAACATCCTGCTCGCCGGCCTGACGATCACCTTCCTGGCCGCGGTCGTGACGCTGCAGCCGTACGCGATCTACGCCGGCTCTCCGCAGTCGCAGACCGTCCTGATCGCGCTGCTCGTAGCGCTGATCCCGACCACGATCGGCGCGCTGCTGTCTGCGATCGGCATCGCCGGGATGGACCGGCTCGTGCAGCGGAACGTCCTCGCGATGTCCGGACGCGCGGTCGAGGCGGCCGGCGACGTGGACGTCCTGCTGCTCGACAAGACCGGCACGATCACGCTCGGCAACCGGCAGGCGTCCGAGTTCGTGCCCGTCGACGGCGTCGGCGACGTCGAGCTCGCCGAGGTGGCCCAGCTCGCGTCGCTCGCCGACGAGACGCCGGAGGGCCGCTCGATCGTCGTCCTCGCAAAGGAGAAGTACGGCCTTCGCGGCCGCGAGCTCTCGCCCCACGAGGCGACGTTCATCCCGTTCTCGGCCACCACTCGTATGAGCGGCGTCGACTACGACGGCCGTCAATTGCGCAAGGGCGCGGCCGACGCAGTCAAGCGCTTCGTCGAGGAGCAGGGCGGCCGCCCCCCCGCCCGACTCGACGAAGAGGTCGACAGGATCGCGCGGGCCGGCGGCACACCGCTCGTGGTCTCCCGGGACAACTTCATCCTCGGCGTGATCCACCTCAAGGACATCGTCAAGGGCGGCATGAACGAGCGCTTCGACGAGTTGCGCAAGATGGGCATCCGCACGGTGATGATCACCGGCGACAACCGTGTCACGGCCGCCGTGATCGCCGGCGAGGCGGGTGTCGACGACTTCCTCGCCGAGGCGACGCCCGAGAACAAGCTCGCGCTGATCAAGGACGAGCAGGGAAAGGGCCGCATGGTGGCGATGACCGGCGACGGCACGAACGACGCGCCCGCGCTCGCCCAGGCCGACGTCGGCGTGGCCATGAACACCGGTACGTCCGCCGCCAAGGAGGCCGGCAACATGGTCGACCTCGACTCGAATCCGACGAAGCTGATCGAGATCGTCGAGGTCGCGAAGCAGCAGCTGATCACGCGCGGCGCGCTGACCACGTTCTCGATCGCCAACGACGTCGCCAAGTACTTCGCGATCCTGCCGGCGATGTTCGCCTTCACCTACGCTGCGCACCCGGGCGAGCGTGGGCCGCTCGACGCGCTGAACATCATGCACCTGGGCACGCCCAAGAGCGCGATCCTGTCCGCGGTCATCTTCAACGCGCTGATCATCCCCGCGCTGATTCCGCTCGCCCTGCGCGGCGTCAAGTACCGGGCGATCGGCGCGACGGCGCTGCTCCGCCGCAACCTGCTCATCTACGGGCTCGGCGGCGTGATCCTGCCTTTCGTCGGGATCAAGCTGATCGACCTGATCGTCCACAACGTGTTCGGCGCCTAAGGTGGCGACGGAATGCCAGGCCGCTACCGGATCCTGCTCGGGATGGCTCCCGGCGTCGGGAAGACCTACCGGATGCTGCAGGAGGGGCGGCAGGCGAAGGCGGAAGGCCGTGACGTCGTGATCGGGTACCTCGAGCCGCACGACCGGCCCGAGACCGCCGCGCTCGCCGAGGGGCTGGAGACGGTGCCCCGGCTCCGCGCCGTCCACGGTGGGCTCGAGCTGGAGGAGATCGACGTCGACGCGGTGATCGCCCGCGCGCCCGAGCTGGCGCTGATCGACGAGCTCGCGCACACGAACGCGCCCGGATCGCGGCACGAGAAGCGCTTCCAGGACATCGAGGACGTGCTCGCGGCCGGCATCGACGTGATCTCGACGGTGAACATCCAGCACCTCGAGAGCCTGAACGACTCGATCTTCGAGCTGACGGGCGTGCGCGTCCGCGAGACCTTCCCCGACGGGATCCTCGACGAGGCCGACGAGGTGGTGCTCGTCGATCTGAGCCCCGAATCGCTGCAGGACCGCATGCGGGCCGGCAAGGTCTACAAGCCGGAGCGCGCGGAGGTGGCGCTGCAGAACTTCTTCCGGCTCGACAACCTCGGCGCGCTCCGGGAGCTGGCGCTGCGTGAGCTGGCCGAGGACGTCGAGGCGAGGCGGCGGCCGGCGCTGCTCGACCCGCTCAGCCAGCAGGCCGTGGCCGAGCGGGTGCTGGCGCTCGTCGAGCCGCAGCCGAAATCGCAGCGCATCATCCGACGGGCCTGGCGCTCCGCCCAGCGGCTCGGCGCCGAGATCGACGCGATCTGGGTGCGCAAGCCTGGGCAGGAGCCGACGGAGGAGGAGGCGACGCAGCTCGCTGCGCTTCGGCGTCTCTCCTCGATGCTCGGCGTGCATTTCCTCGAGGTGGAGGGCGACGACCTGGTCGAGGCGGTGCGCCGCTTCGCGCACGACCGCGGCTCGACCTACATCATCGTCGGCACGCCCGACGAGCGGCGCCGTGTCGAAATCCTGCGCGGGTCGCTGCTCTCGCGGATGGTGCGCGAGCTTCCCGGCATCGACATCCGCGTGGTCACGGACCGCGCGCTTCGGGAGGGGGTGTCCGAGTGAATCCGTTCCGCAGACGCCCGTCGGCCCGCCCGGGTGCGAAGCGCCTGCTCGTCCCGTTCACGCGCGGGCATCTCGATCCCGACGTTCTGGCCGCGGCCATTCGCATCGCGCGGGCCGAGGACGCCACCCTGGTTCCCGCCTACCTCGTCGTCACCCGGTTCGAGTTCTCGCTCGACGCGCCGATGCACCAGCAGGTCGACATGGCGATGCCGCTCCTCGAGGCCGTCGAGAACGCGGCGTTGAAGGCCGGCGTCCCCGTCGACGCGCGGATCGAGAGCGGGCGAACGCCGATCCACGCGCTGCAGCGCCTCTGGTGCGCAGAGTCCTTCGACCGGATCGTCGTGCCGGCGCCGACCGGGCGCGAGCCAGGGTTCGCGCCCAAGGACCTGCTCTGGATCCTTACGCACGCACCGAGCGAGACGGTGATCCTGCGCCCGCAGCCCGAGCACGCGCTCGAGCTGGTTCACGCCGTGGCCGTGTAGAGGCGCCGGGCGCCGCTAGTAGGGTAGGCGCCCATGCTGACCGAGACCGGCATCCCGTCGGCTGAGCCCGAAGCGCGTCGCGGCCGCTTGCTGGACCACGTGCGCGAGCGCGGGCTCTCGGGCTGCGTGCTCTTCGACGAGCACTACATCCGCTACTTCACGAACTTCTGGTTCCTCGCGACCGAGCGGCCGGTCGCCCTGACGATCGACGCGGCCGGCGAGATGGTGGTCTTCGTCCCCGACTTCGAGGTCGAGCGCGTCCGCGCGGAGACGGCCTTCGAGCGCATCGAGTCCTATCCCGAGTACCCGGGCCTCGAGCACCCGATGCTGATCCTGCGCGCACTGCTGGCCGACATGGGGATCCGCGGCGCGATCGGCGCCGACCAGGACGGCTACCCGGGCATCCTCGGCTACGAGGGGCCGCCGCTGAGCGAGGTGACGGAGAGCCGCGTCGAGATCGTCGCGCCCTTCGTCGAGAGCCTGATGGTCCGCAAGAGCGAGGCCGAGGTCGCACTCATCCGGGAGAGCGCCCGCTGGTGCGCCCACGCCCACCGGCTCTTGCAGGACGCGTCGCGTCCGGGTGCGACCGAGGCGGAGGCCGCGCTCCATGCCGGGCACGAGGCGACCCTCGCCATGCTGAAGGACATCGGGCCCTCGTACGCCGGCCAGCTGGCGTCGTCGGACGGCGTCTCGGCCGGCTACCGCGGACAGATCGGGACGCGCAGCTCGTGGGCGCACGCCGTCGCGCACAACATCGAGTTCCGGGCGGGCGACGTGCTCGTGACCGAGACGAGCGCGCCGATCTGGGGCTACAACGCCGAGCTCGAGCGGGCGCTCGTCGTCGGAGAGCCGACCGACCAGATGCGACGCCTGTTCGACCATATGCTCGCGGCGCAGCAGGTGGCGTTCAAGACGCTGCGGAGGGGCGTGACGTGCGCGGTCGTCGACGCCGCGGTGCTCGCGTACTTCGAGGCGCACGGCCTGCTCGCGAACTGGCGCCAGCACACGGGCCACGCGATCGGCCTGCGCAACCACGAGGCGCCGTTCCTGGACATCGGCGACCACACGGCGATCGAGCCGGGGATGGTGTTCACGATCGAGCCGGGCGTCTACGCGAGCGACCTCGGCGGCTTCCGCCACTCGGACACGGTCGTCGTGACCGAGGACGGGATCGACGTGCTCACGGACTACCCGAGCGACATCGAGAGCCTGACGATCCCGGTCTAGAGCCGCGTCGGCAGGGCCCCGTCGCTGCGGGGCCCTGCCGTTCGGGTGAAGGGTCGCTCAGCGCGTTTCGACGCCGACGACGGTGAACGACTTGTCGACGTAGACGGTGACGGGCGTGCCGTCCGCCTTGACCATGTGCGCTTCGTAGGCCGCATGGCCGTCGGCGTCCGTCTCGACGCGGACGACGGTGGCGCCGCTGCCGACCTTGGCCAGCGCGACCTGCTGGACCTTGGCCGCGGTGTCACCCGTCAGCAGCGTCTCGTCGCTCCGCTGGTGGCCCCACGGATCCTGGGCGGTTGCTCCCGGCGGCGCCGCGGGTGCCTGTGACGGCGCCGTGGTCGACGGGGCGGCGGTCGACGCCGTGGCGCTCGGGGTCGAGCCCGAGCCCGATGCCGCACTCGCGATGCCGTAGCTCCCGAGTGCGACGCCGACGACGACGGCCGCGACGACCAGGCCTCGCGGCACCGCCCGGTTCTTCTTGTCCATCGGAGGACTCCTTTCGTCTCGTTGGCGCGTCCGGATCGAACGCACTCCAAGCGTGCGCCCCCGGGCTGAGCAGCCCGTGGGCGCAAGCTGTGAGTTCGATTGGAGTCCTGTTACGGCCGACTAGCCGGCCGAGGAGTCCTGCTGCCAGAGGTGGAAGGCGTTCCCCTCGCTGTCGTGGCAGGCCGCGAACCAGCCGTGGCCGGGCACCGGCATCTTGGCCTCGGCGTCGCCGCCGAGGTCGCGAACCTCCGCCGAGCTCGCGTCGATGTCGTCGGTTGCGAAGTAGAAGTTGGGATGGCCGCTGCGATCCTCGGCCGGGAACACCGCCGTTCCCATGCTCTCGCTCGCCTGCGCCATCCGGTAATCCATCTCGGGCATCGCGGCCTGGAAGTCCCAGCCGAACAGGCCGTTCCAGAACCGCTGCGCCCGGTCGGCATCTCCCGCCGGGAACTCGACGTGGACGATCTCGCCGGCCATGGTGCTCCTTTCCTCGCTGGTCGGAGAGAACCCTAGTTGCGGAGCATCGCCGCGAGACCGCGGACACCGGTCGTGTCGAGCACCTCGTAACGGTGGAGGGCGAACGGCGTCGCCGCTCTCTGCGCCGAGCCAGGCTCGGTCGTCACGGCGAGGACGTATCCCGCCTGGTGGACGAGCGACTCCGTCCGCTCGTCGAACCGGCCGGCCGGGTAGGCGAACCACTGCACCGGATGGCCGAGGTGCCGTTCGAGCGCGAGCCGCGACTGGATCAGCTCCTGGAGCGCCGCCGGGTCGGTGAGCCGCGGGAGTTCCGCGTGGCTGACCGTGTGCGAGCCGATCTCGACGCCGTCCTTCTCCAGCGCTTTCAGCTGCGCCCAGCTCAGGAAGCTGACGTCGGAGCCGGAGATCCGTCCCGTGATCACGTAGGCGGTCGCGGGCATGCCCAGGCGTGCGAGCACCGGTGCGGCGTTCGCGAGCACGTCGCGGTAGCCGTCGTCGAACGTGATCACGACCGGTTTCGCCGGCAGACGCTTGCCCTGCTCGAGCGCCGCGAAGAGCTGCTGCTGCGTGACCGCGTGAAAGCGGTGCGCGTGGAGCCAGCGCATTTGCGCGGCGAAGTCGGCCGGCGCGACCGTGAGCGAGCGCGTGATCGCCGGCAGGCTGGGACGGAGCCTGTCGATGCGGTGGTACATGAGGATCGGCACGCCCAGCGTCCGCGACGGCAGGGTCGCGGGGAGGGCGAGTCGGCTGATCGGCGCCGGCGCGGCAGGGTGGATGGACGGCCTCGACGCGTGGGTCGGGGCCGGAACCGTGCGCGGCTCGGGTGCCGAGGCCGCCTTCCCGCCGCCGCGGAGCCCGAGGAAGAGCCCGAGCCCGAGCGCGACGGCGAGCAGCGCGATGATTCCGAGCCGCCGCCTCCTGGCCCGGCGCCGATTCTCGAGCCGCCGCTGGAGCCGCGCGTCCTGCGTCAGCATCGATCGACTCTAGCTCTCCGCGCGGTCGTTGACAGTCGGGTTCGAGCCGACGATCATGGCCGCGTGTAAGTCCTCGCTCGCAGCTCCAGACCGACCGTGTCTCGCCTGCGCCTCCCCGCGAGGTCGTCGGGCGAGCGAGAGACGACCGAAGGAGTAAACGTGAGCATCACCCCTCAGACGTGGCACTACGGGCTCGTCGCCGAATGGTGGTCCCAGTTCAGTCTCGACGGGCCGGAGATCGACTATTTCGGCAGTTTCGTCGAGGCCGGTCAACCGGCCCTCGATGCCGGTTGCGGCACGGGCCGGTTGCTACTGCCCTGGCTCCGGGCCGGATTCGACGTCGACGGATGCGACGTCTCCGCCGACATGATCGCCGTCTGCCGCGAGCGCGCGCGGCGGGAGGGCTTCGAGCCGACGCTCCTCGTCGGGCCGCTGCACGAGCTGGAGCCGCCGCGCAGCTACCGCACGATCGTCGCCTGCGGGGTGTTCGGCCTCGGCAGCACCCGGGCGCAGGACGAGGAGGCGCTCCGCCGGTTCCACTGCTTCCTCGAGCCGGGTGGGACGCTGCTGCTCGACAACGAGGTTCCGTACTCGAACCCGGAGCTTTGGCAGCACTGGACGAAGGACGAGCGCGAACGGCTTCCCGAGCCGTGGCCGCCGCCCGAGGAGCGCGAGCGCGCGCCGGACGGCACCGAGTACGCGCTCCGCGCGCGTGTCTTCGACGCCGATCCGCTCGATCAGACGCTCACGCTCGAGATACACGCCGAGCGATGGCGCGACGGTCAACTCGATGCAGAGGAGAAGCACGCGCTCTTGCACCGTTGGTACTTCCGGGACGAACTGCTCTTGATGCTCGCCCGCGCCGGATTCACCGAGGTCGACGTGCGCGGGGACCACACCGACGGCGAGCCGACGGTGGACAGCGAGTTCCTGGTCTACATCGCCAGGCGGTGAGAGGACGCGACGGCTAGCCCGCCACCGGCGCGAAGTTGCCTGCGCGGTAGACCTGTCCTTCGAGCGGCCGGCCGAGGACGCCCTCGAGCCACTGCGCGACGCCGATCAGCGCGTCGAGGTCGATGCCGGTCTCGATGCCCTCGCCGTGGAGCAGGTAGACGAGGTCCTCGGTCGAGATGTTCCCGGTCGCTCTCGGAGCGAACGGGCAGCCGCCGATGCCACCGACCGACGCGTCGAGGACGGTTGCGCCGGAGGCGATCGCCTCGTACGCGTTCGCGAAGCCGGTCGAGCGCGTGTTGTGGAGGTGGACGCCGACGAGTGCGCCGAGGTCGACCCCGGCGGAGACGAGCTGTCGGACCTGTCTCGGGACGCCGACGCCGACCGTGTCGGCGAACACGATCTCGTCTGCGCCCGTCCGCACGAGCCGGGCGGCGATCTCGAGGACGCGCTCCGGGTCGATCGCGCCCTCGAACGGGCAGCCGAACGAGGTGCCGATCGTCACCGTCGCCCGGATCCCGTCCTCGTGGGCGCGGCCGACGATCCGCTCGGCCGACTGCGATCGAGTCCTCCACCGTCGTTCCCTGGTTGCGCTGGTTGAACTCCTCGCTCGCGGCGAATGCGAAGTGCACCTCGTCGAGCCCCGTCTCGCGCAGGCGGTCGTAGCCCTTGTCGTTGAGCGCGAGCCCGGCGTAGACGACGCCCGGCACGCGCTCGATCGCGGCGACGACCTCCTCGGCGCCTGCCATCTGCGGCACACGCGCCGGGTTGACGAAGCTGACCGTCTCGATGCGCGGCACCCCGGCCGCCGCTAGCCGGCCGACGAGCTCGGCGCGCACGGTCGGCGCGAGGATCGTGGGGTCGTTCTGGAGCCCGTCGCGGGGCGCGACATCGCAGATCGTGATCGTCATGGCCGTGCCGCTGAGGATAGTGCCCCGGGCCGGTCGTGAGGCGTCCGGTGCCGCATGTAGAAAAGGGCCGGTCTACATCGACACAAGGAGCGGGCGGAATGTCGAGTTCGAACTACGAGCAGAAGGCGCAGGAAACGCTCACGGCGGCGACCGGATCGGGCTGGGTCACCTTCGGCGGATTCCTCTTCTTCGTCGTTGGGATCTTCCACGTCATCGACGGCATCTCCGCGCTGTCGAAGGCGCACGTCTACGGGGATTACGGCCTGTTCGCCAATATCCGCTTCTGGGGCGTGGTCATGCTGATCATCGGCGGCATCGGGATCTGGGCCGGGTACGCGATCCTGCAAAGGCAGGAGCTCGGCCGCATGATCGGGATCATCCTCGCGGGGGTGGGAATCCTCGCCCAGCTGATGTTCCTGAGCGCGGAGCCGACCTGGGCGCTGATCATGGTCGCGATGTGGATCATCGTCCTCTACGCCCTGATCGTCCACGGCGACGAGTTCGCCAAAGCGACGACCTAGCGGCGGGAGACCGCGCAGTTTCGTGAGGGCCCCGACTCGGGGCCCTCACCGCTTCCGGGCTCGGATCACCGTGTCGATCGCCTCGTCGCCGACGCGCTCGGCCTTCTCGACGTCGAGCCCGGGGAGCTCGTCCGCGATCGTCTCCGGCGTGTAGAGCACGTCCGGGTTCGAGGGGCCGGGCGCGCCGGTGCCGAGATTCGTCAGGTCGTGACCGACGACGAGAAGCGTCCCGCCCGGCGCGAGCGCAGCGGTCGCGCGGGCCAGGAGCGCCTGCCGCTCGGCGATGGGCAGGTGCACGTAGAGGACGAGCACAAGGTCGAACGCGCCCGTCTCTGGCTCGTACTCGTTCAGGTCGGCGGGCACCCAGTCGACGTCGGCCCCGCTCGCGCGGGCGAGTTCGAGCGCGGCGTCGGAGAAGTCGACGCCGGTGACGCGCCAGCCGCGGCCTGCGAGCCAGATCGAGGCCCGGCCCGCACCGCAGCCGAGGTCGAGCGCCCGGCTGGACGCGAGGCCGCCGAGCTCGGTCTCGAGGAGGTCGCTCGGGTCGTCCTCGCAGTGGCAGCCGCGCTCGCGCCAGCGGCGGTCCCAGTTCTCTCGCTCCATGCCCGGTTCAATACATGATTCGGGTCGATGGCGAGCGGCGGGCGTTTCCGTGACCGGGCCGAGGCGGGCCGGCTGCTCGCCGAGCGATTGTCGGGCTACGTGGGCCGCACGGACGTCGTCGTCCTCGGCCTGCCGCGCGGCGGCGTGCCCGTTGCCCGGGAGGTCGCGCGTGCGCTCGGGGCGCCGCTCGACGTCTTCCTCGTCCGCAAGCTCGGCTACCCGGGACAGCCCGAGCTGGCGATGGGCGCGATCGCGAGCGGCGGCACACGCGTCCTCAACGAGCAGCTCGTGCGGCAGCTGCGACTCGGCGACGACGTGATCGCGCGTGTGACGGAGCGGGAAGGGGCGGAGCTCGAGCGGCGAGAACGGGCCTACCGGGGCGACCGGCCGGCACCCGAGCTCCATGACCTGACCGTGGTGCTCGTCGACGACGGTCTCGCCACCGGCGCGACGATGCGGGCGGCGGCGCAGGCGGTGCGCAGCCGAGGCCCGCGCCGGCTCGTCGTCGCCGTGCCGACGGCGCCTCCGCATGCCCTCGAAGAGCTCGCCGGCGAAGCGGACGAGGTCGTCGCAGTCGTCGCCCCGGATCCGTTTCACGCGGTCGGCCTCTGGTACGAGGACTTCGGCGAGGTCTCGGACGACGAGGTGCGGCAGCTGCTGTCGTTGCCGCGCGAGGAGCAGGTGGACGCGGGGGCCGCCGCGGGCAGCCTCGTCGTGCCGGACGGTGCGCGCGGGCTCGTCCTGTTCGCGCACGGATCGGGATCGAGCCGGTTCAGCCCGCGGAACCGCTACGTCGCGGGCGTGCTCTCGGACGCGGGGCTCGCGACGCTGCTCGTCGACCTCCTCACACAGGATGAGGAGCGGCGCGACCTGCGCACGCGCGAGCTCCGCTTCGACGTGGAGCTGCTCGCGGGCCGGCTGCTCGCCGCGGCCGCCTGGGCCGGGGAGGACGAGCGCACCCGGGGCCTGCCGCTCGGATTGTTCGGGGCGTCGACCGGCGCGGCCGCGGCGTTGGTCGCGGCGGCGCGCGAGCCCGCGGCCGTCTGCGCGGTCGTGTCGCGGGGCGGGCGCCCGGACCTGGCGGGGACGGCTCTCGCCGGCGTGCAGGCGCCGACGCTCCTCGTGGTCGGCGAGCGCGACGAGCTCGTGCTCGGACTCAACCGGCAGGCGCGCGAGGCGATGACGCAGGCCGTGGTCGAGCTCGAGGTCGTCCGCGGCGCGACGCATCTCTTCGAGGAGCGAGGCGCCCTGGAGCGCGTCGCCGACCTCGCCCGCGGCTGGTTCGAGCGCTACCTGCGGGGCTAGACGTCCCCTGCGAGCCGGAGCCCGGCGAAGATCTGCCGGCGGATGGGGAGATCCCAGTTCCGGAAGCTCCGCCGCGCGACGGTGGGGTGCGTCGCCCACGACGAGCCGCGCAGCACCCTGTACTCGGGGCCGAAGAACACCTCGGAGTATTCGCGATACGGGAACGCCTCGAAGCCGGGATAGGCCGCGAAGTCGGACGCGGTCCACTCCCAGACCTCGCCGACGCCCTCGAGCACGCCGAGCGAGGCCGCGTGCTCCCACTCCGCCTCGGTCGGCAGCCGCCCTCCCGCCCAGCGGGCGAACGCATCCGCCTCGTGCCACGAGACGTGCTGAACAGGCTCGTCCGGCGCTACCGGCTCGAGCCGCCCGAACCGGCGGCGCAGCCACACGTCGCCGTCGCGCTCCCAGCCGAGCGGCGGCTCGTCCTGGCCGCCGTCCGCCAGGAACGCCGCGTACTCGCCGTTCGTCACGGGAGCCGAGCGGATCCGGAACGCCGGCAGCTCGACCTCGTGAACGGGTCGCTCGTTGTCGTAGGCCCACGGGTGCTCGCCGCCGAGCGTGCACGGACCGCCCGGGACCTGCACCTCTCCGCCCGGCCCGAGCTGTGCCGGCCTCACCCGGGCCGGCCCGCCGCCCTCGTGGACGAGGCCCGAGAGCTGGAGCGTCTGGAGCATCGTCTCGACGTGCTGCTGCTCGTGCTGGACGACGAGGCCGAAGAGGAAGCCGCCGTCGAGGAGACGGTCGGACGGGTCGAGGTCGATCCCCGCGAGGACGTCGAGCACTCGGGCGCGCACCTCGGCCAGGTACGCCCGGCCGGTCGCGGGGTCGAGCAACGCGAGCGAAGGACGCTCCTCGCGCGAGTGCTCGAACGCGTCGTAGACGTCGTCGCTAGTCGGGTAGATCGGCGCGGCGCCTGTCAGCCGGCGCAGGAGCCAGAGCTCCTCGAAGTGACCGATGTGGGCCAGGTCCCAGACGAGCGGCGACATGAGCGGCGAGTACTGCCGGACGAGTTCGTCGTCCGAGAGGGGCTCGAGCAGGCGCAGCGTGCGCTCGCGCGCTGCCTGGAGCTCGCCGGCGATCCGGTCCTTGAGCTCGGCGCTCTCGACGGCGGCGGCGCTCCCCATCGGGCGTCAAGTCTAGGGACGGGCTGTCCGATTCGGCACGCCTGCCTGCTTCCGTAGGATCATCGCAGCTCGCCATGAGTCTCTCGGCCGCCGAGATCGTCTTCACCGACGTCACGAAGCGCTACCCGGGCAGGGACAGCGCCGCCGTCCGGAACCTGTCGCTCGTCGTCCCGGCCGGGGAGATCTGCGTCCTCGTCGGCCCGTCGGGCGCCGGGAAGACGACCGCGATGAAGCTCGTCAACCGGCTGATCGACTTCGACGAGGGCGACATCACGATCGACGGCCAGAGCATCCGCAAGCTCGACGTCGTCGAGCTGCGGCGCGGGATCGGCTACGTCATCCAGCAGATCGGCCTCTTCCCGCACATGACCGTCGGGGACAACATCGCGGTCGTCCCGCGCCTCCTGGGCTGGCCGAAGCAGCGGGTCCGCGACCGGGTCGCCGAGCTGGTCGAGCTCGTCGGACTCGAGGCGGGCGACAGCGAGCGCTATCCCGCGCAGCTCTCGGGCGGCCAGCGCCAGCGTGTCGGGCTCGCCCGAGCGCTCGCCGCCGACCCGAAGGTGATGCTGATGGACGAGCCCTTCGGCGCGCTCGACCCGATCACGCGCGATCGGCTCCAGAACGAGTTCCTGCGCCTCCACGAGGTCGAGCGCAAGACGGTCATCTTCGTCACGCACGACATCGACGAGGCGATCAAGCTCGGCGACCGGATCGCGATCCTCCGCGAGGGCGGCGTGCTCGCCCAGTACGACACGCCCGACGCGATCCTGGCCCGTCCGGCCGACGACTTCGTCGCCCGCTTCGTCGGCGCCGACCGCGGCCTCAAGCGGCTCGCGCTGCGGCGCCTGGGCGAGATCGAGCTCGACTCCCCGAACGGCCTGCCGCTCGACGGCCCGCGCACGAGCCTGCAGACGACGCTCCGCGACGCGCTCTCGCTGATGCTCACCGAGGGCTCCGAGCGGCTCGTCGTCGTCGACGACGAGGGCGAGGTCGTGGGCGTGCTCTCCGTCGGCCACGTCAGCCGCCTGCTTGCCGCGGAGGGGCGCTCGTGAGCGGCGGCGGCGGGCCGGTGATCCCGAACTTCGGGGGCGCGAGCAAGTGCGTGGTGAACAACGACCTCTTCTGCGCCGACTGGGTGCGCGACAACTGGCGCGGCACGCTCGAGCCGGCGCTCGTCGAGCACATCAAGCTGACCGCGATCGCCGTCTCGATCGGCTTCGTGATCGCACTCGCCGGCGCGATCGTCGCGCGCCGCTTCCGCGTCGTCGAACACCCGTTCAGCCTGTTCAGCGCGCTCCTCTACACGATCCCGAGCATCGCGCTCTTCCAGTTGCTCGTCCCGATCACGGGGCTGACCGAGACGACGGTCGAGATCGCGCTCGTCGGCTACACGCTCCTGATCCTGTTCCGGAACGACCTCGCCGGGTTCCGCGCCGTCCCCGACGACGTGATCGAGGCGGCGCGCGGCATGGGCCTGCGCGGCCACCAGATCCTGTGGCGGGTCGAGCTGCCGCTGGCGATGCCGGCGATCATCGCCGGCCTGCGCATCGCGGTCGTCACCATCGTCAGCCTCGCGACGATCGCGGCGTTCGTGATCCCGGAGGGCCTCGGGCACCCGATCTTCATCGCGCTGCGCGACTACTTCAAGACGGAGATCATCGCCGCCGGCGCCCTCGCGGTGCTGCTCGCGCTCGCGCTCGACGGCGGGCTCGTGCTGGTGCAGCGGTTCCTGACCCCGTGGACGAGAGCGAGAGCGGCGTGATCCTGTTCGACAGCGTGGGGCCGGGCACGTTCCTGGACGGGTTCCAGTTCATCGGCGACAACGGCTGGCTGATCTGGCACAAGGCAGTCGAGCAGCTCGAGCTCTCCGCCGCGGCGCTGGGAATCGCGGTCGCGATCGCGATCCCGATCGGCGTCATCCTCGGACACCTCCACCGCGGATCGTTCGTCGCCATCAACATCTCGAACATCGGCCGCGCCCTGCCGAGCCTGGCCGTGGTCGCGATCGGCATCTCCGTGCTCGGCATCTCCTTCACGAACGTGATGGTCGCGCTCGTGATCCTCGCCGTGCCGCCGATGCTGACGAACGCCTACGTGGCCGTCGACGAGGTCGACCGCGACGTCGTCCAGGCGGCGCGAGGCATGGGCATGCGCGAGCGGGACGTGCTCTTCAAGGTCGAGCTGCCGCTCTCGCTGCCGCTGCTCTTCGGCGGCATGCGGACGGCCGCCGTGTACGTGGTCTCGACCGCGACGATCGCGGCGATCGCCGGCGGCGGGGGCCTCGGCGACATCATCGTCAACCAGGCGAGCTACCGCTTCGCAGGCGTTCTCGGCGCCGCCTACTGCGTGACCGCGCTCGCGCTCATCGCCGATCTCGGGCTCGGCGCCGTCCAGCATGCAGTCAGCCCGCGCGGCCTGCGCCGCGGGGCGCTCGTCGCCCCGGAGCGGACGACGCCTCAGCCGGTACTCGACCAGTAGGGTTCGCCGGACCAGGGCCCAGCCGGGGCCCCGAGGAAGGGAGTGGCAGTGATCAGGAAGCGGACCAGGCGTGCCGTCAAGGCCGCCTTCTGCGTCTCGTTCGGGGTCGCACTCGTCTTAGGAGCACTCGCCGCCGGCACGCTGAAAGCCGCCGCCGCCCAGCCGACGGTGTCGATCGGATCGAAGAACTTCACCGAGGAGTACGTCCTCGGCGAGCTGTACAAGCAGGCGCTCCAGGCCAAGGGCTTCAAGGTCTCCTACCACAGCAACATCGGCTCGACGGAGATCATCGACAAGGCGCTGACGAGCGGTCAGATCAACTTCTATCCGGAGTACACGGGGACGATGTTGAGCGTCACGTTCCACAACAACACGGTGTTCAAGTCGGCGGCGGCGACGTACGCGGCGGCGCTCAAGGCGCAGAAGGGGCGGGGCTACACGCTGTTCGCCCAGACGCCCTTCTCGGACACGGACGCCATGGGCACGCTGAGGACGACGGCCAAGAAGTACCACCTCAAGGTCGTGGGCGACATGAAGAAGGTGCCCGGCCTCTCGATCTGCGGGTTCCCTGAGTTCCAGACCCGTTACGCCGGCCTCCTCGGGCTGAAGAAGGCGTACGGCATCACGGGCGCGAAGTTCGTGCCGCTCGCCGGGATCTCGGTCTACGAGGCGCTCGACTCCGGCAAGTGCAAGATCGGCGACGTGTTCTCGACCGATCCGCCGCTCTTGGGGACGAAGTACACGGTGCTCACGGACACGAAGTTCATCTTCGGCTTCCAGAACGTGGCGCCGATCGTGAACGGCAAGCTCGCGACGACGCTCGGCTCGAAGTTCCGCTCGACCGTCGACGCGGTCTCGGCCAAGCTGACCACTCCGGCGATGATCGCGATGAACAAGGCGGTCGCGATCGACAAGAAGTCGCCGCAGGCGGTCGCCTCGGCCTTCCTGAAGGCGAACCACCTGAAGTAGGAACAAACGCGGGGGATGGGCTTCAGCCCGTCCCCCACACCTTCTCGGCTGTTTCGGCGATCGTCCGCAGCTTCGCCCACTGGTCCTCCTGGCCGAGTGCGTTGCCGACGACCGACGTGCCGAAGCCGCACTGCGGCGAGAGCGCGAGCCGCTCGAGCGGCACGTACGCCGCAGCCTCCTCGATGCGACGAGCCAGTTCGTCGGGCGTCTCCCGACGCGGCGTCTTCGTCGTGACGAGCCCGAGCACGACGATCTTGTCCTCAGGGACCTCGCGCAGCGGCTCGAACCCGCCGGAGCGCTCGTCGTCGTACTCGAGCAGCAGCCGGTGCGCGCCGATCCGCGGAAAGATCCGCCCGGCCAGTGCGTCGTAGCTCCCCTCGACGAGCCAGCGGCTGCCCTGGTTGCCACGGCACAGGTGGAAGCCGAACGTGACTCCGGCGGGGGCGGCGGCGATGACGTGGTTGTCGAGCTCGAGCCAGGTCTCGACCGAGCCGCGCGCCTCGTAGAACGAGCGCCAGCGTGCGTCGAGGAGCAGCGGGTAGTGCGGCGCGTCGAGCTGAAGGTAGGTGGCTCCGAGGCGCGCGAGCTCCTCGACCTCCTCGCGGAGGATCGCAGCCACGTCCCAAAGGAACTCCTCGAGCGTCGGGTAGGCCGCGACCGACCGCTCCGCGTCCCAGAACTGCGAGAACAGGCCGGGGCTCGGCAGCGTCACCTTGAGCACGCGGTCCGTGTGCCCGCGCGCGTAGGCGAGCTCGTGGGCGGAGAGAAAGCGGCGGCGGGAGAGCTTCGCCTCGACGGCGATCGGTGGCCGCTCGAGGCGGAGGTCGCCGACGACGTCGCTCTTCCAGTCGCCCCAGAGGAAGGCCTCGAGGTTCCACTCGCCGAAGCCGTCGACCGCTTCGACCATCTGGCTCTGGAACGAGAGGCGCCGCAGCTCGCCGTCGGTGACGACATCGAGCCCGCACTCGGCCTGCCTCCGCAGCACCTCGTCGACGGCGGCGTCCTCGACGGTGCGCAGCTCCTCGTCGCCGATCTCGTCGCGGGCGAAGCGCTCGCGCGCGGCGAGGAGTTCCGGCGGGCGCAGCAGGCTGCCGACGTGGTCGGAGCGAGGGATCGTCATCGCGCCGGGCTCGGTTGCACGACTTCCGTCGGCTCGCAGGTCCGTCGCGAGTCCGAGTCGGAGATGCCGATCGCCGCCACGAACGAGCCCGCGAGCGCCAGCCCCGCCGAGACGAGCATGGCCACGCGGAACCCGTCCATCGAGGCGGCGCGGAGCACGTCGCCGTGCTGGCCGCGCTCGAGCGGCGTACCGCTGCCGCCGCTCGAGCGGAAGACGAGGAGGACGACGAGTCCCAGCACCGCGACCGTGAGCAGGTTCCCGAGGCGTGCGACCGTCTGGTTGAGGCCGGAGGCGATTCCCGAGAACTGCTCGGGCGCCGACGAGAGCGCTGTCGCCGTGATCGGCGCGACGACCATGGAGAGGCCGACGGAGAAGACAAGCAGCGCCGGGATGCCGAGGCTGAAGAAGTCGGACTCGCTGCGCATGAACGAGAACATGACCAGACCGGCCGCGATCAGGATCGGTCCCGTGGTCAGGAACAGTCGCGGGCCGCGCTCGTCCGCGAGTCGCCCGAACCGCGGCGAGAGCAGGATCATCACCACGCTCGCGGGCACGCTCGCGAGACCCGCCTCTGCGGGCGAAAAGCCCAGGAATTGCAGGTAGATCGTGAAGAAGAAGAAGAACCCGGCCAGCGACCCGTAGACGAACAGCGTCTCGAGGTTCGCGAACGCGAAGTTCCGCCGCCGGAAGAGCACGAACGGAAGCAGCGGCTCGGCAACCCGGCGCTCGACGATCACGAAGCCGACGAGTGCGCCGGCGGCGACGGCGAACGACCACCACACGGTCCCGAACCCGCTCGCGGCGCCCTCCACCATCCCGTAGGTGAGCATGCCGAACCCGAGCGCGGCGAGCGCGGAGCCGGGCACGTCGAGCCGCCCGACGCGGTGCTCGGCGAGCTTGCCGCAGCGACCCCGGTTCGCGAGCACGATCGCCGCGGCCGCGAGCGGCAGGTTGATGAAGAAGATCCAGCGCCACGACACCCATTCGACGAGCACGCCGCCGAGCGGCGGCCCACCGAGTGTGGCCACGCTCGTGAACGCGGTCCAGAGCCCCACCGCCCGGCCCGCGTCGTCGCCGTAGGTCTCCCGCAGGAGTGCGAGGCTGTTCGTCGTCATGAAGGCGGCTGCCACGCCCTGGAGCGCCCGCGCCGCGATCAGCACGCCGCCGGTCGGGGCGAGACCGGCGAGCACCGACGCGAGCGCGAAGCCGATGATGCCGGCGACGAAGGTCTCGCGGCGGCCGCCCCGGTCACCGACGGCGCCGGCCGGCAGGTAGAGAGCGGCAAGCGCGAGCGAGTAGGCGAGGTAGACCCACTGCTCGCCTGCAAGGCTGAAGTGGAGGTCGTCCTGGATCGTCGGCAGGGCGACCACGACCACGCTCGCGTCGACGAAGGCGAGCGCCGACCCGAGCACCGTCGCGGCGAGCGTCAAGCGCCGGGCGCGATCCTCGTACGGGGAGATCGTCGTCACGGCCGATTGACAACGAACACTAGGCGCAGAACACTCCGGGCCTACCCGATTCGCCCCGAAAGGAGCACCGAGATGACCGCGAGCACGAACGACTGGCAGGTCGCCGACGTCGACGAGATCCCGCCCGTCAAGGACGACTGGCCGTCCACCTGGAAATCCGTCCGTCACCACTTCGGCATCACCGGCTTCGGCGTCAACGCCGTCACCAAGGACGCCGGCGAGGTCCTGATCCCCGAGCACACGGAGGAGGAGTCGGGCCAGCAGGAGCTCTACTTCGTCCACGCGGGCGCGGTGAAGGCGACCGTCGACGGCGAGGAGCTCGGGCTGCCGACGGGGTCGTTCCTCCACTGCGAGCCGGGCGTCGTCAGGCAGCTCGAGTCGACCGCGTCGCCCACGACGCTGCTCGTGATGGGCGGAACTCCGGGCCGGGCCTACGAGCTCCCCGGCTGGGAGCAGTAGCGCTCGCGCCGCCTCGAACGATGAAGGCGTTCGCCGTTCTTGCGGTGCTGCTGGCAGTTGCCGTTTCGGGGTGCGGCGGCTCGTCTTCTTCGGGAGGGTCCAACCACGGTGATGCGGTGGCCGGGAAGCGGGTCTTCCTGTCGGCCGGCTGCGGTCGCTGTCACTCCCTGAAGGCAGCCGGGACACAGGGGCTGCTCGGAGGGCCGCTCGACGGCGCCTCGCTGAAGTACGACTTCGTCCTGGCCCGGGTCCGCGCCGGGGGAGGCGGCATGCCGTCGTACGCGAAGAAGCTCAGCGAGTCTCAGATCGAAGACCTCGCCGCCTTCGTGGTCGCCGCAACCAAGCGGTAGCGCCGTTGGGCCACGACTCGACGTCGCATACGGGGCGATTACGCTCCCTCTCCTCGTGGACGAGTCGCTCGTCGGTCGGGGCCTTCGCCTCGAATACGCAACGCTGGGCTGGAATGTGGTCGGAAGCGTCATCGTGCTCGCCGCCGCCGTCGTTGCGCGCTCGGTTGCTCTCGCCGGCTTCGGACTCGACTCACTGATCGAGATCGTCGCGTCGCTCGTTGTCGTCTGGCAGCTGAGGGACATGGTCAGCGGCCGCGAGCGCCCTGCGCTCAGGATCATCGGGGTCGCGTTCATCACGCTCGCGATCTACATCGCGGCGCAGTCGGTCTACACGTTGGCGAGCAGCTTGCACCCTCACAGCTCCTGGACGGGCATCGTCTGGCTCGCGCTCACAGCCGCAGTGATGTTCTCTCTCGCGGCCGGGAAGGCGACGACGGGCAGGCAACTCGGCAACCGCGTTCTCCAGACAGAGGCGCACGTGACCCTCATCGACGGCTTGCTCGCCGTTGCTGTGCTCGTCGGACTCGTCCTCAACGCCACGGCCGGGCTGTGGTGGGCCGACCCACTCGCCGCTCTCGTGATCGTCGTCTACGGACTCCGCGAAGGTATGGCAGCCCTCCGTGAGGCGCGCAAATGATCATGGCTCGTAATCTCCACTTCCTAGACTTCTCCTGCCCGCGGGTGTGGCGGAACTGGTAGACGCGCCGGGTTTAGGTCCCGGTGGGGCTGACGCTCCTTGGAGGTTCGAGTCCTCTCGCCCGCACTGCCGCGTAGACGGCTGTCAGGCTGCCGCCTTCGTCCGGAGTCGGAAGCTCCCTCGCCGCCGCGACCAGGTCCGGCTGCTGCTCAGCGTAGAAGCGGAAGACGTCGCCCTCCGGGCGGCGCCACAGGCAATGGGCGACGAGCAGCAGCTCGGGGAGGATGCCCGGTACGCCGTCGAGCGGGCCCTCGATCAGGACCGGGTGAGCGAGGTGGTCGCGGTTCGGGAGGAGTCTGCCCACGGCACCGCCGTACGAGTCGCGGCAGGCGAAGCTGACCCTCCCGACCCGGGCCGAAAAGGCCGCGGCCAGGCACACGTGGCACGGCTCGAGCGCCGAGTAGAGCGTCCAGCCCTCGTAGGTCTGTTCGGACGAGAGATGCAGCAGCGCGTTGATCTCCGCATGCGCGAGCCTCGAGCCGCCGACCTCGCCGCCCTCGGGCGCGTCGAAGATCCGGTTCCGCCCACGCGCGACGATTCTTCCCGACTCGTCCGTGACCACCGCGCCGACGGGGATCGTGCCCGCCAGGTACGCCTCCCACATGAGCACGAAGACGTCGATCCAGGGGCCCTCCCACCCTTCGAGCTCGTTCCATCTGGCCATGTCGCGATCGTACTGAGCGGCCCGTAGACTCGGCGCATGGCCGCAGCGCTCGCAGCCGGGTTCGGGCTCGGGTTCGTCGTCGCCGCACAGGTGGGGCCGATCTCGCTCCTCTGCATGCGCTCGGTGCTTCGTCACCGCTTCCGGGTCGGCGTCGCGATCGGCGCCGGCGCCGCCGCGATCGACGCGCTCTACGCGGGGCTCGGCGTGGCGGGGGCGAGCGCGCTCCTCCAGGTCGGCGCGGTGCGGCTCACGCTGGGCATCGTCGGCGCGCTCGTGCTGGCCGCGATCGGCTTCCGCACGCTGCACAGCGCCTTCCGGGTCAGGCTCGGCGGCGAGTCGGACGAGGAGATCGCGTCGCCGCGACGCGCGTTCCTCACCTCGCTCGGGGCGACCGCATCGAACCCACTCACGATCGCCTCCTGGGCCGCCGCGTTCTCAGCCGCGTCGACAGCCGCGCTGGCGGGCTCGGCGCCGAGCGCGGCCGTGCTCGTCGCCGGCGTCGGTGCCGGGACGCTGACCTGGTTCACGATCCTTTCCGGGGGCCTCACGCTCGCGCGCCGCCGCGTCGGCACACAGCTGCTCGTCTGGGTCGACGCCGTCTCGGGCGTAGCGATCCTAGGCTTCGCCTGCCTCCTCGGCTGGCGCACCGTCGCTCACGAGAGCTAGAGGCAACCTCCGGGTCGCGCGGGGCGCCGCGTGAAATCCCGTATCGCGATCGGGAGCGTCCCCGATGCACTGCGAGATCCAGCGTGCGACCCTGAGGCCCGGAAGGAGGTGCCAGATGGCGACGGTTCCTGCGCAAGCCGATGCGCAACGTGCCGCGCACCATGCGAGTGAGGCCGAGCGGCTGCTCGCGAGCCGGTGGCTGTCCTCGCACGTCAAGGCGCAAGTCCATGCGACGCTCGCCGTGTACTACTCGTCCAGGCACGGCGACGAATAGCCGGTAGAGGCGAGGCAGCGCGGGCGTTCCCATCGAGCCTCTCGTCGGTCTGGCGGAAGCGACGCCGGCTGGGTCCTGATTCGGACTGGCCGAATTGGAGGGGTCCAAACCGGCCCCCACCCTTGGGAGGGGGACCCCTCCACCCGCCACCCGCTCGAATCGTAGGGGTCGAATCCGCACGCAGGTGGGCCGCGATCGTGCCGATTGCGTGACGATCCTTCCCCAGCCGTCCCCGGCGGTCGGGCAGAACTGGTCTGCTTGAATGGCCTCGTGGAGACCCGGGTCGAGGAACTGGCGGCTGACAAGGTGCGCCTGAGCGTCGACGTGCCGAGCACGGACGTGCAGCACGCCGTCGAGCACGCCGCCACCGATCTGGCCGCGTCCCTGAAGATTCCCGGCTTCCGGAAGGGCAAGGTGCCGCTGCAGGTGCTCGTCGCGCGCGTCGGCAAGGATCGCCTCTACTCCGAGGCGGTCGAGAGTCACATCGGCGGTTGGTACCGCACGGCCGTAGCCGGTTCACGCATCCGGCCTGCGTCCTCGCCCGAGTACACCTACGAGCTGCCGGACTCGGCCGAGTCCGCGTTCAGCTTCACGGCGACCGTCGACATCCAGCCGAAGGTCGAGATCGCCGACTGGACGACGCTCGAGGTACCGGTTCATTCCGCCGAGGTGCCCGCCGAACTCGTCGACCGCGAGCTCGACCTGCTTCGGAGCGCTGTCGCCGAGCTGGCGCCGGTCGAGGGCCGGCCGGCGGGTGAGGGCGACGTCGTCGTCGTCGACCTCGTCAGCGGGTCGGGCGAGTCCCGGCGCGACGTGGTCGTCGAGCTCGGCGCCGGACGGCTCGTCGAGGAGCTCGAGCAGGGTCTCGTGGGCATGTCCGCCGGTGAGACGAAGGAGATCCGCTTCGAGGTCGGCGACGAGGGCGAGACGCAGTCCGTGGACGCGACCGTCAACGAGGTCAAGGAGAAGGTGCTGCCCCCGCTCGACGACGAGCTCGCGAAGACGGCCAGCGAGTTCGACACGCTCGCCGCGCTCCGGGCCGACATCGAGTCTCGCCTCCACGAGCAGCTCGACGAGGAGATCGAGACCGAGTTCCGGGCCGCCGCCGTCGACGCGCTCGTCGACGCCTCGCACATCACGCCGGCCGAGGGGCTCGTGCACGCGCGCGCGAACGCGCTGCTCGGCAACCTCGTCCAGTCGCTCGAGCGGCGCGGCGTCTCCGTCGAGGCCTATCTGGCCGTGTCCGGGCAGACGCCCGAGCAGGTGCAGGAGCGCATCACCGCCGAGGCCGAGCGATCGCTCGCCCGCGAGCTCGCGCTCGAGGCCGCCGCCGACAAGCTCGCGATCGAGGTTTCCGACGAGGAGCTCGCGCAGTTCGTCCGCGAGCAGGCGACCGCCGAGGGGGCCGAGGACGTGGACGCGCTCGTCACCGAGTTCCTCGCCGACGGCCGCGCCGAGCAGTTCCGCGAGGACATCCGTCTCCGGCAGGCGCTCGACCGGATCGTCTCCGAGGTGACGCGCATTCCCGCCGACCTCGCGGCTGCGCGTGAGAAGCTCTGGACCCCCGGGCAGGAGAAGCCGGAGGGGGCTACGAAGTTGTGGACACCAGGCCAGGAGGAGAAAACAGCATGACTCACGACAACGCCCGCTTCGGGTGGGACAACAGCCGCCCGGCTCCGGCGCCGCAGATGAGCCCGCTCATCCCGATGGTGATCGAGCAGACCTCGCGCGGCGAGCGCGCGTTCGACATCTACTCGCGCCTTCTCAACGAGCGGATCATCTTCCTCGGCACGCCGGTGGACGACCAGATCGCGAACCTGCTCGTCGCCCAGCTCCTCCATCTCGAGTCGGAGGACCCGGACAAGGACATCTCGATCTACATCAACTCGCCGGGCGGCTCGGTCTATTCGGGCCTGGCCATCTACGACACGATGCAGTTCATCAAGCCGGACGTTCAGACCATCTGCGTCGGCATCGCGATGAGCATGGGCGCACTCCTGCTCGCGGGCGGCGCGAAAGGAAAGCGGATGGCGCTGCCGAACGCAAAGATCCTGATCCACCAGGTGTGGGGCGGCTTCCAGGGGCAGGCCACCGACATCGAGATCCACGCTCGGGAGACGATCGCCCTCAAGCGCAAGATGGAAGAGATCATGGGCAAGCACACCGGACAAGAGCTGGAAAAGGTCGCGCGAGACATGGAACGCGACTATTTCATGACGTCGCACGAGGCCAAGGACTACGGAATCATCGACACCGTAATCGAGCATCGCTAGATCGAGTGCTAGCCAGAGAGGCCAATCCGAGGTACAAGTTGACCGTGGGGCTGGGGAGATAACGGACGATGGCGCGCGCAAGCGACTCAAACGACCAGTTGCTGTGCTCCTTCTGCGGGAAGAGCCAGCGGCAGGTCAAGAAGCTGATCGCCGGTCCCGGCGTCTACATCTGCGACGAGTGCATCGATCTCTGTAACGAGATCATCGACGAGGAGCTGACCGCTCCCTCGCACCTCGATCTCGACACGCTGCCCAAGCCGACCGAGATCTACGAGCACCTCAACGAGTACGTCGTCAGCCAGGAGGAGGCGAAGCGCACGCTCGCCGTCGCCGTCTACAACCACTACAAGCGCGTCCAGATGGGGCAGACGGACGACGACGTCGAGCTGCAGAAGTCGAACATCCTGCTGCTCGGCCCGACCGGCTGTGGCAAGACCCACCTGGCGCAGACGCTCGCCCGCATCCTCAACGTCCCGTTCGCGATCGCCGACGCGACCGCGCTCACGGAAGCCGGCTACGTCGGCGAGGACGTCGAGAACATCCTGCTCAAGCTGATCCAGGCGGCCGACTTCGACATCAAGAAGGCCGAGACCGGGATCATCTACATCGACGAGGTCGACAAGATCGCGCGCAAGGCGGACAACCCGTCGATCACGCGCGACGTGTCCGGCGAAGGCGTGCAGCAGGCGCTGCTCAAGATCCTCGAGGGGACGGTCGCCTCGGTGCCGCCGCAGGGCGGCCGCAAGCACCCGCACCAGGAGTTCCTCTCCATCGACACCACCAACATCCTCTTCATCTGCGGCGGTGCGTTCGCCGGCCTCGAGAAGATCATCGCGCGCCGCATCGGCAAGAATGCCGTCGGCTTCGGCGCGAAGATCCACTCGAAGCACTCCGTCGAGAGCGCCGAGATGCTCGGCGAGGTCATGCCCGAGGACCTGCTCTCGTACGGGCTGATTCCCGAGTTCATCGGCCGTCTGCCGGTCGTCTCCCACGTGCACCAGCTCCAGCGCGACGACCTGGTCAAGATCCTCACCGAGCCGAAGAACGCGCTCGTCAAGCAGTACCACCGCTTCTTCGCGTACGACTCGATCGAGCTCGTCTTCACGGACGACGGCCTGTTGGAGATCGCGGAGCGCGCTCTCGAGCGCGAGACCGGCGCCCGCGGCCTGCGCTCGATCATCGAGGGCGCTCTGCTCGACGTGATGTTCGAGCTGCCGTCGCGCCGGGACGTCTCCAAGTGCGTGATCACGAAGGAGACGATCTCGAAGGGCCTGAAGCCCACGCTCGTCACGATGGGCGGCACGCCCGCCGGCGAGTTCGAAGACGAGATCGCCGAAGAATCGGCCTAGCGGCCCATGGGGGAAACGGCCGGTTTCCCCCATGAACCCCCTTCCCCTTCGTAGCGCGTCTCCGGCGGCCTGAACTCCACCGGAGCAAGCTCCGGCTCCGCCGCGGAACGGCATCGCGTGGCGGTCCGGGTGCGCTCTCGCCACGCCATGCGAAGCCAGTTTCCGCGGAGTCCGGGCTTTGCCCGGGCGGAGCTCAGGACGCCTGAGATGCGATCCCGCGGGGAAGGGGGCCCACGGGGGAAACCGGCTGTTTCCCCCGTGTGTCGACGTACTCCAGGATCGCTTCCAGCAGACGCCACGAGTGGAGAACGTGCTCCTTGGCGAGGACGCGGGCGCCGGTCGCCGAGCCGGCGCCGATCGCCGCGCGGATCGCGCGGTGCTGGTCGTCGTTCCGCGCGTAGAGCTCGTCGAGCTCGGCGCGCGCGACCCAGGTGATCTGACCGATGAACGTCCGGCGGGCTCCCTTGGCCATGCGCTCGACGTACGGCGAGCCTGCGGCTGCGTAGATCACGTCGTGGAAGGCGTAGTTCGCCTTCATCCACTCGATCGAGAGCGCGTTGTCCTCGACGCCGCTGCGTGCCTTCGCACGCAGCTCGAGCGTCAGCACGCTGAAGCTTTGCTCCGCCTCGTCGAGCCGTCGCAGGTCGTCGGCGGTCATCCGCGGCGTCGCCAGCTCGGTGGCCAGGCTCTCGAGCTCGGCGCGCACGAGGAACGCCTCGCGTAGCTCCTCCCGCGAGAGCGTCCGCACGCGCACGCCGCGGTTGGGGACGAAGGAGACGAGCCCGAGCGCGGCCAGCCTCCGCAGCGCCTCGCGGATCGGCGTCCGGCTGACACCAAAGCGTTCCGAGAGCTGCTCCTGCCGGAGGACGACGCCTGCCTCGATCGCGCCCGAGACGATCTCGTCCTCGAGGACGAGGGCGATCTCGTCGGCCTTCGTGGACAGCGACGGCGGCACCACGGCGCCCAGTCTACGAGCCGGCATCGCGTACGAGGGCTATCCGGCCGGCGGGACGAGCGCGTAGCTCGAAGGATCGACTTGCACCGGCATGAACGGCAGCCCGTGATCGCTCGCCCATCCGTCGATCAGGCGCGCGACCTCGCCGCCGTCGTCGGTATCGAGGATCACGCCGCAACCGCCTTCGGCCAGCTCACCGTCGACCCCGCCGGCCGCGAGCGCTGCGAGCACCCCCGGGCCGTCGACCGCTCTCGTCAGCTCCACCGCAATCGTCATGCCGCCTACTCTCCTTTCCCGCCGCACCGCGCTGTATCGCGATGCTGCGCAAGGGGGCCCTCGGTTCCCCTCCTCGGAGGCGACAATGCCGCCTCCTTCGCGCCGAATTGCTCTTCCTCGGTCGATCCCTCGAGCGCGAGCGTCGAGGACTTGCCGCCCGAGACCGCCGAGGCGACGGCGTCGAAATAGCCGGCGCCGACCTCGCGCTGGTGCCGGGTCGCCGAGTAGCCGTCCTCCTCCATCGCGAACTCGTGCTCCTGCAGCCGCACGTAGGCGGCCATCCCCTCGGCGGCGTAGCCGCGTGCCAGCTCGAACATCGCGGCGTTCAGCGCGTGGAAGCCGGCGAGGGTGACGAACTGGTAGCGGTAGCCGAGCGCGCCGAGCTCCTGCTGGAACGACGCGATCTGCATGTCGTCCAGGTGCCGCTTCCAGTTGAAGGACGGCGAGCAGTTGTACGCCATCAGCTTGCCGGGGAAGCGCTCGTGGATCGCCTGCGCGAACTCGCGGGCCTCGCCGAGGTCGGGCGTCGAGGTCTCGAACCAGAGCAGGTCGGCGTACGGCGCGTAGGCGAGCGAGCGGGCAATCGCCGACTCGAGCCCGGCCTCGATGCGGAAGAAGCCCTCCGGCGTCCGTTCGCCGGTGCAGAACGGCCGGTCGCGCTCGTCGACGTCGCTCGTCAGGAGCGTCGCGGAGAGTGCGTCCGTGCGGGCGACGACGAGCGTCGGCACGTCGAGGACGTCGGCGGCCAGGCGGGCAGCGGCGAGGGTGCGGATGAACTGGCTCGTCGGGACGAGCACCTTGCCGCCGAGGTGGCCGCACTTCTTCTCCGCCGCGAGCTGGTCCTCGAAGTGGACGCCCGCGGCGCCCGCCTCGATCATCGACTTCATCAGCTCGAACGCGTTCAGCGGGCCGCCGAACCCTGCCTCGGCATCGGCGACGATCGGTGCCAGCCAGTTCCGCTCGCGATCGCCCTCGGCCCAGTGGATCTGGTCGGCGCGGAGCAGCGCGTTGTTGATCCGGCGCACGAGCGCCGGCGCCGAGTTGGCGGGGTAGAGGCTCTGGTCGGGATAGGTGTGGCCGGAGAGGTTGGCGTCGGCGGCCACCTGCCAGCCGGAGACGTAGATCGCCTGGAGTCCCGCCTTGACCATCTGCACGGCCTGGCCACCCGAGAGCGCGCCGAGGCTGGGCACGAACGGCTCCGTCTGCAGGAGCGTCCACAGGCGCTCGGCGCCGAGCCGCGCCAGCGTGTGCTCGACGACGACCGAGCCGCGCAGCCGCTCGACCTCGTCGGTCGAGTAGGGGCGCTCGATGCCGTGCCAGCGATCGCCGTGCCGCGTCACCCGACCGTTCGAACCCATGGAAGTCTCCTTCTCTTCGTCAGTTGTCGTGATCGCACTCGCACGGATCCGGACACGTGCACTCGGCGAGCTCGGCCGTCGTCAGCACGACGTCCTCACGCTCCGACTCGTTCTCGTTTGGGATCCACGATTGCGTCGTTGAAGTCATCATATCGCCTGTTTGTAGCATTTCGGATCCGAAATGTCCATATCTGGGACCCGATAAACCCCGAGAGGCCGCGCCCGACGGCTCGTAGAATGGGCCCATGGATCCGCTCTACCGTCCGCACGGCGTCGAATCCCGCTGGCAGAAGACGTGGGAGGAGGAGGGCCTCTACAACGCCGAGGCTTCGGATCCACGCCCGAGCTTCGCGATCGCCCACCCGCCCCCCAACGTCACCGGCGACCTCCACCTCGGCCACGCGCTGCAGCTGTCACTGGCGGACACGATCGTGCGCACGCGGCGCATGCAGGGCTACAACGTGCTCTTCCAGCCCGGCTACGACCATGCGGGGATCTCGACTCAGAGCGCCGTCGAGAAGCATCTGGCGAACGAGGGGAGGACGCGGCACGACCTGGGACGCGAAGCCTTCGTCGCGCTCGTCTGGGATTGGTTGCACGAGTACGGCGGCAAGATCATGTTCCAGTTCCGCCGCATCGGCGCCTCGCTCGACTACCGGCGCGAGCGGTTCACGATGGACGAGGCATACGTCCGGGCGGTCATGCGCTTCTTCGTCCACCTCTGGGAGAAGGGCCGGATCTACCGAGCGAACCGGATCATCAACTGGTGCCCGTTCCACCTGACGTCGCTCTCCGATCTCGAGCTCGAACACAGGGAGACGGACGACGCGCTCACCTACGTGCTGTATCCGTTCGCAGACGGCGAGGGCGGGATCACGATCGCCACTGCGCGCGTGTCGACGATCCTGGCGGATGTCGCCGTCGCCGTCCATCCGGAGGATC
This sequence comes from uncultured Actinomycetes bacterium, assembly GCA_963791225.1. Lineage (GTDB taxonomy): Bacteria > Actinomycetota > Thermoleophilia > Gaiellales > Gaiellaceae > PALSA-612. The sequence goes on from CAWBRV010000008.1 coordinate 1,450,752, forward strand.
CGCGCTACCGAGAGGCGATCGGGCGCGAGGTCGTGGTCCCGGTCGTCGAGACTCGCGTCCCCGTCATCGCGGACGAGCGTGTGGATCCCGGATTCGGATCGGGTGCGCTCAAGGTGACCCCGGGACACGATCCCCTCGACTTCGAGATCGGTCGAGATCACGAGCTGCCCGCGCCGATGGTCGTGCGCGCCGATGGACGCATGGACGGCAGCGTCACCGGCTTCTACGACGGGTTGACGCAGGAGGAGGCCGAACAGGAGATCCTCGCCTGGCTGCGCGAGCACGACCAGCTGGTCAAGCGCGAGTCGTACCGCCACACGGTCGCGTTCTGCGATCGCTGCAAGTCCCGGATCGAGCCGATCGTCTCGCTGCAGTGGTGGTGCTCGATGGAGGAGCTCAAACGGCCGGCACTCGAAGCGTTGCGCTCCGGGCTGGTGACGTTCCATCCCGAGTCGCAGCACCGGTTCGCCGTCGACTCTCTCGAGAACGCTCCCGACTGGAACATCTCCCGCCAGATCTGGTGGGGTCACCAGCTGCCGGTCTGGTATTGCGCAGACGGACACATCACCGTCGCCGAGCAGGAGCCGGAGCGGTGCGCGGATTGCGGCGCCGGCTCGCTCACGCGCGAGACGGACGTTCTCGACACGTGGTTCTCCTCGGCGCTGTGGCCGTTCGCCACGCTCGGCTGGCCCGAGGACACGGACGACCTGCGCACCTTCTACCCCGGCGACCTGAACACGACCGCGCGGGACATCATCCGGCTCTGGGAGAACCGCATGATCTTCACGGGGCTCGAGCTGATGGGCGACATCCCGTTCTCGAACGTCGTCATCCACTCGCTCGTCCATGCGCCGTCCGGCGGACGGATGTCGAAGAGCCTCGGCACCGGCATGAACCCGCTCGCCCTGATCGACGAGCACGGGGCCGACGCGACGCGCTACGGGCTGATGAAGATGGCGTCGTCACAGGACGTGACCTTCTCCGAGGGCGCGATCGAGGAGGGACGGAAGCTCGCGAACAAGCTCTGGAACGCGAGCCGGCTGCTGATCCTCGCGGGCGTCACCGAGATCGACGAGCGGCCTGCGTCGCTCGAGGAGCGCTGGATCCTTGCACGGCTCTCCTCTGTCCAGCGCACGGTCGAGCTCCACCTCGACCGCTTCGACTTCTCGCACCTCGTCGACGAGCTGTACCACCTCACGTTCGACGACTTCTGCGACTGGTACCTGGAGGCGATCAAGCCGCGCGTCTACGGCGGAGACGCCGACGCGCTGGCGACGGCCGGGGCGGCGCTCGAGCGGCTGCTCAAGCTGCTGCATCCGGTCATGCCGCACGTGACGGAGGAGATCTGGTCGAACCTCCCGGGGCGGGAGGGACGGCTCATCGTCGCGCCGTGGCCGGCGGCCGGCGACGAGGTCGAGGCCGACGCGCTTCAGCGGCTGCAGGAGGCGGCCGAGCGCTTCCGGCGCAGCGGCGTAGCGACGCCGCTCGAAGGCGAGGAGAAGCGGATCTTCGACGCGGTCGTCAAGCCCGAGCGCCAGAAGGCGAACGGAAACGTCGAGGCCGAGCAGGAGCGGCTCCGCAAGGAGATCGCCCGTGCCGAAGGCATGCTCTCCAACGCGCGCTTCACGGCCAACGCACCCGCCGAGGTCGTCGAGGCCGAGCGCGAGAAGCTCGAGCGCTACCGGCGTGAGCTCGATGCGCTGGGTGGGTGAGTGTCCGGGGCGGTTGACTGGCTCGAGTCGCTGAGCCCCTGGCCCGCCGACGGGTTCGGGCTCGAGCGGATGCGCGCGCTCCTCGCGGAGCTCGGCGACCCGCAGCTCGGCTTTCCGTCGATCCACGTCGTCGGGACGAACGGCAAGTCGACCACGACGCGGACGGTCGAGGAGACGCTGCTGCGGGAAGGCGTCGTGGCAGCCGCCTATACGAGCCCGCACGTGAGCGGCTGGTCGGAGCGGATTCGCGTCGGCGGCGAGGAGGCCGACGTCGAGCGGGCGCTCGCTCGCGTGCAGGCGCCGGCGGTGGCGCTCGGGGCGACGCAGTTCGAGGTGCTGACCGCGGCGGCCCTGGCCGAGTTCGGCGAGGCCGGCGTCGAGGCGGCTGCGATCGAAGCGGGCCTCGGCGGGCGGTACGACGCGACGAACGTCCTCTGCTCGCCGGTGCAGGTGCTGACGAACGTCGCGCTCGAGCACACGGACGTGCTCGGCTCGACGCGCGAGGCGATCGCCGCAGAGAAGCTCGCGGTCGTGCAACGCGGGGCCTCGGTTGTGCTCGGCGAGCCGGAGTGGGAGCCGCTCGCCCGCCGGAACGGCGCCGCCCGCGTCGTCGTCGAGACGGGCGGTAACCGCGCGCTCGCCGGCGTCGCGGCCTCGGCCTTCCTCGGCCGGACGGTCGAGCCCGCCGAGGTGCAGCTCCCCGGGAGGCTCGAGGTCCGCGGCGACGAGATCTGGGACGGCGCCCACACGCCCGAGGCCGTGCGCCACGTGGCGCCGTCGATCCCGCGCCTCGGCTCGGTTGTCGCCTCGATCCTCGCCGACAAGGACGTGGATGCCGTCCTGGCCGAGCTCGGACGGCTCGCGCCGGCGTTCGTCGCCACCAGCTCGTCGAGCCCCCGTGCCCTGCCGGCGGCCGCTCTGGCCGCCCGCGCCGCCGGCTTCTTCGACCGCGTCGAGGCCGTGGACGACCCGCGCGAGGCGCTCCGGCGCGCCCACGAGCTCGGCGAGCCGGTCCTCGTGACCGGCTCCCTCTACCTGCTCGCGGATCTCGCGAAGCGCGCCCCCGCCGGGGCCCGTCGATGACCGAGGCCGAAGCCATCGCCCGCTCGCCGTCGCTTGCGACGGTCGACTCCATGGCGGCCGAGCTCTCGGCGCTGGGCGTCGTCGAGGGAAGCGTCGTGCTCGTCCACTCGTCCCTCCGCTCCGTCGGCTGGGTCTGCGGCGGGGCGGTCGCGGTCGTCCTCGCCCTCCAGCGAGCGGTGGGAGACGAGGGCACGCTCGTCATGCCCGCCCACTCGGGCGAACTGTCGGATCCGGCCGGGTGGCAGAACCCGCCCGTCCCTCGCGAATGGTGGGACACGATCCGGGAGTCGATGCCGCTCTTCGATCGCGACCTGACACCGACCCGCGGCATGGGTGCCGTCGCCGAGTGCTTCCGGCGCGGCCCCGGCGTGCTCCGGAGCGATCACCCACAGGTCTCGTTCTCCGCGCGCGGGCCACAGGCTGAGCGGATCGTGAGCGGGCACGCGCTCGCCGACAGCCTGTCCGAGCGCTCACCGCTCGCCCGGATCTACGAGCTCGACGGCGACGTTCTGCTGCTCGGCGTCGGCCACGACTCGAACACGTCGCTGCACCTCGCCGAGTACCGGTCTGGACGGGCCCGGCCGGGACGCAACGGCGCGCCGCTCGTGGCGGACGGCGAGCGCTGCTGGGTGGAGTTCGAGGACGTCGAGCTCGACTCGTCGGACTTTCCGCAGATCGGCGAGAGCTTCGAGCGCGAGATCGGGGCTCGCCGAGCCCGGGTGGGGCAGGCCGAGGCGCTCCTCGCCTCGCAGCGCGCGCTGGTCGACTACGCGGTCGAGTGGATGCTGGAGAACCGCCCGCCGGTCGCAGCGGACGTCGGGTGACCCGTGGCCCAGCACGGTCCGCGCCTGAGTGTTTTCGTGTTCGTCGCCGTCGCGCTGGCGGCGTTCGTCGGCTTGGCGTTTACGGCCGGGTACGTCATAGGCAAACTGCTGTTGTAGCCGTGGTCTTCTTGAACCCTCTCCTCGCGAACTTCTTCGCCACCCGGACGTGGTCCCTGACGCGTGCAGGGCTGATCGCGGCCGGGGTCGTCTTCTGGCTCGCGATCGGCTTCTGGACGTTCAAGGACGCGCGCCGCCGCATCAAGAGCCCCTGGCTCGTCGCACTCGCGACGCTCGTCGGGCTCGTACCCCCGTTCTTCGGGGCGCTGATCTACATGCTCTTCCGGCCGCCCGAGTACCTGGACGAGGTGCGCGAGCGGGAGCTCGAGATACGCGCGATCGAGGAGCGGCTCGCGGCCGGGAGCGGCGAGTGCCCCGTCTGCCGGGCCGCGGTCGAGCCGTCCTTCCTCGTCTGCCCCGTGTGCACGACCCGCCTGAAGGAGGCGTGCGTGTCGTGCAAGGCGCCGCTCGAGTCGCTGTGGCAGGTATGCCCACACTGCGAGACGCCCGTCAGCCGCCGCCCGCCACTCGACCTCGCCGCGACGTTCGAGAGCACGTCCCTCTCCGAGCCCGCGCCGCGGCCGCCGGCTCGTCGGCGACGAGCGCCTCGGAAGCGCCCCGCCGAGTAGTGGTCGACTAGACTCGCGCCCCGTGGCAGAGGAGCGGACACTCGTGCTCGTGAAGCCGGATGCGGTCGGGCGCGGCCTCGCGGGCGAGATCGTCGGGCGGCTCGAGCGCCGCGGGCTCGTGCTGCGCGCGGCAAAGCTCCTCGTCGTCGACCGCGCGCTGGCGGAGGAGCACTACGCCGAGCATCGCGAGAAGCCGTTCTTCGGCGAGCTCGTCGAGTTCATCACCTCGGCGCCGACGCTGGCGCTCGTCGTCGAGGGCGAGGGCGCGATCGGCGTCGTCCGGACGACGATGGGCGCGACGAACCCGCGCGACTCCGCGCCGGGCACGATTCGCGGCGACCTCGCGCTCGCGATGCCCGACAACCTGATCCACGGCTCCGACTCGCCCGAGTCGGCCACGCGCGAGATCGGGCTCTGGTTCGCGGACGATGAGCTCGTCTGAGCTCAACCGAGCCTTCTGGGACCGCCAGTCCGACTCCTATCAGGAGCGCAACAAGGAGTTCATCGGACGTCCCGAGCCGCGCTGGGGCACGTGGCAGCTCCCCGAGTCGGAGCTGAAGGTGCTCGGCGACGTGGCCGGGAAGGACGTGCTCGAGCTCGGCTGCGGCGCCGCGCAGTGGGCGGTCCTGCTCGCCGGGCAGGGCGCGCGGATGGTCGGGCTCGACAACTCGGAACGCCAGCTCGAGCACGCGCGCGAGCGGCTGGCGGCGGCCGGCGTCGAGTTCCCGCTCGTCCACGCTGCAGCCGAGTCGATCCCGCTTCCGGATGCGAGCTTCGACGTCGTCTTCTGCGACCACGGTGCGCTGACCTTCGCCGACCCGCTGCTCGTCGTCCCCGAGGTCGCACGGGTCCTGCGCCCGGGTGGCCTGCTCGCCTTCTCCCACTTCACGCCGTTCGGCTGGATCTGCGTCGACGAAAAGGACGAGATCGAGGAACGACTCGTGCTCGACTACTTCGGCATCCACCGCTTCGACGACACCGACGGCAGCGTCCTCTTCCAGCTCCCGTACGGCGAGTGGATCCGGCTCTTCCGCCGCAACGGCTTCACGGTCGAGGACCTGATCGAGGTCCAGCCGCCGGAAGGCGCCGAGTCGACGTACCGGACACCGGCCGAGACGGCGTGGGCGCGGCGCTGGCCGATGGAGGAGATCTGGAAGGCGCGCAAGTGGAGCTGAGCGAGCACGCTGCGCAGAACAAGGCCGCCTGGGAGCTCGAGGCGCCCGCGTACGAGGAGGGCGGCCGTCGCAACTGGTCCGGGGAACGCGAGCCGGACTGGGGGATCTGGCGCGTTCCCGAATCGGAGCTGCGGGTGCTTCCGGACGTGGCCGGCAAGGACGTGGTCGAGCTCGGCTGCGGCACCGCCTACTGGTCGGCGTGGCTCGCCCGGATGGGCGCGCGCCCGGTCGGCATCGACATCACGGACGCGCAGCTCGCGAACGCCCGCAGGTTCATGGCCGAGTACGGGCCCGAGTTCCCTCTCATTCAGGCATCGGCCGAGGACGTGCCGCTCCCGGACGCGAGCTTCGACATTGCCTTCTCCGAGTACGGCGCCTCGATCTGGTGCGACCCCAATCTCTGGGTCCCCGAGGCGGCGCGGCTCCTGCGCCCGGGCGGCGAGCTGATCTTCCTCGTCAACGGCACGCTTGCGATTCTCACGGACGACCCGCCAAACGAGACGCAGCTCGTCCGCGACTACTTCGGCATGCACCGCTTCGAGTGGCCGGACGACGACGGCATCGACTTCCACATCGGCTACGGCGAGTGGATCCGGCTCTTCCGGGCGAACGGTCTCGAGGTCGAGGACCTGATCGAGATCCAGGCTCCGCCGGAGGGACCGGAGACGCGGTACGAGTGGGTCACACGCGCGTGGGCCCACCGCTGGCCCTCGGAGGAGATCTGGAAGGCCCGGAAGCGCGCCTAGTCCTCGCGTCGACCTCGCCGCAGCGGCGGGCGATACTCGAGCAGCTCCGCATCCCGTTCGTCGTGGTGGCGCCCGACTACGAGGAGGAGGGCGACGACCCGGTCGAGCATGCGGCCGGCAAGGCCCGGTCGGTGGAAGCCGGGCGGCCGGTGCTCGGCGTCGATACGGACGTGTTCGTCGCCGGCCGCCGGTTCGGTAAGGCCAGAAGCCCGGCCGAGGCGCAGGCGATGCTCGGAGCGCTGTCCGGCCGCGCGCACGAGGTCGTCTCCGGCCTGTGTCTGCGTGGGCCCGGGTGGGAGGAGTTGCATCGCGTCGTCACGGAGGTCTCGTTCCGCCCGCTCGCGTCCGCCGAGATCGAGCGGTACGTCGCCGCCGGCGAGTGGGAGGGCCGCGCCGGGGCGTACGCGATCCAGGGGCTCGGCGCCTCGCTCGTCGAGCGCGTCGACGGCGACTACCTGAACGTCGTCGGTCTGCCCGCCGCTCTGCTCGTCCAGATCCTCGCGGAGCGGTTCCCGGGCACGTACGGCTTCGGCTGAGGGCTCGCGGCGGACGCCGCGGCTCACGCCGCTAGACTCGGAGCCCGGTCATGCCCCTCTTCGACACGCTCACGGGCTTTGGCAGCCGCGACATGGCCGTGGACCTCGGGACTGCCAACACGCTCGTCTACGTCCGCGGCCGCGGCATCGTTCTGTCCGAGCCGTCGGTGGTCGCGATCGACACGCGGACGGGTGAGGTGCACGCCGTCGGCGTCGAGGCGAAGCGCATGCTCGGCCGGACTCCGGGCTCGATCTCCGCGATCCGCCCGCTGAAGGACGGCGTGATCGCCGACTTCGACGTCACCGAGCAGATGCTCCGCCACTTCATCCAAAAGGTGCACCAGCACCGGTTCGCGCACCCCCGGGTCGTCGTGTGCGTGCCCTCGGGCGTGACGGGTGTCGAGCGGCGCGCGGTCGAGGAGGCGACGCTGAGCGCCGGAGCACGCCAGGCCTACCTGATCGAGGAGCCGATGGCGGCCGCGATCGGAGCCGGCCTACCGATCGCCGAGCCGGCCGGGAACATGATCGTCGACATCGGCGGTGGCACGAGCGAGGTCGCGGTCATCTCGCTCGGCGGCATCGTCGTCTCCCAGAGCCTCCGCGTCGGCGGGGACGAGATGGACGACGCGATCATCAATCACGTCAAGAAGGAGTACAAGCTGCTGATCGGCCAGCAGACGGCCGAGGAGATCAAGCTCGAGATCGGCTCTGCGCACCCGCTGCGCGAGGAGGTCCAGGCCGAGGTCCGCGGCCGCGACCTGCTCACCGGCCTGCCGAAGACGGTGATCCTCTCGTCCGACGAGGTTCGGCATGCCCTCGACGAGCCGCTCGGACAGATCATCGACGCGATCAAGCAGACGCTCGACAAGACGCCGCCCGAGCTCGCCGCGGACATCATGGATCGCGGCCTGATGCTCGCCGGCGGCGGCTCGCTGCTCGGCGGCCTCGACGAGCGGCTGCGCCAGGAGACGCACATGCCGGTGCACGTCGCGGAGTCGCCGCTCACCTGCGTCGCCGTCGGCTCCGGCCGCAGCCTGGAGGAGTTCGAGGTCATCCACCGCTCGCAGAAGGTCCGCGGCCGGGGGCGCTTCCGCAACAACTACCGCGGCTGACCGTTCCGGCCGGCTGTTGAGAAGAAGTCACACTTTCGTGACAGCTGCGGCACACCCGCGGCACGATTTCGCGGGTACGCTCACCGCGGGTGGCGGACGGTCTTCTCCCCACCCAGGGTGGGGATGGGAGCATGGACCCGCCGGCTCGCCGGCGGACCGAGACGACGCTCCGCGGCCTTGCCTACACTAGGGAGCTCGTGCCTCGCAACCGATCAGTGCGGGTCGCGACGCTCGCCGGCGCGCGAGGGCGCCCCGTCGCTTCCTCCCAGATGTCGTCGCGTGCTGCCAGCGTGCTGCGCCGGCGGGTGGTCGTGGCCGTCCTCGTGCTCGTCTCGCTCGCGCTCCTGACCGTCTATTTCCGCGAGTCCTCGAACGGCGGCCTCCACGGCGTCCAGAGCGCGGGCGCCTCCGTGCTGCGGCCGTTCGAGGTGGCCGCCAACCGTGTCGCACAGCCGTTCCGCGACGCCGCGGGGTGGATCGGCGGCCTGTCGAGCGCCCGCTCGGACAATCGCAAGCTGAAGTCCGAGAACGCGAAGCTCCAGTCACAGCTCTTTCAACTCCAGACCCTGTTGCGAGAGAACCGCGACCTGCGGTTGATGCTGAACTACGTCGGCGGGCGGAGCTTCCCGCAGGACTACCGCAACCTGCCGACGAGCATCATCGCGCAGGCGCCCGGCCAGTTCGATCAGCGCGTCGTGGTCGCGGTCGGCCGCGGGAACGGCGTCGCGGTCAACGACCCGGTCGTCTCGCCGAGCGGCTTCCTCGTCGGTGTCGTGACGCGGGTCTTCGCATCGAGCGCGCAGGTGAAGCTGATCACCGACGAGACGAGCTTCGTCTCGGTGGTCGACCCGAAGACCGGGGCCGCCGGAATCCTCCGCCACAACGACCCCGGCAGCTCGATCATCCTCGACCAGGTGCCGAAGTCGACCACCGTCTCGCAGGGCGACTCGCTCGTGACTGCCGGCTGGAAGCAGGGGAACCTGACCTCGATCTTCCCGCTCGGCATCCCGGTCGGAACGGTCGCGAGCGTCAACCAGACGGACATCGACCCGTACAAGCAGATCGAGGTCAAGCCTCGGGTCGACTTCGGCAGCCTGCGGTCGATGATCGTGCTGGTCAAGAAGGCGAGCGGCAAATGATCGACGCGGCCAAGGTCGCCGTGCTCGTCTTCGTCGCGGGCATCCTCGAGGTCTCCGTGTTCTCGGACGTCCGCATCCTCGGCGGCGAGCCCGACGTCCTGCTCGTCACCGTCGTCGCCATCTCGCTGCTCCGCGGCTCGGTAACCGGCGCCTGCGCCGGGTTCTTCGCCGGCCTCGTCCTCGACACCGCGACGCTCGAGACGCTCGGGCTCAGCTCGCTGCTCCTGACCCTGCTCGGCTACTGGGTCGGTCGCTACGGCGAGACGACGGGACGCGATCGCACGCACGCGCCGTTCCTCTCGGTCGCCGTCGTCACGTTCCTCTACGCGGTGGGCGGCCTCGCGCTCCGCTTCGTGCTCGGCGAGCCGGCCCCCGCGCGGCTCGTGCTGCTCGATTCGCTCTTCCAGGGCATCGCCCTCAACCTGCTGCTGACGCTGCCCGTCTACGCCGTCGCGCGGCGTCTCCTGCCGCCCAGGGTCAGGGTGGCACGAGGGGAAGGAGCGCCCGCTCTTGGCTAGCGACGGACGACGCCCCGAGGGCCGCGGCAGCCGGCGCTTTCTGCCGCCCGACCCGCGCGTCTCGCAGCCGTACCTGCTGACGCCGAAGATGGCGCTCCGGGTCGCGATCATGGGGGCGGTCGCGCTCGTCGCTTTCGGCGTGCTGTTCCTGCGGCTCTGGTCGGTGCAGGTGCTGGCGGCGACGAAGTACCGGAGCCAGGCCCAGGACAACCAGGTCCGCCAGATCGCCCTCGAGGCCCCGCGCGGGCCGATCCTCGACAGCCACGGACGCCGGCTCGTCGTCAACACGGTCTCCAACGCCGTCCTCGTGTGGCCCGCGGACCTGCCCAAGGGCAAAGCGCTGAACGGGGAGCTCTGGCAGCTCGCCAAGGTGCTGGACACGAAGCCGCGGGACATCAAGGCGCAGATTGCGGCGCACAAGAACGACGGGCCGATCGCGACGACGCCGGTAACGCTCAAGGTCGGCATCAGCTCCGACCAGGCCGCCTACATCTACGAGCACTCGGCGCAGTTCAACGGCGTCGAGATCAAGCCGACCTACCTGCGCTACTACAACTCGGAGGGTCTGCTCGCGCAGACGCTCGGCTACGTCGGCCGGATCTCTCCGGACGAGTACAAGGTGCTGCGCAAGCTGAAGGTGGGCGGCGTGCACCGCTACCAGCCCGACGATCGGATCGGTCAGGCGGGCGTCGAGGCCGCCTTCGACCAGTACCTGCATGGGCTGCCGGGTACGGCCCAGGTGACCGTCGACTCGAGCGGCCGGCCGACGAGTCAGCTCCGCCAGACGAAGGCTGCGCAACCCGGCAACGCCGTCCGGCTGACGATCGACGTCAAGCTCCAGCGCGCGGCAGAGAACGCGCTCGACTACGGGATCAAGCTCGCTCGCGGGACGAAGGACGGCTGGGCCGCGGACGGCGGCGCGATCGTGGCGATGGACCCGAACACCGGCGCGATCCTGGCGCTCGCCTCGAACCCGACCTACAAGCCGCGGGTCTGGGTCGACCGCACCGCGAACGGGTTGAAGCCGCTCCTCAACCAGAAGGCGGCCGAGGCGGCCAACTATCCGGTGCTGAACCGCGCCATCGACGTCACCTACCCGCCGGGCTCGACCTGGAAGCCGGTGACGGCGCTGGCGGCGCTCGAGCAGCGGATCGTCGGCCCGTACGACCCCCTGCTCTGCTCGGCGACCTATTCGCCCCCGAACCCGTTCGGCGGCGCGCTCCAGGTGTTCCACAACTGGGATCCGAACGTCAGCAACTACATCAACATGCCGACGGCGCTCATGGAGTCGTGCGACACCTACTTCTACCGGCTGGGCGACGACTTCTTCAACTTGCCTGCGAACCAGGGGCAGCCGCTCCAGAAGTGGGCCGACGTCGTCGGCTTCGGCAAGCGCACGGGGATCGACATCGGCCCGGAGGCGAGCGGCCTCGTTCCCACGATCGCCTGGCGCAGGAAGACGTTCCACACGGCGATCGACCGGACCTGGAAGCCCGGCGACTCGATCCAGCTCGCGATCGGGCAGAAGGACGTCGCAGTCACGCCGATCCAGCTCGCGCGCTTCTACTCGCTGATCGCGAACGGCGGCAAGCTCGTCACGCCGTACGTCGTCCAGGACGTCGAGGCGCCGAGCTCCGGCGGCAAGGGTCCGGCGACCGTGCTACAGCCGCTGGCGCCGCCGCTGCCGAAGTCGACCGGCGTCGACCCGTCCTACCTGCAGGTGATCAGGGACGGACTGTTCCAGGCGACCCACGACCCGAGCGGCACGTCGTCGTCCACCTTCGCGCACTTCGCCATCCCCGTCGCCGGCAAGACGGGCACGGCCGAGAAGGTCGTCCAGCTCTCCGGCTACCCGGCGCAGAACCTGAACCAGTCTCTGTGGTGCGGCTGGGGCCCCTACGACAGCCCGAAGATCGTCATCTGCGCGGTGATCGAGAACGGCGGCCACGGCGGCACGGCGGCGGCCCCGGCGGCGGCGCAGGTGCTGGCGAAGTTCTTCAACGTCCCGGCCCCGACCGCCGGCAAGGTGAGCGACTGATGGTCCAGTACATCGGCACCGCGGCGACGGTGAGACGCAGGCGGCGGCGTCCGTCCTCGGTCGGTCAGGCCGACGACAGCCCTCTGCTCGCCCGGCTCGACTGGACGCTGCTCGCCGCTTCGGCCGCGCTCGTGGCCTACGGGCTGTGGGCGATCGGCGGCATCACCCGGCACGTCGTCCCCGGCGACGCGAACTACTACCTGTCGAGGCAGTTCGTGTTCGTCGCGGTCGGCCTGCTCGCGATGGTCGCGGCGATCGCGATCGACCCGGAGTGGTACCGGCGCTCGATGCGCGGCGTCTACGTGCTGATGCTCGGCGTACTCGCGGTCGTGCTCCTCGCCGGGAGCGTCTCGCGCCACTCGCGGCGGTGGATCGACGTCTCCTTCTTCCGCTTCCAGCCGTCGGAGTTCGGGAAGCTCCTGCTCGTCCTGTTCCTGGCGGCCTTCCTCGCCGACCGGCTGCAGCGGATCGAGGACCTGCGCACGCCGCTGACCGCCGTCGCGCTCGCGATCCCGCCGATCCTGCTCGTGTTCGCGCAGCCGGACCTCGGCAGCGCGCTCGTCTACGCGGCCGCGCTCGGCGCCTGCCTGTTCGTGAGCGGCACACGCTGGTCGCACCTGGCGATCCTCGCCGGCGCCGGCCTGTTCCTCGTGGTGGCGGTGCTCTGGCTCCTGCCGGCGGCGGGCGTGCAGGTGCTGCACCCGTACCAGAAGAACAGACTCACGGGCTTCCTGAGCCCGAGCAGCGACCCCAGGGGCGACACCTACAACATCAACCAGGCGCTGATCGCCGTCGGCTCGGGCGGGGTCAGCGGGCGCGGGACGACACAGTCGACGCAGACGAACCTGAACTACCTGCCGGAGTCGCAGACCGACTTCGCATTCGCCGCGTTCGCGGAACAGCGCGGCTTCCTGGGCGTCTCGGGTCTCCTGCTCCTCTACCTGCTCGTCGTCTGGCGCGGGCTGAAGATCGTCACGGTCGCGCGCGACGGCTTCTCGGCCATCGTCGCCGCCGGGATCGTGTTCGCATTCGTCTTCCAGATCTTCGTCAACGTGGGCATGACGATCGGCCTCGCGCCGGTGACGGGGATCACGCTGCCCTTTGTGAGTGTCGGCGGCTCGTCGCTGATCGCGAGCATGGCGATGATCGGCCTGTTACAGGGGATCCACGCCCGCGGTCGGCAGCGGCGCGCGTGAGCCCGACCGGGTCGAAGCTTCCGCTCGCGCCCTCCGAGGTGCTCGGGCTCGTGCGCGAGCTGCGGAAGTCCGCGGACGAGGACAGGCCGATCGTCGTCGCCGGCGTCCGCGAGCTCGCGGCCGCGCTCCGCCGGGAGCTCGCGCGGGGCGGTGTCGCGAGCTCGGTGCGAGAGGAGGATGCCCTCGGCGAGGCGGCGCTCCTCGTCTACGTGCTCGCCGGGCCTGCGGAGGACGCGGATCTGGCGGTGCTCAAGCGGGCGAGCAGTGCAGGCACGCCGATCGTGGCCGTGCTCGCCGGGCCGCAGGGAGAGGAACTGCGCGACCCGCCGTATGCGCTGGCCGAGCACGTCGTACGTGTGCGGCCCGGCTCCGGCTTCCCGCTGGAGGAGATCGCGCGGGCGGTCGCGCACGCGCTCGGTGAGAGCGCGACGCCGCTCGCAGCGCGCCTGCCCGTCCTGCGGGACGCGGTCGTCGACCGGCTGATCGCGAAGTTCTCGCGCCAGAACGCCATCATCGGCGTCTCCGTCTTCGTCCCCGGCGCGGACTTCCCCATCCTGACCGTGAACCAGGTCCGGCTGCTGATGCGGATCGCCGACGCGTACGGCTTCGAGCTCGACCGCGAGCGCATCCCCGAGGTGCTCGGCGTGATCGGCACCGGCTTCGGGTTCCGGGCCGTCGCCCGCTCGCTGCTCGGCATCGTCCCGATCGCGGGCTGGGCCGTGAAGGGCGGCATCGCCTACGGCGGCACGCGGGCCCTCGGCGAGGCGGCCAGGCGCTACTTCGAGAGCAGAGCGCCGGTCACGCGGGTTCCGGGCGACCGCGCCGTCTTCCCTCGCTGACCTCGGTTCGTGCCCGGCCCTCGTGGTCGGCGATCCCTGACAGGCAGCGCCCGGTCACTCGAACGGGTTACGCAGCGGCCTCCGCCGATGTTGCCTGGAGCCGATATCAGCTTTCGATGACCTGGAGCGCGCTCACACGCTCCGTCCGGAGAGAGCCGATCGCCGCAGCCGCGGTCACTCTCGCGGGCGCCTGGCTGCTCGTGATCGGGCTCGGAATCGGCGGCCCCACGACCGCTCTCTACGCTTCCGACATCGGGACTGCCGTCGCCGCACTGGTGGCAGCACGTGCCTGCTGGGTCGCCGCGATCAAGACGGTTGGGAGGCTGCGCCTGGTCTGGACGCTCGTGGGTTTGTCCGCGTTCTGTTGGGGATCGGGACAGGTCATCTGGTCGTGGTACGAGTTGATCCGTCGCACGGAGGTGCCGTTTCCATCCGCCGCCGACGTCGGATTCCTGGCCGCGGTCCCGTTCGCCGTCGCCGGCATGCTCATGTTTCCTCGCGGCGGCTGGAGCGCAGCAGGGCGTATCCGCGCGCTCGTCGACGGCGTGATCATCGCGCTGGCGGCCCTGATGACGAGTTGGGTGTTCGTCCTCAGGACGGTCTTTGCAGCCGGGGGAGGGCCGCTCGAGCACGCCATCAGCCTTGCGTACCCGATCGGCGACGTCCTCGTCGTCACGATCGTGCTCTACGTCCTCCTGCTTCGGCAGAGGCAGCGCGACGCGCTCGTGCTTCCCATGCTCATCGGGACGGCATTCGTCGCAATGGCATTCTCGGACAGCGTCTTCGCGTATCTGACCGCAGAGAACAAGTACGCCACCGGGACGCTCGCCGACGCCGGTTGGATCGTCGGTTTCGTCATCCTGATCGTCGCAGCCGGTCGGCCGTACGCCGCCGAGTCGGCCGGATCCGACGAACGTCGTCCTGGCGGCATGCTCCTCCCCTATGCGGCCGTCGCGGCGGCACTCGTGACCACCTCGATGGCGCAGGCGCGCCTGGATGCCAGCGACCCGTTCCTGTCCTGGCTGCGGACGGCGCTGATCGCCGCTCTCGTGCTCCGACAGGTGTTCATCCTGCTCGAGAACTCGTCGCTGACCAAACGGCTCGAGCAGCGTCTCCGCGATCTCCGCGTCAGTCAGCAGCGCTTCGAGGCGCTCGTGCTCCACTCGTCCGACGTCGTGACCGTCGTCGATCCTGACGGGATCGTTCTGTACCAGAGCGAGTCGATGCAACGCGTCTTCGGCCACCCCACCGAGGATGTGGTCGGCAGCTCGGTCACGACAGTGATGGCAGAGTCGAGCGCCGAGCGATTCCTGCACTCGCTGGAAGCGCTCCGGCCTGTGGGGTCGAGCGTCCGCGTTCTCGACATCGAGGTTCGGCATGCCGAAGGTCGCCTCTGCCACGCGGAGATGACGATGACGAACCTGTTGGACGATCCCGCGGTCGGAGGCATCGTCTTGAACACTCGGGACGTCAGCGAGCGAAAACAGCTCGAGGATCGGCTCGTCCACGAGGCGTCGCACGACTCGTTGACGGCGCTCGCGAACCGCGCGCTGTTCCGCGAGCGCGTCGACAAGGAGCTCCGGCAGGCCAACGGACGACCGGCGAAGCTGACGATTCTGTTCCTGGACCTCGACGGCTTCAAGGAGGTGAACGACAGCCTCGGTCACGCGACGGGAGACAAGCTGCTGATCCAGGTCGCGGAGCGCTTGCAGGCGTGCGTCCGCCCGGTCGACACCGTCGCCCGCCTCGGCGGGGACGAGTTCGCCGTGCTGATCGCCGACAAGAGCTCCGAGCGGGACGGGTCCGTGGTCGCGGATCGAATCGCGACGGCGCTCGGCGAGCCGTTCAGGTTCGAGGGTCGCGAGATCGAGGTCGCAGCTTCGATCGGGATCGCCGCAACCGACCAGGACGTCGACGACGCCGACCACCTGCTACGAAATGCCGACCTGGCCATGTACCGCGCGAAGGCGAACGGCGCCGGGGGCTTCGAGCGCTACCACCCGCGACTGCACGTCGCGCTCGTCGAGCGGATTCAACTCGAAGCCGAGTTGCGTCACGCTCTCGCCTCGCACGAGCTCGAGCTCCACTACCAGCCGACCCTCTCGCTCACGACAGGAGAGATCAAGGGTTTCGAGGCGCTCGCCCGCTGGAAGCATCCGCGTCGCGGCTTCGTCCCGCCGGCCGAGTTCATCCCCCTTGCCGAGCAGTCCGGACTCATCCGTCGGATCGGACGATTCGGCCTCAACGAGGCCTGCCGACAACTCGCCGATTGGCGCCGGGCGTTCCCGGAGCACGAGCACCTGACGGTGAGCGTGAACATCTCCGGCCGGCACCTCGAGGACCCATCGCTGATCGACGACGTCCAGGACGCGCTTGCAGAGAGCACGCTGGAGCCGTCACATCTCGTGCTCGAGATGACGGAGAGCGTGCTGATGGACCACACCGAGGAGAACGTCGAGCTGCTCGCACGCCTCAAGGAGCTCGGCGTGGGCCTCGCGATCGACGACTTCGGAACCGGCTACTCGTCGCTCTCCTACCTTCACCGCTTCCCGGCCGACGCGATCAAGATCGACCGTTCGTTCGTCGAGCGGCTCGGCGGATCCGAGTCGGACGCAGAGGTGTTGCGGACGATCGTCCAGCTCTGCCAGAGCCTGCGCATGGTCACCGTCGCCGAGGGTGTCGAGACCGCGGAGCAGGCGCTGGCTCTCCGGCAGATGGGCTGCGAGCTGGCGCAGGGGTTCCACTTCCACCGTCCGCTGCCGCAGGAAGCGGTGCAGCAGCTCCTCGCCCCGGCCCCTGAGTCGGCCGCGGGCCGCGCCGCTGCGTAGGTCAGTCCGCGCCGGTCGGCGGCGGGATGCCGCGTGCCGCGAAGACCCGCTTCGCCGAGCGGGCGGCGTTGAGCGTCCGTGCGAATCCGAGGAAGGGCGCGAGGTGGATGATCGTCTCGACGATCTCGGCCGGCTCGACACCGACGTTCAGGGCGATGCCGATGTGGTACTCGAGCTGTGGCTCCGCCCCGCCGAGCGCGGTCAGCGCCGAGATCGCGGCCAGCTGCCGCGTCCGGTCGTCGAGGCCCTGTCGCCGGTAGACGTCCCCGTAGCCGAACTCGACCACGTAGCGCGCCAGATCGGGGGAGACGTCGCGAACGCCCTCGATCGCCCGCTCGCCCTGCTCGCCGGCCAACTCGCGCAGGCGCTCCCATCCCCGGTCGTACCGATCGTCCGCCACTGCGCGAACGAGGGTACACCGCCGTCCGACCCGGGTCCTACTATCGCGGCCGTGGAGGATCACGACAACGCTCTCGCCCGATCGATCAGGGAAGCGGAGGAGCTGCTCGAGATCGAGGAGGCGGACGCCTGGTTCGAATATCTCGAGGCGACGCGAAACCAGTCGGTGACGCGCTACCGCGAGGTCGAGCCCTGGGCCTGGGCCCGCCTCAACCAGAGACTTCGCGCCCTCGGTGCCCGCCGAGCCAAGCTGAAGCCCGCGACCGCGGCCTGAGCGGCCGGGTCGGCGGGAATCGGCGCTGCGACCCGCACTGCTACGCTGGCGGTGAGGTTTATCCATTGTTGTCTGATCGGAACGCGCTGCGCGCATCGACCCTCCTGGTTTCGGCCCCTGGCCGCGCGCGCGCTTCCCACGAAGGAGAATTCAGTTGCCATTGCCTTGGTTCCGACGCCGTGCTCAGAGATCTGAGCCGGCCAGTGTCGAAACGATCCCCGAGCAAGGGGACATCGAGCAGAAGGACACCGACGGGCCTGCTGCTGTAGCAGAGTCCGAAACCGCCGCCGAGACCCAGGCGGCACGCCGTCGCCGTCGCCGCGGAAGCCGCGGCGGCAAGGGGCGCAAGCGCCCGACCACAGGAGCGGCGGGCGAAATCGCCGCGTCCGAGCCCGAAGCGGCCGCCTCCGGGCGCCGCAGCCCATCCGCCAAGGCGGAGAAGCAGGACCGGCCGGACAAGCCCGCGCGGACGGCGAAGCAGCGCACGCGGCGCACCGAGCCGCGCCGCCGCCAGCAGGCGCGCAAGCCGCTCCCCGCGGCGAAGCGCGAGCTGCTCGTCTCCGTGAACGTGAGCGAGCAGCGCGTCGCCGTTCTCGAGGACGACCGGGTTGCCGAGGTGTACCTCGAGCGCCCGGGCCGCCGTTCGATCGCCGGCAACGTCTACAAAGGCGTCGTCGACAACGTCCTCCCCGGCATGGAGGCGGCGTTCGTCGAGATCGGCCTTGAGAAGAACGGGTTCCTCTACGTCGACGAGATCGTCGGCCCGGAGCTCGAAGGCCGCCGCCATGGTCGCCGCATCCAGGATCTGATCAGCCGCGGCGAGGAGATCCTCGTCCAGGCGGTCAAGGACCCGATGAAGACGAAGGGTGCGCGGCTCACCACCGAGATCTCGCTGCCCGGCCGCTTCGTCGTCTACGTCCCGCAGGGCGAGGGCATCGGCGTCTCGCGCCGGCTCGACGACGACGAGCGCGCACGCCTGCGC
The DNA here is from genome assembly GCA_963791225.1 of uncultured Actinomycetes bacterium. Taxonomy (GTDB): domain Bacteria; phylum Actinomycetota; class Thermoleophilia; order Gaiellales; family Gaiellaceae; genus PALSA-612. Next base: position 1,468,839 of record CAWBRV010000008.1, read on the forward strand.
GACATCCTCAAGCGGATCGAGCTGCCGAAGGGCGGCGTGATCGTCCGCACGGCCGCCGAAGGGGCGTCCGAGGAGGACGTCGAGCGCGACATCCGCTTCCTCGAGAAGATCTGGAAGGAGATCCAGTCCCGTGCCAAGAAGTCGGCGGCGCCGGCCCTGATCTACAACGAGGCCGAGCTGCCCTTGCGGGTCATCCGCGACCTGTTCACCGGGGACTTCGAGAAGGCGCTCGTCGACGACGACCTCACCTACAAGCGCATCGTCGGCTACCTCAAGAAGACCTCTCCGCACATGGCCGAGCGGGTCGTGCGCTACAGGGAGAAGGAGCCGCTGTTCGAGGCATCCGGCGTCGACGCCGAGATCCGCTCGACGCTTAGCCGCCGCGTCGACCTCCCTTCCGGCGGCTACCTCGTCTTCGACTACGCCGAGGCGTTCACCGTCATCGACGTCAACACCGGCCGCTTCGTCGGCTCCCGCTCGAAGACGTCGGGCGCGCGGCTCGAGGACACGATCACGAAGAACAACCTCGAAGCCGTCAAGGAGGTCGTCCGCCAACTCCGGCTCCGCGACATCGGCGGCATCATCGTCATCGACTTCATCGACATGGCCAACCCGAAGAACCGGGAGCAGGTCGAGGAGGAGCTGAAGCAGGAGCTCGAGCGCGACCGGACGAAGACGTACGTGGTCGAGATCTCGCCGCTCGGGCTCGTCGAGATGACGCGCCAGAACGTCACCGACGGGCCTCGGGAGATCCTGACCAAGCGCTGTCCGACCTGCGCTGGCGACGGGATCGTCGTCTCCGAGGCCTCGCTCGCCGTCGAGGCCGAGCGGAAGCTCCGCGCCCTGGTGGCGCAGAGCCCGCGCACGAAGGCGTTCAAGGTGGAGCTGAACGCCCACGTCGCCGCGATGCTGATCGGCCCTGGTGCCGAGCGGCTGAAGGAGATCGAGGCGGTCACGAAGCGCGTGTTCCTGCCGGAGGGCAAGGAGGGCGTGCCGCTCGACCACTTCTCCGTCCTCGACAAGGGCACGCTGGAGAAGCTGCAGTCGCAGTCGCCGTACAAGGACGGACAGCAGATCGACGTCAAGCTCGTCGAACTGGCGTTGCACGACTCCGGTTCGGCGGTCGGCAAGCTCGACGGGTTCGAGGTCTGCGTCGGCGACGCGGCCCGGCTCGTCGGCAAGAAGGTGAAGGTCCGGGTCGAGCGGGTCCTCGACGGGACGATCTACGCGAGCCTCGTCGCCGGTGCTCCGGCCAAGCCGGCTGCAGGGATGGAGCCGCTCACGGCGGAAGGTCTCGCCGAGAAGCCGACCCGGTCGGCCGCACGGAAGGGCGCAGAGCCTGCGGCCGCACCGACGGACCCGGAGGCCGACGCGGCCGACGTGCCCGAGCCCGTCGAGGCCGAGCCGGAGGAAGCGACGGGCGAGGAAGCCGAGGAGGTCGCCGCCGAGGTTGCCGTCGAGGAGGACGGCGCCGAGCCGGACGCGGCCGGGCAGCCCCGCAAGCGCACGCGGCGCGGCTCGCGCGGTGGGCGCCGGCGGCGCAAGCCCGCTGGGACCGCCGCCGGCTCCGAGAACGGCGCAGGTCCGGAGGACGCATCGTTGGAGGCCGTGGTCGAGGACACCGTCTCCGAGGGGCCGCGGATCCACCTTCCCGATCCGTCCCTGGGCGGCGACGAGCCTTCGGACAACGGCGATCAGCCGGTACGCAAGCGCCGGTCGCGCTCGCGCCGTCGTCCCGCCGGCCAGGGCGAGCCGACGGTGGAAGCGGCTGCGGACGGCGTCGAGTCGCCCGAGCCCGAACCCGCTCCGGAGTCCGACGCGCCCGCCGAAGGCGAGCCGAAGAAGAAGAAGACGCGCCGCGGCTCCCGCGGCGGCCGGCGCCGTCGCAAGGCGCCTGCTGCCGCCCCCGAGTCGGGCCCGCAACAATGAGCTACACTGGCGCGGCGGGCAAAGGTGCCCGCATTTGCACGCTTAAGAGGCCCGGGACATGACCTACGCGATCATCTCACTCGGCGGGAAGCAGTACCGCGTCCAGGAGGGGCAGCGCCTCGTCGTGGACCGGCTCGCGCACGATGACGGCAAGACGTTCCACCCGGCAGTGCTCTTCGTCGGGGGCGACGGCAAGGCCGATTTCTCGCCGAAGGGAACGCAGGTGACCGCGAAGGTGCTCGGCGGCACGCTGGGCGAGAAGATCCGGATCGGCAAGTACAAGAAGCGCACCGGCTACCGGCGCCATACCGGCCACCGGGCGAAGCTGACGCAGATCGAGATCACCGCCATCGGGGCGGTGAAGACGGCAGCGAAGCCTGCCGCCGAGAAGCCTGCCGCCGAGAAGCCGGCCGTCGCCGCGAAGCCGAAGGCCGCTCCGAAGCCCGCCGCCGCGAAGCCCGCGACGACCAGGTCGGCGGCCGCGAAGCCGAAGGCAGAAAAGCCTGCGGCGAAGCCGAAGCCGGCGGCCAAGCCGCGCGCCAAGCCGCAGGCCGAGGCCGAGTCGCCTCAGGACGAGGGAGCAGAGTAATGGCGCACAAAAAGGGACTCGGGTCGTCGCGGAACGGCCGCGACTCGAAGCCGAAGATGCTGGGCGTGAAGATCTTTGCCGGCCAGGAGGTCAAGGCCGGGATGATCCTCGTCCGCCAGCGCGGAACCCGGTTCCGCCCAGGCCCCGGCACCGGCCTCGGACGCGACCACACGATCTTCGCGACGCGCCCCGGTACGGTCGTCTTCCGGCAGAGCGGCGAGCGCCGCTTCGTCGAAGTCGGCGACTAACCAGCCGGGCCGACAAGCCACTCGCCGTGCTCCTGGACGGTCGTCCCGTCCAGGTCGATACGTCCCTGCGAGATGTCCTTGACGATGTCCCAGTGGATCGCGCTCTCGTTCACGCCGCCGATAGACGGGAAGCCCTGGCCGACCGCAAGGTGGATCGTGCCGTCGATCTTCTCGTCGAACCACATGTGCCGGACGCTCCGCGGAATGCCGCGGTTGCAGCCGATGCCGAGCTCGCCGAGGCGGCGTGACCCCTCATCGGTGTCGAGCACGGACAGCAGGAACTCCTCGCCCATGCGCGCCGACGCGTCGGCGATCCGGCCCTGCTCGAAGCTGAGCCGAATGCCCTCGCAGCGGCGGCCGAGGAACATCGCCGGATACTCGCCGAACGTGATCACGCCCTCGGCCGAGTCCTCGACCGGCGAGAAGAAGAACTCGCCGCCGGGCATGTTCCGGTGCCCGTCGTCGATCTCGCCGCGACGGCCTGCGAGCGAGAGTGTGAGGTCGGTCTCGGGGCCGACGATTCGGACGAGCTCCGCCTCGTCGAAGCGCTCTACGTAGCGGCGCATCCGCTCGCCCTCCGCATCCCAGTCGCGCAGGCACGCGGCGTAGAGCACGTCCTCGTAGCCGCGCAGCGGCAGGCCCGCCTCCTGCGCCAGCGCCTGCGTCGGGAACGGGCACGAGACCCACGGCTTGGCCATGTCGGCGGCCGTGTCGACGGCGGCGCGGGCCGCGGTCCGCAGTGCGAGCCGGCGCTCCGGCGCGAGGTCGGGACCCGGCGTAGACGTTCTCGGCCGAGAAGAGGATGACGCGCGCGTCGATCTCCTTCCGCGTGCGTACGTCACTCGGCGCCGGCACCGTCAGCAGCTCCTCGGGCGCGTGCTCGGCCCAGAGCGTCTCGAACGGGACGCGCTCGAGATCCGTGAACGAGAGCCGGACGAGGGGGTAGGCGCCGCGCCGCGCGATCGCGCGCACGAGTTCCTCGACGAGCGGCCGTGCGAGCGGGGTGGCCGTGACCATGACCTGCCAGCCGGGCTGGACGCCGAGCGATCGCCCGACGAGCAGCTCGGCGAGGTGCTCGACTCGCGAGGGGTGCTGGTCCACGCCGCCCTATGATCGCTGCCGTGTCCGGTTGGTGCCAGAACTACCTCGCCGCCGCCGGCGTCCGTGCGGGCGAGGGGCTGCGGATCGTCGTCGACGAGCCGTTCGCGGCGGAAGGCGACGAACTCGCCGAGGCCGGTCGAGCGGTCGGCGCGGAGGTCCGGGTCGCGCGCTTCCCGGAGGCGCGTCCGCTGCTCGAGCCGACGGCCGAGCTCATGGACAGCGCCGTCTGGGCGGACGTCTCGATCGGGCTCCTCCGCCGTTCCTACGTCGAGGAGCAGCCGGCCCGGCGCGCGATGCTCGACGCGCTGCTCGCGCACGGCGGGCGGGCTCTGAGCTCGTCCGACATCGACCGTCCGACTCTGCTCGGCGAGCTGTCGGAGCCCTTTCCGGACGTGGCGCCGCAGGCGCGGCAGCTCCTGGCGGCGGTCGAGGGCGCCCGCGAGCTGCGTCTCAGCGGCGCCGCCGGCACCGATCTCGCGCTCCGAGTCACGGGACGTCCCTGGTTGACCGACGCGTTGCCGCTCGAGCCCGGCGGGGTTGCCAACTTCCCCGGCGGGGAGATCTGCATCGCGCCGCACGCCGACGGCGCGGACGGCGTGCTCGTCGTCGACCTGACGATTCCGTCGGAGTCGAAGGAGGAGCTGTTGCTCGAGCCGGTGGTGCTGCGCTTCGAGGCCGGCCTGGCCGTCTCGATCGTCGGCGGCGAGGCGGCGGACGCGCTCCGGCGGCTCGTCGAGGAAGCGGGAGAGGGTGCGAACGTGATCGCCGAGCTCGGGATCGGGCTCAACCCGGCTCTCCGCCCGCGCGGGCATGTCCTCTTCGACGAAAAGGCCGCCGGCACGGCGCATGTCGCGATCGGCAACAACCTCGGCCCGTACGGCGGCGACAACTTCGCCGCGATCCACGTCGATTGCGTCTTCTCTGCCCCCGGGCTCGTCGTCGACGGCGTTCCCGTCGCGATCACCGGGTAGCGGCTCTAGCCGTCCGGGAGCGCGGCGAGGAGCGTCTCCACGTCCCCGGCGGTCGTGTAGAAGTGGGTCGAGAGGCGAAGGGCGTCGTCCACGGAGGCGGCCACGACCTGCGCGGCGCGAAGCTTCCGGACGAGGTCGTCGGCACGGAGGGACGGATGCCGGGCCGAGACGATCGCCGACCGAGGCTCGACGCCGGCAGATCCGGGCAGCTCGTACCCCCGTGAGCGAAGGCCCGACGCGATCGCCTCCGCTGCGGCCAACGCTCGCCGCTCGCGTCCGGCCTCGTCGAAGGCGTTCAGGAGCCGCAGCGACTCGCGCATGCCGGCGAGGACGGCGAGCGAGCTCATTGTCGGCTCGAAGCGCGACGCTGCCTCCTCGAACGCGAGCGAGAACCCGTCCGACTCCCGGCCGACGCGGGCGTTCTTCCAGCCCGCCTGTGGGACGCGGAGCTCCGTGATCGCCCGCTCGGAGCAGTACGTCGGCGCCAGCCCGAAGCCCGAGAACAGGTACTTGTAGCCGTGCGCGGACAGGATGTCGGCGCCGAGCGCAGGGGCGTCGATTGGGAGAACGCCCATCGCCTGGGCCGCGTCGAGCGCGAGCCAGATCCCCCGCGCGCGGCAGGCCGCCGCAATCGCCTCGACCGGCGCCCGGGCACCCGTCTCGCGGTCGACGACGCTGAGGCACACGGCCCGCGTCCCGTCGCCGAGCAGGCTCTCGATCTCGTCCGGCCCGCGGGCGACCCGGATCAGGACGCCCCGGGCGACGACGTTCAGGAACGGCGCCAGGCACCCCTCGAATTCCTGCCGGTGGACGACGATCTCGTCACCGGGCTGCCAGTCGAGCCCGTGCGCGAGCAGGCCGAGCCCCTCGCTCGTGCTCCTCGGAAGGCAGACGGAGCCCGGGGAGCAGTGGAGCAGCGTCGCCGCCTCCACGCGCACCGACTCGAGCAATTCGGTGCCGCCGAGGCCCAGCGAGCCCTCGCGTGCCGTCCGCTCGAGCGACTCCGCGGCCGCCTGGACATGGCTCGCGGGGAGCGGGCCGAAGGTGGCGTGGTCGAGATACGCCCACTCGCGGGTGACCGTGAACTCGGTCTGCCGGAGCGACTCGATCGCTGCGTCGGTCACCGGCGGCATCGCTGACACACTGTGAAGCATGTTCCACGACCGTGCCCGCATCCACGTCGTCGCCGGTCGGGGCGGCGACGGCGCGCTCAGCTTCCGCCGCGAAAAGCACGTCCCGCGGGGCGGCCCGGACGGAGGCGACGGCGGGCCCGGCGGCTCGGTCGTGCTCGTCGCCGACCCGGATCTCCGCGACCTCTCGACGTTCCGCACGCGGCGGTGGATCACCGCCGGCAAGGGTGGCCACGGCGGGGGCACCGGCCGCCACGGGGCAGCGGGAGGAGACGTCGAGTTGCACGTTCCGGTCGGGACGGAGGTTCGCGACGACGCGGGCGAGCTGGTCGCCGATCTCGCCCGGCCGGGCGCGCGGGTCGTCGTGGCGCGAGGCGGTGCCGCCGGCCGCGGCAACAAGCAGTTCGCGACGCCGACGCGCCGGACACCCCGCTTTGCCGAGGTCGGGATGCCCGGCGACGAGACCGACGTCGAGCTCCACCTCAAGCTGCTCGCCGACGCGGCCCTCGTCGGCCAGCCGAACGCCGGCAAGTCCTCGCTCCTGCGCCGGATCTCGAACGCGAAGCCGAAGGTCGCCGACTACCCGTTCACGACACTCGCGCCCATCCTCGGCACGGTCGACGCTCCCGACGGCCGGCAGCTCGTCGTCGCCGACGTGCCGGGCCTGATCGAAGGCGCAGCGGAGGGGATCGGGCTCGGCCACGAGTTCCTGGCGCATCTCGAACGCGCCCGCGTACTCGTGCACGTGATCGACGCGGCCGCCGGCGACCCCGCCGAGCAGTTCCGCGCGGTCGACGGTGAGCTCTCCGCCTACGGCGCCGGGCTGGACGAGCTGCCGCAGATCGTCGTGCTGAACAAGATCGACATCGCGCCCGAGCCGGTGCTCGGCGTCGACGACGAGCGCATTCTCGGCGTCTTCCCGCTCTCCTGCGCGACCGGCGAGGGCGTCGAGCTCTTCCGGCGCTCGCTCTTCTCCCTGATCCCCGAGCCGGCCGAGCAAATCGTGGACGAGGGGGCAGTGCCCGACTTCCTCGTCTACCGGCCGAAGCCGCGCCGGGCGTCGTTCCGGATCCTGCGCACCGATCGCGGCTACCGCGTCGTCGGCAGACCTCCGGACGAGGACGAGCTCGCCGCCGCCCTCAAGGCCGCCGGCGCGCGGGAGGGCGACGAGGTCGCGATCGGCGACGAGGAGTTCGAGTACCACTGACCGGCCTGTTCGGGAGCGTCTTCGACCCGCCGCACGACGGCCACGTCGCGTTGCTCCGCGACGCGAAAGCCCGCTTCGGCTTCGACCGGGTCGTCGTGCTCGTCGTCGCCGATCCCGGACACAAGCGGGTCGCGACCGACCCGGCCGTCCGGCTCGAGCTCGCTCGTGCCGCGTTCGCCGGCGAGGAGGTCGAACTCGACCGGCACGCGCGCACGATCGACATGCTCCGCGAGCGACGCTTCGACGACCCCGTCTTTCTCGTCGGCGCCGACCAGTTCGCGGACTTCCTGAGCTGGAAGGAGCCGAACGGCGTCCTCGAACTGGCGCGCCTCGGCGTCGCGACGCGACCCGGGATCTCCCGGGCGGGCCTCGAGCCCGTCCTGGCGGTCATCGACCGCCCCGATCGCGTCACGTTCTTCGAGATCGAGCCACTCGGCGTGTCCTCGAGAGACGTCCGCGAGCGGGTGGGGCGCGGCGAGCCCATCGACGGGCTCGTCCCGGCTGCAGTCGCCGCGGAGATCGAGCGCCTCGGGCTCTACCGGAGCGGCGGGTAGCGCCGCTAGACTGGGCTCGTTCCGGCTCCTGGAGACGAATCCGACCTGACGTCACTCGATCACGCCCGCCGCATCGCCGGCCTCGCCCAGGAGAAGCTGGCGCAGGACGTCGTCATCCTCGACATGCGGCCGGTCTGCACGTATACGGACTACTTCGTGATCTGCACGGGCCAGAACCCGCGGCAGGCGAAGGCGATCCACGACGAGGTGCACGCCCGGCTGAAGAAGGAGGGACGCACGCTCCCGCGCTCCGTCGAGGGTCAGGGCGACTCCTCCTGGATCGTCGCGGACTATCTCGACGTCGTCCTACACGTCTTCACGCCCGAGACGCGCCGCTACTACCGCCTCGAGGAACTGTGGGGCGACGTGCCGTCGATCGCAGTTCCCGCCGAAGCCGCGGGCTAGACTGTCTTCACCAAGGGGCCGTAGCTCAGCTGGGAGAGCGTCTGGCTGGCAGCCAGAAGGTCAGGGGTTCGAACCCCCTCGGCTCCATACCCTCGATTTACAGGGAGAACCTGACTAGGAAAATGGTCAGGTACGACCCTTACTGCTGTTGATCTGCTTCCGGGAGGCCAGAGGCTAGCCCTGCCCCCGGTTTCAGACGGACCGGCGTACCGTCCGCTCGAGCTCTTCCAGCGTCGCGACCGCAGCCGCCTCCCGGGCGGCTGCGAGTTGCTCCGGCGGCAGTTCCGCCTCGAGCCGATCGAGGGCCGGGCGGGCGGCGAAGGAGTAGGACGGGGGCAGCTGCTCGTGACCCATCGCGAATGTGAGAATCACTGCGGCTCGCTCCTGTTCCCCGGCATCTTCGGCGAGGCAGGCGCCGATCCCGCTGAGTGCGAGGAGCTCCAGCGATACGGCCTCGGAGGCGTGCGCACGATCGAGTGCGTCGCAGAAGCGCTCGCGCGCCTCGGGGCCGTCCCCGAGCGCAAGTGCCGCGAAGCCGATGCGGCAGAGTGCCGTCATCAGGCCCCAGCGGTGGTTGCTTTCCGAGAAGGCCTCGTAGCCGGCGCGACCGAGGCGCAAGGCCTCGGAGTAGTCGCCCAGGCCGAACGCGCTCAGGCTCGCGCGACTGAGCGCATAGCCCGGTCCTGCGGCGTCGCCGACGCACGCGAAGAGGTCGCGCGCTTCCATGTGCAGCCTGAGCGCGTCGCCGTAGCGCTCCTCGGCATCGGCGAGGAGGCCGAGCTTGCTCGTGGCGTACGCGCGCAGCACGGGATTGCCCAGCTTCTCTGAGAGGACATGCGCAGCCTCGAACGACTCGCGCGCCGATTCGAGGTCGTCCATGAGGAGCCTGGCGAAACCGAGATCCATCAGGCCGCCGCACTCGGTGAGCCCGTCGCCGGTTGCTCTTGCGATCTCCGTTCCGTCTTCGAGGAACGCCACCGCCTCCGGGAAGACGTCCCGATACACCGCCACGATGCCCAGCGCACACAGGCAGCGCGCGAGCTCTCGCTCCAGGTTTCGCGCCCGCAGGACGGGCAGGCAGCGCATGGCGACCTCCTCAGCCGCCGGGTCGTACCCGAGTCGGGCGCCGATGGCGATCCGGCACGTCGCCGCGGCCAGCGCGACGCCGGTCGCGCTTCCGGGATCGTCTGCTTCGAAGCCAGCCGTCCGGGCGAGCCGCTCAAGCGTCTCGGCCCCGTCGAACCAGCTGTGCATCCAGAGGAAGGTGTAGAAGGTGTCCAACACGGGCAGCGCCACGTGCTCGTCGTCCTCGGCCAGCGTCCACTCGGCCGCGGCGCGGAGGTTGTCCGCCTCTCCCCGCAGCTCGTCCCGCGCGACCGCGAGCTCCGGGCCTAGGAGTGCCGCCTGCCGTTCCAGGAGCATCGCCGCGTAGTGACGCGCGTGACGCTCGCGGGCGTTCACTTCCTCGGCGGGTGACAGCCGCAGCTGCTCGGCCGCGTATTGCCGCAGCAGCTCGTGCAGCTCGAAGCGGCCGAAGTCCGGACGGCGCAGGAGCGACTTGGCAACGAGCTCCGAGAGGAGGCGCAGGTCGGCGCGCGTGACCGCGACGGCGGCGCTGCGATCGAAGCTGCCGCGGAACACGGACAACCGCGAGAAGGCGCTGCGCTGCTCGTCGGTGAGCAGGCGCCACGACTGGTCGATGGTCACTCGCAGACTGCGCTGTCGTTCGGGCACGTCGCGCATCGACGTGGCGAGGAAGTCGATGTTGCCCTCGATCTCGTCCGCGATCTCGGCGCAGGAGAGCACGGACGCCCAGGAGGCCGCGAGCTCGATGCCGAGCGGCATGCCGTCGACGAGCCGGCAAATGCGGAGCGCCTGCGAGTACCCGGCGTCGTCGAGGGCGAAGCCGGGTACGACCTGCGTCGCCCGCTCGACGAACAGCCGCACCGCGGAAGCGCTTCCGTTCCCGTTCTCCGCGAGGCCGAGGCCCTCAACGTCGAACACCCATTCGCTCTGGACGTTCAGACGCTCCCGAGAGGTCGTCAGGAGCTCGACGTGTGGGGCGCGCTCGATCACCTCGCTGAGAAACCCGGAGCCCTCGACGAGATGCTCGAAGTTGTCGAGCACGAGCAGCGTCGAGCGCTCGCTGAGGTAGTCGAGCAACTGGTCCTGTGCCGAGAAGCCGCTGTGCACGGCGTCGACGGCGAACTGGATCGACTCGGCGAGGGCAGGCCCAAGGAAGTCCGGCGAGGCTACGGAGGCGAGCGGGACAAAGTGGACACCGTGCGGATAGCGGTCGACTCGGTGAGCGGCGGCCTCGAGAGCAAGCCTGGTCTTGCCCGCCCCGCCCGGCCCGACGAGCGTGAGCAGGCGACACTCGGGGTCCTCCAGCAACCGGTCGATCGCTTCGAGCTCCGACGCACGACCGACGAACGACGTTCGCGGCCGCGGAAGGTTCTTCATGCCGGCCTCGACCGTCTTCAGCAACGGAAACTCGCGCGGCAGACCCTCAACCTCGAGCTGGTAGATGCGCTCCGGCGCGCTCAGATCCTTGAGCCGGTGCACGCCCAGGTCGCGAACATCCGTGTCCACGAGCGCATGCGTCGTCTGCGAGAGCAGCACCTGGCCGCCGTGGCCGACCGCCGCGATGCGGGCGCCCTTGTGCACGTCCAGACCGACATAGCCCTCCTCGGTCAGCCCCGGCTCTCCCGTGTGCAGCCCCATCCGAACCCGTATCGGCCCATCGGCCAGCGCCCGCTGGCCCTCGGAAGCAGCGGCGACAGCGTCCGACGCACGGGCGAAGGCGACGAAGAATGCGTCACCCTGCGTGTCGACCTCGACACCCTCGTGCTCCGCAAACGCAACCCGGAGCCGCCGCCGATGCTCCTGCAGCGCCTCCCCGTAGTCGTCGCCGAGCTCGTGTAGCAGCCGCGTCGAGCCCTCCACGTCCGTGAACAGCAACGTGACAACGCCGGTCGGGAGATCGCGCACCATCACACGCGATCATGGAGCGACACAACTCCGCTGTCCAGCGGGCTCCAGTCGTGCAGACACTCACGATGGCAAACGCTCGCCATCGAGCTGAGTACTGCGAGCGGCCTACAAACCGGCTTGCAGATCGCCCAACCTCGGAAGCTCAACCTGGAGTCGAGGGTTCGAGAGTGCTCCGTTTAGTTCCCATCGCCTGTTGCAATAGGGTCGTTCCGTGAGCGACGGGCTCGATCGCCGGCTGGTCGCCGTCATGTTCACCGACATGGTCGGCTACACAGCGCTGATACAGACGGACGAACGTCTGGCCGTCGACACGCGACAGCGGTACGTGGCCGCGCTCGACCGCCAGCACGACGCCTTCGGCGGGACGATCGTCCAGCGGCTCGGGGACGGGAGCATGAGCATGTTTCCGAGCTCGTTTGCCGCGGTCGGGGCCGCGGTCGCGATGCAGCAGGAGCTCGCCGCGCAGGACGTCCCGGTTCGAATCGGCGTCCATGTCGGCGAGGTGGTCGTCGAGGCCGAGCGGCTCACGGGCGAAGCCGTCAACATCGCCGCCCGGATCGAATCGTTCGCCGTGCCCGGGGGCGTGATGCTGTCCGACGCCGCGTACGACCAGATCAGGAACCGGAGCGACATCGCCGTCGTCGCGCTCGGGCGATTCAGGCTGAAGCACGTCGGTCGGCCGTTTGAGCTCTACGCCGTCTCAGCCGACGGCATCGTCGTCCCGGATCCCGGTGCGCTGGAGGGAAAGGGCGAGCGGCTGGCGAGCTTGCCCAGCAATCTCCCCGACCCGGCGACGGGGCTGGTGGGGCGGGCCGACGACCTGGCGGCGCTCTTCAAGCTTGCGCGCGAGCACCGGGTCGTGACGATCACCGGGCCGGGCGGGGTTGGGAAGACGCGCATCGTCTGCGAGCTCGGCCGCCGGCTCGCGCCCGAGTTCCTGGACGGTGTCGCGTTCGTGCCGATGGCCGACATCACCGAGGCTGAGGACTTCCTGCCGGCCCTCGCCGAAACACTCGATGTGAAGGAGGCTGAGGAGCGGACGCTGGGCGAGGGGATCACCGCGCTGATCGGCAACAGAAAGGCGCTCCTGCTCCTGGACAACCTCGAGCAGATCGTCACTGCCGCTCCTGAGATCGCCCGGATCGTCGAGCGCTGCCCGGAGCTCCGGATCGTCACGACCAGCAGGACGCCGCTCAGAATCGACGCCGAGCGCGAGTACCCGCTCGCGCCGCTCGAGATCGACTCTGCGGTCGTGTTGTTCGTCGAGCGCGCGGGGACGGCCGCGGAGTCGCCCGACAGCGAGGCGACCGTGGCTGCCATCTGCCAGCGTCTCGACGGCCTGCCGCTCGCGCTCGAGCTTGCCGCCGCCAGGCTTCGGCTCTTGTCGCCGGACGCCCTGCTCGAGCGGCTCGATCACGCTCTCGACGTGCTCACCTCCGGTCGTCGTGATGCGCACGAGCGGCAGCAGACGCTGCGCGCCACGATCGACTGGAGCCACTCGCTCTTGAGCGAGCAAGAGCAGCGTTTGTTCCGGCGCATGGCCGTCTTCGCCGGCGGGTGCACGCTGGCCGACGTCGAGGCGGTCTGTGCCGACCCCGGCGCAACCTGTCTCGACGAGCTGGAGTCGCTCGTCGACAAGGCGCTCGTCCAGGTGGACGGGCGGAGCGGCCGGCTTCGGATGCTGCAGACGATCGGCGAGTTCGCGGCGGAACGGCTCGACCTTGCCGGCGAGGCGGGCGAGATCGCGGGGAGACAAGCACGCCGCTATGCAGAGGTCGCACGCGAGGTTCGCGATGCAATCGAGGGACCCGACCAAATCGGATCCGTGGAGCGCGGCATCGCCGAGGAAGGCAACCTGCAGGCGGCGCTCGAGACGCTCCTCGCCGGAGCCCGGGGCGGTGACGCAGCCGCCTGCGAAGGGGGAATGCAGCTTTGCGGCGACCTGTGGATGTACTGGCACATCCGCGGTAAGAACGTCAGCGCACGCGAGTACGCCGAGGCATTTCTCGCAGCGAGTCAGGGTCTGCCTCCCAGCGTGGGCCGGTCAGGGACGCTGATCAACGTCGGCCTTGCTTCCTGGATGACCGGCCAGATCGAGCGCGCGAACGAGGAATGGGGCGAGGCGTACCGGATCGCCGAGGAGGTGGGGGCCGGTCGTGAGCTGTGTCTTGCCGCGCTGTGCCAAGGGCTCGGGCTGCTCGGAGTGGACACCGAGGGCGCGCTCGAGTGGACCGCGCGCGGGATCGAGCAGAGCCGCGGTCGTGAGTTCGAGTGGGCGCTGGGCTTCGCTCTTAGCTTCAACGGCATCGCCCACGCGCTGAGCGGCGAGGTCGACGTGGCAGAGGCGCGGTACTTGGAGGCACTCCAGATTCAACAGCGGCTCGGCGACTGCGAAGGAATTGGCACGTCGTTCGGCGGTCTCGCCCAGCTGGCCGCCGGCCGCGGCGAATCGACGGCGGCCCTGGACCTCTACCGGCAGGCGCTTGCCGCGTTCGAGGCGGTCGGCGACCGGGGCGAGGTGGCGCGGATCCTGTCCGAGATGGCCTGGGCCTGCCTCGACAGCGGAGAGGTCGCGCTGGCCCGCCGCTACTTCTTCGACTCGGTGCAGGCGCACACCGATGTCGCCAGCGTGCGCGGCGTGGGGCTCTCGCTCCTGGGGCTTGCAGCCGCCGAGGCGGTCGAGCACCGTCCCGAGCGCGCCCTGCAGATCGCCGCTGCGGCCGAGGTGTACGCCCAGGAAGAAGGCATCGTCGTCGTCTACTCCGACGACACGCCGGGCCGGGAGCTCGTCGAACAAGCGCGAGCTGCGCTCCCCGCCGACGAGGTCGCCCGCGCCACCGAGACCGGCCGCAACCTCCCGATCGAGGAAGCGCTCGACCTGGCCAGACTGGCTCAAACGGCAGGGGTGTAGACGCGAAGCCGCCGCTCAAGCGGCGCCGGAGGGTTTGACAGCTGTCCGTTAGGTGGCACACACGTCGCCGAGCAGCTCTGACAGGGGCGCGGGGAGGTTTGAGAATAGTCCGCTTAGGTCCATACCCTCAAGTGCCCTCGAGGGGTTTGAAAGAAGTCCCTTAAGGCTGGACCAGTTTCAGGGGGTCAGGTCACTCTCCCCCAGCCACCCCGCCCGCCAAGCGACCTTGTCCCAGCCGGCGGGTGTAGTCAGTTCTGCACGGACGTTGCTTCCTGCGGCCGCGCGTAGCCGAGCGCGTGGAGTGCGTCGCGTGATCTCGTCGAGGATCGCGGGGTCGTCGATCGTGGCCGGGACTGTGTACTCCTCGCCGTCGGCGATTCGGCGCATCGTTCCGCGCAGGATCTTGCCGGATCGGGTCTTGGGCAGGCGCTCGACGACGACCGCGGTCTTGAACGACGCGACCGGGCCGATCCGCTCGCGCACGAGCTGCACGACCTCCGCGACGATCTCGGCGTGCGGGCGCTCGACGCCCGCCTTCAGGACGAGGAGGCCGACCGGCAACTGCCCTTTGAGCTCGTCGGCCACGCCGATCACCGCGCACTCGGCCACGTCCGGGTGCGAGGCGAGCACCTCCTCGATCGCGCCGGTCGAGAGGCGATGGCCGGCGACGTTGATGATGTCGTCGGTCCGGGCCATGACGAAGACGTAGCCGTGCTCGTCGATGTAGCCGGCGTCGGCGGTCTGGTAGTAGCCGGGGAATGCGGAGAGGTAGGCCTCGCGGAAGCGCTCGTCGGCGTTCCAGAGCGTCGGCGAGGAGCCGGGCGGCATCGGCAGCTTGACGACGAGCGCGCCGATCTCGCCGGGCGGCGAGCTGCTCGCCGCCGGCGTCGAGCGACGCGGACGTCCCAGCCCGGCACGGCGCGGGTCGGCGAGCCCGGGCACGACCGGCAGCCGCTCGATGCCGAGGCAGTTGGCGGCGATCGCCCAGCCGGTCTCGGTCTGCCACCAGTGGTCGATCACCGGCACCGCCGAGCTTCTCCTCGGCCCAGTGGAGCGTGTTCGGGGTCGCAGCGCTCGCCGGCGAGGAAGAGCGCGCGGAAGCGCGAGAGGTCGTAGCGGCCGATGTGGCTCGCCCTCGGGGTCTTGCTGGCGGATCGCGCGGAACGCGGTCGGCGCGGTGAAGAGCGTGCAGACACCGTGCTCGGAGATCACGCGCCAGAACGCGCCCGCGTCGGGCGTGCCGACCGGCTTGCCTTCGTAGAGGACGGTCGTGCAGCCGTGGAGGAGCGGCGCGTAGACGATGTAGGAGTGGCCGACGACCCAGCCGACGTCGGAGGCCGCCCAGTAGACCTCGCCCGGCTCGACGTCGTAGACGTGCTTCATCGTCCACTCGAGCGCCACGGCATGGCCGCCGTTGTCGCGCACGATCCCCTTCGGCTGGCCGGTCGTGCCGGAGGTGTAGAGGATGTAGAGCGGATCGGTCGCCTCGACCGGCACGCAGCCGGCCGGCTCGGCCCCCGAGACCGCTTCGTCCCAGTCGAGGTCGCGCCCAGGCTCGAGCTCGGCCTCGAGCATCGGCCGCTGCAGGATGATGCAGCGCTCCGGCTTCGTCGTCGGCCATCCCGATCGCCGCGTCGAGCAGCGGCTTGTACGCGATCACGCCGCTCGGCTCGATGCCGCACGAAGCCGAGACGATCACCTTCGGCTTCGCGTCGTCGATCCGGCTCGCGAGCTCGTCCGCCGCGAAGCCGCCGAACACGACCGAGTGGATCGCACCGATCCGCGCGCACGCGAGCATCGCGATCACCGCCTCGGGCACCATCGGCATGTAGACGATGACGCGGTCGCCTCGCTCGACCCCCTGCGCGGCCAGCGCACCGGCGAAACGCGCGACCGCGTCGCGCAGCTCGCGATAGGTGAACGACTCGACCGTGCTCCGTCACCGGCGAGTCGTAGATCAGCGCCAGCTGATCGGCGCGGCCCCGCTCGACGTGACGGTCGAGCGCGTTGTAGCACGTGTTCAGCCGCCCGCCCGTGAACCAGCGATAGAACGGCGCCCGAGAATCGTCGAGCACCCGCTCCCACGGCTCGACCCAATCGATCCGAGCGGCAGCCTCCGCCCAGAACTCCTCCGGCTCGTCCAGTGAACGCCGATAGACCTCGTCGAATCGACCCACGCCGCCCCTCCGTGGAAGTCAGAAGAGATCGACGCTACTGCCCGGATCAGCCCCCGTCAATGCCTGGCAAAGAGGCGACCAGCACGACATGCCGCGAGCGCGGCGAAACCTGCTGACCGATGTGGAGTGGGCAGTGCCGGCGTCGCTCAGCGATACCGGTATCGGCCGTGGCTGACACGTTCGACCGGGCTGCCGGGTCGGCGCGCGTGCTTGTGCAGGCAGTCCTTGACGGTGTTCCAGGAAAGCGGCGTTTTGGCGAGTTTCTGAGCGGCTGTGTGGATTTCGCGGGCTCGGAGCGGCCGGTCGGCTTCCGCGAGCGCTTGGATCACCGCGGCCTGAACAGCTCCGACCCTTGGTCTGATTTGTCTCTGCGACTGGGTTTGCGGCCCTGGTCTGGTGGCAAGCGAGCGAACCAAACGGTGCGCGCTAGCGAGGTGCACGCGGTTCAAGCTTGCCCCGCTTTCTTCCACTCGGTTCAAACGTGCCCCGCTCTCTACTAGGAAAGCGGTCAGGTATGAACCGCGGCTCTGTGGCG